>OY969907.1:0-2419002 GCA_963704425.1 uncultured Acidimicrobiaceae bacterium
CGGACCGTAGACGATGTAGCTGTGTCCGGTGATCCATCCAATATCGGCCGCCGTCCAGCAGATGTCCGTGTCGGGCTTTACGTCAAAGATGTTGTAGTAGGTGGTCGCGGCCTGCGTGAGGTACCCCCCAGTTGAGTGGAAGATGCCCTTGGGCTTCGCGGTGGTACCCGAGGTGTACATGATGAACATGGTGTTCTCGGCGTCGAAGGACTCGTAGGCGTGCGTGTCCTTCTGTCGATCCACTAGGTCATGCCACCAGTGGTCGCGTCCCTCCGTCCACTCCACGTCGCCGCCGGTTCGACGAACTACCAGGACGGACCGCACGTTGGGGCAACTCTTCAGGGCCTCGTCAACGGCCGGCTTGAGAGGAGCGGCCGCGCCTCGGCGGAAGGCCCCGTCGGCCGTCACCACAATCTGACAGTCCGAGTCCAGGATGCGACTCGACAGTGAGTCAGCCGAGAATCCCGCGAAGATCACGGAGTGCACGGCGCCCAGGCGAACGATGGCCAACATGGTGACGATGGCCTCAGGAATCATGGGCATGTACACGGCCACCCGGTCTCCCTGCTTCACGCCCAGCTCGGTCAGCGCGTTGGCGGCTTTGGCCACCATCTTCTGCAGCTCGGCGTAGGTGATGGTCCGCGACTCCCCTTCGGCGTCGGCCACCCAGTGGTACGCCACCTTGTCACCCTTGCCCGCTTCAACGTGTCGGTCGACGCAGTTGTACGAGGCGTTCAACGTGCCGTCGCTAAACCACTTGGCGAAGGGCAGATCCCACTCGAGGGTCTTGGTGGGAGCCTTCGTCCAGGTCAGGCGATCGGCCTGCTTACGCCAGTACGCGAGAGGGTCGGCCGCCGCCTCGGCGTAGATGGAGGGCTGAGCGTTCGCTTGTTTGGCGAACTCTTCGGACGGCGGAAAACTCCGCGTCTCTTCTAACCACGCTTCAAGTCTTGCTTCACTCATTACGTCCCCCGCTCTAGATGATCTATTAACCGCTGTGAAAAGAATTCGACGGACTTCGCACGTCGACCAAAAATGAGAGTAGTGCTATTACTCCCGTAGACGCCAACAGCGCCCGAACCTTTCGGCACGGGCGCTGTTGACGGTTGGGTCCGGTGGCGAGCCACCAGTGACCCCTACGTTAGCCTCGCGGGCCTATCGGAAGCACAACCTTGCCGTGCGTGGAGTTGATAACTCCCGCCGCCGAGGCGTACCAGGCGGCAGCCGCCGTGGCGATGCCCGTCCAGCCACCAATGTGCACCAGCGTCGTGTGTCCCGCGCCCCAGTTTCCGATGGTCAGGAAAATGAAGGTGATGGACAGCAGCACGAAGACCGTCAGAACAGCGTTGTTCACCTTCGTAGCGGCGACCGTCATGTACAGCGTGAAGATGGTCCAGCCCAGCAGGAAGATTCCCACCGTGTCCGTACCGCCTCCGGGAAGTCCGAACTTCACAATGGCGTAAAAGGCCAGCCAGAACGCACCGTATGACGTGAACGCCAACGCCGCGAAGGTGTTCTTACGAACGAACTCCCACATACCTGCGAGCAACTGCGCACTTCCCCCGTAGAAGAACGCCAGGGCGAGCGCGGCCTCAAGACCCGCACCCTTCCAAATATTGGCGTTCGCGCTACTGAGGCAGAACGTGGTCATGGCGAACGCCGCTAGTCCTAAAGGACCCGGGTCCGCTACTTTCTCATCGGCCATGTAATTCCCCCCATAAAAGGATCACTTAGAACCACCGCGATGGTGGCCCGTAGATGATTTAACACCAACGAAACGTGTAACGCACGACTTAGCGGAGCAATCACGTGACGCGTTTCACAAATGCTTGTGACTTACTTGCTAGTAACGTCCGCAATAAATAGAGATTCGCTCCCTGTGAAACGACGCGGATTTTCTCAGGAAGCCTGGTCCAGCGCGTTTCGAAACGATCGAACGAAGGATTCAACGTCGGCCGCCGTCGCGCCCTCCAGAATGATCTTGACGAGCGCCGATCCCACGATGACGCCGTCACTGAACACGGCGGTAGCGCGAGCTTGGTCCGGAGTGGTGACACCAATGCCGACGAAGGCGGGGATGTCGCTGACTTGACGCAACTCCCCCACCACGCGCTCGCCCTCGCCTTCGTCACTGGCCGCTCCAGTGACCGCCATGCGCGCCGAGGCGTAGATGAACCCCTGGGAGAGCGCCGCGACGCTTCTCATGCGTGAGGGCGGCGTCGACGGGGCGACCAGAAAAATTGTCGCCACGTCGCTATGGTCGCACGCCGCACGCCACTCCTCGGACTCCTCCAACGAGAGGTCGGGCACAATGGCGCCGCTCACTCCCACGTCGTGCAGTCGTCCGGCCGTGCGACGAAGTCCGTAGTGCAAAAAGATGTTGTAGTACGTCATCGCGACGAGGGGTATCTCGCTCTCGAGTGACTCCAGCTCTTGACAGATCGACTCAAACGTCGTGCCACGATCGAGCGCGCGCAGTCCCGCCTCTTGAATCACGACGCCGTCCATCATGGGGTCAGAAAATGGAATGCCAATCTCGATGGCGTCGGCTCCGCCGAGGACGGCCGCTTCGACGTGGCGAGTCCAGTCGGGCGTCGCTCCGGCCATAAAGTACGGCACCAGCGCTTTACGGCCTCTCTCTCGAACCGAGCGAAGGGTCGTCTCTAACGTCTTCACGACTCGTCCATCAACATCGCGCGCACCTGGGCCACGTCTTTGTCGCCGCGTCCCGACAGGTTCAGCAGTACCGACGATCCCCTGGGCAAGAGGCCGCCAGCCTCGCGTGCAATCCAGGCCACGGCGTGCGCAGTTTCCAAGGCCGGAATGATCCCCTCGCTCTCACTCAAAAGACGCATCGCCCCAATGACCTCGTCGTCGCCCACGGCCACGTACTGGGCGCGGCCGCTGTCGGCCAGGTGTGCGTGCTCCGGCCCGATGCCCGGATAGTCAAGTCCCGCCGAAATGGAGTGCGCCTCTTCCACCTGTCCGAACTCGTCTTGAAGGATGAGCGACCGCATGCCGTGCAGTACACCCGGCGACCCGCTCTTCACGGCCGCTCCCCCGGCCGCCTCCACTCCGTAGAGGCGGGCCGTCGTGTCGGCGAAGCCCGAGAAGACACCGGCCGCGTTCGAGCCGCCCCCGACGCACGCCACTACCGCGTCGGGAACTTCGACGCCCAGATCTCTCAGTTGCCAGGCGGCTTCATCTCCGATCACGCGCTGAAACTCACGTACCATCCACGGAAAGGGATGAGGTCCCATGACCGAGCCGAGGCAGTAGTGGGTATCCGCGACACAGGTCACCCACTCGCGCATCGCCTCGTTCACGGCGTCTTTTAAGGTTTTCGATCCCGACGTCACCGGAATCACCGTGGCGCCCAGTAGTTCCATGCGAAAGACGTTCAGTTCTTGACGCTTGGTGTCGACCTCGCCCATGAACACCGTGCAACCAAGACCCAGTCGGGCGGCCGCGGTGGCGGTCGCGACTCCGTGTTGCCCCGCCCCCGTTTCGGCGATGACCCGGGTCTTGCCCATTCGCTGCGTCAAGAGCGTTTGGCCGATGACGTTATTGATCTTGTGTGACCCGGTGTGGGCCAAGTCCTCGCGCTTCGCGAAGATTGCCAGACCCAACTTCTGCGACAGTCTCGGCAGGGGCGTCACCGGCGTGGGGCGTCCCGCGAACTCACGAAGCGTGCGGTGATACAGCGCCACGAACTCGTCGTCAGCCCAGGCGTCGCGAAAGGCCTCTTCCAGTTCGACGCACGCGGGCATGAGCGCTTCTGGGACGAAGCGTCCTCCGAAACCGCCGAAGTGACCGAGCCCGTCGGGTTCGCCCATGGTGTTGATCACGTCCACCTCAGTCCCTTCGGGTGGCGAAAGCCGCTCGGGCGTTCACAATGAAGTCTTCGACCAAATCTCGACTCTTCACGCCCGGTCCACTCTCGACACCGCTTGACGTATCCACGCCGGCCACGCCCGACGCGGTGATCACACTGGCCACGTTGAGCGGCGTCAGTCCCCCCGCGACGATAACGGGAACGGAGAACTCGCGGCGCTCTAACTCCTGTCGAGAGTACGTCTCGCCCGACCCCGGTTGGGGGCCGTCAATGAGCACCGCGTCGACGGAAGCGTCGTCGAAGGACAGGAACTCCGGCTCGTCGATGCTCAGTGCCTTCACAATCAGGACGGGCCGTTCACGAAGAGCGGCGAGTAGCGACGCGCTGAGCCTCCCGTGAACCTGCACGACGTCGGTCTCTAGGGCATCGACGTGATCCACGATGAAGTCGTCGTTGTTGTGGCGAAAGACGGCGACGCGCAAGAGGTCGCCCTTCGTAGCGTCGGCGATAACGCGCGCTTGGTCCAGCGTGAGTCGGCGGGAGGACTCCGCCAAGATAAGTCCCAGGGCGTCGGCCCCGGCGGCCACCACGAACTTGGCGTCATCGAGGGACGTCACGCCACAGATCTTGACAAAGCCCGGAGCGATGGACTTAGGCACGTTGACTACTGGGAACCAACGAGAACGCTTTGACCGTCGCACCGGGATCCTCGGCCGTCACGAACGCCTCGCCCACCAAGACGGCGTCGAATCCAGCTTGCGCCGCGCGTTCGACATCGGCCACGCTGGCGAGTCCCGATTCGCACACGGTGAGACAGTCACGGGGAAGAGCGTCGAGTATCTTCACCGCGTGTTCGGGGTCAACGTCGAAAGTGTGAAGGTTCCGTTGGTTGATGCCAATGAGTCGAGCCCCACAGTCGATCGCCCGTTTCGCTTCATTGGTGTCGTGCACCTCGACGACGGCGTCGATGCCGCACGTCTCTGTGAGCTCCATGAACGAGGCCAATTCGTCGTCGCTGAGGGCGGCGACAATCAAGAGCACGGCGCCCGCGCCCGCGTCGACCGCGTCGAGAATATCGTTCTCGCTCACGGTGAAGTCCTTGCGAAGAATGGGCAGCTCCACCGCTTTGTGCACCGTGGAGAGTTCCTCGAGAGAGCCCTCGAAGAACTCTCGATCGGTCAGAACCGAGAGGGCACTCGCCCCCGCGTCGCGATAGACGCGCGCCAACTCGACGGCGTCGAGGTTCTCGGCTAGTACCCCCTTAGACGGCGAGCGCCGCTTGATCTCCGCGATGACTTTGATGAATGGCGAGGACCCTTGTCGCAGTACTAAGACGAAGGAGGTGCCGAGATAACGAACCCCCTCCACCCGAGCACGCCAATCGCGATCGTCCTGCGCGGCACGTTGTCGATGACTGGCGAGAATGGTGTCGAGGTACGTGGTGGCCATCTGGAAATCGTAGTTGTGACAGCGCACGCAACGTCCAGGACTATCGTGTCGCTATGTCGGTACCCACTTTGGTGACGTCACGGTGAGTTCCTTCGCGCTTGACGTTCTCAATCCTCTCGTGCGCGGGACGTCCCTTGAGCGTGACGAAGCGCGCGCCGCGCTCACCGAGATTCTCCAAGGTCGGGTGGACGCGGTCCTCATCTCGAGCTTTCTGACGGCCATCACCGCTAAAGGCGAGACCCAAGATGAGATGACCGGATTCATTGACGCCATGATCGCCACCGCCACCACCTTTTCGATTGGTCCTGAGGCCGTTGACGTCGTCGGCACGGGCGGTGATCAGTTGCACAGCGTCAACGTCTCGACCATGGCCGCTTTTGCCGTGGCCGGTTGCGGTGTGCCGGTCGCCAAGCACGGCAATCGGGCGGCCTCGTCCTCGGTGGGTTCCGCCGACGTGTTAGAAGCGCTAGGAGTTCGACTCGACGTCGGAGAAGAGGTGGTGCGCGCCTGCATCGCCGAGGCCGGGATGGGCTTCCTCTACGCGCCGTCGTACCACCACGCGCTCGGCTATCTCGGTCCCATTCGACGTCAGTTGGGGTTTCGCACCGTCTTTAACATCCTCGGACCTCTGGCCAACCCCGCCCTGGTACAGCGTTCGCTGGTCGGGGTAGCGCAGTTGTCGTTGCTCGCGAACATGGCCGGTGTCCTCGCCGCGCGAGGCGTCCTCCACGCCATCTTGGTGAACTCTGACGACGGGCTCGACGAACTCTCGCTCGGCTCGCCCTCCACGCTGCACGTGGTGACCCCCGAGGGCCATCGCGTCGAACGTATCGACGCCGGCGAACAGCTGGGGGTTCGCCACGAAGCGTCGAGCCTTCGAGGGGGCGACACCGCGGACAACGTACGAGTGGTCCGGTCATTTCTCGCCGCCGAGCCCGGGGCGGTCTTCGACGTGGTCTGCGCCAACGCGGCCTTGGCTCTCATCGTCGCGGGTCGCGCGACCTCACTGCGCGAGGGCTTTGATCAGGCCCGCGCCAGCGTCACCGAGGGGCGAGCTGCCCGCGCCCTCGAGCGCCTGGTGGCCATCTCTAACAGTTAGAGCTCGCGCAACTCCTCGCGGTATCGTCGGCCGTTCGACGCGTAGAGGGCGGCCGAGGCCACCGCCACCGTGTCGTTGCAGGCGTCCAGCTTGAGAGACGCCGGCACACCGAGGGCCATGGCGTTGGACGGTACCTCCATCTTGTTTCGCACGACCGCGCCGGCTCCCACGATGGCCCCACTGTTCACGACCGCCTGGTGCAAAACAATGGACCCGCTGCCCACGAGGGCGCGGTCGTGGATCACGCAACCCTCGAGGTGGGCCAGGTGACCGATTACACAGTCGTCGCCAATCACCGTGGGAAACTCGTCGACGGCGTGTACCACCGTGCCGTCTTGAATGGAGGTGCGCTCTCCGATGATGACGGTGCCGTAGTCGCCGCGAAGCACCGCCGTCGGCCACACGGACGAGTCGGCACCGATGCGTACATCGCCAATGACGACGGCGTCGGGGTGAACGTAGGCGTCTTCGTGAATTTGGGGCACGCGATCACCCAGGGCGTAAATAGGCACTACCGACCTCCTAATGGACTATCCACGAAATTATCTGATAAATCCGCCAACCGAGGTAGATGATCGAGGCCACGATGAAGAATCGCCAGCGCCAGGGCACGCCGTTGTGGATTGACGCGGGAACCATCTCCTCGCCGCACACTTCGCAGACATCACCCTCCTCGGGGCGATCGCAGTTCTCACACCAGTTGGCCACTACTCGACTCGAACGCGAACCCGAATCGGCGAAGCACCCAACTCAAATCGCTCGCGAAGGCTCCGCTCCACGTAGCGCAGATAGGTCGACGACAGACGGCCGGCGATGAACAGGGTGAACGTCGGCGGCTCCGTCGCGCCCTGCACGGCGTAGCGGATCTTGCCGGTCGGAGCGGGCTGTTTGATCTGGAGGTCCCGGATGGCGCGATTAAGCGCCCCCGTGGGCACTCGCTTGGCGTAATCGATGGCCGCGTTCGACAACGCTGGCAGAAGCCGATGCACTCCTTTGCCGGACAACGCCGTTGTCTTAATCACCGGTGCGTCGCCCAGGAACGCCAGTTTGTCCCCCACCGTCTCCAGGACCGCGTCGCGCATCTCCGTCGGCACGAGCTCCCACTTGTTGAGGACCACGATGGCCGGACAGCCCGACGCCGAGATGCGCTCGGCCAAGCGCTGGTCTTGTCCGGTCGCCCCCTCGGTTGCGTCAATGACCAGGATCGCGATGTCGGCGCGATCGAGCGCGTCAAGGCTGCGCAACACCGAGTACGTTTCGAGGCCCGCTTCAGTGCGAGCGCGCTTTCGCATGCCCGCGGTATCGATAAAGCGAATGAGTCCGGCACTGGTTTCGACCACCGTGTCGATGGCGTCACGCGTGGTCCCGGGCATGTCGTGCACGACCGATCGCTCCTCGCCGATGAGCTGATTGAACAGGGTGGACTTGCCCACGTTGGGTCGGCCCACGATGGCCACCCGCAAAGCGCCATCGTCGTTCTCTTCAATCTCGGAAGAGGGCGTCACTTCCTCTAATCGGTCGACGATGTGATCGAGGAGATCTCCCGCTCCGCGGCCGTGCTGGGCGCTCACCATGAAGGGATCGCCGACCCCGAGGGAGAGAAACTCCCAACTCGCGGCTTCGTGATGTTGATCATCGACCTTGTTGACGACGAGCGACACGGGCCGGCCACTCTTGCGAACCCAACGCGCGGCTGTGGAGTCCTCTTCGACGGGACCCGTGGCACCGTCGACTACCAGCAACACCAAGTCCGCTGACGCCAGTGCCGCTTCCGCCTGTTGGGACACCTTGTCCTCCAGAGTGTCACCCGACTCCAGCCAACCGCCGGTGTCCACCACGTCGAAGGCCACCCCGCGCCACTCGACCTCGACGGCTTTACGATCACGCGTCACTCCACGCTGCTCCTCCACGACGGCGACGCGCTTGCCGGCCAGGCGATTGACGAGCGAACTCTTTCCGACGTTGGGACGTCCCACGATGACGACCTGCGGCCTCTTCACGAGTGACTCGCCCCCACCAGGACCACCCTCTCTAAGGCCTCGCGAAGATCCCGCCCCGTTGTCACCACGCTCATCACCGGACGCGACAGATCCGCGAGCGACAGCCCGTCGAGAAAACGTCCCTCGGAAAGACAGACGTCGGGTACTAGGCAGACGTTCGACGCATCCACTTCGCTTAAAGCAACTTGGAGATCCTGGCCGGTCATAAGGCCCGCGACTTTAATATTCCCGCCGAAGTATCGATTCTTCACGGCCTTCACTTCCACCTGCGCGAAGCCGTGGTCGTCGAAAAGAGCCCGAAGAATAGGTGCGGCGTACTCGCCGGTTAAGACGGTGACGTTCTCGCCGCTCAGGTGCTGCTCTTCTACAGCTCGTGGAGCGCGGTAGCCAATCGCCGGGGCACCGTCGACGGACTGAAAGAAGCCCGAACCCAGTTTGGCCATGGCGGTACGCTCGGCGAAACTTTCGACGAAGGCGGCCACCAACCCGACGCCATTCTCCGCTTCATCCAGGCTCTCGAAGCTGTCCGTGCCGGGTGGCTCTAACCCGGCCACCAGATAGAACTCGTCGCTGGCGAAGACCTTGGCTTGACCGAGTAGTTCACGGGTCAGGCTTTGGAACCTTTCGGCCACCTCGACTACTCGTCGCGCCTCTTCGGGCTCGTGAGGCCGCATCGACTCTTCGCGGGAAAGATCACTCACGCCCACCGGCACCAGCGCGACCGAGGCGAGTTCGGGATAGAGCGAGAGCACGTCGTAGAGAGTTCGCTCGAGTTCTTGGCCGTCATTCACCCCCGGACAGACGACCACTTGGCCGTGCACTTCAATGCCGGCCCGCAGAAGTTCGCGCAGCCAGCGAAGGCTAGTCGCGCCCCGCGGGTTGCGCAGCATCGAGGCGCGCAGTTCCGGGTTGGTCGAGTGTATGGAGACGTAGAGCGGCGAGAGTCCCTCCTCAATCACCCGTTCGAGGTCAAACTCGGTAAATCGCGTCAAGGTGGTGTAGTTGCCGTAGAGGAAGGACAGACGAAAGTCGTCGTCCTTTACGTAGAGCGAGCGACGCATCCCCTTCGGTAGTTGATAGATGAAGCAAAAGGTGCAGTGGTTATCGCAGGTCCGAATCCGGTCAAAGACCGCAGAGTCGATGCCGAGTCCGAGGGGCTTTCCCTCCTCCTTTGAGACCGAGACCTTGCGCGATACGTCCTCGCCGTCGCGGCGGATGACCAGGGTGACTTGACTACCGTCGATGAGCTGTTGGTACTCGATAATGTCGGTCGGCTCTTTGCCGTTGACGCTGACTAACTCGTCGCCGATGAGCAGGTCAGCGCCGGCAGCTGGCGAACCCGGCGAAATAGTAGAAATACGGGCTCCGGACACCCCACCAGCCTAGGGCTGCGGTAATTATCCACTTACTAGGCTTGAGACCGTGAAAGTCGAGCGAGTCGTCCTCGCGGCACCCCGAGGGTTTTGCGCCGGGGTCGAAAAGGCTATTAAGGCGCTGGACTGGATGACCCGCGTCTTCGAGCCACCGGTCTACTGCTACCACGAAATTGTTCACAACCAGTTTGTGGTCGAGTACTTTAAGTCACTCGGCGTCGTCTTCATCGATGACGTGACGACCGTCCCGGCGGGATCTCCGGTCATGCTGAGCGCCCACGGCTCTCCCCCCGACGTCATCGAGGCCGCTCGGCGCACCGGCGGCACCGTCGTGGACGCCGTCTGCCCACTAGTCACCAAGGTCCATCACGAACTCAAAGTGCGCGCCAACAAGGGCTACACCGTCCTGTACGTCGGCCACGAGGGACACGAGGAGGCCATCGGCACCATGGCCGTGGCGCCCGAAGCCGTCCACCTGATTCAAGAGCGTTCCGACATCGACGCTCTCGCCGGTCACGAGGGACCGGTCGCTCTGCTGAGTCAGACCACGTTGAGCATGGATGAGTGGCAGGACTTACGCGAGTACGCCGAAGTGGTCTTCCCCGACATTTGGATGCCGAGTCGCGGCGACCTCTGCTTCGCCACCACCAATCGACAGGCGGCCTTACAGGAAGTGGCCGAAGGCGCCGGCACGGTGATCGTGATCGGTTCGGCTAACTCGTCGAACACCATGGCCCTCACGAAAGTGGCCGAGGCGGCGGGAAGTCCTCGCGTATTGCGGGTGAATCGCGCCGCGGAGCTACCCGACGATTTAGAGGGAGTGGTCGCCGTCACGGCCGGAGCGTCGGCACCAGAGTCGCTCGTGAACGAGGTCCTGAACGTTCTCAATCCGAGTGAGGGCGTCACCGTCAAGTCCGTCATCGTCGAGGACGAGTACTTTCCGCCTCCACCCGAACTGCGAGAGATGTTGAAGGCAATCTCTGCCCTGGCCGACCTCGTCTTACAGACGCCACAGACGTCGAAGTTCGATAGTCAGGCCGATCGTGAGTACACGGCGGCCCAGGTACTTTCCAGCGTCAGTCGTTAGGCCTCAAAAGAGTCCCAAGGTAGTATGGATCAGTGAGTTCTTTCCCGAGCATGGACGTTTCGACCCGCGAACAGTGGATGAGATCGTGGATCGCACCATCGAGGCCCAGCCCCGCGTGGCTCGCGGAATCCTCGACATGGTGAAGGGCCTGAGCGCCATCACGGACGGATTTTCGGTCGATCAGATGCAGCACGCCTTACAGACAGCCACGCGAGCCGAACGTGACGGCGCGGACGAGGAAGTCATCGTGGCCTCACTGTTGCACGACGTGGGCAAATTGATTTCCGTTCCCAACCACCCGAAGATCGCCGCCGAGATTCTCAAACCGTATGTTCGCTACGAGGTCTACTGCATGGTCTCCTACCACCAAGACTTCCAGGGCCGCTACTACTACGAACACCTGGGTATGGACCCCAACTTGCGCGAACAGCACCGCGGCCAGCCGTGGTACGAGCTGGCCGAACGATTCGCCGACGCACTGGGATCAGAAGGCGTTTGACCCCACCTACGAGACCGAGTCACTGGAGCACTTTGAACCCATGGTGAACGCCGTCTTCGCTCAGGCCCAGTCGATTTAAGGAGTGGTGATGTCGAACGAGGACCTCGAAAAGCGGCGCGTCGCGCGACTGCGCGAGTTCGCCATCGATCAGGCCATGGCCCGATTTAGACGCGGACTACCCGGACTTTCAGCCCCGACGAGATCGTGGCCTCGATCTGCGCCTACGAAGAAGAAGGCAACATCGGCGACGTGCTCGAGCAAGATGCCCGCCGCCATCGACGGCAAGCCCTACACCACCTTCGTGGTCGTCGACGGAGGCGATGACCGCACGGCCGAGATCGCCCGTTCGTTCCCCGGCGTCAAAGTGATCGAGTTTCCGGTCAACTTCGGCCACGGCGTGGCCCTGCAGGTGACCTATCGCTACTGCATTGACCACGGCGTCAAGTACATCGTCACCCTCGACGCCGACGGGCAGAACGACCCCGCGGAGATCCCCCAGATCTTGAAACCCCTGCTCGCCGATCAGGCGGACTTCGTTGTCGCCAGTCGCGTTCTGGGTGAAGACAAGACCACCGACGTCGTGCCGCAAGACCGGCGTGCGCTTTTTCTCGTTCGTCATGAACCGCATGACCGGCGCGCACCTCACCGACACCTCCACCGGTTACCGGGCGCTGCGAGTCACGATGTTGGCCGACGTCGTCGACCGACTCACCCAAGAGCAGTACCAAACCGCCGAACTTACTGATCACCTGTTTCAAGCGCGGCTGGCGGGCCACCGAGGTCCCGACCATCTGGTACCCGCGCGCCTCGGGCACCACCAAAAAGGGTAAGAACTGGCTCTTCGGTTTCCGCTACGCCCGCGTGGTCTTTGGCACCTGGTGGCGCGAGCGCTAAGCGCCTTCGCGGGCGCGACTCTCGTCGTAGACCGCTTGCAGTGCTCTACGTAGCTCCTCAGCGTCTTCTCGGTGACCGCGGAACGTGAGACCCGTCCTTCGCTCGCGGGCGGCGCGATGGGCTTGCCTATCACGATATGAATCTTCGCGAGGCGCGGAAACTTTGCTCCCACGGGCATCGCCGTCTCGCTCCCCGCAATGCCCACCGGCACCACCGTCGCGCCGGTGCGGGCGGCGACAAACATCGCGCCGTCGTAGCAGCGTGTCGACGTCGTGCCACTCTTTCGAGTTCCCTCGGGAAAGAGGACGAGCGCCTGACCTCGTCGGAGGACCTCTTCAGAGAGGCGCAAGGACTCTCGATCGGCTCTCCCGCGGCGCACGGGAAAGGCCCCCAAACGAGTCAGGATGGCTCCGAAGAGGCGCGACCGGTACAGGCCATCTTTCGCCATGAAGAAGACTTTTCGTGGCGACATAAACAAGGTGAAGGCAAAGTCGACGTTCGATCGATGACTCGGCGCGATGAGAACCGGACCGGTAAGGGGGATATTCTCCACCCCCACGATGGTCGGGCGAAAGAGCACCTTCGCCAGCCCCACCGATCAGTGCCGCCGCCAACCGGTAGAACGGCGTCTTGTTCGGGTTTAGGACAAGGTCCGGTGCTTCAGCCACTGCACAATCTCCTCGACGGCCTCCGCCACGCTACGTCCCGTCGTGTCTAGCACGAAGGCGTCATCGGCTTGGCGCAACGGCGAGTTCTCCCGCGTGGTATCGGCCACGTCGCGCCGTTCAATGGAGTCTTTTCCTTCGGCCCCGCGGCGACGAGCTCGTTCGTCGAGCGAGGCCGTGAGGTACACCTTCAACGTGGCCTCGGGAAAGACGACGGTCGTGATGTCGCGACCCTCCACGACGGTGCCCAACGGCTGCGCCGCGGCGAACTCTCGTTGGCGACGTACCATCTGCGCTCGCACCAGAGGATTGGCCGCCACAATCGATACCCCCTCGTTGACGTCGTCGCGACGCAATCTCGTCCTGGACGTCGCGACCGTTCACCGTCACTCGAGGGAGCGTGGTGAGCGTCAGGCCCTGCGCTAGTTCGCCCATCGCCTCTTCGTTCATGAGGTCGGCCCCGCGAGAGAGAGCCTCGACCGTGACCGCCCGGTACATCGCGCCGGTATCGAGGAACGACCATCCCAGCGCCTCGGACAGGGCCCGAGCGACGCTCGACTTACCCGATCCGGCCGGGCCGTCAATGGCGATGACCTGTTCGCTCACCCAAGTAACGCTAGGTCCCGGAAAAAATTCGGATAGCTCGACGACACGGTGTTGGCCCCTTCGATCGTGCAGCCGTTTCCCGCGACCCCGGCAACGGCGCTCGCCATCACCATGCGGTGGTCGAGCGACGAAGCGATGGTGAAGTTGAGAAACTTCTCGGCCGCCCCCAGGCCCTCGACAAAGAAGTCGTCGCCGTCGGACCACGCCCGGCATCCCAATCGTTGCGCGAGGAGGAGGGACCCGGCGAACCGATCCGACTCTTTGACCCGAAGCTCTCCCATGTCCCGAAAGGAGGTGACGCCACTCGCGGCACAGGCCGCCACCGTCAGGACTGGCACCTCGTCCACCGAGGGAATCTCGTAGGAGTGGATCTCCGTGGCTGTCAGCGTGGAACTCTTTGACGTTAACGCGTGAAACTCTCCGTGTTCGACGAGAGTGACGTCGCCACCCATTCGCGCGAGAACGTCGACAAAGCCCACGCGTTCAGCTGACGCCTCGACGCTCAACACTTCGAGTGAGGCGTCGCGATGAATGGCTCCGAGGACCGCGAAGAACGCCGCCTGCGAGGGGTCCCCGGGTATAAACCAGTGGTGGGGCTGGGGACGCCCCGGTGTGAGGGTCACCACCCGACCCGCGCCGACGTCGTCGCTCCTCACGGTCACGCCCGCGGACTGCAGCATCACTTCGCTCGTCGCCCGGGTGCGGACGTCCTCGCGCACCGTGGTGGGAGTCTTCGCCGCGAGACCGGCCAGAAGAATCGCCGACTTCACTTGAGCGCTGGCTACGGGAACGTGAAAGTCAACGCCGGTCAGCCCACCGGTCGTCTCGACGTTGAGGGGCGCCGTGAGCCACTCCCCTTGACCTCGCACCAACGCTCCCATGAGACCCAACGGTGCGGCGACGCGAATCATGGGGCGCTTTGAGAGCGACTCGTCCCCGATCAAGTGATGCGTGCCCGCAATCGTGGCGACTACCCCGGTCATGAGACGCATGGTGGTACCGGAGTTACCGCAGTCGAGAGGCGCGGGGCTCATTCGGAGTCCCTCGCGGGGGCCGGTCACGTGGGCGACACCCTCCTCGTCGACCCGCCTGGCTCCCAGCTGCTCGATAATGACGCTGGTCGACGCGACGTCCCCTCCCGGCGAGAGACCGGTGATGGTGCTGGTGCCGTCGGCCAGTGCGCTCAGCATGAGCGCGCGGTGTGACGTGCTCTTGTCACCGGGGACTCGTAGGGATCCGCGCAGTTGGGCCATCGGTAGTACCTGTTGCGCGTCGCTCACTCGTGCCCCACCTGGAAGCCGCGCTCACTCAGGGCGCGACTGAAGAGGTCGGCCTGTTGGGCGTCGACGGCGAGCAACAGGGTGCCGCTCGAACCTTCAATGCCGTGAGCGATCTCGATGTCGTAGATGTTCACGAGCATCTCCGATGCGGCCATGGTCACTGCGGCCAACACGCCCGGTTGGTCGCTCACGGCGACCCGCAGGTAGGCCAAGTGTTCCGAGTCGAGGGCGCGACCGGGCAGCTGGCGACGAGCCGACGCCGCGTTCATCAGGTCGCCAGCAATGGTGGCGTGGTCGTTGCTGGTGAGGGCCACGCGTAACGCGGCCAGACGTCCTTCGAGCGCCTCGAGCGACTGGCTGATGGCCGCGCGATTCTCGAAGAGCACGTCCGGCCAGATCGTGGGATCTCCCGCCGCCACCCTCGTCATGTCGCGAAAACCCCCGGCGGCGAGTTGCAGCAAGACGGCGTCTTGTTCCGCCACCCGGCTGGCCTCGTTCATGAGAGCTCCGGCTAGTAAGTGCGGTACGTGACTCGCCACCGCCACCAAACGATCGTGGTCGTCGGCGTCGACCGCCACGACGTTCGCCCCGAGCTCTCGGAGCACGCCGTGCAGGGCGGTGTAGGTCTCGGGCTTGGTGGCCGAGGTCGGGGTAAGGACCCAGGTGCACTCTCGAAAGAGATCGCCGCGCGCCCCGGCCAGGCCCCGTAGTTCCGACCCGGCCATCGGATGGCCCGCCAAGAAACGTGGGTCGTCCACGTCGCCCACGATGGCGCTCTTGACACCCGCCACGTCGGTCACGATCAACGTGGACTTGGACAGACGTGAAAGAACCCGATTGGCCGTCTCGGCGACCACGCCCGCCGGCGTGGCGATCACCACCAGATCAACGTCGTCGTCCAGCTCGATTCCCTCGATCACCCCTTCACCCAGGGCGCTCTCTACGACGGCGGCATCGAGGTCGCTGCCCGTGACGCTCCAACCGGACTTCGCGAGCGCGAGCGCCACGGAGGAGCCGATGAGGCCGAGCCCCACCACGTGGGCTCGGCGCTTACTCCGGGAGATCATCGCGAAGGGTCTGCGCGCCGCGAAGATAGACGTGACGCAATTCGCCGCGCGGACGCTCGGTGTAGGCGTGCATCAGGACCCGCACCGTCAAGGGTTTCGCCCCGGGAACGTTGATCTCGCTGGCGCAGAGCAGCGGCACGTCGCCGAATCCGACGCCGCGAGCGGCCGTGGCGGGAAAGGTGGCGTTGAGGTCGGGCGTCGTGGTAAAGAGGACGCTCACCACGTCGTCGTGACGAACGTCATTTCGTTGGAGCATCTCTACGAGCAACTCTTGCGTGACGTCGGTGATCTCCTCAACGGTGTTGGCGGCGCAGGACGACGCGCCTCGAAGACCGCGGATCAGGGGTGAACTCATGAAGGCATCGTAGATGCCAGCTCTTCGGTCATCCCTACCGCTTCCATGAGTCGACGAACTTCGTTGAGTGAGAGTTGGCGGTACGAGCCCGGTGAGAGCGTGGCGTCCTGGAGCGGACCGATACGAGTGCGAACGAGGCGAGTGACTTCGTGACCGACCGCCGCGCACATGCGGCGAACCTGCCGGTTTCGACCCTCGTGGATCACGATGCGCAAGAGTCCCTCCGACACGCGCGAGACCTGGGCGACCGCCGTCACACCGTCCTCTAGTTCCACGCCCTCTCGCAGCCGACGTAGGGCCCCCGGGGAGGGGTCGCCCTCCACGCGGGCCAGGTACTCCTTCGCGATTCCCGAACTGGGGTGGGTCAAGAGATGGGCCAGTCGGCCATCGTTGGTCAAGATCAAGAGGCCCTCGGTGTTCATGTCGAGCCGGCCGACGGGGAAGATCCTCACCGGCGACTCCACTAGGTCTAAGACGGTGGTTCGACCTTGGGGGTCCGAGGCGGTGGTCACGACCCCGTCGGGTTTATTCAAGAGAAAGTAGACCTTGCTCTGCGAGGTCGGGGCCATATTGCCGTCGACGCAGATGATCTGGACCTCGGGATTGACCCGATTGCCTAGTTCGGCCACCCGACCGTCGACCGTGACCCTTCCTTCGACGATGAGTAACTCGCACGACCGTCGCGAACCGTAGCCGGCGCGAGCGAGAGTCTTCTGCAGCCGCTCACCCTCGTCCAACTACGACACCTCGGAGTCATCGAAGCGCAAGGCCATCTCGTCGGCCAGTGCGTTGGCGGTCTCCACGGGGGGCATGAACTCCTCGATCGGTGGGAGGTCCTCCAGCGTGGCGAGTCCCATACGGTCGAGAAAGAGCTCGGTCGTGCCGTAGAGGATGGGCTGGCCCGGGCCGGGGGCCCGTCCCAACTCCTCGATGTAGCCGCGCTGCTCCAAGAGGCGTACCACGCCGTCGACGTTCACGCCACGAAGCGCGGTGATCTGAGCGCGCGACACCGGTTGGCGATAGGCGACGATGGCGAGAGACTCCAACGCCGCTGACGAGAGTCGATGGGAGACGTCGCGGTTGGCAAACTTGGTCACCCAGGAGGCCACCTCGGGGGCGGACTGCATGACCCAACCGCTCGCCAGCTCGACCACTTGAAAGCCCCGGCGTTGATCTTGGAACTCTCGACGCAGCAGGCGCAGGGTCGCCGTGACGGCCTCGGCGTCGGCCTCCACCACGTCGGCCAACTCCTCCGCCGAGATCGGCTCGAGGGCCACCGTCAGCATCGCTTCGAGTTTCTGCTCGAGCGAGAGTTCATCCCTCATAGCTGTCCACCCCTCCTATGTCGAGACCGAGGGTGGAGTCAATCCACTCAATCTGGACGTCGCCGAACGTACTCCCCTGTCCCAGGGCCACGTGGCCCAGTTTGCACAACTCCAAGATGGCGAGGAAGTGAACGATGATCTCGATGCGAGTGGTCAGTCCTTCGGTCAGCCGACGAAAGGAGAGCTTGCCCATGGCGGGAAGGCGCTGGGAGAGAGTCGCTACGGTTTCGGCCACGGTGACGGCGTCCACGGTGACGTGGTGCAGACGAATGACGCGCACGGGTTTCTCTTCGATGCCGCGCAGATACGCCATGGCGAGTTGGGTGGTGGTCACGCCGGCCAAGAGATCGGGGGGCTCGACCTCGAAGCCGTCGTTGACGCCGCGAAGTCGAGGGAAGGCGCGGCTCGCCCGTTCAAAGAGCGAGACGAAGGCGTCGGCCAGGGCCGAGTAGGTTCGCAGTTCCAAGAGGCGGGCCAAGAGGACATCGCGCTCTTCCCATCCCACGAACTCCTCATCCGGTTCGCCACCCTCGCGACCAGGTAAAAGGCGCTGACTTTTCATCTCCAGAAGAATCGCGCCGATCAAGAGAAACTCCGATAACTCATCCATCGAGAGCGCGGTGGTTTCGTCACGCAGCACCGCCACGAAGGCGTCGACGAGCGGCGCCAGCGGCACGTCGAGCACATCAACCTCGTGACTCGAGATCAGTTGCAGCAGCAGTTCTACGGGGCCGCTAAAGGACGGCGTCGTCACGACGAAGGTCACCCGACAACTCTACCGGGTGGCCTTCAGGGGCCTCTCCTCTAACATTGGACGATGAAGATACTTTCTGGCATGCAGCCCTCGGGGCCGTTACACCTGGGCAATTACTTGGGGGCGCTGCGTCAGTGGGTGGAGGCGCAGAACGCCGACGCCTACTACTGCGTGGTGGACCTGCACGCCCTCACGTTGCAGATCTCACCCGAAGAACTTCGCGCCAACACCACCGACCTATTGGCCTCCTACCTGGCGGCAGGTCTGGACCCGGACATCTGCACGATTTTCGTACAGAGTCACGTCCCTTATCACGCGCAACTCAACTGGCTGTTGGAGTGCGTCGCTACCTACGGCGAGCTCTCGCGCATGGTGGCCTTTAAAGAAAAGTCCGAGCGCCAAGAGGGCTACCGCGTGGGGCTCTTGACCTACCCCGTCTTAATGGCGGCGGACATTCTTCTCTACGAAAGCGAAGAGGTGCCCGTCGGCGACGATCAACGCCAGCACTTGGAACTCACTCGCGACATCGCCGAGCGTTTCAACAACCGTTTCGGTCACACGTTTCAGGTACCGATTGGGGTGCAGCCACCGGTCGCCGCCCGAGTGATGGACTTCCAAGACCCCTACCGAAAGATGAGTAAGTCGCTGGCCAGTCCCCTCGGCACGGTCTACGTGTTTGACACGCCGGCCGACATCGAAAAGAAGGTGGCCAAAGCGGTTACCGATACCGACGGCGAGATGCGCTTTGACTGGGACGAGAAGCCGGGCCTCTCGAACCTCTTAGAGATCTACTCCAGCCTGAGCGGCGAGACGCCCGAAGAAGTGGCCAGTCGCTACTCGCGATACGGAGAGCTAAAGACCGATCTGGCCGCCCTGTTGGTGGACACCCTGACCCCGCTTCGCGTGCGCTACGAAGAACTACTCGCCGCGCCCGAGGACCTCTACACGGTGGCCAACCGCGGCGCCGACAAGGCCTCCGCACTCGCCGGGTCGGTCTATCGACGCGCTGCGGCCGCCATGGGCCTCACCTAGAGAGCAGACTCAGCCACCAGTTCTCCAGATCGGGCAAGAGATTGGTCCCGACGTGAAAGAAGGTGAAGTCGAGGATGATGAAGAGAAAAAAGAACGGCAGCGCGCGCTGGCGAAACCGGTAGTAGCTGGGCAGACTTCGCGTCGGCAGGAATCGTGAGATGACCGCCGAACCGTCCAGCGGCGGTATGGGCAAGAGGTTGAAAACGGCGAGCACTAGGTTCACCAGCCCGAGGGCCGCAAAGATCAGCAACTGGTTGTAGCTCTTCGACACGTGGATGGCGTACTCACAGAGCGCGAACCCCACGCCCGAGAGCACGACGTTGACGGCCGGCCCGGCCAGAGCCACCCAGATCTCTTGTTTGCGCGGATTACGCAGTCGCCCGATGTTCACGGGCACCGGCTTGGCGTAGCCGAAGGCGGGCAGGCCCGAGATGATAAGCAGCGCCGGCAAGAGGATGGTGCCGAAAGAGATCGACGTGGCGCAGCGGATTGAGGGAGAGTCGATGCTGGTCTTTGGCCGTCGAGTCACCGAAGTAGTTGGCCACGTAACCGTGCGCCACTTCGTGAAACGTGACCGACGGTATCAACCAGAGGAAGTAGGCCCATTCGTACATCGTGAACTACCTCTTAGTCGTGAGCTCGAGGGTGAGCGTGTTGATACTCGCGCTGCAACGTCGTCACGGACACCGCGGTATACAGCTGCGTGGTCGCAATCGAGGCGTGACCCAACAGCTCTTGGACCACTCTAATGTCCGCCCCGTGCGCCAACATGTGGGTGGCGCAGCTGTGACGAAAGACGTGGGCGCTGATGCGACCACGATCAATCCCGACGCTCAAGGCCCGCTTGTGAATCACCAGGTCGATGCCTTGACGCGTGAGAACACCGGAGCGGGCGTTCAAAAAGACTTTGGTGGTTCTCTTGGGAGGCAGAAACGAGGGTCGCCCACCCGGACCCAGGTACTCCCGTAGCGCGCGGTCCAAGGATGCGCCGATGGGAACCAGACGTTGCTTGTTCCCCTTGCCCGTCAGAAGGATCAGCTCCTCGTCAAAGTCCAGATCGGAAAGGTCGAGGTTCACCACCTCGCTGACGCGGGCCCCCGTGCCGTACAGCAGTTCCAGCAGAGCGCGATCACGCAGGTCACTCGGGGACGTCGCGGGGATGGAGTCCAAGAGCTTGACGATCTCGGCCTCACCCAGAGGTTTGGGAAGGGTGCGACCACGCCGACCGCCCTTTAAACGGGCGGTGGGGTCGACGACCACGTAACCCTCGTCCACGAGGTACGCAAAGAACCCGCGAGCCGACGCCACCGCTCGTGCCACGGTGCTCGGTGAGCGAGAGAGACGGGCCTCGTTGTAGCGACGCTCCAGTTCCTCTTCGCTGATCTCAGCGATCGATTTGCCTTGGTCATCGGCCCACTCGATCAGTGCACTGAGGTCGCGGCGGTACGCCTCAATCGTGGCGCGACTACGGCCTTTTTCGATGGTCAGCCACTGCAAGTACTCCTCGAGCTCGGCGCTAGGACTCGTCAAAGAACGTCCCGAAGACCCGGTGCAGCGCAATAGCCGTAGTCGAATCGACGGCCGCGACGCTGCGGAACGCCTCACGGATCTCGTCGGGCGCCAGCCACAGGACCGTGGAACTGCTCTCCTCGGGTCCGGCCGGCGCGCGCTCTCCCTCGGTGAGGTCGCGCGCTTCGTAGATGATCATCACCTGAGTCGTCCAACCGGGTGAGTTCATGAAGCGTCCGAGCAGCGTCCACTCCTTCGCCTCAAAACCCAACTCCTCTAGTAGTTCGCGCTTCGCCGTTTCCAGCGGCTCCTCGTCGGGTATGTCGCGGGTCCCGGCCGGAATCTCCAAGAGGAACTCATCAAAGGTCGATCGATACTGCCGGATGAATCCGACCTCTCCCGCGGCGTTGATGGCAAGTATGGCCACTGCGCCCGGGTGAACGGCGACGTCCCGGCGGAACTTTGTCTTGTCGTGACGAATAGTTCGTCGCTCGACGTCAAAGACGTGGGAGCGAAAGACAATGTCAGCTCCTTCAACCTGGAAGGAGTCGCTCACAACGTGCTGTCGACCGTCGAAGGATCGATGATGTGAGGTTCTCGACCCTCGGCGCGAGCGTCCGCCGCCTTGATCAGGCCCAGGAATAAGGGGTGGGGGCGATCGGGACGCGACTTGAACTCGGGGTGGGCCTGGGTTCCGACAAAATACGCGTGTCCCGGCAACTCCACGAACTCCACCAGACGGCCGTCGGGCGAGTTGCCCGAGCAGCGAAGACCGGCAGCCTCGAACTGGTCGCGATAACGCGCGTTGAACTCATAGCGGTGGCGGTGCCGCTCCGACACGACCGTCGTGCCGTACAGTTCGGCCACCTGAGAGCCCTCGTCCAACATGGCGGGCCACGCGCCTAGGCGCATGGTGCCACCTAAGTCGGTCACGTCCATCTGCTCGGCCAATAAGGAGATCACCGGGGCCGACGAACTGTGCGAGAACTCTGTCGACTGCGCGTCGCTTAGGCCCAGCACGTGGCGGGCGAACTCGATGACCTGGATCTGCATGCCGAGGCAGATACCGAGATAGGGAATATCGTTTTCTCGGGCGATCCGCGCCGTGGCGATCATCCCCTCAATGCCGCGCTCACCGAAGCCACCGGGCACGATGATGCCGTCGAGTTGACTGAGGCGGTCCGCGTCAAGTTCTGAGGGCACTTTCTCCGCCTCGAACCACTCGATATTCGTCTTGGCGCCAATGGCAAAGCCAGCGTGGCGTATTGACTCGCCCACGCTTAAGTAGGCGTCAGGCATGGTGACGTACTTTCCGATGATCCCGATACGCAGATTCCTCGACGTGTTGTGGACGCGCTTTACCACGCTCTCCCATGGCGCGAGGTCGATCGGGTGTTCCTCAAGATCGATATCCAAGGTCTCACAGACGATGGTGTCAAGTCCCTCGTGGTGGAGCGTGATGGGAATGTCGTAGATGCTCTCCTCATCGACCGCAGAGATCACCGCACTCACCGGCACGTCGCACAGAAGAGAGATCTTCCGCTTCAAACTGTCCGAGATCGGCTGATCACTTCGACAGACGATCACGTCGGGCTGGATGCCTCGAGAGCGCAGCTCAGTCACGGAGTGCTGCGTCGGCTTCGTCTTCTGCTCCCCCGACGGGGCGAGATACGGCACCAGGGTGAGGTGAACGTAACAGACGTTGTGACGCCCCGCGTCCCGGCGGAACTGGCGAATCGATTCGATAAACGGCACGATCTCAATGTCACCGACCGTGCCACCGATCTCCACGATGACCACGTCGGCGCCCAAGGTACCTTGACGACGAATCCGCTCTTTGATTTCGTCGGTGACGTGCGGGATGACCTGTACGGTCTTGCCCAGGTAGTCGCCACGTCGCTCCTTGGCTATCACGTTGGAGTAGATCGAACCCGTCGTAGTGTTGGAGATTTTCGAGAGCGACTCGTCGATGAATCGCTCGTAGTGCCCGAGGTCGAGATCCGTTTCGCCCCCGTCGTCCGTGACGAAGACTTCACCGTGCTCGCCGGGGTTCATGGTGCCCGGATCGACGTTGAGATACGGGTCCAGTTTGCACATCGTGACCTTGAGACCACGGGATTTGAGCAAGCGTCCTAGTGAAGAGGCCGTGAGACCCTTACCGAGCGAACTCGACACACCACCCGTAACAAAGACGTACTTTGTCATCGCAAAACTGCGCTTCTCACGGAACAACATCTTAGCGAGAAAACTCTCGCGTAGGACGAACCTAGAAAGAGTTTTCGAGCAATTGTTCTGCGAGCGCGCGCGATTCGACCGTTCTTTCGTCGCCGGCCAGCATTCGCGCAATCTCTAAGACTCGCTCGTTCCGGTTGAGGGAGCGCACCACCGTATGAGTCGCCCCGTCCTTGAGGGATTTCTCGATCACAAAGTGGTGGTCCGCTTTGGCGGCCACCGACGCGAGGTGCGTGATGGCCAGCACCTGTTGGTGGCGACCTACTTCGGCAAGGCACTCGCCAATCTGCTGGGCCACCTGTCCCCCGAGACCAGCGTCAATCTCGTCGAAGATCGCCACCACGTCACGATTCGCCGTCTCGAGGGAGATCGCCAGAAGAACACGGCTGAGTTCCCCACCGCTAGCCACCAGCGACAGCGGGCCTTCGCCGAGACCGGGGTTGGCGCTGAAGAGAATCCGCACGTCGGATCCGTCATCGCCGTCAGCGACGAAGCGCAAGGTGGCGTCGGCCATCGCCACTCGCGCCAACTGCGCCGCCACGGCCCGCGTCAAAGCGTTGCTGGCGGCCTCGCGATCACGGCGGGCCTGCCCCGCGAGGAGCCCTTCGCGAGTTCCTAGGACCCGTAGTTCCTCATCAAGACCGCTCCGGCGAGCCTCGCTTTGGGTTAACAGTTCCAGTCGCCGCTGAAGCTCATCGCGCATCGACAGCGCCGCGTCCAGGGTGCCCCCGTACTTTCGCGCTATCAGTTGCAAGACGGCGGCCCGCTCTTCTAGGACGCCGATTCGTTGCGGGTCGAAGGCATCGGGGTCGCCCAGCGAGGTGAGCTCATGGACGGCTTCCCGAGCCTGAATCAGCGCGTCGCGAAGACTCTGCCGAGGCGCGTCGTAGGCGTCCCCCTCGGGCAGTCGGCTGAGCGCCTCTGCGAAGCGCTCTAAGACCGCGTCGTCTCCATCGCCGTCGAACTCGCGCAGGACCTCGCCGAGCGCGGCCTCGCCGTCACGCAGCGTGGTGAGACGGGTGAGCTCTTCTAAGGTGTCCCCCAACTCATGCGGCGACTGAATCGCGGCGGAACCGAGCTCCTTCAACTGAAATCGTAGAAAGTCCAACTCCCGCTCGCGACTCTCGTCATCCCCGCCGACGTCGTCACGCAGCCGCCGAGCTTCACTCATTAAACGACGAACGTCACTGAGTTCGGCTACGTTCACGTGACCGAACTCGTCGACCAGGCGCAGCGCTTCACCCTTTCGGCGCAGAGCCAGCGAGTCATGTTGACCGTGAATCACCACCAACTCTTCCGCCAGCGCCCTCTGCGCCTCCGCGCTGGATGGAGCACCGTTCACCGAGCTGCGAAGTCGTCCCGTCGCCGTGACGTCGCGAGAAAGGACCAGCTCTTCTGAGTCGCCGCGGACGAACAGGGCCACGGCGCGAGTGTCGTCAGTGATGGCGTGACGCGACGCGCCCGAGTCATCGCCCAACGCCAGGGCCAGCGCACCCAGGAGCAGGGTCTTCCCCGCCCCGGTCTCTCCGGTGAGGACGGTAAACCCGGCGCCGAACTCCAGGCGGGCCTCGTCGATGACTCCGAGACTCTGTGCGTACAACTCGACGAGTTGCGCCTTAGGCATGACCCTCTCGAAGGCTGCGTCGCAGTCGCGTGGCCAGGTCGAAGCGTTGTGTCGCGACGAGATGCACGGGGGTCGGACTCTGTCGAACTTCCACGTACTGTCCGGGTTCGAGGGCGCCGATGGTCCTTCCGTCGGCCACCAGTAGGGCCGGTTTGTCGTCCACCTGGAGGCGAATGACGTTGTCCACCGGTACCACGATGGAGCGATCGATGGTGAAGTGGGGCGCGATGGGCGTGAGAATCATCAAGGCCAAGGAGGCGTCAACCACCGGACCTCCGGCAGAGAAGTTATATCCCGTGCTCCCGGTGGGGGTGGACACCATGACGCCGTCGGCGGAGTAGGTCAGATACTCTTCTTCGTTCACAAACGTCTTGACTCTCACCATGTGTCCGGCGCTGGCGCGTTCGACAACAACTTCGTTCAGGGCAAACTCTTCTAACTCGACGTGAGAGAGCGTGATCTGCAGTGCGAGACGCTCCGAGACTGAGTCGCTCGTCAGAGCCCACTTCACGTTCTCGACCACGTCGTAGGAGGGCACATTCAAGAGAAATCCCACTTGTCCGAGATTGACCGCAATCACGCGTGCTCCCACGTGGTGAGCGAGTCGAGCCGACTTGAGAAACGTCCCATCCCCGCCCAGGCTCACCACCAGCGTGGAAGAGTCCAGCGACGCCGCCTCACTTGAGTCGAGGAGGTAGAGAGTCGACGTCACCCCCTCGGCGCGTAGTTCTTCTCCCACGGCGTGCGCCAGCGCGACCGCGTCGTGGCGATGAGAGAAGGCGGTGAAGAGTAACTGGGACACGTATGACCTCGACCTTATGGTAGTTACAAAGGTCGACCACCTCGCGTGTCAACGAAGGTGCCCGGAACCCGTCGAGTAATATCGACTGACTGTAAAAATGGTGTGCCGGGAAGACTGGTCGGCGTCAGGGAGTTCTTCGATGGCCATGTTCAGTCTCTCCGTCTCCGCGGTGACCCGTTCGCGTCCTGGGTGGTCGCCGTGAGCACCTCGCGTAGACGACTCCCGAGTTGGCGTCGTGAGGCCTTACGCACCACTCTCTGGTTCGTTCCGGCCGTCCTCATCCTCATCGCGATCGCCGTCTTTATCGTCACGTTCGCCCTGGACGTGGGGGCCTACAACCACGACTTTCAACTCCCCTTCTGGCTGCGCGTGGGAAACGCGGCTGCCGGTCGCGACATTCTCATCGCCATTGCCGCCGCCATCATCACCACGGTGGGCGTCGTCTTTTCGATCACCATCCTCGCCCTGACGTTGGCGTCACAGCAGATGGGCCCGCGAATGATGCGCAACTTCGTTCGCGATCGGGGCAACCAGATGACCCTGGGTGTCTTCGTGGCCACTTTTGTCTACTCGGTGCTCGCTCTCGGGTCTATCTCCAGCTACCCACACCCGGGCTTCGTGCCTCACGTCTGCGTCGCCGTGTCCGAAGCGCTTCTACTCGTCGACGTCATCGTGCTCGTCTACTTCATTAATCACATCGCGAGTTCGATCCAACTTCCCGAGGTCATCGCCAGCATCGCGCGCGACCTAGAGAGCGCCATAGAGGCGGAGTACCCGGCCATTGACAACGACCGCCCCCTCAATGCACGACAAGAGGTCGGCCACCAACAGAGTCCCGAAGAGCTCCTGGCCGTGATCCAACAGCGCGGGGGCGGCGTGCTGGCGGCCAAAAGTGGTTACCTCCAGTTCGTGGGCTACGCCAAGCTCACTAAAATCGCCCAACTTTTGGACGCCACGATTCGCCTTGATTTTCGGCCGGGGCACTTCATCGTGGCCGGCGATCCGATCGCCAAGGTCTTCCCCCAGGGTGCCGCCCAGCAAGTGGAGAGAGCCCTGGGGAAGGCGCACATCACTGGCCCGCACCGCACCCTGATGCAGGACCCGCTCTTCGCCGTTGACCAACTCGTGGAGATCGCCATTCGAGCCCTCTCCCCCGCCGTCAACGACACCTTTACCGCCCTCACATGCCTCGACTGGCTGTCGGCTGGACTGAGCCAGATCTCGCAGCGAGAACTCTCGGTGAACGTCTTTCGCGACGAGGAAGGACGAATTCGTCTGATCGGGGCCGGGTCGTCCTACGAGCACATCGTCAATCGCGCCTACGACAAGATTCGCCAGGCGGCCGTTGGTATGCCGGCGGTCCTCATTCGGCTCCTGGACAACATCGCCGTCGTCGCGATCTCAACGGTGTCAACGTCCCAGCGCGAGGTCCTGATGCGTCAGGCCGAGATGGTCCTCTTGAACGCCCAAGAGTCCGTTCGCGACGAAAACGACTTGGCCGACGTGAGGGTGCGCTACGACCGCGCGTTCACGGCGCTTCATCCCCACGGCGACGCCAGCGAGCCGACGTGACGACCGCCTAGGCAGAAGAGGCTGTTCCCTTGACTCGTCGAAGGGGTGGCACGGTTTTCGGAGGCGTGCGCCGAGGCGGCAAAGCCGTCAAAAGATCTGTGGTTGCCCGCGCGATAGTAACGACAGCCTCTTCGAAGGCCGCCCGCGTCGATTCGGACGTCTGGGTGACCCCGCTGACCTTTCGAACGAACTGGCGTGCGGCGGCCTCAATCTCCTCGTGAGACGCTTCCGGTTCAATGCCCCGCAACGTGGTGATGTTTCGACACATGGCCCAAGATTAGGGCTGTCCACCGCCCGGCCCGCGAGACAGCGCTGCGGAACCTACGGGTTCTGACTTCTCTCCACCAGCACCAGCATCCCGCCCGCTCGCACCCCGTCGGCCGCCATGGCCTCGGCCGCGGCTTCTGAACCGAGGACGTTCTGAAACGTCTCGAGATCAGGTGACTCCACGAGTAAACCCACCCGCTGAGTCGAGACCTGTTCGACGAAGGTACGCGCGGTGATGCCCAACGGACCAAAGAGTGTCTCTCGGTTGGTTGAAGCCAGCCAGCGGTCAACGTCATCGACCTCATGAATCACAAGAATCGTTACCATCCGATGCCTCAACTTTCGTCGTGGCGCGGAACCGCGCCATTCTTCGCTTTTCCGCTGCGACGCTACTCCCGGATGGATCTCGCGTGCGAGGGCCCAAAGGACGACGAAAAGGTTGACGAGACGCCCCACCGCAGCCTCCGCAGAATCGCCGTCTTTCGTGGACTTTTGGCTCTTTTTGCTCTCCAATACCTTGAATCTTGTTTTCACATATCCCCAGGTGAGGTCCCTTTAATTGTTCACGTTTTCGCTCCGTGGTCACGATTGCGTCACCCCCGGGGCTTAGGCTGACTCAGGCAGCATCGACTGCCCTTAGCCACCCCACAGAGTTGTGGAACAGGTGACCAACCAATCCGCACCCTCCGGTGAGACACGTTCTTCACCAGGGTTCACGCGCCGTGCGGGACCGACCGGTCCTCCGAATCGGTGTCGTGTGCGGGCCAAGGAGAGAGCCGTGCGAAGAGCGATTTTCGCCATGCTGATATCGGCAGTAATTCCCCTCGTCTTCGTGGCTCCCCTCGCCTCGGCGGCGGTGGCCAGCCGACCCACACGGCCGGTGGTCCGTCATGACCTCATCGCGGTGGCGGCGTCGCGGGCCCTGGCCGCCGAAGCCCTCGTCCGCGGGGAGACGATTCGCACCTTGCTAGTGGAGTGGCAGCGCGTCGCTATCTGTGAGGTCAATGGAAACTGGTCGATGACCGGCCCCGTTTACTCTGGCATTGGTTTCTCCAACGCCACCTGGGTCCAATATGGGGGCGCCCGCTTCGCCCCTCTGGCGGGCGACGCTACGCGCGATCAGCAGATTCTCGTGGGCATGAAGGTCACCAGAGGCCGAATTCCCGACCAGGACGGTTGCGACGTCGGAGGCTGGTAACCGCGGAACCGCCCCGGATCAGTGAGAGCTCCGCTAGGTCGCAGTTCTAGATGACGTCGGAGTCGGCGCGGTCCTCTCCGCCCATGTCATCCTCGTCGTCCTCATCGTCCGCGATGTCGTCTTCGTCGACCTCATCTTCGACGCCAGCGTCGTTCGGGTCGAGCCGGTCGGGACCACCCATGTCGTCGGGGTTCAGAGCGTCATCGCCACCTACGACGCTGGTGCCCTCATCTTCTGAATTCTCCATAACTCTCCTCTGTTCGACAGTGTCGGTACAACGTACTTCACTGAAAGTGGAATTTCCATGCTTGGGCGAGAGTCGGGTTCGACGCTCTCAACCGCCAACCGTCGAACCCTCGCTTGCCGAGAGCGAGCACATAGTAGTGCGACGCGTTGGCTCGCGCTCGGGTCCCTCTCGCGACGACGAAAACGAGAAAATACGTTCGGTTACGAGGTGATGCTCACCCCCAGGCCGGTCGCCAACAGCTCGACCCACGTCTGACCGGGGTTGAGATCGATGACCTTGCCCGCGAGGTTCTTATAGACGTCGCGGTGGTACAGGTTGGAACGAGACCACGTGCCGTGCTGGACGACCCCGCCCGAAAAGACTTCCACCGGGCCACTGCCCACGAGTTGGGCGTAGGAGTCAATGACCCCCGCGCCACCGACATAGTTGACGGTCATGACGATCACGTTTTTGGGTGAGATCAGCGCGCCGTTGGCGGTAACGTCCGGCGCACCAAATATCGAGCGGTCCCACGACCTGGTCTTTGTGTCCCAGGTATACGTCACGGCGTAGCCGTTCTCGAAGTTGACCACGAATGAGGACACCTGGGGCCCGCGAGGGCTCTTTCCCACCGGTTCATACGAAAAGAGGGCGGGCGGGGGTCGAGGCTTGCCATCTTTGGCCATGAGCAACTCCGCGTAGGCGAAAAGGTTGTGAGGAGGATCACGTCGGAGATCGCGAAACATGGTGTCGCCCGCATCGGCCTGGTCGTAGATGTTGACGGGCGCCGTGGCGATACTTTTTAGCGCGTACTCCGCTCCCCCCGAGCAGGCGAAGATCCCGCCGATCGGGAACACGATCTCACGATCGGTGCGGCGAACGGATCGCACGGGTCCAACCACGTTGGGAACGTGAGAGTTAAAGATCGCCGCCAAACGCGTGATGCCTCCTTCGACGATCTCCTCGTAGACGACGTCGGCGTCTTGCACGCCGTACTGGGGCATGGCTTCGGGCGTGTTGTCGATCTTGACGGTGAGCGCCGAGCGGTCCCTCGTTGAGCGCGTGGGGTCCGGCAGACCCGTGAGAGGAGCGAATGGACCTTTGGGAACCGTGGTGGTTGTGGTGGTAGTCGTCGAGGTCGAGGGGCTCGACGTGGTGGTCGTCGACGAGTCGGCCATCGCCATCGGCGCGCCCACCAGGGCCGTCCCTACGCCAATTATCACCGCCAAGCTGAGTGAGCGACGCATTGAAGCAACTTACTTCGCTCGTCGCCCCCGCCCACGTCGGGGTGGGCCGACATCACGACGGGTACGCGAGCGCGGAACTTCGTTAACCTGAGGAACGAAACTCGAGACAAGGTGGACGGTATGAGTGACGAAGCAACAAAGGCAACCAACGACTGGAACGCCACGATCATCGAGGAGTTTCGATCTCACCACGGCGTCGTCGGCGGAATGTTCGAGGGAGCGCCCGTTTTACTTCTCCACACGAAGGGGGCACGTAGCGGAAAAGAGCGCGTGAACCCCATGATGTATCTCGCAGAAGACGGCGTGATTTATATTTTTGCCTCGTACGCGGGCGCGCCGAAGGACCCCGACTGGTACTTCAACCTGGTGGCCAACCCCGAGGTCAGCGTCGAAGTCGGCGACGAGACGTTCAGTGCCGTGGCCACGCCAGTGGAGCGCGAAGTGCGCGACCGCGTCTACGCCGTGCAGGCCAGTCGCTACCCCAACTTCGCTGAGTACGAGACGAAGACGACTCGCGTGATCCCCGTCGTCAAACTGGAACGAAGCTAACTTCCTCGAGCGCTTCGAAGCACGCTCTTTAGGGGTTCGGCGTGATGACCACGGCCACGTCGCCGTAGGGGATGCGGTGGCGCTTCACGAGCCCCCCGACAAAGCCGAGAAACCTCGTCACGTTCCACATCACGCCGTACTTCGCCTGGACCTTGCCTTTGATCGCCGCGTACTCGGGGCCTGAGACCAGCCTTGCCGTAGCGTTTTCGACCGTGGTGCCGGGCGTCACTCGGCCACGGACGTCGCACGGTTGAACGGTCACGCGCGGCGTGTGACGAAGCCTCTTGTATTTTCCCGACCCCGAACTGGTGGTGAAGCCCACCTGTCCACCGTCCAGGCCGACCACCCACACGGGGGTGGACACGGGCGTTCCGTCCCTGCGAAAGGTCGTCAAGAGCATATTTTTACCGTCAGCGAGCGCCATAGACCAGAGCGTACTGGAAGGGGTGGCCCCGGAGTAACTAAGCGACGCGGTTGCGGCGCGTGGGCGCGGCACACTCTCGACAGAGTACGACGGAAGAGCGAATGTCAGTCTTGGGATCGGGCGCACGGAGAATGCGAACCACCCCGTTTGATCGACAGGTCTTCTGGTGCCAACAGGCGCTGCGGGCGCACTTACACGCCCCACTCGCGGGGCTGCGGGTCGCCTTTGGTGCCGGCTCCCCCGTCGATGGAAAACCTAGAAGATTGCTCACCGCTGTCTCCTTCGGTTGATTCAAGGCAATTTTACCCTCGACCCTGTGGAAAATCGGCCATACTCGCACCCTGACCCACGCCGCGATCTTTTTGTACACACAATGTCCAAAACTGACCACAACCAGTCCTAGCCTCGAACTGACGTGCGGAAGCCCCACAGGGAGGTCCACTATCTCGCTTCGAGGACAGAACTCAGAGGTGACGAGGTCTTCACGGCGGCGGGATGATCGCGGCGTGGCCATGGTCTCCACCCTCGTGACGATCATCGTCTTGGGAGTGATCGCGGGCGTGGTCGTGGCCGAAAGTTCTTCTTCAAAGCCCGCCACGTCCACCAACGTCAACGGCTCTGCCACGACGACCACGACCACGCCACAAAGCATCGGGACAGACACACAACTGGCGGCCGTCTCGGGGTGCGAAGCCAACTTCGCGACCATCGCGGCCGCGGTGCAGGTTTATGACGCGGAGAATGGCTCCCTGCCGCCTGCGGGCACCGCGTGGGCGACGTCGTCGACCAACGGCGGGGCTATCATGCAGTCCTGGCCCACAGATCCCGCGTACTACACGATCACCTGGAACGGCGTCAGCGAGAGCGTTATCCCCAAGAAGGGTGCAGCGTCGCACGGGTCAGTGGGTACGAGTTCACCCTCCACGGGGTGTCACGCCGCGTAGACGTCAGCTCAAAAAAGTATTCGGTCGTATCTTTCTCGTCACAGTCTTCTGAATGAGCTGTCGCTACGGGTCCTTACAGTGAACTGCTAGAACTCGTGGTCGGGAGGCAGCGTGGAAAAGAAGTGGTGGACACTTTTAGTTGTCTGTGCGGCAACGTTCATGCTCTTGCTCGACGTCACGATCGTTATCGTGGCGCTCCCCGAGATTCAACGCGGTCTGCACGCGAGTTTCTCTGATGTTCAGTGGGTGATCGACGCCTACGCCCTGACGCTCGCCTCGCTCCTTCTCACCGCCGGTACCCTCGCCGACCGTTACGGCCGTCGTCTGCTCTTCATCATTGGACTCAGCGTCTTCACCTTGGGGTCTCTGTTGTGCGGCTTCGCTCAATCGCCACTCATGCTCACGCTCTCTCGGAGTGCTCAAGGAGTGGGCGGAGCCATTCTGTTCGCAACCTCGCTCGCCCTACTGGCTCACAGTTTCCGCGGAAAGGATCGCGGCGTGGCCTTTGGCGTATGGGGAGCGATCACCGGTGTCGCCGTTGCGCTCGGACCCATTCTCGGAGGGGTCATCACCACGGGAATCAGCTGGCGAGGGATCTTTCTTGTCAACATTCCCTTTGGCATTGCCGCCATCGTCATTACGGTAATGAAAGTCGACGAGTCGCGCACCCCCCAGGCGTCGACACCGGACTGGGCGGGATTCGCCCTTTTGACCCTCGGTCTGGTCACTCTGGTGTACGGGCTCATTCGAGCAAGCGAAACGACGTGGGGCAACGTCGGCGTCATCGTCTGCCTGGTGGCGGCTGCCCTCTTACTCATCGCCTTCGTCTTCCAAGAGCGCCATAGCGACCACCCGATGTTCGACCTCGGCCTCTTTCGCATTCCCACTTTCTCTGGAGGCCTGGCCGCCGCCTTCGCCATGAACGGCTCGCTGTTCTCCATGCTGCTTTACATCGTCCTCTATCTCCAGAACGATCTCGGCTACTCGGCGCTCGCCACCGGCGCTCGCCTACTCGTCACCAGTGGAGGCACCCTCGTCGCGGCCACCGTCGCGGGGCGTCTGAGCAGTCACATGCCCGTTCGTTGGCTGATCGGCCCCGGTCTAGCCCTCGTCGGAGTGGGACTTTTTCTCATGTCGGGTATCAACGCCGCCACCTCCTGGACCCACCTCATCCCGGGCTTCATCGTGGCGGGCGTCGGAGCGGGAATGGTCAACCCACCTCTCGCCTCAACCGCCGTGGGAGTGGTGACACCTGATCGATCGGGCATGGCCTCGGGGGTTAACACGACCTTTCGCCAAATCGGTATCGCCGTCGGTATCGCCGTCTACGCGACCATATTTTCAACCGAGTTACAAAAAGGACTCTCTCGCTCCCTCGACAAAGTGAAAGCGGTGGGCAATACAGCGGTCTCCTGGAACCTTCATCAGGTGGTGACCTTGGTGAAAGAAGGTCAAGCCTCTGAGGTCATCAGAGCCACCCCGGCGGCAATTCGCCCCCAGTTGATTCACGCCCTCCAGACCAGTTTTACGGGTTCCCTCAACGATCTCTTCGTGGTGAGTGGCGCCCTCGCCCTCGTGGGGGCTGTTTTTGCAATGGTCTTTATCCGCCCTAAGGACTTCGTCACCCAGCAACAAGCAGCACCTCCGTCCCACTAACGAGGTTCACCCCGTTTGGTGGAGCAGTTGTTAGTGTCACGCCAGCACGCTCAAGGAGAACGACATGACCAAGTGGGACGATGTGCCAAAGCAGCTGGCTGCTATCACCCTTTTCGTCGATGACCTCGAGACAACGAAACGGTTCTACGAAGACGTCTTCAACCTTCCCGTTCACTGGAGCGACGAGAATTCGGCCGTTTTTCTTTTCGGTGACACCATGATCAATCTCCTCCACTCAAGTGAAGCGCCGACACTGATCGAACCTGCGGTGGTGGCTCCCTCGTCAAGCGGATCACGATTTCAATTCACCCTCGGCGTCGACGATGTTGACGCGAACTGTGAGGAACTCCATCGGCGAGGCGTCACTCTCCTCAGCGGCCCAGTGGATCGGCCCTGGGGCATTCGAACAGCAAGTTTCATGGACCCGGGAGGGCACATCTGGGAGATCGCCCATTAGCTGATCGCCCCGTCAACTCACTGATCGTGCGCCTAGCGAGCCCCTGTCGTTCGGCGAGCCATCTTCAGTTGGTCTGCGCCCTTGTCGGTGACGCCGACCACGAGACCTTCGCCCTCCATCATCGATCGTTTGATGAAGCCTCGTTCGTTGGCCTCTTCCCAGACCGGCAGTTTCGGACACGAGGTGCGCCACGCATCCATGACCTCCGTGTAAGGGCGTGGGATAGGGCCTAGCCACTCCAAAAGGTCCCAAATCAGATCGTCAACGTTGTTACTCATCGCAGTTCCACTCGTCAGCGTAATCGCACGACCTGGATTACCCTGCTTGTCTCGCACATCAATGCGATGTTCTAAAGTCCTTTGAGACCCGTCCCTAAAGGAGTTCCGTGACGAATCCTCCACCATCGTCGACCGACATTTCGTCGCTACCCCGGGTTGACCAAGACGCTATCGGCATCACCCTTCTTTCGCTCATGGCTGGATTTCGTGAGCGCGATGCCGGCAAACTGGTGAACGTCTACAGCGACGACGCAGACTGGGTCAATGCCTTCGGCACCGAAAAGCATGGCTCCGCACAAATACTCGAGTACTTACGGGGGCTCTTTGCCGACGCCAACTTCGACGCCGGAACCCTCAAGGCGCCACCGGACGTCAAAATTCGCGTTCTAACGTCGAGCGTGGTCTTGGTATCGGCCCACCTTCAAGTCGAGGGCCAGAAGACGACGGACGGTGGCACCATTGAGCTTCGCGACAACTTTTCTCTGCGCGTTCTCTTCCGCGAGTCAAGCGGAGAGTGGAAGATTGTTTCCGAGATGTACAACGACGCCAACCAGGAGCGCACGTACGAGGCTCACTGAACACGACGGTGTCACTGTCGGCCAGCGGGCCCTACGTTGCTCGATTACGGGTTGGCCCTAACTGTGGCCGACGTGCCACTTGGCGCAGGTGTCACATTTATAGACGCCCATGGGCGCACCATCGCGCGCCGATAGTTTTTGCGCCTGCGTTTCTGCCTCACTTCGACTCACGTACCCCTTTTTTGGTTGTCCCCTCTGATTCGTGTGAGCTCGAGATCCACGTTTGAGCGACGTTCCTTTGTTTCGATTTTCATCGCCGTATCGACCCGACCAGTAGAAAACCAGTGAGACCAGAGCTGCCAGAATGACAAGTACGACGACGACGGTCACGATGCAGGAGCCTAGGTCGCGGCTCGATGCACGTTGTCTCCTACATGATGGGAACGGGTAACTGCCGCTCGGTGGGCGAAGCGGTCCACCGATAGCGTCGGTGGCGTGAGTAAAAGCCCGTATGACAAGCCGTCACGGATAGACCTTCAGAAGATCGTGGCGGCATCACTGCTGGCCATCCTTGTCATCGGCGGCATTGCGTTTTACGTAAACCAGCACCAGCAGAAGATCGAACACCTTGCGCAATTACTTCGACAGATGCGGCCCTGGTGTTCTCAGCACCATTTGGGAGAACCAACGATCGACTCGAGTCGCGTTAGCCTCACCGCACTCGCCCAGTCACAGCCACCGCGATGGGAAGTGGCCGACGATTCGGCGGTGGCCTTCTGTTCGCGAACTTCACAACCCGCACAACTGTTCGTTCTGACATTCTCAAGTTCGAATAGCGAAAACTTGTGGCTGAGTAAAGACGACGGGGGGCAGTACTACCTCAAAGGTGACAGCATCCCCCTCCCCGTCTTTGTGGGCCTTGGATGGGTGGCGGTCCTGGGTTCACACTCCCGTCGCGAAGACAGCGAGATCGCCTCCCTCTCGAAACTCTTCAAGGTCGACTATCGGTTCAGCGATTTCAGTTCAGTCAGTTGGTAGTCGCGTCGCCGAAAGTGCCAATGGCGACATCGCCAACGTCCTTTGTGCTAGGTGGCCGTATTCGTAATCACCGTGAGGAAGCACCTCGTGTGGCGGTCCCCAGAGGATCGACCATGTATCGTTCACTTGTCAAGGCATCGTTGGAGGAGAAGAGGATTCGTGACCGATAACACTCACTGGCCCCGACGGGGGCGTTCTACTTCGATGCGCGCGATCATTGCGGGCACCGCGAGCGTGGCGACTCTTTTGTCGATACCGACGATCGCCTCCGCGGTGTCGCCTCCGACCAGCGTGGCGCCGGCGGTCACCCTCGCGCCGCGGGCCTCGTCGATCTGCAGCAACGTGAGCGCCGCCGCGATCTCCTCGATCGTGGGCTACAAGGTTCCCGCGGGAACCGCGAGCGTCTTCAAGGTGAAGGCAACGAAAGCGAATTTTGGCATTTCCGGTGTCGACACGGTGTGTACGTACGGGGAAGAGACGTCAATGGCAGCACTTTTGAAGGATGTGTCGCTGACCTACGAGGTCCTTTCTAAGCCGATCACCCTGGCCGAAATTGAACAAGAGACCAAGGCCGACTCCAAGGGAAGTGTCAAGTACACGTTCGTGCCGTACACCGGCCTCGGGGTTCCCGCTTTCTATTTCTCTTTGACCGAGGCGGGCATCACCGGGCAAGGTATCTCTGGCGCCGAGAATGGGTCGCACTACTTCGGGGCGAGCGTGGAGTCCAAAACGATTTCGAAATCGTCGCTCGCGGCTCTCGCCAAGCTCGCCGAAAAGCTGTAAGCCGCGAGCCAACTTAGCCAGTCACAGTTCTGTCGGCGCGTACTAATCCAAAGTCAAGCTGATGGGACAGTGGTCGCTGCCCAGAAAATCGGGGTGAATGTCAGCCGCGACCACCCGGCCGACCAGGCTCTTCGATACCAGAAAATAATCAATGCGCCACCCGACGTTGCGCGCGCGTGCATTAGCGAAATGCGACCACCACGAGTAGTACCCGTTTCCCTGGTGGAAAAGTCGAAACGTGTCAACAAACCCGGCGTCAAGGAAGTTCTGAAAGCCCTCGCGCTCTTCGTTGGTGAAGCCCTTCTTCCCCACGTTCGGCTTGGGATTCGCCAAGTCGTCGGGAGTGTGCGCCACGTTGAGGTCTCCGCAGAAGATGACGGGCTTCGTCTTCTCCAGGTCTTTCACGAAGTGAAGAAAGGCGGGATCCCACTGAGTGTGACGAAGAGTCAATCGTTCGAGATCGTTCTTGGCATTTGGGGTATAAACGGTCACCACAAAGAAATCGGAAAACTCCGCGGTGAGAACCCGGCCTTCGCTTCGCGGATCTCCGAAGGCGTCGGCGACCACTCCGAACTGATCGCTTGACTGTGTCGGTAGTCCCGACGTGACACTCAGCGGTTCGCTCTTCGAAAAGATGGCGGTGCCGGAGTATCCCTTCTTCTCGGCTGAGTTCCAGTGTTCGACGTACCCCGGAGCCTCCACGTCTGACTGAGACTGATCGGCCTTCGTTTCTTGGAGGCAGAGAATGTCGGGCTGAAGCTCCACAAGGACGGGCGTGAACAGACCTTTTTTGGACACCGCGCGAATGCCGTTCACGTTCCAAGAGACCAGTCGCATTTACGGAAATGTAGCAAATCGCGCTTCGAGTCGAGGCACAGTGAAGCTGACCAAAGAGTTGACAGCCGCCGGATGACTCAATCAGGCGAGTTACGATGAGCCTCAGCTCTCGATCATGGACGGCGTCATGAACTATTCGCTTGACTTGGCGTCGCAGGTGCTGCGGCAAACGCCACTGACCCTAGAGGCGTTGCTGTCCAACCTCTCCGAGGAGTGGACCTACCAGAGCGAGGGCCCAGGAGCGTGGTCGCCCTACGAGGTCGTGGGGCACATGACATTCATCGAAGAGAGCGACTGGATCGATCGCACACGAATCATTCTTGATCACGGTCTGAGTCGGGTCTTCGAGCCCGTTGATCGCGAGGCGGGCTTCGAACGATTCAAGGGCCTGAGCCTCCTCCAACTTCTCGAGCGATTTTCTGAGGGGCGAAGCGCGAACCTTCAGTCGCTTAGCGCCCTGGTTTCACCGGAGAACCTGGGTACGCGCGGCGTCCACCCCGACTTCGGAGAGGTAAGTCTCGAACAGCTTCTCGCCACCTGGGTGGTTCACGATCTCAACCACATAGGTCAAATTGTCAAAACGATGGCGAAGCAGTATAAGGAGGCAGTCGGCCCCTGGCGCGAGTATCTTCCCATCATCGACGCGCCCTGAGGTTCCCCTCTCGGCGCCACCATGTCGAGACCGATTGCCGAAGGGGTTCGAACCGGGCATCGGGAAATACGTTCTAGTTACCATTCCCTCGACATCCACATCTATCTGACTTGAAAAGACTGCATGGCCCAGCCCTGATTGCACAGCGTGACTCCCTTCGGCATGGGCACGTAGAAGACCGATCCCGGCCCAAACGTGGCGGTCACGCCCTTAACGGATTCCTCGCACCCCGATGACGGCGTTTTACCAGGCGAGAAGAATTGCAGCCTGACGGTGGCGGTTCCGCCCCTTGCCGACAGAGTCACATACTCCGCAGCGGTGCCGTAGTCCCCCATGTACTGTGACGGCCAACCCACCTTGCGTCGTGTGGGCCCGACAACCTTTTGCAATTCGGGCGCGCCGTACAGGTAGCACGCGTGGTCGGAGTTGTTGGTGAAGTCCAGCAACTCTTTCCAGCCTCCCAAATCTCGCACCCGGTTTGATTCAGAAACACGTACCGTGCTTGCTTTACACACGGGGTCTCCTCGATAACGCCCGGGCGGCAATCCGGGAAGTACCGCCCATGACGTTCCGTTGAGTGTGCGAAACAGTTGACCATGTAACTCCTCCAACACCGCTCCCGAAGAGCCGAAGGTGGCGAGCGACTCGGCCGCACCACCGTCATTCATGTCGGGATCTGAATCGAAGGTCCAACGTCGACCACCATCAACGCTGTACTCAAGTCCTCCGGCCGGGTTGTAGACAGTTCCGTAGATGATCTGATCACTTCTGTCGTAAGAAAGAACGCTGGCGTCCACGCCGGCATTGGTGAGACCGGCACCGGTATGGATGTCACGAATGCTCGACCAGTGGGCGCCGCCGTCTGTCGTTTCCCAGAGGCCCCCCGGTCCCTGACTCATGCCTTCGTCCTGCCAGCACGCAAGGAGCCAACGTGTGCTGGATTCGGCGAGGAGTTGATTCACTTCGATCTTGCCGCAGGGGTTCGGAATCAGTCGCCACGTGGCACCACCGTTGGTGGTTTCGAGAATGGTCGAGGGGGATCCAAAGTTGTGTCCGTCAACGTATGCGTACGTCGTCGGGCTGATGGCCGTAAGTTCCGGATATAACTGCGACAGTCCTGCTGGTACCTGAAGGGGCAGTCGGTTTAACTCGTAGGGAGTCGCTGAACCGTCGCGGAAAAGCGACAAGGCTGCGGGGCACTTCCCCTCATCGTTGTGGCAGAGCGAGGTCACAACCGCCGCCGTTTCGCCCGACACCGCGAACGCCACGTCCACTCCCGGTGCTCGCAGCTTCGTCCAATGCGCGCCGGCGTCCGTCGTCACCTGAACGTCGCCGCCAGATCCCTCTTGCTCGCCGACGTAGCCCAGGGAAGGTGTGACGAAATCGACGAGTGGCACTTGGTACGGACCTGCTCCTTTTGTCGGAGGAAGTGGCAGCTCAGGTCCGAGTCGCCAACGAGTTCCCTGGTCCGTCGTGCTCGCCAAGTAGAAAGGTTCGTTGGCGTGCTTCGACCGGCCCTCGTACGAATTGGACGCGATGCCGTAGCCAAGGGACTGCGTGACAAAATCAACCGCGTCTATCTGGGTGCCCTTCCCCAACGAGACGTTGGTCAGCAACGGCCACGATTTCGCTGCACCAACAGTGGTTGTCGCGAGAATTGCGAAACCCGCGATCACGACCACCGAAACAGACGCCCGCGCCCACCGTCCCCACATAGTCGCAAGTCTTCCACCTAGAAGCGCGACCGCGACCTTGCGTCCATCAAACTGCGGCCAGTGTTGTGGGTCTTAGGCGGTTGGAAATTGTTGGTGTCGGCGACCCGTCGTCGCTACTCATTGAGATCAGCGACAAAGACATCGAATGCCTCTCGCCCGAGTCCTGGCGTCTGCAGTTGTTCTTGGCCTCGTGCTGATCTCGCTCTTCAACTGGTGGTGGGCCTACCCGATTGCCGGCTAGATAATCCTTTTCTACGCCGTTCGTGAGGCTCGAGGAGTAGCGCGAACTAGTCGAGCTCATCGAGCCACTGGCGAACGTCGCGTCAAATGAGTTGCCCTACCCAAACGCGATGGGGTTATGACTCGAACGAGTTGTCCAGCAATGCTCACTTTGTTGTGTCGGTCATATCAGAGAGTGAGGCAGTGTCATCCGCGACGATCCCAAGTCCGTGCGCCGCAACGGAGATCTGACGAGCGAGGGCAACATCCAGTTCGCTCAAAGCATGAACTTCGTGCGTGGTGAGTCGTATCGTAACGAACGAATACCGAAGATCAACATCGGGATGATGATTGGCCGCGCCCGCGAGAGATCCGACGACATCAACAAATTCAACGCCTCGGTCAAAAGAACCAGTCACAAACTTCGCGCTCGCAACGTTCGCCGTGACGCGCCACTCCTCCACCCCTGGAGAACTGTAAAACTGCTCGGGCGTAAGCGCTACTGCCACCTCCCAAATCTAAGACCAAGTCTGCGAGGTTGGTGTAGAAGACCCGAAGCGTTGCATCAACTGACGGGCCTTGAGGTTTTGAGATACGGGTTCAAGCCGCAGATGCGGAGAGCCTCTTAATTAGTGCTAGCCGATCGAAGATCATTGGGCGCAGATGACCTGTAGCTCATTTATTCAATGGTCGACGCAAAGGGAGGGCTTACAAGTCGTTGATGTCCCACTGGTCAACGACGCGCGTCGGCGTCGAAGCGGCACACATACTCGGCGCCGACAGAGTTCCAATAATGGCGTTCGTCTCGTGCGCCACGATCCTGCCCTTGATGAAGCGTCCGCTGAACGTGGCCGTTCCGTCGAAATCGCTGCTCAAGTCGTTCTGTGCTGCTGTCGCCACTACTTGGCCCGTGTAAGAGAACGCTCCGCTGGCCGATATCGCTATCGATCGGGGAAAATAAAAACTCAGGGTAGTTTGGACGCCCGCGGCCTCGGCGGCCGCGCTAGGAGCGCAACTGACGCCTGAGTCATGGGTCCCTCCAATGATGAGTTTGCCGTGGTCTCCGACGAAAAGTTCCACATCGGCTGTTGTCGTGTCCGTTCCCTTGATTGAGTAGAACCCGTTGACAAAGGGTGGTGCGGTGCGGATCACCGGGGCAGCCTGGGCGGCGGTTGCGAAGATGAACTGCACAACCGCGAAGAGCGCGACGCCTCGAAGTATTTTCATGCGCTCACCTTACCTACAATGAACGCCTTATCTCGCTTATCCGTAGCGATCACACGGTTCACCGCGGTAACGACGTTCGTTCTGAGCACCCGTTCGTGCCAGGGATCGCTTTTTTGTGTACTAGCGCGCTCGCTCGAAAACCATCGTCCAGTTCAGGCGCCAGGTGGCACCCGCATCAAAAGAAAACGACTGCTGCCACTGCGGCATACCTGGGTCACCGACCCACTCGAATCTGACCTTTCCTGGCTTGCCGCTGAGCATGTCATCGCACTCAAAGACGCCGCGACCGTCAGACATTCGCCCGATCAATGGGGGTTCCAGGACTCCCGGAGAGCGGGTCGAGCTCCACCAAATGCGCCACGTCGAAGTCACCGAGTCATATAGACGTAGCGTGAACCCCTCGAAGGGGTCGCCACCAGGCATGACGGGCACGTACATCCGGTGGATGTGTCCAAGTCCCTCGAGAATCGGTGAGGCCTCGTCCGTCGCATCAAAAGTGACCCAGTCCGTGCACTGAGGATCGATGGGATCGACCAACTTGTGATTGTGAACAATCCAGCGGCCGAAGATGAAGTTGAAATCGTCAGAAGAAGAAGTCATTTGCGGAAACTAACACCGCCTTGTCACACAGACTTCCGCGCGATCGATTCTGGTTAGTGTCGCACACTCGATGCGACGGATCTGTCGCCGTGCGCTGGCGCTTGCCTAGTTAATTGGGTTCCGATCAGCTTGGCAAGCCCTTATCCTCCATTTCCCACGCATGATCCAGCGTGTGATATGCGGTGTGTCGAATAAGGAACGGTAGTGGCCAGGTTCGCGCCATCTTGCCCTCCGAGTGAAATTCTCGGATCGCCTCGCAGTAGTCGCCCCGAAATGCCCTTAATCCTCTGGCATCGGTGACTACCAACCCCTCTGGAACGCGCACTCCCACCTTCTTACCCCAGTCCTGCTCGACGGCGAGGGTATGTCGAACAATACGATCTCGGTCACGTCCTCCGCCCCGCGGACCTTTTTGCATCTCCGGCGAGACTCGCGCCCGGACTTCGTCGAAGAACTTCCAGCTCGCCTGCATCAGGCTCAGTTCTCGTTCTAAATCAGTTTCGGATATCTTTCGTCCGTCGAAACTGGAAAATGCGAACGAGATACCCCAAAAATCAGTCGAACCAGTGCCTCGGTATCGTTCTACGACGTCGATGCCCTTAAGCGCCGCGAACTGTTTTTCCTGTCCGGCCAGTTTCGCCACTTTCGCGTATCGCGGTAGGTAGGTCAGCAACTTGTCTATTGCGGCATCTCCGGTCGCCGCGCCACGCTCCAAGCCGGGCCAGTCCGGAGCCACAGCAACAATTTTTTTCTCCTTCGGTCCAGCCTCCAGCACTATCCGAAGCTTGTTGACCACTTCATACCCCCGGACCATTTTTCGTGCACCCAAATCCTATTTGTCGAGTCAATGACGTGAGCGTCGAAACGGCGGTAAAGAAGTCACTCGAATTTCGACTCAAACGAGGTTTTTAAGTTCAAAGATCCCCAGTCCTCGACCGTCTGGGTTCCGCTGTGTGACCAGAAGCAACAGATCTGCTACCAAGTACCGGCGTCTGAGGTAATCCGCAAATCTAACCGGGTAGATTCGGATCCGGTAAGAGGAGGAGTTAATGGACGAGGGACAGCCAATCTCATATCGAGGCGTGCCAATCGGTACCGCCGTGCTTAGTTCTACGGACACCGAGTTCGGCACGCTGGAACATGTTCTGCAAATCCCGGAATTGGATATTTTTGATGGCATCGCCGTAAAAACCAAGCAAGGTCTCCGATTTGTGGACCGAGATCAAATTAAAGAGATCACAACAACACACATTCGATGCGCGTTAACCGACGAACAAGCGGCGACTCTCCCCGCGCCCCACGGCACCCTGGTTCTCCATCCCGACACGGTGCACGACGAGGGGCCCTCTCTCACGGCTCGATACGGTCGCCTGTTCGGACGAGAACATTGGAAGGAACTGGAGTAGCGCCCGGCTCGCCAAGTGCCAAAATGTCGGATATCCGAAGCAATGGATCTGCTACCACGCACTGGCGACTCAGATTACGAGAACGTGTCTAGAAAGCCAGTCCATACCCCGATGTCTTTCAGTGTTCGATGCGACTTCTCGAATCTCGCTACTGCCCTACCCTGCCGTCAATACATTCACGCAGAAGATCGGCGTGCCCGCAGTGACGGGCATACTCCTCGATCCTATGAACCATCAGTTCGCGAACCGCGATCCCGTCTTTGCCCAGACGTTCACCAAGATCCGCGTGACTGTAAAGCTCAGCGTCAGTCGCGGCCTGTTCGCGCTCGAGCGCCGCGTACGCAACGTCGACCTCCGCTTGCCCAGGGACAACGTTGTTGAAGTCCGCGCCACCTTCGCCGTAAAGCTTCGATAAGGGATCCCCCGTCGTGATCCAGTTCCGCCAGTCACGTTCGGCCTCAGCGAGGTGTCGCACCAGCCCAAGCAGCGACATTGTGGACGGTGGAACTGATCGGCTGGCCAATTGTTCCGCGTTTAGGCCCTCGCACTTCATCAGGAGCGTCATTCGATAGTTCGAGAGGTACTCGTGCAGCGTCGGAAACTCACCGTCCGGACTGACGCCTTGGCTATTACGAGGGTCGTCGATTGGGTCAACCCACATGTCAGAGAACACAGTTGCCTGGCTCCACCGCGCGGGCCGATCACTCACGGGTTCAATCTTCATGCAAGAGCTTCAGCTTCGCAAACCCGATGTTCAAAGTGAAGATCGCCGGTGCCGGAGACCGAAGCAATAGATCTGCGGCCACGCACTGGCGACTATCTGTGCGGAGGGAATGAAATCGAGGTTCAATATCCACACTGGTGTCGGAGACTCGACTTTCTACGCCTGATACCAACCACCGGCGCCTATCCAACTCCCGTCCTTACCGGTGAAAGACTGAAGCCACTCCAGGAAGGTCACTGAAGGCACTCTGGTCAGAAGTGACCACCGTGCGGTTCGACGACAGCGCGGTCGCCGCGATAATCAAGTCGTGAGCACCTCTTGGACGACCCTGACGTCGAATCGCTATGAGAAGTTGAGAGTGAGCCTTCGCCACCTCGAGGTCATAGTCGACGATCGGAAGAGCCGTGACAATGTCATCGACCAGACTCTGGCGACTATGTCTTGTTTTTGCTTTTGCTAATTCAACGCCAACTAAAAGCTCAGCCACCGTGATCGCAGCCACGGCGATATCGTCGTCATCGCCGATTGCATCGTTAAGACTTATGTCCGACCTTTCCGCATTAATGAGAAAGGTCGTGTCAAGGAGCAATCTGCTCAGAACCGATCCTCCGAGAACACCAGCTCTCGCACTTCCTTGATGGACTCCATCCAGTGAGCGTCGTTCGGGTGGCGCTTCAGTAGAGACTTCACGTCCGCACCTCGCCCCTTCGCTACGGGCTCAATTTGAGCGATGACTCGACCACGCCGAGCAATGAGTATTCGCTCGCCCTTATGCTCCACGGCGTCAAGCAACTCAGCAAAGTTCCTGGCAGCCTCAGTAGCGCTGATCTCAGTCATTAAATCAGATTATCAGATATTTTGGCGTCGGAGACCTGAAACCACAGATCTGCAACGAATCATTGGCGGCTCGATTAACAGGCCGAAACCTATTCTCCGGTAGCACCATCAATCGCCTCACGAAGCAGATCAGCGTGGCCATTGTGCCGCGCGTACTCCTCAATGATGTGGAAATAGATAAATCGAAGATTGACATCCTGACCGAAGACCGCGCTGTAGATGACCGTTTCAAGCGATCCCTCACCAAGAATCTCTCGGGCCCTTTCACATGCTGTCAGGTAGTTTGCGATCACTGTATCGGCGTGCGTGCTCTTCAAGTCTTCGAGATTGTCGCCGAGAAATACTTGTTGGAGCCAAAACCTCTCTACACCAGTTAAATGAACCATGAGTTCAAACAAGGAAAGTTCGGACGGCGGAACTGACTTCTCTTGCAGCTGCCGTTCAGTAAGTCCTTCACACTTCCACAGAAATGTGCTGCGGTGGAACTCAAGCATGCCTCTCAGCACTTCGCTTTCGTCGCCTAAATAGCAGCGATCGCTTCTCTTGACGTTGTTGACGATGGCCATGGCGGAAAGGATACGAGGATTAAGGTTCCATATCTAAGATGACGCCATTCCCCGATTAATACCACGAGTGCCAGATCGTTGATGTGTGAGACCCGAAGCAGCAGATCTGCAACCAACCACGGGCGACTCGGTGCGAGCTGACTGCTTACGTCAGCGTCGGTGCCCGATCGTGACGACCACGATGAAGAGGACGCCGTCATTAATGGTGTAGATGATTCGATAGTCGCCCACCCTGAGCCGATATCCGGGACGCTCTCGCAGCGGTCGGGACGCGGGCGGACGCGGATCGTGAGCGAGCAACGCAATAGCGCCTTGAATGCGGGGCTGGACTACACGATCAATCTTTCGAAGCTCACGCAGAGCCGCCGGCCTGAACTCGATTTGATAGTCGCTCACGACCAGCCGAGATCGATCTTCACCTGCTCCCAAGGAATGTTGCTGCCCTCTTCGGCCATCGCGGTGTCAAACGCGACGATGTCTTGAGACTCCTCAAAGGCCTCAAGCATCTCGTCGTAGTGCGCAGGACTCACCACCACTGCGGCCCGATGTCCATAGTGCTCAAGAACGACCGGCTCCGATTGGGACATCTCCACGACTTCGGAGAGTCTTTCGCGAGCTTTGCTGACAGAGATTTTGCTCATGTCAGTATTGTACAAGACTACAACGCGCTTTGTACAACATATTGTCGGAGACCCGAAGCGATGAATCTTCTACCGAGCACTGGCGCCTTCTAAGGACCGAACGGCCTAGGTCGGATCGAAGGACGTTCGACAGGTTTCAGTGACCGCTCCCTTTTTCGCAACGACGGTCACGGTCCTTACTTCGCGCCTGATAACAAAAGAAACCTTGAAGTAGATGTACGCCACGCCGTGCGAGTTCGCGACGCCTTGTTGTGTTGGGTGCGCTGAGCCAATATGTTCAGTTCCAGTTACTCGGGCGCCAGGCTTCGTTTGAACGACGATCTGAGCCTCGGTGTAATTAGCGGCGTGCGGGTTGGTGACGCGAGCCTTGCATGTCAAGCTTGCGGCACCCGAATCGGTCGAACGAAGGTACGGAGAAGCAGAAAGCGCGATGGCGATAAGAAGGGCAAGAACACCCAAAACCGAACGTGACATCGAAGCAGATGATAGGAGCCTTGACGGCATGCCTGGTGTCGGAGACCCGAAGCAACAGGTCTGCTACCAGGCACTCGCGGCTCCTTCCATCGGCTTCTCAAATCTGAGTCATTTCGATTCGCGAAACAACACCTTGAGCTCAAACAGGGTCCCAATCATCAACGTGCTGACCTGCGGTGAGGATACGTCGAAGCCCCACGACGCCTAGGAGGGCAAGGAAGATCGTCCCCAGCGCCATGCAGATTGTTGCGACCGCATATCCCCAGACGGGAGCTGGTGAATGCGAGTACGTGTTCTGGAGCACCGACGCGAGAATCAATACGATCAATGAAGCGATCGTGACCAAGAAAGCGGCCAGATTCCATTTGGCTATTGATCTCAATCGTGCGATGTGCGCGTCGATGACGGCCGCAGAAAGGTCGACACGTTTATCGGAAGACCAGTATCCGTATTGCCACCAGATAAGGGCGGCGGAAAGTAGGAGCATGGTCGAAGTAGATGGATCAATCCACCTAAGCGCGGATGACACGAGAGACCATCCCACGCCCGCGGACAATCCCGTTTGACCAACGAGAGACATCCCGGTAGAAATTCCGCTTCCTACAACCAGAAGACCCACGCTCACGATGATGAACACAGGAGCGAGTTCGGGAAGGTCCCATCCCGAATCGTGTGCGTAACCACCCCCGCCCGCGACGACATCTTTTGGTTCTTCGACATCGCTGCTCACTTTTGAAACTTATCCGAGAGACTGTGATGCGTCACAAGAACGACGTTCCAATTACGAGAGTTTTCTGGTGTCGGAGACGGTGTCTGGTTCCAGGACATAAGCGACATCTGACCTTTTTATGTGTCAAGACATAGGAGACAACTCTCAGGAGGTCTCCCATGGACGTCGGGCGCTACTTGGTCGAGGCGCACCTTAAAGAAGGGCGGTCGGTGGCCTCGTTGGCGCGAGACCATGGTCTGCATCGCAGTTGGATCTACAAACTGCTCCAGCGCTACCGCGAGGAGGGTGAGGCCGGTCTCGCTCTGCGTTCTCGTCGACCCCACACCTCACCGACGCAGATCGCAGAGGCGGTCGAAGAGCGCATTGTTGAACTGAGAAAGGAGTTCGTGGACTCGGGCCTCGACGAGGGGGCGGAGTCGATCCAGGTCCAACTCCTCGCGGAGGGGTTCGTGGCGCCGTCGGTGAGTTCGATCTGGCGCGTGCTGCGCCGGCGCGGGTTCGTCACCCCCCAACCCCAGAAGCGACCGAAGTCCTCCTACCAACGCTTCGAAGCGTCCCTGCCCAACGAGTGTTGGCAGAGTGACATGACCCACTGGGTCTTAGCTGACGAGGTGGGCGTGGAGATCGTCAACTTTTTAGACGATCACAGCCGACTCTGTCTCGCTTCGGTGGCTCTGCCGGTCACCAAGGTGCTCGACATCATGACCATCTTTCAGGCGACCCGCGAGCGCTACGGCACGCCGGCGTCGGTGCTGACGGACAACGGCGCCATCTACACCGGCCGCTACCGGCGCGGCCGCACCGGCTTCGAGACCGAACTCGAGCGCCTGGGCGTGGTGGCCAAGCACGCCAGTCCCTATCACCCTCAAACCTGCGGGAAGGTCGAGCGTTACCACCAGACCATGAAGAAGTTTCTGCGCAAGCAGCCGCCGGCGACGACGATCACCGAGCTGCAGAGTCAACTCGACTGGTTCACTCACTTCTACAACGAGGTGCGAACGCATCGCGCACTGGCTCGTCGCACCCCTCAGTCCGTCTACGACGCGCGGGTGAAGGCCCGACCGGGTGACGTGAGGGACGCCACGGCCCACTTTCGGGTTCGTTACGACAAAGTCGACACCAACGGCACCGTCACTCTTCGTTACGGATCACGCCTCCTGCACCTGGGCATGGGTCGATGCAACGCCGGCCAGGTAGTCACGATGCTGGTCGCGGACCTCGACGTTCGAGTGCTCAATCCCGAGGGCGTCGTGATGCGCCACTTCAAAATCGACCCCAAGAAGAGCTACCAAAGGCCAGTCGGAGACGCTGTGTCTACTATGTTCTGACACAGCGTCTCCGATGTCTTGACACAGGACATTGGTGTCGGAGACGGGACTTGAACCCACACGCCCCTAAGGGCACCAGCCCCTCAAGCTGGCGCGTCTGCCTATTCCGCCACTCCGACGCGGCCTCCACTCTAGCCGCAACGCATGAAATGCTCAGTCGGTCAACTCGGAACCGTGGGCGGCATCATTGACCACGCTGGTACTTGATCCACTAATCCCGGCAGAGTGAAACTACTTTGCACGGGTGTGAGTGCGCTCGCCGACACGACGAGCGATGGCGCGGTGAATAGCGGACGTACCCAGTAGTCCGTCATGATGAGTTGATCAAACTTCAACCACGTGGTCGACGCGGTCACAGGATTAAATATGGTCGAGGCTTCGTCAAAGAGCGTCGTGGCTTCGGAACTGCGCACGCCGCTGGGGTACGTGTCGGGGTACGCGGGGCCGGCCCACGAGCGCGCAGCGTACGCGGGCGTGGTGGTGGTGGGTCGCGCAAAGAGTGCCACGTCCGCCCGGCCCGACGCGGCGGCGCGTGGAGGCGGCCACTTCGCTTGGTTCGACCACCACTCTTGCCTTCACACCAATGCTCGCCCAGTCACTGGTTACGACTTGTGCCACCGACTCATCGAGATCACTCGGTCCAATGGCCAGATGAACCACCAGCGGCGTGCCGGCGTCGCTGAGCCAGCCCTTGGCCGACTTCACGTAACCGTTCTCTTTTAGAGTCGCGGCCGCGCAACTCACACAGTCCGCCAAACCTCCGGGTGTGGGCGTCGTGGTGGTGGTCGTGGCCTGCCCCACCGGGTTCGTGCCGCTGCCGCCGGGATACTGATTCTGACCTTGGGAGTAAAGGGCCGACGCCGCCACCGACGGCGAGAAGGTCACAGCTCCAAACTCCTTGTCGATGAGCGCTTGGCGTTCAATCGACCAACTGAGGGCCTGGCGCATGAAGAGTTGATCACTCAACGCCGACTGCGGAGAAAAGGTGATCTCTTCGATGTTGCTCGACGACCCGATGCGCGTGCCGAGAGTCGGGTGACTGCTCAAGGCCACCAGGGCGGAGGGGCTGAGGGCCAGGGTGTAGTCAACGTACGCTTCGCTCGCGTTACTCGGATAGCTCTGAGTGTCGGTAACGACGATGCGGCCGAAGCGGTTGGGATCACTCGACCACGCGGGGTTCATCACCATCACGATGCGATTGGGCTCGGCGCTCGAGACTTCGTACGGCCCGAGGGACGCGCGTTGGAGGAGATTGGCCATCGAACACGAGAGCGGCGCACCGGGCTCGTCCATGTCGCGAAAGAGAAGATCCCAGTCGGCGTAGGGCTTGGCGAAGACGGCCGTCACGCTCAGACTGGTTGGTCGACACCGTGAGCGACTTGATCGCGCGATACCCGTCGCTCGTGACACTGGCCAACGCCTTGGCGCGCTGCCACCACGCCACCAGGTCTTGCCCGTTGAACCACGTGCTGTCGCTCCAGTACTGGTTGGCCCCGATGGTGTAGCGAACCGTCTCGGGAGAGAGGGAGTCAGCTCGGCCGAGGCGATCGCCCCACCCTCACCGGCCAATGTGCCGTTGGGGTTGGTGAGGAAGGCCGAGGGCTGGGTGAGGTCAAGCGATGGCGTCGGTGGTGGGCGTGGCCTGGGGGCTAAGATACGAGCACCCGTTAAACGGTCCCGGCAGCGAGAGATTCAAGGTCACGCCGTTTTCGTTGAATTGGATGAGGGCAGCGCCCCGGAGAGGGACACCGGGACGGCGAAGGCCGCCAGCCGTAGAAGGGCCAGCAGCAGCGAGCGCCGCCGCGACGCGAAGACATCGCCTTTACTGCAGGCGCAGGTCGAGGGCCAGCGTGGCGAAGGTGAAGACGAAGGCTGTCGCGACCGTAATACGGTCGAGATTGCGCTCCACGACCGTGGAACCGGTCGCCGCCGCCCCGAGGGAGCCACCCATCAGGTCCGAGATACCGCCGCCGCGACCCGAGTGCAAGAGCACGAGAAAGATCAATGCCACGGCCGGAACACGCCTCAATTGCGATGATTGCCCAGGTGAGCATTGGGTCCTCCGATTAGCGCTTTACAGCGTAGCAGTCGTCACAGGCCCGCAAGATCGCATAGAACGACTCCGCCTTGAGCGACGCACCGCCCACCAAGAACCCCCCACGTGGCCGTCGCTCACCAAGGTCGCGGCGTTCTCAGGGTTGACCGAGCCTCCATAGAGAACCTGGGGCTCGGCGAAGGACAGTGAGGTGAGCACGCCTCGAATGAACTCCGTCATATCCTGCACCTGTTCGGCCGAGGCGTTCACTCCCGTACCGATGGCCCACAGTGGCTCATAGGCCACGGTGACCACGGGTGAAAGAGTTGGATCGAGTCCTTCGAGCGCGCTCGAAAGTTGGCGCCTCCACAAACTCCTCGTACTCGTCGGCCTCGCGCACGGCCAGGGTCTCGCCCACGCAGAGCACCGCGTGCAGGCCGGCGCGCAGCACGCTCGCGGTCGTGGCGCGACCGATCTCGTCGGTCATGTCGTAGTGGGTGCGCCGCTCGGAGTGTCCGACGATGACCCAGGCCACGTTGAGTCGAGCCAACATCGAGGTGCTGATCTCTCCGGTGTGCGCCCCGTTCTCGTGGGGGTTGACGTGCTGGGCGCCGAGGGCGACGGCGAGACGCTCGGAGTCCAGAATCGAACTCACGGTGCGCAGGTCCACGAAGGGCGGGGCCACCACCGCGTCGACGTGCTCGACAGGGGACGATTCTTCAGGAGCACGCCGAGCTGTTGAACGAGGTGAAGGCCTTCGACAAAGTCGAGGTTCATCTTCCAGTTGCCAATCGACCAGGCGAGTCGGGTGCTCATCTAGTTCCCAGGGACTTTCACGAAGGGCCCGCAGGCCGGGCAGATCACCGAGTTCGACGAGCTCTAAGGACGCTCCCCCGCCGGTGGAGACGAAACTGACGTCGTCGCTCAGGCCGTACTCAGCGAGCGCGGCGACACTGTCGCCACCGCCCACCACGCTTACGGCGCTTGAGGCGGCGATGGCGCGAGCGATGGCTTCGGTGCCCGCGCCAAAACGCGGGATCTTCAAAGACCCCCATCGGGCCGTTCCACAGAATGGTGCGCGCGCTGGCTAGGGCCGCGCTAAAGATCTCGACCGTGGTCGGGCCGATGTCGAGGCCCATGAAGTCGTCGGGAATGTTCTCTTCAAAACTCACGACCGCGTCGCCCCGCCGTCGGGGCCAAAGGGCGCGGCCGTTGGCGTAGCCCCCGGGCGTCGACCGGAATCAAGACGTTGCCGCCTTCGAGCAGCTCGGCGCACGGCCTCGAGTACGAGCGATCGAAGAGTGAACCACCGACCAAGCGCCCTTCGGCCGCGGCGAAGGTGTAGGCCATGCCGCCGCCCACGATCACCAGGTCGGCCTTCGTCGGCGAGGACCTTCATGATGCCGAGTTTGTCTTTGACCTTGGCGCCGCCGGTGACGGCCACGAAGGGCCGCTCCGGCGACGTCGAGGAGCGCCAGCAGCGTGCCGACTTCACGCTGCAAGTTCGGACCCCGCGGCGCTCGGCAGCAAGAGTGGGCGGCACCATGATCGAGGCGTGGGCGCGGTGCGACGCACCGAAGGCCTCATTGACGTAGTAGTCAAAACCCTCGACCAGCGACGCGCCGAAGTCGGGGTCGTTGGCCTCTTCGCCGCGGATGAAAGCGCAGGTTCTCGAGTAGCTCGACGTTCGAACCGAGCTCGTGCAGGCACCGACGCAGCGGCTCCACGCGAGAACGCTCGTCGACTCGTCCCTCGGGACGTCCGAAGTGGGTGCGGCCGCGACCACGTGGCGCCCGGCTCCAGCAACTGCTCAAAGAGCGGCAAGGCCGAGCCGCAGGCGAAAGTCATCGGTGACCTCAACACGCCGTCAACGTCGGCGACCGGGGCGTTGAAGTCCACGCGAACCAGCACGCGCTTACCCTGAGATCACCCCACGCGATCGATGGAGGGTAGGGGGCTCGTCACGCGCTAGCGACTGACGTGACGGGCCAAGTCGACCAGTCGGTTCGAGTACCCCCACTCGTTGTCGTACCAGCCAAAGACCTTCACCAACGACTGCGACTCATCAACGGCGCTGCACCATGGTGAGGAGTGAGTCGAAGGTGCACGAGGCGGGGCTGCCCACGATGTCCGAGGAGACGATCGGTTCGTCGGTGTAGACGAGGTAACCCTTGAGCGGGCCGTTCTCCGCCGCCGCCTGGTAGGCCGCGTTGATCTCCTCGACACTGGTCGAGCGCACCAGCGCCGTGAAGTCGGTGATGGTGCCGACCGGCACCGGAACGCGCAGCGACGTACCGTCCAGTCGGCCCTTCATGCGAGGTCAGCACCAAACTGGTGGCCCTGGCGGCGCCGGTGGCGTCGAAGGCACCACGTTGATCGCGGCGGCCCGGGCGCGTCGCAGGTCCTTGTGCGCCAGGTCGAGCAGGTTCTGGTCGTTGGTGTAGGCGTGCACCGTCGTCATAAGGCCGGCGTCGACCCCGAAGGCGTCGTCCAACACCTTCACCATGGGCACGAAGCAGTTGGTCGTGCAGGAAGCGTTGGAGATGACGCAGATCTTTCTCCGGGTCGAAATCGTTCTCGTTCACGCCCATCACAAACGTCGCGTCGGCGTCGCCCGACGGGCCGGAAATAATGACCAGCTTGGCTCCGGCGTCGAGGTGTGCTCCGGCGGCCTCGCGGGAGGTGAAGATTCCCGTCGACTCAATGACGATGTCGATGTCGAGCTCGCCCCAGGGAAGGTCGGCCGGATTGCGCTCGGCGTAGACCTTGATCGCGCGATCGCCGACGTGCAACGCGTTCTCTCCGGCGCTGACCGGGAGATCCAGCAGGCCCTGGGTCGAGTCGTACTTGAGGAGGTGGGCGTTGGTGGCCGTGGGAACGAGGTCGTTGATGGCGACGATCTCCACGTCAGGGCTCCCGAGGGCGGCCCGCAGAAAGCTCCGTCCGATGCGTCCAAATCCATTAATCGCGACCCGTGTTGCCACTGGCGTCTCCTCTTTTCGTTGGTCTTCTATCTTCGCACTTCGTCCAGCACGGCCCCGGCCAATTTTTGCACATCGTGCACGAGCCCTCGTCGGTCCGAGAGGTCCCTCACCCGGGTCTCGATGGTGCAGGGATCGTTCGCGTAGGTGGATCGCTCATCGACTAGCACCAGGTCCGGGACGACCCCGTGTCGAAGGAGCGCCTCGACGTGGTCGCCCAGTCGAAAGCCCTCCGTCTCGGGGATCTCGGGCGTGAAGGTTGGCCACGTAGATCTTCTTCGCCCGCGAGCCGGCCAACGCTTGAGTGATGCCCGGGACTACGCAGGCCGCCAGCACGCTGGTGAAGAGCGAGCCCGGCCCAATCAAGATGACGTCGGCGCGCTCGATCGTCTCCACGGCTACGATCGGCGCGGCCGGGCTGGCCGGCTCCAGGCTCACGCGACGAATGGTCGAGGAGTTGGCGACTTGGCTCTGGCCCCGCGTGGGTCCCTCTTCGGTCGTGGCCAACAAGCACGACGCCTTCACTACTGGCCGGCACGATGGTGCCCTTCACCCCCATGAGTTGGGCCAGGGCCGCGACCGACTCTTCTAAGTTGCCCGTCGCGTCGAGTAACCCCACCAGGAGGAGATTGCCGACGGCGTGCCCGCTCAACTCACCCACGCTGAAGCGGTGTTCGAAGGAGGCGGTGAGGGGATTGTCGGGATCGGCCAAGGCCACCAGGCACTTTCGGAGGTCCCCGACCGCGGCCACGTTGAGCATGGCGCGCAGTCGTCCGCTCGAGCCGCCGTCATCGGCCACCGAGACCACGCCGGTCACGTCCTCGGCGATCAGTTTGAGCGCGCGTAAAGAGACAGCGGTGCCGTGTCCCCCACCGACGGCGACGACTTTCATCGAGCGATGTCGCGGTGAAAAACGGCGCTCTCGATGCCCAAACGCCGACGAATCTCTTCGGCGATGGCCACGCTGCGGTGTCGCCCCCCGGTGCACCCGATGGCGATGGTGAGATAGGACTTGCCCTCTAAGGCGAAGGCCGGGATCTGCCACTCGAGCAGCCGCGTGACGTCACTGATGAAGTGTTGAGCGGGCTCTTGGTCCAGCACGTAGCTCCGCCACCGGCTCGTCGAGGCCCGTCAAGGGGCGAAGTTCATCGATCCAGTGGGGGTTGGGCAGGAAGCGACAGTCAAAGACCAGGTCGACGTCACGAGGGATTCCGTAGGAGTAACCAAAGGTGACCAGCGAGACCCGCAGTGACTGCGTGCCGCGGGCGTTACTAAAGGTCTCCCCGATGCGTCGTCGCAGTTGATTGGTGTTGATGGAACCGGTGTCGATGACGATGGCCGCGGCCTCGCGGATCGGGGACAAGACGGCACGCTCCTCGGCGATGGAGTCCACCAGCGTGGCCGCCTCGAAGGGGTGACGGCGGCGGTTGCTCTCGTAGCGGTGAATCAGGACCTCATCGGGGGCGTCGAGAAAAAGGATCTGGGCGTGGTCGTGTCGGGCTTGCAGTTCTTTCTCCACTTCCAACAGGGCGGCCGGTTCAGCCTCCCCGCGACGGCCGACGATGAAGGCGAGGCCGGCGTAGTCGTGGGAGTCATCGTTCACGAGCTCGTCGACGCGCACCACGAGTTCGAGGGGCAGATTGTCAATTACGAACCATCCGAGGTCTTCCAAGGCGGCCGAGACCGTCGAGCGTCCGGCGCCCGACATGCCCGTGACCAACAAGACTTCACTCATCGCGAGACCCCTTCGTGGGTCGTGGCGCACTCGGCGCCTGCAGATGATCGTAGAGCCTGGTCGCCACGTCACCGGGCAACCAGGTCAAGGCGCGCAACTCTTCCAACGTCGCTTGACGCAGCGCGTTCAGCGAACCGTACGCCCCGAGTAGTCGCTCGCGTCGCGCGGGCCCGAGGCCCTCCACCCCCTCCAGCGAGGACGCCACCATCGACTTACCCCGCTTGGACCGATGAAAAGTGATAGCGAAGCGGTGCGCCTCGTCGCGTAGCCGTTGCACCAGGTAGAGCGACTCCGATCCGCGCTCCAAGACGATCGGCACGGAACTACCGGGGCGAAACAGCAACTCCTCTCGCTTGGCCAGGGCCGCGAACTCGACTAGTCCCCCGAGGTCCAACGAGCGCGCCGCCTTCTCGGCCGCGTGTAACTGCGGCAGTCCTCCGTCGATGATGATCAGATCGGGGCGACGGAACTTCGTGGAGCCCTGGTGATCTTCCCAGTGGGTGAGTCGTCGACGCACCACCTCTTCCATCGCCCCCACGTCGTCGTTGCCCAGCACCTCTTTGACGTTGAAGTGGCGATAGTCACTTTTAAGAGGCAGGGCGTCTTCGAAAACGACCATCGAGCCGACGTAGTTGGTCCCCTGGAGGTGACTCATGTCGAAGCACTCGATGCGAAAGGGTGGCTGCTCTAGATGCAAGGCGACACCCAACTCCTGGAGGGCGCGAGCGCGCACGTTGTGGTCGGCCTGGCGGCGCAGCGAGTCCCGCCCGATCACGGCCTGGGCATCCTCACGAGCCAACTCGACCGCCCGGCGACGCTTGCCCCGCTGGGCCACCACGACCTCGACCGGCCGCCCGCGAACTCCGCTCAGATACTGAGTCACCAGGGGCGACGAGAAGTCCGCGCTCTCTAAGACCACCACCGGCGGCACGGAGTCCGCGTCGAGATAGAGATCGGTCAAGGCGTTCTCTAGAATCTCGCGGTCATCTTCTTCTAAGGAGCGATCCACCAGGTGGACCGTTCGACCGACCACGCGGCCAAAGCGAACGCGAAATCTCACCAAGGCCGATCGGCTCCCTTCGTTGGCGATGGCGATGACGTCTAAGTTGGAGTGATCGTCCAGCACTACCGTCTGGGTATTGGCCGCTCGCTCTAGGGCCGCCAGGCTGTCGCGCGCCTTGGCCGCCGCTTCGTAGTGCTTCTCGGACGAGGCCTCGTCCATCTGTCGACGTAGAAGGTTGCGCAGTTCACGTACGTCACCTTCGAAGAATCGAGCCCAAGACTGGACTAACTGCTGATACCCAATCGGGTCGATCGCTCCGACGCAGGGGCCCGAGCACTTGCCGATGTCGTAGAGCAGACAGGGCCGATTAATGCGCTGTTGGTAGTTGAACTTGTGCTTAGAGCACGAACGTAGCGGGAAGGCCTCTAAGAGTTCATCCATCGTCACTCGCAGCGCGCGCACGTTGACGAAGGGTCCGAAGTAGCGCACCCCTTTGACGTGTTGGCCGCGCGTCACGTAGGGGGCGGCGAAGGGCGTACGGGAGTCCAGCGCCACGAAAGGGAAACTCTTGTCATCCTTGAGGCGCATGTTGTAGCGCGGTTGATTCTCCTTGATCAACTCGTTCTCGAGGATGAGGGCGTCCACTTCGCTGGGCGTCACGATCCACTCAACCGACGAGGCCTCCTCCATGAGGAACTGCGTCTTCTCACTCAGCCCTTCGCGGCGTTGAAAGTAGCTGGAGAGCCGCTGGGCGAGCACGCGGGCCTTACCCACGTAGATAATGGTGCCCTTGTCGTTACGAAAGAGGTAGCAACCGCTCTGACGGGGAATGCCCGAGGGCTTGGTCAGCATCAGAGGCGGCCGTTGCCGGCCAACACCTCTTTCAACACCGTGCCGGTCGCGGTGTTGAGTTGCGCGATCTCTTCCGGCGTACCTTCCCCGACCACCAGTCCGCCGCGGCGGCCCCCTTCGGGTCCTAAGTCGATGACCCAGTCGGCGGTTTTGATGACGTCCAAGTTATGTTCGATGACCAAGACGGTATTGCCCTGGTCGACCAGCCGGTGTAGCACGTGCAGCAGTCGATTGACGTCTTCAAAGTGCAGGCCGGTCGTCGGTTCGTCCAACACGTACAAGGTGTGACCCGTCGGGCGACGCGCCAACTCCGTGGCTAACTTGACCCGCTGCGCTTCGCCGCCCGACAAGGTGGGCGCGGGTTGGCCCAGTCGAACGTAGCCCAGTCCCACGTCCATGAGGCTTTGGACGTGTCGCAGAATCAACGGTTGGCGTTCGAAGAACTCCAGGGCTTCAGCGATCGACATGTTCAACACGTCGGCGATGGACTTGCCACGATACAGGATCTCGAGGGTCTCTCGGTTGTAGCGAGCGCCATTGCAGACGTCACAGTTGACGTAGACGTCCGGCAAGAAGTGCATCTCGATCTTGATGGTGCCGTCCCCGGCGCAGGCCTCGCACCGTCCGCCCTTCACGTTGAATGAGAAGCGGCCCTGTTGGTATCCGCGGATCTTCGACTCCTGGGTCTCGGCGAAGAGTTTGCGAATCTTGTCAAAGACCCCCGTGTAGGTGGCGGGGTTGGAGCGCGGCGTGCGACCGATGGGTTGCTGATCGACGGCCACCACTTTGTCGAGGTTCTTTACGCCGAGGATCGTGTCGTGCTCGGCGGCTTTGGTCTTGGCCCGATTGATCTGGTGCTCCAACGAGGCCAAAAGAATGGCGTTGATCAGCGACGACTTACCCGACCCCGACACGCCCGTTACCGCTACGAAATCGCCCAAGGGAATATTGACCGTGATATCGCGCAAGTTGTTGGCCCGCGCGCCCTTGATGGTGAGCTTTTTGCCGTCACCCGTGCGTCGAGTAGTGGGCACCTCAATGGACTTGGCTCCTGAGAGGTACTGACCGGTGAGCGATCGCTTGTTCTTTAGTAGCGCCTCGTAGTTGCCGGCGTGCACCACCTCACCGCCGTACTCACCCGCCCCGGGACCGATGTCGACAATGAAGTCGGCCATGCGGATGGTCTCTTCGTCGTGTTCCACCACGATCACCGAGTTACCGAGATCGCGGAGTCGTTCCAGCGTGGCGATCAGTCGGCGATTATCGCGTTGATGCAGACCGATCGAGGGTTCGTCCAGAACGTAGAGGACGCCCACCAGGTAACTACCGATCTGACTAGCCAGACGAATGCGCTGGGCCTCGCCGCCCGACAGGGTGGCCGACGCGCGACTGAGCGTGAGGTAGTCCAGACCCACGTCCATCAAGAAGGTCAGTCGCTCGACGATCTCCTTGATGACTTGGTGCGCGATGGTCTCTTCTCGGGCCGTCAGTTTCAGCCCACCGAAGAAGGCGATGGCCTCATCGATGGTGAAGGAGCTGACCTCGGCGATGTTGCGATCGTGCACGCGCACCGCGAGAACTTCGGGCTTCAGTCGTTGGCCTTTGCAGGTGGTGCACTCAACTTCGCGCATGTACTGTTCGGCCTGCTCGCGCGACCAGTCACCATCGGCTTCGTTGCGCTTGCGCTCGAACCAGTCGACGATGCCGTTGTAGGTCGTCTCGTAAGTGCGCACCCGCCCGTAGCGGTTCTTGTACTTGACGGCGACCGACTTCGTGTCGACCCCGTAGAGGATCAACTTTCGGTCCTTGGCCTTCAGCTTCTTCCAGGGCGTGTCGACGTCGAAGCCACCCAACGTGGCGATGCCCTCGATGAGTCGCTCGAAGTATTTAAAACGCGCCCCGGCCCAGGGAGCGAGCGCGCCTTCGGCCAGGGAGAGAGTGTCGTCGGGCACCACCAGATCGGGAGCGACTTCGTAGCGCGTGCCCAGGCCCGTGCACACGGGACAGGCTCCGTAGGGCGAGTTAAAGGAGAAGTCACGGGGGGCGAGTTCGTTGAAGCTGATGCCGCAGTCGCTGCAGGCCATCTTCTCGGAGAACTGGACCATCTCCTCGGGGTCGAGGAAGAGGAACTTGACCACGCCCTTAGTGAGTTTGAGCGCCGACTCCACGGACTCGGTGAGCCGTTGGCGATTCGCCTTCTTCACGGTGAGCCGATCCAACACCACGTCAATGGTGTGCTGTTCGTAGCGCGCCAACGTGAGTGAGTCGCGCTCGGAGAGTTCCATGACGACGCCGTCGACGCGAACGCGAGAGAAGCCCTGGCCGGCCAGCTCGTTCAGCAGCGTGCTGTACTCGCCCTTGCGACCCTCGACCACCGTCGCGAGGACCAAGAACCGTTCGCCGTCGTTGCGGGCCAGGACTTGGTCAACGATCTGCTGGGGGGTCTGGCTGGTGATGGGCTTGCCGCAGTTGGGGCAGTACGGTACGCCGATGCGCGCAAAGAGCAGGCGGAGATAGTCGTGAATCTCGGTGATGGTGCCCACCGTCGAGCGAGGGTTCCGCGAGGCGGTCTTCTGATCGATCGAGATCGCCGGGGAGAGTCCCTCGATGAACTCCACGTCGGGCTTGTCCATCTGGCCCAGGAACTGTCGGGCGTAGGCGGACAGGCTCTCGACATAGCGCCGTTGACCTTCGGCGTAAATAGTGTCAAAGGCGAGGGACGACTTGCCCGATCCGGACAGTCCGGTGAAGACGACCAACTGGTCGCGAGGGATCTCCACGGAGAGGTTTTTCAGGTTGTGGACCCTCGCTCCCTGGACGCGAATCGACTTAGACATAGGGGGAATCTACCGGTTCTTCCACGGTCATCGGGCTCTCGACGGGGGCGACCATCTGGCGCTGAAGGTTCTGAAGCGTGTCACGAAGGAGGGCGGCCTCTTCGAATCGAAGTTCTCCCGCGGCGATCAACATGGCCTCCTCGACGCGGGCAATTTCGAGGCTGAGATCGTCGGGCAAGAAGTCGTCCAGCGAGGAGATGCCGTGAACCTTGGAGAGCAACTCCCGCGGTGACTCACTGCGCAGGCGGTTCAAAATGTCGGCGACGTTCTTCGATCACGCTCTGCGGCTCGATACCGTGTTCTTCGTTGTAGGCCTTCTGCAACAGTCGCCGGCGCTCGGTGAGAGAGATCGCCGCCCTCATGGAGTCGGTCATGTTGTCGGCGTAAAGGATGGCCTGACCACTGGAGTTTCGCGCGGCGCGGCCGATGGTCTGAATGAGAGCACTACGCGAGCGCAAAAACCCTTCCTTATCCGCGTCCAAGATGGCGACCAGGGAGACTTCGGGCAGGTCCAGGCCCTCGCGCAACAGGTTGATACCCACCAGAATGTCAAACTCCCCCAGTCGAAGAGACCGCAGAATCTCGATGCGCTGAATGGTGTCGATGTCGCTGTGCAGATACTGCACGCGGTAGCCAGCCTTGGTGAGGAAGGTGGTGAGGTCCTCGGCCATGCGCTTGGTGAGCGTCGTGATGAGCGCGCGATCCCCGCGGGCAACGACCACGTCCAGGCGTGAGCGAAGATCGTCAATCTGATTTTTGGTCGGCACGACGAAGACCTCGGGATCGAGGAGTCCCGTCGGGCGGATGACCTGTTCGACGACCTGGTCGGAGTGCTCGATCTCGTACTGTCCCGGCGTCGCGGAGACGAAGACCATCTGAGGGACGAGCTCCATGAACTCGTCGAAATTGAGCGGACGATTATCGAGCGCGCTGGGGAGACGAAACCCGTGCTCCACCAGTGTCAGTTTCCTCGCTTGGTCGCCGGCGTACTGGCCGCGGATCTGCGGCACGGCCACGTGGGACTCGTCAATGACGACTAAGAAGTCCTGCGGGAAGTAGTCCAGCAACGTGAAGGGGCGTTCACCGCGTCGACGGCCATCGAGGTGGGCCGAGTAGTTCTCGATGCCCGCGCACACGCCCGTCTGTTCCAGCATCTCGAGGTCGTGTTCGGTACGGGAACGAAGTCGCTGGGCCTCCAACAGCTTGCCCTCGGCTTGAAAGATGGCCAGCTGTTCGGCCAGTTCCGTTTCTATCCCGCGACAGGCCCGCTGCAAGGTGGCCAAACTCGCCGCGTAGTGCGAGGCGGCGAAGAGGGTGAACTCATTGACCCTGCCGTGCCCTTCCATGGTGACGGGATTGAAGAAGGAGATCTCCTCGATGACGTCGTCGAAGAAAGAGACGCGTACCGCCTCGTTGCTATAGGCCGGCTGGACTTCGAGGGTGTCGCCCTTCATGCGAAAGGTTCCGCGATCAAGAACCAGCTCGTTACGGCTGTACTGCATCTCCACCAGACGCGCCAGCAACTGTCGCTGCTCGAAGCGCTCCCCCACTTCTAAGGGCAGCATCCGTTCGCGATACTCAATGGGTGAACCCAGACCGTAGATGCACGACACCGACGCCACCACAATCGTGTCGCGATGGGTGAGTAGCGACGACGTCGCGGCGTGGCGCAACCGGTCAATCTCCTCGTTGACCGAGCTGTCTTTCTCTATGTAGGTGTCCGTCCTCGGCACGTAGGCCTCGGGTTGGTAGTAGTCGTAGTACGAGACAAAGAACTCGACGCGATTCTGGGGCAACATGTCGCGTAGCTCCGAGGCCAACTGTGCGGCCAGCGATTTGTTGGGTTCGAGAATCAAAGTCGGACGCTGAACTTGTTCCACCAACCACGCGATGGTCGCCGTTTTGCCACTGCCGGTGATGCCCTCCAAGGTTTGATAGCGAAGGCCGTCCTCCACACCTTGGGTGAGGGCGGCGATAGCGGCGGGTTGATCCCCCGCCGGCTGAAAGGGCGACTCAACGAGGAAGTCCGTCACGCCTCTTCCAACTCGGCCAGGGCGACGTCGAGGTGACCGTAGAGGTCATCGAGGGTGCCGTCATTCCAGATCACTCGATCGACGATCGCCACTCGCTCGTCGTTGCTCATCTGCGCGGCCAAACGTGCGGTGGCGTCGTCGTGGCTCATCCCACGCTGGGTGACCAGCCGGTCCAGAGCCGTCTGCGGATCGGCCACGACCGCCCAGGCCTCATCAAGGTGAAGGTTCTCGCGGTGTTCCTCCCGATACAGCGGGATCGCCACAAAGACCGTAGGCGCGTCAGTCTCGTCCAGCTCCCGCGCCATCTCGCTGCCGATATAGCTGTGAGTGATGTGATTGAGCCGCCGCAGCGCACTCTCATCGTGAAAGACCACGTCGGCGAGAAAGTCTCGGTCAATATTGTCGTCGCCGTCAAGTACGGCCGTGCCGAACGCGTCGCGTAACGCCCTCCACGCCGGTTCGCCTTTTTCTACAACTTTTCGCGCAATGACATCTGCGTCAATCACGGAATAGCCGAGCAGCGTGAGCCGTTCTGCCACGGCCGTTTTGCCAGCACCAATCCCGCCCGCGATAGCGACACTTTTCACACATCCACGGTACTAACGGGTAGTGACATCTCGGTCAGGACGGGCCTGGTGTTACCAGCGGGTAGGTGCTCCTTGAGTAATGTCGCTACAGGTCCTTTAGGGGGAACGTTGGCTCGATATTTAGTGCGGCGGCTGGTCATGTTGATCGGCATCGTCTTCATCATCACCATCGGTTCCTTCTACCTCATCCATCTCCTTCCCGGGGATCCGGCCGCCGTCATACTCGGCACCGGCGACAGCCCGGCCAACAGAGCCAAGCTCTATGCGCAGTTGGGTCTCAATAAACCGATCTGGGAGCAGTATTTCGTCTGGATCAAGAACGTCCTGCGAGGCAATTTAGGAACGTCGTTCATCTCCCAGACGACCGTCTGGAGCGTCATTAAGGCGGCCCTGCCCATCGACGTCGAGATCATCATCCTGAGCCAGATTCTCGCCTTCCTCGTCGCCATTCCCCTCGCGATGCGCAGCGCCCGACGTCCCGACGGCCCGTTGGACCGCATCTTGGGCGCGGGAAGTTTCACCCTGCTCACCATTCCCTCCTTCGTGATCATCGTGTTGCTCGTGCTGGTGGTCGCGATCAAACTCGGCGTTCCCCATACCGGCCCCTCCTCGTACGTGTCTCTGGGAACGGACTGGATCGGCAACCTCGAGAGCCTCTCGCTGCCCTCGGTCACCCTGGCCATCGGGAGCTTCGTGGTCTACTACCGCGTACTGCGAAGCGACCTCATCGCCACGTTGCAAGAAGAGTTCATCACCATGGCCCGCTCCAAGGGCATTAGTCAGCGCCGCATCATGTGGCGACACGCCTTTCGGCCGTCCTCGGTCGCTCTGCTCGGCACGGCGGGAGTCAACATCGGCGGACTATTGGCCGGCGGGTTTATCGTCCAGTACCTCCTCAGCATCCCCGGCCTGGGGTATGAACTCATTGAGTCCATTGGCCTGAGTGACTACCTGGTCGTCCAGGGCATCGTCTTAGTGGTTTCGGTGGGGGTCATTCTCATCAACTTCGGCTTCGACCTACTTATAAATATTGTCGATCCCAGGATTAGTCGTGAGTAGTTCGAACTTCGTCAACGAAATCGTCGAAGAGGCCCACGACCGACCGGGGCGAAAGAAGAAGTTGGGCGTGCTCTTTTGGATCTGTGTCGGGTGGCTGGTCCTCAACTTCGTCGGCGCCATCTTCGCCAACGTGTTGCCGCTTCAAAATCCGCTGTATCAGAACTACGCCGTGGTGAACGCCGCGCCCTCGCTGCACCACCTCTTTGGTACCGACGATCTCGGTCGCGACATCTTCTCGCGCATCGTCTTTGGCTCACGGGTCTCCATCGAAGTGAGCCTCGGGGCCATGTTGATCGGATTTGGCATCGGTGCGCCGCTCGGCATGTTGGCCGCCTATCGTCGAGGAAAGTTCGACTCCATCTTGACGGCCGTCATGTACGTGTTGCTCGCTTTTCCGGCCATCATCGCCACCATCGCCGTTCTTTCGTTCTGGACGCCCCGCTCGCTGCTCAAGATCATCATTGTGGTGGGGGTCGCCTCCATTCCCCTGGTGTATCGGGTTATTCGCAGCGCCACCATGAACTACGCCACCCGAGATTTCGTCGTCGCGGCCAAGGTCCAAGGGGCCACCGACCGACGCATTCTCATGAAAGAGTTGCTGCCCAACGTGGCTCCGATTGGCGTGTCGTTCCTCTTAATCGGTATCGCCACCGTGGTCACCTTGGAGGGCGCCCTGGCCTTTCTCGGCCTCTCCGTGAATCCCCCGACGCCGTCGTGGGGCAACATGATCAACGAAAGTCTCTCCATCTTGCAGCAGAACCCCTGGCTCGCCATCTTTCCGTCGCTGGCCATGTGTCTGTTTTTGCTCTGTTTGAACTTCATTGGCGACCGACTGCGTTCGCACTTTGAAGTCTCCGAGGCCAAGCTATGAGCGACAACGAGAAACTCCTCGTCGTGAAGGATCTGCACACCACGTTCGCCACGCCCTCCGGCCCCCTGGCGGCCGTCGGTGGCGTCTCCTTTGAACTGGGCAACAACGAGACGCTCGGTATCGTGGGCGAGTCCGGCTCCGGCAAGACCGTCCTGTCACGCACCATCATGGGTCTCCAGCCACGCCTCAACGTCGAGGTCACGGGTTCGGTCCTCTTGAACGGCTTCGAAGTGGTCGGGGCCAGTGAGAAGGAGAAGCGTTCAATCTGGGGCCTCGAAGTCGCCATGATCTTCCAAGATCCGATGACCTCGCTCAACCCCGTTATGCGTATCGGCAAACAGATCGACGAGATTCTGCGCGTGCGACTGGGCATGGACCGCTCGGCCGCCAAAGCTCGCGCCATAGAACTGCTTGAGTTAGTGGGTATCCCCTCGCCCGTCGAACGCTACAAGGTCTTCCCGGGAGAACTTTCCGGCGGTATGCGTCAGCGCGTGGTTATCGCTACGGCCCTGGCCGGCTCGCCCCAGTTGCTCATGGCCGACGAGCCCACCACGGGCCTCGACGTCACGATCCAGGCCCAGATCCTCAACCTGCTGGAAACCGTCAAAGACCAGATGAAGATGTCCGTCGTTCTAGTGACCCACGACCTCGGAGTGGTCGCTACGCGCACGTCGAGAATCATCGTCATGTACGCCGGTCGGATCGTCGAGATCGGATCGACGCGCGAAGTCTTTCGTCGCCATCGCATGCCGTACACCCGCGCACTGTTAGATGGTTCGCCCAAGGTCTCGAACCCCTCGCACACGCGTCTGCTGGCCATTCCCGGACGACCGCCCAATCTGCTCGACCTGCCCCCGGGCTGCGCCTTCGCGCCGCGCTGCGCGTACGCCACGGACATCTGTCGGGTGCAGCGACCAGAACTGGAGCCGGCCGAGGAGTCGGGCCACGCGTTCGCGTGTTGGAATCCCCTCCCGGTAGCCGAAGGAGTTCCGGCGTGAGCGATCGACAGCCACTCCTTAAGGTGCGTGACCTCACCGTCACGTTCGGTCATCACCACAAAAAACTGAGTGCGGTCGCCGGCGTCAGTTTCGACATCTTTGAGGGCGAGACCCTGGGGCTGGTCGGTGAGTCGGGGTGCGGGAAATCCACCACCGGCCGGGCCCTCATGCGCATCGTCGAACCCTCGAGTGGCTCGATCCAACTCGAAGGCACCGAACTCACCACCACCAACGGGAAAACCCTGCGCAACTTGCGCACCCGTATGCAGATGATCTTCCAGGATCCCATTAGTTCCTTGAACCCCCGGCGTCGGGTCAAGGACATCGTGGCCGAGCCCCTCGACTGTTGGAAGTCGCTTCAGGGTGAGGAGCGTGACGCCCTGGTCAACGACCTACTCCTCAAAGTGGGCATCGACCCAGAGATCTACGGCAATCGCTATGCGCGGCAGTTCTCGGGTGGACAGTGTCAACGAATATCCATCGCCCGCTCCCTCGCCATGCGGCCCAAACTGCTGATCTGCGACGAGATGGTCTCCGCCCTCGACGTGTCGGTGCAAGCTCAGATACTGAACCTTCTTGAGGACTTGAAAGTGGAGTACGGCCTGACACTCCTCTTCATCGCCCACGACCTCGCCGTAGTGAAGAACGTCTCGGATCGTGTGGCCGTCATGTACCTGGGCAAGATCTGCGAGATCGGACCAGCGGACACTCTCTACGTCGATCCCGAGCACCCGTACACCAAGTTCCTGCTGGGCGCGGCGCTCGAGGCCGACCCCGACTCGCCGATGCACGGCGACGTCCTCGCGGGGGAACCACCGAGCCCGATGGATCCACCGAGTGGCTGTCGTTTCCGTACACGATGTCCTATCGCGACCGAGAAGTGCGCCAACGAGGAGCCGCAACTAGTGGAGATCGTGACCGGCCACCAAGTGGCCTGTCACTACCCGCTCTCGACCCTCACCCGTAGGGAGCCAGCCGCACAGGTCTGATCCTTCAGCAACGCCCAACGTGTTTCGAGTTCGGGTGAAGCCCTCACAGCCAGGCGAGAAGATCTCCGTTGGTGATCTTGAACCCTTGCACGCCGAGAAGCATGTCTCGACGCGAGGTGAGTTCTGGGGACGAAGCAGGCGAGTAGACCGCCACTTCAGCGCAGATGTTCTCGTTGCCCTGCACTGAAGTGGCCAGTCCCTGCCGCTCGGAATGGAACGAGCGAGCAGTTACCCGTACTGCAGAAGAGCGAAGCGACGGAGTTATTGAACCCTCCCCCGCCGCCTCACCCATCGACTACCCCGTGAACGTGAAAGCCGGGTCGATTCGGGGACCACGAGCGGCGTTCGTACGAGAAGAGAAAGGGTTGGAAAGTAGCGCTCACGAATACGTTTTTATCGACGAGTTGATGTCTCGGCGCAACCCACATCGCCGGCTCGATCGCCGAGGCAGCCGAATTTTTTGTGTTCGCAAGAACGGGCACTGATCTCTCCAGTTGCCCCTGCTGCCCTTGCGCCGTTCAGCATCTCAGGTTCCTCGCCCACGTGTCAAATCCAAGTGACTCCGTTGTGAGTCCGTTGCTGTTGGGGAGTAGGAAACACCCTGATCAGAAGTCGTTACGACGCCACTCACTCTCAGGAGAGGTGGCTGAAGCAATGATGCGGTTCGCGATTTCTTCGCGTGAACTACTCGGCGGGAGTGTCGCTGCCAGCGTCGAGTTCCGCGGGGGCTTCGGTGACGTCAACCACGTCGGCGTCGTTGGCGTCGGGAGCCTTCGTCGCCACTTCCGTGGCGTACTCGGCCCACGCGGCCTGCGCTTCGGTCTCCGGGGTGAACTCGCCGTACTCGATGGAGCCGATGTAGTTACCCTCGGCGTCGTAGGCGTGTGACCCAAAGGCCTCGCGGTACTCCTCGGAGACCTCGCCACCTTCTGCCGCCTGCTTGATCGAGAGGCTGATGCGACGACGAGCGGTGTCGAGTTCGATGATCTTGACCCAGAGCTCTTCGCCCGCGGTGACGACCTGGTCGGGAGACTCGACGTGGTGCGCGGCCATCTCCGAGATGTGCACGAGACCCTCAATGCCCTCGCCCACTTGGATGAACGCACCGAAGGGCACCAACTTGGTGACGCGGCCATAGACCAGCTGGTCGACGGCGTGGCTGTCGGCGAAGACCTGCCAGGGGTCGGACTGGGTGGCCTTCAGCGAGAGCGAGATGCGCTCCTTCGAGAAGTCGACGTCGAGAACCTCGACGTCGACTTCGTCACCCACGGCCACTACTTGGCTCGGGTGATCGATGTGCTTCCAGCAGAGCTCGGAGACGTGAATCAGTCCGTCCATGCCCCCCAGGTCCACGAAGGCACCGAAGTTGACGACCGAGCTGATGACACCGTGACGGCGCTCGCCCGGCTTCAGGTTGGAGAGGAAGTCGCCGCGCTGTTCTTTCTGCGTCTCTTCGAGCCAGGCGCGACGCGAGAGCACCACGTTGTTGCGGTTGCGGTCGAACTCAATGATCTTGGCCTCGACGGTCTTGCCGATGTAGGGCTGCAGTTCGCGCACGCGGCGCAGTTCGACGAGGGACGCGGGCAGGAAGCCACGCAGGCCGATGTCGACGATGAGCCCACCCTTGACGACCTCGATGACGACACCCTTGACGACTTCGTCGCGGTTCTTCAGCTCTTCGATGTTGGCCCAGGCCTTCTCGTACTGAGCGCGCTTCTTCGAAAGGACCAGTCGGCCTTCTTTGTCCTCTTTCTGGAGAACCAGGCACTCGACGCGCTCACCCAAGGAGACGATCTCCGAGGGGTCGACGTCGTTGCGGATGGAGAGCTCGCGCGAGGGGATGACACCCTCGGACTTAAAGCCAATGTCGAGCAGGACTTCGTCGTGGTCGATCTTGACGACCGTGCCGACGACGAGGTCGCCGTCTTCGAACTCAAGGACGCTGTCGCCGACCGAGGCGGCGAGGTCCGTGCCGACTAAGTCGTCTTCGGTGATGACGCGCGGAATGTAGTTTCCGTTTTCATCGAAGGTACCCATTTGCTGGGTGGAGAGGAGGCTGGTGCCGTCCGTCATGGGGTACTACTTTCGTGTGACCACAACCGGGGTCTAACTAGTCAATAGGGGCTGGGTCGCCGGTGTTAACCCAGCGTAACAACTCTAGCATCCGACTTTAGCCCTTGGCCGCGGCCCAGTTCTCGCCCCAGTTGAGCGACACTTCGAAGGGAACGGAGAGCGACGGCCGCGTTCATCAACGCGTCGATCATGATCGCGCTCACGCTTCTTTCTCCTCGGGCGGCGCCTCGACCACCACTTCGTCGTGCACTTGGAGGATGAGACGGGCCTGGAGTCCTTCGCCGCGCTGAGGGCGTCGGTCCAGTCGCACGAGGGCCGACTTAAAGATGTCGGCCGCTAGACCCTGAATGCCCGCGTTCATGGCTTGACGCTCGATGGCCTGGCGCTGCGGGCCGACCGCGTTCTGCAGGTCCGGGAACGGACGAACGCGACCAAACTCCGTGCGCGAGAAGCCGTCGATTGCGAATCTGCTTCACGATGCGTCGAGGTACTCGCGCAGGCTCGGAAAACCCTCGAAGTAGCGATTCATGATCTCTCTGGCCGCACTGACCTGGGTCCGAGGCGCCGGCTGAGGCCAAAGGCCTCCATGCCATAGACCAGACCGTAGGAGACGGCTTTGGCCTGTTCGCGCTGTTCGTTGGTGACCTCGTCGGGCTCGACGCCAAAGACCGAGCGCCGCGATCGTGCGGTGCACGTCTTCGTTCGCGCCGAACGCGCGCAGCAGTCCTTGGTCCTGGGAGAGGTGGGCCAAGATCCGCAGCTCGATCTGGTTGTAGTCCGAGACGGCGAGCAACCACCCCTCGGTGGGTACGAAGGCGTAGCGCAGACGACGACCATCGAAGGAGCGCACGGGAATGTTGTGCAGGTTCGGTTTATCCGAGGACAGACGACCGGTGCGCGCGACCACCTGGGTGAACATCGCGTGGATGCGCCCGTCGTCACCGACCGTGTCAATAAGGGGCGCGCCGTAGGTGCCGCGCAAGCTTCTCTATTTCGCGATATCGCAGGATCAGAGGGACGATGCGGTGCTCGTCTTCGATCGCTTCGAGGCTCCCGGCGTCGGTGGAGTACCCCGACTTGATTTTTTTCACCGCGGTGAGACCGAGCTCTTCGAAGAGCACTACCTGTAGTTGCTGGGGGGAGTTGACTTTGAACTCGTGCCCGGCGACTTGTTGAATCTCCGCGTCGAGTTCCTGCGTCTCGGTCGTGAACTCCTCGGCGATGGTGCGCAGCAGCGGCGACGTCCACCCGGATGCCTCGACCCTCCATGCGGCCCAGCACCGCGACGAGGGGCAGTTCGACCTCTTCGTAAATTCGCTCCAGTTCCCAGCGCTCGATCTCGGCGCGCAGGACGTCACGAAGGCGGCCCACCTGTTGCACGTCATGAATCAGGGTGTCGTCACTCGACTCACTGAAGAGCGAGGGACGAGTGTCTTCGTTGATCTCTCCGAGAAAGCGTGACGCCACGTCGGCCAGGTCGTAACGCCCGCTGATCGAGTCGATCAAGAAAGGCCATGATCGACGTGTCATCCGCGGGGTCGCTCAGGGCGACACCCGATCTCGTCGGCGACCCGGTACAGACCTTTGACGTCGTGTCCGGCGAAGGGCCGACCGGCCACGCCGCGCAAGAACTCCTTCACTTCAAAGACGCCGAGCGCGAGTGAACTCGTGTTGAATCCGGCCACGCGCTCGTCGTTGAAGGCAACCAGTGGGGCGACCGGGCCGGCGAAGATCTGGTCGAGGGTCGCTCCGCCCTTGGGCGCTGGCGTTGGCGTCGCCGCGCGCGAAGGCGCGGCCACGGGCTTAGTGATCTCGCCCACCCCCTCGCCGAGGAGCCCGTCCTGCATGAGTTTGCCCATGCGCGCGCGCAGCGAGTTCATCTCGTAGCGCTCGAAGAAGCCGTTCACTTCTTGTCGGTTCCAGCCCCCGAGGGTGATGTCGTCCAACGTGAAGTCGAGAGGCACGTCGCGCACCAGACGCATCACCCTTTCGTTGTTGCGGGCCCGCTCTTCGAAGGTCGCGAGGTTCTCGCGCAGCTTCGGCGTCAAGGCGTCGAGGTGCGCGTAGAGGTCGTCGAAGTCGCGGTACTGGGCGAAGAGTTTCGCCGCCGTCTTCTCGCCCACCCCCGGGACCCCGGGCAGGTTGTCGGACGTGTCACCGCGCAGCGCGGCGAGCAAGGGGTACCGGGCCGCTTCGATGCCGCAGCGCTCCAAGATCCCCGCCTCGTCGTAGAGCGAGTAGTCCGAGACGCCCGCGGCGGTTGTAGAGGACCTTGACGAAGGGGTCTTCCACGAGTTGGAAGGTGTCGCGGTCGCCCGAGACCACGACGACCGGGAATGGAGGCGTCACGTCCCCACGACGCCAGGGTCGCCAAAACGTCATCCGCTTCGAAGTGTTCGACCCCGAGAACGGGGATGTGCAGGGTCTCGCACATGGTGCGAATCAGGTCGAACTGATGCTCGATCTCGGGCGGCGTGGCGGCCCGACCGCCTTTGTAGTCCTCGGTGAGTCGCGTCGCGAAAGGTGCCCCCGGCGAGGTCGAAGGCCACCGCGAGCGCGCGGGGATTCTGGGTGCCGACGAGGGAGACCAGCATGGAGGCGAAACCGTGAAGCGCGTTGGTGACGAGACCCGAGGAGGTTTGAATGTCGATGGGCAGGGCGAAGAAGGCGCGAAAGGCGAGCGACATGCCGTCGAACAGCACGAGCGGCCGCCGGTCGATCGGTCTTCAGCCAACGAACTCGCCCTTAAGAATCTGCTGGGCGACGTCGCGCATGCGCGTGCGCGCGCGCATGGCGGACTGTTGAATGACTTCAAACGCTGCCGGCTCGTCCAGTCCGCGCTCGGCCATCAGAACTTCCTTCGCGCGTTGGACGATCTCGCGCGTCTCGATCTTGTCGTCGGCGCTCGGGGCGTCGTGGGTGACGAGCGGCTCACTGGCGGCGGGGTTCAAGATGGCGGCCAACTTGGGCAAGATCTCGCTCTGCGAAAGGGCTTCACCAGGTACGCCGCCACGCCCGGCGTCGCGCGCGCTCTCGATCAGGGTGCGTTGACTAAAGGCGGTCAGCAGCACGACGATCGTGTCGACCGCCTTTGAGCGCCTGAGCGACTTCGATGCCGTCGAGTCCGGGCATCTTGATGTCGAGCAGCGCCAGGTCGGGTTGGTGCTCTTTGATCATGGCCAGCGCGTCATCACCCCGCGCCGCCTCGCCCACCACGAGATAGCCGTCCCCTTCGAGGATCTCCTTCAGATCGAGGCGAATGATCGACTCGTCGTCGGCAATGACTACGCGCTTATCCATTTTCGTCCTTCGGTGTCCACTCGCGTAGAAGTTCGTCTCGCTGAGCCACAATTCACGCACTTCGCCGAGGCGACGCTTCATCTCGGCGTTGGCGACCATGACGTGGCGAGCAGAGTCGTCGTACTCTTTTGACTGCAAGGGGGTCTCGGAGACCAGGGCGCGAATCCGGGCGTCGTCAAGGGCGTCGTTCCACACCGCGACCTGTTCTTCCAGCACGCCCAGGCTCTCGCGGGCCTGCGCCAACTGACGTTGGAGGTCCTCTAAACGGCGCTTTAGCAGCCGAGATCCCATGGGCACAGTCTACGGCTCGCCTGTTCGCACCACCGTTAGGGCGGTGCGCCTCGCTCTAACAACCACGCCGATGGTTCAAGGCCAAAACTGGTCGATGTCGACGAGACTTCTTCGTCACCGTTCGCGAGGTCGACGTCGCCCACGTCGCTCGGTTCCTCGATGGCTGTTGCGGGCCAGCACGCGATGGACGTGGCGGGCGTAGGGAGACTCGAAGAACCCGCCCAGGTAGACCTTCAGGCCGAGCGCGCGAGCGCGCTCGATGATCGTACGCGCGTTGGCGAGCCCCCCGACGCGCGCGGGTTTCACGCACAGCATCGTGGCCGCGTCGATAGCGAACGATCTGAGCGAGTCGCTGCAGTGACCGCACTCCTTCGTCGAGGCTGAGATCCACCCCAGGCGTGCCGCGAGACGCGCGTGATCGACGACGTTGCCCACGGCGAAGGGCTGCTCCACCGCCGCAACTTCACAGACTCGACGAGCCTGTTCCACCTGGGCGAGCACCTCGTCGTCACCGACTGAGCCGAGCAGTTGAAGTCGAGCACGACCGGTACCTCGAAGTGTGGCCAAGCGCTCGAGCGCCACGCTACCGAGCGACCCGGGGGCGGTCTTCACGCGCACGCGTCGCGCCGTCGCATCGATATGCCACGAGGTGTCGTCCAACAAGGAGACGAGACCGTTGACATGATCGGCGTCGCGAACCGCGGCGGCCAGAGATCTGCCGACGTGAGACGATCGTCGCGACGCAGTTCGCGGTCCAAGACGGCCATCTCGACCAGCGCCGAGGCCACGCGACGTGATCGGGGGTTTCGTTGCCGAGGCGCGCCACGCGGCTCCACGAGGGAGCGCGCCCTCGCGCGCAACGAACCTCACTCGAGCTGAACGAGTGCCGCGCCGATAGCGTCGCGAACCGTCGTCACATTCCGGGATCGCCGTTCAGCGATGCGGCTGAGGGACACCTCGCCGAAGCCCACGACGCCCGTCGTGCTCGAGTCGAAGAAAGAGTCGCGTGCGCTCGCGTGCGTCTGCTCGGCTCGCGCGAATGCGGCGTGGCAGCACGACGTCCTGTCGGAACAGCGTCGCCTTCATCACCGCCACGTCTACGGTATACTGGTACCGTGGTCGCCGCAGCCCGGATGGCGGAATTGGCAGACGCGGAGGCCTCAAAAGCCTTTACTCGAGAGGGTGTGTGGGTTCGAGTCCCACTCCGGGCACTGTTACCTTGGGAACCATGGCTGACGATGCAGCGACGCTGCCCTTTCGCGACGACGTCGTCGCGCTCTTTCCGGGGCAAGGCTCGCTCAGCGGCGGCGCCGGCGCGGCCTGGCGCAACTCGCGCCACTGGACCATGGTCGAACGCGTCAGCGAGATCTCGGGAGTCGACGTCGCCGCATCTGCTGCTCGACGCGAGCGACGACGACGTCGTGCGCACCGATCGCGCGCAACTCGCCACCTTCGCCCTCTCGCTCGTCGGGTATCACGAACTGCTCGATCTCGGGGTGCGACCTCGCTACCTGCTGGGCCACAGTCTGGGTGAGTTCTCCGCCCTGGTGGCCTCGGGTCTGCTGTCACTCGAAGAAGGCGCGCGGCTCATCACCGTGCGAGGCGCGGCCATGGCTCGCGCCGCCGCGCAGCGCGAGGGCTCGATGGTCGCCGTCATGGGCGGTGACGACGATGCGCGCGAGGCCCTCGAGAGCCTCGACGACGTGTGGATCGCCAACATCAACGGCACCGGGCAGATCGTGGTGAGCGGTACGCGCGAGGGACTCGACGACCTACTCGGCACGCCACCGTGAGCTCGGGTGGCGGCGCGCGACGCCCCTAGCCGTCGGCGGAGCGTTTCACTCACCTCTGATGGCCCAGCCCAAGAGGAGCTCGACCGAGCCCTAGAGCACACCCGCTGGGGCACGACCGAGGCGGTGCTGATCGCCAACGTCGACGGCGAGGTCCACGTCGAGGCCGACGAGTGGCGCGAGCTGTTGTCGACGCCAACTCACGTCGCCCGTGCAGTTCCTCGACGCGACGCTCGCTCTGCCCGACACGGTGTCAGACGACCATCGAGATGCCGCCCAGCGGCGTGCTTACCGGGCTCACCAAACGAATCCGCCCCTTCGAGGCGCAGTTCGCCCCGACTACCCTCGAGGAGTTACAGGAGATCGCCCTATGAGTCGCCACGTCATCGTCACCGGAGCCAGTCGCGGTATCGGCGCCGCCATCGCCGAGTACTTCGTCGCCGACGGGCGACACCGTCGTCGCTTTCTCGCGCTCGGGCCGAGGCTCCGCCGGGGTGCGCCAAGTCCTTCGCCGTGGACGTCGCTGACTCTTCGTCAGTCAACGACGCCGTCAAGGCCGCCGTCGAGGAGTTCGGACCCGTCGAAGTGGCCGTCGTCAACGCCGGCGTCACCCGGGACGGACTGGCGATGAGAATGTCCGACGAGCAGTGGCGCGACGTGCTGTCGACCAACCTCGACGGCGCCTTCTTCACTGCGCGCGGCCACCATGGCCTCCATGGTGCGCGCGCGCAAAGGCTCGATCATCTTCATCGGCTCGATCTCACCTTTCATGGGCGTGCCCGGACAGGCCAACTACGCCGCCGCCAAGGCCGGACTGGTCGGTCTGGCCCGAGCCCTCGCCAAGGAGGTGGCCTCTCGATCGGTCACGGTGAACGTGGTGGCTCCCGGCCTCATCGACACCGACATGACCACCGAACTCGGCGCCGCGCGCGATTCGATGTTCGCGATGATTCCCCTTGGTCACGTCGGCCAGCCCTCCGATATCGCTGGCGTTGTCGGGTTCCTCGCCAGTAACCACGCTCGCTACATCACCGGCGCGGTGTTACCCGTCGATGGAGGCCTCGCGCTCGGCCTCTAGTGGCATCGTGGCGCAAGGTCATTGGGTACGATGGAACGACAGATTAAAGGGGTAGCACCATGGATCGCAACGAAGCCTTAGCGAAATTCACCGAGGACACCGTAGAAGTTCTCGCCGTCGACCCGTCACAGGTCACGCTCGAGGCGTCCTTCGGCGACGACCTCGGAGCGGACAGCCTCGACCTCGTCGAACTCGTCATGGCGCTCGAGGAGACGTTCGACATCGAAGTCGCCGAAGATGAACTCAAAGAGATCAAAACCGTCGGCGAGGCCTTCGAACTGATCTACGCCAAGCTGTAGTGCGCGTCGCGGTTACTCCCTCGGGACCCCTTCAGGGTCGCCGAGTAGCGGTCACGGGACTCGGCGCCATCACCTGCGCCGGTCTGGGCGTGGACGCTCTTGTGGAACGCCCTCATGCAGTCGCACGCCCCCGAGTCCAAGTTCGTCGCACCCTTTGACGCCTCGCACATTGGCGGTCCCAAAGAACTGCGCCGGCTCGACCCTTTTGCCCTCTACACCTTGATGGCCGCCGACGAGGCCTGGCGCCAAAGCGGCCTCGAGGGTCCGCTCGAAGACGCCGGCAGCATCGTCACGACGGGCATCGGCGGCCTTCAGACCACCCTCGAACAGGACGCCGTTCTCACCTTGAAAGGGCCCGACCGCGTCTCACCTTTTCTCGTACCCATGATGATGCCCAACGCCGCGACCGCGGCGGTGTCGATGCGCTTCGGACTCGGCGGGCCGTGCGAAACGGTGACCACCGCGTGCGCCGCGGGTACGCACGCCATTGGTAACGCCGCCCGGCTGATCGCCTCGGGCCGCTGCGACGTGGCCGTGGCCGGAGGTGCCGAGGCGGTGATCGTGGAGATCGCCATCGCCGGCTTCAGCAACATGACCGCGCTCTCCTCCACTAACTTTTCTCGTCCCTTTGACGTCGAGCGCGACGGCTTCGTGATGGGCGAGGGAGCGGGCGTTTTGATTCTCGAAGAGTGGGACCACGCCCTCGAGCGTGGCGCCACGATTCTGGCCGAAGTGATCGGTGCGGCCTCGACCGCCGACGCACACCACATCACGGCCCCTGATCCCAAGGGCAACGGCGCGGTGCGCTGCATGAATCTGGCTCTAGCGGACGCCGAACTGACTCCGGGGGACGTGTCACACATCAACGCCCACGGCACGTCCACGCCTCTCAACGACCTGGCCGAGTCCGTCGCCGTGCACAAAGTCTTCGGTGACGATGCTCCCGTCACCACGTCAATCAAAGGCCATCTGGGTCACTCCCTCGGTGCCGCGGGCGCCCTAGAAGGTGTGGCGTCAGTTCTGACTCTTCAGAATCAACTCATTCCCCCGACGGCCGGCACGACCGTGGTGGACCCCGAGATCGCCCTCGACGTCGTCATCGGCGAGCCCCGTGAAGCAAAGGTCGACGTGATCCTCTCCAACTCCTTTGGCTTTGGCGGACACAACGGCAGCGTGATCTTTCGACGAGTCAACGCCTAGCTAGAGGCGCCACTCATCAAAGTGTCGTTCGACGTAGGAGTTGTCATAGGCCCAGCGTGCGTTGGCAATGAACTCACCGAGCATCGCGGGATCCTTGATCCCGGGGGCACTTTCGACACCGGCGCGTACATCGACGCCAAAGACGGGAAAGTTCTGCACCACGTCCACCACGCTGGAGGCGTTGAGGCCCCCCGAGGCGATCACCGGGGTGCGGGGGTCACTCTCCATAAAGAGTTCCAGCGAATCGGCCAGGGCCTCGGGCTCATCTAGCTCCGGTAGCACGAGGTAGTCCACGCCGGCCGTGGCCCCCAAACGTTCGGTGCCGTCGGGCACCATTCGCAACACAGTGTTCACTCTTTCGGCGACGTAACTCACCTCGTCGCCGCTCGCCGGACCGTCGATCTGCACCGCGCTGAGTCCGATGGTGTTGGCGATCTCGACGATGCGCTGGGGCAACTCACTACGAAACACGCCCACCGAGAGCGCACCCTGGGGAAGACGGCGGACAATATCGTGAGCCGTGCTGACCGAGATCTGTCGCGGGGTCAAGGCGAAGTCAAAGCCCACCGCGCTCGCCCCCAGGCCAATCGAAAAGAGGGCGTCAGCTTCGGAGGTCACCCCGGAGATCTTGATGAAGAGCCCTTCACTCGTGAGTCGCACGGACCGTCTCCATGCGTTGCACCTTACTCACGCGTTTCCTCGAGACTCAGTCGACCTCTTCGACGGTGACGTCGGCCACCGACAACTCCTCCAGCGCAGCGAACAACGATCGGTGGGCGAAGCCTAGACCGACGACTCCCGCACCCAACGGGTACCAACTGGAGACCCCTTGTGGTCCTTCGGGTCCCTTGGACTTGAGCACGGCGTCGAGCGCCTCCTTACTCGGTCCCACGACGCTGACCATGCGCCACGGGACGCTCGAGCCACGTGCGTCCAATCGGCCGACGAGCTCTTGGCCGGTGAAGCACCCCTTGTCAAAGGAGATGGTCGACTTCACGAAGCCGTGACCAAAACTGTGGGGTGTGAGAGCCGCCGCGAGTTCGTGAACTCCCGGCCAGCGCGCGTCGATCTGATCCCTGGCGGTGGTGAAGGGCCCCCGCGTCGACGTCGTGACGGCCAACGTGCACTTGGTGCGAAGCAGAAAACGCTTCAGTCGAGCCAGCCCTTCGTCGGCCAGCGCCGCCGGTACGACCACGTCGTAGCCGTCCGGCTCCGTCGTCACGAAGCACGTAGAGAGGACCACACTGTCGGGTGCCAGTAGAAGGGCCCACGCGCCACCGTCCGTGATCTGCGTCAGGTCTTGGCTGAGCTGACCTTGGAGAAACGACGCCGCGTCGTCCCCGCGCGCCTCGATGGTCGACCACTCCAGTAGTTCCGTGCCCACTTCGCTCTTCGTCTCGGTCATCGACTAATACGATAGGGGCCGACGTGATGACCACGACCGCGATGGAGACGTTATGAGCATGCAGACCGAACTCAACACGATCACCTCCACCATGACCGAACTCTCCACCCGCATCACCACTTTGGTGGAGTCCGAGGGTGACGCCATGGAGCCCGACGTCTACGCCGAGCTCGTCGCGGCGGAGCGAACCGTGGGCGCGCTGTTACGCCGATTGAGTCGCGTCGCCGGGCGGATTTAGCAGTTCTCGCCGATAGTCTTCGACTATGCAATCTCCGTGGCGGTGCGTGACCTCGCTCACCGCGGAGCAGCGACTCGACGTACTGAGTCTCCTCGACCGCACGGAAGTCCTGGTCGGCCGTGAAGCGATCGACGAGGGGCGCCGTCGGGCCGTCGTGCACGGTTGGCGCGCCCAACACTGGCTGTACTACGTCGACGGTTCCCTGCTCAAGTACGCCATGGCCACCGGAGAGGAGCTGGCCACGGTCGAAATGTGTGGTGGCGACTACGAGGAAGACCTGCTCGCGCACTTACTCGCCGCGCACGAAGTCGTCGACTGGTGGACCCGAGGGCCGCAGGCCTGCGAGTACGCGCGCGGTGACGTCATCCGGATGCTGCAACTACTGCGCGTGAAGCTGCCCGTGCCCGTGGAGCCCGTGCCCGAGGGCGCCGTTCTTCGCAACTTCGAGCCCCATCGCGACGAGGCGGCCTGGCTGGAACAGAACAACGCGGCCTTCGCCAATCACCCCGAACAAGGGGCCTGGCGCCAGGGCGACTTAGACGAGCGCACCGAAGAACCCTGGTTTGACCCCTCGGGATTTTTACTCCTCGAGATCGACGGCCGTATCGCGGCCTCCTGTTGGACCAAGGTCCACGAACTTCACCCGGACCGATTCGGTGAGATCTACGTCATCTCCGTGCACCCTGATTTTCAGCACCACCACCTCGGTCGCGTGATGCTGACCCAAGGACTAAACGTTCTGTATCGAAAAGGCGTCGCCGACGCCGTGCTGTTCGTCGATGAGTCCAACGAGTCCGCCAAAAAACTCTACGACTCGCTGGGCTTTCGACTCGAGCGCGAGGACCGTCTCGTTCGCTTCGCTCGCTCTTAGTGGCCGACTAAGGCACCCACGCCGAAGGTGACGGCCGAGGCGACGGCCATGATGACGAGGGCCCGAAGGGCCGAGTAGGCGACCCCTCGTCGGGTGAAGTGGCCCACCGCGCCACCTACAAACAAGGTTGCCGCGCCGGCCAAACCGATCGACCACCACATCACGTTCCCCGTCGCCACGACGATCCAGGGCAGGAGCGGAATAATGGCGCCCACCGAGAAGAAAAGAAAGGATGACGACGCAGCGATCCAGGGAGAGCCCGTGGCCGACGGATCGATGCCCAACTCTTCGCGCGCGTGGGTACGCAGGGCCAGGTCGGGGTTTCTCATGAGATCGGTGGACAGTCGTTCGGCCAACTCTTCTTCGACGCCACGACTAACAAAGAGGTCGCGAAGTTCGAGTCGCTCCTCTTCCGGGGCCGAGGCCAGTGCCTTGCGCTCGACGTCTATTTCGTACTCGTAAAGTTCCTTCTGCGAACGCATCGAGAGGTACTCGCCGCTGCCCATGGAAAAGGCCCCCGCGACGAGGCCGGCCAGACCCGCCAGGCGCACGATGTCGTGTCCCGGATTGGCGCCAGCGAATCCAAGTATGAACGAGACGTTGGTCACCAGGCCGTCGAGGAGACCGAAGAGTGCGGCCCGAAACCCTCCGTCGCTGATCTGGCGGTGGTGCGGCTCCGCCACTGTTTCACTCACGCTGGGAGTTTACGTGGGCCCCACCGGCGAGAAGGCCCTTCGAGCGACAAAAGATAGTGTGGCTCCGGAGGTGCATAGTGGCTACGCAGGTGAACAGCATCGAAGAACTTATGGCCTTAGTCGGCACTCACCTGGGGTACTCCGACTATCGAACCGTGACGCAAGAACAGGTCAATCTCTTCGCCGACGCGACCGACGATCACCAGTGGATTCACGTCGATCCCGAGCGTGCGGCCGCCGGCCCTTTTGGTCACACCATCGCTCACGGCTATCTCACCTTGTCGTTCATTCCCGGGCTGTGCGCCGGCCTATTGACGGTCCAGGGGGTGACCATGGGTATCAACTATGGCTCCAACAAAGTTCGGTTCACCTCTCCCGTGCCCGTGGGATCGGAGATTCGCGCGGGTGCCACCCTCGCGGCGGTCGACGAAGTTGCCGGTGGCGTCCAGATCGCTATGGACGTGACGGTGGAGATAAAAGGTTCCGAGAAGCCCGCCTGCGTCGCCCAGGTACTGTCTCGCCTTTATCGTTAGCGCCTTGAGTAATACCTCCCTCCCCCAAGGCGAAGCGAAGACTCAACACGTTCGCTCGATGTTTGACGCCATTGCCCCGCGCTATGAGCTGGTCAACAAGCTAATGACCGTGGGACTAGACACCCGGTGGCGCCGCCGGGCCGTCGCGGATCTGCGCCTCGCGCGTCACAGCGTGGTCTTAGACGTGGCGGCCGGTACCGGCGACTTCGCGCGCGAGCTTCAGCGCCAGCATCACCGCGCCGTGGGGACCGACCTCAGCTACAACATGCTTCACGAAGCGCGCAACGTTCCCGAGCGAGTGCAAGCGGATGCCTCCTCACTGCCCTTTCGAGGGGCCAGCTTCGACGGCGTTACCTGCGGTTACGCGCTTCGTAACTTCACCGATCTACAGGCCACCTTTGACGAGATGGCCCGTGTGCTCCGCCCCGGGGGCCGACTGTCTCTCCTGGAGGTCGCCGAGCCCCGCGGGGGTCCCTGGCGAGCGGGTTTTCGCTTCTGGTTTCGAAGGGTCGTGCCCCTCATCGGCTCACTGGTCTCGGACCGCGAGGCTTATCGCTACCTACCCGCGTCCACGGCATATCTTCCGACGCCGCGCGAGATCACCACAATGTTGAATCGCGCAGGCTTTAGCGCGGTCAATAATCGACGGATCATGGGCGGTCTCAGTCAGCAGTTTCTCGCGACGAGAACGTCGTGAAGTTCACTCGTCATCGCATCGAGCCGTTGCGCGCGGAGGTACTGCGCGCGCTGGGGGCCCGTGACGGTTGGCTGGTAGAGACGCCGGAGGTCTTACGCGTGGGCTTCGGTGCTCTGGCCGAAGGCATCACGCTGGAAGGCGGCCTCGACACCACGACGGACGCCGTCGCCTCGCTCGCGCGTCACGAACTCGTGGGCGATGAGGGACCGACCGGCACGGGCGTGGTGGCCTTCTCCACGCTGCCCTACGACCGGCTCGCTCCGGGCGAGATGCACCTCGCCCAGTTCACCATTACCCAACACTCGAGCGGCGACACCTGGATCACGGCCCTTGATGACTCTGAGACGTGGCACGACCTCTACGACTCGGTGCGCGTCGCGATACAAGAGACGCAGAGCCTGCGCTCGCTCACCTATCAGCCGACGCCCGAAGAGTACGCGCACAACGTCGCGCTCGCCGTGGAGATCCTTCGCCGCAAGGAGATCGACAAGGTCGTGCTGGCCCGCGCGGTACTTGGTTCGGTTCCCGAGATCATCGACGCGGCCGCCATCGCCCAGCGTCTTAAGGTTCGTGAACCGATCTGTACTCTCTACAGCCTGCCCACCGGGGACGGTCGCCGCTTCGTGGGAGCTAGTCCCGAGTTACTGGTGCGCCGCACCGGCCCCGAGATCCTCTGTCACCCCCTCGCCGGCACCATTACCCTGCCGCCTAACGTCGCCCCCGACGACTACGAGACGTGGCTGCTCGGCAGCACCAAGAATCTGCACGAACACGGCGTGGTGGTCGATGAGATCGTGCGCAACCTCGCCAACGTCTATGACGACATCACGGCGGACGCCGAACCTTCCATCGTGGCGTTGCGAACCGTCGCCCACTTGGGCACCTGGATCTCGGCCAAGAGCCAGAACCTGGACGACGCTCCCGACGCGCTCGAAGTGCTGCGGATGTTGCATCCGACAGCCGCCGTGGGGGGCATCCCTCGCGAGGGCGCCTACGAACTCATCCGACGACTCGAAGAACACGACCGGGGCAACTTCGCCGGTCCGCTCGGATGGATCGACGCCGAGGGCGACGGCGAGTGGTGGATCGCCCTGCGCGGGGTTCTGCTCGCCGGACGAGAGTTCGAAGCGTGGGCCGGGGCGGGCATCGTCAGCGAGTCGGACCCCATCGCCGAGCGCGAAGAGACCAAGGACAAACTCAACGTCGTCCTCTCCTCAGTCCTCGTCGATCGGGTTTAACGCCGTAGTCGCCGAAGCTGTTTCTCGATCGCCCACCGAGTAACCAGCCCGAGCGCTTCGACCACGATGGCCTTGGACATTTTCGACTCACCGAGCTCGCGGTCCTTAAAGGAGATGGGAACCTCGATGATGGAGGCTCCGTTGCTGCGCGCCCGGAAGGTCATCTCGATCTGAAAGCCGTAGCCGTCGGCCAAGACCGTTCGATAGTCGATCTTTTCGAGCGCCGACTTGGAGTACACGCGAAAGCCCGAGGTGGAGTCGGCCACCTTCAGGTTCAACACGATCTCCGCGTACTGGTTTCCGCCCCGCGACAAGAGACGTCGCGAGCGTGCCCAGTTCGGAATATGACCACCCTTGATGTAGCGCGAGCCGATGACCACCTCGTACTCCTCAGCGGCCGCTAAGAGAGCAGGCAGCGCGCGCGGGTCGTGAGAAAAGTCACTGTCGATCTCGACGAAGTGATCGAAGTCGTGCTCGAGTCCCCAGGTAAAGCCCGTTCGATACGCTCCGCCCAGTCCGCCCTTAGCGCTGCGCTCCAGCACGGTCACTTCATCAAGTTCTGCGCCCACGGCGCGCGCCCGCGCCGCGGTGCCGTCGGGACTTCCGTCATCGACCACCAGCACGTGACACTGAGGCACGACCTCACGCAGGGTGCGCAACATGAGTTCGATATTGGGAATTTCGTTATAGGTGGGAAGAACGACGAGCGTGCGCATCAGGAAATTCTAGGGTGTGTCCTACACTTGGTCCGTCGTGTTCCTCCGCTTGGCACGGGAGGTACGTCAGAGGAAGCCCTATGCCCGAGCCAACCCCAACGAAACGACTCGCGCTGCCGCGCGAACTTCGCTTGATACTCAGCCTGGGCTCGATCATCTTCGTTCTCGGCTACTTGGTGCTGCCACAGTTCGGACCGGCCCGCAGTTCACTCCACCTGCTCGCCACCGTGAATCCGGTCTTGGTCGTCATCGCGGTTCTTCTCGAGATCGGCGCGATCTTGGCCTACGTCGGTCTTACGCGCACCGTGCTCTACCCCTACGCGCCCAGTCGCCTCAACACCCTGCGCGTCAACCTGGCCGGTCTCGCCATCAGTCACGTGGTGCCCGGGGGCACGGCCCCCGCCGGGGCGCTGTCCTATCGAATCTTTAACGAGCTCGGGGTGCCCAAAGAGACCAACGCCTTCGGCTTGGCGGCCCAGGGCGCCGGCTCGGCCGTGGTACTGAACGTCATTTTCTGGCTCGTTCTGGTGATCTCGATTCCCCTGAATGGATTTGACCCGCTTTATGGCTTCGCGGCGTTAGCGGGCGTCTTTCTCATGTTGGCCTTTTTTGGCACGATCTTGCTGATCACTAGGGGCCAACGCCACGCGGACGCCTGGATCCGCGCGGTCGCGCGTCGCGTCCCCTCGGTGAAGCCTGACGTGGTGTCGGCGTTGTTGCGCAAGGTCGCCGACCGCATCACGCTGCTCATCAATAATCGCCGCACCCTCTGGTGGGCTTTTACCTGGGCCACTCTCAACTGGTTGCTCGACGCGGCGTGCCTGTGGGTCTTTATCTGGAGCTTCGGCACGGTGATCTCACCGATCGACCTGCTGGTCGCCTACGGCCTGGCCAACGTCTTGGCGGCCATTCCGATCACTCCGGCCGGCTTGGGCATCGTCGAGGGAGTGCTGATCCCGGCGCTGGTGGGCTTTGGAGTACCGCACAGCCAAGCCATCCTCGCGGTGCTCGCCTATCGACTGGTGAACTTCTGGATTCCGATCCCCATCGGAGGGGCCTGCTACGCCAGCCTCCAGTGGCGGCGTCCCTCAGAGATCAGACCTGCGAAAGCGACCGGGATCGATCCAGTGCCAGACGTTTGAACTCGGCCTGGGCCGAGAAATTATTGACCGGTTGCAAGCGTCGCCAGCGGCGATCAGTACCGAGCACCCAGGTAAAGAGATCGTCGCGCCACGTGATCTCGAAGTCCTCGAGCACTTCAGCTTGCAACGAGGGATCCTCGATGGGCACGAGAACCTCAACCCGTCGATCCAAGTTCCTCTCCATGAGGTCAGCCGAGCCAATGTAGAGCGAAAAGTCGGGACCCCCCTGCTCGCCGAAAGCGAGGATGCGCGAGTGCTCGAGAAACTCACCCACCAATGAGTGGACGGTGATGTTTTCGGACAGACCCGGAACCCCAGGTCGAAGACTGCAGAGCGTGCGCACCACGAGTCGAATCTCCACGCCGGCGATGCTCGCTTCGTAGAGCGCGTCGATGATCGCGGGGTCGGTCAGGCCGTTCACTTTGATGGCGATCTTGCCCAGCGGTCCTCGATTACGCTGCGCGTTTATCAGCTCCACCACCCTCGCCCGGGTAGAGAGAGGACTCACGATCAACTTTTCGTAGTTGCCGATACGCGAGAAGCCGGTAAGAAAGTTGAAGAGCTCGCCTACGTCGTGGCTGATGGCGGGGTCGCAGGTGAGCAGGCCAAGGTCCTCGTAGGTGCGAGCCGTCTGGCCGTTGTAGTTACCGGTGCCGATGTGGACGTAGCGCACCGTGGTGCCGCCTTCGGATCGAAGCACCAGGGTGATCTTGCCGTGCGTCTTGAGACCCACGATGCCGTAGACCACGTGCACGCCGGCGTCCTCCAGAGCCTTGGCCCACTCGATATTGGCGGCTTCATCAAATCGAGCCTTCAACTCCACCAGCGCGACCACCTGTTTGCCGCGTTCGGAGGCCCGAACTAAAGACGCCACGATGGGTGAGTCGCCCGAGGTTCGGTACAACGCCTGCTTGATACCCACCACCTTGGGGTCGAGCGCCGCCTGGGCGGTAAAGGACTCAACGGAGTCGGTGAAGGAGTCGTAGGGGTGGTGCAGCAGAATGTCGCCCTCGCGGATCGCCGTAAACACGTCGCCCACGTGATCGCCGTCGAGCAGGCGTTTGGGCGTCAAGGGCGACCAACTCTCACCCTTGAGATCGGGTCGATCGAGGCGATAGAGCGACCACAGGTCACTCAGCCCCAGCATGGTGTCGGTGACGTACACGTTGGCCGGGTCCAACTCCAACTGGTCGACCAGTAGCTTCAAGAACTCTCCCGACATACCCCGCTGTATCTCGACGCGCAGCGCCTGCCCGAAGCGTTGACGTCGCAGCTCAACTTCGAGAGCGACTAAGAGATCGTCGGCTTCGTCCTCTTCTAACGTGAGGTCCGCGTTGCGCGTGACACGGAAGAGATCGGCCCGACCGATCGTCATGCCGGGAAAGAGCTTGCCCAAATGAGCGATGATGAGGTCCTCTAAGAGACACCACTGGTCGTGGCCGGCTTCTAAGAATCGCGGCAAGGAGTTTGGTACCTTCACGCGAGCGTTGCGCTCGTCCTCGGTCGCCTCGTCGCGCACCGTCACGGCGATGTTAAGCGAGAGGTTCGAGATCATGGGAAAGGGGTGCCCGGGGTCGACGGCCAACGGGGTCAAAACGGGGTAGACGTTCTCGTCGAAGTACCTGGCCAATCGATCCTTCGCCTCCAGGTCGAGGTCCTGATAGTCAACGATCGATATTCCCGCCGCCGCCAACTCGGGAATGATCGAATCGATCATGAGTCGATCCTGGCGTTCTATGAGCTCCAAGACGCGCTCGCGAATCGTCGCTAGTTGTTGGCGCGGTCGGACCCCGTCCACCGAAGGTGTTTGCACGCCGGCGGCCACCTTGTCCTCCAGGCTGACGACCCGCACTTGAAAGAACTCATCGATCATGTCGGCAAAGATCGCGACGAATTTACAGCGTTCCAAGATCGGCAGTTTGTGATCGTCGCCCAGGTCGAGCAGTCGGGCGCCGAACTCGAGACGTGAGAGTTCGCGACTGGAGAACCTCTCGGGTCCAAAGGACGAAAGATCTGTATCCACGGCGCGAGGTTCCCTTTTGGTCGATAGGTTCCCACCATCGTAGGACTACTGTTGAAACGTGGCGCGACGAGAAAGCAACATGTCTACGCTGCTGAAGCCTCCGCCGCCCAAAACTCCCCATAATTTCCGATTCACCGAGCTCGGGCTGATGGCTATCGCTTGGATTATCACCTCCGCCTTTTACGCCCTGGCCTCCCTCGGTGCCCAGGGCAAGATGCCCGCTCGCTTTGGCTACTTTCTCGCCGGGATGGTCGTCATCTCGTTGTTAATGCACTTCGCCGTGGTGCGCTACGCGCCGAGCTCCTCTCAAATTCTTTTGCCGATCGCCACTCTTTTAAATGGCATTGGCTACGTCGAGATCGCGCGTTGGAACCCTCAACTCGCGCGAGATCAGGCGCTGTGGTTCCTGGCCAGTGCCGTCTGTGTAGCCCTCACCTTGAAGATCGTGCGGCACGTGCGCGACCTCGATCGTTATCGCTATATGACCCTGGTGGCGGCGATCGCCTTGTTGGCCGGGCCGTTGATTCCCCACGTGGGCGAAGAGATCAACGGCGCGCGCCTCTGGATCCCCATTGGACCGTTCTCCTTTCAGCCGGTGGAGTTCGCCAAGATTCTGCTGATCTTCTTCTTTGCCTCGTACTTCGCGGCCAACCGCGACCTGCTCTCCATTCCCACCCAGCGCGTGGGCGGGAGGAACTTCGTGCCTCCCAAGGTTTTGGTACCGATTCTCGCCGCGTGGGGGCTCTCGGTCCTCATTCTCGGCGCGGAGAACGACCTCGGTTTCGCCATCCTGATTTTCGCGCTCTTCATCGCACTGCTCTGGATTACGACCGGGCTCAAGTCCTACGTGGTGTTGGGACTAGGACTGCTGGCCGGTGGCGCCTACATCGCCGACCGCCTCTTTCATCAAGTGCAGGGTCGCGTGACTCAGTGGCTCAACCCCTGGCCCTTGCTGAGCGACCCGAACGCGTCACACCAACTGGCTTACGGCTGGTTCTCCATCGCGGCGGGTGGGGTCACCGGCACGGGCCTCGGTCTGGGCCAGGCGGGCCAGACGGTTCCTTACATCACCTCCGACATGATCTTCGCCGCCGTCGCCGAAGAGTTGGGCTTCCTCGGCGTCATTCTCGTGCTCTGCCTCTTCGCCGCCTTCGTGGGCGAGGGCTTTCGCATCGCCCAGCGGGCGACGTCGGACTTCGTGCGACTGACCGCCGCCGGTCTCGCTGCCCTGATTGGCTTACAGGCGTTCGTCATCATGGGGGGTGTTCTTCGCATCCTCCCCTTTACGGGCATCACGTTGCCCTTCATGGCATATGGCGCCAACTCACTGATCGCCAACTACATCATCGTCGCGGTACTGCTTCGAATATCAGACGAGAGCAATGCCGAGAAACGCGGCGGTGAGGTGGTGTTCGTCCATCTCCCCTAGGCGTAGTACTTCTGCAGCACCTCTTCCGAGCAGAGAATGGGCGCACTGACTTTCTGGCGCAGCGCCAACGTGATGGCGTCGCTGGTGCGACAGTCGAAGACCTCACGACCCCGCGGCGTCATGAGGTCCAACTCGGCGTAAAAAACGCCGCCTTCGTAGCGCACGATGCGCGCGGCAATCACTTCGGCTTGGAGACGAGTGAGGATCGTGGTCATGAGTTCGTTGGTGGCGGGCCGACGACCCTCGATGGCGCTGTGCGCGTGCTGAAGGGCAATGGCCTCGGGCAAGGCGATGGGCACCACCAAGTAGCGAAAAGGGGACTCCGCCTCTAAGAGGTAGATCATCGGGGAGGGGTCGGTCAGGTCATAGAGCACCGACTCAAAGTGCATCACCCGGAAAGGCACGTCCACGTAGGGACTGGCCGCTTCCTCGGTGGTGGACTCGGACTCGCTCGCCGGGATCTCGTTGACGCTCTCGTCATCGACGGGCGGGTCGGCGGCGGAGGTGGGCTCGTCGAAACCTCGCACGTCGTCACTCACCGGATCAACCCTAATTCCCACCACGTCGTGAGACGGATAGCACGACACCGCCGGCCACCAAGAATGCGATCGCCGCGGACCCCCCGTAACTGAGGAGGGGTAAGGGCACACCGGTCACCGGCATGATGCCCATGGTCATGCCGACGTTCTCGAAACTGCTGAAGGCGAAGAATATGAAAATTCCCGTACAGAGCAGCTGACCCATCACGTCTTTGGCGTGTCGTCCGACCACGAACATTCGCCAGCACACGAAGCCCAGTAAACAGATGATGAACGCCGAGCCAATAAAGCCGAACTGCTCGCCGATAGCGGTGAAAATAAAGTCAGTCTGCTGCTCGGGGACGTAGCCGAGCGTGGTCTGGAGCCCGTGAAACATGCCCGCTCCGTAGATGCCGCCCGAGCCGATCGCACTCTTGGCGTTGCCGACCTCGTAGATCAGTCGCGCCAAAGCCGGGTTCGTGGAGTTCTGGTTCAAGAACGACGTAAATCGGTCGATCTGATACTTCTCTAAGAGGTCGAGATAGACGGCCCCGACGAAGCCCACCGATCCCACCACCGCCAGCAGGGTCATGAACCGTGGTGGCACTCCGGCGATCACCATCATCGCGGCCACAATCAAGATGATGATGATGGCCGTCCCGAGGTCGGGCTGCTTCACGATGAGAGCGAGGGGCACCGCGGCCATGAGCAGGAGCCGCATGACATCTTTCATGGTGAGGCCCTCGGCGCGGCGAGCACAAAACGTGGCGATCGCTAAAACCAAGAACAGCACTGCGAACTCGCTGGGTTGAATCTGAATCCCCTTGAAGTTGTACCACCGGTCCCCTCCGAGCGCGGTACTGCCCACCACCAAGATCCCCGCGAGGGAGAGCAGGGATACGACGTACAGGGGGGTGGCCGCGATCTCGAAACGGCGATAGTCCATGCGCGAGACGATGAACATCAACACCAGCCCAATGAGGACGAAGAATCCTTGGCGCTCGAGGTAGTAGTGCGGATTCTCACCGGCGTTGATGAGTTGCTCTCGTGAGGCGCTGTAGTTAATGATCACTCCCACCACGGCGAGGGTGACCAGTCCGACGAAGAGACCGAGGTCTGGTCGATCTTTGGCGCGAAGTTTGATCGTCAGCGCGCTCAGGGTGTCGGTCACGACAGCGCCTCGAGCAGGTCGCCGCCTTCGATCTCGACACCCCACCACCACTGCATCTGCAAGGCGGCCTGAAAGGCCAACATGGCCAGGCCATTCGCGGTGCGACATCCGGCGTCGCTGTAGCGTTCGCGCCACTCGCTTTGGCGCGGGTCGTAGGTGATGTCAACCGCGACCGAGCCGTGGTGCACCCCTTGTAAGACGGCCGCCTCGGCGCTTCGTCCAGAGACGGGCACGGTGTTCACGATCAGGTCCACCGGTCGATAGACCAAGGAACTGGCGTACACGTTTTGGTAGCGCCGCACCAGGGCCTCCACCTTGGACTCGGAGCGACCATGGACCACCACGCTCGAGGCGTCGTAGCGAACCAGGGCGTCAACGATGGCACTGGCCGCCCCACCGGCGCCTAAGACCACGGCGTGAGCGTTGGCCACTGTCGGCCCCAGTTCAAACTCGAGTCCGTAGATAAATCCATCGCCGTCGGTGCTGGCGCCGTGCAACTTGTCGTCGACCACGCGTAACGAGTTCACCGACTCGGTTCGTCGGGCGACCTCACTCACTTCGTCGCACTGGGCGAAGGCGGCGTGCTTGAGCGGACTCGTGACCGACAGCGCGTCGTACTCACTCCTCACTAAGGCCTTGAGTTCGTCAGCACGCTCCAAGGGCAACTCCACGCGAGTGGACGTCCCCCTAAGGCCCGCGAGTCGAAGTCCCGCCTCGTGAAGTTGGGGCGAGAGCGAGTGCGCCACGGGCGATCCCACCACTCCAAGACGCCAGTTCATTTGATCCCGTTCTTTTCGCCGAGGGCCTCGTTCTTTAACTGCTGAGCGAAGGTGGTCGAAAAAGCCATCTTCCCGTCCTTGTTGATGAGCGTGAAGTACAGCCACGTTCCCTTGGGCGCGTGAAGGACCGCCTTGAGAGAGTCCTTCGACACGGTGCAGATCGGCGTCGGCGTCAAACCCGGGTTGAGGTACGTGTTGTACGGGGTCTTGGTCTCGAGCATGGCGCGCGTGACCGTCCCTCCGTCTTGACCGAAGTAGTAGAGAACGGTCGAGTCCATCTGCAAGGGCCCACCCAGCGCCAAGCGATTAAAGATCACGCGAGCGACTTTCGGCATATTTTCAGGGTAGTAGCCCTCCTTCTCGTCAATCGAGGCGGCAATGATCAACTGGTAGGCGTCCAGCCCGTGGACCCTGGAGGTGGGTGTGAGACCCAGGGATCTCGCTACCTTGTTGAATCGCGCCACCATGGTGCGGGCCAGGTCGCTCGGCGTCGTTGAGGGCGTGATGAGATAGTTCCCGGCGGCGATGAGCCCCTCCAGCGAGGCTCCCTTGGCGTAGGGACTAGAGATCTTCGAGGCCGTGGCGTCCGCGGCGAACTGATTGGCGAACGTCAAACTCTGGGCGTTGATCAGGTTGACGGCGACTTCGTGCAGGGTCAGTCCGGGTTCGACGACGAACACGTTGGGGAGGTGCGAGAACACCGAGCGCACAGTGGCGAAGGAGGAGCCCTGCCTCAGCTCGTAGGTACCCGGTTGCGCGTCGGGTGAGCCCAGTACCACGCTCTCTAGGCGAAAGGCGAAGGGTGAAGCTATGACACCCTTCTCGTGCAGGTCGCTCACGATCGACGAGAAGGACTCCCCTTCTTGCACGGTGATAACGACTTCGCGGCCCTTCCCCGCAAAGAGCGGATCGACCTGGAGGACAAACCAAGCCACCGCGATGACGACTAGTGCCCCGAGACCTACGTAGCACCCGGCCCAGTGGTCTAGTCCACATGGAGACCATCAACGTAGCTTTGCAGCATGATCACGGCCGCCGCACTATCGAGGTGTTCGCGCTGATCTTTCGCTCTCACCCCCGCCTCCAGTAGTGAGCGCTGGGCTTGAAAGGTGGTGAGGCGTTCATCCCACTGCACGACATCCAACCGCGGAAAAGCGTCGACAATCGCGGCGAAGAGCGCGTCGGCGTGAAGCGTGCTTGACGTCTCGTTGCCCGAGAGCGCGATCGGCCGTCCCACCACGATGGTGCCCGTGCCTTCCTCCTCCACGAGGGCAGCCAGGAGCGTAAGAAAGGCGGCGTCGTTCTTGAGAGCGGGCCGAGGGAAGGCCATGGATGCGCTGGAGTTAGTGACCGCGACGCCGCATCGCACCGCCCCGGGATCAAGACCAAGTAGCCGAGGCATTCAGCGCTTAGAGAGCCTTGGCCGCGACGAGCACCGCGTCGATACCGCCCGCGTCACGGCCACCGGCCAGAGCGAGTCGCGGAGATCCGCCCCCACCGCCGCCCACGTGAGCGGCCAGCGACTTCACCGTCGCGGCGGCGTCGAGCGACCCGTCGGTCGCCACGGCCAAGGAGACTTTGTCGTCGCTCTCGCCCACTAGCACCACCACGCGTCGGCCGCGATGCTGCAAGATCTTGGGCTAGCGAGCGTAACTGCTCTCCCGCGTAGCCGTCGACGCGCGCCACCACCACGTCGCCGGTGCTCGCCGCGTCGAGTTCTTTGGCGAACTGGGTGAGCTGCGCTTGGCGCAGCGAGGCGATCTCTTTCTCGACGTCGCGTTGGCGATCAAAGAGTCGCTCCAGTGCGGGCACGACGTCATCCACGGAGGTCTTGAGAATCGAGGCGACCGCGTTGAGCGACTGTTCCATCTCGTAACTACGACGATGCGCGCCCGAGACCACTCACCGCCTCGAGGCGCCGGGTATTCGCGCCGATCGACGACTCGCTCACGACCTGAATCTGTCCGATATCGCCGAGGCGCTCTACGTGGGTGCCGCCACAAAACTCCAGACTGTGGCGCCCCGCGCGCACGACGCGGACGCGGTCGCCGTACTTGTCGCCGAAGAAGGCGACGGCCCCCATGGTCTCGGCTTCGGACTTAGAGGTTTGAATAGTGTCGACGTGCTCGTTCAGCACGACGTCGGTGTTCACCATCGTCAAGATCTCCTTCGTCTCCTCCTCGCGGAGTCCCGCGCCGTGAGAGAAGTCGAAGCGCAGGCGGTCGGGCCCGACGTAGGAGCCCTGTTGGCGAACGTGGTCACCCAGCACGCTGCGCAGTCCCGCGTGCAACAGGTGGGTGGCCGTGTGATTACGCCGCGTCGCTTCGCGTCGCTCCGGTTCGATGGTGGCGATCGCCGCTTGGCCGGGCAGCACCTCGCCGTCAGCACGCCGCGGTGTGCGTACAGGCCACCGGCGACGTTCTGGGTGTCGCGAACCTCGAAACGGCCGGTCTCGGTGACCACGATGCCGACGTCTCCGACCTGGCCACCCGACTCGGCGTAAAAGGGCGTGGTGTCCAAGAAGAGTTCGCTCTCGCCGTTCTCGCCCGCCAGCACTCCCACCACCGTGGTCTCGATGCTGTAGCGCGACACGTCGCGGCCGACGAACTCGGTGGCCCCGTGTTTGTCGATCAGCTCGCGGTACTGCGCGTCGTCGGCCACGCGCAACGTCTTGGCACTGGCGCGAGCCCGTTCGCGCTGCTGCTCCATGGCGGCGTCGAAGGCGCCGCGTTCGACGACCAAGCCCGACTCGCCGACAATCTCGTCGGTGAGTTCAATGGGAAAACCGTGGGTGTCGTGCAGTTTAAAGGCAATGTCGCCGGGAAAGATCGTGGAGCCGCTGGCGAGGACCTGGCGTTGTTCCTCTTCTAACAACGACAGCCCCGTGCGCAAGGTCCGGGCGAAACCGGCCTCTTCGCGTTCCAGCACCTCAATGATGAGGTCGCGATCATCGACCAGGGCCGGGTACGCGCCACCCATCTTTTCAATAGTGGCGTCGACCAGTGGCGCGGTCAAGGAGCGCTCGGAACCGGCCCGACGCGCGGCCAGGACGGCCCGGCGAATGATGCGACGCAGCACGTAACCGCGCCCCTCATTAGAAGGGCAGCACCCCATCAGAAACCAGCATGGTCATGGCCCGACCGTGTTCGGCGATGCGTCGAATGGCGATGTCCGTCGCTTCGTTCTGGCCATACGGCTGTTCACGCACCCGCGAGGCCGTCTCAATGAGCGGGGCGAAGAAGTCCGTGGCGAAGACCGAGTCTTCCCCGTTCAATATAGAGAGCGTCCGATCGAAACCGGCGCCGGTATCAATGTTCTTCTTGGGCAACTCCGTGAGTTTCCCGCCGGCCTCTCGTTCGTACTGCATAAAGACGAGATTCCAGAACTCGACGAAGCGATCGTCACCGCCAAAGGCCGGACCGCCGTCCGCGCCAAACTTCGCGCCCTTATCAAAGAAGATCTCGGAAGTCGGTCCACACGGACCGACCTCGCCCATGGTCCAGAAGTTGTCCTCATCCAAGCGCTGGATTCGCTCTGGTCGAATACCGATGAGGTCGCGCCAGAGGTCGGCCGCCTCGTCGTCGTGATCATGAACCGTTACCCAGAGGCGATCGGGGTCCATGCCGAAGCCCTCGGTGATGAGCTGCCAGGCGAAGGAGATAGCGCCTTCTTTGAAGTAGTCACCGAAGGAGAAGTTGCCCAGCATCTCAAAGAAGGTCAGGTGACGCTGGTCGATGCCGATACTCAATGTCGGAGGCCCGAAAACACTTCTGAATCGAGACGGCCCGCGCGTAGGGCGGGACTTCCTCGCCGGTGAAGTACGGCTTGAAAGGAACCATGCCCGCGACCGTGAAGAGCAGCGAGGGGTCGTGTGGAATCAGGCTCGCCGACGGCACCAAGGTGTGCCCGTTTTTCACGAAGTAGTCGAGAAAAATCGATCGGAGTTGGGCCGCTTCCATCCGAGTTACTCTACTGGCGCGTCGGGTTCATCCTGGTGGGAGCGGTTCGTTCGCGCGCGCCACTGCTCGACGAGTGGGCCTCTTTGCCGTAGGCCGAAGGATCGAAGAACGTCTCGCGTTCCACGAATCGATCCGGCAGGTACTGCTGATCGACCCACCCCTCCGGATAGTCGTGCGCGTAGCTGATAGTCGTTGCCGTGACCGAGCTGCTTGGCGCTGCGATAGTGACGCGTCGCGCAGGTGCGCGGGCACCTCCACCAGACCCCCCGACTGAACGGCGGCCGTCACGGCACTAAGGCGCAGGATGACCGAGTTGCTCTTGGGCATCAGGGCCAGCGTCAAGGTGGCGTGGGTGAGGGTGAGTCGCGCTTCGGGAAGTCCCACGAACTCAACCGCTCGCGCCGCCGACTCGGCCACCAACAAACCGAGGGGATCGGCCAGACCGACGTCTTCGCTGGCCAGTATCACCAGGCGGCGAGCGATGAAGCGAGCACTCTCGCCACTCTCGAGCAAGGTGACCAACCAGTACAGCGCTGCGTCGGGATCGGATCCGCGAATCGACTTGATCAAGGCACTGATCTGGTCGTAGTGAGTGTCGGCCGACTGGTGATAGAGCCGACCATCACGGGCTCGCGCCACGTGAGCGAGATCAACCGTGGCACTCTCGTCCTCGACGCGAGCCAACACGATGGCGGTGTCGAGCGTGGTGAGCGCGCTTCGCGCATCGCCATCGGCCGAGGACGTGATGGCCGAGAGCGCCTCGTCGGTGATAGAGGCGTCTCGCAACTCGAGTCCGCGACGAACCAGCGTGGCCAGATCGTCGTCGCCCAAGGGACGCAGTCGCCACAGGGTCGAGCGACTCATAAGGGCGGCGTTCACTTCAAAGTAGGGGTTCTCGGTCGTGGCCCCGATCAAGACCACCTCACCGGTCTCGGTGGCCGGGAGCAAGAGATCCTGCTGCGCCTTGTTGAAGCGGTGCACCTCGTCAATGAAGAGCACCGTTCGCTGAGCGTGCTGGCCCAGTCGTTCTCGAGCTCGCGTGATCGCTTCACGAACGTCCTTCACGCCACTCGACACGGCCGATAGTGGTTCCATCACGTAGCCGGCGGCGATGGCCAGTATGCGCGCCAGCGTGGTCTTCCCGGTGCCGGCCGGACCCCACAGAATCATCGACGTCAACTGACGAGACTCCACGAAGCGGCGCAGCGGGCCGTCGGGACCTACCAGATGATCTTGACCGACGATCTCGTCGAGTGTGCGAGGTCGCAGCAACTCCGCCAGTGGCGCCAACTCCCGCAGGCGCTCATCGACGGCGTCGTCAAAGAGCGACGTAGTTCACGAGCCTTTCGAGCCGAGCTTCAAGTGCAGATCGCGCAGTTGGCGCTCCGTGATTTTCTTCGGCGCGCCCGTCATGAGATCGGCCCCCGACTGCGTCTTGGGAAAGGCGATGACTTCGCGGATATTCTCTTCGCCGGCGAAGATGGCGACCAAGCGGTCGATGCCAAAGGCGAAGCCGGCGTGCGGCGGAGCACCGTATTTGAATGCGCCGAGTAAGAATCCGAATCGATTCTGCGCCTCGTCGTCGCTGATCCCAAGGGCCCGGAATATTCGCGACTGAATATCGGCTCGATGTATGCGCACCGATCCACTGCCGAGTTCCCAGCCGTTGAGAACAAGGTCATAGGCCTGAGAGCGAACCTTCAGCGGATCGGTCTCAATGAGTGGGAGATCCTCGGGGTGAGGCATGGTAAAGGGATGGTGCGCCGCCTGTAAGTTGCCGTCCTCGTCAACGCCTTCAAACATTGGAAACTCGGTCACCCACACGTAGCGGTGGGGCCCGTCGCCCACGGGAGGCGAGCCGAGCGAGACCCGCAGCGCCCCCAGTACGTGACAGGCTTGGGCGTACTCATCGGCCACCACCAGTACCAGGTCACCGGGTTGGCCCCGTCGACACTCGCGAGGGCGGCACTTTCGGTCGCACTGAGGAAGTTGGCCAACGGGCTGTCGAGACCCTCGTTGGTCACGCGAAACCAGGCCAAGCCCTTGGCACCCAAACTCTTGGCCTGTTCGGTGAGTTCGTCTAGTTGGGAGCGGGGGAAACGTGCTCCGCCCTCGGAACGCGGAGGGCCTTGACCGTAGGGGCCGAGAACGCTTTGACCTCGCTGTTCTCAAAGTCTGGGGAGAGGTCCTGTAGCGCCATGCCGAATCGCAGGTCGGGCTTGTCGGTGCCGTATAGATCCAGCGCCTCGGCCCAGGTCATGCGCTCGATGTCCCCGGTCGAACGCCCGTCGCGATCTCGGCCGCGTCAAGGACGGCCAAGGAGACAAAGTCGAGGACGTCGTCTTGACTGACGAAACTGGCCTCCATGTCGATTTGGGTGAACTCGAACTGTCGGTCCGCGCGCAGATCTTCGTCGCGTAGGCAACGAGCGATTTGGTAGTAGCGGTCAAAACCACCTACCATCAGGAGTTGTTTGGCGATCTGGGGGCTCTGGGGTAGCACGTAGAACTCTCCGGGGTGAAGGCGAGACGGCACCACGAACTCTCGAGCGCCCTCCGGGGTCGGGGCCCAGAGCAGGGGCGTCTCCACTTCGCAAAAACCTTGAGCATCCATGGCCCGGCGAAGGGCCGCGTTGACGGGGGCGCGAAGTCGAAGGTTTCGCTGCATGGCGTCACGGCGTATGTCCAGGTAGCGATACTCGCAGACGAACCTGCTCGTCGATGTCCACTCGATCGTCCAACTGAAAGGGCGGCGGCTCGGCGAACGAGAGGATCTCCACGAGACAGTCGACTGAGTTCGACGGCCCCGGTCGGCAGTTTGTCGTTGACCGTGCCCTCGGGACGCGGGGTCACGGTGCCGGTGACGCGAACGACGTACTCACTGCGCGCGTCGACCGAACCCTCGATGACGGCCTGGACAACTCCGGAGCGGTCGCGAATGTCAAGAAACGCTAAGTGCTCGCCGTGTTCGCGTCGTTTGGCGACCCAGCCGCAGACGCTGACGACGCTCGCCCATGTGACTCTCGTTGACCGAGCCGCAGAGCAGGTCGCGCAAGCTGGTGGCTTCAACATCGTTGGGCATCGATCACTTCACTTCGTAAATAGATTGGCGACCGTCGAGACGATCTCCCTTGGGCAGCGCGCTGTTGCGTCTGTCCAAAGTCCTGGCTTCGCAGGTCTCTAATGGTAACCTCGCCCGCCGCGAGTTCTTCGGGGCCGACCAACAGGGCAAGCGTCGCGCCGGAGCGATCGGCCGCCTTCATTTGAGCCTTCATCGAGCGCTGGTCGTACGCGCGATCGGTGGCGAATCCGGCCAGAGCGAAGTGTCTCGATCATCGGGGCCACCGACACGTCTCCGGTCGTATCGATCACGAAGAGGTCGAGCGATTCGCTTGAGGAGGTCACTCGTCGACTCCTTCGGCCTCGCGGGCGAGCAGCAGGCGCTCGACCCCGCTCCCAAAGCCGATGCCGCTCGTGGGCTTGCCGCCAAGTTCTTCGGCGAGCTGGTCGTAGCGCCCGCCGCCGCCCATGGAGTTTTGTGCGCTCTCGAACGGCGTCGGCCACGAACTCAAAGGTGGTGCGGTTGTAGTAGTCAAAGCCGCGCACCAGTCGAGGAGCGAGAACGTCGTCGCGATGCCGATGGCCCTGAGTCCCTCCACCACCGCGTCAAAGTGCGCGCGACAGGCGTCACAGATGTGGTCAATCAGCATCGGCCCCTTGGACGTGACCTCAACGCACTCCTCGCGCTTGCAGTCCAAGACCCGAAGTGGATTCTGGCGCCAGGACTCGCGTGTGCTCGTCACACAACTCGTCCTCGTGTTCGCTCCAGGTACTCACTCAGCAAGCCACGTACGCGGCCCGGCACTCTGCGTGCCCCATGGAGTTGATCAGCAGCGTGAGTTCGTCAGGCCGATCGCCTTGTAAACAGTTGTGCGCGAGGGCGATGACTTCGACATCGACGGCCGGGTCGTCAGTGCCGAGCACCTCCACGCCCAGTTGATAGTGCTGGCGGTACCGACCGTTTTGAGGACGCTCGTAACGAAAGGCTGGCGTGAGGTACCAGGCCTTCCAGGGCGTGGTGGGCTGGTGCTGCACGAACGCACGCACCACCGAGGCGGTTCCTTCCGGGCGTAGGGCGTAGCGTCGCTGGCCGCGGTCTTCAAAGACGTACATCTCGTTGCGAAAGACGTCGCTGTCTTCACCGATACCGCGCACGAAGACGCCGACGTCCTCGAAGATGGGCGTCATGACCAGGGAGAATCCGTACCGATAGGCGTTCTCGGCGAAGATCGCGACGAGACCTTCCCACAGGGCCGAGTCCGGCGCAGAACGTCGTGGGTTCCGCTGGCGCCTGGAAGGGCGGAAGCGAGTCGCTCATGATGTCTTGTTCTGACCCGGCAGTTGACGAAAGGCGTCAAAGACACCGTCGACGCCCTTGAGCGCCGCCAGCAGACTCGACAGATGTGTCGGGATCGGCCAGCTCAACGTCAAAGACCATGCGTACGATGCGAGCACCCGAGGTGGTGGACTGAACTCGAGATGATATTGAGGTGGTACTCGGCCACCACCTTGGACACGTCGAGGAGGAGGCGCGAGCGATCGAAGGCCATGATCTCGAGCACCGCGCGATACTGACCACCGGCCGAGCCGTCCCACTCGACATCAATGATCCGCTCCCCCAGGCGCTGCGCCAACGCAACGGCGTTGGAGCAGTCGTCGCGGTGCACGGAGACACCGCGTCCCTGCGTGATAAATCCCATGATGCTGTCGCCTGGCACCGGCGAGCAGCAGCGCGCCAGGTGCACCATGACGTCGTCGAGTCCTTCGACGTAGACGCCCGCCGTGCGCCGAGTGTTACGCGACGGGCGCGGGGCCTTGGTGACCGTGGTCGGCATCTGCTCGGCGTCGCCCCCGCGCAGTTCGCGGTCGAGTCGTTGGACCACGGCCAGCGCCGAGATCTGACTGGAGTCGATCGACATGAACAGCGCGTCGCGTTCGTCGAGTCCGAGGGCCTTGATGACCGCGTCCAGCGCACTCGAGGAGAGCGAGGTGGCGATCGGCAGACCCTCGCGTCGCAGGGCCTTGGTGAGCTCCTCGCGTCCCCCTTCGATGGCGTCGTCGCGCCGTTCTCGCTGGAACCACTGGCGAATCTTGGATTTCGCGCGCGACGACTGGCGCGATGTTCAGCCAGTCGCGGCTCGGGCCGGCGTTGTCGTTCTTGCTGGTCACGATCTCCACGACGTCGGCGGAGCGCAGTACCGTGTCGAGCGGCACGAGTCGTCCGTTAACCTTGGCCCCCACGCAGCGGTGCCCCACTTCGGTGTGCACGGCGTAGGCGAAATCGATGGGGGTAGCGCCCTCGATGAGGGCGATCACCCGGCCCTTGGGCGTGAAGAGATAGACCTCGTCTTGTCCGAGGTCGAGCTTCAGCGCTTCGAGGAAGGCGATGGGATCGTTCTCTTCTTCTTCGACGTCGGCGAGACGTTGCATCCAGGCCATCTCCTTGGCCGAGGCACCTTCTTTGTAGCTCCAGTGCGCGGCCACGCCGAACTCGGCGCGTCGGTGCATCTCTTGGGTACGCACCTGCACCTCGACTGACTTGCCTCGCGGGCCGATCACCGTCGTGTGCAGTGACTGGTACAGGTTGAACTTCGGAGAGTTGATGTAGTCCTTGAATCGCCCCTGCACCGGGGACCATAACGCGTGAATCGCCCCGAGAGCCGCCCAGCAGTCGCGCTCCTCTTCCACGATGAGACGAAGACCGACCAGGTCGAAGATCTCGTCGAACTCCTTACCGCCCACCACCATCTTCTCGTAGATACTCCACAGGTGCTTCGGTCGCCCGCGAACTTCGGCGCTGATGCCGAACTCGCTCAGCTTCTGCGCGAGAGTCTCCATGACCTCAGCGAGGTAGGTCTCTCGTTCGGGCTGGCGCGCAGCCACCATCTGTTCGATCTCGGCGTAACGCTTGGGGTGCAGCGTGGCGAAACTGAGGTCTTCGAGCTGCCACTTGACCTGCTGCACACCGAGTCGGTGCGCTAAGGGCGCGTAGACGTCGAGGGTCTCTTGGGCGATCGCTCGCTGGCGGTGCATGGGCATGACCGAGATAGTCCGCATGTTGTGGAGTCGGTCGGCCAGTTTGATCAGCAGGACGCGCCAGTCCTGGGCCATGGCGATGAACATCTTTCGAATGGTGGCCGCCTGCTGGGCCTCCTTGGAGTCAAACTCCAAACGGTCCAACTTGGTCACACCATCAACGACGGCCGACACCTGTGCGCCAAACTCGCTGGCCAGCCACTGTGTGGTGACGCCAGTGTCTTCCACCGCGTCGTGCAACAGCGCCGCGGCGATGGTGGTCTCGTCCAGACCCAGGTCCGCCACGATCCCCGCCACGGCAATGGGGTGAGTGACGTAGGGCTCGCCGGTACGTCGTAGTTGGCCCTCGTGGGCGTTGATGGCCGCCACCCCGGCCCGTCGAATGAGATCGACATCGCCGGACTCGTGGTGCTCCTGAAAACGCACGATGAGACGTTCAATGGAGCTCAGTAGAACCGAGTCCGCTGAAGTGCGCGACGTGAGACTTACCATGCGATCAGCCTACCGGTGGCTTTACGACGTGCCTTGGAGGTTCCCGCGCTCTGATCGTGGAAACTCCCCGTGTCGAAGGCCAGTTCGTCGCGGCGCCCCGAGCGATTAGGGAAGCACTCCCCCGTCAGAGCGGATCGCTCGGCTCGAACATTCCGTCAGCGTTCTTCCTTATTACTGAAGAAAGTGGTCGACCCATCATCCACTTGGTATCAGGGACGCGCGTTTGCCTTGCCCTCGGCGGTTCGATCCTTTCGATGACGAGTGTCCGCCATGCTGAGCCAACCACCCAGATCTTCTTGCACTCTGTGGAGGAATCTTTGGTGGTGATCCGCGTGGTCGTCGAGATGGCGGTACACCGCGAGTTTCGCCTGATCAACGGTGAGGGCCCAGGCAATGGAGTAGGCCCACACGAAACCGATCTGACCCCAACTAATCGTGGTCACGAATCCGAGGCCGAAGGCGACGAGGAGGGTCGCCAACGCCGCCGTGACCACGAGTGCCCAAACCAAGCGCAGGGCTGGCCAGGGCCGCTTGAACATCGACCCGCGAGAGCGCGCTATGAAAATCGTGAGGTGCCCAGCGACCGCCAGCTTCAAGAAGATGAGCGTCTCAATCTCGGCGACGTCGAGGTGCAGCCACTCTCGAGCGAGGACGAGCAGGCCGAAGGTATCGAGAACTCCGATCGCGCCGAGGACGGTCGACAGCGTGAGAACTCGGTGCATATCCCAGCGCACCGGTTGAGGGTCCACGGCCGTGTTGTCGCAGGCGATCATCATGATGGGCAGGTCGTTGAAAAACGCCAGCATGATGATCAAGATGGCGGTGATGGGATAGAAGTTGAAGGCGATCATCGCGAGCACCACGAAGATGATGATGCGGATGGTCTCCGACACTCGATAGATCGCGTAGGAGTTCATCCGCCCGAAGATCACTCGCGCCTGCTCGATGGCGGCGACGATCACCGAAAGCCCAGGCGCGGTCGGTACGACCGCCGCGGCCGCGCGAGCCGCGTCGGTCGCGCCGTTTGCAGTGAGCTGCCCGACGCCTCGCGCTCTCGTAGCGCTCAGCTTTCGGTTGCTCGGTGAAACGTCGGATGCAAAATCTTTCTACTCGCGGCCTTGCGGTACCAATGTGAGTTGATCGATAATGGGAAAAAATTGAACAGAAGGGGTTATCCAATGGCCGAATTGACAATGCTGAAGTTCGACAGCGTTAACGGTGCCCAAGGAGCGTTGGCCGCGGTGCGAGCGCTCGAGGAACTGAACTACGCATGGATCGACGACGTCGCAATCGTAGAAAAGCACAAAGGTGGTTTTGTGTCGATACATAGTCCTCACGGTTCCGTGGCCCTCGGTGCTTTCTACGGCGGACTGCTCGGCCTGATTCTCTTTTGGTGGTTTCCTCCGGCGTGGTTTTTGGGGGGATGGCTGGGGGGACTGGGCGGTGGTGCGCTGCTCGGCGAAGCGGTGAAGAGATCAGGAATCGACGAGAAGTTGGTCGATGAGGTGAAGTCCGAACTGACACCCGGGACCTCTGCACTATTGCTGATCGGGGTGAAGGGCGACGCCGATCAGATGACGCGAGCCTTTGAGCAACACAACCCCGCCAAGGTACTTAACTTCCCGCTGTCAGACGAGACGATCGATGCGCTTAAAAAAGAAGCGGCGTCGGGAAGCTGAGCCGCATCCGATTTTGGTTGCCCCGCTACTTCGAGTAACTAGATGAATCGGCACCACTTCGTGGTACCGTCTGGGCTCTCGTGCGGGAACAACGGTGACCTCAACTTCGAAGATTTATCTAGCGACTTCAGAGCAGGAGAGGCCCGAATCGTGGAGATCCTTTTTACTCGGGGTCTTAACGACGTTTCCGCTTACGAGCGCGTGCTTGGATGGCTGCCGTAGAGCTTCCGGCGCGTTGAGGACGAACACCGGCGCCCGTGACACTTACTTGCGCGCCGGCGAGTGCCGCGCTGGTCGCGGTCAACACTCGACGGTCCGTGCGAGCGTTGACGCGCGCGGCTAAGTCGCGGTAGCGAGGCTCTCGCTCCTTCATCCACGCGAGTAAGGGACTGGCGATGAAGATCGAGGAGTAGGCCCCGCTCATGAGTCCCACGAAGAGCGCCAAACCGTAGTCCTGCAACGTCGTCGCACCCAACAGGTCGGCCCCAATCAAGAGGACCGCGAGCACCGGCAAGATCGCCACCAACGACGTGTTAATCGAGCGGGCCAGCGTCTGGTTCATCGACAGGTTCACCATGTCGGAGTAGGTAAGTTCCCCGCTCTTCAGTACGCCCTGGGTGTTGTCGCGCACCCGGTCGAAGACCACCACCGTGTCGTAGAGGGAGTAACCGAGGATGGTGAGGATCGCGATCACGGTGTCCGGGGTGATCTGAAAGCCGAACAGCGAGTAGACGCCCACCGTCACGAGGAGGTCGTGCACCATGGCGATGAAGGCGGCGGCGGCCATCTTGGGTTCAAAGCGAATACTGATGTAGGCCACGACCGCAATGAAGAAGACGATGAGAGCCTCGATCGCCTTGTTCGTGATCTGTCCACCCCAGGTCGGCCCCACACTGCTGGTGGAGACTTGGAAGTCGCTGGTGTGCGCGACGTTGGCCATGGCGTCGACGACTTTGGTGGTCAGGGCGGCCTGGGCCGGGCCCGAGAGGCTGTTGATGTCGGCCGTCACTTGGTAGGTGTCACTGCCCAACTTCTCGACGGTCGGGTCGGGCAAACCGGCGCCCTTGACGGCGTTGGTCATCTGGCTGATGGAGGACTTTGGCGCCAGTACTTCCCACGAACTCCCGCCTTTGAAGTCGATGCCGAGGTTGAAGCCTCGAATGGCCAACGATCCGAGTCCGAGCACGATGATGACGAGTGAGACCGTAAACCAGATCTTTCGTCGACCGACAAAGTCGACCGTCGTCAGACCGTGGTAGAGGCGACCGAAGCGGCCGTAGTGTTTCTCCTCTTCGGGAGCGAAGGACGCGGTGTCGTTACTCACTGACAGTCGCTCCCGCGTGCAGACCCGCGGCCATCGACAGCGCCGAGTTGCTCGATGAACCGCGCCGACCCAAGAGAATCACCAGCGGACGAGTGAAGTACCAGGTAATGAAGACGTCCATCAAGGTCGAGAGTCCGAGGAAGAAGGCGAATCCCTTCACGTCACCGACGGCGATGATGTAGAGAAGGACCGCACACAGCAGGCTGACGGTGTCGGCGGCCAACACCGTGCGCCAGGCCGAACGGAAACCCCGATCAACCGAGGACCGCACCGAGCGCCCTGCTCGGGCCTCGTCTTTCAATCGTTCGAAGTACACGATGTAACTATCGACAGTGATACCAATGGACACAATCAATCCGGTAACACCAGCCAGGTCAAAACTGGGCGCGAAGGCCGTATGGCCGAGCGCCGAAATGATCGCCCACAGCAGCGAGGCCGTGACCGCGAGGCCGAGCACGATGACCAGGCCGAGCGCCCGGTAGTAAAGAATGGTGTACAGAAGGACCAAGGCGAGACCCGCCAGACCGGCGCCGAGTCCCGCGATCAGTGCGGAGTGGCCCAGGGTCGGTGACACGGTCACCGTGGTGAGCGGGTTAAGGCGCACCGGCAGGGCGCCGAAGTTCATGGCCAGGGCCAGGGTCTTCGCGGAGGCCTCGGTGAAAGACCCCGAGATCTCGCCGGTGCCGTCGAAACTGGTGAACGTTGCTTGGTCGGGCTGAATGAGCGGTGCCGACTGAACGACCCCGTCGAGTTCAATCGCCAACAACGCGTGAAAGTTCTTCTTCGCCACGGCGTCCCACTCGGGACTCCCGGTCGACGTCAGGGTGTAGTTCACGACCCACGCACCGACCTGGTCTTGTTGGGCGACGGCGCTCTTGACGGCCTTACCCGTGAGCTCAGACGGTCCCAAGACATAGCGGACGGCTTTGTTTCCCAGCAGAGGCAGCAGGACTTCCTTCTTGGGATTGTCGTAGAGCGGCTGGGTCGACTTGAAGTTGCTAAAGGCCGGGTCGGGCGGAATGTTGGCGCTGTCTCCGGTTGAGGAGTTCACGTCCAGGTTGGCCGCCGTCGTGGCGTACTGAGCTCCGCACGCGGGCAGGCCCTTGGGGCCGGGCTTGGTGAGTTTGGTTCCGACGGTCGCCTCGCAGAGGACGGGACGAAAGAGCAACTGAGCGGTCTGACCGACTGCTTCTAAGACTTTGCGGGCGTGCTTCACGCCGGGAACACTCACCACGACGTCTTTTCCTTGAAGGTTGACGGTAGCCCCCGAGACGCCTAGGCCGTCGACGCGGTCAGTGAGGATGGTGACGACCTCTTGCATATCCGAGGTCGAAGCGGGCGTGGCGGGTTTGTAGACCACCGACAGCCCACCGGCCAGGTCAAGGCCGAGCTTGGGTCCCCAACCGAGCGACAACGTCGCCGCCAGGGAGCCAAACGCGATAGCGATGACGAGGACAAGGCTGACGATCAGTGATCGCCGCGAACCGACCTGTGGGGGCATTACTTAGCGTCACCTTCCGTCGGATGATCGTCGTCGGTCGATTCGGGGACGTTAGGGGTGACGGGGTCGTAGCGCCGCGCAATGGCGTTGGGCACAAAGTCCAGCTCCACGCCCGCGTCGGTGCGCAGGGTGACCTTGTCGGAGTCACTGTGCACCACCGTTCCGATGAAGCCGCCGATGGTCTGAGCGCGTTGGCCGACCTCGACTTTTTTCGACTCTAGGCGCTGAGCCTTTTGGCGCTTGGAGCGCGGGCGCAGGTAGAAGTAGTAGAAGGCTCCAAAGATGACAACGTAAATGAGGATGAGGTATGACTCATTGGAGTGCTTGGTGGTCGCTTTCGCGGCGAACAAGATGGCGGACAACATAAGGATTTCCTTCGTTAACGGACAGGGAAACTCTACTCGCTGACCGATACGGACTTAGAAAAGACCCTCGTGGCGCTGGCGAATGCCCAAGTGCTCGTACGCGCGTTCGGTAGCGACGCGACCGCGCGGCGTGCGAATCATTAACCCGGCGCGTAGCAGGTACGGCTCATACGCGTCTTCGATAGTGAAAGCCTCTTCGCCACACGCGTGGGCCAACGTGGTGAGACCGACGGGCTGATCGGCGAACTGTTCACAGAGAAGCTTTAGTATCCTGCGGTCGATTTTGTCCAGTCCAAACTCGTCCACCCCAAAGAGAGCCAGCGCGTCTTTCGCCACCGCGACGTCCACCCGATCGTGACCCTTCACGGACGCGAAGTCGCGCACGCGTCGGAGCAGACGATTGGCGATACGCGGGGTCCCCCGGCTTCGCGAGGCGATGACGGCGGCGGCCTCAGGATCGAGAGATACCTCCAGCAGACCAGCCGTTCGCTTAGCGATCGTCGTTAGTTCGTCAACGTCATAGAGGTCGAGCTGGCCGATGAAGCCGAATCGATCGCGCAGCGGCGCCGCCACCAGTCCCGTCCGGGTGGTGGCCCCCACCAGCGTGAAGTTGGGCAGGTCAAGACGGATGGATCGCGCCGAGGGGCCGCGACCAATCATGACGTCGAGTCGCAGATCCTCCATGGCGGGATAGAGCACCTCCTCTACCGCACGAGACAGACGATGAAGTTCATCGATGAAGAGCACGTCGCCGTCCTGGAGATCCGTGAGCAAGGCGGCCAAGTCCCCCGGTCGCGACAACACCGGTCCCGACGTGACGCGAAAACCCGATCCCATCTCGGCGGCCACGATGCTGGCCAGCGACGTTTTGCCGAGCCCGGGTGGCCCCGCGAAGAGCAAGTGATCGGCACTCTGATGACGAGCCTTGGCCGAACCCAGGACGACTTGAAGGTGTCCGACCAAGTCGCGCTGACCCACGAAGTCCGCCAGCGTCTGGGGCCGCAACGAGACTTCGGCCCGTCGCTCCTGTTCACTCGCCTGCGGCGTCGCCACGTGATCTTGTAACTTCTCAAGGTCGAGTTCGCGTCTACTCATGACCGCCTCAGTAACTGCAGGGCCGTACGCAGGGCCGTCGACTCATCCGTGGGCAGTTGCGTATCGCGCAACGCGTCGCGAATCTCGTGACTGGTGTAGCCGAGCGCGCGCAGGGCGTCTTCGATAGCGCTGTCGAGGTGCTCCACTGGTTCGCTGACGTCAAAGCCCCCCTCAACACTCACCTTGCCCTTTAACTCGAGCACAATGCGACTCGCGGTCTTGGGTCCAATACCCGGGATGGTCGCCACCTTCTTCACGTCGTCGCTCTCAATAGCCAGAGCCAACTCATTGACACTCATGGTGCGCAGCGCTCCCAGGGCCGTGGACGGCCCCACGCCCGGCGTGACGAGGAGTAGTTCGAAGAACTCACGCTCATCGAGCGACGAAAATCCAAAGAGTTGAATGGCGTCTTCGCGAACGACAGTGAAGATAAAGAGCTCTACTAGTTCGTCAAAGGGTGGTAACTCGTTCGACGCCACGTGCACTTCGTAGCCCACGCCTTGGACATCGATGAGAAGGGCGCCGTTTCGCAACTGATGTAGCACCCGACCAGAGAGCCAGCCGATCACGCTCGCGTGTCCTGCGGGTACCGGCGCTCGACGCGCACGATCATGAAGTAGGCGATGCCGAGGGCCAAGGCGTCGGCCGCGTCGGCGGGGGTGGGAACCTCGCTCAGTCCACAGAGCCGCGCCACCATGCCTTGCACCTGGGACTTGCTCGCCGCTCCGTATCCCGTAACCGCGAGCTTTACCTCCTGGGAGGTGAACTGTCGCACCGCCACGTTCTCCATGCCCGCGAGGGCGATGGCCACGCCGCTGGCCTGGGCGACCGAGATCGCCGTCTTCGCGTTGCGCTGAAAGAACAAACGCTCCACCACCACCGCGTCCGGTCTCGTCTCGGCCAAGAGAGAGGCCAACTCGACGTGAAGTTCTCGCAGTCGAATCTCGACCGATAGGTCCGCGTCGGTTTCGATGGTCCCGGCGCGCACCGCGCGGAAGGACTCGACGCCGTCAAAGGAGCCTTCCACGAGCCCGAATCCGCACCGCGTCAGTCCGGGGTCAATACCGAGTACGAACATACGTTCGATGCTAACCCACTAAGGGCTCGAAATCAGGATTTATCCGTCGTACGCGGCCAGTAGATCGTCGGATATATCGAAGTTGGCGTACACGTTCTGCACGTCGTCGTGGTCGTCAATGGCGTCCATGAGCCGAAGGACCTTCTTCGCTTCGGCCTCGTCAGTGATCTCAATGGAGTTCTGCGGTACCAGGGTCAACTCGGCGCTGAGGACTTTCAGGCCGTGACTCTCCAAGGCGTCGCGCACCGAACCAACGTCGTGCGGCTCGGTCGTGACGGTGTAGTTCTTACCGTTCGCGTCGTAGTTCTCGGCGCCGGCCTCCATGATCCACTCCAGGAGTTGGTCCTCGTCGACGGGTCCTTGAACCTCAATCACGCCCTTGCGCTCAAACTGCCAGGAGACCGCGCCCGGCTCAGCGATCGCTCCCCCGTTCCGTCCAAAGACGTGCTTCACCTCGGCGCTGGTGCGGTTTCGATTGTCGGTCAGGGTCTCTACGATCACGGCCACGCCGCCTGGGCCGTAGCCCTCGTAACTGATGGCCTCGTAGCGAACACCCTCTAGTTCACCGGTCCCCCGCTTGACGGCGCGATCGATGGTGTCAATGGGCACCGAGGCCTCGCGAGCCTTCTGATACATGGTACGCAGGGCCGCGTTGGCGCTAGTGTCGCCGCCGCCTTCGCGAGCCGCCACTTCCACCTGGCGGATGAGTTTGGCGAACACTTTGGCGCGTGCTGAGTCTTTGGCACCCTTACGGTGCTTGGTCGTTGCCCACTTGGAGTGGCCGGACATGTGATCCTCCTGAGCCCCGAAGGGCTTTGCCATCGTAATCGAATTTAAATTGAATCGAGAAAGAGACCATGAAGGCGAGAGTCGCCAGTCAACTCGGGGTGAAAGGACGCTCCCCAGACGTGACCGTGACGTACTAATACGGGATGCTCGCCGTCCCCGTGATCCAACGAGGCTAGAACTTCGACCTCGTCGGTCCATCGTTCGATCTTGGGCGCGCGAATAAAGACTCCGGGCACGTCGCCGAGACCCTTCACGTCGAGGGTCGTTTCAAAACTCGCGATCTGGCGTCCGTAGCCGTTGCGCCGCACCGCCACCGCGAGGGCGCCGTAACTCCACTGGTCACCTCGCCCATCGAGCATCTCGTCACTCAGCAAGATCAACCCGGCGCACGTACCAAAGACGGGCATCTCGTCTTTAAGACGCGCCACCAGTTCGTCTTTTAGACCGGACGTGGCGAGCAAGATGGGCGATGGTGGTGGACTCCCCGCCGGGCAGCACCAACGCTTCGACACCGTCCAACTGTTCGACCGTGCGAACTTTGACGACCTCGGCACCCAAGGACTCCAAATCGCGACGTGCTCGCCAACGTCACCCTGCAGCGCAAGGACGCCGACGCGACGCATTACCAACCGCGCTCAGCCAAACGCTGCTCGAGCGAGGCGGTCTCCCAGCCTTTCATGGCCGAACCGAGGCCGGTGGAGACCTTGGCGACGACGCTCGGATCTTCAAAGTGCGTGGTCGCTTCGACGATGGCGCGCGCCATACGTTCGGGGTCTTCGCTCTTAAAGATGCCCGACCCGACAAACACCGCCTCGGCACCGAGTTGCAATACCAACGAGGCGTCGGCCGGGCGTGGAGATGCCACCGGCGCAGAACAACGGAACCGGTAGCTTGCCGAGTTGAGCGACCTCTTGGACCAGAGGCAGCGGCGCCTGGAGGTCCTTCGCCAGGGAGTACAACTCATTGGCGTCGGCGCTGTGCAGTCGACGCATTTGGGCGTTAATCGTTCGAAGGTGGCGCACCGCTTCCACTACGTTGCCGGTGCCCGCCTCGCCCTTGGAGCGAATCATGCACGCGCCCTCGCCAATGCGACGAAGCGCTTCACCTAGATTGGTGGCGCCACAGACGAAGGGCACCGTAAAGGCCCACTTGTCGATGTGGTTCTCTTCGTCGGCCGGGCGTTAAGACCTCTGACTCGTCGATGTAGTCCACGTCCAGCGCCTGGAGAATCTGGGCTTCGGCGAAGTGTCCGATGCGCGCTTTCGCCATGACCGGGATCGTCACCGTGGCTTGAATCTCTTGGATCATTAGTGGGTCGCTCATCCGAGCGACGCCGCCGTCGCGGCGAATGTCGGCGGGCACACGCTCCAGCGCCATCACCGCCACGGCGCCCGCGTCTTCGGCGATCTTGGCCTGTTCGTGGTTAACGACGTCCATAATGACGCCACCGCGCAGCATGTCGGCGAGGCCCCGCTTGACGAGGGCGGAACCGGTCACGACGGGGACTGAAGAACTCATGACACTTAGCCTAATGGCCGGTGGTTACCACTCTTCGAGAGCGCGGGCCCGCAACTCCGGCGTCGTCGAGGTCACCGAGGTCGCTGACTGCGTGCGATCACTCCACTGATCAAAGAAAACCCAGCGCCACTCGGCGTAGGTCGAGTGAGGCAAAAAAGGAATCATCCGGAGGCGAGTTCTTGGCGCGCGCACTTGCGCAACGCTCCGGCCAGGCCGAGCGGGTAGCGAATGCTGGCGGCCGCCACTTCGTCGGCGCGATAGGCCTGGCCGCGGCCGGCCAGGTTCTGTCGGGCCTCGTCGCTCGATCGAAGAGACCGAGGCCACGGCTCTCGCGCTCCAACAGGCCGAGGCGTTGACGCGCCAGACAGTGCGCGACCACGCCCTCGAGTTCGATCAGTTCAAAGTCCTGCATGAGCGACGGCGGTAACAAAGAGCGAGTAGTTGGCACCGTCAGGCACCAGCGCCGCGTTGTAGCCCTGGTCGCTCACGACGAAGGCCGAGACGTTGTCGACACCAAAGGTCGCGGCCAGTCGGTCCAGCACGGTGACCAGTCGAAGTCGCTCGGTCGCGTCGCCGCCGGGCGTAAGCGCCTCCAGCATCGAAGCGCCCAGGGTGCGGCCACGCTCGATGTAACGAGCGAGGTCGCGGTGACCCAAAAAGGCAAAGGCCACGGCGAGGACGACCGCCGCGAGGATCAGCCACGGTGACGTGGCGATGCCTACCACCACGAGGGCCACCACCGCGACCCCGAGCGCGAGGGCCCACGGGAGTCGCCGGCGGACGGCGAAACGTCGAAGGACGCGCTGGTGGTCGGGCCGCTCCTCCATCGAGGGCGAGTACGGGTTTTTCCAGTTGGGATCGAGCACGGGGGCGACGTAGCGGGGACCGCGATCACGAGACTCGTGGGCGCGACGGGCGCGCGAGCGTTGCTTGGTAGCCACGAAGCCAGGCTACTGGGTGGTCAGAAAAAGACGGTCGGGCGAGTTCGTAGCGTTCTTCGTACTCGTCCACCAGATTCTCCATCGACCAGTTCTGCGCGTAGGCACTGGCCGCCGAGACGTTGGCGTCACTAGCCCCGTCGAGGGCGAGGGTGATGGCCTCTTCGAGGGCGACGGCGCCACCCGGTGAGTACAACGTGGCGTGACCGTTGGCCGCCTCGCGATACCCCTCGATATCGCTCGCCACCACCAGGGTCTCGCTGGCCATGCCCTCGAGCAGCACCACGCCAAAACTCTCGCCGTGGGTTGAGGTCGCCAGAAGCACGTCCACTTGTCGCAGCCGTGAACGTTTCTCTTCGTCGCTCACGCTTCCGAGGAACTCAATGGCCCCGTCGTGACGGGCGACCGTCTCCAGTCGCGACCGATCGGGACCTTCCCCCGCAATCACCAAGTGCCACGGTGGGCCGCCGCGCGCGTTGTGCGCCAGCGTGGCCTCAATGGCGCTGGCCACACCTTTGCGCTCTTCCAAACGACCCACGAACATAAGGACGGTCTCGCTGGAGCGTTGACGCGGCGTCGAGAGGAAGCGGTCAACTTCTAGACCATTGAAGAGAACCTCACTGTTGATGCCCGCGGCGCGACGAATGGTGGTGGCGGCCGCTTCGCTCACCGAGACCGCTACGTCGATACGCGCGCCTAGTCGGGTGAGGATCGGTCGGGTGTAGGTGAGGGCTGGGCCGGACCCACTTCGATGAAAGGTCGCGACGGCGCCGCGCTGATGAGCCCACAACGCCGCCCATCCAAGGAGGGGGGCAAAGGGTTCGTGAAAGTGAATCACGTCCGCTCGAAAGGCCTCGATGGCCGAGCGCGCGCGGATCGAGGCGATCGGCGAGAGCGTGAGGGGGGCCTTTGACCCGTTCGCGGGCATCGACCACCTCGGACCGAGCCGCACCACCTTCGCGGGCGTGTCGTAGTTTGTGTGATCGCGAGCATCGGGCGCGACCACTAAGACGTCGCGACCGCGAGAACTCAAGACCCGGCTCATGGCCAAGACCTGCTCTTGGACCCCGCCAAAGACGCTCAAGGCGTAGGGCGAGACGAGGGCGACGCGCTGCACGCTCACGGGGAGGGGAATCGCCTCTCGAGGACGTGCCACTGCTCGGGGGCGCGCCGGATGAGTCCTTCCAACTCACGCGTCACACTTTGGGTGACGCGCGTGACGTCGTCGCGAAGCTTTTTCGTCCGCTCGGCCGCGATGGGCGGCGTCACCACCGCAAAGTGGTCGCGGCCCGGTCCCGTGTAGCACGCGGCCGCCACCAACGTCGCCCCGGTACGTAGGGCCAAGGTCGCCGGTCCGGCCGGCATGGCCACGCGTTCACCGAAGAACTCCACCTCAATACCGTTGCCCTGGATGTCGCGATCGCAGAGCAAACCCACGACGCCTCCGTCACGCAACGTCGAGAGCAAGACGGTGCCGGCGTGATCATCGAGGGCTGCTACGTGAATGCCCATCGCTTCTCGCTTCTCCTTAAACCAGTCAAAGAGTTCGGGAGGATTCAAGACTTCGGCCACCGCGGTCATCGTGAGGTCGAGCGTGTGAAGGTAGGCCCCTCCCCACTCCCACGATCCGATGTGGGGCAGCGCGATGATGATGCCCTGGCCACGCTCCTTCGCGGCGTAGAGGTACTCGAGTCCTTCGGCGATCACGAAGCGGCTGGTAATTGTGGACGCCGGGAGCGCCGGGAGCTTGGCTCCTTCGGCCCAGTAGTGGCCGTAACTTCGAAAACCCCGCTCCACAAACTCTTCGAGCAACTGCCCGTCGGGCCGCTCTCCCGCACCGGCCAAGACGTGCGCCAAGTTGTCCGCCAGATTCGCCCGCGTCTCTTTGCTGCGGTTTCCGTAGGTGGCGCCCAGTGAACGCGCGAGGGTGAGGTCAACCTGTTCTGGCAGAGCCTCTAGGAGCGAACCGACTGCCTTAAATAAAAGAACGCGCGAACTCGAGCCCACCGCTAATGACGCGACGCGCGGCTGAGTCCCCTGCGCAGGCGCCGACTGTGCTGGCGGGCTCGCAGGGTTGACGAGCTCGAGGGCGCCGGTCGGGCGGCCACTTGCCAGACCCGCCAGAATCGACCCGCCGCCGTCATGGCCGTCAAGACCAGCATGATCCACAGCACCGGAATGAAGATGGGCGTCGCTAGAAGACCGACACCCAGAAGAATCATCCGCTCGGCTCGCTCCATCAGTCCGCCCTTGGCCACCAGACCCAGACTCTCGGCCTTGGAGCGTTGATAGGAGATCATGAACGTGGTCGTCAAGATCGCGAAGGGCAACAAGACGAGTTGACCGTGGTGGTGCGCGGTCAAGTAGTAGGCGACGCCGCCCAATATGACGGCGTCGGCCACGCGATCCGACACGGAGTCAAAGAAACTACCCCGTTGGCTGGCCCGTTGGGAGGCCTTGGCGACCGCCCCGTCAAAGAGATCGTGGAGACCCGTCAGGGTGAGCAGAACAATGGCCCACAGGTGCAGCCCCACGGCGATCGCCCAGGCCGTGGCGCAGGCAAAGACGAGCCCCGAGCCGGTAAGAACATCGGCCGAAAAGCCCATTCGGACGAGCCAGCGCCCCACGGGCGCTATCGTCGCGTCTACCGAGCGGCGGAACTTGCCGTCGAACATCGGCCCTCTTGGCTCATGGCGCTGAGTCTACCGTTGAGCCCCCGAAGGTCCCGGTTCCCGGGACGGCGACGGGCGACGTGCTCCCTCAAAGGTGCGGGTGGACCTTTTGCCAGGTGGACTGCAGGGACTCCGGCAACACGCGGGTTTCACCGATGGTCGTCATAAAGTTCGTGTCGCCGTCCCAGCGGGGCAGCGCGTGAGCGTGAAGGTGCTTGGGGATTCCCGCTCCCGCGGCGCTGCCGATATTCATCCCGACGTTCATTCCGTCAGGGCTGTAGGTCGCCTTCAAGGCGGCCACCGTGTCGCGCAGGGTGAGTGACAAGTCGAGATACTCCTCGTCGCTCAACTCTTCTGGTGAGGCTACGTGGCGATAGGGCACAACGAGAAGGTGACCCGATCCGTAGGGATAGGCGTTCAACACCACGAAGCAGAACTCACTTCGTCGACAGAACACCCGTCGACTCATCACGGGCTCCGTGGCCAACTGACAGAAGACGCAGCTGGCCGCGTCGTTGTCGAAGGTGCCCGCGAACGCGCTGGAGACGTAACTCTCGCGCCAGGCGGCCGAAAACCGTTCTAACGCCACACGGGTGCTTCCGGTGAGGCGTGCGCCTCAATCTCTTGGCGCAGCCGTTCGACCAACGTCGCCCACGTTGACGCCACGTTCGGGGTCGTTCGATCCGCGGGCGTTGATACCCACCGTGCCCTCTTTGACATCCTCGTCACCCACCACGACGACGTAGGGGATCTTCTCCAGCTTCGCTTTGCGAATGCGCGATCCGAGCGGCTCGGTGGCCGCCTCCACGCTCGCGCGCACGCCCTCCGCTTTCAGCAGGGCCGCGACCTCGTAGGCGTAGTCGTCGTGATCGTCGCGAACGCCGAGCACGCGTACCTGTTCTGGACAGAGCCAGGTCGGAAGGTTGCCGGCGTAGTGCTCGATCAGGATCGCCATGAATCGCTCCACCGAGCCAAAGAGGGCCCGGTGGATCATGATCGGTCGAGTGCGGGTGTTGTCGGCCGCGACGTAGGTGGCGTCGAAGTTTTTGGGCTGCTGAAAGTCCAACTGAACCGTCGACATCTGATGGGTACGGCCGATGGAGTCGCGAGCCTGCACCGAGATCTTGGGACCGTAGAACGCGCCGCCGCCCACGTCTAAGACGAGGTCGAGTCCGACGTTGGCCGCGACCGCCGTCAACATGGCTTCCGCCTCTTCCCACTCAACGTCCTCGCCCACTGACTTCTCGGGCGGGCGGGTCGACAGTTCGAGGTAGAACTCGTTGAGGCCGAAGTCCCGCAACAGATCGAGCACGAAGTTGAGCGTGGACTCTAACTCCTCGGCCATCTGTTCACGGGTACAAAAGATGTGTGCGTCGTCTTGGGTCATGCCGCGAACTCGCGTGAGGCCCTGTACCACGCCCGAGAGCTCATAGCGATACACCGAACCAAACTCGAACAGTCGCAGGGGAAGTTCGCGGTAGCTGCGCGGGCGCGACTTGTAAATCAACACGTGGAACGGACAGTTCATGGGCTTGAGGTAGTAACGCTGATCGTCGTCGAGAATCATGGGCGGGTACATCCCCTCGGCGTACCAGGCGAGATGTCCCGAGGTCTGAAAAAGTTCGGCCTTGGAGATATGAGGCGTGTTGACGAACTCGTAGCCCGACACCTCGTGACGCTGGCGCGAGTACTCCTCTAGGACTCGTCGGATCAGACCACCCCGGGGATGAAAGATGGCGAGCCCGGGACCGATCTCACTGGGAAAGGAGAACAGGTCGAGCTCGTGACCGAGTTTGCGATGATCGCGCGCCTCGGCCTCTTCTAGTTGATGCAGGTGCGTCGCTAAGGCGTCCTTTGACTCCCACGCCGTGCCGTAGATGCGCTGGAGTTGAGGATTCTTCTCGTCACCTCGCCAGTAGGCGCCCGCGACACGGGTGAGTTGAAAGGCGCCGAGGCGCGAGGTACGAGGAACGTGGGGGCCGCGACAGAGATCTACGAAGGAGGGCGAGTTGGCGTAGGTGGAGATCGAAGAGTCGCTACCGGTCTCCGCTAAGTCTTCAGCACTCCCCCCGCGGGCCACGGCTTCAATAATCTCGATCTTGAAGGGCTGATCCTTAAAGATGTCGAGCGCCTCGTCGACGGAGTGCTCGGCGCGGGTAAAGGGCTGGTCCTCGGCGATAATGACGCGCATCTCGGCGTCCACCTTGGCCAGATCATCGTCACTAAAGTGCTTTCCATCAGGGAGTTCAAAGTCATAGTAGAACCCGTCCCTAATCGCCGGGCCAATGGCGTAGTGCGCCCCGGGCCACAGTCTCGTCACGGCCTGGGCCATGACGTGAGCGCTGGAGTGGCGCAGAACGTCGCGCCCGTCCTCGCTCGCCGGTGTCACGATCGCCACGCGGTCGCCCTCGTGCAGCGGAGCGGCCAGGTCGGTCAACTCGCCATTCACTCGAGCCGCGATGGCGTCTCGAGCGAGACGCGGACCGATGGCCAGAGCCAGGTCGAGGGCGTTCGATCCGTCCGGCACCGTAAGACGACTGCCGTCAGGGAGCTCTACGTTGAGGTCGGACATCAGGGCCTTTCGTTGCCTACAGCGTAATGCCGAGCACCGAGGCCGCTGAAGCGACGCTTGAGCCCGCGTGCGCCGCGGCGTCAATGGCGCGCAGCGCGCCGGGCGTGTCGAGGTCGTCGTCCAGCGCGCCGCGCACGTCGTCGAGGACGTTCGAGTTGCGCCCGGTCGTCAGCGTCGTGCGCCACGTGGCCAAGCGCGACTGTGCTCGTGAGAGCAACTCCTCTCGCCACTCCCAGTCCTCGCGGTAGTGATGATCGAGCAACGCCAGGCGCACCGCCGCACTCTCGGAACGACTCACCAACTCATGCACGAAGACCAGGTTGCCCAGTGACTTACTCATCTTGATGCCGTCCAGGGCCACCAACCCGACGTGCATCCAGTGTTTGACGAACTGCGCCCCGGTCACGGACTCGCTCTGAGCAACCTCACACTCGTGGTGCGGAAAGGCCAGGTCGCGACCGCCGCCGTGGACGTCGACGGTCTCGCCCAACTCGCGCAGCGCCAGGGCCGAGCACTCTATGTGCCAGCCCGGGCGTCCCGGTCCCCAACGTGACTCCCACGCGGGCTCGTCGTCGAGCGAGGGTTGCCAGAGAACGAAGTCGAGGGGGTCGCGCTTATTGGGATCGTCCGGTCGACCACCGTGAACCGCGGCGAGGTCGAGCATGTCCTCGCGACTGACGTGGCTGACGTTACCGAATCGTGGAAACTTCGATACCTCGAAGTAGACACTGCCGTCGACTTCGTAGGCCATGCCGTTTTCAAAGGTGCGACCAATGAGCGTCAGTATCTCGGGAATGGCGCTGGTGGCGCGAGGTTCGGAGTACACGGGTAACAGGTTGATGAGCTTCATGTCGCGCTCGAAGGTCACCATCTCTTGAGCCGCCAAGTCCAAGTAGTTCACGCCCAACTCACGGGCCTTTCGCAGCATGTCGTCATCGACGTCGGTGACGTTGCGCACGCAGCGCACCTCATGACCGGCGTCGAGAAGTCGCCGGGTCAGTACGTCAAAGGAGAGATAGACAAAAGCGTGGCCGAGGTGCGCGGCGTCATAGGGCGTGATGCCACACGTGTACATCGTGACCGCCGGTCCCACCTGGAGGGGATAGACACCACCGCGCGCGCTGTCGTAGAGCTGCACTTACTTCTTCAGTCCGGCGAGTTTCACGTAACTGTGCGCCTTGTGTCGAATATTGATCGAGATACACACAGCCGTAAAGGCCTCGACGGCGCTGGCGAGCGACAGTGATCCGGCGATCACGCCCCGCAGATCGGGCATGTCGTCAACGATCTTGCCCACCGTCTCTCGCGCGTCGGCGTCGTCGGAGAAGATGACCACGTCTGCGTCGAGGTCGCTGTCGAGATTCTCCATCTCACTCGCCGGCAGGTGGTGAAAGGCCCCCACGATGGTCGAGTCGGGCAAGGCAAAAGCCAGTTGTGCAGCCATCGAGCCGCGCGGCGGGTAGAGCGGGATGAGTTCTTTGCCCTCGCGCACGAGGGCGTTCACCATGGAGATGACGATCTTTCCCGCGAGCGGCGTTTTCAACGCGCTGACGGTCGCCACCGCGGACTCATACGGCGTGGCCACGACGACCAGGTGACAGTCCGCCGCGACCTCGTTGGTGGCTCCTCGGATGACGCCCTCGCCGCGGGCGAGCAGCGTGGTGGCGATCTCTTCCGCGCGCGTCTCGTCGCGAGAACCGAGGATGACGTCGTAACCCGCGCTGGCCAGACGGATCGCGACACCGCGACCGGCCGGACCGGTGCCTCCTAACACTCCCACTGTCGTCATTGTTATCCTCGTGCTCGCAAAACCTAGAAGTACGCTAACAAGATGGCACTCCTGAGCGACCACCGTATCTTGGTTACCGGCGTCCTCACCGATGACTCGCTGGCCTTCGGCATCGCCAAGCGGGCCCTCGAAGAGGGCGCCACGGTCGCCCTCTCGGGATTCGGACGTGGCACCTCCATCACACGACGCACGGCGAAGAAGTTGGGCGACGTCGGTGAGATCATTGAACTCGACGTGATGAGCCCCGAGCAGGTCAGTGCAGCGGCCGAGGAGGTCGCCGTTCGTTTTGGGCGCCTCGACGGGCTGGTGCACGCCATCGGGTACGCTCCGCCCAGCTGCCTGGGATCGGGCATGTTCGCCGCACCCTTTGAGGACGTGGCGACCGCCCTGCACGCCTCCACTTACTCACTGGCCGCCCTGGTGGGCGCCTTTCGAGCGCTCCTTCAAAAGAGCGAAGCCCTGGGCGGCGCCTCCGTGGTGGCCCTCGACTTCGATGGGTCACGGGCCTATCCGCTCTACGACTGGATGGGCGTCATGAAAGCCGGCCTCGAGTCTCTTGGTCGCTACATCGCCCGCGAAGTCGGGCCGGACAAGATTCGCGTCAACATGCTGGCCGCCGGACCGGTTCGCACCATGGCCGCCAAGTCAATACCGGGCTTCTCGCTCTTTGAAGAGACGTGGAGCGAGCGAGCGCCACTCGGTTGGGACGTGCACGACGGCAGCGCCGTCGCTGACGCTGGCGTCGCGCTGCTCTCACCACTGTCTGCGAGGCACCACCGCCTCGATTATTCACGTCGACGGTGGCGCCCACGCGATGGGCTAATCCTCTTGGCCGCGAAACTGCGTTTCGTAGAGATCGCGGTAGAGGCCGGGGCGGCCGTGTAGTTCTTTGTGCGTGCCGCGCTCCACGACGCGGCCGTCGTCGATGACCAGGATCTGATCGGCGTTACGAATCGTCGAGAGTCGGTGCGCGATGACCAACGAGGTGCGCTGTTTCATCGTCTCGTCCAGGGCGCGCTGTACCGCGGCCTCACTCTCCGCATCTAAGTGGGCCGTGGCCTCGTCGAGAACGACGAGGTGGGGTGACTTGAGAAGGAGTCGCGCGAGAGCCACGCGTTGCTTTTCTCCTCCCGAGAGTCGATACCCTCGCTCGCCCACCACCGTCGAAAGGCCCAGGGGCAGTGAAGCCACCAGGTCGGCAATTTGGGCCGCCGCGAGGGCTTTGCCAATTTCGTCGTCAGAGGCGTCGGGCTTGGCGAACAGAAGATTCGCGCGCAACGTGTCGTGAAAAAGATGCGCGTCTTGGGTCACCACGCCGACGGTCGCGTTGAGAGACTTCGTTGTGGCGTCGCGAAGGTCGACGCCGTTGATAGACACGGAACCACCGTCGACGTCGTAGAGGCGAGAGACCAGCATGGAGATGGTGGTCTTGCCCGCCCCACTGGGGCCCACCAGCGCGGTCATGGTGCCGGGGGCTACCTCAAAGCTGATGTCGTGCAGCACCGCGGTACGCGGTGTGTCGTCCAGGCGCGCGACGGCCTCCAGTGACGCCAGTGACACGTCTTCGGCACCGGGGTAAGAGAAGTTCACGTGGGAAAAGCGAAGGTCCGCTGGTCGATCTGGAATCGGTCGCGCGTTCGGACTTTCTTTGATCATGGGCTCCAAATCCAAGACTTCGAACAGCCGTTCGAAACTCACCATCGCTGACATGTAGTCGATGTTGAGGTTGGACAGTTGGGTCAGGGGTCCATAGAGGCGCGTCAAGTAGGCGGTCAGGGCCACCACGGTGCCAACGGCCAACACGCCTCGCGCCGCCTCGGCGCCGCCAAAGCCGTAGGCGAACGCCGTCGCCAGTGACGCCGTGAGCGACAGAGTGATGAAGAAGAAACGTTGGTACGTGGCTTGGTGAATCCCGATGTCGCGAACTTGCGCCGCGCGGCTTTCGAAGCCCTCACTCTCCTCTTCTGGTCGGCCGAACAGTTTCACCAACATCGCTCCCGCGACGTTGAATCGCTCACTCATGACCATGTTCATCTCGGCGTTCAGTTCCATGCCCCGCTGAAAGAGGGTGCCGAGTTTTCGTCCCACCCGACGAGCGGGCAGCAAGAACACCGGCACCAAGATGAGCGCGACCAGCGTGATGGGCCAACTCAGGATGAACATGACCACGAGAATGATGAGCACCAAAATGAGGTTGCCCACCACGTTGGAGAAGAGATCGGTAAAGGCCTGTTGAGCCCCCACCACGTCATTGTTGAGACGGCTGATCAACGCGCCGGTCTGCGTGCGGGAAAAGAAGGCGATCGGCATGGCCTGCATGTGACGAAACACTTCCGTGCGGAGGTCAAAAATGAGCCCTTCGCCAATGACGGCGGAGAGGCGCCGTTCCACCATCTGCAGGCCGGCGTCGAAGATGGCCAGGACGGCGGTGGTGATGGCCAAGCCGACGACCAGCGCGACCCGGTGGTCATAGATGCCCACGTCGATGATCTCGCGCAGAAGCAGAGGAGAGACCGACGAAATCGCCGCGTCGATGATGACAACCGTCAAAAAGATAAGGAGCGCGGGGCGGTAGTGCTTGGCGAACTTCAAGACCCGAGGGAGGGTTCCCCTCTTGATTCGGTGTTGCAGAATGGTGCGGTCCTGGCGCATTGACCGCATTCCCATTCGAGCGGCTGGCCCGCCCCCACCGTGCATGCTCATTCAGATTTCCTCCAGAAAACGAGCATAGGAAGTGGCACCAAAAAGGCGAGCGGTGACGCGCCTAGCTCAAGGCGGCGCTCACGATGATGAGGACACCGAGGCCTATCATCACGCGGGCCCCGATCGTTCTCAGCCTCACTAGTCGTCGCGGAGAACTAGAGAGCCACACGCGGGCCGTGCCCGCAATGACACCCCACGTCGAGTCACTGCAGAACGCCATCACGCTAAAGAGCAAACCCAAGAAGAGGAGTTGCACCGTGACGCTGCCTCGCGTCCGATCGACGAAGTGGGGAAAGACGGCGACGAAGAACACCATGGCCTTGGGATTCAACACGCCCACGACGTACCCCTGTCGCACGATCTGCAAGGTATTGGGACGCCGCGCCTCCTTCTTCGTCATGGCTTCGGCGTGTTCGAGTCGATGACGGAAGGCCTCGAAGCCGAGCCACAACAGATACAGCCCGCCGAGAAGTTGCAACACGATGGACAGCACCCTGGAGCGAGCGAGAAGCGGCCCTAAGCCCACCGCGACAATCGCCGACAGCGTCAAGGTGCCGAGGCTGTTACCGAGCACCGTAAGCACGGCCACGGCTCGTCCCCACGCCACACCCCGGGCCAGGGTGAAGAGAACACTCGGGCCGGGCACGATGATGATGGCCATGGAGGCCACGAGAAACGCCGCTAACTGCCCGCCGCTAATCACGCGACACCGAGTAGCGGAGAGGACGATCGAACATGATCGTGCAACGCTACCGGCGCCGCCACGCGACGTTCTGAGAAAGTTTGAGAATATCCCTCTCGCCTCGGTTCTAGCGTGGAACCATGACACCACGCGACGTTCACTTCCCGAGCGAGTTCTCTTGGGGCACCTCCACGTCGGCCTATCAGATCGAAGGCGGTAACGACAACACGGACTGGTGGCGGTACGAACGCGAAGAGGGTACGCACGCGGTCGAAGTGTGTGGCGACGCGTGTGACTCGTGGCATCGATACGACGAAGACCTCGACATCCTGGCCTCTCTAGGTCTTAACTCGTTTCGCCTCTCGATCGAGTGGGCTCGGATCGAACCCGAGGAGGGCGTCTTCTCCAACGACGCACTCGCCCACTACCGCAACGTGCTCGTTGCCTGTCACAAGCGACAGATCACGCCGGTCGTGACGCTGCACCACTTCACGCTCCCGCTCTGGGTCGCCGACGCCGGAGGGTTTGAGAGCCCCGACATCGTGAGGTGGATGACCCGCTACGCGACCAAGGTGGCCAACGAACTCGGTGACCTCATCGGGGTCGCGTGCACCATCAACGAACCGAACATCGTGGCGATTATGGGATACTTGATCGGCCTCTTCCCGCCGCAGGCGGCTAGCTGGGACCGTTTCGTTGCCGTCAATCAGACTCTGCGCGACTGTCACGTCGCGATGCGCGACGCCCTAAAGAATGGTCCGGGCACGTTTCCCGTCGGCTTGCCTCTGTCGATGCAGGAGTACGAAGCCCTGCCGGGTTTCGAAGAGCGGCTCCACTCGTTTCGAGAGGAGATGGAAGACAAGTACCTTCTCTCACTCACGAACGACGACTACGTCGGGGTGCAGTGCTACACCAAGTTGATCATTGGGCCTAACGGCGTCGTGACCGACCTTGACGGCGAACTCACCGACATGGGCTATCTCTTTTGGCCCCAGTGCGTGGACTACACGGTGCGCCGCGCGGCCGCGCTCGCGAAGATTACCGTCATCGTGACCGAAAACGGCATTGGCACGGCCGACGACGAGCAGCGCATTCGTTACCTGAGTGGGGCCCTCCAGGGTCTTCGGGGCCTCCTTGACGACGGCCTCGACGTGCGCGGTTACTTTCAGTGGTCGCTGCTCGACAACTTTGAGTGGACTTTCGGGTATCGGCCGAAGTTCGGCATCGTCGAAGTCGATCGCACCACGTTCGCGCGCACCTTGAAACCCTCCGCTCGGTGGTTCGCCGACGCCACGCGAAACTTCTTTACAAGTTCGTAACAAAACCGCCGTCGTCACCTTTACAACTTTGTGACAAAGCAGTAATCGCAACGTTTTGACATAACCGCACACCTACGATTGATGGCGAACGACGCATCGAGATCTGAACTATAGATGGCGTCGCCAAGACCCCTAGGAGGTGCAGCATGCGCCATCACACTTCAGCGATTCGAGGCAACCTGCTGCGACGAGGCATCGGCTGGGCGGGCGCTTTGACGCTGGTCGCCGGGCTCGCGGTGTGGGGCTTGCCCTCCGTTCCGACCAGTTCGGCCGCAGCCGCCACACCCGCCTGTACCACAGCGAATCTTGACGTCTGGCTCAACACCCAGGGCAACGGCGCCGCTGGTAGTTCCTACTACAACCTCAATTTCACCAATCTCTCCGCGCACGCCTGCACGCTGCGCGGCTACCCCGGCGTGTCGGGCATCACGCAGGCCGGCATTCAACTGGGCAGTGCCGCCTCGCGAGACGCACAACACGCTCCCGCCCTCATCACCTTGACCAGCGCCAAGACGGCCCGAGGATTTGATGACAACATCTCGCGCAGCACCGCGACCGTCATCTTGCAGATCACTGACGTCTTTAACTTCCCCGCCGCTTCGTGCGGTCCCATCACCGCCGCGGGCCTCCGTGTGTACCCACCTGGGCAAAAAGAGTCGACCGTGGTGCCCTATCCCTTCGTCGCCTGCGCCAATGGCGCGTCCGTCTACCTTCACGCCGAGGCCGTTCAGAAGTACGTCGCCGGACCGTAGTGGACGAGGGCTGAGCCCCTTGTTATAGTTCACTAGGTTACTAGTGAAATGGGACCAGCATGATCGAGTTTTACATGGATACCCACTCGGGCGTCCCACCGTACTTGCAGATAATTCAGCAGGTTCGACGGGCGCTCAAGTTGGGACTGCTCTTTGAGGGCGATCAACTTCCCACCGTCAAAGAGGTCGTAGGGCAGTTGGCCATTAATCCCAATACGGTCTCCAAGGCCTACCGGGAGTTAGAGCACGAGGGCATCGTGAGTGCTCGCACCGGCGTCGGCACTTTTGTGGCGAAGTCGATCGATAACTCCTCGCTCGCGACGCTCGCCCCCCTGCGCCACGACCTACAGCGCTGGATGACGAGCGCTCGCGACGCGGGACTTGACGACGAGAGCATCGAAGCTCTCATCCGGGAGTGCTTTCGGTCGTCCTCGGGGACGGTGAGCGTATGACCGCCGTTATCAAAACCGAGGGACTGACCAAGCGCTACCACCGCAACGTGGCGTTAAGCGACTGCACGCTCGAGATCCCCGAAGGTCATGTGGTTGGTCTCGTCGGCCCCAACGGGTCGGGTAAGTCCACCCTCATCAATCTGGCCGTCGGCCTTCTCACCCCTAGCGAAGGTACGATCGACGTCTTCGGAGAGCGACCGGCCCTGGGTCCCGCTCAGTTACGACGCGTGGGGTTCGTCGCCCAAGACACCCCTACCTATTCCGGCCTGAGTGTCCAGGATCACTTGCGTTTCGGCGCTCACACCAATCCCCGGTGGGACACCTCGTTGGCCCAACGCCGCGTGGAGCAACTGGGGCTCGATCTACGACGGCGGGCTGGTCGGCTCTCTGGAGGTCAGCAAGCCCAGTTGGCACTGACCCTGGCGATCGCCAAGCGGCCCGACCTACTCATCCTCGACGAACCGGTTGCCAGTTTGGATCCCCTGGCCCGACGGGAGTTCCTACAGATCTTGATGGAGACGGTCGCCGAGCACGGGGTAAGTGTTGTCCTTTCGTCGCATTTAGTGGCTGACGTCGAGCGAGTCTGTGACTACCTCGTGATTCTTGTTGCCTCGAAGGTCCAACTGTCGGGTGAAGTCGAAGATTTACTCTCCACCCACCATCGCTTGATTGGACCGCGCGACGCGGCCGAAGACCTGTTGGACAGCCAGGTGGTTATCGAGTCCCGTCATACCGAGCGCCAAAGTACCCTTCTCGTTCGCTCCGACGGTCCGATCGTCGATCCCAAGTGGACCGTCGAGGCCGCGACACTCGAGGACATCGTCCTCGCCTACATGGGTCAGGGGAAGCGCTCGTTTCTCGACAACCTCGATTCCCAGGAGTCCGCATGATTTGGCTCGCCGCCCGACAGTTTCGAGTCCAAGCCGCCTTCGCCCTCTTCGCGTTGATCGTCTTCGCGGTGATATTTGGCGTCACCCACGGGCACATCTTGCACCTCTACAACACGGTGGTAAAGCCCTGCGCTCAACACAACGACTGCGGCAGCGTGACGAACAGCTTTCTCAACCACTACGACTTCTATGAACATCTCGTTCAAGCCTCCGTTGTCTTTCCCGCCGTCCTAGGCGCCTTCTGGGGAGCGCCGCTCGTGGCCAAGGAGTACGAGAGCGGCACGTTTCGCCTGTCCTGGACTCAGAGCGAGACGCGAGTTCAGTGGCTCGCGGCGAAACTCGCGGTAGTGGGTCTGGCCAGCGCCCTCACCATGGGGATTTTCAGTCTCATGGCCACGTGGTGGTCGAGTTCCTGGGACCGCGTGAACGGTGCTCCCTTCAGTACCTTCGACGTTCGCAACATCGTTCCGGTCGGTTACGCCCTCTTCGCCTTCGCCCTCGGCGTCGCCTTCGGTGTCCTTATCCGACGAACGCTGCCGGCCATGGCCGCGACGTTGGTCGCCTACGCCGGAGTTCGCGTGCTGTACAACCTGCACGTCCGTCCTCACTTGATGACTCCTCTCAGCCTGACGTCAAAGTTCGTGGCCCCCTTTTCGACGGGTCCGAAGTCGGCGGGCAACAGCCCACCCAATCCTGAGGATTTGATCGTCTCCAACACCGTTCTCAACAGATCGGGCAAGGTCATCGGCCAGAACGGCGGCATCGGCTCGAACGGCGAGTTCAACTTCAACATCAAAGACCACCACGCCTTCTTCGGCGGTGTAGGACGTTGCCCCAACGTCTTTCCGAAACCCGTTCCACCCCCCGCCGGCATCGTCCGCAGTGGGCCGAGCCCGGCCACGATTCACGCGATCGAAAAGTGTGTCAACTCCTTCCATCTCACCGACCTCATGACGTATCAGCCCCTCGATCGTTACTGGACCTTTCAGTGGTACGAGTTGGGGAGCTACCTGATCCTGACGGCGCTGCTCTTCACCTTCTCGTTCTGGCGAGTGCGACGTCGCTAGTGCGCTGACTCTTGCACCTCATATCACGAGCGGTGTCAACGTCGCGGAGAATCGGAAATCACCGAGCGTGGTCCCTCCCGTAGGGAGTGACAACTAGAATTGTTCGGTGCCTGGCGATACTGAAGGCGGTGGTCGCAGACCACCCACGAAAAAAATCGCTAACCACGACCGACTGGTGGCCATGGGCGAAGCCGTCACTCGCGTCAACGCGACGCGAAATCGCCGGCCCACGAGAAGCCGCCGAAAGATCTGGATCCGCCGCTCTGTCATCGCGGTGGGGCTCGTGGTCGTGCTGGTCGTGGGTGGCGTCGTGGCGGACTATTTCTACTTGGGATCCCTCGTCAACCGGGTGAACGTGCCCCACCTTCAATCAAGTGGTGCGGCGGAGAACATCCTGCTCATCGGTTCTACCGACCGCTGTGCGTTAAAAGTGCAGAATAAGGCCTACGGGCTCTGCCAGGACGGCGTCAACGGCGTCAACAGCGATATCGACATGGTCCTGCACCTCGTGCCGAGTACGGGGCAGGTGTCGCTCCTCTCCATTCCTCGCGACCTCTTCATTCCTAACGCGCGCATCATCGGCGCGAACAAGATCGACGCCGCGCTCTACGAAGGTCCGGGCCAACTCATCGAAGCCATCGAAGAAGACCTCGCCATTCCCATCAACCACTACGTGGTGCTCAATTTCGACACCTTCGCCAACGTGGTGAACGCCCTGGGCGGCGTCAAGATGTACTTCCCCATTCCCATCTTCGACCAGGAGTCTGATCTCAACATCGAGCGCAAGGGGTGTTACGACTTAGACGGCAATCACGCCCTACGGGTCGTGCGAGCGCGCCACTTGCAGATTCAGCCCAATCCTTCGAACCACGATCCCCGGTCCTGGCCCTTTGAACCTCTCTCGGACCTAGCCCGCATTCGACGAACCCACGAGTTCTTGCGTGTGCTGGCGGCGAAAGTGGCCGCGCGGGGACTGAGCAACCCCTTGGTCGATCAGAACATCGCCACGGCGGTCCTGCCCGACCTGACGGTCGACAGCGGATTCTCCGAGTCGGCCATGGTCGGTCTGGCGCGCACCTTCGCTCACACCCAGATAGCCAACGTGCCGCAGTTCACGTACCCCGTCGCCACCGTGACGTCCGGTCCGCTCCTCTATCAGGGCTACGACTACGGCGACGTCGTCTTTCCCGTCGAGCCCAACGGGGTGCAGGCCATCGATCAGATTTTCGACGTGACCAGCTCAGAGAACTCCTTCACGGGTGCGCCCCTTCCAAAGCCCTCCAGCGTGAGGGTGACGGTGGAGAATGGGACGGGCGCGACCAATCAAGCGGCCGCTATTGCCAACCCGCTACACAATCGGGGATTTGACGTCGTTTCGACGGGCGACGTCGCGTCGAACGGACCGATCAGCGAAACGGTGGTCTGGTACGGCGGCCCACCACCGCCAAAGAACGGCGACTGGGTGAGTGCGAACCTCGCGGCGGCGCAGACGGTGCTCGCTCAACTTGAAGGCCCGGTCATCCTCGGCTACAACCCGCACGAAGTGACGCCCGGGGCCGAGGTCACGGTGCAGACCGGTACCGGTATTTCCATCAAACCCAACGTGGCCGCGACCACCACGACGACGTTGAAGAAGACCACCACAACGGACTCGAAGACAACGACGACGACCCCGTCAGTGACCACGACCACCGAGTTCGATCCGCCGGGCATCAAAGGCAATAGCAACTTCACCGCACCGAGCCCCGTGAACCCCACCCTCGAACCGTGGGACCCACGGGCGTGCAACGCTGCGGGAACCGGACCGGCCTAGCACTCCTTCGTGGCAAAAAAGGCCTCCCCGATATCGTCGGACGCCCGTGTACTAAAAGCGATAGCGAGCCGCACTCATGACGATGCGATACGACTCGGCGCCACCTCGTAGCGGCGTGTTTTCGGAGAGGTAGTGGGCGCGGGCACGCGATTCAAGCCCTTGAGGGGCAAGTCCGCCCGCTCGCACCACGCGCCACCAGGGAACCGTTGAGCCGTGCCGTGCCATCACCGTGCCGACGGCACGGGCGCCGCGCGAACCGAGTACGGCGGCGACATCGCCGTAGGTCATGACGCGGCCCGAGGGAATCGAGCGCACGACTTCCAAGACGTGATCCACGAAGTCAAGGGGCTCGTCGGCGGGTTCGCGTTGATTCACTTTGCGAGTCTCGCGGACCGAAGGGCCGGTCACGTTGATGCCAGGCGAGGTCTAGTTACTACCCCACTGGTCTCGGGGTGGCACGTCGTCGTAGTAGCGCTGGGCGTAACGCAAGACCTGCTCGTCGTCGAGATGGTCGATGTCGACGCGAACGTCGGCAATAATCTTTGCGGCGACATCGGGGCGCTCCTTTTCTACGTAAGAGACCCAGTGGTGCGAGGCGTTAGCCCTCCCCTTGCCGTGGCCGAGAACGAGAATGGACAAGGCGGGAGATAACGTCTCGGTCAGTTCTCGCCAATACTGAGAGCTGTCATCTTCATAGGTGCCACGAGGATTCCCGGCTTGGTGGTGGACCTTGTGATAGCGCCCCAGCGGATCAGGTGCCACCAAATGCTCGGGGGGCGAACCGGCCGAGGCGTCCGTGGGATAGATGGTGGACTCGCGGTAGGCAATGACGACGACGACGTTCTTTCCCTCCAGGTCGAGAGCCACTCAGTCCTCTTTTCCTTTTGCTTCCATGTCCTTGACGACAGCGTCGTATCCCGCTGCGCTAAACAGTCGACGCAGATCAACGACTTGTTGGACGTCTACGTCTTTGTGCTTAGGCTTGGTGACGACCTCGACGTTGTCCCCGAGTCGAACCTGATACTTTCCGTCGTGATTTTGCTCGACCGTGCCCGTCGCCTCCAGCAGCGACAGGACGTCACGCCACTCGATGTTGTGACTGGTCGGGTGTTGAAATATCTGGAGAAGCGTGTCGCGATGGTGGCTACTGAGGTGTGGCAGGTCAGATGTCAAAGGTTTTCCTCCGTCCGTGACCTCAGTGTACAGAGCGAAAATCACCGAGCCCCGTCCAGCGGCAGACCTCGCGTCGACGCTGATGCGAATGACTCTCGGTCAGTTACCCCTGTTCGGGGCGGCTCGGCACGCCGGGGTAGCGCCGGGGAGGCGATGGCGCCACCGGGCCACCAATAGGTAGAGGCTCGCGGCCAGCCAGCTTGTCGGCGGATTAAGAACGATCCAACTGACGACCCGCCAGTGTTTTCCTTGCGCGCCCAGCGCCCGACCGACCGCGCGATGCCCACGTTCTCGGAGGCCGCTGTCATCGACCCACCACGCGGCGTCTTTAACTTCCCGTAGAGTCAATTCGTGCTGATCCAGCACCTTGGGGTCGAGTAGTTGCCAAGCTTCCGTCTCTTCGCCATGACGAAAGCGTCGCGCCGACCATCGGGCGACCGAAGTGCAGAATCCGCAGTCCCCGTCGAAAATCAAGAGTGAGCCCGTGCGGACGTCGTTCGGCATGTCACAAAGACCTTAAATTCCCCATGGCCCACTTAGCGGACCATGGACGTGACCGCTTGGCCTTGATCGGGAAGGAGCACGACATGCCCAAGAATTGTCCCGTCGAAGTCCGTCCAGCGCTGTGCGGGCGAATGCTCAACGGCGAAAAGGTTCAAGACCTCGCCGATGAAACCTCGATTTCGACCAAACGCTAGGCGTTTCAATCGACCTGAGAGGTTCCGCTAATATTATGCGCACCGGGGAAAACAACGGTCGCTGCTAGGAAGTGTTGATGGTAGATGAAGCCGTAACGATGAATGACTCTCACAAGATACCGAAACTAGGTTTTGGTGTCTTTCAAGTCCCGCCGGATGAAACACAGCGAGTTGTCGAAGATGCCTTTGAAGTCGGCTATCGGCACATCGATACGGCAGCCGGGTATCGAAATGAAGCCGGCGTTGGCCGAGCCTTCAAAGCTAGCGGGCTGAAGCGCGATGAGGTTTTCGTCACGACAAAGCTGTACAACGATAGTCATGGTTACCAAGAAACTCTCGACGCCTTTGAGAGATCGAAGACGGCTCTCGACCTGGACTTCGTCGATCTCTATCTCATCCACTGGCCGCGCCCTAATGCCGATCGTTTTGTGGAGTCATGGCATGCATTCGAAACACTCCGTGACCAGGGTCAAATTCGCTCCATCGGCGTTTCCAATTTTAGAGTCCCGGATCTCGAGAAACTAGCGGCGAACTCGTCGACCATCCCGGCGGTTAACCAAATTGAACTCCATCCGCACTTCCAGCAGGAAGAGTTGCGCGAATACCACCGCGCTCATGGCATCTTGACCGAGTCATGGTCGCCGATCGGCCAAGGTTCTGTACTCGGTGAACCGCTGCTCATCGAAATCGGCAAACGATACGGAAAGTCTGCCGCCCAGGTTGCCATTCGGTGGCACATCGATCTCGGAATAATCGTGATACCGAAGTCAAGTCACCGCGATCGGATGGCTGAGAACTTCGACGTCTTTGACTTCTCTTTAACCGGAGATGAGATTTCCAGTATTCGCGGTCTTGAGACTGGGAGGCGAACTGGGTTTGATCCAAGCGAGTTCGAGGGTCTCTGGGATTAATTCAGCGTTGAGGTCAACGATCGTAGCGAAGCTCCCGTGCCTGTTGAGCGGTCGCTGCACTGATTAGTTCGTGAGTCTTAACCGCCTCGACTCAGGCACCGATTGCGGCGGTAAGAGCCGCTCCAGCCATCCTCACCAAGTTGGCATCGTACGCATCGTGCATGAAGAAGATCATGCCGTCCAACCCAGCATCGAGGTACGGCAATACCTGCTGGCCTATCGACGCCGGGGTGCCGATGACCGCACCACCGAGCCCCTCTCCGTATCGTTCTCGGAGCCGCATATACTTCGCGCGCGCCTCGGCATCAGTCTCCGCGATTACAAGTTCTCCGAGCCGCGTCTTGGACAGCGTCGCAGGATCTCGGTTCACGCGTTCACAATGCATTGACAGCACGCCAAGCTTTGCTTTCACGGTTTCCAAGTCACCAATCAAGTTGCATCCATCGGCATACTGCGCGACCAGCAGTAGCGTGCGCTTTTCGCCGTTGCCGGTAATCAATATGGGAATGCCTCCTCGGCGCACGGGTCGAGGGTTGTTAACAGCATTCTCGATGGAGTAGTAACGCCCAGAGAATGTCGAATTTTCGTTTTCGAACATCGCGCGACAAACCTGAACGGCCTCCTCAAGCCGCCCCATTCGTTCTCCAAGCGGTGGAAAGGGTATGCCGTAGTCGTGGTGCTCGTCGTCGGCCCACGCAGCGCCTAACGCAAGTATCGCTCGCCCGCTGGACACGATGTCCAGCGTCGTAACAATTTTCGCTAGGAATGCCGGGTACCGGTACGTCACACCGGTGCTCATCGCCCCGAGGGACATCGACTTTGTGCGAGCAGCGATTCCTGCCAGAAGGGTATAGGCCTCGAGCATCGGGTCCCGCGCTGGCCCAACAATGTCGATCTGGTAGATGTGATCCATAAACCACAGCGAATCGAACCCCGATTCCTCCGCGGCTACGGCGACATCAGCAATCCGCTCGAACAGTTCGCTGTCGTGCACACCTGGGAACGTCAGATTGGGAATCTGAAGCCCGAAACGAGTTACGCCCATCTGTACGTCTCCTTTAGGTCTTCCATGAGGTCCACAACGCTTGTCGATTGGTTGGCAATCGTTGATCGGCTGGAGTCGTGACCGTTCCGGGAGACAAGGTGCTGTCTGGACTGGTTCGCCATCTCCTGCATTGGGCGGTCACTGGTCACGACGCCGCGATTTCGTCCAGGATCGGAGCAAGGTAGGCCTTGAACGAGGTCGGATCCTCGCTCATAGGAAAATGTCCCAGGTTATGCATGAGCTGATAGTGCGCTCCCGGAATGGCGTCAGCCAGCGCCCTGCACTTGTCCGGGCTGGCAGACCAGTCGTAGTCACCACTGAGGACGTACACCGAAGTCTTGGACGTGTCGATGTACTGCGCCGTGTTCCGTGAGATCGTGCTCTCCGAGATAGAACACCAGGTCGCCCTTATGCACCGGCGGCGCACCTTGGCCGTAGACCCACGATGTTTCGCGCCGGAGCGCTTCGGGACTTCGAGGTGACATCATGGTGAACATCAGAGCCGACTTGAGTTCGTTGCTGATACGCGGATGCCACATATAAGCATTGAAAGGTTCGTCGTCGTGCGTTGCGAGGCCGCCCTGAACCGCAATCACCGCCCGGAATGTCCCTGGGTAGTGCAGTGCGAGATCTGGAGCCACGTGGCCGCCCATCGAACAGCCCATGAAGATGGGCCGGTCAAGTTCGAGTTCCTCGGCAATGCCAACGATCATTGACATGAAGTGGTCCTGATGCAGCTCGTATTCTTGCGTCCACCATTCGACCTCAACCGGCGGAACCGACCGTCCGTGGAAGGGCAGGTCGTATGCGATGAAACGAAAGCGGGACGTGAGTTCAGCGTCCTCGAGTAAGTGACGCCATTGCCGGCTGTCCGAGCCCGCAGTGTGCTGCAGTAACACTGGGATTCCCTGCCCGGCCTCCTCGAAGTAAACGCGGTGCTCGACACCGTCAAAGTCGATATACATGTAACGCCCTTCGATGGGCGACAGCCGCGGCATCAACTTTCCTTCTCAGCACGGACGATCGCCCGGAAAAGGTCCGCCGTCCGGCGGATAGCGGGATAGTAAGCCCACAGGGTTTCGGCGTCGCCATCGAGCGTCACCTCGTGGTGCACGCTGGCGCTGTAATAGTCCAAATAGAACGGCGGCGCCGGATCCAGTCACGATCTTCTCCCAGTCGTGCTCGGGCGCCGAGATACGTACCCGCCGGCTGCCATTGTGCCGACCGTCCTCCGAGAGTTGCTCGTGCGCGGCCACTTCCACTCCAGTGACCTTTCCGGCATTCATCCGCAACGTGTACAACTTCTCGCCCACGCCGAACTCGAGCGTTCCATCCCAGAATCGGGCGCAGAGTTGGAACTCGGGATCCGAGTTGAACACCGTCACGATTCGACCCGGGTCAAAAGAAACAGGCACTTGCTGACGCCTCGCTTATCTGTAGATCAAGAAGGAGGTTTGCGTTCGACTCCTGGCTGCGTCGAGCCCGCCATCACCCGAAGCACCCCATTGGTAATAATATTATCTCTATGCTGGGCCTGATGCACTCGGAATCGCGTTGGCCACTGTGTTGGCTTTCATGTCCTAACAAGCCACAGCCGCTACCGTCTACCCCAATGACAGCCGGTAGAGGGGACGGACTCGTTGCCTCGTGACCTGACCCCATCGCGAAATTCATGAAACGAACTATCGATTCAATTGACGAGTTCTTTAGTCACTCTGTCGCTGACAACGTCCTTCCGGGGGTCGTCGCCGTCGTCGCCGACAGCACCGGCTTGGTCTACGGCAACGCATTTGGCGTACTCGATACGTCGACCGGCAGGCCAATGGAACTCGATTCGGTACATGGCATAGCCTCGTTCACCAAACTTGTGAGCGCGATTGCGGTAATGCAACTTGTCGAGCGCGGTCTAGTGGATCTTGCCACACCCGTTGGCGACGTGATCCCGGCCTACGATGAGCTTCTCGTGCTGGACGGTTTCGCCGACGGCGAACCGATACTGCGGTCTCCTCGTCGTCGAGGGACCGTGCTGAATCTTCTTAGCCAAACCTCGGGACTCGCCCATCCGACCTGGAACGCAAAGCTCTACCGGTATCTTGAGTTGGCTGGCCTCTCGGTCTCCGAACTCTCCGGAACCAGACGCGTATTCGAGATGCCTCTTGTCTGCGACCCTGGGGTCGAGTTCAACTACGGAATCAGCGGAGACTGGGTCGGACCATTAATAGAGGCCGTTGTGGGTCGACCGTTTCAGGTGGTCATACGTGAGAACGTGCTCGAACCTCTCGACATGCATGACACGGTGACTCAGCGCTCCGTCGAACAACTCGAGCGCACTGCGTCGGTACATGAACGAGATTCCCGTGGCCTCTGGGTACCGGTGGGAGCGAGCTACTATGGTCCGGGCGTTACCGTCCCCGAGGTATACCCAGCCGGCGGCTGCCTCTACTCAACAGCCACGGACTTCCTGCGACTCCAGATGGCTCTCCTAGGTAGCGGATCGCGGGATGGTACGCGGCTATTGCGAACTGAGAGCGTGGATGCCCTGTTCCGCAACCAGATTGGAAGCCTCGACGTCGGAGTACTGAGGACTGAGATTCCGACGGCAAGCGACGACATTCACCTCGAGGGGTGGAAGTGGGGTCTCGGGATGGCCGTCAATGAAGAGGTTGGCCCTGACGGCCGATCACCTGGGAGTGGCGGCTGGGCTGGAGGCTGGAACACATTCTTCTGGATCGATCGATCCAGGGGTCTCGCCGCCGGCATGTACACGCAAACCGCGCCGTTCTACGAACCGGGAGTAATCGGCTGCTATCGCGCGTTCGAAGCGCTGGTCTCTTCGTGACGTCCGTGTGTACTCACTCGAGGCCCAGGTATCCAAGGTCGACTCGGGGAGTCGCAGTCCCGGTGACCGAGGCACGCAGCGCGAACGTTTCGCCGGCAAGTGGCTGATCCGCAAGTTGGGTAGTGCTCAGACGCTTCGACGCGCTCGTGATGTAAAGGAGATCGAGCGACTCTCCTCCGAAGCTGCAGCTCGTTGGCTGGGAGACGGGCATTCGAACGATGGCGTCGATCGAACCTCGTGGCGAGTAGCGAGTGACTTCGCCAGCGCCGTAATGTGCGCTCCACAGAAAGTTCTCGGAGTCGACGGTGGCGCCGTCGGGCACGCTGCCAACGGGCAACACGTGGAACGGTTCGCGATGCCCGAGATCACCGGTACGAGGATCGACTTCATACCGCCAAATAACCGAGTCGCGTCCGTCGGCAAAGTACATGCGGCGTCCATCCAGAGACCACGCGAGGCTATTCGGGACGGCAACGGAGGGGGAAACACTCACCAAGCCGTCGCGCGTCAACCTCATCAGCGATCCCACCGGGGCACGAGTGCGGTCGTCCATCGATCCCACCCAGACGCGCCCAGCCGGATCGCACTTGATCTCATTGAACCTCATGCCTGGCCGCCAACCCGGCATTTGCCAGCTGTGGCTGACTGAACCGTCGTCGGGGTCGAAGAGCTCGATGCGAGACTCCATCGCGACGAGGAACCGGTCATCGGCGGTCAGGCAAATCCCGGCCGTGAGTTCCCGACGTTGCCAGACCGTGTCGGTGCCGTACCTGGTGTCGACGGCGTGAATCGAACAGCCGCGAATGTCCACCCAAAAGAGGGTTGATCGCTCGGGCCACCACAGTGGGCACTCCCCAAGGATGGCGCGCTGTCGGCTGACGACGCTCACGCTCGGCGACTGCTCGGCGGACACTGCTAGATCGGTACCGAATCTAAGCAATCGTGGCCCCTCCCCTGCTCGGAGTGGCTGATCGAGGCGTGGAGGCCGTGGAGCCCACGTTCGCGGTTTTTACCAACGCCTTCGAGGGATTGCCGTTTAGATTTCTGTTGCGCCGCCTCGCAGGCGCGGCAACCGATGAACGCAGAATCAGTTTCGAATCCAACCTGGAGACGGCCGCCTCGTACTCATCAACCCCTTGAACTATGTCGAGCAAGATCTCCACGGCACGTTGACCGAGCTCGTAATTGGGCGGACGGCAAGACGTCAGAGCCGGTTCGAGGTACTGCGCGAGGTCGATGTCGTTGTGACCAACCACAGAGACATCGCTCGGAACCGACAAACCCAGAGAGCTGAGCGCTTGGAAACACCCGAGCGCCATAAGGTCGCTCGCACAGTAGAAGGCGGTGGGCGGGTTGGGACGACCCATCAGCGACAGGGTTCTCTTGTAGCCAGAGGCAACGGACCAGTCGCCATAACGAACCAGACTCACGTCGAACTCGATGCCCGCGCTCGTCAATGCTTCTCTGTAACCGCGAAGACGATCGGTAGAGGCGTCCATCCAACGCTCTCCAGTGATCATCGCAATACGTTCGTGCCCGACCTGCACCAGGCACTCAGTCGCCGCCCGGCCGCCACCGACATCGTCGGCCAACAGGGTTGGAAAGATCGCGGTCTTCATGTAACAGTTCACGAGGACCGTAGGAATGGTGCGCTGCGATGTCGGCAGTTCAAGCTCGCGAGTAAAGCTGTTCGCATAGATCAGACCCGTGATACCTGGGTCACTCAGTACCGCCGAGATCGTCGCGTCCTCCAGTGCCTTATGCGACCTCGTGACGTACGTTTGGACCAAGAACTCTTGTGCCCAGGCAGCATCTCTCGCCCCGTTTATCTGAAGGACGGTGTGCGGGCTGATCGAAATTTCGTCGGTGACGAATGCGATCGTCCGCTTCGCCACTGGTGCAAGCTCCGACGTAGCGCGGGGGCCGCGATGGGGCAGGCTGTAATTCAGCGTGGACGCGGCACGTAGCACTCGTTCGCGAGTCTTCGTCGGTACTCGCGACCCGGGAGCGTCGTTGAGTACCAGTGACACACATGACTGCGAGACACCAGCCATGCGCGCGACATCGCTCATCGTCGGGCTCTCGCTTCGCGGCTTCGGCGGCATCGCTACCTCACCACGGTGTGGCGGTTGCAGCACCCGGATCCGGGACGCCGTACGACCAAGATCGCGATCGCGCAAGGAGGGGCCATCGACGGGGCTATGTCGTGTGTTGAGGCCGATGGGTTAGCCATATGTGCTCCAGTGAGGACCTCCGAGCGGCCACCGTCGCCCGACTGTGGCGTTTGCCCATCGGGTTCGTTCAACGTAGACAGGGCTGCCGAGTTCAGCTAATATTATCAGCAGAGTTAGCCTCCGTTAGTAGGCGCCAAGTATGTGCTCGGCCCGTGCAGAGTACTACAGACAAAAGGTAGCAGATGGAACTAGATAATGGGCTTCTGCTGATTTTAGGGGAAGTGCCGATTCAGTTCGAGCGAGGTTTCAATGAGTGGTACGACGACGACCACGTCCCTGCGCGCCTCTCGGTCCCAGGTATCGTGACGGCGCGCAGGTACAAGCAGGTAAGCAGGGACGACTCACCCACTCTTCCGCCTCACGCCTCGGAGCACGCCCGACCGACGTCATTAGACGCTGTTACGTATCTCGCCTCCTACGAGCTGGCGAACCTTGACGTGCTCGACAGCGACGAATACAAAACCCTCTCGAATGGCGTTAGTTCTGACCTCGAAGTCGAGGTCAGGCAGGTGGCGAAGTTCGATCGTCGTGTGTACCGCGCGATCCCCACCCCGGACTCCGCGATGGCGCACGACGTGACCGTCTGCGGTCCCTACCTTCTCTGTGTCTGGGAGGGCGGCGATGCGACCCATCGAGGCAAAGCAGTACGGAGCCAACCTCAAGCTGTGCTGCGCACGCGCCGATACCGATTGGAGTCTGGTCAAGGTGCCGAACAACTAACCATTTACGACATCGAGTCACCTGACACGGTCGACGAGATCATCGATTACGAATCCTTTGATGCCGTCACGAACAACGGTGAAGATTCCGGCGCTGGGCTGCGGCTCTTCCTTCTGCACCGCCGCTTCGACCATTCGACTCCACCCACCACCGTCAACGCCTGAGCCGCGACCCATGCCCGATCCAAACGAAAGAGCGTCAGCGTTGTTCACACCATCCGATTTGCTCCGTAACGCGATTGACCTTCACATACACACCGGTCCCGACATTTTTGAGCGCAACGTCACCGCCGAGTCGGCCGCCGCCGACGCCCAGGCGTCGGGCATGGCGGCGATCGTCGTCAAGAGTCATTCGACGGACACGGCGGCTCGCGCCGAAACGGCGAGCAGGGCCACCGGTTTTCCGGTGTTCGGAGGCGTCGCGCTCAACTATCCGGTTGGCGGCATAAATCATCATGCGGTCATCGAGACTGCGAGACAAGGGGGAAAGATTGTTTGGATGCCCACGATCGGAGCTCGACACTTTCGAAAGCTCGCTCACGGGGCTCCAATGCTGGCGAGTGTCATACCGCCCGACGAACCCGGACTCACCGTGCTGTCAGGCGGGAAGCTCACGCCAGCCGCGCATCGCGTACTCGAGGAGGTAGCTACCGCCGATCTGACACTGGCGTCGGGACACCTCGCCCCGGAAGAGACGACTGTGCTGTTCGAAGCGGCCCGGGAGCTCGGGATAGAGCGACTGATCGTCACTCATCCTCACGTGTCGTTCGTGGAGATGAACGTCACTGATATGAAGCATCTCGCGGGGCTTGGTGCGTACATCGAGCTGATCGACGAGGAGTCGATTGCGGATCGGGCCGAAGTCATCCGCTCGGTAGGGGTCTCGCACTGCCTGATCTCCACGGACGGCGGAAAGGTGGCGGAGCCGACCCCCGTACGTCGGTTGCAACGGACGCTTGAGGGCTTGGCGAACGAGGGCTTCACGTCAGAGGAGATCGGCCTCATGGCGGGCGACGTGCCGCGTTACCTCCTGGGCCTCGGGAGTCGCCCGGAGAGTCAGCCAATCTCAGCGATAACAACCAACAAAGGAGCTTCGAGTGAGCGCGCTTAGACCCCCAAACGCGTCTGCGGTCACTCAAGTCACCGAACTGTTCGACGGGCTCAGCTCGACTGTCATCTCAGACGCGCTCGACCAGCTGGGAATCAACGGCGCCCTAGTAGACATTGCTTCCATCGGCGTGGGGACGCGGATGATCGGTCTGGCGCAGACCGTACTGCAGGAGCCCAGGCCCCAAGAGGTCGAAATGAAGACGATCACCGCTACTCATTCACTCTTCGTTGACCACGAGGTCCGCCCCGGCGCAGTGATAGTCGTCAGTACCCCGATCGCCCCCGTGGCCAGCTCGTGGGGATACCTCCTCTCTCTTCGAAGCCTTCGACTCGGCGCCGCCGGCACCGTGATCGATGGATCCGTCAGGGACCCTGAATCAATAATCGAAACGGGCTATCCCGTATTCGCGAGCAAAGGACGGCAGGTCGCCGCGGGAAGCAAGCTCAGACTCAGAACCGTCGGTACTGACGTTCCCGTGATCTGTGCTGGCGTTGCCATTGAACCGGGCGATCTCATTCTCGGGGACGACAGCGGTGTCGTTGCCTGCCCGCGCGCAATGGTCGAAAATGTCGCCGCCCTCGCCCGCGAGATCAACGAAGCGGAAAAGGAGCTCGAACGACGAATCCGTGGCGGCGGCTATCTCAACGACAACGGGTAGCCGTCAATCCCGATCCATCATCCTCAAGTCCAGTCGAAATCCCAGTGCTGCCGTGACGAGAGTGGTTCCGTTGTTGCCCGGTCCGCATCCGTAGGCCCGTCTATACGAACTCGCTGTACACGAGGGACTCAAAGCGCTTGTAACAGTCGATGACGCCCGGATCGTAGAACGGCATCGACTGTGTGTACATCGCTGCAGCCACGTCCTTCGCACGATCCATCCAATAGAACGTGTTCCAGCCGCCGCACCAGCCCGCTGACCCGGCCAAACGCCCCTCGGGCCGGTCCTGGTCGGTCATCATGACTCCCTGCCCCCACTTCCATCCTTGGAGCGGCACATCGCACGTGGCCGACGCGATGGCACTCCGCATCAGACCGACATCGAGATCTCCGATCTCATTACGGAAGAAGCCTTCGACCGTTTTCGGCGCGAGCAAGCAAACTCCGTCGTAGGTCCCTCCACTCATGATTGTCCTCTGCAGACGCATGAAGTCCGGCGCAGTGGAGTACAGACAGTGGCCGCCGGGATAGTACTCAGGTACGACTATCCCAGGCCCGTAATAACTGGCCAGCATCGGCTCCCAGTTACCGCCGACACCGCGCGTATGGACCTTCGCCGAGCGAGCCATCTGCTCGGCCGAGCGGAGAGGCACAGTATCTGTCAGGCCGAGCGGATCGAGCACATCCTCTCGCAGGACCACCTCGAACGGTCGGCCCGCCACGGTCTCGATGACGAGACCAGTCCAATCCATGCCCATGCCGTAGATGAACGCCTCGCCCGGATCACACACCAACGGAATGGTGAACGCTTTGTGGGTGCCGGACAGGTCCTCAATCTCGAGCCCCTCGGTGACCTCGATATAGCGGCCCAGCTTCGCGTTCCACATCGGATGAGCCAGACCAGAGGTGTGAGTCAACAGGTTGAAGACCGTTCCGCGACGCAATGGCGCTCGAAGCTGGGGTTCCCCCTCGGCACTGAACCCTTCCAACACCGAGAGTGCGTCGTAGGCCGGGAGCAAATCGCCCACCGGTGTCCGCAAGTCCAACTCGCCACGCTCGACGAGCTGCAGCAATGCAATCGACGTCGCGAACTTGGTCATCGATGCGATCCCGTGTAGGGAATCGATCTCCATTTCGTCACCGCTCGAACAGTCACGCATACCGAACGCGCCCTCGTACACCACGCCCGTTGAGTTCGCCACTATCGCCACAACCCCGGGTAGCACTTCGCTCGCCGCCGCGCGCTCCAACATTTCATCCAGCGCAGCACCGTTCGTCTTCATCTCGGCTCGTTCCTCTCCACTTGCTTCACGCTCACGCTTGAGCGGCAGCTAGCAATTCCTGCGTATACGGTTCGCGAGGGTGATCCATAATGTCGTCAATTGGTCCGTTCTCTACCACTTGGCCGTCCTTCAGCACCACGACGTGGTCGGCCATGTATCGCACCACCGCCATGTCGTGCGTAATAAAGAGGTAACTAAGACCTTCCTCGCTCTGGAGGTCTCGAAGTAGGTTCAAGATCTGAGCCTGTACGGAAAGGTCGAGCGCACTGACCGCTTCGTCCAGGATGATCAACTGCGGTCGCACGATAAGTGCGCGGGCAATCGCGATGCGTTGCCTCTGGCCCCCTGAGAACTGCGACGGAAAGTACCGCGCGGCACCGGGTTCGAGTCCCACGCGTTCAAGTGCGCTCCCGACGGCTGAGACCGTCGCCTGCGCACCCGCACGCTGCGTTGCGAGCAACGGCTCAACCAAAGTTTGACCTATCGTGCGCGCGGGGTTGAGGGAGCCGTAGGGATCTTGGAACACCATCTGGATCCGTGCCGCCAGTTCTCGTCGTCGCCGTGGACTGACCTTGGTCAGGTCCTCCCCATCGAAGTCCAGCGTCCCTGCGCTGGCGGTGACCAACCCAGTCACGGTTCGCGCGATCGTCGACTTTCCCGAGCCAGACTCGCCGACGAGGCCCACCGTCGTCCCGGGCCAGACATCGAACGAGACGTCGCGGACAGCTCGTTTCGGCGGGGTGAAGAAGCCCAATCGGTAGTCCACCGATAGGTCCGTGACACGCAGCAGCGGTCGATTCGAGCTCATCTCTGGCTTCGCGCTGCTACTGACATGCTCGCCGCTACGCACGAGACGCAAGTGCACGCGGTCGTCGTGGATACATCTCGAGGTTCGATCGGCGCCCACCACCAACTCCGGGACCGTGGTGCTTCGGCACGCATCGTCCGCGAACGAGCATCGTGGCGCGAAACGACATCCGTCCGGCCAGTCGCCGATGCTGGGCACCACGCCGGGGAGCGGCCGCAGTCGCCCTGCACTCGGTACCAGGCGTGTATCCGAACCAAGCAGACCGATCGTGTAGGGATGACGTGGGGAGCCGAACATCTCTGATGCGAGTCCACGCTCCACGATCTGGCCGGCGTACATCACGACGACACGATCGGTCAGGCGTGAGATCACGCTCCAGTCATGCGAGATCACGATCAGCGACACACCCAAGTCAGACTGCAACTCGCCCAAGAGTTCGAGGATGCCCGCGCGGGTACTTGCGTCGAGCGCGGTCGTGGGTTCGTCGGCAATCAGCAGATGAGGGTCGCCGGCCAGGGCAGTCGCGATGACGACACGCTGCGCTATCCCACCTGACAGCTGATGCGGATACAGACCAAAGACGTCGCGAGCATTAGGGAGCTTCACGCGGTCTAAGAGTTCAAGCGCTCGCGACTTCGCCTCACGTCGCGTGCAATCATGATGTGTCCGCACCACCTCGGCGACCTGGTGGCCTGCCGTGAAGTTCGGATCCAGACTGATGATCGGTTCCTGAGGTATCAAACCAATCTGTGCACCGTGCAACTTGCGCAATGCGGCCCGGTCGTCACTGCGAAGGGACTGTCCGTCGAAAATCACCTCACCGCTCGTACGCACGATCCCACGCGGAAGCAGACCAAGGACGCTTCGGGCAGTCAGCGACTTTCCACAGCCTGACTCGCCAACAATGCCGAGGGCTTCAGCCCGCCCAACATCAAAGGAGACCCCGTCGACGATCGGCACGGTTGCGGAGTCGCGTTGCAAACCCAGGCAGAGATCCCTCACGGACAACACCGCCGTGACGCTCGACGGCTCAGGCAACCGCAGTTGGTCAGCCATTTCCATATCGGTCTCGACGCTGTAGACGATCGGTTGGGCGGGCTCCTTAGACCTGACCGACACGGTGCGCGCGCTCGACGGCACCGTCGTGCTCGACCGATCGGCGTGAGCATCTCTGACTCGGTCGCCGATGATGCCCAGAGCGAAAATACTGAACGCGATTGCCAAACCGGGCGGCACAATCATCCACGGATCGTTGACAATGTACTCGGCCGCCTCCGCTACCATCCCGCCCCAGGACGGCGCTGGGGGATGTGTCGCCAGGCCCAAGAACTCCAGTCCTGTCTGGAAGAGGAGCGCGAGGCTGGCGAAGAGCGACATCTGCACGATGATTGTGCCGACGATGCGGGGGAAGACGTGCCGCCACGCTATGCGCCACCAGGTCAGTCCGGAGACTCTCGCTGCGGCGACGTACTCTTCCGCTTTGACCGTGACCGTCGCGGTTCGTACCACGCGTGAGAGCCCGAACGCTCCGAGTATGCCCAACGCGAACATCGCCGCCGACGAACTCTCGTTAAAAATGGAGACGACGGCTAGGACGACAACGATCTGGGGCACACCGAAGGACAGGTCAGCCAGCCACATGAGGAAACTATCGATGAGTCCGCCGTAAAACCCGGCGATAAGACCAAGCGGTACGCCGATACCGATGAAGACAGCCAGCGCTTCTGTGACGCCGATGACGGTGGGCCACGCTCCGAAAACGAGGCGGCTCAGTATGTCTCGATCGAGGTCATCGGTGCCCAACCAGAAATGGCTCGACGGACCCTCGTACTGGTGTGGAAAATACTCGTTCAAGGGATTATGGAGCGGCAGGTATTTCGCAAACATCGACGCAAGTACGACCACGGCCAAATAACCGACCGCGACAGCAGTGGGCCAGTTTCTAAGAACCAGCGTCACTGCCCGCAGTGCAGCGCGGGCGCGTCCCCGAAACCTCTTTGACGTGGTTACACCCGGCGTTTCCACGACGCTCACATCCCCCGCGTCGCCGTACGTTGACGAGGACTCAGCCACGTATTCGCAACGTCAGCGACCATGAAGACGACCACGACGATGAGCGTGAAGTACAGCGCCACGCCGTCCACCACGATCAGGTCATGTGCCGTCGTGGCCAGCACGACGTCGGCACCCAGACCCGGAAGGGCAAACACATTGTCAACAACGGCGGTCCCGAGCAACAGGCTCACTACGTACAGTCCCGTAAGGGTAACGACGTTGGGCAACGCGGCGCGCAGCGCATGCCGGAAAATGATGCTCCGACGCGAGATGCCGCGTACGCGAAGCGAGTCGACGAACGGCCGACTGAGAACGTCGAGCATGCTGTCACGCGTCTGCTTCGCAATCAACGCGGCTCCCGCCACGCCGAGCGTCACGACCGGTAAGATCAACGACTTCGCCCAATGAACCACGGACGTGCTCGGACTCACGTACCCCACTGCCGGTAGCCATCGCAGCCGGTCAGCGAACAGCAACACGAGAAGATACCCGAGCCAGAACGCCGGAATCGCGAGGCCCGCGAGAGAAAACATGTCAAACACTTTTCCAAGTCGGCCTCGCAACACGGCGCCCGCAACGCCAAGCGATATCCCGACCACCAACGCGATCAAAACTGCTCCACCAATCTCAGAGACGGTCACTGGTAGACCGCTGTTCAGCGTCGAACTCACCGGGACACCCGTGATTGCTGAGTTGCCCAGGTCACCATGCAAGACGCCCACCAGCCAGTGCCAGTACTGAACATAAAACGGATGATTAAGACCAAGACGCAAGGTGAGCGCCCGCAACTGCGCCGGAGTGGCCGACGTACCGAGAATGGTCGCCGCCTCACTACCTGGCGTGAGCGCCTCGAGGAAGAAACTAAGGAATGTGACGGTCAGAATGAGCGGTATCGCAAAGAGCAACCGGCGTCTGATCACCCTCAGCATCGGCGCACATCCCAATCGGCCGACGACAGTCCGATGTCGGATTGATGCCCTCGGGTGTCGACGGGCACTGCTTCGATTGAGGCCGAACGTCTCATCACGAAGGTCGCCACGACACTCCCCTGCTCATCGGGTTTGACCATAGCATCAGCTCAAGTAGGGGCTCATAAAATTAGCGTGGGCCTTTGGTCATGTCAACGACGTTCCACCGAGGTCGCTGGCGGCAGCCACACGGTCCGCGCGGCGCCACTTGTGGAGCGTCCGCAACTTGTCCGGCATCGGTACATCGGGAAACAGTGACGACCAACCTGTATGGGCGACGTCCGCAATGTAGAGGTCGCCACGAGAGTCCATCGCGATCCCGTGTGGCGAAACGAGAGCGTCCGAACCGGCTGCGAGTGACGCATCTTGTGATGCGCGCGACAGGACGGCCCCACCGGGTATGCCCAAGACACTGATGCGGGGGCCAAGATTGGGCCAACCGAGATTACCTCCCAAGTAGGGCCCAATCTCGGCCACGTACATGACCGGCGGCGTCGATCGCTCGAGGAAGATAGCGCTCGGACGGTGAAGATCGTGCCACTGTTCCTGGAAGCGACCGTCTCCGTCAAATACCTGAATTCGATGGTTCTCGCGATCGGCCACGTACACCAAGCCGTTCTCGTCACAGGCGATGTTGTGTGGAAGGTTGAATTCGCCCGGACCGGTTCCCGACCTCCCCCAGGAGAACAAGTATTGAGCATCGCTCGAATATTTGTGGATACGGGCATTTCCATAGCCATCCGACACGTAGATGGAGCCGTCGGGCGACTCGGCGGTGTGCGTACAGCGATTGAACGGCTCACCGCTATGAAATCCACTGGCGACGCCGGGCTCGCCGAGTGTCATTTTGACTTCGCCCTCCAACGTGCAGCGCCGGACAACGTGCGCGCCTTCATCGGTGCAGAACAGGTCGCCGCTCGACGACATCTGAAGGCCATGGGGCCGCACAAAGAGCCCTTCTCCCCACGAACCAACGAAGTTACCCTCTGGATCGAACACGACCATGGGATGAGGGCCGCGGTTGAAAGCGTACACATTGTCGTCGCGATCAACGGCGACGGCGGCTACTTCACCCAGCTCGAAGCCCTTGGGCACGCGGCCCCACTCTGGCGCCACTTCGAAGGCAAATATATCGACACCGCTAATCATTCGCGCCTCAGTTGTCGCTCGTTCATATCAATTGAAACCATTCCATAAATTTGCGAACTGGTGGTCATGCAGTACAGCGGATACTTCCGCACGCTCGACGCACTAACAGTCCGCTCAGCGGAACACGCCCAAAGTTGTGGCGCGCCCAGATCTGGCGATCACCCAACGGCACGGACTATGCGAGACGGGGATAGTGCGGGGGGCCAAGGCCGTTTGCATCGACCCCCCGCACTAGGGACTTACCGAGGTCGCGGTGGAAGACGGTACTTCCATCCACTGCTCTTCGGCCTCACATGACTCATGTTTCGATGAGTATCACTCGTGTCGTCAGCCGCCTGACCAGCCCACCGGATCGGCGTCGTAGGCCAAAGGCGACACGGCGACTCCCTGGAGCGATGAACTCGCGTAATAGATGGCGTCTGAATTGGCGATGGGGGCAAACCATGCGAGTTTGACCACCTCTTCCATGACCTTGGCCCAGTCAGCCTGCCCGGCAGAGAGTGTCGGTGCGTTCTCGGCGATCGTCATCAGATGATTCAGCGTCGGGTCGAATGACTTGAACGGATTGAAGAGACCGGCGTCTTTGGTCAGTACTTGCTGTGCTTCCGTGTAAATCGGCAGACCGTTGTATCCGCCGGCTGTTACAGGTAGCTTCGCATCGATCCATGGCGTAACCAACTCGTCCACGGTGGCGTAGGACTTGATCTGCACCTTGACTCCGATTGCCGCCCAGTTGCTCGCGAGTGCCTGCGCTTGCGATGCCGATCCAACATATTCATTCGACGTTGCACCGACCGTCAGGGTGAACCCGTGCGGATACCCGGCCTCTTTGAGTAGTTCCTTCGCTTTTGCCACGTTGTAGGGGTAGTAGTTCGCTATGGACTTCACATAGCCTTCATAGCCAGGCACCTCGGGCTCGTCAGTCGGAGTCGCAAGCCCTTTGCCATAGATAGTCTGAGCATCAGCCTTGCGGTTGATGGCATAGTTGAGCGCTTGTCGCACTTTCAAGTTACTCAGAGGCTTAGAGATTGCGCCATTTCGGTCGAGGAAAAGCGCACCGTCCCACGATTCAAGTCCTGTGTACACCTTCAGCCCGTCAGCCTTGGCCTGCGGAATCGTGCTGGCGGACCCCCAGCCGAACTGTGCCTGACCACTCTGGAGCGCGGAGAGCTCTGACGCGAGGTTGGCAATGACATTCACCACAACCTTCGCATAGTGAATCGCAGAAGGATTGAAGAAGTGTGGGTTCGGAATGTAGGTGTAAGTAGAGCCAGCTACGGTCTCGGTTGGGTCGAGCATATATGGGCCCGCGCCATCGGTGGTGGTGGCCAACGTCGACGGATCTGCGAGCGCGCTCGGTGCGACGACGTCGGGACCCATCATGCTTTGGCTCAGCAAAAGTGGCAGGTCCGGGTCGTGACCAGCGAGATTAAGTTGCAACGACAGAGGGCCAGTGACATTAATCGACTTGATGACCGCCTCATAGATCGCAAGCCCACCGTGGTCCGCACCTACAGCCAATATTGAATTGGCGACATCCTGGGCCGTCATCGTGGTGCCGTCACTGAACTCAACATTGGGCCTGAGGTTCAAAACGAACGCACTCCCGTTGTCAATGTATTTCCATGAAAGCGCCAGCCCCGGCTGGTAGGTGTTGGTCAACGCATCAACGTAGATAATTGGCTCATACGCGAGGTCGCTGTACATGAGTTCGGCCCCATCATTGGTGCTTAATATCGGGTTCAAGTTGCCCGGAGCCTCGGTGTTCGCGATAGTCAGCGTTCCGGTCGGAGTATCCCTGCTCGCGCTCGCTCCACTCTTTGTGACAGTAAATGAAACTACGGCCAATATGGTCACGGCAGCAGTAACCAATCGAACCAGAGTTACACCACGCCTTTCCCCCATACGTAATGATTGCTGTGACACTTCACTCCCCCTTGGTTGTCTTATTGCCTAATTAGCAAGCGCCTACCAGATATCGATATGCGCTCGTTAGGCAATGTGCTCATAACATTAGCACCTGTTCCCGGGTCCGTCAATCCGGTGCAGTGAGCAAAGCAGGGGTCCACTGGCACGCTCCCTCAACTTCGTCGTGGAACGGCAACGGCTCCGATGAGACCGATTACCCATCCTGAGTTTTTTCTGGTCGCGTCTACTTAATTCGACGCCCTCGTCATAACTGGGGCTTGAGCACGGCCTTTACGACGCGGCGAGAGCGCAGGTCGTCGAAGGCCTGTTCCCATCCCTCCAGTGGATACGAGGTGATCAGTGGCGTCGGATCAACCGCACCGCTGGCGAGCAGCGCCAGAGCTCGGTCCCACGTCGAGTACTCACTCGAGTTCGAGAAGCGTAGATCCAGGCAGCGATACATGGCCTCGTCGACGCGCACGGCGATCTTCTCGGCTCCCACAATTCCCAGGCAGACGACGCGCCCCGCGCGACGCGAAGCTTCGATCGCCAAGTCCAAGCCACGCTCGCTACCACTTGCCTCAAACGCCACGTCCGCGCCCGGTCGTGGCGACTTCGCGGCCAGCCTTTCACGTAACTCAACAGGATCGTCGAGGCATACTTCGATTCCGAGCGACTTCGCCAGGTCGAGACGTGCGGCGCTACTCTGGCGGCCGACCAAAACCACGTCCAAGCCGGCGGCCCTCAGCAAGAGCGAGGTCATCAAACCGACGGCGCCAGGACCGATCACGACGGCAAGCTCGCCGGGGCGAACCTCAGCACGGTCAATGCCCGTCAAACAGATGGCCGACGGCTCGGTCGTCACCGCCTGCTCGTCGGAGACGCCTTCGGGGACGCGGTGCAGCAGCTTGGCCGGTAGTGCGACCTTGTCCGCGAAGGCACCGTCGATGCCGCCCCCTGGCGGACGCTTCTCCCGGCAGAGCTGGATCATCCCTCGACGACAGACATCGCATTGCCCGCAGGCAAACACGTGCTGCTCGCAGACCACACGGTCTCCGACCGCCCAGCCGTCGACACCCTCGCCGAGTTCGACGATCCGTACAACGTACTCGTGTCCCATGACGACTGGCGGCCACGTTCTGAAGTCGTCGTTGAGGATGTGGATGTCGGTACCGCAGATCCCACTGGCGAGTACGTCCGCGACGACCCAACCAGGACGAAGTGTGGGTTCGGGCCATCCGACATGAAGGGCCACGTGACCCGGACCGCGCTCTGATTTCACAATCGCTCTCACGCTTACTCTTCCTTAATTGTCGGACGACGTCAGATGCTCGGGGAGGATCACTTGGGGGTTCAAGATCCCGGCCGGCACCCTTCCGTGCGCGATGTCGACGATCGACTGTAACGCGCTTCGTCCGTTGCCGATTGCCGATTCATCGGTCCATGACACCGCGTGCGGCGTGAGTGTCACGTTCTCGAGTCGAAAGAGAGGATTGTTCGGATCCGGCGGTTCTTTCTCGAATACGTCGAGCGCAGCGCCGCGGATGCTCTTACGTTCCAGTGCGTCGATCAAAGCGGACTCATCTACGATCGGTCCTCTACCCATGTTGACGAGGTACGCGTCGGGCTTCATCATCGCGATCTCTCGTGCGCCGATGAGGTGCTTGGTCTCGTCGGTGAGGCGTGCCGTGATACAGACGATGTCAGACGTACGGAGGAGCTCCTCCAGTTCCACGTAGGGAACGTCAAGTGAGGGGTCTCGTCGTGAGGAGGGATACGGATCGTGAGCCAGATACTCGAATCCGAGCGAACGTGAAACCCTGACAACCTCTTGGCCGATGTTGCCCAGACCGATGATGCCGAGGGTCTTTCCAGTCACGCCGGCGCCCATATATTGGAGCTTCTCCTGCCAGAGGCCGCGCCTGGTTAGGGAGTCCTTTACGACAATGTTGTGCATCATCGCCAGGATCAGTGCGACCGTTGCAACCGCGACCGGACGCCGGACACTGTCTGGAGTGATCGTCACCGCGATGCCAGCCGATGTGCATGCAACAACGTCCACGTTGTCATAGCCGACGCCGAACCGAGCGACGATCTTGAGCCGTTCGGCTTGAGCGACGGTAGCGGCGGTGATCCTCGGCGCCAGCACCAGTAAGGCGTCCCACTCGTTCGCCGCCTCGGAGGGAATCTCGTCACCATAGTCAGGCAGGAAACCCCATTCGATGTCCGGATACTGAGTGAGGAGCGACAGGCCAATGTCTCCCCACCCAATCTGGCCCTCTTCGTTCAGAAAGTCTGCGGTGATCCCAATTTTGAAGGACATAGAAGCTCCTGTATAGCTGAGTTATGCGGAAATCGTGTGTTCGATACTCTGAAGTTTGGAGCCATCTGACTTAGTCGATGGACTCGTGACTTCGTGCGTCAATGTCAATCGTGATGGAAGTGCCGACGTCATGAGGTAGCTAACCGCTACTGGCACCCACCCAAGGCGCACAAAATCATATTGATGATCACGACGTGCTCACCGGTCTTCCACAACGCATCTGCACCAATTGGCGCTGGGTATAAAAACGCGGACGGATTCCAACGACCGTCGGCAAGCTGACAGTCGAGCATCCATTTCGTCATTCGCTCTAGCAACACGAGCAGTTGCTCGTCGGGTTCCGCTTGCAGCATGACCGCCGCGCCCCACGCCACCTTGCCCACGTGGACCGTATCTGCGTAATCAAACTGTCGATCCGTGCCGCTCTCGGAGAGTCTGATTAACTCGCGACCGACGCGTTGCGCTTCAGGGTCTGCGGTGAGCAGGTAGTAGCGACCTAAAAATGCGGCGCCAATGCCGAGATTGAAATACGCCTGTCTCGGCAATTGCATGTCGACAACGTGTCCAAAGGCAACGTCATCCCCAAACTCGGTGATCAAACCAGAACTGTTCGAACACGTGTAGAGCCGCTGCGGAAGTTCCGGCTGTGCCTTGTGTAGGTCCATCATCCAGCGGAACGCACCGTCCGCGACTTCGCGTCGCCCGGTGGTGAGCCCCGTCATGCCGAGTTGTGCCGTCGACATTAGACCCTGGCGCCCTGTGCGTCGCAGTTCAACCCGCTCGTGATATGCCCCGCCGGTTATCGGATCTTGGTAGTCGCGAAGTTTGTCCATAATCTTGTTCGCGAGGTCGTAGCGCTCGAGGTGCCACGCAGCGAGGGCAAGAACCGCCAGCGGATAACTCGCGTCATCCGCCGTGAAGGGTTTCTGCGCGGCGCCCGGCAAAAGGTCACCCGACGCGTCGAGTGCGTGCTTTTCTACCCACGAGAGCACCGACGAAGCCGCGTAGGGTTGTCCAGCCGTCGCAAGCGCCCAAGGAACTCGGTAGTACGCGTTGTAGACATCAGCATCAACGGGCTCGCCAATGTCAGAGACGTGAGCGACGAGCCAATTGACCCCAGCATCACGCGCGCGCATGAGATCGTCAGCAATCATTGCTCTCGTTGATTCGAGACGCGTGTCACTCAATGTCATTTCGAACTCCTTCATGTCGTTTCAACATTCCAACGACGAAAACACTTGACGATGGCGCCGTCACTCACCGCGATTCTACGCTAATATTATGAGCTCGTATGCAGAAATTGATTAACGATCCGGAAGACTTCGTCGACGAGATGCTCGACGGAATTCTGCTAGCGCATCCGACAGAGCTCAAGCGAGCGGATGACCCGCGCGCCATCGTGCGCGCGGACGCTCCAGTGATGGGAAAGGTTGCGATCGCGACGGGCGGCGGTTCAGGTCACCTACCGGTCTTCATGGGCTACGTCGGACGTGGCCTCGCGGATGGTGCAGCCGTCGGGAATGTGTTCTCATCGCCGAGTGCGGATCAGATGCTCGCAGTCGCACGCGCAGTCAATGGCGATCGTGGTGTCCTGTTTCTCTACGGCAATTATGGCGGGGACGCCATGAACTTTGGTCTGGCCGCAGAGCTCGCTGAAGCGGAAGGAATCGAGACTGCGTCAATTCTCGCGACCGACGACATCGCCTCAGCACCAAAGGGCGAAGAAATGCGCAGACGAGGCATTGCCGGTATTTCTTTTCTCTACAAGATTGCGGGTGCGCGTGCTGAAGAAGGCGCAGATTTGCAATCTGTGACATCCGTCACCGAGCGAGCGTCCGCCAATTTGCGAAGCATGGGCGTGGCGCTCTCATCTTGCATCATCCCGTCGGTTGGCCATGCGAACTTCGAAATCCCTGAAGGACAGATGGAAATCGGGATGGGAATCCATGGTGAGCCAGGTGTTCGACGCGGACCACTCGAAACTGCCAATGAGATCACCGACTACCTGATCACCGCCCTGCTGGATGACCTTTCCCACACCCGGGGTGATGCAGTTGACGTCTTAATAAACGGCTTGGGGGCGACACCCATCGAAGAGCTCTACATCATCTTCCGACGAGCGAGCACGCAACTCGAATCTCGAGGACTCACTGTGCGACGTGTTTGGATCGGTGAATACGCCACGTCACTCGAAATGGCCGGAATGTCGATCTCACTTCTCCGACTTGATGATGAGCTCGTGCGACTACTTGATGCCTCCGCGTCGTCCCCGTTTTTTTTGCGCCGATGAAAAAGGTCGTTGAAGTCTTTCGGGCCGTCGCTCAAGATCTTGAGAGCCACGCCGATGAATTGGGTCGACTCGACGCCGAAGCAGGCGACGGCGATTTGGGTGTCACGGCGACAAACGCGTCCGCGGCCATTTTGGAGGTGCTTTCATCCTTCGAGGGGAACAATCTCGCGGACCTGTTGAGTGAGTGTGGCATTGCCGTCTCAAGAAAAGCGCCCTCGACCGCCGGTACGCTCCTTGCAACCGGTCTCTTGGGAGCGAGTCGAACTGCGCGAGACACGTCCGCAGTCGGAGCTCCACTGCTCGCGGAACTCCTCGACGCCGCGCGCGGGGCAATTTCTGCCCGGGGTAAGGCAGAACCTGGGGCAAAAACGATGATTGACGCACTGGCTCCGGCCTCAGAGGGCGCATGTGCGATCGCGCGCGAAGGCGGCTCCATCTCCGATGTACTCGTCGCCGCCTCAGTTGCCTCAGACGAGGGAACTCGGGCCACCGCGACAATGGTGCCGCGCTTTGGTCGAGCTTCGTGGCTCCCAGATAGGGCAGCGGGACATGAAGACGCCGGTGCTCGACTGATCGCGATCGTCCTTTCTGCGGCGGCGAAGGCAAATGAAAAATGCGATGGTGGGCGCTAGAGGACTCGAACCTCTGACCTCAGCCGTGTGAAGGCTGCGCTCTAACCAACTGAGCTAAGCGCCCGGGGCACCAATGCTACCCGTTAGGACCTCTCGAATCTTTTGTTCGGAGTTGTAGCCTTCATCCGTGCCAGATAACGCCGATCAGCCATCGACGACTCCAAGAAGATCGCGAGTGGGACGGCGACCTTCCGTTGCTCCTCGGGAGGTCGTTCTGGGTCTCGATAGCCTTGAGCGCGGTATCAGCCTCTTCGGGTCATGCATTGCCTTGGTGTTGGCGCTCGTCACGGCCATCGAGTGGGCCCGAAATCTTCCCACCATCACGACCATCAAGTACGTCGCGAGCAAAGGGTGCACCAAGGCCTACCCCAAGCACGTGGGTGAGTTCTGCGAGCACATTCTGCGCACCACACGAAGCGAGTGGGAAGTCAAGTTCTTCTTCATCCTCATTGTGGCCCTCTGCCTACTGTTCTTCACCTTGCGACGCAAGCGAGCGGGTGTCGCGTGCTTTGCCGTCTTTTTAGGGCTGGGACTCGGGCTCGGATCGGGCCTGGTCTTTCTCTTCCTCGGGGTCTGGCTCATCGTGCGCGCCTATCGACTACAGAAATATGGCGTCGCCGGAATGCTGAGTTCGAATCGGGTGGCCAAGGAAATGGGCGACGCGAAACGCCAAGGTCGCTCGTCCAAGGTAGTCACCGAGTCCGACGGCGCCTCGGCCACGGTCAAACCGGCGACCCCTCCCTCCGCGTCCAAGCGCTACACCCCGAAGAAGCCCCCTCGTAAACGCCGTTAGGTCATGACCAAACTAGGAATGGACTATCCAACGAAGTGGGGCCGGGGGTACACGGCCACTTCGCTCCGCAAGGCCCTCCACGCCGTGTTCATTCCTTACTCGCGCTATCTCTCGACCCTCGAGGTTCGAGGGGCAGAACACATTGACGGCGAGCGGCCTTTTATCTTCGTGGCCAATCACGCGAGCCACGTGGACACCATCCTTTTGTTGTCGGCCCTCCCGGCGAAGGAGCGATACCGGACGGTGGTCGCCGCGGCCATGGACAGTTTCTTCATGGACCATCGCAACGCCTTTAAAACGGTCATCCTCTTCAACGCCATTCCCGTCGATCGGCTGAAAGTCAATCGCCGCAGCGCACAACTGGCTCTCGAACTCGTCGAAGACGATTGGAATCTCGTCATCTACCCCGAAGGCGGTCGCACCCCCGACGGGAAGCTTCAAGAGTTCAAAGGCGGCGCGGCGTATCTGGCGGAGCGTTCGAAGGCAACGGTGATACCCACCTACATACACGAGTCCGGTTTACTCAAGGCCAAGAAGTACGCGAAGGCTCCCGTCTTCGTGGACGCCCCCAACGAGCGACGTCATCACGTGATCGTCGCTTTTGGCGAACCCCTACGGTGCGACGAAGGTGAAAACATGCGCCACTTCGGCGTTCGCATTGAACAGGCCGTCATCGCGCTCGGCCGCGAGGTCAGCGGCGATCCCAGCTACGGGAGTCGACTCGACGAGGACTAGGTCAGTGCCGCCACGCGCTCGTCGTACAGCCGATCAGCCACCGTCACCAGGGGTTCCAGTTCGCGTCCGAGAACCGTGGTCAGAATCTCGTCGGCGAACCAGGGATTCATAGCGAGCAGCGGACCGTGGGCGTAACTGGCCCAGATGTTCGGCGTTCGAAATCCGTCGACGGTACCGTCGTTACCAACGCCGCGTTTCACCGTGCCTAAGGGGGCCAACGACCCCTCCAGCGCGGTGACACCGCCGTGATTCTCAAACCCCACCAGGTAACGCTCGTCGACTTGAACGACGAGATCGCCCACGCTTCGCCGCGCTCCGCGACGCGTGCGGGCCTCCACCAGGGCCAAGCCTTCGTACTCATCGTCGCCTTCGACGGCGAACGTCGTGCCCAGTAACTGCAGTCCAGCGCACACCGCGACCACGTAGCTCCCGTCGCGAACTCGGTCAGCGAACGAGGAACGCCGTAGTAAGTCGGCACCGAGACGCTGCGGGCCGTCCTCTCCCCCGCCCAAGAGATAGACCGACGCGGTCGGCACGTCGTCGTCAATGGTGACCACTTCTACCTCGACATCGAGGCCGCGGCGTCGAGCGCGTTCGGCCAACACCAACGCGTTGCCCCCGTCGCCGTAGGTGCCCAACAACTCGGGATAGACCAACGCGATCTTTAACACGGCGTCGACCACTCTCGCCACTCTTGAAAGGCCGTGTAGTTCGCCACCAGGTTGACGAGGTGGCTCGATGCAGGCAAAGGAGTCTCGTCGTCCACCACCACGTAGGCCACGTCGGCGTAGTCAAGCCGCGCGGCTAAGTCGAGGCGACGATCACCGAAACAGTAGACCCGTCGTCCCTGAAGAAGTTCGAAAGGTACGTCATACAGCCATGAGGGGTCGTGCCCGTCGGCCAGTCGGGCGTTGATTGAAATCCAGATCTCTTCGGTACTCGTCGTCAGCGCGGCGAGCATCGCGGTAAAGCCGGCAGGATTCTTGGCGAGCAGCAACCTCAGCCGGTGCCCTCGCCAGAGGACCTCGCTGAAACGACCGGCCACGCTGGTGAGCGCGCTCATCTTGGCGAGGGCCCGGTCGATGTCAACCCCTACGCACGACAGCGCCGTCAAGGCCATGGTGGCGTCGACTTCGTTGAACTCCCCCGGCAGCTGCAGGGCGAGTTGAAAGGACGCACCCTCAAGGGTCAGGTGGTCGTCGAGCGTGGCCGTCAGGACCTCCGGTTTTCTAAATCCACACTCGCTCCACCACGAGTGGTCTGTGAAGTGCAGCGGTTTCGTGCAGTGCGGGCACGAGACGGCGTCCGTGGTCCAGGGCGTCGGCACGTCGCACCACTTCACTTTGTCCGCGAGTTCGGCGGCGTAGACGACGAGCGGATCGTTGGCGTTAGCCACGTAGGTAGTTTCTCGTTCGCTGGCCACCACGTCGCGCCAACGTTCGGCGATACGTCGAACTTCGTTGGCTCGATCAAGTTGATCCCGAGAGAGATTGAGTAAGACAACGACCCGCGGCTTAGTCGCGCGCGTCACGTCACCCAGCCACGCTTCGTCTACTTCTAACACCACCGCGCGACTCTTTGATTCCGCGAGCGCCGCGACGTGACCCTCGGGCATATTTGAACCCGTCGCGTTGGTCGTCGTTCCCTCGCCCCATCCCGCGGCGATCATCGCGGTGGTGGTCGTCTTCCCATTCGTGCCGCTCACCAAGATGACGTCGCGTCCTTGGGCGAGATCCTTGAGCAGATCCGGGGCAATCGCAAGTCCCACGCGTCCACCTATGACCGTGCCGGAACCGCGCGAGCTGAGCCGCGACAAGCGATTCACGATACGAACAGCCCTCGTCGCGAGCGCGTCGCGAAGGGAAGTTCGTGGCATCACTTAACGCTAACCACGTAGAAAAGGCAAAAGGACCAACCGGGGGGTGGTTGGTCCTTTTGCAAAACCTTCGGATTACTCAAGGGGGGTTTGAGTAAAGCAGGCTGAGACCATTATGCCGGTCTCGCGAGTATCTTTCAAGGGGATACTTCAGATAACTACCATCTGTATAGTAGATGTATGGAGATACGCCAATTAGAGGCCCTGGTGGGCATCGCCGAGAACGGCACCTTTTCGAGCGCGGCCGAGGCGCTGGGCACCGTACAGTCCAACATCTCAAGCCGCGTGGCCCGCCTGGAGGCGGAACTAGGGACCGAACTCGTGAACCGTTCGACCGGTACGCTGACCGAGTCTGGCGCCATCGTGGTCGAGCGGGCCCGGCGAATCTTGACCGAACTTCGCGCGATCGCCTCGGACGTCTCTGAACTGAACGCCGATATTCGCGGCCAAGTGACCCTGGGAATGATTGGTACGGCCGGACGCTGGATCGTGCCGCTCCTCCTTGAAACACTCCGAGAGCGCTACGCCAAGATCAACCTGCGCATCAGCGAAGGGACCAACTCTGCGCTCGAGCCCCGACTCATCAACGGGCAACTCGACTTGGCGGTGTTGGCGTGGCCCGTGATGGCCGACGAGTTGACCGAAGTCGACCTCTTTACCGAGGATCTCGTGGTCATTGCCTCGCGCGAACACGAGCTGGCCCAGTACCAAGGTCCTCTGCCTTTTTCGGTTCTGGCCAACTACGAGATCCTTCTGCCCATGCGCGGCACACCCATTCGTCGAGAGATCGACGAGGCAGCGCGCGCGGCCGGCATTGAGTTAGAACCGCTCATCGAACTCGACGGCCTACGCACCATCGCCTCGATGACCTTCGATGGCCACGGGCCATCCATTCTGCCCGCCACCATGCTCTCGCCGCACCTGCGCACCAACTTTGTGGCCCTTCCGATTGAGAACATCGCCAAACGACGCGTCGTTCTCGCCAGTCGTCGCTTTGGCTTTCCCGCCGCACCCGTGCGAGCTATTCACGCCTTACTCGTCGAGGTGGTGGCGAACGCCACCAACGTTCCCGAGGGGGTCTACCTTCCCTAGGCGCTGTGTCGCGTGACTCCGTCCTGACCGCGAGACCGTCGGTGTCACATTTCTCTGTAATAGTCGTGACGTGACGAAGCCAGTTACGCCACGAGAGAGAGCGAACATCATTGCGCGGCGCGATCCCGCGTTTAAAAAACTCATCAAACTCGTAGGCCCTCCCCCGCCGCGACGAAGCGCCGCGGTCGCCGATCGGTTCTCGAACCTGGCTCGCTCCATTACGTTTCAACTTCTCGCCACCAAAGCAGCCGACACTATCCACCAACGGGTCATTGACCTCTGTGGAGGCGACGTCAGCCCCCAATCCATTGCCACGGCCGGACACGTCAATCTGCGCAACGTCGGTCTCTCGAACGCCAAGGCTGCGGCCATGCTCGATCTGGCCGCGCGGGCGAGCGACGGACGGCTACGGCTCGCTCACCACGGTCGCATGAGTGACGACGAAGTTCTCGCCGACGTTGTCGCCGTGCGCGGACTCGGACCCTGGACCGCGCAGATGTATCTGATGCATACTTTGGCTCGCCACGACGTCTGGCCCGCCAGCGACCTCGGCGTTCGCCACGGTTGGTCGCTGGTGCACGATCTTGATGAGATGATCAGCATTCCTGATCTGCACGCTGAGGGCGAAATTTTTGACGGTGTGCGCTCCGACGTGGCGTGGTACTGCTGGGAGGCCGTGCACCTCTCTCGCGCAAAGTAATCTCGCACTCATGCCCCTGCTCTCCCTCGATGACTTCAACCGCGACGCCCTCGACACTTTGATGACGTTCGCCACGATTCCCTCGCTCTCGCCTGATTTTGACGAGGAGTGGAGGGAAAACGGGTACCTCGAAGAGGCGGCCCGACTGCTGGCCGAGTGGGCTCGGTCGCGAAAGCTCCAGCACGCCGACGTCGTCATTCATAACGTGGAGGGGCGCACGCCGATGTTGGTCGTGACCGTCGACTCCACCGCTGGCGAGGGTGGCACGGTAGTGCTGTACGGCCACCTCGATAAACAGCCGCCCCTCGGTGACTGGTCTGAAGGGCTCGACCCTTACGTCCCGGTGGTTCGCGACAATCACCTCTACGCCCGCGGCGTCTCGGACGACGGTTACGCCATCTTCTCCGCGCTCAGCGCCATCGAAGCCATGGAGCTCAACAACATTCCGCACGCTCGATGCGTCGTCCTCATCGAAGCGAGCGAGGAGAGCGGCAGCGTTGACCTCGAGGCCTACCTGGATTATCTGGCGGGCCACCTAGGCGATGTCGAACTGCTCATCTGTCTTGACTCCGGTGCCCTGACCTATGACCGACTGTGGGTGACCACTTCACTGCGCGGTGTCGTCAACGTGGGAGTCACCGTTCGCGTTCTAGAACAGAGTCAACACAGTGGTTCGGTCAGTGGCATCGTTCCCTCCTCGTTCCGTATTCTTCGTGAGTTGTTGGACCGCGTCGAGGACTCGTCCACGGGAGAGATCCTCGTCAAGGAGATGCACGCCGAGATACCCGACGTGGCCGTTCGTTCGACGAGTGACATCGCTCACGAGTTTGGCAACGTATTGGGCGACGAGATCCCCTCGATCCCCGGCCTTGAGCTGATGGGCGCCGACGAGGCCGAGCGTCTCCTCCGTCGAACCTGGTATCCAACTCTCTCGGTGATTGGCATGGGCGGCATCCCGTTGCCCGAGATCGCCGGGAACGTCCTGCGCGCCTACACGACGGCGGTCTTGTCGTTTCGACTCCCTCCTACAGTCGATCCGAAACGCGCGGGCGAGGCGGTGGTGAAGATTCTGGCGGCGGACCCCCCTTCACACGCGAAGGTCGACGTGAACGTCCGTTCGGACGGCAGCGGGTGGGCCGCGCCAGAGTTCGCGCCGTGGCTTTCCTCGGCCCTGGAAGAAGCGTCCCTCGACGCCTTCGGTCTTCCCGTGGGCTACACCGGTGAGGGAGGGTCCATTCCCTTCCTGGCCTCGCTCTCGCTGCGCTACCCCGGGGTGCAACTCGTCGCCACCGGAGTCGGAGGCCCACACTCCAACGCTCACGCCATCGACGAAATGCTGGACCTCCCGACGGCGGTTGGGGTCACCAACTCGGTCATTACTGTGTTGAAGGCACACGCCACTAAGTAAGGACAACTGATGACCGAACGCGTAGATCTGTGGGTAGATCCCGCTTGCCCGTGGGCCTGGATGACGTCGCGCTGGCTACTAGAAGCGGGGCAAGTACGCGACTTTGAGGTGGAGTTTCACGTCATGAGCCTGGCCGTCCTTAACGAGGGACGCGACCTTCCCGAGAACTACCGCAAACTTCTCGACAAGGCCTGGGGACCGGTGCGCGTACTGATCGCCGCCGAGGAACGTCACGGCACCAAGGTCCTGGAGCCTCTCTACAGCGCCATGGGAACTCGCTATCACGTGAACGGCGAGAAGGACTTTCAAAAGGTGATCGCGGAGTCGCTCAGCGACGTGGGCCTCGACGAGGACCTCGCGGACGCCGCCACCAGTACCGACTTCGACGAGGCCTTGCGAAAGAGTCACCACCAAGGCATGGACCCGGTGGGCTTCGACGTGGGAACTCCCGTCATTCACGTCGGTGACGTGGCATTCTTCGGACCCGTGGTGACGCCCGCCCCGAAGGGCGAAGCGGCCGGACGGCTCTTTGACGGCGTCATGCTCGTTGCTTCTACGCCAGGTTTCTACGAACTCAAGCGCACGCGTACGGCCGAACCCGACTTCTCCTAACTCGCCACTTCCACGCGCCGTTAACTTCGCGGCACTTCCTTCCAGGCCACGTCTTTGTCGTTGCGCGGTTCACCAGACAGACCGAGCACTCGCTCGCCAATGATGTTGCGCATCACTTCGCTGGTGCCACCTTCGATGGAGTTCGCCCTCATTCGAAGAAAGGCCTTGCGCATGTCGCCGCCGGTCATGGCCGACTCGGTCGGTCGCACCTTGGGGTAGTCCGACCCGTAAAGCATCCCTTCGGATCCCATCAAGTTGACGCAGAGTTCGCTCGTCCTTTGGTTCTCTTCGGCGAAGGCCAGTTTGGCGACGGAGCCCTCAGGGCCGGGCGTGCCGGCCCGGCGAAGATCGCTGGCGCGCCAGTTGGTCAGTCGACCCACCTCATTTCGCACCCAGGCCTGGAGCAGTTCACTCCTCACGGCGTGCGCGTACGCGTCGTGTCGACCGGCCCAGCGCTGCTTCCAGATCTTGAGCGCCTCGCCGATCAGCCCGGAGCTCTGCGGCGGCACCGTGCCTCCGATGGAGACTCGCTCGTTCATCAGCGTCGTGATGGAGACACCCCACCCTTCGCCGATGCCGCCAAGACGCAGGGAGTCTGGTATGCGCGCGTCCGTGAAGAAACACTCGTTGAACTCAGCCTCGCCCGTGACTTGATAGAGCGGCAGTACCTCCACGCCAGGTCCGTGCATGTCGACCAGGAACGCGGTGATGCCCTTGTGTTTGGGAACGTCGGGATTGGTGCGCGCGATCAAGAGACCGTACGAGGCGATGTGGGCCAACGTGGTCCAGACTTTCTGCCCGTTGATGATCCACTCGTCCCCGTCACGATCGGCGCGGGTGGCGAGGGCGGCCACGTCCGAACCGGCGCCGGGTTCGGAGAAGAGCTGACACCAGATCTCTTCGCCGGTAAAGAGCGGTCGCAAGAACCGCGACTTCTGCTCCTCGGTCCCGTGAATGACGAGCGTGGGAGCCACCATCCCGTAGCCGATGACGTTACGAAACGCGGCGTTGGTCGCCCCCAACTTGGAGAGGCGTCGCATGGCGTGTAACTGATCGGCCGGCGTGAGTCCCAATCCCCCGTTGCCCCTCGGAAAGTGCACCCAGGCCAGGCCTCGGTCGAACTGCTCACCAAGAAACTTGACCGGGTCCGTGGTGTCGGGGGGAAAGGTGGCGACAAAATCGTCGATCAGTTCATCTAGGTCGACGTCAGTCTCGGCCATGGCGCTCCTTCGTGTGGATGCACCGAATACTACGCAAACGCCATACACAACCGTGCTGGGAGATCATCCGATAGAAAGGCAAGATGAAAACTCCCCGAATTCTTGCCACCTCGGGCGGCGTAGTGGCCGGACCGGTGCAGATGTCATGGCGGCTGGGCACCATGGTCATCGATGCGCTCGCCCTCACGAAGAGAGATCGTCCCCGCGTCTGTCTGGTGGAGACCGCCAGTGGCGACGACGTTCGCTACTACGCCATGCTCTACGAAGCCTTCAACGTGGCGGGCTGCGATGTCACGCAGTTGAAACTGTTCACCCAGCCCTCAGCCGACCCGGCTGAACGCCTGGGCGGGAGCGACTTCGTGTGGGTCGGCGGTGGATCGGTGGCGAATCTGCTCGCCCTCTGGCGACTGCACGGAGTGGATGAGGCGATGCGTCACGCCTGGGAGAGTGGCGTGATTCTGGCGGGTGTCTCGGCGGGCAGCGTCTGTTGGCACCTTGGCGGGACGACCGACTCATTTGGTCCGACGCTGCGGCCCGTGACGAACGGCCTTGGATTTCTGCCGTACGCCAACGGGGTGCACTACGACTCCGAGTCCCAGCGTCGGCCCTTGCTGCACCGACTGATGAGAGACGGCACGCTTCCGCCCCTCGCCTACGCCACCGACGATCGCGTAGGCATCTGGTACGAGGGAATTGAAGCGACGACGGTGGTGGCTGACGTGTCCGTAGATCCCAGCGACGGACCGGCCGCTTATCGCGTGGAGCTGGTGAACGGTGACGTGGTCGAAACTCGAATCGGCGTCGGCGGACGTCTCAATTAGTTGGACGCGATCTCGACCACGACTTTGCCCCGTGGTTCGCGGTCGCTCGATCCTCCGCGCAGGGCGGCCAGGGCGTTAGAGGCATCGTCCAGAGTGAATCGGTGGGTGATAAGGAACGACGGATGCACGTCGCCGCTGTTCACGCGACGAACCACGTCGGCGAAGGCCTCGCGCGTGTAGGAAAAACTTCCCTGAACGATGATGTCGTCGTTGACGAGATCATCGGGGGCAAAGGTAACCTCCGTCCCATGGGGAGGGAGGCCCAAGAGGATCACCATGCCGCCGCGCGCGCACATGGCGAGGGCGTTCGTCACTGCCTCACCTGTGCCCGCGGCCTCCACCACCAGGTCAAAACGTGACGTGGGAGCACCGAGGACGAACTCGTCGGCACCCGCTCGCTTCGCCAGCTCGGCCTGCTCGATTCGCTGGCCCAACACGGTCACGCGAGAAGGGGTGAAGAGGGAGAGTAAGTGCACCGTCAGCAGCGCAATAGTTCCGTCCCCAATAACGGCGACACTCGCACCCTTCCCGAGCGGAAGTCGGGTGAGTGCCCGCCACACCACCGCCATCGGTTCGATAAGGACGGCGTCGTTGAGGTCCACGTCGTCGCTAAGAGGGTGAACCAACGAAGTGGGAACGCTGATCAACTCGGCCATAGCGCCGGGTTTGGTAAAACCAATCTCTTCGTAGGTGGAGCAGAGATTGCTAGCCCCTCGGACACACGCCTCGCACTCGGCGCACGGGAATGATCCCCTCTACTACCACTCTCGAAGAAGGTTCGTCAGTAGAACCCTCGAGTTGGCCGACCCACTCGTGCCCGAGTACCAGCGGGTATCGACGTAGGCCGGATCGATCGTTCCGTCGATGAGCTCGAGATCGGTGCCGCACATCCCTACGAGCAGCGGCCGCACCAGAACCTCTCCGGGCAGCGCCCGGGGCGTCGACCATTCACGCAGGCCCGCCTGTTCGGGCTCCGCGACGACGAAAGCTCTCGATCGAACCCCTCGCGAGCGCGTACCGCCCAACATGGTGGCTGAGTCGCTCGGCGTGTTCTCGCACGGTGATTCCCAGTTGTCGAACTTCGCGCAGGGAGACATCGACCTTGAGACCGGTGACACTGAGCGCACCGGCGCAGCTGCCTTGATGATCAAAAAAGGCCGAGCCGACACAGAAGACGCCTTCGGCTTCTTCTTCATCGTCGAGGGCGTACCCCTCGGTGCGCACTCGTTCGAGCTCGCCCAACAAGCGTCTCGACGTCCGTGATGGTCTTGGGCGTGTAACGAGCCATCCCCGCTTCGGCCAATAAGAGTCGGACGTCGACCTCGGGTAGGTAGGCGAGGATGGCTTTCCCGGCGGCGGTGGCGTGAGGCTCTTCACGTTGCCCCAGCGGGGCGTGAAAGCGAATATACCCTTCACCGTCAATGCGCTCGAGAAAGACGGGGTAGCCCGCTTCGTTCGAGGCCAGGCGGGCCGTCATGCCCGTCACCGACGAGAGATCACGCAAGGTCGGTAGTCCCAGCTCGGCGATCGACGTCTGTTGTCCCACGAGATCGCCGAGACGCAAGAAGTTGAGTCCGAGCACATAGCGAGGTCCGGGATCAACCCCACGCAACAGACCCGCGGCGGTCAACGTGCGCGCGAGTGCCAGCGCCGTGCTCTTCGCGACGTCGAGACGGTCGGCGATTTCGGTAACGCTGAAACCGTGGGGACCGTGATCGGCCATCACGTTTAATAGGTTCGCCGCGCGCGCTACCGACTGCACCTGATAGCGATTTTCGTCCACGGACCCGCTAATGTTCGGCACGGCAAAACACTATACGTAAAACTGGTCCTCAGTGTGGACTATAACTTGACCCCAGCGACGCGACGTGCTTGGATGCTTCTATCAATTCCGACACGCGTTTTGCACTGCCGAACAGAAACTCCCGCATCGGTCCCCGCGCCGACGAGGCGAAGCGCGCCAGCGACCTGGTGCGCAACTCTCATGGTGGGCGCCCCCTACTCCTCACGAGGCCCAGTTCGGTGAACTGGCGAACCGGCGGCCTGTCCGATCCCATCGATCGAACGGCGAGTGTTGATCCCGTATGGGTCCTTGACAGCGCCGCGGGCGGCGTCTTGATCACCAATGACATTGAGGCTCCCCGGCTCGAAGGAGACTTCCACGTTCGCGAACGGGGCTGGGATGTTCTTCGCGCTCCCTGGTACGACGCGGACGCGCCGCTCGACCTCGCCTGTTCCTTCGCCGGCGTCCCGGCCGAGGAACTCCTCAGCGATCGTGAGGGGATCGGCAATAACGTCAACGATGAACTCATCGCGGCACGATTGGTTCTCGGGGTGCGAAGAGCGCGAAGAGCTCCGCGAACTCGGCTCACTCGTCGGTCTTGCCTTGGGCGCGGGTATTGAGTCCTGGCGGCCGGGCGTCACCACCGACTTCGACGCGGCTGCCGTCAATCACCGCGATTCTCGAAGCGGGCGGGGCAACCGCCGTCTGTCTCATTGTGGGCGGCGACGATCGACTGCGATCGTGTCGCCATCCCCTGGCGGTGGGTCAAGTAGTGAGCGACGCGATCATGGCGGTGGTGGTGGCCAAGCGAGCAGGTCTGCACGTGGCCGCCACCCGAATCTGCGTTCGACGCGGTGACGACGAGATCGTCACGCTGATGAAAAGGCTCGGCGCGGTCAACGACGCGGTGTTAGAAGCGTCACTGCCCGGCGGTACCTGGGGAGACTCGATTGACGCTCTGGCCGCGGCTACGAGTCGGTCGGGCAGCCGGACGCGTGGCGTGAACACTTTCAAGGTGGCCCCATCGGCTTTGACCAGCGCGAGTTCGAACTCGCGCCCTTTCAAACGCTCTCGCCCTTTTGGAACTTGCCTCGCCAGCGCAACACCGCCGTGGCCTGGAATCCGAGTCTTCGCGGAGGTGCGAAGATCGAAGAGACCTATCTGCTGGGTGACGAAATCGAGTTGCTGACGTCGACGCCGTCGTGGCCGCTCGTGGAGGGATCCCACGGTTTCAAACGCAGCACCCTCAAGGTGTTGTCGTAGTGACAAGAAAGGACCAGCAATGACCTACGGTGCAGGCAGTCCGAAAGGCTCCGCCGCCTTGTCTCGACACGTCGGCAATTGGGGCGACGGTCCGGTCCCCAGTACCGCGCGTTTCCCCGATGGGGCGCACTTTCGCATCGAGATTCCGAGCGTGGAGAATCCCGATGCCCTTCGAGCGGTGGTGGACGAAGCACGAGAGCGCAAGGTCCCGATTCACCGAGCCTCCCAGGGCAGCGGCGCGATGTTGCTAACGAACGACGACCTCGCCGAGATGGCCCGCATCGGAGCGGATGAGGGAATTGAGGTCAGTCTCTTCGTCGGACCTCGCGAGGAGTTCGGCGTGGGTGGCGCGGTGCGCAGTCCGGACGGGCTGTTGTTGGCCGGGCGATTGCGCGGTTATCACCAGCTTCGTTACGCCATCGAAGACATTCAGCGTTCCATTGACGCCGGCATCCGAGGCTTTCTCATCGCCGATACGGGACTCCTGGAAGTACTTCGCGACATGGTCGCCGCGGGAGAGCTACCCCGCAACATCGTATGGAAAATCTCCGCCGTGCTGGCGCCCTCGAACCCCGTCACCTTTCGCCAGTTGATCACGCTGGGAGGATCCACCGTCAACGTCCCCAGCGACATGACGCTCGCGGAGTTAGCCGAACTCCGATCACTCAGCGATGCTCCCATCGACCTCTACCTCGAAAGCCCCGACGCCATGGGCGGGGTGGTTCGCGGTCACGAACTCGGCGAGATCGCCACCGTGGCCGCCCCGCTCTACGCCAAGTTCGGACTGCGAAACGCGCGAGCCGTCTACCCCGCGGGCGAACATCTGCGCGAGCGACGTCGTGGCCAACGTCAGAGAGAAGGTGCGACGCGCGCAACTAGCGCTGGAGTGGCTCGACCTCTCCGCACTCGATCTCACGATCTCCAAGCCGGGCGCCGAAGGTATCGGGGTACCGGAGCCGTGAACCTCCGCAGCGACCGCTGGGTGCGAGGCGACGATGAGGTCGCCCTCGACAGCCGCGTCGCGTTGCGAATGGGTGGAGCGAACGTCGACGCGGCTGGCGGTCGACCGATCATCGGTATCGCCAACTCGGCCAGCGATCTCAACCCCTGCAACCAGCCGCTCGATCAACTCGTCGCGCCACTCAAGCAAGGGGTGGCCGAGGCCGGAGGTATCGCGGTCGAGTTTCCCGTCATGTCCTTGGGCGAGGATCTGATGAAGCCGTCGTCCATGCTCTATCGCAACCTCCTTGCTATGGAAGTCGAAGAGTCGCTGCGCAGCCAACCCCTCGACGCGGTCGTCGTCCTCGCGGCCTGTGACAAGTCCGTGCCGGGAGCGCTCATGGGAGCATTCAGCACTGACCTTCCCTGTCTTTTAGTGGTCTCCGGGCCGCGCCCCGTCGCGCACTTCGAAGGACGTCGCGTCGGTACCGGCACTGATCTCTGGCGACTTTGGGATCGACGCCGGGCGGGCGAGCTGTCCGACGAGCAGTGGGCCGAGTTGGAGGCCGCGTTGGCTTTGGGCAAGGGATCCTGCAACACGATGGGCACCGCTTCGACAATGGGAGGTCTCGCCGAGGCGCTCGGACTGGCCTGGCCCGGTTCGACGTCCATTCCGGCCGGCGACCCTCGCCACCTCGACATCGCTCGACGGGTGGGACGTCGCAGCGTCGAACTAGTTCGGCAAGACTCGGGGCGTCGCGCCAAGTGACGAAGGACGCACTGGAGAACGCCACCGTCGTCCTCGGCGCCATCGGAGGATCCACGAACGCTGTCATTCACTTAACGGCGATGGCGCGGCGGCTCGGCCTTACCTACGACCTCGACGACGTCGATCGCGTCAGTCGTCGCACCCCCGTCCTCGTCGACGTAGAGCCGTCGGGCGGCGCGCTCATGGAGGACCTCGACGTTGCCGGTGGATTCCCCACTCTCTTTCGAGCGTTGGGCGATCTGCTGCACCCTGACGTGCTCTTAGCCGATGGGACGACCACGTCGCAGACGCAAGCGGCCGCCAGAACTCCCAACGGGGTGGTCCGCGATCTCCTGAGCCCGATCGACGCCGAGGGGGCCTTTCGGGTGGTGAGAGGAAATCTGGCTCCGGACGGTGCGCTGATCAAGCGATCGGCGGCCACCCCCTCGTTGCTCTCGCACCGCGGCCCGGCGTACGTCATCGAAGGCTACGACGAGATCGCCAAACGCACCGGCGCCGGATCGGAGTGTCCCGAGGACGCGATCCTCGTGCTGCGAGGCGCCGGGCCCGTCGGAGGTCCGGGAATGCCCGAGTGGGGCATGATTCCCGTGCCCGAGCCGTTGCTCGAGCGCGGAGTGACCGACATGGTGCGCGTGAGCGACGCGCGCATGAGCGGCACCAGCTACGGCACGGTGTATCTGCACGCCTCGCCCGAGTCCGCGGTCGGTGGCGCCATCGGGTTGGTGAGAGACGGTGACCTCATCCACGTTGACGCCGAGGCCGGAGTGATCGAGCTCGAGGTCGCCGACGATGAGTTAGCCACGCGACGGCGCGACCCACGTCCGCCCGCGAGTCGGAGCTCGCGGCTACGTCGAGCTCTATCGGCGACACGTGAACGCAAGCCCATGAGGGCTGCGACTTTGATTTCTTGGCTCAACCGACCGGCCAGGCGCCGCGTCTCGTCGAGCCCGTTGTAGGAAGGTCTTGAGAAGTGGAAGCTTCACGAGAGAAGAAGTTCAAAGTGAACTTCGGGCAAGTATGGGGAGAACAAACTTGAAACGGATACGAACCAGAGGACTCGGAGTGGCCGCGGCCGCCCTGATGCTCGCGGGGACGTTCTACGCCGCCGCACCTGCCTCCGCCAGCTCTAAAACAACGCTGACGCTGTGGCAAAACTATGGAACAGAACAGAACGCGGTGGCGACCAAGAATCTCATCGCCGCGTTCGAAAAGTTGCATCCGAACATCGTCATCAACGACGTGCCGCAGCCGGGAACGAACTACTTCCAGTTGCTGCAGTCCTCGGCGATCTCGGGAAATGGGCCGGACCTCGCGGTGATGTGGACCGGCATCTACGACCTTCAGTACTCGAGCTTGCTCGTGAACTTAAAGGGCAACGTGCCGTCGGCCGATCTGTCGAAGATGGAGGGCCTGCAGTGGGAGGCGCCCAACTTTGACACCTCGCTCGGTACCTACGTAATGCCGCTGGAGACCCAGTTCTACATCGGCTTCTACAACAAGAAGCTTTTCGCGGAAGCGGGCATCAAGTCGGTACCGACTGACTGGACCCAGCTGTTCGCTGACTGTAAGTTGCTCAAAGCCAAGGGCATTCAGCCGCTGGTGTACGGCAACGGTGGACAGGCGATCAGCACCGAGTTCTACCCCTGGTACGACATGAGTTACCTCATGATCGGCGCTCACCCGCTCACTACCTGGAAGGCTCTCTACGACGGGTCGATCCCGTGGACGTCCTCGGCCAACGTGGCGCAGCTACAGAAGTGGGCCGAACTCCAAAAGGATGGCTACACCAACAGCGACGTGTTGACGAACACCTCCAACATTCAGCAGTTCGAAAAGGGCAAGGCCGCCATGCTGGTGGACGGTACCTGGGACACCGCGCAGTACACCGGGGCCATGGGCAACAACGTGGCCGCCTTCGTTCCGCCCTACTCCAATACGCCTATTAACGGCGTGGTCGAGTACCCCGGCGACGGCTTCTCCGTCATGAAGTGGTCCAAGCACCAAAAGCAGGACTTCGAGTTCCTCGACTTCTTAACGACCACTCAAGCGGGCAACATCATCAACAAGGCCGGCCTCATCCCCGACATCTCGGGCCTGACGACCTCCAACCCGGTCAACCAGGAGATGTTGAACTTCGTGACGAAGGACCACATGACGCCCTACCCGATGATGGACAACTACGTGCAGGTGAACGTGGGCGACGCGGCGGACAAGGTTCTGCCGGCCGTACTGGCGAACCAGCAGTCGGCGTTGTCGGCACTGCAGAACATGGCCCAGGCGTGGCAACAGTTGCCCGCCGCCCAGCGAAGTAAGAAGGACTTCGCGGGATAAGACGGTGCGAGGCACCTCCCCGTCTGACTTCCTTGGCAGAGTCGGACGGGGAGGTGCGGGCGGCCCGAATGGAATTTGAGTGAACGACGTTTCAAGATGAGTGTGATCACCACTACCCCGCCGCGCGCGCGGCGCATGACGCTGCGGCGACGACGACAGGTCGCCGGCTTCCTCTTCGCCCTACCGGCCATCGCGCTCGTTCTCGGCTTCATCGGTATCCCCATTGGCCAAGCGGTGTACTACTCCTTTACCAACTGGAATGGTCTGACCGCCCAGTGGATCGGACCCTCGACGTGGTCGCAGGCCTTCCACAACCCCGACCTGTGGACCGCTCTCGAAAACAACGCCAAGTTGCTGTTGGCCGTACCCTTCGCGCTCGGCATACCGCTCTGCATCGCGGTGCTTCTACACCAGCGCGTGGCGGGGTGGAAGATCTTCCGCTCGATCTACTTTCTTCCGACCGCCATCTCCTGGGTGGTGCTCGGGCTCGTCGCCGAGCGGTTCTTCGCTTTCCAGGGGACGCTCAACTCGATCATTCACTTCTTCGGCTTCTCGCGCACCAACACCAACATGCTGGGCTACGAGTCAACGGCGCTCCTCGCACTGGGCATCACCTTTATCTTCACCATGATCGGCACCAACACCATGCTGTTCATGACCGGACTCGCCACCTTGGACCCCACCCTCGAAGAGGCGGCCCGCATCGATGGCGCCGGACGGTGGCGAATCTTTCGCAGCATTACCCTCCCCCACCTCAGTCGCTTCATTCAGTTGGCCTTCGTCATCACGGTGATCGCGCTCTTCTCGGCCCTCTTTAGTCTCATCTTCGTGATGACCGGCGGTGGACCGGGCTACGCCACCACCACCATGGAGTTCCTCATCTACCAGACGGGTTTCCAACAGAGCGCCTTTGGGACGGCGGCCCTCTACGGTTTGATCCTCTTCGTCCTCACCGGCATCGTCGGTATCGTGCAACTCCGACTCATCGGATCGAACGAGTGACCACCCTGGCGACGCCGCCCCAAGAGTCCGAGAGCCCCGAAGCCCCGGTGACGCGGCCACCGAGGAAGTCGAAGGCCGGTCGCTGGATCCTCTTCGCCCTCATGGTGATGGTCGCCGCCATCATGCTGTACCCGTTCTGGGTAATGATCATCACCAGTCTCCAGTCAGAGGCCCAGTTTCTCGCGGGAGCGGGATTCTCCTGGCTCAGTTGGTCGACCCTCTCGTCCACCATTCCCATCGCCCAAGAGGTGCTGAGCTCCACCATCTTGTGCGCCTGCTCCATCCTGGTCATTCTGGTGGTGGGCCTTCCGGCCGGCTTCGCCTTTTCCAAACTGCGTTTTCGCGCATCGAACGTGGTCTTTCTCATCATCGTGAGCGCCATGATGGTCCCGCTGCAGGCCATCTTGATGCCGGAGTACGTGAACGTCACCAAACTCGGGCTCACGGGCGGCTACTTCGGCGCCATCCTGGTCTACGCCGCTCTCGGCACGCCGTTCTCCATCTTTCTCTTCTCGACGTACTTCCGCGGGGTGCCGGACGAACTCATTGAGGCGGGCATCGTCGACGGACTGGGTTACTTTGGCGCGCTGTGGCGACTCGTCGTCCCGATCGCCATTCCCGCGATCGCGACGGTGACCGTTTTGCAGTTCATTCAGATCTGGGACGACCTGTTGGTGGGCCTCCTCTTTATACAAAACGACGCCGAGAGACCCATCACCGTGGGGCTCGCCGTACTGGCAGCGGGACGTACGACGTCGATACCCGCACTGATGGCCGGTTCACTGGTCAGCGCGCTACCAGCCATGATCGTGTACCTCGTCTTCCAGCGCTACCTCGTCAAGGGACTCACGATGGGTATCGACCGGTGACCCGTTATCTTGACCCCCCTAAAGGAGAGTTACCGAATGGCTGATATCGACTTCGACGGGGTGACGAAGATCTTCGGCGACGGTCCACCCGCCGTCGATCATCTCTCCTTGCACGTCAACGAGGGCGAGTTCATGGTACTGGTGGGACCATCGGGCTGTGGCAAGACCACGGCACTTCGGATGCTCGCTGGACTAGAGGAGATCACCTCGGGCACGCTCAAGATTGGCAACGTCGTGGTGAACAACACGTTGCCCAAAGACCGCGACGTGGCCATGGTCTTTCAGAACTACGCGCTCTATCCCCACATGTCGGTCGAGAAGAACATCGGCTTCGCGCTCAAGATTCGCGGCGACTCCAAGAGTGAGATCAAACGAAAAGTCGACGAAGCGGCCTCCATCTTGCACTTGACCGACTATCTCCAGCGACGCCCCAAGGCGCTCTCGGGAGGACAGCGCCAGCGCGTGGCGATGGGGCGAGCGATCGTTCGTCACCCCCAGGCCTTTTTAATGGACGAGCCTCTCTCCAACCTCGACGCCAAACTTCGCGTCGAGATGCGCTTAGAGATCGCGCGCATCCAACGACTCCTGGGCGTCGCCACCGTCTACGTCACTCACGACCAGGTGGAGGCCATGACCATGGGCGATCGCGTGGCCGTCATGCGCGAGGGCCAGCTTCAACAGGTCGACACCCCTCAGGACCTCTACGACCGGCCAGCCAATGAGTTTGTCGCGGGATTCATGGGATCGCCGCCGATGAATCTCTTGCACTGCCACCTTCGACCGGGCCAGGACCGAGTAGAAGCGGTCTTCGGCGATCAGGTCATCGAGCTGCCGTCGAGCTACCTCAACTCTCACGACTTGCCGGCCTCGGGCGTGGACGTCGTACTAGGAGTACGACCCGAGGACGTCATCATCGCCGACGCCTCAAGCGCGAACACCATGAAGACCCGCGTGGAGCGCTGCGAGGCCCTGGGCTCAGAGATTCTGGTTCACCTGTCGCATCTCGAGGCCCACCAGGCCGTGTCGTCGGCGGAGCCCGATCCGAACGACCTGTCGCGGCGCTCCGCCCTGGTGGCCAAGATGGGACCACGGACCAAAGTAACGGTCGGCGATGTTCTCTCGGTGCAGATCTCGCCCGAGCACGCTCACTTCTTCGACGCCGCGTCCGGCGAGACTCTGCGAAAGTAGAGGAGTGGCTAGTCCCCTACCCGAGCACTTCGATCGCCGTGTGATCGTGAGCGGCCTCGATCACGTCGAGGGCGTCTGTTGGGACCGTCTGCGACGCTGTCTGTGGGCGGGCGGCGAAGCCGGCCAGGTGTATCGCATTGGTCTGCTCGGGACAAAGAGGGTGGCCATCACCATTCCCGGCGGCGCGCTGTTGGGGCTCGCCCTCGACAGGGAGAACTCTCTTTACGTCTGTGACCCGGGGAACCATCGGGTGTGGAAGTTCGATGGTCGAGCGTCCCTGGAGCCGTTCGGCGACGCCATTGACTACCCCAACTATGCGGCCTTCGGTCGCGATGGTCGCCTCTACGTCTCGGACTCGGGTTCCTTCGACGAACCAACGGGGCAACTCTTCGCCATTGACCCCGACGGCACCACCACCAACATCACCCCGCGACCGATCCACTACGCCAACGGTCTCTGCGTCGACGACACCAGGCTGTGGGTCGTTGAATCGAGCGCACCGTGCGTAAGCGCCCTCAATCTCGAGAGCGGGGAGTTCGAGGTCGTCATCCCCATGGAACGTTGCGTGCCCGACGGGTTGGCGCTCGACGGTGAGGGCGGTCTCTTGATCTCGTGCTACCAACCGAACCAACTCTGGCGATGGAGTGAGGAACAGGGTCTGACCTTGCTCTTCGAGGATTGGACCGGCGAGTACGTGCTCTCACCCACCAACATCGCCTTCTGCGGCGATCCTTTGGACCGACTCGCGCTGGCCTCTCTCTGTGGCCACGATGTGGTGTCGGTGAAACTGCCCGTCGCCGCGGCGCCGGTGTTCTATCCCTATCAACTGAGCGAGCCCTCGTGACGCGAGTGATCAGCGTGAACCCCGCGACGGGGGCTGAGCGAGAACTGTCCATCGAAGAGACGACGAGCGAGGAAGTCAACGCGCTGGCCGATCGCGCCGCCTCCGTGGCTCTGAGCTACGCCGACCAGCCGCTTTCCTGGCGCGCCCGCCTGCTCCAGACGATGGCCGACGAGCTCGAAGCGAACAGCACCGCCTTGGTCGAGATCGCCAACGACGAGACGGCTCTGGGCACGCCGCGTCTAGAAGGCGAGCTGCGCCGCACGGCCTTTCAGTTGCGCTTTTTCGCGGACGTCGTTGTGGACGGTTCGTTCCTTGCCGCGTCGGTGGATCACGCCAAAGACTCGCCGATGGGTCCTCTGCCGGATCTTCGACGCATGCGCGTACCCCTGGGACCGGTCGCCGTCTTTGGAAGTTCCAACTTTCCCTTCGCCTTCTCCGTCCCTGGCGGCGACACGGCCTCCGCGCTCGCGGCGGGCTGTCCCGTGGTGATCAAGGCTCATCCCGCCCACCCGGCCACCAGCCTGGCGGCGTTCCGCGCGCTGGAAGACGCCGCCCAGAAACTCAGCGCACCCGAAGGCCTCTTGGCTCTGGTTTTTGGGTTTGACGCCGGCGTCGCTCTGGTCGAGGCGCCAACGATCCGCGCCGTCGGTTTCACCGGTTCGGTCCCGGCCGGGCGTTCCCTGTGGACTCGGGCCAACGCGCGAGTCGTCCCCATTCCCTTTTACGGCGAGCTGGGATCGGCCAACCCCCTCGTGGTGACCCCCGCCGCCGCGGCCGAGCGGGCCCGCGAGATCGGCGCCGGCGCGGCCGGGTCGATGACGCTGGGCGTCGGACAGTTCTGCACCAAGCCGGGCCTTCTCTTTGTACCCCAAGACGATCACGGCGACGAGTTAGTCGCGTCGATGGTGGACTCGTTGAACCAACTGTCGACGATGACCATGCTGAGCGGTTCCATCGCCGAGCACTTTCGCTCGGGCACCGTCACGATCGAGGGCGTGGACGGTAACAACCGTCTGGTCGGAAGCGATGAGGCCGAGGGCGCCCAGGTCAGCGCGCAACTATTCGAAGTCCCCGCCCGAGTCTTCGCCGATCAGCACTCTCAGGCCCTGCGCGACGAGCGCTTTGGTCCTCTGGCGGTGATCGTGCGGTACCGCGATGAAGTCGAGCTCAAAACAGCGCTGAGCGCCACTGATCCGGCACTCACCTTCAGCGTCTTCACCGCAGCGAGTGACCCCAGCGCCGCCTGGCTCTTCGACATGGCCCAAACGAAAGCGGGCCGCGTCATCGCCAACGGCTACCCCACGGGGGTGGGAGTGAGTTGGTCAATGCAACACGGGGGGCCCTGGCCCGCGACGACGTCCGCGGCGGCGACGTCCGTGGGCGCGGGGAGTATCGATCGCTGGCTACGCCCCGTGACCTACCAGAACGTGCCCGACGATCTTTTGCCCGAGGCGCTGCGAGAGAACAATCCCCTGCGACTTCCTCGTCGAGTGGACGGGTCGCCCGTCTCTCAGTGAAGCGGCTGAGGGAGCGCCGAACGTACTGCGTCGGCCCGCGTCGCGAGTGGGCGGGCGTTCTCCACTACGTCGCTGGCACCACAGATCTCTAACCAGTTGGCCAGGATTACGTAGCCGTCTTGGGTTAAGACCGACTCCGGATGAAACTGCACGCCCTCCAAGGCCAGGTCGACGTGACGTATGCCCATGATCAGTCCGTTCGAGCGAGCGCTCACCACGAACTCCTCGGGCAACTCGTCCTCGGCTACCACCAAGGAGTGATAGCGACCCACGGTGAGCGGATTGCTCACGCCACGAAAAACACCGAGCCCGTCGTGATCGACCAGACTGGCTCGCCCGTGCAGCAGTTCCGGCGCGGGAATGACGCGTCCGCCGTACTCCTCGGCGAGGGCCTGGTGACCGAGGCACACTCCGAGCATGGGAACGCCATGGTCGCCACAGGCGCGAATGAGGGAGAGGCAGTTCCCCGCCGAAGCGGGATACCCCGGGCCGGGCGAGATCAACACCCCGTCGACCTCCAAGGCGGTCACCTCCTCTGGCGTGACCTCATCGTTCCTCCGCACGATCACCTCGGCGCCTAGTTCGCCCAAATACTGCACCAGGTTGTAGACGAAGGAGTCGTAGTTATCGACGACGAGTATCGAGAGTGGTTTCGACATTGCCGGTAATCCTACGGCCGAGATTCACTAACCTTTCGCCATGGAGCCCCTCGAGCTAGCGCCGTACCTCGCTCTGGTCGAGGAGGGATACAACGTCGTACCGATCGGGCTCACCTTGCAGCTGGACCGAGAAACGCCGGTCTCTCTCTACCAACGATTCCCCGATCGAGCCATCTTCCTTTTAGAGAGCGCCGCGCTCGGCGAGGCCACCGGACGGTACTCCTTCATCGGTCTTGATCGCCGCTGGCGTCTCACCACGGAGGGCTCGCACACCGTGGTCCTGTCCGATACGACAACCGAGAGCACCCTCTCCCCTCTCGACGAGCTTCGTTCCCTCATGGCTCAGTATCGAACCTACGTCTCGACGGAGCTTCCGGACTTCGTCGGTGGAGCGGTCGGATTTGTCACCTACGACTATGTACGGCGCCTCGAGCGACTGCCCGGCCGCCTCACCGACCCGACCTGGCCCGACGTGGACTTCTCGTTTCCCGGCGCCATTCTCATCTGCGACCACCTGCGCCACTCGACCACCGTCGTCGTGCTCGCCCTCGTCGAGGGCGACCCCGTGGCGGTGTACGACGACACCCGCGCCCGTCTCGATGAACTGGTCACCACGCTCTTGAGTTCTTCGCCCCCCAGCGACGCGGCGGTTGAACGTCTCGTCGCCACCGCGCCTCAGGAGCGCAACGCCATCGACATACGTGCTCTGGCGAGAGATCTCTCCAACTTCAACCAGGAGCAGTACTCGCGCATCGTGGAGCGCGCGAAGGAGTACATCGTCGCCGGTGACGTCTTTCAAGTGGTACCCAGTCAGCAGTTCCAACGCAAAAGTGACGTGAATCCCCTCACCCTTTACCGGGTGCTGCGCGCGCTGAACCCCTCGCCGTACATGTACCTTTTGGACTCTAGCCAACACCAGATCGTCGGCGCGTCCCCCGAGATGCTGATGCGGGTGCACGACGGGGTCGTGAGCACGCGACCGATCGCCGGTACTCGACCACGTGGGGCGAGCGACGAAGAAGACCGCGCCCTCGAGGCCGAGATTCTTGTCGACGAAAAGGAGATAGCCGAGCACGTCATGTTGGTCGACCTCGGACGCAACGACGTCGGACGCGTCGCCTCCCCGGGTACGGTCCGGGTGGAGCGCCTGGCGCACGTGGAACGTTTCTCTCACCTCATGCATCTGGTGAGTCACGTCGACGGCGAACTTCGCGAGGGACTGGACGCCTTCGACGCCTTCAACGCTCTCTTTCCGGCCGGCACGCTCACGGGGGCCCCCAAAGTGCGGGCCATGGAACTTATCGATGAGTTTGAGCCCGTCTATCGCGGTCCCTACGGTGGCGCCGTGGGGTACTTCTCACTCTCGGGTAACGCCGACTTTGCCATCACCATTCGCACGGTCTCGCTCCGTGACGGCGTCGCCACCGTGCAGGCCGGGGGCGGTGTGGTGGCCGACAGCAAGGGCGACTTCGAGTATCAAGAGACGATCAATAAGGCTTCCGCACCACTCTTGGCCCTGGAGATCGCCGACGCCTGAGAGTGTGACTCGCCTCGCTACGCTGGGGGTGGTTATGTCTCCCGTACATGACGGTGAGTGACACGACTACCGAAGTGACCACCAGATAATTCTTCACCGCCGCGTCGTTGACGCGCCTACTGCCTGGAGGTTCTCATGGAGTATTCGCCCTCACAACAGCGCATCAGTCGTGTTCTGCACTGGGTTGGCGAAATCACCGCGCGAGCCAGCGCGACGGTCCTCGTCACCATTGTGGTGGTGGTCTACGCCGTGGTTTTGGCCGCGAAAGGATTCCCCGGTCGTTGGCAGACGGGCTTCTCCACCGCGGCCGAGGCGGTCACCCTGATCATGCTGTTCGTCATTCAGCACACGCAGAACCGCCAGCAACTGGTAACTCAACTCAAGTTGGACGAACTCATTCGGTCCTCGCCCCACGCCGACGATCTCCTGGTACACCTAGAAGTGGCTGAAGACGCCGAACTGATAGAGCGAGAGCAAGACCAACTCGCGCACCACGAAGCGCTGCGCGACGGCGAGAGCGACGACTAGGGACCTGTCCTCAGTTGCCAAAAGAGGCGCGATCTCCCCGCGCGCCCCCCTGTGACCCGGTCGACTTCCCACCGAGGTGGTGGGTGATCTCCTGTAACGAGGCGTTGAGATTGGTAGCGCTACGAATGAGATGCTCTTTAAAGACGAGCGCGCTGTTCATCGACGGGACGTCGCCCTGAGTACGGGTGAGGTCAATTTCGATGGCGTGTATCTGACGTTCAATCGCTGAAAACAGCTGATCGGCAATGTGAATCAGGCGTTCGACCTCGCCCCGGATGGACTCTCCCAGGTTGTGACCGACCACGGCGGGTGTCGGGTCCGCCGTGGTCGGTGGGGGCAATCTCTTCTGCGGTAGCGCTGGCTCAGTCTCTTCCAAGAGCGTCCTTGAGCTTTTCACCGGCTTGCTTCAGATTCGCGTTTCTCTCGTCGGCGGCGCCGTTGGCGGCGAGTCCCTTATCGTGCGTGGCAGTACCCACCGCACGCTTGGCCCTGCCCCGAGTGATCTGGAGCATATTCTTGGCCTTGTCTTTCATGGTCATCTGAGACCTCACTTTCTAACGGGGACGTTCGTCCCTCGACATCAACTCTCTCGGTACGACTCGGTACTCTCACTGCAACCACTCCACGCTTCTCTCATCGAACGATCAGAAAAACGATCACGACGACCAAAATGATGATCACGGTACCCGACCGGATGTACATAGGTTGGTCCTTTCAACGGAGCGAAACATCAACTAAGAGTGGCGACGTGCGTCCTCGATCAGTGCTCACGAGAACGCACGCCACCAATCAACCTTTGGTCTCTTCATGCACCGAACTTGCCTGGCCTTGGGGATTCACGACTTGACGATCCATCGTGTGATGCGCGGCGCCCGGAGACCGTCGGGAGATGCCGAAGATCGTCGCGGAGATAATAAAACCGGCAACGCCCGCGATCATGAGGATCAGCCCAACGGTGGAGAGACGAAAGCCGGTGCCTTGATAGGTAATGGCCCAATACATAATCGCGCCAGCCACGGTCGCTATGGCGCTGAGCACCATCCCGGGAAGACCCATATCACTCCTTCTAACGGACCCAACAAAGTGTCAGGTCACAAGGAAGCGAGGTCTTGACGTCCTAACCGAAGGGTATCACCGAATAAGCAAGTTCTGGAGCCCGAGCGTCGCCCTAGGGATTGGCGCGAGGAACCTTGGGCGAATCCAGGGTGTTCGGGGCAATGCTCCCCTCAACGACGAGTGTGGCCACGTCGGTGAGACCGTCATTGTGGTTTCGAGCGTGAGCGCGCAGCCGGCCGAACGCCTCGTCCATGTCGCAGTTCAGAGCCTGGCGAATCATGCCCTTGGCCTGCTCAATAATGATGCGACTGTTCAGCGCGTTACTCAACTGGTCGTTCAGCGTGCTCGCGTTCAACGAGGTCTGGTGCTGCAGTATGGCGATCGTGGCTACGTCGGCGAATCCCTGCGCCACCGCCACGTCCTCTGCTTCCAAAATGCCCTGGTGAGCTCGAAAAAGGTTCAAAGCTCCGATGGTTCTACCCCGCAGACGCATCGGTAGACAGTGGACCGCTCGAAAGCCTTGCTCCAGAGCACGGGGCGAAAATCGGGGCCATCGCCCGTCCTCTTCGGACAGACGGTGATTCACTATGGCCGTTCCAGTTCGGTAACAGTCAACACACGGGCCTTCGTCGGCCTGTATCTGAAAGAGTTCCAGGACTTTCATGGACTCACTCGACGACGCGACGAACTGCAGATCGCCTCCGGGCCAGGCCAGCAGCACACCGGCGGCGTCAACGTCTATGGTCTGAACACACCGGTCGGAGAGGACAGTCAGCACGTCGATGACGTCATAACTATCCACCAGATTGTCTGCCAACTCGACCAGTGTCGAGATCAACAGCGACTCTCTAGCCATCATTCAACCTGTTTTCTAACCGCGCGAAATTGACGAGCGACGCCGCTGGCCGAGATTCGGCCAGCACCCGGAATGTTAACCTCCTCACGCGACGATTTCGGTATTGTCGATCCACTCGCCCACCTCTGGATCGAACCGAGTTCGCCGAGTCACCACGCGTTCGGCCAGCGTGGAGAGTTCCGTGTTGCTCGAAAACGCGTGAGACCGAAGCGCCACCAGGGCGTCTTTCACCGACAGAGACCCCTGCACCGCGAGCATTCCCGCCGCCTGGTGAACGCGAAAGTCCAGCGTCGCACCCCCGCGGAACTCATCGAGCAACTCACCCGGCGACGCGCCCGCCTGCGTAGATAGAACCGAACGCGCCACGACCGAGGCCATCAAGTGGCCGTCGGAAGTCTGCAGCAAACTGAGGGGGCCGGGACTCAACCGGTACAGGCTGAGTGCTCCAAATCGAATCGCGCCCACGCGAACGGGAAAACCGAAAACGGCTCGCGCCCCGAGTTCCAGAGCCCCGCGTGAGTAGAGGGGCCACTTCTGGCGCGCGGAGTCAAAGAGGTCGGGAACGCTCACCGTTTCATTGCTGTGGGCGATGATCGTTCCGGGGCCTTCGCCCAGGGTGATCTCGAGGTCCATGAGCGACTTCGCCAACTCATCACTGGAGTACAGGCCGGTGATGCCATCGACGGACGACGATAGGGAGATGCTGGCGCCATCTAGTTTCGTGATCTCCGCGGCGACGCGACAGAGCGATCGCTCGGGGAGAACGTCGCGGTCGTACCGTTCCATCAAGGCAAAGATGTCCGCCAGGCGATTAGCGACCACGACGCTGACCGATCGCGTCCGCAAGGAGCGTCCACACTGAAAGACATAAGTGCATGCGCGCTCCTCATGACCCGTGGACGCTTAACAGGCTCTGGATTAGCGCGCCGGTCACCACAGTGGGACCTCGCTCGCAGCCTATCTCGCGACTCCCCGAGGCCCACGACGGCTCGCGTGTGACCATCGCGCGACGGAGCCCACGGTCGCAATTCTGCAGTGGCGACAGGCGCCCGGGCGATAGGGTCGAAGCATCAGGGCCGACCCAGTCGCGCGGTGCGCGACTGTTCGTCGGTGTCGTTTCGACCAGTGGGGGTACGCGTGGCTCACGCAGTAAGCACAAACCGTGCGCTCTTCGCGTCCAAGTCTCGCGTCTTCGGATAGAACCCGCCTCATGTTGAAACGTCGAGATGTCTCTGCGTCGCGAACGACCCCCAACGATTTTTCGAGGAGCCTCTTTGCTCCCCTACCGACGCGCTACGACCTCCTCGCTTGGCTCCTCTCTTTCGGACAGGACCGACGATGGCGACGGACGATGGTGCGCCACGTGACGGACTCCCGGCCCGCCTTGATCCTTGATGTGGCCTGCGGTCCGGCGGGCGTCACTCGGGCCCTGGCCAAGCACTCCTCGGCCACGGTCGTGGGCGTCGATCTGAGTGAAGAGATGATTCGAAGGGGCCAGGTCAACGTCGATCGCGCGGGGCTCAGCGAACGCGTGGCCCTGGTGCTGGCGCGAGGAGAGCAACTACCCTTCGCCGACGCCACGTTCGACGCGTTGACCTTCACCTATTTATTGCGCTACGTCGAAGACCCTCAAGCCACCCTCACCGAACTGGCCCGCGTCGTCAAACCCGGTGGTGCGATAGCCAGCCTGGAGTTTGCCGTTCCCTCAAGCCCGGTGGCTCGCACGGCGTGGTGGTTCTACACCCGAGCCGTGCTACCGGTCGCCGGCTATCTCTTGGGCGGTAAGGGGTGGTGGGAGGTCGGCCGCTTCCTCGGTCCCAGCATCTCCGCGCACTACCGGTCCTTTCCGGTTGACTGGACGGTGACCGCCTGGCAGCACGCCGGACTTGATCACGTGGAGTATCGATCCATGAGCCTGGGCGGGGGTCTCGTCATGTGGGGGTATCGCGACTCATGACGATGTTTAAACCCGCGCCCAAAAAGACCACGCAGGCGCCGGCCTTTTACGCCCGGCCCAAATACCTAAAGTCCTCGGTCGCGCGGGATTGGTGGACGCTGCTCCATCCCCCCTATACCTTGCTGCACCTCTCGTTCGTGGTCATCGGGGCGTGCCTCGTCGGTCCGGTCAATGGGGTTCGCCTGGGCATCACGTTGCTCGCCTTCTTCTTGGCCGTGGGAGTCGGAGCCCACGCCCTCGATGAACTTCACGGTCGACCACTCTCCACCTCAATTTCCACCCGACATCTCAGCGCAGCCGCCGCGCTCGGACTCGGCGGGGCCGTGGCGCTGGGGATTGTCGGCGCCGTCCTCGTGAGCGCGTATCTGGTCGTCTTCATTGCGATCGGCGTGGGGGTCGCTCTGGCCTACAACCTGGAACTCTTTCAGGGCCGATTGCACTCCGACGCGGTCTTCGCTCTCAGTTGGGGAACCTTTCCGCTGCTGACGTCCTACTTCGCTCAGCACGGCAACTTGAGCGTCCCCTCGCTGTTCGCCGGGGCATTCGCGGCCCTCATCTCCCAGACCCAACGCCAACTCTCCACCCCCGCGCGCGACCTTCGTCGGCGCACCACCTCGGTCGAGGGACAACAGGTCTTTCGTGACGGCACCGTTACTCCCATCACGGATCGCACGTTGCTCGCCCCGCTGGAGCGTGCCCTGCGCTCACTCTGTTGGGCCAGCGTGGCTCTGGCCTTGGCGCTGGTGTATCTGCGCTTCACCCCACACTCGTAACTGCGCTTCTAACGTCTAGTACTCGGTTAGCTCTCCTCGGACTGGCTAGGGTCGAGGCTGTCGAGACTAAGGAGACAACATGCTCAGTGGCTTTAAGAATTTTCTCCTCCGAGGGGATCTCATTATCATTGCCGTCGGCCTGGTTGTGGCCCTCGCCTTCAGCACCCTGATCGCGGCGTTCACGGGTAACGTGATCACGCCGCTCATCAACGGCATCGTCGGCACCTCCTCGTCCTCGCCGGGATTGGGATGGACTCTCCACGGCCAGTTCATCGACCTCGGCGCGTTTATCTCGGCCATTATCTACTTCATCATTTTCATGGCGGTCGTCTACCTCGTCCTCGTGGTTCCCTACCGCAACTTCATGGCCAAGCAGGGGACGGCTGTCTTCGCCGCTCCCACCCCGCCGCCCGCCACGAAGACCTGCCCCGAGTGTCTGTCGAGCGATCTTCCCGCCGCGGCCACCAAGTGTCTTCACTGCGCCAGCGTCGTGGCGTAATCGAGCACCATCGACGTTCCCACGGGCCTCAGTAGCATGGCGTCACCGCTACCGAACGCGGTCAGCCCGTTTCGGGAGGGCGCGTGATCCCAATCTTGACGACCGAGGCGATGCGAAAGGCCGATGCCGCGGCCGTCTCGTTGCGCGGCACGGACGCCCTGGTCGCCGCCGCCGGTACGGCGGTCGCCCTTCGCGCTCAGACGATGCTGCACGGTTGCTACGGCCGACGAGTGGGCGTGGTCGTAGGTCCAGGTCTCAACGGGGCCGATGGGCGCGTCGCCGCCGACTGGCTTCGTGGCCGGGGGGCCCTGGTTGACATCGTGGAGTGGGATAGCGCACCCGCCGCCCTCGAGGGGTACGACCTCGTCATCGACGCTGCCTTCGGACTGGGCTGTTCACGACCGTACACGGCGCTGAGAGTGACGACGGGAACTCTGGTATTGGCCGTTGATCTACCGTCGGGCGTCGACTCCGACACGGGGGCTCTGCTCGGCACTCCCCTCAAGGCCGACGCGACGATTGCCCTCGGCGCGTATAAACCGGCGCACTTCACGGGCCCGGCCGCGGATCTCTGCGGAGAACTTCACTTTGCGGGGCTGGGGATTGTTCGCACGTTCAATGACGGGCTCGTCACTGACGATGACCTCTCGTCACTCGTGGCCTTTGCTCGAAGCGATCACAAGTGGAACCACGCAATCCAGGCGCTGGTCGGTTCCGCCCTGATGCCCGGCGCGGCAGAACTCGTGCTTCGAGGGGCGCTCGCGGGCGGCGCCTCCATGATTCGCTTCGAAAGTCGTGGTGACATCGCGTCGACGGTCGAACTTCCCCCGGAAATAGTTCACACCGCAGATCCCCACATTGACCCACGATGTCGCGCCGTCGTGGCGGGCCCGGGTCTCGGCCCAGAGGCAGCGCCGTGGTTGCGCGAACGACTGAGCAACTGCAAATGTCCCGTGGTGCTCGACGCCGACGGACTCGATCGCGCGTTGATCAACGACCTCTCACCCAAGAACGGCGACTGGGTCCTCACTCCGCACGAGGGAGAGTTCGCTCGTCTGACGGGGACTCCCCACGGTCCCGATCGCTTCGCGGCGGTGCGAGCACTCGCCCGCGACACCGGATGCGTGGTGCTCTTGAAAGGCCCGAGGACCGTCATCGCCAGTCCCTCCGGTCCGCTTCGCGTCGTGACCTCAGGGACATCATCGCTCGCCACCGCGGGTTCAGGTGACGTACTCTCCGGTCTCCTCGGCGCGACCATTGCTCGAGGCCACGATCCCCTCGAAGCTGCCGCCCTCGCCGCGCACTTGCACGGCCGCGCGGGCAGCCTCCTAAGTCCCTACTCTTCCGCCTCGGACGTCGTCGGTGAAATCCGCCAACTGATTCGAGCGCTCACGTTTCTCTAAACAGAAATCCCCCGGCGACCAGTCCGAAGAACCAGTCGCCGGGGATTTTGAAATCGATTACTTAAGCCAAGTCGGAATTGCCCCGCTCGTTTTGGCGGCCACGGTGACGGGACCCGACGGAGCGCTGCTCGTCACGTAGACCGTGCCCGTGATCGGCGACTCGGACGTCCCGCTGGTCACGGTGGTGAGGTATCCACCATCGAGACCCTGGTGATCTCCCGCGGTGTAACTGAGCGGCACCAGCGACGGAGTCTGAGTGAACGTTGTCGACGTCAGTACCTTGAGGAAACTGGCACGGGTAAAGTTGCGTCCCGCGTCCTTTAGAGCTTCGACAAATGCCACGCCCCAACCGATGCCGTACTCCATGTTGCCGTCCAGCGTCGAGGTGGAAGAGAACCCGGGGAACTGCGACGGGTCCTTGGTCAAAACATTGCGCATCCAAGGAATCCAAGGGCTGCTGCTGGCCGGCGTGGGCAACCAACTGAACGAGGTGGTGCCCACCTCGGGACTGGTCGTGAGGCCCTTGCTAGCAAAGAAGGTGGAGATCGTTGAGGGGTCCGATCCGATGTTGGAGACTACCCAGTGGGGCGAGTAGCCAAGTTGAAGGGCCGCTCCGAGGGCCGCTTCCGTGGCGCCCGGGATGCTGTAAAGCACAGCCACGGTGCACTTCGCGCTCTGGAAGGCAGCGATGTATGGCGCAATGGAAGCCCCATTCGTCTGAACCAGGGCATCGACGCTGTAGAAGTCGGTTACGACCGGCGCGATGCTCACGGTGGTGCCATCGTTGCCGATTAGTCCCGCCAATCCGTCGGTGCCTACATCATCGCTCTGCCCGAGGAAGCACACGTTGGCGCTGGGATACGTCGCGGCGATGTATTTCGCAAAAATCTTGGCTTCCGCGGTGTAACTGGGCTGCCAGCCGAACAGGCCGGGGTACTGCGACGGGTTGTTCCAATCGGTCGAGCCGGAGTTGACGAACAGTTGCGGAACGCCGTTGGCCTTCAGCAACGAGCGCACCGAGTCTTGAGTGGGCGTGCCGAGTGAGCCCACCGTCGCGAAAACCGGAAGGGAGAGCAACGCATGCGTCTGCGTCACGGTGTTCGGAATACCCGTGCACCCCAATCCGGGAGTGTCGTAGCAGTCGTCCTTAAGGACGTAGTTGATCTTGCGGCCATTGACGCCGCCCTTACTATTGACGTACTTAAAAACGGCGTCGGCCGCTTTAGCGACTTCGTTGTAGCCCGGTGAGGCGAGACCCGTGAGCGGAACCGTGGCACCGATGGTGATCGTCTTCGCGGTGACGCCAGGAACCTTGGTCGCAGCCCCGGCATTGGCGATAGAACTTCCGGTCATCACAAGTCCCGTGCACAGCATGAGCGCTGCTCCCAATGACGCGATACGCCGCGCGTTGAATTTCTTCATATGAACTCCCCCATTTGAAAGTATTTCCTGGTTGGGCAGCGTAGGTGGCCCACTAGGTCAATGCAAGTCAGGCGGCTCTATTCGCCCGTAGTCGAGCGGCCACTCGTCGAAACGCACCGGTGAGTCCCATCGGAGCAAACAGCATGGTGAGGACCAAAAGGCCACCAAATACGATGCCGGGCAATTGACTCGAGAGATTACCTTGGGTGTTAATCCCGGTGTGCGAGGTGAACCACGTAATGACGTTCGTCGAGTATGCGTAGATAATTCCTCCGATAATCGCGCCGGGAAGTGTGCCGATGCCGCCGATGACGACGAGCGAGAGAATCGTGATCGAGAGCGCCAAAGAAAAGGTCGGCGGTGATACCGAGTTGTTCGTGAGTGTCCACAGTCCCCCGCCCAATGCGGCGTACGCAGAGGAGACCATAAAGGCGATGACTCTCGCGCGGGGTAACGACACACCCACCAACTCAGCCGCCACGTCGTTGTCGCGAACTAATCGCATTGACCGCCCCAAGCGGCTGGAAAAGAGATTCGCCATGAAGAAGAACGCGATGCCCGTGACAACGATGGATATATCTGCGAGCCACATTGAACTGACGGTGAGGATGGTCGTTTGGGACGAGAAAAAGTGGTCAAGCCAGTGCGGTGGATTTACCGCCGAAGGGAGTTGAAGACCCGCGTCCCCTCCTGTCCACGAGGAGAACGCATTCACAATCGCGATGAAGGCCACCGAGAAAGCGAGTGTCATACCAGCCAGATACGGTCCGCGAAGCCGCGTGGCCGGAAGTCCTAGAAGGAGCCCGACCAGCGCGCCGCAGACAACCGCGATCAATAGAGTCAGAGCGATGGGGGTGGTGGCGTGGTGATTAGCCCAAATCCCCACGGCCAACGCACCAACACCCATAACAGCGCCGTTGCCCAGAGAGATCTGGCCTGAGACGCCAGTCAGGAATGAGAGTCCGAGCAACACGATGGCCATGGCAGCGCCAATAGCCAAGTTGTAGTTGGTAAACGAGGGAAAGAAATACGTCGCGACAACCATAATGTCGACGAACACGAGGCAAGCAGCCGCCCGCGCCACGACGGGATGGGTGGCACGAATGTTGCGAACACTCAATATCGACAAAGTGATAATCGCGATGGCAAACGCCAACGAAAGAGCGGTCGCGTCTCGGGCGGTTGCCGCGCTGAAGTACGTCAGCACGACATCGATGACGACCAACGCCACCGTCGCGCTGACTCGCAGTCGAAGAGGAGACCACGTCATCAGACTCGTCTCGCCGTGCTCTTGGTGAACACACCATTGGGTCGCGCCATCAAGGAGACGATGAGAATAATCAGCGCCGTCAAGATGATGGCGTTGGAGTTCACAAAATCCCCCACCAACTGTAAAATGATGCCGATTGATATGCCAGCCACGACGGCGCCCACCGGACTCTCGAGGCCACCGACGGCCGCCGCGATAAAGCCAAAAGCGAAGATCGAGTCCATCACTGTCGGAGTGAGGCCGGTGAAGAAGTTCGAGGCCACAAGAACGGCCGCGATCGTGCCCACTCCCGTCGAAAGAATCCAACCCAGCGTCAGCATACGGCTCACCCGCACACCGAGGAGACGCGAAACCTCGGGCGCCAGTGCTGAAGCGCGAAGTTGCAGACCCAACTTGGTAAAGCGAAATAGAAAGGCCACGGCGCTCATGACCACCAACGCCGTGGCAATCTCGTACACGCTAAAGGCTGAAAGGGCAACGGGCTTCCCTTGGAGCCGCCAGTCGATGGGTGAAAAGGGATTAGGTATTCCCCGTGACTCAGTTGACCAGATGGCGGCAGCGACGGCCTCTAGCACGATCAGAAGGCCGACCATGACGACAATCGGATTGATCTCTGGTTTGCCATAGAGATGTCGAACGAGAACCCGCTCCGTGGTACCGCCCAGGAGAAAACCCACCGCGACCGCTAGGGCAACGAGGGGCCAGTAACTCAAGTCATGAGCAAAAACGATCATGCCGATATACGTTGCGAACATTGACATCGCGCCCTGGGCGAAGTTCAAGATACCCGTCGAGCGCCAAATCAACACCAGACTGAGAGCAACTAGGCCGTAGATCACGCCGTTAGTAAGACCCTCCAAGATGTCCGTAACAATCCTCGAGGTGAGAAACGCGTCCATTACTCCGCGACCCCGAGGTAGTACTGGCGGAGATTTTCATCGGCCACCACGGTCGACGCGGCGTCGTTCGCCACGACGCGACCCAAATACAAGATCACCGCGTGATCGGCGATGCGCAGCGCCGACGACGCGTTTTGTTCCACCAAGATGACCGTCAGATTCTTCGAGTTGCAGAGTTCGCGAATCGTGTGCATCAACTGCGAAGTAACGAGTGGCGCTAGCCCCAGCGACGGTTCGTCTAAGAGCAGAACCGATGGCTGGGCGATGAGAGCACGCGACATGGCCAGCATCTGCCGCTCGCCCCCTGACAGCTTGGCGGCGTGCTGTTTTCGGCGCTCCCCCAGCACCGGGAAGAGCTCGTACTGCTCGGCCAGCCCCTTCGCCAAATCAACCTTGGCGGTCATCGCTCCAAGTCGGAGATTCTCTTCCACGGTGAACTCACTAATGACACCCCGCCCTTCGGGAACGTGCCCCACCCCCAGGCGCGCGATGTTCTCTGGTTTCGCTCTGATCAGAGGTGTCTCATTGAAATGAATCGTTCCGCTGGTTGGCTCCTTGAGACCGCTAATGGTTCGCAGCAAGGTGGTCTTGCCCGCGCCGTTAGCTCCGAGTACCGCCGTAATCTTGCCGGTGTTCGCTTGAAATGACACGTCGCGCAGCGCCTGGACGGCACCGTAGGAGACGCTCAGTTCGCTGACTTCAATCATTCATCAACCCCGAGATAGGCCGCCACGACCGCTTCGTTCTCTCGCACGTCGCTCGGCGAACCTGAGGCGATCACCTCGCCAAAGTTGAGTACGACCAACCGGTCAACGAGGGGCATCACGAACTCCATATCGTGTTCCACCAAAAGGACTCCCATGGAGGATCGCAACTCCATGATCAGGTTCGCAAAGTCTTCGAGTTCAGCTTCGTCCAGGCCCGAAGCTGGTTCATCGAGTAGCAACAAGGTCGGATCGCACATCAACGCTCTCGCCACGGACACCTTCTTCGCCACGCCGTAGGGAATGGTCGAGGGAAGCCGGGTGGCCATCGAGGCAATACCCAAACGCTCCAACATGGCGAGCGAGTCACTTCGAAGTGCGCGCTCCGAACGAACACCGTTAGGCAGCGCGAAGAAGCTCGTGAAAAAACCCCCGTTCGAGCGGACCTGCCCACCCGCCATGACATTCTCCAGCACCGTGCAGTGAGGGAAGAGCCCCACGCCTTGGAGAGTCCGCGCCACCCCCTCGCGCGCGAGTTGATTGGGGTGAAGATTCGCTCGCTCCCGATTCGGGAAACGCACGTGCCCGGAGGTGGGCTTGACGAAACCGCAGGCAACGTTGAAGGCCGTGGTTTTGCCAGCCCCGTTGGGCCCAATCATTCCGACGATCTCTCCGGTCGACACGGTGAAGGAGACGTCACTGAGGGCGCGCAGACCGCCAAATTGAACCGACACGTTTTCGAGAGAGAGTGCCAAAGACCCAGACGGTGGCGCCATGGGTTTCTAACGTAACAGGGTTACGGGAAGCGGATTAAGCAAGCGACGTGGCGAAGGCGACTTAAATGACGGGAGAGAGGCCCCCGTCGACGCTGATGCCAACGCCCGAGAGATAGCTCGCCCGAGGAGACAGTAGAAACGCAGCCACGTCCGCGAACTCTTCGGTCCTGCCTAATCGTCCCAGTGGAATGTTCGAAGAGCGAGCCATGTTGGCATAAAACTCGCCGAGATCGACACCCGCTTCCGCGGCGCGACGTACCCACTGACCGGACTCGATGAGCCCAATAAGAAGTGCGTTGACGCGAATACCGCGGGGTCCGACTTCGCTGGCCAACGCCTTGGTCAGCGCCAGGCCCGCGGCCCGCGACGCGGCCGTTGGGGTGGAACTTTTTCCCGGAAAGCGCGCCCCGATCGCCAGCACGTTGAGAATGGATCCCTGCGTGACTTCGAGCGCGTCAAGGACCCGTCGTGAGACGTGGAGCGCCGCGATGACTTTAAGTTCATAGTCGTCGCGCCACCTCTCGTCCGTTGAGGAGGCGATGGTCTCTGCGGCGCTTTTGCCCGCGTTATTCACCGCGCCGTCGAGGCGTCCAAATCTCGACATCGTGGCGTCGATGAACCCGTCAAGTTCACTGGCGTTGGTCACGTCCGCCTGAAAACAGAGCGCGGCGGCACCGAGCAACTCCTGGGCGTTCGATAGGCGCTCTTCGTCGCGTCCACAGATCGCCACCCGAGCGCCCTCGTCCAGCAGCTTCTGGGCCAGTCCGAGTCCCAGACCGTCGGTGCCGCCGGTAATGAGAAAGACGCGATCGTCGAGTTCTAAGTTCACGCGGCCCTCCGGCCGCCAAGGTTCGAATCAGACGTCAGAGAGCTACTGAAGGTAGTTTTCAACCACGCCCTCGGTACGAATGGCGGCGTCATCGGGGTTGAGTCCGGCGGTCCGGCGAGCTCGTCGCTGCCGCAGGAGATCGTAGGCCTGGTCGAGTTGAACTTCGACGGCCCGGAGGCGCGCGAGTTTCTCCTCACTCAGAGGCTCGCCGATGTGCGACTCCTCGAGTTCTTGTTCTTCTACGGAGAGGTGTTCAATTCGTTGCAGTATCGTCTCGTCGTCCATAGCCCGGCCTTTCTGCGTTTATTTCGTGACGGCCCCAGACTAGGCCGGTCCAGGTGTACATACTTCGCCAAGAGTCCCGAATGGCTTCGCGTCGTCTCACTCAATTTCTGTCCGCGACCACCTAACGGCGCGAGTTGTGTGGAGGGGAGTCAGATGCCGGTGTGCTCCGCACGAACGGGGTTGGGGTCGGGCACGTGCGGCATCAGAGCGTTGGGCGGGACTACCCCGAGACGACCGGCTTCGAAGTCCTCGAGCGCCTGAACGATCTCAGAGCGCGTGTTCATCACGAACGGTCCGTAGTGCTCGACGTGTTCGCCAATGGGCTTGCCTCCGAGGACCAAGCACTCGAAGTGGACCGTGCGGGAGTCTTGTCGCGCATCGGCGCCGAGCCGAATCCAGTCCCCCGGGCCAAAGGCCGCGAGTTGACCCATCTGCACGGGTCGACGCTCGCTGCCGACCGACCCGGTGCCCGCTAAGACGTAGACGAGGGCGTTGAAGGTCGGGTCCCACGGCAGGTCCAGTTGCGCGCCGGGCGAGACGGACACGTGCGTCATGGCCATGGGCGTGTGAGTGGACCCCGGGCCACGGTGGCCGGCGATGTTCCCCGCGATGATGCGAACCAGCGACTCTCCGTTAATCGGCGAGACGAAAACCACATCGTTGGCTTCCAGCCCTTGGTACGCGGGCGGAATCATCTTCTCTTTCGCCGGCAGGTTGACCCACAACTGAATGCCGTGGAAGAGTCCCCCCGTCACGACGAGTTCCTCCGGCGGCGTTTCGATGTGCAAGATGCCCTGGCCTGCAGTCATCCACTGCGTGGCCCCGTTCTCAATGAGACCACCCCCACCTTGAGAGTCTTGATGTTGGAACCGTCCGTCGATCATGTAGGTAACCGTTTCGAATCCCCGGTGTGGGTGCCACGGCGTACCTTTCGGCTCGCCGGGCGCGTAGTCCACTTCGCCCATCTGGTCCATGTGAACGAAGGGGTCGAGGTCCTTCATCGAGAGGCCCGCGAAAGCGCGACGAACGGGAAAGCCCTCGCCCTCGATGCCGCGAGGCGCCGTCGTGATCGACTTCACCGGTCGCTCACTGAGCGCCGCGTCGATCGCATCGAAGTGCGCTAGTTCCGTCCACGTCTCCGGTGTTACCGCTGGCATTGTGACCTCACCTCTTTTGGAATATGGCACTCACTTTAAGGTGCGTCAAAGGAGATTCCCACTGTCGAGTTCAGAGCCTTTTCTGCGCCGCTCAGCCAACTGTGACGGACCCGAGTCGCGGGGTCCGGGGCGGCGAAATAACGCCATCACAACGTGGCCACCACGAGCTCCCATTTGGCGGAGAGACCAGGGGAAAATTGAGCCGTTAGTACGGTTGATTCATTGTCACAATATGACGATTCGCGGGTGCGTAACCTTCATAAGCGGCTTCACAGTCGTCTCACATTCGATTCACAGGATCCCTTGGAAGACTGAGAGGGCAGGGATCATCATCGTGCATCAACCCGACCAGAGGAGAGTTATGCATACATCAATGAAGGTACTGAGTCGTTCGCTCACCACGCTGGCCTTGGGAATGGCGCTGGTGGTGGGGAGCGCGGGCCTAGCGTCCGCCTCGATGCATCACGACAGTGGGTTCGGTCGTGGGAACTGCGCCAGCGCCAAGTTGTCGCCCTTTGACTACGCCCACGACGGCCAAGGCGGCTACGTCACGGCCGCTTCCTCGACCAGTATCACCGTTCAGTCGTGGAATGGAACGACCAACACATACCCCATCAGTCCCACCGCCACGTACACCGAGGGCGGTGCACCGACCTCCGCGACCTCGCTCGTAACGGGCGACCGCGTGCAACTTCAGATATCGTCCTCCGCGCCAGCCACGGTGACCGCCATCAATATCGAACTGGCCTATCTGTTTGGCACCGTGATTTCGGCGAGCGGTAACACCATTCTCATCCGTGACCCCCAAGGGTTCACGAGGACGATTCTCGTTGGCGACACCACCACGTACACCGGCGGTGACCTCGGCGACATCGTGGCCGGTACCAAGATCGTGGCGTCGGGAACCGTCGACCCGAACGGTACGACGCTGGACGCACTCACCGTTAAGATTGGCTCGACGGGCAGCACCGACATCATTCGCGGTTCGGTGACGGCGTTCACCACGTCAAGCGTGACCGTGCAGAGTAATGGTGGGACCCCCACCCTCTACACCTTCACTACCACCACCACTTTCAAAGACGGTCCGTACACCTTGAGTGCCTCGGACCTAGCGCTCGGGGAAAAGGTCGGTGTGGAAGTGAACTCATCGGCGCCTACCACGGCCTTGAACGTTACGATCTGCCTCACCGCAGTAGCCGGCGTCGTCAACTCGGTCACCGGTGACGACGTGGTCGTGAACGGTCTGGGCGGGTTTTCGCGCACCATCGTTCTCGGCAACACCGTGTACTACGAAGGCCGCAATCCCGGTTCGATCAGTGACGTCGTGAGCGGGGCGCACATCATCGCGCTCGGCACCGTGGACACCAATCAGACGTCGCTGGACGCTGACGTTGTCGTGGTCTGGGCTCCGACGGCTCTGCCGGCCCCGCAGGGAAACGTTGCTCCGGGCCAACCCAACGGGGGTGGCTTCGGTCACCACCACGGAGGCTTTGGTCGTGGCTCGTTCGCCCGAGGTCGTCGCTAGTCTGACCCGGTCGCCTGTCAGGTAACTGAACATCCGGCGCTCGTCACCTACTGAACGTGGGTAGCGAGCGCCGGATGTTCTTCTTCTCCCGAGACGTAGCGGGGGTCGGGGCATACTGGAACCATGGAGAAACTGAGTTCCGCTCACCACTGGCTCTGCGATATGGACGGGGTGCTGATCAACCACGGCCACATGGTGAAGGGTGCGGACATCTTCCTCGATCGGCTGCGGTCGAAGGAGAAGGGTTTCCTGGTCTTGACCAACAACGCGCTCTTCACGGCAAGCCAGATTCACGATACGTTGGCCCGCCTCGGCGTCAGCGTCAAGAAAGAGGAACTCTGGACGTCCACGCTGGCTACGGCGCAGTTTCTGCACGGTCAGCGTCCCAAGGGTCGAGCTTTCGTCATCGGCGAGGCGGCTATTCACGACGCGTTGAGTGACGTGGGCTACGTCGAAGATAGCCAGAACCCCGACTACGTGGTTCTGGGCGAAACCTGGACCTACAACTTCGACGACATCACGACCGCGATTCGATTAGTTGAGCGAGGGTGCTCCTTCGTCGTCACGAACCCCGAGACGTTCGGCACCTCCCCCGAAGGTCTCCTCCCCGGCTCGGGGGCCTTGGCGGCGCTTATCCAAAGTGTTACCAACGTGCGGCCCTACTACGTGGGCAAACCCAACTCCGTCATGATTCGCGACGCACTCAATATTCTCGGCGCCCACTCCAAATCGACGGTCATGGTCGGCGACCGCATGGACACCGACATTCGAGCGGGTGTGGAGGCGGGCGTGGAAACCGTTCTCGTACTCTCGGGCGTCGCGCAGCGAGAGGACGTCGGTCGCTACGCCTATCAGCCCTCTCGCATCGTCGACTCCATCGCCGATCTCATCGACGAGGCGTAGCTCGACTCACATACTGGTCTGTTGCAGGGCCAGGAGAAACGACTCCGCCCAGTCGTACACGTCGCGGCGATAGGTCTTTCGACGCATTCGCGACATGCGATCACGCGCCTCTTTGGGACCCGCGTTCACCGCGAGACGGATCGCCTCCTTCACGCCCTCCAAGTCGTGAGGGTTGACCATGAACGCTCCGCGCAGCTCGGCCGCCGCCCCCGCGAACTCACTGAGGACCAGTCGGCCCGTGAGATCGCTTCGACACATCACGTACTCCTTGGCCACTAGGTTCATCCCGTCGCGAAAGGGCGTCACGATCATGACGTCGGCGGCCAGATAGAGGGCCACTAACTCAGCGAAGGGAAGGTTCTGGTGAAGGTAGTGAATCACGGGATTGCCCACCTGTCCATGTTCTCCGTTCATCTCGCTGACCGCTTGCTCGAGATTGTGACGCTCGCGCTCGTAGTGCGCGTCGGTCTCACGACTCGGCACGGCGACCTGGACCATGACGTCTTTTCCGGGGGTGAGCGAACCGTCCTGGAACATCTCGGAGACGGCCTTGATTCGCTGCTGGATTCCCTTGGTGTAGTCGAGGCGATCGACGCCTAACAACACCACTTCAGGGTTGCCCAGGTCTTTGCGGATCTCGGCCGAGCGAGCGCGAATCTCGGGGTCGTGGGCGAACCGAACGATCTGCTCAGAGTCCACCGAGATGGGGAAGGCCCCGACCCGGATCGTTCGACCTTCGAAGTCGAGCAGAGAGTCGGTTCCCGTGGCCGAGGATTGACGCCTCGCCATGCGCGAGAAGTTCGAGGCCGCTTGGGCCACCTGAAAGCCAATGAGGTCCGCCCCAAGCAGCCCGGCCAAGATGTCGCGCCGCCACGGCAACTGCATGAACAGTTCAATGGGCGGAAAGGGAATGTGGAGAAAGAATCCGATGCGAACGTCCGGGCGAAGTTCTCGCAACATACGCGGCACGAGTTGAAGCTGGTAGTCGTGAATCCACACGGTGCCGTTCTGCGCCACGCTGTCGGCGACCGCGTGGGCGAATCGCAGGTTCACCTTGTAGTAGGCCTGCCACCAGTGACGGTGAAAGGTGGGGGCGCGAATGGCGTCGTGATAGAGGGGCCACAGGGTGGCGTTGGAGAATCCGAGGTAGAAGTTCTCGTACTCGTCCTCGCTGATGTTGACCGCTTTGAGACGGATCCCCTCGTAGGTCGAGGGAACGTTCTCGGGCTCCGTGGTGCCCGGCCAACCGATCCAGAGGCCGTTTCGGTTCTGCAGCACCGCCGTCAGCGCCGACACCAATCCACCGGGGCTCGGACGCCACTCGTCGCTGCCGTTGGTGGTGGAGTGGTGCACGGGCAGGCGGTTGGCGACCACGACGAGCTGCGCCTTGGACGCCTCGCGAGAGCGCGAACGACTCTTGACCGCGACCGACTCCGCCTGCTGCGTGGCTTGTTCCACCATGGTTTCTACCTGATCGAAAACCTAGTGGCTCTCAGACGGCGTTGTGAGAGCCTTGCAACGTGCTGCAGGAGTGGTTCGCCCACGTCAGGTAATGGTAGTGCTGCGATCGTCTTTTCCGGCCGCGTTCCACCAACTCGGTGAACCGGCCTGACCGATGAGTGCCTCGTTTGCTCGTTGATCGGCCTCGATAACGTGCAGCACGGCGTTGATCAGCGACAGGTGCGTGAGCGCCTGAGGAAAGTTCCCCAGGTGACGCGCCGTCTTCGGGTCTAACTCTTCACCGAAGAGTCCGAGCGCGCTCGCCGAACCCACCAACTTCTCACAGTGCGTGCGCGCTCGCTCCAGCTCGCCGATCTCGACCAACGCCGAGACCAGCCAGAACGAACAGACGGTAAAGGTTCCTTCGTTCTCGCCCCACATCCCGTCGTCGGTTGTCTGGGTGCGGTAGCGATACACAAAGGCGCCGTCGCTCAACTCGTCGGCGATTGAGAGGACCGTCTTTCGGATGCGCTCGTCCTGGGCCGGCAGGAAACCCATCAGCGGGAGTAACAAAAGCGACGCGTCCAACTCGTTCGAACCGTAGAACTGCGTGAACCCGCCTTGGTCGCCGATGCCCTTCTCGCAGATGTCCGCGTGAATCTCTTGGGCTGCGCTCCACCACGCGTCCGCTCGATCCCGCTCGCCGCGCAGCGCGGCCAGGCGCGCGCCGCGATCGGCGGCCACCCAACACATCACCTTGGAGAACGTGAAGTGTTGCGGCTCGCCGCGCACTTCCCAAATTCCCCGATCGGGCTCTCGCCAACAACCGAGCGCCGTCTCCACGGCCTGGACCACGATGCGCCACGAGCGTTCGCTCAGGGAGTCGCGCGTGCGGGTGTGCTCAAAGACGCAGTCCACGATGGCGCCCAGGATGTCGAACTGAATCTGGTTATAGGCCGCGTTGCCCGTACGAACCGGCCGACTCCCGCCGTAGCCCGTCAGGTGGTCGAGCTCTAACTCGGTGGGAATCTCGTCGCCGTCCACCGGATAGAGAACCTGCAGGTTCGCGCGCATGCGCTTGTGACCCGACATCACCCCGCCCGGTGGCTCTAAGACGTCGCCGAGGAAGGCCAAGAAGTCATCAGCCTCCGTGTCAAAGCCCAGCGCGTGTAGCGAGCGCAGGGTGAAGGCGGAGTCGCGCACCCAGGTGTAGCGATAGTCCCAGTTCCTCGCTCCGCCCAACGCCTCAGGCAGTGACGTGGTGGGCGCGGCCAGCAGAGCCCCGGTGGGCGCGTAGGTCAGTCCTTTGAGGGTCAACGCGCTGCGCTGAAGAAACTCGCGCCACGGGTGATCGGGAAAGCGCCCGCCGTCGATCCAGTCACGCCAGAAACGACTGGTCTCCGCTCGACAGGTATCGACTTCGGCTCGCGAGGTCGGCGGTGGAGCGTCCGACCAACTGAGCACCACAAAGGACGTCTCTCCTTCGGTGAGACGGTGGCGCGCTCGAACGGCCCGCCCTTCGATGCCAAAACGCATGTCGCCGGTCAACGTGAGGCCGGGAAAGTCCTTGTTGGTGGTCTTCACCTGGTGATAGGCGGAGCCTTCGTACTCCCACTCCGCGTCGACGCGGCCGTAGTCGAAGGACGGCTCGCAGTTAAGCAGGATGTCCACGCTGCCGTGCAGACAGGTGGCGGTTCGCACCAAGACGTGCTTGGCGTCAAAGTCCCCCGGGGTTCGCTTGTGGTGACTCGAGCGTTCTCCCGTGCGGTACCACGGAGCGACCGCCAAGAAGTCGTTCACGATCAGCCACCCGCTGCGGGTCTGCCACGTCGTCGCCAACACCATGGTCCCCGGCACGTACTGACGGTGAGCCGGAACCGCGCTGTCGACCGGGGCCAGTCGGAACGATCCTGCGGCCCGGTCGAGAATGGTGCCAAAGACGCTCGGACTGTGCGGTTCGGGAATACAGAACCACTCAACGGCGCCGGTCGGGGCGATGAGGCAACTGTTCTCACAGTCCGACAAGAACGCGTAGTCGGCGATCGGCGGGAAGATTGTCTCGAGGGTGTCCTGATTCGGGATCCCCCTCATGGCGGCCTCGCCGAGTCGGGAGTTGGCGAGGGGCTGGGGCCGGCGCGGCCACAGACCGATTTGATGATCGAGGGCCCGTACTGAGTGGTGTGATTCTCTCGCCATGTGGTCGCCTTTAGAACGCGCAACAATTCGCCGCTTACCCCCGACGTCGACGAACGTGCTGTGTATCTCTCAATTTAGTAGGCAATTTCACGCGCTCGTGACCAGTAAAGCGGGTATTCACTATGAGGCGAACCCACGCACCGGGCGAATCGTACAAATGGTAAACATTTCTCACCGTGACAAGCGAGCGTGCGCGAGAGATGAGACCCTGACGTGAGCGTCTGGGTGCGCGTGGTGTGCGGGGTTGCGGGACTCGCCCTTCAACTCGTGGTTCTCGACGCGGCCATTCGGACCTTTCTCCTGCCACGGGTGGCGAACGTTACCTTTAGTCGTCTGACCGCGCGCGGCGTCGGAATCGTCTTTAATTGGCTGGCCCGCTCCAGCAAGGAGTACCTGACGCGCGACCGCATCCTGTCCATGTTCGCGCCCTTCGTCCTTCTGACCTATCAGGCGGCGTGGCTCGGCATGAGCTGTGTCGCCTTCGCCCTTCTCTTCGTAGCGGGCGGTGTGCCCACCTTTACTCACGCCTTCGCCCTCTCGGGCTCCTCACTCTTCACCCTGGGCGTTACCGCCGCGCACGGGGGGACCCTCTCGCCCTTGGAGTTTGTGGAGGCGGCGGTCGGACTCACCTTGCTGGCCCTGCTCATTGCCTTCATCCCGACGCTTTATCAAGCCTTCCAACGTCGCGAGTACTCCGTCTCGCGACTATCGGTGCGCGCGGGAATTCCCGCCACGCCCTGGGGCGTTCTCGAGATCGCCCAGAGTGTCGAGTCCTACGAGCGCCTCGACGAACTCTGGCGCGAGTGGGAGCAGTGGTTTATCGATGTGGGCGAGACGCACACCACCCTGGTGATACTGAACTACTACCGTTCACCGAATCCCAAACAGACCTGGATCGGGTCGGCGGCCACCGTGCTGGATGCGGCGGCCCTCTTTCAAGCGGCCGTCGACGTCAAACCTTCGCCGACGGCCGGACTGTGCATTCGCTCGGGCTGGCTCACCCTTCGCCGACTCGCGGACTACTTCAAAATTGCCTACCCCGTGGACTTGAAGCAGCCCATCGAGATCGCGATTACCCGCGACGAGTTCGACATCGTGCTGGCGCGCTTAGAGCGAACCGGCGTCCCTCTGGTCAGCGATCGCGACGCCGCGTGGCGCGACTACGTCGGGTGGCGGGTGAACTACGACGCCATCATCGAAGCTCTCTATATTCAATTTACTTGCCCGCGTATTGACTGGCACAAGGCGGCCGCCGATCCACTCGTCGGACCGTCCAACCAGCGAAGCGCCTAGATCAAGGTCTCTCACTGGCTGATGGGCCCCTCGCTATCTCGTCGCGCGCGGCCTGAGCGATCTCACTACCCAGAAACGCGTGTCCACCGATCCCCCAACCCCCTTCGGGCGACTCGGTGATCACGACCCACGTGCGAGCCCGCAGTGCCGGATCACCCGCTGCCGCGGACACAATGTCCGTGAGCTCGCTAACGACGCCTAACTGCTTCTGGCGGTCGAGGACTCCCACGGGGGTTAGAACCTCGACCCGGACGTAGTTACCCTCTCCTGCGGCGTTGCGGATGGTGTCGCTCGGCATCTCGTGAATGAAAGCCGCGGTGTTGTTACGAAAGAGCGCGAGGGGAGGTACCTTCTCCCAGCGCATCACGGCGTTCGCTAGGTCGCTGGCCAGAGTGGCGCGATCAGAGAACAGCCCCTCGCTCGCGTACACGTCAATCATGGGCATGGTGTCCACCCCTTCATTTCTATGACAGTCGTCATACTCACATAAATGACCGTACTCTATGACAGTCGTCATTGTCAAGGAGTCCGATGGAAAACGAGAGCCGCGCCAACATGGTTCGAAGTGCCGCGTCGCTCATCAGCGAACATGGCGTCAACGCCACCTCCTTCAGCGAAGTCCTCGCCGACAGCGGCGCGCCCCGCGGCTCCATCTATCATCACTTCCCCGACGGGAAGAAGCAGCTCGCCGAAGAAGCCATGGCGCTCACGTCCGAGAGGGTGCTTGCGTACTTGCGCGCCGGCACCGGCACTACTCCCTTAGAGGTGCTCGATCACTTCCTCTCGATGTGGAGGGCCGTGGTGGTCTCGTCCAAGGCGACCCGGGGGTGCGCCATCGCGGGGGTCGCCGTTGACTCTCCCGACGACGCCGCCGACCTCATGACTAACGCGCGCGACATCTTTCGCTCGTGGGCCTCCCTGCTGGCCGAGCAGTTGGGCTCCGTCGGGGTGGCGCCCGCCGACGCACTCGACCTGGCGCGCACCTCGCTCGCGACCATGGAGGGCGCCCTCATTCTCTGTCGCGTGGAGGGAAACGTCGAGCCGCTCGACGTAGCGGCGAAGCTACTTCGCTCGCTGGTAAGTGAGAACCCAACGCCTGCGTAGCCACGGCGCCCACGTCGACCTCGGCAGAAGCAATCTCCTTCACCCGCGGCGAGACGGTTCGTAAAGGCGGTGACGACTACAAAATGTACCCCGGCGAGAAAGGCGGACTTTCGAAAGAGAGCGACGAGATACTGTCGTGGTGAACGTCTCAACAGGGGTACAACTATGGACGAAGTACGAGCGGCGGAGCTCCTCGAAACCGAGCGCCAGCAAGTGCTGGCACTACTGAGTGAGGTCAGAGTCGCGGGAGAAAACGATCGCGAGGGAGCCAACGAGCAGGGCGACATGGCCGACTCCGAGGAGTCCCTGACCGACGAGGAGCAAGAGCGCGCGGTGGCCGAGGGACTTCGTCTTCGACTGGCCACCATCGAACGCGCCCAGCAACGTCTTCGTGACGGCACCTACGGTCGGTCGGTTCGCAGTGGGGAGCCCATCCCCGATGAGCGTCTTGAAGTGGACCCGGCGGCCGAACTCACCGTCGACGAGGCGTTAGAACCATAGAGGGTCGGTGACCGTGTCCGCCAAGGCCGCGAAGAGTTCCAACGCCGGCGTGGTCGTGTCGCTCGCGGTCAACTGCTTAGAAGTTCTCGGCCTTGGTCTGACCGCGTGGTTTACCGGTTCGACGGCCCTCAAGGCGCAGACCGCGGCGAACGTGGGTGAGGTCGCGGTCACGGTCTTTTTGCTCATTGGAGTGCTCTCGAGCGTTCGCGGACCCGACGACACCCATCCGCTGGGGTACGGACGCGATCGATTCTTCTGGTCCTTGTTCGCGGCCCTCGGCCTCTTCGTGGGCGGCGGCGGCCTCGCTCTGGATCAGGCGGTGAACTCCGCCTTACATCCCTCACCCTTGCACTCGTACCTGCTCGCCTACCTCGTCCTAGGGGCCACCGCCGCGCTGGACGCCAGCGCCGTGCTCGTCGGACTACGCCCCTTGCGCGAGCAGGCGACGCGCCGAGGCATCTCGTCGCGGGCCTACCTTCGCATCAGCACGGATCCCGCGGCCAACACGGTCGTCGTGGGCGGAGGGTGCGCCGTCGTCGGCGCCATCGTCGCGGCGATCGGTCTGGGGATTAGCGAAGCCACCACCAGTCCCACCCCCGACACCGTCGCCAGCGGACTGATTGGTCTTTTGTTACTCGCGGCGTCGGTGTTGTTGCTAAAAACAAATCGCCAACTTCTTACCGGACGGGGCGTCGGGCCTGTGCTTTTGAGTGAGATGAGAAAGGTTGTTGCTCATCAACCGGGCATCAGCGATGTCACCGACCTCTTTGCCGTCGTGGTGGGACCGCTCAGCCTGGTGGTCGACGGCGACGTTACTTTTGATCACGGGGTTGACGTGTCCGAGGTGGAGGCATCGATCGCCAGCGCCACGAGCGAACTGAAGGAGCGCTGGCCGATGATTCAGTACATCTATCTCACACCGGTGGCGGCCAAGCGGCCCCGCGGCGCGGTCCGCGCGAACAAGACCAGCGCGAGTTCGATATCGCAGTGACGCGATCTAGCCGACGAAGGAGATACCTCGCACCCGTGCTCGCCGTGCTGGTGGCTTCGCCGCTGGTGACCTCGGTCGCGTGGGCCGGATCGCCCAGAACTCCCCTCTCCCCTCGACAGGTCACGAGCTCTTCGGGGACGACGATCCCCGGCACCCACTGTCCGGCCTTCCCGGCCGACAACGTCTGGAATACGCCGGTGACGGGACTCCCGGTGAACGCGGACTCGGCGACGTGGCTCGCCGCGATGGACTCCTCCTCGACGTACCTGCATCCCGACTACGGCCCCTCCGGCAACGTGAGTCAACCCTACGGAATACCGTGGACGATCGTCGCCGCTCGCACGAAGTTCACACGCGTCTCTTTTTTGTACGCCTCGGAAAGTTACCGAGGGCTCTATCCCCTGACCGCGTCGACGCCCATAGAAAACGGCTCCGATCGCCACGCGCTTATGGTCGATCCTTACCCCTCGGCGACCTCGCCCGCGTGCACGCTCTTTGAGACGTGGGACACGAACTATCACCCCAACGGACACTCTCAAGCAGGTTCGGGGGCCAGGTGGAGCCTCCGCTCCAACGCACTGCGGCCGGCCGGCTACACCTCGGCCGACGCCGCCGGGCTACCGATCCTGCCGGGACTCGTGAACTACAACGAGGTGGCCACCGGCTCGATGCGTCACGCCATCCGCTTCACCGCGCAGTGCACCCAGGACTCCTACCTCTGGCCCGCCCGACACGAAGCCGGACAGAGCAACACCGACTGTCCTCCCATGGGGGCGCGCTTTCGTCTCAACGCCAGTTTCACGTTGCCGGCCTCAGCCTGTAGCGCCTTCTGCCAGACCGTGCTGACGACCATGAAAACCTACGGGCTGATCCTGGCTGACAACGGCAGTAACTGGTACTTCCAGGGAACGGCCGACCGACGCTGGACCTACGACGAGGTTGACCAACTGAAGCAGATACCGGCGAACCAGTTCGTGGCCGTCGACGAGTCGTGTCTCATGGTGAGTCCCAACTCCGCCCAAGCGCTCCAGCCCGGCAGCGCCGCGTACGAACAGAGTTGCGGCTAGCCCCGCCTCAACGCTGCGCCGCGACCACCGGTTCGACAATGTCGCTCGCGGGGCCGATCCACTCAATCACGCGCCCCGTCGGCGTGTTGACTCGGGCGATCGATAAGCGAATCGAACGTGATAGAGCCAGCGCGTCGCTACCCGCGACACCCAATGCGTTGTCGCCGTGTTCGCCGAGCACCACGGCGTAGGTCGTAATTACCGAAGGACCGATCACGTCGTTGATGGCCATCACGTCGCACCCGCCAGCAGCGTTGGTGTAGCCCGACTTCACGCCTACTACTCCGCCTTCACCGACGAAGGGCGTGTAGGACGCGACGATCCCGGCCACCGGCAAGGAGACCTGCGGAAGGTCGACCATGCCTTGCACCACGGGTTCGTTGGTCATCAAGGTCGCGGCCAGCGTCGCTTGACTCTGCGCGGTGGACTGGTCGCCGATGGAGAGGCCCGTCACGTCGGAGTAGCGCGTGTTCTTCAGACCGAGGGCGCGGGCAGCCTGGTCCATCGCCGCTACGAAGGTGGGCATGTGCATTCCCGCGAGCGACACCAGCAACTGGGCGTAGTCCGACGCCGAGTGCACCAACATGCCGCGGAGCAATGTGCTTTCGCAGAGCGTCTCGCCCCGGGCAATGGCCGCGCTCGAGAGGTCGACGTCCAGGTCCCAGTCGTAGAGGGCAACATCGCTCGCGGTGACCACCTCACACGGCCCCGTCTCGCCGGGACTCAGCGGAAGCCGGTGCAGAACGACCCAAGCCGTCATCATTTTGGTCAGGCTGGCGATGGGTTCTTCGGGCTGATTCTTTGTGGAGGCGACGACGGACAGCTGCGGAACATAGATCGCCGCACTTCCTCGGGCGGGCCACGTCAACGCGGGGGGAGGCGGGGTTGTCGCGGTGGTACAGGGCAACGTGGTCGTGGTGGTGGTCGCGCCGGGCAACGTGGTGGTGGTCGTAGACGTGGTGGTCGTGGTGGTGGTGGTCGAAGAGGTCGTCGTAGTACTCGTACCGGGCAGCGTTGTAGTGGTGGTGGTCGTGGTGGTGCAGGGCAACGTGGTCGTGGTGGTGGTGGTGGTCGAAGAGGTCGTCGGAGAACTGGCGGTCGCCGGGCTAGCCGCCACCAAAAGACAGGAGAAGAGCCCGCAGGCGAGAAAGACGATCGCCGAGAGCCGGACCAGCCTCGATCGAACGGTCGTTTTCACTTCCTTAATTTAGTTGTTCGCGCTGTTCACTTTGAGACAGGCGGACGATGCGTCGACGAGACGCGACGTGCCCGCAGACTTGTTACAGCGCGGTTACGAAACCTCACGCCTCGCGTCGCCCACGTCGTGAGATTTTAGAAAGCGCGGTGCGAAGTAACCTTGACCCGTGAAGTTGAAGAGCCACTGGGCTCCTTACCTGGTGGCGACTGGTGCGATCACCCTCGGATCGCTCGGTTTCTCGACGCTCGCACAGGCCAATAGCGCTCGTCCTGCCGCTGCTCGCTACACCATTCGACTAGAGGATCAGTTTCTCGCGACGCTTCACTATCTCCCCGTCACCTTTGAGCCCACCTCTACGACCACGACCACAACGACGACCACAACGACGACCACGTCAACGACCAGCACTACAACCACGTCGACAACGGTTCCCACAACGTCCACGACGACGACCACGATTCCTAAACCCAAGGTGCCCGCTCCCACGCAAATTCAGAGCGGTTCTTTCGTGTGGCGCTTTCCCTCACTGCCGTCGGTGGTGCGCGCCCAGTGGAGCGTCGGGACGAACAATGTCGTCCTCAAGGGCGCCCTCATGAGTTTCCAAAATGTCGAAGGTCTCACCACGACCGGGTCCATGAACTCAACTACCTGGCACGACCTCACCCAAGCCGTCCTCCAAAATAAAACGGACCCGTCAAGCTACAACTACGTCTACGTCGACAAGACGCTCCCGGAGCACCTGAAACTGTACGTGAACGGCAAGGTCGCCTTCACCTCGCCCGTCAATACGGGCGTGGCGGCAGCTCCGACGGTCGACGGTACGTTCCCGGTGTACCTTCGTTTCACGACGACGACCATGTCAGGATTCCTACCGGACGGTCAGCCCTACCACGACACCGGCATCCCCTGGGTCTCGTACTTCAACGGCGGCGACGCGCTGCACGGATTCATTCGAGCTTCCTACGGTTGGCCGCAAAGTCTTGGCTGCGTAGAGATGCCCTTCGCCGAGGCGGGCGTCCTCTGGCCGCACACGCCGATTGGAACGCTGGTGAGCGTGCAGTGAGCGGCCCCGCGGCCCTTCGCCACTGCCGGTGGCAACATCTTGTATAGGGATCACGCTGAGTCGTCCGCCAAGCACCCGGCGAACAGTAAATTTTCGACGTGACCTCTGACAAGAAGAAAAAATCTTCGGCTAAGTCGAAGGTCTCGCGCACGGAGGATCGCGTTTCGCTAGCCGTCGATGAACACGATGGAGAGACGGCGCCGGCCGTGAGGGACCACTACGCCGCGTTGGTCGAGGTGGGACGGCTCTCCCAGGACCTGATGCTCGTCGTTGATGGCGCCGGGACGGTTAAATACGCCAATCCCGTGTCACTGGAAACCTTCGGGATCTCCCTAGAAGAGGGTCTGGGAACCAGCGCGTTCGAATATATCCACCCCGACGACCTGGAACGTGTGATCACCCAGTTCATCACTCTCTTGGAGATGCCCCGCGGCTCACTTCGTGACGTCGTGCGCACCATCGCAGCCAACGGTGAAATCCGCGAGATCGAACTCGTCTCTACCAACGCGCTCGACAGTGAAGCCGTCCGCGGCATTATCGTGAACGGCCGCGACGTGACGGAGCACAATAAGTACGTCAAGCAGCTCCAGGCCCTCGAGGAGCGATTCCGACTGGCCTTCGAAGACAATATGGCCCCCATGATCTTCACCGACTTGGACGACCGAGTGATCGCGGCGAACGACGCCTTCTGTACGATGATCGGCTTCGAGCGCGAGGAGATACTGGGCCGGGACTCCACGCCCTTTACGTATCCCGAAGACGTTGGAATTACCGAGGAGTCCCATCGACGGGTCACCCACGGCGAGGTCGGCCAGTCTCGCTACGTCAAGCGCTACCTGCGTAAGGACGGCCGGCTGATCTACGTCGAGGTACTGCGTTCACCCGCTCGCGACGAAGACGGAAACATCCTCTACCACGTGATCTCCGAGCGAGACATCACCGACGAGCGTGCGCTCGCCGCCCAACTCACGCACCAAGCTCTGCACGATACGTTGACGGGCTTGGCCAACCGCGCCCTCTTTAACGACCGTCTGGAGCAGGCGCACTCCAAAATGGTTCGCGAAGGAACGAGGTGCGCGGTCCTGCTCTTGGACCTCGACGATTTCAAGGGCGTCAACGATTCGCTAGGCCATCTCGCCGGCGACCAACTTCTCATCTCGGTGGCCCGACGTCTCGAGCACGTCACGCGGTCGTCGGACACCCTCTGTCGTTTTGGGGGCGACGAGTTCCTGTATCTGGCCGAGGGTCTCACCTCGCAGAAGGACGCCGAGTTCGCGGCCCACCGTCTCCTCGACGCATTGGTCGAGCCCTTCTTTCTCTCGGGTGTCCAGATCCAACAGCACGCCAGCATCGGCGTCGTCGTCTGGGACGCGTCGACTACGCAAACGACCGAGTTCGTGCAAGACGCCGACGTCGCACTCTACGAAGCCAAACGAGAGGGTAAGAACCGCTTTGTCTTCTTCACCCCGACCATGCATCAACAGGCGGTCAATCGATTTACCCTCGTTCAAGAGCTGCGCCAGGCGCTGCACGCGGGCGACCTCTCCATGCACTATCAACCTATTTTCGACCTCGCCACCACGCGTATTGTCGGATTCGAGTCCCTGATGCGCTGGCAGCACGCCACTCGGGGTTGGGTGCCCCCCAGCGTCTTTATCCCCGCGGCCGAACAGAGCGAGTTAATCCTGGATCTCGGTTACTTCGCCCTCCGCCAGGCCGTCACCGCCGCAGCGTCGTGGGACGCGATGAACCCCGAGGCCAAGAACCTGTACGTGACCGTGAATCTTTCGGCCCGACAGTTTCACGACCCGGCGCTCGTTTCGATGATTGAGCAGGTGCTCAATGAAAACGGTCTGGCGCGACAGCGCCTGGTGATTGAGATCACCGAGAGCGTGACACTTCTTAACGTCACCGAGACCATGATCGTGATGGAGCAACTCAGCCGCCTGGGGATCTCCTTCGCCCTTGACGACTTCGGGACGGGCTTCTCGTCACTCTCCTATCTCGCGCTCCTCCAGCCCAAGATCATCAAGGTCGATCAGTCCTTCGTCAGCCCGTCCATCGAACGGGCGCGCAATAAGGTCCTCCTCGAAGCCATCATCTCCCTCGGTCACAAACTCAACATGACCATGCTGGCCGAAGGAATCGAAACCGGGGCCCAGTTAGAACGGCTTCGCCTGGTTGGCTGTGAACTCGGGCAGGGCTTTCTGTGGTCGCCGGGAGTCCCCGAGGACGAGGTTCCAGCCCTCCTGGCCCGCACCAGCGATCAGTGGTAACGATCGAGGGCTCTTAGAGCTTGAAGCCACCTTCGGGCGGCGCTTCCGTCGTGGCATCGCTGGCCGGCGCGCTGGACGACTCGTCCTCGGTGCTGTCGGTGCTAGCCGCGGTGGCGAGCGCGCCGTTTTCCTCTTCGTGCTTCTTCAACTCTCCGACCAGTCGTTCGATCTCGGCGTCGGTGTCACTGGTGGCCGTCCCGTTTCGCTGTGAGTACACGGCCGCACCGAGCTCGCGCAGAAGTCCGTCGGCTCGCCGCTTGGCCTGCGCGTCTTCGATCTTCGCCTGGCCCGCCTTCCCTGCTTCCTGTGCCTTCTGGGCCAACTGGGCGGCCTGCTGCTTCATCTTGTCCATCAACGCCATAACTCTCCCGCTTTCTACTTAGATTCGACCGAGAAGTCCCTGACGAGTTGTGCTCGAGCCACTGGCATCTTGGCGATCTTCGTCTTCGAACTCTTTGTGCAGCATCGACTGCAGTAGCACCTTCCCGTCACCCGACAAGGTGGCGAGGTTAAGCCCCGAACCCCCGAAGGCCGCCGTCATGATCGTCGACGCGTTGATCGCTCCGACGCGCTCGACACTGAACGCCACCGAGTCGGAGTAGGCCACGATGGCTCCCCCGTGCACTTGGATCTTGCCGCCGTAGTCGGCGGGGTTTAACTCGAGCAGACTGCCACCGCCGGCGAGGATCACCGTACCGCTACCGGTGAAGTGCTCGTAGATGTAGCCGTTCTTCGAACGGAAACCCAGGGCCAGTCCGGAGAAGTCGATGTCGTAGTTGACGCTGGCCTCGGCGCAGATGAACGCTCGACTCTCCGCGTGCCACCCCGTCGTCCCGTCCAGCTCAATGACGCGAACTTGGCCCGGCAGGTCACCGGCGAAGGCGACAAGACCCGAGCCCCCCGCGGGGGTGAACCACTGAAAAGCCAAACTCTGTCCGGAGAGAGCGCGCTTTCCGACTTCGGTCGCCGTGGCCATGGCCGCCTTGAGGAACCCGCCGCCGCTCTCTTTCGCCTGTTTGTTGGCGTTATCCGCCTTGCCGCCGGGAACCGAGAGGCGCGTTTCTAAGGACACGTTGGTGGTCTTCCAACGAAACTTGGTCGCGTCCGCGTACATCGTCTGACCGGCGTCCAACTGGCACGTGATGTTCTGTGCGAACTCTCCCGTCACCTTGCACGTAATTGTCATCTCTCACCTCGCTCCCGCAGACTAGCCCCAGTGTCGGCGTGGCATCAACCGAGATGCTCGGGCTTCACCCCTGCTCCGCAATGTCCTAGCTGCCCGTGGGGTCGGACGCACCACCAAGCAGTTGCCGAAGAGTGGTGACGACGACCGTGGCCCCGTGAGCGCGCAACTGATCGGCGTAGTCGTGCTGTCCCGTTTCGTCGTGATGATCGACACCCACCACCAGACCAAAATGACCCGCCCGACCGGCTTCGACCCCGGAGAGTGCGTCTTCTACGACGACGGCCGTGGTGGGAGCCACCCCCAGCATCTTTGCTCCCTCGAGGTAGCTGTCGGGCGCGGGTTTTCCCGCGAGGTGGAGGTTCTTTACCACCAGACCGTCCACGATGGCGTCAAACATGTTCGCTATGCCCGCCGCGCTCAAAGCGGCGATCGTGTTTTCGCTGGCCGAAACGACCGCGACCTTCTTGCCGCGCTCTCGCAGAGTACTGACGAGATCCTTCGCCCCGTCGAAGAGAGCAACGCCCTGTTTTTTGATGACCTCGAGTACCAACTGGTTCTTACGATTGCCGACCCCGCTCACGGTGCGCGCGTCGGGCGGGTCGCTGTCGGAGCCTTCCGGGAGCGTGATGCCCCGAGCGGCTAGGAAGTTACGCACACCGTCGGCCCGCGGCTCGCCGTCGACGTACTTTTCGTAGTCGCTCTCGGGATCGAAGGGGGCGTAGGTCGTGCCGGTTCGAGCGCTCTCTTCCTTCAAAAATGCGTCGAAGGCCTCTTTCCACGCCGCCGCGTGCACCAAAGCCGTCTGGGTCAAAACGCCGTCCATATCGAAGAGCCATCCGTCGTAGGCGTTGAGGTCGACCGAGGCTGCGTCGAGCGGAGTGCTACTCACTTCGCAACTCCTTGGGTTGGTTTCCTCCATCAGCCACGCGATGCGCCGGCGCGCGTCCCACTGGCTGACTCGGTGGATTCACGCTCGCCACCGTGCCCGTGGTAGTCGACTCGACCACCACGGGCCGACCTTGCGCCACGGTGACGGCCTGTTGAAAGTGGAAAAACTCGAACTCTTCTCCGGCCTTCAGGGTGTACGTGGTCGACGCCGGGCTGATCTCAACACGGAGCCGTCGACCGCGGAACATCACCCCGAAGGACAGTCGGGTGATTCCCTCGGGCAGTTGCGGGGCAAAGGAAAGCGAGTCGACCGTTCGCCGCATGCCGCCCAGTCCCGCCACGAGGGCAATCCACGTACCCGCTAACGAGGCCACGTGGAGTCCGTCGCGCGTGTTGTGCTCGAGGTCGTCTAAGTCCATGAGCGCCGCCTCGGCCAGGTAGTCGTAGGCGAGTGAGAGATACCCCACCTCCGCCGCCATGACCGCTTGGGTGCACGCCGACAGTGAGGAGTCGCGCACGGTGATGCGCTCGTAGTAGTCGAAGTTCAGTCTTTTCTGCTCCTTGGAAAAGTAGTCACCGCGAGTAAACATGGCCAACACCAAGTCGGCCTGCTTCACGACCTGCTTACGGTAGAGGTCGAAGTAGGTGAAGTTGAGCAGCAACGGATACTGCTCGGGCTTGGTCGCCGCGAAGTCCCACATCTGATGGGCGGTGAAATCCTCGGCTTGGGCGTGCACCCCGAGCGTGTGATCGAAGGGAACCACGATCGCCTCGGCCGCGTCGCGCCACGCGGTCAACTCATCTTTCGTAACGCTGAGTTCAGCGCAGCGGTCCATGTGTCGCGCGGCCACGTCGGCCGCGAATCGCAGGTTTCTCTGCGCCATCAGATTCGTGTAGATGTTGTTATCAGCGATGGCGCTGTACTCGTCAGGTCCGGTCACGCCGTCGATGCGAAAACCGCCGTGCACGTCGTAGTGCCCGACGGAGAGCCAGAGCCGGGCCGTTTCGACGAGGAGTTCTAGACCTACGTGTCGCTCGAAGGCCTCATCGTTCACGGCGTGTAAGTAGCGCACCACGGCGTCGGCGATATCGGCGCTGACGTGAAAGGCCGCCGTCCCGGCCGGCCAGTACCCCGAGTTCTCCTTACCGGTGATCGTTCGCCACGGAAAGGCGGCGCCCTTTAACCGCAGCAGTTCGGCCCGCTGTTTGGCTTCCGGCAGAGTGTCGTGACGCCAGTACAGAGCGTGCGCCGCGGCCTCGGGAAGCGCGTAGGTCAACACCGCCAAGACGAAAGACTCGCTGTCCCAAAAGGCGTGTCCGTCGTAGCCGTTTCCGGTGAGTCCCTTGGCCGGGATGGCTCGCCGCTCACTGCGCGCCCCCGCTTGCATCACGTGGAACATGGAGAAGCGCGCGGCCTGTTGGATCTCCTCGTCACCCTCCATCTCCACGTCCGCGCGATCCCAGAAGTCATCGAGATACTCGCGCTGCTCGGCCACCAGACCGTCCCAACCCGACTGTCCCGCAACCACCAGGGCGGCGTCCACCTGGTCGCTCAGGGCCTCGCGGGTACGCACGGCCGACCACCCGAAGGCGACGTATTTGACCACGGTGAGTCGCTCACCCGGCTGGAGAGTCGTCGTCACGGTGACCCGTCCGAGGTCGGGAAAACTTTCCGCCAAAACCTGTGTCGACGGAGGACCGTCCACCCGGTGATCGGAGGCCACCGACACCATGATGCCGCTGTTTTTGGTTCGGTGAGCCAGTTCGATCCGGGCCCCGTCGCTGGCGAATCCTTCGGCGTCCCAGGGGGCGGAGAGGACGGCGGCGACGCGGGGGTCTCCGCTCGCGGGCGGCGGCTCCTCGTTCGCCACCAGTTCCGACTGAACGACCAGACGAACCGACGTATCGATCGCTTCCACTTCGTACTTGATCGCCGCGATCGCTCGTTGCACCAGCGATACCAGGCGGGTTGACGTGACGCGCACTCGCCGGTCAGAGGGTGAGGACCACTCCACCGTACGTTGAAGAAGGCCGGAGCGAAAGTCCAAGAGTCGCTCGTGACTGTGAAGTTCGCCGTAACGAACGTCAAAGGGCTCGTCGTCCACCAGAAGACGAATCATCTTTCCGTCGGTGACGTTGACGACAACTTCGTCGCTTTCGGGGTACCCGTATCCGCTCTCGCCGTACGGCAGTGGGCGAACCTCGTGCACGCCATTCAGATACGAGCCCGTCAACCCGTGGGGATCGCCTTCGTCTAAGTTGCCGCGCCAACCGATGTGACCGTTCGAGAGGGCGAACAGCGACTCGCTCTGTCCCAGCATGCTGAGGTCCAGCGACGTCTCTCGTAGGCACCAGGGCTCGACGGGAAAGGCGCTGTGTTCGATCACGAGGGACGTCCGTCATACGTTGCACACGACATACTCTTCTGGTCACTCCTCGGTCACCCCGTCAACTCGCGCAGGGAACGAACCAACGTAAAGCCGGCCTTCAGTGGCGATGAAATCACCACCAGCGACCGACGTCGATTGGAGTGTAGTGCGCGACGTACAGTCGCGGTCCCGCCCACGCCGCTACCCGCAGTCTCGTCAGAACTGCTGTGGATAGCTTCCCGCTCGCGGCGCGGAGCGAAGCGTAACGAGGTGATCACTCAGAGTTCGACGCGCTCAGCTAGTCGTGAAGTGTTCCCATCCGAGGGAAATCGAAGTTCGCCACGAGCGATCCCCGTCGATCAGCGCCAAGTACATCACGTGGAGACCAACCAGGCCGTCGTCGGCGTGGTCGAACGCCTCCGGGACGGTCGCAAGTATGGAGAAGCCCAAGTCGTGCCATAGGTGAACAGCGGCCACGTTTGATTCGACCACCGCGTTGAACTGAATCGCCCGATACCCCTCTCGACGAGCCCACTCCATCATGTCGTGGCCCAGCATCCGGCCCGCTCCGTGACCTTGTTGTGAGGGATCGACCATGAAACTCGCGGTGGCCACGTGAGACCCTCGACCCGGGCGATTGGGGCCCATTTTTGCGGTACCGATGATGACGTCGTCGCGAAGGATCACCACCGTGCGGCTTGGCGCTTTCTCCATCCACACAGCCCGGCCTTCGTCGGACGAGAGCCCGGACGGATACGCGTACGTTTTCCCCTCTTCCACGATCGTACGAAAGATCGGATAGATCGCGTCCCAGTCACTATCGAGAGCTTCACGTATCTCCACGACGGGTGATCGTAACGTACGCGAGCGGGTTGTCAGGGGTATCTCGAGAGCCGTTCACCAGAGATTCATGGAACAATGTGCTCATGTACGTTCCTCCAAAGTTCTTCGTTGATGAGCAAGAAGCGTGGCGCCTCGTGGACGACGCGGGCGCGGGCATGATGGTTATCAACACGCCTGAGGGTCTGGCCAGCGTGTTCGTACCCGTCATCGTGAGCGAGGACCGTCGCACCTTGCTATCTCACCTGGCGCGAGCCAATCCCTGGTGGAAATCGGTCGGCGAGGGTACCGACGTGCTCGTTCTCTTTCTGGCCGCGAGCGCGTACGTCTCGCCTAACTACTATCCGAGTCGACTAGAGAGTCCGGGCGTGGTACCAACGTGGAACTACGTGGCCGTGGAGGTGCACGGTCGTCTCACCCTGCACGATGACGCGCAGTGGAAGTTAGACCAGGTCCGTGAACTGACTCGTCACTTTGAACGTGGTTACGAGCCCGAGTGGAAGGTCGACGACCTCGACGAGAAATATCGCGACGCCCAACTACGAGGCATCGTGGGACTTGAGATTGAAGTGCGGGCCATCGAAGGAAAAGCGAAGTTGTCGCAAAACCGTCCCGAGATCGATCACGACAGTGTTCGCGACCACTTTGCCGAAGGCTCGCTGCGAGAGCGCAACGTCGCCAAACGAATGTAGCCAACGGACGGTTCACTTAACGATCGGAAGGTCAGAGAACGTCGCCCCGAAGGACGAGAGGTCGTTCCCGTTGCCCGCGGTGCCGGTAGCCACCAGACCGGGACCGTGGCTGCGAAAGAACGTCTCGCGCGAGTACAGATAGAGCGGATGATGGTCGTAGGTAACTTGGTACGTGCCGTTGGCGCGTCGAATCGTGCCGAGCGAACCTTGAGCGATACCGTCCTCGGCCACGGGTGACCCCGTCGTAAGAACGGGCACCCAGGTGGCCGCGCACTCCCCGCTGCAGGTACTGGCGTTGTCGCGGTCGCGGCTATCGACGTAGACCACGACGGCGACGGGATCGACGTTGGGATCCTCTTTCGCCGCGACCACTTTCTCACCGTTGGGAAGAGTCGCCACTTCAACTGTCGCCCGGTCGGCGACGGGACGACCGCCCGAGGGAGACGCGAGAAACCAGTATCCGTGCCAGGGTCCGAGGGGGGCGACCGTTTCTCCGTAGTCGATTCCCGCAGGAGTGAATGGGGTACTAGAAGGGTCAAAGAGGTAGAGCGGGTGCCCGCCGTAGGTCACTTGCCTCCCGATGCCCTTTCGATCGACCGAGCCCAGTAGACGTTGATTGACACCGCGTCCGGCGAGAGGCTTCGCGTTGGTCGTGAAGGCGGGCCAGTCGTCTGACGTACTGCCGTCAGTGAGGTCTCTCTCGGGACCCGTGCACTTCATGGTGACGACACCGTCGGGATTGAAGTCATAACCCTTGGCCAACTTCGTCTTACACCCATAGGTTCCGTTGACGTCCCCGCTGAACTCGTAGAGAGGAAAGCCCTTCAGGACGCCACTCCCAACGACGAGGACCGGTCCGAAACGCGCGCTGTCCAAGACCGATACTTTCGCGCCCACCGGTGGACCGCTCTTGGGCGACAGGAAGGTCACGACGGCGCCGACAGCTAGGAGAGTAACGACGATCGCCGCGATAACACGTCGCCAGGTCAGGCGACGAGCGAAGTTTGCCATGTGCGCAGATTAGTGAACAAGGCAGTCCCACGGCACTCTGACCTTACGAGTTCACTCTCGTACAAGGTGATGACGGCTTGAGAGTTTCTTAGGCCACCAAGTCACGTAGTGGACCGACGAAGTGCGATGCGGGTCGTAGGTACGAGCCCCGGATCACCGTCCACGCGCGAATCAGGTACTCGTCGAGTCCGGCGTCCACGAACGCGGCGATGCGGCGCTCGGTCTTCTCCCGGTCGTCCATCCGATGGAACATCGGATTCCATATGTACGTGGGCACGTCATACTCGCGGTCAGCGAGATAGGGCTTGGGGTCGATAACTACGTAGTGCTCACCGTGTCGAAGAATGTTGTGATGGTGGTAATCACCGTGCACCAGCCACTCCTCCCCGCCGTGTATCTCCTCATAGAGTCTTCGGGCGAGTGGTGCGAGTTCGCTTCCGCTTCTCTCGGCGTCATCGAGCCAGCGCCACACGTCGGGCTCGACCGGCCGAAAAGGTTCCCGGGCCGGCTTCCAGAGCCGTAGGGCCAGACGGGCCGCGACGGCGTTGGCGTCCTCCTCCGTTTCGATCGAGAGATCCGTTCCGGGCAGGGCGCGCTCTTCAAGCAACACCAGCCCCGATCGTCGAAGAAGACGTACCGCGCCCTCTCCGTCCCACGCCTCCAGGGCGTCACCCTCGTGTAGGGACTCGTTATCCCCTCCCCACGCAGCCTTGAGAACTCGGTCCTCGCCCACGGCCGCGACGAAGGAGACGTTCGCCAACGCAAAGGTCTCGCCAACCTCAATTCCCCACTCTCGGGCACACTGCCTCGCGGCCCTTTGAGCGCGTGCGAGGTGAACCCCCGGCTCGCTCTGGTCGCTCATCGAGTCAGACTACTGAGTCGAACTCTTCGATGGTCTCCGCGCCCCGATGCGCGTGCGTCGAACCGGTCAGTCGGGCAGAGTCGTCTTCGCTAGCGGCGTCGCGCCAGCCGGCGTCGACACCTTGACCACAGTTCCCCAGTGGGAGAAAGCGATGGTGAGCTTGCGCACTTCGCTCGACGGCTTGTCCGTCACGACAACCTCGGTCGGCAGGTGGGGCGAAGACGTGGCCAAGTAGAGCGTCTCCTTTCCCGCGTTTAGCCCGATGAGGGCATTGGGTGTGCCCGAGAGAGCGATCGTGCTGGCACCGTTCGCGATGTGGTGCGCCACCTTCTTTGACAGCTTCGCCGGGGGGACCTCACTCAAGGTCGAGTCGAGCAAGATGCCGGCGGCGAAATCCTTATATTTGGCGTCGCTCGGCGTCACGACAATCCAGCGATGGGCCCAGGTCGGATCGGCCTCTCCGAACTGAAGTTTGACGCCGGCGGCGTTGGCGTAGATATAGATGCTGCCTTCGACCTCGCGAAGGTCGATCTGGGCGCCGTCGTACGAGATCAGTTGCTCACCGGCGTTTAAACCCGCGCGCGCCGCCAACACGTACGAATGACCGTCCAGGGAGAAGCTCGTGGTGTAGGAACAGCCGCTCTCTTTGTTTGCCGCAGCGAGCGCGCTCGCCAGAATACTCTTCGCACTCCCCTGCTTCGCCCCGAGCGCGCCCGCGCTCATCGATCCCGTCGTAATACCGAGAAGCCCCACGAGGAGCCCCGCCGCGCCGAGCGCACGCGCGCCACACCGCATTCTTCGACTCACGCTCTCCTCCTTCACCGGATCGATGACGAACTCGTAATAGTAGTGAAGAGAATTGGCCGTAATCGTTCTGCTCGGCGTCGCGTTTGCACGGCGTTACCACCCGTGGTTCAACGTGGGACAGGAGGCCCGGTAGCATCGCTAGTAGTGCGACTACGTGCCTGTTCGCCGGTCTAGAAAGGTCACGTCATGTCACGTCGGATTTGGCGACTGGCGATCGTAATTGCGTTGCTTTTCATGGTGGTGGCGGGACAGACGCTCTGGATCGACTTTTTCCACGCGTCCGCGCTGGACTCCTCGCCCCTCAATCCCCGTAACTTCACCACCAGCAACGAGTATCAACGCGGTGAGATCATCGCGGCCAACGGCACGGTGTTGGCCAAGTCCGTGGCGACCGGAAACGCCTCGTTCCCCTGGCGCCGCAAGTATCCCCTGGGAACACTCACCGCGGGCGTCGTGGGATTCTCGTCCACGATCTACGGCGAGTGGGCGTTAGAAGCGCAGTACGGAAACTACTTAGAAGGCCACTCCCTCCCCCCACAGAGTTTCGAACAGTTACTGGCGCCCTCCGAAGGAGCTGACTCGGTGACTCTCACCTTGCAACCTGAACTGCAAAAGATTGCCGAGGAGGCGCTCGACGGACGTGACGGATCCGTGGTCGTGCTCGACCCGCGCACCGGGGCCACACTGGCCATGTACTCCAACCCCACGTTTAACCCCGCGCCCTTTACCGCGACCAATCCGAAGGTTCAAACAGCGGCGTGGAAGCGAGGCATCAAGAAAGACGTCCACGGATACCCGCCACTCGGTCTCGTGGCCACCCAGCAGACCATCTTTCCCGGATCGACCTTCAAGGTCATCACCACGGCGGGACTCGTTAAGTACAACCCCGCGCTCTTGACCAAGTACTACAAGCCCATTGTCTTCACCAAGCTTCCGGACTCCAACAAGCCGTTGTACAACGACGGCGACGTGGCGTGTGGCGGCACCGTGGCGGAGATGTTGCCGCAGTCCTGTGACCCGGGCTACGCGCTCTTGGGCCTGGCGCTCGGCGCTCAGGACCTGACGGCTACGGCCACCTCGTTTGGGTACAACCAGATTCCGCCGCTCGACTTGCCGGGCGTTGTCGCCTCGTTCTTTCCGAAAGAGTCCTACCTGGCGGCCAACCCGCCGTTCCTCGCCTACTCCGCCATCGGTCAGGAAGACGTCAGCGCCACCGCGCTGCAGAACGCGCTCGTCGCCGAAGCTATCGCTGACGGCGGAAAAATGATGACCCCACACTTGATGAAGTACATCACCGCACCCGACGGCTCGATCGTGAAGCGCTACAAGGACAGCGTCTGGAAGACCCCGCTGACGCCCGATCAGGCGGCACAAATCGTGCCGCTCATGGAAGCCGTGGTGACCGACGGTACCGCCGCTCAAGTGGGATTTCTCCCGCAAGATGACGTCGCCGCCAAGACCGGTACGGCCCAAGTAGGCAACGACTTGACCAATGACACCGACGACTGGATGATCGCCTTCGCTCCGGCGACGGACCCCACCGTCGCCGTGGCCGTGAGCGTCCCCTATCAGGCCTATAACGTGACGGGCGCGATCAAGGCCGGACCGATCATGAAGTGCGTGATCGAGGGCGTGCTCGCGTTCCAGGCCGGACTACCCACCACCGGTACGTCGACCACGTGCCCGAATAACGTCTCGCAGTATGTCAATCCGTGATGACTCACTCTTTGTGAGTTTGATGTGATCACTCAGTGCTCTATCGCTGACATCGTCGCGCGCCGAGTTCTAAAGAAGTTCGCAATCATCTCTCAGTGAACCGACAGTTCTCTCACATCGATCTCACAAAACGTCTCTCTACTCTTAGAACTGTTCTCGCTTGAGAACCGTTCTTATTAAGGGAGAAACGATGAAGAGGATTACTAGTAAGTCCCTCGTGGCAGTCGCTTTGGTGGCCGCCATGGGGATAAGCCTTCCCGCCGTGGCGTTCGCTGACTCGTCGACTTCGACGACGAACACCTCGGTAACCGTGAACGCCACGTCTGTCACCGGTGTCTGGCACAGTTTTCACCTGGCCTGGAAGGCCTACGTGGACGGCCTGAAGTCCATCAACGCAACGTATCGCTCGTCCGTTGACAGCGCCCGTTCGGCCTATCTGCTGGCGAAGTCGACGGCCACGACGCCGACCCAGCGCCAGGCCGCGCTCGCGACCTTTGACGCAGCACTCGCTGCGGCGTTGAACGTGCGCGTAGCAGCGATCACCGCCGCGGGCGACCCGCCGGCGCCACCCGCTGGCTATAACGGCACCGCCTGGGTCCAGGGCGTGCAAGCCGCCAACGTGGCATTCCGCGCGACCGCAGTGGCCGCTCAGAGTGCGTTCGCCACGGCGATCGCTGGTGCCACCACCGCGTGGCAACGCCAATCGGCTCGTTTGACCCTGGAGCTCGCTCTGGGCAACGCGCTCGTCGTTCGTAGCACTGCGTTAGAGGCTCTAGGACCGCCCCCCGCCAACCCGGGACAGCCCTCTGCCTAACTGAAGTACCCCAACCAAAACAGCGCGCTCTCCACAGGAGGGCGCGCTGTTTTTTGGCGTCGACTCGCACTCATCGCGATATGACACCCCTTCGGTAGCGTCCGAGGCGTGTACGCCTCGCGCCAGCAACTCAATCCCCGACAACTCGAAGCCGCCTCCTTCGGTGACAGCCCCCTACGAGTCCTGGCGGGACCGGGCACCGGCAAGACCACCACGCTGAGTGCTCGGGTGGAGTTTCTCCTGGAGCGCGGGGTGGCGCCTGATCGGATCCTGCTTCTCACCTTCACCCGACGCTCGGCTCGAGAGATCATCGGTCGCGTCAGGGCGCTGCGGCGCGACGAACGGGTGCAACGCGTCGCCGGGGGAACCTTCCACTCCGTGGCTCATCACACGCTGCGTCGTCATCACGCTGCCGTGGGACTTCCCGAAGGTTTTGGCGTGCTTGATCAAGGCGACAGCGCCGACCTGCTCGACCTCGTGCGAAGCGATCTCGGCATCTTGAGCGGCGAGCGACGATTGCCCAAAAAAGCGACTCTCGCATCGCTCTACTCACGCAGCGTCAACACGGGCGTCCCGCTGCGCGACGTCATGAACGAAAATACGCCCTGGTGCATTGAGCACTGCGACGACGTGGCCACCCTCTTTCGGGCCTTCGTGACGCGCAAGCAGGCTCTCGGCCTTCTGGATTTTGACGACCTTCTCCTATTTTGGCGGGTCGCACTTCAACACGACGTCCTGGGCGCCAAACTCGGGGCCTCGTTTGATCACGTTCTCGTCGATGAGTTTCAAGACGTGAATCTCTTGCAGGTCGACATTCTCAAGGGACTACGACAACGGGATCACCGTTTAACCATGGTCGGAGACGACGCTCAGGCGATTTACGGGTTCCGAGGTGCTTCCCCTCGATACCTGTTGGACGCGGAGAAATACTTCGAGGGACTCACCACCATCACGCTCGAAGCCAACTACCGTTCGTCCGCACCTATTCTCCGCGTAGCCAACGCCCTGGCAGCGGACGCCCCCGAAGGATTTTGTGCGGTCTTACGAGAAGAAGTGCCCACCCTCGGCGCGGTTCAGCCCACGCTGGTGCACTGCGTCGACGAACGACAGCAGTCCGAGATGGTGGCCGACCGCGTCCTTGAGCTCTACGAAGAAGGAATCCTCCTCCAACGCCAGGCCGTGCTCTTTCGCGCGGCCAACCACAGCGACGACCTCGAGATCGAGCTGTCGCGGCGACGCATTCCCTTCATCAAGTATGGCGGCCTTCGGTATCTGGAGGCGGCGCACGTCAAAGACCTCCTCGCCGCGTTCCGGTTGGTCGACAACGCGCGCGACGAGATGGCCTGGTTCCGGCTGTTCCAGCTCATGCCCGGGGTCGGACCCGCCAAAGCCCGCCGCGCCATTGACTCGCTTCGTGACGAACACCACGTGCTCCCCCTCACCATGGAAACGGTTCACCAACGCTGGTCCCACGTGGTGGACGTACTTCCGAGCGAGACGTCAGAGATGTCGCACGAACTCATTGCGGCCCTGTCGACAAGAAACCAAGAGCCGCTGGTGCACGCCGATCGGCTTCGACAGGCACTCGCCCCACTTATCATCGCGGCCTACGACGACCCCTATCCCCGCTTGGAGGATCTGGGTGCGCTGGTGTTGGCCTGCAGCGACACCACCCGCCTTAGTGACGTCGCCGCGGCCCAAGCGTTGGATCCTCCGGCGTCCACCGGGAACCTGGCCGGGCCACCCATGATGGATGAGGATTGGCTGGTCTTATCTACCGTTCACTCCGCGAAGGGACTCGAGTTCGACGCCGTGAATGTCATTCACGCCGCCGACGGCAACTTTCCCTCCGACATGTCGCTCGGTTCGCCCGAGGGTCTTGAAGAGGAGCGCCGCCTGTTCTACGTCGCGGTCACGAGGGCGCGTCGTCATCTCTCGATCTACGTGCCTCTGCGCTATCACCATCATCGCGTGCGCGACGATCACTCCTGGGCGCAGCCATCACGATTCTTAAGCGACGCCGTGCGCTCAACGCTGAGTGAAGTCGCCTTACCGAACGTCAGTGCCAACGAAGCGGAACCGTCGCCCACGGTGCTTGACAGCTTCAACGCCGTAGCCACTCAGATATCGCAGCTCTGGTAATCGCCGCCCGCGCGAACGAGAACGTCAGCTCGCCTAGTGGACCGCGTTGCGGTGTGGCAACACCCAGCCTGGTCGAGGAAAGTGACAGGTGTACCCGTTGGGATAGTTCTCGAGATAGTCCTGGTGCTCAGGTTCGGCCTCCCAAAAAGGCCCGGCCGGCGTCACTTCCGTCACGACCTTGCCGGGCCATAGGCCGGAGGCCTCGACGTCGGCAATGGTGTCCTCGGCGACGCGGCGCTGCTCCTCACTCAAGTAGAAGATCGCCGAGCGATAGCTCGTGCCGCGGTCGTTGCCCTGGCGGTTGAGAGTGGTGGGGTCGTGAATCTGAAAGAAGAACTCCAGGATGTCTCGATACGAGATCACTGAGGGGTCAAAAATGATCTCGATAGCTTCGGCGTGGTTCCCGTGGTGACGGTACGTCGCGTTGGCGACGTCCCCACCGGAGTAGCCCACCCGCGTCGAGATGACGCCCGGTCGTTTGCGAATCAGATCCTGCATTCCCCAAAAACAGCCACCGGCCAGAATTGCGGTCTCCGTGGTCTCACTCACGCTGACGCTCCCTTCGTGTTCGACTCTTCAAAAAGGTTCTTGAACTCGCCATAGCCCTCCGCGTCCAACTCGTCGTAGGGCACGAAGCGCAGGGCGGCAGAGTTGATGCAGTAGCGAAGTCCGCCTTCGCTGACGGGACCGTCGTTAAAGACGTGTCCGAGGTGACTATCACCGTGAGCCGATCGAACCTCAGTCCTCGTCATACCGAGGCTGCGATCACTGTTCTCGATCACGTTTTCGGGCACCAGTGGCGCGGTGAAACTTGGCCACCCACAGCCACTGTCGTACTTTTTGGTCGACGCGAAGAGCGGCTCGCCCGTGACGATGTCCACGTAGAGCCCGGCGGCCTTGTGGTCCCAGAACTCGTTGTGAAAAGGCGGCTCGGTGGCGGCTTCTTGGGTGACTTTGTACTGGTTGGGCGTGAGTTTGGCGACAGCCTCCGCGCTTTTTTGGTATCGCTCTGACATGACTACTCCTTCATTGGTGACAGTCCTGCGGTCACCTTTTTATAGTACGAGCAGAGCGGTTTTTCGTTACAAAATAGTGAACGCCGGAGACCCTTTATGTGCCGTTGGCCACGGCTTTGAGACCTTCGAGGGACTCACGAATATCGCGGGGAAGATCGCGGGAGCGAGGGTCCTTAATCCATCGATCAAAACCGATCTTGAAAGCCGCCACTCCTACTTCGGCGGCCAGGGCCGCCGATTGATCGTTCACCCCTCTTTGACGAAGAGCCCCGGCCATGGCCGACGCCAATGACGCGAGTTTGATCAACTCGCGCTCTTGGAGTTCGGGGTTGGCGTTGATCACCGACTGGCGCTGCTGAGCAAAGTCGCGTCGTTCTTGGAGAACTCCTCCGGCCAGCGCGACGGCCCCCGCGATAACCTCAATGGGTGTCGCCGACTCGGGCGCCCCGGCGACCGTCGTTACCAAGAGTTCTTGCAGTTCGGCCGCTCCCGAAAACAGGACCTCTCGCTTGTCGCTGAAATGGCGAAAAAAGGTCCGCTCGGCCAGTCCGGCACGTTCCGCAATATCGGCCACGGTCGTCTGCTCGAAGCCGCGCTCGCGGTAGAGCTCCATGGCGGCCACGGATAGTCGGCCGCGCGCGTCTGGTTCCCACCTGCCCACCACCTCAGCGTACCTGATGTCACTAACTGACATAACCTGCTATCGTGATGTCAGCGAGTGACATCGCTCCCCCTCGGCGACACGAGAAGGGTGAACAACGTGGAGGAAAAACATGCGTGTTTTCGTTACTGGAGCCTCAGGGTGGATCGGCTCGGCCGCTGTTCCTGAACTCATCAACTCTGGTCATCAGGTCGTGGGCCTTGCTCGCTCCGACGAGTCCGCTGAAGCTCTCCTCGCCGCGGGCGTCGAAGTAGAGCGCGGCAGCCTGGACGATCTCGAGTTGTTGCACACGATTGCCAGCGCGTCCGACGGGGTCATTCACCTGGCTTTCAAGCACGACCTCGCCTTCGGCGGAGATTTTCTCGGCGCCGCGACCGCCGACCGCCAAGCCGTCGACGTCTTCGCCGATGCTTTGGCCGGGACCGACCGACCGCTCCTCATCGCCTCGGGCACCCTTGGTCTAACGCCCGGTCGGGTGGCTACCGAGCTAGACGGTCACTCCTCGCATCCCGCCGCCGCACGCATCGGCGAAGGTCCCTTGACCCGCTGGTCCACCGCCGAGTTTGTTCTATCACTGGCCTCGAAGGGCATTCGCTCTTCCGTAATTCGCCTCGCGCCGACCAATCACGGTGATGGCGACAACGGTTTCATGGCCACGATCGTGGCGATCGCGAGAGAGAAGGGTGTCTCGGGTTACGTCGGCGACGGATCGAATCGGTGGCCGGCCGTACATCGACTCGACACGGCACGTCTCATCGCGCAGGCGCTGAGTGAGGCGCCCGCCGGATCGACGCTGCACGCGGTGGCCGATGAGGGAGTGCCCCTTCGCGAGGTGGCCGAAGTCATCGGTCGCCACCTCAACGTGCCAGTCTCTTCCGTCTCCCCCGAGAACGCCGCCGAACACTTCACGTGGCTCTCGCACTTCATCGCGATGGACAGCCCCGCGTCGAGCGTCATTACCCGCGAGCTACTGAACTGGCAGCCCGTCCAACCGGGACTGATTGCCGACCTCGACGAGGGGCATTACTTCATCGACTAGATCAAGTTCGCGCGGTTCTCCAGGCCCGTGCGAGTAGTGCAATCGTCGATAGTAATGAGCGGCCTGACCCCGAATAGCCTGATTCGCGAGGAACAGACGATTAGCGTTGTCACTAATGGCAGACGTTCTGGGCGTGGCACTTCATTAGTGACGACCAGCAGTTCAGAGATCGCGTCGGATCACCGTTGAACCGTATCTGGTTAGGGCGGTTGGTTCTAATTCTCATCCTGGTGTCACTCTTCACGCTGTTGACGTTTGGCGAACTCGCCTCCGACCGCAGCGCGCAAAAGGGGTTAGAGAACCGTTTCGACAGCCGTCTTTCTACGGCGTCGAACTTCTTACACGCCTACGTGAGTGCGGAACTAAAGCAGGAACAGTCGTTGTCCGAAGATCGGCTCAGTTCTGCCGTGGTCACCCAGGCGCAGTTCGACGCTTTTGCGCAGGACTTTCAGTTCGGCCCCTCGCTGCTGCTCAACTCCCGCGGCCAAGTACTCGACGTCATCCCGCCAAAACCGAGCCTGATTGGCGCTGACCTGGCTCCCGACTACTCGCACCTCCGCATCGCCCTCGCCGGACGACGCAACGTCTCCCAGGTCGTCTCCTCCGCCGTGCAACATATTCCCGTCGTGGCCTTTGCCGTGCCCTTTAGTACCTCGCAAGGTCGCCGCGTGATGAGCGGGACGCTGCAGATCTCGTCCGGTCCACTCGGCGCCTATCTCTTATCCGTTCGCTCCATTCCCGGCAGCACGGTCTCCCTTGTCGACGACCACAATCGCCTGATTGACAGCGCCTCTTCGAGAGCGTCCCTCGAACCGCTCAGCGCGTCCCTGGACGCGCTTCCCGTCAACACTCAGCGCACTATTCACGGACAGTACGAAGTCAGTGTTTCGATTGTGGGGACGCCGTGGAAGATCGTCGCAACCCTGCCTCTGTCTGAACTCTTCGCGCCACTCGACGGATCCGCCCGAATAATACCCTGGGCGATTCTCTTGGCCTTCGCCGTGCTCGCCGCGGCACTCGGCGTCGTTCTACTGCGCAGCTGGGAGAAGAAACTGCTGCGAGCCGAAGAGGCCGGCGTCGACCCCTTGACACTTCTTGCCAACCGACGCCAGTTCGACGAACGAGCCGCCGTTCTCTATAGCGCGGCGCGTCGGCATCAATTCGACCTGGCGGTACTCATGATTGATATTGACCACTTCAAGAGTGTCAACGATAACTACGGCCACCAAGGTGGCGACCACGTCCTTAAGTTCGTGGCCGACTGTGTGCGGTCGTGCCTGCGCTCCGAAGACATTGGCGCGCGCTGGGGTGGCGAGGAGTTCGTGGTGATTCTCCCCTACACCGGGTTAGCCGGTGCCAGGAATGTAGCCGAGAGACTCCGCCAAGTCGTTGAGGTGACGCCGATCGTTCTGGGTGACTCTCAACCACTCCACGTGACGGTCAGCGTCGGGGTCGCCGCCGAGGTAGAGGGAGTCGATCCCAGCGAACTTCTGTCGTTTGCCGACCTCGCTCTCTATGAAGCGAAGGGGCGTGGTCGCAACTGCGTCGTACCGTTCGTCCTACCTACGAGCCCGGCGACACTCTAGGGGTTCGGTACGCGACCGGCGTCCCGCCTACTTCTTGGACGTGGCCTTATTTAAGGCAACTGCTTCGCGGAAAAGAGCCTTCAGGGCCTTTTCGTTGATCTTCTCGCCCTCGTGAAAGTCGATCGCTCGCCGCACGTTTCCCTCGAGGCTGGAGTTGAAGAGGCCCAACGGATCCTTCAGCGCCGCCCCCTTGGCGAACGTCAACTTGACCACCGTTTTGTAGGTCTCGCCCGTACAGATCATTCCGTGGTCGTACCACGTCGGAACGCCGCGCCACTTCCACTCTTCCTCCACGCCCGGCACCGAGTCATGAAGCAAGGCACGGAGCCGACCGAGCAGAATCCCGCGCCAATCTCCTAACTCCTCAATGCGCGCGTCAATCAGTTGCGAGGGAGTCGGTACCTTCTCTGATGTTTTGTTGGCCATGTCCTAACTCGTTTCTCTCGACGCGTCACTGGCAAAACCGACGGTCACTCGTCACGGAGGGCGGCGAACTCCCGCTTCGTCTTCTTGTACCATCCCATGCCCGACAAGGGATTCTTCCATCTTCCCTTCATCTCTTTCAAGGCACCCTCATGCGTCGCGTCCCCCGACGCCACCGCCTCCTTGAGGTGCTTGTCTTGGGCCTTGATTACCTGGTCGGCGCTTTCTCCGTGGTGGACAAGATCGCACGGCCCCCCTAGCTGTTTGCACGACATTGATTTCATCGGTGCTTCCTCTCTCTAACTCCTCATCAGAGCGCGACGCCACCCAGGGCGACGTGACGCGAGCCTGACATCAACTCTCAGGGCTTTTGCTGAATTCGCACGAGGTTGCCCGAGGGATCACGAAACGCGCAGTCGCGCACGCCCCAGGGTTGCGCGGTGGGCTCTTGGAGCACTTCCGCCCCCGAGGTCCGCACCCTTTCGAAGGTGGCGTCAAGGTCGTCGGTGCTGAAGATCGCGGCTTGAAGTGCGCCTTTGGTCACGAGAGACTGCAGCGCATCGCCGTCAGATTGCGAGCGACCGCCGTGGGGCTGAGAGAGAACGATACCTACCTCTTGGCCCGGCGCCCCTACGGTCACCCATCGGAAGCCTTCGTTGGAGACGTCGAGGCGCACCTCCAGTCCCAGCGCATCTCGGTAGAAACGGAGCGCTTCGTCGGGGTCGTTCACGGTAATAAACATGGCAGCAAGGGTGACGGTCATAGGAGCATCATACGTAGGCCGCGGTGCCGAAGACTTCTCCAAAACTGCTCAATCCCGACCGGCGGCGCAGCCCTCGCTGACGGCTAGGAGTTAGTGCGAATGCGTCGAGGCCGAGTCACGAACATGGCGATGCACGCGGGAACCTCCTCCAGGTCACGGTGGTCTTTGGCGCGATACTGCGACGGTGACTCTCCCACTATCTCGCTGAAACTCGAACTAAAGGAGCCCAGCGACGTCGCACCTACCGCCATACAGGCGTCGGTCACCGAGAGGCCTTGGCGTAACAGCGCCTGGGCCCGCTCGACCCTGCGAGTCATGAGATACGAGTACGGCGTCTCGCCATAGGCCGCTCGAAATTTCCGCGAGAAGTGAGAGGGCGACATCAAGGCAGCGCGGGCCATCGCGGGCACGTCCAGCGGTTCGGCGTAGTCGCGATCCATAAGATCGCGGGCCCGTCGAAGGTGAGCCAGGTCGGAAATCTCCTCCGGTGTCACCTGGATGACGATACTGGTTTGATGAACGTCGGGCCCGATCGAGTGATGTCGAGCCGCGTCGACGCTCTACGTCTCGAGATCGCCCGGACCCGCGGGCACGTCGACCGCGTGCTCACGCAGCGCCTCGATGGGCACTATCTCGAGGGCCCGTTCGTGCGTCGAGGCGAGGACCACGTAAGCGGCCGCGCCATCGCGATGAGCACGGAGCCAATTGACCGCGGTCACGCACCAACGGTCGCCCGGGACCAGCCCCGGAAAGTGATACTGGGGCATTGGTGTCATCAGATCGTTGCCGATCCTGCGTTGATGTTCTAAAAACTCGGCCGTCACGACGGCGCAGATGGTGTGACTACCGAGATCTTCCGGTCCGGTGGTGCAGCATCCGTCTCGAAAGAAACCCGTCAGGGGATCGGTACTGCAGGGCTCCAGCGCACCGCCCAGAACGTTACGTTCGCTCACCCTCTAAGTATCGCCGAATGACGAGGCGGGAATCTAGGCCGACCGCGTGCCGTACAGCTTCGACGCAGGGAAGATAGCGGCCTTCGAGGTACCGGTCATGGAGTCGCCCTCCACCACCACGTCGAACTTCAAGGTCAGTTTCATCGGCTTTTGAACGTTTTGGAGCCACGTCAAGCGATTACCGTCGGCGACGGCTTCACGCATCTCGACCTCCTCGTCGCCCGAGCGTGCCAAGCCGGTGATCACACCGTCTACCTCCGAAATGTCAAAGACGGCGGCCATCTTGCCGATGGGCGTCTCGATTGTCACATTCCACGATCCCGCGAAAGTCGTCATGCCGTTGGTCGTCCTTAGAAACTCGATGGTGGAGCGAGACCGCTGGTCGGCTACCGATCGGCCAGTGTCAGCGCTGCAGTCAACAGTATCGAAGTGCTCGCGAGCCTTTCGACACCTTCACGAAAATCTTTTGGCCCCACTACTCGACGGACTCCCCCAGGTAGACGGCGCGCACGCGCGGGTCCTCTAAGAGGTTCGCGGCGCTGTCGCCAAAGACGATGCGACCGTTCTCCATGACGTAACCGCGGTCAGCCAGACGCAAGGCCTGTTGGGCGTTCTGCTCCACCACGAAAACGGTCGTGCCTTGCTCGCGAATCTGGCTGATGATCTGGAAGATCTGTTGGATGATCATGGGCGCTAGACCCATCGAGGGCTCGTCCAGCAAGAGAAGACGAGGCTTGGACATCAGAGCTCGCCCGATGGCCAGCATCTGCTGCTCGCCGCCCGAGAGGTTCGCCCCTTTTTGTTTGCGACGATCCTTGAAGAATGGGAAACATCTCGTAGATCTCCTCGATGTCACCCGTCAGCGAACCGCGCCGGCGAAACGCCCCCATCTCCAGATTCTCTTCGACCGTCATCTGGCCAAAAATTCGGCGCCCTTCGGGCACGTGACTAATGCCGAAGGACGAGAACTCGTGGGCCTTCACGTTCGTGATGTCGCGTCCCTCGAAGACGATCGAACCGCTGGAGGGTGCGTGTAGGCCCGAGATCATACGCAGAGTCGTCGACTTACCCGCCCCGTTGGCCCCCAGCAGCGTAACGATCTCGCCCTCTTGAATCTCGAAGGAGATACCGTGCAGGGCTTCGATCACGCCGTAGCGAAGAACGGCGTCGTTGACGTTCAGCATTACGCGCTCGCCTCGTCGTGCGTCGTGCCCAGGTACGCGTCGATGACCGCTTGATTCGCGCGGATCTCTTCGGGCGTGCCCTCGGCGATCACCGAGCCGAAGTTCAACACGTAGAGCCGCTCGGCGAGCGCCATGACGAGTTTCATGTCGTGCTCGATCAAGCAGCACGCTCACGCCCCGCTCGTCACGCACGCGGCGGATGAGCGCGGTCAGCTCCAGCTTCTCCGACGGGTTCGTGCCGGCCGCGGGTTCGTCAAGCAGGATCACCTCTGGATCGGTCGCGAGGGCCCGCGCGATCTCCAGGCGTCGACGCGCGCCGTAGGAGAGTTGGGAGGCCACGGTGCCCGCTTCATCCATGAGGCCGACGAACTGCAGTTGATCAATGGCGACTCGATCAGAGGCGTGTTCGCCTCGTCGCGTCCGGGGGCCCTTGACGAGCGCGCCGCCGATACCGATACCGCCGTGATCTTCTGCGCCGATCTTCACGTTCTCAAAGACCGTGAGCGCGCTGAAGAGCCGCGAAGCCTGGAACGTCCGCGAGACGCCCGCCTGGGCGATCCGGTAGCGTCTTCTTCCCGATGACTTTGAGCGGGGGCGCCTTGCTCGAGAAGTACGTGATCTGCCCTCTTGGGGTTGGTACACGCCGGTGATGGAGTTGAAGAGCGACGTCTTGCCCGCGCCGTTCGGTCCGATGACGGCCAGGATCTCCCCCCGACGCATCTCTAGGGACACGTCGCGCAGCGACACCACGCCGCCGAAGCGCAGCGTGACGTTCTCGTACGTGAGATCAGTCAGGTCGTCGCTCACGGCTCGTCTCCCGCCAGGACTTCGTCGAGGTGGCCTTCGTGCTCCGACTCGTATCCCTTGAATCTCGCGCGCTCGACGGCGCGACGGCAAGATGCCGGCCGGTCGGAAGATCATCATGATGATCAGCAGCGCGCCGATGTACATATAGAGGTCGTTGAGCTGATAGCCCCACGGCTGATAGTTGTCGAGGTAACTGGTGACGGTCTGGACGACGATGGCCCCGATGGCCACGCCCCAGATCGAGCCCATGCCGCCGAAGATGACCAGCATCAGGACGTTCACCGAGACCTGGTACTGAAAGAGCGTGGGGTTGATGTTGCCGATGAGACCCGCGGTCAGGACTCCGCCGAAACCGCCACTGGCCGCGCCCACGGCGAAGGCCATGACCTTGTACTTGAGCGGATTGATGCCGATGGACTCGGCCGCTACTTCGTCTTCGCGAATCGCGACCCAGGCCCGGCCCACTCTGCGAATACTCCAGCGACGTGAAGACGACGATGAAGACGACAATGAAGATAAGACAGAGGTAGTAATACGGCGTGGGACTGATCCCCCAGCGATAGTGCCAGAACCCGAGGTTGAGTGCGAAGTTGGGCACGGTCGACGACCCCTCGCCGCCGCCCGTGACACCACTTTGGGTCCCAACGAAGTCGTCGATGATGAGCGCGAAACCAAGAGTGACGATGGCCAGGTAGTCGCCGCGCAGACGCAAGGTCGGGATGCCCAAGATGATGCCGAAGACCATCGCCAGGCCGATGCCGATCGGGATACACCAGAGCGTCGGAATGGGATGGTGGAAGGGCGCGGGCGTGGGCAAGGACGCCCGTGAACCAGGCGGTGGTGTAGGCGCCAATGGCGTAGAAGGCCGCAAAGCCGAGGTCGAGAAGTCCGGCGAAACCCACCACCACGTTGAGACCGAGGGCCAGGAGGATCCACACGCCGATCTGCTCGACGATGAGGTACATCCAGAACTGCTGGTGCACGAGCTTGGGGATAAACAGCGTGAGGACGATAACGGCCACGATGAGGACCATGCGACTCGCTGCGACGCTGCATCAACTGTGAGGGCAGCATGGTGACTGGGTTCGAGTCGCCGCCGAAGGGTTAACGAGTGCGGCTGATACCAGCGACGTGAGTAGCCACGCCAGAATCCCCAACGTCAGGAAGATAGTCCAGCGCTGCGTGCCAAAGAGGCCGAAGTAGGAGACGTGCTCTAGGAAGGAGCCGTGTACGCCGGTGTCGGCCGGTACGCCGTATCCTCCCGGGGCACCCGTCATGACGGCAATCGACGCGACAGAGGGCCAGCGTCGCAAAGAGCCGCTTCAGCCGCACGCTTGCGTGAGCAGGTTCACGCCGTCCTCCCCGACTTCTCACCGAGGATGCCGGTGGGCCGAATGATCAGCACGAGAACCAGGATGATGAAGGTGTAGATCTCCGTCCAGGAGATGTTGCCCTCGAAGGCGAAGGGCACCGAGAAGCTGCCGAAGAGGCCGATCAGCAGTCCGCCCAAGGCGGCTCCGCGCAGGTTGCCGATCCCTCCCAGCACGGCGGCGGTGAAGGCGTAGATGCCGAGTTCCGTGCCGGAGTTCTGCACGATGCCGTTCTGCAGGGCGTAGAGGAAGCCCGCGGCGCCGGCGAGCGAGCCACCGATGATGAAGGTGAGGGTGATGGTGCGGTCAATGTTGACGCCCATGAGCGCCGAGGTTTCAGAGTCTTGGGCGACCGCGCGGATCCCGCGCCCGAGACGCGTCGAGCGCACAATGCGGTCGGCGGCTAAGAACATGATCACCCCGACCACGACGCAGATCACTTCGATGGTGTGGATCGGGGTCTTACCGATATAAAACATCGTTTGGCCGGCTGGAAACACCTCGGCCGGAAAGATGGTCTGACCGTAGCCGAACTCTTTGCCCGCCAGAGTCTGCAAGAAGTAGGACGCCCCGATGGCACTGATGAGATAGGCCAACTTGGGTGCGTGCCGTCGCCGCAATGGTCGATACGCCACCTGCTCGACGGCGGTGGCTACCAGTGCGCTAATTAATCCGGCGAAGACGATACCGGCGAGCACGAGGCCGACCGACTCCCACCCGTTCGCCACGCCTTCGCCCAGAATGCGTGGGTTAAGAGGACGCCCGCGAAACCACCGCACATAAAGACTTCGCCGTGGGCGAAGTTAATGAGTCCCAGCACGCCGTAGACGAGGGTGTAGCCGACGGCGATCATCGCGTACAGCGCGCCGTTTTGAAGTCCCACCGCGAAGTAAGCCCAAAATCCGGAGCGTATCTGATCAAACCCTGACAGCCAGAAGTGGGCAAATCCCATGTACGTACAGACCCTTAACTAGATAGATAGAGAACTCGGGCCGGGGTCGAAACCCCGGCCCGAGTGCCAACTAATTTTTGAAGGTTATCAACCGACGCTGGTAACGAGGGTGATTACTCCGTTCTCCACTTCGGAGATCTGTACCGCGCCTTTGTCCACCTTGAGGTTGCCATCAGCCTGGAAGGCAATGGGACCCGTAACGCCGACGAAGGACACCTTGTGCAACGACGCCACGGTCTCCTTGCGGAGGGTGCTGATCTTCGTCGTCTTCTTGTCCGCAACTAGCGCCTTAATGATCGCGTTCGCCGCATCGTACGACTGAGCCGCGTAGATCGCGATCGAAGCCTTGATGTGCGTCAACTTCGTGAACGCGGCCGCCATCTTGCCGGTGAAGTAACTCACCTTGCCGGTCGCCGACTCACTGAGGTACGCGCCATTGGCGGCACTGGCCGGTGAGGTGCTCGTCATCAACGACGGGTCGTTGGAGCCGTCACCGGACATGATCACGTGGGTGGCGGTGGTGTAACCGTCGGCCGCGAGGTCACCGAGAAGCAGACCGAACTCCGAGGCGTAGCCACCGTAGAAGATACCCGCGGGGTCGGCCTGTGCCAGTGAAGTGGCCAGGGTGCTGTAGGCACCCGCGTTACCGCCGCCGCCTTCGTTGAAGTTCGCGATGGACTGCGTCGTGACGGTCGCCCCGAGAGCCTTAGCGTCGGTAGCAACCGCGTCGGCCAAGCCGGCGCCGTAGAACGACTCGTCGCCAATCACCGTGAGGTTCTTCAAGCCCTTCGTGGTCACCAGGTACGACGCGTCAGCGCCACCCTGAACGGAGTCGTCAGCCACGGTACGAAAGAAACTGCTGTCCGACCCGCTGGCCAAAGCCACCGCCGTTGCCGACGGGCTCACTTCGGCGATGTTTGCCGCGTGGTAGTACTTGTACGACACCTCGGACGCGCCAGAGAAGGCCGGTCCGACAATCGCCACCAAGTTCTTGGTACCGACAGCCTTTTGGGCGGCACCAGGTGCGACGGTCGATGAACCCTGGTCGTCAAACTTCTCGACCTTGAGGTTAAAGTCATACTTTCCGCTGGCGTTCGCCAGACTCACGGCATACTCCACACCGGCGTAGTCGTAGTCACCGTAGTCAGCGTCGCTACCCGTGAATGGACCCTGAACACCGATCGTGTACGTGGGCTTCATCGCCGATGCACTCGAAACGGTTCCAGCTAACAGCGGCACTGCTGTCATGGCCAGTGCCCCGGCAGCGACCAACACCACTGCCTTATTCAAACGATGCTTCATTGGCAACGTCCTCCCTTAATTAAATTCACTTACTGCTCGCCCCCAAGTTCACCTCCGCGTCACCTAGGTGACGAGAGTTCAACCCACAAGCAATTTTTAAGTCGATCTGACTTTCGCTGAACTCTATCAGCGCCCTTAGCGCAACTTCAGGGCGGCCCCCATAATGAAACGCTGTCGAAACGCCCGATTCATTTAATGGAAACGTGCGAGCCATCGCACCCTTGACACGTCTCCCGAGGGATCGGCGCCAGCCCGCGGGCAAGTTACTCGCCGCTGCTTCGAAGTAGGTGCAGTACGAAGAGTCCCTCTTTCTACGGCGCCGACGCCCAGGGTCGCTATCGGCCTTTAGTAGACGTTGATCAGGTAGTTCTCTCGGGGAGACTCCCACGAGTGGCGCCATTATCTGCGCCCTTTCACAGGATTTTCTAAATATCTCAAAACCCCTGTCGAACTGTTCACTCTCGTTCGACGAATGAGCATGACAAAGTGTCATCACTAACGAGAGGTAATCATGACTGAGTACGCCATCACGTTGTACGCCGACAAAGACGACATCAATCCGGATCTTGAGAGCGCCGGCCGTCAAGAGCACCACGAGTATTCCAAGCTTCTCCAAGCCGAGGGCCACATGATCGCGGCCTTCGCTCTGGAGTCCCACGACGTCGCCACGTCGATACGAGCCGACGGTATTACCGACGGGCCTTTCATTGAGTCCAAAGAGGTCGTCCTCGGGTTTTACGTGATCGAGGCGGACAATCTTGATGCCGCCCTGGCCGAGGCGAAGCGCAACCCGATCATCCATCAAGGCGGGGGCGTCGAAGTGAGGCCGGTCGAAGGATATGTCGTGAGGCCCACCACGGGTCACTAGTGAGGGCCGACACACGACACGCCGTTGAACACGCGTATCGCCAAGAGTGGGCGCGTGTGTTGGCGACCGTGACGCGTATAACCCGCGATCTCGACCTCGCCGAAGAGGGCACTCAAGAGGCGTTCTCTGACGCGCTGGTCGCGTGGGAGCGCGACGGCGTGCCGCGAAACCCCGGCGCATGGCTCACCACGACCGCCAAGCGCCGGGCCATCGACTCCCTTCGACGAGCGTCGACCCATCGCAACAAGGTGCAACTACTGATCGAACCCGAAGCAGAACCCGACGGAGGCTCAGCGCTTATGACACCAGCCCGCGAAGCTCACCACGCCGTTGACGACGACACCGTGCGCCTCCTCTTCATGTGTTGCCATCCGTCCCTCTCGAGCGACAGCCAAATGGCGCTCACCCTTCGACTGGTCTGCGGCATGACGACCTCCGACATTGCCCGCTGCTTTCTTGTCGCGGAGCCCACCATGGCGGCGCGACTCACCAGAGCGAAGCGCAAAATCACCCTGGCACGCATTCCCTTCAAGGTCCCCGAGGCCGCCGACCTCCCGGTTCGACTCGACGCCGCGCTCGCCGTTGTCTATCTTCTTTTCACCATTGGTCACACCGCGCCGACCGGCGAGAGTCTCATTCGAGGAGATGTTGCCAGCGAGGCCATTCGACTGGCGCGTCTCCTCAACGAACTCCTGCCGGACCAGCGTGAGGCGCGGGGTCTCTTGGCGCTGCTACTCGCGAACGACGCCCGTCGAGAGTCTCGACTCAGCGAGAACGGTCACTCTCAGCGCATCTCCGAACAGGACCGATCGCTGTGGGATCAGGACATGATCCGCGAGGCGCACGACCTGATTGAGAACAGTCTGCGCTTGGGGTCGCCGGGACGATATACCTTGCAAGCGGCTATCGCTTCACTCCACGTCGAAGCGCCCAGTTACGACGAGGTCGACTGGATCGAGATCGTGCGACTGTACGACGAGTTGTTGCGGGTGTGGCCTAGTCCGGTAGTGGAACTCAATCGTGCCGTCGCGCTATCAAAAACGTCCGGCCCGGAAGTCGCCCTGGCGGTCGTGGAACGACTCGAATCGGACAGACGGCTCGATCGATATCAGTACTTACCGGCGATTAAGGCCTTCCTCCTCGATCAACTCGGGCGAGAGGGAGAAGCCGAACGCGCCAGATCCCGCGCGGCGCAGTTGGCCGGGAACGAGGTCGAGCGCGAGTTTCTCACGAAGCGCGAGTGACCTCGCCCTTCCAGCAGACCTAGTTGAGTGACTGACAGGCCTCGCTCAGCCTTTATGTACGAAGACCGTGATGTTCTGAAACTGAGTGAGTTCGAAGCGCTTGCCTTCGAACTGTCGATAGTTGTCCTCGTCTAAGGCGTCCTTTGGGATGAGGGTAGTGATCGTCTCTTGGCCCGTTGCCGAGGTCGACCCTTCGCTGGGCCCTGAGGGGTACGCCACCTCGCTGAGGAGACTGGACGTCAGAGTGTCGTTGTCGAGGATGACGGTGACCTCCGTTCCGCAGATGACCCATCCCGGGTTGGCCTTCCACGAGAAGTACGGCGTCCCGTCGGGATTCACCGTGATATCGACCGCCTCTTGAGCGTCGGGCGGGTCGTGAGGTATGTTCGGCTCGGCCAGATCATCGGTGGGGATACTGGCGAACGCGGTGGCGTCGCAGCTGTGCCACGGTTTGACGTCGGTATCGGCTCCAATGAAATAGCCCGGGTTCGCCTCCGGCGGCAACACCTTGGTAAAGGGCGTGTGAGCACGGGGGCTGTTCTGGGGGACCGCCGGATACGGGGGCAGCGAGGAGGCAGCCGTCGCCATCGCCAACGTAATCACCGCTGCCGTTGCCGCTACCGCCGACGCGTGAGCCATCAAACGACCTATGGACTTTCGAGTCACGGTGCCCTCCGATAATTGCTCAGTCTCCGCGTCATACTAGGCACGGGCAACCTTTCCTCGCAGGGGCACTATCGCATGAGGGCGAGGGCGAGGGCGAGGGCGAGGGCGAGGAAACATAGCGGTTCGTGCGAGCCGGTCGTCTGGATGAACTACTCCGTCGTTTTACGTCCGAAGAGATGGGCCGCCAGCGGCGCCGCTAAGGCCAGGATGGCGACCGACCACAGTATTGAGGCGAGAATGGCGTGCTGCATGGGCCAGGCCAGGATTGTCGCCGACGGATTGGGATTGCCCCACATCTCTCGAGCTCCCGCGACGACCGCACTGACGGGGTTCCACGTGGTGATCGCCTGCAGCCACCCAGGCATGTGTTGTGTGGGCACCATCGCGTTCGAGACCATGGTCAAGGGGAAGAGGACAATGAACCCGAACGAGGCTGCCGACTCTGGACTCTTGGAGTTCAGTCCCACGCAAGAAGCCATCCACGAGACGGAGTAGGCGAAAAAGAGCACAAGGGCGAATCCGCCGAGGACCGAGATGACACCGGCGTCAGGTCGCCACCCGACGGCCAGTCCACTCAGCGCCACGATGAGCGCACAGAGGAATGACGTCAAGAGGTCCGCGAAGGATCGCCCGACGAGGACGGCGGTGTGCCACATGGGCAGCGTGCGAAACCGATCGACCATTCCCTCGTGGAGATCGGTGCTTAGCCCGACGGCCGTACCCATGGTGGAGGTGACGAGGTTCAAGGCCAGCACCCCCGCCAACAGAAAGTCCACGAACTGCCCCCCGCCTGGAATGGGTATCGCGCCCCCGAACAAATAGACGAAAAGAACGGTAAACAGCAAGGGCTGCAGGGTCACGTCCGAGAGCTGCATGGGCTCGCGCGAAATGTGCACCAGGTTGCGCCAGGTGATGTAAAACACGTCCGACACGGCGCCCACTATCGCGTCGACTCGTCGAGGTCGATCCTTCCCAGCAACGGTGCCCACCGTGACCGTCGTCACGCGCGAACCCCCAGGTCGTCAGCGTTGCTGTCAATAAGTACCTTTCCCGCGGTGTCGTCCGCTGCATCGCGCGCATCAGCGGTGGGAATCTCAGCGCCCGTGAGCGAAAGGAAGACGTCGTCGAGCGACGGCTGGTGCATCTCGATGTCGTCCACCTGCGCGCCGATAGCGTCGAGTGCACGCACCACCGCCGTGGCGATCCCAGACGACGAGTCAACCCCGGCACTTAGTCGACGGCCGTCAGGGCTCATTCGAACCCGGCCCTCAACGAATCCTCCAATGGCCGCCACCGCACCCGGGTGCGGCGCGCTCAATGTGATATCCAAGCGAGCACTCCCGCTCGCGGACTTGAGATCCGACGGCGTGCCGTTGGCGATCACCTTCCCGTGGTCAATCACCACAATCCGATGGGCCAGGGCGTCGGCTTCATCAAGGTACTGCGTCGTCAACAAGACGGTGACGCCCTGTACGAGCAGCGATCGAATGGCTTGCCAAACGTGCTGGCGGCTGACGGGATCGAGTCCGGTGGTGGGTTCATCCAGAAACAGCACCGGAGGGCGGGTCATCATCGACGCGGCCAGGTCAAGGCGACGTCGCATGCCGCCCGAGTACCCCTTGAGGACTCGATCAGCCGCGTCGGTCAACTCGAACTGCTCTAAGAGTTCCACCGCGCGAAACTTCGACTCTCGTCGTGGCATACCGGACAACCCACCGACGAGCGTGAGGTTCTGGCGACCTGTTAGGAGCGGGTCCAGCGTGGCGTCTTGGGCAGCGACGCCGATGCTGCGTCGGACCTCTTTTGGAAACTCGACGACGTCGATGCCGCCCACGCGACCGTGACCGGCGTCAGGAAGCGCCAGGGTGGTGAGAATGCGGACCACGGTGGTCTTGCCGGCACCGTTAGGACCGAGCAGGCCCAAGACCGTGCCCGACTCCACAGAGAAATCGACCCCCGCTAGGGCCTGGGTCTGACCATATCTCTTGGCCAATCCTTCCACTTCGATCATCGTTGAAGACTTCACGGCTTCTCGCTCATCGTTCACAGTGCTCTTCTCAACGAATTCTGACTTCTGTCCGCGAGGTCGACCAGTGTCGAATGTCCTCTCAACGCTGCGAGGCAGGTGCCTCAGTGTGACTGAGGAAAGAGCCTCCGCTACTCGCTGTGGTGGCAAACGGCCTCGACGTTATTGCCGTCGGGGTCACGCACAAATGCGCCGTAGTAGTTCGGATGGTACTCGGGCCACAGGCGCGGCTCGTTGAGGACATAGGCGCCCTGGTGGACTGCCGCCTCGAAGAACTCACGTACCGCCGAGCGGCTTGGGGCGACGAAAGCGATGTGACTCTCGCGAAAGCCCTCCCCGGTCTCGCGTGATCCAATCCAGAACTCCGGCTTCTCGCCGACTCCGTAGCCGATCACGTGTCCAAACGACATCGCGCGGCCAGCTCCGAGCGGGGCCAAAACAGCGTCGTAGAAAGTGGCGCTGGCCATCACATCGGCACACTGAATTGATAAATGATCAAGCATGATCGCATCTTGAGCACTCGCGGGCCGCCTGGATAGAGTCAAATGTCACAGGCTCTCGGCCCTTCGCCTTGTCCAGGTTCCTCGGACAACTACATTTCGAGTTCAGGTACTGGCCCGGTGCAATGAGCGCAACTCCTTGCTGCCGTCGACGCCCACGAACGCCGCGATTAATCAGTGGCATTGTGTCCTCTCGCAATCCGAAGTACTACCACGGTTCCGCCAGCCAGATCTCGTCCCGCGCTAGGTCGACTGCACGAAGTCCGCGACCACGCGGGCCAGTTCCGGTCCTGACCCGCAATTGTCAAGCACGAAGTTCCCGAATGCCTCACACCGCTCTATTTGTTCCGCCCCATCGAAGCACTTCTTATGCCTCGATGCTCGCCACTGAGAACTCTAAAAATGATTCGTCTGGTCGCGTAACTGATGGCATTCCACGAAGATTAATAAAGTAATTACGAATCATTGGCGAGTCGACCGCCCGAGTATTCTCTACCGATTGACTGTTCCCGGGAATCACCCATGGTTCGCGATGTCGCTCGAAGTGAAGACTGTCGCCTCGTACGGTCCGAGTTCAAGAGTTTGATCAAGTCGTACCGCCCATCCAACGTCAGGGCGGCACGTACTCAGTCGCGCATTCCAGTAGCGCACGGGCAGGCGCTTATCGAGCGTGACTCGCTTTCGAGAATTTGTGAAATTAAGGGCGACGACCGCGTAAGCGCCTTGGTACTCGCGAAGGTACACGAGTGTGGCAGCGGGATCGTCCTGAAGAGGACGCCAATCTCCCGTTAGGAGAGCCGGAGTCTCATTCCTCAGCGTCACCAGGCGACGATAAAAGGTAAGAATAGAACGAGGATCACTTTCTTGGGTGGCCACATTTCGAGTGCGGTAGTCGGGGGCCACTCGCAGCCACGGATGGCCAGACGAGAAGCCTGCATGGATTGTGGTATTCCACTGCATAGGAGTACGCGAAGGATCGCGTGAACCGCCTTTGAAAGCCGTATCCCACTCCTCGTGGGAGGGGATCGACACATCGCGCAAGCCAATTTCTTCACCCGAATAGATAAAGGGGGTACCTCGCAATGTCAAAAGCAACGCCGCCGCAATCTTTGCGCGAGCATCCGCTTCGCCCGCGCTTACTCCTTGACCGTATCGACCAGCGTGACGGGGATTGTCATGGTTTGACAAGACGTAACACGGCCAACTGTTCTGTGAAGCGAGAAGTTTGTCCCACTTCTCAATCGTGCGTTGAAACGATCTGGGCTTCCACGGCTGCTGCAGAAATTCGAAATCAAATGCCATGTGCAACTGTTTGCAGTAGCTCGCCGCCAGCTCAGTCTGTGCATCGAAGGTCTCTCCCACGGCCATGGTCTCGGGATAATCGTCAAGCAGGGACCTCAGTTCGACCAAGAAGTCATGCAGCTCTGGGCGATCCTTGTTGTACAACTGACGCTGGCGGGTCCACGGCGTCGTGCCCAACTGTCGAGGATTGTCGAGCAGGTCTGGGTGCTTGAAATACGCATTGAAAACGTCGAGGCGAAACCCCGACACGCCGCGTTCCAGCCAAAAGCGAAAGATCTCGAGGCACGCGGATCGTACCTCTGGGTTCTGCCAATTGAGGTCAGGCTGTTGCGGCAGGAAGGTATGAAGAAAATACTGCTGCGTGTCTTCGTCAAAAGTCCAAGCTGGTCCGCCGAAGAATGAACGCCAGTTGTTCGGAGGTCGCCCGCCTCGTCCAGGTTCTCGCCAGATGTACCAGTCACGACGCGGACCGTTGCGGTTCGACCTTGACTCAAGAAACCATCGGTGCAGATCGGAAGTGTGATTAAGAACCATGTCCATGACAATGTGGATTCCTCGACGGCGGCTTTCAACCACAAGGGCGTCAAAATCATCCATGGTCCCGAACTTGGGGTCGATCGCCTCGTGATCAGCGACGTCATATCCGGCGTCGCGGCCGGGAGAGAGGTAGATCGGTGACAGCCAGATGCCCTTTACGCGCAAGGATCGATCGGATCCGTCGTTGAGGTAGTCGAGCTTTTCGATGATGCCTCGCAAGTCTCCGACACCATCACCATTGGTGTCGCAGAAACTACGGGGAAAAATCTGATAAATAGGCCCCGTTTTCCACCAAGGGCTCACCTCAGATGCGGGAGGAGCACTATCGGAATACTCGGCAACTACATCGGTCACTTTTCTTCCTCTGATTTCAACCGAGAGACTTCAACGGTCCAGAATGCGACAAGTCCTTTAGCGTTAGCCCGACCGATCGCGCGCCCGGCGATGGCAGACTGTCGTCGCGACGAAGGCGAGAGCGGATTCGGTCCAAAAGCCTCCTGCGACGAAGAGTTGGCGTATAGAACCCGCGTCATCCCAGGGCCAAAGCTCTGAAGTTCTTCCCTCAGCGATCCCCATCTGTACGGCACGTCGGGCGCGGAGGGTGTGATGACCAAGACCCGGTCGTAACCTGTAGCGAGGTCCGCGTTGGTCGTCGATCGCACTCCACCGTCGATGAATTTGTGTCCGGCGATGGTTACCGGGGGCCAAACTCCCGGGACAGCGCAACTCGCGGACACGGCGTCGACGAGGTCGACGCCGGACTCAGAAGTAAAGACTTCAAGCTCGCCAGACTCCGCATCGACGGCGGTTATCCAAAGCGACTGCGCCGGCCATTCCCGCTTCGGCAGTCGCGTCGCGATCACCGACCGTCGCTGCTCCTCTCCGATCGTTGTCGCGCTCAATGCAAACTTGCCGATGGCTCGCCGGACCTCAATGTCATCCTCTGAGCCGCGAGTCGATTCCGCGACCAATGAGGCGTGCGTCGTTGCGTCAAAGTCAATCATGATCTCACTTGACGCAACTGAGCATTGAGCTTCATACAGCGCGGTAAGGTCACGTTCGCTCGAAATTTGAGCCGCTACCGCCGATCCGGCAGACGTTCCAATGATCAAGTCGGCAGAGATTATGGACCGAGCAAGATCCGGTTCCAGCTCCGAGATTCCGAAAAGTACCCCGAGCTCCCAGGCGATACCAGCAACTCCACCACCCGCGAGGACGAGCGCCCGCTTCACTCTTCCACCTCACGGTAAATCTCTGGTCGACGGGGCATCGCCAACACGTCGCGCGGGACCTTCACTCTCCGCCGTTCTACTTCGACGTTTGACCCTCTCGCTTTCGAAGACAATACGTTCATCCTCAGTCGAACTTCGAGAAACAATGGTTTAAATAGCCCGCGGCACGAAGCACCGCGTCACGTGAGTCCCGCATGGCGCCCAAGAGGTTGAAGAATCCGTGCAGCTGGCCCAAGTACGTGTACGACGCAACGGGCACTCGAGACGCCCGAAGTCGACACGCGAACTCTTCGCCCTCTTCGCGCAATATGTCGTGTTCAGCGTTGACAATCAACGCGGGGGCAACCCCCTCAAGCGAAGTGGCACGAAGCGGTGACGCGTACGGCTCGGATCTGCGTCGTTCGTCGGGGATATACACGTTCCATATGTGTCGATTCGCTTCCTGCGCTTGTGCGCCAAACCCCTCGCAACCAGCGAAATTCGAATAGGTCTCTCGAAACTCCAGGTACGACACCGAGTCCGGCCTCCAGTCCAGGACTGGATACACCAACAGCTGCATTGCGAGACGCGTACCCTCGTCGCGAGCTCTGATCGCCACCGCCGCGCCAAGATTTCCTCCGGAACTGTCGCCCCCAACCGCCACTCGATCAAAGCGATCGAGTGCCCACTTTGTCGCACTCCAACAGTCATCGATCGCCGCCGGATAGACATTCTCCGGTGCCAATCGATAGTCGACTGAGAGGACGGCACTGCGAGAGGTATTCGCAAGGGCTGATACGACGGCCGCGTAGGAATCCAAGTCCCCAAATATCCACGCACCTCCGTGAAACCAGACGAGAACATTGTCCTCCTCACCGACCGGTCGATACAGGCGAGCGGGAACTCCGTAGGCGTCGACAGACTCAACGGACGCCACGCCCTCCACTCGACCACCACCGGCGATCAATTCGGCTCGACTACTCGCTCGCGCTTCGACGATCGGCACTCGCCAATCGGGCTCGCCTACTGGGTGAGTTTCTAAATATCTCAGCGCGTCGTCGCAAAGTGGCAAATAGACACTCACGTCGTCTCCTTTGGATAGCGGAGGGCGGACAGTGAACTGGCAGGTGAAACGCGTGCACTCACGACGACGCGGTCGAAGATGCTGATTCTCGAGGATGTGTCGGTCATTCCAGATTTCCTTCGCTCACAGCAAGGCATGGCAATACGGAAGGGCGAAGCACGATCAACGCCCCTCAATCGCGCTGCCACCGACGGGGTCAAAAAAGTGCAGCGCGCGCGCCACTATCCCGAATTCCACTCGTTGGCCAGCCTTCAATTCGATGCGTGCATCGACTCGGGCAATGCACTCGCTGCCCCCTGCGCCTCCACCAAGGTGGCCCAGTTCATCTTCTGACTGAAGATCACTCTCGCTGGCGACCACCTGAGCGTCGATCGCAAAGTGGATCAACTGTTCGAAGCCGAGTTCCTCCACAATCACAACTTCGCCTCTCAGTGTGCCGGATTCGGCACCGGACGCGACGACGGACTTCGACTCCATCGAGAGGTCTTCGGGTCTGACGCCAACGACCACCATCTTGTTGCTCCACTTGCGCAGTTCCGAATTCTTAGAACTCACCTCGTCGGGCAGATTGATCACCTCGTTGCCTACTTTGACCGACCGGGCGCCCTCGCCCATGAAACCTTCGAACAGATTCATGGGCGGCGCCCCCATGAAGCTGGCCACGAAGATGTTGGCCGGGTGATCGTAAATGGCTTTCGGGCTATCACACTGCTGGAGAGATCCGGCGCGCAACACGGCCACCCGATCCCCCATCGTCATCGCCTCAACTTGATCGTGAGTCACGTATAAAGTCGCGACACCAACTTGTCTCTGTATGCGGGTGACCTCAGACCGCATCTGAACACGAAGCTTGGCATCGAGGTTCGAAAGTGGTTCATCCATCAAAAAGGCGCACGGTTCACGTACGATTGCCCTGCCCATGGCTACCCTCTGACGTTGGCCCCCCGACAGTTGCAGCGGTTTTCTATTTACACAGTCCGTCAAACCGAGAAGTTCGATTGTCTCGCGAACTTTTTGCTTGATGTCATTTCGTGGAAGCCTTCTCAACTTGAGCGAGAATCCAATGTTCTCTTCGACGGTCATGTGGGGATAGAGCGCGTAGTTCTGGAAAACCATTGCGATGTCGCGATCCTTGGGCGAAACATCGTTGACAACGCGCCCGCCGATCCTGACCACTCCTTTGGTAATTCGTTCTAGGCCGGCGACCATTCGTAGCGCAGTCGTCTTGCCGCAGCCAGAAGGTCCCACGAGAACCATGAACTCACCATCACCAACGTCGAGGCTTAAGTCTTGAATTACCTCTACTCCGTTTGGGTAGGTTTTCGCGACGTTTTCAAGTGAGATTGTTGCCACGAAATGCATCCTTCATTAAGGGATCCGATGTCGGTCCTACTTCGGAGTCCTGGGCACGAATTGACACACGGATTCTCACTTGATGGCGCCCTGTAAAAGAGCTTTGGCGAACGAACGCTGAAAGATCAGGAAGATAATCAGGGACGGCGCAATGAGGATGAGTGAGCCAGCGCACAGGAGAACGATGTTGGTGTTGTACTGACCCTCAAAGGCTCCCAAGGCGCCGGCCATCGTGCTTTGGCTAGGTATGGGATCCAAAACGAGTGCCAGGAGAAATTGATTCCACGTCCAAATGAAGAAGAGGATGCTGAGTGAAGAAATGGCGGGAATCGCGAGCGGAACTTGGATCTTCCAAAATGATTGCCACGTACCCGCACCATCCATCTGAGCCGCTTCAACGAGTTCTAAGGGGCTACCCAGAAAGTGCGTTCGCATCCAGTAGACGCCGAACGACATGTCAAGGCCGATAAGGGGGAGAATCAGAGCCCAACGCGTGTCGATCAAGCCCATGCTATTTAACTCGTAGTACAAGGGGGTCACGAGCGAAACTGCCGGAAGCGTCAAGCCGAGGAGGAAGAGCGGATAGAAGATCCTTGCCCCCGGAATGCGAAAGCGGGCCAGTCCATAGCCGGCGAAGGTCGCAAACGCCACAGCGGCCGGTACGACGCCCAGGACGATGAGAGCACTCGACCCCATCAACGGCAGGAAGTTCGCTGCGTGCCAAGCCGCAATGAAGTTGTGCCATTGGGGATCTCGTGGGATGCCAATGCCTTCGGGCGCCGACCCCTGAGGCTGAAGTGCCGTGGACAACATGCTCAGAAGCGGCAATATCGTCAGCGCCATGAATACGATGAGTATGCCGCCTCGGGAATAGCGTTGACCTACGGCAACCTGCCCGCTCATTTCACTCTTCCAAGACGTTGGAGGGGAAGGACAACGACAAGTACGAGCACCGCAAGGAAGACGGCGAGTGCGGACGCGAGTCCCACTTGTTGCTGCAGAAACGAAAGATTGTAGATCGCAAGCCCGGGCACCAGAGTCTGGTAACCGGGGCCGCCCTGCGTCGAGACGAAAATAACGTCAAAGCTGTTCAGCGCCACGATGACGGTGACCGTGACGCACACCAATATCTCTCGACGCAGACCAGGTATTGTGACCGATCGAAGTTGTCGGAACCTCCCCGCCCCGTCCAACTTTGCGGCTTCGAAAAGGGTTGGTTCGATCTTCCCTATTCCGGAAATCAAGAGCAGCGTACAGAGACCGAGGCTGACCCAGGTACCTATTAAACCCACCGCTGGAAGAGCAGTGCTGAAGTTGCCAAGCCAGGCTTGGGCGAGTGAACCTAGTCCCACCGCCCGCAGTGCTTGATTCACCACCCCGTTTGTCGAATACATCCACGTCCAGGCAATGCCCGCTCCGACGAGGGGAACGATCTGAGGAATGAAGAGAATCGTTCTCGCCGTCGTGCTGAAAACCCCCGCCCTGAGTTCTCGCATGAGAGTCGCCGCAATCAACCCGATCACAATCGGGAAGACGCTGAAGAAGATGATGAGGAAAAAGGCGTGAACAATAGACGAAAAGAGCTCGGGCTGGGAGAAGATTTTCCCGAAGTTGGAGAGTCCCGCGGACGTCGGTTTTCCGATTCCGTCCCAATTCCAAAACGAGTATCGGATGGTTTGGATGAGTGGGTATATCCCGAAGAGAACGTAGACGGCCAGTGCGGGTAGGAGCCACAGCAGTCCCGACCAGTGCCGAGGTTCTCGATCGCGCGCAGGAGAAACTACCGTTTTCGAGAATGAGAGAAGAGACACTGTTCTAGAACTTGCCCGCGGCTGGGGTGCGGATCGCCTTCATTCCAATGTCTCTTCCCTCACTCAACGTTCGCATCGAGGTCTCTCAGCCGCCTTCGCTCGTGTAGTCGGTCTGCATAGTCGAAGCGAATTGGACCGGCGTCGTCATATTGGCAATGAGGAGTTGCGTCTGAGGAATGAACCCGTCAACGGTGATGGAACCAGTAGCGTTCTGCATAAATTGAACGAGACCATTCTGGCTGCTCACTTGCTTGAAGACGTTTATGGTCTGTGCGAGGACGGATCCGGTCGTCGCCGTCTCCACTGCCGCGTTTGCGGGCCCGGCGGGAATCACGCCACCGTCAGTCACGCTGAGTTGACGGGCGGCGGGATTGGTCGTCACGAAGTTAAGAAACGCCGCCGCCACCCTCGAGTTAGGTGATTTAGCCGGTATCGAGAACTGGTCCACGGCTGAAAGTCCGTAGTGCGGTCCTCCGGCCTGTAGCGGCGGAAAAGCGAAGAACCCAAACCCGTCAGGCACCGCTGTGTCCAACGAGGGCGCAGCCCAGTTACCGTTCGGGAAGAACACTCCCTGGCCACCTGCAAAGTCACCAATCGCCGTGGGGTCGTTGATGGTGTTGGCATCCGAAGGGAAGTATCCGTCCTGCGCCCACGTCAACAACTCTTGAGCCGCTTCGACAGTGGACGGAGTGTTAATCGTTGCACCCGGAACGTCGAAACACCAATTTTCAACAGCCTTTGATGATCCCGAGAAGTCGATGGCCAGGTTCTCCAAGGGGTCTACGATTCCCCCATCTTCAGCGTCGGTCATCATTGGCAGCAGCCCCGCCGTCTTGGCATCGGCGAGGTCAACCTCGAACTGCGCGAGAGTCGCTGGCGGCGCCGTCATCCCAATTTTCGCCGCGAGCGCCTTGTTGTAATAAACCCCCGTTAATCCGTATCCAAAACTCATCCCGTATAAGTTTCCTGAGCCGAATACCGTGCCCGCATTATTGGCCTCCATAGCGGAGAACTGTGATTGCGGCCACTTGTTCCATCCGTACGCTTTGGCGTAAGCGTTCAGATTGAGAAGCAACTTGTCCTTCACCGTGTTATTGATAGCGGTCAGATTGATGAGATCAGGAACGTCTCCTCCCGACATTAGGTGCGGCGCTTCAAGCGCCAGTGACGCGTAAGGAAGATACGTGATGCTCACCCTGACGTTCTTAAAGGCCTTCTCGAAGAGTTTGGCGTCAGCGTTGTACCACGTTTGGTCACTTGAATCCGCCGTAATGGTGAGAGTGACGTGCCCTCTTCCAACTCCGGTTAGCACCTTCGAAGTTGAACCGTCGGCCACCGATCCAGCGCTCAGGAACGCGCCAGTGGCAAACGTCATTACAGCCGCGCTGGTCACGAGCAGTCCCCCTCGCTTCGTCCTATGACGCTGGCCCGTCACTCCCCTTTTACAAAACCTTGGCATAACGCATTCCCCCCTGTTTCTATTGTTGTTGGTTATTGCAGAAGTCCCTCGTCGACACCGAGTGAAGCCTCATTCGATGCACTTTTGATCTCCTCGACTAACTTCGAGCCGCCCGAAAAGACCCACGCACTTCATTCGCATCTGTGCTCCGAAATCAACGACGCGAAGCGGGATCCGCGCGCCAGGCGCGAAGCGAATGTGATGCCTTGCGGCGCTCTCTCCACATCTACCGCCATCACGAGTTCTCGATCATTCGATGTCAGCGCGGACTGATGAACTGCCCCAGTGCAAGTCTTCACCTCTGCCCCCTCTGAAGCGTGCCATTATACGGTACGCTGTGCCATAATAGCGAAAGTATAGTTACCGCGAAGGAGATTGTCAACATGGGCAGTAGTGTTCTGACCACGCTAAATGTGCTGGAATTTGTCTCCGAACGTCAACCAGTGGGTGTGAGTGACGTTGCGAGGGGCTTAGAACTGCCAAAAAGTTCCGCTCAGAGGGCCCTGAAGGCACTATTCGAAGCTGGTTGGATTCGCAAAGTTGACGAAAGCGTCCTCGCTCGATGGGTACTTACCCCGCGGGCGCTCATCGTCGGGAGCCAAGCGGGCGGCGAGGATGGTCTGACTGCGTTGGCACGACCCGCAATGGAGAAACTCCGTTCGCAGACGCAAGAGACAATCAACCTGCTCGTCCGTGACGGTGACTTCATGGTGATCGTCGAACGGGTAGAGAGTCCCCACATGCTAAGGAGTGCCTATCCACTCGGAATGCGAGCAGCAATGTCAGCATGCTCGGGTGGAAAGGCGTTTCTCGCTACGTTGCCACGAGATGAAGTGGCCGCAGTACTATCACGCGAGCTCCAATCCGGCGATCAAGCCCACATGTGGGAGGAACTCGAAGAAACGAAAGAACGGGGGTTCGCAATGAACGACAACGCCCGGGGCGTTGCGGTAGACGATGCGGGCCTTGCGCCCGACATCAGTGCGGTTGCGGCAGTGATATTCGATTCGCGACACTTGCCTGTCGCAGCCTTGAGCGTCACAGTTCCATCACAAAGGATGACGGCAGAGCGTTGGGACAGTTACGGGCTTTTCGTAGTAGAGGCCGCGGGCAAAGTGAGCGCCGCACTTGGCCACAAGGGGTAGGCCGCGACTCCCCAGTCAAGTATTTACGAAGGGTGTGACTCGCACTTTCTTTAGTGGGCCGTACAGGACTTGAACCTGTGACCCCTTGCGTGTCATGCCCTTAATTGCAGTTCACCGCTGTCTTCCGTCATCCAAAACTTAAAGGATCATACCGACCACGGTCCACCAATATTCACCACTGAGCACTCGAACTCTTTGGCGTTGCTGACTGCGTTGCTGACGGGTTGCAGTTGCACATCATCGACGGGGTAATTGCCATGCGACTGGGAAGGTGTGGGCCGACTCGCCAGAGACCCACGGCACATTTCTCAGCGAGAGGTCATTTAATCAGGTAAGTCTGGACTGGTAAGAAACCGGGGGCCGAAGAGTCCTTCGCTATCTGGACACTTGTTGCAAGGTCGGGTAATCGAGATACCCTCGTTCGTCGCCGCCGTAGAAAGTTGAGTGGTCCGCTTCATTGAGTGGGGCGCCGGACTGAAGACGAGCAACCAGATCCGGATTGGCAAGCGTGTGCGTTCCGAGGGTGATCGCGTCGGCGAGTCCGGTCTCGACATCGAGAAGCCGCGTGTTGAGATCCGCATTTCCACGGTTGAGAAACAGCACGCCGGGCCAGTGCAGTCGAATGAACTCAATCAAGTCTCCGTCTCCCTTGTAGCTGAGGTTGAGATAGGCAAGGCGCAGCGACGACAGCGCACGCACGAACACGCCGTAGAGAACTTCGATGTCATTTTCCGCGATGTCATTGAGGCTGTTGCCGGGGGAGATCACGATCCCCACACGGTCGCGCCCTATCTCCTCAGAAACTGCGTCGACGAGCTCAATGGCGAAGCGAATGCGACGCTGGACGGAGCCCCCATAGTCGTCGCTGCGGAGGTTGGCGTTGCTCGAAAGAAACTGGTGGGCCAGATACCCATTCGCCGCGTGCACTTCTACCCCGTCGGCCCCGGCGGCCATCGCCGCCGCGGCGGCGCGACGATGCTCGTCAACGACGGTAGCGATCTCTTTTGCGCTCAGCTCGCGCGGCTCGGGCATCTCGAGCATGCCGTTGCTCGTGAAGATCTTTCCCGACGGTTGCGCCCGCGACGGCGCTACGGGTTGACGACCGTGCGGGGTGTTCGAGGGATGCGAGATCCGCCCCACGTGCATGAGCTGGACGACGATAAGTCCGCCGCGATCGTGCACCGCGTCCGTGACGCGACGCCACCCCGCAATCTGATCGTCGCGGTAGATGCCCGGTGTGAGTGGATAGCCTTGCCCGTCGTCAGAAGGTTGGGTGCCTTCAGTGATGATGAGCGCCATCGACGCACGCTGGGCGTAGTACTTCGCGTTCATCTCGGTGGGGACGCCGCCCGGTGTCGAGCGGGCTCGCGTCATGGGCGCCATGACGAGTCGGTGCGGTAGTCGAAGCGCGCCGACATCGAGGGGGGTCCACAGCTTTACGGTCACGAAGCGCTCTGGTTCTCAAACAACGTGACGTCCCTGAAGTAGCGCAGGGCGCCGCGACCGGCACCCTGCGTCTTTTGCTCTTCGAGCAGTGGACGCTCGTCGAACTTCGCCACTGCTGCGACGCCCATCGACGCATCGAAAGTCGTCGGTGCGTGCTCTGTTGGCCTTGCGAGCTGAGATCCGCGGCGTTGAAGACGGATCACTTCGACCCGCCGACATCGACCGGAGTGGGAACCTCTCCGGCCGCGTCCAGGCGACGTTTCGCCTCTTCGTAGACGTCCTCAGGCAGGGGACCTCGTAGGGCAGCGGCAACGTTCTCTAGGACGTGTTCCTCGCTCGAGGTTCCCACGATGGTGGTGCTTAGCCCGGGGTGACTGAGGGTAAATCGCAACGTGAAGTCAACTCGCGTCTCGTTCGCCTCAAGGAGATCGTCGAAGTTCGCTTCGTCCCACAGATCCCAGGCGCTCCTTCGCGGCGACGGAAGTTGGGCCTGTCCGCCCCTCGCTACGCCCCCGCGAACAATGACGCCGGCCCCTTGATCGTGAGCCCAGGTGATGGCGGCTTCGTGGCCACGCTCTAGCAGGGAGTACGGGATCTGGAACGCATCGAACGTCCCGAGTTCGATGTGGTCGATGATGTTAGGAAAGGTTGATGAGGAGCCGATGAATCGAATCTTTCCCTCTTCCTTCAAGCCCAGCAGCGTCCCCACGACATCGTCGCTCAGAATGGTGGCGAGGGACGGGCTGATGTGCAGCTGCAGCAGATCTAGGTGATCGGTTCGAAGTCGCTGCAGGCTCTGCTCCACCCCTTGACGGATGTTCGCGCGACTGTAGTCGTGCGGCAAAGGACCGGGCGGGGCGTCAACGAAACGCTCGCCGTCCAGCGGGCACCCCGCCTTCGACGCGAGGATGTACTCGTCACGCCGATGGGCGATGGCGTCACCGATGTGCGACTCGCTTGCGCCGTAGTCGATCGAGGTGTCGATGAAGTTGACGCCCGCGTCGAGCACCGCGTTGAGCACGCGTGTTGCTTGCCCGTCCTCGAGCGGCCGGGGGTTTCGGTGGCGCACTCCTCGCAGCTCCATGGCTCCGAACCCGAGGGCCGTCACCTCGACGCCAGTACGCCCGAGGGGCCGTTTCTCTAGCGCCATCACGCGCTACGCCCCGGACGGCCAGACTTCTTCAACGACGGAGATCGTCGTTCGTAAGATCGGTCCGTTCTTTCCCGCGTTGGCCTTCTCCCACTCCGGCGAAGCATGGTACTCGCGGTCCCGTGCGGCCAGCTCCTCCGCCGAGCCCTCGTAACTCACCGCCCAGACGAACTGGTCGTTAGCGTGATCCGCGTAGGCGAACAGCACATGAAACCCGTACGCCTCGCGAAGCGAGACGACATCGTCTCGCCAGTGCGCCACCCACCCGGGAAGGGTGTTCTCGCTGAGTTGGTACCTTCGAAGCTGCACCGATGCCACTTGATCTCCCGTTCTGCCGGACCCCGCTGCGCGGGGGGCTACTTGTTGGACTGCGCCAGACATCGTCGTGGCGCCGAGCCCCTTAGATCGTCCCGAGATTCTCCTCAAGACGACTGGACTCGTACTCCGTGCGGAAGATGCCGCGGCGCTGCAGCTCCGGCACGACGTGGTCGACGAAGAAGTCTGCCGGACCCCGATGGTAGGGCGGGAAGACCTGCGCGCCATCGAAGACCGACTCCTCTAAGTTCTCCTCGAACCAGTCCGCGAAGTCGTTCGTGTCACCGACGAACTTGTCCTGACCGTGTCGATGCCGCTGGACGACGCGAAAGAGGTCACCGATGGTGACGCTCTCATCGTCGCTGACAATATCCACGACGCCGCGGGCAATCACTTTGTAATCGCGAACTCTGGCCCCGAGCTGGCCGAAGGGCGCAGGGCCTGAGCCTGCCTCTGCCACCAGCGCGCGCTCCACCCTCTCGGGATCGAGACCGGCGGCGCCCAGCACGTCCACCACCTTGTCCTCGGGATGGATCTTCTTCTGCGTCGAGGTTGAAGGCTGCGGCGAACGCGCCCGGAAGCGCGACGATCTGCTCGAAGGCGAGGACCTCGCGGTACTTCGCGCGCGCCTCCTTCTTCGTCGCCGCGACATAGGGGGTGACGCCGGGCAAGATGAGGAACTTCTCGGGGTCGCCGCCCGCCTCTTTCACGCGCTGCTTCTGCGCGGCGTAACGCACCTTTCCCTCTTCTATCCCGTAGTACGGCGAGAACCGAGCTTGGGCCCACTGCGCTCCATAGTTCATCGAGTCCTCGGACTCGCCCACGTGCACGTTGGGGATGTGCTTCTGGACGGGAGGCGGGGCGTTCAAGGGCCCGCGGACTTCGAAGAACTCTCCCTTGAAGTTTATTTCGTGCCACGAACTGGGCCTCATGAGCGCACCCCCTTTCTTGTCGTCAAGAACGGGATCCTCATCCCAGCTCTCGTACAGCAGGCGATAGATGACCTCACTGAACTCCGCGGCGCGCTGGTACTTTGATGCCTCGCTGGGAGGATTGAGCACCTTGATGTTCTCCGCCGGACCACCTTCGCGGTCGATGCCCGACACGGTGTTGATCGCGGCGCGCCCGTGGCTGAAACGATCGAGGGTCGCCAGCTCGCGCGCGACAAAGAAGGGGTGCTCGAAGGACGAGTTGTAGGTCAGCAGAAACCCGACGTGCTCAGTCTTCGCGGCGGCGAAACCACCGAAGGTGGTGTTATCCCAGCGAAAGATGCGGTCCAACACGAGCGGCTCAGTGGCGAGGGAGCTGCCCGCAAAGATGTAATCCAACTTGCCGCGCTCGGCGATGCGGGCGATGTCAGTGATCACGCTCGGATCCAGCAACCCCGAGTTTGTGGCGTCGGGTAGGCGCCACGCATCGCGGTCCCAGCCGATGCCGTACGCGGCTAAGCCGATCTTCAGCTGCTTTTTCGTCGCTCGTGCCATGGCGAACCTTTCGTCTCTGCGATGATTTCTTTATTTACTCTAGCGAATCTATTAATTCTATCGATTTGATTATAAATAGAACTTCCGTCCCCCACGTCACTCACGATGTGGCGTCTGTCGTGGGGACTCCCTCGCTACCAATCGTCACTGGACGCGCGGGATCCGAGCTCCACGCCGTGAATGAACCGACGTAGATGCTCGCCACCACGCCGAGGCTGCTTAGCACCGCGAGCTCGTGCGCCGCCGCCACGCCGCTGCCGCAGTACACGCCAATCGGCTGGCCACCGTCAACGCCCAAGGCTGCGAAGCGTCGCCGAAGCTCTCCCTCGTCGAGCAAGAGGCCGCGATCGTTGAGGTTGTCGCGTGCGGGCGCCGAGACAGCTCCCGGAATGTGGCCTTCCTGGCGTCGTCCCTGCACCAGCGATCCTCGGAACTGCTCACCAGCTCGAGCATCCAGCAGGACGCCGTCGGTCGCAATCTGTGCGGCACCGTCGGCGTCGAGCACCGAGAGGTGACCAGCGCTGAGACGCACGTCACCGGGTCTGACTGGTGGCTCGTCCGTACTCACCTCGTAACCCTCGAATCGCCAGGCCGCGTAGCCGCCATCCAAGATGCGAACATCCTCCACTCCCGCCCAGCGCAGCACCAGCCACGCCCGGGCCGCCTTGGTGCCATAGACGTTGTCGTAGACGACGACGGAGTCCCCCTCGCAGATCCCCCAGGCGCGCGCTCGTACTTGAAGGTCGGAGACCTTGGGCAGCGGCCCCGCTCCGCTGCCCTCGTAGCGCGCTCCCACCAGCTCAGTGGGCAGATCCACGTACGCCGCGCTCGGTATGTGACCGGCCTCGTACTCAGGGCGCCCGTTCGCCACGCCGTTCTCATTGCGAACGTCGAGCACCACAGGTGGCCGTGGGCTTCGAAGGAGCTCGTGAAGCTCGGCGGCCTCGACGAAGTACTTCTGGCGCAGCGACTCGAAACTCATCGCAGTGCCCGCTCAGGAGACCGCGCGGGACGGATCTCAATCGGCGTTTCGAGTGGGAAGTGACAAGCAGCCAGGTGGCCGCTCTCGTTGAACGCTCGCAGCACGGGCTCTTCCTCGCCACAGACCGTCTGCGCCCGGGGGCATCGAGTCCGAAACCGGCATCCAGAGGGTGGCTCGCTCGCCGAGGGAAGCTCTCCAACGAGGGCCGCAGGGCGGCGAAGCCTCGGCTTGGTCGGCGTGGGAGTCGGGATGGACGCCAGCAGTCCGGCCGTGTAGGGATGTGCGGGAGCGTGGTAGACATCGTCGCCCGTCCCGATCTCGACCAGCTTGCCGAGATACAAGACCCCGATCCGGTCGGCCAGATACCGAACGACGGACAGGTCATGCGAGATGACGATGTAGGTCAGCCCATGCTCGGACTGAATGCGCTTCATCATGTTGAGCACCTGGGATCGAATCGACACGTCGAGCGCCGAGACGGGCTCATCGGCCACGATGAGGCGAGGCTCGATCACGAGCGCTCGAGCAAGACCGATTCGTTGACGCTGACCGCCAGAGAACTGATGAGGATAGAGGTCGACCACCGAAGCGGACAGCCCTACTTCGTGCAGCAGCTGGGCGATTCGGTCGTTCTGCTCTTTCTTGGTTCCCACCTTCTGCGAAGCGAGGGGCTCACGAAGGATCGAGTGCACGCGCATTCGCGGGTCGAGTGAAGCGTAGGGGTCCTGGAACATCAGCTGAAACTCGCGACGCTTCTGGCGCATGGCGTCGCCTTTGAGGCTTGTGAGACGCACGCCGTCGAAGGTGACACTTCCGGCGTCTGGTTTCTCCAGCGCCATGATGAGGCGACCCAGAGTGGTCTTTCCCGAGCCCGACTCCCCGACCAGACCAAAGGTCTCGCCTCGTGACACCTCGAGACTGACGTCGGAGACCGCCTGGATGGCTCCCACCTTGCGACGAAAGACGCCGCGGCGAATGGGAAACTCCTTAACCACGTGATCGACGACCAGGAGCGGGGCCTCCGTCGCCGCGTCTGACTCGGGCGTTCGCCAGGTCGGGGTGGCAACCCGAGCGAGCTGCTCGCTCTCAGCGCGCTTTGGCGATCCCTCGGCTCGAGTGACCGGAAAGAAGCAGGCGTAGGTGTGCGAGTCCCCGTCATCTTCCAGGGCGGGCTCCTCCTGCCCGCAGCGCTCCTCGGCGTAGCGACAACGTGGAGCAAAACGGCACCCCTTCGGTGGATGTGAGAGGTTCGGCGGCATCCCGGGGATGCTGTAGAGCGTGGCGCCACGATCCATCTCGAGCTGTGGGATCGACTCGAACAGTGCCTCGGTGTAGGGATGTTTCAGCTCGTTGAACAGCGTCCACGTGTCACTCGACTCGACGATCTGGCCGGCGTACATCACCATGACGCGGTCGGTTCGGTCGGCGACCACCCCCATGTCATGGGTGATCAGCAAGAGACCCATGTCGAGGCGACCGATCAGATCACCCAGTAGTTCAAGAATCTGGGCCTGGATGCTGACGTCGAGCGCCGTCGTCGGCTCGTCCGCGATGAGCAGGTCCGGCTCGCAGGCGAGCGCCATGGCGATCACTGCGCGTTGACGCAGTCCGCCGGAGAGCTGGTGCGGGTAGTCCTTCATCCGCTGCATGGGCTTGGGCATACCGACGAGGTCCAGCACCTCGGCGGCTCGCTCGAGTGCGGCTCGCTTGCTCAGGCCGAGATGGACGATGATGGGCTCAGCGACCTGCTCACCGACGGTCATCGTGGGGTTCAGCGCGGTCATAGGGTCCTGGTAGACCATCCCAATCTTGTTTCCCCTGATTTGACGCATCGCCTTCTCGTTCAGCCCCGTGAGCTCTTGCCCGTTGAGCTTCACGCTGCCTGCAACAATGGATCCGCCCTGGGGTAGCAGTCGCATCAGCGACATTCCAGTCATGGACTTCCCCGAGCCGGACTCTCCGACCAGACCCACCGCTTCGCCCGCGCGGATGCTGAAGGACACGCCGTCAACGGCCTTGACGGTCGAATGTCGAGTGCGAATCTCGGTGTGAAGTCCTACGACTTCGAGCAGCTCACTCATGTGACGCCGGTGTCACGCGGGGCTTCGCCATCGACCTCATCGACCACGCAACCGAATGTCGAGTGCGTCTCGAATGGCGTCCCCCACCAGGTTCAGACCCACCACGGTGAGAACAATCACAATCCCCGCGGGATAGATGAGCCACCAGTAGCCGTCGTAGATGAAGGTGAGTCCCTGGCTCAACATGTCGCCCCAGTTGGTCGACGGCAAGGGTGGACCGAGACCTAGAAAACTCAGCGCCGCCAACAGGAGTATGGCGTTCGCCATCTCGATCGTGGTTTGGACCACAATGATGTCAATGAGGTTCGGCAATCCATGCCGCAGGATCACGCGTCGCTTGGTGGCGCCGCCCACCCTGGCGGCGGCCATGTACTCACGCTCTCGAAGCGACAGACACTCCCCCCGCACCAGACGCGCAGTGATCAGCCACGACACCACGGCGATGATCGCGATGATGACCGGGACCGTGGGCACAAAGATGGAGGCCGCCACGAGGATGAGCAGCAGCGGTGGGATCGCGAGGATCGCGTCGACGACGCGCATCATGACGGTGTCGATCCAACCGCCGCTGAAGCCCGCGATGGCGCCCCACGCCGTGCCCAGCGTGCTCGCAATGAGCGCCGCAGCGAACCCAACTTCCAGGGTCGAGCGACCGCCCAGCATGAGGCGCCCGACGACGTCGTAACCCGACTCGTCGGTTCCCAGCAGATGCTTCGCGCTCGGGGCCAGAGCGACCGCGCCGAGATTCGTCGCCACTTGGTTGGTGTGGTAGATCAGGGGGCCGACAAAGCTGAACAGCACCATGAAGAGCAAGATGCCGGCACCAATCAGCCCCACGGGGTTGTGCAGGTACGACTGGAGGCTCAGCCACTTCTCGCGCTGAAGCGTCGCGACGGGACCCGAGACTGGGCCCTCCACCACGAGGAGCGCGTCAAGGACGTCGGGGTGCTCGGGCGCGGGGGTGAGATCAAGCATGTCGCACCCGGGGATCCACCACCGTATACATAAGGTCGGCGATGAGATTGCCCAGCACCGTCGCGACTCCCACGACCAGCGTGAAGCCCATCAAGAGGGGATAGTCGTGGCTGGTGGCCGCTCTCCAAAGCACCAGTCCCATCCCGGGATAGTTGAAGACCTCTTCGACCACTATCGCACCACCGATCACGAAGGGCAGACTGACGCCGAACAGCGTCACCATGGGGCCCAGCGTGTTGCGCAGCAGGTGCTTGCGGATGAGCCGGTAGGGAGAGATGCCCTTGCCTCGAGCGGTGCGCATGTAGTCCTGGGTGAGCGCCGTCGTGGCCGAGGAGCGCACAAACCGGCTGAACATGGCAACTGAGACCACGGTCAAGCTCAAGACCGGCAAGACCATCGCGCGCGGGTCGTGCAGCGCGGCACTCACCGAGGCGCCTTGGGGACCCTGCGATGGAAATATCTTCAACGACACAGAAAACCAGAGAATCAGAAGCGTGGAGAGCCAAAAGGTAGGCATGGAGTAGGCCACGAACCCGACGCCTGTCAGCGCGTGGTCGACCGCCGTGTTTGATCGGACCGCCTGGATGATGCCCACCGGGACGGCAATCAACATGGTGAACACGTAGGAGAGACCGACCAGATAAGCGGTCTTGGGGATGTTCTGCTCGAGCAGGGAGAGAACGCTCTGGTTATAGGTGTAGGAGAATCCAAGGTTCCCATGGAAGAGCCCGTCAATGTAGCGCCAGTACTGCACAAACACCGGCTTGTTGTAGCCGTTCTCGATGTTGAAGTACCTGATCTGACTGGGCTTCGCGGTGTCCCCGAGCAGAGCCCGCGCAGGCCCCCCGGGCAACATGTGGATCAAGAGGAACACGATCAAGGTGACGCCGAACACAACGACGATCGACTGAATGATGCGCCGGATGATGAACCCGATCACGACTCCGCCCGGCCACGACGACGATCCAGGACCGGCACCGAACGGCCACGCGTAGTAGCGCCCCTACGACTCATGCGGCCAGAGGACATCCAGCCGCATGAGTCGCAGTGAAATCGATAGGGCGCTCTAATCACTACGAGAAAGACCAGTCCACGGTGTTCTCGAACCCACTAGCAGGGAACTTCACACCCTTCAAGTCCTTACTGACGACATTGAGTCCATAGGTAGTCAGCGTCCAAAGCACAGGGAGGTTCTTCGTCACGTAGCTGTCCCACGCTGCCACAGCCGCGGCCCCGTTCGCTGAGGTCTGGGTGGCGTCGGCGAGCTTGGTGAACTCCGCGGACTGAAAGTTGATGGAGGTGCTCAACCCGTCAGTAGCGGGGTACGGTGACTCATCGCCGCCGGAGTAGCCTTCCGCATCCCAGGTACCCATCTCCCAACCGGTGACCGGCCCGAAGAAGGTGCCAATAACTGACTGGAAAGGCGCCGAGGACACGTTGAAGATGACCCCTGCCTCGGCGGCGTCGCTCTTGAAGTTCGCCACTTCACTGGTGAGGAATGCTTGGCCGGTGTCGTACTCGAAGTTGAACTCGAGCTTTGTTCCCTTGGCGATACCGGCGCCGCACTCAGTCGCTGTCGTGCCGGGCCGCGTGCACGTTGCCGCGCCACTCTTCGGGATGGTCCAGCCGTGCGAGGTAAGGAGTGATCGCGCCGCTTTCACACTGAAGGGGTAGGGGTCGGTCTTCTGCGCCGGGGACACGTACAGTGGCGTCGGCTTGGGCGGGACCGGTCCGTACACGGGGTACCCGGCCTTCTCGTTGTCGAGGTACGCATCTGCTTGGCCGGTCTCATCTTCCAGGTGTTGAAACGCCTGTCGAATGTAGAGCTGGCTCACAATCGGACCGGTCTTCGGGTTCTTAAAGTTAAGATTGTCAAACCCGATGTGCCAGAACGGCGACGTGGTCAACGTGTAGTTGCTCTCGATACGTGAGTACTGCGGGAGATCCTCCGGTGGAATTGTCCCGATGTTGATCTCGTTAGACAACAGCGCGTTGAACTCGGAGGAGTCCGTTGCAAAGACGGTCAGGATGAACTCACTGATCTTCGGCGGGGTCGGGTAGTCAGGATTGGGCGTGAAGACGTCAGGACCGGTCGTGGGCTGGAAGGACTTGATCTCCCAGGGCCCGTCGACCACCTGCCACAGCGGATTCGTCGCGTAGGTTGCGGTGTTGGACGACTGCGCGGTCAAGAACGTGTAGACCGCTTGGGCTCCCGACGTCGTCTCGTCGTAGTCGCCGATCGGCCCACTGGCAGAAGTCTCGTCCCAGGCCTGCTGGGGCAGTGCCATCCACGTGGACAGTTGGTCGTCGGTGTACCACGTCGGGTTGTACGCCTTGGTCAGCTTCACGACGAGGGTGGTCGGGTCCGGCGCCGTGAGGCTCGCCACATTGTCAGGAAACTCACCGACCGTGTAACTCGACCACTTCGCTTTGTTCGCGACGACGAGGTTGTAGAAGAAGAGAACGTCGCGACTAGTCACTGGCGTGCCGTCGGACCACTTGAAGCTCTTCAGGTGAATCGTGATCTCTGTGTTGCCGTCGCTGTACACCGGAGCGTCGGCAAGACTGTCCGCCGCGTCAATGCCGGTGTTGCTGAGCTGGTAGAGCGGGAGGTACATGAGCCAGTTGAAGCGCTCTGTGTTCGTGCCCGACGTGGGAGCACCAAGAGGGGGCACCGGGAAGACGTAGCCCGGCGCGACGCCCACGATGCCCTGGGTGACTGTCGTCCCCGCCGCGGCCTTGTTGGACGCACCGGAGGCCGCCGGTATCACTGCACCCATCAGCGCCAGTGCCGAAAGCGCAAAGACCCCGCGCTTCAAGCGACCCCGTCTCTTCACCCCTCGTTCTTCCTTCTGTCGTTGCATTTGATGTCTCCTTATTTGGTGGTTGGTTTTCACTGTCGGCCTTAGGCCACCGACAAGTTCGTTCGCAGAAATCCGAGAATCTCGTTCCAGGAGTCGACGCTCGCGTGCGCGTTTCCCGTCAAGGTGCCGCCGTAGGCGAAGTACTGGTGTGCCAACGGATGAAGGCTCGCGCGGGCGACGGGAAAGCCCGAGGGAGTTGTGAAGTTGTGTCCCGCATTGGAGTAGCGGAGGTGACGGATCTCCTCTTTGGCACCCGCAGCAACCCCGCGCTGTACGACGATCTCCGACAGGGCCACCGATGGCCACATTGCGTCATCTTCGCCGGACAGTAGGAGGACGGGTCCACCACAGCGCTCAATGGGAATGGTCGCATTGGCGAGGTCATCTACGGAAGCAGAGGCGAGACGCGCTTCGAACGAAGGCGTAAGCACAATCGCCCCGTCGCGCAGGGGAAACTCAGCTCGATCTCCTTCTTTGCCTAAGAGCGACGACATCGGGCGACCTTCGAAGGTCCACGCAACGGCGTCCGGTTTCGATTCGCGCCCAATCCCGCCCCAGATCACGCCGCTCGGCACCTTGGCCACCACGGCGGCGACGTCATCGGGAAACACTGAACCCAGCAAGAGTGAGAGCTCGCCACCGCGTGACGCGCCCACGATCGCGACGCGATCACCAAGGACGCTCACTTGCGACTTCAGCCACTGGATCCCCTCGTCGAAGTACTCCAGCGGAATCTCGACCAGATCGTCGGGCAGATCGTCGTATCTGAAGTACGCCAGCGCGAGTGCTGCGAACCCGTGGCTTGCGAAGAGCGCAGCACTCGACTGAACGCCGCCCAGTCCCCCGAGTCCCCCACCCGACCCGGAGAGCACCACGACAGAAGGCAGCGGCCCCTCGCGATCAGGGAGGAACGCAACACCTCGAAGCCGCCCGTCACGCACGGGGACTTGACGAACGCTGGGGTCAACCTTGAGTCGAGTCAGCGATGCAGTGTTCTCCCACTCGCCCCCCGTCGCCGTGACGAGAACGTCCCAGGGCGTGAGCACGTCCGCCTCCTCGAAGGGGTCTTGGCGATCAATCGACCACCACAGCCCGTAGGGCTCGACCCCGAGGTACGTGCCGCCGACGCTCTCTTGACGAGCCGGATCAACGACACCATCTGGCGGTGCAACGAACTGGCCTTCGGTCTGCACGGTCACGGCGCCGATGTTCCACGCCGCGCGCACCGACACCAGCTCACCAGGATGGCAACCGCGCACGATAAGGCTCACCGGCTCGTCAATCAGCGCGACCGGCGGCTCGATCACCACGATGCCGCTCATCGAACACCAGCGATCTCGGTCGTGGTTGATTGCTCCGCGCTCGCGTAGCGGTTGGGAGGCTTCGGGAGGTTGAGGTGATCGCGGAAGGTGGTGCCGGTGTACTCCGTTCGAAACAGGCCGCGTCGCTGTAGCTCAGGAATCACCAGTTCTGCGAACGCCTCAACCGCACCCGGGACGTAGTTAGGAAAAACATTGAACCCGTCACACGCCTCTTCGACAAACCATTGCTCTATGTGATCGGCGACCTCGATCGGATTACCGATGAGCCCGCGCGGAGAAGCGCCGGGCATGGCCACTCGCTCACTCTGACCAAGCGCACCCATGCGTGCCTTCTGCCCCGCCACGGGGGAGACGGGCTGTGGACGGAGCTCCTCTAGTCGATCGAAGATGCGATTCGCCTCAGCGCTCGTCTCGGCGACGGTCACTTGAAGACCGGGAAGGATCTGGATCTCGCTCGGTGAGCGCCCGTAGGCGGCCGCGCGAGTCTTGATATCGGCGTAGTACTCCTTCGCGACCTCGATGGTCGGCCCCGCGGCGAAAATGACGTCGGCCTCTCGGGCACCGAGCTCACGAGATCGGTCGGACGTTCCCGCGTGCAGAAGTATCACCTGTCCCTGGGGAGGACGAGCGACGTTGAGCGGACCAGCGACGTCGAAGTAGCGTCCGTGATGCTCGATGGCGTGAATCTTTGAGGGGTCGATGAACCGTCCGGACGCCTTGTCGCGCACAAACGCGTCGTCCTCCCAACTGTCCCAGAGGTCGCGGACAGTATCTACGAACTCGTCCGCCCAGTCGTAGCGCTTCTCGGTCTCCCAGTGCTCGTCACGACTGAAGTTCAACGCGGCAATGGCGTCAGCGCCGGTGACGAGATTCCATGAGGCTCGTCCCTTGCTCAGAAAGTCGAGCGAGGCGAGCAGTCGGGCGAGCGTGAAGGGGTCGTAGTAGGTCGGATTCGCGGTGATTGCCAGCCCGATGTGCGTGGTCGCTGCCGCGATCGCGGAACCCGCGACGAACGGCTCCAGCCGGGACATTTGCGCGGGATTTGTGGTCGCCAGAGCGGGATCCGTCGCCAGTCGATCACCGAGAAAGAGAAAATCGAATTTTGCCCGCTCGACCACCTTGGTCATGTCCTGGATGAACTCGATGTCGTACGCGCCGTCAGCCCGAGATCCGGGATAGCGCCACCCCGCGGAATGCGTGCCCGTCGCCCAGAACATCAAGCCGAAGTGCAACTGTCGATTCGGGTCGTCATCAGAGAATCTCGTCACGAAGACACCTCCACCCGACGCTCGAGCGTGTACCTGCTAAGGGGCCGCGAGAGACCGAGATGCTCGCGAAGCGTCGAACCTTCGTACTCTGTGCGGAAGAGACCTCGCCGACGAAGCTCTGGTATCACCAGATCCACGAAGGCGTCGAACTGGCGCTCGAGGAACGGAGACTGGATGTTGAATCCGTCCGACGCGCTCGCCGCGTGCCAACTCTCGATGTAGTCAGCCACCTCTGTCGGGCCACCCACCACGACATGACCACCGACGATGAGGGTGTAGAGCAGGTCTCGCCACGTGAGGTCAAATCCGATGATTCTCCCTGTTCGCCCCGCGGCGGTCAGTACGAGCTCGCTCCCGGAGGACGTGAGCGCTCTTGCGACCTCGCGCGAGACCACCGCGTCGAGGGACTGCGTAGTGACGTCAACGCCAAGACGAAGGGACAGCGCCCCGAGATTTCGATGCCCCAGCGGCACGCCCTCTCCCGGAGCTCTTGACACGCCGACACCGACCGTCCAGAAGCTGGGCTCACGCCCGCCGAAGCGGACATCCTCGTCGAGGACGATAAGCGAATTGAGCTGATCGTAAATCTTGCGGGCCTCGCCGAGCGTCGTTCCCACCACCGGCGTAAGTGCCGGGAGGATCGTTATGTCGTCGGGGTCCCGCCCACTCTCCGTGGCACGGCGTCCGATGTCGGCGACTAGATGCTGGCCCTGCGCGATGGTCGAAACCCCCGCGAAGACCACATCCACCTCTTGAGCGGCGAACTGACACGAGCGCCCAGAGGTTCCCGTATGGAAGATCACAGGATGACCCTGGGGAGATCGCGCGACATTGAGCGGGCCCTTCACCTGAAATGATTTCCCAACGTGATCGACGGAATGGATCTTGGAGCCGTCGACAAACTCACCCGACTCCTTGTTGCGGATGAAGGCGTCGTCCTCCCAGCTGTCCCAGAGAGCGCGCACAAGGTCTATGAACTCTTCGGCTCGGTCGAAGTGGTAGTCGACATGGCCGTGCTCCAGACGAGAGTAATTCTGTGCCGCTTTCGTGTCCACGCCCGTCACGATGTTCCAGGCCGCCCGACCCCTCGTTATGTGATCCAATGACGCAGCGAGGCGCGCAAGATTGAACGGCTCGTAGTAGGTGGTGTTCGCGGTAACCACGATTCCGATCTTCGTGGTAAGTGTCGCGAGGTAGGCCGCGGTCGTGAAGGGCTCGAGTCGTGCAATCTCCGACGCGCTGGTGTACTCGTACTCAGCAGTGGTCGCGAGCCCGTCACCAAGTAAGAGGAAGTCGAACTTCGCCGCCTCCGCCCGCCGTGCGAGCTCCACGATGTAGTCAGCGTCAAAGGCGCTTGAGTCCTCGGCTTCGGGATAGCGCCAACCTGCCGGATGCGTCCCGTTTGACCAGTACACATATCCAAACCGGAGGGCCCGTGGCGTTGATCCGGCCGAGTTATCTTTATTCGCTTCAGCGTCGTTGATGTTGGCCTCTTCTGTCGGAGTAGTCATACGGCACCCTGTGCAACTCGCCCGTCCACGACTCGCTGACCGGTGCGGGACGTCGCCGACGTGTGCGAACCCGTCACTCGTCCGGGCGCACCACTTAGATCTCGCGGAAGGATGTTCCCGAGCTCAACAACTTCAGCCGCGCTCGGACGCCAACGCGTGGCTGCCAGGTTCTCGTCAAGCTGCTCAGGTCGCGTCACGCCCGCAATGACTGTTGCCACCGTCGGTTGAGCGAGCAGCCACCCCAGCGCCAGCGCAGTCTCACTGACTCCACGTTCTCGAGCGAACGCAGAATATTGTTCGAGCGCTTCCCACGGAGCCTGTTGCAAGAGATGCGCCTTAAGGTTCGTTATCTTCGCGTCCGCAGGCGCGAAGTCACGGCGATACTTTCCGGTCAAGAGACCGTTCTGTAATGGGAAATACGGTATGAATCCGACACCATAGGTTTGCAGCGCCGGAAGGAGCTCGCGCTCTGCCTCTCGCCAGAGGAGGTTGTATTCGTTCGTGGCCGAGACAAATCTCGTCAAACCACCAACCCTTGCCGTGAACTCGGCCTCAACGACTTGCCACGCGGCAAAGTTCGAACTGCCTATGTAACGAACCTTGCCTACCCGTACGAGGTCATCTAGCACAGAGATCGTCTCTTCGATGGGCGTGGAGGGATCGGGCGAATGGATCTGGTAGAGGTCGATCCAATCCGTTTTCAGCCGTCTCAGCGATCCCTCTACCGCCTTTCGGATGTAGCGCCGTGATCCGCGAGCGCCCCAGTCCTGACCAGCGAGACCCTTCAGCGAACCGCCAAACTTCGAACCAATGATGACGTCGTCGCGGCGCGATCCGAGGGCGTTGCCGAGCAGTGTCTCGCTGAGTCCGGGCTCGTCGCCGTAAACGTCAGCAATGTCGAAGTAGGTGATCCCCAGGTCGAGAGCACGCGCCACTATTTCATCGACAGCGCGCTGACTGGTAGCGATCATGCCGGATCTCCCAAAGGTGCTCGCGCCGATGCCGAGTTCCGACACCACGAGTCCCGATCTGCCGACAGTGCGGTACCCAGAAGCAATCTCAGTCAAGTCAACGAAGATATCGGTCTCGAGGCCAATTGTCAAGTATTTCTATCATCTAAAGGGAATTGATAGATTCCATGGACTAAATGGTGCCGATTCGTCATTCTTATCCGAAGCATTTTCGCTACTCTTCGCCTGGTCGTGACGCATATCAATCGGCAATCGCCGGGCCCCTGAGATCCAGGAGTCAGCAACCGATTTGCGCACGCTGGAGAGATCCGAAGTACTCGATCGAGCACATAGAATTGCCACGATCGCCGTGTTGAACGTCACGGCAGTGGGGACGCCGCTGACGAAAGGGGAGTTGTGCATATTCCTGCGAAAGCGGACTACGCGATTCGAGCACTGGTTGCCCTCGCAGCAGCTAACGGGAGGCCACTAACAGCCCCTGCGATTGCCAAGACCGAAGACATGCCGCCAAAGTTCCTTGACCTCATTTTGAGTGAGCTTCGACGCGCTGGCTTCATTCAAAGCATCCGGGGTCCAGAGGGTGGTTACGTGTTGGCGCGGCCCGCTAAGTCAATCTCGATCGCCGACATCATCCGCGTCCTCGACGGTCCCCTCGCAGAAGTGCGAGGGGTTCGACCCGAGTCGACGAGTTATTCCGGTCCGGCCGCTCCCCTACGTGACGTTTGGATCGCGGCGCGGGTTGCGCTCCGCAAAGTCCTCGAGAGCACCTCAATTGATGACGTCGCTAAGAACCACCTCTCGTCGCACGTACGGCGCCTTGTCGCGGACCCCGACGCACTCATTTCCCATTCCCATTCGGCGGCCCCTTCGTCGGTCGAGGCGACGCACTCTCAGCGCCCGCGCGGCGTGAAATCAACAAGTGAGGGGATGAAGTCCCCCGCGTCACGGGTACGAAAGTTCACGCCTAGATAGTCAAACTCGTCGCTCGACGTGGTGCCATCCTCACGTCCAATGCGCGCGGCGCTGCTGACGAACACCGCTGTTGACTAGCGAGATTTCTTTGCTCGTTTCTTCGCCACTGGCATTCTCTTGGGCGTTACTTTGATGCCGTTCTTTGAAGTTGATGCCGTAAACTTTTCGTTGCAAAAATACCCACGCTGCCCTCCTTTCTATGAACTTGCCATCTATTCCTGTGATTGAGCCCAAGCAATCGTGAACCCCACGGTCACACCGATCGCCAGTGCCCCAAGGTTCTCTTTTGATCCACCTGGCAAAAACTCCTTGAGGCTGCGCGCAACATCCTGGGCGACGACTTGAAGCCCACTTTCCAGCACGGGGACATTCTCCGCCTTTGCCTGGGTGACAAGCTGCTGCACTCTTTGGTGCGATACGCCGAGTAGTTCTGCCGCGTCGCGTAGAGATAGCCGCGCCTCTGTGGTGAGGGCCAGGGCAGCCATCGACATCAGTCCATTGACTGCCTCGGTAGCAGCATGGGCCATCGCTCGCGCGGCATTTGCTTCGTACACGATGTTTTGCACGCCGGGGGGCAAGGTCACTGGTTGGAAGTCGATGGAGTCTTTTACTGTTTCAATCGGCACATTCAGCCACAGTGCAAGCGCGTCCACGAGGTACTCACGGGCTTTGCCCAGAGTTCGTCCAAAGGTGTGAACTTGAGGAATCTCTTCGATCTGGGCAATCCAATCTCCCGACTGGTCAAGTTCGAACGTTGCGTGATAACGCGTCGTCGTTAATTGGGTCTTAGTCATTTCATAGCCATTCCTCTCCTAGGCACGGTGCGAGATCTCGGTCAATCGCTCGGAGGAGTCCCTTGGGGAGGTCTCACCCATGAACCGGGACGACACTCTGACAGGCTCCACATCGCACGATGAGATGAGAACCCGATTGACGTACTTCGATACACCCCGCGCGACGAAGAATTCCCCTCAGGTCTCGCACCTTCACTCAGTCTATCACACTAGACTGACCTAAATTCAGGGCGAGAAGGAATTGTCACAATTTTGCTTGGACTATTCTTTACCGGCTGGTGGGTCAGCCTCTTGGCTTGAGCGGGACCGCCGCATTCATCGCCTTCCACGGGGTCCCTGTTTTTGGTGCTTCACTACTCGGGATCACGTTCGCTTTAGGTTGGACGCCCTGCATCGGCGACGATCTTGGGGCTTGCTGCATCCTCGTCGGGCGCCACTGCACTGAGGGGCTCATTGCTCGCTTTCCTTTACTGCTTGGGACTCGGACTTCCGTTTTTGTGCGCAGCCTTTGCAACCGAGTGGATGACGAACACGTCGAGATTGCTTCGCCAATACGAAATGGTGATCGGTCGAATTGGTGGCATCATGCTCATCCTCATCGGCACTGCCGAAGCCACAGGTTTGTGGGCAGCGTTCGTTCTTGGCTCCAAGTCCACGTGCCTTCTTCGACTGGATTCCCTCTGAGATGAACCTGCGTCAATCAAGTCAATAAATGTGACCCTTTGCACTGTTTGCAACGTAGTCACGCAACGGTGTTTTCGCCAAGCAACATCGTTTACGACTCAGACATTTGAGAGAGGCTACGGATACTTCAACACTGTCAACGAATCTGGCCCGCAACCGTGGGCACTCGCCGATCAGAACTGGAAAATTGCGCACTCAGAGACGGAATTCCGCGGTTTTGAGGGCTTGCAGCCAGTGGTGTTGCTGACGACGTTGCCGACTGACCGTGTGGCGTTGGAGTTTTGCCCCGAAAATGAACAAGAAATACCGCACTTCATCAGGATATTCAGTGGGCCGTACAGGACTTGAACCTGTGACCCCTTGCGTGTCATGCCCTCATTTACCAGTCACTAAAGCGTGTTCTCATCCAAAACTCGCGAAAGCATACCAACAGCGAACCACCAATGTCCGCCGCTGACCGCTCGCATTTTCTGGCGTTGCTGACGGCGCTGCTGACGGAATGCAATTGCACAGCGCACAACGGGTCATTGCGAAGCCGAGGCGAGCATGCACCCAATGACACCATAAACGTTCATTGCTCGCCCTGTCTCAACGTAGTTCGGAAGGTCTGTACCCGATTAGACGCCAGAGCGCTCACCCTCTTTGCGTGTGTCAGCGGATTTCGCCTCCAACGATTCGTTCGTCCGTGGAAGAAAGAGCGCCGACAACACGGCACCGATCAGGGCTATTCCGCCCGAGACCAAGAGAGCCCGATCCATGCCATCGGCAAAGGCCGCTCGCACTGACGCAAGAAGCGCCTTCGAATGGAGCTGCCGAGCGGCGGCAACGCCTCCAAAGACGCTCTGGCGAACGGCGATTGCGGCCGAAGCCGACAATCCTGAAAGGTTGAGGTGCGCGAGATAGCCAGCGCTAAGGACGCTGCCCAGGATGGCGGCACCCAGTGGCGCACCTGTCTTATTCACGGCTTGCAGAACCGCGGAGCCCACGCCACTGCGCTCTTCAGTCAGTTCCACAAGGGCGGCGGAGGACGAGGTGGCGATCGCGATCCCTATTCCTAGTCCGAGCAGTGCCATCCAGCTCAGAATGAAGATGCCGCTCGAGTTGACGCTCGTAGTCGATCCGATGAAGAGGCCAGCGGCAAGAAACACGAAGCCCGCCGTAGTCACCACCTTGGCACCCAGCACGCTCGCCAGTTTCGCAGCGGGAATCGCACCTGCCACTAAGCCCGCCATCAGCGGCAGGAGGCGCAATCCCGATCCAATCGGATTCGTACCGAGCACGCCTTGGAAGAACTGGGGCATGGTGAACAGCACGCCGAACATCGAGAGGACCACGAACGCGGCCAAAATAACGCCCCACGTGAACGAACGAGATCTGAACAAACTCAGGTCGAGCAACGGCTCGCCCCCGGGTCGACGAGTGAGACGCCTCTCCCAACCAAAGAAGCCGACGAGAGCCGCGAGCCCGATGAAGATGAAGAGGAGCGCCACCACGTTGCCCCAACCGTGTTGACCGGCTTCGATGAGGCCATACATCAGCGCCACGAGGCCCGCGGCGGACGAGGTCACCCCCACTACGTCCACACTCGGACGACGCAACAAACGAGACTCCGGTATCAGCACAGCACCGGCGGCGAGTCCGATCACCGCCACCGGAACGTTGATCAAGAAGACCCAGCCCCACCAGTAATGCGTCAGCAACCAACCCCCCAGAATGGGACCTATGGGCAGAGAGAGAAAGTTAGCGGCGGACCACACGCCGACCGCCTTCGGACGGTCTTCTTTCGCGAACAACACCGTCAGCGCCGAGATCGCCATCACGATGATGCCGGCCCCCGCCATACCCATTAGTACCCGCGCGGCCATGAACTCCGCAACCGATGTCGAATATCCGGACGCTGCTGAGCCGAGTCCGAAAAACGCGAGTGAGATTAGGAGAACCTTCTTCTTGCCGTACCGGTCGCCCAGTAGTCCTGCGGGCAGCATTGACGCCGCGAGGACGAGTAAGTAGATCGAGGTGAACCATTGGAGGTCCAACTCCGACGCGTGAAGGGCTTTCGACAGAGTCGGCAAAGCGACGCTCAGCACGGTGCCGTCCAGACCCACGGCGAGGACGGCCAAACTCACAGCGCCGAGTGCCCACCACCGTCGAGCGCCGACATCTTTCATAGGGTTCCCATGTCTAACGGAGTGACTTAAGAGTAAAGCTTGTGCGGAGTATCAGGCTCCAGCAGAGTTAGAAGGTCGAAGTACTCTCTGATTTTTACGAGCTTGCCTTCATGGATTTCGCATATCAGGACGATCGGCAGAACAAAACTCGTCCCCGGGGCCACCTTGTGAGTAGAAGCTGGCCACTTGTCGGTAACAACTCCTTTGTGTACGTATTCCCAACAGAATTTCGTGCCCTCCCAATTGTTATAGACGTTGAACGGCAAAAGTCCCTCACCCGGCGGGTGGTCTCGAGCGGCCACGGATCGCGACGCCAGTTGCCGAATCTCTTCCAGCCCCTTGAAGGTCTCGGCGGTCGCCATGACCTCCCACTCGCCATCGGGTTCCCACAATTTCATGAGACCGTCAATGTCCTCGTGTGTCATCGCCTGCGTGAATGCCTCAATGGTTTCTACATTCGTCTGAACAGAACTCATACTCACATCTCCTTTAGTTCACGTGAAATCAGTCAAATTGACTTTCGCCTCAAAAGGGCCAGATCAATCGTTCGATGCGGAGAATTCGTATTCCCGGTACTAGACCGGCACGACGTCAATCTCTTCGGCCGCGGCGGGAATGACCACGGTTTCCTTCCCAACTTCGTCGGTGTGCTTCGCGTCTCGTCGGCGTTGTCGATATCCCGAGATGAGACCGTCAACACCGATCCAACTCGAAGTACGCCACGTGGCGAGGATGACGATGGCGAAGAGCGCGTAGAACGCGCACACACTTGCGGTACCGGACATGACGTACGTGAAAAGCAGTAACAAACTGCCCAAACTCGCGAGCGGGGTCAGAAAGCCGATGGCGAGCGCGGCGCCAATGGCAAATTCGGCGAAGGCGACGAGGATGGCAATCCATCCGGCGTTAGGGACCACAAAACCATGCAGGAATGTGCCCCACCAGCTGTAGGCCGCCACCCCGTGTGCGGCAAACCCAGCCACGCCTGCTCCATTGTTATGGAGAAAAGCCGGGTTCTCAGCACCCCAGAGTTTGGCCACTCCCGCCTGGAGCCACATCACACCGAGCCAGATACGCATAGCGTTCCAGACCAGCGCCGCCGACTTCGAGCTCTGAAGCCATTCGAGAACTCGCGGTGTCCTCACTTTTACGGGATCCCCGATGAGTCTGAAGAGGTTGTCCATTGAACCGCCTGCTTTCCACTCTCACCGACCAACTGTCGAATGAGCAGGGAAGCGGGGTTCTAGACGTCCTAGCGCGCATCCTACACGCAGATCGTTGACATTGGTCCGAATTCTCTCGTGCCCGAGCTCAATAAGACGGTGTTATTGGAGCCTCTATAGAGCGTCTGGCTTGGCCGCGTTGCCGAGACGTCGTACGCCTGCAGTATCTTGTCAAGTTGATCGGTTGACGACGTCTGATCAGTCGCGAGGCGCTCCAGGAGTACATCGCCGAGTTCGAGCAAAATCAATCGTCACTCCATAGCATTCATCCGCGATGTGTCGATGCCTTCATCGGAGAGCACGTTCTCGAAGACCTTGGCCGCAACGGCAATCACACGTGCGATCATGCGGTGGTGAAGTCCGACAATCACGAACGCTTCATTGACCCTTTGCACAGTTAAGGGGGTGTCGGACAGTCGAACTTCTTCGGCAACGCCTCTCGCAACGCCGAGCATGATCTGCGGCTCGGCACAGCAGCCAAGCGTTTCTAAGTCCTTACGCCGACCTATGCGGACCGGGATGACCCGCTCGACGAACGCATGGAGATTTTGCCCTTACCATCAAGGCTCCGCAGCGATCACCTCGTCGAGCTTCAAGTATTTGACGCACAGAAAAGTCGGCACTTCCTCGCGCACGCTCTAGCGCAGCAATTAATGCCCGTTCGGGATCGGCCCCTTCTGGTCCCCAACCGGACGTCATAGCCGCTTCCAATTCGTCTTTGGCAAGGAGATCTGCGGTTTCTTTGTTAAGTAGTCCCGAGTTGACTGCCGCTCGGCGCATTCCATCCGGGGCAGGCTCCGGTCGATAATCCCACCCTTCGAGACCAACATCCTCCGTTACGACGTCGAGCAAGCCAAGAGCTTCCCACAACTGCGTGACCTCGTCCTCTGTCAAAAGACCCGTGGCCGAGATGCTTACGGCCATGTCGTAGACCTCGGAGCCCGAACGCGGACCCAAGCAAAGCACTTCTATAAGCCCGACGTTATTTTCAGTCGTGGCCTTGTACACGACACGTGATTCCATGCCCAGCACGTCAAGTGTGTTCCAGCCCGACAGAGGAGCACTCAGCGGATGCTTTCCGCTCGGATCACCACAGAGACGGATAATCTCTGCCAAGACATCGATTCGTTCTTGCTCACCAAGCGCTTCGAGCTGCTCGATAATGACGTCAGAAAAAACGATCTCTGCTTGATCGTCGGGAAAGCGGCTCCCGCGTCTCACCCTCGCTTCGCTGCAGCGCGGGCACGAACTCGCTGTGGATCAACATTGAGTTTGGCGCACACTTCTTCAAGAGTAAAACGGTTGGTTCGTCCGAGCGCTAAATCACCTGCGGCTTCGACAACCGACCAACTCGCCTCACGGACCAATCTCAAATCTCCATCCAGACGCTCTGCCGAATCCACAACAGCAACAGGGCGACCGTGACTGGTGAGAATGACTCGGTGGTCTTCCGCTTCTGCCGCAAGTTTTGAAACACCTTTTCTCGAGGCGGTTGTAACGGGCATACGGAGCGCTTTCATGACTGCAACACTACATAGATCTAGGAAGTTTTGCAAGGATAATTACTTGGAGATTTATCTATCCTGATCACGCAGTATTTCATGACACTGAGAAGCTCGCCGCCGACCTAATTTACAATTCCGGAGATCCCGACATTTCCCAATAGGCGCCTCACCAATCCGCAATGCGATGGTTCCGGTGAATAACGTCGCATTACGGGCGGCGGCATAGGCGAACTCCCACCGCGCGAGGCCCTCGAGCCCCCATCCAATTCGAGTAGATCGGATGATTGGAGCAGCAGATGTCGATCGCGGTAATTGGGCTTACCATCGCTGCCATATCGCTAATTTCGAGTGTCGGCAAAATTGTCTACGACATCAGGGTGGCACCTCGCCGCGAACAGTCCCAGAGAAGACGTATTCGTGCTGAGATACGACGAGAAGGAGTAGCTTCCAATCTCCGTGGACTCCTGGGCCTTCATGGCTCGCTAGTGGCTGACGCCATCGAATCTGCTTGGCGTCAACAAGATCTCCCAGGGTTGCGGGAGACTGCCGACAACATGGCGCGCACCGCGAGAGAGGCGTATCGGACCTCGGAAACGATTAACGACGCAGTTGAGATTCATGTGGGCGTCTTAATGGTGGAGGCACAGGAGATAGTCGATGCGATTGACACATGGCGATCTTCCCCCAGCTCCACTTTCGACTTCGGGCAACTTGAGGAAAGCATCAATTTGATTGCCGAACGCGTCACAGAAGTTCAGAACTGGACGGACGAGGTTCTAGGGAAACCAATTTCGTTTGACGAATAGAACCACAGGTGCACGTCCGGCCCACCCGTTACCTAGAGGACAGAAAGTTAATTTAGAAAACAGTTCGACAGACGTCTGACCTTTTGCACGGTTTCAAAGGGGTTGAGCTGTACGATTTTTCCGGCGATAGGCACAACAAATCCAACGATTCAGTTGACCACGAGTGCACATTGAAAAACGAAACGTGATCTCACTCAAGATTGCAATGCGCTCGACTTGGCAGGCCACTTCGCCTTCAACATTTCCACCAAGAATTTCGGCCGAAATCGCCACACGGGCGCTCTTTGGGGGCATGTTTCTCGCGATTCCAAAGAGCCACCGGGCAATCCGTTGCTGACTGCGTTGCCGACGAGCGTGAGCTATTGCAGCTTCGTTCCCAAAATTGAGTAAGCAATATTGCTCTTGACCAGGAACTTCAGTGGGCCGTACAGGACTTGAACCTGTGACCCCTTGCGTGTCATGCAAGTGCGCTACCAGACTGCGCCAACGGCCCCTTAGGGGTAGCAGCCTACCACTCACCCACTTTTCTCTCTCTTGTCGCAGAGGCAAATAAGTGCGACGAAATGAGACGAATCTCGCGATCTGCTCTTCTGACGCGACCCTAAGGTAGCGCCATGGAACTCCGCAAACTTGGAAGTACTGGAATTAGAGTCAGCACACTCTGCCTCGGCGCCATGATGTTCGGCGCATGGGGCAACACAGACCACGACGACTCTGTGCGCATTATTCATCGTGCTCTCGACGCGGGCATCAACTTCATTGACACGGCCGACGTCTACTCACAAGGCGAGTCCGAGATCATCGTGGGCAAAGCGCTCTCCACACTGGATCGTTCGCGGGTCATTCTTGCCACCAAGGTACACGGCCAGATGGGTGACGATCCCAACGCTCAGGGCAACTCGCGACGTTGGATCATCGCCGAGTGCGAGAACTCGCTCCGACGACTAGGTACCGATTACATCGACATCTACCAGATCCATCGCCCCGATGAGCACATCGATATTGACGAGACGCTGGGCGCGCTGAGCGACCTCGTGCACGCCGGAAAGGTCCGCAACATTGGCAGTTCCACCTTTCCCGCCGAGCAGGTAGTTCGGGCGCAGTGGGTGGCACACGAGCGCGGGCACGTTCGATTCACTACCGAGCAACCGCCCTACTCCATCCTCGTGCGCGGCATCGAGCGCGACGTACTTCCCACCGCGGAGAAATACGGCATGGGTGTCCTGCCGTGGAGTCCGCTGGCCGGTGGCTGGCTGTCAGGAAAGTTCGGCGAGGGTCAAAACAACGTGAGTCGCCGTTCCGCGATGCTGCCCGAGCGCTACGACCTCTCCATCCCAGCCAATCAACGCAAGTTAGAGATCGTCATTGAGCTCACCAAACTGGCCGAGCAAGCGAATCTCACCATCATTGAACTCGCGTTGGCCTTTGTTCTCGAGCACCCCGCGGTGACGTCTCCCATTATCGGTCCACGCACCATGGAGCAGCTGGAGTCGCAACTTCAGGTTCCGGACATTCAGTTAGATAGCGCCGTCTTGGATCGCATCGACGAACTCGTCCCCCCGGGCACCAACGTCAGCGCCAGCGACGCCGGCTATGTGCCGCCAGCTCTCACCTCCGTCGAACGGCGACGACGTTCGCACTAGCGAAGCGCCACCGTGCCCCCATCTCGCACGGCTTCGATAAAGCTCTTACGACGCGGTGAGTTGGGACATGAAGTCATCTCGCGTCGTCGGCAACAGCATCGACACCTGACCGTCGTTGTTACGGACCACCTGCTCGAAAAAGACCTCCACCGCGGCACGGGCGTCCTGGAGGGCATCATGTCCCCCGGGGGTAACTCCGTAGTGCCCACAGAGATACGTGAGTCCTCGGCGTGGTCGCTCCAGTCGACTCGGTTCGATCGCGAGGTCGTGCTCCACTACGTCAATGATGCGAAGGAGTGAAAGGTCGAAGTACTGGTCATCGAGTCCGTTGCCCAGCACCGAGATGGCGGTACGCCGCAACATCTCCAGATCAAATCGTCCGAGATTTGAACCGACGACGAACGCGCCGCGCTCGTGAAAGTCCCGCAGAATCTTGACCGCCCGCGTGAGCCCCGCCTCCACGTTGTACACCGTTTCGCGCTCACGCTTTTCTTCAAGGTCACTGAGGCTCAGCCCGTGTATGCGCTGCGCCCCCGCGCTAATACGACAGTCCGGGATGACGTAGAAGTGTTCGGACCAGACGGGATAGCCCAACCGGTAGGCACAGAACCCGTACGAGATGGCCCGTTCACTGTGGACACTGAGCCCCGTGGTCTCGGTGTCAAAGCCCAAAATCAGCTCCGGCACCTGGAGGTATCTCTTAGCCACGTCTCTACTATCTCAGTCCCGTGTCACAAGTGCCAAAACCCGCACCAGGCGAAGTTCCCGACGAGCGACTAGGCCATCATGTCCCGCACGAGGGGCACGACCTCTTTACCGTAGAAGTCGATGCAGTTCATCAACCTTTCGTGGGGCATTCGTCCCGCGCTGTACTTCATATCGAAGCGCGATATGCCGAGCGTCGTCGCCGTGCGAGCGATCTTCCTCGCCACGGTCTCGGGTGATCCGACGTAAAAGGATCCGTGTTCGCCCACCTCGCGATCGAAGCTCTCACGCGACATGGGTCCCCACCCTCGCTCCGCACCGATGCGATCACGCGACTCTCTCATGTAAGGCCAGAGTTCCTCGCGCGCTAGCTCGTCGGACTCCGCTACGTAGCCCGGTGAGTGCACCGCCACCGGCAAGGGCTCGGAGCCCTGCGCTTCTAAGGACCGATGGTAGAGATCCACCAGCGAACGAAAACGTGTGGGGCTACCACCAATGATGGCGATCACCAGCGGTAAGTGGAAACGAGCGGCCCTCGCCACTGACTCGGGACTTCCCCCGACGCCCACCCAGGTCGTGAGACGCCCTGACTCGGTCGGTGGATAGACGCGCTGGTCGTGCAGCGCTGATCGGGTGGTCCCTTCCCAGGTCACGGGCTGCTCGTTCAGCAGTTGGGAGAAGAGCGCGAGTTTCTCTTCAAAGAGAATCTCGTACTGGCGCAGGTCGTAGCCGAAGAGGGGGAAGGACTCGGTGAAGGATCCGCGACCAAGAATGACCTCCGCCCGTCCGTTCGAGGCGGCGTCGAGGGTGGAAAATCGCTCAAAGACCCGCACGGGGTCATCGGAGCTGAGTACGGTCACCGCGGAGCCGAGATGAATCCTCGTCGTGCGCCCCGCAATAGCCGCGAGCACCACGTCGGGGGCGGAGATGGCGAAGTCATCTCGATGATGCTCGCCCAGACCAATAAAGTCGATCCCACGCTCGTCGGCTAAAACCGCCTCCTCGATCACGTCGCGGATGACGTGAGCGGGCGTTACCGTGTCGCCGTCGGCGCGCTCGGTAAGGTCGCCGAAGGTGTCTAGTCCTAGCTCGAGTTGATGGGCCACGTCGACCTCTCCGTATCCGTCGGGGCAGAGAAGTTTAACGACGCGATGACTCGTGACGCTCGAGTCTCTCTAACTCGCCTCACTCCCCCGGGCGGCGATCGCCAGGCCTCGGCGCGGCGCAATAATCCCGTCGATAAGGCCGTACTCGAGAGCCTCATCGGGGGTCATGAACTTGTCGCGATCAATGTCGTGCTCCACTTCCTCGACCGACCTGTGACTGTGGTGGGCGATGATCTCGGCCATGCGGCGCGTCAGGGCGAGCACTTCACGAAGCTGGATCTCCATGTCGCTCGGGGCTCCTCGTGCGCCGGCGGCGCCCTGGTGGATCATGATGCGCGAACTGGGCAGGGCGAAGCGCTTTCCCGGCGCGCCGCCGCAGAGAACCATGGCCGCCGCCGACATTCCCATGCCGACGCAGATCGTCGAGACGTCGGGTCGCACGTGCTGGATCACGTCGTAGATGGCCATGCCCCCGTAGGCCAGCCCGCCGGGTGAGTTGATGTAGAGCGAGATATCGCTCTCGGGGTCGAGGGCCTCTAAGTACAGCATCTGGGAGATGATGAGATTCGCTACTTGGTCGTCGACCTCTTGACCCAAAAAGACAATTCGTTGGCGCAGCAACATCGAGTAGATGTCAAAGGCCCGCTCGCCCCTCGAGGACTCCTCTAAGACCATCGGCACCAAGGTCTGTCGCACTCGATCGTCCGCTCCCTGGGTCATCGTGCTCTCCCGTCTCATTGTGCAACCTTTCAGTTGCATACTAATGCATCGGACGACCTTGTGCAATACTCTGGTTGCATGAGAGACATCTTGTACAAAGAACTGGAAGTTCCCTGCGGCGTGGACGAGGCGTGGCAACACGTCATCGATCCGGCGTGGCTCGGGGGCGACGGTGAGCTCACCGCCATCCCCGGAAGCGAAGGGTGGGTAAAGAACGGCGATGACGTGCGCTACCTGGTGGTCGAGGAGGTCGAGGAAGAGAGACACCTCGCGTTTCGCTGGGCCAGTTTCACCGAGGAGCCGACGCGCGTGGAGATCGACCTCTCGCCGACCACCGCGGGCACACATATCTCTATCTCCGAGTCGCCGCTGGGCGCGAGAGCGCAGGCGTGCCTGGCCCTTCGATGAGGGACGCCATCTCCGATGTCTTCGCGGCCCTCGCCGATCAGACCAGACGGGAGATCTACGAACGACTGCTCGAGAGCTCGCACGGCATGACGGCGACCGAGCTCGCCGACGGGGCCCAGGTGTCGCGACAGGCGATCGTCAAGCACTTACAGATCCTCACCCGGTCGGGCCTCGCCGAGGTTCGACGCCACGGCCGCGAGGTTCGGTACTTCGTCACGTCGAACGGGACCTCGCACGCGTCGAAGTGGCTCGAAGAGAGCGCCAGCGCCTGGGATCGGCGCCTCGCTGCTCTGAAAGAGCAGATCCGTACCTCTCCCGAGAGGTCGAAGCCCGTCTCCTAGGGCGCCGCCCTTGCGGTCACCAGGTGCGCGGTTCGAGGCGAAGTTTCTGGAGGCGGCGTCCGGATTCGAACCGGAGTACGGGGCTTTGCAGGCCCCTGCCTAACCACTCGGCCACGCCGCCAGAACTGTTCATCCTAGTTTGTCGAACTAGCGGGACTGCGGGCGGTGCGAAAAGTGGTGGTAGACGCCGTAACAGATAGCGACCACGATGAGAACGACCAAGACCGATTTGATGATGGCCGTCAGGACTCCAATGATGGCAAAGATGACCCACAGGACGATCAACACCACGACGATCACTCCGATGGTCTTTAGCATCGCCATGGTCTACCCCGTTTCGTAAACCAATTGTAAGCCGGTCGCTCAAAACGCTTCGGTATCCTGGAGTGGTGATACGACGATTCATGCTGGCCAGCGCTCTCTCCATCGTCGTTTTGAGCGGCACGCTGCTCCCCGCCCTCAGCGCCAACGCACTCACCACGTATCGGATCGCCGTGATGTTGCCCTCCACCCTCTCGAACGATCTGCCGCTCGTTCGCTTGCACTTCTCCTCACCGACCAAAGTTCGCCGGCTCCCGCCGCTGGTGACGAGGCCCCTCATCGCGACGAAGTGGGAGCAGATCTCCCCCAATGACGTCCAGGCCGTCGCCACCGTTGCGCTCTCGCCTTCGACGAACTACACCATCAGCGAACCGACGCGCATGAGTTGCAGTCCTTCGTGCGCCTTTACGTCGGTGCGACCGCGAGTAGCGAGTGTCGCCACGAACCTCACCTGGGAAGCCCAGCTACTGGCGGAGTTGAACTACTTGCCACTCACCTTCACCCCCGGCACGACGCAGAGCACGCCGTCGGAGGAAGTGAACGGCACCTTCACCTGGGCGTACCCCAACCTGCCGGCCACGTTGAGCTCCCAGTGGACCCTCGGCAGCGACAACGTGATTCTTCGCGGAGCCCTCGACACGTTTCAAAGTCAGAGCAACCTTCCGGTGACCGGCGAGGCGGACGCCACCACGTGGACCGACCTGGTGAACGCCGCCAACAGCGACCGCGTCGATCCCGCGACGTACAACTACGTCGACGTCAGTGAGTCGTTGCCCGAGACGCTGACCCTGTACCAGTCGGGCAAAGTAGTCTTCACCACCCTCGTCAATACCGGCATCGAACCCGTCCCGACGGAACTCGGTACGTACCCCGTCTACGAGCGCTTCTTCTCCACCACCATGTCGGGCATCAACCCCAACGGCACCAAGTACGTCGACCCCGATATCCCGTGGGTCTCCTACTTCAACGGGGGCGACGCGTTGCACGGCTTTATTCGCTCGTCCTACGGCTTCCCCCAGAGCTTGGGCTGTGTCGAGATGCCCTTCGCCTCCGCCAAGACCGTTTTTCCCTACACGCCGATCGGCACGCTCGTTACGGTTCGCGCCTAGCGTCACCGTCGTTCGCCTCGGGACCAAAGGCGTGACGACCGCGCTGGGTGACGACGTCCAGTCCGCCTTCGCTCAGTTCACTGGCCGTGCCTACTGACGTGCGACCGAAGCGTCGGCGGACTTCATCGAGCGCGTCGCGAAGGGACTCATTCTCCACCTGTTGTTGACGCGAGACGGCGATGGACTTCGCTTTGGCGTCGTTCGTCGTGGCTTCAAGTCCGAAACTCAACTGCATGTGATTATCGTTTCGCTCGAGAAAATTCGAAGCGTGCAGTCCCAAGAGGCGCACGGCCAACGAGAGGTCGACCGACTGCAACAGCGCTTCGGCGATCGCCTCGATGGCGTACTCGTCGTCCAGACCAAACGAGAGTGTCTGTGACCTCGAGACGCTGCTGCGATCATCGAATCGAACCACGATGCTGATGGTGCGCGCGACGCGACCTTTCTCGCGCAAGGCTCTGGCCACCACCGCCGCGTGGGTCTTGAGCGCGTCGCGCACTTCATCGAGACCACAGAGGGAGCGACCAAAGGTCTGATCGTGACCGAGTGACTTGAGTTCTCGGTCCACCACCACGTCGCGGAAGTCCTCCCCGTGGGCGTACGCGGCGAGGGCCGCCGCCATGGAGGGACCCACGTGGGCGGCCAGCGTTGCTTCGTCGACGCGGGCCAGATCGCGCACCCAGGTGAGGCCCAGTTGCGCCAACTTCTCCGAGGTTGCGGGACCGACGCCCCAGAGGGCAAGCACCGGCAAGGTGTCGAGCCATAGGGCCTCCTGCTCGGGGCTGACCCAGAACACGCCGGGACCGTCGACCAGCCCACCGTTTTCGATTCGGGGCTTCGACTCCTTGGAGGCGAGTTTCGCGAAGAGCTTGTTGCGCCCCAGACCGACGCCGCACAGTAGGCCGAGTTCGTGGTTAATGCGGTGGCGCAGAGTCGCGGCGGCTTCAAGGGGTCGAATATCGAGTCGTCGAAGACTGCGCAGGTCTGCGAACACCTCGTCGAGGCCCAGTGGCTCAAAGTCAGGCGTGAGATCCCGCACGATGTCGTGAAACTGTCGAGAGTAGACCTCGTAGCGATCGAAACGGCCGGGCAGGATGATCAACGCGGGACACGCACGCTTGGCGGTCACGCTCGGCATCGCGCTGCGCACCCCGAATCGACGGGCCTCGTAGCTCGCGCTGGCGATGACTCCGCGCGCCCCTCCGCCTCCGACGGCCACGGGCTTGCCGCGCAACGAGGGGTTATCGAGGACCTCGACCGACGCGAAGAAGGCGTCGAGGTCTACGTGCAGTAGCGGGGCCTCGTCGACCGTGGGGTTTTTAGAAAGCGAGTTCAATGCAGCGAAAAGACTCACCGAAGGCGACACCCACCGGCCGACCGGCCTGCTCGGCTCGTTCGTACACCACGTCACGTATGGCGTCGGCGTCGCCCGCTAGTTGTGACGCGTGTGCCAGGATCGCCTTCACCTTCGTGTCGATGGTCTTAGAGACGTCCGCCACGACGTCGGGTTCGTGAGTACCACTGAGCAAGAGGACACTGACCTGATGGGGTGGACCCTGATCCGGGAAGTAGAGAGGCATAGCCGCGGCCGGCGCGACGGCATCTAAGAGGGCCCACCCCGTCTCGCGGTGGTCACGGTGGTTGACATAGACCTCGCCAAAGAAGGTGGCCGTGGGGTCGGGTCCCAGCACGACCTCGGGCTTCAACGATCGCACCAGACCGACCAACGCCTCGCGGAGTTCCAGGGAGTTGGTGACCGTTCCGTCGGGCCAGTCGAGCGACGTCACGCTGCGCGCGCCGAGGACATCGGCCGCGCTCTCTAACTCTTCTTTGCGCGTCTCCCTGACCACCGACGCTTCGAGGTGAGGCGAGTGCGAACCTTTGGCGCCGTCACAGATAACGACGAGATGAACATCGATCCCCTCGCTCGCCCACTGCGCCATCAATCCCCCGGCCGCGACGTCCGCGTCGTCGGGATGTGCGTAGATGGCCAGCGCCGAACGCGGGCGCAGTCGAAGTGCGCGCACGACTAACCGCGCAGTTTGGGAGCCGTGGTTTTGACCAACATGCCGATCTCACGAGCAAAGTCGTCCGTGCCTTCGAACCCCTTGTACACGGAGGCGAATCGGACGTAGGCCACGTCATCGATGTCCCGCAAGGCTTCCAGCGTGGCCATCCCGACCTCTTCACTGGTGACATCTCGGTTCAAGAGCCGCATCGACTCCTCGACCGCCAACGCCACCCCCTCGAGGGTGTCGTCGTCCACCGGGCGGTTTTTCGCCGCAGAGCGAACCCCACTCAGGATCTTTTCTCTCACGAAGGGTTCTCGGTCACCGGACCGCTTGACGACGTAGAGCACGATCTCTTCGATGCGCTCAAAAGTGGTGAAACGCTGGGCACAGTTGGCGCACTCGCGCCGCCGACGGATGGCGACCCCGTCCTCGGCTAGTCGCGAGTCAACGACGCGGTCGTCATCAGCCGAACAAAAGGGACAACGCACGCCCTCACGATACACCCGAAACCTTGATTTTTCAGGGGATAAGGATGTGTTCACCGGGCACCACCACCGTCGAGCCCAGTTCGTGAACGAGGAGCGAACGAGCCAGCGAAGGGTTCGTGGGATTCATCTCGCGGGCAATGGAGATCACGGTATTGCCCGGCTGCACCACGTAGTCCATGCCCGAAGCGAGAGTGGACGATGCCGCGAGATCTGTCGAGAGTCCCGCTCCCGTGGTGGCCCCAAACAGGTGACCGGGCATGGCGAGAATCGTCAGGGCGCCGAGAAGTATCATCGCCGCGGCCGCACGACGACGTCGTTGGAGGACTCGAGCTCGCTCGGCTCGACGTTGGCGAATGGAAACCCCTCGGCGAATGGCCGGCGGGGCGGGCGTGTACGAAACGAGCCGCAGCGCCGGACGTCGCAGTATCTCGTCTAAGCCGGGGATCTCTAGAATCTCAACTGCGGCCATCTGACGCTCCTTCTTGTACGAACACCTGTTCGCTAGCATAAGACGAACAGGTGTTCGTTGCAAATGTTTTTTGCGAAGACGACGTCAAATTATTTTGTCCCTGTCACATCTCCTTTCATTTCAAGGTATTCCATGAGTTTTCGACCCACCCGGCCAAATCTCGGAAGGCTGCTCGAGGGCACCGGTTGGTTCCACCGCAAAGCCTCCCCCGCTTCGTGAAGGTCGCGAACGAGACGAATCCGACCACACCGAACGAGCTCCGCGCAGGCCGCGGTTAGTGACTCGTCGGGGTGGTCATGAGAGTCGGTCACTTGACCGTCGGTCACCCACACCATCGGCTCGTTCGCCCGTCGCCGAGCCAGGGCCCATTGCAGGACGGCGCCATCCACCCCGTTGCCGACATGGCCGCAGGGAAATGAACTCGCGACGCGACCTCGGTCGCTCAGGATCCAGGCGTTCGGTATTGAACCGAGGTCGCCGGGACGATGGCTGTACCCCACGACGAGGGCGTGAGGCACCTGACGGATCAAGGCGTGTAGAGCCAGGGTGTCGAGGTCCATGGAGCCCGATTGATCGATGACGACAACTCCCCCTCGGCGCGCCACCCGAGCGGAAAATCCACGCCGCTGTTCGTCGGTGACAAGTCGACCGGGGTAACGAAGTACCCGCCCGGTCGGCGACGCTCGATAACGCCGAACCCTCCCGCTCGAACGGTGAGCCCGTCGTTCTAACGTCTCGTCAAAAACCAGGGGCGCGAATCGGCCAGTCGGCGGACGTCGGCCACCCTCTTCGAGCGATCGCCGAAATCCTCGCAGTTCTTCGGCGTTGGTGGGAACTCGTGCTTCCATCGTCTGAGTCAACGTTCGCGCCAGTACCAGCGTGGAGGCCGCGTACCCGCTCGGCAGACCCGCCTCGTTCAACCGTGTCGCGGCCAGAGACACGGTGCTTTGACTCATGATGGCGACGGCGCGCTTCCTGATCGCTCGCATCACGGGCAGCCACTCGGCCCGCCCCTGTCGGATGCCCGCCAAGTACTCCTTCTCCGCGCCCGTGCCGGCCACCGCCACCAAGAAGCAGATCGCCTCGGGCCACAACTCCGCTTCCGCGACCCGACGCCCTCCCGGCTTTTCTGTTCCGTCCTTCATCAACGCGACGTCAAAGTTAAGTCGGGCGAGAAGAGTATTGACTCGCAACTCTTCGGAGCACTCGAGGGCTCGGGGTGAGACGTCGTCGAGGGCCTTACGCAAGTGCTGCGCGTGCGGGCTGACCTGAGCGTGCATGAGTTCGTGCGCGCGAATAACGCGAGCGAGTTCACTCGACGCCAAGGGCACTTCGAGCACCTGTTCGCCGAGGTTGCAACTAGCTTCGCCCCTCATCGTCGAACACTCGTGAACCTCCCACGCCCCCTCGACGTTGTCATCGTCCCGTCGGCTCAGAAGTTCAGGGAAGATCACTCCCTTCACGACGAGACCGCACCAATGGCCAACGCATCGAGGACGCTTTGCGCGGCCGCGTCACCGAAGACCAGTCGCGCCGCCCGCGAGGCACCGTGACACCGACGGAGATCGTCAAAGGCATAGAAGCTTCGTAGTGAGATTCGACGATGTTCCGGACCGAGCGATCCCGTTAATGCTGGCTCGCGAAGGTCGCCGCTCAAATTCGCGAGCGCGGCGGGGTGCGGGCGATCGATTCGAATACTGACGGGGAATCGATCCCGAAGGGCTCGCGGCACTTCCTCGAGATCCTCGATGTTCGACGTCATGATCACCGAGAACTCCGGGCCCGGTCGAACCCACTCGAGCGTGTCGGGGTTTCGCCACGACGCCGACGCCGGCGAGTCTGTCATGGCCAGCAAAGTCGAGAGCGCGTCGCCCGACGCGTGATCTACTTCGTCGAGAACCAGACGTCCCCCGCGTCCCTCTACGCCTCGCCACGCTCGGATGGCGGGGCCCTCGCGCCACTCGAAGTGACCTTCTCGTGAGGGAATCCACGTGCCCGTCACTTCGCCGGACGTTAGGTCTTCGGTGCAGACAATTCGCTCGGCCCTCTCCTCGCCCACGCCAAAGTGAAGAGCGCCAAACGTCTTGCCCGTCCCCGGCGGTCCGTAGAGCAGAACCCTCGAGAGCCCGCTGGTTACGACGTCCTCGAAGTCTCGCCAACACTGACCCAACGTCGCATTTTCCTCCACTACGCCTCCTTTGAAATCGTCCCAATGGTCGGATTACCCGACCAAAGAAAAGCGAACAGGTGTTTGAGTTGACAATCGATCCGGTGTAACCTACGAACAACTGTTCGTTTACTGGAGGATCCCATGGCCGAAGTTCTCACCCCAATGCGTCGCCAGATCCTGGAGTTCATTGCCTCGTGCCAGCGCGAACGAGGCTTTCCCCCCACCATTCGAGAGATCGGCGAGGAAGTAGGCCTCTCCTCCTCGGCGACCGTGGCCAACCACATCACGGTCCTCAAGGACGCCGGCTACATCGAGAAGAACCCTCAACAGCCGCGCACCCTCACGGTGCGACTCGATATGGCCAACCCGGTCCCCGAGCAGCACATTCGCCACATCCCCTTCGTCGGTGACATTGCCGCCGGTATCGACGTGCTGGCCAGCGAGACCACCCACGAAATGATGTCAATGCCCGAACAGTTCGCGGGACGAGGCGACAGTTTCGTCCTTCAAGTGCGCGGTGACTCAATGATCGACGCGGGCATCTTGTCGGGCGACTTCATTGTCGTACAACGGGAGAACACGGCTCGTGCCGGCGAGATCGTGGTCGCGGGAATTCCCGGCGACGAGGCGACCGTGAAGCGATTCTTCCCTCAGGGTTCGAGGATCATCTTGCAGCCGGAAAACTCCGCGATGCAGCCGATGGACTTCGACTCCCACGAGGTCGTAATTTACGGACGCGTCATCTCAGTTTTGCGTCACTACTAAGTCCCGTTCTCGCTCAGACGAGCCAGGACCGAAAGACCTTTTCGAACTCCTCGAGTTGTTCTAGCGAGATGTACTCGTCACTGCGATGAGCGAGGAGAGGATCGCCGGCTCCGAAGTTCGTGGCGGGAATATCGAGTTCTTGGAAGGTCGCCACGTCGGTCCACCCCACTTTGCCGACGGGTGCTCTTCCCGTGCGACGAACCAAATCCGCGAGACGTTCATTCCGCAGCGACGGTGGAGCATTAGGCGCCCAATCGAGCACGTCAAATGTGTCACCGTCTTCAATGATGTCGCCCAGATACTCTCGCAACCACGCGACCGCTTCTTCTTTCGTGCGATCGGGGGCCACTCGGTGGTTCAACGTGATCACCGCGGCGTCGGGGACGACGTTCGAAGCCACTCCCCCTTCTACTGCGACGGCCTGTAACTGTTCGACATATTCCACTCCGTCGAGAGACACCGTCCGCGGACGGTAGGCCGAGATTCGATCGATAAGCGCGCCCAATCGGTGAATGGCATTCAACCCCGTGTACGGTCGCGCCGTGTGTGCGCGGCGGCCCTTGAGGGTCACACCTACTTTCAACGTGCCCTGGCATCCCGCTTCCACCACGCCATTCGTCGGCTCGCAGAGAATCGCCACATCCCCGTCTAAGAGTTCCGGCCGCAACTCCGCCACCTCCAGCAGACCTGACTGAGCTCTCGAGATCTCCTCGCGCGCGTAGAAGACCCAGGTCACTTCGACAGATCGGGGCGTAGGGTCGACCGCGAGGGCCAACATGACCGCGAGCGAGCCTTTCATGTCGCAGGCGCCGAGGCCTCGAAGTTCGTCCCCCACGATGACCGCGTTGGCGGCATCACCGGGAACGGTATCGAGGTGGCCGGCCACCACTACGCGCGTTGCGTGATGCCCCGTCGTTCGACCGATCACGTTGTCGCCCACTCGCTCCACCTCGAGGAACGGAGCGGCGCGAAGCTGTGCCTCGACGTCGGTGGCGAGCGCCGTTTCGTCACCACTCACCGAGGAGACTGACACCAAGGCGTAGGCGTCGTCGAGTCGACTCACGTGGAGACGCCGTGGTCGCGCAAGATCTCGTTCAGGGTCACTTTGTTGTGACGCTCCCCTTCACTGAGCCTCTTGATAATCAATACACACGGCAGGAAGTACTCACCGCCGCTGTACTCGCGACGACGACTGGCCGACACCGCCACGCAGTAGTCGGGCACGTGACCCCGCGACACCTCTTCACCGCTCTCGGCGTCGATGACGGGAATCGAGGGATTCAAGATGGTGCCCGCTCCGAGCACCGAACCTCGTCCCACCCGCGCGCCATCGACGATCATGCAACGACTACCGATGAAGGCGTCGTCCTCGATTACGACCGGAACGGCGTTGGGCGGTTCAAGCACCCCGCCGATGCCGACCCCTCCCGCGAGGTGTACGTTGGCTCCGATCTGGGCGCAACTGCCGACCGTGGCCCACGTGTCGACCATGGTCTCGGGCCCCACCCACGCGCCGATGTTGACGAAACTCGGCATCAAGATTACGCCCGGACTCAGAAAACTGCCCCGCCGGGCGATCGCGCCGGGCACCACGCGCACGCCTCGGCGCTCGTAGTCGTTCTTCAACTCCAGTTTGTCGAGATACTCAAAGGGACCGACATCGATCTTTTCCATGACGCGCAGTCGAAACAACAAGAGAATGGCCTGCTTTACCCACTCATGTACCACGACCGTCCCGTGGTCGTTGATCTCGGCCACGCGCAACTGTCCGTCGTCCAGTTTGGTGATGACCAACTCCGCGTCGCGGCGCGCTTCGAGGTTGTCCGGCGCGATGGTCGAGATCTCGCTGAACCACTCACCGATGCGGGTCTCTAGATCGCTCACCCGTTCATCGTACCGGCGGCTCTAGGACGCTTCGAGACGAGAGGCGACTAGCTCGAGTCGTTCGTCGGGCTGCACCATCGCCAGTCGAACGTAGTTCTTGCCCGCTTCGCCGTACAGCTCCCCCGGGCTACCGACGAGCCCCGACTTTTCAGCCAGGACGCTAGCCAACTCCCAACCGTCCATACCGTCCTTCGAGCACCACAGATAGAACGATCCTTCCGGCGTGGGTGCGTCGATGCCGATGCGCTGAAGCGCTCGACTCAGCAGTTCGAGGCGGCGCCAGTATCGCGTGCGCTGTTCTTCGACGTGCGCGTCGTCGCCGTACGCGACAGCGACGGCCGCTTGCACCGGACCCGGCACCATGAGCCCCGCGTGCTGGCGCACACTTCGCAGGTAGGCCACGATCGACGGATCGCCGGCGTAGAAACCGGCTCGCACGCCCGCCAGATTGGAGCGCTTGGAGATGGAGTGAAGAGCGAGAACACCGTCCTCGCCGTGTTCGAGTATCGATCGCGCGGGCGACGTCCAGGTGAACTCCGCGTAACACTCGTCGCTCGCGATGAGAACGCCATGGTGGCGACCCCAGGCGGCGAGGCTCTCGAGGTCATCGAGGTACCCCGTGGGGTTAGAGGGTGAGTTCCCCCACAACACCAGGGCGCGATCGACGTCGTCGTCGTCGATAGACGAGGGGTCGAGTCGTCCGTTCACCATCGACACCGGCACCGAACGCAGGCCCGCCAGGGTCGCCCCCATGGCGTAGGTGGGATAACTCATCGAGGGGAAGAGCACGGTGTCGCGTTGGGGGGAGCGCAGGTGAAGATATCCGGCCAAGGACGCCACGAACTCTTTGGTCCCGACGCAGGCGGCGAGATGGTCGCTGGGAATGTCGACCTCGAAGCGGCGCTTCATCCATCGAGTGGCCGAGTCGCGAAAGTCCGTCGTTCCCGCCGAGGGCGGGTATCCTCTCGCTCCGAGACCCCTAGCTAGTTCGTCGATCACAAAACTCGGCGGCGGATCGACCGGCGTGCCGATGGAGCAGTCGACGGGGCCACCGTCAAAAGCCGACGCCAGACGCTTCAAGCCGTCGAGTCGTTCATAAGGGTACGCCGGTGGCTCAAAACTCACGCCGGCACCCGCCACTCACTGAAGCGCGCCGCGCCTACCGCGTCGAGCACGACGTGAATCAACACACCCTCATCACTCACCGAGGTGTCCAACACATCGCCTTCGCGATGCGCGGCCGCCAAGAGATCGCCGCGGTCGAGCGGCAGTTGCAACGTCAGCACTCGGTCGCGCGATCGCAGTCGCTCCGCGATGGCGCTAATCACCTCGTCGAGGTTCTCACCCGTCTTAGCCGATACCCAGACGCTTCCCTCGTACAGCTTCGCCAAATCTTTCGCTCGCGATCCGGGCAGATCGGCCTTATTAAAGACGAGCAACTCCGGTACCTGGTCGGCCTCGATCTCGACCAGTACGTCGCGCACCGCGGCAATCTGTTCTTCGGCGAAATCGCTCGCGCCGTCCACGACGTGGACCAAGAGGTCGGCCAGTTGGACGGACTTGAGCGTGCTGGTAAAGGCGTCCACGAGTTCGTGGGGCAGGTTGGAGATAAATCCGACGGTGTCGGTGAACAGCACGGTCTCGCCGCCGGGCAACTGGCGTTGACGGGTGCGCGGGTCGAGCGTCACAAAGAGTCGATTTTCCACGTCCACCCCCGCGTCGGTGAGAACGTTCAACATCGACGACTTCCCCGCGTTGGTGTAGCCCACCAGGGTGACTTCGCGGTGTCGTCCGCGTTCACGACCTTGGCGCTGCACCTGACGGGTTCGATCGATCTCTTTTAGTTCACGGCGGATGTGATGAATGCGCTGCACCAGTCGACGTCGATCGACCTCGAGTTGCGTCTCGCCCGGTCCCCGTGTGCCGATGCCACCGGCCTGCTGGGAGAGGGATCCACCAGCGCGACGAAGTCGCGGTAATCGATACTCAAGGAGCGCCAGTTCGACCTGCGCTTTGCCTTCCGGCGTGCGAGCGTTCTGAGCGAAAATGTCCAAAATAACGGCCGTGCGATCGATCGCGGTTCGCCCCAGAATCTTTTCTAGGTTTCTCTGCTGTGCCGGAGAGAGATTGTCCTCGAAGACCACCGTGTCGGCGTCGAGCGCGAGACAGATCTGGCGAAGCTCATCGACTTTTCCCGAGCCCAGGAACGTGGCGGGGTCGGGGCTGTCGCGTCGTTGCACGATGCGCGCCACCACGTCCGCGCCGGCCGTGTCGACGAGCAGCGCTAACTCGTCGAGTTGCTGGTCCAGCGCCTCTTGGGTGACCCCAGGAAAGAGGACGCCCACCAAGACGATCTTCTCTCGAAAGGTCCGATCAATAAGGGTGTTCGGGATATACGTCAAACCGTGAGCCACTCCAAGTCGGCGACGAACTCCACTGGTCCACTCAAGGTGGCCGTCGATCCCGAGAGTGCCACGCGCAACGGCCCGCCGGGGTTTTCGACGATCACGTCACTGCCGCTAAGTCCCGCGTCTCGCGCAATCACGGCGACGGCACACGTCCCCGTCCCGCACGCTTGCGTCCAGCCCACCCCGCGCTCAATCACGCGAATGCTCAGATGATCCTCTCCCAGCACCGTCAGAAACTCCACGTTCGCCCCTCCCACTTGGGCGGCGAGTTTTTCGGCCAACTCCTCGCGGGTGGAGGTACTCCAGTCGGGGTGATCCAGGACCACGACGTGCGGATTGCCCACGTTGGCGAGGCCCAGCGTTCCTTCGAGTGCTTCGCCCACCGTCACCTCACCCATCGAGACGCTGCCGTACCCCGAGGTGCCGTGCATCTCTAAAGAAACCGTGCGAAGTCCCGCCACCGTCGACACGTCGAGTCGGTCAAAACTCGCGCTCGTAAATCGCCGAACCGCCGCCGCCAGACAGCGAATCCCGTTGCCCGACATCTCGGCCAGAGAGCCGTCGGCGTTAAAGAGGGTCATCGAGACCGGTGAGTCCAGGGCCGCCACGAGCACACCGTCGGCGCCGACTCCGGTCGTGCGCTGACAGATCGCGCGAACCCGCGACGGCGTCCACCACTCGGCGTACCCGGGCTGTTGGACGTCGATGAGGAAGTCATTTCCGGCGCCGTGCCACTTTTGAAGACTGCGAAACGTCACCGACTCAGTCTCTCACGAAGGTCCCGGATGTGGTCAACAGGTCCTCAACGCGCTGACGCGCCGCCGCCACGTCGTCGAACCACTCGACGCGGGGATCGCGGCGAAACCACGAACGCTGACGGCGAGCGAGGCGCCGGCTCTGGGTAATGGCGTCACTCACGCACTCCTCCAGGTCGGCGCCGTCTTCCAGATGGCGAAGAAGTTGACGGTACCCCACGGCCTGACGGGCGGTGCGTCCCAGGCCACCCGGCGCGGCGGCCAGAGCCGCGACCTCGTCCAACAAGCCCTCGTCCATCCACGCGCGAAAACGCGCGGCGATACGTTCGTCGAGAGTGTCCAGCGGAACGTCGAGCCCGATCTGCACCACCCGCACGGGCCCGTAGGTGAGGAGCCCCTCTCCGTACGACGAGAACGGCCGTCCCGAGCCGAGGGTCACTTCCAGGGCGCGTAGCACTCGCCGTTCGTTCGACGCATCGATCCGACTGGCGGCCAGGGGGTCACGTTCGACGAGCTCTCGGTAAAGGTCCACTAAGTCACTCGTGGCTCGCTCGTCGAGCGCGCGACGTACGTCGGGGTAGCGACCCGGTATGTCGAGATCGTCCAGGACGGCGCGGCCGTAGAGCCCCGTTCCGCCCACGTAGAGAACGTCAGCGCCTCGAGCGCCGATCTGCTCGACCGCGTCGCGCGCCGCGAGTTGGAACTGCGCGACCGTGAACTCATCGCTCGGCTCCACGAGGTCGAGCAGGTGATAGGTGACCTCGTTTCGCTCCGTCCGCGTGGGCTTGGCGGTGCCAATGTCCATGCCGCGATAGACGCTCATCGCGTCGACGCTGACGATCTCGACGCGCCCTCTATCTCGGGCGAACTCATGAGCCAAGGCCGACTTGCCCGAGGCGGTGGGACCAACCAGTGCGACCGAGGTTCTCGTACCGTTCACCTCGCCGAGAGGAGCGGCACACGAATCTTGTGTCGCGGCGTCCTCAGTACGTCGACCATCTCGCCCAGCAAGTAGTACGGCGCGCCGTAGGTGACATCCACGCTGACGAGCGACCCGGCACGCGCGGCGTCCCCTCGGAGGGGAAAGTGAATCAACTTGCCTTGTCGCGTTCGACCGGAGAGCATCTGGTCGTTGCGACGTGAGGGACCTTCGACCAACACCTCTTCACGTCGTCCCACGCGGGCGCGGTGTCGGTGAAGGGCCGAGCGATCGGTGACCTCTTTCAATCGTTCGAAGCGTTCCTTGATGACGTCGCTCGCGATGAAGGAGTCCCCCATGTCGGCCGCTCGAGTCCCTTCGCGGGGCGAGAAGATGAAGGTGTAGGCGAGGTCGAACTCACAGGCCGCCACCACGGCCAAGGTCTCGTCGAACTCTTCGTCACTCTCCCCAGGAAAGCCCACGATGAGATCGGTGGTGACCGCCAGATCGGGAATCGCCGCGCGGGCCGCGTTCAAGGTTGCCACGTACCGTTCGACGCGGTAACCACGACGCATAGCCGAGAGCACTCGGTTGGATCCGGACTGTAAGGGCAGGTGCAGTTGGTTACAGACCGTCGGAGTTTCGGCCATAGCGGCGATGGTCTCGGGGCGAAGGTCCTTCGGGTGAGGGCTGGTGAAGCGAATGCGCTCGAGGCCCGGCACGTCACCCAGAGCGCGCAGCAGCTCGGCGAAAAGTGGTCGACGACGCGTCAGGTCCCGGCCGTAGGAGTTCACGTTCTGACCGAGCACCGTGATCTCGCTGACCCCGGAGTTGGCCAGCATGGTGGCCTCTTCGATCAGGTCGCTCAGGGGTCGCGAGATCTCTCCCCCCGCACGCTGGGCACGATGCAGTAGGCGCAGGTGTTGTCGCAGCCCGTTTGAATCGTCATCCACGCGGCGAAGGGCAACTCCCGCACGGCGTACAGCGCGGGGGCCATCTCACGACTGGTGACGGGGTCGGGCGCGTCGAGGACTTCCACCAAGGGACCTTCGGTGACGCTGCGTCGAAGAAGCGAGGGCGCGGCAGGCCAGGTTGTGGGTGCCAAACACGACGTCCACCCAGTTGGCCCGCTGCAGGATGGTCCCGCGATCTTTTTGGGCCATGCAGCCGCCGACGGCGATCTGGAGACCGGGACGCTCTTCTTTCAGAGCCTTCAGTTGACCGAGAGCGCTGTAGAGCTTGAGATCGGCGTTCTCGCGAATGGTGCAGGTATTGAGCACGATGACGTCGGCCTCCGCGTCAGTTAGCGCTGGCACCAGGCCGTCGGCCACCAGAAGCCCGGCCAAGCGCTCCGAGTCGTGTTCGTTCATCTGACAGCCAAAAGTGCGAATGGCAAAGGTTCTGGGCGTTGGCACTCCTTCAAGCCTACTGAGCCAGTCTCGCTCTCACCCACGGCCGAGTGGTACATCACGCCCGCTCCCGCCACCACCACGCAGCCAAGGCCGACAACGTCCCAGACCTTGATGCACTGGCTCAGAAGAAGCCAGCCCACCACGAAGGCCACGGCCGGATCGCCGGCCATCAGCACACCCGCGATGGAGGGCTTGAGTCGACGCAGGCCCTGCAGACTCCGCTCCGAAACCCAGCACGATGGCCATGACCGCCACGAGGGCCAGACGTACGAGGGTGCCCGGAGTGAGCACCGAGTGCGACGGTCGCACCGAGCGAAAAGGGCAGGGTCACGATCGCGGCAACCGACATCGAGACGGCGAGTCCTTCGAAGCCTCGCGTCGTGCCGCCCACCTGCTTCGAGGCGTACACGTACGCGGCCCACCCCACCCCCGAGCCGGCCGCGAAGAGAACTCCGTCAAGGTTGAGCCCGTTGCCGGGACGGGTGAGGGCCACCACACCGAGTCCCGCCAGCACCACCAGGGCCAGGTGCCGCGGCGTGCGCTTTCCGAAGGCGGCTACGCAGAAGGGACCCAAGTACTCAATCGCCACCGCGCCGCCTAAGGGAATGCGCGCGATGGCTTGATAGAAGCACTGATTCATGAACGCCGTCGTCGCCCCCAAGCGCCAGCGCTCCGAGCCACTGGCGTTTCGTCCAGTGTCGGAGTGGGGTCGAGTGAGGATGAACAAGACGACGCGCCCCCAGAAGGAACCGCCAGGCGCTAGTGGCCGAAGCGACCGAGCACCGGAAAGGCGCGGCAGCACGATCGGCGGCGCTCCACTGAACGATGCATGGCGCCGAGCCAGTATGAAAGCCCGCACCCCTAGCGTCCGCGCGGTCGAACGTCGAGTCACTTCGAGCTCAATGCGTGACCAGGCCCGCGCGGTCGGCGTCGAGCGTGAACACCTCTCCTGGAAGCGAACGCGCGTGCAAAAACTCTTTGGCGGCCCGAGCGCCACGTCATCGGCCGCTCTCGCTCGTGACCAGTCCGAGCATCGAGGACCCGGCGCCCGACCAACACGAGCCCGCGGCCCCGCCTCGCGCAACGTCGCTAGCAGGGTCGTCGGCGAACTCCAGCAGTGCGCTGCGGTGAGGCTGATGAAGATAGTCGTCCATCGACGGACGGCACGAACTCCCGATGATTCGCCCAGACCGGCGATCAAGAGACCGAGCGCGTTCAAGTTGCGCACCGCGTCGCGAAAGGAGACGAGGTCGGCAGGATCTGTCGAGCGTCGCGGTGGCGAGTTCTTCCTCGGGCACGACCACCACGAAGCGCCAGATCTCATCGAGCGGAAGTTGGCGGGCGATGACGCCATCGCGATCGTCCATGCTGGCCACCATCAAGCCCCCGATGAACTGAGGCCGCGGCGTTCTCCGCGTGCCCGTCGACGTCCGTGGCGACTTCAGGGGACCGCGCTCCGGCCGCCGCCGCGGCCGCGGCGACCGCCAGCGCCGCCGAGGATCCCAGTCCGCGCGAGAGGGGAATCGAGGAGTTGACGCGCAGCGAGAAATTGGTGTGTCCGAGAATGCCGGCGGCCACGCGCACGGCTAGGTGATTCTCGTCGTCGAAGAGACCGGCGCCGCATCCGTCACTCACAATGCTGAACTCTCCGCGAGCTCCAGCGTGACGTCGACGTAGAGCGACTGAGGGCCACGGCGAGCGTGTCAAAACCCGGCCCCAGGTTCGCCGAACTGGCGGGAGCTCGCGAAAACATTAGTTCAGCGTAGGCGCTGGAGCAACGTGGGTGGAGCGAGAGTGCCGAACGCGCGCAAGACAAATGTGCGCGTCGTCAAGCCGATCACTCGCAGTACGCCGACCGGCTCGCCGCGATGAACCCTCGACGTGAACGTTCGAATGTTGATGCGTACGCGGGGCGCGCCTTGGGCTGGCCACCACCACAGGGCGTGCGACGCCGTGAGACCAAAGGCCACGTGGCGAGATCCGTACGAGACGAATTCGCCAAAGGATCGATCACTCTCCAAGTGTAGTCGCCGACGCGGCGGCGACGGCGGAGTTATCGAGCGCCAGGGCCGCGTCACCGGCCGGCGTCGAGCAGGTCGCCGCCCTGCTGGCCGAGCACCACCGCGTAGGCCACCCGCGTCGCGCGTGCCGTCCACAAAGGTCATGGCCATGACGTCGCATCCACCGGCTTCGGCCGTGCGTCCCGACTTCACGCCGATGACGTTGTCGTAGCCGACGTAGGGGGTAAAGGAGTCCTCGATACCGGCGAAGGGCAGGGTCACGCTCGGCTGGTCGACGATGGATCGCACCAGCGGTGACTCCATGAGCAAGCATCGCCAGGCGCGCCTGATCGAGCGCGGTCGAGACGGAGAGCGGCGAGTAACCCGTCACGTCGGCGTAGTAGGTGCCCTTTAGTCCCAAGGTGAGGGCGTCTTCATTCATATCGGCGATAGAAGGCTTCACTTGAACCGGCCACCATGTTCGCCAACATGACCGCGTAGTTGCCCGCCGAGTGAACCAGCACGCCCATTCAATAGATCGATCTCACACAGTTGCTCGCCTACCGCCACCGGCACACTGGACTCGTCGATGCCCACCAACTGTTGGTACGTCTCTACGTCGTCTTCGGTGACGATGTGACACGGTCCCGTCTCGCCGAAGCTGAAGCGGCAACTTCTTGAGCGTCACGTACGCCGTCATCATCTTGGTCAGGCTGGCGATCGGCACCACCTCGTTGTGATGGCTCACCAACACCCCGAGCGCCGGGATGTCCAGCGCGGCCGACCCCACGGTGGGCCACGCTAAAGCGGCGCCCGGCGACGTGGAGGAGATGGTGGTGAAAGTAATTCGCGCGTGAGAGCGCGGGTGCAGCAGAGGAAGTTGCATCGCCACGATGAGAGCCGAGGCCAGAACGAGCCCAAGAAGGAGACCGACGAGACGGCTGAAGAGACCGCGCAGGGCCGGTCGGCGTGAGGAGGCTGAGCGTGACAAGTGGTTACAGCGAGGTCTGTTGGTCGTACTCTTCTGGCGTCTTGAGGACCTTTCGAGCCTTCGAGCCGTCGCCGGGGGCGACCACTCCTTCTTCTTCGAGTTGGTCCATAATACGCCCGGCGCGCGCGAAACCCACCCGCAACTTGCGCTGGAGCATGGACGTCGAACCCGACTGAGTTCGAATGACGAGGTCACGGGCCTGTCGAAGAATCTCGTCGTCGTCCCCACCCCCGCCCGAGGACGAGCCGCGGTTCGCGGGCACGTCCAGAGCCACGATGGACTCGACGCGCCCACCCTGGGCCCGCCAGGCCTGGACCACCCGACGCACTTCGCTCTCGGCCACCCAGGGAGACTGGAGTCGACGAGCAATGCTGCTGGACGCGGTGACGATCAGCATGTCGCCTTTGCCGATCAGACGCTCGGCCCCGGCCTGATCCAAGATCACGCGACTGTCGGCGAGAGAAGAGACCGCGAAGGCCATCCGGCTAGGAATATTGGCTTTGATCACGCCGGTGATCACGTCGACGCTCGGTCGCTGCGTTGCGAGCACGAGATGAATGCCGACGGCTCGCGCCATCTGGGCGATGCGCACTACCGACTCTTCGACGTCGCGCGCCGCCACCATCATCAGGTCGTTCAACTCATCGACCACGATCACGATATAGGGCAGCTCCTCGGGTCCTGGAGCCGAGATCGCGTCCGAGGGAAGTCCGGTCGCGCGCTGAATCGCGTCGCCCACCAGCTCACTGGTGGTTGGCGCGGGCGTTAGCTCCCCGTTGGCGATCATGAGGTGGTAGCTGGTGATATCACGGGCCCCGCTCTCAGCCAAGAGATCGTAACGTCGCTCCATCTCGCGCACCGCCCACGACAACGCGCCGGCGGCCTTCTTCGGATCGACGACCACCGGAGCCAAGAGGTGGGGCAGGTCGTTGTACTGTCCCATCTCCACGCGCTTGGGGTCAATGAGCAAGAGGCGCAACTGCTCCGGAGTGGCGCGCATGACGAGGGCGGTAATGAGAGAGTTAATGGCCGAGCTTTTCCCCGCGCCGGTGGCGCCCGAGATGAGGATGTGCGGCATCTCTCCTAAGTTCGCCACCACCGTTTTTCCCGAGATGTCGCGACCGATGGGCACGTCCAGAGGGTGCGTGGCGGCGATCGACTCATCGGACGCCAGGAGGTCGCCCAGGGCCACGAGGGAGCGCTGGCGATTGGGCACTTCGACACCGATGGCCGAGCGGCCGGGTATGGGGGCCAGAATTCGTACATCCGGCGAGGCCATGGCGTAGGCGATGTCTTTGTTGAGTGAGGTCACCCGCGATACTTTGACGCCCGCGCCCAACTCCAGTTCAAAGCGCGTGACGGTCGGACCGACCGTGTAGCCGATGAGAATCGTTTCGACTCCGTGAGCCGCCAGAGCGTCGACGAGCTCTTCGCCCGCCGCATCAGTGAGGGCCCGGTCTAACTTCTGATCTTTGGTTCGTTGTAGGAGGGAGAGGGACGGTAACTCCCAGTCACTGGGAAGAGCCACGTAGGCCGGACGTTCGCGCATCTGAATAACGTCAGCGTCGTCGTCGTCCTCGTACTCCTCCTCTTCGTACTCCTCTTCTTCGTACTCCCCTTCTTCCTCTTCGTACTCCTCTTCTTCGTACTCCTCTTCTTCTTCCTCGTCCTCCACCACGGCGCGGGACCGGGTGGAGCGCGTCATGGGAACAATGACGGCTCCCGGGTGGAGGTCGTCTTCCTCCTCGCCCTCGTCCTCATTGGTTCGAATCATCCACCAGCGAGAGAAGAGACGGCCGATCGAACGAAAGAGTGTCGCCGTGCCGCCCACCAAAGAGCGAAGGCCGACGCCCGTGGCGACGATGAGGGCGATCACCAAAAGGGCGAGGAAAATGACGAGCGCTCCGGCCACGCCCACGCCCTTGGCCAGTCCCCCTCCCAGGGCTACCCCCATCCATCCGCCGGCGTGCGCGAGGGCCTTGGTCGTGGCGTGTTCGCCCGGACGACCCCCGGCGAGATCAGCGACGCCGCTGATGGCCACGAGTCCGAGGACGATGCCCCAGGCTGCCCGGGCTCGTTCAAACTCAACCTTGCCCCAGACGAGGGCCGCCGCGAGGGCCAAGAGAATCGGGGCCAGGGCGAAACGACCCACCCCGAGGACGTCAGAGAGGCCCCGGGAGATGCCTCGGCCGCCGGGGCCTAGGGCCCCGGCCTCGGCCAGTAGAACGAAGAGACCCACGACCACCAGGGCCACAATCCACAGGTCGCGCTGATGGCGCTGCCAGATATTGGGCTCGGCCGCGGCTTTGGAGGTCCGCTTTCGCGCCGCCGTCTTCTTTACGGGCTTTTTCCGGTGTCGCGCAGTAGCCACAACCCTCTAACTTACTAACGACACCCCCAAAATACGGACCAATCGGAGGTTTTAGAGGTTCAGGCGCTGTCGCACCATCCGTTGAAACCCAGGGAAATATCGGCCTTTCGCCCTACGATGAGGCCGTGATCGTGCCGCGCTACGTACCCAGCTTCCGGGCGGTCCCCCGCCGTACTTCGTGAGCGGGAAGAAACTTCCCTCCGCGCTACGCCAAGGGGCGCACCGACTCGCTCACGCTCGACCCAACATTCGCCTCTCCCTTCGGTCGGCGTTCTGCATCTGTGCCCCGTTGATCGTCGGCGTTCTCATCCACCAAACCCTGGACTCGATCTTGGTCGCCATCGGCGCTCTATGGGCGGTGAGCCAGGACGGGCTCGACGACTGGCGAGTCCGGGGTCGCCGCGTCTTGGGCGTGGCGATCGGCGGGGGCGTGGGGTTTGCTTTGGGGGCGACACTCATTGAGCGAAGCGACACCACGTGGTCGCTCGCGCTCTTCTCTGGACTGGTGGCCGTCGTCGCGGGTGTGGTGGAGTCGTCCGGTTGGCCGACCCAAGGGGCCTACCTGTTGCTTGGATCGATCCTGGGGGCGGGACTGGGTATCACCGGCCCCGTGTGGCGCCCCTCTCTCTGCCTGTTGGGCGGAGCGCTGATCCTCTACGTAGTGGCCGGCCTGATGGATCGCCGGGGTCGACTGGCCAACCAACGCGTCTACCTGGCCACCGCGTTCTCGCAGTTGGCTGTGACGGTGCAGCTGTTGGGCACGCCACGCTTCTACCAACAGCGCGCGGCGGCCGTCTCTTCTCTCGATCGAGCGCAAGACCTCGTCGGTGGGGCGCGCCTGCGATCGAGCGACGAAGAGGTGGCGCTGCGAGAGTGTCTCATCGTGGCCCTGCGATGCGGTGAGGTTATCTCGTATCTCGAGGGCAAGGAGCTTCGCGTCGACGCCTCGGTGCCGCTCGCCCTACGGGACGTGGCCCAGGCGCTCGACACCAGCACAGCGCTAGAGGCCCTCGCCACCCTTCGAGAGTTGCCGGCACGGTTTCACGCCGCCACCGGTCTGAACGACGCGATCACCTCGGCCATGGTCTTGAGTGACGCCACCCGCCTTCGTGCCCTGGCGCTGCGCCCCCCGGTACCGGGATCGCTTCGTTATCGTCTCCCGCTGGTGGAGCGAGTGCGATTTGGTCTCGTTCTCGCCGTGGCCATCGTGGCGGGCGTGCTCGTGTCGAGGACTCTCGATGGATCGCACGGCTTCTGGCTACCGCTCAGCGTGGCCCTCATCTTCCGGCCGGATCTCGGTCCCGTCATTACTCGCGCCGTGGCGCGCACGTTAGGAACGGTGGTGGGGGTGGGCGTCGCGGCCTTTGTGGCGTGGCGCGGCAACACGGTGGTGGACCTCATCGTGCTCGCCTGTTTGATGTCCGCCATTGCCCCTTGGTCCGCTCGACGCAGCCACTTTCTCGGTGTCCTGACCTTTACGCCCCTGGTCTTTGTTTTTCTCACGTTGGCCGGCGACGCCAAGCACCTTCTCGTCCCTCGCATCATCGACACGGCCATCGGCGCGGCCATCGTCTTGGTTCTCGACGTGATGCTCTGGTCGACGGCCCCGTCTCTTCGTCCGGCCCCCCAGCTGGTGGCCGCCCAGGCGGCCCTCACGAGCTACCAACTCGACGCGCCGTCTGATGATCCGATTCGACGCAACGTACTTCGTCGCAACGCCCTGCGCGCCGTGGCGCGCGCACGCAGTTCGTTCAACCAGGCCCGACGAGAGCCGGCCTTTCTCCGCCGCCACGACCCGACGACCTTGGCCGAACTGAACGCCGTGGAAGCGGGGATTGACGCGCGCACCGTTGCTCTCTTCGATAGGGACTGACCGGCCGTGGGCCTCGGAACGACTCGAGGTCACCATAGGCTGGGCCCGTGAACTCCGAACCCGACGACTCTTCAAAGCAACTGGCCCAGCGCCTTAACGCCACCGCCGCTCTCTGCACGGTGGTGTCGACCGCGCCCTTAAGCACCTCCGTGCACGAAGTGGTGCTCTCGGGCCGGGCCGTGACGCTCGGCGGTCGGCCCGGCAGTGACGTCATGATTCGCTTTGACGACGAGAAGGGTCGGCCCGTTCGGCGTCGTTACAGCGTGCGATCCGTCGACCCGGACGCCGATACGTTCACGCTGTGGCTCACCGTCGATCACGTCGGACCCGGTAGCACGTGGGTACGAAACACCAAGCCCGGTGACGTAGTTGACGTGATCGGACCCCGGGGCAAGATCACCCTGGATCCTCGTGCCGACTGGCACCTCTTCGTGGGCGACGCCAGCGGCTACGCCGCGTTCTATCGAATGGCCGAGAGCATCGAAGTCCCGGGTCGCGCCATCTTTATCGTGGAGATCGACGCCCCCGATGACGCCCTCAGCGCCACCTTCGACGAGGGCCTCGGCGTCACCGGTATCTTCATCGACCGCCGGGGTCGTGCCACCAGCGATCCCGCCGGTCTGCTCAGTGGCCTCGCGGCCTTCGCTCTGCCGCTGGACTTAGGTCACGCCTATCTCTTTGGCGAGTTTCACGTGATGCGGGTCGTGCAGAGTGCCCTGCTCGACCGAGGACTGAGCGACGAGCAGATCAGTCACAAGGCCTTTTGGCGAAGCGGTCTCAGCAACGCCGATCACGGCGAGCCGGTCAAGAGCGACGTCTAGACCACCACCACCGCCGTCATGATGACGGGCTGTCGTCGATACTTCTGTCCGAGTAGTCGCCCGGCCGCGCGCTGGGCGACCTTCGAGAGCGACTCGCCGTCTAAATTGCCGTCGGCGATCGCCTCTTGGAGCGCCGCGCGCACTGCGCCGGTAAGGGCCAACAGAACCTCGGCGTCGCTGGAGCCTTCGAACCAGCCCCGCGCACTGACCGTGACGGGCGAGGCGAGTTTGGCGGCTTGATAGTCGACGCCGGCCGAGATCATGAGGACGCCGAACTCGGCCAACATCCGGCGCTCTTCTAAGGGCCGTTCGTCGAAGTCACTGGCGGAACCGTCGACGTAGTGAAAGCCGGCCGGCACCTTTCCGGCCCGGCGGATGCCCTTGTCCGAGACCTCGATCTGGTCACCGTCTTCGCAGATCAGTACGTGCTTGGGGCTCAGTCCCATGGAGACGGCCAACTCGGCGTGATGGACCATGTGACGGTACTCGCCGTGCACCGGTACGAAGTTGCGGGGACGAAGTAACTGCTGAAACGTGCGCAACTCTCCTTGGCGCGCGTGTCCCGACGCGTGCACCGGTTCTTGACTGGAGTCGATGACTTCGGTCGCTTCGCGGTGCAGGTCGTCAATCACGCGACCGACCGACCACTCGTTGCCGGGTATCGGGTGCGAACTGAAGATCACCGTATCGTCGGGGCCAACTTTGAAGTTTCGCGCATCGCCCCGCGAGAGCCGCGACAGCACGGCCAGCGGCTCGCCTTGCGAGCCCGTGCAGACGACGCACACCTCGCCGGGCGCGAAGCGGTCGATGTTCTCCACGTCAATAATGTCGGCGCTGTCGACGCGCAGCTGGTGCAACTTTCTCGCCAGCTTCACGTTGGCTTCCATGGAGCGGCCCATGAAGGCAATCTTGCGACCCGTCTCGTGGGCCGCGTTGGCGATCTGTTGAATACGGTGAATGTGACTGGCGAAGCAGGCCACCACCATGCGGCGCTGTGGCCGTTCGAGAAAGAGCCGTCGCAGGGTCACCCCCACCGTCGCCTCGGAGGCCGTGAAGCCCGGCTCTTCGGCGTTGGTCGAGTCGGCCAGCAACAGCACCACCCCTTCGTCGCCCAGGGCGGCCAGACGATTGACGTCGGTTCGACGACCGTCGATCGGGGTGAGATCCAGTTTGAAGTCGCCCGAGTGCACCACCACGCCCACCTTGGTGTGAAAGGCCAGCGCGTGCGCGCTCGGCACCGAGTGGGTCACCGGAATGAACTCGACCTCGAACGGTCCGATCCTTCGACGTTCGCCGTCGGCCACTTCAATGAAGGTCAGGTCGCTCGCCACCTTGGCTTCGGTGAGACGGTGACGCGCGAAACCCAAGGTGAGGGGCGCCCCATAAATGGGAACGTTGACGTCCTTTACTAAGTAGCGCAACGACCCGGTGTGATCTTCGTGGCCGTGGGTTAAGACGATGGCGTCGACTCGATCTCTTCGTTCGATCAGCCAGCGAAAGTCCGGCAGGATGATGTCGACGCCGTACATGGTGGGCTCGGGAAACATGAGACCCGCGTCGACCACCACGATGCGACCGTCTTGTTCTAGGGCCAGACAGTTTCGACCGATTTCGCCCAAGCCCCCTAAAAAGGTGACGCGAACGCTCTCAGGCACGGGCGGTCTTCAGCGACGCCACGATCTCGGCGGCTTGCGCGTCGAGGTCGGGGTCGCTGGGCCCGTGGGGCAGTCGACACTCCCCCACGTTGAAACCCAGCACGCGCAGGGCAGCCTTGGAGGGCATAGGGTTGGGGTAGGCCTCGGTGCTCTCGAAAGCGAAACTTCGTGCGGCCCGTTCGTTGAGCGCTTGGGCTTCGTGCCAGTCTCCCGGCCTGAGCGGCGTGAACGATACCCGCCACCTCGGGCCCGGCCCAGTGAGCGGCGACCGAGACGATGCCGACGGCCCCAATCCCTAAGAAAGGCAGCAGCAACGGCGTCGTCGCCGCTGTAAAGATCCAACTCGTCGCCGAGGACCGACTTGGTGTGGGCGGCCGAGGCGGTATCGCCCGACGCGTCTTTCATGGCCACGATGTTCTGGTGGGAGCGCACCAGCGAGATCGTGGTCGCCGAGGCGATCTTTCGTCCCGTGCGAATGGGCATGTCGTAGAGCATCACCGGCAACGGCGTGCTCTCGGCGATGGCGCCCAGGTGACCGGCAATGCCCGCTTGGTTGGGCCGGGCGTAGGCCGGCGTCGTGGCCAAGACCCCGGCGGCGCCGGTGGCTTTGACCTGGGTCGTCAACGCCACCGACGCCTGGGTATTGGCGAAGGTCAGCCGGCCAAAACGGGCACGGTGACGGCTTCAGCCACGCAGGCGAAGAGGTTGAGCTTCTCGTCATCACTGAGTGACGACCCCTCGCCGGTGGAGCCGCCGATAACGAGACCCTCGCTGCCCTCTTGCACCAAGAATTTAGCCACGCGGCCCGCGACGTCGTAGTCCACCGATCCGTCTACCCCAAAGGGAGTCACCATGGCCGTAATCACTCGACCGAAACGGGCGTCACTCACGTACCGAAGTTACCAGGCACGGCTTTCGCCCGAGAGGGGAAAGCGCTTCTTAGGAGATCGAGCACGCCGATTCCGTCGATCAGTCGCGGCGTCGCGTCGATGGCGTCGACGCCGCCAACGCGACGCCGTGCACGAAGCTCTGGCGATCGAAGGAGTCGTGGCGAATAAGGAGTCCCTCGCCGGCCGAGCCGAAGAGAATCTCTTGATGAGCCACCAGCCCGGGCAGGCGCACGGAGTGAATCGTGACACCCTCTTCGGTGGTGGCGCCGCGCGCACCCTTGAGAGTATGACGTTCGGTCGGATCAACCATGGGACCTTTTCGGCGCGCGGCGCGCGTCGGCGATGGCCCGGGCTGCCGCGATCGACGTTCCCGACGGGGCGTCCACCTTGCGATCGTGATGAAGTTCAATGATCTCGACCCGCTCGAAGTAGGGCGCGGCCTGGGCCGCAAATCGCTCCGCCAACACGGCGCCCAGGGAGAAGTTCGAGGCCACCACCACCCCGACTTTCTTCGAGGTCTCTTCGAGGACGCTTCGTTGTTCCTCGGAGAGACCGGTGGTACCCACGACCAGGGCGACGCCGTTCTGCGCGCACCACCGGGCCGAGGCGACGGCTCCTTCGGGAGACGAGAAGTTGATCACGACGTCAATCGTCGAGCCGTCGAGGTCACTCAGCGAGGTGACGTAGCGGGCGCCAAATAGTTCTCGGGGTTCGTGCTCGTCAACGAGCGCGGCGATCGAAAACTCGTCCAGAGCCCCGAGTCCTTCGCCGAGCGCCTGGCCCATGCGACCCGCGCCGCCGACGATGGCCAGTGCTTTCACGCGAGAACCTTACTCTTCCGTCGTCGTCTCACCGAGAGCCCGAGCCCGATGACAACGCCCAGGAAGAGCAGATCCGAGATCAGCGAGACGGCGGAACTCACTTCGATGTAGGGCGCGTGATAGTGGAAGTGAATCGTCCAGGTACCGGGTGGGACCCGGACCTCTTGGATGAGCCCGACGCGGCGCACCGCCAGTTGCACGGTTTTGCCGCTGACCTCGTTGAGGGCCGTCGCGCGCCATCCCGGAAGATAGGCCTCGCTTCGCTCCAGGGTGCTCGACTTGGTGAGGCTGACGGTGACCCACGTATCGCCCCACGACGCGTTTTTAATCTTCGTCACCTCACCGTGCGACGCGGGGGACGTGAGCCACGCTTCGGGGAGGACCTTCGTCGCTTTGAAGACGGAGAACTGTTCTTGGGTTGAGGAGAGACGCCACGCCGATGAGTCCACCGCGAGTTGAAAGTCCGTTTCCAACTGAAAACTCGGAAGCGAACCGTAGGGCGTCAGGACCGCGCTCATTATTTTGACGCCGGTCGGTGACGTCACGACGAAGCCCGCGGCCAACGCCGAACGAGGGAAGTTAAAAACCGCCTTGTCACTGCTCTCTTCGGCGGCGCTGTGCTCACCACCGACGTCGCGACCGTGCGCGTCGACCAGTTGGATCTGCAGTGGGCCGCTCGAGAGGGGATCCGCCCCGTCGCCGGTCAGGATGATGTCATGAACGCGCACCACGCGCCCGAAGTAGCGATGAGCGACGTCGTCACGCTTCTGATTCACGCAGAGAGCGGGAGGGGTGGGACTCAGCTCGGTCGATTCCATCAAGTTCGCCGCCGCGATGGCGATGGATCCGAGGCGAAGTTGCGTGAACGTGCCGTCCGCGAGGTGACAGGCGTTGACCATCGCCTGAGGATGTGTGCCCGTGACGTCGTCGTAGATGGTCGAGATCAGCGCGCCGTATCCCTGCACGCTCGAGATACCGGTAAAGACGTTCATGTTGGGCTCGCCTATGAACCGGTAGTCGCCGGTGTGATCGCCACCGGTGTCCACCAGCGCGAACCGGCCATCGTTGCCGAGAAGCTTGAGCGCGGCGGTGCGCGAGGCTTCGCGCGGACCCGGTCCGCCGATGAGACCTCCTGAGGTGAAGATCATGAAAACCAGAATGTCGGCCACCAAGATGGCCAAGAGAACTCTCAACAGGTATCGCGAGTTGCGCAGCAACAAGATCGTCAGCACCGCGGCGAGGGCAATGGCGATGTGCAGTGAGTCCACCAACTTCAAACCTGTCGCCACGTGAGCCATGCCGTCGGAGATGCCGACGCGATTAACGACCCACGGTCCCCAACCGAGTAGCGCGATGGAGAAGGCCAGAACGATGGCCGCCGGCAGAGCCGTCACCCAACGAAAGCCTTTCTCCAAGCCCGACTGCGGTCTCGAGCGTGAGAGAGCCACGCGATCTTGGACCTGTTGCAACCACCAGCCCGAGAATGACGGCCAGAGGGAAGTCGACCAGGATGATGCTGCGACTCTGAAGTCGCGTCGAGCCAAAGAAGGGAATCGCTCGAAAGATGATGACCGAGCGGGGTGAAACTCCCCCAGGTGGCAAACAGGCCGACCACGCCGATGACGACGTAGATGACGTAGTCTCGCTCGTCGCTTCTCCATCCCTTCCAGGTGAAACGAGTGAGAAACGCCGCCCCCGCGACCAGCGCGAGCACCCCGGCGTATCCCGTCACCTCGGCCAGGTTGTAGTTCGCAAAGAAGCCCGGCTGCCCAAAGGCGCCGTTGCCGCCAAAGAGATCCGGTGACAAGAGCAGCGTCGTCCAGCGAACCGCCAATGATCCCGCGCCGAAGAAGGAGTAGTTCACCTCGGAGCGTTCAGAGAAGTTGATGAAGGACCAACCGGGAAGCAGTTGGATCAGCCCGATGCCGACGCCCCAGACGAAGCCCACGGCCAGCGTCGCCAGGTAGGCCGCGCGTAGTCGCCACGTCGAGAGCCAGTACGACGAACGAAGGAGCAGCACGCACGGCACGACGACGAGGGTGAGGAGTTCCATGGTCGCGATGGCGCGCGGCTCGCCCGTTAAGAAGGTCAGCCCCCATAACAGCGCCACTCCGCAGATCCACGGCAGTGCCAGGCGCGCCAGTGAGAGCCACGAGGTCTCGCGGGCTGACGTAGCGCAGTCGACGCGACAGCGCCAGCATCAGAACCACGGCCCAGGGAATAAAGGAGAAGCCCTGCACCACCCCGAGGTGGACCATCTGGCCGATCATCGCCCCGGTGTAGGTGTAACTGAGCCCGGCGGCGAAGGCGGGCACCGTACGAATACCGTGCCAGCGCAACAACACAAAGACGCCAACGGCGCTCGTCACGTAGACCACGATCATGTTGAAGATCCACGCGACGATGGCCGGGATGAAGGCAAAGATCACGGTGAGGGGATACAGCGCGCCGGCGTTCATGCCACCGAGTAACGGCGTGCCGGCGTTCGTCAAGGGGTCAAGGAGTGGCAGGTGACCCGACGCGATCTGTTGTCCCGCCAAGACGCGAAGAGGAAAGTTCTGAATGAGATTGTCGGCGTCGATGGCGGGGTGCCCAAAGAGTGCGGGCACGACGAAGAGCACCAGCGGAATAAAGACGAACCAAGCGAGAGCCCGGCGGTCCGAACGGGCCAGCGGTTTCCACCAGGGAGCCGGCGCCGGTATCACGAAGGCAACCGGGCTGCTCATATCTCTACGCTACGAAAAACGTAGGGGCCGCGGCGCGCAGTTCGTCACTGCACGCCACGGCCGAACGTTACTTAACGACGACGAGGCCGCGGGCTTCGACGTCCACCACCGTCACCGTCACTAAAGGACGGGCCGCCGGGGCCGAGGTCACCGATCTCTCCGGCCAACTCGGCCTCGAAGGAGGCCTCGAAGGAAGAGGGCTTGGGGGCCGAACTCGCGGGGCGGTCGTTTCGATCGCCACGATCACCGCGATCGCTACGACCGTCGCGGTCGCTGCGTCCCGCTCGTTCTGGGCGACGTTCGCGACGCGGTTCAGCGACCACGTCGGGGAAGTCTCCGACGAGTGACAGTGAGACCTTGCCCTGAGGGTCGATGTCGTCGACTTTTACTTCGAGGGCCTGGCCCAGTTCGAGGACGTCTTCGACCTGACCAATGCGCTTGCCATCGTTGAGCGGCGCCAACTTCGAGATGTGCAGAAGCCCGTCTCGACCCGGAAGGATGTTAACGAAGGCCCCAAACTTGGCGATGGAGACGACTCGGCCTTGGTAGACCGCGCCGACGTCGGCCGAGGGCGGGTCCAAGATGAGAGAGATGCGACGGCGGGCCTCTTCAACGGCTCGACCGTCTTTCGCACCGATGGTAACGGTGCCCACGACACCATCGTCATCGACCGCGATGTCGGCTCCGGTCTCTTGTTGCAGGGTGTTAATGACTTTGCCCTTCGGACCGATCACTTCGCCGATCTTGTCGATGGGAATCTCCATGCGTCACGATCTTGGGCGCCACTTCGGCGACTTCGCTGCGCGGCTCGGCGATCGTGTCGGTGAGAACCTTCAAGATGGTGAGGCGCGCTTCCAGAGCCTGGTGCAGAGCCCGCTTCAAGACGTCGGCCGGGAGGCCGTCGATCTTGGTATCGAGCTGAAGGGCCGTCACGGCGTCGGCCGTGCCGGCGACCTTGAAGTCCATGTCGCCAAAGGCGTCTTCCGCGCCGAGGATGTCGGTCAAGGTGACGTAGGTGCCCTCGTCGTAGACGAGGCCCATGGCGATGCCCGCCACGGGTGCCTTGATCGGCACGCCCGCCGCCATCAGTGACAGCGTGGAGCCACAGACCGAGGCCATCGACGTAGAGCCGTTCGACTGCATCACGTCAGAGACCACGCGCACGGTGTAGGCGAAGTCCTCTTCACTCGGCAACACGGGCACCAGCGCGCGCTCGGCCAACATGCCGTGACCGATCTCACGACGCTTGGGTGCGCCCACGCGACCGGTCTCGCCGGTGGAGTAGGGCGGGAAGTTGTAGTGGTGCATGTAGCGACGAAACTCGTCGGGCGTGATGGTGTCGAGTTGTTGACGCATGCGGGGCATGCCCAACGTCGTCACGTTGACCACTTGGGTCTCACCGCGCTGAAAGAGCGCCGAGCCGTGGGTCATCGGGAAGAGGTCGATCTCGGCCGAGAGGGGGCGAATATCCGCCACGCCACGGCCGTCGATACGCACGCCGTCTTCGACGATGCGCTTGCGCACCAGCTTCTTGGTGAGCGAGCGAACCGCGGCCTTAATCTCACTGGCACGACCTTCGAACTCTCCGCCTAACTGCTCGTTGATCGACTTCGTCGCCGCGTCCAGGGCCTCGTTACGGGCGGCCTTGGTGGTGATCTTGTTGGCCTCGGCCAGGGCGGCTCCCCCGACGCTTTCGACGCGAGTAAAGACGTCCTCTTGATAGTCGGCGAACGTCTCATACGGGAATACGGGCAGCGGCCCGCGGTCCGCGATGAAGTCGCGCACCAAGGCGCGCTGCAAGTTGATGGCCTCGCGGATCCAGAGCTTCGAGGCTTCGAGCCCTTCGGCTAGAACGTCTTCGGAGACCTTCGGGGCGCCGTCAAGATACTTCTCGAACGAGCCTTCGGTCCCGCCGGCTTCGACCATCATGATGGCCACGTCGGCTTCGGCGTCATCGCTCAGTGCCCGGCCCGCTACGACCAACTCAAAGACCGCGGCGTCGCCTTCGGCGAAGGTCGGATGTGGCGCCCAGACTCCCTCGGTGGTGTAGGCCATACGAACGGCCCCGATGGGACCGTCGAAGGGAATGCCGGAGATCATCAAGGCCGCCGAGGCCGCGTTGATGGCCAGGATGTCGTGGGGGTTTTCCTGGTCGGCGCTGAAGATCGTGCCGACAACTTGCACCTCGTTGCGAAAGCCCTTGGGGAAGGACGGACGTAGCGGGCGGTCGATCAGACGGCAGATAAGAATCGCTTGGTCCGAAAGCTTGCCTTCACGGCGAAAGAACGCCCCGGGAATCTTGCCGGCGGCGTAGGCGCGCTCTTCAATGTCAATCGTCAGAGGGAAAAAGTCCATGCCCTCTCTGGCGGTCTTCGCGGCGGTGACCGTCGCGAGCAGCATGGTGTCGCCGATGCGCGCCAGAACGGCACCGTCGGCTAGTTGGGCGAGGTGACCGGCTTCAAAACTCATCGTCTTGTCGGTACCCGTGATGGGACTGCTTACGCGGATTGCGTCAGTCATTAAGTGGCTCCTTGTTGTAGCAACACTCCGCCCGAATCCCAGTGGGCGACCTTCGCTCGGGGCGACTGTCCTCCACTGGCCTTCGAGGCCTCGGATGTGTTGAACACGTCGACGGCGTCGACGTGGGTATGTCTCGGCTAGCGACGAATACCGAGACGGCCGATCAAAGCGCGGTAGCGCTCCACGTTGCCTTTTTGCACGTAGTCCAGCAGACGACGACGTTGACCGATGAGCTTCATAAGGCCACGGCGGGTGTGATGATCGCCTTTGTGTACCTTGAGGTGCTCGGTGAGGTGGGAGATTCGGTCGGTCAGCAGAGCGACTTGGACTTCGGGCGAGCCCGTGTCCTTGTCGTGCGTCTGAAAGTCCTTGATAATCTCTTGCTTCTCAGCCATATACGTGTTTGCCTTATTGAGTCGGGGGTCCCGTTGCGAGCCGCCAACGAGACGACCCACATGATCAGCGTCGCTGACCGAATATCTATTCTAGCAGTTGAAAGCCCTCATCCGATAGCCCGCTCAAAGATCTCACGGGTTTTCTCTACGTCACGCGCGATCTGCGCGATCAGTTTCTCGAGGTCAGCGAAGGTCTCTTGATCACGAAGTCGCTGTAAAAAGACGACATCCAGTGGTCTGTCCGTAGAGGTCGCCCTCGAAGCCGACCAGGTGAACCTCGACCAAGAGGTCACCGTCTTCGTAGAACTGGGGACGGGTACCCAGCGAGATGGCGGCCGGCCACCACTGAGCATCCACCCGGGCCGCACCGGCGTAGACGCCTTCGGCCGGGAGCTCCTGGGTGGGAGAGAGTTTGAGGTTGGCGGTGGGAAAGCCCAACGTCTCGCCGCGTTGATCTCCGTGCTCGACCACTCCTCGCAGCGCAAAGGGGCGTCCGAGGACCTGGGCCGCGCTCTCGAGATCGCCCTTTTCCAAGGCCCGGCGCACCGACGTGGAGCTCCACCGCTCGCCGTCGCCGAAGAGGGGCGCGGCCACCACCTCGAAGCCGTGGGCGGTCCCTCGTTCCCGGAGCATGGCGACGGTGCCCTGGCGATCGTGACCGAAGTGAAAGTCCGCGCCCACCACCACCCAACGAGCCTGCAGTTCGAGCACCAGGACTCGATCGATGAAATCCTCGGCCGACTCGTGGGCCAACTCGTGGGTGAAGGTGAGCACGCGCACCTCATCAACGCCCAGCGCGGCCAGGCCTTCTAGCCGTTGTTCCACCGTGGCGAGCAACCGGGGAGCTTTCGTCGGCGCCAACACCATGGCGGGCAAGGGATCAAAGGTGACCACGGCCGCGAGAAGGCCGTGCGTCTTCGCCAGTGAGACCACCAGTTCAATCACCGCTTGATGTCCACGATGCAGTCCGTCAAAAACGCCCAGAGCGACCACGCAGGGTGCCGAGGACGTGGTGTCGTCGTCGCGGAGAATCAGCACGTCAGCAACCTACCCGCGCTCGTCGGACTCATCGTCGGGCATGACCACGGTGGGCTGCCACGACTCGCCTCGTCGACGCAGCACCGCGACCAGTGAACCGCCCTCACTCAGCGCGGCAATCTCCCCGTCACCCGACGCCTCGAGGGTCACCCTTTGGCCGTGGCGAAGTCGCTGCGCTTCGTCTGGCGTGACGGCGACGGCCGCTAACTGATCGACGAAGGCGCGAGGTGCCAGCAACGTTGTATCACCACTGTCCACGCGACGCTCAAACTCCTCGAGCGTGGCGGCGTCCTCGACGTGGTGAGTCCCGCTGGTTAGTCGACGCAGCGCGCTCAGGTGGCCGATGGTGCCAAGTCGTGCCGCGAGGTCGAAGAGAACGACGCGCACGTACGTCCCCACCGAACAGGTGATGTCAAAGGACCACTCACTCGGCGACGCGAGAGGTGCGAGGGAGAACGAGTCAATCGTGATATCGCGGAGAGGTCGATCCACCTCGATGCCATCTCGGGCGAGCGCGTGCAGACGGCGCCCGTTGATCTTGAGCGCGGAGACCATCGGCGGCGTCTGTTGCTGGTGGCCGAGCATTGCTCGCGCCGCGTCGTTGACCTGCTCGAGGGAGAGGGCGGGCGGTTCGCGGCGTTCGAGCACCTCGCCGTCCGCGTCGAGTGAGTCCGTGGCCACCCCGAAGGTGACCACGCCGCTGTAGCGCTTGGTCTCACTTTGGGCGAAGCGAAGAAGGCGGGTCGAGGGGCCGACGGCCAGGACCAACAGCCCCGTAGCCATGGGATCGAGGGTACCGGCGTGGCCGACCCGCTGTTCGTTCAAGGCCTTGCGCACGCGGGCCACCACGTCGTGACTGGTCACGCCGCGCGGTTTGTCGAGAAGCAGCAGCCCGTTATTCGCCGTCATGACGCTGGCGTCGCAGCAACTCCTCCACCGCTTCGCCACTAGCGACGGCGGGATCGGCCATGAAGGAGAGTTTCGGCGTTCGCTTCAAGCGGGTTTGGGCGTTGACCATGCTCTGGATCTGTCCGCGCCGCTCTTCGAGCGCTAACTTGGCGCCCTCGGAGAGCGAGTCGAAGTAGACCATCGCTTGGCGCATGTCGGGGGTCGTCTCGACGCCGGTCACCGTCAAGAGACCGAGTCGCTCGTCGACGTCGGAGATACGCACCAGTTCATCGGAGATCACTTCGCGCAGAATCTTGTTCACCCGCGCCGAGCGAGGGTAGGGGTGATGCGAGCCTGAGGAGCGGGCCATGATTTAGGCCGTGCGCGGGATCTCGCGCTCTTCGTACGTTTCGATGACGTCGCCGGCCTTTAGGTCCTGGTAGTCCGAGAGTCCCACTCCGCACTCGAATCCCGCGGGCACTTCGCGCGCGTCATCCTTGAAACGACGAAGCGACGTGACGGTGCCCTTCCAGATGATGGTCCCCTCGCGGAGGAAGCGAACCTTCGATCCCCGCGTGATCACTCCGTCTTGGACGAAGCACCCAGCGATCGCCCCCGCGCGCGGGATGCGGAAGACTTCGCGCACTTCCGCCTCGCCCGTGACGACCTCTTCGTACACCGGAGTCAAGAGGCCGAGCATGGCCGCTTCAATCTCCTCGATGAGTTTGTAGATGATTTCGTAGGTGCGGATCTGCACGCCTTCGCTGGCGGCCAGTTCACGACTGCGCTTGTCGGGTCGAACGTTGAAGCCGATGATGGTGGCGTTCGAGGCCTTAGCTAGCTGGACGTCGTTCTCGGTAATACCGCCGACGCCTCGCAGGACGATGACCAGTTTGACGTCGTCACGCTCTAACTTTCGCAACGACTCGGTGCAGGCTTCGAGGGACCCCTGGACATCGGCTTTCAGGACGATGTTGAGGGTCGCCGTCTCGCCGCGTTGGATCTGCTCGAAAAGGTCCTCGAGTCGCGCCCCACTGGACGAGGCCACGGGCTGTTGTCCCACCAGTCGCGTTCGCTGAGCTCGCGCTTCGGCCAAGGAGCGAGCGTGCGCCAAGTCGCGAGCGACGCGCATCTCGTCGCCGGCAAAGGGCGGTTCACTAAAGCCGAGGATCTGTACCGGCGTCGAGGGACCGGCACTCTTTACCTGCTTGCCTTGGTCGTCGATGAGGGCCTTGACTTTGCCAAAGGCCGGCCCGGCTACGACCGGGTCGCCCACGCGCAGTAAGCCCTCTTGCACCATGACGGTGGCCACCGGTCCGCGACCGACTTCGAGGTTGGCCTCTAACACCGTGCCGACGGCTCGCCCGGTAGGACGCGCCGACAGTTCGCCGATCTCTGCTACTAAGAGCACCTGCTCGAGCAACTCATCGATGCCGGTCCCCTGCAGCGCGGAGATCTCGACCACGATGGTGTCGCCGCCCCACTTCTCGGGAACCAGGCCCTGCTCGGAGAGCTGCTGGAGCACTCGATCGGGGTTGGCGTCGGCTCGGTCCATCTTGTTGATGGCCACGATGATCGGAACGGCGGCGGCCTTGGCGTGATTGATGGCCTCTACCGTCTGCGGCATGACACCGTCATCGGCCGCGACGACCAAGATGATGACGTCGGTGACCTTGGCCCCGCGAGCGCGCATGGCGGTGAACGCTTCGTGACCCGGGGTGTCGAGGAACGTGATGGCCTTGCCGTGCCAGTTGACTTGATAGGCGCCGATGTGCTGCGTGATGCCACCGGCCTCGCCGGCGACCACGTTGGCCTTGCGGATCTTGTCGAGCAGAAGTGTTTTGCCGTGGTCGACGTGACCCATCACGGTGACGATGGGAGGACGGGGCGCTACGGGAATCACGTCCTCGTCTTCGTCTTCGTCAAAGAACTTGGCCAAGAGTTCGGCCTCTTTTTGCTCACCGGGATCAACCAGGTGAACGTCGGCCCCGACCTCGGCGGCGTAGAGCTCGATCATGTCGTCGGTGAGACTCTGCACGGCGGTCACGATCTCGCCCTGGAGGAAGAGGAAGCGAATGATGTCCGCGGCGCTGCGGTTGAGTTTGGGCCCGACGTCCTTCGCGGTCGAGCCGCGCTCGATGATGATCTCGCCGTCGGGCACCGGAGCGCTGCTCGGCTGCCAGGTCGTCATCTGGGTGGGCTCGAGCTCTTCGACGTTACGCCGGCGACGTCGCGTTACTTTGCGCTGTGATCCGCGCGGGCCACCGCCGCCGCGAGCCGGTCCTCCACTGCGACTGGCTCCGGCGGCGGGAGCACCGCTGGTCGGAGCACCGGGACGAGACGAAGAGAAGCCGCCGCCGGGACGTGAGGGTCCACCCGTTCGCGGAGCGCCCGTGCTGGGACGCGCGCTCATCGGTCGAGGACCGCTGGAGGGAGCACCGCGACTGGCGCCGGCGGGAAGAGGACGGCGCGCGCCGGGAGGCGGCGGAATGGGACGACCGGTCGAACTCAAGGGACGACCGGGGGGCGGTGGAATCGGTCGGCCGGTGGAGCTCAGTGGCGGTCGATTTGATCCCTCACCGTCGCCGGCACCGCCGCGCTGGGTGGGACGAATCGTGGTGGGACCATCCGGCGAGACGCTGCGCGTCGGCGCGGGCTTGACCGGCATGGCGCGCGAACGAACCACTTTGGGAGCTTCGGCCGCGGGCGCGACGGGCGCCGCGGGCTGCGGGAGCGACGGCGGGGGCGGGAGCGCTCGGCGGGGCACTGACGCGCGTGGCGCGGGACGTCTCGGCGGGCGTGGGCGGCGCTTCGGGCTCGATGGCCGCTCCGGCGGTGGCCTTGGTCGCCTTCGTGGCCTTGGTGGCCTTGCTCGCCTTGGCGGCGGGCTCGGCTGGTACTTCGCGGCGCAGCCCATCGGCGTCGGCCCGTCGGCGGATGCGGTCGGCCTGGGCGTCCTCGATGGACGCGGACGGACTCGAGGCGCCGATACCTAATTTTTGGGCGAGTGCGAGCAACTCTTTGCTCGTCAGCCCGAGCTCTTTAGAGAGCTCGTGCACTCGAATTTTCTTTGGCGCCAAAACGTTCCCTTACTTCGTGTGCCCGTGCGTTCGCCGGGCACAGTTTCCTATTCTTTCACAACTACGGCCTTTTACTGGTCGCGAGACCCTGCAGCGCCGTCACATCACTCTCGTGCGCCGCGCTGCGCAGGGCCCGAGCCAGGTGGGTAACTCGTACTTCCCCCTGACAGGGACCTTCTGCGCACCACCACACTCCCCGACCGACCCCGCGACCGAGGTACCACGTACCCTCGCGCGTCGCGGCCCGCGCGGACCATCTCGGCGTCGTCGCGCACCTTACGGCACACGACGCAGGTGCGGTCGCGGTGCTATGCCTCGTCCTCCACGACCGCGTCGACTTCGCCAGCGTCATCGCTGGCCTCCCCGACGGCCTCTTCCTCCACCACCTCGGTCACGTGACCCTCGGCGTCCTCCGCTACCACGTCCACGACCACGGCCGCGTTACCGTCGGTCGTCCACCACCACCGCCAAGGTCTCGTCCACGACCACGTCGCCGTCGGTCCAGACCTCTTCGACGACGTCGTCGTTGCCCTCGTTCTCGGAACGAATGTCGATACGCCAACCCGTCAGACGAGCGGCCAGTCGAGCGTTTTGCCCCTCTTTGCCGATGGCCAGGGAGAGCTGCTGATCGTGCACGATGACCGTGGCGATGCCTTCGACCTCGTCGAGTCGCACCTCGCGCACGCGCGCCGGCTGCAACGCGGACTGAATGAACTCGACCGGGTCGTCGCTGTAGGGCACCACGTCGATGCGCTCGGAGCGAAGCTCGTTGGTGATGTTGCGTACGCGCGATCCACGGGCGCCCACGCACGCTCCGACGGGATCGATCATCTGGTCGTTGGAAGCGACGGCGATCTTGGAGCGGTGACCGGGTTCGCGGGCCAGGGCCTTGATCTCGACGATGCCGTTCGCGATCTCGGGCACTTCGATCTCGAAGAGTTTGGCGACCAGGGCGGGGTGCGTTCGTGAGACCACGATCTGAGGACCCTTATTGGTCTTTCTCACTTCGACGATGTAGACCTTGATGCGCGCGCCGTGCTCGTAGCGCTCGAAGGCAATCTGCTCGGCTTGGGGCAGCAGCGCTTCGACGCGGCCGAGGTCGAGCAGGGTGTAGCGGTTGTCGTTCTGCTGGACGGTGCCCGAGACGATGTCGCCTTCGCGGTTGGCGAACTCTTCGTACATCTGGCGACGCTGGATGTCGCGGATCAGTTGCATCAAGACCTGCTTGGCGGTCTGGGCGGCGATGCGGCCGAAGTCCTCGGGCGTGGCGTCCCACTCGCGCGTGACGTTGCCCTCGAGGTCGAGCTCGAGTCCCCACACCTTGATCTCGCCCGTCTCGGGGTTGATCTCGACTTCGGCGTCTTCGGCGGAGTCGGGACGGCGCTTGTACGCGGCCAGCAAAGCGTTGGCAAGAGCGATAAGGAGTTCGCCCTCGTCAATGTTCTGGTCGCGTGCGATCTGACCGAGAGCCTCAAGAAATTCGAAGTTAGCCATGTCTAGCCTTTCTTTGCTCGTCGATGGAGCGTGCGCTTGTGTGGTCTTTTTCTTGGTGGTGGCGGCTTCGGCTCGCGCCCCACTCGAAGACCGTGCGGGCGCGTTCGATGGCGTCAAGTGTGACGATGACCTCGCCGAGTTCACGATCGTCCAACGAGACCGTCGTGTCGTCCGCGTCCACCACGGTGCCTTCGAGTCGCCGCGTCGGCTCGTCCGCGCGAAGTTCACGCAACGTCACCACTTCGCCCATCGCGCTTTTGAAGTGTGCGGGTGTACGCAGTCGCCGCTCGAGACCCGGGCTCGAGACGTCCAGGGTGAAACTCCCGGCAATGGGGTCGTTGAGCGTCCAACCACTCCGAGATCACTCGGTTGGCCTTGGTGAGCGACTCTAGGTCGACGCCCCCGGCGCGATTAACGACCACATTGAGGGTTCCTGCAGTAAATTCCACGTCGTAGAGGTCCAGTCCCAGGGGCTTCGATGCAGCGGACGCAGCGTGGTGTCCCATTCCATGACCGTCTCCTTTCGCTGTCGCCCAAGGACGTTCAGACATTAAAAAAGCGCGGGCCCGAGGCCCGCGCTTAAACGAGTCCATACGTCCTGAGCGGACTGTGGGACATCAATTGTAGCAGTCAGGCACTGGCTTCACAACGGGAAGACCACTGGAGAAAACTTCGACGCAGTGAGAAAAAATTCATTTGAAAATCCCACTAGTAGGACTTAGCGACCAGACAGACGAGCCGCCTGCTCGTCTTCGTTCACCGGCAGAGAGCCGTCTTGGCGTTGGAGACAGCGAACGCTCACGCGCCTGGGCGTTCAATGTCGTCTCCCCTTCGCCCTTGACGACGTCCCAGGCCAAGCGTGCGAACCCGTCGTTGGCGGCCTCCAGGGCCTCGCTCACGGTCGACACGTCGTAGGTGTGACCGTCGCGGTGGGCGATGGCCCTGCGCCAAGAGGTCGCTCTGGATACGCTCCAACGTTGCCGGTATCTCGCTCGAGCCACCGCCTCGAGGCCGTGGGTCGTCTTTTCCGCGGTGTCGCGCCGAACCACGGTGACTAGTCCTTGGGCCAGGTCACGCGGACCGACTTCAATGCGCAGGGGCACTCCCTTGATCTCCCAGTCGGTGACGCGACGGCCGAAACTGCCCCGGCCGTGGTCAACTTCGACGCGCACACCCGCTTCGCGAAGGTTCGCCGCGACTCGCTCGCAGGCCTCATTGACCTCGGGCTCGTCGCGCACGGCGATGACGACGATCTGGGTGGGCGCGAGACGGGGCGGGACGAGCAGACCGTTGTCGTCGCCGTGGGCCATGATGAGCCCTCCGACCAAGCGCGTCGAGGCACCCCACGAAGTGGTGTAACAGAGTTCGGCCTGACCCTGCTCGCTCTGGAAGTAGATGTCGAAGGCTCGCGCGAAGTTCTGGCCGAGCTCGTGGGTGGTCATCATCTGCAGGGCCTTGCCGTCGCGCATCACCGCTTCGCCGGTCATGGAGTTGATGGCCCCGGGGAAGCGTTCGCTGGCCGGCTTGATGCCGACGTAGGAGGGACAGGCCAGAACGTTGACGAGAAAATCGTTGTAGACCTCGTAGTGGATGCGTCGGGCGTAGGCCGAGGCGTCTTCGTAACTCTCGTGCGCGGTGTGACCCTCCTGCCAGAGAAACTCCGAACTGCGAAGGAACAGCCGCGGGCGCAACTCCCAGCGCACCACGTTGGCCCACTGGTTGAGCAGCAAGGGTAGATCGCGATAACTCTGAATCCACTTGGCCATGAACTCACCCATCACCGTCTCTGAGGTGGGTCGAACCACGATGGGCTCGGCTAACTCCTCGCCGCCGGCGTGGGTGACCACGGCGAGCTCGGGGCTGAAGCCCTCGACGTGCTCGGCCTCGCGCGAGAAGTAGCTCTCGGGGATGAAGAGCGGGAAAGTAGGCGTTCTTCGCTCCGGTTGCCTTGATGCGCAGCGTCCATCTCGGCCTGCATGCGCTCCCAGATGCGCGTACCCGTACGGACGAATGACCATGGTGCCGCGCACCGGTCCGTTTTCGGCCATCTCGGCCTTGGCCACCACGTCTTGATACCAGCGGGGGAAGTCTTCGGACTGAGGGGTCAGAACACTCTGTGAGGCCACGGCTGCTCCTTGAGTAGTGCGCTAATCCTAGCCAAGGCCTTACTCGCCTGCCTTACTCTGTCTCGACCTTCGGCGTGACGACGAATCTTGTCGATGCTGAACCTGGGCGTTGTTGGCGTCGGCGCCGCGAGTCGTCTAGCAACTCCGCGCGGTCGGCTTCGGCTTCGGCTCTCGGCGGACACTGGTCGCGCGCGAGCAAGTCGCGCCTCAACACCTTCTGCGATGATCTTCTTCGCCTCGTCGACGAGGGCCTCGACCATCTCGTCTTCTGTCACCACGCGCATGATCTGGCCTTGAATAAAGAGGTGGCCCCGGTGCTTACCGGCGGCGATACCCAAGGTCGGCGTGTCGCGCTTCGCCGGGCCCATTGACGACACAACCCATGACGGCCACTTGCAAGGGTACGTCCAGCGCGTTGAGGGCCTCTTGGGCCTCGTTGGCCACTTTGATGACGTCCACTTCGGCGCGTCCGCAACTGGGACAAGCAATGAGGTCGAGCCCCTTTCGCTCGCGCAGTCCGAGCGACTCCAGGAGCTGACGGCCGGCGCGCGCCTCTTCAACCGGGTCGGCGGTGAGCGAGTAGCGCAGCGTGTCCCCGATACCTTCCGCGAGCAGGGTCGCGATGCCGGCCGTGCCCTTCAGTAGACCGCCGGGCAAGGGACCCGCTTCGGTGACGCCCAGGTGCAGGGGGTGATCGAAGGTCTCTGAGGCCAGCCGATACGCCGCGATCATCGTGGCGACCGACGACGCCTTCACCGAGATCTTGACGTCGTCGAAGTCGACCTCTTCGAAGTACGCGAACTCGATGCGCGCCGACTCCACCAGGGCCTCGGGGGTCGCTCCGCCGAAGTCGCTTGTAGATGTCGGGGTGCAGTGATCCCGCGTTCACGCCAATGCGAATCGGCACGCCGCGATCGCTTCGCTTCGCTCGCGACGAGTTTGATCTCTTCGGGCTTGCGCAAGTTGCCCGGGTTGAGACGAAGTCCGTTGACACCCGCCTCCAGCGCGGCGAGCGCCATCTCGACGTGAAAGTGAATGTCGGCCACGATCGGCACCGGCGAGCGCGGCACAATCTGAGCGAGACCCTCGGCGGCGGCCTGCTCGTTACAGGTACAGCGCACGATGTCGGCCCCGTTCGCCGCCAGGGCGTAGATCTGCTGGAGGGTGCCCTCGACGTCGGCCGTCTTGGTCGTGGTCATCGACTGCACCGAGATCGGCGCGTCGCCGCCCACTTTCACTGAGCCCACGGAGATCTGGCGGGTGACGTTCGACGGGGCGTTAGAGAAGTGGCGGTGACATCCATGTCTCTAGTCTGCCGTGTTTAGGGCCGCTCACGAAGCGCCTCATCAGAAGGGGTTAGGGATCGGGTGGGCGATGTCCAAGTACAGGGTGCAGGCAAAGAGCACGAGCAGCGCACTCATGAAGGCGTAGACCACCGGCGCGAGTTTGTTGATGTCGGCGTGGTAACTCGTCTTGCCGCGGCGGGTGCGCAGCCTCTCGTAGGTGGCGATGGCCACGTATCCCCCATCCAGGGGCAGCATCGGCAGCATATTCAAGACGCCGACGAAGATGTTGACCGCCACCAAGATGGTGATCAAGGTCGAGGGGACTGGTATTCGCGGCCTGATCGGCGATGCGCGCGACGCCGACGATGGACGCGGGACGAGTGTCTTGATTCGCGGGATTGGTCGCCGCCTTGGCGTTGGCCACCTGGTGAACGAGGCTCGGGAACTCGCCCGGTGAGAACCGTGCCGATAGCCACTACCGCGTCACCCACGTAGCGACCAATTTGGGTGAAGGAGTCCGGAATCGCGGCGAAGGGTGAGGTGTGCACCGTGAGGTCGGCCACTTCAATGCCGATGTAGCCGTGGGCGGGCAAGCGCTTGCCTCCTTCTTTGATGGTGCGGCCGTTCACCGGCGTCACGTGCAGCGTCAGGTCACGTCCCGCGCGCTCCACCACCAAGCGTCAGGTGCTTGCCGGCCGAGCCGTGCAGAAGGTTGGTCAGCTGATCGATGCTGGTGATCGTCGGTGCCGTCGACCTTCACGATCTGATCGCCCACTTTGAGTCCCGCGAGCTGCGCCGCGTTCTCCTTGTGGCCCTGCCAGGGGGTGAAGGCCTGCACCCCGACGTGAGTAGGCCGAGGGCGCGCCGATGAAGGTCAGGGCCACCCAGGCGAGCGCGAGGGCCATGACGACGTGCATCAAGCGAACCAGCCGAGGCGAAGAGCACCTTCTTCGGATACGACGCCTCACGATAGGTGCGCGCCTCTTCGTCGGCGGGCACCGGCGTCCCCCACGTCATGCCGGGAACTTTCACGTAGCCGCCGAGCAGGAAGCGCGCGAACCCCGTAGCGCGTTTCGCCGCGCTGTGGTGGACCACACGATGGGCCCAAAACCCACGAAGAAGTCCGTGACCAACAGGCCCGCGCGCTTGGCGGTGATGAAGTGACCGAACTCGTGGCCCATCACCATCAACACGATGAGAAAGATCACCAGCGGCAGCGCCCAACCCACCAGGTAGGTCAAAAGAGCCACGAAGGCGATCAGACCAACGAGCAGCGCCAGCGGCGACTGGCGCAGTGACGTAGATGTTTCATCGGTCTACCTTGTGAGGCTAGCGTGCGCCCATCCGTCGAGCGAGCGCATCGTTTTCATACAGTGCCGGCAAGCGAATCCAAGGTGATCGTCCGTCGTAGTGATCCATGGTCGTCGGCCACCACCGGAATGATGTCGAACCAGTTGATTCGATCCTTTAAGAAGGCCTCCACCGCGAACTTCGTTGGCCGCACTCAGCCACGCGGGCGCCGCGCCCCCGAGTCGCGCCGCGTCGTAGGCGAGATGCACGCGCGGGAAAGGCCACGAGGTCCGGCGGCTCGAAGGTCAGTCGAACGAGAGGTCGAAAAGTCCAGCTCGCCGATAGCCGTGAGCGAGGCGCTCGGGCAGCCCGAGGCAGTAGGCGATGGGCAGGCGCATGTCGGGACGCGACAGTTGGGCGAGCACCGAGCCGTCGACGTACTCGACCATCGAGTGCACGATGGACTGAGGATGCACGACCACGTCGACGCGATCCACTTCAATGCCAAAGAGCGCCGTCGCCTCCAGTGACTTCGAGACCCTTGTTCATCAGCGTCGAGGAGTCGATGGTGATCTTCTGCGCCCATCGACCAGGTCGGGTGGTGCAGCGCGTCGTCTTTGGTGGCGCCCTTCAGTTGGTCTCTTCGTCCACCCGCGAAAGGGTCCACCCGAGGCGGTAATGAGGAGCCGCCGCACGTCGGGATATCCGGGGCGATGCGGGTGAACTGGCCAGGCACTGATGAATGGCGCAGTGCTCGGAGTCAATGGGGAGACAGTTCCGCTCCCGGCGTGTCGCGCACCTTGGCCACCAGCGGCGCGGCCGCGATGAGCGACTCCTTGTTGGCGAGGGCCAGTCGCTTACCGGCCGCGAGCGCGCCCAGCGTCACGGGCAGGCCGGCGAAACCCATCACGGCGTTCACGACAATGTCGGCGTCACGCGCGAGTTCGTCGAGCCCCTCATCCCCCACCACGATCTCGACGTCCGCCGTCCAGAAGATCGGCCAAGGTCGCGCGGTGTCGCTCGCTCTTCACGCCGACGTGCTTCACGTTGAACTCGCGCAGCGATGGCCGCGAGTTCACTCAGTTGCTCGCCGCCCGCGATCGAGACGAGCTCGAAGCGCTCGCGCTCTCGCTGCGCAGCACGTCGAGGGTCTGCACGCCGATGTATCCCGGTCGCACCCAGCAGCGCCACGCTGTGGCGCGCGTGGCGACATCGCTAACTCAGTTTGAGTGACGTGCAAGAGGTAGTACATGGTCGGCAGTGCGAACAAGCAGCCCGTCGATCCGATCGAGCAGTCCCCCGTGCCCCGGCAATAGGCGTCCGAGATCCTTGAGTCCGAGGCGTGCGCTTCACCATCGACTCGAACAAGATCACCCGAGCGGCACCACGACGCACAGCGCGACCGCCGCTTCGAGACCGTGCGTGATCGTCCAGGGATGCATCACCGGCAAGAAGCAAGCGCCCCGGCGATCAACGTGATGATCGGTGCCGCCGATGGTGCCTTCGATGGTCTTGTTGGGCGACAGGGCTGCGTTGAGGGGACGGCTGCCGAACCAGCGTCCGATGAACAGGGCGCCGACGTCGTTGCAGATGGTCAGGGCCACCGCGCCAAAGAGAAAGGCCATGCCGTTGCGGTTGGGATACGTGTGGGGCGAGAGCATCACGATGCCGTAACGACCGAGCACGCCCGACCCAGGCGTAGACGAAGATCGTCGCGCCAAGGCCGTCGAGCACGTCGATCTTCGTTGGGCGCACTCATGTACCAGATGAAGCCGAAGATGATGAGCAGCACCGTGACGGCGCCGACGACCACGAGACCCTTGTTGTAGACGGCGACGCCCAGCGTCAAGACGGCCACGATGCCCAGGATCGTCGCGGGGTGGGCACCCACTGTGCGAAAGCCCGCGAAGGCTTCGGCCGCGGCGAAGCCGAGGGCCACGAGGATCGAGCACGGTCAGGGCGAGCGGACCGGCGAAGAAGAAGGCCAAAGACGACGATGGCGAGACACGATGCCCGTCAAGGTGGCGAGCGAGACGTTGTTGGACGAACTCTGGCGCACCGCGCGACCGGCCAAGGGATTGGCGGACACGCGATGACGCGTGCGCTGGCTGCGACGGCGGCGCGGGACGTGGGGCTTCGACGACCGGGTCGTCGTCGTCTTCGACCGGTCGTCTCCTCGCTGAGGGAGAACTCCCACGGACGAGCGTCATCGACCTTCTCTTCGCCCGCCAGGATCGAGGCGTCGAACTGATCCTCGTGGGCCACCCAGTCGGCTTCGCCCTCGCGCCACGCGGGAGCGGGCACCGCCGACCAGGGATCGTCATTCTTCGCGGTTTCGCGGGCCACCACGATGGGCACCTGGCCGGTCGGCGCGTCCGTCCAGTGCGGCAGCAAGCGTGTTCGGGTCGATCGTCGGGGAGTCTCGTCGACAAGGTCGCTGACGCGATGCTCGGCGCCGGTGATGGTGACGCGAGGGTCGCTGGAACTCGCCACCGGAAACTGGCCGGTTGGCTCGTCGTCGAAAGTGCCGTCGTCGTCAGACTTCAAGAAGTTCCTGCTCCTTGTGAGCGAGCAGCGCGTCAACGACGGCGACTTCGTCTTGGGTCATCTTGTCGAGCACATTCTCGAGTCGCTCGATCTCGTCGCTCGAGAGACTCTCTTCTTTTTCGAGTGTCTCGAGTTCTTGGCGCGCGTGACGTCGCACGCCGCGCAGCGCCACCCGACCTTCTTCGGCCTTGGTCTTCACCATCTTCACGAAGGTCTTTGCGGCGCTCTTCGGTGAGGGCGGGAAAGTCGAGACGAATGACGTTGCCGTCGTTCGAGGGAGTCAGGCCGAGATCGGCGTTGCCGATGGCCTTTTCGATGGCGGCGATCGACGCTTGTCGAAGGGCGAGACGACGAGCAGACGCGGCTCGGGAACCGAGAAGTTGGCCAGTTGCTTGAGCGGGGTCTCGGTTCCGTAGTAGTCGATGAGGAGACCCTCGATCAGGGTAGAAGACGCCCGCCCCGTCCGCACGGTGCCGAACTCGTTTTTCACGTGCTCGATGGCCCGCGCCATTTTCTCGCGAGTGTCTTCCATCACGAGGTCAACGAGTTCGTTCTCCATTACTTCACCAGCGTACCGACGGGGCGACCGTCGAGGGCGCGGCCCAAATTTCCCTCAGCCATCAGGTCGAAAACTCGAAGCGGCAGGTTGATTGTCTTTGCAGAACGTGATGGCCGTCATGTCCATGACGCGCAGGTTCCGCGCAATCACTTCATCAAAGGAGATCTCGTCGAACTTGATGGCGTCCGGGTTGCACGCGCGGGTCTTCGTGAGTAGACCCCGTCGACGCCGCCGTGCGTTCCCTTCAGAACAATCTCGGCCTCAATCTCCGCGGCGCGCTGGGCGGCCGGCGTGTCGGTCGTGAAGTAGGGGTTGCCCATGCCGGCCGCGAAGATGACGACGCGGTCCTTTTTCCAAGTGACGAACGGCGCGACGGCGAATGTAGGGCTCGGCGACCTGGTTCATGTTGATCGCCGACATCACTCGCGTCGCGCGGCCGTGGCTCTCGATGGCGTCTTGCAGGGCGAGAGAGTTGATCACCGTGCCCGAGCATGCCCATGAGGTCGGAGTTCGCGCGGTTCATGCCGGCCATGGCCGCCGGTCGCGCCGCGCCAGATGTTGCCGCCACCGACCACGACCGCGAGTTCGAGTCCCCCGCGTTCCATGGCCGCGGCGATCTCTACCGCGAGAAAGTCAACCGTCGAAGCGTCAATGGTTTCGTCGCTCGCGGCCGAGGCCAGTGCTTCGCCCGAGAGCTTTAAGACCACTCGACGCACGACGATGTCCTATCCCCCGATGACTACTTGAGCGTACGCGCGTGATCGGTCGCACCCTTCAAGAACTGCTGCCACCGTTTCTTTTTCGTCCTGCACGTAGGGCTGGTCCAACAGGACGCGGTCCTTGTACCAACCATTCAGTCGGCCTTCCAGGATCTTGGGGATCGCCGCCTCGGGTTTTCCCTCGTTGCGCGTGATCTCTTCGATGGTCTTGCGCTCGGCCTCGACCGCGGCCGCGGGAACGTCGGCGCGACTGAGGTACTCGGGCTTGGCGAAGGCGATGTGCAAGGCGTCAGCTCGTGGGCTACTTCTTCGCTCGCGCCCTTCACCACCACGATGACGGCGTTGACGCCACGATCGGCTTGAACGTGCAGGTAGGTGTCGATGACTTCATCGGGACCGGCCTCCAGGCGATACACGCGACCAATGGAGATGTTCTCCTTCAGCGTGGTGAGCATCATCTCGATGTTGTCCTTGAAGTGAGCGACGGACTGTTCGCCGTCAGCGACCACGGCGGCGGCGATCTCGTCGGCCAAGGCCACGAACTCCTGGGACTTGGCGACGAAGTCCGTCTCGCAGCGAAGCTCCACGATGGCGGCCACGTTGCCGTCACGCACGACGGCCACCGCGCCTTCGCTCGCGTCGCGGCTGGCGCGCTTCTCGGCCGAGGCGAGTCCCTGGACGCGAAGCAAGCACGATGGCGGCTTCCATGTCGCCGTTGCTCTCTTCGAGAGCCCTCTTGGCGTCCATCATGCCGACGCCGGTTGCCTGGCGCAGATTCTGTACGTCTTTGGCGGTGATTGTCACCTTAAGTTCTCCTCTTCGAATGTGCTGGGGGTTACGCGCTGACGGCGGTGGCCGCGACGCGGTCACCGCGACCGCGGGGCGGTTCTGGCGGATATAAGCGTCCTTCGGTGACCGCGTCAGCAATCAAACGGCAGAGCAACGCAGCCGGCGCGAATGGCGTCGTCGTTGCCCGGGATGACGTAGTCGATGACGTCGGGGTCACAGTTCGTGTCGACGACGGCCACGACGGGCAGGCCGAGCTTGCGAGCTTCGGTGACGGCGATGTGCTCCTTCTTCGTGTCAATCACGAAGATGGCGTCGGGCACGCGGTCGAGGTTGGCGATACCGCTCAGGTTGCGGTCCAACTTCTCCAGCTCGCGGCTGTGGCGCAAGCGCCTCGCGCTTGGGCATGTTGGCGAAGTCACCGGCGCGCTCCATGGCGCGCAGCTCAACGAGTCGCTTCACGCGTCCCGGCGACGGTCGTGAAGTTGGTCAACATGCCGCCGAGCCAACGCTGGTTGACAAAGGGCATGCCACAGGCCTTGCGCGTAGTCCTCGATGGGGCCCTGGGTCTGCTTCTTCGTGCCGACGAAGAGAATCACGCCACCGTCGGCGACGAGGTCGCGCACGTAGGCGTAACTCGACTCGATGCCGGCGAGCGTCTTTGCGCAGGTCGATGAGGTAGATGCCGTTGCGCTCGCCGAGAATGAAGCGACGCATTTTGGGGTTCCAACGGCGGGTCTGGTGCCCGAAGTGCACGCCCGAGTCCAATAGTTCCTGCAGAGTGACGAGAGCCACGATCTAGTTTCCTTTCGTATGGTTGCTTCAACCCCGTGGAGCACCGCGAACGGCGACCGTACGAAACCACGGGGACAACTCACTTGCTCACCCACTCTGGGAGAGCCTGTCCATGTAATCGATGTTCTCGGATTACTGCCGCGCGGGTGGCTGTCGTCGGTGCACTTTCTGTAGGCGCGACTTCGAGACGTGGGTGTAGATCTGGGTGGTCGTCAAGCTCTCGTGACCGAGGAGCTCCTGCACCACGCGAAGGTCCGCCCCCCCTCGACGAGGTGGGTGGCGTAGGTGTGACGCAGCGCGTGGGGGTGGACGTGGCCGTGCTCGACGCGGTGATCGAGAATGCGTCGCACGTCGCGGGGTCCGAGGCGATGTGCCGCGGTGGTTAAAAAACAGCGCGTCGCGGGGAGAGTCCTCGCGCGAACTACGTCGTCGCGCGCGTCCTCGATCCAGAGGCGTTGACCGCGTCGAGACCTTTGCGGTGCAAGGGGACGACCGCGCTCTTTTCGACCCTTACCCAAGCACGCGCACAGAGCCCTGAGGAAGTCGATACTGTAGAGATCGAGGTCGCATAGTTCAGACACGCGCAGTCCCGCGCCGTAGAGCACCTCACAGACCGCCCGGTCGAGAACGGCCCACTCGTCTTCGCCCCAGTCGTCGTCCAGGAGGTTGTCCAGTTGCTCGCGCACCACGAGTCTTGGGCAGATGATGCGTGGCCGTGGGCGCCAGCAGGCGCGCGGCGGGGTTGCTCTCGACATGCCCGCGCTCGAGAAGCCACGAGAAGTAGCTGCGCAGCGAGGCGCGGCGGCGAAGAACCGAGCAACGCTCGTCGCCGCGGTCGCGTCATGAAGACCAGGTAGTCGCGAAGATCTTTTTGCGTGATGAAGGACGGTATCTGGTCCGACGCTCGCTGGGCCCAGGCGACGAAGGCCTCGCGTCGCTCAGATAGGCCCGCAGGGTGGCCGGGGAGCGCTCGGTCCGCGGCGCGCAAGGTATCGCCGTAGTTCTCCAGGCGCCACCGCGACGGTGGGCCGCTCGTCATGAAGAGCCGACACGCCTCTCACGCTAGTGAACTTAGGCCCGGTCGTCGCGCCTACTGTAGTCTTGGCCAAGTTTCCAAAGGAGTTGGGATGCCTCGTATTTTGATCGTGGAAGACGACGACCACATTCGCACCGCACTTCGACTCATGTTCGAGGGCGAAGGCTTTGAGCGTGGACGACGCCCCCACCGGCGAGGTGGGCGTGGCGCTCTTTTCACGCATGACCTCCGACGTCGCGATCGTCGACATCATGCTGCCCGGCATGACCGGGTTTCGAGACCTGCGAGGCGCTTCGCGCCGCCAGCGACGTGCCGATCGTCATCGTCTCCGCGCGTGACGACACGGCCGACGTCGTGCTCGGCCTCGAGTCCGGGTGCGGACGACTACGTCACGAAGCCCTTCGTACCCGAAGAGCTCCTCGCTCGCGTGCGCGCCCACCTGCGCCGGCGCCCCGACAAGAGCACCAACGCCTTCCAACTGGGCGAGCTGCGCGTCATCCCCGACGAGGGGGTGGTGCGCCATCGCGACGGAGCGGAGTTGCACCTCACCTCGACGGAGTTTCGATTGTTGACGGAACTGGCGTCGGCGAACGGCAAGCGTGCTTGTCACGCGAAGACCTCCTCGAGCACGTCTGGGGATACGACTACTTCGGCGATAGCCGTCTGGTGGACGTGCACATCCGGCGACTCCGCATGAAGATCGAGCCCGATCCGGCCAGTCCCACCTACCTCGTGACGGTTCGAGGAACGGGCTACAAGCTGGTTCATCTAATGCGTCAACGGAGTCTGCGACTTTCGTCTTCTCATCACCTTCGGCCTCGGGGCGCTGACTCCTCGCGGCACTCTTTGCCTCCTTACCTACGAAGGCGTGCACCACGATGTTGGTGAACGACCTTCAACACACCGACCTGCACGAGAGTTACGAAAACGCCGAGCTGGTCCGCACCACGTTGTACAACTCGCCGCCGGAACCTGGCGAGCATCCTGAACTCCATTGAGCACGCCACCGAGCTCGAGCGTTCTCGTCCAAACGCATCACCAGTGGCTCTCGAGGAGCCAAGGCGCTCGCACCGATGACGTGCGCACCGAGCCATGATCGACCACGGTGGTGACGGCAACGCCGCGGCCCAGATGCTCGTCGTCAATGGCAAATCATGTTCGTCGTGGGAGTACCCATCCCGGCCGTCGAGACGCAGTTCTTCGAGGTCTTCCCGATTCGCGTCGTTGGAGCACACCTTGAGCACGTTGCTCATGATGTGTCTTAGGCGCGGGCGCGCTCGTCACGACCCTGATCGGCGTCGCCGGAGGACTCTGGGTCACGCGGCGAACGGTGCGTCCCTTCGAGCAGCGTCTCCCTCGCGGCGGCGGCCATCGCCGACGGGAACCTCTCGACTCGACTTCAAGTCACCCGCGCCGACCGCGAGGTGCTACAACTCACCGAGTCCTTCAACGAGATGGTGAGCCAGCTGGTGGACCGGCTCGAGCGTGACGCGCGATTCGCCAGCGACGTCAGTCACGAGCTTGCGCTCCCCCCTGACGACGCTCGCCACGACCGCCTCGGTGCTCCAAGCCCACCGCCAGCGAACTGTCCCGGCTCGGCTCAGGAGAGCCTCGACCTCTTGACCGCGGACCTGGCCATCTTTCAGTCGCTGGTGGAGGACCTCCTCGAGATGGCGCGCGGCGACGCGGGTGCCGTTCCCCTCGTCCATCGAAACCATCGCGGCTATCGAACTGGTCCGCCAATCGGTGCGCTCCGCCGCTCGCCGACACGGACTCGTCGAGCCGCCCGTGGAGATCGCCGCGGCGGTCGATGATCACCTCTCATCTCGGTCGACCGGCGACGCTTCGAGAGGGTGATCACCAATCTGATCGACAACGCCCACTACTACGCCGGCGGACGCGACCGCGGTGCGACATCGACTTCGAGGCCGGGCAGTTGGCGATCAACGTCGACGACGCCGGCCCGGGCGTGCCCTTGGATGAGCGTGACGCGATCTTTGAACGTTTCTTTCGGGGCCGCGCGGCCCACGATCGGGGTATGGCCCGAGGCACCGGCCTGGGCCTGGCCCTGGTCCGCGACCACGTACGGGCCTTCGGCGGATCTATCCACGTGCTGGAGAGTCCCGACGGTGGCGCCCGATTCCAGATCCTGCTTCCTCTGGTGGACGAGGGATCGCCATGAAGCGCCTCCGCGTGCTCACCTTGGTGACCCTCGGAGCCCTGGCTCTCTCCAGTTGTACCCTGGTCTCTCCCAACGCCAAGCCCGTCCCCATCGCAAAGTCGAAGGTCGGCTTACAGCTCCTGAGTCCCACCATTCCCGGCACCAACGGGGCCCACGTGCGCTTTAATACCCAACCGGTCTATATCGTCGACGCTTCAGAGCAGCTCGCGCCCTCCAGTCGCATCGTGCCGACGCCAGCCGCGCTCTCGACGGTGATTGAGCAGCTGCTGCTCGGCCCTTCGGCCATCGAGAAGTCGATCGGCGACTCCTCCGCGCTGCCCACGAACCTGGTCCTCGTCTCAGCGTCGATTCATCACCAGGTCGGATACCTCAACTTCGCCACTTCACTTCGGTCCCTCGCGCGCGCCAAAGAGTTGTTGGCCATCGGTCAACTGGTTCTCACGGCCTACGGCGTGGGAGCCACCAAGGGCATCGTCATAAAAGTGGCGGGCGTGATTCAGTCGCTACCCACGCCGAGCGGCACATCGCTGCGGCTCGTGACGCAGCAGGACTTTCAAAGTCTCTTGAACAGTTAGTTCGCGGGCTGGGGTCGCCGCGCCGGGGCCGCGCTCCAGAGGTGTTCGAGGTCGTAGTACTCGCGCGCGCTGTCGTCAAAGATGTGCACGATCACGTCGCCGTAGTCCATGGCCACCCACTCGGCGTCGGAGAGACCCTCCACTCGAATGGGCTTCACTTCCAGCGCTAGCTCAACGAGTCGTTCCACCTCTTCAGCGATCGCGCGAACCTGTCGATCGTTGTGACCGGAGGTGACGACCAGCGCGTCAAAAGAGTCCACCAACTCGCGAAGATCCAAGACCACCGTGTCGACGCCGATCTTCTCTTCAGCGGCCACGACGGCTGCGTTCACCAAGGTGCCGACGTACGACGAGTAGGGGCCGCGAGAGATCTCGCCGCTCGTCACAGTGTCACTCAGTGCGCCACCCCGAGCACGGCCAGTGCGCCAAAGAAGGGAATCGCCAGGGAGAGCACACCGACCACAGCGTAACGGCGTCGGGTGCGCCGTCGATCGCGCCGACGAGGCGCCGCTTCCAAACTCTCCAGTCGTGACGACTGCGGCTCAGTCAGGTCGAAAAGACGAACTGCCATTTCCTCGACTCTAGCCTCGGGCCTCTTCGAAGAGCGGAATAACAGCCCGCGGCAGATATTTTTCTAAGTCCTCCGTGGTGGTGGGCAGATCGCGCACGAACGTACTCGAGAGGTCAACGGGGATCATGGGGACTTCGTACCAGCGCCACCCCTCCGGCGCGGCGCTTTCGAGCTCCCGGACGAGGAACGATGCCTACCTCGACGAGCTCTCGCAACTCCTGCGCGCCATGCCAGTACGGCAGTTGCCGAGCCAGGTCCGCGCCGACCAAAAGGTCGACGGCCTCGGCGTCACGTAGAAACTCTCGCACCGTATCGACGGTGTAGGACGGTCCTTCGCGACGAATCTCGAGGTCGGAGACCTCGACTAGGGCCAGGTCGTCGAAGGCCGCGTGAGCCATGGCCAGGCGCAGCCAGGCCGGGTCCACGTCCTCGTTCTTGAAGTAGGGATCTCCCGCCACCGTCACGATCAGGCGATCAAATCGTCCCGTCCGCGCCGCGGCGTCGAGGGCGGCAACGTGGCCAAAGTGTGGCGGATCGAACGTGCCACCGAAGAGGCCCACTCGCCGATCTTTCACTCGAAGAATCCTACGGTATTGTTCGCGCCCTTTCGAAGCCCCTAACCTTGAATGATGGATCCGACATCACTCGAGTGGACCCCGACGTCGTGGCGCGACTACCACGTCGCGCAGAACACCACCTGGCCCGACGACGAGCACCTCGCCCGCGTCGAGCACGAACTCGCCGCGAAACCCCCTCTCGTCTTTGCCGGTGAGGCTCGCCGCCTCCAAGAGCAGTTAGGCCAAGCCTCAAAGGGTCGAGCCTTCCTCTTACAGGCGGGCGACTGCGCGGAGTCCTTCCACGAGGGTTCCGCCGACGTCATTCGCGACAAACTCAAGGTCATTCTGCAGATGGCGGTGGCTCTCACCTACGCCGCCGGGGTGCCGGTCATCAAGGTCGGGCGCATCGCCGGACAGTTCGCCAAACCCCGTACCGACGACTATGAAGAGCGAGACGGCGTTCGCCTGAACGCTTTCCGTGGCCACATCATCAACTCCGAAGAGTTCAGCGAGGCCGCCCGGCGACCGGACCCCGAGCGCCTGCTGCGCGCGTATCACCAAAGCGTCTCGACGCTCAACCTGCTGCGCGCCTTTACGACCGGTGGCTTCGCCGCCCTCTCGCGCGTGCACGCCTGGAATCAGGAGTTCGTGGCCAACTCTCTCGAGGGCAAGCGATACGAGGTCATCGCCGACGAGATCGAACGGGCCTTGCAGTTCATGAAGGCCTGCGGCATCGACCTCTTCGACGACAGCGCCCTACAGAGCGTGGACTTCTACACCAGTCACGAAGCGCTGGTGCTTCCTTACGAACAGGCCCTGACCCGGCGCGACTCGCTGACCGGCGACTGGTACGACTGCTCGGCGCACCTGCTTGTGGGTGGGAGATCGCACCCGACAACTAAACGGCGCGCACGTGAACTTCCTTCGCGGGGTGTCCAATCCACTGGGGCTCAAACTCGGTCCGTCCACCACCGCTGATGAGTTGCGACGGCTCGTGGAGGTACTCAACCCCACCAACACGCCCGGTCGACTCACCTTGATCTCGCGCATGGGCCACGAACGGGTGAGTGAACTACTGCCCCCCTTGGTGGAGGCCTTGCGCGACGAGGGCCGAACGGAACTGTGGACCTGCGACCCGATGCACGGCAACACTTTCGTCGCCTCGGGAGGGCAGAAGACTCGTCGCTTCGACGACGTACTCTCCGAGACGTCGCAGTTCTTTCTGGTGCACCAGGCCCTCGGGCACCTGGCCGGGCGGCCTGCACATCGAGCTGACGGGCGACGACGTCACCGAGTGCTTGGGTGGGGGCTCGCGCCTCAACGAAACGGACCTGGAGACGTCAACTACACCTCGATCTGTGACCCTCGCCTTAACGCCACCCAAAGCCTCGACATGGCCTTTCACGTGGCGGAGTACTTACAGCGCTACTCGACGCCGATCGGCGAGAGGTCGTTGTAGCGAAGGAGTCGCAGCTGGTCGCCTTCAAAGCCGAACTCGATCTCGGTCATCGAGCAGTGCTCGATGCGCGGTCGCAGGCGAGTGCCCGCGCCACTCTTGAGATAGAGCTTCAACGCCTGCTCGATGAACCCTCCGTGCACGACGAGGACCACGAGTTCTTTGGGGTGTCGCGCCACGATCCGGTCGATCACCGCGACGCAGCGTTGGTAAAAACTCACCAGCGACTCACCTCCCGGCACGTTCACCTGGGTGGGGTCGACGTCCCAGTTCGGTAAGGGAAAGCGCTCCTCAATCTCACCCCAGGGAAGACCGTCCGCCTCGCCGACGCGCAAGTTCCCCGAGATCTTCCTCGGGGACCGGCACCAGCGTCGGGTTGATCGAAGGAAAGATAATCTCGCCGGTCTCTATCGCTCGTGGCAAGGTCGAGGTGTAGAACGCGCTGGCGCTCGACAACTCTTTGGTGATGCTCACTCGACGGGCCAGCGCGTGGGCCTGGCGGCGGCCCACGTCGGTGAGCCCGCCGTCGCCAATGGGACCACCGGCCAGGCCCTTTAAGTTGGCCACGCACTCGCCGTGGCGAATCATTAAAAGGCGCGTCCCGGTGGGAAGCGGCCCGCGTTGTCGAAATCCCTCGGGTGGTAGACGTTCGTCCGGGCTCACGCCAGATCCCCGACGAAGGCCTCTAACTGACGCAGGGTCCGACACTCGATAACTCGATCACAGTACGGCGCGTACTGATTGACGATCGAGTCTCCGCTGTTCCAGTAACTGGTCGGCTCGGGGTTCAACCAGTAGACCGCTTTGGCTCGGTAGTGCAGGTCGGCTAACAACTCAGCGTGGGCCTGGTGGTAGTTGTTGCGGGCGTCGCCCAGAATGAGCACGGTCGAACGTTTGGTCAGGTCTTTGGCGTACAGATCGTGAAAGGTCATGAGGGCTCGTCCGTAGTCCGAGTGACCGTCGAAGGCAATCACGTCGGCCTCGGCGTTGATGCGCAGCCACCGCGTCGGCCGGATCCTCTACGCCGTCGAAGAGACGGGTGACCTCGTCGAGGCCGTCTACGAAGACGAAACTTCGCACCTTCGAGAACTGCGAACTAATCGCGTGCACGAGGTGCAGCGTGAAGCGGGCGAAGGAGGCGACAGAACCCGAGACGTCGGCGATGACGAAGATCTCGGGCTTGGCCGGGCGCGGCGGTTTAAAGCGAAGGTCGAGGGGCACTCCCCCGGTCGAGAGGCTTCGCCGCACCGTGTGGCGAAGGTCCACCGGACCGCGTCGACGACGGCGTCGCTTGCGAGCCAGTCGCACGGCTAGCTTTCTACTGAGCGGTCGCAGAGCGCGCTCCAGTTGAGCCATCTCCTCGCGATTGGCGTGCATCACGTCGAGGTCTTCGGGCAGCGGCTTACGCACCGACTTGGCCAGGGCCTGCGATCCGCGGTCATCGACCAGACGCTCACGGATCTCCCTTTCGATCTCGGCCTTCAGTTGGTTGATCCGGGAGCGCACCTCGTCCTGGGCCAGTCGCTCGGCTAGTTCGTCGGGATTCGCGCGCCGCGTGCCCGCGAGAAGGCGCGCCTCCAGGGCCTCGAGCTCGAGGCTTCGCAACGTTCGATAGAGGTAGTAGGTACCACCGACGGGCCGACCCGGCTCCATCCCGGCGTAGCGCGAGACCGCTTCGCGGGCGCCGGCGCGCAGGGCCTCCGCGTCGCCGTTCATCAGAGCGCGAAACAGTAACTCCGAGAGTTCACTGGCGCTCATGGCGCTCGAACCCCCGCCGAGTCCGCGTCCCGGCCCGGCTCCGCTGGACCCCGCCGCGCCGTCGCGCTCGGACTCGGACGGCAACTCTTCGCCCAGCATCTCCTCGGCGCTCTCCCACGAACGCGTGGAGAAGAAGACCTCAAAGGCGGTGTTAAAGACCGGCAGGTGATCGCCGTCCTTCACCAAGGTCGCGGCGAGGGTGGCCTTCACCAACGATCGATTCCCCAGATCGATGACCTCGACGGCCCGAGCGGCGTCGACGTGCTCACTCATGGACACCGGTATCCCGGCCGCGCGCAGCTCGCCGATGAACTCCCCCAGCAGATTAAGCAACGGGCCTCGAGCGTCCGAGCAACTCTTTGCTCGCTCGTTCGATATCGGACTGATACTTCAAGAGAATGTGCAGGGTCGCCGCCGCGTCGTCGTCGCCGATCTCGTCGCGACCGAGCACCACGAGGGTACGAGCCCAGTCGAGGGTCTCCGAGACCGAGGGCGCCTTCTTTAGATCGAGGGCGCGCAGCGAGCGAACCACCGAAGCGATCTGTTCCGCCAGCGCGCTGGAGATACCGGGGACGCGCGAGAGAATGATGTCCCGCTCGCGCTCGACCGAGGGATACCCCACGTAAAGGTAGAGGCAGCGACGCTTGAGCGCTTCGGAAAGTTCTCGCGTGTTGTTCGAGGTGAGAAAGACCATGGGGATCTGTTTGGCCCGAATCGTGCCCAACTCAGGAATGGAGACCTGATACTCCGAGAGAATCTCCAACATCAACGCTTCGGTCTCAAGCTCCACGCGGTCGACTTCGTCGATCAAGAGAACGACGGGATCGCTGGCCGAGATGGCCTCGAGGAGAGGGCGGGTCAGCATGAACTCCTCGGCGAAGATGTCCTCTTCTAAGTGGTGCCACTCCTCACTGCCGGCACCCTCCGGTCGGCCGGCCTGGATGCGCAGAAGTTGTTTACGGTAGTTCCACTCGTATAGGGCTTTGGACTCGTCGAGCCCCTCGTAACACTGCAGGCGAATCAGTCGTGCGCCGATCGAGTCAGCCACGGCCTTGGCCAACGCCGTCTTACCGGTACCCGCCGGACCTTCGATGAGAACCGGTTTGGCCAGTCGGTCGGCCAGATAGGTCACCGAGGCGATGGCGTCGTCGCTCAGATAGTCGTTCTCCGCCAGCAGCTTCTGCACCTCGGCCGGCGAGTCGAAGCGCACCGGTGGCACACTGGCCAGGCCGAGCCGTTGGGCGAGTTCCTCGCGCGGGTCCAAAGCGCTCATCGAATCTGTCCCTCTCCTCGCACCACCCATTTCAGGCACGTCAGTTCGCGCACGCCCATGGGACCGCGGGCGTGAAGTTTCTGGGTGGAGATACCCACCTCCCCACCAAGACCCAACTCACCCCCGTCGATGAATCGCGTGGAGGCATTGACCAGCACCGCGGCGGCGTCGACGCGACGCACCCACTCCTCGGCGTTGGAGGCGTCTTCGGTGAGGATGGCTTCGCTGTGGCCCGTACCGTAGGTCGCCACGTGTTCGATGGCTTCTTCCAGCGAGGACACCACCTTGACGGCCAGGATCAGGTCCAGGAACTCTCTCTCGAAGTCCTCGTCACTCGCGAGTGTCGCGCCGGGCAAGTAGGCCAGGGCTCGCTCCTCGGCTCGCAGCTCCACCCCGGGCAGAGACGCGGCCAGTTCGCCCAAGAACGCGGGCGCGATGGCTTCGTGCACCAACACCGTCTCGGCCGCGTTACAGACGCCCGGGCGCGACGTCTTCGCGTTCTTCACGATGGCGAGCGCCTGATCGAGCTTCGCCGTCTCGTCGACGTATATATGGCAGTTGCCGTCACCGTCTAGGACGTACGGCACCCGGGCGTTCTCCCGCATGGCCGCGATGAGGCTCGGGCCGCCACGTGGAATGAGACAGTCGAGCACCTCCTCAGTTGCATGAAGGCCGCCACGGTCTCGTGCGAGGGGTCCTCGACTAAGGAGACTCCTTCGCGAGGCAGGCCCTCTTTTTCGAGCGCCTCCTGCCAGAGACCGACCACGAAGGTGTTGGTCGCCTGGGCGCTGGAGGATCCGCGAAGGTAGGCCGCGTTGCCGCTGCGCACACAGAGCCCGGCCACGTCACTCGTCACGTTCGGACGATTCTCATAGACCACGCCAATCACGCCGAGCGGTACCCGCAGGCGTTCGACGCGTAGTCCGTTAGGACGCGTAGAGGCGTCTTGGGTCTCAAAGAGCGGATCGGGGGCGTGGGCGATCTCGCGCAGGGCGCCGGCCATGGCGCCGACTCGCTCCGGCGTGAGGGTGAGACGGTCCCGGCCCGGTCCGGACTCCTGGTACGCGGCCACCTCTTGTGCGTTGAGCGCCAAGAGCTCGTCGAGAGACTCGTCCAATCGGTCGGCGACGTGGTGCAGCACCGCGCGGCGCGACTCATCGGAGGCCTGGCCCAGCGCCACGGCGGCCCGCTTGACCGCAGCTCCTTGAGTGGTTAGTGCGCTCCCCGTCATAGACCAAGCGTAATGGTCGGCGTTAGACGCTTCGTAAGAGGACGAGATCGTCGCGATGCACCACCACGTCGTCACCCTCGTCAAAGGACTCCGCCGACACCCGCACGAGGCCTTTGGCGATCACCGCCCCGTCCGGCCCTTGTACTTCGACGGCGTCACCCTCGACGAAGGAGCCGTGGTGAGAGACCACCCCTACGCGCAAGAGGCTGCGACCTTGTTTCTCCAGCGCGTGGAGCGCTCCTTCGTTGATGGCGAGCGATCCTTGGCTAGCCACGGCGAAAGCAATCCAGGACTTGCGCGCCGAGAGCCGTTCCGCTCGAGGATAGAACGTGGTGCCGAAGCCAGCGCGCCCTTCGAGGGCCTGTCGTAGGGCGTGCGGCGCTCGGGCTGGCGCGATGACGACCGTGACACCCGACCACGTCGCCATGTGGGCCGCGGCCAACTTCGAGGCCATGCCGCCACTACCCACCCCCGACCGGCTGCTTCCGGCCGCCTCGAGCAAGTCCGCGTCAAAAGCCGTCACCTCTTCGATCAGCGTGGCCGACGCGTCGAGGCGAGGATCCGCCGTCAACAGTCCCTCCGTGTCGGTCAAGAGCACCAAGTGCGAAGCTCCGACGAGATTGGCTACCAGCGCCCCCAATCGATCGTTGTCCCCAAAGCGAATCTCCTCATCGGCCACCGCGTCGTTCTCGTTCACGACGGCCACCACGTTGAGTCCGGCCAACGACTCCAAGGTCCCTCGGGCGTGCAGATACTGCCCACGGTGCGAAAAGTCGAGGGGGGCCAAGAGCACCTGGCCCACCGGCACGCCCAGGGCGGAGAAGGCGTCGCGCCAGGCGTGCATTAAGAGGGGCTGGCCCACGGCCGACACGGCTTGCAAGGTAGTGGCGTCGCGAGGTCGGGGCTTCCCTTGACCCACGTGCGCCCACCCGACGCTGATCGCGCCCGAGGTAACAACCACCACCGACCACCCGTCGGCGCGCAAGGCCACCACGTCTTCGGCCAGTCGCGCCAGGACCTCGTGCGCGATATTGCCGTTCTCGTCGGTGACCGAGGTCGTGCCGATCTTGACGACGACGCTACGCGTCGCCATCGTCGGCTCCTAAGTCAAGACGGCCGTGTCGGGCCAATCGCTCACGCCGCGTGGCTCGGTGGTGTTCGCCGCGGTCGAGACCGGCGCCCGCCGCGTCACGCCACCACTCAAAAGAGAGGGCGCCGATCGTGACAAGGTCACCGTCACGCACCCCCGCGCGAGTGAGCAGACGCTCAACCCCCAGTTCGCGCAGGCGGTGGACTATCTCGGCCAGGGCTTCGTCGTCGGTGAGGTCCTGAAAACGAACCGCTCGCCGGGCCGCGCGACCTTCGACGACCCACCCACGTTCACCGTCTCGCTCCACCGTGATCTCATCGGGCAACGGACGGTGAACCACGATCTGGTGTTCCAACACGTCGGCCTCACGGGCCCGCGCCTCGGTGACCAGTCGCGCGAGGCGACCCACCAAGGCGTCGAGCCCTTCGCCGGTGATCGCCGAGATGGTGTCGACGCCGTCGAGTTCGTAGGCCGCGACGTCGCCCTTGGAACCGACCACCACGCGCGGTCGATCCAGGAGATCGCCTCGATAGTCACCGAGTTCGCGTAGCAGTATCTCGAGTTGCTCATCGGGAGGCAGGGGCGCGGCCTCGGAGAGGTCGAGCAAGACGCAGAGCACTCGCGCGCGTTCTACGTGCCGTAAGAAGTCGTGTCCGAGGCCCCTTCCCTCCGCGGCGCCTTCGATCAACCCGGGGATGTCGGCCACCACGAACTCGGTGGCGTCGCCCGGTCGTGAGGACCTTGTCCCCACGCGCACCACGCCCAGGTTCGGCACCAAGGTCGTAAAGGGGTAGTCCGCGATCTTGGGTCGAGCCGCCGAGATTCGAGAGATGAGAGTCGACTTGCCCACGTTCGGGAATCCAATCAACGCCACGTCGGCCTGGAGTTTCAACTCAAGGTTGAACCAGTGCTCTTCGCCCACCTCGCCCTGTTCGGCGAAGGCGGGGGCACGGCGTTGATTGGAGAGGAATCGAGCGTTGCCCTGTCCCCCGAGGCCCCCTTCAGCCGCCAACCAGCGATCCCCCGGTCCCTTTAGGTCAATGAGTACTTCCCCGTCGACGCTGTACACGGTCGTGCCGACCGGCACCATCACGACGGTGTCTTTACCCCGGGAACCGTGCTGGCGCTTGGACGTGCCGTGCTGACCGTCGGTGGCTCGGCGAAAGGGGTGGTCGCGAAAGCCGAGCAACGAGGCCTGATTGTGGTCGGCCTCGAGCCAGACGTCGCCGCCGCTTCCACCGTCACCGCCGTCAGGTCCGCCCTTGGCGACGTGGGCCTCGCGGCGAAAGCTGACGCACCCCGCCCCGCCGTTGCCCGCTTTGGCGTGAAGTTGAGCGCTGTCAACGAAGGTAGACATCTCTCAATCCTAGGGTTCGGTCTCTTTTGGCCCTTGGAGAACGTGATCGGCGTTCGCGGCGAAGACGCTCGACTCGCACGCGGCAACGTCGAAGGGTGATCGCTCGACGTTCAACGAGCGGACCTCGTCAGTTCCGATACGGCTCGGTGACGCTTCATCCAGGGATCGAGCCCGGTGGGGAAGGAAATGTCGCGCGCGAGTTCGGGTCCTGGAGATCCGATAATGCCCGAAATCACTGATATTTGTGGGAATTCTGACGACGTCGACGGGCCTCTCAATATGAACTTTTTTGGGGCTGGACTCCGCTGAAACCGATCACCACCAGGGTTTTTAAGGAATCAAAACTGTAATACAAGCCAATTCTTAGGCCGATATCCGCAGATTTTCCCATTATTACGGTAAAACTGACGGTGGCTGCTGGGAACGCCCAGCTCCGATTCAATGAGAGCAAGGAGTCGACCGGTGAACAAGGCCGAGTTGGTAGAAGCGATTGTCGCCGAGAGTGGCGCCAATAAGAACACGGTGGCGGAAGTACTAAAGGCCTTTGAGGACGTCGTGGTCGGCAACGTTTCCAAGGGTGAGAAGATCGTGTTGTCCGGATTCTTGTCATTCGAACGAGTGGAGCGCAAGGCCCGTACCGCCCGCAACCCTCAGACCGGTGAAGCAATCCAGGTGAAGGCCTCCAGGGCCCCGAAGGTATCCATTGGCTCGACCTTTAAAAAGGCCGTCAAGGGAGCGTAGTTTTCGCTGCATTAACTAAGAATCCCCCGGGCGAGGCCCGGGGGATTCTTAGTTTTAGGAGGAAAACTCAGTCGGCGAGAACGTCAACTAGTTTTCTGCCGCCACGAAAACCGAATTTCACGGTTCCCTCAGCGAGCGCAAACAGCGTGTCGTCCTTACCGATGCCGACATTGCGGCCCGGGTGGAACTGCGTACCACGCTGGCGAACAATGATGCTGCCGGACTTGACGACCGTGCCGTCGAAGGTCTTTACTCCGAGGCGCTGGGCGGCCGAGTCGCGGCCGTTGCGGGTGGAACCGCCGCCTTTGGTCTTTGACATCGATACTCCTTAGGCCTTGGCCGAAATCTTGGTGATTTCGACGGTCGAGTAGTGCTGGCGGTGTCCCCAACGGCGACGCTGGATGGCCTTCGGCTTGTAGGTCAGGGCGCGAATCTTCGGGCCCCTTCTCTTCACCGAGGATCTTGCCGGTGACGGTCGCGCCCTTGAGGGCCGGACCGGCCGTTACCTGGTCGCCGTCGACCAATAGAACAGGCTGAAACTCAACGTCAGAACCGACCTCTTCGCTGCGAAGGTCCACGCGGACGACTTGGCCCTCGGTGACTCGTTCTTGGGATGTTCCTATACGGATGACGGCGTACATAAGGGTTCCATACTAGCCGAACTCCCGCGCAACTCGCGAGTTAGAGACCGGTCTTCACGATGAAGCCACGGCCGTCGCAGACGCTGCAGACCACCGAGAGCGACTCCAAAAGTCCCTCGTTCACTCGCTTCCTCGTCATCTCGACCAGGCCCAGTTCTGAGATATCGAAGACCTGAGTGCGGGTTTTGTCACGCGAGAGCGCCTGGCGCAAGGCCGAGGCCACGGCCTCACGGTTGGCCTTGGACTCCATGTCAATGAAGTCAATAACGATGATGCCGCCAATGTCGCGCAAGCGAAGTTGGCGCGCCACTTCGTCGGCGGCCTCGAGATTGTTGCGAAAAACGGTCTCTTCTAGGTTGTTGGTGCCGACGTTTTTCCCGGTGTTGACGTCAATAACGGTCAGTGCTTCAGTTCGTTCAATGATGAGCGATCCGCCCGAAGGCAAGAAAACCTTGCGATCCAGCGAGCGGTGCAGCTGTTCGTGCACGAAGTAGCGCTCAAACAGCGGCAGGTCCTCGGTCTCGCGGTCGTAGTACTCAATGCGATCGGCCAACTCGGGATTAACGGCGTTGACGTACTCCAGCACCTTCTCGTACAGCGTTCGATCATCAATCAACACCGCTCGGTACTCTTCGTTGAGCTCTTCGCGCAGCACTCGCACCGCTAGGTCTAGGTCGCGGTAGATCGAGTCGAGGCTGATTGGACTTCGCCACTTCGGCTTCAATGGCCGACCACTTCTCGACTAGAGACGTGACGTCGCGCGACAGGTCGTCGGCCGACACGCCTTCGGCGGCGGTGCGGATGATGATGCCGTGTCGTTCGGGCTTGACGTCTTCAATGATGCGACGAAGGCGACGACGTTCTCCGTCGGGCAGACGCTTGGAGATACCGATGGTGGAGGAGTTCGGCACCAAGCACGGCGAAACGTCCAGGCAGACGAGACCTCCTGAGTCAGCCGTGCTCCCTTCGCCCCGATGGCGTTTTTCGTCACCTGACAGAGAACCGTTTGACCGGCCCTAATCATCTCTTCGATGCGCTTCTTGTTGGTCGGGGCGCTCCGTCGACGTCATCGGTGTCGAAGGAGACGTCACCTTTGTAGAGCACCGCGTTCTTGGGAATACCGATATCGACGAAGGCCAGTTCCATGCCGGGCAGAACATTCTGGATACGACCGACGTAGATGTTGCCGTCGATCTGATTGGTCTCGTCGGCGTTCTTCGCCACCGTGTACTCGACCATGGAGCGACCTTCCAGCGTGGCGATGTGAGTGCCGTCGCTCGTCGTGTGCACGGCCATGAGGTAGCGACCCTGGGCGCGCGTTCGACGCTCGCCGCCGCGACGTCGTCGGCCCCGACCCGGTCGGGCGCCGCCGTCGAGACCGGCCTCGGGGGCCGACGCTTCCACCGGGGCGTCCATCGTTCTTCGCGGCGACGCGTTTTGTCCGTTCTGGCCGTTTTGATAGTTCGAACTCTCGCGGTCAGCGCGCGGTTCGCGGTTACCCTGGCCCGAACGGCCTCGACCACCGCGTCGTCGACGATTCCCTCCGCCCCCAGAGGTAGCGGGAGCAGACGTGGCCGGTGCTGCGGGGGCCGCGGCGTTCTGCGCCGCAGGTCGGGTATCGCCTATTTGTGGTGCGGGTCGAGTGTCGCCAATTCGAGGATTAGACGATACGGGTAAAGGCTGGATGGATTCGTCGCTCACGACGGGTACTCCTTGCGTTCTTGATGGGTAGGACGTGGCGCGAGGCGCCACGGGTAGAGACCGCGCGCGGCGAAATACTCGCGACGTCGAGCCAGGTGGGAGAAACTAAGGGCTCGTTGGGTCGTCAAGAGGAGGACGCTCAACGATACTCAATAGCAGTAGCGCACTGGCGTTTACCACGAAATGTCCTCAATACTGTGCGTAACGGAGCGACAACACTGCGTTACAACGACGTTCTTTTGCGTCTGGCACCCTGTGCGCCAATACGCCCAACGCCACCAGGCTAGTGCACCAAATCCCTCTTTTGACTTTTTTGAAGCACCAAAAGCCCTGAACAGCGGTCCGCCCGCCCTTAGGGAAGCGTGGTGGTGGTCGTGGTCGTGGTCGTCGTGGTCGTCGATGTGGTGGTGGTTGTGGGCGGCGACTTCTTGGGCGCCGTCGTGGTGGTGGTCGCTCTCTTGGGCACCGTGGTCGTGGTCGTGGTGGTCGCGGTGGCCTTGGGGGACGTGGTCGTGGTGGTGGTTGTGGGCGGCGACTTCTTCCTCTTGACCGGGGTCGTGAGCGCGGCGTTCAGCTTGAGTCCGGGAACCGGGTGTGAGTACAGATAGTTAAAGGTCTTGGCGACAACGGGCGCGGAGGCGTCGGCGCCGTAGCCACCCTCATCGATCACGCACAACACCACATACTGCGGATGGGTGGTCGGTCCGAAACCGACAAACCAGGAGTTGGGCTCTTCTAAGGGTGCGTTGCTCGCCGTGCCGGTCTTGCCGGCAATCGGGAAATGAAGCGAGCGAGTGGTGGAAGTACGTGTGGAAGGCGGGGTACGCGGTGCCGTCGGGACTGTCCACCACCCCGGTCAGCCCCTGAAGAATCGGATCGCGGATGCTGGGGGGCAAGCTCACGTGACCCGTTACGTGGGGCGCGTAGCGAATGATGACCTTGCCGTGGGGGTTGACGATGGCGGCCGCGACTTCGGGCGCGTAGCGAGTACCGCCATTGGCGAAGGTGGCGTAGGCGTCGGCCATGGCAATCGGCGTGACCGCCGTCGTGCCTTGACCGAAGGCCATCTCGATGTTGTCACCGGTAAACCACGTGACGTAGGGAAAGGCTTTGGGTGCTTCGGCGTGAAGTTCTTTGCGAACCTCAGGTGAGTCCACCCGTCCCTGGGCCTCGTAGGGCAGATCGATGTTGGACGTTTCGCTGAGCCCGTACTCGGCCGCGACGTTCTGGATAGGGGTCTGACCGTAGCGACTCTGATCGTTCCAAAAGAGATAGCCCAGGTTGTAGAAGTAGTAGTCCGACGACACGGTGAGGGCCTTGGGTAGGTCGACTCTCGCCGGCTGCTTCGTTGTCGTCGTCGTGAAAGACGCACCCGTGGTTGACACCCTTTAAACAGTTCGGGCACCGTGAAGGACCCGGTGTCGTCCACGTTCTGATACGCGGACAGGATGCCCGTCTGCAGCTCCGTGGTAGCGGTCACAAGTTTGAACGTGCTGCCCGGCGTGTACAGACCCTGGATGGCGTAGTTGTTGAAGGCGCCCACTTTTTTGAGCTGTCTCGTACTCGGAGTCCGACAGCCCCGTGACGAAGGAGTTGAGGTTGTACGAGGGGTAACTGGCCATGGCGTAGACCTCGCCGTTGTTGGGATTCATGACGATGGCGGCCCCGTTCAGCGCTTCGGGCACCTTGTGCGAGACGGGGTCGATGGAGTGGCGGTCCTCCAAGATCTCGCTCTGTAGGTAGTGGTCGAGTTCCTCTTCGAGGGGTGTATCGATGTTGAGAACGACCGAGTCTCCCACCACCGGTTCCGTCGTTTTGATGGAGCCGAGCACGCTGCCCAGGGAGTTGACCTCCAAGGTGGTGGTGCCTTGATGGCCGTGGAGATAGTGCTCGTAGAAAGCCTCGATGCCCGTCTCGCCCACCGTCGAGGCGGTGCGGGTACCCGTCCCCGGGATTCTCGTTCGGCCCGACGTAGCCCGAGTACCTGGGAGGCCACGTTGCCCCCGTTGGGGTAGGCCCGCGTCGAGGCGTTCAATACCGAGACGCCCGGGAACTCTTTGGGATGAAGTTTGATGAACTCCACCACGCTGGCGGGTGCGTTGCTCATGATCGGCGCGGGCTGATACGGGTCGTACTGCTTGTTATCGAGGTCGCTATTGATCTTCTTCACGCTGAGCCCAGTCAACGAGGCCAGCGAGCCCTTGACGTCCGGGTTCAGCGAGGCCAACGCTCGCGAGAGTCGTATCTCGGTCGTGGTGACGTTGGTGACAAGCGGGTGGTCTTGCCGGTCAAAGATCTCGCCGCGGGTGGGGGGAATCGTCGTTACCCGCAACGAGTTCGACTCCACCACCTGCACCGCCGCTTTGTAATCAACGACCTGGAGGAAAAAGAGTCGCACGATCAACGCGATCAGAAGGATGAAGAAGAACCCGCCGATCACCAACCAGCGCCGCTGCCGGGTCGCGCTTTGACCTCCTCGGGTGAGGCCATGAGGTCGCGGATACCGACGGGCTTGGGCTCGTTGATCGTGCGACCGCGCCCTCGAAATGGGTGCAACGAGACCCACGGCCGCCACAGACGAGAGAACCACGAACCGATTCGCCGTTCGCGCCACGAACCTCTCATCGACGCGAACTCCCGAACGATCCGACCCACCGAGCGAGGCGCGTCATCGGCCGAGCGAGGAGGAAGAACGCGACGGCGTTCACGACCATGGCCGCCAACAGGCTGTCTCGCCACAACGAAAAGTTCAAGGTGAAGAAACTCGCCCCCACGAAGAGCAACGGCGCCACCAGCCCGGCGCCACCCGCGATGAGGGGAGTGACCCACCACGCCGCCGACTCGAGGTCGCCGACGCCCTCACGCCCGAGACGCGAGGCGCCGTAGGCCAGAGCGAGGGCAACCACCGCGGTCAGTCCGAAGGGGGTCGTGGTGTGGGTATCAAAGAACACGCCCGCGATCACCGCGCTCCACAGAGCGAGCGCCGTCAATCCGGCCAGTCCCATCGCGAGGGGCCAGAGCCACACGATCATGACGACGACCCCTGCGAAGCGAAGAGAGGAAAATATCGACAGTTGGATGGCCACAATCACGAGGGTGACGAGCGTCACCGGCACGAGAAGCCGCCTCACGACGAGGGCTCCCACAAAATGACGTCGACGTAGGTCAGGTGACGAAGGTTGGCCGCGGGCTGCAGGGTGAGGTTGTAGGTCGCGGCGCCCGGCGTCAACGTGACTGTTTTTACTGTGGCCACGGGCAGACCGGCCGGGAAGAGTCCCCCGTTCAGGCCGTCGGTTGAGAGTTTGGTGCCTTGCACGATCGACGTGCCCAGGGGAACCGAGGTCGCGCTGAGGCCGTTGTTCAGACCGCGCCCGGCCACCACGATGTCGGTTTTACCCGTGTTGAACGTCACGCCCACCAGCGAGGCGGTGTCGGTGATCAGGCGCACCGTGGCCCCGTGGGGGGTGGTTCCAATCACGCTCCCAATGAGCCCCCCGTTGGCCACGACCGGCATGCCCACCAAGATGCCGCTGTCGCGCCCCTTGGAGATATCGATGGTGGCCGCGAAGTTGGTGGGCGAGAGCGCGGTGACCTGTGTCGACACGGTCGGAAGGGAGCCCACGAAGGGAACCTTGAGTTCGGTCGTGAGCTGTTGAAGTTGACGAGCGTACGCCCATCCTTGATTGGCCCGCTCCTCGGCTTCACCGAGTTGGTAGCGAAGCTTCTGATTCTGGGCCACCACGTCGCTGTAGTTCACCGTGCCGGCGAAGAAGTGTCCGACCGGTCGTGCAATCTCGTTCACGGCCCAACTGAACGGCGACACCACGAGGTTGGCCCCGCTTCGAAGTCCCGACGCCACGCCGGTAGTGAGATAGAGGATGATGAGCGTCGCCAGTGCGGCGACACTTAAGGTCCAGGTTCGCCGCCGTGAACGGTCGGTGGCCACTCGCTAACGCGAAGGACTGGTCTTCAACATGCGCGCGAAGACATCGAGTTCTTCGAGACACATTCCACTGCCGAGCGCCACGCAGTTCAAAGGGTCGTTCGCCACAATGATCGGCATGTTGGTCTCGTACTCCAAGCGAGCGGCCAGACCGGCCAACAACGCACCTCCCCCGGTGATGACGATGCCCTGTTCCATCAAGTCCGAGGAGAGTTCCGGCGGGGTGCGGTCCAAAGTGACCTTCACGGCGTCGACGATCGCCTGCACCGGCTCTTGGATGGCCTCACGAATCTGTTCGGTGGAGATGATGACCGTCTTGGGAAGTCCCGTGACCAGGTCGCGCCCGCGAATCTCGGCACGAAGCTCCTCTTCCAAGCGGAAAGGCCGAACCTAGCTGCATCTTGATCTCTTCCGCGGTTCGTTCACCGAGCGCGAGTTGAAACTCTTTCTTCACGTAGGCGACTAACGCTTCGTCCAGTTCGTCACCGCCCACGCGGATTGACTGACTGGTCACGATGCCCCCCAGCGAGATAACCGCGACTTCGGTCGTCCCTCCACCGATGTCCACGACCATGTTGCCGGTCGGTTCGTGAATGGGAAGACCGGCCCCAATGGCGGCCGCCATCGGCTCTTCGATGATGTAGGCCTTGCGCGCGCCGGCGAACTCGGCGGCTTCCATGACGGCACGCTGTTCGACGCCGGTAATACCCGAGGGTACGCAGATGACCATGCGCGGTTTGGCGAAGCGACGTTGGTGGACGCGGTGGATGAAGTAACGCAGCATCTTTTCGCAGATCTCGAAGTCGGCGATGACGCCGTCCTTTAGGGGTCGAATGGCTTGGATGTTGCTCGGGGTACGACCGATCATTCGCTTGGCCTCGGCACCGACAGCCAGGGGCTTACCGTCTTTGACGTCCACGGCGACCACGGAGGGCTCGTTCAAGACAATCCCGCGCCCGCGCACGTAGACGAGAGTGTTCGCGGTGCCCAGGTCGACAGCCATGTCACGACCCAGTAGTGAAAAACGTCCATCTACCATAGAAACCCTTTAGTGAGGTGCGAGACACCCCGCGCGTACCTACAAGGCTAGGGCAAGAAGCCCACGTCGCACCAATAAATCCTCTAAATCAAGTGAGGGAAGAAAATCTTTATCTCTCGCTGTGCTGATTCTGCGGAGTCTGAACCGTGAATCAAGTTCTCGGACATCACCAGTGCGAGGTCGCCGCGTATCGTCCCTGGCGTGGCCTCGAGGGGATTAGTAGCTCCCATCATCGTTCGCACCACTTTCCAGGCGTCGTCGGGCCCCTCGACGACGAGTATTAGTGACGGGCCACGCGTAATGAAGGCAACGAGCGGGTCGTAGAACGCCTTACCCACGTGCTCGGCGTAGTGTTCGCGGGCCGTCGCTTCGTCAATCGTGCGCACTTCGCCCGCGATGAGGCGAAGTTGCTTCGCCTCGAGACGCGACAGGATCTCTCCGACCAGCCCGCGCTCCACCCCGTCGGGCTTGATGATCACCAGCGTTCTGTTCACGTTGGGCAATCTAACAGTCCCGACCTCAACTGAAATGTCGTGAAGCCACGTGCAGTACTTCTCCGCGCACTTCCGCCACCAGATAGAGACTTCCCGTGACGACAATGAGGTCGTCGTCGGTCGAACGTTCGCGCGCGTGCGCGAGCGCTGACTTGGCGTTGGGATGCGCGAAGGCGGTAGCGCCGTGACGTTGGAGGGTCGCGACGAGTTCATCGACCGGGACGGCGCGCGGCGAGTGCGGTGCGCAACAGTGGAACTCCGTGAAGCCGGCCCCGACCAGTGGCGCCACCATGTCGTCGAGGTTGCGACCGCTCAGTATCCCCACCACGCATCGACGTTCCCCGCGCACATCAAAGGCACCGTCCAACGTCGCCACCAGCGCCCGTATGCCCGCGGGGTTGTGCGCGCCATCGATGACGATCACGGGATTGCGCGCAACAATCTCCATGCGCCCGGGCATGAAGGCGCGCGCCAGGGTCGAGCGCACGACGTCCTCTCCGAGGCCTCGGCCGAGGAACGCCTCGGCGGCCACGATGGCCGTCGCCGCGTTGACGCCCTGGTGAATGCCGTGCAAGGTAACGAGTACTTCGTCGTAGGTCTCATAGGGCGTCCGCAGTGAGATCGCTCGACCGCCCAGGGCTAACTCGTTTCGTCCAGAAGTTCGAACTGGTCACCGAGTAGCCACAGCGTGGCGCCGAGCTGGTCGGCCTTCTCTTGGGCGATCTCCACCACGATGGCGTTCGTCGTCGCCACGATGGCGACGGCGTCGGCGCGAAAGATACCGACTTTGTCGGCGGCGATGGCCCCCACGGTGTTGCCTAGCACCGCCGTGTGGTCGAGGTCCACGTTGGTGAGAACAGCCACGTCGGAGTCGATGACGTTGGTGGAGTCCCACGTTCCACCCATACCTACTTCAATGACGCGCGACATCGACACCTTCATCCGAAAAGTGCAGCAACGCGGCCACGGTCAAGAGTTCGAAGCGAGTGAGCTCGATGCCGCTCACTGACTCGACGTCCGACAGGCGTTCCATGAGACCAATGAAAGCGTCATCGTCGATGCGGCTCACCACCGACGGCGATGCGTTCATTCACCGCGTGAAGGTCAGGACTGGTGAAGGTTCCGACCCGCAACCCGTTGCTCGCAGCAGAGCGCTGATGAGAGTGGTGGTGGTGCCTTTGCCGTTCGTGCCCGTGACGTGGATAGAGGGATAGTCGCCCTGAGGGTCGGCGAACTGAGCCAGCGTGTCGCGGATCGGCTGCAGGGTAGGCACGGCTTGATGGTTGGGCGCCACGCGCTCAAAATCGATGTGAGATTCGAGCCAACCCAGCGCTTCGGCGTACGAGGCGAAGCGCACGCCTTAGCTCGCGCGACGAGTTCGCGTCGCCTTTCGCATTTCGTAATTCGGTGCCTCGTGCAGACGGACCGATGACGCGGTGACCACGCACTTTACGACGTCGCTTCGACCGGGAACGTCGTACATCGGCTCTAACAGCACGTGCTCGAGAATGGAACGAAGCCCTCGAGCGCCGGTACCGCGCTCGAGCGCTAAGTCGGCGATGGCCTCCAGTGCGTCGGCTCGATGACCAACTCCACACCGTCCATGGCGAGCACTTGTTGAAACTGCTTGACCAGTGAGTTCTTCGGCTCGGTGAGAACGCTGAATGAGCATGTCACGATCGAGTTGTTGCACCGCGCCCACGATAGGAAGCCGTCCGATGAACTCCGGGATGAGTCCGAACTTGACCATGTCTTCGGGAAGCACGTGCCGGAAGAGTTCGATGTCACCCTTGCGCTTGGACTGCAACCGGCTGATTGAAGCCCATCGACTTCTTGCCGAGGCGTCGTTCGATGATCTCTTCGAGGCCGGCGAACGCGCCGCCACAGATGAACAAGATGTTCGCGGTGTCGATGTTGATGAACTCTTGATGGGGGTGCTTGCGACCACCCTTGGGGCGGGACGCTCGCCACGGTACCCTCGAGAATCTTGAGCAGCGCCTGTTGCACGCCTTCACCGGAGACGTCGCGCGTGATCGACGGGTTCTCGGCCTTGCGGGCGATCTTGTCGATCTCGTCGATATAGATAATCCTGCGCTCGGCGCGCTTGACGTCAAAGTCCGCCGCCGAGAGCAAGCTTCAGAAGAATGTTCTCGACGTCTTCACCGACGTAGCCCGCTTCGGTGAGGGCGGTGGCGTCGGCGATGGCGAAGGGAACGTTCAACATCCGCGCCAGGGTCTGTGCGAGGAACGTCTTACCGCAGCCCGTCGGACCCAAGAGCAGCACGTTGGACTTCGCGACTTCGACGTCCTCGTCGTGCAGCGGTCCCGTTTGAATGCGCTTGTAGTGGTTGTAGACCGCGACGGCGAGAATCTTCTTCGCGTCAACCTGACCGATCACGAACTCGTCCAAGAACGCGGAGATCTCTCGAGGTGTCGGCAGCTCGTCGAGAATGAACTCGGGACGATCACCAAACTCGTCGGCGATGATGTCGTTGCAGAGATCGATGCACTCATCGCAGATGTAGACGCTGGGTCCCGCGATGAGCTTCTTTACCTGTTTTTGACCCTTCGCGCAGAAACTGCACTTAATGAGGTCGTTACCTTCACCAAACTTTGCCACGGACACCCTCCGACACACCCACCGCCGCGCCTATCCTACGAGCCCGCATCGCAAAAACGCGGTACCTACGGCCGAGCCGTGAGTACTTCGTCAATCAGGCCGTATTCCACGGCCTCTTCGGCGCTCATGATGAAGTCTCGGTCGGTGTCTTTATTGACACGCTCGTCCGATTGGCCGGTGTCGTGAGCGAGCATGGAGTTCAACATGTCCTTCATTCGAAGGATCTCGCGAGCCTGGATCTCAATGTCCGAGGCTTGACCCCCGACGCCGCCCCACGGTTGGTGCAAGAGGACGCGGGCGTGGGGCAGCGCGAAACGCTTGCCCTTTTCGCCCGCTCCGAGCAACACCGCCGCCGCCGACGCCGCCTGACCAAAACAAAAGGTCGACACGTTGGGCTTGATGTACTTCATCGTGTCGTAGATGGCGAGCAGTCCGGTGATGTCACCGCCGGGAGAGTTGATGTAGAGGTTGATGTCCTTGTCGGGGTCCTCGGACTCGAAGAAGAGCATCTGGGCGCAGATCAAGTTGGCGATGGTGTCATCAATCGGCGTGCCGAGGAAGATGATGCGCTCTCGCAAAAGTCGGCTGTAGAGGTCGTAGGCCCGCTCGCCACGGTTCGACGATTCGACGACCGTGGGGACGAGGTAGTTCTGGGCGCGGTGGTTATCGTTCACGGAACTACCTTAGGTGTCGAGATCCTCAGATTGATCCGTCTGTAAAAGGGTCCGATCGATCGTGACTCCCTCGGGATCGACGTAGGTGACGTGATCGTTCAGCCATCGTGAGGCCTTCATCTTGGCGACCTCGGAACGAAAGGTGATGATCCGACCAGTGTCGCGAAGGTTGGTACGAAGGATCTCCGGCGTCGTTTTCATCGCCGCGGCCGTCGTCGCTAACTCCTCGTCAATCTCCTCGTCGGTGGGCTCCAGATGCTCGGCGCGAACCAGCGCGCGCAGCGCCAAATCGACGCGAACAGCCCGTAGCGCGTCAGCGCGCAGCGCTTCGAGTAGTTGGTCGGCATTTTGATTGGTCACTTGGAGGAACGTCTCGAGATTCAACTTCTGCTGCTCGAGTCGGTGACCGAGGTCGTGAAGACGTTCGTTGGTCTCATCATCAACCAGCGCCGCCGGCACCACGTCTTCACTCACTAAGTTGCTGAGCGCCACGAGCACGGCGTCGCGCTGGGACATCTGTGCCTCGACGACTCGTCGACGTCGCATCTGATCGAAGATGGTGTCGCGCATCTCTTCTTCGCTCTGCCACTCCGTATTCTCTTGGACCCACTCGTCATTCAGTTCCGGCAACTCGCGCTCTTGGATCTTCTTCAGTTTCAGGTCGAAAGTGGCCACCACGCCGGGCGCCACGTTACCGTTGACCTTTAACTCCTCGCCGGCTTTCAGACCGAGGATCAACTCATCGACCCCTTCGGTGATCGATCCCGAGCCCACCGTGTACATGAAGTCGCTCATGTCGAGAGGCTCTTCTTCCGTGGCGACCTGTTGCACGTGCACGTCCATGGTCACGAGATCACCGGTCACGATCGGTCGATTGACGTCCTTCAAGACGGCGTCCGTTTCGCGGAATCGGTCGATCTGCGCGTTCACTTCATCATCAGTGACGATGGGAGACGGAATGGTGACGCGCAGTTCGTCCTGCCCCGTGATCTCGACCTCGGGACGAACTTCTACGTCGGCTTCGAAGACCAGTTCCCCTTCTTCTTCACCGGAGGTGATGTTGATGTCGGGTTGGGCGATGGGGTCGATCATGGTCTCGGACACGGCGTGCGCGTAGAAGTCCGGAATGGAGTCGCGAATCGCCTCACTGCGTAGCGCGCCCGGTCCTCCGAGGTGGGCCATCAAGACGTTCTTCGGGACTTTGCCCTTGCGAAAGCCCTTGATGCTGACCTGTTTCGACAGCTTCGCCGCAGCGGCGTCGATGGCTTCGGTCATTTCGGCGTCGTCGACTTCGACGGTCAGTTTGACCCGATTGTTCTCAAGTACAGAGGTGGTGGCGCGCATAAGAGATGCCAGCCTATCGGTTGATATTGAAAGCTCTTAAATCATGATCGCGAGGCCGTCGGCTATCGCGAGGGCGAGGTTTTCATCGCCCCGGACGTCCGTGGCCGACGCGCGCAAGAAGGCGTCGGCGGAGATTCGTCCCGCCGCGCGACGCCAAAAGACGGCGACCGCCGTCGTGAGTTCAAGGTTCGGCACTTTGGCGCTCGACTCTCGAGCGCTCGCACGACCGTTTTCCACCTCCAGCAACACCGTGCGAGCCAGGCGACCACTGAGATTGATGCGCACGACCGTACCGTCGGGCGCCTTCGCCTTTTTGGCCAGGACGTAGGGCAGCGCCGACTCGAAGCGATTGACCACGATCTCTTCGCCCGGCCCGTGATCGTCGGCTGGTTCCAGCAACGCGTCGCGGATGTCTTGAAGATGGATCCAACTATCGAGCACTCGCGTCTCTTGAAATCGGTGATACGGACGCTCCCCCTCGGGACTCCAGCCCACCTTCTCCCACTCTTCGTCGCTCAGTCCACGCAGTCGTTCGATAGAGAGAGCAGTGGTGTGACGAAAGAGCTCGAGGAGTTCTTCGCCGGGAGTGGTGCGATAGGCCTCGACGAACGCCTCGTTGATCTCGCCAACGGGGTTCTTGACGTGCGAGGGCCACGGTCCGTCGTGGGCCGGCACCGCGCCGCCCTGCAGCAGAAGTTCAAACCCAGTGAGATGGCTGAGTACGTCGCGAACGCTCCAACCGGGACACGGGGTCTGCGCGTCATACGTCTCTTCGTCACGGAGTCGAAGCGTGTGGTCGATGGAGGACCACGTCGTCTCGAGCGCATCGGTGATCCACTCGTACGCCATATTCCCTCCTCGTTCGTTGCGAGCCTACGCAGCACGTCGCACGCACACCATGTGTAACGATGGTGGCCTCGGGAAGTAGCGCAGCTTGGTTAGCGCGCCTGGTTTGGGACCAGGAGGCCGCGGGTTCGAATCCCGCCTTCCCGACCACAGCGACGTTTCTGGAATTGCCCTACTTGACGGTGGTGATGCGCCACGGTGCCGGGAGCGCCGCGACCAACGCCCGAGCCAGAAGCCAGTATCCGGCGTTATTGGGATGATCGTCCGGACCAAAGGGCCGCCCGACGCACATCCAGGTGTACGTGCAGATGGCCTCGACGTTCGCGGGGATCGTGCCCACGTTGCCGAGCGTGATTCGCGAGGTGTCGCTCGAGTCAAAGGCCGACGCACCGTTCGCGTAGGGAATTCCCGCGGAGGCGTAATCGGCTTTGAGGATCGTGTTCAGTTGATCGATGGCCGCCACGGTCTCGTTCGCTATCGCGGGCCCACCCGAGCCATTCAGATAGAACGCCAGGAACGGGTCGTAGTAGGTGAATCCGACCAAGGCCACCTTGGGTCCGGCGGCGGCCTTCAGATCCTTTAAAACGGTGGGAAAATCGGCGCGGACCCCGGCCAGTTGCTGTGACACACAGTGGGGGTTGATGGGGTGCTCCCAAAGGCAGTAGCGCACATCGTTGAAGCCCAGATCGATCGACACAATGCCCGTGTCGTCTTGATGAGCCGTCAGAAACGCCACCGCGGCCGTGAGCTGGGTGGTGGGCGCCGTGTAACACATGTTCGAGACGGGATGAGTCGTGAGGTACTCCACTCGGGTACCAAGGCATCCGATCTGATCGAGGTCGAGCGTCTGATGAAGTTGATCTTGCTCCAGGTTCACGACGTCATTGGCGTATCCGTTTTCCGTGAGTTCGGCGTTATCACTAGGCACACCGTCGGGCTGGAGACCCAAGGACGACGACCCACCCATCACCAGATAAAAGGGATCGTTGACAGGGACGGTCGTCGTCGTCACCATCGTCGACGCCGAGGTCGTTGATCGGCCGACGCCGAGCGCCAGGACGCCGGCGCTGCACAGAACAAATAGAACTACCACTGCCCCGCGGCGCATGACCGAGCCGAGGCTGCGAGCGGCGGTGTCGTTTTTCGCGTTCCATCCGGTCATGTGGTCGTCACGTTCGTCAACATTTTCTTGGCCTGGCTCCTTTTACTACTACTCCCATAGAAAAGGTTATGTATTCTTTCGAGGTGAGTTCGACCGGCCAACGTTTGATCGGGCTTTACCAACGACTTCCGGGATCTCGCACCCCACTGCTGCTCATCGTGGGAGTGGTTCTGCTCGGCAACGCCACCGCTGTCCTCGGCTTAACCAACAGCGATCCCATCACCTTTACCGCCAACATCTCGCACGCTCTCTGCCATCTGGCCTGTGGACGCACGTCAATTGACCCCAACGTCGGCCCCCTCACCCAAGATCTCGGGCATCGGGCCGCCGTCGACCTCATTCACGGTCATCTGCCCTGGTGGAATCCCTTCGAAGGACTCGGCACACCCCTCGCAGGCGAGTTGCAGTCGGCGGCGCTCTTTCCTTTTACGTTGCTCCTAGCCTTCCCCGCCGGCCTCCTCTGGATGCACATCGTCCTCGAAAGCATCGCCGGTGTGTCCACCTACTTCCTCTTGCGGCGGCTCTCGATACCTGTTGCGTTCGCCACCGTGGGCGCCATGCTCTTCGCGCTGAATGGCACCTTTGCCTGGCTCGCCAACACGGTCGTTAATCCGCTCGCGTTCTTGCCCATGTTGTTGCTCGGAGTCGAGATCATCCTCGAACGATCGTCGAGTCGCTCCAGGCGTGGATGGACCGTGGCGGCGGTCGCACTCGCCCTCTCGCTGTACTCGGGGTTTCCCGAAGGCGCCTATTTTGACGCCCTCTTTTGTGCCGTGTGGGCCGTTGTTCGACTGTTTGGTCTGGCGAGGGAGATCCGCGTACGGGCGCTGCGGCGACTGGCTGTCGCCGCGGGGCTGGGCGTGGCTCTCGCTCTTCCCACACTCATTCCCTTTGCGGATTTCTTACGGGTTGCCTACGTCGGCGCGCATACCAGCGCCATCGACGGCACCGAGACCATGCACTCGATGGCCCTTCCCATGCTCTTCAACCCCTATATCTACGGGACGATCTTTGACAACGCCAAGGCGGCTGGCGCGTGGGACACGATCGGCGGTTACTTCACGGCGTCGGCGACCACGTTGGCGCTCGTGGGCCTCTTCGGATCTCGACTGCGGGCGCTGCGCATAGCCCTCGCGGCATGGATCGTCGTGAGCATGGCCGGCACGCTCAACCTGCTTCACTCACGAGTTCTCTGGAACGTCTTTCCCTTCGTTAGTTCGTCTGCGTTTTCCCGCTACATCTTCTCCAGTTGCGAACTGTCGGTCATCGTCCTCGCCGTGTTCGGTCTCACCGATGTGCTGGAGAACCCCCGGGCACGAACGCGCCTTGCGTACGCGGCGATCGCCATGGCACTCGTTCTCGTCTGGTGCACGCTCGTGGCCGAGCCGTATAACCGCGGTGTGCCCCATCACGCCAAGGTGCGCGTGTTCCTCTTCGCGTTGAGTCTCATTCCCTACCTCGCTGTCATACTCGTGCTCGTCGTCAGTCGTCTCAAGCGAGTCGTGTGGTCCACCTACGTCGTGGCGGCGATCGTGGTGGCCGAGAGCCTCTTCATGTTTGTGGTGCCAACGTTGGGAGCACCTAAGTCAATCGACGTCGATTACGCGCCCATCCAGTACTTGCAGCACCACGAGGGCGAGTATCGCTACGTGGATCTGGGCGTGATCGCGCCAAACTGGGGATCGCAGTTTGGCCTCAACTCCCTCACCGCCATTGACCTGCCCTTTCCTCGCGCCTACAAGAACTTCATCCAAGACAATCTCTATCCGGGTCTCAAACCGCCCAACGAGTTCCTCGTCAAAGGTGGTCCGCCCGGCACCGTGGCGCTGGAGAATGAGGTGGCCACGCACTTTCGCGCCTACGAAAAGGCGTCCGTCAAGTATTTGGTACTCCCGGCGTCGCTGGCCCTCAGCGCGCAGCTCTCGGCCAAAGGCCTCACGCTCGTCTTCCACGACGCCTTCGCCATCATCTACGAGACGCCCCATCCGCGGCCGTTTTTCTCGACGTCGCCGTCGTGCGTGGTCACCAGTGCGGGCGATAACGTCGCGACAACCACATGTAGCTCGGTCCACGCGACGCTGCTGCGCACAGAACTTTCCATGAAGGGCTGGACGGTTACCATCAATGGCCGGCCGGCCACCGTCACGACCGTCGATGGCGTGTACCAGCGCGTTGCTCTTCCGAAAGGGACGTCGACCGTTCGCTACGCCTTCTTCCCACCCCACGAGGATCTGGCCCTTCTTCTGGCCGTTCTCGTGCTCCTCTTCCTGGCGGGCTCTCTGGTGATCGAGGTGCGATCCACCAGGAAGGGTCACCGCACCCCGCCCGAGCCCTAGACCGATGGTCGAAAGGTCAATCACCACCCGCAAACCCCAATCTCTACTAAATTAATAGAAATACTTGATATTGACCATTGAGTGATCGGAATGTGAGAAATGACGTTGAGTGAGTCGCGTGTCGTCATCATTGGCGCAGGGCCCGCGGGTCTGACCGCTGCGTTGGAACTTCAAGACAGCGGTGCACGGGTCATCGTTCTCGAGGCTGATGTACAGGTCGGTGGAATCAGCAAGACCGTCGAACGCGACGGATGGCGCTTCGACATCGGTGGTCATCGGTTCTTTACCAAGGTAAGCCGGGTACAGGAGTTCTGGCACAAGGTCCTCGGCCCCGATGACTTTCTCACGCGAGGGCGGCTCAGCCGCATCTACTACGAGGGAAAGTTCTTCGACTACCCCATCAAGCCCATCAACGCGTTCGCCAACCTGGGGCCGATCGAATCACTCCGTTGCCTGGTGTCCTACGTCACCACGCGACTACGCCCACCGAAGGATCAGTCGGACTTCGAGTCCTGGGTAGCCGCACGATTTGGATGGCGACTTTATCGAATCTTCTTTAAGACTTACACCGAGAAGGTATGGGGCGTGCCGGCGAGCGAGATTCGATCCGACTGGGCGGCCCAGCGCATCAAGGGCCTCTCGTTGCCCGGAGCCGTCTTCAACGCCTTTCGGTCGTACTTTGCTCAGACCAAGCACGTGAGTTTGATCGATCGATTCGAGTACCCGCGCCTGGGCCCCGGCCAGATGTGGGAGCGCGCGGCGGAACTGGTGGAGCACGGTAGCGGAGAAGTACGTCTGCGGAGCGAAGTCGTGTCGCTCCTTCGCGACCACACGGGCGTCACCTCGGTGGTCGTCAACTCCGACAGTGGGCACGAGGTGCTGCCGACGAGTTCAGTTATCTCCTCGATGCCCCTCGGCGAGCTCGCTCTGGCCATGTCGCCGCTGCCCCCTGAGCGCGTCATTAACGCGGCGAAGGCACTGACTCATCGCGACTTCCTCACCGTGGCGCTCGTCGTGGCCGAAGAACTCTCCTTCCCGGACAACTGGATCTACATACACGACCCGACCGTGAAGCTGGGTCGCGTTCAGAACTTTCGCTCGTGGTCCCCCGACATGGTCAAGCCCGGAAGCACCTGTCTTGGTCTCGAGTACTTCGTCTTTGAGGGCGACGAACTCTGGGGCATGGACGACGCCGACCTCGTCAGTTTCGCGACTGAAGAGATCACGCGCATCGGACTCATTCCGCGCGACGTTGTCGAGACCGGCTTCGTCGTCCGCGTGCCGCAGGCCTATCCCGTCTACGACGCTGACTACACGGAACACGTCAACGAGATACGTTCGTGGCTCGAACGCGAAGTACCGAACGTGTATCCGGTTGGTCGAAACGGAATGCACCGCTACAACAACCAGGACCACTCCATGTTGACCGCCATGCTGGCGGTGGAGAACATTGGCGGGGCACATCATGATCTGTGGTCCGTCAACGTTGACGAGGAGTACCACGAGTCCGGTCACCACGCCTCTCCGCGTCCCTCCAAGATCCTGGACAGCGTGGGAGGAACGGGCCGAGATGTCCCACGCCTTCTTGATCGCTCTCAGGACGACCGCAACAACGGGCGGGGTTACCTCGAACCTCTCATCACACTCAGCCGACGCTCGGTCCTTGTTCGTCGCTCTCTTCGTTGGGGTTGGCGCTCCCTTTTGGACGAGCGCCGACGAGTTCGCGGATGGGTACGCTCGGTGTCCCCGCGAGAGGTCCTTGAGCGAGAGTCACTTCGCCGACTGGAGTGGCGCGTGTACCGGGCCGCTTTCGCATTCAGCACCATCGGCTGGTTGCGACGTATCCAATTCCGGCTTCGCGACTACGGGTCGAGAAATCGTCGAAGCATCGTCCCGGTCAGCCAGTTGCTCGTCGGGGGTTGGAACGGACTGTCAGCGCGACGCTTCGCGGAGGCAAGCGGCTACCTCCTCGATCCGTCGACACCGTTGGCCTCGTCGGCCCAGGTTGACCTGCTTCGACGTTTCGACGCGCAGGGCGAGTCGCTCTACGACAACGCGGCGTTGCGCGAAACGCCGTACTTTGAACGGGTGAGTGCCGCGGCACGCATCTCAGGTCATCACCGCGGGGTGAGGACGGACGAGCAGTTCGCCCAGCTCGCTCGCGAGTTCCTCGATCGCTATCGCGACCGGCCGATCCCCTATCGCCCTGGTCGAACGAGTCCGTCCTCTTTGCCTCGAGTCCGACGTATCTCCGACTCTGAGTGCTACGAGATTCGCGACGGTCATCATCGATTGGCCATCGCGGCCGCGCGCGGTGAGTCCGAAGTGGAGGTGATCGTGGAACGACCACGCTCAACGACGCCGGCTCAACGCCTCCTGCGCCAGATGTCGTGGCTCGACGGCAAGGATCGCCTCTACCAGCCGGTGGATCTGCCCGAGGTCGCCACCTGGCCCGTCATGCGCCGTTGCACGGATCGGCTCACCCTCATGGTCGACTTCCTTGATGAGTTCTACGCCGGATCCTCCCACAAGGAACGCTCATACCTCGATGTAGGCGCTTGCTACGGCTGGTTCGTCTCGGCCATGCGCGAGCGCGGCTATGACGCGCACGGCATTGAGCAGGATCCCCTCGCTCAAGAGTTGGCCGCCCTCGTTTACAACCTTCCCGCGGAACGTCTGATCATCGGCGACGCAGTCGAACTGCTCCGAGGAGACGACCGACGTTATGACGTGGTGTCGTGCTTCTCGATGCTCCACCACTTCGTCCTCGGACGCACCCCGCACACCGCCGAGGAGTTGATCTCCTTGCTCGACGCAGCGACGGGGGACGTGCTGTTTCTCGACACCGGTGAGCGACACGAGTCGTGGTTCAAACTCGTGCTGCCCGAGTGGTCCCCCGCATACGCGCGCCAATGGATCCTGAGCCACACGTCGTTCGTCAACGTTCGCATCCTCGGAACCGACCGCGACGACGTGGCGCCCTTCGCCGGCCAGTACGGGCGAACCCTCTTCGCCTGTACTCGGTGAGCGTCGCGCTACCCGACGTGAGCCCCGTGAGCGTCAAACCGCCACGGCTGCTGCGGGCGCGCTACCGGAGATCTCTTGAGCATCTCCGTGGTGAAGAGGGCGCGTTTGTCATCTCCAACGCGCTCGTCAATGTCGCCAACTTCGGATTCTTTGTCGTCGTGAGCCGCTTGTTTAGCGCCTCTTCATACGGCGCGATCACGGCGCTCCTCAGTATCGTCACCGTGGCCAATACGCCACTCAATGCGATCCAGGCGGGGGTCGTCCACGCCACCGTCGTGGTTCGACAGTCGTTGGGCGCCGCGTCGCCTCGTCGGGTGGTCGCCGCCTTCGCCGCGGCTGGCGTGGGGGTCACCATTGTCTTTGCGTCGGCCTCGATTCTCATCGATCGTTTCTTCGCCCTCTCGAGCGTATTCCCGGTGCTCATGCTGGCACTCTGGTTTGCGCCCTCCGTCGTGAACTCGGCACTGTGCGGTTCGCTCATGGGCGACTTCAAATTTCGCGCCATTGCCGTCGCCAACGTTGCGGGCGCGGTTGTGCGCATCGGCCTGGTCGTCGCCTTCGGCGCGAGCGGTCACGTCTTCGGTCTCGCCGGTCCCATCATCGCCACCAGTGCGGGCATCACGGTCACGACCGTCTGGGTGTTCCTCGCCGTCAAACGAGAGTCCTCGTGGTCCTCGCGACAGCCCTTGGAACTCCACCTCGGCCATACGTTGTGGGCCTTCCTTTCCCTGGCCGGGTTCGCAGCCTTTATCGCCGTCGACGTCGTGCTGGCGCGCCACCTTCTGGCGGCGTCGATCGCGGGAAGCTACGCCGCGGCGTCGACGGCCGGCAAGATCGCCCTCTATCTCTCCGTCGCGGTGCCCATCGTCGCCTATCCGCGCTTTGCTGCGCACCACGCCGCCGGTACCAACCCACGCCGCAACCTCTTCCACTCCTTCGTTCTGGTCGTGGCCCTGGGCGTCGCGGCGTCAGGCGTGATGACGGTGTTTCCTCACGAGACGGTTCTCCTCTTGTTTGGCCACCGTTACGCCAGTGCGGGACCACTCCTCGTCTGGCTCGCCCCCGAAGGCGCGGCAATGGGAATCGTCGGTCTCTTTACCTATTACCACGTGGCGCAACGCTCCCCGTGGGCGATACTGCCTTGGCTCGGCGTGTCGGTGGCCTCGGTCACCATGTCGCTCGCTCACCTCTCGGCGCGCAGCCTCGCCGAGTTGATGTTGGTCTGCACTCTCGGCGTCGCTGTACTTATGGCCGTGCCCGAACTTCCGCTCGCCTCACGTCTCTCTCGTCGTGAGCCCCAAGCGGGCCTCTAGACGCTCGCCCAGACATGATCCGACGACTGTTGCGGTACGGTGTCGGACTTCCTCCCAACGTCGGTCCTCTCGCCCTCATCGTTCTGGCCGTTCTTCTCGGCAACGTCGTGTACATCCTTGGACGCGGGAGCAGCGATCCCATTGCCTGGACCGCCTCCATCGCCCACTCCACCTGCGGGTTGATCTGCGGCCGCCCTTCTATTGACGCCAACGTCGGAAATATCACCCAGCCCTTGGGTCATCTCGCGGCGATGGACGTACTTCATGGACACGTTCCCTGGTGGAACCCCTTTGAAGGACTCGGTCAACCCTTGGCCGGCGAGATGCAGTCAGCGGCGCTGTTTCCACTCACCTTGCTTCTTGGCGCGCCGACGGGACTTCTTTGGTTTCACGTCATCCTCGAGGTCACGGCCGGAGCCTCGACGTACTTGCTGTTGCGACGCCTGTCGCTTCAGACCACGGTGTGCGTCGTCGGGGGCGTCCTGTTCGCTCTGAACGGGACCTTCGCCTGGCTCGCCAACTCCGTGGTCAATCCCCTGGCCTTTCTGCCCCTACTACTACTGGGGATCGATGTCCTTCTGAGCCACGCCCCGAGTCCCACCAACAAGGGTTGGTACCTGGTCGCGATAGCGCTGGCCCTCTCGTTGTACGCGGGCTTTCCTGAAGTCGCCTACTTCAACGCACTCTTCGCCACCGCGTGGGCCGCCACGAGACTGTTCTCGATCTCCGCACGGTTTCGCTGGCGGGCTGTTCGCCGCCTCGGCGTGGCCGCCCTCGCGGGTGTGGCGCTTTCCGCGGCGATTCTCGTGCCCTTCGTCGACTTCCTCAGGGTCAGTTACTCGGGAGGTCACACCGCCGCTATCGACGGCAGCTGGGCACTCTCGTTCCGTTCGCTCCCCATGCTGGTCGACCCGTACGTTTACGGTTCGATCTACCAAAACATCCACCTGTCCGTGGAGTGGGGTGAGGTCGGCGGTTACTTTGGCGCCAGCGTCGTCGTGCTGGCGATCGTGGGTGCGTGGGGCCGGCGACTTCGAGGGCTGCGCGTGATGCTCGCCTCGTGGATTCTGGTCGCACTCGCGGGAGCCTTCAATCTTCTCGGTGCGCGACATCTGTGGAATGTGCTCCCGTTCGTCACCTCCGCCTCGTTGCCGCGCTACATCATGCCCAGTTGTGAACTGGCCGTGATTCTTCTCGCGGCGTTCGGCCTCGCCGACCTGGCCGACAACGGCGCTCACGCGAAGAAACGACTCATAGTCGCGACCGTTGTCGTGATCCTGATTGTCCTAGCGGGACTCATTCTCGGTCGATCGCTCAATCAACATCTGATCCTTCACGGAACAACGAGAGTTGTGTTCTTCGTCGCGAGCACTCTCCCCTTCGTGGCTCTGGCCCTACTGCTCGTGCTGTACTTTTCTCCGTCGGCGTCGTCTCGAGCCACTCTCGTGGGGTTGGTTCTCGCCGTGGAGTCGATATGTCTATTTGTCGTGCCCACGCTCGCCGCTCCTACGCACGTCACCGTTGACGACGCGCCCATTCACTACCTGCAAACTCATCAGGGCGAGAATCGTTTTGTTGACCTCTCTGTCCTCTTTCCCAACTGGGGCTCGGAGTTTTCGCTCAACTCGCTGAACGCCATTGACCTGCCTTTCCCCGAGACCTTCAAGGACTTGATTCAAAATCAGCTCTATCCCGGCTTGAGGCCGAGAAATGCGTTCACGAGGGATCGGATCACGCAAGTTGTCGCTCAGGAGGACGAGTTGGCAGCGCATCTTCGCGCCTACGAAGACGCGTCGGTGAAGTATTTGCTGTCACCGAGATCTCTCGTGCTCGTGCCCGCGCTTCGCTCGCTCGGCCTGAGCGCCGTGTTTCATGACCGAGCGACGACCATTTATGAGTTGCCTCACGCGAGACCATTCTTTTCCACGCGCTCGCCATGTCGCGTGTCTTCGTCGAACTTCGACGTGGCCCGCACGGTGTGTTCGACGGCCACCACGCTCCTGCGAACCGAACTGTCCATGAGTGGATGGCACGTCACGGTGGACGGACGTTCGAGCGTTCTCACCGCCGTTGATGGCGTCTATCAAGAGGTGGACGTCCCTCGGGGGACCTCCACCGTCGTGTACTCCTTCACCCCACCGCACGAGTCCCTCGCTCTCACCCTCAGTTTTCTCGCCGTCGTTTTCCTGGCCGGGAGTGGCGTCACCGAGTTGTATCGAGCAAGAAGACTGACGGCAAGGAGTCACGACACCGATCTCAAAATCGCGATCCCTACCACGGGGCTTGAACCATGACTCGGGCCTCCCGGTCAGGGAAAACGAGGAGAACTTCTCTCACTCGCGCGTCGAATCACCGCATTAGACGCCATCAAGAACTCTCACTACACTCTCGATTTATCTGCGGTAACGATCATCAGGGAATGGCGACGAAAGCCGTCCGAGCGAGTTACTCGCTCCGAAAGGGAGGAAGTTCATGAGAGGGAGATCGATGGGAATTCGAACCGGGGTGGCGTTCTGCGCGTTAGCGCTCGCGCTCTCACCGGTGCTGGCTCTACGGGCCGGCGCGAGTGGCGGAGGATGGCAGCCCGTCGGCGGAGGAGTGAACCCGAGCACGTTGCCGGGCGTCGTTGTCTTCGGCACGACGCCGGCGAGCACGCCGGAACAAGTGTCGTTCGTTCTCGACGAACAGAACAAGAGTCAACTCGAAGCGCAAGTCGAAGATGGCGTGCAGTCGGACCTCTCGGTCAACCAGTTCGCGCAACAGTACGGCCAGTCCCAGTCCAACATCAAGGCGCTGACGAGTTACTTGTCGAAGTTCGGCATTCAGTCCTCCGTCTACCCCGACAACGTCGACGTGTCGACGACGGGAACCGCCGGTGAGTACGACGCCGCGCTCTCGGTGCAGCAGAACCAGTACCACGTGCCGGCCTTCCCCGGACAAAAGGGCACATGGGGTATTCCGGCTCAGACCGTTCACGGAGCGACCACGTCACCTCAACTCCCCCAACAACTCGCGTCCTTCGTGTTGGCCGTCCTCGGACTCACCAACTACTCGCCATTCGCGAGTCAAGCAGTGCAGGCAAACACCGCGGCGACCGCGGCGGACAAGGGAAATGCCAATGCGTGCATGGCCTTGGCGGGGCTCCCCGACGGGTGCAACACGGCGACCAACTTCGAACAGAACTACGGACTCTCTCCCCTCGAAAGTGGTAACGCAGGAGCTGGTCAGACGCTGGCCATCGTCACCCTCGCGGCACTTGACCAGGGTGCACCCGAGTACTACTGGTCCAACATCCTGCACTTATCCAGCGCCGCCAGCAGCAGCCGGGTGAGCGTTCAGAACATTGACGGCGGTCCCGGTGCTCCGAATCCGAACTCGGGCGAGACGGACCTCGACGTCGAGCAGTCCGGCGGTATCGCTCCGGGAGCGAACGTGATCGTGTACCAGGCCCCCAACACCGACTCCGGATTCGCTGACGCGTTCTTTGCCGCGGCGAGTCAGAACGTCGCAGGAAGTGTCTCCTCCAGCTGGGGTGAGTCGGAAACCGTCGTCCAAGCGGCCGTTGAGGCGGGCGAAGAGACGTCGGCGTACATCGCGGCCTTCGACGAGTCATTCCTCGAACTGGCGGCGCAAGGCCAAGCGACGTTCGTCTCGGCGGGCGACCAGGCCGCCTACGACGCGAGCGGAGACCTCGGCACGACGAACCTGTCAGTGGACTCACCCGGTGACAGCCCATACCTGACGGTGGCGGGCGGCACCACGCTTCCGTGGAGCGGCTCGGTGCAGGGACCTGACGACCCGTCTGCGTTCCCTGACTGGCAGACGTTCCAGACGATCAAGGTGACCCAGCAACGCGCCTGGGGTTGGGACTACCTCTGGCCCGCCTTTGCAACGTGGGGCGGCACGTCGCTTGCCGACGCCGCGGAGACGAACATCGCGGGAAGTGGCGGCGGCTTTAGTGTCGATGAGCCCACGCCGTCGTATCAGCAAGGTGTACCCGGCACGAACTCCTACCAAGACGTTGAGTACCTCACGCCGACTGACTACCAGAACATCACGGGCACTCTCTACGAACCGACGGAGTGGAACTTCAATCCCACGCCGTCGGTCCAGCGAGGGTTTGCCACCGGTCGCGCCGAACCCGACCTGTCCACTGACGCCGATCCGTGGAGTGGTTACCTGCTGTACTCCCCCTCGTTCAGCGGCAACCCCCTCGAAGGTGGTTGGGGCGGCACGAGCTTCGTGGCCCCTCAGTTGAACGGGACGACGGCAGTTATTGACGCGACCCTCGGGCACCGCGTCGGATTCTGGAATCCGTCGATCTACCAGTTCGCCACGTCGTGGAACTCACCGTTCACGCCTCTCAACCAGTCGGGGACGTCGAACGACAACCTCTTCTTCACGGGGAGCCCCGGCACGGTCTACAACCCCGCGACTGGACTCGGCGTGCCGAACTTCGCCTCGCTCGCTCGCGACTTCGCGCGCAACTAAATAGCCTCGACACCGCCTCCCCGCCCGCAACATGGGCGGGGAGGCGGTGTCGAGAACTCGCGTGTCACCAGACAGTGCGCCCCGACCCGGCGCAACAAACGAGCAAGAGACACCGTCGTGGTGCCCCCGGCAGGAGTCGAACCCGCAACCTGACGGGTAGAAACCGTCTGCTCTATCCAGTTGAGCTACAGGGGCGCGAAAACAAGAGTAGTGAACGACCCTCGCGATCTTTCGTCAGGGTCAAGAATCACTGTGCAATACTGGAGTGTCTTGGTGGGCGTAGCTCAGTTGGTTAGAGCGCCAGGTTGTGGTCCTGGAGGCCGCGGGTTCGACCCCCGTCGCTCACCCCAAGTTTCCTAGTCACGCGTATCCACTGCTTCATTTTCCCCTGACACGCCCATAGTGAGCCCGTGTAGATTTCGTCCTAGCGGGCCGTGCGCCACGCACCTGAGGGGGTTCCCATGACGATCGTTCGTGACTCGTTTTACATCAACGGTGAGTGGGTGAAGGCCACCTCAAAGGACACTCTTGAGGTCACCAGCTCGGGTACCGGCGAGCTCTACGCCACCATTCCCGCGGGCACCGTTGACGAGGCAAATCTCGCCGTCGAGGCGGCCGCCGCGGCCTTCACCGCCTGGGCCAACACCAGCCCCAAAGAGCGCGGCGAGTACCTCATGAGGATCTCGGAGAAATTGGCTGAACGAGCTGATGAGATCGCCCTTGTCATCGCCAACGAAGTGGGGATGCCCTTGATGCTGGCCAAGGGCATCCAAGTGGGGCTACCCACCATGACCTTCAGCGACAACGCGCAACGCGCGATGGACTTCGTCTGGGAAGAGGAAGTGGGCAACTCCACTTTGGTGCGCGAACCCGTCGGCGTCGTCGCCGCCATTACGCCGTGGAACTATCCCCTTCACCAGATTGCCAACAAAGTCGCGGCGTCGTTGGCCGCGGGCTGCACCGTGGTGCTCAAGCCGAGTGAAGTAGCGCCCATTAACGCCTTCCTCTTCGCCGACATCGTTCATGAAGTCGGACTCCCCTCGGGCGTCTTCAACATGGTCACCGGGCTCGGACCCGTGGTTGGCGAGGCAATCGTCGCCCATCCCAAGACCGACATGGTGTCCTTCACCGGCTCGACTCGAGCGGGCAAGCGCGTCATGCAACTGGCGGCCGAGATGGTCAAGCGGGTGTCGCTGGAGTTAGGAGGAAAGTCCGCCAACATCATTCTCGAAGACGCCGATCTCGACAAGGCCGTCGCCGACGGGGTGTTCAAGGCGTATCTCAACTCCGGACAGACCTGCTCGGCGCTGACGCGAATGGTCGTGCCCCGGTCACGACTCAGTGAAGTTGAAGACATTGCGGTCGCGGCGAGCACGGGATTCACGCCGCAGGATCCGATCACCGGTTCAAGCTTGTTGGGTCCGCTCGTTAGTGCCGCGCAACAGCAGCGAGTACGTGACTATATAAACAAGGGCATTGACGAAGGCGCACGCATCATCACCGGCGGCGTCACACCGCCGGAAGGCCTCGAGGAGGGCTACTACATCACGCCGACAATATTCTCTGACGTGCGAAACGACATGACCATCGCCCAGGAAGAGATCTTCGGCCCCGTCCTCTCGATCATCCCGTACGACACCGAAGAAGAGGCTGTCGCGATCGCTAATGACTCGATCTACGGACTCGACGGTGGAGTTTGGGCGAGCACTGACGAGAAGGCCTTCGAAGTCGCGCGAAAGATTCGCACCGGTCGCGTCGAGATCAACGGAGGCGCGTTCAATATTTTTGCGCCCTTCGGTGGGTACAAGCAGTCGGGAATCGGACGCGAACTCGGCGAGTACGGTTTCGAAGAGTTCCTCGAAGTGAAAGCCATTCAGCACAACTAAACGATTAAGTGCCGGAGCACTGGCGGTATAGACTCGTCCCGCGCCGGTAGCTCAATTGGCAGAGCATTTGACTCTTAATCAACAGGTTCCGGGTTCAAGTCCCGGCCGGCGCACCGGTAGGCGTTGACGGTCGCTGCGATTGCAGTGGGTAGGTCGGTGCCCTTGGCGCCAAATGTGGATTGGTACTTGGAGGTGTCGAGGACAAACGGCTCTTCGAACTCGTAGGACATCTCGACCAGCGCTCGAATCATCGGATTGAAGAGCCCCAACCCGCGAACCATTGGCTTCGATACCGACCGGATGCCCACGGGATGCCCAACTTGTCTCGCGATGAGATCAACAATCTCCCGGGTCGTCACCGACTCTGGACCTGGCAAGTGCCACACTTCGTCGACGGCCTTCTGGTCAGTGCCTAATGTCGCCAAACCCGCCGCAATGTCGGGCACGTAACTGTACGTGTGCAGAAGTTCTGGATTACCAATGAAGTCGGCTCGGCGCCCGGCGAGCGCATTCGCGAACACGCGCTGACCCAGCGTCGACTCGGTCACACCGGCGCCAAAGAAGTCCGAGGCTCGCCCGATCGCGATGTGAACGCGACCGGCATCACGCGCCGCCAGGAGTTCGTGAGTCATAGCGGCTCGAGTTCTACCTTTGACCGTCGTCGCACCGAGGGGGAGGTCTTCGGTCATCGGCACCCCGAACGTCGGTCCGTAGCCGTAGAGGTTCTCTAAGCTCACGAGCAACGCGCCGTGACGCTCGGCGGCGCTGAGCACACTTCGTTGCAGCGGCGGAAACAGCTCTGGCCACTTCGCGTACGGCGCATTGAGGCACTGATAGATAACGGCTGCTCCTGCGCAAGCGTCGTAGGTCGCGTCGGCGTTCCGTGCGTCAGCTCCCCGCCACTCGACGCCCTCGGGCAGCTGCGCTGGCCGGCGCCTCGATATCACCCGCACAGAAAGTCCCATTTCGGCAAGGCGGGCCACGAGCGCCCGCCCCACCTGACCGGAACCAAACACCACGTGATACTGATTTGCATTCGACGACACGACTACCTACTTGACCGACACTGGGTCGGCGAGATCAGTAAGGCCCGAGGCCCCAGGCATGATGGGCTTGGGAGGTACCGCGGGACTTGTTTCACGCAAGGAACCTGAACGCGCCGACCACGGGGCCCACCACGCCGCGTTGCCCATGAGATCCATGAGAGCCGGCACCAGAATCGCCCGAACGACCGTAGCGTCGAGAAGTACCGCAAACGCAACGCCAAGTCCGAGTTCCTTCACGAAGACAAGTTGCGACAACACGAGAGCACCCATGGCCAGAGCTAGGCAGAGTGCCGCGGCACTCACGATGCCACCAGTGCGATCAAGCCCGTGCGCTACTGCCTGTTCGGCGGTAGCCCCTGCGTCGTGCTCCTCCTTCATACGTCCCAAGAGGAAAACGCCGTAGTCCGTCGAGAGCCCGAAGACCACCGCGAGGATGATCACCAGCGACGTCGACTGCAGTGCACCAGGACCGTTAAAGACCAAGAGTCGGCCAAGGTGTCCCCACTGGAACGCCCATACCAACACTCCAAAGGTGGCGCCGATCGTCAATATATTCATCGCCACGGCCATCAGCGGAAGGAGCAGCGACCTGGTCATCGCGAACAGCATGATGAGAGCAATGAGGACAATGAGTCCGAGGACGAGGGGCAACCGTGACTCGAGGCTTTTCTGCAGCGTCAAGAACGACGCTGTCTGACCAATTACCGTGAGTTGTCCAGGGTCCTTCAGCGATTGCAGGTCCGTTACCGCCCGTTGGGCCGTTGGCGAGAGCGGAGCTGACGAGAGGGCAACGTTGGACTCCCATAGCGATCCTCCAAGGTGGGTGAACGAGGAGACAGCCTTGACGCCCTTGATGGTGGCGGCATTCGCGGCGATCGTCGCGAGCTCTTGCGAAGTCACGTGTGGTGAATTGACGATCAAACTCGCGGGCGCCTCTGAGAAGTCAGCAAAGTTGCCCTGCACCAACGAGTACGCGGTGCCAGCGGAACTACTCGAGGGCAAGGCGCTTGCGTCGGCCCCCGTAAAGGAGACATGCAAGAAGGGAACCGCGAGGAGCACCAAGATGAGGACCGCCGAAAGTGCGTATACGACACGGCGGCGCATCACGGCGGTGGCAATGCGGTACCAGCGACCGGGTGTCTCTGATACCGCGACCGGGGGTGCCCCGGCGCGCTGTGACGATCTCCCCGCGACGATGCGCTCACCGTAGATCGTCAGAAGCGACGGCAGTACGAGCAGCGCAAAAGCGCCGGCAGAAAGAACCACCGCGGCACCGGCTATGCCCATCGAGTACACGAACCGCTCGGGAAAGATGGCCAACGTGGCCATGGCGGCTGCGATAGTGACGGAGCTGACGAGAACCGTATGACCAGCGGTTCGGCGAACCGTCGCCAGCGCCGAAACGATCGAGTCTTGTCGATGGAACTCTTCCCGAAACCTCGAGACGATGAGAAGGCTGAAGTCGACTGAGAGTCCGAGTCCCAGCGCGATCACCAGGTTTAAGGCGAAGACCGACAGCGGGAGTTTGACAATGATGAGCCCCATCACGCCCAAGGTGATCGCGATGGCGAAGACGGCCCCTACGAGCGGAACTATGGCTGCTCTCAAGCCTCGAAACACGAAAAAGAGCAGGAGGATCAGAAAAGGCAGGGCGAGCAGTTCAGCGTGCCCCAGGTCCTTCGAAGACACCGCGGCAATTTGAACGTCAGCCACCGTAGGCCCGCCGAGCCAGACGTTGCCAGTGAGGGACGGGTGCGCCGCAATCGCGGCCTGAAGTGCCGTGACCGCCTGCTTCTCTTGCAGGTTGCCCACCGTGGCCACAATCACGGTGAGGTGTCCGTTCTTGGAGATCATCGACGACCCCGCGTTGGCGTAGTCGTAGATCTTCTTTACGCCGGTACTCGCCCTGAGAATTCCGATCATGGTCGACACTCTCGACGACAGCTTCGACGAAGCGGCGATCTTCGATACCGTGCGTACCACGATGACGTACCCCTCTTCGGGGTTGGTTCCCGTCACGCGCTGGATCTGGTGCTGCGCCAACACCACGGCCGAGCCGGGTGCGTCGTAGTCACTGAGCGACGAGGTGAGGTGAGACGAGGCGATGCCACCGCCCGCCAAGCCGACGATCGCGATAACCGCGGCAACCCAGAGAACGAACCGAGCACGTCGGCGCGCTTCTGGCGGAGCGGACTTTTCCGTTGAAGATTTCTTGCTCATGACTTTCCTTTCGCACAGCACTGGTAAGGGATGGATTCGGTACTGACACCAACGTCGGATAAGGCCGTGGCTCACGACGCGTGTCCGAGCGTGCGGCGAAACACTTGTTGGGCAAGAGAAATGTCTGAGCCTTCTTCGGGAATGAGGATCCATCCCGCGAGATAGAGCGCCAGGCCGCCGCCGCCCAGCACCGACAACACTGCGAAGGCAATGCGCACGTGGGTGGTGTTCACGCGCATGTACTTCGCTACGCCAGCGGCCACTCCTCCCAGCACTCCGTCGTTCGTCCGCCGCAGCAATCGAGTAGTGCTGGCCTGTGAGTGATTGACTGATTCGTCGATCATTTTCCTGTCTCCTTTATGTCGTCGTTGGGGAAAGGAGCAGGCGCGGCGCACAGCTCCTCAAGCACTTTGAGAAGTTCGAGAACTCCCGAGAAGGAGAGCCAAGGTGTCGTCCCGTCGCGACGCGCCCGTCCATCGAGGCGACCGTCAACGGCGCGATGCGCTTCGAGACTGATGAGTGCGATTTCGTTCGGCGGAGGATTGACCATGGCGTCCAGTCAAGTTCGCCAATGAAGTCGTGTCCCCAGTGGGACGCCCTAGTTTTTACCCTAGGTTTCTCGCCTCGGAGACGAAAACGGAAGGTTCGCCGAATCGAGCGATGAATCTACGTCAACTGCGACGCCAGCGCCCTTCGCGACGTGATGTTGAGCTTCATGTAGCAGTTGCGGAGGTGGTATTCCACCGTTTTGATCGAAACGAATAGCTCGTTCGCGACTTCTCTGTTGGTCAATCCAGTTACCACGAGTCGAGCAACGGCAAGTTCTGCGCGAGTGAGGCCCAACCGGGTGGCGGCACTCCCGGGCATCGCCTGAACGTGCAGAGTTCTGAGTTCGGCAACGCAGAATTGAACGTAGGGATCCGCTCCGAGTTCGGAGAAGATCTGGTGCGCCGCTTCGAACTGTTCAATCGCACCCTCAGCGCTGTTAAAGGCACTGAGTCGGCGTCCATCGTAAAAATGGAGCAGCGCCTGCTCGAAAGGCATGAGCATTCTCTCCGATATCACGCGAGCCGCGATGAAGTGGTCTTCCGCCTCATTCTCGTCACTCCTCGCCACGGCTAGATTTCCGCGACTTCGCGCAAGCGCCATATTTGCTGACGGCAATCCGGATGAGGGAATTGCCCGCTCAAACTCGTCCAATGCGACAGAGGCTTCTCCGAGCGCGCCCAGGGCAATGAGGGTATCTACTTCAGTCGCTCGCCAGTTGAACATTCCCGGGAGGCCCCCCACCTGCACGAGGCCGGTCGCACGGAGCAGTTCGGTCGCCGCCAACACGCCCTCGTGATCCGCGCGCGCCGAGGCTAAGGAGATGGCTGCCATGGTGGCGTTCGCAACGGGAAGAACTTGCGGATATCGTTCGGCCGCATCGCGAGCCGCGTTCACGTGCGTGAGTGCGGCCGGCCACTGACCTTGTCGCGCGTATACCTCGGCCCCGCGCGCGTGAGCCCGCGCAAGATCAAGTGGGCGGTCGGTGTCCTGCGCCAGTGCCACGGCCAACTGCGCAAAGGTGACGGCGGCGTCCCAGTTTCCGCGACGGAAATGGGCGTCGCTTAGGTGCGACAGACATGGGCCCGGGTAGGTAGACGGTGAACCGTCGCGGATTCGGGCCGCCGCGAGTCCCAGGTCGACGATCGCGCCCGGTAAGTCGTCGACATAAACCTTCAACATGCCCCGCATAATGAGGGCATCGGTCTCCACTACCTCGCTGGCCGCGTCCGGAAGAAACCTGAGAACAGACAGTCCCTCCTCACTACGACCAGCGGCGGCGAGGCCGTAGGCCTGGGCGGTGATGGCCATCGCCTGTAACTCTGACGACGGATCTGTGCTGTTCACTGCGCGCTCTGACCAGAGCACTGCTTGATCCGGCCGGCCACAAATCACCATCAAGTTGGCCATCGACGTCGCCGCACGGGCGCCGATCAGTGCTTCGTTTTCCGGAAGATGCAGATTCCACGCGGAAAGTAGTCGGCTCTCCGCACTCGGCGATCCCGTAAAGACGCCGAGGAGTCCTAGGAGAGAATCACGCCGCGCACTGGACAACTGACACGCGTTCAGCACTTGTTCTGCCGCGGCATTGTCAGCCCCGTCAAGCAGAACCAACGCCGCGTCTAACAGGCGGCGCTCACGCTCAGCGCCATCAGATGACAACTGCGCGGCTTGCTGTAGTGCCCAAGCAGAAACGCCGAGCTCGCCAGCGCTGCGCGCGAGAGATGCCCACTGCTCAAACTCAATCGCCAGCGCGTCATCGAATCCCAGTGTGGCGGCAACTCGGTGCGCCAACTGCGATCGACCGTCGGTGACGACGGCGGCGCGAAGATGCAAATTCCTGCGCGTGGCAGGACTGAGGTCAGCATAAATCGCTGCTTGGTAGAGAGGATGAGTGAACGCGAGTTCAGACGAGTTTGAGATGTCGCGGAGCAGCCCAGCGGCGACCGACTCTTCGACTTGAACACCGGGTGCTGGTATCTCCGCTACCTGCGCGATCGTCGATACGAGCGCGTGATGACCAAGTATTGATGCGGCGGCGAGAAAGTCCTGAGTGGAATTTGAGAGTGAGGCCACACGAGAGAGAACGACACCGGAGAGCTGGCGAGGGGCGGGCAAACTGGCGTGGTCCCCGCTAAGCCCTGCCACGCCGATCTCCTCCAACAACGCTCGGCTATACAACGCATTGCCTTGAGTGTGCGCGATCAGACGCGCGGCTCCTCGGCGTGACAGCGTTCCGAGTCCGAGCGCGTCGGCCAATTCGATCAGATCGTCGAGCGCGAGTCCACCGAGTCGAAGACGCGTCACCCGGTCATCACCACCCACGAATCGGACCCATCCCGGATCACTCACCTCGCCGAGTCGAGCACTCACCACCGTCAACACGCGATCTCCACGAAGTCGTCGAAGGGCGAATAGCAGAGCGCGCAGCGACAACCGATCGGCCCACTGCAAGTCGTCAATGCATAGGACGACCACGCGGTCGTTCGACTGAAGCTGATCAAAAAATTCAACGAGCTGAGTTCCCACCGACATGGGATCCGCGCTGGGGTCAAAGGAACCGTGTCCCATTTGTTCGATAAGGCCGTATGACAGCAACGCCTCCGACTCATCGCCTCCGATTGAAATCACCTGGGCGTTTGACAGCGGGCGAATAAATGCCGAGAGGAGGGACGATTTTCCGGCTCCTGCTTCGGCTTCGATGTAAACAATCTGAGAGCGCCCCGGCTCCGCTTCAGCAAGTCGCGCCTGAAGCAACTGCAACTCGTCTCGACGTCCTACAAACTTGGTCGAGAAGCTCATACCGTTACCCGGGCGGCGCAGTGAATGCACCGAGACCAGTCCCGAATTTGTGAACGCCGCATCCCTCGAAGTCGCTGCAGCACGGGAATCTTCGGTACATGAGGTAACTCTACGACTCAAGCCTGCCGCACGAGATGGTGTATCGCTTCGCTCGTGACACACTCGCTATGGACTCAGGTACAGCGACAGTCTTCAGCGCGCGCACTCCGGTTGGATAGGTCAGTCCGCGAATGTCAATAAGCGACCCCAAGCGATGAGCCGATGCACCAACTTCACCTGGACACATTCGAAACTCGTCGCCTGAGTTAGAACTTCAAAATCCCACGAAAAATCCCACACACCAGGACATCTCAGACAAACAAAACCAACTCAGAACAACACGATTGCTTGAAATCTCAAGACTTAATCAACGAGAAACGACACCGCGAAACAATATGGAACTCCCTCTTAATCAACAGGTTCCGGGTTCGAGTCCCGGCCGGCGCACCAATTAGACGCGCAGTTCATAGGATTCCTGTACAGTCCAGGGTTTCCATTAGTCCGGGCTCGTCTGCATTCCCACGTAATATCCCACAGAATTCTTGCTCACAAGTCGTGGCAACAAGAAGCGTCTGGACAATTCTCCTGACGAAGAGCAAGAAAGCGGCCGAAGTCTCACCCCCATCCCATTGAGCGGACTCTCGTCCCGCTCTTAAGTGACGTGCGTTGCCGTTATCAGTCCCTCCGGCGTTGACCAGCGCGTTTCGCGAATGAGTCGAGAGCATCGACGACTTCGGAAGCCACCCATCTCCGGTTGCGCTTGAAGCCTGAAACCTCGGTCAATACCCCGGCATTCACGAGCTGATCGATGGAGCGATTTGCCACCACTGGCCCAATGGACAGCTCACGCTGGACGAAGGCGGAATCGATCGCGGGATGACGCAACACGAGATTGGCAATCTTCCACGACGATGAGTCCGATCGAGCCTTAAGTCGAGAATGCCAATCATCCTCGTAACCTCTGAGCTCCGCCGCGAGTTCCCTCCCATTTTTGATAGCGGAAAACGACGCGCGCGCCATGAGCTCGACAATTGGCGAGACGTTGCCGGAGCGGTATTCGTTCAACGAATCGAAATAGGTATCGATGTCCGACAAGAGACCAGCTGACACCGGCACTGTCACGCTGCGGGTTAGTTCTCGATGCTTGAACATCGCGTGGATGAGGGCGCGGCCTACGCGACCATTGCCATCCGGGAATGGATGGATCGTCTCGAATTGTGCGTGAGCGACTGCGGCCTGCCCAAACGTCGGCAAGTCGAGGCGTTGGATGAATCCGATGAGATCAGTCATTGCTTCGGGGACGCGGTCTTGATGAGGCGGAACGAAACGAGCCGTGTGAACGGATGTCCCACCAATGCGTACTTGGTCGGTTCGCCAGTGACCCGTCCACTCGGGATTGGTGTCGCCGAGCAAGGCCTGGTGCATTGCAATGATCGACGCTTCGTCGAGTCGATCAGCTAGTTCAAGGGCACGGTTCATTGCGGTCGCGTTAGCCACGATCATCGATGCGTTGCGCTTGGAAGTGTCACCAATCTCGGCGAGCGCAATCGCCCTCGCTCCAGCGCTGAGATGCTCAATCTCGGACGACGAAGCTGACTCCGAACGAAGAAGAATGGACGTGAAGTTCGCAAACTCAGAGCCGATTTCCTGATCAAACCTCGCGATCTCAGCGGAGGCCTCTTCCGCGAGAGCCGCGACGTCCGACGGGACTTCTATAGAGCGGACATCCGAGATCGCTGGCGTAATCGCCGCAAGGTATGGTCCCCTCGCCAACATGCGATCGCGCCGCGATCCGTAGGCTTCGAGTTCTTCGTCCTCATAATCCAGGCGGCGTTCCTCGTAAGTGATAGCGGGCCACGGGGTGATTTCGGGCATCAAGACAGAGGATGCCTCGGGGTTCGTTTTGATAGCGAGTTGCCCTCTTCCTTGATCCTTTTTGGGTCGCCTATCGTTTCTCATGGTTCCAGTTTGCTACCATGTAGAGACATAAGTGGTAGTATAGGATTACTTATTGCCACTTATGCTCAGGGCGCTGGCCCCTCCTTACTATCACTCGACCGCCTAAAGGATCATAAGGAAATCACAACTACCGGACAGGACGCCTATCTCGTCTCTACCTTGGCTCTGGTAAATCCCACACCGGAACCATTCAGATCAGCCAAACCGACTCAGTGCAACACATCCGCTTGGCAACGACGGTAGGAAACTCACTCTTAATCAACAGGTTCGGGGTTCAAGTCCTTGCCGGCGCACTGTTTCGAACTGTTTCGTGGAATTCGCACGAACTTCCCCAAGTGTTCACTAATCGTTTACCTTCAATTTGTCGACGAGACATTCCGCACTGTCAATATTCAGTAACGGCAAAGCCATTCGATGTGGAGCGAAGTGACTGACGTAAAAATAACGGATTCGGCCTCAAACCCCGACAAGACTTCATTCGTCGCACCTCCTCAAGAGGAGTTAGAGGTGATCCAAGCCACCTCACTTCCAACAATTTCGCAAGTTCTCGATGATGCTCCATTAAGTCGATTCCACCGACGAGCGGTTCTTATCTCTGGGATGGGATTTTTTACAGACGCCTACGACCTCTTCGTTATTGGCACCGTCGCGGCAATCCTCAAGTTGCAATGGAATCTATCAACGACTCAGACCAGCTGGGTCACGGGTAGCGCCATTCTTGGCGCCTTCGTCGGAGCGTTCGTCTTTGGTCGAATTGCAGACGTGCTGGGACGAAAGACCGTCTACGTCACCGTCGCGGCAATTATGGTCGTCGGCGCCCTGGCCTCAGCTTTCGCGCCTAATCTCGGCTTTCTTATCGTGGCGAGATTTGTCTTGGGCTTGGGCATAGGCGGCGATTACCCCGTTTCTGCGGTGATGATGAGTGAGTTCTCAAATCGCCGCGACCGCGGGCGGCTCGTGGGACTCGTATTCTCAATGCAAGCGGTCGGCCTCATTGTCGGGCCGTTGGTAGGCCTTGTTCTCTTGACATCGGGAATGAGTTCGAGTCTGACGTGGCGGATCATGCTCGCCCTTGGCGCAGTTCCGGCGGCGGCGGTGATCTACTTACGCTCGCGGATGCCCGAGTCTCCGCGCTTCCGATCTCAGGTAAAGGGCGAGAGTGAGAGAGCGGCCTCGGAGCTTCAGAGTTTCGTCGAAGATTCTTCGACGACCTTGTCCAGCTCTAAGAGCGACTCGCTGCTTATGAATCTTCGAGAGTTCCTTGTGAACCCCCGCATGATTCTCTTGATGCTCGGCACGGCGGGATCGTGGTTCCTTTTTGACTACGCCTACTACGGCAATACTCTCTCGCTTCCGAGCATCTTGGCCGAAGTCTCGCCCAATGCGACACTTGTCACCAAACTCCTGTTAACCCTTGCGCTCTTCGTGGCATTCGCAGTTCCGGGATATCTGTTCGCCGTGTGGAAGATGGACAAAGTCGGCCATCGTCGTCTTCAATTTATTGGTTTCGCGGTCATGGCACTGTGCTTTCTAGGACTTGCGGCTTTCCCGGCCCTCACGATCAACGTCGCGCCATTCATCGCAATATTCGGGGTTAGTTACTTTTTTACCGAGTTTGGTCCGAACACCACGACTTTCGTTCTGCCCTCGGAGGTATTCCCCGTGAACATGCGAACCACCGGCCACGGATTCGCGGCGGGCATCGGCAAACTCGGTGCGTTCGCTGGCGTGTTTCTCGTGCCCGAACTGGAGACGCACTTTGGGCTACGCGGCCTTCTCCTCGTCGCCGGCATCGCCGCGGTGCTCGGATTCGGACTCACCTCAGTTTTGCCGGAGCCGTCGGGTCGGTCGCTTGAGGAGATCTCCGGCGATGACGCGCAGCCAAGTGCAGCAGGCCACAATCGGTATTCAATCGAGTAAATCCAAGACGGGTCGGAACGACCTCAAGCAGGCCTCATCTCAGGGGAACAGTGTCCCGGAGGCCGTCGCACGGAGGCACATCACCTCAGGCGTCCCTGCTGCCTACGGATTTAAGCCCGCATTTGCATGTCGACTTGGGCGGATCCTCCTCCGCAAACATTCAATGCCTGCAACTATCAGCGCAGTAAGGCTCACGAGGATGAGGACCAACGCGACCTTGTGCAAAGCGGAGAAAAGGTCGTTCAAGCACTGATTACGTTTGGTCCACCGAGGCCGACAGGAACTCAACCGCTTCTGCGCTCCTCGTAGGCACTTAATCCGTTGAAGGATATAGCCGTAGTGCCCCTTCGACAGCAAAGGTCGTCACGAAAATCGCCCCCGCGAAGATCGCTAGCAGTTCAGTGAGTTGGGCCACTCCCGCCATGGCGTTAGTGCTGCCAACGATCCACCACAGGTGATATCGCAAGGCGAAGGGGACAAAGACAGCTAGGCACGTGATAACCAGCGCATCGATCAGTCGCCGTCTGATGCCAAATGAGGGATTGCGGCTCCGAACGAGTCCGAGGTATTTACCAGAGGCCGTGAGGAGACCGAACATTCCCGCCGAAAGCAGCAGGCTCGCCACCACCGTGGCGGAGGGGGAGTAACCCTCACGCACGCCCTGATTGACGCCAACCGTTATCCCGAAAAGTGTGCAGACTCCCAAAGCGGACCACATCGGATGTCGCCGCGCGAGCGACGCCACCGTCTCATAGACGTGTTCCACTGCTGTAGATACCGACGGCTGCGCTTTGCCGAGGAGGTAACTGTGCGCACTCAGCCATTGGAAAGTGTCGCCCATCCAGTCTGGCGCTGTGCTCGACGACTGACCACCCGCCAGGCGAGGGTCGCGACTCTTGCGTAGCGCGACCACAACAACCACCATGCAAAGACTCATGAGCGCGAGCAACCCGATCTGGATCCACGTCGCGTCGTTCCACGCTCGTCCGTTGTCATGGATCGCCACGGCAATCCACTCGCAGGCGAGGGTGACACCCATACATGTCAGAACTAACCGACAGCCGCGCAGCACATCACTAATGCGGGCAACGGGTAGCGGCTCCGAACGTCGACACTGCAATATTCGAACGACGCAGAGAGACGCCACGAACGGAACAAAGAACATCATGAATGAGATCACGGTGTCGAACGGGTCGTTCAGCCACGGTGCGTGGTCATACAGCCCAGAAACTTCCTTCACCGGGGCCGTGCACAGGAAGAACATCGCCGAGAGGACCACACACCCGAAGACGGGAGTGCGCAGCGTACCTCGCCACGGATCCCCTACCGGAATGGTCGTCGGCCTTGATTCCCTCACTCCTCTAGTATCGCGCCGCGCTCCCACTACCGGTGTCGTAAGGCGTGGCTGCTCAAAAAAGCGTCTCTGGTTTCACGAGGCCTGTTCTCATTGAGGGCTTCATCGCCACTGACTCAGTAGTTCTCCGACCAGAACGTCCACTCGGTCCGCGATTTGGTCTCGGATGCGGCGAACGGCTTCGAGATCCTTTCCACTCGGATCCTCGAGTTGCCAATCCTCATATCGTTTACCCAGGTAGACGGGGCACGCGTCTCCACAACCCATGGTCACTATGACGTCGGCGTCCAGGCCCATCTGTTCGGTCAGTTTCTTTGGTGACTCATCGGTGATGTCGATACCCGCTTCTCTCATCGCTTCAATGACAGCGGGATTCAGCCTCTCGCTCGGATCAGAGCCCGCCGAGTTGATCAACAATCGCCCTCCCCCGGCCCGGCGAGCGAAGGCCGCGGCCATCTGCGAACGTCCGGCGTTGTGCACGCAGAGAAACAGAATCTGAGGCGAACTTTTCGTACTCATGCGTGGGCTTCTCCGGTCGCGAGAGCGTCAATCACTCTGGAAGCGTCGCGGGGGGTGAGTCCCGGGTGGAGCACTTTGACGAGGCCGAAGCCCACGACTCCCCCAATCACTTCCGCCCCCACGAACACCGGCGCGGAGGACGGTGCTATCCCCGCGAATGAGTTCGAAAACATCCGGCCGACCACAATGGCGGGATTGGCGAAACTGGTCGAACTGGTGAAGAAGTAGGCGGACGTGATGTAGGCGCCCACGGCGGCAGGGGCCAGGGAACTCCGATTCGCTCTCGCCAAGGCAAAGACGACGAGCACCAGGCCGGCGGTGGCTGCCACCTCGGAGATGCCGTGAGCCAGCGTCGCCCGGTGATTGGTCGAGAGTGAAATCGCAGGCGTCGAGAACATCAGGTTGGCCAGTACCGCGCCGCTCGTGCACCCCGCCACTTGGGCCACCAGGTACGACCACGCCGTAGGCCACGAAAGGCCTCCGAAGGCTGCATCGATGAAGGAAATCACGGGATTGAAGTGCGCGCCGGAGATCGGACCGAAAGTGGCGATGAGCACGAACAATCCCAGACCAGTAGCAACAGCGTTTTCCAGGAGCTCTAGACCGCCAGCGTGCGGCGAGAACGTCTGTGCGGCGATACCCGAGCCGATGACAACAGTGGCGAGTAGCAGACTGCCGAGATACTCCGCGAGGAGTTTTCGCGAAAGTGTCGTCTCGTTCAACAGCACCCCGCCGAAGCATTCGACTGTGACGAGGACGCGCAGCACGTGTCAACGACTTCAAAGCCGTTCGCGGTGTCCGAGTCTTCGAGCACGGCGTAGACCTCCCAGGGCGAGCCATCTACCCCATCTACCCACACTTTGTCCTGAACCGCGAAACAGCACGTTGTCGACTCTTCGATGTGAGTCGCTAATCCGACACTGCTCAAGTAGCGTGAGGCGTCGATCACTTCATCTGACGAGAAGACTTCGACGCCCAAGTGATTGATTGAACCCGGGTTCGCCGAGTTCTCGATGAGGACCAACTTCAAGGGGGGTTCGTCAATCGCGAAGTTGGCGTACCCATCTCGCACTTTCGCCGGCTCGGTCTTGAAAAACTTCGAGTAGAACTCGATTGCCTCGTCGAGATCTGAAACGTTGAGTGCGAGTTGGACGCGAGACACGTTGTCTCCTTACATTGATGACCGTCAATGTAAAGGTAATCGATATATTGATGGCTGTCAATGTTAGGATTCCATCATGCCGCGATCAGTACCCCTCGCATGCTTGGATGGCTCGACCGTGAGCTGTTGCAGTCCGCTCAGCGAAAACGAACTCACCCACGTAGAAGCCCAGCAGGCAGCCGTAATCTTCGGAGCTCTTTCTGACCCGGTGCGATTGCGAATGCTGTCGCTGATAGCAACGGAGACCGAAGTTTGCAGTTGCGCGCTTGAGGGTCCACTCGGAAAGAGCCAACCCACGATCTCTCACCACACACGCATCCTCGCCGAGGCCGGACTAATCGAAGGCGAGAAAAGAGGGCGCTGGATGTGGTGGCACGTGGTGCCAAGTCAGCTAAATCAGGTTGCCCGAATTCTGACGATCTGATCGGTGGAAGCTCTGGTGACCGCGCTCCAACTGATTTTGGTTCGAGATTTCTGCCTTCATCGGCACTAACTGGGTCGGGACGAAATCGACGGCTACCTCAGAGTCCACCCTCTCGAGTAGCGGGTGCGTCCAGACTTAATCAGGAAGTACGTCGGCGCGCGTCGAACTTCTCAACCTCGTTGGAAATTTTAGGACGGGTGAGCGAACGAGCAGACTCCCTAAGGGCTCCCATCACCCGTGGGTCAAGGAGCGGTATTCGAAGGGGCGCCAACGCAAGAACCGACGCGTGTAATAGTCGAAGCCATGAATGAGAGGATGGAGGTCCGACGCCCTATTGCGGGAGATCCAAAGGCGATCTTCGCTCTGCTGACCGATCCGCAGGGGCACGTCGCCATCGACAGTTCAGGCATGTTGATGGCGGCCACGGGCGAACCGGTCAGGTCGGTCGGAGACACCTTCGTGGTGCACATGGACCGCGAGGCGCTCAACGATTACCCGCTGGGCCTCTATGACATCACCGTGCGCATTGTGACACTAACGCCAGACCGTGAGATCGCCTGGACGGTTGAAGGTCAACTCGACCTGGGACACGTCTACGGCTACAAGTTGGAACCGATAGACCAAGGCACCCTCGTCACCTCCTACTACGACTGGTCGTCCGTTGATCAGAGTTGGAAGGACGCGGCTATTTTTCCGGTCATTCCCGAGAGCACGCTCCGCGCGACACTTGGCATCCTTGCTCGAACGGTGGCACCGGGATCTGCTCGCCCGTTCATTTGAAAGGTCTCGATCTCTTTTTCCCAACACCGACTGGTCGGAGTATCCCCTCGGAGGTCACTTTCCCGCGGTGGCAGAGCCGGAGATACTCGCAAACGTGATTCGCAAGTTCTTGCGACCCCTTCCTTAAATCAGAAGGACCTCTCGCCGTTCACGGCTTTCTCATTCTCGTAACAGGCGTCTAGGTTCACGCGTCCTTCCTTATCAAGGGCGCATTTGCGAGTTTCGAGCGACAACTGTTTCGCAGCGGGTGCGCATCCCCTTGGCTTCACGCTGCCCGTACTGAAACGCGTCACTCGTCCCCAGGATGCCCGCGTGGAGTAACGGAGCAGTGAATCTACGTTGCGCTACGATCGGCCCGCTGCGTGAGATCTCTGATAGAACTATCTCGCGGTGCTCGTTCCCCACGGGAATGCACCCCACTGTTGCTCATAAGGAGTGTGGACGAGATGCTCTGCTCAATCGTTGCCAACGATAACCTTCACGTGTTCCAGGTCACCGCAACAGGCGACCTCGTGCACTTTTCTCACGCCGCGGGCAGCGGTAACTTTCCCAGCGAAACGATCACCAGCGATTGCGATCCTAAAGTGGCGCCCACCGCGGAGATCTTCAACAACAACTTGCACGTCTTTGCTCAGAAGACCAACGGGGCGATCGTGTGGGGTCTGATCCCCCACGGCGGGAAGGTTCAAGTCAAAGTCCTGGGCAGCTGACCCGACCGTCCGAACCCGGCTTGCGCAGGGCGAAGCCGTGTCGCTACTTGAGCAAACGCGACAGGCGCCGGTCCTTCAGTTGTCGCCCGCCCGTCTGGCATAAAGGACAGTACGTCATCTCGTACGACTCAAACGACACGGGCCGCAACGTGTCGCCACACCCCGAAGGGCAGAGCTCTTCAGCGCGACCATGTACTTTGAAGCGGCCGCTGAGCTTGGCCTCCGACAGTCCGCCTTTGCGAGCGCGCTCGAGTTCAAGTGCCTCGTCCAACACGGTGGTAACGGCGCCCAGCAAAGCCTCGCGCTGCTCGGGACGTAGTGAACCGAGCGAGGCGAAGGGCGACAGTCGAGCACGGTGCAAAATGTCGTCGCCCCAACCGCGGCCGATGCCCGACACTACGTGCTGATCGCGCAAGTCGGTGGTGAGGTGACGCTTTGAGTTACTCGTTCGGATGAGTTCGGCGAACTCATCGCTTCCCGGCTCCGGCCCAAGCCCCGCGAGCGGCCCGTCCTCCCCCGGCGAAAGAACCCACCACGAGACCTTTCGATGAGTACCATGCTCGCGCACCAGGAGGCCGACGCCCGGGCCTTCGAACCCGGTACCACCTCGACCAAACACGAAGCGCACGGCCGAGCCGCGCGGGCGAGTCTGCTTGGGCGGTTGCTCAACGTCGAGACGTCCCGCCTGAGAGAGGTGCAACACGATGCGGACGTCGTTATCGAACTCAAACTCGAGGTACTTGGCCCTCCTGGAAACGCGCACCAGACGGTGATCGAGTAGCGAGTCGGGCGAGGGTGCGTAGGTCTTCAGGGACGAGAATCCGAGCACGCTGACATCCATCAACGTGGCGCCCGCAAGCAGCGCGTGGAGCCGTTCCGATAGGGCCTGCATCTCTGGCAATTCGGGCACGCCACAATGTACTCACGGCCCGGCCGTTGCCGCCCTACGTGAAGATCTCTACTTGCGAAGTGATCTGAAGCTATCTCGCATCTCTTGCGAGAAAAGCGCGGGCTGCTCCCAGGCCGCGAAATGACCTCCCCGGTCGAGCCTCTTGTAATGGATGAGGTTGTGGGGGTACGCGCGTTTTGCCCAACTCTCGGGGGCTTCGTAGAGTTCGTACGGGAAGACACTGATGGCGAACGGGATGGTTATGGGTTTGGCCTCAAAGAAGCCCGCCTTGTTCTCCCAGTAGAGGCGTCCCGACGACACCCCCGTATTAGTCAGCCAGTACATCGTGATGTTGTCAAGAAGGTCGTCAATAGTCAGGTCTCCCTGAGGACTCCCGTTGACGGCTTTCTCTACGAGCCCGGGTTGGCCGGTGCCGTCACCGTGGTCGAGTATGAACGATGCCAGATCGATGGGAGAGTCGGCCAATCCGTACAACGTTTGGGGGCGCGTCGCCATGACCTGCGCGTACGCCACGTGCTTGGAGTAAAAACTGCTCAGTTCCTCGTACGCGGTTTTCTCTTCCGGCGAAAGGTTGGACGGCGGTGGGTCGCCCTGCTCGAAGCCCTTCACCAGATCGAGCGGCGCGGTACCTGGCATGTTGGAATGAATCCCCAGCAGCCCGGGGGGTGCAAGTTCGCCCATCGACTGCGTGACCGCGGCGCCCCAGTCGCCACCCTGCGCCACGAACTCGTTGTAGCCCAGCCGATTCATGAGCACGACCCAGGCCCGGGCGGTTCGCACCGGATCCCACCCCGTCGTGGTGGGTTTACCCGAGAACCCGTAGCCCGGCAGTGAGGGAATGACGAGGTGGAAAGCGTCCGAAGCGCTCCCCCCGTGGGCCGTGGGGTTGGTGAGTGGCTCGATGATCTTTAGTTGCTCGATGATCGAGCCCGGCCACCCGTGCGTAACGATGAGCGGCAAGGCGTCCTCGTGCTCAGAACGAATGTGAAGGAAATGGATGTCCAGCCCGTCGACCTCGGTGATGAAGTTCGGTATGGCGTTCAGCTTCGCTTCGCACTTCGCCCAGTCGTAGTCCGTCGACCAGTGGCGCGCCAGCGTCTGCATCATCGCCAAGGGCACACCTTGGGAGTCGTCGTTGACGGTTTCACGCTCGGGCCACCGGGCCGCTTTCACCCGTCTGCGCAACTCCTCGAGATCCGACGGCGGAAAGCTCACGCGGAACGGCCGAACGGCGGTGTCCTTGCTCGTCTCTTGCGCGGTAACCGTTGAGGCCATGGGGGGCACCTCCTCATTACTTCGCCGCGTCGCCGACGTCGAGTTACGGCTCACCTTTGCTCGCTGAGCCCGATGATATGGCGAGCCCCCATGTTTCGCTAGTGAGATTCTCTGATTTTTGCGTGATGCGAAGCGGGGTGGCCCCCACCAGGATCGTCGATGATCAGCCGTCGACGAAGACCTCGCTGAGTCGCCCGTTCGAAACGTCAAACATGAACCCACGGACCGGGACGTCGGGCGAGATCCACGGATGCGACCTCGCCTTTTGGATCTGTTCCTTGGTGTTCTGCACCGCGTCAGTGAAGCTGAAAAACTCAGCGGGCGCGAGCGGCGACTTCCCCGTTTCGTTGCGGAGCCGTTCTTCGAACTCGGCGTCGGTGAACAAGAGCATTCCGCACTCCGTGTGATTGATGATCATTATCTCTTTACTACCGAGCAACCGGGTCGAGAGAATCAGCGAACGAACGGCGTCGTCATCGATCACCGTGCCAAAGTTTCTGATCATGTCGACATCTTCGGCGGCGAGGCCCAACATCTCCTCGATGCCCGTCAGCCGAGGGTCGGCGCAGGTGACGATCGCGACCTTGGGCTTTGGGGGCTTGTTGCGACGAGGATCGTACTCTTTGGCTGTCGTCGCATTGGCGCTCAGGGCTCCGTCAATAATGCTCATGCCTTCTCCTTTACTCTCCTGTCCTCACTACGTGACGAGGGCCCTTCTCGCCGCGGGCCGTCGAGATCACCTCACTTCGCCGTTGGTAGCGAGGCGTTACGCCCCACCCTCAATATGTGAGACCGCCTCTCCGGTCGACCAGACCGCGTGCGCGAGAAAGCTGTAGTTCGTGAGAGCCGCGAGATACCCGTCACCCGCGGGAACCCGCGCCGACGCCGTCGCGTCGCCCACGACGGCGACCTCAAAGCCCTCCTCCAACAGATGGCGCAGATGAGACTCCACGCACAAGTTGGCCGCCATCCCCGCGAGGACGATCTGAGAAACACCGCGCTTTCGCAACTGGAGCGCCAGGTCGTTACTCTCCGGTCCCCAAACCTTGTGGGGCGAGGCAACGATCGTCGAACCACGTAAGACGTGCTGCTTGAGTTGATCGAGGAAGTCGGCGCCCGACCCCGGAAAGCCCTCGACGGTGTACGGCCCCGAGCGTTCAAACATGTGCAGTTGACTGATCAGCACCTCGCCCGGCCCCCCGAACTTCCACTGCCCGTCGGACGGGTACTCGTAGTGTGGCGAAACAGCGACGGTCATGTCTCTGGATTCGGCCGCCTCGAACAGCCTGGTCAGATTCGCCACCACATTGTTCTCAGTCACACTCTGTCCGAAGACGGGCCAACCGGCGCCGTTCGGACTCAAAAAGTCGTTCTGAGGGTCGATCACGACCAGTGCCGCGCGATCGGCCTCAAAGACGAAGGTCGCATTGGGTAGTCCGCTTGGCTCGCTCATGGCAGTCAACCGCCTCTCAGAAGAAGTGATCCGGAACGCAAAAACTCACCACGGCGCGAACGTAGTTGGCCGGCCACTCAATGTCAATGCCCTCGTACCCGGTTAACGCGGTTCCGTGATCGAGCGAAATGCTCGCCGTGAATCTCCGACCAACCCCTGGAAAATTGCGATAGCCGTTGCTACACTCGCCTCAAAGTTGGCACCTGTGTCGCCGGGGTAAGGGAGATACGTACGTGGAAGAGATTGCCTTTGGGCCGGTAAAGCAGATTGACGCTGGTGGCCTCAACGTTGGCTACGTCGACATCGGCCCGAGCAACGGCCAAGCCGTCCTACTGCTGCACGGTTGGCCCTACGACATACAGAGTTTCGCCGAGGTAGCGCCCGCGCTCGCGACGAAGGGGTACCGCGTCGTGGTGCCGTACCTGCGCGGTTTCGGCAGTACGCGGTTTCTATCCGACGACGCGCCTCGCAACGCACAACAGGCCGCCGTAGCCGTCGACGCCACATCATTGATGGACGCCTTGGGCATAGACAGCGCTATCGTGGCTGGCTTTGACTGGGGAGCTCGAACGGCCAACATCGTGGGAGCGTTGTGGCCCGAGCGCTGTAAGGCGATGGTGTCGGTGAGTGGGTACCTCATCGGAAGTCAAGAGGCCAACAAGGCACCGTTGCCCCCGCAGGCAGAGCTCGCGTGGTGGTACCAGTACTACTTCGCGACGGAGCGCGGTCGGGCGGGCTATGACAAATACCGAAACGAGTTCGCCAAACTCATCTGGACGTTGGCCTCACCGAAGTGGAAGTTCACCGACGCCACCTTCGAGTCGAGCGCCGCGTCCTTTACCAACCCCGACCACGTCGCCATCGTGATCCACGACTACCGGTGGCGCCTCGGTCTGGCGGAAGGCGAATCTCGCTACGACGACTTGGAGCAGAAACTGGCGACCGCCCCGACGATCGCCGTGCCCACGATCACCTTGGAGGGCGACAGCAACGGAGCGCCCCACGCTGATCCGAGCGCGTACGCGGGAAGATTCTCGGGCAAATACGAGCACCGAACAATCTCTGGTGGGGTGGGGCACAATCTCCCCCAGGAGGCTCCGCAGGCCTTTGTCGACGCCGTCGTCGACGCCGACGGACTCGCGTCCTGAGGAGAACCTGGCCGCACAAGTGAGCTTTGGGCCCGCCCGAAAGAGCCGAGGCTCAACGAGCGACGCCAGAAAATCCAGGGCGTCGACAGGCCCCGCACCGTAATGTGCTGTCGTGTCCATGAAGATGAGCCTCGAACTCACGTCGTGGGCGGGCTGGGACGCTCGCGGAGGACGAAACGCCGACCCTCACGCCGGTGAGGAGTTTGAGCGCTCGGCCCCCGTCTATCCCAACGCGGAGACGCGATACGAGTTACTCGCCGTCGCGGGGAGGGGATTTCGACCACCCGGCTTCCTCGTCTCGATCGATCTCGATCGGAGCGATCAACCTGCGTCACATGTCCCTAGCGAGTACCCCGGACTTCGACAAACCTGGTCGCTCCTGTACCGACGGATCGCCGAGACGAGTCCCGCCAAAGAAAAACCTTTCGCCATCTATCTGCTCGGCGTCAATCCGCCCGCCGACCTCTCCACGCACGATCTAAAGGTCTTCAATGACTTCTATACCACCGTGCATCTGGTGGAAGTAGCCGAACGCCGCCACGCGTTGCGCGCCGTTCGCTATGAACTTGTCGAAGAGGTTCGGGCCCCTTATCTCGGCGCTCCCCAATTTCTGGCGACCTACGAAGTTGATGAAGCCTCCGCCTCACAACGACGTCACACGGGACCGCCCTATAGTTCGGGTCCTGACGCCTGGCAACGCCACACCACGCCCTGGCGTCTGTGGTATCGGCGAGTCGGCGCGTAGAGACTGCTTGCTCGTCAATCAGAAACGGCGTGTCTCTATTTTGAAGGAACCTTGTACGCCACAATCTGCGACGGTCCCGCGTTGGATCCGTACTTGGGCCCGCCCGTCGCGACGATGATCGTATTACCGGCGATAGCTATCGGCGCGTTCGTGGATCGCGGCAACTGCGCCGTATAGACAATGGCGCCCGTCGAACGATTGAGAGCCACCAACTCGCCTTGAAACAGCACCGTAAAAACCAAGTTGTTCGACACGGTGGTGGCGCCGTCGGGCATGCCATCGACCTTCGTCGCCCACTCCACCTGGCCGGTGGTGACGTTGAGAGCCTCGACCTGGCCCATGAGTACCACTTTCTTTCCCTTGACTCCCACGGGCAGACCGTTCACCGAATCGCCCGTGGTGATTTTGAAGGGGAGGTTGATCGTCGCGGCGTAGACGGAGTCGCCCGCCAGGGCCATATTGGTCAGCACCCCGCCGTAGGCGCCGGGTTCGTACACCAAGGGCAGCTTTGCCACCCCTTTGCCTTCCAGCGCGTGGAGACCGACGTAGTCGGTCCCGTTATGTACCCCGACCGGCGTCTTCCACAAGAGCTTTCCGGTCCGGGCGTTCATCTCGTAGACGATGCCGAGTTTGCCGCTGCCGAGAACGACGGGGACACCCTTGACGCTCGCAGAGATCGGGGAGGTCTGCATGTCGTGGTCCATGAAGTCGTTCGAGATTCCCTGGTAGTACCAGTTGAGCTTGCCCGTGGCCGCGTTGAGGTTGACCACGCTATCGGTGTAGAGCGCCTGCGAGGGCGTTTGCATTGCTCCCTCTTCGGTCTGATAGGGATTGCCGATGCCGAAGCTGACCGAACCATCGGGGCTCACCAGTGGCGTCTGCCACGCGCCTCCTCCGCCCAGGGGCAGCGCCGCTGGCCCGGCGTCGTCTTTGGGTTCGGTTTTGAACGTCCAGATGAGGTGTCCCGTCGAAGCGTTCAGCGCCAGCAAGAGACCTCCGCCGGGCACGTGGCCGTACTGGCTCGCCAGATACACCCGTCCGTTGGCAACTTCGGGCTGAATGCCAAAGGTACCCTGGCCGGATTTGAGCAGGTGATCGTTCGACCAGAGCTTTTTACCCGTGGTGGCGTTGAGGGCGAACACGGACTTTGGCGTGGCACCGTAGACCTCGCCATTCACCACCGCGACGCCGTTTGGTCCGGGACCACTCAACTCGTTCTTGTTAACCGTGTACGACCAGAGGAGCGTGCCGGTCGCCAGCGAGAGTGCGTAGACGTTCGAGTGAAGGTCTTGCATGTAGACGACGCCATTAACCACCACCGGGTTGGCGGCCAGAGTCCCGTAACCGCCGACACTCTTTGTGGCTTTGCCGCTCAGTTTGAACGACCAGGTCTTCTTCAAGGTCGAGACGTTGGCCAGCGAGATCGTTGAACCGACGGCGTTGCGAGTATTGGCCAGATCGCCATTTGGATACGGCCACGAACCCGAGTTCGTGGGCGACGCACCGGCTACACCAGCGCCGAGGAGTGTCATTACTAGCGCGGTGACGGCCAGGGCAACGGCGACCCGCCGAGTTCCTTCGGGTTGGAACTTCCTCATAAAATCCTCACTCTCTAATCTGTCGTGGCGTGAGCCACGGTTTCGTTGCGGGGGATGAAAATCTCTGTCGACGACGGGACCCGCGGCGTCACAGTCCCTCGATCAGGCGTCGTAGTGAGGTGGTGTAGATATCGAGGGCCTCACGTCCGAGCGGAGTCAGACTGACTTGGGTTCGTGACGCGGCGCCGTTCCCAGATTTCTCGGTCTCCACGTAGGCCGCGTCTTCGAGTTTTCGCAGGTGCGTGATGAGATTGCCGGCGCTCAGCCCGATCATCTCTTGAAGTCGGGTAAACGAGAGGGAGTCACCATCGGGCAGTGAAGCGAGCGTGGCCATAATGCGCAGCCGCGCCGGGACGTGGATCAGTGGGTCGATCTCGTCAATCATCCGCGTCTTAGCCTCGGCGCAGGACAACTCGAATGAGACCGAATCCCACCAGTACCGCGGCTAAGCCGATGCCGCTGACAAGCCATCCAATCACCGGGCCCGCGAAGGCGCTGCCCACTCCCAAGGCCACCAACGCCCCGCCCAAGGTCATGGCCGGTAACTCTTCTCGAATCGCACCAATCGTGATGAAGGCGGTACCGGCGAAGAGCCACTGAATCGAGGCCGGAAAGACGCCGTAGACGATGGCGTGGCTGGCGTGCGCGTGGTAGAGCGCACCTTGATACGCGGAGTAGCCGATGATGACTACGAGGAAGCCGAAGCGGTAGGCGCGCCGGCGCTTCGAGGCGCCACTGACTCCGTTGTTCGCCCGCTGGAGAACCGTGACGACGGCGACGATCCAAGCCACGATGACTCCGTACATGATCAACAGTGCTCCCCCGCTGGGACCGACGTACGGGTGCTGTCCTCGAACCGACAACCAGACGGCTCCGTAGGCGAAGAGAAAGATGGCGGCGCCCAGGAACAGCAGGTACGGGGGCCAGACGTCGAACTGTCTCTGCGCACGATGTTTCGTGCTGGCCAGAAGCTCGGCGGCGGCTCGGGGATCGAGATCCTCCTCCTCGTCAACGAGTGGCGCCTCGGGTGTGCTGTTCTCTCGTTCCATCACCTCACCTCCGTTTAGTTTGTGCCACAAAGTTTACTTTGCGGCGCAAAGTCAAGGACAGATAGGGAATACTTTGGACCCGCTACCAGCGAAGAGTGTCCGCGCCCTCCTGAAACGTCCCCGTCGGGCCGTCCGCGCCAATGCTCGCCAGACGCACGATGACCTCAGCGCCTTTCTCCACGGGCTGTCCCGCTCCACTAAAGGGGGTGAGATCCGTGGCGGTGAAGCCTGGTTCCACCGCGTTGAACTTGATACGCGGGTAGGTCTTGGCGTACTGCACGGTCAGCATCGAGACGGCCGCTTTGCTCGCGCCGTAGACGATGGAGGGAAAGTGGAACTGTCGGCGCTCGGGATTGGTGACGGCCCAAAACGATCCGAGGGCGCTCGAGACGTTGACCACCACTGGGTTGGAGGATCGCTCGAGAAGTGGCAGTGCGGCTTGCGTGACCCGGATAACGCCAACTGCGTTCGTGTCAAAGACTCTCAGTGCGGAGGGACCTTCAAGGTCAGGAAGAGAGATTCCCGCGTTATTGATGAGCACATCAAGACGGCCCTGGCGCTCGCCGATCCCTTGCAGGGCGGCCGCGACGGACCCGTCGTCGGTCACGTCGAGTTGTACGAACTGGGCGCCCAGCACTGACGCGGCCGCTTCGCCGAGATCGCGATTACGAGCTCCTATATATACGGTGTGCCCTCGCCCCACGAGTTGGCGAGCGGTCTCATAGCCGAGTCCTTTGTTGGCGCCCGTGATAAGTGTCACCGTCATGATCGCGACTCCCGTTATTCCTTCAAGTGGTATGGGCGTGTTCTACCAGCGTGGGCGAGCCGTCAATCGCTCGCGCGCAGTAACTTTTCTCACGTGCGCAGAGAGTCCTGTAGGGCCGAGTAGGAGCGAGGCGGGAACGTGACGAACGCCGACGACGTCGATCGCGCGAGCACCTCCACGCACGCCCGGCGTCAGGTCTCCGGTCCCCGTCGGGCTCGATCAGTCGATGCCTATCTTCGTCAAACTCGACTCGTTGCCCTCGTCGCCCTGGCGGCCTTGGTCGCGGGCGTCATCTCGGACTTTACGGACGGCAACTTCTGGCGACATCATTCGCTCCTCGCGGGACTCGTCTCGAGCGTGCTCGTGGTGATGCTCTCCGCCGCGGTGATCAATGAGATTCTCGAGTTCCGACGACGACAGCGATGGAGCACGCTCGCTCAGTACGTGATGTTCGAGCTCGTTCGCAACGCCCGCATGATCTGGCTCGGCGTGCTTGAGGTGTCGGGGCTCCTTCCCAGCACCGAACCGCAGGGCGACTTCATTGAAAGGAGCACTCAGGTTGTTCGTGACACGCTTCGACTCACCGACGCGATCTGCTCTGTCTTGGACAACCCCGCGTCTCACGATCACCTGCATGACGAGATCGCGTTCTACGCGGAGCACGCCGACCAAGTCTTGGGCCGCTGGGCTGGTGTCATGCTCAACGTCGAGCTCTACGCCGAGATGATCGACCGCCACGTAGAACTGGCGGGAGACGTCTCGTGGATCGGCGCGGTCTTGGACAACGAGTACCCGCCGGACGACGCGCGTCGACGTCGGCGGGCGAGAAGCAGTCCCGCCGTTCAGATCTCGATAGAACCGGGATCTCGGTGGCTCGCCGAACGCATCGTCATCGTCACGCAACTGGCCGCGGCCCTGGACAAAGGAACCCTCGAGATCGCTTTGCAGATCGTGCCCGTTGAGTGGTGGAAGGAACGCCTCGGTACCGCGGCCCCCACCTCAACCAAGAACTGACGTCGACGTCCTTGGCCGACGCGTCTTGGCGAGTCATTTACAACCTCGCCGACGACCGGCGCGACCACTCACGGACGAGTCAAGCGGGCCCGTAGGACTTCCGGTCACCCGCGTGGCCGATGGGACTCTTGACCCTATTCGTCAGCCCCTTGCGCGTGTCACTGTCCAAGTACGTCTCTCCCGCGGTTCGAGAGGACGTACGAAGGGCGAGAGTAGGCAGCACCATGATGAGATCCACGTCCGAACGAGAGGATGTTCTCGAGGTTCCCCGCTTCGCCGTCCCCGAAGCCATGGCGCCCGTCCTGGATGCCATCTATCGTCGTCGAGCGGATCGCGCGTACTCGCCCCAGGGCGTTACTCGCACTGAGATAGAGGGCGTCCTCGAAGCCGCGATCATGGCACCGAGCGCCATGAACGCTCAGCCGTGGGCTTTTGTCGTGCTGGAAGGTCAACGCGAGCTCGCGCGCTACGCGAAAGAAGGTCGAGATCTCCTGGTGCAGACCGCGGCCGATCAGCCCTCCGCCACGGAGCCCAACGAGTTCCTTCAAAAGGTGTCAGCTCCTGATTTCGAGTTGTTTCACCAGGCCCCCGCGGTGATCGTCATTTACGCCACCAACGCCCACGCGGTGGCTGAGTGTTTTCTCGCGGCGCAGAATCTGATGCTGGCCGCGTGGGCCATGGGTTTAGGCACCTGCCCCATCGGTCTCGCCCAGCCCCTCTTTAGCCAAGAGCGGGTCAAGGTAGAACTGAAGATCCCCCCGAGTTGGACTCCCGCGCTGGCCATCGCCCTCGGACACCCCTCCGCCGAGACCACCCCCACGCCGCGTCGCGCTGCGCTCGTCGTCACGTGGCGATAAAAGTCGCCCGCAAAGATCGTCACATTAGGGACTAATGCCCATATCGGGTGCGGCACTGGTCGCGGTACGTTCGCAGTACAGCGGGTACGAAAGGCAGACCATGTTTCAGGTTCGTATTCACGGCAGGGGCGGCCAAGGGGTGGTAACCGCGGCGGAGATTCTCTCGGTCGCGGCCTTTGACGAGGGACGACACGCCCAAGCCTTTCCCAGTTTTGGATCCGAACGAACCGGAGCCCCCGTGGTCTCGTTTTGCCGATTCGACGACCACGAGATCCGCACCCGCGAGCCCATCATGGAGCCCGACGCCGTCATCATCCAAGACGTCACCCTTATTCATCAGGCGGATCTTTTCGCGGGCCTCACGAAAGACGGATACGTCCTTATTAATACGTCGCGCCAATTCTCCGAGTTGGGCTTTGGCGACCACTTCGATGAGTTTCGTCCTGAGCGACTCATGACCTGCCCCGCCACCGACCTCGCGGTGGAGCATGATCGGCCGTCCGCTACCCAACGCCGCCCTGCTCGGTGGTTTTGCCGCTTTGACGGGCGAGATTACTTTGGACGCCGTCGAAAAGGCGATACGTGAACACTTCGCGGGCGCCGTCGGTGAGCGCAACGCCAAGGCTGCTGCCGCCGCCTTCGACTTCGTGAACTCCGCTACCGAAGGGGTCGCTCATGCTGCGACAAATTGAGGGCTCGAGGGCCATCGCCGAGACGGTGGCGCTCTGTCGACCGGAGGTCGTCTGCGCCTATCCCATCTCGCCACAGACTCACATCATCGAAGCGGTAGGCGCGATGGTGAAGGCGGGAACGCTGACGCCGTGTGAGTTCATCAACGTGGAGTCGGAGTTCGCGGCCATGTCCGTGGCGATCGGGGCCTCGGCCACCGGCGCTCGGGCCTACACCGCCACGGCCAGCCAGGGCCTTCTCTTCATGATCGAAGCCGTCTACAACGCCGCCGGCTTGGGCCTGCCGATCGTGATGACCCTCGCCAATCGAGCCATCGGAGCGCCCATCAACATCTGGAACGACCACAGCGACGCCATGGCCGTGCGCGACTCAGGGTGGATCCAACTCTTCGCCGAGAGCAATCAAGAGGCCGCGGATCTGCACGTCCAGGCCTTCCGACTCGCCGAAGAGCTCTCCGTCCCGGTCATGGTCTGCGTCGATGGTTTTATCTTGACCCACGCGGTCGAAGGAGTTGATCTCCTGGAACAGTCTTTCGTCGACTCGTTCCTCCCCCCGTACGATCCACGTCAGGTGCTCGATCCCCACGCGCCGGTGTCGATCGGCGCCATGGTCGGACCCGAGGCTTTCGAAGAGGTTCGTTACCTCGCTCACCTCCGTCAACTCGACGCGCTCGAACGAATACCCGAGATCGCCCAGGAGTTCTTCGCGGCGACGGGTCGTTTGAGTGGCGGTCTCGTTCGCCCCTATCGAATGCGACGACGCCGAGATGGTGGTCGTGGCCATGGGCTCGGTCCTCGGCACCTTAAAAGACGCGGTAGACGCGCGACGCGACGCGGGCGATCGCATCGGCGCGCTGGGCGTCACGTCGTTTCGCCCGTTTCCGAGTGACGCCGTGCGCGCCGCCCTGGCCAACGCTCGTCAGGTCGTGGTGCTCGAAAAGGCTTTCAGTATCGGCGCCGGCGGCGTGCTATCGACCGATATCGCTGTCGCCATGCACCGCGACGAGACCATCCTTCGCACCGTGGTGGCGGGACTGGGCGGACGAGCCATCACTCGACGATCGTTGGAGAAGGTACTCGAGGACGCGTCGCGTCGATCTTCTTCACCCCTGACGTTCCTCGACCTCAATCAGGGAGCGGTCGATCGGGAGCGCGCTCGCATGCGCACCACTCGTCGCTCCGGGCCTTCGGCGGAGAATCTGTTGCGCGATCGTGGATCAGTCACACAGGGGGCGAACGAATGACCAGCCAGCGCGTCCACTTCTATCAAATCGGAAGTTTTGCCGTGGGCAATCGCCTGCTCGACCCCGACGAGCGCACGGTGCAGGCCCAACCGGATCGAACCAACTCCATTGACTCCGGTCACCGCGCCTGCCAGGGCTGTGGCGAAGCGCTAGGGGCCCGCTACGCACTGGACGCCGCCATGCGCGCCACGAACGGCCAGATCATCGCCGTGAACGCCACCGGGTGTCTCGAAGTCTTCTCCACGCCGTACCCCGAGACGTCCTGGCGAATTCCTTGGCTGCACTCGCTCTTCGGTAACGCTCCGGCGGTGGCGACCGGGGTGGCCGCGGCGTTGCGCGCCAAGGGCATGAAAGACGTGCGCGTGGTCGCTCAGGCCGGCGACGGCGGGACCGTGGACATCGGCTTTGGGTGTCTCTCGGGCATGTTCGATCGCAACGACGACGTGCTCTTCATCTGTTACGACAACGAGGGTTACATGAACACCGGGGTGCAGCGCTCCGCGGCGACCCCGCCGGCGGCGCGTACCGCCACCACCGAGGCCGTAGGACCCGAGCCCGGCAACACCTTCGGTCAAGGCAAGGACCTTCCGCGCATCGCCATGGCCCACAACATTCCCTACGTCGCCACGGCTACCGTGGCCGACCTCCACGACCTCGAACGAAAAGTCGAACGCGCCATGGAGATCCACGGGGCGCGCTACCTGCACGTCCTCGTCCCGTGCCCCCTCGGGTGGGGCTCGGCCTCCGATGAAACGATCCACGTCGCGCGCCTGGCGAAGGAGTCCGGGCTCTTCCCGGTCTTCGAAGCCGAAGACGGTGTGGTGCGCTCGGTGTCGCACATTCGTCGACAGGTTCCCGTCGAGGAGTATCTGTCTCTTCAGCGACGCTTCGCCCATCTCTTTGGCGCTCACCCCCGTCCCGACGTGGTCGCGCGCATTCAGTCCATGGCCGACGACAACATCGAACGCTACGGGCTCCTCGAACGCGAGCCCCTGGAGGCGACCGTATGAAAATTCCCTTCGCCATCACTTTGGATGTCGGTTCCAGTCGAGCGAACCACACTGGTTCTTGGCGCGTCGAACGTCCGGTCTACGTCGATCATCTGCCGCCCTGCAACAACGCCTGCCCGGCCGGGGAGAACATCCAAGGCTGGCTGTACGACGCCGAATCGGGCAACTACGAGTTCGCCTGGCGCAAGTTAGTCGAGGACAATCCCTTCCCCGCCATCATGGGTCGGGTCTGCTTCCATCCCTGTGAGACCGCCTGCAATCGAGTCCAAGTCGACGAAGCCGTGGGCATTAACGCGGTAGAACGCTTCCTCGGCGACCTGGCTCTCACCAAAGGTTGGGCGCTGCCCGCACCCGGTCCAGACAGTGGAAAACGGGTGCTGGTCGTGGGCGCGGGACCGGCGGGGTTGAGTGCGACGTACCACCTTCGCCGACTCGGTCATCAGGTTCGCCTGGTCGACTCGGCCTCTCACCTGGGGGGCATGATGCACTACGGCATTCCCGCCTACCGCTTGCCGCGAGCCGCCCTTGACGGCGAGATCGCGCGCGTAATGGCCATGGGCGTTGAGGTGGAGCTCAATCACGTAGTACAAGACATCGAACGAGAACGACGAGAGGGAGGTTTCGACGCCGTGTTTCTTGCGGTCGGGGCCCAACTCGGTAAGCGCGTCGACATTCCAGCGGGTGACTCTGCGCGCATTGTCGATGCCGTCACCTACCTACACGAGGTCGCCGACGACGATCCGCCGCTGCTCGGACGGCGGGTGGTGGTCTATGGAGGTGGCGACACTGCGTTCGACGCCGCACGCACCGCCCGTCGCCTCGGGGCGACCGAGGCCGTCGTCGTCTACCGTCGCAATCGAGAACACATGGGCGCCAGCGGCGACGAGATCGCTCAGGCGCTGGGCGAGGGCGTCACGGTGCACTGGCTCTCGACGGTCAACCGCGTGGAAACCGACCACGTGGTCCTCGAAAAGATGAAACTAAACGACGAAGGCTTTCCCGAGCCCACGGGAGAGTTCGAAGAGTTAAGCGCCGACTCGCTGATCCTCGCCCTCGGACAAGACACCGACCTCTCACTTCTCGAGCAGGCCGATGACGTCACCGTGCGCGACGGCTCCGTGGAGGTACTGGACTCCATGATGGCCAGCCCCTCGGGCATCTTCGCGGGTGGCGACGCCGTGCCGGCCCAGCGCACCGCGACTGTCGCCATCGGGCACGGCAAGCGCGCCGCCCACGGCATTGACGACTTCCTCCGAGGGACTCCAGCCGTCGCCAAGGTGCGCCACGATCTCGCTTCGTTCGAACGACTCAACACCTGGTACTACGCGGACGCTCCGCGCACCCAACGACCAGAGTTGGAGCGCGTGCGACGCCAGACGAACTTCGAAGAAGTCGTGGGCGGGCTCAGCGAAGACAACGCCCTCTTTGAAGCCCGGCGGTGCATGTCGTGTGGCAACTGCTTCGAGTGCGATAACTGCCTCGGCGTCTGCCCCGACAACGCCGTCATCAAGCTGGGAGAGAACATGCGCTACCAGTTTGATTACGACTTCTGCAAGGGATGCGGCATCTGCGTGAAGGAGTGCCCTTGTGGTGCCATCGACATGGTTCCCGAGCGAAACTGACGCTCCTCTTTCGCCACTTTCTCGCGGATCATGATGGTGAACGTCTCGGACCTTTCCCAAGGCCGCGCGTCAGGGTGGCCTGAAGACCGCGCGGCGATCGCCCGTCGCGCCGACAAAGAGTTCCTGACGCTCGAACAGGATCTCCAAGCACTCGTCACGCGTCACCGCGACGATCTCGCCCACGTCGATCCCCGTCATCGCTCGGACGCCATCAACCTCTTGCACTATCTGGCGCTACGCCGTCACGACGAACACGACCTCCAGCGGCGCCTGACCGAGCTCGGCCTTTCTTCACTGGGGCGCTGCGAGCCACACGTCATGGCCTCGCTGGTGTCGATTCACGCGATGCTGTGCTCACGAGAGATCCCCCTTCCCGAGGGCGCGTTGAGCTTTCAAGAGGGGCGCTCGGCGCTCGACGTCAATACGGACGCGCTGTTCGGACCTCGCCCCAGACGACACGTTTCGAGGATCATGGTGACCCTCGATACCGAGTGCGCCAGCAACTATGGGTTGGTTCGAGAGCTCACCTCCTCGGGCATGGACGTCGCACGCATCAATGGGGCCCATGACGGGCCCGAAGAGTGGGAATCGATGATCTCCTTGGTCCGGCGAGCCAGCGAGGAAGTTAATCGACACTGCGCCGTCATCATGGACCTGGCCGGACCGAAGCTTCGAACCGGACCCATTGAAGAGGGTCCTGCGGTGGTTCGGCTTCGTCCGCGCCGCGACGTTCGCGGCCGAGCGATAGCGCCCGTCGTTTTCGAGTTGGCGTCGTCCAGTTCGTCCGCCGCTGCGCGTGATCGACCGGGGAGTTCGCTTCCAGTGATACCGGTCCCGCACGAGTGGCTTCTGCGCCGACACGAAGGCGACGTCATCTCCCTGACCGACACGCGGGGGGCTCCGCGTCACGCGCGAATTACCCACGTCGGCGGGGCTGACGGTCGTTCGCGCGCGGAACTCTGGGACACCACCTATGTAGAGTCGGGTCTCGGCCTGCACTGTCGCGGCGACGTCGCCCACGTGGGGCCACTCCCCCACGTAGAGCAGTACCACCTTCTCTTTCCCGGTGACACCCTCACCGTGCTGTGCGACGACGCGGCGTCGTCTCCCTGGCATCACGGTCAGCCCGGAACGGCGGAGATCACCTGCCCCTTGCGCGTGGCCTTTTCCTCCGTGCGAGTCGGGGAACGAGTTCTCTTCGATGACGGCAAGCTCTCGGGCGTGATCGAAGAGGTCGAACCCGACCGCTTCGTCGTACGCATCTCGGACGCGCCGGATTATGGCGCGAAACTCCGCTCCGAAAAAGGGATCAACCTCCCCGACACCGATCTGCGCACGCCGTTCATCAGCGAGGCCGACACGCCCCTTCTGGAAGTAGCCGCTCGACGATCGGATATGTTGTCGCTCTCATTCGTGCGTGGCGGGGGCGACGTCGACGCCGCCCGAGAGGTCCTGACGAGCCTCGGGGCAGAGGAACTGGGGATCGTGGTGAAGATTGAGACCCAGTCGGGCTTCGCCCACCTCCCCAAGATCCTTTTGCACGCCATGCGCTCGCCGGCGGTCGGGATCATGATCGCCCGGGGGGATCTGGCCATCGAAGTGGGCTACGCCCGATTGGCGGAGATCCAAGAGGAGATCCTGTGGCTCTCCGAAGCCGCTCACCTGCCTGTCATCTGGGCCACTGAGGTCCTAGATCGACTCGCCAAAACGGGGCGACCCTCTCGCGCCGAAGTCACCGACGCGGCGATGGCTCAGCGGGCCGAGTGCGTGATGTTGAACAAGGGCCCGCACGTGATCGACGCCTTAACGCAGCTCGACGACATCTTGCGGCGGATGGAGCGTCACCAACGTAAGACCGTGCCGCTGCTCCGTCCACTTCACAGTTGGGCCGAGTTCTAGTCGGCGAAGCCGCTAGGCGTTCTCCAGCGCGGCCGCCGGTGACGATACATCCAACGTGTTCACAGCCCGCAGGTTGTCGCGAGTCGCACTTTGGAGTCGTCGCAACGCCTGAGCGCTCAGACGTTGGCACACCCAGTCCCAGTGAAGAGCGACCGCGTCTCCGAGGGCCAGTCGGTCGACCAGGCCGACCCCGCTCACGGCGCGGCGAACGATCTCCACGCGTGGTTCACCGAGGACCAATTGGTTGGCGACCAACTCCAGGCCGCGGCTCTCGACGGTGACGAGGTCGCCGTTAAGAGCGATGACTCGCCCCCAGCGAATGCGGCACTGGTTGAGCACGTCAAAGGGCACGCCGACTCGTCCGGCGCGCAGCAGGCCGAGCCAGGGGTAGACGGCGAAGACGTGGAAGTTGTGCTGCGCCACTCCGCCGTTCCAGGCCGCCTCGATCAGTGGCGGAAAACGAGTTCCCGCTCGACGAGAGAATCGCTCGTCGAGTGACGAGGCGAGCGCCGAGGGCGGAACTCGACGCGTGAGACTGTTCCCGACCCAGTAGGCCTCCACCACCCGTCGATCGAGCGGGTCAGCGATGGCGTTGCAACCGGCGATGAGTTCGAGGTAGGGCCAGGCCCCTTCGAACTGGCGCGCCAGATGGGCCAGCAACGAGCGCTGACCCCCGGTCGCGGCGGCCTGCAGCAAGGTCGCCGGTTCCCCTGGTCCGCAGTAGCCCAGTTCGTTCGGCGGGTAGGCGTAGCGCGCGAATAACTCTGGACCAGAGAAATCGTCGCGTTCGACCCACTCGGACATCGCTACGCGCGCGCCGTCTGTGGTCGCCACCACGAACGACGGTAGGACTGAACCAGCACGAGGGTCGCCCCGGCGCCGATCAGCACCAGCCCGAGGGTGTCACCACTCAGTGAGGTCGTGCCGGCCACCAACTGAAGTAACCAGGTGACGATGACGCTAGAGGCGAGTACAGCCGTCACGTCGACCGCCCGGGCGCGCGCCAGCGCGCTCATCCAGGTGGCGACGTAGATGCTCAACAGTCCGCCGGTCCACAACGCCCAGTGCCACTGGTCAGCGTTGAGGGAGGCGAGTTGGCCGAGTGAACCACTGAAGGCGAGATAGAGAGTCAGCGTCACGGCGCCCAGGCCCATGCGCACCGTCGCCAGTGTGGCGGGAGAACGAGTCCTCAGTAAGCGACGAGCGACCACGACCTCAATCGCCCATAGGACGCTCGAAGCAAGAACGTCGACTTCCCCGCGATTAGCCGCCAACTGGCCAACGCCGCCACTGACGACGATCTCCCCACTAATGAGAAGAACGATCGCCGTCACGTTCCACCATCGCAGGCGTTCACGTAAGAAGAGGACCGCCAACACGGCCACCCACAGCACCAGGGTGTCGCGCCAAAAGGCAGCGGGCGTCGGCTCGCTCTGGGCGAGGCCGTTGAAGAACAGGACGAAAGCCAGCCCTCCTCCCACGATCCCGATGTACGCGAGTCCAAGCCACTCGACCCAACGACGAGTGGCCGGAACTTCGCGAGCTTCGGGCGCGGTGGTGACAAAATTCGCCGCCGCCGAACCGGGGCGCCGGGCACGAACGGTCCACCCAACTAGGGCCGCCAGTAACAGCACCACGACCGCCACCAGATTCTTCGCCGTGGTGTAGACCGCGGGTGCGGCACCGGCGCGCACCCCATAACTATTGACGAAGACCGAGACCCCGCTCACTAGAGCGGTAACTCCGGCCACGGTGACCCCGCGAAGGCGTGGTCGCGACACCGTCGTCGTCCAGGTGGGCCTCATATCGCACCACCGCCCCAGGACGATTGAACCCGCCGAATCTCCTCGGTGGCCCGGGCTGCTTCCACGGCGTCCGCCCGATCGATGACGTAGCCACTGAGAACGCTCACCCAATCACCGGGACCGAGTTCGCCGTCGCTAAAGGCCAGCAGGGATGCTTGCGAGCGCACGCGGTTCACGTCCTCCACCTCAACAGATTTGGGCCCCACGAGACGCAGCACCCGATAAAAGCGACTCACGCACATACATTCTCCTTTTCAATGAGGGCCGCCACCGCGGCCAGCGCCACGGGCACCGCGTCCGCGACCGCGGCACTCATCACGCCGCCCAACTCGAAGTTCTCACCCTCAACGACCACGACGATGAGTCGTCGTGGAGCACGACCAATCGCCCGAGCGAGACGGAGCACACCCACGAGGCCAATCCCGTGAGTACTCGTCGCGAGATCCTCGCTCGAGCCATCGCCCAGAGACACGTCGTCGAGGTCGAGGATCCGTACGGTGCCGAGCGGTGCGCCCGAACGCACCGCGTCAATCACGATGGCCAGTCCTGATCCATCAAAACGGCCCAGTAAATCAAGCGGCTCCTCGAGAGGACCGATGTCTCGCACGCCAAAGGTCGCTCCCGCGCACAGACGCGCGACCAAAGGTCCCACCGCGTCATCGCCTCGATAGCGATTCCCGATGCCCGCCACCACGACGTCGGGCGCTCTCACGAGTACTCGATGTCGAGGTCGAGAAAGTGCGCGGCGCACGAGATACAGGGGTCGTGGTTTCGAACAGCCTGCTCACAGCGCCACTGCAGGTCAGCGTCACTGAGATCGAGTCCACCTTCCACCACGCGGCGCAGATCCTCTTCAATCGTGAGCTGATTTTGCGACGTCGGCGGCATGATCCGCGCCCGCGCAATAGTGCCCTCATCGTCAATCTCGTACTGGTGCAAGAGCAGTCCTCGCGGCGCCTCCGTGACGCCCGTGCCGACTCCGGCACGGGCCCGCGCGACCTCGGCCGGCGGGACGGGCGGCTCGTACCCTGCGATCAGTCGAAGGGCCTCCTCACAGGCGAACACCATCTCCAAGGCTCGCACGACAATGCTCTGGAAGGGATTGGGGCACATCTCGCCGAGTCGGGCCTCACGAGCGCACTCGCGCACCAACTCAGACAGAAGCGGGGCGTTCAGCGCGTATCGCGCGAGCGGCCCCGTTAAGTAGCTGCGTCCGTCCAGACGAGCGTGCAGCGCGGTCGAACGAGCCACCTGCTCTTCGACCGAAAGGATGGCGAACTGTCGAGCGCTCACGTCCAACCCGTCCGAGGAGGCGGGGCGTCCTCCGTCAATCGCGTACTGACCGTCTTGACGCAGCGCGACGAATCGGTAGGCACCGGTGACGTCGGGAAAGTCGAAACCGGCCACCCACCTGACCGTGGCCACGGCCGCGTCCAAGGCCCGCTTGACGGGCTCCGCGAGGGCGGCGATGATCGCGGGATCGGGCGAACTGTAAAAGCCCCCGACACGAACGTTGACCGGGTGGACGGCTCGTCCGCCAATGGTCTCCATGATGAGGTTTCCCGTTTGCTTGAGCGAGAGACCTCGTTCAATGAGGCCGGGATCATGTTCGGCCAGTTCGACGGCGTCCTGGCAGCCCAGAAAGTCGGGGGCGTGAAGAAGATAGACGTGCAGCGCGTGGCTCTGGATCCACTCCCCGCAGTACAGAAGTCGGCGCAGCGACCGTACGCGCTCACCCACGTTCACACCGAGGGCGTCTTCCATGGCCGAACACGCGGTGAGTTGATAAGCCACCGGGCAGATTCCACAGATCCGCGACGTAATGTCCGGGGCCTCGCTGAAGTGGCGCCCCACCAGCATGGCTTCGAAGTATCGGGGGGGTTCAAAGATGTCGAGCGAGACGTCACTGACGTTGCCGTCGTGAACGACGACGCGGAGCGAACCCTCTCCCTCCACTCGCGCCACGCCCTCGGCGCTGATCACGCGGTTGCGTTTCGTTCCGTGCGTCATAACGTCTCCCGTGCGGCGTGTGGAGCCTCGCGGAGGGTCACCTTCGTGGACAGCAGCTTCGTCGCGCCCTCGCGAAACGTGGGATCGGCCGCGTTAAAGGTCTGGAGCAGTCGGGTGAGCGACGACTCAGAGTGACCGTGTGAGAGCAGCCAGTCAGTGAGGGAGTCCACGTTGGCCCCTTCACTAGGACCAAAACACCCAAAGCAGCCCCGGCCCACCGAGGGGCAGAGAGCGTTACATCCGGCGCGCGTCACCGGTCCCAGGCAGGCGCTCTCACCCGACACCGCCAGGCAGACCGTGCCACGCGCTTTGCACTCCTGACAGACCGAGTGGTTGGCCACGAGAGGACGGCGGTGAGCGAGGAGGGCGAGGATGACCTCGAGCAGCTGGCCCCGATCAATCGGACACCCTCGCAGCTCGTAGTCCACGGCCACGTGCTCCGAGACGGGGGTCGATGTGTCGAGCGAACGTAGATACTCGGGGTGGGCGTAGACCATGGGCGCGAAGGCCCCCGGCTCCACAAAGTTGCGCAGGGCCTGTATCCCGCCGGTGGCCGCGCACGCCCCGATCGTGACTAGGTAGCGCGACTGCTGGCGGACCTCGAGAATACGAGCGAGGTCGTCACTGGTCGTGATAGACCCCTCCACCAGTGAGATGTCGTAGGGCCCGTCGACGTGGGCGCGGGTCATCTCGGTGAAGTGCGCGATCCGTACGGCTCGCGTGAGGGCGAGCAACTCCGGCTCGAGGTCGAGCACACTCAGTTGACAGCCGTCACAGGAAGCGAACTTCCACACGGCGAGAGTGGGCCGGGCGATGGTGTCGACGCTCATCTCTCACGCTCGTTCATCAGTTCGCACGCGTCAAGGTACCGAACAACGGGACCGTCGCGACACAGCAGTAGCGGCCCGAGCTGGCAGTGCCCGCACCAGCCCAACCCGCACTGCATATTTCGTTCGAGCGACACCCAGATGGAGGCTTGATCGACGCCAAGATCTTCCAACGCACGAGCGCAAAAGCGCATCATAATTTCGGGTCCGCAGATGAGCACCCGACAGTGGTGCGCGTCAAATCCGGCGTTGGCGAGCAGCGTGGTGACGAGTCCCACGCGACCACTCCAGCCCGGTCCGGGACGATCGACGGTCACGAGGACCACGACACCCGCCTCTTCCCACGCCGCCAGGTCGTCGAGGAAGACCAACTGGGACGGCTCGCGAGCGCCCACCAACACGAACACGCGTCCGGATCCTTGGCGTTGGGACGCCACCATCTCTTCGATCGCTCCTCGTAACGGCGCGAGCCCGATGCCCCCGGCGACGACGACGGTGTCCTGGGAGTACTCGATTCCGGTAACGCCCCAGTCGGTTCCAAAGGGGCCGCGTACTCCGATCACCTGGCCGACATCACTCGAACAGAGCGCGTGCGTCACCGCGCCCACATCGCGCACCGTGTGGCGAAGCGGCCCCGGATCGTTAGGAGAGCCGCTCACCGAGATGGCGACCTCTCCGACCCCTATGGCGCTCAACATATTGAACTGGCCCGATCGAAAGGGGGCGCGCTGGCCGTCGAGAGACTCGAGCAGGAGCGTGACGACGTCGTCGGTTTCGCGACGTCGTCCCACTACGCGATACAGCGCCGGGGTCAAGGCGGACCTCGGATCACGGAGTTCGAGGGTGCTCGTCACGTTGACTCTCCGTACAGATCCAACAGCCGCACGCGCGTGGCCTGGAGCCGTTCCAGCAGTTCCTGAGTGACTCTCGACAACAGAGCGAAGCCCAGCGCCGGGTCGTCGCGGCACTTGGTGCGCAAACACGCGCCATCGATCGCGAGAGCTCCCACCGGCTCCAACGCACGCGCGTCAAAGGTCCATCGATACGGGGGCACGAGCCAGCTCCAGCCCACCGCGCTCCCTGGCGCGACGGTTTCGATCACGATGGGACCGTGACCGGCCTGGTGCACCTCGATCGAGACGTGTCCTCGGCGCAGTAGATAGAAGGTGTCGGCGCTCTTACCTTCTAGGCACAGCATCTCGCCGGCGGGAAGGGCCACGTTCCTGGCGCATCCCGCCACGAGCGTGAGTTGCTCGTCCGTCAAACTCGCCGCGAAGGGATGCGCGGCAACGAGTGCCTTCACCGTCGTCACTGGGGACCTCGCACGCTAGGCGAGGCTACTGGCGTTGCGCCGTCGGAACGAACGATGGCTGACGCCTCTTCAGTGATATCAATGCCCACGGGACACCACGCGATGCACCGACCACAGCCCACACACCCGGAGGTATCGAACTGGTCCCACCACGAGGAGAGCTTGTGGGTCATCCACTGGCGATAGCGAGACTGCGTCGTCGGGCGCACCGCTCCGCCGTGCAGATACGAGTGATCGACGCTGAAACACGACGACCACGATCGCTGGCGCACGACGTCGCCTTCGAGTTCCGTGGCGTCACGCACGTCGCTACAAAAACAGGTCGGACAGACGAGCGTGCAGTTGCCACACGACAGGCACCGCTCGGCCACCTCCGCCCACCGGGGATTCTCCAGATTCCTCGACAGGACGTGAGGGAGCCCCTCGACGTCGAGGCGGCGGGTCATCGCTCGGCGGGCACCCTCGAGAAGAGCCTCGCGCGCGGCGAAATCCTTCGGCGTGGCCGCCCAGGAGGCCACGCCGTCCAAGGCGGAGAGGGCGCGCGGCGAGCCGACCCGCGCCAAAAATCGGTGACCCTCGTCGTCGTCCAACTCCGTCAGCGCCAGGTCAAAGCCTGTCTCACAACTCGGACCGGTCTTCATAGAGTCACAGAAACACGTCGACGCGGGGCTCGAGCACTCCACCACCGCGACAAAAGCCGCTTCGCGTCGCTCGGTGTAGCGAGTGTCGTGGTGCGCCCCCTCACTGAACACCCGATCGAGTACCTTCAAGGCGGCCACCTCACACGGGCGCGCTCCGAGCACGGCGAGTGGTCGCTGAGTATCGCGGATCTCTACCACCGTGACGACGCCGCCCTCGACGCGCGCGCGCCACACTTCTTCGTGGGGGGGAAAGAACTCCGACTTCCAGCCGCTAGGACCGACGGCCCAATCGAAGAGTCGACGGTCGTCGCCCTCGACCAGTCGGTACCTGCCGGGAGACTGTTCGTCGTGCACCCCGATCGGTAGATCGTCCACGCCGCTCAATGGACCCGGCACAATCGCACCCGAGCGAACGACGGGTCCCTTGACTTCGTATCCCATGGTGCTCAACCTGGAGATCAAGGTCGCCAGATCATCGAGGCCCAAGACCACCACCGATCCGACCTTCAAGGTTCGGTGCGCGAGTGGCTTACTCGCCACATGGGTGTCACCGTCCCCACTCACGATTGAACTCGCGAGTCAGTCCCGTCGACGAACGGCAAAGAGAGCCAGCGCTCTAGGGGCCTCAGAGGCCGGGTGCTTTGGGCGCCTCGCACGCTCAACCTCGCGGACGAAGTGCTCGAAACAGCGGCCCGGGGCCGAGGTCACGTGGGGCGAGGCGTGCCTTGCAGTCAACGATCCGCGCACCGTCCGCGGTAACGATCACGGGATTTAAGTCGAGCTCGACCAGTTCTGGAAGTTCCGCGGCGATGCGAGCAACCTGCTCGACGATCTCGGCCAGTGCCCAGCGATCGACGGCGGGCGCTCCACGAAAACCGTCCAGCAGAGGGGCCGCCCGCAGCGAGCGGACCATCGACTCCCCCGCGCCGGGATCGAGTGGCGGCACCGCGAAGGCGCGGTCGCCGAGCACGTCCGTCAAGACCCCACCCAGGCCGACCATAACGATCGGGCCGAAGACGGGATCGACCGTGAGACCGACGATCGCTTCCACACCCGAGTGCGCCATCGGCTGAATCACGGCCCCACCCATCTCTGCTCCGAGTCGGGCGGCCATCGCTTCGTAGGCCGCGCGAACGGCTGGCGCATTCATCAGCGAGATGACGACGCCACCGATATCAGACTTGTGCACCAGACTTCCGGCGCGGGCCTTGAGGGCCACGGGAAAGCCCACGGACTCAGCGACCGTCGCGGCCTCTTCAGCGCTGAAGACGGCGCGCGTTGACACGATGGGCAACCCACACTCTTTAAGAAGGCGGGCCGCGGTGTCGAGTTCCAACCACCCCCCCGAGGGAACCTCACCAAGCTGAGTTGCCACAATCTCGCGAACGACGGAGGGATGTTGAATGGCGACGACCGGGTCCGACGAGGTCCGGGGCCGGCGGCGCCACTCGGCGTAGCGACACAGGTGAGCGAGCGCCGAGGCCGCGCGCTCGGGCGAGGCGATGTCGGCCACACCCAGGCTGTCGTGCGCCGATCCGTCAAAGCTTCCGCCCAGCGCGCACGCCACGATCGGCTTCTCGAATCGCGTGGCAACCGAGGCGATCGCGGCTCGGGCGTCGTCGCTCGTGAGAGCCAGCACGTCAGTCACCACGACAATCACGGCGTCGATGTCGTCGTCCGCCAGAAGGACCGTGAGGGCTTGCTTCAGTGTCTCCGACGATCCATCAGCGGTCATATCGACGGGGTTTGAGGTAGCGGCGGCGGCGACCAAGGTCGTCTTTAAGGCGGACTTCGTCGCGTCGCTCAACTCGGTGACCAGCAGGCCGTTGGCCTCGCAGGCGTCCGCCGCGATGATGAGAGGTCCGCCCGAGTTGCCCACCAGCGCGACGCGTCGACCCGCGGGCAAGGGGGCGGCCAACAGAAGAGCCGAGACGTCCAAGAGTTCTTCGAGTCGATCAACCTTGATAACCCCCGCCGCTTGAAGGAGAGCCTCGACTGTTACCTCCGGGGTGGCGGCGGCGGCGGTGTGGGAGCGGGCTCCGCGAGCGCCCGCCACACTTCGTCCTGCTTTGAGCGCCACGATCGGCTTGGTAGCGCCGATCCGTCGGGCCAGGCGGGCGAACTTTCGCGGATTCCCCAAGGACTCGAGATAGAGAGCGATCACCGACGTGCGCTCATCGCGTTCAAGAAAACACAACAAGTCATTCGAACTCACGTCGAGTTTGTTGCCCACAGAAACGAACGTGGAAAGTCCCACCCCGGCGGCACTCGCCTGTTCGGCGAGAACTATGCCGACCGCGCCGGACTGCGAGATCAATGCCAGTCGACCGGGCAGAGGGTCAAGGCCCGTGAACGTCGCGTTGAGGCGAACCTCGGGATCGGTGTTCACCAGACCGAGACAGTTGGGCCCCACGATGCGCATGCCGTGTTCGCGTGCCATCGAGAGGAGATCGGTTTCGACCTCGGCCCCCGCCCGGCCGGTCTCGGCGAACCCCGCCGTAATGATGGTCACCGCGCGCACGCCATTCACGGCGGCCTCTTCGAGAACCTTCATCACGTTCTCGGCGGGCACGGCGATAATCGCCAGGTCAACGCGTTCGGGGAGTGAGGAGAGGTCCGGGTACGCCGGGACTCCACAGATCGAGTGGGCTTTCGGGTTCACGGGATACACCGTTCCCGCCACGTCGCCCGCGAGTAGCGATCGCACGACTTCGTGACCGGGACTGCCGGCTCGACGCCCCGCTCCCACCACGGCGATGACCCGCGGCCGCAGGATCACGGACATGCTGGCCGCTTCCGCGACGGCCTCTCTCTCCTCACACGTCGCCACGTACTCGGCGGTGGGGCGAAGGTCAATGTCGAAGGACACGACGTCGCCCGTGGCGACCGAGTTCAGGGCCAGTCCCAAAGCCCGAAAGACACCGACCATCTCGAGGTTGTCCGTGGTCACTTCGGCGTGGAAACGTTCCACTCCCTGGGAGCGCGCGTACGCGGCGAGGGCCTCAAAGAGAAGGGTGGCCACTCCTTGGTGACGGTACGACTGGGCCACGTCGAAGGCGATCTCCGCTGATGAGCCGGCCTCCGCGCGAGCGTAGGTGGTGACGCCAATGATCTCGTCGGACACCACCGCCACGAAGGCCATGCTCGAGGAGTAGTCGGCGCCCGAGAGTGACTCCGCGGCCTCCTCGGCCGTGTCGAAACCGAGGCAGAAGTGTGGCGCGAGGATGTCGCCGAACTTGACGATGAGCGCCGCGTCGTTGGCTCGGATCGGTCGGACGTGTACCGAGGCACCGTTCGCCAGCAAACCGTCTAGCGCCCAGGCCAGGGGGTACTCACCCTTCGCTGGAACCTGCTCTGCCACATCGCTGTGCACCATCGCGTCACCTCACCGTTCAGACAAAATGATGCCCGTCACGAGGGAGCATCCGGTAGGGACGAACGACCCAAATCTCCCTTCAGGTGCGGGTCGTTCGGATTCGGGACCTTTGTCTCTAGAAAAGCTCCACAATGCGTCGCCACACTGGAGATGTTCGAAGAAAAGAGGGGTTATGCGTATTGGTTTACTCACGGGTGGGGGTGACTGCCCCGGACTGAACGCGGCCATCCGGGCGGTGGTCAGGAGCGCGGAAAATTCCGGGGATGACGTCGTGGGTTTTCACCACGGCTGGCGCGGCGTGGCCGAGGGTGACTGCTCTCCCCTCACGGTGGCCGACACGAAGGGCCTCCTGCAGTCCGGAGGAACGATTCTGCGCACTGCTCTCTATCACCCGGACGTCCATGAAGGCGGTACCGACGCCGTACTCGCCACCTTTGAGCGCGAGCGCCTCGACGCCTTCGTGGTCATCGGAGGAGACGGGACGCTCGGCGCCGCCCTCAAGCTGGCCGGTCTCGGCGTGCCCCTGGTCGGGATTGCGAAGACCATTGACAACGACGTGTCAGGGACCCAACGCTGCATCGGTTTCGATACGGCGGTGGCGACCGCGGCCGAGGCGATCGACCGGGTTCAAACGACCGGTGAGAGCCATGACCGATTGATGGTGGTCGAGGTGATGGGACGAACCTCGGGGTGGCTCGCCGTGTGCGCGGGAATCGCGGCCGGCGCCGACGCGCTGTGCCTCCCCGAGGAGCCCGTCGACTTAGATCAGCTCGCCAAAGCCATTGGGCGCCGCCACGACGCGGGATCAACCTCGTCGGTCGTCGTCGTCGCGGAAGGTGCGCTCCGTGACCACCCCAAAGGGGCGTCGGCGGGTGCGCGCGTGTCAAAGGCTCTCGCCGAGCGGACGGGATTCGAGACCCGGCTCACTGTCCTCGGTCACATCCAGCGTGGTGGACCTCCGATCGCCTCCGATCGGCTGCTCGCGTCAAACTGCGGGATCGCCGCCATGCAGGCCGTCCACATGGGCGCCTTCAACACACTCGTGAGCGCCAGTGACACGACCACCGAACTCGTACCCTTGAACGCCGTCTCCCCGGGACCGCGTCCCGTCCCTCCTGCGCTCCTTACGGTCGCGCGCGAACTGACGGTGCACTGAGACGTTCGCGCTACAGCACATCACCCGTCTAAGGAGTTGCGTCTTTCAGTTCCTTGGCGACGAAGTCTTTTGCCGCGTCCAGTCGCGCGGTTAGATCGTCCAGCCGTAGCAGGCCGCCTTGAGTGCCCAGCTGCCGTGACACCGACGCCGCATTGACCGACGCCCAGCGAAGGGCTTCACGTAGTGACAACCCACTGATGAGAGCCGCCACCAACGTCGCCGCGAACGCGTCGCCCGCCCCCGTCACATCGAGTGAGGGGTTCGCCTCGGAGAACGGGTCGATGGAGAGATGTTCGCTCCCATCGCTGGCGATCGCTCCACCGGTTTTGTCGAAAACGACAATGTTTCTCGACGTAAGTTTCGCCAGAGCGTCGAGAGTTTGAGTAGCGTTGCCACTCGACACTCCGGTGATCTCCTCGGCGGCGGCCCGGCTGCACAACAGCACCGTTGCGCGTTGATATAGACGACTGAGGCGTTGGGTGCCAGCGTCGAGCTGAAAGGTACCGGGTTGAAAGGCCAGTTGGACGTGGGGATTCTCGTCCAGCCAGTCGGCGAGTTCGTCTTGATAGGTGAGGGCGTCGGGGCCGAGGGAGTTGACGTAGAGCCAGGTCGGTACTTCGTGAAACTTAAAGCCCTTCCAGTGGTAGTTAAAGTCGGCGTGACGCACGAGGATCGTCCTCTCACCGCCGTAGGAGAGAACGAAGTTCCGAACAGTGTGACTAGGCGAGTCAACGTGCACGAGATCCGTCCCCACGCCCTCTCCTCGCATCGCCGACAAGATGTCGAGCCCGGTCTGGTCGTGGGCGAGATAGCTCGCGAGACCCACCCGAAGCCCAAGGCGCGACATCGCCACCGCCGCGTTAGCCGCGCTTCCCCCCGCACTGGGGGAAGAGTCATCACCCACGTTCACTTTGGTCCCGAGTGGAATCTCTAGCCAGCGTCCCTCGTCGTCAACCCGTACTCGAACAGGACCTTCGGGCAGGCGAATGAACTCGTCGGTGACGACGTCGCCCAAGCTAACGACGTCGAAATTTTGCGCCCCCGTCACGAACCCCATAGTGAATCGTCCCATCGCGTCGATGTGCCCGACGTGACCTCTGAGTGAACCAGATACTCATCGCTAAGCAGCGGTGGCGTCACGTGCGGCATCAACTTCACTCTACGGCTCCGACATATACCTGCCTCACTCGGCCCCTTGCGTCGAACGCACGATTCATCTCGCGTCGCAACGACGTGGCGATGTGACGTTTGGCCCTAGCGATCTTCGTCTCGAGACTGCGACACTGAGGGTGACGTGAACGTTCACCTGGCGAAGGAGTCTCGAATGACGGTGCGAGTGGCGATAAATGGATTCGGGAGGACCGGACGGTCATTTCTTCGTGCGGCGATTGCCCTTCACCCGGAGCTTGAGATTGTGGCCATTAACGACCTGGGTGCGCCCGAGGCGCTGGCGCGCCTCTTCGCGCGGGACTCTGTTCACGGCACCTACCCCGAGGCCGTGCACGTGGAGGGAGAGACGATGTTCGTAGGCGAACGTCAGATCCGAATGTTGGCCACGCCGAGTGCCAAGGATCTACCGTGGGCCGAACTGGGCATCGACGTGGTGACCGAATCGACCGGCCGCTACACCAAGCGAGAAAAGGCCGCCGAGCACCTCGAGGCCGGTGCCCATCGCGTCGTCATCTCCGCGCCCGCCCAGGACCCCGACGCCACCTTCGTGATCGGCGTCAACGAGGATCAGTTCGATCCCGCTCGCCATTTCATTATCTCCAACGCGTCCTGCACCACGAACTGTCTCGCCCCCCTCGCCAAGGTCCTCGACGAAGCCTTCGGGATTGAGGACGGATTCATGACCACCGTTCACGCCTACACCGACGACCAGAACCTCGTCGACGCACTTCATAAAGACGCTCGCCGATCTCGCGCCGCGGCTATCAACATCGTTCCCACCACCACGGGCGCCGCCAAGGCAACCGGGCTGGTGTTGCCCAACGTCGCGGGACACCTCGACGGACTGGCCCTCCGCGTGCCCGTTCCCGACGCGTCAATCACCGATCTCGTCGCGGTCGTTCGGACCCCGGCCAGCGTGGAGGAGATCAACGAGGCCTTTCGCGACGCGGCAACGATCGGCCCTCTGTCCGGCGTACTCGAGTACTCCGAAGAGCCCCTGGTGTCAAGTGACATCATTAACTCCACGGCCTCCTGTGTGTTCGACTCGGGGCTCACCATGGCTCACGGTCAACTCGTGAAGGTGCTCGGCTGGTATGACAACGAGTCGGGCTACTCCAGCCGCCTGGCCGACCTCGCGGCACTCGTCGGCGCCGAATCGTAAGTCCTGGCGAAGCCAGCGAAGGTCGCGTTGCCGGCGCCGTTGGCCCGATGGTAGAGAGAACTAGGCGACGGAGTGGTGATCGCGCAGGGCGCCTGATCGCAGCGCCACCAGCCCGGGCAAGTCACCCTTTTCGATGAACTCCAGCGTGGCGCCACCACCACTCGATACGTGGTCGACGTGGTCTTCGAGGTGAAACTTGTGCAGGGCGGCCGCCGTCTCGCCCCCGCCGACGACGCTGTAGGCGTCACTTGAGGCGACCGCCTCGGCGATGAACTTCGTTCCCGCCTCGAATCGAGGATCCTCGAACACGCCCATAGGACCATTCCACAGCACGGTGCCCGCCTTCACAATCGATTCGCCAAAGACGATGCGCGTTCCCAGACCTATGTCCAGTGCACGCCATCCCGGCAACAGGTCCGCACCGAAGGCGCGAACGGTCTCCCGCTCGGGATCATCGAGGCCGACGGCCTCGTCCGTCGAGAGCGCCACCAGGTCTCGTGGCAGTTCAATTTTTGGATAGACGAGAAGCAGCCGGCGCGCTTCCTCGAGGAACGCCGTATCGACGAGCGACTCACCGACGTCGTGGCCGCGCGCGGCAAGAAAGGTGAAGCACATAGCACCACCGAGCAGAAGGTGGTCAACCTTCTCGGCGAGCGAGACCAATAGTCCCAGCTTGTCCGACACCTTCGCCCCGCCGATCACCGCCACGAAAGGCCGCTCGGGCTCGATCAAGAGTATTGAGAGCGCGTCGACCTCGCGCTCGAGCAGCCGCCCCGCGGCGCTGGGCAAGAGGAACGGCGGCCCCACAATCGAGGCGTGACTACGGTGACACGCCCCAAAGGCGTCGTTGACATAAAAGTCGAAACCACTGACCAGCTCTTTGACAAACTCGGGATCGTTCGCCTCCTCGCCCGGATTGAAGCGAAGGTTCTCCATCACTTCGACTCCCGGCGCCAACGTCGCCAAGCTCTCTCGAACCGGGGCCATGGAGTAGCGGGGGTCGACTTTGCCCTTGGGTCGACCCAGGTGGCTGCACACGGTGACGTGCGCACCTCGCTCCAGCAACCACGTCAAGGTGGGCACCGCAGCGCGCAGTCGGAAGTCATCCATCACTTCGTACCGGCCCGGGTCCGTCTCGCGCAGCGGAACGTTGAGGTCGGCGCGCACGAGGACGCGCCGCCCCGATACCGGGGGGAGGTCCTCTAGTCGCGGAATGTGGGTGAGGGCTGACTCCGCGGGCGGGACCTCCGCGGCGTCGGGTAGGTGAAGCGACTCACTGTTTGACATTCTTTCCTCCTTACATTGATGTCGAATCGGGTCAGGATCCTCAGGTCGAGGAAGACGACAGTGCTTCTTCGAGTTCGAGCACCTGTCTCGTCGTCTTCAGCACCGTGTCGGGATTCAGGCTCATCGAATCGATTCCCACTTCGACGAGAAAGGCCGCCATGTCCGGGTAGTCCGAGGGCGCTTGACCGCACAGACCCGAGTGGATCTGGTTACGGCGACACCCCTCCACGGCCCACTTGATCATCGTCTTCACCCCGTCGTCGCGTTCGTCGTAATCGAAGGCGACGATCTCGCTGTCGCGATCGACGCCCAAGGTGAGTTGGGTCAGGTCGTTCGAGCCAATCGAGAAACCGTCGAAGTAGGGAGCGAACTTGTCGATCAAAATGACGTTGTTCGGAATCTCACACATCGCGTAGACCTCGAGGCCGTTCTCGCCGCGTCGAAGCCCGCACTCGGCCATGCGCGCCAGTACCAACTCGGCCTCGGCGACGCGCCGCACGAAGGGCAACATGAGCACGACGTTGGTGAGGCCCATCTCCTCACGAACTCGCTTCATCGCTTTGCACTCCATGGCGAAACCTTCTTCGTACGCCGGATGCGCGTAGCGTGACGCGCCGCGAAATCCGATCATGGGGTTGCTCTCCAGGGGCTCAAAATCAGCCCCGCCCAGCAAACTGGCGTACTCGTTGGTCTTAAAGTCCGACATTCGCACCACCACGGGCTTTGGCCAGAAGGCCGCGGCGATGGTCCCGATGCCCTCGGACAGTCGCTCGACGAAGAACTCTTCGCCGCTGGCGTAGTGCTGGATCAGCGTCGTGATCGCGGCTCGCGCGACAGGGTCGCTGACCTTTTCGGGGTGAATCAACGCGAGCGGGTGGGCTCGAATCGACTCGCTAATGATGAACTCCATTCGGGCGAGCCCCACCCCGTCGTTCGGAAGGAAGGAGGTCTTGAAGGCCAGATCGGGGTTGCCGAGGTTGATCATGATCTTGGTCTTCGGTCGCGCTAGATCACCCACGTCACTACGTTCCACGTGGAAGTTCACCTCGCCGCGGTACACCTTGCCCGAGTCGCCTTCGGCGCACGAGACCGTCACCTGCGTGCCGCTCGGCACGATCGTGGTGGCGTTCCCGGTGCCGACCACGGCCGGTACCCCCAGCTCGCGGGCAATGATGGCCGCGTGACAGGTTCGCCCTCCGCGGTTAGTCACGATCGCGGAGGCGGTCTTCATTACCGGTTCCCAGTCGGGGGTCGTCGAGTCGGCGACCAGTACTTCACCGGGTTGGAACTCCGAGAGGTGCGCCACGCTGTCGATGACGCGCGCGATACCTGAGGAGATCTTCTCACCCACCGAGCGACCCTCCACGATGACTTCGGCACTCCCATCGAGAACGTAGTTTTCGAACACGTTCGCCTGGCGTTGAGAGGCCACGGTCTCCGGCCGGGCCTGGACGATGTAGATCTTGCCGTCGAGGCCGTCCTTGGCCCACTCCATGTCCATGGGCTTTTGATAGTGGTTCTCGATGGTGACGGCGTTGTCGGCCAACTCCAGCACGTCGTCGTCACTGAGACAGAATCGGTCCCGGTCAACTTTCGGCGTGGGTATATTTCGCGTGGTCGCCCCCGTCTCGCCCTCGACAAAGATCATCTTCACGGCCTTGTCGCCGAGGAGACGGCGTAGGACGCAGCGGTGCCCGCTAGCGAGCGTCGGCTTGTGAACGTAGAACTCGTCGGGGTCCACCGCGCCCTGGACGACGTTCTCCCCCAGGCCGTACGCGCCGGTGATGAACACCACGTCGCGGAACCCTGACTCGGTATCCAGTGAGAACATGACCCCCGACGAGGCCAGGTCCGAACGAACCATTTTCATCACGCCGATCGACAGCGCCACCTCATAGTGGTCGAATCCTTGGTCCACCCGGTAGTGGATGGAACGATCCGTGAACAGGCTCGCGAAGCAGCGCCGACAGGCGTCCAGCAGACTCTCCTCGCCGTGCACGTTCAAGAAAGTCTCCTGCTGACCCGCGAAGCTCGCCGTCGGCAGGTCCTCCGCCGTCGCCGACGAACGCACCGCGAGTCGAACGTCATCGCCGTACTCCTGTTGTAGTCGGTGATAGCCGGCGATAATTTCGGCCGCGAAGTCGTCCGGGAGGCCTGCGCCGTACACGATTTCGCGCGCCTGCTTCGCGCGCCGCGCCAGATCCGTGACGTCGCTTGGGTCAAGGTCGTCAAGGACTTCGTGCAGAAGCTTCACCGCTCCGGTCTGTTCCAGCGCGTAACGGTACGCGTCGGCGGTGGTGGCGAAGCCGTTGGGAACTCGAACACCCTGATCCGAGAGTTTTTGGTACATCTCTCCGAGGGAGGCGTTCTTTCCCCCCACCACTGGAATGTCGTCGATCCCGAACTCTTCAAAAAACTTTACGTATTGGGGACTCTTCACGGTGTACTCCTTTGTAGGTAAATCGAAATCATGTGGCACGACCGAAGGGAAGCGCGTTGGTGGCTTCAATCTCGATGAGACGGTTGTACTTAGCAACCCGCTCTCCGCGCGCCGGGGCGCCGCTCTTGATCTGCCCGCACCCCGCGGCCACCGCCAGGTCGGCGATGAAGGTGTCAATCGTCTCTCCCGAACGGTGCGAGACCATCTGCGCCCAACCGGCGTTGCGACAGATTCGCATCGCTTCGAGGGTCTCAGAGACGGTGCCGATCTGATTGAGCTTGATGAGCGCCGCGTTGCCCATCTTGTGCTCGATCGCCTCGCTGATAATCGCGGGGTTGGTGACTAAAAGATCGTCGCCCACCAGCTGAACGCGGTGATCGAGTCGCTCGGTCAATCTCACCCAACCGTCGAGATCGCCCTCAGCCAGTCCGTCTTCAAGGCTCCAAATGGGAAAGCGATCGATCATGGCCGCGTATCGCTCGATCATCTCGTCACTCGAGAGAATCTCCCCATCGACGTGGTAGGCGCCCTCGCGATAGAAGCCATTGGCGGCGGGATCGAGGGCGATCATCACGCCCTGGGGACCGGCCCTGTAACCAGCACTCTCGATCGCGCGTACGAGAAGTTCGAGTACGTCTTCGGGAGAACTAACCTCCGGCGCAAAACCGCCCTCGTCCCCGAGTCCCACGCTGAGCGAACTCGATTGGAGTTCCCCGCGAAGAACGTGGTAGATCTCCGCTCCGGCGCGAACCGCACCGGCCATGGTTCGTGCACCCAGTGGAGCGATCATGAACTCCTGGAAATCGAGAGCGTTCGGCGCGTGCGCGCCTCCATTGATGACGTTGAAGTTAGGTACAGGCAGACAAGGTTCGACTCCGTCCGGGGCGAGGCTGCGCCACAGCGAACGACCCTCCTCCTGGGCCAACGCTTGGGCGGCGGCCATGGAGACACCGACAACCGCGTTGGCGCCCAGTCGTGATTTGTTTGGCGTTCCGTCAAGTTTGATCAGCGCTTCATCAATCTCGAGGAGCGACTCGAAGTTCCTGCCTCGTAGCTCGTCGGCGATCTCGCCGTTGACGTGTCCGACCGCCCGCTGGACACCCCGACCCGCGTAGCGCATAGGGTCGCCGTCTCGCAGTTCGACGGCCTCCTTTGACCCGGTCGACGCCCCCGAGGGAACACTCGATCGTCCGACGACACCGCTGGTGAGTTCAAGGACCACCGACAGGGTGGGCTGTCCCCGCGAGTCCAAAATTTCGTAACTGGAGAGAGCCCAGACTTCGCTCATCGCACGCTCCCTTCGACGACACCAACTCGTTGGTCTGATCGCATACCCACGCCCTGAGTTTCTTCGAAGGCGATGTCCTCTCACTAGGGGCAAAGGTCCTAAAGCGCCCGTTTCGGCTGGCTCTTGGCGATCTCCGTGTCACCCGTGCGATCTCTCCGTACGGCGGACGTGAAGATCAAACCTCGGCTTACAGACGCGCAGCGCCGTTCAGCCGAACAAGAACCGGGCGAGGCCGTCGCCAGCGCTTCTCAACGCGGGGCCACGACTCGCGATCGCACTTGGACTGCTTGCCGTGGTGAGCCGATCGTTACTCGTCCGCTCGCCAACGCACTATTCCCGTGCCCGGAGCGTCAGGGAGGGTGAGGCGATCACCGTCGTACTCGACTCCCCCGTCCACGGGACTCCGTACCAACAGCAGCCCCCCGTCGAGATCGTGGGTGACGAGGGCTCCGTCCACGTAGCCGTCCGCTACGGAGGCTAGGGCCGCGGCGGCGGCGATACCCACCTGAGTTTCGGCCATGCATCCAACGATGGGGCTCATTCCGTTGTCCTGAGCCAGCGCCAGAAGTGCCAGGCCCTCGCGAAGGCCTCCACACTTGGCCAGCTTGATGTTGACGGAGTCGACCGCGCGACATCGAATGACCTCTCGAAGGTCTCGACACGTCCACACCGTCTCGTCCGCCATGATCGTGGTGTGAACGGCGCTCGTCACGAGTGTCAGGCCCTCAATGTCGTCGCGCGAGACGGGTTGCTCGACCAGATCGAGATCGACGCGCGCGTCTTCGAGGGCCTTGATGATCGCGATGGCCTGCGGCGGCGTCCATCCCTGATTTGCGTCGACCCGAAGTCGAGTCTCCTCGCCGACGGCCCGACGGACCTCGACGAGCGTCGCGACATCGTCCCCTCCCAGACCCACCTTGACTTTGAGCGTGCGAAACCCGGCGTCGACCAACTCGACCGCCGTGCGAATGAGCTCATCGACGTCAGAGGACGCGATCGCCGCGGAGAGCGTCATATCGGTCGTGACCTCGCCACTGGTGCCTCCCAAGTACTCGTACAGTGGCTGGTCCGCGGCCCGCGCGGCAAGGTCGAACAACGCGCAGTCGAGTGCCATCCTCGCCGACGAGTTGCGAACGACTGCGTGCTCTAACAGCTCGCTCGCCCTCACCGGATCAGTCGAGGACTGACCTTCCACAGCCTCTCTCAGAGGACCAAGAACGGCCTCGGTGACGCTCTGCACGCTCTCACCCGTGACTCGCCAGCTGGTCGGGGCTTCCCCCAACCCGAACGTCCGTCGCTGTCGCGCACTTCGACGACCATCACGTCGATCGAGTTGGCCGTCCGCACAGCGGTGACGAAGGGTCGTTTGAGCGCAACGGTGCGTCGGTGGAGGGTGATGTGGTCAATGCGCGGCAACGTCGTGTCCCGATGAAGGTTGGCAGTGACCGTCGCTACTTGAAAATGTCATGGGCCACGGGTCAGAGGGATTGTTGAATCTGCTCAACGAGTGACTCGGGATCCGCGCAACCGACAATCCACTCGTCGAACGAGCCGTTTTGAAGCTCCACCCTTACCCCTCGCGGGGTTGACCGGTGCACGGCGACAAATATTCTCTTACCCTCCGTGTGCACCGTGCCGACTTCGGCCACACCGGGAATCCGCATCCCGGTCTTCAATCCTTGATCGGCCGCACCGTGCGCGTCCTCAAGGATCTCGGCCAGCACCACCTCGGTGAGTGGAACGCGCAGTTCTTCGTGCATGGACTCAGCCACCTCGCCGGGAGAAAGGCGGAGAACCAACTCCGCACCTTCAATCTCTAACGCCGCCACGACGACCCCTTTCGGCCCCATCACCGACACTATTAGAACGGCCCGACAACACCTCCGCGGTGCGACCGCGGGTCGCCGATGCCGCTCCACATCGCGAGAGAGAGGCATCGACGGCTGGGGAATATACCGAGTGAGAACGAGAGTTACTCGTCGGCGCGAGTCGAGCCAGAGTTCGCGACCGGTATCGCTAAGGGCGTTCCAAGGTTGATCGTGGTCACGCGCGACGAGTCAGGCGGTACCGAGGATGATGGACGAGGGTGAAGCGTCATCGCCCATAGGACCTCGAGCGTTTCGCCGGGCATCGGGTCGGCGCTATGAACACGATTTCTTAATGGCGTTCCTAGCGAACACGTCAACGCGCAGAATATCTTGGTTCGTTGCAGTTGAACGTGGAGTCCTTGATCCACAAGATGCCCGCCAAAGAATTGGAAGGATCAGGGCTCCACGTTCTCCCCTCGTCGGACGCCTCCCCGTCAGCGGCTCTAAAGGATGGCGTCACGCGGGTTCGTGCGGCCTCAAGAAAGAGCACCTCTGATCATCGATCAGAGTACCCACGATCACTAGAACGGGCTTCCTTAATGAGGTTCTAACTCCAAACTCTCTCGGTCGGCCACTGCTACCCTCGGGCCACGTCGGTTCGCGAAAGGGAGACGGAGATGCAAAGTGAGAACTCGGGAACCAAACGGCACATACTTGACGCCGCCGAGAAGATCCTGGTCGACCGCCGGAGCAGCGAGATACACATTGCCGATATTGCAGAAGAGGCCAACGTTGCCGTGCAGACCCTCTACTACCACTTTGGATCGTTGAAGCAACTCATCGCGGAGGCTCAAGCGTCCGCGTACCTACGGATGGTGGAGCCGCTGCACAAATTCCTACTCGCGGCCGAACAGGCGATCGTGGACGAAGATGAGCAGACCTACTGGCAGGCGATCGGTGATGACGTGGTGCTCGCGTGGTCCTACGGGTTTAGCGGCGACAAATGGAGAATTCCAAAACTTTTTATCGATATCTGGGCAGATCCGAAAACACAAGAGGCATTCTCCGAAGGGCTGGAACGACAGTTCGAACGATGGATCAATGTCATTGAGTCCGGCAAGGCCCTGGGATGGGTTGATCCCGACGTCGACACGTACGCCCTCATTGCGGCGAACTGGGGTGCGTCGAATGGTCAGGCCGTTTTTTCAGCCCACTCGAAGATTCAATACACTCCCGAAACTATTCGAGACTTCTTCCAAGAGATTGCGATGAAGAAGCGCTAGAGCATGCGGCGAGCGGAACAGTCGCTCGCTCCGATCGCGAGTGAAGGGCCTAGGACACGGGCGCGAAGTCGACGTCCTTGGCCTCGACCGTTCCGGCCGTTTTTCCGGGCGCCGACTGATACGTCCAATAAAGATTGGTGTGAGCGATGACCAACTCCGGCGTGGGAGCTCCCCACTCCGTCTGGTCCTCGGTGGTATGAGCGTCGCTTACGAGAATGGTGTCGTAGCCGCGCACGAACGCCCCGTGCAGCGTCGAGCGAATGCACGCGTCACTCTGAGCTCCCACCACGATGAGGCGTCCCACACCCCGCTCTTCTAGCGCACTCTCGAGGGACGTCCCTTCAAAGGAGTCGCCATAGTTTTTCTCAATCAGAACTTCGGTCTCGTTCGGAACTAACTCGGGCACGAGGCGCCACCCCTCGCTATCTCGTACCAGGCCCTCGTCCGAGTGTTGCACCCAGACCACGGGAACGTCCTCCGCTCGCGCCCTGTCGACCAGGTCGACAATGTGGCCGACGACTGCGTCGCGCCGCGGGGCACCCGCCACGACGTCATTCTGTACGTCCACAACCAAGAGGGCCGTGCGAGGACGATCTTTCAACGTGGACATGGTCTTCTCCGTTGGTTGGCTCGGTTTTTCAAACTCACAGTAGACGCGGGGACTCCCTAAATCAACGCCTCGAACCCTCTCGATGCGGACCCACTTACTGGGCGTCGTACTCCGCTTCGGTGACCTGACCCCCAACGATGAGAACCCGCTGACCGGTGTCGCCGACGACGTAGTGACCCGCCAACAAACTCGGATAGACCGCGGCGTACGCTACCCCGCCAAAGAGTCGCCGCTCTCGCACGGCACTGTGCGTGTGCGGCACGGTCTCATCCACGGGATCGAGATCGATTTCCTGCCCGTTCAATGTCGAGGGGGTGCGGAGCAGTAGCGCTCCGACATCCCCCCCGATATCGAGGACAACGCTGCCGTCCCAGCTGGGTGGGAGTTGGGGTTCACTCATGGTGACGGCTCACGCTGCCGGAACGTCGTAACCGCTGTAGGGCGTGCCCAAGTACGGGAAGCTCGTGAGAAGCGTCAATCCCGCGCCGGTCACGCCGTCGCTGACGTCGGCGATGGCCTTGTCCGGGGTGAAGGACGGATCGACGAGGGGGATCGTCGCTCCGGCAATCGCTTGGAGCTCAATGGTTACGACGTCGTCCGCGACCCGGCGACCATTCGGGAAACCCGCGATGTCGCCACCCAGGACCCCCATCACGCTCGGCGAGGAGGCCGGGGGAATCGCCAGGTTGAGACGCAACATGTCGGCCTGCGTCGAGCCCGTCAACGTGGAAAAGCTCTTCGACACGACGCCGGCAGGTATTCCGGTCAACAGGATCGCCTCGAGGTCCGCTCGCGACTTGGTGTAGGCGGCCAGGTTAGGGAAGGCTCCGGGATAGAGGATGTTCAACAAGGAGGCCAACTCCGGATGAGCGACCCCGTTCGCGTAGTTCGAGTCGTTGGCGGGTGACTGCGCGTTCCACCTGTCCTTTTGAGCCAGCGGGACGAGCACCTCATTGAAGAGCGGATTGCCCAGACGCGAGACTTGGACGTAGGGTCCCGTCTCCGTTCCCGCACCGCCGTTCGAGGTCAGCACGCGTGCCTTGCGACGACTGGCGGTCGTCCACACGCCCACGCTGGAGGCGGCGGCGGAGGTGGACGTCGGCGCGCTGCCGCCGCTGGCGATATCGGTGATTGGAACCTGCAACGCGATACTGTGCACGTTCACCGACGCGGTGGAGTTGACGCCCTTCGCCGCACTCAGCGCCGGCAAGCCGAAGGTGGCGTGCAAGTTGGCGATCGGACGCAAATCGCCGAGGTCGAAGATCGCTCCCAGGTCGACGAAGAAGGCCTCGGCCCGCTGTCCGGCAAAGGCCACACGGCCTCCCCGCAGTTCGTGGATCGCCGACTTGGCCAAACTGGCGTAGTTCGGTGTGGAGAGCGGTCCGATGTTGCACGGCGGGCAGGGCAGGTCGCGAGCGAGGAGTTCAGGCTTTCCGCCCCGAGGGAGGCGCGTGACCGAGTAGAGCTGTCGACGATTCCAGTATTTGCTCGACAGCGATTCGATCGGCCCGACGTTATAAAGGAACGTGTTGGGAATCGTCGTTTCACTGCGAAAGCTGAACTGATACGTGACGTCGGCCACGCCGTCGCCGTTGTTGTCAATGTGAATCGCGTACAGCACATCGTCGCCGAACTCATAAAAGTTTGGTCCCGCGGCCGGTCCCTCGAGGGGAATGTAGTTCGCAATGATCGTGACCGAATCAGGCCGATCAGGACTCACGAAGGCGTAGAGGTCGCTGCTGTCGGCGACCGGATCCTTGGAGATCTCGGGTGCTTCGCGGTGTGATGACATGTTTCTCTTTCCTTATCGGGTCGCGCGGATGAGTCGGGCGGCGACCTTGCGGTCGCGAATGGTTACTTCACGGTGACCTATGAAGAGGTTGATCTCGCCCGTGCGGGCGTTCTTCACGTGGGCCACCAGTTCCTCGTCGCCGCGAAGATGTTCATCGGGCGTGAGAGGTGCGTCGTCGTGAGGACTGCGGGCGGCACCGGCGATCGCGCCGGTCAGTCCGATCGGTGCGACGGCCATCGTGCCGGCGGTCGCGGCCACGGCGCCCGCCTGCTTAAAGAGATTTCTCCTGCTAACCGGTTCCATTGATTCCCTACTTTCCGCTGACCTCGTCAGGCGCCCTTGGCACAGATTTCTCTCTCGCAACACCAAACGACTCTGTGCCTTGTCGCTCGAGGAACTCGTAACTGAGTACCTGATGCTGTTCGGAGCTCGAGATGACTCGGATGTCGAAAGAAGCAAAAAACTTGCGGGGTTACGGTTTCGCGAAGGTTTCTCCTCAGCAGACCCTTGGCCGAAGCCAACTTCAAAGCGCCGTCGTCCTAAAGTTCGCGAAAGGGACATCCGGGAACTACTTCGGCTCCGAATAGGAGACGTATGACTGACTTCAGTGACGCGAGCGACGCTCAGTTGGTCACGTCCATCGGTCGTTATAGCGAAGTCGCCTTGGCTGAGGTCTATCGGCGACACGGTGGAGCGGTCTACGGACTCGCGCGCCGAGTTCTCGATAACGCCGCCGAAGCGGAGGACGTGACCCAAGAGGTCTTTCTACGGCTCTGGAACGCTCCCGACCGCTTTGACCCCACTCGCGGCTCGCTCCGTTCGTATCTCCTGGCGCAGTCGCACGCACGCGCGGTCGACGTCATTCGCTCTCAGAACTCTCGTCGAGCGCGCGAATCAAGTGACGCCATGAAAACCGCTCGCAGCGGCTACGACATGCAAAATGAAGCATGGGACCTCACTCTGGCGCATCAAGTGAGTGAAGCTTTGGCCACCTTGCCGGATGATGAACGACGAGCGATCGAGCTTGCCTACTTTGAAGGACGGACCTACGTGCAGGTTGCCGAGATCCTCAACCAACCCGAGGGAACGGTTAAGAGCAGAATACGAAACGGCATGCGTCGGATGCGACGGACTCTGATCGAGTCGGGCGTCACGGAAGTGGAGCGGTCATGAACCACCAAGAAGCCAATGACCTCCTCGCCGCGTTGGCCTTGGACGCGGTGGACGACGCGGAACGCCAGGCGATCGAAGAGCACCTCGCCACGTGCCCGCGGTGTCAGAGCGAACTGGACGCGATGCGCGAGGTCGCGGGCGCCCTGGGGAATACCGTGGAGCCGTTGCCCGAACACCTGTGGTCGACCATCTCGAGTCGGATCTACGAAGACCAATCCGATCCCCCGCCCGCGTTGGCCATTCTGGGGGACGAGGACGCCGCGAGGCCGGAGTCGCGCCGGAGTCGTTCCTCGCAACTCCGGCGCTCACTCGCACCAGCCCTGGCCGTGGCCGCCGTAGTCGTCGCCGTGCTGGCCTTTCAATTGGTCAACGCGGATAATCGAAACTCGAACTTACAGAGCGCTCTGAAAGCGAGTAGCTCGAGCCAAGTCGCCGCAGCGTTGAGCACCCCCGGCCACAAACTCATTGTCCTCGATAGCACCACGCAAAACGCGCTCGCCAAGTTCGTGTTGCTGCCCGATGGACGTGGTTATCTCGTGGACGACCACATGCCCCCGTTGGCCTCAAACGAGACGTACCAGCTGTGGGGGGTGGTCGGGGGTAAGGCGATATCGATCGGGCTCATGGGCCGCACTCCCCACCGGGTGACCTTCACCGTGGCGGGGCCGCCGAGTCTCACCGAACTGGCCGTGACCGTGGAGCCCTCGGGCGGGACCTCCACCCCCACCCCACCGATGGTGGCCACGGGAACCGTATAAAGGTTCACCGTGGGGGCACAAAATCCCTATTAGGTCACTGGATTGTCCCAAAAAAACCTGGTAGACAGTCGTGGTTGAGGTCAAACACGTGATCTCACGCGACAGGGAGTGGCGCGTGAAACGTTGCCGTCTCCCTCGGTGAGGGGAGATGCTGTGTTCAATCGATCCAGGCGACTGGCTTTAGTTTCGAAGGTGGGACTCGCCGGGGCCATCATGCTCACGACGTTGGCTCTCTCGCTCGGCGCTGATGTCCCGAGCAGTTCGGCGGGCAACAGTTCCTTTTGCGCAGCGGTATTTAGTTGGGTGACGGCTTCGAAAACGGACGCCAACCCTCCCGCCACTCCCGGGGGCTACTCCAAGTGGGCGAAAGAGGTCCTTCCTTACTTTGAGAAGATGGCTTCCACCGCACCCAACGCCAAGAGCAAAGAGGTCCTCAATGCCGTGGTCGACGTCTACAGCTACCTCTCCAAAGACAAGAACCCCGCGGACGCCTTCAAATACTTCGGGCTGAACGAGAAAAAACTATTGAACGCGAGCAAGACTCTGGCGTCATCGATAGCGTCCTGCGCCTAGGAACCTCCAGCCCTCTTCGATCGAACTCTTCGCGGAAGCCGCCGGACGTTCGTAGCGTCGCTATTTGTGACGGGGGTCGGCACAGCACGTGCGGGCGACTTGCGCGCCTCATCTCCCGGTGAGATAGCCGTCGTCGCCATTGAGGCTCTGGATCCCCCACAAAAATAAATCGACGAAATAAATCGGAACCTCATCCGATTCCGCGTCATGGCGGCGGACAAACAATCCGTGATTTGTAGGGCCTGACCTGCTCACATACTTGGATCATCCCGAGGCGCAGGAGTTGTCACATTTTCTTACTTTTCGCCAGGGGCGACTTGACATGACCGTCCGCGGTGACTACATTGTAAGCGGTTACAGGGCTGTAAGCGGTTACATTACGAGTTCTGTAGGGGAGATTTGGGGGGACGGTGGTCGATTCACCACCAACGATTTACGACGTTGCCGCTCGTGCGGGCGTCTCTACAGCGACGGTGAGTCGCGCCCTGAACTCACTGACCTCGGTACGCCCTTCCACGCGCGCCAAAGTTATGGCGGCGATGGAGGAGTTGGAGTTCGTTCCGAACGTCGTCGCCCGCAGACTCTCCAGTGGGAAGCACTGGATTCTCGGTCTCGTCTTCATTCGGGCCGTGGTTGATGCCAACGAACGCGCGGTGGATGCGGGGACCCTCGTCGTGGAAGAAGCGAGCCTCCTCTATACCGACATCGTCATTCGAGGTGCCGAGATGCGCGCCGCCGAACACGGGTACTCCCTGCTCTTGAGCAGCGCGGACGAGCTTCATCCCTCGGGGATGACGTCACTGCTCAATCTCACCGGCACCGTGGACGGACTCATACTTCTCGACCGCGTTCTCAAAGACGATGACGTGGCGTACCTGGCCAAACGCATACCCGTGGTCATGCTGGCGGGTCACGAGTCGGTGACATCGGCGGTCACGGTGCGGGTCGATAACGAACAAGCCATGCGGAGTCTCGCCGAACACCTCATGGTCGTTCATGGCTTGACTCGCCTCGGCTTCGTCGCGGGTTCCAATGACAGCCCCGACAGCGTGGCGCGAGGTGCCGCCTTTCGCGCGGCGGTCCACGAGTTGGGTGGCACGCTCGACGAGGTCGACTACCTGCAAGGTAACTGGACATCGGTGAGTGGAGAGACCGCGATGCAACAGCGTCTGAGTCGCGCCGAACCCCTCCCCCAAGCCATCGCCTGCGCTAATGATCAAACGGCAGTGGGCGTGATCTACGCGCTCGGGGCGGCTGGTCTCAAAGTGCCCGAAGATGTGGTCGTCACGGGCTTCGACGACATTTCACTAACTCGTTATTTCAATCCCCCCCTCACCACGATTCGCCAGTCCGGAAACATCCTGGGCGAAGTCGCGGTCGACGCCCTCGTCGCAATACTGGAAGGAACGAAAGAGTCTCCCCACAGCATCGTTCTCCCGACGGAGCTCGTCGTACGACGAAGCTGCGGTTGCGTCGAAGACCCCGAGAAGATGACGATCTCGGCCGGCGCCGCCGCCGAGCGAGGGGTGAGCTGAACGTGCTGCCCGTGGCTCGCCGACTGGGCGTCTATCTCGTGACGGCCTGGGTGGCAATCACGGCCAACTTCTTGTTGCCGAGGTTGATGCCCGGAAACCCCATCCAGACGCTCATTGGCAAGATTCAGTCCAACGTCACACCCGCCGAGATCAACTCCATTCGACTCTCCTTTGGGGGGAGCCTGCACGCCAGCCTCGTCCATCAGTACTTCACCTACTTGGATCAACTACTCCACGGAAATCTCGGGGTTTCGATCACCCTGTCGTCACCGGTCAGCACCATCTTGAAAGGTGCGGTGCCGTGGACCGTGGGCTTGATTGGCATCTCCACGGTGTTGAGTTTCTTGGTCGGCACCACCATGGGGGCTCTACTCGGCTGGACCCGCGGGTCTCGCATGGATTCGCTCATCCCGACGGCCACGTTTTTCCAGGCGGTTCCCTACTTCTTCCTCGGCACCGTCATGTTGTTGATATTTGGAAGTGACTTGCACTGGTTCCCAGAGCTCGGTGCGTACAGCCTGAGCGTGACGCCGTCGTGGACGTGGGCCTTCGTCTCGAGCGTGATCCGCTACGGCGAGTTGCCGATGATCTCCATCGTTCTCAGTTCGGTCGCCGGCTGGATGTTGGGGATGCGCAACATGATGATCACGATGGTCGCCGAGGACTTCGTGCTCATGAGCGTGGCGATGGGGCTGCCGAGGCGCAAGGTGATCATGACGGCCGCCCGCAACGCCATTTTGCCGAGTATCGCCAATCTGTCCTTGGCCATTGGCCTCGTAGTCTCGGGCGCACTGCTCGTCGAGCTGGTCTTTAACTACCCCGGTGTGGGCGACCTTCTCCTCAACGCAGTTCAAAACGAGGACTATCCGCTCATCCAGGGAATCTTTCTGATCATCACCTTGGCGGTGCTCCTGGCCAATCTCATCGCGGACCTCGTGTACTTCGCTCTTGATCCACGCACTCGCTCGGCGGCCGCGGCGTGAAGTCCCTGCGCTTGCCCCGCTCGCCGAAGGTGGTGCTCGGTCTAGCGATCACGGTCTTCTTCTTGTTGTTGACGATCGTGGGGCCGTACCTCGCGCCCTACAACCCCAGTAACACCTCGTTTGCGCCGAATCTCACACCGTCGTGGCACCACTGGTTCGGTACCACCAGTCTGGGCCAGGACATCTTCTCCCAGACGTTGGTGGGCGCGCGCGCCACGATCGTGGTCGCGCTCGTGGCCGGACTAGTGGCCACCGCGCTCTCGACCATCGTGGGAGTCTCCGCGGGCTATCTCGGCGGTTTCACGGACGATGGACTCTCGCTGCTGTCGAACGTTTTTCTCGCCATCCCTGGTCTGCCCCTCCTCATCGTCATCGACAGTTACCTTCCCGCTGATAGTCGCTCGAACGCGTTAGTCATCGGACTGGTGATCTCGCTCACCGGCTGGGCCTGGGGGGCGCGCGTGTTACGAGCTCAGACCATGTCGCTACGCAACCGCGATTTCGTCGAGGTCTCGAGGATCATCGGCGAGAAGCGCTGGCGCATCATGCTCACCGAGGTCGCTCCTAATCTCCTCCCGGTTCTGGCCTCGTCGCTGTTGTTCACGGTGCTCTACTCCATTGGGGCCTACGTGACACTCGCCTACATAGGCCTCACCAGCACGTCGGTGTGGAACTGGGGCACCATGCTCTTCTGGGCGCAGGCCAACAATGCCCCGCTCTCGGGAGAGTGGTACTGGTTTGTGCCGCCGGGCGTGTGTATTGCCCTGGTCGGTACGGGCCTGGCGCTGTTGAACTTCGGCATCGACGAGTTCATTAATCCTCGTTTGCGCGAGTCCGGGCTCACCGCTCGCCAGCGCCGTCGTCGGGGACTTCCCCGTCGCGTTCGTCTCGGTCTCACGCCCGTACTTCGTCCGGTGGTATCGAAGTCGGCGCCCGCCGTAAGGACCTCGAAGGCGGCCTCGTGAGCACCGACGCGCTGGAGCGCCGCGCCACAGCGAACGCCACCGTCGACGCCTCGAGCCCACCGAGTGCGTCCGGCAAGAGTGAGCGCATCCTGCAGATCAATGACTTCTGCGTCGATTATGGCGTCGACAAGAGCGCGGTGCGCGCCGTCGACGGCGTCGACCTGCATCTCGATCGTTCGAAAGTGCTCGGCATCGCCGGCGAGAGCGGTTCGGGGAAATCCACGTTGGTCTACGGCTTTACACGGTTGCTGCGCGCGCCCGCGCTCATCACGGGCGGGACGGCGCTCTTTAACGTCGGCCCCGACAACGAGGGCGGACCCGACGAGTTTCTCGACCTGGTGAGCGCCAACGAGGCGGCCCTTCGACGGGTGCGCTGGACTCAGATATCGGTAGTCATCCAGAGCGCGCTCAATGCGCTGAACCCGGTGGTGCGCGTCGGCACGCTCTTCAATCAGGTGTTCACGGCTCATCGCCGCGGAATGTCCCGAGCCGAGCGACACGAGCGTTCCGTTGAGTTGCTCGAGATGGTCGGACTGAACCCGGACCGCCTTCAGCGCTTTCCCCACGAACTCTCCGGCGGACAGCGCCAGCGCGTGATGATCGCCCTCGCTCTGGCCCTCGAACCCAAACTCGTGATCATGGACGAGCCCACGACCGCGCTCGACGTCGTCACCCAACGCGAGATCCTGAGCGAACTGGCGGAACTGCGCGCTCGATTCGGCTTCGCCATGATCTTCATCACCCACGACCTCTCACTACTGGTGGAACTGGCCGACGAGATCGTCGTCATGTACGCCGGACGCCTGGTCGAACGGGCGAGCGCGCGTGAACTCTACGATGCGCCGCGCCACCCGTACACGCTCGGTCTGCTGCACTCCTTCCCGCCGATGCACGGTGAGCGCCAGGAACTCACCGGTATCCCCGGCTCACCGCCCGACCTCTCCGATCTGCCGAGCGGATGCGCCTTTCACCCTCGCTGCCCCTACGCCATGGCCCGGTGCGCTACGGATCGACCACCGTTTAGCAAACTCGACGAGGAAGATCGTTACGTGGCCTGTTGGCTGCACGTCAAAGGCGCCCACGGGGCCGTCCCGGTGGAACTTCGTCGCGCCGTACCCGCCAACTCTTCCGGAGAGGGGGCCGCGATATGAGCGATACGAGCGACGCGGTGAGCGAACTCCAGGCGCGACACTTGACGCGGCACTTCGCGGTGCGAACGCCCGGCCATCTCTTCGGCGCGAAGAGGATCGTCCGGGCGGTAGAGGACGTCAGCCTCGATCTGCGCGCGGGTCAGGTGACGGCTGTCGTGGGCGAGAGCGGCTCAGGAAAGTCGGTGCTCGCTCGCTTGCTGGCGCGAATCCTCACCCCCACGTCAGGTGAGTTGGTCCTGCGCGGCACGCCGATCCCCGCCAAGGCGCGCCGCACTCTGGCGTACGCCTCCGACGTTCAACTCGTCCTTCAAGACCCCTTCGCCTCGATGAACCCGGTCCACCAGATCAGCCACAATCTCATTCGCCCGCTTCGACTTCACGGCGCGTCGAAGGATGAGTCGCGCGGACTCGCCGAGGCGGCGCTGCGTCGGGTGTCCCTCGAGCCACCCGAACGATTCCTCGACCGATTCCCTCACGAGCTCTCCGGCGGTCAGCTCCAGAGAATCTCAATCGCCCGCGCGCTCTGCGTTCGACCCAAGGTTCTGCTCGCCGACGAGCCGATCTCGATGTTGGACGTCTCGGTTCGCCTGGGCGTGCTCAACCTGTTGCGCGGTCTGTGCGACGACGAACACTTGGCCATCTTGTACATCACTCACGACATCGCCTCGGCCCGCTACCTGGCCGAAGAGATCATCGTCATGTACGCCGGTCAAGTCGTCGAGTATTCGCGCGGCACCGCGCTGGTCGACGCCCCGACCCATCCCTACACTCAACTGCTCATTGCCTCGGTGCCGGATCCGTCCAACCCACTCTCGATGGCGCCCAGCGCCGGGGAGCAGACCTCGACGACCTTCGCCGAAGTGGGCTGTCGATTCAGTCCGCGCTGCCCTCGCGCGATGGACATCTGCCGGACAACTGAGCCCCCGGCCTTCCTGGTCGGCGAGTCCCACACGTCGAAGTGTTGGCTCTACCGAGACCGACCAGAGGTCACGGCCGAGCTAGCGATACCGAAGCGACGAGGAGAGGAGGCCACCACGACGACATGAGCACGAGCGAAGACCTCGCAGCGCCCGCCAAATAAGCGGTCGCGGCGACCGTTTTGCGAGGGTCCAACCGGCCTCGCGTAGTTCACTAAGGACCCACACATGGTTCAAAACAAACGTCGGCGAGAGCCGGCTGAACACATTCAATATAAAGGAAAAACATGTTTAGAAAAATAGGAGTTCTCACTACCGCCCTTGCCTGCATGGCATTGGGCATCGTGACGAGCGTTGGCCTCGGTGCCGCATCCGCCGCCAGCCCGCCACTCGTGCTAGAGGGCAACACCGGTGTCACGTTCACGAACAACTTCAACCCGTACGACTCGACCTCGTTCTGCAAAGAAGAGGCCGTCTGTTCGCTCGTGTACGAACCGTTGTTCATGTTCGACACGATCAAGGCCGGAACCACGTATCCGTGGCTCGCCACGGCGTACGCCTGGTCGAACGGTGGTAAGACGCTCACGTTCACCATTCGAACGGGCGTCAAGTGGAGTAACGGCACACCCTTTACGCCGGCCGATGTCGCCGCGACGTTCAATGGCACGAACACCGACGCCGCCGCCAACGTGTATGGACTGCCCCCGCTCGCCAGCCCGGCGACCGTCAGCGGCGACACAGTGGTGTTGAACTACTCGACCTCTGAGTACTCCAACATCGTGTCGATCGCCGGTAACGAGCTAATGGTGCCCGCTAGTTTCTGGACGACCTACTCGCCGGCCGACACCACCTCAGTGCCGAGTTCCGGCGCGATCGGTACCGGACCCTACATCCCGTCGAACTTCTCGACGTCCGTCGTGAACTACACGACGAACCCGAGCTACTGGGGCCCGACGCCCGCGGCGGGTGAGGTCCAGGTCTTGAGCGTGGACACGAACGCGGACGCGGCAACCGACCTGGCTGACGGGACGCTGACCTGGGCGGGTAACGACATCGCCAACGTGAACAGCATCTTCGTCAACAAGGACCCGTCGACGAACCACACGTTCTTCGCTCCGGGCAACACCGTGACACTGGAGTTCAACGTCACCAAGGCACCTCTCAACGACCCCCAGGTTCGTGCCGCCATCAGCGCGGGCATCAACCGCAAGGAGTTGGGAATCAAGGGTGAGAGCGGCTACGAGCAGCCGGCTACGTCGCTGAGCGGGCTAATTCTGCCCAACCAGGCGGGGTACCTAGGCTCGCAGTTCTCGAACGACGTGAAGAGTACCAACAGCCCCTCTGAGGTCAAGACAATCCTGACCAAGGACGGCTACAAGAAGAATCACCAGGGCTTCTACGCGAAGAATGGCAAGGAGATCAAGTTCTCCATCGAGGACCCGATCTCGTACTCGGACTACTACGCGGACGCGCAACTCATCTCGTCCGAACTGAAGTCTGAGGGCATCGACGCCACCGTCTACGGCGTGCAGCCGTCCCAGTGGTACACCGACTCCGCCAACGGAAACTTCACGTCAATCATCCACTGGGGCAACGGTGGTACCAACCCGTACACCCAGTTCGACAACTGGCTGGACTACACCACCTCGGCCCCGAACGGCAAGACGGCGGACGGCGACTACGGCCGCTATCACAACGCCACGGTGCAAGCGGACCTGACTAAGTTGGCCGGGACGAACCCGAGCGACACCGCGGCTGTGAAAGCGGCGTCGCTCGCGCTTGAGAAGGTCGTGGCCACGCAACTCCCGGTCATTCCCTTGCTCTACGGTGCCACCTGGTGTGAGTACTCGACGGCTAACTACACGGGCTTCCCGACGCCATCGAACCCGTACATGGACCCGGCGCCCGGTGACCCCGAGCTGCCGTACATCCTGACGCACATCACGGCAGTTTCCTAGAAGGCCATCCCTACGCGCGACTCCGCCAGTTCATACTGCGGAGTCGCGCGTAGGGGCTGTCCGGACTGCGCGGTCCGTCGGCGTAACGGCTGGCGGATGCGGAGTAGATCACGTCTATCCACCCCACCTTCAACCAGGAGTTCCATATGAGTACGCATACCGAGCACGAGGGACGGTCCTCTATCTTCCCACCCGGATTCCTCTGGGGAGCCGCGACCGCTTCCTACCAGATCGAGGGCGCGGTCCACGAGGACGGACGCGGCCCTTCGATTTGGGACACCTTTAGCCACACTCCCGGCGCGGTGTGGAATGGCGACACGGGTGATATTGCCTGTGACCACTATCACCGAATGGAAGAAGACCTCGACCTCTTGGCCGAGCTCGGCGTGGGCGCCTACCGATTTTCGGTGGCGTGGCCGCGGATTCAACCGAGCGGCCGGGGACCGGCCAGCCAAGCGGGCCTCGACTTCTATCGACGTCTGGTCGCGGGACTCCGCGCGCGAGACATCGAGCCGACGTTGACGCTCTACCACTGGGATCTTCCTCAGCCGCTGGAAGACGTCGGGGGGTGGACCGTTCGCGAAACGGCCGAACGCTACGCCGAGTACGTCGACATCGTGGCGCGGGCTCTTGGTAGCGATGTCGAACGGTGGATCACCTTGAACGAGCCCTGGTGTTCATCGTGGCTTGGCTACGGTGCCGGTCGCCACGCGCCCGGTATTCAGGACATCGGAAAAGCGGCGGCGGCGAACCACCATCTGCTCCTCGCGCACGGACTCGCTGTGCCGATCCTGCGTTCGGCGGTGCCTGAGGCCAAAATAGGGATCACGCTGAACCTCGGTGACTTTCAGCCGGGCTCGGAACACGCCCTTGACGTGGCGGCCGCACGACGGGTCGACGGAAATCTCAACCGGCTGTTCTTAGAGCCGGTCTTTCACGGCCGCTACCCCGAAGACATGCTGGAGCACTACCGAAACACTCAGCCCGGGTTTTCTGTTATCCGCGACGGGGATCTCGAACTCATCTCCCAGCCTCTCGACTTTCTGGGGGTGAACTACTACTTCCCGTCCACTGTCGTCGACGCCACTCGCGCCGCCGAGGCGCGCGTCGCCGGATACTTCGTCGCGCCCGGGGATCAGTTTCCTGATCTCGGGGTTCGCTCACTCGAGACCCCGGGCCGCGACAAGACGTCAATGGACTGGGAGATTGAAGCCTCCGGCCTCACCTCACTCCTGGTGCGAATTCGAGAGGAGTACGCGACGTTACCGATCTACATCACGGAGAACGGCGCGGCCTTTGACGACTACGTGGATCCCAACGGGAACGTGCTCGATCACAATCGAGTGGCGTACCTCCAAGAACACATCTCCGCGGTCCACGACGCCCTTGACGCGGGCGTCAACGTTCAGGGCTATTTCGTATGGAGTCTGCTCGATAACTTTGAGTGGGCCTTTGGCTACTCCCGGCGTTTCGGCATCGTCTGGGTCGACTTTCCGACCGGCACTCGCCTGACAAAGACGAGCTTCGACTGGTACCGCGACACCATCCAGTCCAACTCGGTGGAGTACGCGACCTCCATGGGCAGTAGCTGACAAGTCACTGGCGAAGCGGCCTACCCCACCGGCCCAATACCTTCGTCTCAGTGAAAAACAACAGACGGCCACTCTCAGAGTGGCCGTCTGTTGCGTCCTCAGTGGCTCAACGCCACGTTCGGCGAAGCGGTCGCGGGGTCAACGGGCTTCTGGGGAGCGCGAATAAAGATAATGGACACGAGTAGCCCCAGAAAGGCAATGCCCGCCGAGACCATGAAGGCCGTGGTGTAGCCGTGCGTCGTGGCGATGTTCGACGCGTTCGCCGCGTGGGGGCCGAGCGCGGCCAGTTTCGAGTTCGTCGCGTCAATAGCCACCGTCGCCAAGACGGCGAGTCCCAGCGCTCCTCCCACTTGCTGCATGGTGTTTAACAGCGCCGACGCCAGCCCGGCTTCGTGGGCCTCCACGCCCGACACGGCGACGAGCGTGATGGGCACGAACGTAAAGCCCATCCCGAGCGCGATCATGACCAGTGGTCCGAGCACCGAGAGATAGGGGCTGGTGGGCGAGATGCGAGAGATCCACAGCATGCCGACGACCGCCATGGCCGGTCCGACGAGGAGGGGGATGCGCACACCTATCTTTCCGACGTAGCGCGAGCTCAGCCCGGCCGCCACGATGATGCCAATGGTCATCGGCAAGAAACCCACGCCGGTCTTCACGGCGCTCCAGCCCTGAACATTCTGGAGAAACTGGGTCAGGAAGTAGAACATCGAGAACAGGGCGATGCCGATGCAGAGCATCATGGCGTAGGACCCGGAGCGGTTGCGGTTCTTGAAGATGTCGAGCGGCATGAGCGGCTCTTCGCTCTTCGCCTCAATCAACCCGAAAGTCACGAGTAAGACCACGGAGGCCGCGAGGAAGAAGATCGTCGACGTGCTGGTCCAACTGTGACTCGACGCGTTCGAGAGCCCGTAGACCAGCGAGAGCATGCCGCCGGTGACCGTCAGTGCTCCAGGAACGTCGAGATGACCGGACGTTGTCTGGGACTCATTGAGGGCGCGGGGGGCGAGGAACAACACAATCGCCGCGATGGGAACGTTGATGAAGAAAATCCAGCGCCACGACACGTAACTGGTCAAAATGCCCCCGAGAAGCAGGCCCAGGGCGCCACCTGCGCCGGACATCGCCGCGTAGACGCCCATGGCACGGTTTCGCTCCTTGCCTTCGGGAAAGTTCGTGGCGATGAGCGACAGGGCGGTCGGGGCGGCGATGGCCCCGCCGACGCCTTGCATGCCGCGAGTGATGATGAGCCACACGTCGCTTTGCGCGAATCCGCCGAGGAGTGAGGAGAGGGCGAAGACCGCGATGCCGATCATGAACATCCGTCGTTTGCCGTACAGGTCACCGGTTCTTCCCCCGAAGAGGAGCAGTCCACCGAACGTCAAGGAGTACGCCGTGATGAGCCACTCCAGGTTCGCCCTCGAAAAGTGCAGCGCGTGGTGAATGGTGGGAATGGCCACGTTCACGACCGTGGCGTCGAGGACGATCATCAACTGGGCACACGAGATCACGAGCAACGCGAGACCGAGATGTTTGCCCTCGGTGTTACTGCCGTTCAGTTCGGTGAGTGGAGACGAGGACATGGCTCGGATCGCTTTCTGTGGGAGGGTCTACGACAACGGCGGGGCTGTAGAGCTGGCAAAGACGAGGGGCAAGATCACGCCCTCGATGATCCGCTCGATGAACGCTTGATCGGGGGCGGATCCCTCGATGAGCAAGCGGTGAAGAACCAACGCGGGAATGATCGAGGTCACCAGGCTGAGGTCGGCTCCGGGGACGATCTCGCCACGACGTTGCGCCCGTTCAAAGACCTCCATCAGTGTCGCGACGCGAGGCTCGACTAACCGCTCTCGAAAAGCGTCCCGTAACTCCTTGTCGTGCGGCAGGGCGCTGACGAGACCGATCATGACGGGCGTACCGAGTTGTCGATCGACCTCGCTGACCCGGCACGCGAGAGCGTTGAGGTCCCCGCGCAACGTGCCCGTATCCGGCGCCGTCTCGACGATCTTTTCTCGAGACAACGCTTCAACGACGAGTTCCGCTTTACCACTCCAGCGGCGATAGATGGTGGCCTTCCCCGCGCCGGCGCAAGCGGCAATTTTCTCAACCGTCAGCCGGTCGTATCCGATCTCACCGAGAAGTTTGAGCGCCGCCGCGCAGAGCGCGTCATCGCGCGTGCTGTCGAGGTGTCGACCGGGCGCTACGTGCTCGCTCGATGATGACTCGCGACTCGCGTGCGCGTTGGGGATGATCACGATCGAAACGATACTTGTTCGTTTCGGAACTACGCCGTTCCGTCGTACTTATAGGTATTTATCAGGACGTTTGGTTAGACGCGAGCCTAGGACTTGGTGGGAAAAATCGTGGTGTACGGGATAGTTGACGACGGGATGACGACCCGTACGCTTTCGCCCCACTTCGAGAACGTCGTCTCACTGGTGCCCGCGGTCGTGGTGACCAACTCCTTTGAGGGCAGAGATTTTTCGCCCGAGGAGATCGTCAAGACCGTGGTGGACTTCGCCGACTGGCTCGACGCGGGCGTCACCCATTTGAGGTCGTAACCGTGGGTGGCCTTATCGCGCTTGGCCAAAAGAGTGGTGCCCTTGGCGCTGGGTAACAGATCCACGAGAGCGCCGACGGTGAGGTTGGACTTAAAGGTGTTGTACGCCGTGGAACCTGCCTTCATCGAGATCGCCGACTTTCCCACTTTTTTCTGCTCGGCAGCGGTGAGTCCCATGATCTCCGTGAGTCCCGTTTTACTGCCGCTTAAGTAGGCGAACGTGGGCGTCACCGTGATGGAGAAGGTCTCGTCGCCCTTGGTGAAGGTCTCGGTGCCGGTCTTTTCTCCGATGTCCGCCACGACGGAACTCGGCGAGTTGGATGCCACGGCGTGCACCTTGATGTGCACACTGGTCTGCTTGGCCAACGCGCTCGACGCCGCCTTGAGGACACTTTTCGTGGTGGGCTTCGCCGCCGCGCTCGCCGCCAAGGCCCAACTGGGAACGGCGGCGACGGTCATGAACACGAGGGCGGACAGGTAGAGAGAGCTGTGTCGAAGGGATTTCATGACGTTCAGCCTAGGGGAGATGGGCTTTCCTACTCCGCCCTCGGCGGTCGCAACCTCGGACCGCTAGAAACAGGCCGCCAGATCGAAAAGGAACTGCTGAATTGTTCGGATCTCATCTAAGAGCTCCGGTGACGCCGATGCGAGCTTCTCGTCGCTTAACAGACCGTTCGCCACCGCCGTCGAGCGCAGGGCGACTTGGAGAGTGCTGAGCCAGGCCCACGCCTCGGCCTCATTTAAGAACTGCTCCTTCAGCGTCATCACCGACAGTTCAGCGTTGGTGGCGATTTCGTTCTGTCGGGCCAGCGTGGAGAGCGGGTCGTCATCGTCGCTGCTCGGATTTATCGGCGCGTTAAGGGAGAGATGCCACTCGTGATCGGGGTCACGTTCGGCCGCGACGACGTGAACAAACACTTCGCGCAACAGATCGCGACCGGCATCGCTGAGTCGAACTTCGATCCGTCCGTCCCGTCGCCGTACGAAGAGCTTGGACGACACCTAGGTGTCCTGCTCGACGGAGGAGTGCAGACCCGCCACCTGGAGTTTCACGCAGTACGACTCAGCTCGCTCCCGCTTACCGGACCACACGATGGCGCGACCCTCGTGGTGAACCGTCAGCATCAGATGCGTGCACTTGTTGTTGGAGTAGCCAAAGATTCGGCGAAAGACAACCACGACCACGGTCATTGGCGTCACCGGGTCGTTCCAGACAATCACGTTCCAGGGCCGTTCGGTGATCACCGACACTTCGCTCTCTACGTCACTCTCGGTGGACGAGAGACGAAGCGGAGGGGCGTGCAACATCCCTCCAGTGTCGCAGACGACTGGTCGAATTGAAAGCGCCGCGACCTAAGGTGCAACGACGTATGGAGAAGCATTCGATCCGGTCACGCTCTCGCCAGTTCCTCGAGCCGCTTCGTCGTCGCGCCAACGCGCGAATCCGCGCCGCCGCGGGGCTCAACGTCTCACCGCCCCCTCGCTGCAGCGATCCACACGAGGCCTTCGGCGACGTGTACGGAGTGGCGCGCGTCGTGCACGGAGACTTGCCCTCGATGCTGGTCGGCGGACTGGGTTCACTCTTCTTTCAAATGCTCCACCCCTACGCCATGGCCGGCGTCGCACAACACTCTCGCTACCAAGACGATCCCCTCGGTCGTCTGTTGCAGACCGCCAACTTCATCAGCGCCACCACGTACGGGACGAGGGCGACGGCGCAGGGGGCCATCGAGCGCGTGCTCAGCGTCCATCGCTTCGTGCACGGCGTGGCCGACGACGGCCAGCCCTACGACGCGAACGATCCTCACCTCCTGCTTGTGGGTGCACTGCGCGGAGATCTACATGTTTCTCGCCGCCCATCGCCGCTTCGGCGCGGCGAAACTCAGTGCCGATCAGGCTGACCAGTACGTCGAAGAGATGGTGCCTCTAGCGCGCGACCTCGGCGTCCTCGATCCGCCCCAGAACGTAGGCCGAACTGAGTGCCGCGACTCCTCCGCTTCCGCCCCGAACTTCGCCTGAGTCACGACGGCGTCGTGGCTCGCGACTTCGTGGCGCACCGCGTGGTCGCATCAGCCGCGACCCAGCGCTGTCGTCCACCGACTCTTGGTCACGAGTTCGTGGTCGCTGCTTACCGCCGTGCGCGCAAGAACTGCTGGGCGTTCGTACGCATCGTCTCTGCGATCGACTGGTCATTCGACCCAGCGACGCGGCTGGTGTGTGTCGCTCATGCGTCTCGCGGTGCCCCCGCCGCGTCAGGTGGCGATCGTGAGCCCGCCGTCGACCGACCACGATCTGACCGGTGACGTAGGACGTGGTCGCCAGCGCCACGATCACGTCGGCCACGTCGTCGGCTGTCCCGCTACGCCGCAGCGGTGCGGCTGCTGGACACGAACTTGCGCGCGGCGTCCCAGTCACTCGTCCAGGGCGTATCGATGAGACCCGGGGCGACCGCATTCACGCGGACCTCGGGTCCGCACGGCCTTGGCGAGCAACGCGGTCAGGTGATTGAGCGCGGCCTTGCTTGCGGCGTAGGGGATCGAGGATCCCGTTGGCCGCACACCGGCGATCGACGACACGTTGACGATGGTCCCGTGGCTCGCCCTCAGCGACGGCATGGCCGCGACGCTGAGTTGCCAGGTGCCAAAGACGTTGACATCAAAGATCTCGCGCCACACATCGACACTCGCCGCCTCTAGGTCGCTATGAGGAATCACTTTGGTGGTGCCGGCGTTGTTGATCAGCACGTCTAAGCGGCCGTAACGCTCCAGTACCTCGTGAAGTAGACGATCGCAGTCCTTCGAGTTCGCGATGTCGGCTTGCACGTAGTGCGAGTTGGCCGTCACCGAAACCAGATGCTCGCCCGCTTCAAAACTGTGAGCGGAGTTGAACACCACGGTGTCGCCCAGGCTCGGAGAACCGTCGCGCTGTGGCGAGACCGATGCCGCAGGTGGAGCCGGTGACGAGGACGACGCGGGCCGACAGCGCTCAGCGCCGCCGCAGTCGCCACGAACCAGCCCAATGCTGGCCCGGCTCAAGGACGACCACGTCCTTGCCGCTGCGAAGTGCGTCCGGCGGACAGGTCATCGGCTCGATGGCCACCGACGTACGACGTCGGCCCTTTTCCAAATTATCGCCGGTGTACACCTGAAAATAGGGAAAGTTGCGATCCACGCTCAGGTCGATCTCGCCCCCGTTGGCGTCTTCTAACGTGGCGACCGCTAGGCCGGCGTCGTCACGCACCAGATCGGTGTAGGTCACGTCGAGCTCGTGCCCGCTCAGTGACTTGCGCTTGGAAAAATCCATCTGGTGACCGACCAGCGGGAGAATCTCGCCGGTCGGTAGCTGTCGTTCGTCGACCGCGACGTAGGACTTGGCGGGAATTTCCAGGAGCGATCCTTCAATGGTCGGCGTGGTCACGGCGAGGTACGGGTGGAAACCCACGCCGAAGGGAAGAGGCACTCCGTCGCGATTGGTCACCGTCGTGGTCACGGTCAAGCCCAACGATCCCAGGTGGTAGGCCACGCTGATCTCGCTCAGAAAGGGATACTCGGGGGTGGGGTGTAACAAGAGCGAGAGAACGCATCGATTCTGATTGACCGCTTCGACGCGAAAGGGGCGCCACCGGACGAGCCCGTGAATAGCCGTAGCGTGCACCACGTCGTCAATGGTCGGTCGACCGACGCGACCCGAGAACGTCCACTCGCCGTCACCCATGCGGTTGGGCCAGGGATAGAGCACCTGACCGCGTGCGTGGGTGGGCACCTCTTCTCCCGCAAATCCCTCGATAACGCTGAGGCCACCTTTGACGTACGTGCGAAGCGTCGCTCCCACCTCGGTTACCACCGCGCGCTGATCGCCGTGCGCGATCGCGAACTGCTCTCCGGTGGGCAGCATCAGGTGGTTTTCGTTCTTTTCACTGCTGGTTAACTTACGACAATTAGGGTCGAGGTATGAAACTACTGCTCACGAACGATGACGGCGTGCTGGCCCCAGGAATGGCCGTTCTCGCACGAAGCGTTGCGCGCTGGATAGAAGAAGCGCCGCGAGGTGTCGAACGCGAAGCGCTCATCGTGGCCCCCAACAGAAACTACTCAGGCATGTCCTCCGCCGTCGGCGACGTGTTCGAACGTCCCACCGTGAAGTACCGCCGCTTTCGCATCGCCGGGGCCGAGTCCATCGCCACCTACGGACTCGAGGCGCCCCCCGCTCTCTGCGCCATTTTCGGGGCGCTCGGAAGTTTCGACTTTCAACCCGACGTCATCGTCTCGGGCATCAACGCCGGCGCCAACGTGGGCCGCAGCGTTCTGCACTCGGGCACCGTGGGCGCCGTTTTAACCGGCGCGCAACTGGGACTCTCGGGACTGGCCGTCTCGGTGCAGTGGGGTGACGACGTGCACTACGACACGGCCGCCGCGGTCACCATCGAAGTCCTGGACGAACTCTTCCAAGCACCGTCGCGCACCCTGTTGAACCTCAACGTTCCCAACCTTCCTCTCAGTGAGTTAAAGGGCGTCAAGCGCGGTCGCATCTCCATGGCGGGCATCATCAAGGCCGCCGGTCCGCGGGCCGGCGGCGAGGCGCTCAGCGACGAAGGTGAACTGCCGCTTCGTCTGGGCGCCGCCACGCCTGAACTCGGCGACGTCAGCGACGAAGACGCCGATGAAGATGGTGCGCTACTCGGTGCGGGCTACGCCTCGCTCACGCCGATCCGCGGTCCCCACGAAGACGACGACCCGTCACTCGACGGCCTTATGCACAACGCGCTAGAGGCGGTCACACGCCAGATCGAAAAGTCGCACTAGTCCTCTACCGGTCGGCGACGCTGTTCTTTTAGTCGACCTCGCGCCTTCTTCTCATCGACTCGGCGCACTTTGGCTCCCTTGGTCGGCTTGGTGGGGCGACGCGGGGTGCGGGGGGCCAGGCTCGTCACCAACTTCTCGGCGAGTTGCTCTAGCGCGGCGAAGCGGTTTTGGCGTTGCGAGCGAAACCGACTCGCGCTGGAGCGAACGACCGACCCGTAGGCCCCTTCGACACGCAACTTCTCGTTCGTCACTCAAGACGGTCGACGCCGCCACGCGAAACGTGGCCACCACGCGGGTGAGCGACCGATTGGCGTGCTGTCCCCCGGGCCCGCCGGAGGTGGTGACGCGTAGTTCAATCTCGTCGGCGGGGATAGTGAGGCCCGGTCGAATCGCCAAAGAGCCATCGCCGTTGGTCCGCGGACCAACTGACACGACTTAGTTGCCGCCCGGCAGGCGCACCATGGCGAGTTGAGTTGAGGACGCCACCAGTCTGTCCCGTCTCGTCAAAGAGCTCGCAGCGTTCATCAACCAGTCCGTCGGCAATCAGCACGGCCAACTGACGACCGCGCAGCCACTCGCTCTTGGGCACACGCCGTACGTAGGACGTGAGTTGCACGGTGGGCACCCAACCCGACGATCCCAGCGGTAGCGTCGCCGGCGGCAACGCGTCACTCGCGAACAGCAAACCCTGCGCGTCCCAGGTGTCCTCGCCCTGCAAACGCAACCACCCGCGAACCTCGGCGGTATTGGACAACTGTCCGTCCCAGAAACCCGTGACCGCCGGGTCAAGTCGAAGCTCAATGACGCTCGAAATGTTGTTCTCTTCAGTGACGTTGGATGGTCGACACTTCTCGAGCGGCGGCATCTCGAAAGGCCGCGTGTACTGATAGCGAACACTCGACTCGTCGCGAAGTGAGCCCAGGGTCACCAGTGACTCCGTGGCCAGTTCGCCCTTTTGAAAAAGGGTGACGTAAAGGAAGGACACACCACGGCCCACGCGGCGCACGTCGACGCGCAACTCCGCTACTCCCACCGCGGGAGCGTTCACAAAGTTGGTGGTGACGGCGGTCGCGTGGAGGTGCGTCGCCCCCTGCTCACTGGCTCCGGCTAGGGCCGCGCTAGCGATCACACACTGCAGATATCCCCCGTGCGGGTGCCCCATCACCGTGAAAAATGGCGAAAGTTGGGCGGAAAAGACGCCTGGGCTGACCGGCTCCACGGAGGCCGCCGCGCGAAGTACGCGACCGTCAACGGTTGAGCTCATGCAGCAACACTAACGGGCGAGCGGTGCTTCACCAGTAGATTGGCAGTGCGAAAGAGGTCGATATGAGAACGGTTCCTCACTTCATTAAGGGTGCTCGGGTCGACGCGCCGGGTCACTCGAATGTCTTTAATCCCGCCACCGGCGAGGTCGTTGCGACCGTGCCCGTACCCCCGGTGGACTTCATCAACGAAGTCGTCGAGGGGGCGCGTGGCGCCGCCGTCGAGTGGTCGTCGTCGTCGTTGTCGCGGCGCACGAACATCCTCTTTACACTGCGTCAGCTCTTGGTCGAGCACACCGAAGAGTTGGCCGTCACTATTAGCGACGAACACGGTAAGACTCTGGCCGACGCACGCGGCGAGATCGCCCGAGGCCTCGAAAACGTGGAGTACGCCTGCGGTTTAATCGACCACTTAAAGGGCGGGTTCTCCAACCAGGTCGCCGACGGCGTCGACGTGCACTCCACTCGCGAGCCGGTGGGCGTGGTGGTGGCCGTTACTCCCTTTAACTTCCCCATCATGGTGCCGCTCTGGATGAGCGCCAACGCCGTGGCCAGTGGCAACGTCGTTATTTTGAAGCCCTCCGAGCGTGACCCGTCGGTCTCAGTGCGACTAGCCGAACTCTTTCAAGAGGCCGGCCTACCGGACGGAGTGTTCAACGTTCTCCAAGGTGACGCCTCGACCGTCAAGACCCTCATCGAGCACCCCGGCGTCGACGCCGTCAGCTTCGTGGGCTCGACGCCCGTAGCCCGCGCGGTCCACGACAGCGCCAGCAAGAACCACAAGCGCGTCCAGGCGCTGGGTGGTGCGAAAAACCACATGGTGGTGCTGCCCGACGCCGACCTCGACATCGCCGCCGACGCCGCGATCAACGCGGGTTACGGGTCGGCCGGAGAACGATGCATGGCCATCAGCGTTATCGTCGCCGTCGGCGACGTGGCGACTCCTCTCATCGAAAAGATCACCGAGCGCCTGGACAAACTGAAGGTCGGGCCCGGGAACGATCCGACGAGCGACTTCGGACCGCTCATTACCAAAGAGCACCGCGATCGTGTTGCTAGTTATGTCGCGAGCGCGCCCGCGGACAACATCGAGGTGGTGCGCGATGGGACCACCCTCCAACTGGGCAACGGTTTCTACGTCGGACCAAGTCTGCTCGACGGCGTGCGTCCCGGCACGAAGGCCTACGACGACGAGATCTTCGGCCCGGTCTTAGGTGTAGCGCGAGTGGCCACTTTTAACGACGCCATCGATCTGGTGAACGCCAACCCCTACGGGAACGGCGTGGCCATCTTTACCCGTGACGGCAACGCGGCTCGGCTCTTCTCGCGCGGCGTGCACGTTGGCATGATCGGCGTGAACGTGCCCATTCCCGTGCCGATCTCCGCCTACTCCTTCGGGGGATGGAAGGACTCGCTCTTCGGCGACGCCCATATATATGGTCCCGAGGGATTCAACTTCTACACCCGCGCCAAAGTGGTGACGACCCGTTGGCCCCAGCCCTCGGAGTCTCAAATCGACCTCGGGTTTCCGCGAACCCGGTAAGGAATGATCGGCGCCGCACCCGCCTTCGTGCACTGGATTTGGCTCGGCTGCAAAGAAGCACTGGCCATGATTTGGATGACGTGGTGGCCGCTGGTCCTCGGTTTCACCTTGTCGGGACTGATACAGAGTCTGTTGCCGCGCGACTCGCTACGGTCCTCGCTCGGTACGACGTCGCTCTCGTCGGTCGCTCGAGCCTCCGTGCTCGGCGTCATCTCATCTTCCTGCAGTTACGCGGCCAGTGCGGTGTCGCGGGCGCTCTTCGCGCGGGGCTCGTCGTGGCGTAACTCGCTCATCTTCATGGTGGCCTCCACCAATCTGGTGATCGAACTCGGCATCTTGCTCTACCTCTTGTTGGGCTGGCGCTTCGTGCTCGCTCAACTGGTCGGCGGTGTGGTCATGGTGACGCTCCTCGCCCTCACGACGGGAGTCATGTTCAACTCTCTTCGCGAAGCACGGCTCCGGGCGCGCGTCCTCGACGATGCCCCACCGCGAGAGAACCCCTCCACCTTGACGTGGCGCGATCGCCTGGACCGCGACCACGTAAAGTCGGCGGCGCGCTACACCATCGGCGATCTCACCATGTTGCGCAAGGAACTGCTGGCCGGTTTTCTGGTGGCCGGCTTCATTGCCGTGCACGTGCCCGCCTCATGGTGGCGTCACCTCTTTTGGAGCGGCCACGGTGGCTGGACGGTCGTGGAGAACGTGGTGGTCGCGCCCTTGCTGGCCGTCGTCTCCTTCGTCTGCTCCGTGGGGAACATTCCCTTGGCCGCCGCGCTCTGGGCGCACGGCGTGGCCTTCGGTGGCGTGATCGCCTTTATCTTCGCCGACCTCATCACGCTGCCACTGCTTGCCATCTATCGCCGGTACTACGGCGCCGGGTCGGCGTGGCGACTCTTCGTGCTGCTGTGGTTCACCATGAGTGCGAGCGGTCTGTTGGTCGACGGTCTCTTTCGAGCCGTCGGCTGGGCGCCCACTAGTCACCACGTTCGCGTCCTGGACGGCCAGTTTCCCCTGGGGTCCACCCTGGTGCTCAACCTGCTCGCGACGGTGGTTCTCCTCGGCGCGTGGTGGCTAGCTCGGCGCCCGAGTTCGTCCTCGTTGGTGGCGGTCGACCCCATCTGCGGAATGGCCGTCGACACGACCTCCGCGACCGCGACGGCTGAACGCGACGGCGTCACCTACTACTTCTGTTCACTCGGCTGCCAAGGGCGTTTTGCGCGAGGGGGCGATCACGCACACGATCACGCTGGCCGCGAGGAGTGGGCCCTCGATCCCGTCTGCGCCATGGAGGTGGACCCCGCTCGTTCGCGCAGGGCCGAAGGACCGGACGGGGTGACCTACTATTTCTGCAGCGAGGGGTGTCGTTCGACGTTCCTCCTGGGTCCGCGCCTCCCGGCGAACCAGTAGCTCGAGAGAGGACGTCCGGGACCGATGAGTAAGCAGCACACTAGCGTGAGGGCCTACGGCATTCTCATTCGCGACGGTCAGGTGTTGTTGGTGAGGTCGAGCAGTCCTCTTATCACTCCCCCGCTTTGGTGGCTTCCGGGGGGAGGGATCGACTTTGCCGAGTCCCCCGAGGAGACACTGCTGCGGGAGTTTCGTGAAGAGACCGGCCTCTCCATCAAAGATCCCGTGCTGCTCGACGTAGCCAGCGACGTGCGTCGACGACCGAATGGCGATCGCATCCACACGGTTCGGGTGCTCTACACGGTCTCCTTAAACGGAGGGAACCTCCGCGACGAAGCGGTGGGCACCACCGATGCCGCGCAGTGGTTTAGCGTGCGCCAACTGGGCGACGTCAACGTCGCGGAGTACGCGGCGCGCGCCATTCAGGTCGCGCTGGCGAAATAGAGAGCGGGCATCTCGCGCTTGAGGTACTTGCCCGCAGGGTTACGCGGCAGCGACTCACTGGTAAAGGCGACGCGTGAAGGGATCATGTAGGCGGCCAGTCGCGTGGCGAGAAACGCCCTCAACTCCTCCAAGGTGAGGCTCATGCCCTCGCGAACCATCACGGCCGCCGCAACCTCCTCACCCAGACGCTCGTCGGGGAGACCAAAGACCGCCGCTTCATAGACGGCCGGGTGTTCGTAGATCGCGGACTCGACCTGCGCCGAGTAGACGTTCTCGCCGCCACGAATGATCATGTCCTTCGCGCGGTCCTCCACGTAGAGAAAGCCCTCCTCGCTCACGCGCCCCAGATCGCCGGTGCGAAGCCACCCCTCCACGAAGGCTTCGGCGGTCTCGTGGGGACGCTGCCAGTAGCCGCGCACCATGGTGGGGGTCTTCAACCAGATCTCGCCACTCTCACCCCGGGGCAGTGATCGTCCGGACTCATCACGAATGTCCACGTCCATCACGATGGTCGGTACTCGTCCGGTGGCGGTTGAGTGAGTGAGGTAGTCGTCACCGACGAGCCCCGGACCGTAGGCGTTGGTCTCGGTCATGCCATAGGCCAGGGTGGGTCGGCCCTTGGCAAAAGCGTGCTCCACGCGCGCGCCCAACGACGCGGGTGCCGGCGCGCCACCACCACCGATGGTGCTGAGCGACGACGTGTCGTACTTCGAGAAGTTAGGGGACTCCATGAGGTCCCACGACTGGGTCGGCACCCCCACGAAGGCGGTGACCTTGTGGCGCTCAATGAGTTGCAAGGCCCGCTCGGGCTCCCACTTGTACATCATGACCAGTTTGAAGTGCCACGAGAAGCACGAGAGCATTACCGGCACGCAGCCCGTGACGTGAAACAGCGGCACGATCAAAATGAAACACGGGGGCAGACCAGTGCTCGATCTCTTCACTGCTTTGACGCGCGCTCTGCACCGCCGTGGAGGACAAGAAGGCCAAGAGCGTTTGGGTGATGGCGCCGTTGGTCGAGACGGCGCCCTTGGGAAAACCGGTCGTACCGGAGGTATAGAGAATGGTGGCGTCGGTGTCGGCGTCAAGGTCCGCCTCGGGCATCGAGACGCCGCGCACCACCACGTCAGCCCACCGCTCCACTTCGGGGGCGTAGAGGACGGACTCGTCGAGGCGAACGCCGAGCAGTCGCGCGCCGGCTCGCCCGCAGGGCCCCGTCGAACGCAGTATTCGCTCGCTGTCGCCGATGAGGAGAGAGAGACCCGAGTCCCTGATGGCGTAGTCCAGTTCATCCTCGGTCCACCAGGCGTTGAGCGAGACCGAGACCATGCCCACCGAGACGATGGCCGCAAACGAGATCACCCACTCGGGGTAGTTCCGCATGGCGATGCCCACGCGATCGCCCTTCTTTAGACCGTAGTGGTGCACCAGGGCGTAGCTCAGGGCGTCGACCTCGGCCATCACCTCGGCGAACGTCCACTCCTCGTCCTCGTAGACGAGAAAGGTGTCTCGAGACCGCGAGCCAGGTCGAAGAAGTCGCGAAGGGTGGCGGGCGCGTTCTTGAAGGTTCGCTGGGTGACGCCCTCTCGCTCGACCTCGACGACCTCGAAGGGCTGGCCCGGGCCCGGAGACCTCGGCGATCGCTTCTTCGTAACTGCGCACTACCGACCCCCGATTCGTCATCGTTGTGGTGCCGAATGCCCTTGGCACCCCTCCAGAATGCCAGATGACGAAGGGCCTCTCGTGCACGCCCGCTCTCTCTCGGGAGTCGCTCACCCTACACTTCGTCACTAGCACTCTGAAAGGACTCCCGTGTTTGCCTCCAACTATCCCCTGGCCGACGTCTTCGTCTCCACGTTGTATTTCGTGCTATTGATCTTCTGGATCATCCTGGTCTTTCACATCATGCTGGACATCTTTCGCAGCCACGATCTGAGCGGCGCCGCCAAAACCGGTGGATCATCTTGATCTTCATACTTGCCCTTGATCGGCAGCCTGCTCTACGTACTCGTTCGTGGCGGGTCAATGCACGAACGCGATATTCGCCAGGCGCAAGACTAACAGAAATCCTTTGAGGACTACATTCGCCAGGTGGCGAACACCAAGGAGTGAGTTAGCGCGAGGCGCCGATCGATGACTTGATGAGCGACGCCTTGTGCGCCATGCGCTCGACGGACTCGGCGATCTTCGCTTTGACGTTGACCAGATCAATCCGCGCGATCTCGGCCTCTTTGGTGAGACCCTTCAGGTGCTCGATGTCCCAGAGGGCCAGCACGGGTGTTAGCACGTCACCGAGATACTGTCCCAGGCCGTAGATTCCCTCTTTGGCGATGCGCACGGCGTGTCGAGTGAAACTGGGTATACCGGTGCCGGGCATGGCGAACGTGCTCACTTGCTTCGAGACGGCGATCATCATGGCCGACGGATCGATGGCGAAGGCCGCCAACGTGAGGTCGCGATAGAAGAGGTAGTGCTTGGTCTCGTCGCCCGCGACCAGACCGAGGATGTTGCGACCGATCTTGTCATCTTTGGGAAGTTTGGCGCCGGTGTTGCGGTGGGCAATCTGGGTGGCGCGCTCTTGGAAGGAGACGTAGGCGATCAGTTCCGCGAAGGTGGCGGGGTGAGGGACTTCGCCTTTTTGCATCTGCACGCGACGTCCGTCTTCGAGCATGGTGGGATCGATGCACCGGCTGATGTGTACCCAGTCGCGCATCACCATGGCGTGGCGATTCTCTTCCATCGTCCACTGGCACGTCCACTCGCGAATGGGGTGACCCTTCGGCGAGTGCTCAAGGATCGCGTCGGTGTAGTACGGCAGGTTGTCTTCGGTCAAGAGATTGACGTAGATCGAACTGCGCACACCGTCTCCGAGGGGGTACTGCTCGGGGGACCAGGGCGTTCGCCGAAGTCTTCGCCCTCTCCCCAGTTGATCTGCTCGTGCGGATACCACAGGCGAGGCGCCTCCATGTGGCGGTTGTAGAGACGTTCTACATCGGGCGTGATCTCTTCGAGAAGGTCAACTCGGCTCTTGGCCAGACGGGTGCTCACCTGCTGATGCCTCTCCGCTAGCGCGAAGCGCTAACACCCCAACTTTAACTCTCATCCTCAATGACATTTCGATTACATGTGATCGATCGCACAAAGAGTGCCAAGTAGCCTGATGACCTTGTGAAAGCCCTCGAGACGCTCGTGCCGACCGAATTTCGGTCGTCGATTCGCGGCCCACTGCGCCGCTTCTACACTCTGCACGTTCATCGGATGCATCGGAAACGGACTCACTCTGTCGCTCTTCGTGGTGTACCTACACAACGTGCGTCACTTCTCCACCAGCTTCTCGACGCTGCTCTTGGCGCTGTCGGCCATCGTGGGGCTGGCTACTGCCCCACTGTGGGGATCACTCACGGATCGCCTCGGACCCTTCCGGGTAATTCTCTTCGCGTACAGCGCCGACGCCGTCGGCCTTGATTTTCTGGGCCCTGGCGCACACCCACGAACAGGCCGTGGTGGCGGCCCTTCTCCTCGCCACGTTTGGGGGCGCCGGTTGGGGTCCGATGAGCACCCTGCTCAGCCGCCTGGTGGCTCCGGATCTCCGTCAACGAGCCTTCGGCGTCAACTTCATGTTGGTCAACCTGGGCATCGGTTTTGGTGGGCTTATCTCGGCGAGCGTCGTGAACTTACGAACACCCCGACACGTTCGTCATGCTCTACATCTTCAACGCCGCGGTGACGATGCTGGCCGCCATCTTCTACCTATCGTTGCGCCGACACGGCGGCCCCGTGAGAGAGCACCTAGAGGACCCGACGATGAGTGCCGAAGGCTGGAGCGAGGTGTTCCGCGACGGACGAATGGTTCGCTACGTCATCGCCGCCGTCTTCTTGATGCTCGGCGGCTACGGCTCGCTGGACGCTGGACTGAGCCTCTTCGTCGTGAACAATCTGAAGTTGAGCGTCCACGCTATCGGCGTCATCTTCTTCTTCAACACCTCAACCATCGTGCTCTGTCAGCTCTGGGTTCTGAACCGTATCGACGGCAAGAGTCGCACGCGCGTGCTCGGCTTGGTGGCCGGACTCTGGTTCATCTTCTGGATCATTTTGGAGTCCACCTTGTCACTGCCCGGACCCGCGTCGATCGCCACGCTCTGCCTCGGAATGGTGGTCTTCGCCGTCGGGGAGACCATGCTCCAGCCGGTGGGCTCCGCGCTCGTCAACGACATCGCGCCGGAGCATCTGCGGGGCCGCTACAACGCGGCGTCGGGACTGTCCTGGGGAATCTCGGGAACCCTGGCGCCCGCCATCACGGCCCTCTACTACAGCGCCCACGTCGGGAACTGGTGGCCGCTCGGGACCGGCGCCACCGCTCTTCTGGGTGGCGCCATGATGATGAGTCTGCGCCGCCATATCAGCCCGCGGGCTGACGGTCGCGTGCCCGCCAGTTCCTAGAGTCCCCGCCGCCCTAATGTCTGCTTCAGGCGGCACGGGCCCTTAAGGCGCGCCAGTGACTTCTCGAACTCCCCGTAAGAATGTCGAGTCGTAGGACATGGTCAAGGTAGAGGAGCACACTATGACGAGTTCTCGATTAGCCCGACGGGGGATTGCTCTGAGCGTGAGCGTGATTCTGATGGCGAGTCTCTCGTCGCTGGCGGGCGCTACCGCCAAACCCCCTCACGATTTCATTCATCCCGGAGCCACGGTGATCACCTATGACTCGTCATCGCTCGGCGCGGGCAACAACCAAATGACCATCACCAATCCAAAAGTCATTGCTCAGGTACGGGCTCTCATCAACGCGCTGCCCTTGAGTGATACGAGCAAGATGTTCTGTCCGGACGACCTCATGATTCCCGCCTGGGTGAACTTCTTGACCAGCGCCACCGCGGCGCCGTACTCGCGCGTGGAGTTTCAGTTGGGCGGCTGCCCCTTCGCGCGCGTCTACCAACACGGCGTGGCGGAACTACCGACGTTGGGAGGCCCCCACCTCGCTCAGGTGTACGACAAGATAAAAGCCCTATTTGCGGCCGCCAACTAGCCGCGGGTAGCTCTCGCTACTTGGCCCAGGGCAGGGCCTCACCGGAGCTGCGGAACATGCGCACCGCGAAGACCGCTTGCACGATGCAGGCGATGAGCGCCAGGATGAGACCGAAGCCGGGACCGTAGTGAAAGCCCACGCCGTCGGCGCCGTAACTTCCCCGCGGCAACGTGATCCACCGAATGGCCACGATGATGGTGCCAATCAACGACGCCCCCAGCACCAAGACGCCAGGACCGTAGGAGGTCTTGGGCATGTTGGAGCCCGAGCGAAGCGCTACCACGTAAACACCCGCGGCCACGACGAGCAGGGCGCCCAGCCACCCGTAGCCCGTACTAAAGCCGCCGGCTGACGCGCTATAGCCGCCGCCGCTCCAGCTGTACCACGGCAAAAAGAGCGATATCAGCGCGACGAGCGCGGTGATCGAAATCACTCGATCGGTGGTGGATAACTTCTTCCAATCAAATGCAGCCATGACTCCCCTATTCGATAGTTAGTAAACAAGGCGACGCCGTCACCGTCGGATGAACGTGATCCCTAATGCCTTAACCGCTCACCATGACGCTGAGGCAACCCCCTCCCTAGATTTCCGACGTATCTATATCACACGTATTGATTTGTCGCTCAATCGATTCTCAGGCATCGAGAAGCGTGATCCGGCGCGTGCGCCGCGATTCTCTCATCTCACAGGCCTTTGTAAGGGCCTGCACGGAACGATCACCATGCTCACTCGTAGGATAAAAGGACGTGATTTTCCCCCTCAAGAAGTTCTACGCCGCGTCGGTGGCGATCGCTCTCTTCTTTAGTGCGAGCGCCGTGGTGGTCGCTGCGCAGTCCGTACCCCTCTCGCCCACCTCGACCGGGTACGACATCAGTTTCCCCCAGTGCGGTTACGCCTTTCCCTCCGCTCCCGGCTTTGGCGTGGTGGGAGTCAACGGGGGAAAGCCCTTCACCACCAATAAATGTCTGGTCGGCGAGTTGACCTGGGCCAAGGGAGCTATCAACCAACAGCCAGCTTTTTACGTCAACACCGCCAACGGCGGTCCCAACAACGGGCAGTGGCCCTCTTCTCAGACAACGCCCGATGTCTGCTCCGGGGCGAACTCCGTACCGTGTTCCTACGACTACGGCTGGAACGCCGCGCGGTACTCCTTCTCGGCCGCGCTCACCGCGGAGGCCACCGACGGTGCCACTTCACCTAACCAATCGGCCATCAGTTCTCCGTGGTGGCTCGACGTGGAGACCGGTAACGCCTGGGAAGTGAAGTCCAACCTCTACGGGCCGACCGCCGCGGCCTACGCCAACGACAAGGCCGAGATCGAGGGCGAGATCGCCTCTCTCGAAAACGCCGGTGTCACCAGCGTCGGGGTCTACTCCACCTCGCAGCAGTGGCGCGCCATTACCGACGCCTCCACGTCGAACTTCCCGTCGGTGCCGGTCTGGATTCCGGGTTTCGGATCGGTGGCGGCGGCACAGGCGGGATGCGCGACCGCGTCCTTTACGTCGGGTCGCGTGGCGCTCATTCAGTACGGCGCAGGTAGTTACGACGGCGACTTCAACTGCGGCCTCTTGAACACTCCGCTCACCACGTCCGTGACGGCCGCCAGCTCGGCTACCTTCAGCGATCAACTCGTGACGACCAACAACAACGGCCCCGTCACGTACGTAGAGACCAGTGGTTCGCCCGATCTCGTGGTGAGCGCCACCGGTCTCGTCACGACCAGCGGCGCGCTGGCCGACGGGACGTACATCGCGAGTGGCACGACCAGCGACCCGAACGGCGACGTGGGGACCTTCTCTCTCACGCTCGAAGTCGGCGTGCTCCTTCAGGACTCGCCGTTGTCGGCGAACGTCAAGGCAAGCGGTTCGGCCTCGTTCAGCGATCAACTTGTCGTCACCGGTAACAGCGGGACGGTCACCTTCGTCCCCGTTACCGGATCCCCCAGTCTTAACGTCAGTGCGAGCGGCCTCCTCACCACGAGCGGACCGCTCGCCGCGGGGACCTATAGCGCGACCGGGACGATGAACGACCCCGGCGGCGACGCCGGTTCGTACTCCTTCAGCCTGACGGTGGGCAAGCTCGTCCAACGCACGCCCACCGCAGGAAGCGTGGCGGCGAGTTCTCTCTCGACGTTCTCCGATCAACTGAGCGTCGGTGCCAACCTCGGAGCGGTGTCGTACCTTCAAACGACCGGCTCGCCCGACGTGCTGGTTAGCTCAAGTGGCGTGGTGACGGCACTCTCCACCCTGACCAAGGGGACCTACAAAGCGACCGGCACGACGAGCGATCCCAACGGTGACGTGGGGACCTTCACCTACACCCTGACCGTTACCGCGCCCGTGGTGACGCCGCCGCCCACCACGACGACGACGACCACGGTGCCGAGCGGACCCGCGGCCACCGTGGTTCGCGGCTACGCCGTGGCCGGGCGCACGGTCACCCTGGCCATTGACGGGAGCGGCTTTTCTGGTCGTCCACGTGTCACCAGCCACGCCGGCACCACGGCGCTGGTCGTGCGCGATACGGGGAGCGTCTTAGTCGTGCGCGTGAGTGTCAAGCCCCACTCGCGCAACGGCGTCTTTACCTTCACCATCGCGCTGGCCAACGGTACGTCGTGCCAGGTGCGCTACAACCAGCGCTAACTCCCTCAACTCTTCACGGTGATCTCGCTGGCCGCGTTGGTAATCGAGCGAATGTAGTTAGAGCCCACTCCGCCGGCCGGGATGGCCACGGTGATGTCGAACGTGGCCGACTTCTGACCCACCCCTTTGAGCACCTTGGTCAGGTCCGGGAGGGTGAAGGTAATGGAGGTCGCCGAGACCGACGAGGGGGTGACGGTGGTATGAAAGGCGCTACCCGCCGTATTAAGGAAGACGTCCGTCACGCCCTCGAAGTACTGGCCGGTCAGTGTTATTTGCGCCCCGCTCGCCGCGGAGATGCCGTGGAGACCCACGTTGGTCGAGGTGACCTCCGGTCCTTTGTACTCATAGACGTCCGCTGAGGAGGTGGTGGACGTCTCGCGCTGACCGTTGATCGTGGCGACGGCAACCAGGTGGTAGCTGGAACTCGCCGGAGTGCCGTTCGCGTAGGACGTGTCGTCAGGAACCTTGAAGGTGAGGTATCGGTCGGAGGCGGGACTGACCGGAACAACCAAAGTGCGCGGCGCCGTACCCGCGGGCGAGGTGGTGGCAACCATGTCGACCTCGGTGACGTTGGAAAATCCCGATCCCACCACGGCGACCGTGTCGCCCCCGACGTCGGGACCGACGGCGGGGGTCACGCTGTCCACCCGGAGATTGTCGACGGTCACCGGGGTGCTATTGGAGTAGATGAGCGAGCCGAAGGCCTGCGTGACGTTGATCCTGACGTACATGTCGAGAGTGAGTTGCGCGGCGGTCTTATTGGCGACGAAGAAGTCCTTCAGATCGGGAGCCGTGAACTCGAGTTTGGTAGAAGAGTCAACGGTGGCCGGCGCCGAGACGATGGTCGAGGTGCCGTTCTGGAAGTCCACGGCGGTTGCCCCGTCGAAGAACTTACCGACGACGATGATCGATTGGCCGCCGCCTACCGCAATCTCACCCGGGGTCGCCGACGTGACGATGGGCGGGGACACGGTGTAGTCCGCCGGTGGCGACAGGATGGAACCCTGGGCGTCAACGGGCACGACCTCCACCACGAGTTGCGAGATCGTCTTGCTGTTCGAAGAGACCGAGGCGTTGTTGGCGTCGTGAAACGCAGACGTGAGGTCGGGGGCCTTGAAGGAGAACCCCGACGCGTCGGCCCCGTCCGCGGACACGGTCGCCAACACGTTGCCGTCGGCGTCGGTGATCTCAGCGCTCACGGCGCTATCGAGCCCGCTGCCCGCCACGTGGACCGTGACTCCTCCGAACACGGGTCCCACGGCGGGTGAGGAGGTGTAGGCACTGGCTCGATGGGCGGTGAAGCTCCGTTGTCCCGCGAAGCCGTCCGGATTCAGAACGGTGCCCGGCACCGTCTTCGCGTCAATGGAGCCGGTGGCGCTGTTTCCCGTAATCGTGCCGTCCCAGTTCGCCGTGTACGTCGCGTTGCGATCGTCGGGACCCGTGCCGCCGATGCCCGAGCGTTCGATGGTGAAGCTGAAGTGTCGCCCACTCACCTGAGCGTTTTCAAGAGTGAAGGGACCACTCAACGACCTGGGTGCGTTGCCGGGGGGCTCGAGGGTACCCGAGAACGAACCATCGGACTTCTCGTCACTGACGGTCAGAGTGGCCGTATCACCGTTGGCGGGATCAGTGACGGTCCAGGACCCATCGAAGTCGATGTTGCCCGAGGCGTGCGCGATAGGAGTCGCTCCACTTCGAGTCGCGGAAGTTCCACGAGAGGTGGCTGACGAGGTCGAGGCGGTGACGAAAAGAGCACCCGCGCTCAGCGCGAGCACCGCGGAAAGGGAGGTGAGTAGGCGAAACGCCCGGGAACTCGCGGCGGTGTCGCCACGGGGGGTCGTTCGATTCATCGCGCCTCCTTCGACGCGACCCCACTTGGCGGGCCCCACGCCATCAGCCAGCATGGTAGCGCCTCACCTCGTTGCGGTGCTTGCTTAGGAAGTTGACAATGACCACCTCACGCTTTAGCCACTCGACGTACTCTCGAGCACCGTCTGTAGAGCCCACTTGTAGTCGGCCTTGCCGTTGGGCGCACGCTGTACTCGTTCTCGCAGTACCACGGCTTTGGGAATCTTGTAGTGAGCGAGCGAGGGCCGCAGAAAAGTGCAGATCTCTTCAAAGGTGGGCGCGCTCGACGCCGAGGAGCCAATCACCGCCACCACCCGTTGACCAAAGCGCTCGTCCGGTACTCCCACCACCAGACAGTCATCGACCAGGGGATGACGTTTCAGGGCCTCTTCCACTTCTTCCGCGAAGACCTTTTCGCCACCGGAGTTGATGGACATGGACCCACGTCCGAGAAGGGTGATGGTGCCGTCTTCGTCGACGGTCGCCCAGTCACCAGTGAGTACGTAGCCCTTGCCGTCCGAGCGAAAGAAGGTCCGTGCAGACTTCTCCGGATCTTTGTAGTACCCAAAGGCCGAGGTGCGAGTAGCGAGGATGCCTCGTTCGCCCGTCCCGCGAGCCACCTCGCGTCCGTCTTCACTCACCACCTTGGTGTCGGGCGATAACTGGAAGTGGGCGGTGGGAGCGCCCTGGTTGGGACTGGCGCCGCTCACCCCAAAGGACAGTCCCTCCGTGGAGCCGAGGGCGTCAACCAGGGCGGCCGTCAGACGCAACCTCAATCCGTCTTTGATCTCACTGCTCCAGATGGCTCCGGAGGAGTAGACGTAGCGCACGCTGGACGTGTCGACCGGTCTCCCCTCGGACTCACGTGCCTCCAAGGCGCGCAGGAGGGGGCGAGCAAAGGGATCGCCCACGATGGCGATCAAGGTCACGCCTTCTCGTTCGGTGAGGCGCCACACTTCGCTCGCATCGAAGGATCGCGACTCCAACAACAGAACGGCGCCTCCCGATATCAACATGGGCATGGCGCCCACCCACATGCCCGTCCCGTGCATCAGCGGACTGCAGGGAATGTTGATCTGCGGCCCGAACGTGGAGTAGGCGTCAACCACGTCGCGCAGACCGGCGCGCTCGGTCGGCGTCGAGGTGAGGTAGCCCAAGCGCATGGCGGCGCTGAGCAGTGCTTCGACGAACTCACCTTGGGGAAACATCACGCCCTTGGGCATCCCCGTGGTGCCCCCGGTGTAGATCATGTACAGGTCCTCCGGCGAGCGCGACTTTCGCGCCTGCGGCTCGTGGGAGTCCACGAGGTCCCTAAATCGACGACTTCCCTCTAGGTGAGGGCCGCCGTCGTCCACCTCGACGAACAGTCGAACGTGGGTGAGTTGGTCGCGCACCCGCTCCACGCACTCCGAGAGCGAACTGTGAAAGACCAGCACCTCGGCGTCAGAGTTCTCGAGCAGGTAGATAAGTTCGTGGTCGAGGTACCGGTAGTTGACGTTGACCGGCACGGCACGGTGCTTAAATGCTCCGAACTGGGCGATGAGGTACTCCGGGCAGTTGAATAGATAGAGAGCGACCTTCCCACCCTCGGGCAGGCCCGCCGCTTCGATCGCGGCGGCGAAACGCGCGGCGGTCTCCTCAAACTCTCGGTAGCTGTAGCGTCGCTCGCCTTGGATGACAGCCACGCGCTCGGGCACCATGTCGGCAACGTCTTCCCAGGCCGAGGCAAAGTCGAGCACAGATACTCCTTCGATGTTGAAGATTCCTCGAACCGTCGAGACTCGCGCCGCAAACTCGCCACCAGGATAAGCGATGAGCGTCGTCGCCGATATTCGCGAGGTGGTGGATCGAGGAGAGTCGTCAGCCAACCCTCAGAGCGACATTTGCTCGATGTAGTGCAGATAGTCGCTCGTCCGGTACGCGACTAGTGAGTCTCAACTTTCTAGAAGTTCAGACGCAACCGTTCACCAGAATCGTCGCTTCGATTGGTGACCTGACCCGGAACTCCGGTACAAGACGGCGAGAGCGAGGGCGACGCAACCGACCAACAGCAAGGCGAGAGCGAGGGCGAAGAAGGGTCCGAAGCCTGGGGCGCCGAACTGCGGGCCAGAGGCGAACCCCGGGAACGGGTGCACGACGAGCCAGTGAGGCGACCGCGGCAGCACGATACGACGGCCAATAGGCGCCGTGATCGCCACCGCCACTCCGTGACGGCCGATCAGCAATGCGGCCGCGGCGAGAGCGGTGAGAAAACCAAAGAGTGATAGAGCGACGATCAGCGCCGGCCGATACCACGAGGGGCGGTCGCGAAGCGGCGGGCTAAAGGGTTCGACGAAAGCGGGCGACCCGGTAACGCCGCGAGCACTCGCCCAGGCCGCGGCAAAGCGCCGCGGGTCAAAGAGGCTGTTTCCAAGCACGTCCTCGGCGGAGCCACCTTCGGCCTCAGCCTCCTCGATGTCCGTGGTCAGATCGAGGGCCATTTCGTTGGCGATGGGATCGGGCACGCCGAGCCGTTTCCACTCACGACGACACTCCTCGACGAATTCACTCATGACTTACCTCCACTTTCGACAGATCGAGGGCGCGGTCGATGGCGTCGCGCGCGGTCGTCCACTCGGTGACTCCAGTCTCTAGAGATTGTTTTCCCTCCGACGAGAGGCTGTAGTACTTGCGCGGGGGTCCACCGTTGCTGGCTTCACGCCGCGTCGCGACGAGGCCGTCCCGCTCCAACCTGCCCAGGAGCGGATAGATAGAACCCTCTCCCACGATCGACATTCCCCGAGCCCTGAGTCGCTTCGTCATTTCATAGCCATAGGCCGGCCCCTCATCAATCACGGCGAGTAGGCACAGGTCAAGGACGCCTCGGAGCAATTGGCTTCGCCGACCATCTACTGGTGTCATGCACCACAAGATACCACCCAGTACCTTGCGTTGCAAGTCATTCTTTACGAGTCACTGCGCGCCACCTGACGAGTGGGCGCGGCCCTATTTACGGTCCTGACGCCGAGTCGGCGAGGGCTAGGCGTGAAACTACAGCTCCGTTCGAACTGCGGTGACCTTGGACGTGACGTCCCCACGGACGTTGGCGTGCCGCCCGTTTACGAGCAACCGCTGGTGGCGCCGCAACTCGAACAGACGTAACACGATCCCGCGCGCTGCATCGAGTTACCGCACTGGTAACACATGGGCGCGTCGCGTTGCGGCGAACGACTGAGTAGTCCAGAGGCCTCGTTCGTCGCTGGCCTCTCTGCGATCTCCAGCGTCTGTTGCACCGGGAGGTTGATCGTCGGCGTCGACTGCTCGTCAATCTCCGGGAACGTCGGCTGAATGCGCTCGCTCGTCGAGAGCACGCCGAGTTCCTCACGCTCCGCCGGGCTTAAGTACTCGAGTGCCAATCGTCGGAAGATGTAGTCGACCAGTGACGTAGCGATGCGCAGGTCGGCGTCGTCGGTCATACCCGAGGGCTCGAACTTCATGTTGGCGTACTTGCGCACGTAGGTCGCGAGCGGCACACCGTGTTGCAGGCCGAGACTGATCGAGATCGAGAAGGCGTCCATGATGCCGGCCAGCGTCGAACCCTGCTTGGCCACCTTGATGAACGCTTCGCCGGGGCGACCGTCCTCGTACTCCCCGACCGTGACGTACCCCTCACAGTCCGCCACGCGGAACGCGAAGGTCGTGGAGCGACGTCGGCGTGGTAGTCGTTCGCGCACCGCGCCGACCACCACGTGAGCACCCTCGTCACGCGCGTGCTCGAGGGCCTTTTCCAGCTTCTCGATACGGGCGTAGAGCTCAATGACCTCAGAGGCGTCGATGTCTTCTAGTACATCGGGCGCGCTCTGGCCCACGCCACCCTTGGTCGCTGTCGAGAGGGGCTGACCGACCTTGCAGTTGTCGCGGTAGATCGCCACGGCCTTGATGCCGAGTCGCCAGGCGTCGAGGTGGAGGTTCTCCACGTCCTCGATCGTCGCGTCCTCCGGCATGTTGACCGTCTTGGAGATGGCGCCGGAGATAAAGGGCTGGACCGCGCCCATCATTCGAACGTGACCCGAGTAGTGGATCGTGTTATCGCCCATGGAACAGGCGAAGACCGGCAGGTGCTCGGCCTTTAAGGCCGGCGACCCCACGATGGTCTTGTGCTCGTCGATGTACGCGACGATCGCCTCGACTTCGTCGCTCGAGTAACCGAGCACCCGCAGCGCGCGCGGCACCGTCTGATTGACGATGGCCATATTGCCACCACCGACCAACTTCTTAAACTTCACCAGTCCGAGGTCGGGCTCAATCCCCGTGGTGTCACAGTCCATCAAGAGTCCAATGGTGCCGGTCGGAGCGAGCACCGTGGCCTGCGCGTTGCGCACGCCGTGTCGGGTGCCGAGATCGACGGCCTCTTCCCAGGCACTCTGCGCGGCCTGGAGAATCTCGGCGGGGGCCAGGCGATCGTCGATCTGGTACGACGCGTCGCGGTGCATGCGCAAGACGTTGAGCATCGGCTCGGCGTTCTCGGCGAAGCCGTCGTGAGGGCCCATGCGACCGGCCGTGCGCGCGCTCGTGGCGAAGGCGTGCCCGGTCATGAGCGCGGTGATCGCCGCGGCCCAGGCTCGACCGGCGTCGGAGTCATAGGCCAGGCCCGAGGCCATGAGCAACGCTCCGATGTTGGCGTACCCGAGTCCGAGTTGACGAAACTTTCGCGAGTTCTCACCGATCTTCTCCGTCGGATAGTCCGCCGCGCCCACCAGAATCTCCTGGGCGCTGAACATCACTTCGACGGCCGCTTTGAAGGCGTCCACTTCGAAGGCTCCGTCTTCGTCAAGGAACTTCATCAAGTTGATGCTGGCCAGGTTGCAGGCCGAGTTGTCAATGTGCATGTACTCCGAGCACGGGTTCGATCCGTTGATGCGGTCAGTGTTGGACGACGTGTGCCATTTGTTAATGGTCGAGTCGAACTGCAGACCGGGGTCGGCGCACTCCCACGCGGCTCGCGCCATTTGGCGCCAGAGGTCGCGGGCCTTCACCGTGCGAACGGTGGCGTTGCCGTGGCGAGCCGTCAGGTTCCAGTCACCATCGTTGAGCACGGCGTCCATGAACTCATCGGAGACACGCACCGAGTTGTTGGCGTTCTGGTACTGAATGGAGTTGATGTCGCGCCCGTCGAGGTCCATGTCGAAACCGGCGTCACGCAGGGCGCGGGCTTTCTTCTCCTCGTGCGCCTTGCACCAGATGAACTCTTCAACGTCGGGGTGATTGGCGTCGAGGATGACCATCTTGGCCGCGCGACGGGTCTTGCCACCGGACTTGATCGTGCCGGCCGACGCGTCCGCGCCCCGCATGAAAGAGACCGGCCCGCTGGCCGTGCCGCCGCCTTCGAGCGCCTCGGCGGAGGAACGAATCTTGGAGAGGTTCACCCCGGCCCCCGAACCACCCTTGAAGATGATTCCCTCTTCGGTGTACCAGTTGAGGATCGAGCGCATCGAGTCCTCCACGGCCAAGATGAAACAGGCGCTCGCCTGTTGGGGAACGCCCTTCACGCCGATGTTGAACCAGACGGGAGAGTTGAAGGCCGCCTTCTGGGTAATGAGGAGGTGCTTCAGTTCCGCGCGAAAGGTCTCGGACTCTTCTTCGTCCACGAAGTAGTCGCGCTCGTGGCCCCACTCGGTGATGGTGTCGGCGATGCGGTCAACCACCTGCTTGAGCGAGGTCTCGCGCTCAGGGGTACCGAGAGTGCCGCGGAAGTACTTCTGAGCGAGGATGTTCGTGGCGTTGAACGACCAGGTGGAGGGAACTTCGACGTCGAGCTGCTCAAAGGCCACGGTGCCGTCGCGAAAGTTCGAGATGCGCGCGTCGCGACGATCCCACAGCACCTCGTCGTAGGGGTGACGGTCCTCGGTGGTAAAAAATCGACGAATTCCAATTCCGAGTCGCTGAGGTGCGATGGCCATTTTCTCTCTCTTTTCCTTTTCGGTACCGACACTTAGGTGGCATCCGGCGACGGGAGCAGGGGAATCAAGTTTAGTCGTTCTTGGCCCCCCTAGCCACAAGATGTAGTGGTTCCACTACAACTCGTCGCAAGATGCTGTGTTATTACAGCACTGTAATTACACGGTGTCAACTACTTCTTTGAAGACTTTTTCACAACTCCGCAATCGCCAGTGCACAACCCGATATCGAGCACCCCTCGCTGGCTAGCCTGACCCCTGTGCAACTGGTCCTCGCCCTCGACGCCGGGACCACCGGGGTGAGAACCGTCGCTTTTGGACCCGATCTCGCGGTCGTCGAGGAGAGCTATCGGGAGATGACCCAGTACTTCCCCTCCCCCGGCGAGGTCGAACATGACCCCCGCGAGATCGCCGATCTGGCGATCACCACGCTGCGCGAGGTGGCCTCCTCCGTGCAACGAAAAGGTCACGAGGTGGTGGCTCTGGGCGTGACCAACCAACGTGAAACAACGGTCGGCTTTGACCGAGAGAGCGGCGAGCTGTTCCAGCGCGCCATCGTCTGGCAGGACCGCCGGACGGCGCCGATCTGTGAGGAGTTGGAGGCTCTCGGCCACGGTCCACGCGTACGCGCGGTAACGGGTCTCGTCCTCGACTCCTACTTCTCTGCCACCAAGATGAAGTGGATGCTCGAGCGGGGCCGGGCCGAGACAGCGACCACGCCCAGTTTCGCCACCGTCGACACGTGGTTGATCTGGATACTCTCCGGCGGAGTCGACGGGGGCGCCTTCGTCACGGAGCCGTCCAACGCGTCACGTACCTTGTTGCTCGACTTGGCCACGCGGGAGTGGTCGAGCGAGATGATGACGCTCTTTGGTGTGTCACGCTCCATGCTCGCCGATCTTCGCCCGTCGTCCGGCACCTTCGCGGTCATCGGCGACGCCGTTCCTGAACTGCTCGGCGTGCCCATCACCGGAGTGTTAGGCGATCAGCAGTCCGCGCTCTTTGGCCAAGCCTGCTTCGCGCCAGGTCTGGTGAAGGCGACCTACGGCACCGGAGCGTTCATCCTGGCCAACACGGGTGACACCATCCCTCCCGTGGTCGACGGACTGATTACCACGGTGGCGTGGGACCTCGGCGACGTGGGACCGGTCAACTACGCCCTCGAGGGCTCGGCCTTCGTCGCGGGCGCGGCCGTGCAGTGGCTCCGTGACTTGGGATTCATGGAAGAGTCCAGCGACCTAGAGGCGCTGGCCCTGTCCGTCGATGACTCGGCCGGAGTGCAGTTCATCCCGGCCTTCACGGGACTCGGTTCACCGTTCTGGCGACCCGACGCCCGGGGCGCCATCAGCGGTATCAGTCGCGGGGTGGGCAAGGGCCAGATCGCTCGCGCTCTGGTGGAGGCGCTCGCCTATCAAGTGCGCGCCATGACCGACGCCTTTCGCCGCGGCGGCGTCGAACTCAAAGAGATGCGCTGCGATGGAGGAGCGGCGGCCATGGACCTACTGCTGCAACTCCAGGCCACCAACTCGCGCGTCGACGTGCGACGAAGTTCCACCCTGGAGGCGACCGCGCGAGGCGCGGCCAGTATCGCCGGGTTGCGACGCGGCCCGTGGACGTCGCTCGACGATCTTGAAGGGCTGTGGCAGTCGCAGCAGCACTTCATGCCGCAAGACCCGCGTTTTGCCGACCCCGGCTACGACGCCTGGCGGGCCGCCCTCGAACGCGTTTAGTAGGTTTCCACCAACGCATCGGGGGGCTATGGAACGATTCGCGGCGCGCGTTCTACGCGACGGACTGGGCTTTGGCGAAGGGCCGCGCTGGCACGAGGGGCGTCTGTGGTTCTCCGACTTCTATCGCCACGGAATCTTCTCCATCGACGCCGAGGGACAGGGCGAACGCCTAGAGCACGACGTGCCCACGCAGCCCTCGGGGCTCGGCTGGCTGCCCGACGGAGACCTTCTCTACGTCTCCATGACTGACCAACGCGTCATGCGCGTTCACGAGGGAGAGACGACCCTCTTCTGCGGACATCTCCCCATACTGCGGATTCTGGGCGAACGACATGATCGTCTCTCCGAGCGGGGTCAGCTACGTCGGGAACTTCGGCTTTGATCTCGACGCGATGGTCCGTGACGTGGGGCGCGGCCGCCATGGCGGTCACGCCCCTGCCGACCACCAACCTTGTGGTGCTCAGTCCCGACGGCGACGTCCTCCAGGTCGTTCCCGACATGTGACTTTCCCAACGGCAACGGTGATGACCCCCGACGGCGCGACGCTCATCGTCGGAGAGACCCTGGCTTATCGACTTGAGCGCCTTTGACATGGCTCCCGACGGCACCCTAAGCAACCGCCGGGTCTGCGCCCAGATGAAGTTCGTCTTCACCGACGGCATGTGCCTCGACGCCGAGGGCCAGATCTGGCTCGCCAACGCCTTCACGACCTCAGTGTCTGCGCGTCAAAGAGGGCGGCGAGATCACCGGCGAAGTCGACGACGAGCCAGACCGCTTTCGCCTGCGTCTTGGGAGGTGACGACGCGCACCACGCTCTTCGTCATGACGGCCCCGACCAGTGATCGATTCGAGATTGCCGACCTACTGGAAGGCGAATCGAGGTCGGTCGAGGTCGAGCGTCGCGGGCGCCGGTACGCCCTAGCCGAGTTTGGTAAGAGCGCGGCGCAGGTTGCGAATCGCTTGCTGCGTTCGCATCTCGTTTTCAATCAGCGCGAAGCGAACGTGTCCGTCTCCCCCGTCACCGAAGCCAACACCGGGACTCGTCGCCACGTCGGCCTCTTCGATGAGGAACGTCGAGAACTCGAGTGAGGACATCTCGCGATACGGCTCGGGGATCGGGGCCCAGACGAACATCGATCCGCGCGGGCTCGACCACGTCCCAACCGACGCGGTGCAGTCCGTCGATGAGCGTGTCGCGACGCGACTGGTAGATCACGTCGCAACTGCTCGGGATACTCCGTGCGCCTCGTTCATCGCCACGATGGCGGCGATCTGCACCGGTTGAAAGGTGCCGTAGTCGAGGTAGCTCTTGAGTTTGGTGAGGGCGGCCACGATCTCGGCGATTACCCACCACGAAGCCCACCCGCCAGCCGGCCATGGAGAACGACTTGGTGAGCGTGTAGAGCTCCACGCAGCACTCCTTCGCGCCGGGGCACCTGCAGGATCGACGGCGGTCGATAGCCGTCGAAGCCCAGGTCGGCGTAGGCAAAGTCGTGACAGACGATCACGTCGCGCTCGAGGGCGAAGGCCACCAGTCGCTCCATGAACGCAAAGATCCACGCAGGCACTGGTGGGGTTGTGCGGAAACGACACCACGATGACCCGCGGCTTGACGACCGCGCGCTCCCAGGCTGCGAGCAGCCCGCAAAGAAGTCGTCGCCCGGATCGTTCGTGCTGGCGCCGGGATCGAGCATCGGCACGGTGATCACCGTCGGCCCCGGCGAAGCCCGGACCGGCCAAGTGAATGGGATAACTAGGGCTCGGCACGATGGCGCTGATCGCCCGGTCCGAGCAGCACCCACATCAGGTGGGTGAAGCCCTCCTTCGCGCCGATGGTCGTGACCACTTCAGTGTCGGGGTCGAGGTCGACGTCAAAGAGGAGTCTTGTAGCGGTTGGCGATGGCCAGACGAAGGTTGGGGATTCCGCGGCTCGCGCTGTAGCGATGGTTCTTCGGGTTGTGGGCCGCCTCGGCCAACTTCTCCACCGCCACGTCGGGACTGGGCAGGTCGGGATTCCCGAAGCCGAAGTCGATGACGTCGCGGCCCTGGGCGCGCGCGTCCGCCTTCAGCCCGTTGATCTGTGCGAAGACGTAGGGCGGCAGGCCCGTGACGCGACGAAACTCCATCTAGAAACGTTAGTAAGTCAGCGCCCTCGACGCCACTCACTTCGAGTGCATCGATGCGGCGCAGGACGTCGCCCGCGACGACCCACGTCGCCCCGGCGTCGTCGAGCTCATCAAGGGTGACCGCCACGTCTCCTTGCAGCGGGCCACGCCCAGGTGACCGGCCCGTTCGCGAGCTGCGCTCGCACGACCGTCACCGCGGGCACGCCCCACAGATTGAGAGTGACGCCGTAGCTCGCGCGCAACTTGCATTGGTCGCCGGCGATCCCGCGCCGCACCACACGTCCACGAGCGGCGACAGGGCCGCGACGGCGTCGACGAGGAGCCCCGTGCGTTCGCTGGCCGACGGATAGGCGAGGCCGTAGGCGATCGTGTTCGTGCTTGGACAAGTTCGTCGCCGGTCCCCAGCGCCGCGATCACGCGACCCGGCGCGAGGTCCTCCAAGGTCGCGAACTGCTCGACGAGTTGCGCCGTAGCTGACGAGCGCGACGCGCGCCACTAAGGGTCCCCACCCGCAGCGTGGAGCAACGAGACGGCCACGGCCGCCAGGACAGGCAAGGGCGCGAGGGTCGGCCGTTCGGGTCGAGCCGATGGGCAACAGGTGATCGTAGGCGAAGACCCCGTCGAGGCCCGCGCGTCTGCGCGGATCGCCGGCGAAAGCAGCGCTCGTTCGGCGCTGTCGCGAAACGTCGGCAGTAAGACGCCGAGCTTCACGCACCCTCAAAGGCCACGAGCGTCGCGCCCATGGCCCCGGATCGTGCGCCGAAGATGACGTCGTGACCGTGATCGTGGGACGCGACGTCGTACCCCTCGACGAGCTCGGCCAGATACTCGCGCGCCGCCGGCAGCACCAAATCCGAGGCGCTCGGAGAGTCCCCCGCCGATCACGAAGTGACCGCTGTCCAAGAATGACGGCCAGGTTGGCGAGCCCCAGGGCCAGCCACCACCCCACTTCGCGCATCAGCGCCACCGCTTCCTCTAGACCCTCGGCGGCGGCCGTCGGTCACGTCCTCGGCGCGCACCGCGCGCGGGATCCCCGTCAGCTCGCTCGACCAAGAGTGGCGAGACGACCATCGAGGGCCGCCTCGCGGGTCAGGCGATGCAGTCCGCCGCCCGAGGCGTAGCGCTCCCAACATCCTCGTCCTCCACAGAGACACGGCGCGCCGTGAGCTTCGACGACCATGTGGCCGATCTCTCCCGGCGAAGCCACTTCGCCCGCGCACCAGTTGGCCGTCGGCGACGATGCCGCCGCCGATGCCCGTACCCAAGGTCACCATCACGAAGTCGCGAGATGCCCGTGCCCGGCGCCCCACTCGTGTTCGGCGAGCGCCGCGCAGTTGGCGTCGTTCTCACAGAACACGCTCGAGTTCCCGAGGGCTTCGCCCAATTGAGCGCCGAGGTCCGCGCCCGAGGCGGTCTGGAGATTCGGCGCGTAGGCCAAATGCCCGTCGCGGCGCATCATGCCCGGCAGTCCCACGCCGATCGGCACTCGCGAGGGATCGATCGACTGGCGATCGCAGAGTTCATAGACCTGTTCGACCAGCACCTTGGCGGTCGCTTCGCCCGCCCCAAATCCCTCGTCGTGAGGAGTTTGGGACTTCATCTCGCCCACCACGCGCCCGTCGCGCGCCACCATGAGCGCCAGCGCCTTCGTGCCGCCGACGTCGATGCCAATGGCGACGTCACTCATTCGCGGCTTCTCGGCTTGAGCCTTGAGTTCGCGAAGGGCTTGGGTCTGAATGCGAGAGGCCGCGCGCGATCTCACAAAGGCGGGAATGGGGACCGAAAGTTCCACCTCGAGATCGTAGGTGAGGAGCGTCCCTTCGGGCGCCGGCTCGAATCGGTACTGGCCGTTGAGTTCCGCGGTGACGTCGCCCTTGGTCTGGTGCCACGCCAGAATCTCGGGGGCGCGGCTGTAGTCGTAGAGCAAGGTGTAGGTGGTCGAGCGTCCGAAGGCGGCGGCGCGAAACTCGACTTCCAAGGGCCGCCCTGCGGCGTCGCGTTCGAGGACCTCAATCTTTTTGAGTTCGCTCACCCAGTCCAGGTAGTGCTCGAAGGCGGTCGCGACCCGATAGACGACTTCGGGAGGCGCGTGGACCAGGATCGACTCGGTCGCTCGCTGGGTCACTTCGCCTCCATTCGACTCCAACCTTATGCGAGGTGAGCCGCGGCGCCGATCGTGATCGAACGGCTCGAGTTGGCGCGAAAGTTCACTCGCCAACTCGATCCCACGAGAAGTCAAAACGCGCGACCTCGAGCGCTCGACGCGCGAGGCGAGCACGTCTTCGTTGTCGATCACGCATCAACGAGGCGATGGCTCGCGCCAGATCGCTCGCGCTGCGCGGATTGTCCACGATGAGTCCCGGTCTCACCGTCAACGCACCGCGTCATGACTGCCCCCGGAGCGGCCGGCGATCTGGGCGAGGCCGCACGCGGCCGCCTCGATGAAGACGATGCCGAATCCCTCCTGCTCAAGTCCGAACCAGCGACTGCGACAGTCCATCACCATGAGATCGCAGGCGGCGATCCATCGCGGTTGCAGCTCGTCGTCCACGTGTCCAAGGAAGGTCACCGGCGCCTGCGAGTTTGCGGCGAGAGCGTTCCAGGCGCGGCCGATCGCTGACCGTCCCCACCGATCACCACCCGAAGATGGGGAAACTCATCGCGTAGCTGAGCACTGGCGCGAATCAGGGTGTCGAAACCCTTGCGCGGCACGAGGCGCGACCACGAGGCGATGAGAAACTCATCGTCGCTACGACCCAGTGACTCCTGCGCACCACGTGGCGCTCCTCGATGTCGAGGGGACGAAAACGAAACGTGTCCGCGCCCGGGTGGAATCTGAATGACCGGACACAGGCGTCTCCGCGGCAGTTGCGGCGCGCCTCGCGTTCGGGGAAGGGGCCCGCACAGATCGCCACCGTCGGCGCGGCGCAGGACGTAGCGCAGCGACGAGGCGACCAGCGGTATCCGGCTCGGGATGGTCACTTCGGCGCCGTGAAGGATCACGCCGTAGGGCCGCGAGAGCCGAGGTCCGAGCAGCCCGAGGGGCCACGCGGGATCGAGCAAGACGAGTTCAGGTTGATGGCGCTCGATGGCGGCCTCGATGGCGCGATACGCGCGCCAGCGAGGGGAAGAACAATGTCGACGCGGCGACGCGTTCTACGACAACGTCGCTCGACGTCTCGTCAAAGGCGGCGGCGTCCTCGTGCGACGACGCCGTCAGCACGACGGCGCGCCCGGGCTCGAGGCGGCGCCACAGTTCGTGAAGGTAGACCTGGATTCCACCGGTCTTCGGTGGATAGTCGTTGGTCACCAGAAGGTGGCGGGCCATGGGACCACGCTAGTTCGGCGAAGTAAAGGCCTCTAGCGCCGGACGGGTTTGTACTTGCAGGGTCGGAACGAAGTCCCTCCGCCGTCAAAGAGTTGCACCACCTCGGCGTCATCGTCGCGTCAGAGACAGTCTCTTCGGGCTCCTCGCCCAGGACAAAGGTGACCAGGCAGTCGGAGCAGTCCGGGGTGCCGCGTCGCACGCAGTCGTGACAGCTAATCGACAGCTCAATTTCCTTGGTCATGGAGTGCCTCTTTTCGACTGATCTCCACACTGTGACGACGCGCTGTGACATCAGCGCTGGCGAGAGAACGGCGCGATCTCGCTAGCCACTTGAGCGGGCGACATAAGACGATGCCTTCTGAGACCACGCGCTGACGCGTCGAAGGATCGATGAGCACGTAGAAGGGCGCTGAACGAATGTCGAGTTCGTCTCAGCGGTCTCGGGCGAGACCACAACGTCTTGTCGAGCACCCTCGCCACTCGTCGTCGACCGTCGGTCGCGCTCACGATGACCACGTCGACATGGTCAAGCTCCTCAAGATCGCCGTCGATGAACTCGCGACACCCGTCGCATTGCGGTTTCACCGCCACGACCAGGGTCGACCCCTCCAGCACTCGATGCGCCACTCTCTACCCCGGAGAGTGAGCGACCCGTCAAAGCTCGCGGGGCGCCTCGTTCTCGCGAGGCGCGTCGAAGGAGTGTGGGCGCACGTCGCTCACTCGGACTCGGTCAGAGCACCTCAACGCCTCGCCCGTGTCCGCACCAGCGACACGTCACCGACTCGACGCTGTGGGCAATAATTTCCGGCTCTTCGATACTCAGCTCCCCACCCACGCTGTAGTGATGAAACGAGCGAACGGACGTCGTCTCCACTACATCAAATCGAGTCAAGTTGCCACACGCGTTGCAGCGGTATCGGTTAGTCACGAGACTCACCGTACTGGAATTATTGATCCGCTCATTCGTAGCGGCGGCGCTGCCACTCGTCGGGTAGCACCTCGAACTGGTAGAGGCCTCGGGGTCTTCGTAGGTGTAGACGGTGTCGAAGGGATCGCTCTGGCGCTCGCCGCGTTGCGCTCCGCGTCGATGAGTCGACACAGGGCGCCGCGGGATGGCGCACCAGCCCGATCGGCACCGGCCGCGCCCGTCGTTTCGAGGTAGACGTAGCCGCGGCGGGTGAGTCGTTCAGCTGACGCGCTGATCGACGCGGGTAGCGAAGACGTCGCGCATCTCAACCGCCGATGCTCTGGTGACGCATCACCCCGCCTTCGACAATGATTCGCTCGTTGGTGACGTGGATCTTGTGCGAACGCCACTTCCACGTCCGAGTCAAGGTCACCGCGCCAACGGAAGGACGAAAAGCACCATGAGCCACTTCTTCGAAGCGGTGCACGTAGGAGTAGCGCGCCGCTCCTTCGACGATGAGAGCGAGCGTCGTGACGGTAAGCAAGAACGGGCGGATCACGCCGCGCGACACCGGGGTCACCGAGATCATTCGAACTTCGCCCTCGCGCCATAGGTCACGCCTACTCATACCTCCAGCGTAAGGAGTTTTGATCACCGAATAGTGCGGAGGGACGCGTCACGGCGGCCACCTAGCCTTCGAGCGTGACGACGCACATCCACTCGCTCTTGGGTACCCGCCTACGTGGCACGGGAATCGTCTGGGGCTGTTCGTTTCTTTTCATCAAAGTACTCGCTGGGTTTTCTCACGCCCTTCGGCGTGGCCTTCGTGCGCTGCGCGCTCGGGGCGCGATCACCTTGCTCTGCATCGCGGTCGATTCGGCGCGTCGCGCTGCCCGAGAGACCTCGTGGTGTGGTGTCATCTCTGGGTCGTGGCCATGTGCCTGAACATTATGCCCGGCGTTCTCTTCGCCGTCGCCGAAACGCGGACCACCTCGATTGTTGCGGGCATCATCAACGCTCTCACCCCCCTCACCACGCTGTTCTTCATCCTCGTCGTCTTTCGCGACGAGCCGATGCAGCGTTACCAGTTCGTCGGTCTCGGCGTGGACTGGTCGGCGTCTTGTTCGTCCTCGGCGTGTGGCAGGGCTTCGGCGCCAATCCGTGGTGGGCGGTGCGGCCCTACTTGGCGCCGTCACTCTCTATGGCATCTCGTTTCCCTACACCCGAGACGCTTCCTCATACCGCGACGGCATCGCCCCCGTCGTCCATGGCGAGCGCCCAGCTCGTGCTCGCGGCCGTCACGTTGCTGCCGGCCTTTCTCGTCGACGGCACGAACGGTCACGCCCTCAGCGCTGCAGGCCGTCTTGGGCGATTCTGGCCCTGGGGATCTTTGGAGCGGTTTCGCCTATCATGTGGAACTTTCGCGTTCAGGCCGCGGCCGGGAAGTTCCATCGCCAGCACGGTCACCTATCTCACTCCCGTCGTCGCCGTCATCGTCGGGCGTGCATCTTCCTCCACGAACCGCTGACGTGGTTTGAACCGGTGGGCGGGCTCGTCGTGCTGCTCGGCGCCGCCATCGGTCAGGGCCGACTTCGCCGCCGTGATCTAGACGTTTCGAAGTTGATTCGCCGCCATGGCGAAGTATGAGGTCATCTCTTCGAACTGTTCGTCAGTGAGTTCGTCGCGCACGCTCGCAAGCGCACCGTTCATGGCCGCGAGCCACGCGTCGCGGGCGCTTTTGGTGACCCGAAAAGGCGCGTGACGCATCCGAAGTCGGGGATGACCCCGCTCCGTCTTGGTACGTCCCGGACCTCCCCAATACTGGACGAGGAAAAGTGTCAGATGACGCCGCGCGTCTCGTCAAATCCTCGGGATACATGGGACGCAAGTCGTCTCATCTTCGCACGGCTTCGTAAAAAGCGTCCACCAGTCGGACAAAAAAGGCTTCTCCGCCGACCTGATCGAAGAGTGATTCTTCCACCCCGACAAGTTAATGGCATCACCTAGAATGGTTTTCCCGGTCTCCTGAGACATGCGGGTGTAGCTCAATGGTAGAGCTCCAGCCTTCCAAGCTGGCCATGCGGGTTCGATTCCCGTCACCCGCTCCAACGAATTTTCTTCGAAAGTGCAATGATCTGAGGCGCTTTCGATTATCCACTGTTGAGCCGCGTCGACCGCGACTGTCCTCTGTGAGGTGCCCATAGGTGCCCAATTCAAATCAAGTGGTGCCCATAGGTGCCCAAATCGCACGTTCTGCTAAGTCACTTCGTCGGTGGCGTGTTCCGTAGCCCTCCCCGTGAGTGCTGCAACAATCCCCTATCACCCTCAATCCGTGTACCGCTCGTCAAGACAATTGCGTTCCCTGGCATCGGGGGCTTCTGAGAATCGGTCGCGCACGCGAAGATCAGGTTCGATTGATTCCGGCAAGCTTGGGCGTCGGCACTTTGCCCATCTTCCGTGTGAAAATGAAGCCATGAGGCGACTCCTTCTCGGGATACTTCTGATTGTCTTCATTGGCCCTGCACTGTCGAGACCCGGACCGGCCCAAGCTGCAACAGCCTCAGCGCCACCGTGCACTGCTGCATCACTGCGAGTCAGCGAGTACAGCTTCCAGGGAGGTGCAGGCAGCGTCAATTACCTCTTTCGAATGAAGACAATGGACGGTTCAACTTGTTCGCTGCACGGATACCCACGTGTGTCGTTTGAGGGTAAGTACGGCTCCGACAACGAGCCTGTGAAGGTTGCCCATCCACTTGTTGTGAAAGAAGTAGAGAACCGCGGGAGAGATGGCAACGACCTTGGCGGGATAAAGACTGGGCTACCGATACCGACCGTTGACCTTTCATCGAAGATGAGCGCCGCATCATTTTGGATCTATGGAGTGGAGAACCCCACAACGGGACCCAACGGTGTCGTGTCGCGGTGCATCACTTCTTTTGAGATGAAGGTTTTACTTCCCGGTGACTCGGCGTCGACTGCGGCTCGACTGGCACCGGGACAGGGCTTTTACTTTTGCGGCACGGTCGAAGTCCATCCCATCGTTCCGGGTAGTTCCGGATCGGATCCCGCATTGAAACTCATCTTTCACTTCGGCGCGTGACACGCTTTCTCCAGATCTCGATAGCACTCGCCCTGTCGGCTGTGGCGATAGCGGCGGGTCGGTCTTACGCTCACGCTGCCGGACACCCGCGGGGTTACGGTCTCATCGTTGGCGACGTACGGCCATGTACGGCAAAGCGGTTCGACGCACAACCCGACGAACCGCTCATCGTCATATTGACGAGGAACAACAAAACTTATGAGACATACAACGTGTCGGCCGATTCAGGGACGACGTCGTACCACTTTGACGTGCCGGTCGGAAGCTACACGTTGTCCACGACGTGGTGGGGGTCAAGGAACTACAGCGCGGTGGTTAGATTCGGTAGAACGTTGACCGTCAATATGGTGGTTTCTTGTGGCACGTTCTCCACATAGGGGTACGAGTAGGACACACATGGAAGAAGTCGCTATCGAATCAACGAACGGTGGGTTTGGCCAGTTCTCCAAGCGCTTCGGCCAACACTCGATCCCGATAGCGGGTGGCATGTTGGTAGCGCATCGCCGCGACGGCAGAGGAGTGGCCAGCTCCGTGCATGAGCTCAGTCGTCGTTGCGCCTGTTGCGGCAGCCAAAGTAAGTCCCGTGTGGCGAAGGTCGTGGAGACGCAAATCAGTGCGGCCCACCCCTGCTCGTGCGCGCTGCCAAGTCGCCTGTAGGCAGTTTCCTGTAACTCTGCATCGCAAGGATTGATCGGTGAAAACGTCATCCGGCAATGGGATATGTCTACACGTGGTGCAACCTGAACAGCGTTCAGGAAGTTCGGCCACTGACCGAGATGCAGAGCCCGTCCCTAACTTTGCCGTCGTACCCAGATTAAAAGACCCAATGACGAAATGATCATGAACGCGGCGCAGACAAAGCCAAATGGATTGAAGAATCCGACGATAATAAATCCGATGCCACTTGCGATACCGACTGGAAGAAATCTCCGAAGTCGAACGTAAAGTTCTTCTGAAGCCCGACTTTGCTGACTCGGCGCGTAACCAGGATGTCCCTTCCGTTTTGCTCCGCGGATAGCTATGGCGTACCAAATTAGGAGCGCAAAGTTTCCGGCCAGCCACGAGCCGTCAACGATGGCCCAATGCTTAGAAAGTGTCAAGCCCAGAAACAAGAGGAGCAATCCATCCGAATAAACGAACACACGGATGAGTTCTCGTCGGGCCCGTTTCTCGTCAGGAGTTAGGGGGGTCAAGCCCAGAATCAAAGCAAGCCCGCGCTTGCTTCTTGAATCGGTCACGCTGTCATTATCGTTTACAAACTGAGACCTGTGTAACAGGACGTGACAAGTTCACTGGTACCAATCCGGTATTCGCCAGTCAGAGATCGTTGACTTCGGCTCTGAGAAAAATGGTGCATTAGTATCGCTTTGGCTAGTCGGAGGGATGCACTTGGATATCCGCGACGTTCGGGCTGAGGTGCAGTCAAACCTCCGAACCTACAGCGAAGAACGCACGAAACTACTCGACAGTTTTGCCGATCTCGAAATTGAAGTAGTCGAAATCTCGAGGAGTTACAAAGGGAAGATCTACAAGCCGACCAAGAACTTGTTTGGTTCTGCGATTTTAGATCAATGCTCGGAGATCATCCGCGAGATGACGAGCTGGCGCCGTCACGAAAAACAAGTTCAGAGCGATCTAAAAGAGGAAATGGCCAAGGCGAAAGACTTCGACGCCGGGGCCAAGAAGGTCGTTGCAGAAGATATTCTCGACGCAACGCGACGATTGCTTAGCGACGAACTTGCGACCCTTAGAAGGCTCCTCGGCGATCTCCAAAGGTCCGCCAGCAGCCTTCGCAGCGTTATCAAGGGAGAAAGCGAACGCCAATAAAGGCATAGGTTTGACGACATTGCGGACTCGGTTTGCCTATGACGCGTCCGACGATCCACATTTCCCGTCGCGATTCACGTCGCGGGTTACATAGATCCGCGGTTCCCACTCTTCGGCCCATTAGAAGTGCTTATTGAATCACGCTTCTCAATGAGCGTGGCGGATCGCTTCCTGACGCTCCTGGTACTAACGGATTGACTTCGAGCCGGCCGCCGCAATAAATCCAATACTGAAAGCCTTTCGGCACGGGTATCGTTGCGAATCCATTCAGCGATTTCAACGAGATCGAAAGTGCGTCGCCATTAATGCACTTAGACGTCACGTCGTTCCCGAAAACCCAAAAGGACGCGACTCCTCCGGATAAGAGGCGAACCGAGGGTGCACGTCGGCCGGGAGAAACTCCCATTTGGTCGTTACCGTTATGTCCGAGGAGGTCCTCCGTCTTTATGGGGAGCTGCCTATCTTTAAGGTAAACGGCAACACTTGGAAATCCACTTAATACGCAGGCGGAATCGCCGTTGTTACGGACCCAGAAGAGGTCACCGAACGTCCCCGCCAGGCCCCCGGTCGTCCCACGCCACACAACGCTTAGATGATCGGAGCCGCACCTCAAACTGGATTGCGCCGTTACTGATGCTGCGAAAGTGCTGCCGCCGATCAGCGTGACTGAACTCACCGCCACGGTTATTCCAAGCCACACTCTGAAACGTCTTGAGAGGAGATGGCGCATGAAACCAAACATATCGGCACCCCAAATTCGGACGCCTATTGACATCGAATTGTAAATAGAGCGAGGTTCTAGAAATTGCTCGGAAGTTCTTGCCAAGTCTCTGGGGTGTGTTCCTAGAAGGGCGGAAGGATCATTGCTTTTGTCGGTTTCACCAACGTTACGAAGTCGCTCTTCGTCGGATCCAGGCTGAGATTGGTTAGTAAGACGCGGACCGTATCACCGGGATTCACTAACGTCCACGACACCAGGAGTCCGCTCCGATTAAGGCATGTGGATTCGCGCTCAGGGTCCTTGACTCGTACTTGCACCTGCCGAATGCACTTCAGCACGCCGAACCGCTTTGACGATTTTTCGAAGATTGGTGACGACTGGCCCCTGAAGACTGGGTCAAAGGTCTCAAAGTTCTCTAAGACCGTCTCGGGAACGAATCCGACACTCTCTTCACCAAACCCGTTCGATGGTATGTATTGAAACGGATGCGAGCACTGAAGTTTCTCGTTTCCCGACGGGGAGGCTCCATTCGAGCAAGCACTTACGCTCGTGTGGTCTTGTATCCATTGAACGATGCGCCCATCCCTGGCTCGAAATACATACGAAGTCTCGAGGTCGCTCGAGTAGTCGTTGATGTTCTCAGGCACTTTGGTGCCCGGACGCGGAGGAAGGTTCGCCACCGTTATCGATCCCCATGAAAAATAGTCGTAGTTCGAGACCTCGTAAGTGGCAACGTAAGCGCTGTTTACGCCCTTCTTCATGAGTTTGACGAATTGGGCGGTATCTGAGACCGTTTTTGGGGACGCACCTTCGGCAACTCCTGCGAGCATCGGTATGAGTAGCGCCACCGCGATAGCTGCCAGTGAAACAGGCGAGAGTAGACGATTGGTCATTGATCGAACTTGAAACCTTTTGCCCATCCCAATTGGCTCTCGCTGACTCCACAGGGCATAGACAAGGGAACGCCAAGAATCTTTACATGCCCTTCTCGATTCGGAAGGAGCACGACAACGCCGGCGAATTCGTCCGCGACGGGAAGTGGGTTCGCGTTCGCGGTACAACCGAGCGGTGTATCGAAGATGATCGCACCCGCCTCGCGCGGGCTCAGAGTCGTTGCATCGAGCTGGCCGTCTTGGGTTGGGCCTTGACCGACATGAGTGAGTCTGTACTCGTGACCCTCTCGAATGCCCAACAACCGCGGGTAACCGCCTAGTTCGCACGCCGACGGTCCAATATTGGTGATTGCCAATACGATGGTCGCACCACCGGCGTAAACGCTCGAGGACGCTTTCGCTCCGATCAAATTGGTTCCCTCGCACGGTTTGATGGATGCGGCGCCCCAGTTCGAAGAGATCGCCGGCGACAGGACGACGGTCAAACTTAGGAGGACTAGGAAAACCGTACTCAGACGAGCCGTAGCCCCTATCTTGCACTTCATGGACACGTTTGCAACGTAATCTCAGTCTCGCTGGTAGGACTGTCTTGACATCGAATCGTAAACAGAGAAGGACCGACGCTCAAAGAAGCACTCCTCTTATGTGAAGAGAAGACCGACGTTGGAAGGTGCCCACGAAGTGCCCAAAGCAATCGGACGCACAAGAGATGGACGAGGAAACCGCCCTCTACTATCAAAGATCGGTTGAAAAGTTAATCGTCAGCCTTCCAAGCTGGCCATGCGGGTTCGATTCCCGTCACCCGCTCCAACTGGACTGGTCCCTACTTTTCGGACCAGTCTTTTATGGCAAAGCGCAATAGGTTCACGCCATTTCGTCTAATCCCAACTGACCGGCGTTGACCGCGATTGCCCTTCATGAAGTGCCCATAGGTGCCCAAGTTCCTAGTTTCGATGTCATTCAACATTCATGATCTCGCCCGGATTCGTCATCTTTGCCGACGTACCATTCGGAGGCGGAGGAGTTCATGAAGAATTATCGGACCAAAGGATTTAGATTCGCTTTGGGCGTTTCTCTCTCTTTAGCCACTTCGGCGATTTTCTCTTTATCGACTGCCGTCACCTCATCAGCCGTGTCACCGACTCCCACCTGTTCATTCAGCCAGATCAGAGTCGCCCTCGAAACTGGTGCCTACGCTGCCACAGGTAACGAGGGTTACGCAGTGGCCCTGATTAACGTGAGTCACGCGGCTTGCAGCCTCGAAGGGTATCCCAATCTTTCGTTCTATCCCTCGTCCTATAAAGGTAAGTCGGTCCACGTGACTCATAATGGAGGAGGCGAGATCTTTGCTGCCGTAACTCCTCGACGAGTAATCGTTCAACCCGGTGCCACCGCGTCATTCGGAATCAATTACGCGGACGCCTACAACCAGGGAAACCCATTCAACGGACCGGCCTGTGAAACGCTGAGCGCCAACGTGAGACTGCCAGTGACTCCTCATCGATACTCCATACCTCAATCGGTCGATTTGAAGGTGAACTTCTGCTTCACGAATTTTCACTTCGGAGTCACGTCAATTCAACGAGGCCCACTTCCAAAAACCGGATAGGTCTTATGACTCGATCCCTTTCCTGAGTGTCATATTGATATCGCAGTGCCGCTATCGAAGATGAGCGGCCGGATCTGGACATGGACGTCGGGGTGGTTGTAGGTTTCGCGCCATGAAGTCGAACGACACCCCGAGGGACAGGGAGGCAGAAGGGTTGCGTCCAATCGACCGGTTTCTTTCTCAGCCGGCGTATCACGCCGTCGAGGATTCGGAGAACAAGAGAGAAGCGGACGATCAATTCGTCGGTCCGCGAAGGAGTTTCTGGCAGTCAGTCAGGCATTTCCTTTTCGAGAAATCTGCGAGCGAGTATTCGTCCATTTCCCCTAGAACCGCCGACGGACGTCGGACGAAAATCTTCCCCTTCAATGGCAATGGCAGGGGCCGATAGTTCCTAGATCCAGCAGTGCATTCAAGCCCGAGTGGACGTCTGACTTTAGAAACCCCTACGTGCCCATTAAGTGACCGAGACTCCCGTTACCCGCTCCAACCCCTTTCGGAACAACTAGAGGAAAAACACGTTCGCTTTTCCCCCACTGACCCGCAGTGACCACGAGTCTCCTCGGTGGAGGTGCCTAGATGCCCATAGCTCCCAAGCGAAACGGTTATCTCCAGAAGACCAATTCCTTCGCGTTCCGTCGAGCGAGGAGTGTCGAAAACGTCTCAGAGTCGTTTACGACGATGGACACGGATTCAAAATTGATAATTCTGCCCCTCAGAGTCATCAAGAATCCCGGATCATCGGGTTCCGACTGAGATACCCGACGACGAAAATACGAGGGGTGCATAATGCGTTTATGACGATGAACGATAACGGCTGGATCAGTTACGGAGAGGGAGATAACTCGCACCTAACGGACTCACGGAGACAGATGGTCGAGGAACGAATTGAGGAGCGAAATATGCAACGAGGAGGATTGCTCGGCGTTGTCATGGTAAATGTTTACGAGCATGACTGCCAGGTACAGGTGAACTTCCCAGACGAATCACTGCTCGGGGTTGAGACGGAATCTTCCGTCATCTCGAACATGGTCGCCCGGGCATCGGCCGAACTGGCGAGCTGGTCCTGAGGGTACATTCGCGTCACGCGAGAGCATCGAAATCGGCGAGCGTGCAATGGGTCCAACTGCAATACTCGCCCAATGGGTTTCTTCTCGGAACTGCAACCACCGGACGACACAGATCGCGAGCCGGAACCGCGACGGGTGAAATGGCGAGGCGATGCCGATGACACCGTGGGCGTTGGTCTCCCCTTCAACGTTGTGCTCGTTCACACCGACCAGGTGGCTGTCACCGCGACAGGATTCATCGCTTACCCATTAGGTTTCGCGTTTACCTTGGTGACAATCAGTCGACTGAGTCCATCGCCGCTGCCCCTTGGAATGCATCCTCACCCTGGGGCCATACGCCGGGGCGGTCTCCCAGGCGGAGAGTTTCGATTCGGCATCGGATTTTCGGATGGAACCGCTGCTTTCACCATGCACCGAAACAGGGGCCCGGAAAGTGAGCCCCCATCTCGGATTCTGCACACCAGAGGCGGAGGGGGCGGCGGTCGCACGTACCGTCAGTCATTTTGGTGCGAGCCACTGCCTTCGCATGGGGTTATGAAATTCGTGTGCGAGTGGCCCGACCTGGATTTACCGGAGACGTCGGTTGACATTGACGCCACGGCCATCATCAAGGCGGCATCGCTCGCCACGCCCCTCTGGCCTGAAGACGCTGAACTTCCCGACGAGTCGGGTACACGCTCGCACGTCGGAAACGGATGGAGCTCAAGCACGTTTGGGAGAATGAAACCCTGACCACGAATATCGGGCATGGCGGTGTAACGGCTGTGATGAGCGAAACAACAAATCGGGTTGCGCGACACGGGCATTTTGACCGACGGTTACCGGGGATCAGTTCGACTCGAATCCACGAGTGAGTTCAGATAGGTCTCCAGCTTGTCGTAGCTGGCCTCGAAGCCATCGGTCGTGGTCATGTGATCACGGCCTGCCTGGTCACGGAAGGCCAACTTGGTCATCAGTGTCGTCACGCCTTCCGCCTCGCGTAGCTCGACCGTTTCCACGGCTTCCGCATCGGGCCATCCTTCGAACAGCCACGTGTCGACAACCCGATCAGGTCGTTCGATGTCCGTAAAGGCTCCCCGAAACGAACACTCAGTGGCGTCTTTCGTCACGAAGACGTAGTGGTACTTCCCGTCCACACGCAGATCGATCTCGCACACCGTCATGATTTCGTCAAAAGGAGCAAACCAGTTGACGACGTGTTCTGGTTTGGTCAAGGCGTCGAAGACGAGCTCGATCGGAGCGTCGAATTGGCGCGTCACGACGATGTCGAGATCGCCAGGAAACTCGATCGCGGCCGTTCCATGTCGATGGGGACTCATATTTGTTCTCCTTCTGCGTTTATCCCTGAGGCAGATTTCGCTTCATCTTTTGTCGCTGCGCCTAGTCGGCTATCAATGAGTCATCGGCCACTACGCGTCCCGCCTTGGCGGCGTCCACGAGGCTTTGATGGTCGGCGCCGTTCTGATCGGCGTATCTACTCGCGAACGCCGTGACGGCCTCGTCAAACTGCTCGCCGTATCCTAGGTACTCCGAGATCTCCTGGGCCGCCCCCGACTGCGCGTGGGCCCGCGCCAAGGCGCATCCGCACAACTGGACATACTCACGAAGTGAGGACGGACTCAGACTCGCCACCTCCACTGAGCCCTTCATGTCCTTAAACTGTCGAACATAAAAATCGCGGCCTTCGCGATTGCGCGCCCATCCCAAGAACACGTCGCTCGCCGCCTGCATTATTCGCTGTCCCTCCACCACCCTCTGTCCTTGGCAGTCGACGTTCGTTCGTTTCCAGTGTGGTTCTAGGACCGAACGATCGGCCTCTTTGATCTGAAGGAACAAGGGAGAGTCGTGACGATCAAGCAACAAGGCGATGTAACAGCGAGTTCCAATGCTGCCGACTCCCACCGCTTTTCGCGCGACGTCAACGAGGCGAAAACTTTCCAAGAGCAACCGGACATCGCTTCGCACCGTGGCGCAGTAGGTCTCAAAGAACTTTCGCACCTCAACTTCACTTTGCAGCTCTTCTGAGTGATAGAGGATCGGGGGTTGGTCGATTATCCGTAGCATCCCGTCGGCGTTTGCCACAGTGAGCTTTCCCAACACCCGGGCCGAGTTATTTAGCCTCACCTTGTCGAGCTGCCGTCTCACCTCCGGGCCAGCCGTCTTGGAGAGGGACAAGGCTTTCTCAGCCTCTACGTGAAAGTAAAAGAGATCCAGCGCCGTCATCTGGGCAAAGTCGGCCATCCACTCCCGATAGGAACGCACGCTCGCGAGGGTGACCTCTTTCGCGGCGGCGTCGCTAAATCCATTTTGTCGAGCCGCCACCGTGGCGCTGGCGGCTAGCCGTTTGACGTCCCACTCCCAGGGCGCCGGCAAGGTTTCGTCAAAGTCATTGACGTCGAAGAGCAGGGTTCTCTCGGGCGAGCCGAAGAGTCCAAAGTTGGAGAGGTGCGCATCGCCACAGGCGTGTACCTCGATACCCGTCACCGGTGTCGATGAAAGATCAAAGGCCATCACCGCGGCCGCGCCTCGGAAAAAGGCGAAGGGGGACTCGGTCATTCGACTGATGCGCACCGCCACCAGATCGGGGTCGCGCTCGGCACCCTGCGCGCGCAGAATTGAGATAGGGTCTCGGCCGACGGCGGGCTCCCACGAGGCGTGAGCTCGGCGGGTCACGCTCTGGCGGAGCTCTTTGCCGCTCACGTCACGCTCTCGTCCTTCATCATGGGATTCAGTAACACCGACCGCTCCCTCCACTCGGCTCCCGGTCGTTGCTAACACAGATTGCGGAAGTGGTCAAGCGAAAAATCCTTCACCGGCGTTCAACCCGAGCCGAGGCGCGCAACGCCAGTTGCGGTCACCGTGCGACGAGTTGATCTCTCTTCAACGAGGTGGCAGCGCGGTCGCACGCCGCCAGATCTCGAAGCGAAATGTTATGCCACTCTCTTCGTGAGGCCCCTGGTTGCTGATCAACTCAAAAGTGTCAGAGAAGGTTGGAAAGAACTTCGTGCAGTGAAAATCCTCGTCGAGTTGGGTGAGGTATAACTCGTCCGCCAAGGCGAGCGATGCCGCGAAGAGCCCCGCGCCCCCGATGACCCACACAAGATCGTGCGCGTGCTCATGAAGGAAGCCCTTGAGATCGACCACACCATCGAATCCGGGACGCAGCTCGGCGGACTCTGGCCGAGTCACGACAAAGTTCTGACGATCGTGCAGGGGCTTGTCAAACTCTTGGTACGTCCGAAAACCCATGACGATGATGCCCGAAGCGGTCTCATCGTTGAAGTACTTGGTGTCGCTCGGAATCTCGCCTTGCCAGGGAATGCCGTGGTCATTGGCGACACCCAACCGGCTATCGACGGCGGCGATCAGTCTGATCATGAGTCCTTCTTTCGCTCTGCCTCTCGTACTCCACTCTGACGTTCTAACAAGTTTTGATTAGCAAAGTCACCTCGTTAAAGCCTTGCTCGATTATGGTTTGCGCTGAGTTGGTCTCACGTGAAAGGCACGTCGTCATGGGTCGAAAGCTCTTTGCTGAATTTGTCGGTACCGCGGCGCTGGTGTTCTTCGGGGTCGGCGTGGCCACCTTGATGTTCGGCTTCAAGTTCGACGGCGGCAGCGTGGCGGCGGGCATCGTCGCGACGGCCCTCACTTTTGGGCTAACACTGGCCGGCCTCTGCTACGCCATCGGCCCAATCTCGGGGTGTCACGTCAATCCCGCCGTGACCATGGGAGCGGTTCTCGCTCATCGCGTGACGTGGAGAGAAGCAATCGGATATTGGATCGCGCAGTTTCTCGGAGGCATCGTCGGTGCCCTGGTTCTATGGGCGGTGTTTGAACAGTCCCCCCTCTACCATCGCTCGACTCAGGGTCTGGGCACCGATGGGTATGGCAAGGCGTCGCTCGTTCACATCAGCGCGGGCGGTGCCTTCATTGCCGAGGTCGTCCTCACGGCATTGTTCGTCTTCGTCATTCTGGGCGTCACCAGCAAGGTCGCCAACGCGGCGATCGCCGGCCTCGTCATTGGACTAACCCTCACGGTGGTGCACCTGATCGGGATCTCTCTCACCGGTACTTCCGTCAATCCGGCACGCAGTTTGGGACCCGCTCTCATCGTGGGAGGCACCGCCATTCGTCAGGTCTGGCTGTTCATCTTGGCGCCTCTGGTCGGCGGGGCCTTGGCCGCGATCCTGCACCGAGTACTCAACCCCGACGTCATCGAGGTCGTCGTGGTCGTGGAAGATGAAGTGCGGTAGATCTTCTCGACGCACCCTGCACCATCTGGCTCATTCCGGGCCTCTTCATCATCGCCTCATAGGATCGACGAATTCGACGCGCCGCGGCTTACTCCAGCGTTAGTTGAGGGGCGCTGGCTAGCGACAGTCCGACGATCTGCGAACCTTTGCGGGATCCGACGGGAAAAATCATCTCGGGGCGAAACGATCTACCCTTCGACTCTCCGGTCCGCCCGCCACGCACCTCGACCCATTCTTCCCCGGTCGCTTCGTTGACGGCGAAGGCCACGAAGGTCCAATGCTGACGGCGTTCCCTGGGGCCATTCACCACCACGTCGTCGCCGTAGCGGACGCCGTTCCAGGTCGTCGAGCGAACGATCGCACCGTGGCGAGTAACGGAGGCGACGCGACGTCGGGGCATGGCTCCATTGTTGTCGCTCGCGAGGGCCTCGCACGTCACAAGGGGGCCGTAACGTTACGGTCATGGCGTTTGAGCAACCACTTCCCCAATCTCTCTCGCCCTCACGTCTGTCGGACTTCCAAGCCTGCCCCCGCCGTTATCAGCACGGCTCGATTGACCGACTCCCCCAGCCCGCCTCCTACGCCAGCGCCAAAGGGCGCTTCGTTCACTTCGTGTTTGAGCACCTCTTCCTGCTCGACAAGGCAGAACGCACTATTGAGCGCGCACGCGAATTTGTGGAGCCCGCCCAGACGGAGATTTTGACGCCGGAGGTCCGCCTCGAGATCTCCCTCGACGACGCCATGTTGGCGAAACTCCTGGCCGAGACGGACGCCATTATCGAGAGTTACTTCGCGATGGAAGATCCCACTACGGTCGATAGCGAAGGGGTGGAGCTTCGCCTCGGTGTCGACGTCGACGGCACGCCGCTCTTTGGCATCTTGGATCGGCTCGATCGCGGCGCGGACGGAACTCTCACCATCGTCGACTACAAGACGGGTTCGCTCCCCAATCGCAACTACGACTCCCAGACGTTCGCCAACGCGGAGTTATACGCCGCGCTGTGTGAAGCCAAACTCGGCGAAAAAGCCTCGAATATTCGACTGATGTATGTGGCCCACGGCACGTCCATCGAGCGACCGGTGAGCGACGTCATCGTTCGAGCCCGGGCCAAAGCTGCCACCAGCGCCTGGAACAAAATCAATCGCTACTACCAAGACGGTGACTTTCCGGCGACGCCGTCGCGCAGCGCTTGTCGATTTTGCGCGTTCAAGGACCTGTGCCGCAGTAAGGGCGTGCCTGTTCCGACGCACTAGTTCCTAGTCTGGACCCATGCGTCACTTCGATCTCTCCTACGACTACCGCTGTCCCTTCGCCAAGAACATCCACTTGCACGTGGTGACCGCTCTGCGTGCGGGCGCCGACTTTGACGTCACCTTCGTTCCCTGGACCATGAGCCAGGGCTACAAAGCGGACGGCGCCCCCGACGTCTGGGACGATCCCGCGCGCGATCCCGAACTACTTTCTTTGGCGGTGAGCACCTCTATTCGAGATCTCCAGCCGGAGTCCTTCCTCGATGCCCACGAGGCCCTCTTTCGTGCCCGTCACGAACGCGCCATTCGACTCGTCACCCGTGAGGAGATTTCTGAAGCGCTGTCCTCTACTGGGGTGGACCTAGCCGCCGTGTTCGACGACCTGGACACCCGTCGTCCCCACAAGGTGATCGGCGAGAGCTTTCGTGAGTTCGAGCGCTACGAGGCCTTCGGCGTTCCCACGTTCGTCGTCAACGGTGACGCCACCTTCGTTCGCTATATGACGGTTCCCAGTGAGGACGAGGCGGCGTCCGTGGCACTTATCGACTCGCTTCTCACCTTGATGAGCGTCCAAAGTGACCTGAATGAGTTCAAGCACACCAAGGTGCCGATGTAAGCCTCAGGCCAGTCGCAGGACCAGTTCGACCACGGCCAAGACTCCTAGGGCTAGAGCGGGAGCGAAGTACTTGGCCCGATCGCCGTTGCGTAGGTGAACGAAGAGGGCGGCGGCCATCAGCGCGGCGAGGACGCCGGCGGCCGACTCGTTCAGGATCGCGAGGAACGAGGTCCCCTTTCCGACCAGTCCCGCCATCAAGGCCATGCCACCCAAAAGTTCGAGGAGACCGATACGTCGATACGCCGGGCGCGAGAAGCCCAGTCGATCGGCGGCGTTCGACATCGCTGGGTTGAAGAGAAGTTTCTGTAGTCCCGCCGACGCAAAGGCCAGGAACAGCGCGATAGACAGTAGAGAAGCGGCGACAGCCATGATTTATTTCACCTCGTGTGAGAACTTTAGTTGAGTCCGCGAATCACTTTGTGCGCTTACGCCCCGCCTTGAAAATCGAGGAGGACTTGGATAGCCCCTTCGCTTTCTTCTTGGTTACCCGACGGTGCACCCGAGAACTCGGTGACCCCGGCGTCGGCCAACTGGTGCAACTGTTCTAAGACCTGCTCGCGCGGGCCGATCAGACTCGCTCCCGCCGGATCTTTCGTTCCTTCGCGTTCCAGCATGGCGGCGTAACTGGGCAACGTGGCGTAGAGGGCGTACTCGGAGTTAATTCGCTCTTTGGCTCCTGTCACGTCGCTAGTGACAGCGATGGGTAGCGAGCAGACGATGCGTGGTGCGGGACGACCTGCCTTCTCGGCCGCGGCGCGAATGGTCGGTGTGATGTGCGCGGCGATGGTCTGTCGACCGGTCATCCACAGTAAGGTGCCGTCGGCCACGGTGCCGGCCAGCTCCAACATCTTGGTGCCGAGCGCCGCGATGAGAAGACTGGGCGGCGATACCTCCTTCGGACCCAAAGCTCCCAGGGTGACCGAGGTCACTCGTTCCCCGTGCACGTTGATCGTCTCGCCGCGAAGTAGAGGGGCGAGGGCGTCAAGGTACTCGCGCATAAAGGTGGCCGGGCGCTCAAAGGAGAGACCCCACATGCCTTCGACCACCATCTGGTGCGACAGTCCCACCCCGAGCGAGAGGTGGCCTCCGATGGCGTCCTGCACGGTTCGCGCCTGCGCGGCCAGCATCGAAGGGTGCCGTGGATGGATCGGCACGACCGCGGTACCGAGATCGAGGTCACCGTGCTCTCGCCCGACGATCGCCAGAACTGTCAAAGTGTCCGGCCCGAAGATCTGCGAGGACCACAGACTGCTAAATCCCGCATCTCGCAGTCGTGACGCGCGCGACAAGGTCTTTTCAATGGAGCCCGTGGTGTCCAATCCAATCGCGATGCGCATCTTCCTTGTCCCCTTGACCACTAGCGTTTCGTTCGTGTCGAACGACCCCCAACCTACTGTTCTGCGGCGCGTGGGGGTGGTGGGAGCGGGCCAGTTGGCCCGCATGATGGGAGAGGCCTCCCACAGCGCCCGCGTCGACGTCACGGTGCTCGCCGACTCGATGAACGACTCGGCGGTGGCCACCTGCGCCGAGGTGGAAGTGGGTGGTCCCGGCGATCGCGCGGCACTGGCACGACTGGCCGAGCGCGTTGACGTCATCACCTTTGATCACGAACTGGTCGACCTCGAACTGTTACAGGAGTTGGAATCGAGGGGCGTGGAGTTTCGCCCGAGCAGCGCAGCGCTGCGCTTCGCCGTCGACAAGGCGTACCAGCGACGCACCTTCGCCGAGGCTGACCTGCCGGTACCGCGCTTTCTCGTCGTTCGTTCCTCGAAGGACGAGTCACTCGATCCCTTTCTCGATGAGCTCTCGGCGCTACCGGTTATCAAGGCGAGTCGAGGCGGGTACGACGGACGGGGCGTCGTCTTTCCCTCGTCACGCGGAGAAGTCTTCGACGCCATCGATGAGCTGTCGCGCCGAGGCGAGGTCATCGTCGAAGAGCGCCAAGCGCTCACCGGCGAGGTCGCGCAGATAGTGGTCCGCGCGCTGGACGGAACGCTCGTCTTTTATCCGCCGGTGACGACCGTGCAGGACCACGGCATGTGCGTGGAGGTTCGCTTTCCGAGCGACCTCAACGAAAGCCAGAGCGAGGCACTACGTCGACTCAGCGAACGCGTGGCCACCCTGGTGAGCGGGGTGGGCGTCTTGGCGATTGAGTACTTCGTGACCGATCAGGGCCTGGTGATCAACGAAGTGGCGCTGCGACCTCATAACACGGGCCACTGGACCATCGAAGGCACGTCGGCGAGCCAGTTCACGCAACACCTTCTCGCCGTGAGTGGTCAGCCCCTTAAAGAAGTGTCGTCGCTGCACCCCTTCGCGGTCATGGTCAATGTGGTGGGCGGCCCGGCACCCGGTTCATTGGCCACGGCCCGTGCGGTCGAGGGCGTCTTCGTGCACGACTACGGAAAATCGTGGCGACCGGGTCGAAAGTTGGGTCACGTGACGGCCCTGGGCGACGACCCCGACGCTCCCCGCGTGAGAGCATGGGAGGGTGCACGGGCGTACGGCACCGTAACTCAGGAGACGGAGACATAGTGCAACCAGTCGTGGGCATCGTGATGGGCTCCTCCTCCGATCTCGAGGTACTGAACGACGCCGCCAAGGTTCTCGAACGGTTCCACGTCGAGTACGAGATTCGGGTGGTCTCGGCGCACCGCACCCCCGAAGCCATGCTGGAGTACGGCCACGAAGCTCGCGGTCGCGGACTCCAGGTTCTGATCGCGGGCGCCGGTGGCGCGGCGCACCTGCCGGGCATGTTGGCCGCGTCCACCACGTTGCCGGTCATCGGGGTACCCGTGGCCCTCGCGCGCCTCGACGGACTGGACTCACTGCTCTCGATCGTCCAAATGCCTCGCGGCGTGCCCGTCGCGGCCGTCGCCATCAACGGAGCGACCAACGCCGCGCTCTTGGCACTGCGCATACTCGCCACGTCGAGCGAGGAGTTGGCTCGACAACTTGACGCCTACCGCGACGAACTCGCCAGCGAAGCTCGCGCGCAGGACACAGATTTACCGAGAATTTAGATTCCGCATGCTTTCAGAACCTCCCGTTGAGCCTCGCCACATCAGTTCGCCCTAGTCTTGATCTGTAGCAAAAGGAGGCCCACGTGGGCATAATGAAGCGGGTTTCAACGATTTTCCAAGCCAAGGCCAATGACGCCTTGAATAAGGCCGAGGACCCTCGTCAGACCCTCGATCTCTCGTACGAACAGCAGTTAGAGAACCTGACCAAGGTAAAGCGAGCCGTCGCCGACGTGGCCACCGCTCGTAAGCGTGTAGAGATCCAAGCCGAGCAACTAAAGAGCCAGGGCGACAAGTTGGCCGACCAGGCCAAGGCCGCCCTCGCCCAGGGCAACGAACCCCTCGCCCGCGAAGCCCTCACCCGGCGCGAAGCGATCGCCAGTCAACTAAAGGACCTCGAGGTCCAGCACGCGTCGATCACCGAACAGCAGCAGAAGTTAGAAGACACGGCCACGAAACTGCAGACGGAGATTGAGGCCTTCCGGACCAAAAAAGAGACCATCAAGGCCACCTACACCGCCGCCGAGGCGTCGGCCCACGTCAACGAGGCCGTGAGTGGCATCTCGACGTCCATGGGTGACGCCGGCGCCGCCATGCAGCGCGCCCAAGACAAAGTGGCGGACATGCAGGCTCGTAGTGGCGCGCTCGATGAGCTTCTCGCCTCGGGGGCTCTGACTGATCTCACCAGTTCGCGCGACGACATTCAAGCTCAGCTCGACAAAGCGTCCGCTAACTCCGACATTGACGCCCAACTGGCGGCCCTCAAAGCGGGAGCAGCGCCCAGTGCGTTGCCCTCGGGAACAAGTGACGCTCCGACGGCCAGTGCCGCCGAAGCGACCACCACCGAAGGAAACTAGTCGTGGCACGAACCACCAAGATTGAAACCGACCATAAGTTAAACGTGAGGATGTTCATCACGGGCCTGTTGCTCGTGCTGCTCTACGGCATCATCATCTCGGTCCTGTTGACCCTCGGCGTCTCTCTCGTCCTGGTCATCATCATTGCCGGTGCGCTGATCTTCTCTCAGTACTACTTCTCGGACAAGATCGCCATGTTCTCGATGCACGCGCACGAGGTCACACCCCAACAGGAGCCTCGTCTTCACGAGATCGTCGACCGTCTGTGCTTGCTCGCCAATATGGAGAAGCCTCGCGTCGGTGTCGCCGAGATCGATATGCCCAACGCCTTCGCCACCGGACGCAACCCCAAACACTCCGTGATCTGTGCCACGCGGGGCATCATGACGCGCCTCAACGACGAAGAGTTAGAGGCGGTACTGGCCCACGAACTCAGTCACGTGGCGCACCGCGACGTAGCCATCATGACGATCGCCTCGGGCGTGGGAATGCTGGCCGGGCTGGTCAGTCGTATCGCGCTCTTCGGCGCCATGTTTGGTGGTGGCGGACGCGGCGGCAGCCGCAACGGTGGCCAGATCGTGCTGTTGGAGATGGCCACGTTGCTCATCTCCATCGTTATCTACATCGTGGCCTTCCTGTTGACCATGGCCCTCTCGCGCTACCGCGAACTCGCGGCCGACCGTTCGGGGGCCATCTTGATCGGTAAGCCGAGCGTCCTGGCCAGCGCCCTCGTCCACGTGACGGGCGACATGGGTCGCATCCCCCGCACGGACCTGCGCAAGCAAGAAGGTATGAACTCGCTGTTCTTCGCGCCAGCCCTCTCGGGCAACACCGCGGCTAGTCTCTTCTCCTCGCACCCGTCCTTGGAGAAGCGTCTCGACGCGCTAAGCAAGCTCGAAAAAGAGCTCAACGGCTAGTGGGCCTTCGCGACACACTGTTTGGACGAACGAAACAGGTAGCGCCCAATCTCGACAATCTCTTCGCCCTCTCGACAGCGGCGTTGACGTTGGAGAGCGAGCTTGACCTGGTGAGTTCGGGCCAAGCCGGACTCTGCTTTAAATCAGGTAGTGGTGAGAGTACCCTCACCACCGACGACGACATTAAGCAACTGCTCAACTTCGACCAGACCGACAACGACAAGGTCACCATCACCACCGACGACTTGGGTTTTAAGTGGTTGGTGATCAAGGATCCCGACCTCAACTCACTCGTCACGCGGATTCACTCGGCGGACACCTCCATGGTCGAGAACGGGCTGGGGCCTCGACTGCTCTGTGCGGTCTTTGGCTTCGTCCCGAAGACCCCGCCCGGCGAAGGATCACTCCGACTCGTCTATCTGATGAAGCAGGGCACTTTCTATCCCTTTGCCCCCACCGGTCCGTCCCAGCGTGACAACGAACTGGAACTGCGCGTGCGGTCATTTCTCAGCTCGGACTTACCCATGGAGAAAGATCTCTCTCGTTGGATGGCGTTGTGGAACCTCCCCGTCAGTTAGCGACGACCGCAAAAACCGACGGACGGGTAGTTTCTGAGTTGTAACGAGAGTTGCGGGTTGGAGACAGAAGGGGTGATGACGAAGACTTCGAAGGTGACTGACATCACCCCGGATGATGTGGTGAGCGACGACGAGCTCACGGCGTTGGCCCTGGCTGCTGATCCCGGGGCACCGGTTAACGCCGACGCCGAACCGTGGCACTTCGGCTACGGATTCATCAAGAACCCACTCCCCGATTGGTACATGCCGCTGCCCATGGCGTCGCGTCGAGGTCGGGGTACGCGAGTGGTTGTCCTCTCCGTGGTCGTGGGACTCGTGGTCATCTGCGCCTTCGGTCTCTGCGTGACGTCAGGATTCTTGCAACTCGCGTAACGTGCGAGTTCTGACCACTAAGGGTGCGTCATCTCCTCAGGCACCACGGCGGCGTCGAACTCTTCACCGGTGAGATACCCCAGAGCGAGCACCGACTCGCGCAACGTCATTCCCTCTTTGTGGGCTTTTTTCGCGACCTCGGCGGCCTTGTCGTAGCCAATGATCGGGTTCAGCGCGGTGACGAGCATCAATGAGTTGTTCAGGTGGTCTTGAATCTTCTGGTAGTTGGGCTCAAGCCCCACCACGCAGAACTCCGTGAAGCGGTCGCAGGCGTCGGTAAGTAAGTCGACCGAGTTGCAGAAGTTGTAGATGATGACGGGCTTACACACGTTTAACTCGAGATTTCCCCGTGAGTCGGCAATAGAGACCGCGGTGTCGTTTCCGTATACCTGGATACACACCATGATCATGGCTTCGCTCTGGGTGGGGTTCACCTTGCCGGGCATGATGGAACTACCGGGCTCGTTCTCGGGGAGTCTCAACTCCCCCAGCCCCGAGCGAGGTCCCGAACCTAGCCAACGAATGTCGTCGGCAATCTTGGTCAGGCTGGCGGCCAGCGTCTTGATCGCGCCGTGCGCAAAGACCAACGCGTCGTGCGCGGCTAAAGCGGCGAAGTAGTTCGGCGCGGTCACGAACGGCTTGTCCGTCAATTTGGCGATGGCCTCGGCTACTCGAACACCGAACTCGGGGTGCGTGTTAAGACCCGTTCCCACCGCGGTGCCACCCAGCGCCAACTCATAGAGGCCTGCGAGAACTTGATCGAGGCGCACGAGGTCCGCGTCGAGTTGAGCGACGTACCCGGAGAACTCTTGACCCAGAGTCAGGGGAACGGCGTCCATCAGGTGAGTGCGGCCGATTTTGGTGACATCTTTAAACGCCACGGCCTTCTCATCTAAGGCGTCGCGGAGCCGCGAAACCGCGGGCACCAGGCGATCCGTGATCTCCATCACGGCCGCGATGTGCATCGCCGTGGGGAACGTGTCATTCGACGACTGCGACATATTGACGTCGTCGTTAGGGTGAATGGGCGTCTTCGAGCCGAGGACGCCCCCGGCGAGTTCAATAGCTCGATTCGAGATCACCTCGTTGACGTTCATGTTGGTCTGGGTGCCCGAACCGGTCTGCCAGATCCGCAAGGGGAACTCACTCGCCAAGGTCCCGTCAACGACTTCGCTAGCGGCCCGCTGAATCAGTGACGCTTTGTCGGCGCTCAACTTGCCGAGAGCGTGGTTGACCTGTGCCGCGGCGTACTTAAGAACACCGAAAGCGCGGATAACCGCCGGCGGCATGGTCTCATGGCTGATCGCAAAATGATGAAGACTACGCTCCGTCTGAGCTCCCCAGTAGTGATCGGCCGGAACGTCAATCGGGCCCATCGAATCAGATTCCACGCGTACATCACTCATTCGCTGCCTACTTCTTTTTCGTCGTTCTTTTGGTCGACTTCTGGGCCGCTCTCTTCGGAGCTTTTTTGGCCGGAACCGACTTCTTGGTTGACTTCTTCGCGGCGCTCTTTTTTGCCGGGGCAGCCTTCTTCGTCGCCTTTTTGGGCGTCGTCTTCGCGGCGCTCTTCTTTGCCGGGGCAACCTTCTTCGTTACTTTCTTGAGCGTTTTCTTGGCGTCGCTCTTTTTTACGGGAGTCGCTTTCTTGACCGGTTTCTTACGAGCCGTTTTGGCCGGAACCGACTTCTTGGTTGACTTCTTCGCGGTGCTCTTTTTTGCCGGGGCAGCCTTCTTCGTCGCCTTTTTGGGCGTCGTCTTCGCGGCGCTCTTCTTTGCCGGGGCAACCTTCTTCGTCGCTTTCTTGGGCGTTGTTGACGCCGGCTCCAGGATCTTCGCGATGAGCATGGAGTCCCAATGAGGATCGCCGTCGTAGAGGGCAATGCCGGCGTCCACCACGCGCTTGCCGATCGCCACGTCTATAGCGCGCGGTCCGTCACCGTCGCCGGGCACTTCAAGCAACAGCGGGAGGTCGCGGATACTCGGGTGGCCCACGAGCGGCGCAAGGCCCCTCTCGCCAATGGTGCCTTCGCCGATGTTGGCGTGGCGGTCACGGTTGCCTCCGAGTTCGATCTTCGAGTCGTTGAAGTGGAAGCAGCGAAGCCGCTCCAGGCCCACAGTTCGGTCCACCGTCTTTGATCAAGCGCTCCGTGCCCTCGATACTCGAGTAGTCAAATCCACTGGCCCACAAGTGCTGGGTGTCAATGCAGAGCCCGAGACGGTCGTCGCCGTTGCAGGCGTCGATGAGCAAGCCAATCTCTTCAAACGTTCGCCCTACGGGCCCGTCGTTACCGGCGGCGTTCTCGATAAGAATGGGGCAACGGGGAATGCCGTCCGGTGCGGGGTCGGCCTCAGCGAGGGCGCGCTCGAAGGCGTCGGCGATTTGGCGGACGACGTTATCGAAGCCCGCGCCTTTGTGAGAACCCACGTGCGAGTACCAGCCCGGATGATCCCATGCCCCGCGCCACCGACAAGTTGTGCGTCAAGCACTCGACGGACTTCTCGTACAGGTCGCGGTCACCCGTCGCCAGGTTGATGAGGTAGGTCGCGTGACAGAAGGTGTCGGTGATGGTGGGGTTTTGCGCCTCGGCCTCGCGGTAGCCCTTTAAGACCTCCGGTGCGTACTGCGACGGCTTCCACATTCGGGGGCTCTGGGTGAAGACCTGAATGGAGGTCGCTCCGATCTCCTCCCCGTAGTTCGAGGGAAGGGACCAACTTGCCACCACCGCGTACGTGCGCACCGACGTTCATTACAGTAAAACTAGTAGCCCTACTCCGAACCGAATTGACAGGAACTCCATGCCCGATACCTTTCACCCCCGCCTCTCGCGCGGTTTTTGCGAAGCAGGTTCTCGCTCACGTCGCCAGCCTCGATCGCCGACGGAGCGCCGAACGTCAGTCCCGTGTGGGTCGAGCTCGACGGCGACGACATCGTCATCAATACGGCGTTGGGGCGAGCCAAGGCACGTAATCTCGCGTACGACTCCCGGGTGGCCGTCTCACTCACCGACCCCGACGATCCCTCAGCCACCATTACGGTGCGCGGCACGGTCGTCACGTTCACCACCGAGGGCGCCGATGAGGTCATCGACCGGCTGGCGAAGAAGTACACGGGAGGCGACTCCTACCCTTTTCGAAAAGAGGGTGAGATTCGGGTGAACGTCAAGATCCATCCGGATCGCATTTCGCGTCAACTCCCCTAGTCGTGATCGATCACCTGAAGAAAGTGAGCTCGCCAACTCCGGTCGTCTCCACGCCGGAGGCGCGCAGGGTCATCTCGTCACTTTGAAGGGATCCGTCGTAACTCCACACGGTTAAGGGAGCGGGGGGCGCGGGACGGTTGTAGGCGCCCCGAAGGGTGGCGACCTGGTTGGAGAAGGTAACCGGCACGTCGCAGAGAAGCGCCTCCACCACGTCGGCGTGTTCCCTCGCTCTCGGTGTTTCGACGACCACATGACGAAGGGGAATCATCGTCGCCAACGTCTTCACGTCGCGCGCCGCCATCTGCGCCGAGTAGCCACCCGACACGTCGAGCCAGACACCGCACTCGTCGAGGTCGTCCGCCAGGGACGCCGCCACTATGACGGTGTCGGCGTCGGTGCAGTGCAAGAGGATCGCTACTTCGTGGGTGAGCCACGCCGCGCTCGATCGATGCTCGAAGGGAAAGTCGAGACGAACGAGCTCCATGCCTAGGGCTGGAGGTCTTCTTTGGGCAGTCGCTCGATGTTGACGTCGCGAAAGGTGAGAATGCGCACCGACGGCACAAATCGAGCGGCACGATACATGTCCCAGACCCAGGCGTCATGCAAGGTCACCTCGAGCAACGTCGGCGTCGCGTTGGACTTCACCTCGACGGCCACGTCGTTGGCCAAGTAGAAACGGCGATCTGTTTCGACCGCGAAGTCGAACATTCCGACCACCGCTTTGTACTCCTGGACTAGCGCGAGTTCGAGAGTCGACTCGTAGTCGTCGAGTTCTTCTTCACCCACCAGCGACTACGCGCGCTCGTTGACGCGCAGTTCCTTGATCTTGGCGGCCTTGCCGCGGAGTTCACGCAGGTAGTACAACTTCGCGCGACGCACGTCGCCGTAGGACTCCACTTCGATCTTGGCGATCGTCGGGGTGTGAACGGGAAAGGTGCGCTCCACACCGACGCCGAAACTGATCTTTCGAACGGTGAACGTCTCCTGCAGACCAGATCCCTGACGTCGAATGACGACGCCCTGGAACACCTGAACGCGCTGACGAGTACCTTCGACGACACGAACGTGAACCTTCACGGTGTCGCCGGGGCGAAAAGCGGGAATATCATCGCGAAGCGAATCGCGGTCGACTAAGTCAGTGGGGTTCATGAGAGCGGTCCCTTTCGGATCACAGGCTTTAGAAGTTTAGCCGTTTCTCTCAGGTTCCTCGCTCGTCGCGAAATCCGCCAGCAGGGCGCGCTCGTCGTCGCTGACCCCCCCGCGGCGCGCCATCAGGTCGCTTCTACGTTGCATGGTTCGCCGGAGGGCCTGCGCCCGGCGCCAGCGGTCGATCTTGGCGTGATCCCCCGAGAGCAAGATCTCCGGTACTCGAACGCCGCGAACGTCGGCCGGCTTGGTGTACTGGGGATACTCCAAGAGACCGTCGGCGAAGGACTCGTCGGCGCTCGACTCGTCGTTGCCGAGAGCACCCGGCAGCAGTCGAACGACCGACTCGATGACGCAGAGGGCCGCCAGTTCACCACCGGCCAGCACAAAGTCGCCGATCGACACCTCGTCGTCGACCACGAGGTCGAGCGCGCGCTGATCGAACCCTTCGTAGCGACCGCACAACAAGGTAAATCCAGGAAGTTCGCTGAGTTCGCGCGCGACGTCGTGGGTGAAAAGACGGCCCGACGGCGTCAGGGCAATCACCGGCCGAGCGAGCCCGGGCGTCGTCTCGACGGTCTCGATGATGGGCTCGGCCCGCAGCACCATGCCGGCGCCTCCCCCAAAGGGGGTGTCGTCCACGCTGCGGTGCGCGTCGTGGGTGGCCTCACGAAAGTCGTGCACGTGAAGCTCCCATACCCGACTCTCAGCCGCTCGACCCAGCACCGACGTCGAGGCGTAGTCGGTGATCGCCGCGGGGAAGAGGGTCAGAACGTCCACGCGGAGCGTCATTCGAACAGTCCCTCGGGGGCGTCAATCTCCACTCGTCGATTCGCCACGATCGAGGTGACGAAGGTGAGGGGCACCAGCGCGCCGGAGTCAAGAACCATGATGTCACTGGCGGGATTGGCCTCGACATCCACCACCACTCCCCGGCTCACGCCCGTCGCGTCAATGACTTCGGCGCCGAAGAGTTGATCGATCCAGATCACGCTGCCGTCTTCGATGCGGGGCGCGGAGAGTACGATGCCGCGCCAGCGATCAGCCTCTTCGCGCGAGTCGATACGATCGAACTGGACAATGAATCGTGCCTGGTGCGCCGCGGAGGCCAGCACCACCAAGGGGCCTCGCTCACTGAAGAGGGTCGCCCCCACGGCTAAACGCTCGACGCGATCACTCCAGAGGTCGACCTGCACCTGACCGCGCAGCCCGTGCGCTTTGACGATACGCCCGACTTCGAGCGTGGAACGCTCGTCGGACACGGTTAGTCGACGATGTCGACGGAAGTGGTCACGCCGTCGCGCGACCCGGCGGCGCCCACCAGCGCGCGAATCGCTTGCGCGGTACGTCCGCGTCGCCCGATGATGCGTCCCATGTCATTCGGCCCCACGTTGAGTGACAGGACGACCTTGCCTTGGCGTTCGTTCACCTCGACCGAGACGGCCGAGGGATCTTCCGCTAGGGACTTGGCGATGAACTCGAGCGCCGCCACCGCGGTCGCGGCCGACGGACTTTGACTGTCGCGCCGCTCGTTGCCTTCGTCGACGACGTCGTCGTCGAAGTCGACCTCGTCATCGTCGTCAATCATGTTGACGTCACCCGCGACGTAGTCGTCTTCGACGTCGCTCATTTCGCGGCCTTTGAGGCCTCGAACGCCTCCAGGGCGCCGCTGACCTTCAAGAGTTTGGCCACTCGTTCTGTGGGCTGAGCGCCGTGTTGGAGCCAGTGCAGAACCTTGTCGTTGTCAATTTTGAGCACCATTTCGGGCTCGGCGGTGGAGATGCCACGAGGTTGGTAGGTCCCGACGATCTCGAGGAAGGCGCCGGAGCGGGCGCGACGGCTCTCCGCGGCGACGACGCGGTAGGTGGGCTGCTTCTTCTTACCCATTCGCACCAAGCGTAGTTTTACAGCCACAACGTAATTCCCTTCGAATCTGTCTGTTCCCTAGTGGAACTGGGCGATATACCCGAGCGTCAAAGTTTAGCGTTGTTTGGGAGGGGTAACCCTCCCGCCTTTCTTCTTCTTGTTTTTCGAACCGCCGCCGCGTGACGCCGACGTCGCGCTCGCCATCCCCGCGCCGAGTGCCTCGAACCCGGCGGGTAAGGACTCGCTGCGAGCCTTCGCCGCGAGTGAGGCCATGCGACCCATGCCCTGGGGCATGGCCGGCGCGCCGCCATTGCCCATCTGACGCATCATTTTTCGCATCTCGCCGAACTGTTTGAGCAGTTGATTGACGGCCGACACACTGGTGGCCGATCCCCGGGCGATTCGTGTGCGTCGTGAGCCGTCGATGATGCTCGGGTCGCGTCGTTCCTTCGGGGTCATGGAGCGCACAATCGCTTCCACGCGGTTGAGTTCACCCTCGTCCACGTTGGACGCGGCCGTTCTCATCTCTTTCGACACCCCAGGCATCAGTTTCATCAGACCGCCCAGTGAGCCCATCTTTCGCACTTGATTGAGTTGTGCCAGAAAGTCATCAAGGGTGAACGTTCCGCTCATCATTCGTCCGGCGGACTCGGCGACCACGTTCGGGTCCATAGTCCGCTCGGCCTGTTCGATCAGCGAGAGAACGTCGCCCATGCCGAGAATGCGCGAGGCCATTCTCTCGGGATAGAAGAGGTCGAAGTCGGCAATCTTTTCACCGGTCGAGGCAAAGACCACGGGGCGACCCACTACGCCGCGCGCCGAGAGCACCGCACCGCCGCGCGCGTCGTAGTCGAGCTTGGTGACGATGAGACCGGAGAGGGATAACGCGTCATGGAAGGCTCGCGCCGTCTGCACCGCGTCTTGCCCGGTCACCGCGTCGATGACGAGGAAGGTGTAGTGCGGCGAGGTCGCCGTTGAGATAGCGCGAACCTCGTCCATCAACGCTTGGTCGATGCTGAGACGACCGGCGGTGTCGATAATGACCACGTCGCGCCCTAGTCGGGCCGCTTCAGCCACGCCCTTGCGGGCCACTTCGACGGGGTTGGAGTTGTCGGAGTAGACCCCCACCCCCATCTGCTCCGCGAGCACGCGCAACTGCTCGACGGCGGCGGGCCGTTGTAAGTCCGCGGCCACTAAGTAGGGTTGGCGACCCTGCTGCTTGAACCACGCCGCGAGTTTGGCCGCGGCCGTGGTCTTTCCCGCGCCCTGGAGACCAGCGAGCAACACGACGGTCGGGGGCTTGGACGCGTAGGTCACCTTCAGCGGGGTGCCGCCGAGAACTTCGATGAGCTGATCGTGAACGGCCTTAATAACTTGCTGGCCCGGCGAGAGGCTCTGCGACAGGGCTTCGCCGCTGAGGCGTTCGCGCACCGCGTCCAAGAACGCGCGCACCACCCCGAGTTCCACGTCGGCTTCGAGCAAGGCTGAACGAACGTCCGCTAAGGCTTCGTCGAGGTCGGCGTCGCTTAGGCGTCCCCGTGAGCGAAGGGACGTACTGAGACGTTCAAAACGTTCGCTAAGGGCGTCAAACATGGTTAATTCAGGCTAGCGGCTAGGCCGAGAGAAGCGAGTCGACAAACTCCTCGGGATCGAAGACAATGAGGTCGTCGACCCCCTCGCCCACCCCCACGAACTTGACCGGAACACCGAGGTCGCGCTCAATAGCGATCACGATGCCCCCGCGGGCCGTTCCGTCCAACTTGGTAAGAACGATGCCCGTGACACCCGAGGCCGCGAGAAACTCTTGGGCTTGGGTGAGAGCGTTCTGTCCGGTGGTGGCGTCAAGGACCAACAGCGTTTCTAGAACCTGCCCGGGTGCGCGATCAGCCACCCGACGAACCTTCGACAACTCGTCAAGCAAATTGGTGCTATTCGCTCGTCGACCCGCGGTGTCCGCCAGGACGATGTCAACGCCTTTGGCGTTCGCTCGACCGATGGCGTCATGAACCACCGAACCGGGATCGGCCCCTTCGCTGGCGCGCACGATGTCGGAGTCGGTGCGAGTCGCCCACTGCTCCAGTTGGTCCGCGGCGGCCGCGCGAAACGTGTCGCCCGCCGCGAGCAGCACGGTGCGACCGGCGTCGTGGTGGCGCTTTGCCAGCTTGCCAATCGTGGTCGTCTTACCCACCCCGTTGACGCCCACGAAGAGCCACACCGGGACACGACCCTCCTCTGCGCGCGTCGAGGTAGTTCGGTCGCCCTTCAAGGATGTCAGCAGAATCGCTCTCACCGCGGCGGCGGCGCCGTCGGGCGCGCCGTGTGAGCGCAACTCCTCCAGCACCGCGTTGGTGGTGGTGAGGCCGACGTCGCTGCGGAGCAGGACCTCTTCAACCACCGCGAGTTGCTCTTCACTCAAATGCTCTCCGGGCGAGAGCGAGCGCACGCGATCGAAGACGCCGCGCGACGGAGCCAGACGATCTTCCAGGCGCACGGTCGTAAGCGACGGTATCGACGTCACCTCGCTAACCAAGAGGTCGGGCATCGCCGCGCGTGGCGAGCTCGTGAGGGGCACCCGCCGCCGGCCGCGCCGACGAACGATGACAACCAGAGCCACCACCACCACGACCGCCAGAACAACGTAGAGAGCGATCACGCCGATTCGACTATCTTCGCTCGGGTGACGCGCTGGCTGACAACTTTGGATGAGGCACCCGGCACCATCGTGACGCCATACAGCGCGTCGGCTGACTCCATGGTGCGCTTTTGATGAGTCACGATGAGTAGCTGCGCCTCGTAGCGAAACTCATCGACCAGGCTTAAGAACCGCTGAAGGTTTACGTCGTCGAGGGCGGCCTCCACCTCGTCCATTAAGTAAAACGGCGAAGGACGCGACCGAAAAACCGCGAAGAGGAAGGCCAGAGCGGCCATGGAACGCTCGCCGCCGCTGAGCAGGGAGATCCGCCGCACGTTTCGACCCATGGGGCGAACCTCGATGTCCACGCCCGTGTTGAGCGGGTCGTCGGGTTCGCTCATGTTGAGGCGGCCCTGGCCCCCCGGGAAGAGCATGGCGATGAGCGACGAAAAGTGTTCATTCACGTCGGCGAAGGCGCTGGTGAAAGTTTGGAGTATCTCCTCATCGAGGGCCCGCAGCACTTCTTGCAACTCGCGTCGCGCGTGTCGCACGTCACTCACCTGAGCGTCGAGTTCCTTATAGCGATCCTCTAAAGTCGCCAACTCTTCGAGGGCAAGTGGGTTGATCGGACCGAGCGACGTGATGCGCGCCTCGAGCTCGGCCACGCGGCTCTCGAGCGTGACGCCCTCCGCCAACTCGATCTGCGGAGGGGGGCCCATCTCTTGTGGCTCCACGCCCAGGTCGCGACGGATGACCTCGTGCACGTTGGCCACCTTGACCACGAGCTCGGCCTGTTCGATCTCGTACCGGCGCATGACGTCACTCAACTCACTCAGTCGCGCGTCCGCTTCGTGACGCGCCCTTCGAACCTCTTCGAGAACCTCCGCGCTCGCCCTCGTCGCCTCTAACTGCTCGCGGTAGCTCGAGTCCATGGCCTCTTGCGCCACGCGTATCTCTTCGGAGGCTCGCTCCACGAGAACGGCGAGCCGTTGCAAAGCCTCGCCGTCAACCTCCAGTGATTGGCGCTTGGCCGCCGCCTCTTCGCGTTCTCCCGATCGACCTTCGAGCCGTCCTTCGATCTCGCGCTGCCGGGTCTCTATGAGACGACGCCGTTCGGCGAACTCCGCTTCGCGCCGTGACAGTGACGTCGACTCGACCTCCACTTCGCGGCGAAGAGCCTCGAGTTCCTCGCGCGCTTGTGTTCGTTTCTGTTCGCGCTCACTCGCGCCCTCCAGCGCGAGTTCTAGCCCGGGCAACTGCTCGCGCTGAGCGACCAGTTCGACGTCGACGATGAGAATCTGACTCGCCAGATCGGCGACGTCGCGGCTCAGCGTGTCAATGAGGTCCACCAACTCCTCGCCCTCAACGGTCAGACGATCCAGATCGGCCCGGGCCCGCTCGTCCCCACTTCGCGCTTCGGCGAGCGCGTTGGCGGCAACGTGAAAGTTCTGCAAAGAGGTGGCCAGCGCGGCTTCCGCCTCGTTGAGGCGGCGTCGACTTGGAGCGATCTCGCGTTGGGCGTCCGCGGCCGCCGCGGCGGCGTCGTCCACGCTACCCCTGGTTACGACGGCCCGACCCGAGGCCACGCGCCAACCGGTGGATGCGAATCGATCGCCTTCGAAAGTCACGATCGTGAGTTCGGGGTACGCCAGGGCCACCTCGAGGCCCCACTCCCAGTCACTGGCCACAAACACTTTCGAGAAGAGGGCGCCGAGAACTTTGGTGACGTACGCGGGGGCGTCACGTCGCGCTCGGACGTGGTCGCTCAAGGGAGTCGTTCCGGCGGGCGTGGCCGACACTTCCACCTCGCCCTCGACGGCGGGAAGAATCAGTCCCGCACCCCCCTCGCGACGAAGGGCCATCAAGGCGGCGCGCGCCGAGCCCTTGCCGTCCACGACCATGGCGCTCGCTGACGCGCCGGCCGCGGACTCCACCGCCGCCTCGGCACCGGCGTCCACTTCAATGAGTTCTAAGAACGACCCCAAGACCCCTTCGAGGTCGCCCACGATCGAACGGCCCGCCACGCCCGACAGCTCTTCCAACGCGCGGGCCAGCGTCTCGGCACGAGCGGCCGTGCGAGACGCCACCTCTTCCGCGCTGCGCAAGGAGGCGTCAGCCTGGCGACGTTCAGACTGAGCGAGCTCGGCCGCCTTTTCGGCGTTAGAAAAGTTCGCGGCCGCATCTTCGAGGGCGACGACGCTCTCGGCCAACTCCTTCGTGGCGCGGGCGCGTCCCGCGATGATGTCACTCGAGCGCTCCTCGGCAGCGGCGAGTCGTTCGCGGGCGCGCCGCTCACTTTCGCTGAGTGAGGCCAGCGAACGCTCGAGTAAGGCAATCTGCTCACGCGCGTTGAGCAGCGCCGCCTCGTCATTTTTCTCCGACGACGTAGCCCACTCCGCTTCAAAGCGCGCCTCGGCATCGACGAAGAGGCGCCGCGACACGGCCAGTGCGTCTCGACGTTCGCTGAGGGCCAGTTCTTCTACACTCAAGGCCGTCAGGTCACTGGAGAGTCTCGCCGCGTCGGCTTCCAGTGTGGCGATGACGTTCTCATCCGCCGAGGCGATGAGCGCTTGTCGAATAGATCGTTCACGCTCACGTATGACGGACAGCGTGCCACGGGCCCGTTCGGCCAGGCCCTGCAACGTTCCCAGCGTCGAGGCCAGCATCTCTTCTTTGCGCGAGGCCATCTCGGCGGCGGCGGAGGTCGCTCGGGCGTCCAGGGTCACCAGTTCGTGGCGAAGATCACGTTCGCGCCCCGAGCACTCGTTCAGTGCGAGCTCGAGTTCACGCCGACGAACGTCAAAAGTGAGGAGCCTTGAGGAAAAGAGCGCGTGGCGGGCCTCTCGTAGTTCGCCCTCCACGTCGCTGTAACTGCGAGCCGACGCCGCCTGGCGCTCCAATGGCCTCATCTGGCGGCGAACCTCACGAACCAAGTCGCCGAGTCGTTCGAGGTTCTCTTGGGTCTGGGCGAGCCGGCGCTCGGAGCGTTCCTTTCGACGTCGGTGCTTCAAAACGCCCGCCGCTTCCTCGATCACGGCGCGACGGTTCTCGGGATTCGATGACAGGATCGAGTCGAGTTGGCCCTGCCCGATAATCATGTGCTGCTGGCGACCGACGCCGGAGTCACCGAGGAGTTCTTGAACGTCCAGCAGTCGACAGGTGGTGCCGTTGATGGCGTACTCCGAGTCCCCGTTTCGAAACAGCGTGCGCGAGATCGTCACTTCGGCGCCGTCGACGGACAGACGACCCGACGAGTTGTCCAGCGTGAGAGACACCTCGGCTCTTCCCAACGCGGCGCGGTTGGCGGTGCCCATGAAGATGACGTCGTCCATGCGCGCACTGCGTAAGGCCCGCGTGCTCTGGGCACCCAGCACCCAGGTGACCGCGTCGACCACGTTGGACTTGCCCGACCCGTTGGGCCCGACGACGGCCGTGACACCCGGTTCGAACTCCAGAACGGTGGTGTCGGCGAAGGACTTGAAGCCCTTCATGGTCAATCGCTTAAGAAACACGCATGAACGCTAGCAACCTTGGAGCGAACGGCTTTGCCTAGGCCTGGCACTTTTGGCAGTAGTACGTGGAGCGACCGCGCACGCTCTCGCGTCGCAGCGGCTGGCGACACTGAAAACAGGCCTCACCCTCACGGTTGTACACCTGGTGGTACTGCTGGTAGTTGCCGGGCTTGGCGTCGGGGTCCACGAACTGCTCGTCGTCCAAGGTCGAGCCGCCGTGCTTGATCGCCTCGCTCAGCACCTCGGTGATCGCGCGATGGAGTCGTCGTATCTCGATGGTGGAGAGTGACTCGGCGGGACGATCAAATCGCAGCCCCGAGGCGAAGAGGATCTCGTCGGCGTAGATGTTGCCGATGCCGGCGATGATGTCCTGATCCGTGAGGACGGCTTTTAGTGGCGTCGAGCGACTTCGCAGGATGGCCGCGAAACGGTCCCAGCCAATCTGGTCCTCGAAGGGATCGAGGCCGAGGTGGGCCAACTCCGGTACCGCCCGACGCAAGGCCAGCCCGTCACCGCCGATGGAGAGTCGCGCGAACTTGGAGATCTCGGCCGGAGGCTCGCCCTCAGCCGGCGTCTTCGACACGTAGATCTCGCCGAACGTCCGGGGGTCGACGTAGCGCAACTCACCCCCCTGCACGAAGGTAAAGACCACGTGGGTGTGCTTGGGCTTGGGGTCCTTGGGACCCTTGGCCCGCAAGAGTTGACCGCTCATACCGAGATGGATGACGAGATGAGTCGAGTTGTCGAGTCCAATGACGAGGTTCTTGCCCAGTCGTTGCACGCTCTTGATGGAGTGCCCCTCCACCAGCGCTCGAAAGTCCTTGGCGGTCTTGTGGCGCCGAACGGCGCGACCGTTCGTCACCGACGCGGTTTTGATCTTCTTGCCGATCAGGTCGCGCGACAGCGACACGCGTACGGTCTCCACCTCGGCGAGCTCAGGCATCGTCGGTGCGTCCGCCACGCCGCGTGGGCGGCGTTCGCCTCGGCGCTCTTCTTCGAGCGCCCTTCGCCCGAGGCGACGACCTCACCACTCAGCACGACCGTCGCAATGAAGGTCACGTCGTGGGAGGGACCGTCGGAGACAACGCGGTAGGCCGGAGTGCCCCGACCGCTGGCCTCGGCCCACTGACGAAGTCGCGTCTTGGGATCGACCTCACCGGGTTCGAGGGAGGCCGCTTCGACGTCGTCAGCGAGGGCCAACTGGACGAAGGACTTTGCGGCGTCGTAGCCGTTCTCCAGGTAGAGGGCGGCCACCAGCGCTTCAAACGCGTCGGCCAGGAGCGACGGTCGTTCCGCGCCATTTTCTTTGATGACCCCTCGTCCCACCCGCAGGGCCGGCCCGAGATCGATGGCGCGCGCGGCGCGGGCCAGAGCTGCTTCATTCACCACGCGGCTTCGCACCAACGAGCCGGTTCCTTCGTTGAGATCGGGGTAGCGCGTGACGATCAGATCGGCGATCGCGAGATCAACCACGGCGTCGCCCAAGAACTCGAGTCGCTCGTTGGATTCGAGGCCGTGCTCGGCGGCGTAACTCGAGTGCGTCGAGTGCGGTTTGCAAGAGCGAACTCGACGAGTCGAGCCCTACTCGCTCAGCGACCGAGTCGAGAGAGGAGACCATGAGGCCCACCCGCCTCGTTAGGCAACCTGAAGTTTGACCGCGACGTAGTTCACGGCGTCGCGCACCGAGGTGAGTCCCTCTAAATCCTCGTCGTCGATGTGAAAACCATCCTCGTAGGAGGCGAGGCTCTCCTCTAAGGCCTCCACCAGTTCGATCAACGCCAACGAGTCGGCACCGAGTTCTTCAAAAGAAACGTCTTCGGCGATGTCGTCGGGGCTTTTTTCCAGAATTTCGGCGAGTTGGTCTCGTACGAGTACCAAGATGGCGTCTCGATCCAGCGGTGCGGCGGTGTCAGCGCTCATGACGCCTCCTTTGACATGATCATCAAGACTACTGAGAGTCGCCGCGCAGATGCCCGGTTAAGCCGCGTGATCAGGTCGAATCGTCGCCCTTAATTTGGCCACCACATCATCGCTGTCCATCTCGTGCGGCCACGCGCAGCGCGTTCATGATGGCCGTCGCGTTAGAGGAACCGTGGCTGATGACGCAGATCCCCTCAACCCCCAGCAGCAGAGCCCCACCTTGGCTCTCAGGACGCAGTCGCGAGGCGATCGGCAAAAGATACTCAAAGAGCACCTCCCCGGCCGCTTTGGTGGCGTCGTTCGTGGCCACTGCTTCTAAAACCGCGGCGAAAACATATTTTAGTGATCCCTCAAGGGTCTTAAGGGCTACGTTGCCGGTGAAGCCGTCAGTGACAATGACGTCGACCGGCGACGGAATAAGGTCGCGACCTTCGACGTTGCCAATGAAGTTGAGTGTCGCCATAGCAGCCAGCAACTGATTGGTCTCTTTGACGAGCGGCGTTCCCTTGGAGGACTCTTCACCGATGGACAAGAGGCCCACGGTGGGATCGGCCACGTGAAAGTGGGCTTGGACGAACGTGGAGGCCATCTGGGCGAACTGGACCAGCATCTCCGCAGAACACTCCGCGTTGGCGCCGGCGTCCACCAACACCATGGGCGTGCGCCCGGGGTTGGGAATGGGCGTGGCGATACAGGGCCGCACGACGCCGGGAAGTCGACCCATCCGAAGAAGGGCCGAGGCCATGGTGGCGCCCGTATTGCCCGCGGAGACCATGGCCGAGGCCTTGCCGTCGCGGACCAACTCGGCCGCCCTCACCAGCGAGGAGTCTTTTTTCTTGCGAACGCTGGCGGCCGGGTCGTCGTCCATAGCGATGACTTCACTGCAGGCGACGACCTCGAGGCCCTGGGTATCGCCCATCAGTTCGGGCACGCCGACGAGGATGACACTCAGTCCCAGTTCATCGAGGGCCCGCCGGGCGCCCGCAATGATCTCTCCGGGAGCGAAGTCACCACCCATCGCGTCTAAGGCGATGGGGAGGGTCAACTCAGTTGACCTCTACCGCGACGCGGTTCTTGTACCAACCACAGTTCGGGCACACCACGTGGGGCAACTTAGAGGTGGCGCACTGGGGGCAGACGCTGCGCGCCGGGAGTCCCAGGCGCCAGTTGGCCGCACGACGGCTTCGGGTCTTGGCTTTGCTGGTCTTGCGCTTCGGGACTGCCATCGATCTTCTCTTTCAGTGGAAACGGGCTGGCCCGTCACGCCTCGTTGGAACCCGGGTCGGGATCCGCAAATTGGAGTCCGTCCAGTGTAGCCCAACGAGGGTCAATCGGCGCCTGGCACTCACAGGTCGCGTCATTGAGGTCCGTCCCGCAGTAGACGCAGAGCCCTTGGCAGTCGTTTCGACAGAGTGGTGCGAGGGGCAGGTCCAAAAGGATGGCGTCGTGAGCCATCTGAGCCAAATCCACGAACGAGTGCTCAATTAAATACGTCTCTTCGTCGCCGGGCAGGCGTTCGTCAACGAAGCGCTCGTTGACGTTGACGCTCGACATGCCGAGCACCGGAGCCGAGCAGCGCCGACAGACCCCGTGCCACGGCGCCTCCACGCGACCCTTGGCCCGTAGTCCCCCGCTGAAGCTCTCCAGGCGGACCTTCACGTGCACCAAGGCTTCGGGAAAGACGTCCGTCTCCACTGGTCCGCGCGGGGCAAACTCGTGGGGCTCGTCAAAGGGTGCCTCGAAGTCGACCTCGTAGGAGGAGGGAACGTCGCGCAGGATCTGAGCCACCGGGACGAGGTACGGCGAGGACACGTTCTTAGAGGGAGTCCTGGTCGAAAAAGGAACTCACGTTCTTCTCGGGCTCGACGTACTCACGCGGCTCGCTGGCCGCCGGGCCCGCGGCCAAAAAGTCGTCGCTCGGTCGCTCGTCGTTGATCATGGAGGTGGGCAGCCCCTGCGCGTTAAGCCGCTCTCGTCCCGATCGAGCCGTCTTTAAGAGCCGCTCGAGCACGATCTCGAAACCGCCGAGCTTGCCGTCGATGAAGTCCTCGGACTGATTGATCATCTGTCGCGCTTGGGCGTGCGCGTCGGCGATGATCTGCTCGGACTTGAGGCGCGACTGTCGAACGATCTCGGTCTTGTCAACCATGCGGGCCGCTTCAGCGCGCACTTGATCCATGAGTTGCTGGGCCTTTTGCACCTCCGCGGCCATCAACTCTTCACGATCTCGTAACGCCCAACGGGCTTCTCGAATCTCGTCCGGCAAAGAGTGCAGCGCCTGCTCCAACAGTCCCAAAACCTCGTCACGTGAGACGAGAGAGGAGTTAGAGAGAGGCATCTGCTTGGCGTTCGAGACGACGTCGATGAGATCGCGAAGATCGGCTTCGATGTCGCGACGGACGTGACGAGCGCCGGGGTCGTGCAGCTCCTCCTCCTCGTAACCGTCGTAGGAGGTCACGTCAGTACCCTCGGGGAACTTCTCGGCCAGGCGCTTGGCCACCGGCGCGGGGACGAACGACGTCACGTCACCCCCGTAACGCGCCACTTCTCGCAACAGTCGCGAGGCGATGAAGGAGTGGTGCGAACTCGAGGGAAGAAACAGGGTCTCCACCCCGGACAGCGAGCGGTTCATCTGAGCCATCTGGAGCTCGCTCTCGAAGTCCGACACCGCGCGAAGACCCTTCACGATGGCGGTGGCGTTCACGTCGCGCGCCACGTTGACGAGGAGAGTGGAGATGGAGACGATTCGTACGTTGTCCAGGTGAATGAGGCTCTCGGCGATCATCTCGCGACGTTCGTCGAGGTCAAAGAGGGCCTCGGACTTCTGGGGGTTGCGGATAGCGGCGACCACGATCTCGTCAAAGATCTGCGCGGCGCGCTCGACGATCTCGAGGTGCCCGTTATGAAAGGGATCAAAGGAGCCCGGAATCAGACCTACGGTCATCCGACGTCCCCTCGGCTGGCTTCTAACATCGTTACGAGCGTAGTGCCGTAGCGCTTGGTTTTAGTCACTTGCCAGCCCGGCGGCGCGTCCATGTGGCGATCGTTTTCGACCACCACGCGCTCGGCGTGTACGTCGTGCAGGACGCTCGCCAAGTCGAGCGGACCGTACGGCGGATCGGCCAAGACCAGATCAAGGTCGCGTGGCGGACTCCAGATCGGCAGCGCCGCTCGTACGAAAATGGCGTCGCCGCTCAACTGCAGCGGCTCGAGATTGCTCTTGGCGGCGTTCAAGCACTGCATATCGCTGTCGACGAAGTACACCTTCGCCGCTCCCCGAGAGAGCGCTTCAATACCCATGGCCCCCGAGCCGCAGTAGAGATCGGCCACGATGAGATCGCGCAACCCTCCGCGACTCTCCAGCATCGAGAAGATGGCCTCGCGCGCGTAGTCCGTGGTCGGTCGAACGCTGGACGGCAGTTTCGCCTTGAGCCGACGCCCGCGCGCTACACCGCCAATTACTCGCACACTCTCAATGTAGTTACTACGAGCGGAACAAGTAAGCAGCCTCGTCGCTATCGACGAAGAGTCGTAGTTCTTCGATGAGATCGCCCAAGGCGTCGCCGCCTCGTTCCACCAACGACGTAGCGAAGGCCCGGGCGCTGACCAATAACTCGGCGTCCTCCTTCAAAGACGCGAGTTTCAGGTCGCTGCGACCTTGCTGACGGGCGCCCAGCAGAGTGCCTTCGCGACGTAACTGAAGATCGACCTCGGCGAGTTCAAATCCGTCGTTGGTGTCGACCAGCGCCTGCAGTCGTACCTCACCGTCCTCACTGGGTGGCGTACCCAGTAGATAGCAGTAACTTTGCGCGTCCGATCGTCCGACGCGTCCTCGCAGCTGATGGAGTTGAGCGAGACCAAATCGCCAGGCGTCTTCGATCACGATCACGCTCGCCTCGGCCACGTCCACGCCGACTTCAATGACCACCGTCGCCACGAGTACGTCGAGTTCCCCCGCGCGAAACTGCGCCATGACGTCTTCTTTCTCCTGACTCTTCATCTGACCGTGCAGCAGACCGACGCTCAGGCCCCGCAGTTCGTTGACGGCCAGACGGGTACGCTCCTCGACCGCGCTGGTGGCCTCGACTTTCTCCGACCCTTCGACCAGGGGGCAAATTACGTAGGCGCGCCTTCCCGCGGCCACTTCCTCGCGTACGCGCGTCCAGCAACGGGCGACCTCTTCGTCGCTTTGCGCCCACTTAGTTTCGATGGCCAGTCGGCCCTGGGGCATCTCGTCGATGACCGAGACGTCAAGATCGCCGAAGAGCACCATGGCCGAGGTGCGCGGAATCGGCGTCGCGGTCATCACCAGAAGGTCAGCGTCGCGCGCGGCCACCGAACGCGCTCGACCTTCGTCTCGCAGGACGGCGCGCTGCTCCACTCCAAAGCGATGCTGTTCGTCAATGACGATGAGACCAAGCGACTGAAAGCGCACACCCTCACTCAAAAGGGCGTGTGTGCCGACCACGATGTCGACGCCCCCCGTGAGGAGTCCGTCCAAAACGGCTTGGCGGTCTTTCGCTTTCACTCTTCCCGTGAGGAGCTGCACGGAGACGGGCCTCACCCCACCCAAGACGTTCTCGTCTTTTACGCTGAGTCCGGCCACGTCACGTCGCAGCGAGGCGAGATGTTGCTCGGCCAAGACCTCGGTCGGGGCCATGAGAACGCTTTGGTGCCCGCCGTCGCGGGCGGCCAACATCGCGGTCAGAGCAACCAGGGTCTTGCCCGATCCCACGTCACCTTGCAGGAGTCGATGCGTGGGCAGCGCGGAGGACATGTCCCTCGCGATCTCCTCCAGCACCCTGCGCTGCGCTCCCGTCAAGGCGTATCGATGTGAGGTGAGGAACCGTCGCACCAGCGAACTTCCCTCGTCCGTTGCGTCACCGAATGCGGCGTCTAAGGCGGCGAGGTCAAAGTCGTGGCGAATCCCGGCCGAGGATGACTCGAGACGACGTCGGCGTAGGGCCAAAATGAGTTGCAAGCGCAGGAACTCATCAAACACGAGTCGCTTGCGCCCACTCTCTTCTTCCGACTCGTCGTTGGGAAGGTGAATCTGACGGAAGGCCTCACCGCGTTCCACCAGTCCGAGTTCGTCGCGTTCTTTCTGTTCCAGTGGATCGAGGATTAAGCCCGAGCGACGCAGAGACTCCTCAATGAAGCCGCCCATCTCCCAACTGGTGAGACCGGCCTTGCCGGTCGCGGGATAGATCGGCACGATCCGCCCCACTTTGGAAGGATCACGTTCCTCCCCGGAGGCGCCCACGATGACGTCGACCACGGGGTTGGTCATCTGGCGTTGGCCCTTGTAGTCGCTCACTTTGCCAAAGAAGAGAGCCTGGACTCCAAGGGAGAGCTGGCGTTCACGCCAGCCCTGGTTGAAAAAGACGACACGAAACGCTCCACCATCGTCGGTCACCGTGACTTCGACGATCACCTTTCCCTGTCGAGAACGTCGGCTCGTGACCTTCTCCACCTCGCCGAACACCGCGGCCTCGTCGCCGACTCGAAGATCGGAGAGATCCACCCGGCGCGTTCGATTGATGTAGCGACGAGGGTAGAGAGTCAGTAGGTCGAAGACGTTCTCGATGCCGAGTGACGACAATGCCGCCGTTCGCTTCTCACCGATGTTGCGGATCCGGCTGACCGGCACTTCGCTGAGGTACGACAGACTCCGAGGTTGATCAATCACTCGAGACCGAAGTAGTACGGATAGAGAGGCTGCCCCCCGTGGTGAACCTCCACGCTGATCTGGGGATAGACCTCCGCGAAGAACTCTGTCACCCGTCGCGTGTTCGCCGGGGAGGAGCCGTCCCCTTCAATGATGGTCAGTAACTCGTGCTCGGGGCGTACCAGCTGGGCCAGCAACTGATTGCTGGCCGCGGCGATGGAGTCGGCGATCGACAGCACGCCCGAGGCACTCAGTCCGATCCAGTCCCCCACGTGAACCTCGCCCGCGCCGGTGGTGGTATCGCGCACGGCCTGGGTAACTTCGCCGGCCACGACGTTGCAGGCGGACGCTTTCATGGCCGCGAGATTCTGTTCCAGCGAAGCGTCGGGGTCGTAGGCCAGCAGCGCGGCAAAACCCTCCACGATGGAGTTGGTGGGAACGACACCCACCCGTTGCTCGACGAGATTCGCAACTTGCTCAGCCACCGGTCGAACGTTCTTGTTGTTCGGCAAGAGCACAACTTGGCTTGACTCACTCGCCCGGACCGCGTCCACGAGATCGGACGTCGACGGGTTCATGGACTGTCCCCCCAGGACCAGTTGGCGCACCCCGAGTGAGTGAAAGATGCGACCGATCCCCTCGCCGACAACCACCGCCACCACCGCGGTGGTGGGCGCGGGGTCCGTGACGTCATCGCTCACTGCCAACGTGGCTTCGCGAACCCATCTCTCTTCGACGATTTGATCGGCTAAATCGGTCACGCGAATTTCACGCGGTCGCCCGGCGTCCAGCGACGCCTCGATGGCGGCGCCCACGTCATCGGTATGAATGTGGCAGTTGTACAGTCCGTCGCCGCCCACGATGACAATGGAGTCACCGAGGCCAGCCCACACTTCGCGAAAGGCGTGCATCTTCGCGTCGTCGGCGTCGAGCAGGTACATGACCTCATAGCGCAGGTCGCTCACATCGGAGGCGCTGGGCGCTTCTTCGTGCACGTGGACGTGAAGGGAGTCAAGGTCAGGGGGAACCGGCAGCTCGTCATCACCGATGACGTGACAGAGGGCCTCGAAGAAAAGAACGAGCCCCGCGCCACCGGAGTCAACCACTCCCGCCCGTTTTAAAACATCGAGCTGATCCGGTGTTTTCTCTAACGCACTCTTCGCGGCGTCGCGAGCACTACGGGCCAGTTCGAGTAGCGAATCGTGGTGCAAGGCGGCGCCTTCGGCCCCGGCGCGGGCGATAGTGAGGATCGTTCCTTCGACGGGACGAAGCACGGCCTGACGGGCCAGAAGATCGGCCCGGGCCAGTCCCTCGGCCAGAGCCGCCGGCCCCACCTCACCGTCGACGGGAAAGTCACTCACTAAACCCCGCAGCAGTTGAGAGAGGATGACGCCCGAGTTACCCCTCGCTCCCATCAGTGATCCGTGGGCAATGGCCTTGGTGACCTCGCCCATGACGGCGCCTTGGTCAACGGCCGCCAGGGCGGTCGTCACTGACTCCATGGTGAGGGCCATGTTGGTCCCGGTATCTCCGTCGGGCACGGGATAGACGTTCAGTCGATTGATGACCTCTTTATGGGTGCGAAGAAGGTCCGCGTAAGTGATAAGTATCGCGCGCAGGTCGTGGGCCGACAGCGTCGAGGGAGAGGTCATCGCTAGCGATGCTACAATGGACCTTCGGTTTACCAGCCCGACGAATGCGTCGCGGCGTAAGGAGAAAGTTCACCATGGCATCAGTCTGCGAAATCTGCGGTAAGAAGCCGTCCTTCGGTATGAACGTCTCTCACTCGCACCGCCGCACCAAGCGGCGTTGGAATCCCAACATCCAGCGCGTCCGCGCCTTGGTGAACGGCACGCCCAAGCGCGTGAACGTCTGTACCGGATGCCTGCGCTCGGGCAAGATCACCAAGCCCAGTCGTTCCAACCTGCCGGCCTAGAACGTTAGAGTTCGTGCTCGAAGCCACTGCGCTCGAACACTTCACCGCGCAACGTTCTGATCGACGGGTCCTCTAGTACCACCCCAATGGTGAGGGGCTCACGCAAACCGCGATCGTAAAAGACCATCTTGAGGCGTCCAGGGTCGTTGGTCGCGATTAACAGCTCGTAATCTTCCCCCCCACTGATGGCCTCGTCTTCGGTTGCGCCGTCGGCCACCGGAAGGCCCCCGAGGGCAAAACCCACGTTCGAGGCGTCGGCCAGTCGATGGAGATCGAGTCCGATTCCGTCGCTGAGGTCGATCATGGCGTGCGCGTGCGATCCGCGCGCCGCCATCCCCTCTCTGATCCTCGGCCACGGTCTTCGGTGTGCTTCGACCAGTTCGTCGACCAAGGACACGCCATCGCGACGACGCCTAAGTCCCGCGGCCGCACGACCGAGTGGTCCGGTCACCAGTAACTCATCGCCGGCCTTGGCCCCGCTGCGCAACACCGCGCCACTGCCCGGGCACTCGCCAAATACGGTGACGCCGACGCTAACGTCGTGACCCCGCGAGAGATCCCCACCCACCACCGGTGTATTGGCCAGGCGCGCGGCTTCGGCCACACCGTGGTGCAGCGCGTCGAGGTCCGTCCCCGGCGGTGCCGTCACGGCCACCACCAGTCCGCGTGGTCGGGCCCCCATGGCCGCCAGATCGGACAACGCGGCCATAACCGCCTTGTAGCCGAGATCTTCGAGAGGAAACAATGTTTCTTCTAAGTGAACTCCTAAGACCGAGACGTCGGTACTGATAATCGCCTCGCCCACAAAGGGTTTTAGGACGGCCGCGTCGTCGCCCACGTGACGTTCTCCCGCCGGGATGGTGTCGCGGGTCACTATTTTGGCTATACGCTCCAATACGTCATCTTCGTGCTGGCTTCGTTCTCTGGTTGGGTCAGTTGGCGCGCTCATGACAGTGGTTCAAGTATCACGTCGTAACGAGGCGGCGTGACGAATTTGAATGAGGATGTCGTGTACCCAACCAGGAACAAGAAGCTGATCGAGTGGGTCGAGGAAGTTGCGCTTCTCACAACCCCTGATCGTATCCACTGGTGCGACGGATCGGCCGAAGAGTACGACGCCATGTGTCAGTTGCTCGTCGACGAGGGAACCTTCACCAAGCTCTCCGACGCCAAGCGACCGAATAGCTACTACGCCACGTCCGATCCGGGCGATGTGGCGAGAGTAGAAGACCGCACCTTCATCTGCTCACAACACGAGATCGACGCCGGCCCCACCAATAACTGGCGCGAGCCGAGCGAGATGCGCGAGACCCTCGACAGCCTTTTCGCCGGATCGATGAAGGGCCGCACCATGTACGTGGTGCCCTTCTCCATGGGGCCGCTCGGGTCGCGGATCGCGCACATCGGCGTGGAGATCACCGACTCCGCCTACGTGGCCGTCTCGATGCGCATCATGACCCGCATGGGTGCCGGTGCCCTCGAGGTGCTCGGCGAAACGGGGGAGTTCGTGCCCTGCCTGCACTCGGTGGGGATGCCCCTCGAAGAGGGCGACGCCGACGTGAGTTGGCCCTGCAACGAGGAGAACAAGTACATCGTGCACTTCCCCGAGACGCGTGAGATCATCTCCTACGGTTCGGGCTACGGCGGTAACGCCCTGCTGGGCAAGAAGTGCTTCGCGCTTCGCATCGCCTCGGTGCTGGCGCGCGACGACGGATGGCTGGCCGAGCACATGCTGGTCTTGAAACTGACCAGTCCCGCCGGCGAGTCACGCTACGTGGCCGGGGCCTTCCCGAGCGCCTGCGGCAAGACGAACCTCGCCATGCTGGTCCCGACGCTGCCGGGTTGGAAAGTGGAGACGGTGGGCGACGACATCTGCTGGATGAAGCCCGGTCCCGATGGGCGCCTCTACGCCATCAACCCCGAAGCCGGATTCTTCGGCGTGGCGCCGGGGACCAATATGGTGACCAATCCCAACGCCATGTACACGGTCCAGGCCAACACCATCTTTACCAACACCGCTTTGACCGCCGACGGGGACATCTGGTGGGAAGGTATGGGAGAGCCGCCCGAAGGTCTCATCGACTGGAAAGGTCAGACCTGGTCGAAGGAGCTCGGCACGCCGGCCGCGCACCCCAACTCTCGCTTCACCGCCCCCGCCCAACAGGACCCGGCCATTGCCTCGGAGTGGCAGGACCCCGCGGGCGTGCCCATCGACGCCATTCTCTTTGGCGGCCGACGGGCCAGCGTCATTCCCCTCGTGTTTCAGTCGCGTCGGATGGGACCACGGCGTGTTTCTCGGCTCGATCATGGCGTCGGAGACGACGGCCGCCGCCACGGCCGCCGTCGGGCACCTTCGACGTGACCCCTTCGCCATGTTGCCCTTTTGCGGGTACAACATGGCCGACTACTTCGGCCACTGGTTGACCTTCTCGGAGCGCTTCGATGAGGAGAAGTTGCCCAAGATCTTCTACGTCAACTGGTTTCGCAAGGGGGCCGACGGCCGCTGGCTCTGGCCGGGCTTCGGTGAGAACTCCCGCGTGCTCGAGTGGATCTTCGAGCGCACCGCGGGACGAGGCGACGCCGAGGAGACCGTGATCGGCTTCGTGCCCACCCACGACGCGCTCAACGTCGAGGGTCTGAACGTCACGCCCGACGACATGAAAGAACTGCTCACCGTCGACAACGAGGAGTGGCGCCATGAGGTTCCTCGCATTCGAGAGCACTACGCGCAGTTCAACGAACGACTGCCCGAAAAGTTGGCGGCCTTCGTAGACGACCTCGAGGCTCGCCTGGCGAGGTAGTTACGGCGCCGTTTCGGCGTCGGCCACAATCAGACGAGGTCCCGAGGGCCAGTCGAAGTACCGCCACATCCAGTTAATAAACACGCGCAGGCGGTTACGGAAACCAACCAAGTACCACAGGTGTAGTCCCAACCAAGCGAACCAGCCGAGGGTGCCTTTGATCACCCCTAAGTGAGGCAGTTTGGCCACGGCCGCGCGACGACCGATCGTAGCCATGATGCCTTTGTCGTGGTAGTAAAAGGGCGTGGTCGTTCCACCACTCACCACGCGCAAAATCTGCTTCGCGCAGTGGCGTCCCGACTGAATCGCCACCGGAGCGAGCTGGGGATAGAGAGCCATTCTTCCTTCCGCGCTGGCTTTCTCGTCGGGTATCGCCGCCGCGTCGCCGACGCACCACACATTCGTGCTGCCCAGGATCCTCAGGTCGCTGTTCACCAGGGCGCGCCCGCTCGGCCCGCTCGTCTCTTCGAGAAGATTGGCGATGGTACCGACCGCGGTGATGCCCGCCGCCCAGATAACGGCGGCCGCTTCTACACGCTCTCCGTCGCTGAATCGAATGGCCCGCTCTTCCACCTCGACCACGGGGCGACCCAGGTCGACGTCAACACGCTTCTCCCGCAGGATTTTCTTGGCGTAGGCACTGGCCGTATCGGGAAAGGCCGTCAACAGTCGAGGGGCCACATCCACCAGACGGATACGAACGGTCGCGGGATCGAGATGAAGCCCGTCGCGACGAATCGCGATCTCGATCAGCTCCGACAGAGCGCCCGCCGTCTCGACGCCCGTCGGACCTCCCCCGACCACGACGAAGTTAAGAGACACGGGTCCACTCTCGGCCGCCACGTCGGCGTCTTCGAGCGCGCGCAGCAATCGATTGCGGAGCCGTCGAGCGTTGGCCAAGGTGTAGAGCGGCATGGCGTAGTTACGAGCTCCCGGAATGTCAAAGAAGGAGGCGATCGCTCCGGTCGCTACGACCAGATGGTCGTAAGTAATTACCGACCCGTTCTCCAAGATCACCACGTTGCGATCTCTATCGACGTTCTTCACGCGAGCGTGACGCACGCGAACGTTTTTGGCCTTGCCGAAGATGGTGCGAATCGGGTAGGCCACGTCGGCCGGCTCCAGTCCCGCCGTCGCCACCTGGTAGAGCAGGGGTAAGAAGGTGTGAAAGTTATGGCGATCGATCAGCGTGACGCGAACCGGCCGGTTGGCTAGGCGCTTCACTACCGACACGCCGGCAAAGCCAGCGCCGACGACGACGACGTGGGGCAGTTCGGTCAGATTCTCCGAGGGCCGTTCAACGCGGGGAGTCGTTGCCATAACTCATTGTAGGAGTCACCGTCGTTGCGACTGCGCGCTTCGACGGCCGGTCGGGTACACCAGGCTGGCGGTGATCATGAGAATCGCTAGCAGTCGATCGCCAACGGAAAAGCTCATGGCGATGGCTACCGGTATCAAAGCCCCTACCACCCAGAGGAGCTGTTGACGCACCGCGAATCGCGCGAAGGTGCGGCCTTGCGCTCCCGGGGCGACGTTCTTCTGGGTAATGGCGTCGAAACTGGGCTGGGCGATCGCGCCGCAGAGACCGAGCCAGCCGGCCAAGAGAACTTGCACCGCTAGGACCGGGTGGAAGGAGGCCAGCGCCGCACCCACCCCGGTGGCCAGCAGGGCGATCGTCAAGAGCGTGGACTCTTTCAAGATGTTGCGCACCCGCGTGACAAAGGCCAACCCCACCAACGACCCGCCCGCGCTCAGGAGTAGGGCGAAGGCGTACCAACCGAGCCCCGCCGACTCTCGTCGCAACCCAAAGGCCAAGAGAAAAATGGTGAACCCCGCGGAGAATCGCATCAACGCCGCTGCCCCGAGACCCCAGGCCACTTCCACGTCGCCCAAGGGATTCAGAGCGTTGAGGTCGCGCTCGCTCTGTGTGAGTCCGGCCACCTGATCGCGCACAATCTTCACGGGCTTCTGCAATCGGGCGCTCGCGACGGTGGCCCCGATGTAGACGAAGGCCGCGACGTAGAGCACGCTGGGCGCACCAATGCCTTTGAGGATTCCCGCTCCCAGCGATCCCGCGATGAGCCCCGACAGCGTGCCCAGCAGGGTGAGTTGCGCGTTGAATCCCGCGTACCCCTTGGCGTCGCCCTCCTCGGGGTTGGGCCAGCCCGCGTCGTCGACTCGATCACCGTGCTCGCGGAACTGATCGGTGCGGGCCATCTCTGGCACCAACGCCCCTCGGGTCACCACGTACAACTTGGAGGAGATGAGAAGGAGGAAGGCCAACGGAAAGAGCCACAGCGAGTTCAGATGCTCCGCCATCATCCAGCAGAGGGCCGCTCGAACGCCGGCCGACACCGCGACCAGGATGCGTCGTCCGTTGGCCGAACGGTCGATGAGGGGGCCCAGCACGGGAGAGACGACCGCGAAGGGTGCGATGGTTAACAGCAGATACAACAACACCTTTCCCTTGGCCTCGGTCGGTGAGACGGAGAAGAAGAGTGAGCCGGCCAGCGACACGGTGACCAGGGTGTCACCGGCCATCATGATGACGTGGACCAAGGCCAGTCGCCCGAAGGCCGTCTTTTGATCAAAGAGGTCCTGCGCGGACGCCCGCGCGAGGGTCACTATTCCACGAGCTCGCACGAGTAGAGCGTAGGTGACGAGACCTTCGTCGACGAAGGCGCAACGCCGGTGCCGACGGCGTTTCGCCGTCAGAGGCCGTTAGTTCGAGTTGCAGCCCCAGTACTCGACGTAGGCGGGAAGGAGGTGGTGCATGCAGTAACGAAGTCGTGAAGCGTTCTGCCATCGGGTGGTCGCGTCGTCATAGTGCAGCACGTCGGTCACGCCGACTTCGCCCTCGCCCTTGCCGATGGTCGCCCAGAGATAGGCCCAGTTTCCGACGCAGCCGAAACTGTTGACCTCGTCCACCTGATCCTCGCTGCCCGATCCACCGTACGCCGCGGCGAGCGCCGAGGCGCTACAGGGGATGGCCGCCGGAAACGTCCGCGTCGAACACGTCGCGTTGGCGGTACCAACGCCCAGGGCCGCCAGGATCCCGAGGGCGGCCAAGGCACGCGACCATTTCATACCCCAGAGTTCAGCACACCCGAGGAGGAGGAATCAGTGCTTCAGGAGGTCGGCGAAGAGCAGACCCATGGACGACTCCCACAACTCTTCGTCGATGGGCTCTCGCGAGACGTCATCAAGGGCGCGGCCGAAGATGAGAATCTGGAAGAGCACGGCGAAGACTTGGGCCGGGATGTCCTCGCGCAGCCACTCCTTCTTCTGGCCCAACTCGGTGAGACGACGAAGCTCCTCGGTGAGTCGAGCCTGGCTCTCGCCAATCAGTTCCTTTAGCCGAGGGCGCGTGGCGGCGGCCGCAACGATGCGAATTCGCAGGGCGCGGCGCTTTTTTCTGGCGGGACCAGACGACAACGTCGCCACGATAGGACCCATCACCGCGAGATACTCCTCGAGCGAATCGACCGAGTCGTTCACTTGCTCGAAGAGCGCAAGGTCTTCTTCGACCAGTCGGGAGAAGATCATGTCGTAGGCCGCGTCGATGACGCCCTCGCGCGAGCCGAAGTGGTGGTAGACCGACCCGTAGTTGACGCCCGTGGCATCGCATATTTCTGGTATACGAATTGCCAGCTCGTCACCCACCATCAGGCGTTCGGCCACGGCATCGAGAACCGCTTGCATCACGGGGGCTGATCGGCTCTGTTTTGTCATCCATTTATTTTAAACCCGTACAACATGTACATGACCAGAGAACTTTGTGTTCGAGGCTCTTTTGGAGGGGAATAAAATTTCTCCTTAGTCACTTCAACACAAACTCAGCAACGCACTCTCAACACCGCCACAAGAAAGTTCGCACTCGTGTCCAAGCCCGTGTTACAAGTCATCGTCTGTTCCACTCGGCCCGGTCGCGTGGGCCTCGCGATCGCGAGTTGGTTTTACGAGATCGCACGTCTTCGCGACGAGTTCGACGTCGAACTCGTGGACTTGGCGCAGTACGAACTACCGCTCTTCGACGAGCCGGTCCAGCCCATTCGACGCGAGTACACCCACGAGCACACCCGACGATGGTCCGAGACAGTGACTCGAGGCGACGCCTTCGTCTTCGTCATCCCCGAGTACAACCACAGCATGAACGCGGCCACCAAGAACGCCATCGACTATCTGCACTGGGAGTGGCGCTACAAGCCCTACGGCGTCGTCTGTTACGGCGGTGCCTCCATGGGTCTTCGAGCGGCGCAGGTCCTCAAACCCATCCTCGCCGCCTTGAAGGTGACGCTCTGTGGCGACGTCTCCATTCCTCTGCGCACGATTCCCGTGGTGGACGGGGTCTTTCCGGGCAGCGAAGCTCTAGTGGCGGCGGCCAACGCGCTGTTAGATGAACTGGCCGTCTTCACACCACTGCTGAAGACGTTGCGTCCCTCGCCAACGAGTTAGGACGGCGTCTCGGCCGCGAGAAGTTCCCGAATCCGACCGTTCCAGTCCCGGCTTTCCGTGCTGACCCCTTGCTCGTGCACCAGACGGCGCTCTTCACGAAGCGTGTCGGCAATCTCGGCCAAGTTCGTGGGGAGTCGTTCGGCGGCCAGGTTTCGAATCTCTTGAGCCAACGCCGGGGCCGCGCCCTGCGTGGTGACGGCCACGGTGACGTCTCCTTGGCGGTGCAACGCCATGAAGTAGAAAGTGCATCGCTCGGGGTCGTCCACCACGTTGAGCCACACTCGTTCTTCATCGGCCTCGCGCACGATCTCGTCGTTCGTGGTGGCATCACCCGTGGCCGACACGACCAACCAATAGCCCCGAAGATCGCCCGCGCGGTAGCGACGACGTTCTACCCGCGAGAGTCCCTCAGGGAGTGGAGCGAAGAACTCTTCCGCGATGAGGGTGACGTTCGCTCCGGCCTCCAAGAGCTGTTGCGCTTTTCTGGTCCCCACCAGTCCAGCTCCCACCACGAGAACCTTCTTGTCGTCGAAGCGAAAAGTGAGGGGCAGCATGCTAAAGAAGTGCGACGTCCGCGAACTTCAGTGAACGAAGATCCATCGCGGCCACGCCCCCGACGACGATGATCGCCGGGGGCAGCACGTCGAAGGACGCGAGGGTGCGAAGAGTGCCGCGGGTCGTGCGCTGCTGTTCACTCCACGCCCGCTCGATCACCGCGACCGGCGTGTCGTCAGTCAGGCCACCGTCGAGTAGTTGGTCGGCGATTAGCCCACGGTGTTCGACGCCCATCAAGATCACGAGTGACAGTTCAGGGTGAGCGAGACCTCGGAAATCTGTCACGTCGCCGTTCGCGCCTCGCGCGCTGACGATGGTCACCCCTCGGCTGACGCCCCGATGGGTGACGGGAATACCGGCGGCCAGAGGTCCGGCCAACGCCGAGCTGAGCCCCGGAACGACGACGCAGGCCACGCCGGCTTCTCGAAGAGTGAGTACCTCTTCTCCGCCGCGACCGAAGACGAAGGGGTCGCCGCCTTTCAAGCGAACCACGGTGTCGTACTGATGGGAGAGCTCCACCAGCAGTTGATTAATGGAGGCCTGACGAAAGGACTCGCCCGGTCCTTTGCCCACGTCAACGATCTGGGCCTGCGGGTTGACGTACTCCATGACCGACTCGTCGACCAGACGATCACGCACCACCACGTCGGCCTCGCCGAGCAGCCGGGCGGCGCGAACGGTTAGGAGGTCGCCGTCGCCCGGCCCCGCACCCACCAGGTACACCGTCACGCCACACCAACACGAGCGAGAAAATCGCCGAACGCTTCGTCGCCGTCGGCTTCCGCCCCCCAGCGATCAAAGAGAGGTCCGAGAATGTCGGGGATCTCCTCTAGCTGAGACCTTCTCGCGATAGAGCGACGCGAGACGATCCCCACGCGTGCCACCACCGAGGTACAGGTCGTAGGTCGACTTCGTGCGCCCGACGACACCAATCTCCGCGATGGCCGGGCGGGCACAACCGTTGGGGCACCCCGTCATTCTCAGTTGCACGGGACGACGCCCCAACTGTCGGGCGGCTAAGGCACCTTCTAGACCACTCACCAGTTCGGGCAGGCGGCGTTCGGACTCGGTGAGAGCCTGCGAGCAGGTGGGCAGCGCGGGGCAGGCCAGCGCCCGACGCTCGACGTTGCCGAGCTCGCCGTCGAGTCGCACGTGATGTTGGCGCAGCAGTGTCTCGAGAGCCTCACGATCACTTTCGCGCACGCCGCTCACGATGAGATCCTGTTGGGGAGTAATAAAGAACGTCACGGCGAGGTTCTGCGCGACGTGACGCAACGCCGTGCGCAGCGAGGCCCCTCCGTCGACGTCACGAACCCGGCCCGCGCCCACTCGAATTCCCAGTTGCCACGTGCCATCAGGCAGAGGTCGCCAACCCAGGTGATCGTCGGCGTCAAAGTCGGAGGGCAGCGGTAGCGGTGGGCGCAGACGCCGACCCAAACGTCCTTCGACTTCACTTCGAAATGCCTCGAGGCCGAGATCCGCCACCACGTACTTCATGCGGGCGCGCTTGCGATCGGTGCGATCGCCCAAGTCGCGGTAGGTGGCGATCACCGCGGCGATAACCTCTTCGACTTCCGCATTAGTGACGAAGGCCAACGGTTCGGCCAAGCGAGCGAAGGTGTCGGCGTGAGCGTAGGAACGGCCGAGTCCTCCGCCCACTAGCAGCGTGAACCCCGCGCCCTCGTCGGGGTGATCACCGGGAATCGAGACCGACGTCTTGGGAGAAGACGTCTACGCAGTTGTCGTAGGGGTGTGCGACCGCGATCTTGAACTTCCGTGGCAGGTAGGTCTCTCCGTAGAAAGGACGTTCGGCGATCTCCTCGCGCGACGCGGCTTTCTCTCCGTTAACAAAGATCTCCCAGTGGGCTTCGGAGGTGGAGCGAAAGCTCTCGCGTAGTTGAAGCGCAATGCCTTCGAGATGACCGTGGCCACTCTCTAAGTGCAAGTTGGGGCAGGTGACGACGTTTCTCACCACGTCGCCGCACGCCCCGAAGGAGGAAAGAAACTGTCGGTCGAGCGACCGCGCGAGCACGCGAAGATCGCCCTTCAAGACACCGTGAAACTGCACCGCCTGGCGAGTGGTGAGTCGTAGTGAGCCGTCGGCGACGGAGGTAGCGATGTCGTCCAGGGCGAGCCACTGATCGGTCGAGAGCCGTCCTCCGGGAATGACCACGCGCGTCATAAAGATGTAGTCCAGGACTTCTCCGGCCTGGGCGCGTTCGCGTCGAACGTCGCGATTGTCTTGGGAGTAGATGCCGTGAAACTTGAGAAGTTGCTCGCTGTCCCCCGTAACGTTGGGTGTGTCGGAAGTGAGTTCCTGGGCTAAGTCGCCTCGCAAGTAGTTGCTCGCCCGCTTGAGCACTTCTACGTGTGACTCAGTCTTCGTTTCCGTCGCCATTACGTCTCGCTCTACTAAGGGGAACTTCAATAGATGACAATTCTTATCAAATTAGTCACCTTTAATCAAGGTCGAAAGTGAGATCTCGTTCAATTTCCTGTTCATCCTGGTCAGGAGTCGTTACCAGGGAGGGCGAAGGGCGCTTTCGATGGCCCAGGCCATGATGGCGTAGCCGGTGTCGTTGGGATGAAAGTTCGGGCCGTACGGCGCGGGCTCGCACATCCACGTCAACTCGCACGCGTTCCAGACATTTTCGGGAACCTCGCCCACCCCTTGCAGCCGAGCGCCGGAGAGGTCCTGGCCTTGAAAGTCGGCGTCCACCTGCGCGACGGGGACTCCGGCGTTGGCGTACACCTCTTCGAGTACCGCGTTCAGTCGATCGACCACGTCAGTTGTCTCCGACGCGAACGCGGCGGTCGCGCCCCCGTTGATCTCGTAGCCCAAATACGGGTCGTAGTGATCGAGTCCCACAAATGACACCCGGGGTCCCGCCGCCCCTTGGAGATCGCTCACGATGATCGGCAACTCTTGTTGTATCTCTTCTAACCCCGACGCCACGCAGTCTTCGTCGACGACTTGGTTCGCCAAGCAGAATCGCACGTTGTTGAATCCCACGTCGAGGGTGACGATTCCCGCCTCGCTGTAGTGGCTGAACAAGTAGTTCATCGCCTCTTTGAGTTGCGAATCGTCCGAGTCGTAGCAGTTTCCTCCTCCGTGCAGCATGGTGGTAGTTGTCTCCCCGGGACAGCCCAGCTCTCGAAGGTGTAAGTCAATACCCCGGGCCGCTTCGTAGGCCACGACGTCATTGGCGTACCCGTGCGACGTTGGTTCGCCCCGAGGGTCGGCGAGGGTGGGTTGAAAACCCACGGAGGCCGAACCTCCGAGGTCGAGATAGAAGTACGAGGGTGCGCGAGCAGCGCCCGCGACGTTGATAGAGGTCACGCCGACGGAAGTGAGGGACACCCCGATGACGACGGCGAGCGAGACGATCACCCGTAACGTGCGCTTTCGCGTACTCGCTACCCTCGTCAACCTTCGTCCGCTCCTCACCAATCGACCGCGGTCGACGCGTGCTACACCCGTGGCGCTACGGGCAAGGTAGCACCCCATCGACCCCACCACGCCCGTGAACGCTAGAAGGCGCGACCTCTCACTCACGGGGCAGACTCGGCGATTCTTAATCAAGATTTATTCGGTACCCCTGGGCGATTCGCCCTACCTATAACGTCACGGCGTGAGCGAAAGGTCTCCCCTCCCCCGTCGCGACTTCCTTCGCCGCGGCGTGCAACTGGGCTCACTCGCCACCGGGGCACTCGCGGCCTCACTCGTTCTCGATGACTGTGGCAACCGTGCGCCCGTAGTCAGCACTGCGACCTCGACGACGACGACCGCGCCCGCCATCCCCGCGGCGGCGATTGATTGGACCAGGCTCGCCTCGTCGTTGCGAGGAACTTTGGTGCAGCCGTCGAGTCCGTCCTACGGTGTTGACCGGCTGCTTTATAACTCGAAGTTCACCGACCTTCACCCGAGAGCCATCGCTTACTGTCAGAGTCCTGATGACGTGGCACGCTGCCTCGCCTTTGCCACGGCCCACGACGTTCCCTTCGCGGCTCGATCAGGTGGCCACAGCTACGCGGCCTACTCCAACTCGAGCGGCCTCGTCATTGACGTAAGCCGGCTCGCGTCGATCGCTGTCGACACGACCGCCAACACCGCTCGAGTAGGCGCCGGCGCGCAACTCATCGACGTGTACAACACCCTCGGCAGCCACGACCGACTGTTACCCGGCGGTTCGTGCCCCTCGGTCGGCGTCGCCGGGTTGGCCCTAGGTGGGGGCATCGGCGTCTTCGCTCGGCGCTACGGAATGACGTGCGACAACATTCGCTCGGTCACCCTCGTGACCGCCGACGCCCGAGTGCTCCGCGCCGATCCCACGCAGCACGCCGACCTGCTGTGGGCCTGCCAGGGTGGAGGTGGGGGCAACTACGGCGTGGTGACCTCGTTCGAGTTCGACGTGCACCCGATGCCGGAGGTCACCCTGTTCACGCTGCAGTATCCCTGGAGCGCCGCGGCCACCATGTTGCACGCCTGGCAAGAGTGGATCGATGGCGCTCCCGACGAGTTGTGGTCGAACTGCCAACTGTCCTCGCAAGGGACGTACGGTTACCTAGCGCAAGTGGCCGGCGTGTACTGCGGATCGCCCGCTGAACTGGCGAGCGTACTGTCAACTCTTCGTGCCGCCATCTCGACTAATCCCAACTACAGCTTTATCGGATCCGAGGACTATCTGCGCGCGATGGAGATTGAAGCGGGCTGTTCGGGGCTCACCGTCGCCGCCTGCCACGTGGCTCCGGAGAGTCCGCACGGTGCGCTCAGTCGGACGGCCTACTCGGCGAAGTCGAGCTACGTCGATGGTCCGATGACGTCGTCACAGATATCGACCATGGTCGCGGCGGTGGAACGACTCAGTGCGCAGGCGCCGAACGTAGGCGGTGGGCTCGCCTTCGACTCCTACGGAGGCGTGATCAACCGGGTCGGCGCGGGAGAGACCGCGTTCGTTCATCGCGACAAGTTGGCCTGCATTCAAGCGTCCTACTCGTGGTCGACGTACAGCGCGTCGTCGGAGATCAACGCCGGAGCGGCGTGGCTCACCTGGCTCGGCAGCGACGTATTCAACCCCGCCACCGGCGCGTACCAGAACTACATCGATCCCACCCTCGCCGACTGGAGAAACGCCTACTACGGCTCGAACCTAGAGAGGCTTGTGACAATCAAGAAGAAGTACGACCCCGACGATCGCTTCGTCTTCGCTCAGTCGATTGCGGACCCTCTAATTGCCACTACCGCGAAACGCGACGACTTGATTGGCGGAAGTAGCGAGTAGCAAGGAGTCGCCGACGCTCGGAGTCGGAAAGTGGTTAGCGGGGTTGCCGACGGTCGCCTGTTGACGAACGGCACCGGTGGCGGGATCGAGTCCGTACAGCGTCCCGTCCTGCCCCTCCGTCCACACCAGTCCCGCGGCCACAATGGGCGGTCCGCCCCCGACACTCGCGCGCCACACAACGCTGAGTCCGGGCGGAGACGAGGAGACCTGAACGGCCACGGGTCCGTTGAGACACGGCAGATAGACCGTACTGTTGACAACCGCGGCGCCGCCATCAATGTCGTTGCTGCACGCTCCGGTGAGTATCGCCTCGGGATGACCGATCCCGCCTAAGTGCGAGCCGTTCAAGAGATAGACGTTGGGCGACTTGCCGGCCAAGACGACCTGGCCGTCCGCGAGTAACGTCGGCACCGTCGACACGTCGAGGTCCGACGCGTTATCCGAAGCCCAGGAGCTCGGCGCGAAAAACTGACGCAACCGAAGCGACGGCGTGAGTTGGAGGGCGGAGTCGCTGTCGTCGTAGGGCTGAGAGTTGGTGTGCACCGAACCGTTACCCACACCGGCCCAGATGTCGCCCAAGGTGTCGACCGCCGGAGCCGCGCCACCCATCCAGATCGCGCCTTGAGAGTCCCCCGCACGACTATCGACGGTGAAGAATCGGGCCGCAGATCCGGTCTCCGAGACCGAGCCCACCCTCCCGCGGTACGTCGAGCAGTCGCCATAGTTGCCCCCCATGGCAAAGATGACGTGACCCCCGTCGAGGTTGAGACCCGATCGCTGCAGGAGGGCGGGCGGATACGAACCGGGCGGGTCGACGCGCTGGCGAAGTTCGACGGCCCCGTTGGTGGTACTGAGGCCCACCAGCCAGTGCTCCGGATGGCCGTGGACGAGCTCATCGGCGACGACGAAGATCTCGCTTCGCAAAGGATCGATGACCGGCGTGCCCGTAATCCCGACCGTCGGTGAGATATCGGTGCACGGCAGATCAGAGGAAGGTACGGCGGTCGCCAAGTGTCGGGCCCAGGCAATCTTTCCGTTCACCGCGGAGAGCGCGTAAACCAGATTCTCCTCCGTGGCCACGAAGACCCGATTTGAAAAGACCAACGGTTCGCCGTAGAGCTGGCCCGCGAGTGACGGTGAGGTCCACGCCCGTCGAGCGGTGTTGACCGAGTTCAGGGCCGTCGAGTCTCCCAGGCCCTCAGGGTCACCGTGGTACACCGTCCACGACGTGCCCGAGGGAGACGACGCCCCGTTCGACGCTCCTACACCGGCCCCCGCCACTCCCAGGGTGATCAGACCGAAGAGCGCGACGCCGCGCATCGCGCCCCGACATCGTCGCGGGCGCGCGCTCGGCTTCCCTCTCACCGGTCGCACCTCGATCCCCTTCACCGATCAATCCTGCCCCAAAAAGCCCGGCCCCGTCCCTCGCCCCTTCGCGTCGCGGCGAGGAATATGTGTTGGTCAGTTAGCGAGGTCCGCCTTGAGCGTTTCATAGGCGCTCTCGAAGTCAGAGAGCGTGCGGGGGATGGAGTTTTTCACCACGCTCAACGAGATCGCCGCCGAGTTGGAGAACTGCACAGTGGTCACTTCGCTCTTCAGTTGGTTGAGGTCATCCAAAAAGAGGTTGACCTCTCCGCGGGCGTCGGAGGGAAAGAAGCCCGTGTTAGAAAGCGTCGTCGAAGCCACCGTCAACTGCCGACTCGCCGTCGTGGCGGCCCTCGCCGCGCAGCCGACGTAACCCGCGGGAGAACAGTTCTGCACGGAGTTCTCAAAACTGTCCATGGCCTCAACCGTCGTGTTGTAGGACGACGTGACGAGAGTGCGGGCCACCACGTCTTGGATCTTGGTAAGAAACGGGCGCTCGGCGAAGGCCACGCCGATGTAGACCGGCACGCCGAGCAGTAAAATGACGACGACGAAGGCGCGCGCCACCTTGGAGACGAACCAGTACGTGGGCAGCGACGACGCTGCGGCGGAGCCGCTCGACACGACCGGGGCGGGTTCACTCACCGTTGTTGATGGCGAGCCGAGCGTGAGGGGTGGGCCGGGAGGCGGCGCAGTCGTCGCCGGGACCACCGAGTCCGTCGTTCCGTCGCCGAAGAGTCCTCGAAACGGCTGCGTCGGCGTAACCAAGGTGCCGTAGGCCTCGAAGCGAATCTGGTAGCGAAGAATAAGGGCCAGTGCCTGATGTAGTGCGCGAGGCTCTCGACCCGCGACAATCCCCCACAGCCACATGACGACGAGAAAAGGAGCGGCACCCAAGAAGAGAAGGCCACTCACCAGATTGGCCGGGTACCCCAGGATGATGCGGAAAAATACTGCCGCGCGCCGAAGCCTCACGTGATCGACGTCCAGGGTGACCTGATGAGAGGGCTTCGGTGAGAACGCGATGCCGGGCCAACGGGGGGTGAGAAAGTAGGCGTAGGCCAGAACGTTCGCGTAGACGCGCAGCGCTCCTTCGAGAAACTCCTGGACACCGTCGGGGACACGCCCGGTAAAGAGCGCCGCGAACCACGCCACCAACGACATGATCCCTGCAGCGATGCCGATACATGCGGCCACGAAGAAGAGCGGAATTGTCAGGATGCCGCGCAGTAGTACGGTCCATCGCGATTGGCGAGGGGGATCCATGGACAGACCCAGTGAAACGCGGGCCTCGTGAACAATCTCGTCGGGCGCGAGCCTGGGCATGGCGGTCACTCCCGAGGTGGGCGAACCGCACACCGTGCAGAAACGTTGATTGTCTGTTACTTGAGTGCCGCAGTTCGTGCAGAACGCCATGCTTAACCCTTCACCAGTTCAACTGCGAATACTCTCACAGCGCCGGCGGAACGAGGGGGTGCAACAGCGTTCAGAAAAATTCAAATGACCGGGCCTAAAAGATCGCTTTTTGGACCTTTGGGCAACTAATTCCCTTGTGATCCGAAGAACATTTGCCAAGCAAATACCTCGTTTTCGCTGATGCCCGTCGTAAAATGCCTCTGTATTGGCTTTTCGTAGACCAGGTATTGATATTGGCTCGAAAGACTTGATGATATGTCGGGAATTCCGAGTCTGGCCAGTGGCGGTGGGGAACGGGCGGTTGAACAATGTCCATAAGCGAAGACCGACGTCGGGGCGGTCGGACCCGATTTGACATCGCCTCATCGGCAATTGAGTCACCCGACGGCCAGGATCTCATTGGATCTTCCGACATTCCGGTGGGCCACCGCGACGATGCCATACGTCTGAACAAGCGATGGGTCGTCACCACCTACGTCGTCTTAGGGTCACTGCTCGTCGCGTACATGATCTCACTAATCGTGCGAAACCCCAACCAGCAGTGGCAGTGGCTCGACGCATGGCTGCTCTCCTGTTTCGAACTTGTCGTGACCATGATGTGTCTGTACAAGGGTCGCCAGCGCCGTCCCGGGCGAGCGGTCCCGCTGATACTGGGTCTCGCTCTCCTGTGTTGGACGCTGGGCGACTTCGTCTTGGCCGTTGAGTCACTCGGCGGGAAAACCCCGCCCACCCCCTCGGGTGCTGACGCCCTCTATCTGTTGTTCTACCCTCTGGCCTACGTCGCGACGGTTCTGTTGTTGCAGCGCGGCTTGGGTCGCCTGGCTCGACCCAACTGGCTCGACGGCGTTGTCGCGGGATTAGGTGGTGCTGCCCTCTGTGCGGCGTTCGCCTTTCACAGCATCCATCACCTGACGGGCGGGTCCTCTCTCAGCACGGCGGTGAATCTGGCCTACCCCGTCGGTGACTTGATGCTTCTCCTGCTCGCCATCGGGGGAACCGTCCTCCTCACCGGTCGCGGGTCGGCACAGTGGTACTTATTGGCGGCGGGACTTCTCGTCATCGTCGTCGGCGACACGTTCAACTTGGTCGGTTCCTCCGCGGGACTGACTACCCGCTTTGGCACTGACTTCAACCAGATCGCTTGGCCCACCGCAATCTTTTTCATGTCGCTCTCGGTATGGCTACCGGCTCGCCACGCCGATCCCTTACGGCCCCAAAGGGTGTCGAGTTTCACTTTCCCCGGTATTGCCGCGTTCGGCGGCCTCTTTATTCTCGTGTACGGGACCATTCGCAACATCAGCAGCGTGGCGCTCTGGCTAGCCGTCTTCACCTTGTTGACGGTGGGCGTCCGCCTGGCTATCTCGGCGCGCTCTCTACGAATCTTGACCGAAGAGCGGAACCGTCAAGCCCACACCGATGAGTTGACGGGCCTCGGAAATCGCCGACAGCTGGCCCAGGTCTTAGACCTCTTCTTTGACGAGCAAGCCACCGAGGACGCGCTGCCCCGTGAGATGGCCTTTCTCTTCGTAGACCTCAACCACTTCAAAGAGATCAACGACTCCTTTGGTCACCCCGCCGGCGACGAGCTCCTACGTCAGTTAGGCCCGCGACTCGTGAAAGCCGTCGGTACCTCGGGATCTGTGGTTCGCTTGGGCGGTGACGAGTTGGCGGTCGTTCTCATGGACGCGGACGCCGATGACGCCGTCGAAGTGGCTCAACGCATCATTGGCGAAATCAATGAGCCGTTCATGCTGAACAAGATCAAGGCCACCGTGGGAGCGAGCATCGGCATCGCCCTCGTGCCGGCCAACGCGATGGACGGTTCCGCCCTCATGTGGTGCGCCGACGTGGCGATGTATCGAGCCAAGCTCGGTAACGCGCCCTACGTCTTTTACGACCAGGACATCGATGGCGGCGAAGACCAGCCCAACCTCCTGGACGAACTCCGCACCGCGGTAAAAGAAGGGCAGTTCGTCCTTCACTATCAGCCACAACTGGACCTCAAGACCGGCCAGATCTTGGCCGTGGAAGCCTTGGTCCGTTGGCCTCACCCCAAGTTGGGTCTGGTTCCTCCGATGAAGTTCATCCCTCTAGCCGAAGAGGCCGGACTGATGTGGCCCCTCACCACCTGGGTGCTGAACGAGGCGCTGGCCCAGTGTGCGGAGTGGCGTACTTCGGGTCGCGAGCTCGCCGTCTCCGTCAACGTCGCCACCGGCGATCTCTTAGAGCCCGAGTTTCTGGGACTGGTCAAGAGTCTCCTTGAGCACCACCAGTTACCGGGCGAGGCTGTCGTGATCGAGATCACCGAGACCACCATCATTACGGACTTCCTCCGCTCCCAGGCCGTCATCTTGCAGCTGCGCGACCTTGGGATCGTCGTCTCGATCGATGACTTCGGTGCCGGCTTCACCTCCCTCGCCTACCTCTCGAGTCTGGCGGTCGGTGAACTGAAGCTCGACCGAGCCTTCATCACCTCGCTTAACGCAGAGGGAAATGGGCGCGAGATGGAACTGGTGCGCGCGACCATCAACCTCGGTCACGAGATGGGTCTTCGCGTCGTAGCCGAAGGCATCGAGGACGTCGAGACGTTGGACCTCATCGGGGATCTCGGTTGCGACCTCGCCCAGGGGTACTTCATCTCGCGCCCCTCTCCCGCGAGTCGACTCTCTTTCCAGTCGAGTGACATTAAGTCGCTACCGGAGACGACGTCGGTCTAAGACCGTACCGACGGTCGTTCACTCACGGAGTGTTTCGTCGACGACGAAACGTCGTGCGCGGCCTCCGCACAATCTCTTCGCCGATTGCCGCGGTTTTCTCTATACCCCGTTGTACGTTTGTTGTTAATGCGAAGAGTGTCGGTGGTGTTGAGTTTGGTGGCGCTGGGTGTTGGCGTATGGCTCTTGACCAGGGTTCACTCGGTCGCCTCGGTCTGTTCGGGAACGGTCAGTCTGACGACGGGCGCGGGGGGCGTGAGTACCCACTGCATGAACATGGCCGCGACGTATTTCCTCGGCGCCGCGCTCACCATGCTCTCCCTCCTGGCCCTAGCGATCGCCCTTATCTCCATGGCCAAGCGAGAGCGATACGACCGACGACGGCTTCGACGTCGCGCTATCACCACGTTGCAGCGACGCGAGGCCGAGCGCCTACGCGACGTCGCCTAACTCACCTCGTCGGCGCCTCCCACACGGTCGTAGGCTGGCCGACTCCCCATTTATTAATGGTGCCGTACGATGCACGGGGGTAAGTTTCGAGTAACTCGGGGGCCCGGTGAACGCTGATCTCGCGGTGATGGACCAGGACCTGTGGAACGCGGTACAGAATCTGGAGCTTCCTCTCGTGCTCGTCGATCTCCACGACTTCACGGTCACCTACTGCACGGACGCCTTCCTCGACCAAGTACAGATGCGCCAAGACGAGGTGTTGAGACACCCGATCTACGACCTCTACGAGTCGCACGACCGAGAGAAGTCCCGAGAGGCCCTGAGAGCTCTCGCCGACGGAAAGATCGACTACTTCCGATCGCACCGTCATCTGCAAAAGTCGCCCACGTCGGCCGGCCTGACGATCTCACTGTGGGTGAGCGCCATTGGTTTTGGGAAACGACAGTTCGCCCTGGCCGAAGTCTGCGGTCGTCCCGACGCGCTTGATAGTCCACTCGTGCGCTATCTGGGTTACACCCCCCTAACCAAGGCGGTCGGTCTCACTGATGAACAAGGCGTGATCACCACGGTGAGCAATAACTCGAAGTCCGTCCTGGGCATGGCGCCCCACCAACTCATCGGACGACACCTCCTGCGCACCCCCGTCGAGCGGAGACTCTATGAACAGTTAGCCGAGCGCCACGACAACATGGAGGGCTACGCGTTGTCTCTTCCGCTCGACGCTCTCAACCACCTGGGCGGCACCCCGGGCATTCGGTGCATCGTGTCGGCCCTGGCCGACACTCCGTCCTTCTGTTTCATCGCGGTATCGGGCTCTGAGGAAGTCACCGACCGACAGCCCGACCGCGTCGCCCAATTGGAACACCGCCTCTGGAGAATCGCGTCGGAGGTTCAAGCGAGCGGCATCTTCGACACCATGAGCACCATGCCCGATGTCGCCCGTTTTCCTCAACTGAGTTCGCTGAGTACGCGTCAGTGGGAAGTCTTAAGCCGATTGCTACGCGGCGAACGCGTCCCGAGCATCGCCGAGGCCCTGTTCGTGAGCCAAAGCACGGTGCGCAACAACCTGAGCTCCATTTTTGAGAAGTTTGGTGTTCACTCCCAGGCGGAACTGATCGCTCGTCTGATCACCTAAGGACGCTTTGTCTAGGGATTCGAGCGCAATGCCTGGCCCGTGTCGCTCCCGACGCCACCAGGCTGTATTCATGCCCCCTGAGCCACTTCACGATACCACCGACTTCGACTACTCCGAGCTCGCTCGTGTGGCCGACCGCCTCTTAACGCCGATCGCGGTGCTGGCCCCCGACAGCTCGATCCGATACGCCAACAGTGTGGCGTTTTCCCTCTTTGGCATCGAATCGTCACACCTCCTGGGCCGTAAGGCGCTGGGCTTCGTCCACCCCGATGATCGCGATCGTGTCACGAGCGAACTCCACTCGGTCGTCGAGGGGCAGCGCTCCGGCGGTTTCTCGCGTTTTAGATTTCGCGGAAACGCGACGCACCCCTGGCGCGTCTTTGACAGTTACGTCCACAATTTCGTCGACGACCCCGATATTGGCGGGATTCTCATCTCCGGCGGCGACGTCACCGAGCAGGAACTCCTGGCTAGAGCACTAACGACTCTCAGTCACTCCAATCGGTTGCTTATCCACGCGACCGACGAGGCTTCGCTCGTCGAAGACATCTGTCGCGTCATCTCCGAGTCCGGTAAGTACATGTTGGCCTGGGTGGGATACGTCGAGAACGACGCCTCCCAACACGTGCGAGTGGTCGCCGCCCACGGTCGCGTGGACTACCTCGAGGGACTTCCCATCAGTTGGGGCGACAACGAACTCGGTCGAGGTCCCGCCGGCACGGCCATTCGAACCGGTTTGATTCAGGTCACCAAGGACGTACGCCGATCGAAAAAATGCGCACCCTGGCGCGATCGATTGGAGACCTTCGGCGTCCGAGCCACCTGCGTTCTTCCCTTGCGTGTCGCGGGCGAGACCATCGGCGCGCTCATGATCTACAGCAACGATGCCGGTAACTTCGGCGACGCTGAGATCGAACTTCTGAAAGAACTGGCCGACAATCTGTCCTACGGCATCGGGCGACTTCGAGACGCCGAGAGATTGACAAAGAACGAAGCCCACCTTCGCGAGGCCGAACGGTTGGCGCACGTCGGTCACTGGGAGTGGAACCTGCGCACCGACACTTTCGAGTTCATGGCCGACGAAATGTACTGGATCTACGGCACGACTCCCCAACGGTGGCACTCGACGTACGAGTCGTTTCTGGGTTTTGTGGTGCCCGAGGATCGAGCGGCCTTCCAGATGTCCATTGATGAGACCTTGGCCCACGGATCTGCGGAGTCGATTCATCGCATCGTCGCCGCCGATGGCAGCAACCGCGTCGTGCGGATGAGGACCGAACTCGTGGGAGGAAAAGATGGGTTACCCGAGCGGGTGGTGGGCGTCTCGTTGGACGTCACGATCTACGTACAGGCCAAACAGGAACTTCGCCAGTCTCGTGAGTTCCTCTTGGCGATCACCGACAATATGGCCGAGGGCATGATCGCTACCGACGGCGAGGGCGTCATTACCTTTGCCAACGCGGCCGCAGGAAAACTCTTTCACCTCGACCCCGACAGTCTGATCAACCGTTCCGTCTGGGATGCCATCCACCTGAAGGGTGACGCCCAGCGGGTAACGGACTCACTCGAGGTCTCCCTGGCCGACGTGTGGACCGGTAGCCGACCGCTCATCGTTCAAAGCGACGTCATTGAGCGTCGCGACGGTTCCGCCGTCGCGGTCGCTTTCAGCGCGACCCCACTCGTGACCGAAGGGTTGAGTGGAGCGGTCATCGTGTTCGAGGACATCACCGAACGAGCCAACGAGCAGATCAAGATGGAACGCGAACTGGAAAAACTCGCGTGGGTGGGTCGGATACGCGACGCACTCGACAACGGCCGCTTCGTCCTCTACTCCCAGCCCATCGTCGATCTCTCGACGTACGAAGTGATCCAGCACGAACTGCTCATTCGCATGATCAGCGCGGACGGCGACGTCATTATGCCCGACGAGTTCCTGCCCACCGCCGAAGAGTACGGACTGGTCACGGAGATTGACCGGTGGGTCGTCAACGAAACGGCGAGACTGTCTGCGCTCGGCCACGCGGTGGAGTTCAACGTGTCGGCCAAGTCCGTGACGGATCCGAATATGTTGGCCACGATCGAGAGCGCGATGAAGACTTACGGGGCCTCGCCCAATCAGATGGTCTGCGAGATCACCGAGACGGCGCTGGTGCGCGATATTGAAGCGGCCGAACGCTTCGTCCGAGGTCTCAACGCGATGGGCTGCCAGGTCGCGCTTGACGACTTCGGCGCCGGGTACGGAGGCTTTAACTATCTGAAGCGGCTGCCGGTGTCGTACATCAAGATCGACCGCGAGTTCGTCCGCGACCTGCGTGATGAACTACCGAGTCAACACGTGGTCTCGGCCGTCGTCAGCTTGGCCAAAGCGTTTGGCATGCAGACCATCGCCGAAGGAGCCGAAGACGATGAGACGCTTCGTTTGTTACGCGAACTCGGTGTCGATCACGTGCAGGGCTTCATTGTCGGACGACCAACCCCGGCGAGGGACGCACTAGAAGGAAGCTAAGCGCGAGGGAGTTCAAGCCAAACGAGTAAGGGTGATACTTCTATCGGACCAATCTCCGACTCGAAGGCGTAGTGGAATGGCATTCATACGCCGGGTGTTGGGTATCGTCGACATTTGGTCGAGAGAAAAATTTGTTCGCGCCATGACAACCGCGTCGGCGTCGCGCCTTTTACTCCAAGTAGTCGCAACCCGTTAACAACTCGCCTCCAATTCTTAGAAACTGGATTTTTCACAGTTACCATCGATTTGTTGATGGGCAGTATCGCGTTCGGGAGTGTCGGGAAATGCAAACACCACCAAAAGTGTTGGAGACCGTACCAGAGGTGTACGCCCTCAACCCCATCCAGACCGTCTTTTCTTCCACCAATCTGTTGGACAAAATCACAACGGGAATGGTCCTTCGCAACACGGAGGGCGTCATTATTGACTGCAACCAGGCGGCCGAAACGATTTTGGAGTGCTCGCGCGAAGCACTGATCGGTAAAGTATCAACGAAACTCGAGGCTAACGCGATAAATCTCGACGGCTCCGCGCGCATATCTGAGGGTCCCCTCGCTCTCGACGCGCTGAAATCGGGTGAGAGCGTATCGGGAATAATCGTGGGGGTCCTTGTCGGCGACAAGACGCGCAAGTGGCTGTCGCTCAAAGTCTGGCCCTCCATCGTCAACGGCGAAGTAACGGGAGTGGTGACGGCATTTGACGACGTCACTCGCATCGTCAAAGAGCGCCGCCTCATTGAGTTGCTGGCCTCCATCAACAGGGTCGCCCTACTCAAAATCACCGAGCAGACGGCCATGCAACGCCTCTGCGACCTCGTCGTGGAAGAAGGCCACTACGCGCTCGCCTGGATCGGCATGGCTTCTACCGAAGGTGGCGTCGAGATCGTCAGCTCCTCGGGCGTCTCTGAGTACCTCTATGACGGCATCGTGTCGTGGTGGGGGTCGAACCAAAGCGGCCTTGGCCCGACCGGAACGGCTCTTCGCACGAAAACCACGCAGGTGGCTGATAACTTCGCCACCCAGCCTCTCTTCAGTCCCTGGAAAGAGCGGGCTGCGGAGTTTGGTTTGGCGTCGGGAGTCTCTCTTCCGCTCGACCTGGCCGGTCGCAAGGCCGTCATCTCTATCTACGACAAGAGCGCGGGGGCCTTCGACACGGACACGGTGGGTCGTCTCGAAGAGGTCGCTCGGGAGATCTCCCTGTGCATCTCCAACGCCTCCTCGATTCGCGAACGCGATGAGGCACTCGAGGAGTCGATCGACACGGTGAGTGCGCTGGAAGAAGCCAAGCTCTCCCTCAGTAAGTCCGAACAGTGGTTTCGCACCCTGGTGGCGAAGTCCAGCGACTTGATCGTGGTCATCGACGACCAGGCTCGCTTCAGCTACACCAACCCGGTGGTCGATCGACTCTTTGGATACGAGCCGAACTCTCAGATCGGCCGCAACATCTTTGAACTCATTCACCCCGACGATCACCAGATCGCCGAAGAGGCCTTCGCCGCCACCCTCGACGTCGACTCCCCCGACCAACCGGTTGTCTTGCGATTCCTCTCGTCCTCGGGCGAGTGGCGATTCGTCGAAGGGGTGCTCACCAACTGCCTTCTCGATGACGCCATTCACGGCGTGGTGGGCAACGGACGTGACATCACCGAGCGCATCTATCTCACGCGAGCCGTCCAAACCCTGAGTGCCGGCAACCAGGTACTCGTTCACGCCACCGACGAAGCGTCGTTGATTCGAGACATCTGTCACGCCACCGTGGACGCTGGCGACTACCCACTGGCCTGGGTGGGTTACCTCGAGCACGACGAGGAAAAGTCCATTCGCATCGCGGCGTCCGCGGGCGCCACGGACATGCTGGCCGACTTTATGTTCAGCTGGGGTGACGGGGAACTCGGCCAAGGGCCGGTGGGTACGACCGTCCGCAGCGGCGAGGCGCAGGTCGTCAACGACATGCTCACCGCCCCCAAGATCCTCCCCTTTCGACGAACTCGCGTTGAGCAGTACGGTCTTCGATCAATCTGCACTTTCCCCCTCATGGTTCAGAACGAGACCATCGGCGTCATGGCGATCTACAGCGAGCAGCCCAACTACTTCGGCCCGAACGAGGTAGAGACGCTCAACGAGTTAGCGGCCGAACTGGCCTACGGTATCGGACGGCTTCGCGACGCCGAACAACTCGAGCTCAACGAAGAGATCGTTCGCTCCAGCGACGAGCGCTTTCGCCTGGCCTTCGAGCACAACATGGCGCCCATGCTCTTCAGTGACTTCGAGGACCGAGTCATTGCGGTGAACGACTCCTTCTGTCGTCTGGTCGGGTTCTCTCGCGAAGAGTTGATGGGGCACGACTCCAAGCAGTTCACCTACCCCGACGACGTCGGCATTACCGAGGACACCCTGGTTCGCCTCAGTTCTGAGCAGGTCGACCAGGTCCGCTACGTGAAGCGTTACCTCCGAAAAGACGGCCGCATCATCATCTCTGAAGTGTCACGATCGGCCGCGCGCGACGCCTCGGGTCAAGATTCTCTACTTTGTCTCTTCCGAGCGCGACATCACCGAAGAGCGAACGCTGGCCGATCAGCTCTCTCATCAAGCGCTGCACGACTCGCTCACCGGACTCGCTAACCGGGCTCTCTTCGAAGACCGTCTGGCTCAGGCGCACGCCCGGGTCGCTCGTCAAGGTGGACTTCGGGGCGGTCTTGCTACTCGACCTTGACGACTTCAAAGGCGTCAACGACGCCCACGGACACCTGGTCGGCGACCAGCTGCTGACCGGCATCGCGCGTCGTTTCGAACTGGTGACGCGCAACACCGACACACTCTCACGATTCGGCGGCGATGAGTTCCTCTATCTGGCCGAGGGTCTGAAGTCCGTGGAAGAAGCCGAGGAGGTGGCGTCGCGCTTGATCGACGTTCTCACCGAGCCGTTCATCTTCAACGGACTCAGCCTCGATCAGCACGCCAGTGTCGGCATCATTGTGTGGGACGAGACCTGTCAGGACAGTAGTGAACTGATCCAGAAGGCCGACGTCGCACTGTACGAAGCGAAGCGACTCGAACCGCGGTCGTTTCGCCCTATTCACCCCCAGCATGCATCAAGAGGCCGTCAGTCACTTCGAACTCGTCCAGCAGTTACGACGAGCCCTGCAGATTGGCGACCTCTCGATGCACTATCAGCCCATCGTCAATCTCGACACTCTCGAGATCATGGGCTTTGAGGCTCTCATGCGGTGGCGTCACCCCGAACGGGGCTGGGTTCCGCCCGACATCTTCATTCCCCTGGCCGAGAAGAGCGACCTCATACTGGAGTTGGGCGCCTTTGCTCTCAGCGAGGCCGTCGAGGCCGCGAGTTCGTGGTACGTCGCGCCCGGGAGTCCCTTGCCGTACGTGGCGGTCAACCTCTCCGCCCACCAGTTTCACGACCCCGATCTCTTCGGCATGGTCGAGGTCGCCCTCGCCAAGAGCGGCCTGGCGCCCGAGCGCCTGGTGCTCGAGATCACCGAGAGCGCCATGCTGCTCAACGTCGCCGAGACCTTAAACGTGATGGAGCGCATCAGCGCGATGGGCGTCGGCTTCGCGCTCGATGACTTTGGCACGGGATACTCCTCGCTCTCCTACCTCGCCCTTCTTCGACCAACCATCATCAAGATCGACCGATCTTTCGTCAGTCACTCAGAAGAGAGCGTGCGCAACGACACGTTGCTCGAAGCGATCATCTCCCTCGGGCAGAAACTCGGCATGACCATGTCGGCCGAAGGAATCGAGACTGAGGCCCAGCTAGAACGTCTCCATCGTCTCGGATGCGACTTCGGCCAGGGCTTCTTGTGGTCGACAGCCGTCCCGTGCGAAGAGGTCTATCCCATGTTGCGTCGACTGGTCCGCGTCTAGACATATCCCTTGTCGTTCGCCGTCGCGGACGATAGTCTCCCGGTGGTGAGGGACCGCGCGGCGTCCGAGAAGAGGCGATGGCCCTTGGCGCTCTGTGTGGCGACGATCTTTATGGTGCTGGGTCTGCCCATGACCGGGGCAGCCGCCACGACGAAGAAACCGCCTAACCCCTGTGGCCTCGCACCCGTCAGCGACGTCGCGGCCGCGCTGGGCGTCACCCACGCCCCGGTGGGAAAGTTGCTGCCCGTCAATACCAGTGACGGCGTGGGGAACTACGTCTGCGACTACATCGCCGGGCACGTCCAACTAGAGCCACAGATCGCCCTGCTCGCCTACGGGCAACTCTCCCCCGCCGGCCCCGCGGGTACCCACGTGGTGCGTCCGTCGGGCCTGGGACCGAAGGGCGTGGAGCTCTACGACACCGCGAGCGGCGATCAGTTCGCCGACGTACTTTTTGTCAAGGACGGCTACCGGGTGGCCGTCAACTCCGTCGGTCCGATCCCAGCGGATCGAGTTCTGAGCCTGGCGCGCGTTATTTACGCACGCCTGACCTAAAGCTCCACACTTATCGAGTGGCGCTAAGGAACACGTCGCTTCCCGCTGGGGCCTACTGTTGCCTTGAAACGAGAAGGACACGCCCATGAGTGCTGCAGTCAAGCCCGAGAACGAAAAGGAACGCCTGGACGAACTTCGATCGCTCGGCCTTTTGGACAGCCAGCCCACCGAGAGGTTCCATCGCATCACGCGGCTCACCCAACGTCTGCTCAATGTCCCGTCGGCGGTCATCACGTTGGTCGACGAGGATCGCAACTGGTATCTCTCCCGACAAGGCCTCGACAACACCGGCTCGTCGCGCGACGACTCCTTCTGCGCCCACACAATTTTGGGGTCCGACATTCTCGAGGTGTCCGACGCCACAAGAGATGAGCGCTTTTTCGATAATCCCTTTGTCACGGGAAAATCCGGTATCCGCTTCTACGCGGGTTGTCCGATCGCTGGCCCCGGAGGATCCATCCTCGGCACGCTGTGCGTGTTCGACACCCAGCCCCGAGTCCTGCCGGCCGAGGACACCTCCAGTCTGCGAGACCTGGCGCACATGGTGGAAAGCGAGATCGCTGCCCTCGATCTCGCGGTCACCGACCCACTCACGGGAGTGGCCAACAGACGGGGGTTCGAGCTCAGCGCACCGTCACTGTTGGAAGTCTGTCGCCGTCGGGACCTTCGTGCCACGTTGCTGTTCTTCGATCTGGACGAGTTCACCTCGTTGAACGAGACGTTCGGCCGTGACGCGGGCGATCAGGCGCTCGTCGAGGTCGCCAAGCTACTCCAGGCCACCTTTCGAAACTCCGACATCATTGCGCGTTACGGCGGCGACGAGTTCGTCGTTCTGCTCGCCGACACGGGCGACCCCGCCTTAGCCCTCGATCGACTCCAAACTTTTCTGGTCGCTCGAAACGCCCATCCCTCCAGCGGTTATCCGCTCGGCTTCAGCGTCGGCACCACCACCGTCGATCCGACCACCGATATCTCTCTCGACCAGTTGATCGCACTCGCCGACGCCTCGATGCACGAGATGCGACGCTCACGGAGTTGAGGACTAGGTTTCTGGGCGAACCTCGGTCCGGGGTTGAGCGCTTTGGAGACGCTCAACCGCCGCGTCCACTTCACCACCGACCAAGATGGCGAAACCGGTGAGGTAGAGCCAGAAAATAAGAATGGCCACCCCCGCGAACGCGCCGTACGTTCGTTCATACGACGAGAAGTCCGACGTATAGAGCGAGAAGGCCAACGACACTAACGCCCACAGACCGGTGGCGAGTAGCGCCCCGATGCTGGTCCAGCGCCACTTGGCCCGGGGACGATTGGGCGCGAGGTAGTACAACAGGCTGAAGAGGAAGTTGATCAGGCCGAGGGCCACGATCCAGCGCGCCACCGTCCAAGCAAAGCCGAAAGCCACGCCGCTAATGGGCAAGGAGTGCTTGATGGTCGTACCCAGCTGGGCCCCAAAGACCGTGAGCGCGGAGGCGCCGCCGCCAAGCATGATCCCGCCCACCAGAAGTTGTAACGCCACGAAGCGTTTCTGTACGAAGGAACGATCGCGCGGCAATCCGTAGGCCATGCCGAGACCCTCCTCCACCACCACCATGCCCGACACCGCGCTCCACACCGCCACGAGCGACGCCAGGATGGTGGCCACGAGATCCCCTCGTACGCGCACTTTCGAGTGCGCGATCGCTTTCGTGAAGACGTCCGCTGCCCCCGCCGGAAGGACCTTGGTGACCCCGTGGATAAGGTTCACCACCACGTTGGGCGACAAGGTGACGAGCGAGGCGACTCCCAGCAGCGCAATGATCGTGGGAAAAATTGAGAGAAACCACCGATACGCAAAGGCGCCGGCCCCAATGTTGACCCGGTCCACTTTCATATGCTCCAACGCGGACTGGAACACGTCTTTGAGTTTCAGGCCACGCAGCTCGGGGGCGACCTTCTCCGCGCGAGCTTCAACTTCCGCTACGACTGCCTTTTCGATCGAGGTTCGTTTCACATGTGCTCCGAGTGAATTAGCGTTCCAACGCGTCACGACCGGCTGGACCAGTAGAACACCACAGTGTAGGTTCGCCCATCATCAAGCCTCGGGGGCCCTCCCGCAGGACGTAGCGTCGCCGCAGCGCTGTCGCGAGAAGGGACTAGATTTTTTTCATGCTGTCGCACTACCACACGAACTTTGACGTGGAAAATGACAACAACTCCCACGCCGCCATGTTGCGGATGGTGGGATTTAACAAACGTGTCTTAGAGGCCGGTTGCGCGTCGGGACACGTGAGCGAGAAGCTGAGCGCTCAAGGGTGCAGCGTGGTCGGGATTGAGATCGATGCGTCGGTCGTGGGTCCGGCCCAACAGTGGTTGGAGCGAGTCGTCGTGGGCAACTTTGACGATGCCTCTCTGTGGCGGGAGTTAGAGGGCGAACTCTTTGACGCGATTCTCTTCGGCGACGTTCTCGAACACCTCAAAGATCCCCTGGCCACACTTCGCGAGTCGCTCAAGTTTCTCTCGCCGTCAGGTATCGTCGTCATCTCCGTGCCCAACATCGCGCACGCCGACGTGAAGATCGCGCTGATCAATGGTCAGTTTCCCTATAGCGACGACGGGCTTCTCGATCGAACACATATCTCCTTCTTCACCAAGGAGAGCCTGCTGAAACTGGTGAAGGACGCGGGCCTCGTTGAGGTGGAGATCTTTCGCGTGACCCTTCCGGTCTTTCACACCGAGATCGGAGTAACCAAGGACGACGTGGACGATCAGGTTTTGGAGGCGATCCTGGAAGAACGTGAGTCCGAGACCTACCAGTTCGTGATCAAAGCGGTGCGCGACAACGGCGAACGATCGTTAGAGACGCTGGCGGGCGACCTAGTGGAGTTAACGGACAAGCTCTACGACCAGACGCGGCGAAACCAGTTATTGGAAGCGAAACTCGATGGTTTAGAAGAGAGGGTCGAAGCGATGACGATACAACGCGAGTCCGACACGAGGGATCTAGCGCACTATCGTCATCAGACCGACCTGGTCAAGCGATTCCTACCGACCTCGCTACTGCAGTTGATACGAAGTCGATCGAAGTAAAGTTCGCGACTCAGCCCGGAGCGTCACACGTGGCGCACTGGCCCGACGCGGCTAAGCCGTTTCCGCACTGCGCGCAGTACGCCGGTGGACGGTCCGTCGGCCCGCACTCGTGAAAGAGCGCTCGACTGCCCGGCAGCGACTCACCACACCAGACGCAGCGCTTAATAGGAACGGTGCCCGTCGCCGGAGTCGGTGCCGCGGTGGCGACCGCCGCGACGTCGGCGGACCCCGAAGGCGTTGGCGGGGCGTTCGTCTTGAAACCCGGGCCTCCGCCAGGAAAGCGCTTCGACGAACGTGACGCCATATCGGCCGGAGAGAATCCCTGAGATACCGGATCCGTCACTTGAGCCTTCGACGATTTTGGCGCTCTCGCCACCCCCGGAGTTTTCGACACGCCCGTGGGCCAACGAGAGAAGGCGAACACGAAGAACATGATCCAGTTGACCGCGAGACTGATTAGGAATGCTTTCCACAGAATGCCGATCGTCGACACACCGAGGAACCCGTACGAGCCGCCAAAGGCGAGGGTGTGCAGATCTCGATAAAGGTCCGCGATGCACGCCACAAAGAGAGCGAACGGCGTGAGTGGAAGAATCACCCAGACCCAGGGATAACCCGCCTTGCTAATGATGGTCGCTACGGCGGCGTAGTTGAGAACCAGGACGCCCACCGTCAGTCCCAGGAGAAGACCTCCGTCGATGGTCCCGTACATCACGCCCTCACATCAGCCATGGGTCTCCCGCGTCACCGTCGCCCTCAACAGCGCTTTGTTGAGCAATACGTGGTATCGAGCGTAACTCGAATGAGCCACAAAACGGTGCTTCTCACCGTCCTTCGACCGTGGCCTCAGTTGACGGAGGTGACAAAAGTCTTTCTTGATCTGTATGGGTCTCGCTAGCGCGGAGGAACGGTGTCGGGATCGTGCGCGTGCGGCTCTTCGCTGACGATCGCCCCGCACTCCGCACAAACGAAATGCGCCCAGCAGGCGGTCTCGCCACCGGAGTCGTCAGCCGCTACCACGTGAAACTCGCCATGCATCTCATCTCTCTCATCATGCCAGGACGAAGCCGAACGTCCCCGTCAGTCCCCCGCACGGCGTCTGAGCGAGCCTCGACGGCTGTATTTTCCCACGGGGCAATCGGTCGCTGTGATAGCGCCCCTAGGTACAGTGGCACTGAGCTAGGGAATCGTGAGATGCGAAAAATAGTTGCCTACGAGTTGCTGTCACTCGACGGAGTCGCCGATAACCCGGACGCCGTCATCACCGAGTGGGACGAGGTCATGGATGAGAACTTGGCGCGGGTGATTAGCACGCAGGATACCGTGCTCATGGGACATCGCACGTATGACGACTGGGCCGCCTTCTGGCCAAGCAGCGAGATCGAGCCCTTCGCTACCTTCATCAACGGAGTCGAAAAATTCGTCCTGGCCTCGACCGCTCCCGCGACTGCCTGGTCCAACGCCACCGTCATCGACGGTGACCTTCGCGAGTTTGTCACCGGTTTGAAGCACCGCTCCGGGGGCGATATCGGAGTGCACGGCAGCATCGCGTTGACTCAGTCGTTGCTCGAACTCGGCCTGGTGGATGAACTACGCCTCGTTATCGCGCCCGATATACAGGTGCGCGGACGCAAACTCTTCGAAAAGGGCCTCCCCGCGCGATTGTCCTTGATCCGCCAGGTCACCACTCCGACGGGCCACTTACTCGTCGACTATCTCATCAAGAAGTGAGACCATCGGGTCTTTCGTGTCACAAGACCGACCGGTTCGGCTTTCGCCGAAATGGAGTTATGTATTTCAGCGACGATCAGTGCTCCCCACTCGACGCTGATACGGCACTCACTCTCTGATCAGCTCGCGCGGGAGTTGTGGAGTGACGCGGCTCGTACCCGAGGATTCTGCAGGTAGCCCGGCACACGCCGATAAGGACATTTGCCTCTAACGATGCGGTCGGTGGACCAAGCATGCTAGGCCTAACGCATAGAGAGGGTGGTTGTTGTGTTTTCGCACTTTGCCACACTCTTCCCGCTGAATTCGCCGGGACACTACATCCACTGGCACTGGATCGACATCAGCGTAGCCAACTTCGTCGTCATCGTCCTCATGGTCGTGACCTTCGTGGTGGCGCTGCTCGCTCCCTTTCCCGGACGCCGTCGCCGCAAGGAACATCAATGAGCGAAGAGGTTGATCGTCAGTGGACCACTCGAATACGTCAGCGCGCGCTGAAACTACTACCGCCTGAGAAGTTGCTGCCCGACACGCAGCCGTCGTACGTCTCTTCGTGGATCTACGTCTTCGGCGTCACCACGATGGCCGCGTTGATGGTCGTCATCGCCACCGGATGCGTACTCGCCCTGCGCGGACCGCAGTGGTGGCACGGGTCATCGATAGGCCATTTCGTCAACTCACTCCACCTCTGGAGCGTCGAGATTTTCTTCTTCGCCATGGTCATCCATCTCTGGGGCAAATACTTCATGGCCGCCTGGCGCGGCGGTCGGGCCTTGACGTGGATCACGGGGGTCGTCACCTTCGTCACGTCCATTGCTACGGCCTTCACCGGCTATCTGGTGCAAACCAATTTCGACTCGCAGTGGATCTCGACACAAGCCAAGGACGGTATTAACGCCACGGGCGCCGGGGCGTACTGGAACGTGCTGAACATGGGTCAAATGCTGATGTGGCACATCGTTCTGCTGCCCATCGCCCTCGTCGCCCTCGTGGGCCTCCACGTTCTACTCGTACGCATCAAAGGCGTGGTGCCGCCCTTTGAGGAACCGACCAGGGAAGTGGTGGAGAGTTGACAAAGCGTTTTCGACCGGACGTCGACGCCCCCGAGTGGAAAGGCGGGCACACTCCCTACGACATCGTGAAAGAGGGGGTCATCGCGATCTTGGTCGTCGCGATACTGACCCTGCTCCTCGCCATCGTCTTCGGCTCACCCGACGTGCCGGCTATCACGCTGAAAACGTGGTCGACGGCTGCCCCGGTGGATTTCGCTCAGGATGCCCTGAGCCAACTTAACGGAACGTCGGAGACGGCCACCTACGGTCCGCCCTACAACAGCGCCTCCATCGGACAGGAGTTGGGGCCCCTGTCCCTCGCTAAATGGGTGGGCGTCACGATGCCCATCAATACCGCCAACGTCTTCGTCCTCGATCCTCTGCGAACTCAGCCCGACCAGCCCGCCCTTTCCAGTGCGCTCCAGAAGTGGTCAAAGGCGTCAGCGACAACCCGACTGTCGTGGATCGCCCACTACTCCAAGGGCGCGGCGCACATGAAGTGGAGCGACGGGGCGATCGTCGTGAAAGCACAGAACGCTGGTCCGGTTCCTGAGTTCATCACGGAACTCACCGTCATGGCGCGCACGGGAGCTCTCGATGCGGAGCTCACGCACCAGGGCGACTTTTACACCACCAACTACACCCTGCCGCTACTTTTTCTCGAAGACGGAAACTACCTCGGCAACCAGGCCTCGCACCAGCACCTCGCGGGTGATCAGTGGGGAATGATGAACGAAACGGGTAACTACCCGGGACAGGCCTGGTTATGGCTGTACACGTTCTGGTATCAGATCCCGCCTTTCAACTCGAGTGGGAATGGCGACATCCTGGTCTGGGCCCTCATGATGCTGTTGACGCTGTTGTTGGCCCTGGTGCCCTTTGTCCCGGGCTTACGAACCATTCCGCGAAAGGTCAAGATCTATCGCCTCATTTGGCGAGAGCACTATCGCAATCTTGAGCGGCCCCACGAGTCAACTACGACGTAGCCAGGTAGTCGGGAGAACAACGTAGGTGTGACCCGACAACAAGGCGAACTCTCGTAAAACTCGCGACGACGATTCTTCAGAGTGGAGCGGGACGACCTAGGTGGAACCCCTGGGCGTAATCCACCTCAAACTCTCGCAGCAGCGTCAAGACTTCGGCGTCTTCGACTCCCTCGGCCACGGTCTCACAGCCAAACCCTTGGGCCAGATTGACGGTTTGATATCCATCAAACTTGCCCCGATAGAAGTAGGCGGCGAAGTTCGGCCAGTACAGCGCGGCGGAAATGATGCACGCGCCGATACTCACTTTCCTCACTCCGCCGTCCGACTGACCGATCATCTTGACCAAAGAGGCCGCCGCAGCTTCCTGGGACTCGCCGAAGCGAACCGATCCCACGGCGTCGCCGCTCAGGACGATGGGCCGCTTCGGAGTCGAGCCACTCGCGGCGAGACTGCTGGTCGCTGCGGGCACGGCGACGGCCAGCGCCACGCAGACGAGAGTCAGCGGGCGGCGCACTGCGGCATCGTGGCCCGACCGCCAACGCGTGCGCGGGGATCTCACTCGGGCGACCTTCGTTACGACGCCTGGCGAACTTCCTTTCGCCTCTCCAGACCCTCGGGGAGCTTCAGGCGAGGGTGTTCGAAGACGATGTGTAAGCGCAAGGCGTCGACTGACGTGAACTTCTTTATGCACGTTCCGCAGAGATGGTGGGTGGACCTTGTACGCATAGTGGAGTACCTCTATTTCTACCGCAATCCTCCGAGGTATTGGCTTCATTTCGCCGACTTCCAGAATTGTTGCCTATATCTATGGCGTTCAGCGGCACAGTCACGCCAACTTCTGACTGGTTGGCGAGACAAGACACTCCATCACTCCTGCTGCGAGGCACACCGGACCATCCGTTTAAGCCCCGTGGTCGGGCTTGCTAACGTCAAAGTCGAAACAAGGAGAGGACCTTCCCCATGCCCACTCTGGCCCGATGGTGCTTTCGCCATCGCAAACTAGTGCTCGCCCTCTGGCTCGTCGCCTTGATTGTGTTTCTTGGCGCGGACATTACCGCGAAGACCGCCTACTCCAGCAAGTTCCAAATACCCAATACCGAGTCGACGCGTGCGCTCAACATCCTGAAGGCCAACTTTCCCTCCGCCTCAGGCGAAGCCGACCAGATCGTCATGGAGGCGAAGGGTGGAACGTTCGCGACCCCGGCCATCGCCAAGCGGGCCGAGGCCATGCTGTCCAAGGTCACCTCGGTACCCGGCGTTGAGACGGTCATCAGTCCGTTCACCACGGCGGGAGCCGCGCAGATCAACCCATCCAAGACCATCGCGTTCGCCACCGTCTACTGGGATACCCAGTCTCAGAATCTGACCGGGGCGCAGGTGACTCGCCTCATCACCACCGCTCAAGCGGCGCAGAACTCCCACCTCCAGGTTGATCTGGGTGGTCAAGCCATCGAGAACGCGCAACCTCAAAAGTCCTCGGACAGCACCGGGCTCGGAGTGATCTTCGCCTTGATCGTGCTGGGGATTCTCTTTGGGGCGGTGCTCGCCGCGGTGATACCGATCATCACCGCGCTCATCGCGATTGGCATTGGTTTCGCCATCACCGGTCTCATGTCGCACGTCTTCGCGGTCGCTAGTTTTGTCCCCATCCTCGGCGTCCTCATCGGACTGGGTGTGGGTATTGACTATGCGCTGTTCATCATCACGCGACATCGCAACGGACTGCGCGCGGGGAGGAGTATTGAGGACGCGGCGGCCAACGCCGCCAATACGGCCGGGCGAGCGGTCTTCTTCGCCGGACTGACCGTCTGCATCGCCCTGTTGGGACAGTTTGCTCTCGGGGTAACGTTCCTCTACGGCCTCGCGATCGCCGGGGCGATCACCGTGGCCCTCACCATGTTCGCCGCGCTGACATTGCTGCCCGCGTTCTTAGGATTCTTTGGTCTGCGGGTGCTTGGCCGACGAGGACAGCGTGAGTTAGCGGCTTCGGGCCCGGTCTCGGAGCAGGTCGAAGCGGGTTTTTGGTATCGCTGGTCGCGCAGTGTCGAACACCGCCCGACACTGCGGGCGGTAGCCGCCCTCATCGTCGTGGTCCTGGTGGCGCTCCCGGTGTTTACCCTGCGTCTCGGCCTCACCGATGCTGGAAGTGACCCCGCGGGCACCACCACTCGCCTCGCCTACGACATGTTGGCGAAGGGGTTCGGTCCAGGCTTCAACGGTCCCCTGGAACTCGTCACGACGTTGCCCAAAGCTTCAGACATCGCCGCCTTCGAGAAGGTGGCCAAGGCCGCCAGTGAGCAACACGGTGTGGTCTACGTGACGCCACCCCGCGTGAGTCCGAGCGGTAGAGCCGCCGTCGCGCTGGTCTATCCCTCCACCGCGCCGCAAGCTGCCCAGACCTCTGACCTGCTGCACACCCTGCGGACCGACGTGATACCGGCGGCCGAAGCGGGCTCGGGTATTCACGTATTGGTGGGTGGTGAAACCGCGGGGATAGATGACTTCTCGGCGGTCCTCGCCTCTAAGTTGCCACTCTTCATTGGCGTCGTGGTGATCGTGGCCTTTCTGCTGCTGATGTTGGTGTTTAGGAGCCTGGTGATACCGGCGGTGGCGTCAGTGATGAACCTGCTCTCGGTTGGCGCCGCCCTAGGGATAATGAATGCGGTGTTCGAATGGGGGTGGGGTCACTCCCTCTTGGGCATCAGTAGAACGGGACCAGTGGAGGTGTTTATCCCCGTCATCATGTTCTCCGTACTGTTTGGTCTCTCCATGGACTACGAGGTCTTCCTGGTGAGTCGGATGCAAGAGGAGTGGCTGTTGTCGCACGACAACCGCGTGGCCGTCACCAAGGGGCAAACGGAGACGGGACGAGTGATCACGGCAGCGGCGCTGATCATGATCTTGGTCTTCCTCTCATTCTTGCTCGGCGGCAACATCATCATCCAACAGTTCGGGATCGGGCTCGCGGGGGCGATCATCATTGACGCCTTCATCGTGCGCACCGTCTTGGTTCCTTCGCTCATGCACGTGATGGGAAAGTCGAACTGGTGGCTTCCCAGCTGGCTCGACCGCCTGCTTCCTCACGTCAACATCGAGGTCCGCCAGGCGTTAACGCCGGCAGAGGCGGTTTAGTCGGCGCGAGCGCAACCAATCCCCTCATGGATGCCCGCCCCCGACTGAAGACCCGGGTCGATCGGGAAATTTCGTCCTCGTATGACTCCATGAGGTACGTTCGGTCATGGGGCTCTTTCGCAGGAAGCACCGCGTTGCACCTCCAACCGAGGCTGGCGAGACTGATCGTTCCAACGTTCCGCCACCGGATCCTTACCTAGCCCTGCGCGAAATTGACGTCCTGGGTCAAGGATCGGCCGACGGGTTGAACCGTACGGACGATCCCTCCCGAGGCCCCATCGAGTAAGCCGAGGTCCGTCGTACCTGCGGACAGGAACCCTCGGCCGGTACTCTCCAGTCACAGTCCAGCCGACTACTGAGACGTCATGCCTCCATCGACGGCGAGAACGCTCCCGGTCATGAAGCTCGCCTCGTCCGAGGCGAGGAAGAGGACAACGTTCGCGATCTCGCGAGGCTCGCCCGGACGGCCTATCGGTTGAAAGGAGTCGATTGTCGCGTAGACGTGCTCGAGGCCGCCCAGCATCTCGGCGTGTGCGTAGTTGATTGGGGTGTCCACCCAACCGGGGCAGATCACGTTGCAACGAATGCCCTCTTTGGCGTAGTCAAGCGCCACCCCTTTGGTCAGCATGACCGAGGCACCCTTGGAGGCGGAGTAGACGGCCAGAAATGGCTCGGAGACGAGTCCGTTCACGCTCGAGATATTGACGATGGAACCGCCGCCCCCCGCGAGCATGTGGGGAATCGCCGCTCGGCATCCGTAGATCTGCCCCTTGACGTTCACCGCCAACGTCCGGTCGATGACCTCGTCCGTCACTTCGTGCAGAACACCAGGAATATTGACGCCCGCGTTGTTCACCAGCACGTCGAGCCTCCCGTACAGCGCGACCGCGTCATCAATCATCGCGTTGACTGCACGTGAGTCGCTGACGTCGACTTCACTCGAACTGGCTACGCCCCCCAACGAACGCGCCAGTTGGGCTGTCTCTTCGGCGGATGCGCCGTTGATGTCGGTACACACGACACGTCCGCCCTCTTCGGCGAGCCTGATGGCCGAGGCCCGCCCGATCCCGGACCCCGAACCGGTCACTACGCACACCTTGCCCTCAATACGATCGCCCATTTCAACCAACTCTCGAGTATTCCGCAGAGACACAGTACGTCATCGGTCATTTTCGCAAGCGAAGGTCATCTTCACTCGTAGTACCTAGATCTGGGCTGGCGACGAATCAGGACGCTCTGATGCTGGCATCGAAGTCCCGCCGGCTCACTTTGATTCCATCGTCGAATCGAGACCGAGCTCTTCCGCCACCGTCGGTTGATCGTCCAGTTGTTCGAGTGGTGATTCGGTTACGGGCGGCTGCGGTATGAGATCCTGCTCGACGGTGAGGGTCAGGCGTAGCCGAGCAGCGATGGCGACGATGCCGAGAGATCCCAGGCACAGCAACGAGATCAATACTGCTTCGAGGTGCGCCGCGAGCAAGGAGGTAACCAAGGCCGGACAGACAATCAGCATCAATGAAGTGGCGAACCCCGAGATGGAGTTTGCTCGACCGCGGATCCGGTCGTCGGCCAAACTGTTGATGAGCGGGTTCCTGGTCGGAGCCACGAAAGTCTCCCCCACGGCGAACAGGCTGACGAAAGCGAACAGAATTACGATCCGCCAACCAGGGCCATGGATGACTTCGGCGAATCCGAGAAGGGTCCAGGAAACCGCCCAGATTAATCCGACGGCGGCTAGGGCGGAGGTTCGACGGTGTCGACGGACGAGCCGCAAGACGAGCATCTGGATGGCCACGATTACCCCGGTGTCGATTGTGAAGGACAGTGCGATCGCGTGGTCAGAGATGTGGTCTGCCACGGAGGCGAACACCGGCACCCCAGAGTCAAACGTGGCGGGGCCGGTGAAGGCGAGTAACAGTGAGGCGAGAATCATCAAACGAAGTCCCCGGTGGCTCAGAACGTAGCGGTACCCGATCCGTGTTTCATCTTTTACCCTCGTTCGACGCAGGTTCGGCAGCGCCGTCAACAGGATCGCGAAGAGCAGACACGAGAGTGCGTTGGCCAGAAAGAGCACCTGAAAGGTCCGGAGTTGGTGGGCTTTGATGACGACCGCCGCGACGGCCGCTCCGATGCCCAGTGCCATGTTCTGGGTGGCAAAGTTCACCGCGAAGGCCCGCTGCTGCAGTGCCGGTTCCCGGGTTAGGCCGTTGAGCATCGTCGAGATCCCACCAAACATCGGCCCCCACGTCGCTCCGTAGAGGAGGACGGCCGGCCACGCGGTCAGAGGGTCGTGAGCCCACGCGAGACCGACCTCGGCGACGACCTGACCGAGCAGGATCATGCCAAGCACTAGCCGCGCGCCGACCCGGTCCATGAGCGCACCGCAACCAACGACGACAACCAAGCCGGTCGCCGCGCCCGCCGCCAGCATTCCTCCGACCACGGGTAGGGCAATCCCCCTGCGCCTGGTGAAGATAGATAATCATGAACGGCAAGACCAAGCCGGTTCCGAGCATTGAGAGGAAGTTCCCGGCGAGAAACAGTCGAGTTTTACCGGAGAGTCGTGATGTCATTTCGTCATCGCCTCGTGGGAGGAGGCGGTTTCTTTCCCCAACGGAAGTGGTGCTTAGGTCGCGAGGTACGGCGTTGGGCGCGAGCGCACCGACCGGTGCGACGCCGGTCAACGCCATCAACAAGACCTTGAATGTGGAGTTCGACAAGCTTTCCGAGGGCGAATGAGTTCATGGCTGTTGTTGGACGCTCGAGAACACCGTCGGCGGCGAACGCCTCATAGCCACAGCGCCATGGGGCTGCGATTCCCACTCGATGACCGATCTCTGGCACGGTGGCTCCTTTAGTCTCCGGCGTTTTGGGTGCACAGCCGCCGAACGAGTTGCTGGGCTCGCGGCGGTGCACCCCTACTAATACCGACACCGGAGCGGAGAGAAAATTGGTCAGTCCAGGGTGACAAGTTTCCGAGCTCGGCGGTGTCTGTATGGGTAGGGAATCGGAAGGACCGACAACGAGGTGATGAGAGAGTGGAACGGTGAGTATGGAACTTCTCGGTCGCGCCCAGTCCGGCGACCAGCGGGCCTTCGCACAGTTGACCGATGGATACCGACAAGAGTTGCGGCTGCACTGCTATCGGATCTTGGGTTCGACACAAGACGCCGAGGACGCTCTCCAGGAGACCTTGCTCGGAGCGTGGCAAGCGCTGGCGAACTTCGAGGAGCGAGCCTCGATTCGAACCTGGCTCTATCGCATCGCGACGAACCGTTGTCTGAACATGCTGCGCGGCGCTAGCCGCCGGCCCGCCGCGGTCTCTTCGGCCACCGCCGTTCGCCCCGAGCCGACTCGAGTAGATGAAGTTATCTGGCTCGAGCCCTACCCCGACATCCTCCTTGACGGGCTGCCCGACGACCGCCCCGGACCTGACGCTCGGTACGAGACGAGAGAATCAGTCTCACTGGCGTTCATCACGATCCTTCAACTACTGCCCCCGCGGCAACGAGTAGCGCTGGTACTTCGCGACGTCCTCGGCTACCGAGCGAGCGATGCCGCCGAGATGATTGACGCCACGGAAGCATCGGTGGAAAGCGCCCTCAAACGTGCTCGAGCGACGTTGCATGATCGACTCGTCGGCGCTACGGACCGCGAGCCTGCGCCCGCGCCCAACTCGGTAGCGGAGCAAGAGATCGTTGCCCGCGTCACCGCAGCCTTCGAAACCGGAAACGCGGATGAACTCGTGGCCCTCCTCAGCGAAGACGTCTCCGTCACCATGCCGCCAATTCCTGGGGAGTGCAGGGGTCCCGAGGACGCCGATCGATACTTCCGCAAGACGTCCTTTCGTCCGGGACGGACGACGCGGACGGTGCCGACCCGAGCGAATGGCCAACCCACACTGGCGACCTACGTTCGTGATCCCCAAACGGGGCTCTACCACGCAACCGGTATCGCGGTGTTCACCCTGTCAGGAGGTCGTATCTCGGCAGTGACGATATTCGGCAAGGAGGTCCTGCCGTCTTTTGGACTTCCGAGAGTCTTGCCATCATGACGCCGAAATAGATTTCGAACTACTCGAACCACCCAGGCGCGACACGTAAACGCTCGGCTGGGACCGACGTCACGACCGAGGCACTCGGCGAATGCGTGGAAAGGACATGCCTGTGGTAGGCCGTGGAGAGCGCCTCGCGTGAGAGGCACTTTTTGAGAGAGAACCGAGGTCGTAAGTGGAGAAGATTCGAAGTTTCGTGAAAGCACATCGCCGCAGTTACGTCACCTACGCTGTCGGTTGCGCGATCGCGTGGGCTGTGGTGTTGACCATACTGGCCTCAACCACGTCCGGGCACCGCATGACTCTCATTTGGTGCATCTTCTTCGGCTGGATTATTGGCTGGATTTCGGCAACCATTGCGCGTTTCGTATATCCACCCCCCGCAAAGTGGCTGCGCGACAGCAATGGGTAATCAATCTTCATCTTCGGGAGAGCGGCTACATCGACGGTTAACGATTTCTTCCTCTGAGGTTGAGCCACTGTCGACACACCGATAGTGAACGAGACCGAAATAACCCGGTATATATTGCTGCCGTGTCAAATTTGAGGTGATGAACAACCCTAAATTCGCTGATTGAAGGAGCGTCGCTGTGAATGATTGGACCATGGTCGACGAAGGATGGGGACGACGATCAGTCGAGTTCGCCACCCTGAGCGAACCTTCAAATTGCCGGGAGTACATCGCGCTTCATCAAATACTTGGGGTGACAGAGGGCGATCGCCTCTTGGACATTGCCTGCGGCGCAGGGCTAGCAGTGGAGCTGGCGGAACTCAGAGGAGCTGAGTGCGCAGGCATTGATGCTTCCCGGCGACTCATCGACGTTGCTCGGGATCGCTCACCCGACGCGGACCTTCGCGTCGGAGATATGCATGACCTGCCGTGGGACGACAACTCTTTCGACGTGGTGACAAGTTTTCGTGGTATCTGGGGCACTACACCCGAAGCGTTAGACGAAGCTCGCCGGGTTTTAAAGCCCGGCGGTCGATTGGGGATCACGGTGTGGGGACATATCAAGGTATCTCCCGGCGCGTGGGCGCTCTTTCCCTTTCTTCTCGCCAGCGCACCAAAAGTGGAGAATCAGTCGGCGATGGTGGCTCTGGGGCGTCCCGGGACCGGAGAAGCGCTTCTCTCGGAAAAGGGTTTCGAGGACATCGTTCGTAACGACATTCGCTGCGTCTGGGAGTTCTCCGATCCGCCAACCTACGCGCGTGCCTTGGCGACAACAGGTCCCGCCTACGAGGCCATCCAGAGCGTCGGAGAAGAAGAGTTCCTGCGAGTCGCGGAAGAGTGTGCGCAGCAACAGGTGCGCGAAGGGCTTCCGCTGCGCGCTTCGATACCGATTGTTGCTTATACGGCGAGAAAACCGGCACCGAGAACCGCGGCTCAGAATTCAAGTTCAGAGTCCCATTCTCGCGTCGGCTTTCTCGCCGAGCCCGAATTTACCGACGCGGCGCAACGACTATTCGACGAGGATTTAAGGGATCACGGATTCGTCATGAACGCGTCGCGGCTCTGGGCCTACGCGCCTGAAGTGCATGACGGCCTCTTCGCACTATTGGGCGCTGTTACGCGTATGGGGTCCTTGAGTCTTCGCCAACGCGGCATCCTGGTCGCGGCGACTGCTTCAACGCTCGGCGACTCCTACTGTTCTCTCGCCTGGGGATCGAGGTTGGCCGACGAGTCGAGCGCCGCCATCGCCAGCAACGTGTTGCGCGGAGTGGACGACGGGCTTGACGACCAAGAGAAAGTGCTGGCCGCATGGGCCCGTCGGGTCGTGTCCGACCCGAACGGGACCACCGAAGGCGACCTTCTCGCACTCCGGGACGCCGGTTTTAGTGACGCACAAATATTTGCGATCACTTTCTACGTAGCAGGCCGACTCGCTTTTTCCACGGTCAACGACGCCCTCGGCGCTCATCCAGATGGCAAACTCGCCGCTGATGTTCCTCGTGAGGTCCGAGACGCGGTCACGTTTGGGCGCCCCTCTGAATTTTCGTAAGTGCCGCAGGATCAACTTCTTGACGCGGCCTGGCTACGCCGCGACAACCGCGGTGATCTCACCAATGTTTCCGTCAAGCGCTCGACTGCACAATTCAGCGGGGCCTTCGGGTGTCCCGCCCGAAACGAGAGATGTCGAGGCGCATCAATCACCCACATTGGAACATCGCTTTAGCCTCAGCAGACCAACGACGGATTTTCGGTCGCGAGGACGTGAGCCGCCGCCGCAAGCAACGCGGCTGACGATAGCGCGCCTGATGCGACCGCTCGTTGAATCTCCCGCGACCTCAGTAGCGCAAGGTGAAGCGAAACCGCAGCGGGGCTCGATGAGCCAGCGAGGACGAGGTCGGCGCCCGCCTCCAGAGCCTTCACTGACGCCTCGGGCACACCAAGATGGATGTCGCTCAGCGCCCGCGCCGACAGTGAGTCGGTGACGATCAACCCCTGAAAGCCCATCTGGTTTCGCAAGTACGAGATGACATTAGGAGAGATGCTCGACGGTAACGAGGTGAGCCCAGGGACCGTCGCGTTCGAGATCATCACCGCGCCTACCCCATCCTTGATGGCCGCTTGAAACGGAATGAGCCCCGTAGTCTTGAGTGTCGTCCACGGCAACGTCGCGGCAGGACCGTCGTCGGTATTGCCCGTGGCGTGACCGAGTCCGGGGAAGTGCTTGACGACAGGGGTTACGCCCGCCTCGCGAAGGCCGTTGAGAAAGGCGACGCCGTCGACCGCCACTTTGGACGGATCACCGCCAAAGGACCGGTACCCGTCGGGGTTGGTCGCACCGGGCTCTTGAGCCCGTCCGTCGACGTCGAGCACCGGTGCGAGGTCGACGTTCACTCCGGCGGCCTTCATGGAAATACCTACGCGATCTCCTTCGCTGGTGATCTGGCTAGCGTTCAAGTTCTTGCCCATGGTCTGTGCCCAGGGCAACGTGGCCACGAGATTCGTCAGGCGCTCGACTCCCCCACCTTCTTGGTCGGTCATGACGAGCATGCCGTATCTACTCGGCGTCTCACGTTGCAAGGTGGCCAGGATGGCCGAAAAGTTCCTAGGCGCACGGACGCCAAATAGGAGAATCCCGCCGTAACCGGCCCTAGCCGCCGGACCCAGACCACCGACATCCAGTGCGTTGATCGATACCGCGATCGTTTCATTGACTTGGCGAAGGAGCGGCCACGAGGCAACGATGCTCGCCGCGCACGCCAAATTCGCCGACGCGCTCGTCGCGACTATTGAGGTCGATTTCGTCGCCGGCAACGCCGACGCCGCCCGCGCGCATCCGCCTGCGACAAGCGCGGCCACAAGTACTGTCGCCGTCGCTGCCGCTGTTGTCGTCTTCCATTCACGCACCAGACCAGGCTACGGCGCACGCCGATCAGAACTGGAGCGATCGCGCCACCAAGCAGCCCGCCCTCCCACTACCGAGGGTTAGAGACTCGAACGTCGTGCACGCGAGTCCGATGCATCCAACTAGCGCCTTCGCGGACATTCATCAGTCCGAGGAGTAGCGCAGCATCCAGCGCATCCGAAAATTGGAATAGCAAAAGAGGAGTGGAAATTGAATGGAAGGAAGAGTGACTAGCATCAACTTTTATTGGAGGCCCGTCGTGTCAGAACGTCCTAAGTCGATCGATGAAGTGGCTGAAATATTACGCATTGCTCTGGAGTCGGCCGACCTGGCGGCCTTCAGTGACTTGCTCGCTCCAGACGTGACTTGGGGACCTCCCGGCGCCAATTCTCCAACTTGCCAAAGCAAGAACCAGGTTCTGACTTGGTACGAGCAAGGGAGATCATCAGGCGCAAGGGCAAAAGTTCGCGAAGTAGCGATTATGGGAAACCGAGTGCTGGTCGGACTACTTGTAAGACGCACGAAAAGCGCACGAGATAAGGGAGGCGAAGCTGAACGATGGCAGGTCTTCACCACGAGCGACGGGCGCATCGTCGACATTGTTGGCTTTGACCACAGGAACGAAGCAGTTGAATGGCTGAGCGCAACTTGAGCACCCGCAAGTTAAATTCGGGTTGAAAAATATTTGGTGAGGTTGGTGGGGTCGAACCTACGACCGACGGATTATGAGGGGTACGGTATTCGTGCATCGCAATGCTTTCTGTCAAGTCAGCAGTCGAACTGGTCTGCGGGTGTCAGATTGCTCAGAACGCATTGAGTTCGTTGTCCCGTGGCGTCGATTTGGTCAAGACCTCGGCGTCCGAAACTCGATAGCGAAAATCCATTGAAAGTGACTGGTTAATCACGCCTAAGAAATTGGTGAATGTGTGTGCGCCGGATGGAAAATGCGAACCAAATAACTCCTCCGCAAAGAACTTCAATCCACCACACCCCGGCACTCGGTACCAGCGTTCGAGGAGGCTCGCCTTTGATCATCGCCCAAGTGACTCGCAAGACAGGCTCCAGAATGAGCAGCGATGCGATGAACGCTACAAACAAGGTCCACTTTCGTCTTTTCGCCAGCAACGTGCCGAGTGCGCCAAGCACGGCGCCGCCAATGGTGCCGAGTAGAAACCATCGATTCTCCAGCGGTGCGAGCGTCATCCCCACATACACGTGAGGAATAGCGTCACGTGCTGTCCTTGCCAACGAGTAACTCGCTAATGCCGCGATGGTGGATAAGGCACCCACAAGGGCTCCCAATATCATTCGCCTCGAACGGAGAAAAGCAGCTGCCAGGAGCGGAACGAGAGCCCAAGGTGCACTTATATTTCCGATGGCATTACGCGTACCTCCATGGTGCCCCTTAATAAGGGCGTCGAGCACGCCGAAGACGCAGGCGGCAACCAGAATCGCGATTGGCACGACGCGCGAACGATTTGGCACAACAAAAGATTATGGGCATCTATCCGAGACGCCCTTCAGCCCGTACTTCGCAATCAGACGAGGATTCGCCCGGATCCGTCCGCTGGGCGTCCTCGATCTGCTCGATCTCCCAACGGCATGTTCGTAGGCAGCAAGTGGGGCCTGTGGGGAAAGAACCCTCGACCGTGGGATTGTGAGAGGCAAGGCATTCGTACATCGCGATGTATCGCATCCAGACTGTCTAATAATTGGAGTAGCAGCGGAGTAGCGGTCCTCCCCTACTCAGATCGTGACGACCTCTCCATAGAAACCCATCGCGTCGTTCGCGGGCCAGCCACGATCGGTAGTTACCAAGAACTCGGCTTCCTCGTTGATCGCCGTAGCAACCACCAAAGCGTCGGGCAACTTGAGCCTTGGCCCGTGAAGGGCACGAATCTGAGCGGCAATGATTGCAACTTCGGCATCGAGTTTGGCGACCCCGAGAGGGAATCGTTCAACGAATTCGCGAAACGCCTCGAGAGCGGCCTCCCCCTTTCGGGCTGGAGCCACCATTGACTCTGCCAAAGCGGACGCAGGAATTACGATTTCGTCGCCTCGGTGGCGGGCACTCTCGAATTCCCGCACCGCGACGTCATGGTGAAGATCGCCCTTATCCAAGAATCCGATCAGCACACCCGCGTCAAGGATGGTCAGTCCCATTCGTCCCGCAGTTGGTCGAGCGTCTCACCGACATACACGCCGGTGAGCGCTCCGGCATAAAACTTCAGAACGTCATCTTCGCGTTCAAGTACCACGCGACCCGGGCCATCGGCTCGAGCTGTTACTCTCTCTCCCGCTTCGAGTCCAGCGTTTCGCATTGCCTCTTGGGGAATGGTTACCTGATGCTTGGAGCTGATTTTCGCCCCGCGATTTGGTTTCTTTACTTTGTCCACAACTGTAAAGAATACTCGCCAGCGGGGAGAATTTGGCAGACAATTACTACTCCATTTGAGTAGCACGATGTCCCTGGATTGAAGTCGCAAAGGAGTAGCAGAATGCGCTTGAACGACGCCCAAAGGGCGGCCTCCATTGGTACGATAATTGGTACCACTGGACCAGGAGGGAAAGTTAGTGTCCATTACTGCCAGCGAAGCTCGAAAGAATCTTTTCCCACTGATTGAACAGGTGAATGAGAACCGCGAACCAATTGAGATCACCTCCAAACGAGGCGACGCAGTCCTTATGTCTCGAGCCGACTTCGACGCACTGAACGAGACCGCATTACTACTGCGCTCTCCTGCCAACGCCAGACGGCTTCTCAAGAGCCTTGCTCAGGCAAACGCCGGCGAACGCAGCGTCCACAAAATCTCATAGTGCACTTAGTTTTCACTCCCCTTGGTTGGGAGGATTATCTCTGCTGGCAGTCGCACGAGAAGGCAATGCTCAAGCGACTAAATCGTCTTCTCGAGGAGTCGGTTCGCAATCCAACCGAGGGCATTGGCAAACCCGAACCACTCCGCCACGTATTGGCAGGATGCTGGTCGCGCCGAATCGATGAGGAACACCGCCTCGTATACCTCGTGGACGACGGCGACATTGTCGTTCTTCAAGCCCGCTACCACTACGGGAAATGATACGAACAATACGAAGTAGGGCCTGTGGGGATCGAACCCACGATCGAGGGATTATGAGAGGCAATGAACCGGTGTTTGCCCCGACTTTTGTGTCCACTGTGACTCTTCAGGTCCTAATCAAGGTCCGTTAAGTACTTCAGCCCCACTCTCCGTTCTTGGATTGGAGTAGCAAAGGAGTAGCAACGACGGTCCGAACGGAGTAGCGACTCGACTGACTCAATGGCCGGAAGTAAGCGCAATCGACAAGAATTCAGCGTTCGAGAAAATGCCCCAAGTTGCGGCATAGATGTTTCGTCCAGATGCGTTCATACTTAACAGATTCAAAGATCCAAGTGGGTTCCCTTTCGGAACTGGAATTGTTCCGACGCTCGAGTTTGTCGAAGTATTAATGACGTCGAGCCCGTACGTCGTGTCCAGTGCCGTGTAAAGGTATCGACCGTCGGGACTGACGACGATGCCGCGAGAGCCACCTGGTATGGCTATCGATGACGTGAGGGCGTTGGTACTCGTGCTGATCACCTCCAGCGGCGGAATACCATTTGCGACGACCCCGTTGTACTCGCAGAAAGTCGCGTACAGAAACGTCCCCTTCGGGTTGACTGCGAGGCCGCACGCTGAACTATCCTTCGGCCCAAATGTCGCAACGACCTTGTTGCTCTTAAGGTCAATGACTTGAATCTCGCTGGGGGTATCTCCGTTGCCCCCGGAAGTCGCGTTCGATGCAACGTAGACGTACTTGCCATTCGGATTCACCGCGATGACATCCGCTCCCGTGCCAATCGGAACAGCAGCGATAACTCGACGAGTCTCGACATCTATGGATAGCAGCGCTTCGCCACTGGAAAACTTTGTGCTGTCCGCGCCTACGTATGCAATGCGACCATTTGGATTGAATGCGACAAACGTCGAACTACCTCCGACGTCGACGGTTCCCAACGTCCGACCACTCATCGCGTCCAGGACGTAGACGCTCCTCGAGACCGCAGTACCGCTTCCGTCGCCAGTCACGTAGATTTGACTCCCGTTCGGCGACACCGCGACATCGGTAACGTTCGCGCCTGAATTGACGGGCAGTCTCGACAGCGATTGCCCAGCCAGATTGACGGTGGTGACGTAGCTTTGATTGATGCCTACCAGGTAGGCGTACTTTCCGCTGGGGCTGAGTGCCAGCGCATCAACGACACTTTTAAGAGCGATGCTTGATGTGGCCGCTTTTTGAAAAATGCCCACGTGGGAATTCTCCGCCGCCAGAACGAGGACAACGATGGCGATTGCGCATCCAATCGCTCTTCGAGCGATCCGAATTGGAGGAAACTTCCGCTTTTTAATGTCCGGCACAACGGCGACGAGAAAGCCCACCGCGCCACCAATCGCTATCTCTGGTCCGTAAGGGCTCGCATGTGGGATGAGAAGGAATACAACCCACGAAAATACGAAGAGCTTGATCCATTGGTTCCGACACTTGATGCACATCGCGCGGTCGTTGGCGTAGATCATCCATAAGGCGAACAGAGAAGCCAGCGACATCGGTGCGACAGCTGGCGCTCGTTCACCGTAGAGCTGGAGAGCCAGTGCGAGTACCACCAGGAACCCGTAGGCGGTGCCCAATCCGCCCGCTCCCATTGATCGAGTGCGAGCGATCACCCGCTCGATTCGCGTTGTGCCGGTTAGTGCAGAGTTTGCATGCTCTGAATTCACTCGCTTAGCAAGAGCGAATGCTGCTGACTTGAAAAAGAAAGAACTCAAAGGACCTGATCTCAGGGCCGCTTGATAGTTCTGCCAGGCTTCCTCGTAGTTCTCGGCATCAAACGGCAAGAGACCGGCGAGTGCCTCACGGATGTATGGTTGGTCGGGCCGTTGAATAGAGAGATCTCTCAATTTCTCGACACCGAGTTCTTTGTTACCGGCGCGCCACTCAAAATTTGCTTCCGACACCAGTAGTCGCCCATTTTGAGGATGTAGTGCAATCAATTCCGATAATTGAGCCCTGGCCGCATCGACATCGATCAATTTCGTTTCGAAATCAAGTCGAACCTTGATTGCGAGAAGACGTGGGTTTGTGGGGTCCTGGGAAAGAAGCCTCAGACAAATCCTGCGCGCATAATTGAACCGGCCTCCGAGCAGAAGGCGATTGATTCGTTGAACTTCGGGGATCGATTCGTTGTCTTCGATTTCGAGACACTACCGAATCCAGTGGATAACCGCAGGTTACGTCGGTGACCCGAAGCAACAGATCTGCTACTAGGCACTGGCGGCTCATCTGATCGGCAAACGGTCTCGCCCTCGCAGTGAAAGACTCCGTCAATGGATATAACGCCCGCAGTCATAATCGAGGAAATCGTGGATGGCCTTGCAATGGGAGGGCTCGGCCAGTTGTCGGTGAGCCTCCATTTTCAACGGACCGGTCCGGGAACCCTTCTCTTGGATTTCGGCGGGTCCCCCGTGTTATTTACCCTGACGGTCGAAGCTGTAGACCGCGGAGACACCAAATAGTCTCTTCCACCGTGGGATTGCGCCATCCGTGTGCGGAACTCGACAATGTCAGTCTCGCGTCTGCATCAACAGTAATTTCAGTCAGGAACCTGGTTTGCCCATCCGGGCGGTATGCGCGCAGTGTGGACCTTTGTCGGACTACTGAGATTCGGGTCATCATCGAAAACGCAGGGCTCACCGGCATGCGCGTTACACATAGAGCACTCAACGGCGGCGGTGACAGCGTGAGCGGAAGGTCTTGTCAGTTCCGTGCTTTCTCCGAGTTCGGCTCGAATCCGCAGAACGGCTTCCAGAACCTTCTTCTGCTCATCTCTGTCGATCATCATTCCAAGTTCACCGTATTTGAACGCCATCGCTTTCCCATACTCCTCGATAATTTCCATCAACTCGGCGTCAGCGGCGATTGCTGCAAGGGTTGGGATGTGGGTATTTTCCCGAATTAACGATGCCGTTTCATGGCTTGCCTTTTTCGCGTTAAAGGAGTGATCTTGAAATCCGACGAGGGCCTTCACAAACAGTTCCAAACTGAAAGCGATCGCAAAGGGCTCAACATAGAAAATGCCGGAACGTGCTTCAGTCTGCGACATCTCCAGATACGAAATCAGCCAAGCATCCCCAGCCGCGCGATGGAGGGCCCATACCGAGAGTCCCGTAAGTGGCGCGAACTTTGTTTTCATAGCTATCTTTTACTCCGCCGAAGAGCCGACATGTACGATCTCCGACTTGTGGATTACCTCTCGAACAACTGATGAGGCTTACTATCTGATTGCAATGAACGAGATGTCCGGCTTTCCCCGAAGGTTCTCGGTCGGCGTGATGACGACAACAGTTTCAGGAGGCGGTCATCTGGAGATCGAAACGAACGCAGTCACCTGTCTTCTCGGTCCGGCAAACGTGAAGTTGTCAGGATACTCAAAGGTGACTCAGTCGAAAGGTCCGTTCACGATCTACGTAGCTCGACTCATGCCGCCCTGGATGAATGTGCACTTGACGATTCGAGACGAGTTCCATCAAATCCGGATAGGGACGTGGAGGCTGTCCCTGGGCTCTCTTCGACGTTCGCTCGAGGCGGCGGGATTCGAGGTGGTTGTGCGCCATACGTGGTTTCGACAGGGCCCGATGCCTGAGGACTTCCGGATTTCGTAAGTGACCCCGAAGTAGCAGATCTGCTGCCAAGCATTGGCGACTTGCCTGAACTCCGGATTAATCGCCCTCGGCCTTTAGACGAAGTGACTCGCTATTGGCACACATTTCCGCGAGTATCTCCAGTTGCTCCAGACAGAGTAATTCGATGCGACCCTTCGGCATTTTCGTTATCTCTGGAAGTACTTCCAGTAATTGCCTTGCACCTTGCGGATATTAGAACAGTCCCATCGGGGTCAAGACTTTGCCACGTCGGGAATGGTGAGTGATAGTCGATTAAGCGATCAAAGCCGCCAGCAGCGTCAAAGATGATTCCCAAACCGTCATGAATGCTTCGAATTCGTCTGTCATCCGGGTCGATCAATGTAAAGACGATTCCCATTCACCAATCATGCATCTTGGATGGTGAACCGATGTGAACGTAAAGATGTCCCGGACACTCCCAGTACCGGGGCTGTGCTTTGGCATTTTCCTACGATCGCAGAGAACAACTTTGAAGACTACGATCATCTTTGTTCACTCACGTGGATCGATGGGAAACTTGCACTTTTCTGATATGAATTCGATGTGATATCAGAAAATCGGTCCGGGTACACCCGCTACCCAAAGTCGCGCTTCGTCGTCTTCCTGGTTTTCATGTGCGGAATATTCCTCTTCTCTCTTCTCCACCTGATAACCGCATTTAGCAACGACTCTGAACACACCTCGAGGATGTTCCTCGCTCTAATCATTTCTGTGGTGGTGCTCGTTCCAGATATCCTGATGGTCGGTTCACTAGGCAAATCTGATATGGGTACCGCTCGCGCTCAACTGATTATTGGGGTCTTCTTCATCGCTATCGTCCTCGATGCGCCAGTAGCGTTCGGCTGGAGTCAATTCTCGTCCGACGGTTATTGGCTCCAAATTCCCTGTGAGGTGGCCATCATCTGCTTTGCACCGGCTGCAGCGGTTCTCCGGGTTCGACAGAAATTCTGGCGCAGCGATTGGTCTCCTAACCAATAGAAAACTCTCGTTGCGCCTACTCGCTATGCAGCAAGTCAGATCGAACGCCGGCGACTTTTGGTTTGACTGGCTTCCTTGGTTAGCGATAGGCACCCGCCGGTTTCTCAGTGACTTGGAGGACCTGCGGCTGCCCTTCGAAGAATTCGCCACAAGATGAAGAACCCGAGCGAGGTGGCGAAACAGAATGCCGAGACCCAGAAGATGTTTCCGTTGTAGTGACCTGCAATTGCAAATCCGATACCGCTCACGGCCATCAGAATGGCAATCCTCGGAAACCGTCCAGACAACTCACGCATTGCGGCTGAACGAGATTCTGATGTTTGGACTATTGATCCGCTCCTGAACGCTTTCTTGACGGCGGCTTGATTCCAGGAAACAAGGATAAAGAGCAGCAGCGTAGACCCACCCAGGGCGATTAGCCAGTGAGAACCGACCAGAAACATACAGGCGACGGTGATCAACTCGTAGCAATAGATGAATACTCTCAAGAGACGCCGCCGATGGCGCTTCTCATCGGGGGTCAATGGGACGAGACCGAGAAAGATTGTCATTTTTGACCTCGCTCCCGGTGCGTCGGCGCTCACGCTACCTACCGTAGGTGACAGGTAGGCGCTCTCATTTATAGGCGTATCGAAAAGTTCATCAGATTTGTCCCTGAAGAGTTCCCCATCCTGACAAATCGCAGCGGGCGCGGCGAGCGCCAAGCGGCCAACGATGCAGGATTATTAAAGGAGTAGCGACGGAGTAGCAGATTTTGTCAATGAAGACCGTTGAGCAGGGCGAGACAATCGGCCAATTTATTAGGACTTTTGAGTTAGTAGGGCCGGTGGGGATCGAACCCACGACCGAGGGATTATGAGTCCCCTGCTCTAACCACTGAGCTACGGCCCTGCAATGAGATCAGATTATTCCGAAGAACAAGTGCTGAATCTCGCCATATCTGTCTAGCAGTTGTTGGCATTCCCCGTTGTTGATGCTCCAAGCGATGAACCCCTGTGTCGCCGTTACAAGCAGATAATCAAAATGCAGATGGTCGTCGTGGTAGTGGGGGGTTTCGTTGTCGTTGTCGTAGCTGGCGGCTTCGTCGTCGTCGTAGTGGGCGGGGGGTTGGTTGTCGTTGTCGTAGCTGGCGGCTTGGTGGTCGTAGTTGTAGCCGAAGGATTCGTCGTAGTGGGCTCTGGCGCTTTCGTGGTTGTTGTTGAAGGAACCGTCGTTGATGTTGAACCCGACGGGTCCGTAGTCGTGGCGGACGATGGCGGCTGTGACGAGGACGAAGTGGTCACGGTGGAGCTCGATGCCGTCGACGTCGTGGTCGGCGAGAAAGTTGACGTTGTTCCTGGACTTCCCGTCGTCGCGGCGAAAGTGGTCGAGGTCGTAGTCGACGCATTGGCGCTTCCACTCGAATCGTTCGAGGCGAGTGAGGTAGACGCCGATCCGACGGGCGCGTCGGGGCGGGCGTGCATCAATGCCAATCCCCCCGCGGCAGTGGTGCCAATCGCCATTGATCCCGCCACCAGGGCGACTTGCGAGCCAGCCACGACAACATTCCCCAGGTTGCTCAACTGACTCAAAATAGGTACATCGAAAAGCCAGGCGAGCGGGCCGATCACCCAACGCTGGCGACCCACCGAGATATTGAGAAACGCTCTCACAACCGCGGGATCGAACTGAGTCCCGGCGCAACGCGTGAGCTCCCTTCGGGCGTCTCGAGGTGACATGGCGCTTTTGTATGAGCGCACCGCGGTCATGACCTCAAAAGAGTCAGCCACCGAGACGATGCGAGCACCGAGTGAAATCTGATCCCCCGAGATGCCAAAGGGATACCCGGTACCGTCGAAGTTCTCGTGATGTTGCTCAACCGCCAGTCCCCACTCCCCGAGCCACTCGCGCAGGGGTTCAATCATCCGCTTGCCCTCAAGAGGATGTTGGTGAAGAATGTCCCACTCAACCGACGAAGGTGCTCCGGGCTTGTTCAAGATCTTGGCGTCGACGGAGATCTTTCCGACGTCGTGTAAAAGGGCGGACCATCTCAGCCGGTCGCGGTCGGGCTGGGAAAGCCGGAGTTCGTCGGCGATGAGGTCGGTGTAGGCCCGAACACGCTCCGAGTGACCCCGAGTGCGTCGATCGTGGGCACTCAGTGCCGTGACCATCGCAAGAATCTGCGTGGCCGCCTCCATAGGCTCGCGATGACCGGAGTCATCGAGACCGTGCACGTAGCGGTCGAGTTGGCGAGTTGATCCCGAGCGCCACGCGACGGCAAAGCGCGATGGTGCGCGATCAGGAAACAGGAGCGACATTTTCAAAAGGCTGGCTAACGGCAACAGTGGGCGCGCCATTCGCTCTCCGAGAATCGCCGCGATCCAGGCGATGATGAGAATCGCGATCCACCAGAGAACTCTCGCCGAGATGGTAGTGGGGTGAGGAAGTATCTTTGACGCGCCAAAGACCGCGGCGACTGATAAGGCAACGGGGACGGCGAATGAAAGCGCGGAAACCACAATGCCAGTGCGCGAGTGCGCCAACCAACGTTCGCTTCCACTCTCGACTTGCTCCGACACGCAAAAAGTCTAAGAAGGGAAGTCACCGGAGTTCGTCATTTGTGGGCAAATTGTTGCGCGCCACGAACCTCGCGTTTTTGGCTCCCAGAGCAGGACTCGAACCTGCAACCTAGCGATTAACAGTCGCTTGCTCTGCCAATTGAGCTATCTGGGAATGAATCCGAAAGCCTAGTTACGATAGCACCCGCCCCAACCGTCACTGTTGGTCGAACCAGCGCTGCAAACGATCCGCTTCCGGGCTTTCCTTCACTGCACGACGACTTCGCTCAATGCGCTTCGCCATACCTTGTCGCGAAATGCCGTACGCGCGCGCGATCTCTTCCATGGCCATCGTTTTGAAGGTGTACTGCCAAAACGCGTCGAAGTCTTCCCCGGTCAGGCGTCGCAACTCGTCGATCACCCACGCGGGTGCTTCATTGATCTCCCCCGTCGGTCGCGGGTCCGCCAGGTCCTCCAGTTCCGCCGACGCAAAGCGCCGAGACTGAAGTTCGCGACTCAGTTGCATGATCTCTTGGGCTTTTACTTGGGAGATCTCCAACTCGTGCGCGACCTCCTTCTTGGTGAGTCGCCGATCAAGGTGCGAGCGTTCGAAGCGTTGAAATTTCAAGATCAAACGCATTTCGGCGTCGCTCAATCCCGCTTGTTGCTGAACGGTTTGATTAACCAACTTGACAATCCAGTAGTTGGCGTACGTGGCGAATCTGTTTCCCTTGGACGGATCGAATCGTTGCAACGCGTTGATGAGGCCTTCCACCCCCGCTGCTTCGAGGTCTTCGTTATAGAAGCGATAACCGCGCTCGAGGACGCGCGCCCGCACCAGTCCAAACGTGGCGCGCAAGAGAAGCGACTCGGCCTCTTGACCCTCCTGACGCGCCCGAAGTAACTGACGGCGCTTACTGGGGTCGGTCTCGTCGCTTCTCGCCATGAGCGCGCTCGCCACGCGGCCCTCTTGAATTATTGGGTAGAGGGCTCGCTCGTCGTCCACGTCGAGGGGAGGCAGTATCTCGAGACCTCCAATAAAGCCACGAGCGCCGTGCGTCACGATGAGGTGAGCGAGGCTCGCTCAACCAGCCAGTGGCGCAGATCACTCTCGGCCACCTCGCCTTGAGGCGATTCGAGAAGTTCCTCGCGCTCTTTGACGTCCCGGATGGTGGCCATAGCCACGTCGGGGCTCACCCGACCTTCACGCATGTCGCGATTGAGTCGTAAGAGCTCTTGATGAACGGCGCTCCTCAACAGTTGCGCCACGACCGCCGTCACATCTGCGGTGCTGTAGTGCTGGTCGAGTTGCTCCACCGCCAACTCGCCCAACACCAGCGCCGCTTCCTCTTGACCTCGACGCTCCATGGTGTCGATCACCTCAGAGATCGAGAGGCCTGAACTCAGCGCCTCGAAGATCTCACGCTGCGTTTCGTTAACGAAGTAAGGAGCCACCAATCGAGATTTGAAGGACTCCGGCCCGTGTACGTACAGCCGCAAGGCTTCGAGACCGGGACGCGGTAGACGCGGACGCGCCGACGAGCGAGGGGGCGTCGGCTCGTTGGGTACTTCTCGAGACCCTCGTTCACGAGGGTGCTTGGCCAGCTCCGAGACGCGCGAGCGCAACATGGCCTGGTCGAGACCGAAACGTCCCACGAGCTCTTGAATGTACAGGTCGCGCACGAGGTCGCTTGGATGTTCGGCCAAAACTGCCATAGCCAACTCCGCGGCGCGCACCCGGCCTTCCGCGGTCGACATATTGGCACCATCGAGCACTCGTTCGAGTCGAAAGCCCAGAAACGGCAGCGCGTCGGCAATCGCTGTTCGCAGGGCCTCGGGATCGCGTTGCGCCAGATCGGCGGGATCGGATCCCTGGGGCAGACGCGCCACGAACACGTCGACCTCGTACTGTCGCTCCCACTGATAGACCGAGGCCGCCGCGTTCTGGCCAGCGGCGTCCGCGTCGTAGGCGAGCACGATGCGCGTGGAGAAGTTCTTCATGAGGCGAAAGTGGTCTTCACCCAACGCCGTGCCACAGGTGGCGACCGCTCGCGGCATCCCGGCGACAAAGAAGGCGATCACGTCGGTGTAGCCCTCGCACACGATGATCTCACCCGACTTGATGATGTCGTCCTTGGCGAAGTTCAGTGCGTAGAGGGTTCGACGCTTGGAGTAGATCGACGTCTCAGGACTGTTCTTGTACTTGGGTTCGACGCGACCGTCCGCGCGAGGGACGTCGCTCGACGAAGGTAGAACTCGACCGCCCACCGCGATGGGCTTGCCACCGGGGTCGAAGATTGGAAAAATGATGCGCGCGCGCAGCGCGTCTTGGCGACGCTCGGCCTTATTCACAAATCCCAGTCCCGTCGCGAGCAGGGCCTTCTCGTTCAACTTCAGTCCACTCGCGAGTGCGTCCCACTCGTCAGGTGCCCATCCGAGTTTGAACTGTCTCGCTACTTCCCCACCGATACCGCGCGATTTCAAGTACTCGCGCGCGCCTCGCGCGTCGGGTGACTCGAGGAGTCGTTGGTGATACCAGGCCACGGCCCGATCCATCACGTCCAACGCCTCGCGCCGCTCCTTTAAGGCCGGCCCGGCGTTGGCGTCTTCGTGCAGCTCGATGCCGGCACGATCGGCCAAGAGTCGCAAGGCTTCAACGAACTCCAGATGCTGAATCTCGCGGACCCAAGTGATCTGATCGCCCGAGGCCCGACAGCCGAAGCAGTAGTAGCGGCCCTCTTCCGCGTTCACCGAAAAGGACGGCGTTTTTTCGCCGTGAAAGGGACACAGCCCCGTCCAACGCTGGCCCGTTCGCTTCAGGGCCACCGTCTCACTGATCAACGCCACGATGTCGGTAGCGGCGCGGACTTGTGCGATCTCGCTCTCGGATATGGCCATAAGAAGAAGGTACCGGTTCGACTCCACCATCGCGCCTGCTGACAAGACGTGTTACCTAAACTCTTTCCCAATGCCCGAGTACGCGGTCGAAGCCGTCAATATTGTCCGCACCTTCGCCTCGGGCAAGGTCCGGGCGCTCGACGACGTCTCCTTACAGGTGCCCACCGGCCAGGTCTTCGGCCTCCTCGGACCCAACGGTTCTGGCAAAACCACGATGGTGCGGATTCTCTCGACGATCCTCTCCCCCGATAGCGGAACCGCGGTGGTGGCCGGATTTGACGTGGTCAAGCAGCCCAATCAGGTCCGTCGCCACATCGGCCTGGCTGGCCAAAACGCTACGGTCGACGAAAACCTCACCGGCTTCGAGAACCTTCGAATGGTGGGGTTGCTCAACCACCTCAACAAGGCCTACGTGATCGCGAAATCGCACCAACTCTTGGATGACTTCGGCTTGGCCGATGCCGCCAACCGCATCACCAAGACGTACTCCGGTGGGATGCGCCGCCGACTCGACCTGGCGGCGGCGCTGGTCGGCAACCCACCCATTCTCTTCCTCGATGAACCAACCACCGGCCTCGACCCTCAGAGTCGCCAAGACCTCTGGGCCATCATCGAACGTTTGGTCGAAGGCGGCACCACGGTGTTACTCACCACGCAGTACCTCGACGAGGCCGATCGCCTAGCGAAGCAGCTCGTGGTGTTAGATCACGGGAAGATTATCGCCCAAGGCACCTCGCAACAGCTCAAAGAACAGATGGGCGCGACGGTCCTTGCGCTCAGTTTCTCTTCGACCGACGACGCCCTTCGCGCACGGCCGCTCTTGGCGGATCTCTCCAGCAAGCCAGCCAACGTCGACGGGACGGTGCTGGAGATGACCGTCGATAACGGCCCCTCGGTCACGGCCGATGCCCTGCGTCGCATCGACGGCGCGAATATTTCGTTGAGTGGCCTGGCCCTGCGTGAACCCAGCCTTGATGACGTGTTTCTCAACCTGACCGGCCACAAGGCGGAAGAACTCGACGAGGACGCCCCGCGAGAGCAGGGCCGGCGCCACCGTCGAAAGGAAACGGCGTGACGACACTGCCGGTATCGACGTCCAACCACTCCGCACTTCGCTGGGCGTTCAGCGACGTCTTGACAATGGCCCGACGCAACCTTCTGGCCCTCTTTCGGATTCCCGTCGCCATCGTGTTCATGATCATTCAGCCTGTGATGTTCGTCCTTCTCTTTCGCTACGTCTTCGGCGGGATCATTCGCATCACCGGCTACAGCAACTACGTCAACTTCCTGATTCCCGGCATCTTGGTGCAGACCACCATGTTCGGCTCGGTGGGTACCGCCATTGGCCTGGCCGAAGACTTACAAAAGGGCCTCATCGAGCGCTTTCGAGCGCTACCCATGGCGCGCCTCGCCGTGCTCGCGGGCCGCACGGTCTCCGACCTTTTTCGCAACGTCCTCGTATTGATCATCATCACCGGCGTCGGATTCCTCGTCGGCTTTCGGCCGACCGGTGGGGTGATTGCCTATCTGCAGGCCTGTCTCTTGATGCTTCTCTTCGCCTACGCCATCTCGTGGGGCTTCGCTTTCGTGGGGCTGGCCGCGCCGAACTCCGAAGCGGCCCAGGCGATCACCTTCCCCTTGATCTTCCCGCTCGCCTTCGCCTCCGCCATCTTCGTGCCCGTCTACTCCATGCCCGGTTGGTTGCAACCGTTCGCCAACAATCAACCGGTGAGCCAAACGGCGCTGGCCGTGCGGGGCTTGATGGACGGATCGCCGCACGGACAGTCCACCTGGATTGCCCTCGCCTGGGCCCTTGGCGCCTTGTTAGTACTCGCACCTCTGGCCGTGAACAAGTACCGAAAGGTGGCGTGACGTGACTGTCCTTAACGCCGAGGAGCTCCAAGAGATTGTCAACGCCGCTTTCCCGTCCTGGGCGCTACCGCACATTGAGTCGGTCGACGATGAGGTATTGGTACTGGTACTGCCCGTTGATGAGAAGAACACTCGGCCCGGGGGCACGTTGTCTGGTCCGACCATGATGGCCCTCGCCGACAACGCGGCGTGGCTGGTCATACTGGCGCACATCGGCCCGCAGCTCCTGGCGGTCACGACGAGTCTCCACATCGACTTTCTTCGCAAGCCCCACGTTGCCGATCTCGTCGCGCGGGCACGGATCCTTAAACTCGGGCGCCGACTCGCGGTGGTCGAAGTGGAAGTCTCCTCCAGCGGTTCTAAGGACGTGGTGGCGAAAGCCCAAGTGACGTACTCGATCCCCCCTCGCACCGAGAACTAAAGGCCAACGCGTCGCCCTCGACCATTAGCCTTTCGGGGTGCCAGATGCCGATAAGTCGATAAGCGTCAACGCCACCAAGCCGCTCTCCAGCGCCCTCATCACGCTGATGGCCGTAGCCATTGGCGTCATTGTCGCCAACCTCTACTACTTGCAGCCGCTGCTGCATCAGATCTCGAAGAACTTCCACGTGGGCACGGCCCGGGCGTCCCTTCTGATGACGCTGATTCAAGTGGGCTACGCCGTCGGACTGGCGTTCGTGGTCCCCTTGGGAGACATCTGGCCTCGCCGCCGACTGGTCGTGGGGATCTTCGTACTCGCCGCGGTCACGATGGCCGTCGCCGCCACGCTCACTTCTTTCACGTTGTTGGCCCTCATCACCCTGGTCATTGGCCTCTCCTCCGTCGGCGGACAAGTGTTAGTGCCCTTGGCGGCTGACTTAGCCGAACCCTCCCAACGCGGTCGAGTGATTGGCCGCGTCATGTCCGGTCTGTTGCTCGGCATCTTGTTATCGCGCACCGTGTCGGGTCTGATTGCGCAGGTCGCCGGGTGGAGAACCGTGTACTGGGCGGCCGCGGGACTACTGGCCGTCATGGCCGTCGTGCTGCACCGCGTACTGCCGGACGAGCCGACGCGTGAACGTGTGGCTTATCGAAAACTCGTGACGGGTGTCTTCTCGCTCTACGTGACCCAAGGCCTACTTCGCCGGCGCGCCTACTTCGGGGCCTTGATCTTCGCCTGCAACAGCACCCTGTGGACGACGCTCTCGTTCCTCCTGGCCGGTCAGCCGTTTCACTACTCCAACGCCGTCATCGGCCTCTTCGGACTCTTCGGTGTGGCCGGTGTGTTGGCGGCGAACGCCGCGGGACATCAGGCCGATCGCCAACGAGCCCACGTCAGCACGATTGTGGCGTCGCTGCTTCTTCTGACCTCGTTTGGCCTCCTGGCTCTCGGTCGCGACACCGTCGTTCTCTTGGCCCTGGGCATCATGGTCCTCGACGCCGGGATGCAGGGACTGCAGATCACGAACCAATCGGTGATCTATTCGATCTTGCCCCACGGTCGCAGTCGCATGAATAGCGCCTACATGGTGGCGGCCTTCGCCGGCGCGTCACTCGGCTCGTTTTTAGCCGGCGAACTCTACGCGCACTACGGCTGGTACGGCGACTGCTGGCTGGGCGGCGTACTCAGCGTTTTGCTCTTAGTCCCGGCCCTCCTCTGGCGAAACGCCCAGCAGCCAGCGGCCGTGCTCAGCGCGGCCGACGTCGCGCCGTAGTGCCGCGCAGGGTCATCGGCAGGTTGATGACATCGTCACCGAAACTGGCGACCAAGAGGGCGCGGACCTTCTCCGATAGTTCACGCTGATCGGCGTCGCTGCGGATGAGGGAGCCGGAGTAGGTGGCGAAGTTAGCGACCACTTCGTCGACGGTGCGGGGCCACGTCCAATCAATAGAGAAGTCCGTCTCGTCGACAAAGGGACCGTCGGGATCGAGTTGGGCGCGCCAGCCTCGCGGGCGTCGGTTCACGTCGCCCTCGCGTTCGCGCAGATTCGTGAGCTCGACCATCCAGGGCACGTCGCGACTGAACCCGTTCCACCACACCTGCAGTGTCCCGTTGTCGCGCAGCACCCGGGCCATCTCGTTGGTGGTGTCGGGTTGGGTGAACCAGTGCCAAGCCGACGAAGAGAAGACCGCGTCAAACGAGGCGTCGTCGACGGGGACCGACTCGGCCCGTCCCAACAGCACGCGAACGTTGGGGCTCCGACGCACCAGGACCTTACGCATGTCGTCGTCGGGTTCGATGACGCTGACCCGGGCTCCTAGTTCAAGCAGGAATCGCGTGAGCTTGCCGGTGCCGGCGCCCACCTCTAGAACCTCGAGACCGCGGAGATCGCCCGCAACTTCTTTGGCGATCTCGGGAGGGTCGGGTCGGTAGAGGTCGTAGTTCTCAGCGACGGTGCCAAACTTCAGCCCGCGACCGTCGTGGGGCAACTAGCTCGCCTCTTTCACGTTCCAGAAGTGCGTGCGAAGTTCGTCGATGGCCACGCGCACCTGTTCGGTGGTATCGCGATCACGCACGGTGACCGCGCGGTCGTTTAACGTCTCGAAGTCGATGGTGATGCAGTACGGCGTGCCGATCTCGTCCTGACGGCGATAGCGGCGTCCGATGGACTGGGTGACGTCGTAGTCGCACATGAAGTAGGGCTGGAGAATCTGGAGCACCTCCTGGGACACCCCTTCTAGCTCGGGCTTCTTCGACAAAGGCAGAACCGCAACCTGATACGGCGCCAAACGCCAGTCCAGTTTCAACACGGTACGCGTCTCACCTTCGACCTCGTCCTCGTGATAGGCGGAGAGAAGGAAGGCCATCATGGAACGCGTTGCCCCGACGGCCGGTTCAATGACGTAGGGCGTGTAGCGCTCGTTGGTGGTGGGATCGAAGTAGTCCAGCGTCACGCCCGAGAACTTGGTGTGTTGGCTGAGGTCGTAGTCACCGCGATTGGCGATACCCTCCAACTCATCCCATCCCCAGGGGAAGTAGTACTCAATATCAGTGGTGCCCTTGGAGTAGTGCGAGAGATCTTCCTTGGCGTGCGCGTGTTGACGCAGCAACTCCGGTGGAATGCCCAAGTCGACGTGCCAGGCAAAGCGAGTGTCGATCCAGTAGCGGTACCACTCCTCCGCGCTCTCGGGCGGTACGAAGTACTCCATCTCCATCTGTTCGAACTCTCTCGTGCGAAAGACAAAGTTCTGCGGCGTGATCTCGTTGCGGAAGGACTTACCCACCTGGGCGATGCCGAAGGGTGGCTTCTTGCGCACCGTGGTGAGGACGTTGGCGAAGTTGGTGAACATGCCTTGGGCCGTCTCGGGGCGAAGGTAGGCGGTCGAACCTTCGCCTTCGACCGGACCGGCCTGGGTCTTGAACATCAAGTTAAAGGCCCGCGGCTCGGTGAACTTGGTCGAACCACAGTTGGGACAGACGCCATCGATCTTGTCCTCGCGCCAGCGTTCTTTGCAGTTGAGGCAGTCGACCAGGGGATCGGTAAAGGTCTCTAAGTGGCCCGAGGCCGCCCACACCGCTGGCGGACCGAGGATGGCCGCGTCGATGCCCACAATGTCGGTGCGCATCTGGACCATCGAACGCCACCAGGCCTGCTTGACGTTGCGCAACATATTGACCCCCAAGGGGCCGTAGTCGTAGGTCGAGCGAAAGCCGCCGTAGATCTCGGCCGAGGGAAAGATAAATCCCCGCCGTTTAGCGAGATTTACTACCTTTTCCAGCAGTTCGGGGTCGAGCTCGGGCGTTGATTCCATCATCCAAGGTTACTGGACGCCTCGGCGCTCTTTAATCGGATGATCACTTGATTGGCGACCAGTCGCGCCGAGGGCGTGAGGGTCACCCGCCCGCCAGCGATGTTCACTAGGTGTGCGATCTCCTCAAGTGAGTCGAACGCCTCGATCGGCACGCCGTGCGCGGTGCGCAGGGCCAACGAGTCGCGCTCGAACTGTTGCGTCGTCTCATCGAGGAACTCCTCTCCGCCCAGAGGCGACTCGCCGCGTTCGATCAACTCCACGTAGCGGTCAGGGGTACGCACGTTCCAGTAGCGACGTCCGTGCTCGTGGGAGTGAGCCGCCGAACCGAATCCGACGTAGTCCCGGTGATCCCAGTAGACGTGATTGTGACGGCACTCGTGTCCCGGCTTCGCCCAGTTCGAGATCTCTTCCCAGAGATAGCCCTCCGAGGCGAGGACCTCACCCACCAGGTCGTAGGCGTCGGCTGTGGCGTCTTCATCGGGATGACGGCGCGGGTCTCGCCCCAAGGGAGTCGCGGGTTCCGGGGTGAGGGCGTAGCAACTGATGTGCGGCGGCGGGTCCTTTAGGGTCAGGAGGTCGTTCAAGGTAGAACGCACGTCGTTCAGTCCCTCGGCGCGCGAACCCACGATGAGGTCCATGTTCCAGGTCGAAAACCCGGCCGCGGTGACGGCCTCACTCACCTCGCGATGGGCCATGATGCCGTGGCGACGTCCGAGGTCCGCCAGTACGGCCGGCTGCGTCGACTGCACCCCAAAACTCATCCGCGTTACACCGCCGTGGCGGTAGGCCCTCAAGCGCTCGAGGTCGGCGTCTTCGGGGTTGCACTCGACCGTCACTTCGGCGTCATCGGAGCGAGGGATGGCGTCGAGGAGGCGAAGAAGGTCCGCCGCCGGAAGGCGCGACGGCGTGCCGCCGCCGAAGAAGACCGACGTCGCCACGGTTAGGCCTTTCGTTTTGGTGTCCGCTATCTCCTTCAGCACCGCGTCGACGTAGCGCTCCATGAGATGATCGCGATCGCTGTAGGTGGCAAAGGCACAGTAGTCGCAGCGATGCGCACAGAAGGGCACGTGCACGTAGACGCCAAAGGAGCCCGACGAAGTAGTCAAGCAGGCACCTTAACGGTCCGCCGCTAGGTCGGAGGTACCGATAACGGCGCCGAGGCCCCGGGGGCGCGAAGTCGTCGACCGAAGTGGGTCTCAATGGCCTCTTGGGCCAGCGCCATCACTTCGCCCGCACCGGGCGCATTGACCTCTCGCAGCACGCTGGCTAACTCGCCCCCCACCACGCGACGCAGAAGCTCCAACGCCGCAGGCGACAGGGCCGCACCCTGACGGCAGTCGTCGCAGAGGGTGCCACCTATCTGCGCGTCAAAGGCGACGAGGGGGGCGCCCTTGGCGCAGTTCACGCAGGCGTCCACCACCGGTTCTGAACCATCGAGCGCGAGTAGTCGGAGGAAAAAGGACGCCGGCACTAGCGCCGGTTCGTACGAAGGATCGTCCAGCGTGGTGAGGACGCGCACCAGAAGGTCGAAGATCTCCTCGTCGGGCACGCCGTCACTGGGGATAGCGTCCACCGCTTCGACCACCGCGTAGCCGGCCGAGATCCGCGCGTAGGAGTCGCGCAGCGTGGCCAGTCGCTCGCGGTGCGCCACGTGGCGAGCGATGTAGAACTCCCCGCGCGTCTTCACCAGATCGACCTTGACGTAGGCCAAGGTCTCGAGGTTGCCGCCCAGTCGGCTGCTCGTCTTTCGTACGCCCTTGGCTAGCACGCGAACCTTGCCGTGGTGACGAGTCCACAAAACGACCACGCGATCGGCTTCGCCCGACTTATACGTGCGCAGCACGACGGCCTCGTCGTTGATCTCCTTCACGACGCGGAATCGTCCTCGCGATCGCGAAAATGTGGCTTACGCGGCGTGATGCCCATGAAACGTTGGAGGGACACCCCCATGGCCACCAGGGCCGCCAGGACCAGGGGCACGACCAGGGGGCCGATCAGAGCGGACGCGCCGTTAAAGGCCAGTATCCAGAGCACCACGTAGAGCGCCAGCACCACGGCGATCGTGACGCGCAGCACGCTCACTCGTCCACGCCCCCGAAACGACGGTCGCGGTGCTGAAACTCATCGATCGCCCGATAGAGGTCTTCGCGACGGAAGTCGGGCCAGAGCACGTCGGTAAAGACCAGTTCGGAGTAGGCCATCTCCCAGAGCACAAAGTTGGAGATGCGGTACTCCCCCGACGTGCGTATCACGAGGTCGGGATCGGGCAACTCCGGGTGATAGAGACGAGCGCGAATCGCTTTCTCGTCAATCTTCTTGGCCGGCACCTTCTCGTCGACCAGTTGACGCACCGCGTCAACAATCTCGGCCCGGCCGCCGTAGTTAAAGGCGATGTTGAGAGTGAAGACCTTGTTGTTCTTGGTCTTCTGCGCCGCTTCATCCATGCGAGTCACGACGCCCTTCGGCACGCGCCAGTCTCGACGTCCCGAGAAGACGATCCGCACGCCGTCCCCGTCCAGCTCATTTTGACGACGCTCCAAGAGTCCTCGGTTGAAGTTCATGAGGTAGCGCACCTCGTCGACGGGTCGTCGCCAGTTCTCGGTCGAAAACGCAAACACCGTGAGGGCTTTTACCCCGAGCGCCATGGCCCCGTACGTCGTGTCAACCAAGGACTCCTCACCGGCGCCGTGACCTTCGGTTCGAGGCAGCCCACGACGCTTGGCCCAGCGCCCGCTGCCGTCCATCACGATGGCGACGTGGCGGGGCACCCTGGCGCGGTCGATCGACGTCGGCGGGGTGATCGGGCGGGGATCAGGCACGAATAAAACCTAATGGGTCGAGGTGGTCCCCTTTCGACTGTTGGTTCGACCTCTAATGTCAACGAGTGAAGAGTTTCGACCCCGACGACGAGTCGCCGTTCCACGAGACCGATCCCGACGTGGGGGTCCAGGTCGACGAGGACGTCATCGCGCTGGACGCGCAGCGAGCCCTCGATCTGCTCGACGACATCACCCGCGACCTGCCCGGAGGCGGGGAAAGTCGTTCCGGGCAGCGAGCGATGGTCACGGCCGTCGCCTCGGCCCTCGCCCGGCGGCGCCATCTCGTCGTAGAAGCGGGCACCGGGGTGGGAAAGTCGCTCGCTTATCTCGTTCCGTCGGTCCTCCTCGGCGACCGGGTGGTGGTCGCCACCGCCACCAAGAACCTCCAGGATCAACTCGCCCAGAAGGACGCTCCCCAAGTGGCCGCCCACGCGAAGGGGGTTCGCGTGGCCGTTCTCAAGGGTCGCCAGAACTATCTCTGCCTTAACCGCGCGCAGAGCCTCGGGGCCGGAGCCCAGATGAGCTTCGACGACGGCGTCGAGGTGCCGCGGGGCGTCGCCGATCAGATGCGGCGAATTCTGCGGTGGTCGAGTGACACGACGAGTGGCGACTTGGACGAACTGCCCTTCGAAGTCGACTCCCGCGCTCGCCGCCAACTGTCCGTGACGCCCCAAGAGTGCCTGGGGAGGGCGCGGTGCCCTCAGGGTCAGAACTGTTTCGCGGAACTGGCCAAGGACCGCGCCAACGAAAGCACCCTGCTCATCGTGAACGCTCACCTCTACGCCTCACACCTCGCCTCGGGCTCGATGCTGTTGCCACCGCACGAGTACGTTGTCTTCGACGAGGCGCATGAGATCGTGGACATCTTCGCCACCCTCCTCGGCACGTCGCTCAACGCCGCGCGGCTGCGCGCGCTCGCCGCCAGCGCTCGATCTCTCCTCAACGAGGACGACCGCGCGCGGTGCGACGAACTCCTGTCCCACGCCGACCGGCTGGCCGCCTCGCTGTTGGCGCAGTACGAGCGAGGGGAGGTGAAGGGTCTCGACGAAGCGTGTTCAGTGGAGCTCGCCCGCTGCAACGAGTTGGTGACCGCGATCGTCGAAGTGTTGCGCGGTCTCGAGACGCCCTCATCGGAGGAAGAGTTCCGCAAGGTTCGAGCGATCGGTCCCGCCATCCACTTGGCCAACGACCTCGATCGAGTGAACCGCGTGAAAGACGGTGAGCTCCTCTTCCTCTCGCGACGAGATCGTGAGATTGACGTCGAGATCTCCCTGGTCGACGTCGGACCGCGTCTGCGCGACGATCTCTGGGGTCACGTCACCGCCGTCCTCACCAGCGCCACCATTCCCGACTCCCTCCCCCGCAGTCTCGGACTGGACGGCGTCAGCGTCGAGCACGTCAAGAGCCCCTTCGACTACGAGAGTCACGCCCTGCTCTACGTGCCCGATAACTTTCCCGATCGCAACTCCCCCGAGGCGGAGGCCGCGATTATCGAAGAGTTGGTGGAGTTGATTACGGCCGCCGGCGGACGCACCCTGGCGCTCTTCACCAATCGCTCGGTCATGAATCGCGTAGCCGAAGCGGTGTCCCCGCGTCTCGAGACCGAAGTATTGGTTCAGGGGACGCTCTCGCGTGATCGCCTCATCGGAGAGTTTCGCCAGAGTCACGAGGCGAGCCTCTTCGCGGTGACCAGTTTCTGGCAAGGCGTCGACGTGCCGGGCCACTCGCTCAGCCTCGTCACCATCGATCGACTTCCCTTTAGCGTGCCGGGCGACCCGCTGGCCGAAGCCCGTCGCGAGAAGTCGCCGCAGCCCTTTATGGACGTCGACTTGCCGCGCGCCACGATGCTCTTGGCCCAAGGGGTCGGTCGTCTCATTCGAACGAAGGATGACCGAGGGGTGGTCGCGGTCTTGGACACCCGTCTCGCCACGGCGAAGTACCGCTCGGTGATGTTCAAGAAGTTGCCGCCCATGAGGCGCACGCGCGACAAGGCCGTGGTGCACGACTTCTTGCGAGAACTGAATGAGCGCTGAGGGTACCTACTCATTGCCCGAGGTTCTCGACGCGGGAACGTTTGAACTACGCCGCGCCTCGCCGCACTACCTCGATCAAGTACTCGACGCGGTCGCCGAAAGTCTCGAGGAACTTCGCCCCTGGATGGGTTGGGCCCAGAAGATGCCCTCAGTTGAAGGGATGAAGACCGTGCTGACAGAGGCCGACACCTCGTTCGGCGCGGCGCGAGATTGGATGTACCTGCTCGTCGATCGATCCAGCGCAAAGGTGGCGGGCAGCGCGGGACTCCATCGTCGAGTCGGACCGCACGGGCTCGAGATTGGCTACTGGGTTCGAACCTCCTTCACCCACCGCGGTTACGCCACGGGGGCGGCCCGGGTCTTAACGGACGCGGCTTTTACCCATCTCGGCTGGGTCGAGCGCGTGGAGATCCGTATGGATCGAGCCAATGTGGCCAGCGCGGCCGTGCCGAGAAGGCTCGGCTTTAGCTTGATATGCGAGGAACAGCGACCCCGCGTCACGCCCGGCCACACCGGGGTGGGGCTGATCTGGTCGCTCGAGCGATCGAACTGGCACAGCCGCGAGTTCAACGCGACGCGGTAGACCACCGGGTCAGTAGCCGAATCGATCGAGAACGTCGTCGCGCTTCTGCCAGCCGGGCTCTACCCGAACGCGAAGTTCCAGGTACATCCCTTCAGGAAGTTGACTGCGCGCGGCGATGCCGACGTCCTTTAAGAGCTGACCGTGTTTGCCAATCACCATGCCCTTTTGGGACTCGCGCTCCACCAAGATCTCGACCGTCACGTGGGGCCACTCGAACTCACTCACTCGACAGTGGATGGAGTGCGGTAGTTCCTGCTTGGTCTTTCGAACTAACTGTTCGCGTACTAACTCCGCGATCCACGTCGCTTCGGTGACGTCGGAGACCTCTTCGTCGGGAAAGAGAAAGGGTGACGCTGGCATGGCCTCGCGCAAGTACGCCAGCAACTCCTCGGTTCCTTCGCCCGTCTTGGCCGACACGGGAAAGAACTCGACGCGCTCTGCGGCGACGTGACTCGTCGTCTCCTCGGCCACCTCGTCGACCGCCACGCTGGCGGCGAGGAGCTGTGCGGCCACGGACTCGCGTCCGGTGCGGTCGATCTTGTTCACCACCACGACCAGGCGCGGACCGTGGTCGCCCCCGTGAGCGAGCATGGTCGCCAGGACGTGGCGGTCGCCGGGACCGATGGGCGAGTTGGCTTCAATGACCGCGAGGATCACGTCCACGCCGTCGGCCGCGGAACGGGCCGTCTCGTTGAGCCGACCACCCAAGGTGGTCTTCGGGCGATGTAGTCCAGGGGTGTCGACCACGATGATTTGCGTATCGTCGTCGGTCACGATGCCGCGCACGGCGTGACGCGTGGTGTTCGGTGAGGCCGCGGTGATCGAGACCTTGGCGCCGACCAACTGATTCACCAGCGTGGACTTGCCCACGTTGGGACGCCCGAGAACGGCGACGAAGCCGGCTCTGGTCACGGGATCATCACGGGCTCAACGAGGACCTCTTCGATGCGACGTCCGTCCATACGCACCACGGTCAGGCGGTAACGATCGGTCAGGAGAACGTCGCCCACCTCGGGGACGCCACCTTTGAGGTCCAGCACCAGTCCCCCGACCGTGTCCCAACCGTCTTTGGGCAGGTCCAGCCCGTACTCGTCGTTGGCGTCATCGATGTTGAGGCGCCCGCTGATCTCGATCCCGCCTTCGAGGTTGTGCTCGGGGTCATCATCGACCGTCGGGTCGGACTCGTCGGTGATCTCACCCACCAACTCTTCTAAGACGTCCTCTAAGGTGACCAGACCGGCCGTGCCGCCGTACTCGTCCACCACGATAAAAAGGTGGCTCTTAGCGTTGCGGATCTCGTTTAACAGCGACGCCACGCGTTTGGTCTCGGGAACGAACTGCGCCTCTCCCATGTGCTCACGCACCAGGGCCGCGCCATTGCCGTTCGCCACGAGGCCGGCCAGGTGCCGCAGGTTCACCATTCCCACTACGTCGTCGACGCCCTCACCGAGAACGGGGAGTCGTGAGCGTCCCGAGAGAATGGCCAGGTCGAGGGCCTCACGTACGGTGGCGGTGCCGTCGATATCGACCATGTCGATGCGAGGCACCATGACCTCGCGCACTATGGTGTCCCCAAACTCGATGACCGAGTGGATGAAGTTTCGCTCGTCTGACTCAATAGCCGCGTCTTCGTGGGCCACGTCGGCCATCGCCAGGACCTCGGACTCGGTCATTCGCGGACTGTGGCCCCGAGGACCGAAGAGACCGATGACAAAATCGGCGACCGAGAGCAGGACAACCGAGATCCAGCGCACCGGCCAGAACCGCAAGATCCTCCCGACCACGGGGGCGCTGACCAGGGCCGCTTCATCCGGGTGTTGCACGGCAAAGTTCTTGGGAATCGCTTCGAAGGCCACGAAGATAACGATGACTTCGCCGGCCGTCGCCACAAAGACCCCCGCCGCGCCAAAGAGGTGGCCGGCCAAGACACCCACCATGGTGGCCGAGACCAACTGACAGATGAGCACGAGGAGCAACAACGGATTCGAGAAACTTCTCGGGTGCTTCGGTCAAGGAGACCAGCGCCTTCGCGCCGTGACGACCTTGCTCGCGCAACGAGCGAGCCCGGGACTTGCTCATGCGAGTGAGCGACGTCTCGGACATGGCAAAGAATCCCGACAGCATCAACAAGATGACGACGGCGACGCAGAGATAGGTGTCGCCCGCGTGCCAGACGGCGGCGATCATGACGCGGCGGAGCGGTAGTGACGCGTCAACAACTCGCGCTCGCGCGCCTCCATCCGCTCGGCCTCCTCATCCTCGGCGTGATCCCAGCCGAGGAGATGCAAGATGCCGTGCACGATGAGCAAAGCGACCTCGTCATCGAAGGAGACGTCGTGTTCTTCGGCGTTCCGCGCCGCCACGGCCGGACAGATCACGACGTCGCCGATGAGTTGGGGAATCTCCGGCGAGGGCGGCTCACCGGGCCCACTGCCTCCCGCGTCGGGCACCCGACCCGAGGGTTCGGGGTCTCCGTCAATGGGAAAACTCAAGACATCGGTCGGCCCGGTCTTGCCCATGAACTGTTGGTTGAGGTCGGCGATCGTGACCTCGTCGGCGAAGATGAGCGAGACCTCCGCGAGACCTCGCACTCCTTCGTCGGTGAGTGCCCCTAAGGCCAATTTGGTCCAGCGCTCCAGGTCGATCTCGTGATCGTGCTGCTCGTCGGCGGCGTAGATGTCGATAGTCATGAGGAGCGGTCGTAGGCCGCCACGATGTCGGCCACGATGCGGTGGCGTACGACATCCTTGGCCCCCAGGTAGACGAAACTGATGCCGTCGACGTCACTCAGAATCTGATCGATGCCCACCAGGCCACTGCGCTTGCCGTTGAGGTCGATCTGCGTCACGTCACCGTTGACGACGGCCTTGGAGTTAAAGCCGATACGAGTCAAGAACATCTTCATCTGTTCGGGCGTCGTGTTCTGGGCCTCGTCGAGGATGAGAAAGGAGTCGTTCAACGTGCGCCCGCGCATGAAGGCCAGCGGGGCCACCTCGATGGTGCCGTTGGCCAGGAGTTTCTGCGCGCCGTCGGCCCCCACCATGTCGTAGAGCGCGTCGTAGAGCGGTCGCAGATACGGATCGACCTTGGCCATGAGGTCCCCGGGCAAGAAGCCCAAGTTCTCCCCCGCCTCGACCGCGGGCCGGGTCAACACGATGCGCTGCACCTGGCGTCGATGCAGAGCCTGCACGGCCTGGGCCACCGCGAGGTAGCTCTTGCCGGTGCCGGCCGGACCGATACCGAAGGTGATAATCGAGTTGTCGATGGCGTCGGTGTAGCGCTTCTGGCCCGCCGTGGAGGGGCGAATCGCTTTGCCCTTGGCGCCGCGAACCACTTCGTGGCGCAGAACCTCGCTGGGGCGCAGGTCATCGGCCACCATGTCGATGGTCCGCGCGATCTTCGTCGTGTCGAGCGCCTGACCACTCTCGAGAACCAGCACCAGCTCGTCGAACAGCCGCAGTACCGTGGCCGCGTCGGGGCCGGTGACGGAGATCTGATTACCCTGCACCCGGATCTTGGAGTTGGGAAAGGAGCGCTCGACGATGCGCAAGTTCTCGTCCCGCGCGCCCAGGAGACCCGCCATGAGGTGAGTGTTCGGCACGTTGGTCGTGGTCGTCAATGCGTCGTCGGCCCTCGCCTCTGAGGTCATCCGGGCGGCCAGGTCATTTTTCGCCCGCCGAGCACGTGCACGTGGAGGTGAGCAACCGTCTGCTGGCCGTCCTCACCTACGTTGACCACGAGGCGGTAACCGCTCTCTTTGATTCCTTCATCGAGGACGACGTCTTGAACGAGCGACATCAGGTCGTCGAAGACGTGCGGGTCCTCGGCGGTGACGTGATTGACGCTGGTGTAGTGCTTCTTGGGAATCACCAGCACGTGGACCGGCGCTTGAGGCGCAATGTCGTAAAAGGCGAGCGACGACTCGCTCTCGGCGACGACCTTCGCGGGGATCTCGCCCGCGACGATTTTGCAAAAAAGGCAGTCACTCATCTAGTGCTCTCATCATTACTCATATTGCCCGCCGTCGAACGTAAATCCCCAGCCACCAGCCTGAAAGGCCAACAGTGACGCGGCGATGACCCCGGCCGTTTCCGCGCGCAATACCGTCGGTCCCAGGCCGACTCGACGGCGACCCACGTCCCACTCGTCCTTAGCCCATCCGCCCTCGGGCCCAATGGCGACGCTGCGCAGTCCGGCCCAGTTCCCGGTCGCGCCCAAATCGGCCACGGCCACCAGCGAGTGAACGTCTCTAACCCTGATCGGCTCTCCTATGGTGACGTCGTAGGTCCGACGACACTGGTTGGACGCCTCGGCGGTGATGCGGCGCCAGCGCGCGAGAATCTTCTCTCGGGCGTCGCCCTTGAACTTGACCACCATGCGCTCGGCGATGAGCGGCACGATGCGACTGACGCCGACTTCGGTGGCTTTGGCCACCGCCCACTCGGCCCGGTCGCCCTTTAGCGGCGTCAGATACAACGAGGTCTCCGGGGTCGGCGGGTCGAGGGTGATGTCGCTCACCCGACGCAGCCCAAAACTCAGTACCTCATAAAGGGCCCACGAACCCTGGCCGTCGGTCACGACGACTTCTTCGCCCTCGCGCGCGCGCAGAACCTTGCGCAAGTGCTGTTCGTCCTCGCGCTGGAGTTCGGGGGCCTCTAAATCGTCCACGTGAAACTGAGCCAGCGCACCGACCCGGCGAGGCCACTCGACCAGCATTACTTCTTGGCCTTGCGACGATGAAAGAGGCCGCCGCTCGCTTCGCGTACCGGTTCTTCGCGGTGAGCGGCCCACTGGCGAAGGAGTTCCTCCGACGCGGGGTCCAGCTCGGTCGGCACGTCCACCACCAGGTGAATGAAGAGGTCACCTCGCCCGCGGCCGTGCAAGTGTTCCACCCCTTCGTGGCGCACCCGTTGGACGGTGCCGTTGGCACTGCCCGGGTCAACGTCGATGGTGATGGTGTCGCGAAGGGTGGGAACCGTGATGGTGGCGCCGAGCACGGCCTGGCTAAAGGCGACGTGGGCCTCGTGATGAAGGTCGTCACCGTTGCGAACAAATCGCGGGTCGTTCAACACCCGTAGGTGCACGAAGAGCCGTCCGTTAGCCCCTCCTCGTATCCCCGCGGGTCCGCGGTCAGCCAAACGCATGGTCGAGCCGTCCTCGACGCCCGCCGGGATCGTCACGCTGAGGGTCACGCCCTCGCGCCGCCGTCCCTCGCCGTGACAGTCGGCACAGGGCGTGGTGATACGCGACCCCATGCCCTGACAGCGCGGACAGGTCTGGGAGGTAACCATCTGTCCGAGAATGGAGTTCCTCACTCGTCGCACCTCGCCCGTGCCGTGGCACTCCTCACAAGAGACGGGCGACGTACCCGGCGCGCACCCCGAGCCGTCACAGGTCGAACACCGCTTGGGCAGGGTGAGCGTCACTTCGCGAGTCGCCCCGAAGGCCGCCTCTTCCAAAGTGATCTCCACCGAGACCTCGGCGTCGGGCCCGGGCTGGGGACCTCGACGGGCCTGATCGTTGCCGGCCATGCCGCCGAAGAACATGTCAAAGATGTCCTGAACCGATCCGCCTCCGAAGGGATTGCCCGCGCCCACGTCCGAGCCGAAACGGTCGTAGTTCGCTCGTCGTTCGGGGTCCGAGAGAATCTCGTAGGCCTGAGAGACCTCCTTGAAGCGCGTCTCCGCCATGGGATCATCGGTGTTGGAGTCCGGGTGAAACTTTCGCGCCAATCGTCGATAGGACTGCTTCAACTCTTCGGGGGAACAGTGGGCGTCGACTTCCAGGACTTCGTAGAGATTGGTGTTAGCCACGTTCGTTCTCTCCACCGAAGTGACGGGTCAGGTGTTGCGAGACCGCTTCGGCCGCGGCCATCACTTCGCGATACTTCATGCGCGTCGGACCGAGCAGTCCGACCGCCCCGATCGTCTCACCCTCGAGCGAGACCGGCGCCACGATGACTGCGCACGAGGAGAGAGGCTCGTAGCCGTGCTCGGATCCAATGGCCACCGACACTCCCTTGTCGAGAATGTCCTCGACCAAGCGAGACAACCAGTAACTCCTCTTCCAAGATGCCCAGCACCTTGCGCACCGTCTCCACTCCCTCGAACACTTCGGCCACCCGCGACGATCCACCGATGTAGACCTGCTCACCCTCCAGGGTCGGCATCTCGGCGTGCAGCACGGCGACGGCTTCGCGCACCAACTTGGCCACGGCGTCGTTTCGCGACGGCACTTGGACCTTCGACTCTAAAGAGGTGCCGATGAGAAGCGCGTTGAGTTGTCGCGAGGCTTCACTGACTTCCACGTGACTAGCCTCAAAGGTCGCGAGCACGCTGTGCTTGGTGACGGTGCCGTCGGAGAAGACCGTGACCAAAAGGTGGTGGCGGGCGTCGAGGTTGACCAGTTGCACCGAGAGCACGCTGGCGTGACTGTGCCCCGAGCCGACGACGACCGAGGTGTAGTTGGTGAGGTGGCTGAGCAGAATCGACGTCTGTTCGAGGACGTCTTCGACCTCGCCACGCACGTGGGCGAAGAACTCTCGTATCTGGCTTCTGCTGCGCCGTTCCCAGGATCACGCCGGCCTCTAAGTGGTCCACGAAGTAGCGGTATCCCAAGTCGGTGGGCACGCGGCCGGCCGAAGTGTGAGGCTGGGCCAGGTAGCCCTCCCGCTCGAGGGCCACCATCTCGGTTCGCACCGTGGCCGGCGAGACGGCCAGGTCCGCGCTCTGGGCGACCGACGAGGAGCCGACCGGCTGGGCCGTGTCGATGTGCTCGACCACCACGGCCTCCAGGATCGTGGCCTTGCGCGCGTCGAGGCTTCTCTTCGGCTGAGGGGTGGTCTTGAGGCGCCGGGCCATAACTCTCCTTGTTAGCACTCGATTTTACCGAGTGCTAAGCCATCGTTCAGTCGTTTGCCTAAAGTGAGCGCCATGGAAACCTTTAGCGCACCCGATCGACCCCATATTCCCTTCTCCGGTGACGAGCGCACCCAACTCGACGCCTGGCTCGACTTCTATCGCGGGACCTTCTTGAGAAGTGCAACGGTCTCAACGCCGCGCAGTTAAAAGAGCGCCCCGTCCCCACGTCCCTCCTCTCCCTCTCGGGCCTGGTTCGCCACTATGACCTTCGTGGAGCAGATGTGGTTCGAGACCACGTTCGCCGATAAGGACATGGTGGAGTATTACAAGACCGAGGGCGATCGGGACGCGGACTTTCGGAACCTCGACGACACGTCCGTTGAAAAGGTCTTCGATCAGTACGTGCACGCTACCAACACATCAAGGTCTCTCGGCGCCGGACACGACCTGGACGAGATGGCCAAGCGGCCGCGTCGCGGGCGAGAGTCCGATCTCCGCTGGATACTACCTTCACATGATAGAGGAGTACGCGCGCCACTGCGGTCACGCCGACTTGATCCGGGAGTTGGTCGACGGAGCAACCGGGTACTAGGTCGACGGCTGTTACCGAGGTAACCAAGACAATTTGTCCACATTCCGCCAACTGTTGAGACGTCGTCGTCGTTAGGTAGTTAACGGCCCACGAGACTTACTGGTATGAATCAGCAGAGTACGTAGGTCTCACCATGGTGCGAGGATCCCCCGTGGCATCGCCGGGCGCTCCCGAAAGAAGTGCCCCCGGCCGACGTTTCCCCTCGATGCGCGCGTGGAGTTACGTGGCCGTCGTCATCGTCGTTCTGGGGTGCTGCGGCTCGTATCTCAGTGCGCACGCGGTCGCCAACGCCAACGATCAGAAGAATCAGAAGACCTTCGACGCCTCGTCTCTAGAGATCTCTGCGACCCTGGAGCTCTCCATTCAGCACGAACAGGACCTCATCGATAGCACCGAGTCGTTTTTGATCGGTAACCCCCACGCCACGCAGGCGCAGTTCACCCAGTGGGCGAAGGAAGTACACGTTCTCGGGCGCTTCTCCGACGTCACCGGTCTCGGCATCATTAACTACGTCACTCGAGCCCAGTTGCCGGCGTACGCCGCACGGGAGGCGGCCAATCAAACGACGCCCTTCAAGGTCTCGCCTCCCGGGGTGCGACCCTTCTACTGCCTCGCCTCGATCGGGCTCTTTCGCGCGGGGGCCAACATCTTGCCCAAGGACTTCGACGTGTGCGATAGCTCTGAGAAGACGTTGATCGTTGACGCCCGTGACTCCGGGAAGAGCGCCGTCCTTCCCTACAACTTTCGAGGTCAAGAGGTCATCGGCCTCGAGACGCCGATCTACCGAGGCGGAGGCGTGCCCGCCACCACGCTCGCTCGCCAGCACTCCTTCTTAGAGATCATCGGGCTCTTGCTGGTGCCCCATACGTTTTTGGCCAAGGCTCTCGTCGGCCACACCGACACGGCGGTCGCCCTGCACTACGGCTCGAGAAACTCCTCTTTCGTCTTTCGCGCCGGCAGCGTGTCAAAGGGCGCCGAAACCTCCTGGGTTAATCTCCACGACGGTTGGACGCTCGAGATTCTTTCCAGTGCCGTGCGGCCCGGCATCTTCGGTAGCGAAAGCGCCTCGGCCATCCTCTTCGCGGGACTGATCCTTAGCCTCTTGCTCGGCGCGCTGATCTTCTTGCTTAGTACCGGTCGGGCCCGCTCGATGTTGCTGGTGCGGGACCGCACCTCACAGTTGCAGTACCAGGCCCTGCACGACGCCTTAACGGGGTTGCCCAACCGGGCCCTCATCGTGGACCGCATGGAGCAACTGCTCGAACGAAACCGCCGCAACGGCACCTTCGCCGCGGCCCTCTTCGTCGACCTCGACGACTTCAAAAACGTGAACGACTCGCTCGGTCACGCCGCCGGCGATCATCTCCTCGCCATGGTGGCCGATCGAATGAAGAACACGCTGCGCGGCGCCGACACCATCGGACGCATGGGCGGCGACGAGTTCGTCATCCTCATCGACGGTGGGGACGCCACGCGTCGCTCCCGACTTGGTGGCTCAGCGACTGCTCAACGTCATGCGCCAACCCTTCGACCTCGACGGCGCCCTCATGCCACTCATAATGAACACCAGCATCGGCATCGCCGTCGGCGATCGCCGCAGCGCCGGCCAGTTGCTGCGCGACGCCGACGTCGCTCTCTACCAGGCCAAGGCCGCTGGCAAAAATCAGTACGCCTTCTTCAACCCCCAGATGCGCGTCGAAACCGACCGACGAATCTCTCTCGAGTTCGACCTGCGCGGAGCGCTGTCGGGTCACCAGTTTCGACTCGTCTACCAACCGATCTATACCCTGGACGACCTGACGATTGTGGGCGTCGAAGCGCTCTTGCGCTGGGATCACCCGAACGAAGGGTGTATTCAACCCAACGAGTTCATCCCGATCTTGGAACGCACGGGCCAGATACGTAGAGGTCGGCGCCTGGGTCCTGCGAGAGGCCTGTACCCAGACGGCCTTCTGGCACGAGCGCGGGTTTCCCTTGAACATCTCGGTGAACGTGTCGGGTCGTCAGTTAGACAATGACCTCATCATCGACCAGATCGGCGACGCGCTGGCGGTCAGCAATCTCGGCGCGTCGTCTCTCGTCATCGAGGTCACCGAGACGGCCCTCATGCTCGACGTGGACTCGGCGGTGCACCGCCTTCAGGCCATCAAGGATCTCGGCGTCAGCATCGCCATCGACGACTTTGGCACGGGCTACTCGTCCCTGAGCTACTTACGAGAGTTCCCCATCGACTGCATCAAGATCGATCAGTCCTTCACCACTTCACTGGCCACGTCGAGCCGAGTCGAAGGCGCTCGTGAAGACCTTCATCCAGTTGGGTCGCGACCTCGGACTGAAGACGCTGGCCGAGGGCGTCGAGACCTTCGAACAGATGGATATTCTTCGAGCCAGCGGGTAAATGAAGTGCAGGGCTTCCTCTTTTCGCGGCCCCTCAGTCCCGAGGCGCTCGAGCGCCAACTCCTGGTTCCCATGCGAACCCCCGGACGCTCACAGCCACCCCGGGAGGCCTAGGTGCTTACTCTTCGAGTTTGAGGGCGGCCACGAATGCCTCTTGGGGCACTTCCACGCGACCTAGGTTCTTCATTCGCTTCTTGCCCTCTTTCTGTTTCTCGAGCAGCTTGCGCTTTCGGGTGATGTCGCCGCCATAACACTTGGCCAGTACGTCCTTGCGACGAGCCTTCACCGTCTGGCGCGCGACGACGCGTCCGCCGATCGCGGCTTGAATGGGCACGTCGAACATCTGGCGCGGAATGAGTTCTTTGAGTCGCTCGGCCATCTTTCGTCCGTAGACCTCCGCGTTCGAGCGATGCACGATGGTGGAGAACGCGTCGACCGGTTCGTGGTTAATGAGGAGGTCGACGCGAACTACGTCGCTCGTCACGTACCCGGCCGGTTCGTAGTCGAGCGAGGCGTAGCCCTTGGTACGACTCTTTAACGCGTCGAAGAAGTCGATGACGATCTCGGCTAAGGGAATGCGGTAGCGCAGTTCCACTCGCTCGGTCGAGAGGTACTCCATCTTGGTCATCTCGCCGCGACGACGACTGGCCCAAGTCCATGACCGCGCCCAGGTACTCGGCCGGGGTTAGTATCGGTCACGTCGAGCATCGGCTCATCCACGTGGTCGAGCCGACTGGGATCGGGAAGATCGGTCGGATTATCGACGAGGACTTCGCTGCCGTCGGTCAGGAACGCTCGATAGACCACCGACGGCGCCGTGGCGATAATGCCTAAGTTGAACTCTCGCTCCAAACGTTCGCGCACGATCTCCATGTGCAAGAGCCCTAAGAACCCACAGCGAAAACCGAAACCCAACGCGTGGGACTTCTCCGGCTCGAAGGTGATCGAGGCGTCGTTGAGCTTGAGTTTGTCGAGAGCGTCGCGCAAGTCTCCGAGGTCGTCGCCGTCGATGGGGTAGATCCCGCAAAAGACCATGGGCTTGGGATCCTGATAGCCCTCGAGGGCGGTGGTCGCGGGCCGGTTGGCTTCGGTGATGGTCTCACCCGAGCGCGCTCCCCCGACGTCTCGAATGCCCGCCACCACGTAGCCCACTTCGCCCGGTCCCAGCTGCTCGACCTCGATCATCTCCGGCGTGCGAATGCCGATCTCTTCGAGTTCGTGATTGGTGCCCGCGCGCATCATGCGAATCTTGGTGTCGTCGTGCAGCGTCCCCTCGAGGACGCGAATAGAGCTAATAACGCCACGGAACTGGTCGTAGTAGGAGTCGAAGATGAGGGCGCGCAGCGGCGACCGTCGGATCGCCGACCGGGGCGGGGATGCGCTCAATCACGGCGTCCAGCAACTCACTCACGCCCTCGCCGGTCTTGGCCGAGATCGACAGAACTCGTCGAGGACTCGATGCCCAGGACCCGTTCCAACTCTTCTTTGCAGCGCTCGGGATCGGCGGCCGGGAGGTCGATCTTGTTGAGCACGGCCACGATCTCTAGGTTGTGCTCGAGCGCCTGGTAGCAGTTGGCCAGCGTCTGGGCCTGAATGCCCTGGCTGGCGTCGACCAGCAGCACGGCCCCTTCACAGGCCGCCAGGGACCGGGATACCTCGTAGCCAAAGTCGACGTGTCCGGGGGTGTCGATCAGCTGAATGAGATGGTCTTTGTAGCTGCACCCGAACGTTCTGGGCCTTGATGGTGATGCCCCGCTCGCGCTCGATGTCCATGGAGTCGAGATACTGCGCGCGCATGAGGCGCGGGTCCACGGCGCCGGTGATCTCCAAAATGCGATCGGAGAGCGTCGACTTGCCGTGGTCGATGTGCGCGATGATGGAGAGGTTGCGAATTTTGCGCGAATCGACGGTGGTGGAGAAGTGGCCACGGTCACTCCAAGGCTACCGGTCGGGCACAGAAATTTCCCCGAGAGTGGAAGCGGTTCTGCGGCCGCTCTGGTAGCATCGATAGGCCCGCGCAGCGAGTTGTTGCGCACGTAAGAACGAGGTTGTCTTTCGTGGCGAATATTAAGAGCCAAATCAAGCGCAATAAGCAGAACGCGGTGGCCCGCGAGCGCAACAAGGCCGTCAAGTCCGAGCTGCGCACCCGCACGAAGAACGCGGTCGCCGCGGTCGGTACCGAGCGACGAAGAGGCGACGACTCTGCGCATGGCCGTCAAGCGCATCGACATGGCCGCCAGCAAGCGCATCATCCACAAGAACCAGGCCGCCAACAAGAAGAGCGGCCTGATGAAGCGGATCGCCGCCCTGCGCGCCGAGGAGTAGTCTAGCGGCGCCGAGCGCCGAAGGACTGAGTCGCGCCAGGCGCGCGACCAAGACCTCAATCACCGTCAGTTCGGTCACGTCCAGATCGCTGTCCAGATCCTTCCCGCCGTAACTCACGGCGCCCTTCAAGGCCAGGTCGGCGTCGGTAATCCAGTGCACGGCGGTGGTGAGCCGCGCGGCACCCGAGACGCTCGGCCATCGTGCAACGACTTGCCCGCCGGGTAGGCGTTGATGCCGAGCATCGCGGCCGCGTCTTCTTTCTTCTGCGCGTCGACTGCCCTCGAGGCGCGCTCATGTTGAGGTAGTGACGCTGCAGCGATCGACGACAATCTGCAGACCCGCCCGCCGCCGCGACTCGAACATGCGTCGCGCCACGACGATGGCTTTGGTGGCGTCGCCCGCGTCGAGGGCGTCGGTGAGGTCCCAGACCGGTACGTCGCCGGCGTCGCCGAAGTACGGCTCGAGCGCGCGAAAATCCACCGGCGCGCTGCCGTAGATCGATGACAGAGCGTGCGGGCCAAGCGCGTCGACGCGCGCCACGTCATCGCCCAGCTGTTCGGCGACCCGCTGAGCGGTCCGTGTTATCGATGGTGACGCCGTACTCATCCATCTTGGACTTCACAAACGCCACCCGATCGGCGATGCGCGCGCCCACGTTCACCTCAAGAACTTCTCCCGCGGCCTTCACCAGTCGGTTGGCCTTCGATCCCACGACGGCCAGAGATCAGATACGGTATCCGGCGAGGGCGAGCCCATCCACTGCGTGAGTTGCGCCACTTCGTCGGCGACGAGCAGTTGGGCGTCGCGCACCACGACGACTCGACGTTCCACCAAGAAGGGAGGCGTGTTGAGAGCCTCCATGACGCGTGGCAAGGTGGAGTCGCCCCCCGAGAGCGGTGACGTCTTTCGCCGTGAAGTCTTGCAGCGCGAAGGAGGGATCCAGGTCGCCGAGCGCGTTCGCGACGGCGTTGTGCACCGCGTCGTAGACCATGGTCGGCGTCCGTAGCCCACGACGCAGACGGTCGCGATTACTCACGCGCACTCGCCAGAACGCTCGAGCACGTCTCGCACTCGAACGGATCCCGCCACGTCATGAACCCGAACGATACGACAGCCCTGTGTGATGCCGATGGCCGTCGCCGCCAGCGACGCGTCGCGACGGTCCCGAATCGTCGAGATCCAAGAGCGCGCCGAGGAAGGTCTTGTTCGAGGCCGAGAGCAGCAGCGGCGAGCCGAGGGCCGCCAGCGTCGCTCGACGCGCGAAGCAGCTGCAAGCGACTGTGCGGCCGTTTTGCCCAGGTCCAGTCCCGGCGTCGAGAATGACCTGCTCGTGCGAGAGTCCGGCGTCGTAGGCCCACCGTCGACGTTCGAGGAAGAACTCGACTCACGCGTCGCGGTCACGTCGTCATAGTGCGGGTTCGGATCAGCGACGCGCGGAGCGAAGGCGAATATGCGTCGCGACCACCGTCGCTTGGGCCGTCGCCGCCGACGCGGAGGTACTCGTGATCGGCGAAGCCACTGATGTCGTTGCCGACGCAGGCGCCCGCCTCAAAACTGGCTGCGGCCACCGACGCCCGCCAGGTGTCGACGCTCAGCGGCACGTCGAATCGCTGGGCCAGTTCGCGAATGACCGGCACCACACGATCGAGCTCCTCTTCTTCGCTGACTTCTTCGCCCGGACCGGCTTTCACGCCCCCGACGTCCAAGATGTCCGCGCCCGTCGTCGACTAGTTGTTCGGCGCGCGCGAAAGAACACATCCAGGTCGTAGGTGGCGGCCGGTCCGTAGAACGAGTCCTGGGTGCGATTCAAGATCCCCATGACGAGTGCCCGTGTCGTCACATCAACGCGTCGCGACCCCAAGGAGAGGACACAGCGGCCCCTCGGGCCGAAAGACCGGCACTAGTACAGGCGACTCGCCAGGCGACGTCGAAAGGACACGTAGCGGGGGTCCTCGGGACCGAGCGCGTCGAGCACCTCGAGCAGCTGGTCTTTGGAGCCTCGTTCGTGGAGGACTGCTCCAGCAGATGCTCCAGCGTGAGATCGAGATCACCGTCGAGGCGCACGCCACTTCGCTGCAGTCGAAGTCGTGCCAGGATCGTCTTGGCCGACAGCACGTGGGCGAAGGGCGTGAGCAGCTGCTTCCGCCTCGTCGAGTCGATCCTCTTGGCGCAGGAAGTCACCGAGCGCGACGACGGCTTCCACGTTGCTCGGGTCCAAGTGCCAGCGCCTCGCGAAGAGACGTCCTCGTCACCCGCGCTGACCAACTCGATCGACGACGGAGGCGCCCGGCGCGAGGCGTTCGACGAACTCGCGCACCGCCGCCTCGGGAAGCGCGCCGACGAACGTGTCGACCACCGCAGCCATCTTTGATGGCGAAGACCGCGGGAATGGACTGCACGCGAAAGGCGGCGGAGATCTCGGGGTTGGCGTCGACATCGACCTTGGCGAGTTCCACGGCGCCGTTGGTCTCGTCCACAACCTTCTCGATGATCGGGACCAGCGTCGTGCAGGGTCCGCACCAGTCGGCCCAGAGGTCAACCACCACCGGCACGCTCTTCGAGCGCTCAATCACGTCGATCGCAAAGGTGGCGTCGGTGACATCTTTCACGACGCCTCAGCCTAACGGTCGGCTGCCGAAATAGTTGAGGGGTCGCGGTTCGCTGTTAGCCTCGTCGACTATGGGGATGGTAGACGGGGATCAATGAGGACGGACGTCACCCAACTGGATGGTCGACCATGTCGGCGCCAGCGCCCTCTCGAGTTCGAACTCATCGCCGGCGGCCGATCCAATCTGACCTTTCGAGTGACGCGACGCGGCCGGGGCAACCTTCGCGCTTGCGCCGCCCTCCGGTCAGTCACGTGCTGCCCACGGCCCACGACATGGTGCGCGAACACACGATCATCACTGCCCTCTATCCCCACGGTGTTCCCGTCGCCCAGCCGCTCGGGCTGTGCGTCGATCCCGAGGTCAACGAGCGACCTTTTTACGTCATGGAGTTCGTCGAGGGAGCGATTCTGCGCGATCGCGCCGAGGCGGAAGCGACCTTTGACGTGCCGACGAGGACCCGATCGGCGACCATCTGGCCGCGACGCTGGCGCAGCTTCACGACGTCGACGTGGAGCAGGCGGGACTCGGCGAACTTGGCCCGCCATGACGGCTACATCGAGCGCCAGATCAACCGCTGGCGTGGTCAGTTCGAGCAGATCAGGTCGAAGGGGTCGACCACGAGACCGTCGTGGAAGAGGTCGGCGACGAACTCGCTCGCTCGATACCCGCTCAGCAACGCGTCGCCGTGGTGCACGGGGACTACCGGCTCGACAACACGGTGCTTGAACGACGCGGGCGAGGTACGCGCCATCTGGACTGGGAGATCTGCACCCTCGGCGATCCCGTGGCCGACGTCGGCGTGTTGCTCTGTTACTGGGCCGAGCGCGGAGACGCCACGCGAGTTCTGCTTGGCGCGGCGCCCACCAGCGCGCCGAGGGCTTCATCACGCGTGACGAGGTTTTGAAGGCCTACGCCCAGCACTCGACTCTCGATCTCAGTCAACGTCGCCTACTATCAAGCCTTCGGGTATTGGAAGCTCGCCTGCATCATGCAAGGCGTCTTCGCGCGCTATCGCGCGGGGGCGACGGCGGGTGATCGGGGCAGCGTCGACGCCTAGCCCGGATATATCGCATTGCTCGCCGAGACGGCGAAGCGGACTTTGGAGAGCTGATGGACGACGAGATCTACGACCGCATCATCTTCCTCGCCGACCCCGACCTCAACGAGCCGGTGATGGTCATTGGGCTGGACGGCTGGATCGACGCGGGCATCGCGCGCCAGCACCGCGATCGCCACCTTGCTGGAGACGATGCCCGACCGAGGTGCTCGCCACCTTCGACACCGAGTACTTCATTGACCAGCGCGCTCGCCGCCCCCTGGCGCGCATCGTGGACGGAATCACGACCGAACTGACCTGGCCCGAGATTCAACTTCGCTACGGTCGCGACGGCGACGGCGCCGACGTGCTCTTTCTGGTCGGCCCCGAACCCGACTTTCACTGGAGCGACTTCGTCGACGTCGTCACCGACGCCGCCGGTCGCTTCGACGTTCGTCTGGTCGTGGGACTCGGGGCCTTCCCCGCGCCCACCCCGCACACGCGACCGATTCGCGTCATCGGCACGGCCCCGGCCTCGAGTGCGCATCTGCTCACGTCCGTCGGTTCGGTCTCGGGTGAGCTGGAAGTGCCGGCCGGTATCGGCACCGCCCTGGAGCTCGGCTTCGCCGAAGTGGACATGGACATCATCACTCTCTGGGCGCGCGTGCCGCACTACGTCGCCTCGATGCCCTACCCCCAGGCCGCCGCGGCGCTTGATCGACGGACTCGCCCGGATCGCGGGCCTCACCCTGGACGCCGGACAATCTGCGCGCCGCGGCCGAAGAGGCGCGTCAGCGCGTGGACGAACTCGTCACGAACAACCCCGAGCACTCCACGATGGTCGAACGCTCGAAGAGGCGGCCGACGAGACCGAAGGCACCTCACTCGGCGAAGAGTTACCGAGCGGCGACGAACTCGCGGCCGAACTTGAGCGTTTTCTCCGAGGAGAAGCGAGCTAAGTCGTTGTCACTGGCGTCAAGGCGCCTCGTCGATGTCGCTCTCGATTCGCAGTCCGAGGCCTAGGGCGTAGCCGTCGAGGTAGAGAGCACTGTCGTGTTGGCGAGGGTGCCGATCGGCGATCTCGTAAAACCGCGGTGAGTGATCGGCCTCTTGTAGATGAGCCAGTTCGTGTACCAAGACGGCGTCGATAACCCACTCCGGGCACTGGCGCAGGCGGCTCGAGACACGTATCTCGCGGGAGCCCGGTGAACAGGAGGCCCACCTCGCCTGCTGATTGGTTACCCAACGCACCGAGGCGGGCAGAACGCCGTCGTTGTAAAGCTCGGCCAGGACGTGGGCGCGCTCTTCTAAGGCGCCGTCCCCTCCCGCGTTCTGAGGACGCTGCGTTAAGAGCTTCTCCACCAACTCGTCCACAAACTCTCGACGATCACGTCCGCGGATGCGCGCTGGTATCTGCACCACGATGCGACTCCCGGACCAGTGAGCGTTGCCGGTCTTCTTGCGCCTAGTGGAGGCGCGAATCTCCACTTCGGGCCGATCAAAGCGCGGTGGCTCGATGGTGATTTGGGTCTCGCTGTGACGACGAGTTCTTCTCCGCCATTAGGGAACGATGTTCACCAGCGAGGGGGCCTCGCGACGACTCGCGCCGGCGTGGCGCCGTCCAGGGCGGCCACGATGGCGGGGTCGGCGAGCGCGGCGGCTACGGCGGCTTCCTCTTTGATGGCGGGCGAGACCAGGAGCCTCGCCTTCACTTTGCCGTTGATCTGCACGACCATGGTGACTTCGCTCTCTTTGCCACCAACTCCGGGTCGGCGATCGGCCAGGGCATCAGGTGCACGCTCGGCCGGTCGGGGTAGCGCTCTTCCCACAGCTCGGCCGTGATGTGCGGGGCCATCGGGCGCGAGCAAGCATCGCCATGGTGTCGAGCGCTTCGTCCAACGTGGCGCGCGCGATGCCCGTGCTTCGCTGCGCGCGGCCTTGGAGACCGTGTTGAAGAGTTCCATGAGTGGCCGCGACGGCGGTGTTGTAGCTCCAGCGATTCGAAGTCGTCGGTGACCCGAGCGATGGTGCGGTGGGTGCTCATGGCGAACGTGCTGGTCGCTCTCGTCGGCGACGTCGTGCAAGGTGACGTCGTAGTTGATTCCAGAGTCGATAGAAACGATCGATGAATCGACCGCACCCGTCGATCACGTCGTCGTCTGATCGGTCCAGTCGAGATCATCCGCCGGGCGGTCCCGCGAAGAGGTGGAACAGCCGAAGCCCGTCGGCCCCGACCGTCGAGTAGAAGGACTCCGGCGTGCGACCGAGTTGCCTTTGGACTTGGACATCTTGGAACCGTCGAGTGCGAATCATGCCCTGGGTGAAGAGGCGCTGGAACGGTTCGCGCGGCAGTCCCGCGTGCCAGGCCTACGTCATCGAGCGCCTTAAGATAGAAACGCGCGTACAGCAGGTGCAGAGATGGCGTGTTCGATGCCCCCGATGTACTGATTGACCGGCATCCACTTGGCCGCCTCCGCGGGGTCGAAGGCCATGGTCGGGCGTGAAAGGGTCGGCGAAGCGTAGGAAGTACCACGACGAGTCGGTGAAGGTATCCAGCGTGTCGGACTCGCGACGCGCGGGCCTGCCGACAGATCGGACAGGTGGTGTGAAGGAAGCCTTCGTGCGTGGCCAGCGGGGACTGCCCGCTCGATCCATGATGACGTCATCGGGGGCGAGCACGGGCAAGTTGTCGCTCGGGCACGGGGACAATGCCGTGCTCGTCACAGTAGATGACGGGGATCGGACAACCCCAGAAGCGCTGTCGTGAGACGAGCCAGTCGCGTAGGCGGTAGTTGACCTTCGGCGTACCCGTTCGCGTGACTCAATCGAGAAACTCCGTGGCGCGCCGATTTGGCGTCGGCGTTACTTCAGACCGTCCAAGAAGGCGGAGTTGATATGGGCACCGTCACCGCTGTAGGGGCCGTCTTCAAAGCCCTCCGGTGGCTGGACGGTTCGTACGACGCGAAGTCCGTGAATGAGTCGCGAACTCGTGGTCGCGTTCGTCTTCGCCGGGCACCGCCATGATCGCGCCCGGTCCCGTAGTTTCCGAGCACGTAGTCCGCCACGTAGACCGGCACCGGCTCACCGTTGAAGGGGTTGATCACGTAGCTGCCGGTGAAGGCGCCACGCTTTTCTAGTCCGACGCCCTCACTCGACGAGGTTGTTCGTTCGATCTCCTGTCGTCGAGCCAGCACGCGAGACGATCTCGTCGACGGCGACGCGCTGGTCATCTGTCGTGAGCTCGTCGAGCAGTTCGTGCTCAGGCGCCACGACGGCGTAAGTGACACCGAACCCCGTGTCCGGGCGCGTCGTAAATACGCGCAGCGACTTCGTCGGGTCGTTCGCAAAGGTCAACGCGAACTCGACGCCTTCGCTGCGACCGATCCAGTTTCTCTGCATAGTCTTCACCCGTTCGGGCCACTCAAGTTCGTCCATGCTGTGCAACAACTCTTCGGCGTACGCGGTGATGCGAAAGAACCACTGTTCGAGGTCCCGGCGCTCCACGAGGTCCCCGGAACGCTCGCAGGTTCCGTCGGCCAGGACCTGCTCGTTGGCGAGGACCGTCATACAGCCGGGGCACCAGTTGACTTGCGCCTTGGCGCGGTACGCGAGACCACTCTTGAGGAAGGCGAGAAAGATGACCTGTGACCACTTGATGAACTCGGGGTCGTGGCTGTAGACCTCGCGGCGCCAGTCGTAGACCGCGCCCAGTCGTCGCACGGAGGTCTTGAGTTCGTGCATGCGAGCTTCGGTAAAGGGACGGGGGTGGCTGCCGGCCTTGATAGCGGCGTTTTCCGCGGGAAGGCCAAATGAGTCGAATCCGTACGGGGACAGCACGGCCTTGCCCAACATGGTCTGGAAGCGCACCACGAGATCGCCGAAGGTGTAGTTGCGAACGTGTCCCATGTGTGCCGCCCCCGAGGGATAGGGGTACATGGTCAGGGCGTAGTACCGCTCTCGGGGGTCGTCGTTGTCGACCTCGTAGGTCCCCTCGTCGAGCCAGCGGGCCTGCCACTTCTCCTCGACGGCCACGACGTCAAATGGGCGGTTCATTAGAACATTCTAGGGAAGGACGACCTAGTGTCTCTCCTCAAGGAGGCCCGGCCATGAGCGATACGACGTACATTCTCGTCCACGGCGCATGGAGCGCGGCGTGGGTCTGGCGCGACGTCGGCGCCCAACTGACGAAGCGAGAGGTGAAGTGGTCGGCCCTTGACCTGCCGAGTTCGACGCACGGAGCACACCCGAACACCTACCTCGCCGACGACGCGCGCGAGGTCATCGAAGTCGCCAAACTCGACGGCCCCGTCGTCCTTGTCGGGCACAGCTACGGCGGCGCGGTGATAACCGAAGCGGCCGAGCAGATCCCCAATCTCGAGGGGATGATTTACGTGGCCGCTCTCATCCCCGAACTGGGCCAGAGCACGACCGGCGTGTCGCGCATGGTGGACGCACCCACCATGCTCGATGCGGCCATCGAAGTCGACGGCGATATGTTGCGCCTGAAGCCGACGCTGGCTAAGGAAGCTCTTTTCCAGGACTGTCGCGACGAGGTCGCCGACTGGGCCGTCTCTCAACTCACGCCGCAAACGACCGCCAGTCTGCGTAGTCCTCGGAGCGCCTTTGACGTCGATGTGCCGACGTACTACATGCGCTGCACCCTCGATCAGGCCGTCGATCCGGGGCTGCAAGAAATCTTGGCCGCGCGTTGTGACGAAGTCGCCGTCGTAGAGAGCGGCCACACACCAATGCTCTCGCAACCCGAGTACTTCTGTGACCTCTTGCTTATGACCACGTCGCTAGAAGAGGAGTAGCGAAGTCACATCTCTGCCACTCACCAGTGGACCATCGATTGGAGCGTCAATGAAGACGGACAAGATTGCGTCGTACCTAATGAAGTTTCCACAAACCACAGAAGAGCAGCCCTTCGGACCTGACGTCGATGTGTACAAGGTGGCGGGAAAGATATTCGCCATTATTTCCCCGGACGACACTCCCCCTGAGATCTCCCTTAAGTGCGATCCGGTTATCGCCCTGGAGCTGCGCGAAGAGTACGAATCGATTCGTCCGGGCTACCACTTAAACAAGGACCATTGGAACACCGTCGTGCTCGACGGAGAGGTTCCTGACGGTGAACTCAAGAAGATGATTTCGCATTCGTACGAACAGGTCGTCAATGGACTTCCCAAGTCGCTGCGCGTCCGGCTCTCAGCACAGGATTGGCCGACCGTCTGATTTTCTATGCTCGCTTCCAACTGGAGTTCGTTGCCAACTACGAAGCGATCGCCACAAATGAGTATCCCGAACGGGGGCATAGGGTAGCGGCCTCATCGTGACCTCCACAGGCGATCGCCTGTTGGGCCCTACCGGCCCGAAGTATGTTGCGCGCGGCATTCACGTCTGCGTGGTCTCGATGACCACACTTGCGACACCGAAACGACAATCGACTGACCCGGTTTCGCGCTTCAACGTGACCGCACTCGGCGCACGTCTGGCTCGTATAGCGAGGATCAACTGCCACGACAACCCGACCGGCGCTCTCAGCCTTGTACAGGAGCATTGACAGAAGCATTCCCCACCCCGCGTCGTAAATCGATCTGTGCAGGCGGGCAGCAATTGCGGCTCGCACGACACGCGGCAATTCTCGATCCTCGATAAATCCGGGTCCTCTCACCATCCTTGTAATCTCGAGATCTTCCACTGCTATGAAATCGAACTCGTTGATGAGTTCTCGGCTCACTTGATGTGCTGCGTTGCGCCGCTGGTTCGCCACCTTTCGATGCAGTTCGGATATACGTTCCTGACGATTGCGGCGCCTATTTGAATCTGGCTGACTCCTCATTACTGCTTGTCGCGCTTCGGCAATACGCCTGAAGGATTTTGAGCCAAACTTCTGGGAGGGGTACATTTCGCCATCACTTCTCGCAACGAGATTCGTGACACCGAGGTCAAGGCCGATTTGCTTGCCAACAGGGGCGAGAGGTTCGGCCGGAACTTCCGCACAGCGAATGGAAACCCACCACTTTTTACCCTCTCGCTTGACTGTGATGGCCTTCGGAATCCCCTGAGGCATTCTGTGATAGTTCGCCTTTACTTCCCCAATTCCTGGAAGCCAAAGTCTCCGCTCGTCCAACCTGACCTTCCAGCCATTGGGGTCTTCCCACTGGAGGGAGTGGAACTGACTCCTCGACTTAAATCGAGGAAATCCCGGCTTTTCGTCGCGTTGGACCCGGCCGTAAAAGTCGAGAAAGGCCCTATCCAGGCGTCTCAGAGTTCCGCGGCAGAGCCGTACGCCGGACGGGAGAACTTCTGGTCGAAACTCTTGCAGGCCCGTCAGCGTGCGGCACTGGTCGAAGTAGGAGATCGAACGCCGCTCGCGTTGCCAAGCCGAGATCCGTTCCTCTAGAGCCGCGTTGTACAGCTCGCATTGGTAATCCAACTGGAGTAAGAGTGACTGCGTCTGACGAAATGTTGGTTTTAACTGATACCGAAAGGTTCGACATCGCGTGACGGACTTGACCACACGAACAGGTTAGAAATCGCTTGTGACAAGACCCTTGTCTTAGTGGATGGCGGCGCCATCAATTCTCCGAGATTTTCACGTCTGACTTTCGAGTAAAATCTTTTGGCCCGAGATTTTTGGCGGCCGGGGGTGTAGCTCAGTTGGTAGAGCACTTGCATGGCATGCAAGGGGTCAGGGGTTCGAATCCCCTCACCTCCACAAATTAAGTCCCTGATCAAGGGACTATTCCGTAGGGCGCAGCGAGTTTCGACTTACTTTTTGACCCTAGCGCCGTGTTCAACGCGCTGACAATAACTATTGATGCTCTCCAGTACTTGACGGGCGGACGTATTGCTTTTCTGTGGTCGCCGTCGTTGTGCTGGATGGTTCGCTGTTAGCGGCGTCAAACGTAGGGGTGTCGGTTCGGGGAAATCTCAGGCAGGGCGGTTCAAGTGAAATGGCGACTGACTAGCTCCGAAAAAAAGAGTCGTTCTCCTTGCGTCGTGGGTATACCAGGCGACTCGCATCCGACGAGGACATTTCTCTCAATTGCGGTGATCACATACGAAAGCCCGCGACGCCGTCGACGATGGGCCACCTAGTAATCGATTTGAGGGCGGCGACGTGCGCAGCTACATCAGCTGATCCGGCCATCGCTCTCTGGGCAACGAAACCCAGCGTTATGGACGTCAGCAACTCCGCCACCCCCTCGGGATCTGCTTCGGCATCGAACTTGCCCGTAATTTGCCAGCGCCTCACAGTCTCGGCGAACAGCACCCGAAGACCTGCGTAGGAAGCGCGCGTCGCCGCCTGCAGTGCAGGCTCGCTTTGTGAATGGCTCCAACCGTGGAGGGAAACGAGAAGCCGATCGATACCCCCCTTCTTGTGACGGCCAAAGTTGACAACGGTGTTCAGCACCTGACCTACGAATTCGGGCAATGGCGGAGGATCCGGGTTCGTCAGAATCGGAGCGAGGTCCTCAGCCATCTGCGCCGTCCCCTCGACGATCACGGCGTTGATGATCTGGTCCTTGCCCCTGAAGTATCCGTAGACCGCCCCCGTCGAGAGACCCGAACGCGCGATGATCATCTCCATTGACACTGCTTCCAGGCCGTGCTCTTGAAGACATGCGCGCGCCGCTTCCAGGATCTGCTCGCGCCTAACTTCTCGTCGCTCCTCGGTTATCCGTGGCATAGACCGAACATACCATAAAAACGAACATTCGCTCTTGACACCCCGGTTCGCCGTGTGATAGAAAAAAGAATATTCCTTCGTTAAAGGTGGTCAAATATGGGCGAGAGTGTCCAAGTCAACAGTAAGCAAGTAAATCTCTCGATGGTCACGACCGTCGTTTGCATAGCACTGGGGGCGGTCTCGGCGGCGATGGCTTCGTTGAATGTCGCGATCCCCGACCTGGTGAGAAGCACCCACGCGAGTTCGACACAACTCGAGTGGATTATCGACGCATATTTGCTTGTCTTCTCCGTTCTGCTGCTTCCAGCCGGTGCCCTAGGTGATCGCTATGGACGGCGCAAAGCGCTGATCGCTGGACTCATCATCTTCGGTAGCGCCTCCGCGGCGGCGATGACCGTATCGTCGGCCAACGAGCTCATTGTCTTGCGTGGCCTCATCGGTCTTGGCGCCGCGCTCGTGATGCCCTCAACCTTGTCCACCATTACGGGCACGTATCCACCCGCCCAGCGAACGAAGGCGGTGAGCGTCTGGGCCGCCGTCGCGGGGGGAAGCGCCATTCTGGGACTGCTGGTTAGTGGCGTCCTCCTCCAATGGTTCTCCTGGCAGGCCGCCTTTGCCATTAACGTCGTCCTCGCTCTGGTCGCTCTGGCCGGAACCTTTCGATTCGTGCCTGAGTCCTCTCGACCAGATGCGCCGGCCCTTGACAAGGGCGGAGCGTTGTTCGCCACCATTGGGCTCGTCGCGATTGTCTTTAGCATCATCGAAGCTCCCGACGAGGGTTGGCTGAGCCCACGAACGCTGGGCGGCCTCGCCGTAGGCGTCGCTGTCTTGGCCGGGTTCGTCCTCTTTGAACTCAGTCGGCGTCACCCGCTCTTGGACCCCCGGCTCTTCTCTAATCGCAAGCTCTCTGCGGGCAGCCTGTCGATCTGTATTCAGTTCTTCGCGTTCTTCGGTTTCACGTTCGTCTCGTTGCAGTATCTCGAAGGCGTCCGCGGTTACAGCCCGCTCGTGGCCGCATTGGCAGTACTCCCCCTCTCCGCCACGATGATGCCGGCAGCTCGCATCACGCCCAGGTTGGCGTCGAGATTCGGCGCGCGCGCCATCTGTGTCAGCGGACTCGTTCTGGCCGCTGTCGGACTTGCCGTCATCTCGAGGATTGGAACAAACAGTTCCTACTTACTGATGCTGGTGGGGCTCGTGCCTCTCGGCGTCGGTATGGGCGCAGCCATGACGCCAGCGACCTCGGCCATCACTGAGGCGCTACCCCAGTCGCAGCAAGGTGTTGGGTCAGCGCTCAACGATCTCTCCCGTGAAGTCGGTGGCGCACTCGGCACAGCTGTCATCGGGAGCATCGTCACAGGCGTCTACCGTTCCAGTTTGATACTGCCTGGAGCACCGGCGCCGTTGGTCAACCAGGCTCGAGCTTCCTTCGCCATCGCAATTCACGCAGGCGGTTCGACCGGAGTGCAAGCTCGCAGCGCCTTTGTGAACGGTATTCATATCGGGCTTCTTTATGCCTCAGGGGCCGCAATCCTCGCGGCAATCAGCGTGGCCACGCTGCTGAAAAGCCAGGGGCCTAGAGACCCCATCGCCGATAAGAGCCAGCCTGATGGATCTCGCTTTGAGCCGAAGACGCACGGGCTCGTTCAGAGTCGAAGCCACGAACCGAATGCTGCTTCGATAGGTTGAAAACTCACTTGCGCGCAAGACAGTCGTCAGCAGAAGGTCGGCAAAGCTTCAGAAGTTCGAACGGACGATGAAAATTGACCCCTTACATTGCGAGCCAGTGTTTCACTTCAGCAGTTGAACTGAATGCATGCGTACTTTGAGGAACGGAGACGAAATGAAAATTCAACGATTTCGAACAGGTTGGCCCGATCTGAACGCTAATGAACGGGTCTCGAGCCGATGGCATGCAAGGTTTCAGTGGTTCGAATCCCCTTACTCCACGATTGAAAGTTTTCGTTAACTGTTAGTTACGAATGTCTTACGTTTGTACTGTCGGATCGCAAGGGCGTACATGATGACCAAAATGCCCGCACTCCAAACGAGCGCGAGCCAGACTTTATTGCCCGGTGTGCCAGTGATCAGCAATGAACGCATGGTCTCAATAATTGGGGTAAACGGCTGGTTTTCTGCGAAGCGACGCAAGACTGGCGTCATCGAGCCCGTGGGAACAAAGGATGGGCTTACGAAGATGAGCAACAAGAGAATGTAGCTAAATGAACCGGCGCCCTCCGCCGACTTCGCCCAAAGTCCGAAGAATATTGCCATCCATGTCGTGGCCAGTGTGAGAAGGGCGACCAGTCCAGCAAATATCAGCCACTCAACGAGACCCGCACTGGTACGGAAGCCAATAGCAAACGCGACCGCAAGTACTAACAAGGAGGAGAATAAATTGGACACTGTCGATGACAATGCTTGCCCGCTCAAAATCGAGGAGGGCGCAACGGGCATCGTGCGAAACCGGTTGATGATTCCTTTTTGGATATCCGTGTTGAGGCGAAAAGCCGCGTAGGCAATACCGCTAATCACGGTTATGACGATGATGCCCGGCGTAATAAAGTCAACGTACTTTACTGAACCGGTTTGATGAGCGAGCGCGCCGCCTAAGACGTAGACGAACATCAGCATCAGGGCGATTGGCATCAATACAACCGTAATTATGGTGTCGGGGCTGCGAACAATGTGGCGCAGACTTCGTTTGGCCATCGTCCAGGTGTCCTTCAGTGCTGGCATGATTAGTTCTCCTCCACCTTGCTTGTTAGCTTGAAGAACACGTCGTCAAGAGTTGGCAGTTGCTGGGAGAAGTCGGTCGGCTCGAGATTCGCGTCGCGGAGACGAATGAATACTTCGGCGATCTTCGAGGCGCTCCCACCGGTCGCGACGGTGAGCGTCAAGTCATCCCTCTCGGTGATTTCGAAGCCATCTTCTAACACACCGATGGCTCTGGCGAGCTGCTTGTCGTCATGAAAGGCGAACTTGACGAGGCCACTAGGAACAAGTTCTTTTAGTTCGTTGGCTGTGCCCTTGGCGATGATCGTTCCCTGATGCAGCACGGCGATGGTGTCGGCCAGTTCGTCAGCCTCATCGAGGTATTGGGTCGTCAAGAAAACGGTCGTGCCGTTCTCGGCGAGCGTTCGAATCGTTAACCACATATCGTTACGCGCTTCGGGGTCAAGCCCGTTGGTCGGCTCATCCAAGAAAATAATGGAGGGACTGCCAATGAGACTCATGGCGATATCCAGTCGTCGTCGCATGCCGCCCGAGAATGTCGCTACTCGTCGATCAGCGGCGTCGGTGAGATCGAACTTCTTAAGGAGGTCAGCGGCCGTCTGCTTCGAGTTAATCTCGTGTCGCAAATCGCCGATGAGTTCCAGATTTTCTCGTGCCGTGAGAACATCGTCAACTGCGGCGAACTGTCCAGTGAGGCTGATGTGTTGACGCACTTTGCTGGGGGAAGCGGCAACATCAACACCGCCGACCGTGGCGTTGCCTGCGTCGGCCGTAATCAGCGTGGTCAGGATGTTGATGATGGTCGTCTTGCCGGCGCCGTTACTGCCGAGCAGCGCGAAGACCGTTCCACTTTCCACCGTAAAGTCAACTCCCGTGAGGACGGAGTTCTTCTTGTAGGCCTTTTTGAGGCCACTCACCGTAATTGCTGCTCCCGTCATTTGCCCTTGGTCCTCTTCGCCGCGTGACTCTCTTGGTGATAGGCACTCCACTCCCCGTACAGTTGGGGCAATCTCTCTGCCAAAAAATCATTGAGTGAAATGACGACTTCAAGTGCTTGGCGCCGCTCCGGTGAGGCGTCACCCAGAAGCTCAAGCCCCTCACGCGCCAGACTCGCCATTTGCAAGTATTCGGTCGGGTCAAAGCCCAAGTTTTCCCGACCAAGTGGGTTCAAAGTGATCAGGTCAGCCCGGGTGCCCGCGGGGCGTGAACGACGAATCAGTTTCTGTGTCTCTAACGTCTTAACGGCGTTGTTGATAGCACTTCTGCTCGTTAACAAGGTCTCGGCAATCTCATTGATCGACTGCTCCGCAGGCTCGCAAACATACAGATAACCGATGAGTCGGCCAGCTACGGGCGCAAAACCGTAACGCTCCGCGTAGAAACGCCCTAGGTGGTCACAGAACACCAGTACTTTATCTCGATCCATATCCCCAGTATACACATATTTCCGACATCACACACTTTTGTGTTATTTGAGATTCTAAGTTATGGACCTCCTGATCAGATCGGTGATAACTCCCCGGGGTTCGCTTCTCCCGATGTCCTTCGTGGCCAATTGTTGGAGCCGGCGGCGCAGTGGGCGGCCATTTAATCGGGCCGATTTAGTGCGATCCTGCTCGTCGGCGAGGTGGAATGCAACAGAAGGGTCATTGACAAAGCACTCGTAGTTAAATGCGGTTAGGTGCCAGCGGAAGGGTGATCAGTTGAAGAAGGTTGCCGCGGGGACCTGGATGGTCGTGAGCCTCGGTGCGCTCGTTGTTATAGCGAGCGTTCTAGTGGTGACATTGACCAGTGCGCCTCAGAACGGTCTGTCGTCTCGCCTCTTGAACGCTTCCGAGCTTCCCTTGGGCTGGGCCAAGGTCTCCACTACTTCAGCCTCACCCGTCCCCTCTAAGAGCGGGTGCTTGTCGGGATTGATCTCGAATCCGAGCGCCGGCTTTACCCACCGGTCGGTGTCCTTTGACGAACGATCGGACCTTCCCGGACTCGGCGAGTATCTGGCGACGGGGCCAGCGATCGCTTCGCATTTTGACGCCAGTGTTCGATCGCTGGACGCCTGTCACTCACTGACCTTCAAAGAGGGCACGACGACATTCCGAGCGACCATCTCGCCGATCGCGGTGGCCTCGGTCGGCTCAGGCTCCGCCGCGTTCTCGTTGGAGTTCGAAGTGGGCCGTCTACCCATCGTGGTGGACTTCGTGCTCTTTCATACGTCGAAGTATGTAGGGGAGATCATTTACTCCAACAGTGTCCCGCCGACGTTGACGAGCGTCGCGGCCCTCGCCAAGGCGGCCGCGGACAAGGCCGAAGGGAAGTCCGTGTCTGTCTCGACGCTGTCGATCATCTCGGCCCCGGTGCGCATCGCCCATACCAGCGAAGGTGACGTCGGATACCGAGAGTTTGGGAGCGGGCCTCCGTTGGTGATGATCATGGGATACGGCGGGACGATGGAGGCGTGGGACCCCCGGTTCGTCGATGCCTTAGCGCTGCACTACAAAGTCATCATCTTCGACAACGCGGGTATTGGCGATACCGGAAAGCTGACTACACCACTGACCATCGACGCCATGGCCGGTCAGACGAGTGCGTTCATCGACGCCCTGGGGCTCAAGCGACCCGACGTCCTTGGCTGGTCAATGGGCGGCATGATCGCCCAAGCCCTCGCCGTGGAACACCCCTCGCAAGTCGGACGGTTGGTGCTCTGTGCCACGTTCCCGGGAACCGGTTCGATCAAGCCCTCGCAGGCGGCGATTAACGATCTGAAGAGCGCTAACCCCGCCAAGGTCATGTCCGCCCTATTCCCGTCGAACCAGCCGGCGGCAAAAGAGGGATTTGAAATCGCGACCGGGGACTACCCTCCCTCGTCGTCGCCGTCCTCCGCCGTGATATCAGGCCAGACGGTGGCTGTCGACGAGTGGTTTGCGGGACTCGACCTCGCAGGACAAAAGACCGCGACTATTTCTGCGCCGACTCTCGTGGCCGACGGCGCCGTCGACCGACTCGATCCGCTCCCCAACGACCGTCGTCTCGCTGCCTCCATTCCCGGCGCACAACTCGTGCTCTATCCCGACGCCGGCCACGCGTTCTTATTCCAGCGTGAGGAAACCTTTGTCCCCGTCGTGGTGGCGTTTCTCGGCGCCGCCTGACGCGCCTTAAGAAACTATGTAATGACCTCATCGTTGATGACGATGAGTTGTGTAGCGTGACGGGTGTTTGAAGGCAATGTCGTTAACTCCGCCCTCTTCATTTGATTTCAACCGTCACCGTTCGCGATTTATCGGGCCTTGCCTAACGCTTGATCTCAACCAACAACACCCATGCGTTGAGCGAAGATAGAACAAACACCAACAGCGTGGCCGCGAGAATCCAATAGAGACCGCCGCCACTCTTAAGGGCAACGCTTACTCCCCCGATAATGAACACCAGGGCCGGCAGAAAGAGGGATGTCAGATGGGCAAGTATCCACGTCAGCCTTTGATCGGGGGTGCGTTTTCCCAGAGTTACCCAGAGTGCTTGTAAGGCGACTACAGCTCCGACTGCGATTATCTCCCAACCTAAAACGCGATGATTCTCACCTGGGGCCAGCGCGAATCCAGAGACGGCCAGAGACGCCAAGAGCGTGCCGAGGGTTCCCGCAGCCCTCCCTGGAAGTTGCGGAAACTTCAGAATCTGGTCGAGATTAATTGAAATTGCCACAAACAACAAACCGGTAAGGGCGGCCGAGGCGCCAATGGCCCCAGTGAAGAACGCGTGCCACGCAGCGGGGTTGTAGGCAACCATTCACCAAGCCTTGCATCCCACCGGGGCTCATGATGACCAAAAGAGTCGTCACGTGCACCGTCGTGGCCGTAATGTCGGCGATGACCTTCAGAAGTGGAGCCCGTGCCAAGACGTCCTTTCTCTTCCAACTTCGTTGTCGGCTGGATCACGCGACACGACCCTAACTATCTGGCTCTGCGACGCGCGGCCCGCACCTCGCTCGTCATGAGCGCGCTGTTCGCACTCTGCTTCGAAGTTTTCGACAACTCTCAGATGGCCACGTACGCGGCCTTTGGCTCGATAGCCCTGCTCATGTTGGTCGACTTCGCGGGTCCGATTCGCGCACGACTTCAGGCTCAAGTCTGGCTTTCGGTGACGGGCGCGCTCCTCGTATGCCTCGGGACCCTGACGTCGCGAACGCTATGGCTCTCAGTGCTGGGGATGGCCGCCGTGGCACTGGTGGTGCTGTTTTCCGGCGTGGTGAGTTCCGTCATCGCCAGCGCGGCCACGTCGCTTCTGTTGGTGTTCATTCTCTCTACTGCCGTGGCCGGCACGCCGTCAACCATCCCCGATCGCTTGGCCGGTTGGGGTCTCGCCTCGTTGGCCTCTTTCTTTGCGGTGTGGTGGCTCTGGCCAGCCCCTAATCGCGACGGGCTACGCCTCAGCGCCGCGAGCGCGTGTCGAGCCCTCGCTCAACGACTTCGCGCCGACGTTTCTCATTGGCGCGGGGACCCGGCCCTCAATGACGTGGCGTACGAAGAGGCCATCGCGAGCGCGGATCTCGCCACCGTCGAACTGCATCGACGGTTTCTTACCGCGCAGTGGCGCCCTACTGGGCTCAGCGTGTCGTCGCGCGCAACCGTTCGTCTGGTCGACGAGATTCTCTGGCTCGACACGTTGATCGACGAAGCAGCCCGGCCAGCCGACCAAGCCCCGTCTCACCAGCAGGACTGCCAAATACGGTCATCCGCCGCCGAGATTCTTGAAGTCGGCGCCAACGAACTAGAGGAACCTTCACCCTCGCCACGACTAGGAGAAGCCCGCGATAACTTGACCAGCGCGCTCAAGGACTTGACGCGCGCCGCCACGACGCGCGCGCCCTTCTCTCACGACGAGGCCTCGTCCCCATCAACCTCGGAAGCCCCGCCCCCGGTAACGAGGGACGTAGAGATCGCCCACTTTGTGAACTCCTTAGAGCCCAGCTTTCGCGCTCAGGAGATTGGCTTCGTGGCGTCTCTGGTCGGGGCCAACATCGAAGTCGTCTCGGCCGCGGAGCGTCGAAGGTGGATCGATACACTTCTCGGACTGGTGCCGGGCGAGCCTGCAGGGCGAGTAAGTGCAGCGCGCGAACGAGCCGCGGCGCACCTGAATGGGCACTCGGTCTGGTTGCACAACAGTGTACGAGGCGCGGTCGGCCTGGCTCTCGCCGTGTTCGTCGCCGAGAAGACCGGCGTGCAGCACGCGTTTTGGGTGATCCTGGGCGCTCTCTCGGTACTGCGTTCGAGCGCCGTCAACACCAGCGCGAACGCCTTACGAGCCATCCTGGGCACGGCGATCGGATTCATTCTTGGTGCGGCGCTGCTCGAGCTGGTCGGCACGAATACCACGGTTCTTTGGGTCCTCCTGCCCGTCGCCATCCTTCTCGCCGGTTTTGCGCCAGCGGCCATCTCTTTTGCGGCGGGGCAGGCCGGCTTCACCCTGGCTCTCGTCATTCTGTGGAACATCCTCCAACCGGTTGGCTGGAAGGTGGGACTGTATCGAATCGAGGATATTGCCATCGGCTGCGCGGTAAGCGTTGGGGTGGGTCTCTTTCTCTGGCCGCGTGGTGCGGCGTCAGCCCTCGGCACCACCCTGCGCGACGCCTACCAAATGTCCGCTGCATTTCTCGCCGCCGCCGTGATTCACGGTGCCCATCGAGGCGATCGCGCCGGTGTCGAGAGCGCCTCTCCCAAGACGGAGCGCGCGAACGCTGCCGCTGCGTCACGACGCCTTGACGACGCGCTTCGTACCTACCTCGGCGAGCGCGGCTCCAAGCCAATACCTCTCGCCGACGCCGCCACACTGGTCCGGGGCGTGGTGAGCCTGCGACAGACGGCGGAGGCTGTGATGAGCTTGTGGGACGGCGACGATGTGATCGTCAACTCCCCAGGATCACGCGAGTTCGGCGAACTCTCGAAGGAAACTCGCCTGATTGAGAGTTGGTACGACGACTTCGGCGCGGCACTGGCTGGCGCAGGGGCGATACCTAAGCCCGAAGGCGCGAGTGACACCTTCCATCAACTTCTCTCAACCGCGGTCGACGAAGAGCTCCGAGCCCCCAATACCGACGGAGCGGCCACGGCCGTTCGAATCATTTGGACCAAGGACTACCTCGGCGTGACCCGCCGGCTCGAAGAGACTCTGATCGGAGCCGCCCGCTCAGCAGTCCGCTCTAACGCGGCGACGTCGTCGGCGCCTCCGAGCGCGCTCGAGCTCGTCTCCTAGGGGACGCCAAGAGCTAGGCACCGGCGATGTCACGCGCCCGCGACAACGGTGGACGCGTTCGACTCAACTACGCGTACAGAGACCTCTTCGCGCGTGAGGCTATGACTTGATGAACTCGAGCAGGTCCTTGTTGATGACGTCGGCGTGGGTGGTACACATGCCGTGCGGGTATCCCGGGTAGACCTTCAGGGTGCCGTTCTTCAGCAGTTTGATCGTCTTCAGGGAAGCGTCAGCGATGGGCACGACCTGATCGTCGTCGCCGTGCATCACCAGGGTGGGCACGTCAATGGCCTTCAGGTCGTCGGTCTGGTCAGTCTCGGAGAAGGCTTTGATTCCATCGGTGTGAGCCTTGACGCTTCCCATCATTCCTTGACGCCACCAGTTTTGAATCACCCCTTGGGAGACGTTCGCCCCGGGGCGATTGAATCCGTAGAAGGGGCCAGAAGCCACGTCGAGGAAGAATTGGGCTCTGTTAAATGCCGTCCCTTCTCGGAAACTGTCGAAGACTTCGATAGGCGTGCCTTCGGGGTTGGCGTCGGTCTTCAGCATCAGCGGCGGCACCGAGCTAATGAGAACGGCCTTCGCCACGCGGCCCGCGCCGAACTGCGCGACGTAGCGCGCCACCTCGCCTCCGCCGGTGGAGTGCCCGATGTGCACCGCGTCGTGCAAGTCCAGGTGGTTAGCCACGACCGCCGCGTCGGCGGCGTACGTCGTCATATCGTGTCCTCCCGACACCTGTGACGAACGACCGTGTCCTCGACGGTCGTGGGCTACCACGCGATAGCCGTTCTGGAGAAAGAACATCAACTGCGCGTCCCAGTCATCCGCGCTGAGGGGCCAGCCGTGGTGAAAGACGATCGGCTGACCGCTCCCCCAGTCCTTGTAGTACAACTCGGTACCGTCGCCGGTGGTGACGTAGGGCATGATCGGGACTCCTTATCTCTTGCGTTGAGCGAGTTACTTCGACCTCTCAACGGCGAACGTAGTACCACGGCGCTCGCCAAGCAACGGGTTTCCTTCCACCTCGCCGACCTTGTGGAAACCCTCGTTAGGGTGGAGGTAGATCCTCGCCAGCTTCTGGGAGAATCGCGAACTCGGACACTTTCTGAGTGACGAACCAGGAGGCCCACGGGAGGGTCATGTGCTTCTCACCGGTAGGCGATCTGGTCGGCGGCGCCGTCGTCGTGGCCATCGGGGTCGAGGCGTGTCGACACGTGCACGGGCGGAACGAGAATCTGGCGATCGCCACCCTGCCCTTGCTCCTCGGTCTCCATCAGATAGACGAGACCTTCGTGTGGTGGGGGCTGCAAGGCCACGTGTCCGAGAACGTGGGACACGTGGCCATGTGGATCTATCTCGTCTTCGCACTCGTGGCGTTGCCTATTATCGTCCCGCTCCTGCTCGCCATCTTTGAGCCATCACCTCATCGTCGCTGGCGCTACATCCCCTTTTCTCTACTGGGCCTCGCCGTCTCCTCGGTCATCCTCGAGGCGATGGTGGTGGGACACCCCACGGCCCGGCTGGGTAGGTACCACGTGGCGTACTCCATCGGCTTGCAGCACGGCGTCCTCATCATCGGCCTCTACATCGTGGCGACGTGTGGTTCCCTGCTCGTCTCGGGCAATCGATCGCTGGTGTGGTTCGGAGCCGGCAACGTGGTGGCGGTGATCGTCCTCGCTCTCCTGTGCGCCGACGGATTTACGTCGCTGTGGTGTTTCTACGCGGCGATCGTTAGCGGGGCCATCGCCCTGCACCTTCGCTGGCGTACGCCTACGGTCTCGAGTGTGACGCCTCACACGGTTGAACCGGGTCTCGCGAGTACCGGCTGAAACTGAAGTCACCCCGTCGTGCGCTCGCTGTCGCAGCGAGCGCGCGACGGGGGAATTCGTGATGAGTCGGCTAGTGGATCAGAACTTTCAGCGCGTCATACTTCGACGCATTGCCGAATACGTCGTACGCCTCCAGGATCTGGTCGAAGGCGAACGATTGAGTCACGAACGCTTCAGCCGGCAACTTCTTCTCAGTGACCAACTTCAACAACATTCCCAGGGTGTTCGTATTCACGAGTCCCATCGAGATGTCAATGTTGCGGATCCAGAGTTCGTTGAGGGCTAGTTCTACGGGCTTGCCGTGCACGCCGATGTTGGCGACACTTCCACCGGGGCGGACAATCTCCGTCGCCATGGTGAAGGTCTGCGGCACCCCGACAGCCTCGATCGCAACGTCGACTCCCTGTCCGTCGGTGAGGGCCATGACTTGCTCTTTCCAGTCAGAGTCCCCAGAGTTGACGCTGTCCGTGGCGCCGAAGTCCGGAGCCCGCTTCAGGCGTGCACCGTCGAGGTCGATGGCGATGATCTTGGACGGGCCGTAGAGGCGCGCCGTCATTACCGCGGAGAGGCCCACCGGCCCCGAGCCGATAACCGCGACCACGTCGCCCGGGGTGACGTGACCGTACTGGACGCCAATCTCGAAGCCCGTGGGCAGAATGTCCGAGAGCAGGATGCCCTCGGCATCGCTGAGGCTCTCGGGCATGGGATAGACCGAGGTTTCGGCGAAGGGAACTCGCACGTACTCGGCCTGCGTTCCGTCGATCATGTAGCCGAATATCCATCCGATACCGGCCACACCCTCAGGATCGAGGCAGTGGCTGTAGAGGCCCTGGCGACAGTTGGAGCAGCGACCGCACGAACTCACGCACGACAAGATCACCTTGTCGCCCACGGCCAGTTGGGTAATGCCCGAACCGATCTCGGTGATGACGCCAATGCCTTCGTGTCCAAGAATTCGGCCCACTTCAACCTCGGGAACGTCGCCTTTCAAAATGTGGAGGTCGGTGCCGCAAATGGTCGTCGCGACCATCTTCACGATCACGTCCGTAGGGCGCTGGATCACGGGATCCGGAACGTCTTGCCAGCTTTTCTTGCCGGGACCTTGATAGACGAGTGCTTTCATGTCGCTTCTCCTTATTTCTCTCCGTTACCCCTCATTTCCTTACGAGAGGCGCCGCCGTCAGCGATGAGCCACCGATGAGTGGCCTACGTACACTCGCTCGTTTGTGACCGTCGTGAGTAGTGTCAAACGTCACATTTTCTTCTGCTCGCTGCGCGGGCCTCTCTGTACGGCGTCGCGGCGCTACAGCGATCACGACGTGGTCGTCATGACGATGGGACATTCGTCCTTCCTTATCTGTGATCTTTGCCCCTAGTGACCGATGAATCTCCCCGCGAGACTCGAATCAGTTCACTACCAACGACACAGATAGGTGATGAGAATGAAAGTTCGCACAGAGACAGCCATCGGAGCAGCCCTCTTGATGGGAGTACTGAGTTTCGCGGGAGTGGCGGGTGGCGTTAACGCACCGGCTTCCACTCACTCAACCAGCCCTGTTCACGCCCTCGTGGCGAAGACGAAGAAGGTGGCCTTTAAGGGCAGCTACTCGGGCACCATGTCCATGCTCTGGAGTTCGAGTGCGGTCACCGTGACGTCGCTCAGCGGCAACGGCACCACGTCACTCCTCGGCACCAGCACGCTGAGCGGAACCGGCTCGAGCAGCCCGTCCAGCACGTGTGACCCCTTCTCGGGCACCGGCACCGTGCGCGGTGGTGGCTCCGTCCTTCACTTCAAGGTGGTCTCCTCGTCCAGCCAGCAGGCGTGCGCCGCCGGCAGTGCCGCGCCGACCAGCGTCACGGTCAAGGGAGTCGCCGTCGTCCTCAGCGGCACGGGCAAGTACGCCGGCGCCAAGGGCAACCTCGCCATTGGCGGAACCTTCTCGATCAAGTCCACCACGGCCGGATCGAGCGAGAGCGACGCCTTTAACGCGACCCTCAAAGGAACGTTGACGGTCAAGGGCTAAGGAGCCCGACCAGAACCATCGCTGCATTCGAACCACAAACAGAAAAGAAAGAGAGTTACCCATGAAAAATTACGCAAGGAAGATTGGTGTGGGACTATCCGTCCTGAGCATCGCCGCCACCGGCGTCGTTGCGCTCGGGGGCATGCCCGCGTCGGCGCAACCGGCCCCACTGGCGAGTGCCCCCGCGGCGCCCGCGTCGGGCGGCATCTCACCGAACTTCATCATCAGTGCGGACACCGCGACCATCTCGGGTGAGACCCCGTCGGTGAACGCGGCGTGCTCGCCGACCAACACCTTCCAAGTTGGCCAGACGGTTCTGTTTCGTCTCTACGGCGAGTTCGTGCCAAGCAAGTCGCTACTCCTCGCGGCCAACACGGCCTCGGTGACGGTGAGCTTTCCGGGCACCACCACCGGAACGACCACGCCCATCGCAATGGCCTACAGCGCGCAGGACGGTTACTGGACGGCCACGCTCGCTACCACGGCCTACGCCGCGGGTAACTACAACTACACCATCACCGTCGTGACCAATCCGGTGAAGGCCGTGACGAAGAAGGTCAACGTCGTGGTCAAGGTGAACGGTAAGAGGATCCACCGCGTCAAGACGGAGATCGTCAGCCCAGCCATTGCTAGCCAGAGCTACACCTGGGGCACCGGCGGCCTGATGTACAACGAGGCCACCGTGACACTGGTGAGCAGTCTGTAGTTGCAACACGGTCCAACGCGCATCGACCAACAGAAGTCCGTCGGTGCGCGTTGGATTTTTTAAAGCGACCAACGATGATCGCCGTCGAAGTACCGATGTCTATTCGAACCTACGCAGTCCCAAGGAGTTGAAAATGAACAAGCACCTAAGTCGAAGTTCGGTCCGGGTCCTCGTGGTGGGCATAGCAGCGGGTGCGCTGTTCTTCTCGGCCCTGGCCAGTGGGATCAGTTCCGCATCCCCCGCCAAACACCACAAGCCCACGACCACCATCGTGAAGAAGAAGGTGGCCGTGGCACCGAACGCCACGACGCCCATCGTCTTGACGTCTCCGGCCATCCCGGGCGTCGCGCCGTTGCCGGGGCCGGTTGAGCCGACCCCCACCCTGCCCGCCACCCCTCTGTCACTGAGCGTGAAGCCGTCCTCGGGCGTTATTGGTACGCCCATCACGATCACCGGGGCGAACCTGTCGGCGAACACCACGTACCAAGTTCTCTGGTCGACGTGGAACGCCACCTGGAAAGTGGGTGCTGACCCCAGCACCGTGAACTACCTGGGCAGTCAAGACACCCCCGTGGCCGTCCTGATCGACACGGTGACCACCAGTTCCTCGGGCGGTTTCACCTTTAACTACACCGCGCCTCAGGACTTCGGCGGCACCCACAGCATCTACGTGGTCTCTAACGACAACGCCGTCGCCGAAGGCAGCTTTACGACCCTGCGCACGGTGACCATCACCCCCACCAGCGGACCTATTGGCACGCCCATCACGATCACCTACTCGGGCCTCGGCGCGAGTGAGTACACCGGTGGAGCGTCGTTGCTCTGGGACAACCACTACGTGGGCGAGATGATGGCCAACTGGACGAGAGGCGTCGCCACGGCCACCATTCGCGCGGCCGGGCCGGTCGGCGATCACACGATCCAGATCGGTAACGCCATTAGTTACCTGTACTTGAACGTCCCGCAGTCGCCCATCCCCTACACCAACGGCGCCACGCAGACCTTTGACGTCACCGCGGACGACGGCCCGCCGCCGGCCAGCCTTGACGCGCCCGACGCCGTTCAGCCCACCCTCAACCAGATCACCACGCTTGACGAGGGAGGACTGGGGGCCACGAAGAGTTCGGCTCAGACCACCACTACCGCGTCAAGCGGTGTTGAGGGAACAGCGGTCACGGTCGGAGCAACGGACCTCACCTCCAACGCGCCGGTTACCTTGGAGTGGGCCACGGTGGTCGGCAATAGAGTCAACTGCGCCAGTACCTGCTGGGCCTTTTCGACCTCCGACCTCACGACGGCGACCCCTACCAGTGACGCCTTCAGCGCATCGATCTCGATCCCCTCGCCCACGCTGGGTGGATGGCACGCGATCCAAGTGGTGCAGAACAACGTGGTAGTCGGTCAGATTCCCTTCTACGTCAAAGAGAGCATCGTGGGCTACCAGACGGGTGAGACTACCGCGCCTACCACGTCGCTCACGGTGACCGAGGGTCAGCAGTTCGAGATCCACATCGAAGGTATCGGCTGGACGCAACTCGACAACACGGTGGCCGTCGACTACGACAACAGCTACATGGGTTACGGCTGCGGCTTTAACTCCAACGGCGACGTGGTCCTCAACCTCACGGCGACGGGCGGTCCCGGCACCCACATCATCGACCTCTACCCCATGCTGTACTCGCTGTCGCCGTCGTTCGCCGACACTCCGTACGGCATGGTTCCCCTGTTGACCTACGCGGCCGACGATCCGGGCCTAGCCCTTGGCTACCAACTCGGCGCGTTCCGCTTCGCCATCACGGTGGTAGCTCCCTAAGAGACCTCGTCGACACGTTCGCGCCACCCACCTCACTTCAGTCGGTTGTCTGAAGTGAGGTGGGTGGCGTTGACGTGAGATCCCGCTCCATCGACGCACTCTCGACAGCGTCCGTAACCGCGCACGTGGCGTACTTAGAGGGCTGAGGTTCGCACGACGGCGGCGAGTGACGAGGGAAGCCACCAGTTCCAACGGCCCAGGAGACCCATCACGCCCGGGAGGATGAACGCGCGCACGATGCTCGCGTCAACGACGACCCCCGCACCCAGTCCGACGCCGAGTTCTTGTAGGCCCGCGACGTGCCCGCCAACAAATCCGGCCATGGCTCCCACCATGATCAGCGCGGCCGCGCTCACCACGCCGCCCACGCTCCCGAGCCCCTGCTCGATGGCGTCGTCGTTCGACAGCCCCCGGTCGACGCCTTCGCGGATTCGGGTGACGATAAAGACCTCGTAGTCCATCGAGAGTCCGAAAAGCACCGCGAAGATGAGCAGCGGTACCCAGCCCTCGATTTGACTGACGTGATAGGTGCCCAGCCACGCTGATCCCACCCCGAAGCGAGTGACCGCGACCAGTACCCCGTAAGCGGCGGCGAGGCTCAAAAGATCAAGCACCACGGTGACGAGCGGCAGCAAGGCCGAACGAAAAGCGCGCGCCAGGACGAAGTAGATGAGTAGGAACAGGATCGCTGCGAGCCACGCCAGGTTCCCGTAGAGGTCATTGAGAAAGTCGACGCCTTGACTGGCAGCTCCCCCGACGTAGACGTGATCTTCGGAGGAAAACTTTGCCGCCGGAATGATCACCGCCCGCAGTTGCCGGACCAGGTTTTGATCCTCTTCTGAACCGAACTGATGGCGGGTGATGACGAAGACCCGCTCGTACCGACCGGAGGCGCTCACGTACGGGGACGCTTTCCCGATGGCGACGACCTCCACGTCGGGACTCTTGAGTATCGCCTTCGCCATGCGCAGCCGGGCGGCACTGACGGCCGGCGCGCCGTGCGCGCGACCCGTGTCGATAACCACCTCGAGGGGCGTGAGGAATCCCGGTCCGACCTCAGCCGTCGCCACGTCGAGGGCCCGGGCTGAACTCATTGACGACGGTATGGCCGAGAGAGAGGCGGGCGTGAGCTCCAGCCACCAGAGCGGTGCGGCCAGCACGGCAATGACCACCAGCGACGAGCTAAGGACGATCGTGGGGCGTCGCAACGCGGCACGCGCGGTGCGCGTCCACGACCTAGACGCCGTCCCTCGATTCAAGAGCCCGCGAAATCGAGACGTCGTCATCGCCCGGCGGCCCCACAGCGACAGAAGCGCCGGCAGCAGGGTCAGGGTACACGCAACGCCGGCAACGGGTACGCACAGGGCGGCGACCGAGAGCGATCGCACGAACGGCACCGGGACCAGAGCAAGGGCCCCAAGTGAGATGGCGACGGCTAGGCCGGAGAACCCGACGGCCCGACCCGCGGTCGAGAGAGTCCTCACGACGGCGTCGTCCACGCTCGCGTAGTTATCGAGTTCCGTGCGAAAGCGCTGCACGACGAGGAGGGAGTAGTCCAAGGCGAGTCCCAGTCCGAACAGTTCGACGATATTGGGCACGTACAGCACCATCGTCATCGCGTGAGCGATCAGAAAGAGAACGAGGAGCGCCGACGAGGTCGTGGCCCCCGCGAAGAGAAACGGCAAGGCGAGACCCCAGGTCAGGCCGAGCGCGACGAGAAGAACCAGTACCGCTATCGCTATCGTCAGGACCTCGCCTCGGTGAAGGTCCGAGGCGAGTATCGGAGATATGTCGTGCTGAAGGGCCGGTGGCCCGGTGACAAGAGCGTTGGTCACTCCGACCTTTCGCAGTTCGTCTCGAAACTGCTCGGTGGCGTCGGCCGCTCTTTCGAGTGACAACGGCGTGTCAACGTTGATGAACCACGTGGAACCCACTCGGCGCTGTTGGGTGACGAGCGCCCCCGGTATGACACGAAGGGCTCGGCGTACCTTGGTGGGAACATGTAACTCACCCGATGACGACGGCACCACCACGGCGAAACTGCCTTCCACGTTGTCGTGGAAGTGCTGGGCCAATATCTCGTTGGCTTGAGCCGAGTTCGAGCCCGGCACGTCGAGCGACGAGGTGAGAAGGTTTGGCAGTCTGGCCATTGAGGCGACGCCCAGCGCCGCAACGATCAGCCACAGCGCTAGTACCAGTGCTCGATGGCGGACCACGCCTCGGGTCCAATGCTCGAACATTGGTGAAGTGTACCGAGGGGACCAAGAAGTCGAGATCCGAAACGAGAAACTCCCTCCTTAGGAAAGTTCCTCCAGATCGCGCAACTCCGTGTCATGGGGCGGCCGCGTCGCCAACTCGGAGTGATACGTCGTGATGCCGTTCGCCTTCACCAGACGAACGAACGCGTCCACTACCTCCGCGCTGTACTTAGTGCCAGAACCCTTGGCAAGCTCCCCTAGAGCGGCCTCAACACCGAGAGAGACTCGATAGGGCCGATTTGAGACCATGGCGTCAAAGACGTCCACTACGGCGACGATCTGCGCACCACGACACACTTCGTCGCCCTTCAAGCCCCGCGGATAGCCCGATCCGTCGAGTCTCTCGTGGTGTTGATGGACTATTTCTCGCGGGTCGTGCGGGAAGTCGACTCTTTTCAACATGTCAGATCCGGCTTGCGCGTGGGTGCGAAGGAGGGCGACCTCTTCCGCGCTGAGATCCCCGGGACGGGCCAGAATCTCGGCGGGAATCGCGAGCTTGCCTATGTCGTGAATGTTCGCCGCGAGGCGAATCGCCTCGATCTCTTCTTCGTCGAGTCCTAGTTCTCTCGCCACCGCCACCGCGTAGGTGGCGACGCGATCTTCGTGGCCGGACGTATAGGGATCTCGTATCTCGGCCGCGCTAGCGAGCGCGGCGACGACGGATCGGGTGAGTTGAATCCGACTCTCCTCCAGGTGCTTGCGGTCGCTGATGTCAATCACGACGATGCCCACCCCAATAACCTGATCAGAGGTCGTGACGGGAATGAGATTAGTCAACCACCAGTGAGTTACTCCGGGGTCCTGAGCGGTGGTGCCCGATACCTCGAGATTGACAACCGGTTCGGCGGAATCGATCACCGAGTGATAGTGGGGCGACAACTGGGGCCACAGATCGGGTACGACCTCTTCGATGGTGCGTCCGATCTGTTCATCGACCGACCCACCGTTTACCCCGGCGAGCATCGAATTGATCCGAAGAATGTGAAACTCGTGGTCCACGAAGCCCAGGCCTACCGACGATGAGGCCTGGTAGGCGTCGAGTACCGACAGGGCCTCCGCGGTAGCCCGATCCGATTCGCGTACCCGTTCTTCGACCACCCGCAGATCCGCGCTTCGCACCACGGTTCTGTGAGTGGGCTCTTTGCTCGACGTCGGCGGCGGAACCGCGGCGACCTGATTGCGTCCGTTCGTCTTCGCCGTGTACAAACTCGCGTCGGCCGCGCGAACGAGTTGGGAGGGAGTTAGAGCGGCCGAACTGAGCGACGCCACGCCGATACTGACGGTGATCGGTGCGCAGTCGCGCGCGACGCGTTTCCGTAGCCGCGCAGCGACTTCTCGGGCGTCTCGCTCCGAGGTGGTGGGCAGTATCACGCTGAACTCATCACCCCCGACCCGACCCACGACGTCAAAACTTCGACTCGCGTCTCGAAAAACGTGGCCCACTCTCGACAGAGCCTCGTCGCCGGCGACGTGACCGAAGGCATCGTTGAACGCCTTGAAGAGATCCACATCGATCATGAGAAGGCTCAGATCCTCTTGGTGGCGGTGTGAGCGGTCACTCTCAACCATCAATCGGTCGTAGAACGTTCCATGATTTAGACAACCGGTAAGGGAGTCCGTCTCGGCGCGATACGTGAGTTCCGCCTCCAGCCTTTTCTCTTCTTTTTGAAGGCGCAAGCGAGCCGTCGTCACGCCTAGGGCAAAGACGATCGTTCCCACCACGGCCGCCGCCACTAAGGCGACAGCGGGGGTGGCTGACCCTCTCGAGGAGTCGGCGAACCAGACGTAGCCGAGTTCGCACAGCGTGGCTGCACCGCAGATGATGACATACCGCAGCGACAATTGCAGCGCCGCCGCACAGACGGGAAGGACGAACATGATGATGAGTGGACTTTTGATTCCGGCATCTAAGTGAGCCGACCACGTAATCACCAATCCGGCGAAGAGCACCCATGCGCTAAAAATCTCGGCGCGACGAACGAGCGGGGCGACGAAGTGCACGGCCGTAAAGCCAGCGATGGCCACAGCAATGCTGGTAAGACAGATCGCGATCAGTTCGACGCGGTGCGGACCTTGCGGCGTCCAGAGGAAGTAGAGAAGGCCGACACAGAGTTCACCGAACAACACCACGAAACTCGTACGAAAGTAGGACGACCAGAATCGATCAAGGTTGGTGGGAGCAGCGACGGTTACCCGGTCTTCAAAGGAGTGAAACGTGGCAGGCGTGGTCGATGTTGAGATGAGGTCACCTGCGAAAGGTGACTCTGGCTTGGTTCGGTGGGCCATGTGGGTCTTCCTTATCGGTACCTATTTCCGGACAGCGCCGTCGCCGACCCGAGACCGGTCGGACCGTTAAATTCACGCTAAATGTGCTCTGGAGGTCGAGATAGAGCCATATGTCACATCTCGGGCCTGTCGTCCCCTCGATTAACGACTCCGTGCGCTCGTTCGCACGACCCAGTCACCAGTTACTAACGCGCAGCTCCGCGTGGACTATGACCGTTCTCGAAATACCACCACCGGGCACGCAGCATTGGTGACACAGTGCTCGCTGGTCGAACCAATCAGCATCCCGATGAACTCGCCGTGACCACGACTTCCCACGACGAGGAGATCGGCGTCTCGTGACTCGGCCACGAGGACGGGCGCGGGATGACCTTCGACGACCTTGTGTACGAGTTCGAGGTTGGGGTGCTCGGCGTGGAGTGACGCGAGGATAGGTTGGAGAATCTTTTCGGCATCGCCGGCAGGATCAAAACCCTCAGGGATGACACCCCATCCAAAGTTCTGAGGCCACTCCCACGCCGCGACGACCTCAAGGGTGGCCCCGGTGAGTTCCGCCTGACGCGCCGCCCACTTTAAAGCCAGCAGCGAGGCCGGTGACCCATCGATGCCCGCGACGATACGCGATCCTCGCGCGCTGCTTTTCGATTCGTTGTTGCTTCCCACAGTCATATTCTTCTCTCCAACGCGCTTCGTCGCGCACATCACGTTCCCGACGTTAGTGCTGCCGGCGACTAGCTCGATCGGCGTCCGACCGCCGGCGGAGGAACAAACCGCCATCACGGGGACGACGATCCACCGCGCGTAACTCGCGACCGCCGGGACGAATGCTCGAAGGTTCACGCGCGTCACGTGGAGTAATACGGCGGCGTTCATTTCTCACGTCGATAAGTGACATATGACTCTAGAGAGAGCAACGCTCACCTTTTACGTTGAACTCGTAGGCCAATTGGCTCGAAGGAGTTTGAAAGCAGGCGACATGTCGACCGTCATCGATTCCCCGAGTCAGAAGTCTCAAAGCTCATTGAAGCCCCGGGTCTTGAATCGGAGGTGAACGCATGACCACACGAAACGTCACCTCGGCCCAGTTGACCAAGTCAGAGACCTATCATGTCGACTCCGAGGTGGGTCGGTTGCGTGAGGCCATCATCCACCGACCGGGCTTGGAGCTCTCCCGGCTGACTCCCGACAATATTGAAGGGCTCCTCTTCGATGACGTGATGTGGGCCTCCAAGGCGAAGGAGGAACACGACGCGTTCGCCGAGGCTCTTCGAGAGAACGGCGTCCTCGTGCACTACTACGGTGAGTTGCTCGCCGAAACGCTGGACATCCCCGAGGGTCGTGAGTACCTCCTCGATCGGCTCTGCACGCCCGAGGCCTTGGGACCGTCGCTCGTCAAACCCGTTCGTCGACTCTTCGACGACCTTGATGGTCACCAACTCGCGACTCGACTTGTAGGGGGTGTACTAAAGGCCGACCTTCATCCTCAGCACGCACACAGTTTGAAGTGGGACGTCCTACGCAATGACGACTTCATTCTCACCCCCCTGCCTAATCACCTCTTCCAACGAGACAACTCGTGCTGGATCTATGGTGGCGTCACCATCAACCCCATGGCTATGCCCGCGCGCAAGCGCGAGTCACTACACACTCGGGCGATCTACAAGTTCCACCCGAAGTTTGCAGCCTCCGATTTCGTCACGTACTACGGCGGAGGGGACCACAACTACCAGTCGGCCTCCTTTGAAGGGGGCGACGTCCACGTGATTGGCCACGGCGCGGTCCTCGTGGGGATGGGTGAACGAACCACGCCCATGGCGATTGAGATGGTCGCTCGCGCGCTCTTCGAGAGCGGACAGGCTATTCAGGTGGTCGCCATCGAGTTGCCTCACAGCCACGCCTTCATGCACCTCGACACGGTCATGTCGATGGTCGACGTCGGAACCTTCGTACTCTACCCTTACTTCGATCGCCACCTGCGCAGTTGGACGATCGCCGCGGGCGACGAACCCGGCGAGTTGGCCATCGTTAGGAATCACAGCCTGTGGACGACACTCGCGGGAATCCTTGAGGTCTCCGAAGTTCGCGTACTCACGACCGACGAAGACGTTCGCGCGGCGGAACGCGAGCAGTGGGACGATGGGACCAACTTCCTTGCCGTCGCCCCGGGTGTGGTGATGGGCTACGACCGAAACGTCGCCACGAATACCATGCTTCGTAAACACGGCATTGAGGTTCTGACCGTCGCGGGCAGCGAACTCGGGCGAGGGCGCGGCGGTCCTCGGTGTATGACGTGTCCATTGGTCCGCGATGCGGCGTAAGAGGTCAACAGCATGAATCGCTATCTCGAGGGTCTCAACAGTGCCTTGATCTATGAGAGGAGCAGATATGCGCGTCGTCGCAGCCCTGGGTGGTAACGCCCTTCTTCAGCGGGGTGAGAAGCCCGCCGAGTCAGTGCAGCGTCATCACGTTGAAGACGCCGTCGCCCGACTCGCGCGGGTGGCTCACGGCAACGAACTGATTGTCACTCACGGAAATGGTCCTCAAGTCGGACTTCTCGCGGTGGAGAGTGCCACCGATCCTGAACTAGCCCAGCCGTATCCCCTCGACGTCATCGGTGCTCAGACCCAGGGCATGATCGGCTACTGGCTCCTCCAGGCCTTCGCCAACGCCCTCCCCGATCGGCGAGTCGTCGCCCTCGTGACGCAAACCGTGGTCGACCCCGCCGACCCGGCCTTTGCTCATCCGACCAAGCTCGTCGGGCTCGGCTACGAAAAGGCAAGGGCCCGCCGCCTGGCCAAAGCCAACAACTGGTCCATCGCCCCAGACGGGCCACTGTGGCGACGAGTCGTCGCCTCACCCGACCCGATAACCGTCGTGGAGTCGGACCTGATCCGCTCTTTAAGCGCCGAGGGGGTCATCGTTATCTGCGCTGGCGGCGGCGGTATCCCGGTCCAGCGAGACGAGCACGGTCAACTCTCCGGAGTCGAAGCGGTGATTGACAAGGACCTCGCCAGCGCGGTCATCGCCCGTGACGTGTCGGCCGACGTGCTCTTGATCTTGACCGATGTGCCCGGTGTCTTTCGCGATTACGGGACAGCGAAGGAGAGCGTCATCAAACTCGCCACGGCACAGGAGTTCCGCGCCATGGACTTCCCCGCCGGCTCGATGGGACCGAAGGTGACGGCCGCCTGTCGGTTCGTCGAAGCTATGGGCACGCGCGCCGTTATCGGCACGCTCGATGAGTCCCAGGAACTACTCGATGGCGATTCTGGCACGAGCGTCGTCTTGGACGCCCAAGACTGTCCCAGCTCGTGACCACGCCGGCCCTCGAGACGTTCGAACTCACCAAGCGCTTCGGTCCCACCCTCGCCCTGTCCCACCTCGATTTTCGCGTCGAGGCGGGAGAAGTGGTGGGCTGCCTCGGGCCCAATGGGGCGGGGAAGACAACGCTCATCCGCCTCCTCCTAGGACTGCTCACGCCAACCAGCGGACGAGCCGACATCTTTGGTCTCGACACGCAACGCCAGACGGTCGCGGCGCATCGCCGCCTCGCCTACGTTCCCGGTGAAGCGAACCTCTGGCCCACCTTGAGCGTCGCCGAGACTCTGCTCCTCTTGGGTAACGTGCACGGCCAGGTCGATCTCGCCTACAAGGCGGAGTTGATCGATCGCTTCGGACTCGACCCCACGAAGCGGGTGCGGACGCTATCCAAAGGAAATCGTCAGAAAGTGATTCTGGTGTCGGCCCTCATGACGAGGGCCGACCTTCTCATCCTCGACGAACCAACCAGCGGACTGGACCCCCTCATGGAACAGACCTTTCGTCACTGCGTTAGCGAAGCAAAAGATCGCGGTCAAAGCATCCTGCTCTCTTCGCACATACTGAGTGAGGTCGAGGCCCTCTGTGACCGGATCGGGATTCTTCGCGCCGGAGTTCTGGTCGAGATGGGAACCATGGCTGACATGCGACACCTTTCCGCCCTCACCGTCGAGGCCACCTTCGTCGGCCGCGTACCGGACGTCACCAAAGTGGCGGGGGTGTCCGCGGTGGAGGTTCAAGGATCATCACTGCGCTGTCAGGTGCGCGGGCCTATTGATCCCCTGCTTCAGATACTCGCTTCCTCGGGCGTCGTCGAGCTTCTCAGTCGTGAACCCTCGCTGGAGGAGCTCTTCATGTCCCACTACGGAGTGACGGACGGGGATCGTGTCACTTCACCTCAGTAATCCGCCCGCAGTTGAAGAGACCGCGACGCCGACCCGGCGGTCGCGTCGCGTCATCGCGTCGTTCGTCGGGCGCAAGGCCGCCCGCTCTGGCGCGCTCTGGGGAGTAGTCATCGGGCTCTACGTCGCGACTCAGGCGCTCGCCTACGCGACGAGCTACAAGACCGTCGCGTCGCGTCGCGTACTCGTCCAGGAGTTCGGACACAACGTGGGGATCAGCGCTTTAGTGGGACCAGCGAACGATATCGGCACCGTGCCGGGGTACACGGCGTGGAAGTGTCTCACGGTCGTCGCCATCATCGGTGCGGTCTTGGGCATCCTAACCAGTTCGAAGTTAATCCGGGGAGAAGAAGACGCTGGCCGCTGGGAGCTCCTGTCAGTTGGTCAAGTCACCCGTCGGAGCGCGGCCGCACAGGCCCTGATCGGGCTCGCCATCGGTGCCACTGCCCTCTTTGCTACGAGCGCCGTCCTCATCGTGTGGGTCGGGCACTCGTCGAAGGTGGGCATCGACCCGAGCGCGGCGCTGTATTTCACGTTGGCCGCGGTGAGCGGCGCCGTCGTCTTTCTCGCCGTCGGTGCCCTCTCAAGTCAACTCGCTACGTCTCGTCGACAGGCCGCGGGTTTCGCCTCGGCGGTGCTGGGGGTGAGTTACGCCCTCCGGATGGTGGCCGACTCAAGCGGCGGGCTGTCGTGGCTGCGCTGGACCACGCCCCTTGGATGGGTGGAAGAACTGCAGCCTCTGACCCACCCTCGGCCCGTGGCCCTCCTGCCTCTCGGCGTGCTTGTCGCGCTGTTGGTGATGTCCACTCTCCACCTGGCGACTCGGCGAGATCTGGGCACGGGATCGTTCACCGATCACTCGAATCTTGCGCGGGAGCGTCGTCTGTCGACACGCCCGGCGGGCCTCGCCTTCTTTCTCTCACGAACCACGCTCATCGCCTGGTCCGGGTCGATCTTCGCCTACGGACTTTTGCTCGGCGGTATTGCCAAGTCGGGGGGCAAGATCATCACGAGCTCTCCCAGCTTGAGTCGGGTCTTTGCCCGACTCGGCGTCTCGGGAGCCGAGGCCTATCTGAGCGTCTCGCTCTTGATCATGGCCGTAGCCGTCTCCTTTGTCGCCATCGGTCAAGTCAGCGCGGCGCGCAAGGAGGAGTCGAGCGGACAGCTCGACAATCTTTTGGTGGGCCCCTACTCTCGCACTCGGTGGCTGGGCCAACGCGTAGCGCTCGGCCTGAGCGCCGTCCTCCTCGCCGGGTTGCTGGCGGGGTTCGCCACGTGGATCGGGGCGGACCTTGATGGCGCACGGGTGAGCCTCACCTCCATGCTGGGAGCGGGAGTCAACCTGGCCATACCGGCCATCGTGATCTTTAGCGTGGCCACCCTCACCTTCGGCGCGCGACCCCGCTGGGAGGGGGCAACGGCCTACGGTCTTTTTGTTTGGTCGCTCCTGCTCGAGATAGTCGGTGGGGTGGCGAAACTGAACCACTGGGTACTCGACCTCTCGGTGTTCCACCAGATGGCCGCGGCCCCTGCCACGCCCGTTGACTGGACCTCTGACGGGATCATGGTGGCCCTCTCGGTCGCCGCCATCGTGACCGCCGCAGACCTCTTTCGCCGACGCGACCTCAAGGGTGAGTGACCCAGCATCTGTCTACTCACTCGCCCGGGGACCCTCCACTATTGGAGAACGGAGTACGGGCGCACAGAAGAGCAGAAAATTACATTTGCCCCTAGTGGTCGTCGGCGACAAGGGCGCACAATAAGACCATGAAGACAGTGCGGAAGTTGCTACCAGGGTCGATCCGTGCAAGGACGGAGCAAGCCCGACAACGTGCCCGCTCGTCCCACCCCTCTCAGCGGGCCTGGGACGAGCGTCACTCGGACCTCGTTCTGTTACGCCGCGTTGAACGGGGGTGAGCGAGTGTCGGCCCCGACGACAAGTGCGTCGAGCGAGTCTCGCTCCACGAGCGTGACCGGCGACAACGTCGCTCGATACCCGGCCGAGTTGGAAGACGACGTGGTACTTAGCCCCACCAGGACGCTCCGAGTGCGGCCGATCCGTCCCGACGACGAGGCAAAACTCCTCGCCTTTCACCGCCATCTGTCGGCGGACTCCATTTACACTCGCTACTTCTCCTTCCACCCCGAACTCTCGGACAACGAGTTGCATCACTTGACGAATGTCGACTACGAGGATCGCCTCGCGTTGGTCATTGAAGATGGTGATGAACTGGTCGGCGTGGCCCGTTACGAGCGATATCCCAATACCAGCGAGGCGGAAGTGGCCTTCCTCGTGCGCGACGACTATCAGCACCTGGGGCTGGGCCCTCGACTGCTGAAGGATCTTGCCAGCGCGGCGAGGTCACGGGGGATCACGGTATTCAGGGCAGAGACGCTCTGTCGCAACCACGACATGATGTCGGTCTTTCATCACAGTGGGTTTCCCATGACCTCCTCCGTCTCGGCGGGAGAGATCAGCGTTCGACTCTCTCTTGACGCCGACACCAGCGGCTCCACCCCGAACGACGCGTCCAAGAAGAAGGCTCCCTAGTGGTCCTCGTCACCAATGAGTTCTACGACGACAGCGGCCACGAAGATCCCGGGCACCCCGAGCGGCCCGGTCGCCTCGGGGCCGCGCGCTCGGCCGTCGCGGATTTGCATCTGGGGAGCGACCTCGTCATCGCGCCCACGCGCGTCGCGACGCGCGCCGAACTCTTGCTCGTGCACCAGGGAAGCTACCTCGACGAACTGGGCGCCTTCTGTTACGACGGCGGCGGTGACCTCGACCAGGACACGTACGCCACCTACGACTCGTGGCAGATTGCCCACCACGCCGCTGGCGCCGGGCTGGCCGTCATCGAAGAGCTGCAGCGCCGAGGTGAGGGAGTCGGTTTTGTCGCCACCCGCCCGCCGGGCCACCACGCCACCGCCGATCGTGCCATGGGATTCTGTCTCTTGAATAATGTGGCGATCTCCGCCGCCTCCCTCGTTCAACAAGGAGAACGAGTACTCATCCTCGACTGGGACGTGCATCACGGTAACGGAACGCAGATGATCTTCTGGAACGAGCCCAACGTTCTCTACGTGTCCACCCATCAGTCGCCGCTCTTTCCCGGAACCGGGACCGTGGGCGAGGTCGGTGGATGGCGGGCCATCGACGGAATCGTCAACGCTCCCCTCCCCCGAGGGACCACCGGAAGCACCCTTCGCCGAGCCATTGAAGAGATCGCCGCACCGGTGATCGACCGCTTCGATCCCACCTGGGTGCTCGTCTCGGCGGGATTCGACGCACACCGTGCCGACCCGTTGGCCGAGTTCGAACTCACGAGTGGTGACTTTGCGGCCCTAGCCGTGCTCGCCACTTCCTTTGCGCCGGATCCCGGCCGCCTCGCCTTTTTCCTCGAGGGCGGTTACGACCTTGAGGCCCTGCAATCATCCATCCACGCCACGTTGGCGGCCACCCTGGACCTCTCTTTTACCTTCGAACCTCTCAGCAGTGACGGACAGGGTGCAGAGCACGTACACCGAATAGGCCGTGAACGCCAGGTTGCCCTGGAGGCGCTGCACGCACTCGAAGCCGAGGGAGGCGTGTTGTGAGTTCGAACGACACTATTGCGGTGGGCTACGACGGATCGTCGGACGCCGAGTCGGCCGTACGTTGGACCTTTGACCACGCGAGAGATCGCGACTCAGAGGTGGTTGTACTGCACGCGGCGGGACTGCTGGAGCATCTTCGCACTGAGTTACCGCGCGACGTCGTCCCACCACGGATTTTTGAACTGGCCCGCGAGTGCGGATTCAATCCCCGCCAGCTTCGTTGGTTCGTCGATGACGGCGACGCCTGTTCGGTCTTGCTTCGCGCGATGGCACCGCCCACGAACGCGAACCTCTTGGTGGTCGGCTCGCGCGACCAGGGCAACCGAGCGGGCTTTCTTCTGGGAAGCACCAGTTTGGAAGTCGCCCAGCACGCCACCATCCCCGTCGTCATTGTGCCGCGCGGCTACACCACGAGCTCGAGGACGCGCCGCTGAGTCTCGACAAGCGAGTCGAACGCGTCGTCGCGCAGACGAGCCAACGTCTCAGGCGTGTCCGACATCGGTTATCAATAACTGCAGAAGGTTCACGGTGGGAGGGATTATGACCACGACAATGCGCGCCTGGGCGGTCGGCACGCCCGGACCCATCGATACGAGACCACTCACGCTCATTGAACGTGACGTCCCTCAACCCGGCGAGGGCCAAGTCCGCCTGCGCGTCCTCGCCTGCGGGGTCTGTCGCACCGACCTGCACCTCGCCGAGGGCGACCTCACGCCGCGCCGCGCTCTCGTAGTGCCCGGTCACGAGATTGTCGGAGTGGTCGATGCACTCGGATCGGGGACGTCGATTTTTCAGGTCGGTGACCGAGTCGGCGCGGCGTGGCTCGCTCGCACCTGTGGCGTCTGTCGATTCTGCCTGTCGCAGCGTGAGAATCTCTGTCTCGAACCAACCTTCACGGGCTGGGACATTGACGGCGGGTACGCCACGTACGTCGTGGCGAACGAAAGCTACCTCTACCAACTACCCGATCACCTTGACGATCTCTCGGCGGCGCCGTTACTGTGCGCGGGGATCATCGGCTATCGCGCGCTTCGCCGCACCGAGCTGCCGGCGGGTGGGCGGCTCGGAATCTACGGCTTTGGCGGATCGGCCCACTTGACCGCCCAGATTGCGATCGCCGAAGGCGCGAGGGTTCACGTCATGACCCGATCAGCGGCCTCTCGTGACCTCGCACTCTCGCTCGGAGTGGCCAGCGTCGGCGACACCAACGATCCGCCTCCCGAACCGCTCGACGGTGCCATACTCTTCGCCCCCGTGGGCGCCATCGTGCCCACGGCGCTCGCCGCACTGGATCGCGGCGGTGTTCTCGCGGTGGCGGGGATCTATCTCAGCGACGTTCCCCCACTGAACTATGAGCGCCATCTTTTCCAGGAGCGCTCACTGCGCAGCGTGACGGCCAACACCCGAGAAGACGGCCGCGAGTTCCTTCAGCTCGCCGCGACCTTCAACGTGGTCTCGACAGTTCACGCGTACCCTTTCGAACAGGTCGACACGGCGCTCAGTGATCTCGCCCACGAGAGGTTCAGTGGCGCCGCGGTCATTGTCGACTTCGATCACTGAGCATCACCTCTCGATCAGACCAAATCGTGACCTTTGTCCCTATCGCTCCGCGCGCAGCGAACATAACCTCTTTGACGACGGAAGGATTCTCGCAAGGGTTCCGCCGCCGTTCGGGGTTCGCGATCGAAATCTGGTAATTGTCGCGAACTTCGAACGGGATTTCTCCGTCACCACGAGTCACGGCCGGGCGAGGTACCCATTTTCTCGACCGACGGTCTCCCTCACTCGTTCAAACATCGTTAAAAATACGGGCTTTCCAGGGCCGGGCGAGCAAAAGGGGCATTCGTCCCTATTGCCGTTGGCCTCAAACGAAATAGAACAGTGAGACAGCTCAATGGGCGAAAGGTCGAATAATGAATAATCTCCCCACGGTAATGTGCGCCACACTGGACGACGTGGCGAAAATACGAACGCATCGGCAACTGACGTTGCTCGCGGCTATGTCGACTCATCCGTCGTTCACTTCCGTCGCGCGAGACGTCGACCCGAATCAAGAAGGAGCCGATCATGGTGACAGTCTTTCTCGTCGATGACCACGAGGTAGTGCGGCGGGGCGTTCGTGAGTTGCTCGAAAACGAGGAGGACTTCAGCGTGGTGGGCGAAGCGGGCAGCCAAGCAGAAGCCCTGGAAGAAATTCCGCGAGTTCATCCGGATGTCGTCCTCTTAGACGTTCGTCTCCCCGACGGTGACGGCATTGAGATTTGTCGCGAGATTCGATCATCGTCTCCGGACATTGCCTGCCTGATGCTGACCTCATACGCAGATGACGAAGCCTTTCTTGGCGCGGTCATCGCCGGAGCCGCCGGCTACGTACTAAAGCAGATCAGGGGAAATGACCTGGTCAACTCGGTACGCCGAGCGGCCAACGGAGAGTCACTCCTTGACCCCCTGCTGGTACGCCAGGCTCGGGCCCGGCTCGGGCGCGATCTCGAGGACGAACGACTTCGTCCTCTTTCGCCCCAAGAGCGGCGCATTCTTGAGTTGATCTCCCAAGGAATGACCAATCGCGAGATCTCCGAAACCATGTTCCTCGCGGAGAAGACGGTTCGGAACTACGTGTCGAATCTTCTTTTAAAGCTCGGCATGAAGCATCGGACCGAAGCGGCGGTATTTGCCGTGCGCGCCACTGAGCGACAGAAGAAGTCCTTCGCCGGACCTGAGTGATCGTCGCGCCCCAGGCGGCGCTCTCACTTCCCTTTCCCCGTACCCGCCAGGCGTGTCGTCACTCACGTCCTTGATCCAGGCACCTGGTTAGAGCACGAAGAATCTCTGACATATGTCCCTATCGTTTGCGTCGACCCATAGCCCATGATGGTCGAGAGGTCCATACGGGACCAGAAAGGGGTGAGTGTCATGGAAAACATTCGTGAACTCCTCGGAGAACCATCTGAAGTACAGACGCCAAAGTTTCTGACTTGGGTTCAGCAGTCCAAGATCTTGGCCCTGGGTTGGACCGCGATGCGAGTCTGGCTCGGCATCATGTGGATCCAGGCCGGTACTGCAAAACTATGGGGCGCAGAGAACCCCGCGTTCCTTCACAACAACGGAGCGGGCGTGGCCGGATTCGCGGCCCACGGTGTCCCCGCTTACAGTTGGTGGGGCTCGTTCATGCACAGCTTCGTCGTACCTAACGCGGGATGGATCGCCGTCCTCGTCGCCGTCGCAGAGTTTTCGATTGGTATCGCCCTCTCGCTGGGCCTTTTCACTCGACTGGCCGCTCTCGGCAGCTTGGCGCTGCTCTTCACCTACGTGATGTCGGGCACCGCGAGCGTGTGCGCCTTCTACGCGTTCTTCGCCATCGTGATCTTGGCCACGTGGCGTACCTCAAGTTGGATTGGCGTTGACGGTGTCGTCCGCGGCTTCCGTCAGCGTCGCCAGGAACCGACCGTTGTCTTGACGGTCGACGATGTCTTAGTCGCTGCTCCTGATGGTCTGGCGCCCGTTCTTACGAGTGTCGACGGCGCGGTACACGTGACGAAGGATGAGCCCGTTTCAGTGGCTTAACCTCGCCGACTTAGAGTCCGCTACAACCGCAGACCGCTCGTCGGTCTGCGGTTGTTTCGTTCAACGATCAACTCACCCCGAGCAACTCACTCCGAGGTCTCAATCGGGGTGAGCGGAACTCGCCACTCCAGGATGGAACCTCGCGGTTCGCGCCGTCGCACACTGAAGGTGCCGCCAAGATTCTCGGCCCGCGTTGACATGTTGCGCACTCCGTTACCCGCGGTGGGCCCGTCGCTCACGCCCACGCCATCGTCAACAAGAGAGAACGACAGCCACTGCCCTTCAATCGACACGACGGCCTCGACTTTTGAGGCGTTGGCGTGACGTCCCACGTTCGACAGCGCCTCACCAAATACGTGGAGCAGGTGGTCGCTCACGATAGCGGGCACGCTGAAGTCGACGGGACCAAGAAACGCGATGCGAGGTAGCACGCCAAGTTCTTGGTGGTAACGGTCGGCTAGCCGCAACATCTCCTCGCGAAGCCCGCCCGCCGCCTCGTTGCGGTTCGGCAGTCGAAAAATCGTGTTGCGAATCTGTCGAATCACGTCATCGAGATTCTCAACGGCGGCGGAGATCCTTTCTCCCACCGCCCCCGAGGCGGACGAGCTGAGGGCTTGTAGCGACATGCCCAGCGCGAACAACTCCTGAATCACCGTGTCGTGCAGATCTCGGGCGATGCGCTCATCCTCGGCGACAATGCTCAGACGGTCGATCTCCGAGCGAGCCGAACCCATCTCGATTGCCGTCGCCGCCGCCCCGGCAAAGGACTGGGCGAACGCCACATCGAAGGCCTGAAACGGGGGCTGGCCGTGAACTCTCCCCAACACGAGCGTCCCCAGTCGTCGTTGATCGGCAACAAACGGAACATACAAACCCGGTCCGAGGTCCAGGTCCGCCACCGCGCCGGGCACGTTCTTCGCACTGGACAGGTCCTCGATCACGTCAGGCAGCCCCGAACGCATCACCTGCGCTGATCGACTTGTCTCGGCCGAGAGCAACACCCCGAGGAGAAGTTCACTCCCCTTGCCGTCGACGGAGACGATTTCGAACTCGCCGGTGCTCGTCGGCATCACGATCCACGCGGCGTCAGAGTTGCAGAGCTGCCGAGCACTCTGTGCGACCATTGGGAGTATCTCATTCATCGTCGATCCGGCGAGCAAGCTCTGAGTAATCTCGTTCACCGCGTGCACGCGGTCCAACATTCGCCGGCGCTCTCTCGCGTCGCGAACGTACGCAGCCACGTACCAGGCGCCGTGCATCTTCACGGGCGTAAGGCTCACGTCGATGGGAAACTCCGCCCCGTCTCGCCGACGGCCCGCTAGTTCTAGGCCGACACCCATTTCGCGGGGGCGGGGAGCCTCAAAGAAGAGGCGCAGATGTTCCCCGTGGGCCTGTCTGCGGCCGTCCGGCACCAGAACGTCGATTGACTGGCCAAGAAGCTCTTCGCCGGGGTAGCCAAACAGAGCCGTGACGGCCGGACTGGCCAAGACGATCTCGTAGCTCTCGTTGATCACGATTACGCCATCGGGACTGGCGGCAAAAATCTGGCCAAACAGGCCGTCCGGAACCAGCATCGGATCCGGCGTCTCACTCTCGCTTGTCACTTCTCATCTCTCCCAGCGGCTCGCCCGAGCGGGGGGCCCCGGGGGCAGGCGACCTAGGTCTACAACTCTCAAGTGTGGCACACGCTGTTCACCGGAATGTGAAGCACCCTGGCCGATGTGAACCGCGCGCCAATTGGGACTTTGGACCCTAGAGGTCGGACCCCGCCATTCGTACGCTTCGATCATCGCAGCCATAGAGCAGCCAGGAAGGAGCCGACGATGGAATCGCTGTCGGAGTACGAACGAAGCGTGCTCATGGACCTTGAGCTCTCGCTTCTCGGGGAGTCGAGACGGCCCCTTCGCCTCGCGGTGCTGCGGGAGTACGAAATGCGTCGACGTCAGGTGGCGTGGAGCGCGAGCACATTCATTCTCGCTACGGCGCTCACCACTATCTTCCTCACCCGAGTCTTCCTGGTGTCCCTCACGGGACTCGCGCTTATGATCGCTTCCTCACTTCTCTTCGCCCAGAACGCGCCCCTTCTCAGGCGGGCTTCCAGGATGCTGAGGCCCCCGCGCTTCGACGAACGGCCGTCGGGTCCCTATCGCTGAAACGCTCCCCGCAGAAAGGTCGTGTCAGCTAGTTAGGGCGAGTCGTCGACACGTTCTCACGAGCAGACAGGCGAATCCGATGTTCGACAACATCTCCGCCACAAAGAGGACGTGCAGGGCGCCGATCACGGTGAGTAGGGACAGAACGTCGCCGGCGAGTTGGACGAGAAGCAGCACCGTCGCGCCGGTTGAGGGCGGCCACTGACGGTACATCCACAGCGAACCAAACCCCACGACCACGATGAGTGCGGTTCCGAGGGCGAAGTGCAGATCCTTCAACGGGACGGTGAGCGTATAGAAGTAGGTGCTGAGCAGAACGAAAAACACCACCGCGCTGTAGGTCAGCAACAACGAACGCAGGCGCTTGGTGCGTCGTTCTCCCTTGGGGTACAGCAACGCGGCTCGTCGACTGTACAGCGAGAGAAGTCCCAAGGCCAGGGTGTAGAAGAGTGCGGTCTTGAGATGCAGGCCGTAGTTGCTCATCCCACCCTCGTTGCGCTTCAGTACAAAGCCGGGGTGCAGCGCCACGCTCACGGCGGTGAAGAAGAGAAAACCGAGCTCGCCGCGCACGACGTAGTTCATGGCGCGCCACCTATCAGTCAGTCCGCGCCCTTCGTCCGACGGGTTCCCCCGTGAGGCCCTTCGATTTGCTTGGAGCATTCGATCTATCCCGTTACGTCAAAATCGCCCTACAACACTCCGAGCGCGCGAAACGAGAACCGAACGTCGCACACTCTGCGTTCAATATATGGGCGATCAGGAAAACCTCGACGGATTCGTCACGTCGAGAGCCGTTGATTAAGGCGACTCTCAGTTTTCGTCGAGTGAGTCCGAGATGAACCAGTGCTCGTTGGCGTTGAGCGTGCAGTCCGGGTCGTCCGAGCAGACGTGGGTCCCTCGACTCACGAGAGCGGTGCCGTGACAGTGCCGCAGGCCCTTCGCGCAGTCCAAGCACGACGACGTGAGCTCTTGTTCCAGTGGCATCGACATATCGCCACGGTACGGCGGCGGTGTGACATCGGCGTGGATCCAAGTGTGATCCGCACTTTCGCCGTCACTTCAGAGCCCACAGCCCAACAGACGCACGTAATGGAAAATTCTCTTGAATGAAAATCATTCAGTGGTAAATTCTCTAAGTCGGTCTCTCGCAACATTGAGCAGGAGAAATAAACATGGCTCGTGCCACGTGGTCGGGATTTCTCAGTTTCGGATTAGTCAGCGTCCCCGTGGGTCTCTATACGGCCACGTCAGACCAGACCATTCACTTCAATCAGCTCCACAAAGGCACCTCGAATCGAATCCGGTACAAGAAGGTCGACGAGGAGACGGGCGAGGAGCTCTCGAGCGAGGACATCGTCAACGGCTACCCGCTGGGCGGCGGTGAGTATGTCGTGGTCACTCGGGAGGAGATGGCCGAAGCGGCGCCGGGAAAGTCGGAGTTGATCGAGATTCAGGACTTTGTGGATCTTGAGGAGATTGACCCCATCTTCTTTCGCCAGTCCTACTACCTGGCTCCCAAGGGAAAGGGCGCCGATCGCGCTTACGCCCTGCTCTTAGAGGCGATGCGTGAAACCAAGAAGGTAGGCATCGCCACCTTGGTCCTGCGCGACAAGGAGCACCTCGTCGCGGTTCGACCAGCCGAAAAGGTCCTGATGCTCGAGACCATGTACTTCGAGGACGAGATTCGTGACCCCGAAGAGGAACTCGACACCCTGCCCCCTCTCGGTCACGCCAATGAGCGCGAACTATCCATCGCTAAGAAACTGATTGACTCCCTCACCGACGAGTGGAGTCCGCAGCGCTATAAGAACACGTATCGCCAACGCGTCGAGGAGCTCATCGAAGAAAAGCGAGCGGGCCACGCCGTGGTTCGCGGCGCCGAAGATCGACCGAAATCCAACGTCATTGACCTGATGTCCGCCCTACAGGCCTCCATCGACCGCACCACGAAGCGACCGGCCCGCTCGGCGGCCCGGGCAACGGCCACCAAGGGAACGAGTTTGAAAGTCTCTGACCACCGTGAGAAAAAGGGGACGGAGGCCATGACCAAGGCCGATCTCCTCGAGCGCGCGGCCAAGCTCAAACTGGACGTCAACACGAAGATGACCAAGGATGAACTTGTCCGCGCTGTGAACGGCGCCAAAGCACCCGCGAAGAAATCTGCCCGCCGAGGTTCATGACTCGCGTCACGAGTTCTCGGGCGACACAGTCGCCCTCGCCGTCACCAAAGCTCCGGACCTACCAAGCGAAACGCGACCCGAAGAAGACCCCTGAACCGATGGGCCGGACAAAGGTGAAGAAGTCCGCCCTTCCTACCTTCGTGATCCAAGAACACCACGCTCGGGCGCTCCACTGGGACTTTCGCTTGGAACGTGACGGCGTGCTCGTCTCATGGGCTCTGCCCAAGGGCTTACCGATGGACCCCGGCACCAACCATCTCGCTGTACACGTCGAAGATCACCCTCTCGACTACGGGACGTTCGAAGGCGATATTCCCAAGGGCCAGTACGGTGCCGGCCACGTCTCGATCTGGGATCACGGAACCTACGACACGGAGAAGTGGCGAAGCGGCGAGATTATCGTCGTGCTGCACGGCAAGCGCGCCTCGGGACGGTACGTGCTTTTCCAGACCGATGCGAATAAGTGGATGATTCACCGGATGGATCCAGCGCCGAAGGACTTCGAGGTGATGCCCGAGAAGATAAAGCCCATGCTGGCCGAGGCCGGCCAACTGCCCAAAAACGACGCCGGTTGGGCCTATGAGTTCAAGTGGGATGGCGTGCGGGCCATGGTCTACGTTGACGGCGGTCGGGTGAGAGCACTCACCCGCAACGAACTGAGTTTGAACTCGACGTTCCCCGAACTGCGCGACATTGGACTCGCGTTGGGTTCTCGCACGGCGATCCTCGACGGTGAGATTGTGGCGTTGGACAAAGAGGGCCGTCCGAACTTCGGAACCTTGTCGAAACGGCTGCACGTCACGTCCAAAACGGTTGTTGAAAAGCTGACCCGCACGACGCCCGCTAGCTTTTTCGCCTTCGATCTTCTCTACCTCGAAGGTCGCTCCCTCATCCGCCTGCCCTACGACGAACGACGCCGCCTACTCGAGTCACTCAAGTTAAACGGTGAGACCTTCGCCACCCCGCCGTCTATCTCGAACACCGCCGGTTCGAAGGTGTTACGTATCGCCGCCGAGCGTGGGCTGGAGGGCGTCGTCATTAAGCGACGAAGTTCTCCCTACTCCCCTGGTCAGCGCAACGGTGACTGGATCAAGGTGAAGAACTTTCACACCCAAGAGGTGGTCATCGGAGGATGGACCAAGGGCAAGGGCGAACGCGACGGCAGCCTTGGTGCGCTGTTACTCGGAGTGCACACCGACGACGGGTTCGCCTACGTCGGCAAAGTGGGAACGGGGTTTAGCGCCGCGACGCGCAAGGAACTACTCGACCTGCTCGCTCCTCTGGCTCGAAAGACCACTCCGTTCTCGACGCCCCTGACCCACGCCGAGACTCTGCTGGCCCATTTCGTGCGCCCACAGATCGTGGGCGAAGTTCGCTTTACCGAGTGGACCAGCGATGACCACTTGCGCCATCCCTCGTGGCGAGGACTGCGAACCGACAAGAGTGCGAAAGAGGTGACGCGTGAGCCCTAAGCGAGTTCTCACCGACGTAGACGGCCGCGAGTTATCCCTCTCCAATCTCGACAAGGTGCTCTATCCCGCGACGGGCTTCACGAAGAGCCAGGTACTCGACTACTACGCGCGCATCGCCGACGTCATGGTGCCCCATCTGCGAGATCGGCCTACCACGCTGCGTCGATACCCCAACGGCGTCGAGGGCACGTCGTTCTTCGAAAAACACGCGCCCGACAAACTCCCCTCGTGGATTGACACGATCGAGGTTCCTTCCAAAACCGGCGAGCACGAGCCCATTGAGTACCTCAACGTCAAGGATCGACCCACGCTATTGTGGGCCGCAAATCTCGCGGCGCTGGAGATACACGTACCGCTGTGGCACGTTGCCAAAGGCAAACCCCTTCCCACTCCCCCGGACTTCATGGTCTTCGATCTTGACCCCGGCCCCGGTACCTCGATCGTCGAGTGCTGTCGGGTCGGCCAGTGGCTGGGAGAGCAGCTGGGCAGGGAGAATCTATTTGCGAAGACCAGCGGATCAAAGGGTCTCCAGCTCTACCTCGGGGTGCAGCGAGCCACCTGGGATCGACAGAGTGAAAAGGCTCACGAGATCGCCCAAGCCATCGAAACCGAACACGCGAGTGACGTCGTGTCGACCATGCGAAAGACCCTTCGTCAGGGCAAGGTACTGATCGACTGGAGCCAAAACAACTCGTCCAAAACAACGGTCGCCGTGTACTCGCTGCGAGCCCGTCCCGAGCCCACGGTCTCCACGCCGGTCACGTGGCAAGAGGTTGACAAGTGCGCCAAGAGCGGGGACCCGGAACAACTGATATTCACGGCCAGCGACGTGCTGCGCCGCGTCGACAAGATGGGCGACCTTTTCGCACCGCTCATACGACCAAAACCGCGTGCCGTCCCTTAGCAACGAGACGGCAGCAATTGGGTCGTGGCAGGATTCCTACGATTGGCTATCCACACTCTCGAGGAGTTCCCATGACGAGCAAGGTCGTACTTATAACTGGCGCATCCTCGGGCATCGGGCGGGCCTGCGCGGAACGCCTGACGTCGTCGGGGTTCGTGGTCGTCGGCGCTAGTCGCCGGTACGAAGTTGGTTCGCCCTGGCCCACTATCTCGATGGACGTCGATAATGACGACTCGGTGAACAAGGGGGTAGAGCGCGCTATCGCCGAGCAGTGCGGACTCGACGCCGTGGTGACGTGCGCGGGATGGGGCTTGGCCGGCGCGATCGAACAGACCTCCATCGACGACGCGCGAGCGCAACTCGAGACCAACTTCTTCGGCACCGTTCGCGTGGTGCGAGCCGCTCTTCCCTCGTTGCGAGCGCGCCGAGGGCGAGTCATCGTCATGAGTTCAATCGGCGGGATGATCGGGCTCCCCTTCTCGGGGTACTACTCGGCGAGCAAGTTCGCCCTTGAAGGTTGGGCCGAGGCGCTGGCGTGGGAGGTCAAGCCCTTTGGCGTCGACGTGACTCTGGTGGAGCCGGGCAACTTTCGAACGGACTTTACGAAGAGTCGACGTGAGGTCGACGTCACGGGAGAGGACCCGTATCTGAAGGCTCGCCGCAAGGCGATCAGCACCATGGAGCGTGACGAGCTGAAGGGCGCCGATCCTTCGGCTGTCGCGGCGGTCGTTGAAAAAGTGCTGGCCTCCCCTCGCCCGCCTCGTCGCGTGACGGTCGGGCCGATCGGTGAGCGGGTTGGACCACTCGCGAAACGTCTCCTTCCCGCCAAGGTCTTCGAGAAGGCGTCCGCGGCCAGCCTCGGTATTTAGCAAAACCCTTTCAGTGGTCGCCGCATCAGGCAGATCCAGCGACTCACTTGGATTGTTGATAATTTCCATCTTATTTGTTATATTCATTACGGCGGCCGTCTTGCTCGCGACAAGAGATGTAGTGACCCCCCACTGACCCCTCGAGTCGCGAGCAGGGCGGGCGGTCAACCCGGATCCTCTCGAGCGTGCTCTACGTCGTGCTTCGCGTTCGATCCGTGCGTCGTGATGAGTAACGTGACTGCGTTGTCCTCGGGATGTGCTCTACAACTCAGCTCGACGACACTCCTCGATCACTCTCGAGATCCGAGACACCGCCTTCGCCACTCTTTAGGAGACACTTCATGACGTCAACCACGCTTCCCGGCGGATCGTTCACGATGGGCCGCGAGCTGAGCGTGACACGCGTCGGATACGGCGCTATGCAGTTGGCCGGTCCCGGCGTGTTTGGACCGCCCACTGACCGCGACGCCGCGATAGCGGTCTTGCGAGAGGTAGTCGAACTCGGAATCACGCACATCGACACCAGTGACTACTACGGGCCCTTCGTAACCAACGAACTCATCAAAGAGGCGCTCTTTCCGTACCCCGAGTCGTTGCACCTCGTGACCAAGGTGGGCTGCTTTCGCGACGAACAGGGTGGATGGCCGTCGGCGCTAGCACCCCAGCAACTCCGTCAAGGCGTGCACGACAACTTGAAACGCCTGGGACTCGAGGCCCTGGACGTCGTGAATCTTCGCGTCGGGGGCGTCGCGGGACCGTCGAAGGACTCCGTCGCAGAGCCCTTCGGTGCCCTGGCGGAGTTACGAGATCAAGGACTCATCAGGCATCTGGGCGTCAGCACCATGAGCGCCGAGCAGATCGCCGAAGCGCAGGCAATCGCCCCGGTGGTGTGCGTGCAGAACTTCTACAACATCGCGCATCGAGACGACGACAAATTGGTCGACTCACTCGCGGCGCAGGACATCGCCTACGTGCCCTACTTCCCCCTCGGCGGGTTCTCACCCCTGCAGTCCAACGCGTTGAACCGCGTCGCGCAGCGCCTGCAGGCGACGCCCATGTCGGTGGCGCTGGCGTGGTTACTTCAGCGATCGGACAACATTTTGCTGATTCCGGGAACCTCCTCGCTGGCGCATCTTCGTGAGAACACCGCCGGAGCGGGCTTGACGCTCGCGGATGAGGATCTGAGCGATCTCGACGGCATCGCTTCGTGACGCGGACGTGAGTTGCACTCGACGGAGTGTGGGAGGCTCATGACAGTGACCGGATCCGCGAACCTTCACCTTTTCCGAAAGGGACGAGGGTCAAGTAGTAGCCCCCATGCCCGTGCCTGGAAGGTGATCCTGGACGGTGACGTCGTTGGCTCGCTCCTCGAGAATGAAACCCTCGACCTCTCGACGCCTCCCGGACGTCACGTCCTGCGAGTGATGGCAACACCACTGCTACGAAGTCCCAATCTCCCCTTTGACGTCGTCGAAGGGAACGAGTTCACTTTTTCCTGCCGGCCGCGCGCACCTCGCGCGATACACCTATCGCGATTCATCATTTGGTTCCTCGCGTCCCGCATTCGCCCCGGGTTATGGGTGGGCCTTCAGTTTGAGGGAGCCGTGCCGGCGAAGCAGGACATCGAGCCCATCGCGCCCTCGGTCACCGTCACCGCCGCCGCTCGAGCCGTCATCGCCGCGACGAGCGCACAGAGCCGCCCCACGGGAGAGTCGGTCCTCGTAGTCGAGCATCTCACCAAACGTTTTGGAGCGCGGACGGCTTTCTCGGACGTCACCTTCCAAGTGGGGTACGGCGAAGTCTTCGGTTTCCTTGGCCCGAACGGGGCCGGAAAGACCACCACGGTGCGCACGCTGGGAACTTTGATTGCGCCGACCTCGGGTACGGCCACGGTCGCCGGCATTCCTCTGCTTCCCGAGAACGGTGTTGAGATCCGACAGAAGATTGCCATCATGCCCGAGGCTCCCGGGCTCTATCTGCGTCTCAGCGTGAATGAGAATCTTTCGTACTTCGCCGGGCTCTACGGGCTTCGACACCCGGACAAGAGAATTGAAGAAGCCCTAGCGTCGGTCAACTTGAGCGACCGCATCGACGACCTCTGTGGGGGTCTCTCGAAGGGCTTGCGTCAAAGGGTTAGTCTGGCGCGCACTCTCTTGAGTGATCCGGCGGTCATGTTCCTCGACGAACCCACCTCCGGCCTCGACCCCGTTGCCTCGCTCGAGGTTCACAACCTGATTATTGGTCTCAAATCGAAGGGCGTCACCATCTTCTTAACCACGCATCGCCTGGACGAGGCTGAGAAACTCTGCGACCGCGTGGCCTTCATGAACACTCAACTTCGTACCGTGGGGCGCACCGACGAGCTTCGCCAACAGCTCTTCCAACGTTCACTACTGGTAAGGACCGTGACACCCCTTAGTGATCCCGCGACTCTCTTCTCGGGGATCGCGTCCGTACAAGAGTGGCACGCCGGGGATGACGGCTCCTACGTCTTGACCGTGGCCGACCCCAACGTCGCCGCACCGGCCGTCACCCGGGCGCTGGTGGGAGCGGGCGCGGACGTCCTATCCATCGCCGAGACGCAACACTCCTTAGAAGACGTGTACCTCGAGCTCATCGCCGACGACGGGGAGGCGAAAGGCTCATGAAGAACCTCGACACTCACCGCATCGTGGCCGTTGCCCGAAAGGAGATGCTGGACTATCGCCGCAAGCGCTCCATCGTGGTGACCATGTTCATCTTTCCCATCTTCTTCCTCGTCGAGCCGACAGTCACCATTTTTGTGGTGCCGCCGTCGGGGCCGAGCGTCTCTCTACACGACCGTCATGCTGCCGATCCTGTACATGCTCTTGATCGCCGTGATCACGCCGAGCACCCTCGCCGCGTACACCGTCGTCGGCGAGCGAGAGCAGGGAACTCTCGAGCCTCTCCTCACGACGCCCATTCGTGAACAGGAGTTCGTTCTCGGCAAAGCCGCGGCGGTCATGATCCCCTCGGTTGCCCTGTCCTACGTGGTGTACGTGCTATTTCTCCTGTGCGTGGAGCTCTTCGCCCACCGCGACGTGGCCCACGCGGTCTTTCACGACGGTCCCACCCTCTTGACGCTCTTTCTGTTTACCCCGCTCCTGGCCGGGTGGGCGGTCGTTGTCGGGCTGGCCGTGTCGGTGCGGGCGAGCGAAGTTCGAGTGGCTCAGCAGTTAGGCACGCTGGCCAGTCTGCCCGTCATCGGCGTGATCATTCTCTTAATCAGCAACGTTATTCACGCCTCTTTCGCGTCCGCGCTGGAGTTTGGTGGGGGCCTCCTCGTCATTGACCTCCTCGCCCTTCGTCTGGTCGCGCGGATGTTCGACCGTGAACGCCTCGTCACCGGTGCGAGGGCGTCACGCCCCGACTAACTCCATCAACCAGTGTTGCGAAGGCCCGTGGCGATGCCGTTAATGGTGAGTAGAAGCGCACGTTGCATTACTTCGTCGACCTCGTCGCCCCGCGAACGGAGGTCGCGGACCTGCTTCAAGAGCTGAATCTGCGTCAGTTGCAGCGGTCGTAAATACTTATCGCGCGTTCGCAGCGTCGACGCCAACAGCGCCTGCGACTCGAGCAGTTCGCGCGCGTCGCCCACCAGAAGAATCTCTCGTACCGTTCGCTCGTACTCCGCACGGATGATGTCAAAGAGATAGTGAAGTTCTTCAGGTACGAGACGCTGGACGTACTCGCGCGCAATGCCTAGATCGGTTTTTGCGGCGGTCATTTCGACGTTGGAGACGAACGAGCGAAAGAACGGCCACTCCCGATACATCCTCGTGAGAGCCTCCCCAAATCCGGCCTCTCGAGCAGCCTCGAGTCCACTGCCCACCCCGAACCATCCCGGCACGATCTGACGGGACTGCGTCCAGCCGAATACCCAGGGAATAGCCCGCAGGGTCTCGATGCCGTCGTCACCCGCGCCCCGTCGCGCCGGGCGAGAACCCATATGCAGGTTCGCCAACTCTTCCACCGGCGTCGACAGTCGGAAGTAGCGCGGGAGATTGGGATCGTTGACCAGTGCTCGATACGCCCGCAGCGAGGCCTCCGCCACCGACGTCCATGGCCCCGTCCCACTTGGGCAACTCCTCGGGGTCCACCCAGGGTCGAGAGTGCAGCAGCGAACCTTCCAGTACCGCGGCCAGCAACTCTTCGAGGTTCTCGCTCAGCCAGCGACGGCAGGAGGTACTTGTCAGAGATCACTTCGCCCTGTTCGGTGAGCTTGATCGAGCCCTTGAGGACGCCGAAGGGCTGGGCCAGAACGGCGTCGTGGGTGGGGCCTCCGCCGCGACCGACACTTCCGCCCCGCCCGTGAAAGAGTCGCAAGCTGGACGCCGTGCTCGTCGGCGACGTCGCGCAGTTGGCGTTCGGCGCGGTGGATGGCCCACTGGGAGGCGGCAATACCCGCGTCCTTGTTGGAGTCGGAGTACCCGAGCATCACTTCTTGTACGTCCCCGCGCAGCGCGACGAGTCGGCGATAGGCGGCGAGGTCGACAGCAACTGAGCGATGATCTCCCCGGCGCGACGAAGTTCGTCGATGGTCTCAAAGAGCGGCACGAAGCCGATGTCGCGCGACGCCGCTCGTCAGATCGACCAGGCCCGCCTCGCGGGCGAGGACGACGGCGGCGAGGAGGTCGTCCGCGCCCTTGGTCATCGAGATGATGTAACTCTCGCACGCCTGGGCCCCGAAGTGGTTGAGCAGTCCTCGATCGACTCGAAGGTGTGAAAGGTCGTCAGGTCGCGTCCCTCGAGCGGCGCGAGCGACAGGCCGAGGGGGCGCTTTGAGTTCAGCTTCTTCGCGAGCGCTCGAGCCGTTCGTCGCGCGGACAGCGAGTCGTAGGGGCGATCGATATCTCGCCGCGCGGTCGATCAGAGCGGGCGAGCGCGCGCGTGGTGCGCCTCGGCGTGTTCGCGCACGTCGAGCGTCGTGAGGGTCAGACCGAAGGCCGCGACGGTGCGGATCGACTGTTCGAGCGTGCCGCGGGCGATGTGTTCGGCCCGTTGGCCATCAAGCGAGTCGTAGAGCAGCATGAGGTCGTCGAGAAGCTCGTCGCTCGAGGCGTAGTCGATCCCGGGTTGGTGGCGACTGCGGCGTTGCATGCGAAGAAGGGTGGACTCGAGCTTCGCGCGGATGCAGGTGAGTTTGAGCCGGTAGGGCTCTTCGTAGTTGAGTCGCCGGTAGCGGGGATCGAGATTCGTAACGAGTTCGAGATCCTTGTGCAGCGAGGCGCCGAGTTCTTTGGATGATCTCGCTGTGGCGCATCGAGACGGAGATCTCGTCGATGAGGCGAGCGAGTAGAAGTCGACCAGCATGCGGACGGAGTGCTCTAGCGACATGTCCACCACCGAGGTCGTGACCTGCGGCGTGACGAAGGGATTTCCGTCGCGGTCGCCGCCGATCCACGACCCAAAGGTGAGCGGCCGAGCGTCGAACGGGCAGGTCCACCCCCAGCGTGGCGAGGCAGTCCGACCAGGTGCACCAACACGTCGGTGACCGGTCGGCGCATGAGGCCGTCGACGAAGTAGAGGGCGTTGCGGGCTTCGTCGAGCACCTCCGGCTTCTCGAGGCGAAGTTCGTCAGTCAGCCACAGTTCTTCGACCATCTCCGCCGCGCGTCGCCAGCGATGCTCGTCGGATGGCCACCCGACGAACGCTGACCCGCTCGTCAAGCAGGTCGCTTACGGCGCGCAGTTTGATCAGCACCGAACGGCGGGCGGCTTCCGTGGGGTGCGCGGTAAAGACGGGTCGGACATCGAGTTGGCGCAATGACGTCCTCGACGTCGGACATCTCTAGGCGGCCCTCCTCGAGCGCGTCGCGGATGAGCTCCGTGACGCGATGCGAGCGGCCCGCCCTCGCCATCGCGATCACCCCGTCCCTGGCGGCCGCGGTGCGTCTGCTCCGCGACGTTGGCCAGGTGAAAGTACATCGAGAAAGCGCGAACCAACTGGCTCGGTGGTCGCCAGATCCAGTCCTTCCAGCTCCTCGATCGACGCGTCGAGGTCCTCATCAGCGGCCCGGCGAACGTTCTCCACCGTGTCGAGGAACGCGACCGAGACCTGGCGAGCGCAGCGTCTGGTCGAGCAGAAAGCCCAGCATGGCGAGGTCCGACTCGAGGGAAGAGACCCCGTCGACCTTCGCCGCCACGCTCGAGAAGACGCGCGGCGCTGTCACGGGCGGCTCAATTTGTCTCTTCATCCCCCAACGTTACTGAACGTTGAGTACGCCACGATCAGGTCGATACGCTGGCGGTGCTACACACCACGAGCGCATTTCGATGCGATCAATTTGGGCCGGCTTCGCGCCGCGGATGGATGGATGACTCTCAATGGAACTTCGAATATTTTGCGAACCGCAGCAAGGCGCCTCCTACGACGAGTTACTCACGCTCGCCCTCGCCGCTGAAGAGGGCGGGTTTGGTGCTTTCTTTCGTTCGGACCACTACCTCAAAATGGGCGACGTCAGCGGACTTCCCGGTCCCACGGACGCCTGGGTGACCCTGGCCGGCCTGGCCCGCGACACGACGCGCATACGACTGGGCACCTTGTTGACCTCCGCCACGTTTCGTCTACCCGGCCCTTTAGCGATCAGTGTGGCCGAGGTCGACGCCATGAGCGCCGGTCGCGTAGAACTGGGGCTCGGCGCGGGGTGGTTCGACGACGAGCACTCCGCCTATGGCATTCCCTTTCCCTCCCTTGGCGAACGCTTCGAGAAGTTAGAAGAGCAACTAGCCATCATCACGGGGCTGTGGACGACGAGTACCGGCTCAGAGTTCAACTTCTCGGGGCAGCACTACCAGCTCTCGAACAGCCCGGCGTTGCCCAAACCGGTGCAGTCCCCGCGCCCGCCCATCATTGTGGGGGGTCACGGAACCAAGCGGACCCCCCGTTTGGCCGCGCGCTTCGCCGATGAGTTCAACGTTCCCTTCGCACCGTACGACGAGGCCCGGTCGCTCTTCGCCCTCGTCGACGGAGCGTGCGCGGCGATCAATCGAGATCCTCGCTCGTTACGTCGCTCGGTCGCTCTCGTCGTGTGCTGTGGCCGCGATGACGACGAAGTGGCCCGTCGTGCCCACCACATCGGGCGCGAGGTCGACGAACTATCGAAGAACGGGTTGGCCGGTACGCCGGCGCAACTGATCGACAAGATCGACACGTACCGCCAACTCGGCGTCTCGCGCATCTACCTCCAGGTGCTCGACATTAGTGACCTCGACCACGTGGGCCTGATCGCTGACCAAGTACTCAGCCAGGTGGCCGACTAAAGGATCGACGCCACTCTCCTCGAAGGCGGCGTTCTCTCCAGGACGGCGACGTAGGGCTCGCCCACAGCTGGTCCCCACCACCTCTCTCACTCGCCATCCGGTGCCTCGAATGATCGCGCGCAGTTCGGCGCGCGACACGAAGAGCCAGTCGAACCACGAACCAACCTCTCCGCCGTAGTGATAGCGAAACCGCGCTCGTCCGGGCAGCAGGCCTCGTTCCACATTGCGTCGGTAGTACCCGCGGTCCATGGAGGGCGCCCCGCCGAAGTAGGCGTTCGTGCTCTCGACCAGAATGAGGGCCGAAGGACTCGCGTACCGAGCCCACTGCGTCAGGCGACGCTGGGCGCCCGAGGGCGATCCGAACAGACCGAAGTTGTTGCCAAACATGACGAGGGTGTCAAAGGACGCAATCTCCGAGCCGAGACGTTCCAGCGGACGACACCAGACCTCGCGAGCGCCTCGGTTCGTGGCGGCCTCGACCGCGAGCGGCGAGGCGTCCAGCCCCACCACGCCGACGCCCCGTTCCTGTAGGTACAGCGTCACCCGGCCGGCGCCGCAGCCCACGTCCAAAACCCGACCGCGGACGAATCGCATGGCGTATCGTTCCGCCGAGGGCCACCCTCGGGGGCCCGAGAGATAGACCTCGGGACCGGCTCCGACATCAAAGAACCCGTCGTCACGTTCCACTACTTCCGGCGTGGTACCACCATTCGACCAATCGAGGAGCGCGTGCCCAAAGACATCGGCACCACTGGGACTCAATCGTCTCTGCCGGGTTCCGGGAGTGAACGATAGAGATCGGGTCGCTGGAGTTCCAAGACGGCGATCTGCGAGCGGCGTCGATCGACCTCGCGCGCGTCGATCGTGGCCACCAGCACGTCCTCGCCGTCGACGTCCGACTCGGCGAGCACTTCACCCCAGGGCCCAACAATCATGGAGTGCCCAAAAGAGGAGAGACCCTCGGCGGTGGTGCCCGCTTGCGCCGCGGCGATCACGTAGGCGTGATTCTCGATGGCCCGGGCCCGCAGCAGCACCTCCCAGTGAACACGTCCCGTCGCCACGGCGAAGGACGACGGCACGGCCAGGACGGTCGCGCCGTGAGCACTTAAACGTCGATACATCTCGGTAAAGCGCAGGTCGAAGCAGACCGAGAGCCCCAGCTGGAAGCCGGGCACGTCGGTGACGACCAAGCGATCGCCCGGTGCGATGTTGCGCGACTCGTACTGCTCGACCTCACCGGGCACGTTGATATCGAAGAGATGTCCTTTCCGGTAGGTCGCGGCAATATCGCCACTCGGTCCAATGACCACACTCGTGTTGTAACTCTTCGACGGATCGGGCGAACGTTCCAGCATGCTTCCCACGTGGAGCGTGATGTTGTTCTCCACCGCAAACTCGCCCAAGCGCGCCGTCGTCGGACCGGGGATGCTCTCGGCGACCTCGTGATAGCCCGAGGCTGGTCCGCGGTAGTTGAAGTACTCCGGCAGTTGCACGTAGGTAGCTCCTGAGTCGACCGCCGTCGCCGCGCCGGCGAGGGCTCGCTCGACGTTCACCTCGGTGTTCGCACCCGACGCGAGTTGGACTGCCGCGACTCGCACGGTGCTAGTGGTCATGGTCCCGGCTCACAACTCCATGTTCGCAGACTCCGCGATCGATCACGAAGGGCTCTGCCCGTAGGAGCGATCAAGCAGACGGTCGAGCAGCGCCTCGCGGATGGCCGGTCGACTCCCGAAGGCCAACAGCAGGGTGGCCTCTCGAGCGGTTCGTTCGGCGACATCCCCCTGCAGCACGGAGGAACTTCCGCGATAGACGCACAGTGCGCTGGCGGCTCGCGCCGCGAGCTCCGAGGCCCGGGCTCGCGCGCGAGACATCGACTCCGGGTCGGCCCGATCCAAAAAGTCGCGGGCCTCGCTGAGCTCACTGTCCAGCGCCGACTCACCCATCAGTGCGCAGCACCGTCGAGTAACGCCGAGTGCTAACGAACCGTTCAGCCGTAGTCCCACACCGGCTTCTTGGGACGGGTCGTAGGGGACCTGGGACACCACGTGGTCGCGCTCCACCACCAGCGAGTTAAAGGTCAGCGCCACCGTCGACGTCGCGTTAATCGCCGTCATCGCGTGACGCGTCGCTCGTAGTCCCCTTTGCTCGCGCGGCGTGACGAGCGCGTTTACCACCGTGTCCTCGGGACCTCTCGCGGCGACGAAGAGTTCATCAACCAGACCCCAGCCGCTCACCCAGGGAGCCGCCCCGTCGAGCGTCCATCCTTCCGCTGTCGGGGTCGCCCGGAGGCGTGGCGGGCCGGGCAAAAGCCCGGCTAAGGCCACCCCGCCTTTCACTTCGCCACGAATCACCCGCTCCTTCATGCTCACGACCAACTCGTTGGCGTCGGGGTCCAGTACCGACGCCAAAAGCCTCAGGTGCTGGATCCAGACGAACGTCGAAGCGAGACAGGCCGCCGCCAACTCTTCGACCACGCGGCACAGGTCGTTCAGGCCAAAGCCGAGACCTCCGTCGCCCACGGGAGCGAACGCACCGTAGAGGCCGAGGTCGGCCAGAAGGTTCAGATGGTCCGAGGGCAGAGTCTGCGCTCGATCGACCTCGGACGCGTCGTTCGCGAATCGCTCGATAACCTTCGAGAGCCCTCGAGGGACGTCAGCCACGCACCACCTCTAACTCGCACCTTGTCACAGTGAGCACGTTAGGCATTGCCCGTGTCGCCGTTCGCGACGCGGATGTACTGTTTGGTACATGAGCCAGCGCCTAACCCCTCCCTTTCGAGCCGACCACGTCGGGAGTCTGCTACGACCGCCCGAACTTCTAGAGGCCCGAAAGGCCTTCGCCGAGGGACGAATCGAAGCGGACAACCTGCGAAAAGAGGAGGATCGGGCCATTCGCGACGCGGTAGCGCTCCAAGAGGACCTCGGCTTTCAAAGCGCCACCGATGGCGAGTTCCGCCGCACGTCGTGGCACATGGACTTCATCTACCAGTTAGGCGGCATCTCGAGAACCGATGAACAGTTGCAAGTCGCCTTTAAGAACGCCGAGGGCACCACCTCTTTCACCTCCGCCGCACTCAAGGTCGACGATCGCGTGACGATCGATGACACTATTTTCGCCGACGCCTTCACCTTCCTTCGATCGGTCGTCAAGACCGCGGTGCCCAAACTTACGATCCCCTCGCCCAGCATGGTGCACTATCGCGGAGGCGCAGCGGCCATCGATCCCGCTATCTACCCCGACGTGGACGAGTTTTGGAATGACCTGAGCGCCGCCTACGCGGAAGAGATTCGCCGCCTCGGCGAGTTGGGGTGCACGTACTTACAGCTCGACGACACGTCGCTCGCCTATTTGAATGACCCGGCCCAGCGTCAGATGATCGCCGACCGGGGTGACGACGCCGAACACCAACACCTTCGCTACATCAAACAGATCAACGCCGCACTGGCCGGCCGCCCTGAGGGTATGGCCGTCACCACGCACTCCTGTCGCGGGAACTTCCAGTCCTACTGGGCGGCCGAGGGCGGCTACGACTTCGTGGCCGAGGCGCTCTTCAGCGAACTCAACGTCGACGGCTTCTTCCTCGAGTACGACGACGAACGCTCCGGCGGTTTTGAACCGCTTCGATTTGTCCCCAAGGATAAGATGGTGGTGCTCGGCCTGGTAACCACCAAGCGCGGCTCTCTCGAGACCAAAGATCAACTCAAGCGCCGCATTGACGAGGCCAGTCAGTTCGTGTCCCTAGAGCAGATCTGCCTTTCGCCCCAGTGCGGCTTCTCCTCGACGGTCGAAGGCAACAGCATCACCTTCGACGAGGAAGTCGCCAAGCTTCGCCTGGTAGTGGAGACGGCCCGCGACGTCTGGGGCTGACGTCACCCCAAGTTGTCGGTGATCCCTTACGGGGTCAGAACGATCTTGCCGTGCGCGTGCCCGCTCGCAAGTTCCTCCAAGGCGGCCGACGCGTCGGTGAGAGGATACGCGGACTCAACGACGACGGTGAGAGTTCCGGCCTCCACGCGACGCAGCAGTTCCAAACGCGCAGCGTCACGAATCTCCGTACCGGGATCTCCGCCCCCGCCGATCGCGAGAGCGCCGAGCGCCTTGGCGTGGCCCGAGGCCACGATCGTGACAATGCGATCCTTGTTGGCCAGTGCGAAAGAGACATCCCCCGCCTCGGTGGTTCCCACCAAATCGAGCGCCGCGTCGACGCCGTGCGGTGCCAGAACCCGCACCCGCTCCAAGAGTCCCTCGCCGTAGGTCACGGGCTCGGCGCCGAAGCTACGCAGCAGATCGTGCTGCGCTTCGCCGGCCGTGCCGATCACCCTGGCGCCGTCGCCCACCGCGAGCTGCACGGCCATGAGCCCGACCCCTCCGGCCGCGCCGTTTATCAGAACGGTGTCCCCCGCGCCCACCCGGGCCACCGTCAGAGCGTGGACCGCGGTCGTGCCAGCCAGCATCAAACCGCTCGCCTCTTCAAAGGTCATCGCGTCAGGCTTCGCAAGGACGGTGTTGGCTGGCGCCAGAACATAGGTGGCGTAGCCGGCGTCGGCTCGAAAGACGATCACCGGATCGTCGACGCGCAGGGGGCCACTCGGTCCGGCAACCTCTCCTCCGAGTTGGCGCACGAACCCCGAGACTTCGAACCCCAGCGACATCGGCAAGCGCGACGGGTCATCGCCGTACGTCCCACTAAAGAGTTTGAAATCGATGGGGTTCGTCGCGGCGGACCGTACTTCGACGAGCACCTGGCCGTCGGCCGGATCGGGCAGGTCACTTTCCACGAGCGTGAGGACTTCGGGACCGCCATAGGCGGGTGCGACGATGGACTGGATCTTCATAGTGCGGACGCTATCGGGCGGCTCGCTCGATCAGTCCGCCGTCGGCGTACGGCACCCGACCGCCGTTACGGCAAGCGACAGCAGAGACGCCCTCTCGACCGCGCTCTACGTGCTCGAGGAGGCAGCGCCGTGCCGTCGCGACCACCGACGATCCCGCGCGTACAACGTGGGGAGTTGCTGCGCTTTTCTCCGATAGACCTCGGCGACGCCCGGCGCGGGATGTAAGAGAACACCGGGAGAGCTAGCGGCGAGGTCCTCCAAGCGGCGGCGCCCCAGCGCGACGGAAGCGAGGAGGGCGACCCCGCGCACTTGGGCCAAGAGCGGTTGAGGAACCTGTTCGACGTCGCGGTCCAGGGTGTCGGCGTAGATCTGACACCACAGCGTGGACTGCGCTCCCCCACCAAGTAATCGCACCGGGTTCAACCTCTGGCCGGTGAACTTCTCGACGTAGCGAAAGAGCCACGCGCTGTTCGCGGCAACTCCCTCCATGACCGCACGAATGAGGTCCGCGGTTGAAGTGGTGAGGGAGAGATTGGTGAACCCCGCGCGAAGCCGCTTGTTGCCGACCGGAGAACGTTCGCCCGCTAGCCACGGCGTGAAAATTACGCCATTCGCGCCGGGGGGTGATGATCCCGCTAGAGCGGTCATCTCGGTGAAACTCATGACCGAACCGTCCCCGGCCAGTGCGCCTTGAAGCCACTCGAGGGCCTTGGCGCCCGTGTCCTGTGAGTTGATCATGAGGTACGAGTCGTGCGACAGTCCCGGTACCGCAGCGATGGAGTGCGCGACGTCCGTCTTCTTCTTGGGCAACGGGCAACTGATCCACGACGTCGTGGAGAGCGCCAGATGCGTGTCGTAGAGCGCGGTCGCCCCCGCGCCAAGAGCGGCTGCGTGAAAATCCGGAACGCCCGTCACGACCACCGTGTCAAGCCCCAGCCCCAACTCCGCGGCGACGGACGCCGCCACGTTCCCGATGATCGCCCCGAAGGGCAGCAACGGCGGCAAGTACTTGAGATCGACTCCCGCCAGCGCCGCGAGGCTTTGCTCGTACTCGTAGCGATCGAGGTGTCGGTTGTCGGTCATCCAGAGGGCGAAGCGCGAGGCGTGGGTCGCCGAAGCGACGCCAGAAAAGCGCATGGTCAGGTAGTCGACCGGCTCCATGAACCATCGGGTGCGCTCGACGACGTCCGGCTCGTCATTCACCAGATACAGGATCTGTCCCAGGGGATCGGCCCCCGTCGGTGATGGTCCGCCGCCGGTTGCCCGCATGAACCGAAGGGCTTTTCTCGCGTTGTAGCCCTGAAAAGATCCGCCAATGACCGCTCGCGAGTAACGGCCGCCGCGGGTATCGAGCCAGGTGAGACAAGGTCCCGTTGGTAGACCCTTGTCGTCGACCGGCACCGTGGAGGCGTACTGACCAGTGATCGCGACGGCTCGCACGCGCGACGCCGCACCCGTCTGGGCGAGCAGGCGTTTCGAGGAGGTCGAAATCAAGAACCACCACTCGTTGGCGTCCTGCGTCGCTTCGCCGTCGCTAGCGAAGTGAGTCTCGACGTGGTGCACCTCGTGAGCGATCACCTCACCGTCCAGCGTGACCAGGGCGACCTTGGGGCCACCGGTGCCCAGATCGACGCAGAGCGCGAGCTCCTCGTCGCTCACGGTGCGGGAATGGAGGACTGCTGGTCCATCATGTCGGCCATGACGGCCTTGATGAAGAGGTCGGCGTCGTCGCTCGGGCCGCCGGCGACGCCGCCATAGATAGCCCCTGACTTCGCGGCTTCGCCCTTATGGGCCAGGGCGAACTCCACGGCGTCGGCGAGATCCTTCTCCCACTTTTCGGTGACGCCCGGCTGTGTCTGAGGGCGGGTGACCGCCATGTGCAGGGCGTTCGGGTACTGCTGTCCGTTGAGGCGCCACCCTCGGGTGCGAAGAAAGTCGTTGACCAAGTAGACGTCGTACTCGTCGGACGTGAAGGAGAAAAGAAAGCTGGGCTTGCCCAGGATCCGCAGCGACTCGTGACTGCGCACGGCGTCTTGCATCGCCGCCGAAGTTGAGAAGATCTTGTCCGCGTAGCGCAGGTAGCCCGAACGTCCCAGATGCACCATGGCCGCCCACGTCGCGGCCAGCAGCCCCGCCGAGCGAGAGCCGTCCATACCCGGAGAGCAGTACTTCCCGCCCGACCAGTCAGTGAGGTAGAAGTACTGATCGTTGCGCAGCGCCTTATCAGCGAAGCACAACACGCTGGTGCCCTTGAGGGCGTAGCCATATTTGTGGGTGTCGGCCGAGATGGTCGTGACGCCCGGCACCGAGAAGTCAAAAGGGGCGATGTCGTAGCCGAGCTCTCGCCCGAAGGGCAAGATAAATCCACCGAGACAGCCGTCGACGTGCAGACCGATCTCGTTCTCCAGGGCCAACTGGCCCAACTCTTCGATCGGATCGATCGTGCCGTAGCCGTAGTTGCAGGCCGAGCCGATGAGAGCCACCGTGTTCGAGTCGATGTTCGCCTTCACCCACTCGAGGTCGACTTGGGTGGTGACAGGATCTACGGGTGCGATCCTCATCTCGACTCCGAAAAGATGGCCCGCCTTGCTAAAGGCCGGGTGCGCCGTCTCGGGCTTGATGATATTGGGCCGTCCGATGGTCGCGTAGTGCTCGCGGTAGGCCAAAACGGCGTGCGCGATGGATCCTGAGCCCCCCGACGTCACCAGTCCCGCGGGTGTGGTGTCGGTGATCGCTCTCGCGCCCAAGAGATCGAGCGTCATGGCGATGACCTCGGCTTCAAACTTGGTGGAACTCGGACACATGTCGCGCTGGAGAGAGTTGACGTAGGAGAAGTGGGCGAAGGCTTCGTTGAGAAAGTCGTAGTGATCGTGGTCGCCGCAGTACATCGTGCCCGAGCACTGACCGCCCTCCCAGACGGGGTTCTCGGCCTTTGACATGGTGGAGAGCATCGAGAGCACCTCGTTTGTCGCGGTGCCTTCGTCAGGCAGCGTGCGGTGAACCTCGAACTGTCCTTCGTAGGGAAAACCGGCCATACATACTCTCCTCGCGCTGTCTAGAGAAAGCGTAGGCGGCGCCCTCACCCCTCCGATATCGTTCGCTGGTACGGCGAGCGAGCGATACTCGCGGGACAAAGGAGCACAGAATGTCCGACGAAGTACAACCCCACTACGGCGAGCCCGGTGGGACCCAGTTCCCCATCACGACGGCCCTCACCTACCCCGACCACGACGTCAAGCAGAGCCTGGGCATGGTCTTTGGCGTGGTGGTGCGTTCCATGGGCATCGCCCGGGGAATCGGGGCGGCCCTTAAGTCTCTGGCCGGCGGCGAAGTGAAGCTCTACACCCGTCTGGTCGAAGACAGCCGGCGCCACGCACTCGATCGAATGATCGACAACGCCAAACTGCTCGGCGCGGACGGCATCATCTCCATGAGGTTTGACTCCTCGGAGATCGGCCAGGGCATGACCGAGATCGTGGCCTACGGCACGGCCGTCACGTTTGCCGCGAAGCAGTAGAGCCGTGGTCGTTCTGATTCTCCTCGTCGTCGTGGTGGTGTGCTTTTTCATCAGCCTCTTTGTCCGTCGACACGGCGAGAGCGATCGGCCGAAGCCCGACTGGCGACGCACCGACGAAGTCTTCAACGACCCTTCCACGGGACGGGTGATGCGAGTGTGGCTGGACCCAGCGGGCGAGCGGCACTACGTGCCGGAAGAGAAGTCGTCGCGCTAGCGAGGGCTGACTTAGTTTCGAGGTACTCCCCCGGCCTTGGCGGCCGCGATAATGAAATCCGTAGCGGCGCTCACGCCATTGATGAACAACACGTCTTGACGATCCTTCGAGAGATCGAAGTCGGTGGAGCTAATACCGCCGTTGTCAACGAATATGGTCCGCGCGCCCGCGCGCTCGTGGACCGCGTTGACGTCCCAGTCGTTCATGGCCGTCTTGAGGCAGTGCATGGCCACCTCCAGCGCCGACCCGCACTCCGGCGTGGCCGGCACTTCGGTGCGTAACTGCGAGAGTCGCACGCCGATCGTGGGCCACCGCGGAGGCTTTCCGTCCACGCGATCAAAGGCGTGAATCGGGAACTTCTCTAAGAGCGCACCGTCGACCCACGTCTGGGTACCGGCCGCAAAGTGCACCGACTTGGTGCCACCGCCCGGCGCGGGCACCTCCACGGTCGCCTCGTTCGCGGTGAAGTGCACGGGCTCAAAGATGAAGGGAATGGACATCGACGCTCGCACCGCCGCCACCGGGTCTTCTTCGTCAGGGTCGTGGCCGTAGAGCGGGTAGTCCCAGGGCAGTCGCGCCACCTGGCCTCGCGTGATGTCGGAGGTGAAGACCACCAATCGGTAGCCGCGGCCCTCGGCGAGGCTCAGATCGGGATCAGCTTCCGCGCTGAGCTTCAGATCGTTAAACGTCTTCATGCCGAGATCGTCGTGCAGAATCGGTCGCAGCCAGTCCACCAAGTACTGGCCGGTGTAGATACCCGTCTTGTCGCTCAGTATCGCGGCGTCCGCGAGAAGGTCGCCCGCGCGCCCGCCGGCGCGTTCGAAGATCTGGTGCACCTTGCCGTTGGTCATGAACTTCGTGAAGTCGAGCGTGACCGAGTGCGCGAGCAGTTCGGTCATGTCGTGTTCGGACTGCGAGATCGCCGCCACCATGCTGGCCACGACGGCCCCGGCGCTGGTCCCCGCGACGGCCCGAAAGGAGTAGCCCGCCTCCGCCAGCGCCATGACGGCGCCCACAAGTCCGGCCGCTTTGACACCGCAACCTTCTAGCACGAGGTCGGCGCGTAACTCACGTCGCCCACCTCGAGCCGGGTTTTCCCAGCCGTCGAGATCTCGGAGACGCTCCGCGGCCTCGAGGAACTGGTCCTGGAGAGCCTTGGGCCGTTCGTAGCCGTAGGGCGTGTCGGCGCGCGTTATCGAATCGGTCATTCTTACCCCCTTAGCGGCGTCGTCGCCGCTCCAGTTTGACTCAGGAAACGAGAGGCATGACGAGGCAGCTCGTCGTAGCAGTCGCCACGACTTTGCCCGCGCCGTCCACAATCTCCGCGCTCGCGAAAGCCACCCGGCGTCCGGGCTTGGTCACGACTCCCGTCGCTCGCAGAACCCCCGAATCGGACGACACCGCCCGGAGATAACTGACATTGAGGTCGATTGACGTGTACGTGAAACCTCTGTCGAGGGTGGTCTGCACCGCGCAGGCGCTCACCGTATCGGCCAGCGTGCACACCAATCCCCCGTGCACCACGCCGATGGGGTTGTAGTGGGCCTCGTCGGGCTGGCACTCAAAAACGACGGTCCCAGGCTCCGCCACGATCATGCGCATACCCATCAAAGCCGCGATGGGCGGCGGCGGGACGACCCCGTCGCGAATGGCGCGCAGGAACTCCAGACCGCTCATCTCAGGCACCAGCGACGCCGTAACGAAAGGACTACGCCACTCAATGGTCTTCGACTGGGGCGCGCCCCACCCCGAGTAGTCCTTCGACGCGTCCAACGGCGGTGACATCGACACTCCGTCTCCCTTCGAGAAATCAATGAGAACGTTCTAATGGAAACGGAGGTCGACCCGGCGGTCGCTGCGCCTCGCTGTCCTGCCCTACGCCGCCGTGGTGGTGCGGAAGCGGCGAAGGGCCAGCGGCACGCAGATCGCAATGATGAGTAAGCACCAGAAGATCATGGAGATGACGGGGTGGGTGAGTTGCCACGAGCCGGTTGAGTGCGTGCCTTGGGTAACGTAGCGAACCGAAGCCACCAGCGACGACAGAGGATCCCACTCCCCGATAACCCGCGGAACCAACTTCATGCCCGAGATGGGCACGAAGGCGCCCGCCAGGAAGGACAAGGGAAAAACGATGGCGAATCCGATGCCCTGCATCGCGTCCGAGCTCTTCACGATCATTCCCATGAGAACGCCGAACCAGGTGAACGCGGTGAGGCCCAAGAGGATCAGGCCGACTAGTTCAAATCCCGTGCCGACGCTCAGGTGAGGCCGCCATCCGAGTCCAATTCCAATTGCCGCGACGATGACCATGCCCAGAATCTGCTCCAGAATCTGACCGATGACCTGGGCCGAGATCACCGACATCCTGGTGACGGGAAGCGAGCGGAAGCGATCGACGACGCCACTGGTGAAGTCACCGGCCGTCGCCACGCCAGCGCCGATTACGCCGAAGGCGAGACTTTGGCCGATCAGACCCGGCAGCAGATAGTTCTGATAGCTGATGCCCTTGACGTGAATCGCGGACCCAAACACATACAGGAACAACAACGTGAAGACGATGGGTTGGATGGTGACATCGCTCAGGCGCGAGGGCACCCGAGGAATCGTCCTCAGACCTCGCCCAATCAGCAGCCCCGTCTCGCGCAGAAAGCGCGCGAGTCGATTCGGTCGCAGAGGCAGTTCCTCGTAGGTGGTGGGCACAGCTTCAAAGGCGAGGGTCGTCATCGCAGTACCTCTTCTAGGTCGTTGGTGGGTGTGTCGGCGTCAAGCGGTTGTCCGGTCAAAGCGAGGAAGGCGTCATCAAGGGTCGGGCGCCGAAGAGCGATCTCGTCCACCTCGACGTGCAGATCACGCACCGCACTCGCCACCTTCGCCAAATCATTGACGTCGTCGGGGGCGGGAATGGACACCATGCGCTGTTCGCGCGACGTCGTGAGTTCGAACCTCGATGACAGGCCTGTCACCAGCTGTTCTAGCCCGGCGGTATCGGCGGCGATTACGTCGACGCGCTGATCGCCGATGCGAGCCTTAAGGTCATTGGCCGTGCCCGAAGCGGTGGATCGACCGTGATCGATAAGGACGATGTAGTCGGCCAACGCGTCGGCCTCCTCTAGGTACTGCGTGGTGAGAAAGAGGGTGACGCCGGTGGCCACCAACTCTCGAATGGTGCTCCACACCACTTGACGGCTGCGTGGGTCCAGTCCCGTGGTCGGTTCGTCAAGGATGAGTACTCGCGGCTGGACCACCAGGCTCGCGGCTAAGTCGACGCGCCGGCGTTGACCTCCGGAGACCGACTTGACGAGCTTGTCGCGGAACTCGCCAATGTCGAATCGTTCGATGAGGTTCTCGGTGACGACCGCCGCGGACTTACGTGAGTATCCCCGGAGTCGGGCCATCAGCATCAAGTTCTCTTGCGCCGTCAGGTTGTCCTCAAGTGCCGCGAACTGTCCGGTGAGCGAGAGAACGCTGCGCACGGCGTCAGAGTCCTTGACCACGTCGTACCCACAGACCGTGGCCGTGCCGCTGGTGGGCTCAATGAGTGTGGCCAGCATGCGTACAATCGTGGTTTTGCCGGCGCCGTTGGGTCCGAGCAACGAGACCACGGATCCCGAGGAAACCTCGAGGTTGAAACCGTCGACGGCCGTGAACTCGCCGAAGCGCTTGGTAAGGCCCTCGGTGACGACGACCAGATCGCTAGATGACATAGAACTCCCTTCCGCGTCGAATCCTACAGTAACTAAAAAGATTTAGCAACTAGAAATTTGGCTGATTTCACGTTACACTGGGGTGATGAGTAAGTCAGACGACAGGAGCGGGGAGAATCTGGACGAGAGTCGCCCGTCTCTTCGCGACGCCTTACCGGGCGAACCGGCCGAATTACTGGGTCTTCGCGAGCGCAAAAAGAGCCTCATGCGACAGCTCATCTCCGACACCGCGACCCTCATGTTTCTTCAGCGGGGCTTCGATGAGGTCAAAATCAGCGAGATCGCCGCGGCGTGCGACGTCTCGGAGAAGACCATCTACAACTACTTCCCCACTAAAGAGTCGCTGATGTTGGACCGCGAAGAGTCCTCCGCCGCGTCGATTCGCAAGGCCCTTGGTCCCAACGCTGAGCACCTCTCCCCCACCGAAGCGGTCGTACGAATTCTCGCCGAGGAGACGGACCAGTTCGTCACCAATCTCGACGAGATCAGCGGCATTGGTTTCAACGTCATTCTTCGGTTTAACGATCTCATTGAGGGAACCCCTTCCCTCCGGGCCGCGCGCGGCGACATGATTAGTCGTCTGGCGCAGATCGCCGCGCAGTCCCTGGCCGAGCGAGCGGGGGTCGATCCGAACGATCCCGAGCCCCAGATCGCGGCCGACGCGCTGCTCGGGTTGTGGCGCATCTACTACGGGGCCATCCTCAAATACTCAGAGCACGATCTCACCCCCGAGGGAGTCCGCGACGCCGTCATGAACGACGTGCGCCGGGCCGCGCGTCTCATCGATACGGGCCTCTGGTCCTTTGCGACGGTGGTCCAGGGTGACAGCGGACGACAACAGTTCAAGGCCGCCTCGGAGGCCTCCATCGAGGCGCGACGCCAAGTGCTGAACGCCGTCAAAGAGGCGCGCGACGCCTGGCTGGCGATCAAGAGTGACATGGAAGCGCGGGGTCGCGACGGACGCGACGCCGCGAGGCACACTCATCATCAGGTGCACCGTGACGCTCAAGAGATTCGGCGAGAGACACAGGAGATCAAGCGGCTGGCGAAGCGACAGGGCGAGGAACTCAAGCAGGCAATGAAGCAGGTACGCAAGTCCGGATTCAAGAAGCCCTAGGCGCTCGTTCGTCTTAACGTGATGTCACTTAGTCTCACAAGAGGGATCGCTACGGAGAGAAGGTGCAGATGAACGCGAAGGATCTACTCAGCAAGGTCGGGAACAATCTCTCCGTAGGCCGCTCCTTCGGCACGGCTTACGAAAAAGATGGGCTGTACGTCATTCCGGTGGCCTTCGTAGCGGGGGGCGGTGGCGGGGGCGAAGGTCCGTCCGCCACGTCATCGAACGATACCGAGGCCGACGGTGAGGAGGGTGTCGAAGAGTCCCCCAACGGTTCGGGCGCGGGATTCGGAGGCGTTGTCTTTCCGGTAGGCGCCTACGTCGTGAAGGATGACGACGTTCGCTGGGTTCCCGCGGTGAACGTCACGTTGCTGGCTCTCGTCGGTCTCGGACTCTTTCGTTTCGTCATCAAGTCATCGATGAAGTCCCGCAAGCGCCGGCGTAACTAACTCACACCGATCTCGATCGCACCTCGCGGGGATCAGGTCGATCGACGTTCCAGTGTCGCCCGACCGTCGCCATCCAGCCCCCATCACCACGAGGGATCAAGAGAAACCGCGAGATCATTCTCTGGCCGCCCAGCTGTTCACCGTACAGAAGATCCACCACCACTCGCTGGCGCGAGAGGACGAGGTCGCGCAACTGAAGAAACTCTGGGTCGCGGGGATCGCGATAGGCGCACTGCCAAAACGAGACATCGCCCGCGGCCACGTAAAGATCCCTCGAAAGTCGTCGAAACTCATCGAGTGAGGGACGATCGAATTGACTGGGATCGTCGACGATTTCAAAGTGCCAGCCGTCTAAAACGGCGATGCCGCTGCCGACGTTGCGAAGAGAAATAGTGAAGTACACGACCTCGTCGGTGATTTCCGCCGTAGCGCCGCCCCCGGGCGTCACCACGTAATGAGTGTCGACAAAGGTGATCTTGAGGGGAGCGTCTTCGGGCCGAGAGGGCATCAAAAGCGGACGCATTCCGGCGAGGAGTGACTCTTCGGCGATGCGAGCGGAGCGATTCCCCGATCGCACTGAGGCAAAGGTCGCGCCCGCCAACACCAACGTTCCCCCCGCCGTGGCGAGGGAGGAGATGACGACCCAGTTAGCCATCGCCACATAGTAGGAGTCACCCCACCGGGTTGCCGAGAACAACAACTCAACAAATTTCGGCTGACTCATCTTTTCTCGCTATCCCCCACCTAACGTAGAGAGAGTGAAACTCGACGTGTATCGCAGTTGCTCGCGCCAAGAAAAGGGCCAGGTACTGGAGGCCTTTTGGCGTTCCCACGTGAAGTCGTCCGAGCGCATTCACCTGGCGGCGGTGCAGTACGGCCCCTACGCCGTGATCTGCCTCGTGGCCGTGGCCCTCGAACTAGGCCTGATCATCGGTCTCTCCGTGAGTCGGGCGGGCATCATCGGGGTCATCGCCGTAGTGCTGGAGGCGGTCACCGTTGCTTCTCTATGGTGGGCCGTCGTGCGCACGCGCGCCATCCGCCACGACGCGCGTTGAGTTAGCTCAGTGACTCGCTGAGGAGTGAACGGAGGATCTACCCGCCGAGGCGGTGATGTTCTGTCCGTCAATGGCCTTGCGAAGCAAGTGGGCGAGCTGGGCTCGCTCTTCTTCACTCAGCGCGCCCAGAATCTCATCCTCCAGCGTCTGCTGCGCGGCCTCCGCGCGGTGAAGCGCCCTACGTCCTTCCTCGGTCATTGAGACGAGGTGACGTCGTCGGTCGGAGGGATCGCGACGCCGCTCCACCAGATCGGCGGACTCTAAGTCGTTCAGCAAGAGCACGCAGTAGTTGGTGTCAATGCACAGTCCGTCCACGAGGGCCTGTTGAGTGACCTCGTCGTAGTCACGCAGATAGGACAGCGCCGCCAACTCTTTTAGGGTCTGGCCCAGCAGCTCGGGCGTGCTCCGGCGACTAATCAGTCGTGACAGTTGCGTGAGCAACAGGATCGGTCCAGTGGACGAATTTTCATCCATCAAAGTTAATGGTAGTGAAGTGTCGATATTCATGCTATCATGATTATATCGCTTCCACGATCGTAACGATTCGTTGAGAAGTACATCCACCTTAGTAACGGAGGACCGCATCCATGACCCTTTTATCTACCCCCTCATCAGGAACAACCGATTCCCGACGCTGGATAGCCCTCGTCGTCGTCTGCCTGGCCATGCTGATGAGCGCCCTGGACTCGTCCATTGTGAACGTGGCGCTCCCCTCAATTCAGCGAAGTCTGCACTTCTCCCAGTCGAGTCTCACCTGGGTTGTCGACTCCTACCTCATCGCCTTTGGCAGTTTCCTGCTGCTCGCCGGACGTCTCGGTGACTTGCTCGGACGTAAGAAGGTCTTTCTCAGCGGTGTCGCTCTCTTCACAACGTCATCGTTGGTCTGCGCACTGGCGCAGAATCAAGCGACGTTAATTACCGCGCGATTCTTTCAGGGCCTGGGCGGCGCTGTCTCGACGTCCGTCATCGTCGCCATCATCGTCACGGAGTTCACCGGCGCCCAAGAGCGCGCCAAGGCTATGAGCTCCTACATGTTCGTCGCGGTCGGCGGCGGTTCGATTGGCCTTCTCGTGGGCGGTGTGTTGACCCAAGCCGTGAGCTGGCACTGGATCTTCGTTATCAACGTGCCCATCGGCATCATCACCCTCGTCCTTGGTTGGTTATTGATTCGCGAGAACGAAGGGCTCGGCGTGCGTGAAGGTATTGACGTCGCCGGTTCCCTCCTTATGACCGTGGCGCTCATCGTCGGTATCTACGCCATCGTGACGTCCTCCACCTACGGATGGCTCTCGTCGCACACCCTCGGGTTTGGCGGCACGGCCCTCGTCCTCGGCGGCGTCTTCGTCGTTGTTGAGTCGCGAGTGGCGAAGCCCATCATGCCCATGCGCATCCTTCAGTTAAAGAGCCTCACCGCCTCCAGCGTGGTGCGAGGTCTGACGTTTTCGGCCATGTTTGCGGTGTTCTTCTTCGGGGCCCTCTACATGGAGAAGGTGCTGGGCTACGGTCCGCTCACGACCGGCGTCGCTTTCTTGCCCATGACCCTGGTGATGGCCACCATGTCCCTGGGCGTCACCAGTCGACTGCTCGTGCGCTTTGGTCCGATGCGACTGCTCATCCCCGGTATGACCGCAGTGATAATGGGGCTGCTTCTGCTATCGCGCACCGGCGTCCACGCCCAGTACGCCACCTCCATTTTGCCCGCTCTGCTTCTTTTGGGTGGTGGGATGAGTATCTCCGCGGTGCCACTGCTCACCATCGCCATGGCCGATGTTCCCAAGTCGGACGCGGGGCTGGCCTCGGGCATCGTGAACGTGTCAATGTGGCTCGCCTCGTCGGCAGCACTCGCGGTCTTTGGCACGCTCGCTACCAGTCGGACACGTATCGTCAGTGCACAAGGCAAGGGAATCTCGGAAGCGCTCGTCGCGGGTTACCACGAGACGTTCTTTATCGGTGCGCTGTTGGCGGCCGCCGGCTTATTGGTGACGGTGCTGGTCCTACGCGCCCCAGCCAAGGAAGTAGTGCAGGCTACCGAAGTCGGCTCGTTCGACGAGAATGACGTCGAGGCCTTCGAGATCGCTCTGGCGGAGTTCTAATCCCCCCGTACCCGCTCGCCACTTATGGGCGAGCGGGTACCAAGCGTTCGTCGTGCTTCGCTCGACGACGCTTCAACGTCGTGGCGAGTCAGTGCGGCGCAAACGAGAGGTGCGCGAAGGCGGTTAGTCCGTCTCCCGCCGTCACGACGAGAACGCACTGGCTCTCGCAGGTGACGGTTGGACTATTCCTTAAATGTCTCCGAGCCCTCACTTGAACGGTGAAAGGGAACGACCCCGAGCCGGTGTAGTCAGCCATGCCGAAGGGCTCCGCGGCGAGCTGACCGCCGCACAGTGCTTTAGTGCGGAGGTACTCAGCCGCCGAGCACTCGGCTATCCAGAACTTCCCGCTAAGCCAAAAACCGCTCACACTGACCTGCACCTTCTCGCCGTTACGCAACGCCCTAGAGGGCGTCACGCGAACGATGTGCGACAGCCCCACGATGCCATTCGGTCCCATTTCTCTGACGTAATCCACGGCCAGGTGCGCGCGTACTCCTTTCGAACACGCGGGAGAGGTGAACTCCTGCGCCGGCCCTTCCGTCACGGAACGCACCACGAAGGACCGTCGCGATTCCGTGAAGTCAATATCGAAACGCTTGTTCCCGGTGCCGAATCCGCACCACGTGAACTCGACCACCGCCGAGACGTTCGGGGTCACGATGATCGGCGCGACCGGTCGCGCCAGTGGCGTATACCAGTGATACAGCGATTCCGACGACTTGATCGCGCGGCCCGACTGATCGAACACTCGCATGATCGGTTGACCGAACAGGGAGCAGTCGCCCGTCACGTTGTCCTGAAGGAATACCGCACCGTTCACGTTGCCGGGATCACCAGGGTCCACCGTGACGCCCACCTGCTTCGAGGTACACGCGGGAACGGACGCCGCGCTTGAGTTCTCCGTCCCCTTGGGTGGAGTGATGGGGGCGAGAGCAGCGGTGAAGATTGCGGCGAAAAGGAGGCACTCCCGCCATCTGCACCCGACCGGTCTCTTTCGACGTACCGCGCGTCGTGTCACGCTCGAACGCTAGCCAGCACTGGCCACCAACATCGTCGGGCCGTGGGGATTGAGCAGCCGTGCAACGGGAAGGCTCGATTCGTTACTCTGGGGGGCAACTACCAGCTAGGAAGGGTCACCATGCCAAATGACTTCGCCATTGACATCGCCAAAATCCGAGACGACGCTCAAAAGCATCTCAAGCAGGGGGCGCTCACCGCGGCCGACACTACCAACGTCCAACGGGTAATCGACGTGCTCAATAAGGTGATCGCCAGCGAGATGGTGTGCTACCTGCGCTACACACAGAACGCGATCGTGGCCCAAGGTATTAGTCGCGAACAGGTGTCGGCCATGTTCGTCGATCACGCCAACGAAGAACTAGGGCATTTTCAGCGGGTGTCGGACCGCATCAATCAACTCGGGGGTAACCCAGACATGAACCCCGCAACGTTGATGGAACGAGCCATCACCGACTACGTCGAGCCCGACGACCCGACCGACCTCCAGGGCATGATCCGAGAGAACCTGCTCGGTGAACGAATCGTCATCGAGGTCTACACGGAGATCGTCCACTGGCTCGGCGACGGCGACATCACCTCTCGCCGCATGATGGAGTCCATCCTCAAAGAGGAGGAGGATCACGCCGACGAACTCAACGACCTCTTTGAGGGCTGAGTCGAACTACTCGCGCAGAGACTCACTCACGATCTTGGAGATCTGATCGACCTCGATCAGAAAGCCGTCGTGCCCAACGTCCGAGGAGATGACGTGGAGTGGATCAGCGTGGGGCGTTAAGCGCACCAGCTCCTCTTGAAGACGCAGCGGATAGAGCCGGTCGGTGTCGATGCCAATCACCGTGGTGGGCGCGGTGACTCGCGTGAGGGCCTCGGCGACGCCGCCTCGTCCGCGTCCGACGTCGTGATGATTCATCGCCTCACTCAACACGACATAACTGTTGGCGTCAAAACGGGCGGCTAGTTTTTCACCGTGATAGCCGAGATAGGACTCGATGGCGTACCGCCCGCCCGCCAACGCGTCGCCCTCGTCCTGCACCGCGCGACCAAAACGCGTCTCGAACTCTCCTGAGGTTCGATAGGTGATCTGCCCCAACCCCCGCGCAATGGCCAGCCCTTCGCGCGGTCCCTCTCCCCGTTGGTAGTAGTCACCCCCGTGGTAGTTCGGGTCGGCCTTGATCGCACGGATCTGTAGTGAACTGAGTGCGATCTCGTCGGCCGTCGAGGCCGCGCCCACCGCCAGCACTAGGGCCCGGCGCACTCGTTCGGGAGTGCCCACGGCCCACTCCAGAACGCGCATCCCACCCATCGATCCCCCGATGACCGCAGACCACGCGTCGATGCCGAGATAGTTAGAGAAGGCCACCTCAACGGCGACTTGATCACGCACCGTGATCGTGGGAAACCGCGAACCGTACGAACGACCATCCGCGTCCAACGATGAGGGTCCCGTTGTTCCTTGGGCGCCACCCAATACGTTGGGACAGACGACGAAGAACTGGTCGGTGTCAAGGGCCAAGCCCGGGCCAATGAGTCCTCCCCACCAACCCGGCGTGCGATGGCCGGGTCCCACTTCACCCGCGGCGTGGGAGTCACCGGTCAGAGCGTGCAACACGAGGACAGCGTTCGAGCGGTCCTCATTCAGCGTGCCCCACGTTTCGTAGGCGACGACCACGCGTTCAAGCTGGCCTCCACCTTCGAAGGTGAAGCCCTTCCCCTCGTCGTCGAGTGTGACGAACTGGCGCTCGCCCGGATCGTCCCCTTCGCGCCAGTACCCCAAGGCCGTGGCGGTCATGAACCCTTTACAGCGGCGAAGCCTTTTTCGAGGTCGGCCAGAATGTCTTCGATCGACTCAATCCCCACCGACAGTCGCACCAGGTCGGGGCTCACCCCGGTGGTGGTCTGCTCCTCTTCGGTCAACTGCGAGTGGGTCGTGGACGCCGGGTGTATGGCCAGACTCTTCGCATCGCCGATGTTCGCTAAGTGGCTAAAGAGTTCGAGACCCTCTATGAACTTTCGCCCGGCGTCCGCACCGCCCTCGATGCCGAAAGCCAGCACCGCTCCCGCTCCTTGGGGCAGGTAGCGAAGCTGTAGTTCGTGCCAGGGACTCGAGTCCAGACCAGGAAAGGCCACCCACTTGACGTCCTTACGCGCTTCGAGAAACTTCGCGACGGTCAGTGCGTTCGAGACATGTCGTTCCATGCGCAAACTCAGAGTTTCCAGCCCTTGGAGAAAGAGGAACGAGTTCAGCGGCGCAATGGACGCGCCGATGTCGCGCAAATACTGCAAACGAGCCTTCAGCACGAACCGGGCCGGGAAGAGGAAGTCGGGCAGTTGACCGAAGATCAACCCGTGGTAACTGGGATCGGGTTCGGTGAAGGAGGGAAAGCGCCCACTGCCTTCGTAGTCAAACTTTCCCCCGTCGACGATGACGCCACCAATCGACGTGCCGTGTCCCCCGATGAATTTCGTGGCCGAGTGCACCACGATGTCCGCGCCGTGCTCTAGAGGCCGGCAGAGATACGGCGTCGCCAAGGTGTTGTCGACCACCAAAGGAATCTTGTGGTCGTGAGCGACTTTGGCCACCCCTTCGAAGTTCAAGACGTCACCCTTGGGGTTGCCGAGGGTTTCACCGTAGAGCGCCTTGGTGTTGGGTCGAATCGCCGCGGCCCACTCCGCCAGATCGTCGGGATTCTCGACGAAGGTGGTCTCGATCCCGAGTTTGGGCAACGTGTAGTGAAAGAGGTTGTACGTGCCGCCGTAGAGCGAGGCGGACGACACGATGTGGCCGCCGTTCTCCGCCAGGTTGAGCAACGCCACCGTCTCCGCGGCGGAGCCGGACGCGAGCGCCAAGGCCGCGACGCCACCTTCTAATGAGGCGATGCGCTCTTCGAAGGCCGCCTGCGTCGGGTTCATGATGCGCGTGTAGATGTTGCCGAGTTCGGCCAAGCCAAAGAGATTCGCGGCGTGTTCGGTGTCGCGAAAGACGTAACTCGTTGTCTGGTAAATGGGAATCGCTCGGGCGTTCGTCGCGGGGTCGGGTTGCGTACCCGCGTGAATCTGGCGTGTCTCAAAGCCCAACTCGGTCATCTCTGTCTCCTCGTTCACCTCGTGACGGGTTGTCACGACGACGTTTCTCGATCACGTTATCCTAGAACTCTTATTGAATTACTGAACTTTTAAAAAGTGCCCACTCGCTGTGCCGCACACACTTCACAGAGATCATGCTCACCTGTACGCTCGGCGCGTGGATACTTACAACGCCTTCGATCCCTCGCCCACTCGCTACGACACGGCTGCCTTTCGACGCTGCGGTCGCAGCGGCCTCATGTTGCCGCCCATCTCGCTCGGACTGTGGCACAACTTCGGCGACGACCGCCCGCTCAACAGCCAACGCGCCATCCTTCGACGGGCCTTCGACTTAGGGGTCACTCACTTCGATCTGGCCAACAACTACGGGCCGCCCTTTGGCGCGGCGGAGATTAACTTCGGGCGTCTGCTGCACGAAGACTTCACTTCACTGCGCGACGAGTTGATCATCTCGACCAAGGCGGGCTGGGAGATGTGGCCCGGTCCTTACGGTGACAACGGCTCTCGAAAGTACCTCCTCTCAAGTTTGGATCAGAGCCTGCAGCGCCTGGGCCTCGACTACGTCGACATCTTCTATCACCACCACTTCGATCCCACGACGCCGATGGAAGAGAGCCTGGGAGCCCTCGACACCGCCGTGCGACAAGGCAAGGCCCTCTATATCGGCATCTCCTCGTACTCCGATGAGCGAACCAAAGAAGCGATCGAGATTCTGCGACGACTCGGAACCCCGCTGCTGATTCACCAACCCTCTTACTCCATGTTCAATCGGTGGATCGAAGAGCGGCTGCTGGACGTACTCGGCGATGCCGGTGTTGGATGTATCGCCTTCTCGCCGTTGGCGCAGGGACTCCTGACCGATCGCTACCTCAATGGCGTGCCCGAAGGCTCTCGCGCGTCCGAGGGCTCGTCACTCTCGGCGGACATGCTGAGCAAAGACAATCTTGATCGCGTGCGATCTCTGAACGACATCGCCAAAGGCCGTGGTCAGTCACTGGCTCAGATGGCGATCGCCTGGGCTCTGCGAGACCCTCGGGTCACGTCCGTGGTGGGAGGAGCGAGCAGCGTCACTCAGTTAGAAGAGAACCTCGGAGCTCTCAACAATCTCGCGTTCTCCGCCGAAGAGCTCGCGATGATCGACCAGTACGCGGTCGACGGCCACGTCGACCTCTGGCGAGGTCCGGCTACGAGCTAGTGGTTTTCCCGCACGACAAGGACGGGACAGTGTGAGTAGTGCACGCACTGCGTGGACACCGAACCCATCAGGAGTCCGAGGAATCCCCCGACCCCGCGTGATCCCACGACCAGCAGCGTGGCCTCTTTGCTCGCTTCAATCAGAACCTCGGCGGGATTTCCCGGTACACCCAACCACTGGACGGTGAGATCGTCGGTCGAGGGGGCGGCCGCCTTGGCCTTCTCCAGAAACTCTTTGGCGTCTCTCTCGACCTGTTCGTAGTAGTCGTGTCCCGTCGAGCCCGTCACGGGCGAGGCCATGACGGTGTAGGCGTAGGTCACGTGAAGTTCGGCGTGGCGTAGTTCGGCCTCTTCGATGGCAAACTCGAGCGCGTTGGCGGCGAGTGGCGAGCCGTCGATGCCGACCACTATGCGGGGGGTGGGTGTGGCGTCAGTCATGGGGTGTGCCTCCTTGGGTAGGGATCAGTGAATCGGTGCGGGGCCGACTCACGATGTGGACTGCGATTCCGTGCCGAATTCCTCGGTCACGAGGGTCGGCGAGTCGCGCGTGAGAGTCTGGCCGCGGAAGAATGCCGGCCGGAAAATGTTCATGGTGATCATCAAGATCACGCCGATGGCCAGCGTTCCCACGTCCAGGGTAAACGTGCCCCCGATCTCCCGTCCGAACACCGAGAGGTGGGTGTAGCTGTTATTGGGGTTCCAGTAGTACCAGAAAGACCATCCCAGAATGAGCCACAGAACCACACCGCCGAACAGCGGCGCCACCCCTTGGACAAAGAAGTTGTACGCGCTCTTGGTCAACTGCTTTCGGTAGTACCAGAAGCACGAGAAGCCGGTCAGTCCGTAGTAGAAGGCGATCATCACTCCCAGCGCGTCGATGGAGTCGGCGATCACGTGACCGGCCGAGATGGAGTTCATCACCACGTAGAGGGCGATCGAAATCAGGCCGAAGGTCACCGTCGCGACGGTCGGAGTGAGAAAACGCTTGCTCATGTGGCCGAACACCTTGGGCAACGCCTTGTGCACCGACATCGACAGCACGGTTCTCGCGGTCGGCAGAATCGTCGTCTGGGTGGAGGCCGCCGCGGACGAGAGGACCATCAACAACAAGAGGTGAGAGAGGATTGAGGCGAACGTGGAGTGTCCGAAGACGGCCGGACCCAAGATCGACAGCACGTCGTTGGCGTTATTGCTGTTGCCGAGACCGATACCGGAAGAACCGATGCCCGCGAATGACTGCACGGCCAGGATCACCAAGGCGTACGTGCCGAGCAGGACAAAGGTCGAGTAGATACCCGCCTTACCCGGGATGTTCTCCGCATCCTTGCTCTCCTCGTTCAGATTGAGCGCCGTGTCCCAACCCCAGTAGATAAAGAGCATGTCGGCCAGGCCGATGACCAGGTCACTGAAGTGCTTGACCTTAAAGGGATTGAACCAAGTGAGCGAGGGAACCAGGTGACCGACCGGGGCGCTGCCGTTACCCACTCGAATGAGCGCCCACACCGAGAGCACCGTCAGCATGGTGAGCTCAATGCCGAGCAGCGCCTTTTGGAAGTTTGCCGAGACCTCAATGCCGACGTAGCAGATCCACGTCATGGCGACGATCCAGGCCACCCCCACCAGAAGCACCCACACGCTCGAGGCGTCGTGGCCGATGCCGTTCGCGTTAAAGAGGTCAAAGACGTACTGACCAGCAATCTGCGCGAGGCTGGCCATCACGATGATGTCGGCCGCGAGCACACCCCAGCCGCCCATCCAACCGACGCGGGGATTAAAGGCCCTCGTAGCCCAGGTGAAACTGGCCCCGCAGTCGGGGTCCGCTTTATTCATCTGCTGGAAAGCCAGCGAGACACAGAACATCGGAACGAAGGCCAAGATCGTGATGATGGGCGCTTGCAGCCCGATCGCCACCACCACAAAGCCGAGCGTGGACGCCAAGCTGTACGCCGGCGCGGTAGACGCGATGCCGATCACGGTGCTGGAGATCAGACCCAGCGCCCCCGACTTAAGACCCTTCTGCGGTGCCGAATTCGCCGGTTCTACAGTTACAGTCACGTCGCCCCTTTTTACGTGCACGAGTACGTGCAGTCGCCCCCCTGGGAGAATTCGACAAATGCTATAGCACGAGGCTTCCTCGACGCGGCGAGTCCCTGAGGAGAGTAAAAGCCTTTCGTAGTACGGTGACGGCGACATCGAATCGGAGAGACCACGTGAAGCGAATCGAGATTGAGATCACGCTCAACGACTCACGGAACTGGATCCTCGATAGATATCAGCGCTTCAGCGAAGAGCAACTCCACGCTCCCCTGACCCAAAGTCAGGTCGACCCGCATAACTTCTGGAGCGCGTTGGATCACTTCACTCACTTAGCCCTGGTCGAACAGGACTTCGTCACCATGATTCGTCGTCAACTCTCAGGCGCCGCGAATCCCGTGGGTCTGCTCAAGGACGATCGCGGCGACGTCCGCACCAGGGAACAGATCATGACGATTGTCAACACCCGTACCGAATCGTTTCAAAAGGAGCACCAGGGAAAGACGCTCTCCCAAGTCGTCGCCCTAACGGGAGCCGCGCGGAGTGAGACGATCGCACTGTTGGCGGAACTTACCGATGATCAGCTCGACGAAACCCTCGCGGGAGCGCCGTGGTCCGACGGCACCATCGGTGGCGTGCTCGCTGCGAACGCCGATCACGCTCGCCAACACTGGGGCTGGATGAAGGAGGCGGGACTCTCCGTCTCGTCTGAGTAACTCAACGCTGCGCTGCTACTTGGTGCACTCCCAGGTGCCCGCGATTTTCTCTGTGTGTCCCTTTTGTCCGGCCGCTGGAGCCAGCGACACGTTTAACGTCCCCGACTTAAAGCGATCGGTGAAAGTGACACTGCCCGAGCCGACCTTCGCCCCGGCCGTCCACTGCTCGTCGATCTTCGTTCCGTCGTTCGCGCCCAAGGTAAAGGTGGAGTCCGAGGAGGGAAAATTCGCCTGAATACCTTTCGAACTGATGAGCACGTACCACGTATCACCGGTCGGCTTGATCTTCCTGTCCGTAAAGTACAGCCGCACCGTGGCAACACCACGGGAGATCGATATGTTGTCCGGTTTACACGTGGCGCCTTTGGCCACGATGAGGGTGCCTTTGGCTTGGCCTGACAGCACGAACGTCCCGATAGACGAAGCGTTCGCCCCCGCTGGCCCAGCTGCGAACATCATCGCCAGTGCCACGGCGGTTAGCGCCACGAGGCCTCCGCGAGTACTTCTGTTCATGGTGATCCCTTCTCTGTGACGTCGAGCCAAAGCCAGTGACTAGAGCTAAGGGCAATCCCGCGCAATCAAACGCTGCGACACGTAATTCTACGAGTCGCCCACGCGTTCCACCCGTCAGGCACGATTCCTTACGAAAGAGCGGCGACCAGACGGCTCAGTCGTTCCAGCGCGCCGCGAGTACGAACGCCCCACCAAAAAAGGTCCTTGCCATCCACGAAGCGTGTCCGCGCCACCGTTTCCAGTTCCGGGAGTTGGCGAGTTGTGAAGGGATACGGTTCGCTCGGCGCCAACACGACGTCGGGGTGACGTCGCACCGCGTCGTTCAGTTCGATCATCGGATAGGGACCCTCGTCGAAGACGTTGCCGACACCGAGATGGGCTAGCAACGATGATCCATAGGTGGGCCAGCCGAGCGCCATCCAGGGGCGTCGCCAGATCGGAATGAATGCACTCAAGGAGACCGGGGGTGCCGCTTGGACCTCGACGGTCTCCCACGACGCGTTGACGCGCAGAGCCAGATCCGACATTGAAGGGTTAACTTCCTCGAGCGACCGTACGTGAAGTGCGATGACGTTGAGCCCACGCTCGATCAGTGCGTCATAGTCCTCACGTCGATTCTCTTCGGCGTCCATCACCACCAGGTCGGGCCTCAACTCGACGATGCGGCCAACGTGGGGGTTCTTCGTGCCGCCCACGTTTTCGAGATCGTCCCTCTCACAAAAGCGAGTGCACGCGATGGGCGTTCTATCCCAGGCCGAGAGCGTCTCGGTCGCCGACGGAACCAGACTCACAATTCTCACGCGGGGCACACTGGGTGCGCGACGAACTGACGCGTTCGCGCTTTAGAGATTCTGTTCGAACTCTTGAATGACCGCGTGGCGGTCTTCTTTCGCGGGCATCTTGAAGTACGGCACGCCCTTCGCCCAGTAGTACGCCATCGGGATCAAGCCGAGGGCCATGGCGCCGAGACCGATGTAGACCGTCGCCGGGTCCGAGTCCCAGAGACCCGGTATGGACTTGTAAAACATGTACCCCATGAAGCACGCACCCACCAGGGGCCACAGGCCCATGAAGAAGAAGTTGGTGGCCGACTTCAATAACTGCCTTCGAAAGAGCACGACCACGGCAATTCCGGCGAGACAGTAGTAGATGCAGATCTGCAGGCCAATGGCGTCGATACCGTCGGTCAAGATATTGCTCGACGGATCCAATGAACTGTCCGAAGACGAAGAGGAGGAGCGATATTCCACAGACGACGGCGGTGGCAAAGATCGGCGTCTTGCGCTTCTGATTGACCGTGCCGAAGAGTTTGGGCAGGGTGTTGTCCCTCCCCATCGAGAACATTGTTCTCGTCACCTGGATCAACGTCGTCTCCAGCGTGGCAATGGTCGAGAGAACAACCGCCAGCACGATGAACTTGCCCCCGGTACCCCTCCATACTTCCTGGCCCAGGACGCTCAGAACGTCCGCCTCATTGTGATTGATCTGACCTGAGGTCAGCACCATGTTCGTGGCAATAGTGAAGACCTCGAAGAGAACGAAGACCACGAGAATGCCAATAATGGCACCAAGGCCCGGCGTTTTCTTGGCCCCCTTGGTCTCCTCGTTGAGGTTGGCCGTCACGTCCCAACCCCAGTAGTAGAAGGCGGCAACCAGGGCACCCGCGATGAAACCGCTTTTGACCGTGGAAGATGCCGGGCGAGAACCAGTGCCAGGTGAAGGCGTGAATGTGATGGGCGTGGAAAATGGCTAAGAACGCGAAGAGTACGAGCAGCGCCAACTCAATACATGACATCACCACCTGCACGGTCACGGTGATCGTCACCCCGGCCGCCACGGCGCAGACCATCGAGAGGAAAGAACACGCACCCGACCAAGGTCACATCAACCTTGTTGTTGGCGGCCGCGGCGGAAAAGAGGCCCAGCACGTTGGCGCCGGCGGGAACGGTGGCGATCACCATGAAGATCAGAGCCGACACAATCAGCGCCCACCCCGAGAGAAAGCCGAGCAAGGGATGGAGTGCTCGGCGCACCCACGAGTAGCGCAGCGCCCGAGTTGGTTTCGACGCGCCCGAGGTAACTAAAGGCGAAGACAATACCGAACATGGCAATGCCGCAGTAGAGCAACGCGGCGGCTCCGCCGAGAGCCACGGCGGCGATCAGGAGCGCCGGTAGAGGCGGCAATAGAGTACGCCGGGGCCACCCCGGCGATCCCCATGATGACCGAGTCAAAGAGTCCGAGGACCCCAGCCTTCAGGGCGTGTTCGGGCGAGGCCGAATCGAATACTTCTAGGGTGTCGGCCACGGTTACCGATCTCCTTTGTTAGGTATCACCTTCAGTAAATAAATAGAGTGAGCCAAGGTAACACGGTCGCTGCACATCGAGGATCTCCCCTGAGAGCGAGAGCCCCGTTAATTGCCGGCCCCTCTCCCTTCTTACCCCACCGAGCAGATACCGGCCCAGTAACATTGACGCGTGCTGACGCGTGACTGACGTCGCTGGCACTACTGCGACTAACGCCAATGAGAGAGACCACGACGTGCCACTCCTAGAGAGATTCGACGACGATGAACGCGCCGCCCGTCACGCCCAAGGAGATAAAGCAGCGCTGGATTAACTTTCATCGCCAGGTGCGGCTCATGTCGGGCACGCGTCTGCAGAGAACGGCCGGACGAATTCTGGGGGAGGACACCTGGCGCTACGCCACCGCGCGCTTTCTCTTTCGCCCGCCGCTGCAACTTCTGCGGCGACTGAGAAAAAGAGCCAAGACGACGAGCGTCGCCACCAAGGCGGTGGCGTCCAAGACCGCCGAGATCTTTCCCGTCAACTATCGCCCCCTTCGGGTTGACTACGCCCTGGCGATTCAGGCACTTCCGTACGACGCGGACGACGTGCACGTTGTCGTTATCAACGAAAGTGATGCGTCGCCGTCCGACATCGTGGCGATGATAAATGACGAACTCAACGAGACGACGGCCGAGTGGATCTTTCTGGCCGACTCCTCGCACTCGCGTGACGCGATTCGCTTCTCCGTAGCCACCCTGGTGAGGGCAGCGAACCCTCGCGACGACATCGTCTTTGGCGACGAAGAGGGTCCCAACGAGTACGCCCCGATCCTCAAGAGTCCCGCCGTCGGCCCCCACACCCTTCTCAGTTACAACCTGGTCGGGCGTCCCGCTCTCCTTCGCGTGGAGACGCTCTTCGCCGCCGGTGGCTTCTCTCTCGACGCGGGTTGGGCCTACGAGCACGACGCGTATCTACGACTAAACGAGCGCGGGGCCACAGTTTCATCACGTCGCGGGGTACTGCCCGCGGGGCGCGGCCCGCAGCAGTTCGACGCCGAGCGAATGGACGACGACACTGTTCGCGTCGTGCAAACGGCGCTCGATCGTCGAGGCTGGAAGGGACGACCGCCTCCCCGGCGTTCTCGGCGGGCTGGTGCGCTGGCGCCTGAGCCACCCTTCCCCGCGCCGTCCATCGACATCATCATCCCGACGCGGGACCGCATTGACCTCGTGCGCCAGTGCATTGCCTCGATAGAAGAGTAAGACGACGTACTCCAACTACGACATCATCATTCTCGACAACGACTCGGTGAAAGCCGAGATCGTTGGACTACTTCGAAGAGACGAAGTACACCGTGGTCCCCTGCCCCGGACCTTTCAACTACGCCAAGATCGTGAATCGAGGGGTGAACCACTCGAGCGCGGACTACGTCGTCACGCTCAACAACGACACGGTCTCGTGACGCCCGACTGGCTGGAGCAGATGGTGGCCCTGGCGTCACTGCCGGACGTCGGTATTGGTCGGCGCCTGTCTTCTCGATCCCGACGGGCGCCACGAACACGAGAGCATTGTCGATCGCGCCGTATCCCCAGCACCTGCGAACTGATACGAACTACCCCCACGTCGACCACTACTCGCTCGCGACCCGCGACGTCGCCGCCGTGACCGGCGCCGTGCAGATGGTCGAGCGAGGCTTCTGGCATCGCTCGGCGGCATGGACGAGCAGTTACAGGTCGTCATGAACGACGTAGACATCTGCTCTCGCAGCCAGATGGAGGGTCGCTACGTCGTCTACACGCCCGACGTGCGTCTCTTCCACCACGTGGGCTCGTCGCGCGGGCAAACTCGACCCCATCGACGACCGCAATCGCGTTCATCCGGCGATGGGAATCTTTGCCACGATTCGCGACCCCTACTTTCCCGAGTCGCTCCTGCTCTTGGGCGAGAAGATGTACTACTTTCCTCGCTGACGTAGTCACGGGTCCACCAAATCGACCCTTGTAGCCTGAGTGAGGTGAATTCGACGAGGCGACCGAGTCTTCGCCTTCGTACCGTCGACTTTCGCCCCTACTAGAGGCCCATCTTCTCATTCTCCTGGTCGTGCTGTCGGAAACGGGATGTACGTCTCTACGACTCGCCAGCAACGATCCGATCTCCTGGACGGCGGGGATCTCTCACCAACTCTGCCGACATCACCTGTGGTCGCCCGGCGATTGACCCGAACCTCGGATTCATTACGCAGTCCCTCGGTCATCTCGCGGCCATGGATCATCCTTCACGGACATCTGCCCTGGTGGAACTCGTTCGAAGGACTCGGCCAACCCTTAGTCGGCGAGATGCAGTCGGCCGCGCTCTTTCCTCTCACCCTGCTCTTTGCCCTGCCGTCGGGACTCTTCTGGTTCCACATCTCGCTCGAGTACATCGCCGGGAGTCTCGACGTATTTCTCTGGCCCGGCGACTCTCTCTTCCCGTCTTCTTCGCCACGTTCGCCGGGATTCTCTTCGCCCTGAACGGCACCTTCGCCTGGCTCGGCAACGCGGTACTGAATCCGGTCGCCTTTTTGCCGATGCTGATACTCGGCATCGAGATGATCTTCGACTCGGGCACCAGCGCCACCAAACGTGGTTGGTACATCGCCGCGATTGCCTTGGCGCTCTCGATCTACGCCGGCTTTCCCGAAGTCGCCTACTTTGACGGACTCTTCGCCCTCGCCTGGGCCATCATTCGTCTCTTCACTCTGCCACGGGCTCAACGTCCCCGAGTGCTGCGACGCCTCGGTCTGGGTGGCTTCATCGGCGTCGTGCTATCACTGCCCGTCCTCATACCTTTCGACGATTTCCTGAAGGTCGCCTTCATCGGTAGCCACACCGCGGCGCTCGACGGCGTCATTCGTTTGCCGAACGAGTCCATCGCTGGATTCTTTGACCCGTACGTGTTTGGAACGATCTTCTCCAACATGAACGTGCAGTCGTTCTGGGGCGAGATCGGCGGCTACTTCGGTGCCGGTGTCTGCGTGCTGGCCCTGGTCGGTCTCTTCGGGCCCCGCCTACGCACGTTGCGCATATTTCTCGCCGCGTGGACTCTGGCCGGTCTGGGCGGAGCCCTCGACATTCTGCACTCGCGAGTTATCTGGAACCTCATCCCTCTCGTAAACACCTCGTCCTTTCCGCGCTACATCATGCCGAGCTGCGAGATCTGCGTGATACTGCTCGCCGCCTTCGGGCTCGCCGACTTCACCACCAGTACGCGGTCCAAGCGTCTACTGACGACCGCCTCGATCGTGATGGCTCTCGTGTTGCTCTGGTGCGTGGAGGAGGCCCGGTCCTACAACAAGGGTGTGGTTCTCACCAACAGAGCGGACGTCATCCTGATCGGACTGGCCTGTCTGCCGTGGATCGCCGTCGGGTTGCTGTTGATCCTCGGGCGATTCTCCAAACACCGCGTCACGCCGTTTCTTATCGCGCTGGTCGTCGTGGGCGAGGGTCTCTTGTACTTTTTCGTCCCCACCGCCGAGTCCCCGAAGCGAATCACGGTCGACTATGCGCCGATCCATTTCCTGCAAAAGAACTTGCACCAAGAGCGATATCTGGACTTCGCGGTGCTGTATCCGAACTGGGGCAGTTACTTCGACCTCAACTCGCTCTCGTCCATTGACCTGCCCTATCCCAAGGCCATGAAGAACTTCATCGAAGACCAGCTCTACCCCGGCCTCGACCCCGGTAACCAGTTCGTGGTGAAGGGCGGCATGGTGGGCGTCGAAGCGCTGGAGTCCGAAGTCGTTAAGCACTTCAAGGCCTACGAGAATGCCTCGGTGAAGTATCTGCTCATCCCTAGTTCAGTCATCATCAATCCGAAGTTCGACCGCACTCGGCGTGACGCAGGTCTTCAAGGACTCTCTCGCGACGATTTATCAGATGCCCTACACGCGCCCGTTCTTCACGGCGTCGTCGTCGTGCACGGTCACGAGCTCCAGCGTCAACTTCGCCACCGTCGATTGTCCGAACGGCGGGGCCACCCTGCTGCGAACCGAACTCTCAATGAAGGGCTGGACCGCCACGGTCAACGGAAGGACCGTCCCCATCAAGACGGTCGACGGCGTGTACCAAAAGATCAGCCTGCCCGCCGGCACGTCCACCGTGGAGTACAAGTTCTTCCCTCCGCACGAGCGTTTTGCAATACTCTTCGGCCTCCTCGGCGGACTCTTTCTCATCGGTTCGTTCCTCGACGAACGATGGCGCTTCTTTCCCTCGCGACGACGCCCGCGAACTTTGTACGCGCCCGTTCGCGAACTCCCTCGGTCGAGTACGTTGACTGAAAAAGGAGCAGGCGAGGCGGAGAGTCCAGTCGCGCCCGAGGTCACATGAGCGCTATCGACGACATCGACCTCTCCAAGACGATGTCCAAGGAAGAGTCCGATAAGCGGGTCGTGAAAGCGCAGCGCCGACTCACCCAGCTTCGCCTCTTTACCGCCGGCCTGCTTGAGCCTCACGTGGTAGGGCCCGGTCTCATTGTTCTCTTCGAGGGATTCGACGCGGCTGGCAAGGGCGGGGCCATTCGTCGCTTGACGGCCAGCATCGACCCGCGACACGTGCGCGTGAAGCCGGTGGGTGTGCCGACCGAGGAAGAACTTCGTCACTTCTTTCTGTGGCGATTCCAAGGCGTGCTGCCCGGACGAGGTGAGATGACCGTCTTCGACCGCTCCTGGTACGGGCGTCTGTTGGTCGAACGCGTGGAGAAGCTCATCGACAAAGAGACGGCGGAACTCTCAGCCAAAGAGATCGTCGAGTTCGAGCGAATGCTCACCGACGACCACACGACCATTGTGAAGTTCTGGTTGCACATCTCGGACAAGGAGCAACTGCGGCGGTTCGAGGAGCGCGAGAACGATCCGCTCAAACGGTGGAAACTCACCCCCGATGACTGGCGCAACCGCGAAAAGCGTCCCGAGTACGACAAGGCCCTCGCGTACATGGTGGAGACGACCGACGAGAAGCACGCCCGCTGGAACCTGATTCCCGCGGAGAGCAAGTACTACGCACGAGTCGCGGTCCTCGAGACGCTGATCGATCGGTGGTCGCACGACCTCAAGCGTCACGGGCACGAGGTTCCACCCCCGCACAAGGGCGACTATCTCAAGTGAGCTTCGCGCTACGGCATCACCGTTCCCTTCGAGGGTGTCACCTTGCTCGAACATCGCGAGTGGTATCACCGGTTGGCCGACCTCGGCTATAGCGACGTCTGGTCGGCGGAGGTCGACGGGGCCGACGGCTTCACTCCACTGATCGTCGCTGCTCTCAGCGAGACCCGTCTGAATCTCGGGGTTGCGGTAACGCCCGTCTACACCCGAGGCCCAGGCCTCTTGGCCATGAGCATCGCCGCCATGGCCGAAGTCGCCGGCGGTCGTTTCATCATGGGACTGGGGGCGTCCAGCCAGCCCGTCGTCGAGCGTTGGAACGGGATCGCCTACGACCGCCCTTACGCTCGAACGCGCGATACCCTCCGTTTTGTCAAACGGGCCCTCGATGGCGAGAAGATTGACGAGGCCTTCGAGACGTTCGAGATCCACGGATTCAAACTGGCGCGTCCCGTCATTGAGCGACCACCCATTCTCTTAGGAGCGTTACGACCGGGCATGTTGCGACTCGCGGGCCGCGAGGCGGACGGCGCGATTCTCAACTGGTTGGCCGCCGAGGACGTCGCCCAGTGTCGCGCCGAGGTGGGCGAGGGCAAGTCGATCGCCGCGCGACTTTTCGTTATCCCCACCGACGACGCCGACACCGCTCGCTTCATCGCCCGACGCATGATCTCGTCGTACTTAACGGTGCCCACCTACGCCGAGTTTCACCGGTGGCTAGGACGCGGTGAGGCTCTCCAGCCGATGTGGGACGCCTGGGCGGCCGGTGATAGAAAGCGCGCCAACGAGGTGATCCCCGACTCGGTAGTTGACGAGTTAGTCATCCACGGTTCCTACGAGGCGTGCCGCGAGCACGTCCAGCGCTACCTCGAGGCGGGCGTCGAGATCCCGACCATCGCCGTCGTGCCGTTTGGCATCGACCTCAAAGAAGCGGTCGAAGGACTGGCGCCGCGCTAACTCGCGTCCGCTTCGAGGAACTCGAGCACGTCGGCGAACTTGATACGAGCGGCCGCCGCCCGCGTCGGAATGTGGTCGCTCGGCACCTCACGCGATTCGTAGTTCTTCAGCGCGTGGCGAGCAACCGTCTGACGGTGCACCTCGTCGGGTCCGTCGTAGATGCGCGCCGCGCGCGCCGCTCGATACATGGACTCCAGGGGCATGTCGGAGGAGTAGCCGAGCGAGCCGTACGTCTGAATGGCGCGGTCGATGACGTTGTGAAGGACGCCAGCGCCGTAGTACTTGATCATGGCGATCTCGTCGCGCGAAGCCGAAGCGCCCACCTGATCCATCTTCCACGCCGCGTGCAACGTCATCAGTCGAGCGGCGTGCATCTCGGCTTTGGAGTCGGCGATCCAGTTCTGTACGGTCTGCTTCTCGGCCAGGAGTGAACCGTGCGTGTAGCGACTGAGCGCTCTCTCGCACATCATGTCAAAGGCCCGCTGGGACTGTCCGAGCCAGCGCATGCAGTGATGGATACGCCCGGGACCGAGTCGCGTCTGGGCGAGTAAGAAGCCCGCACCCTCCGGTCCGATGAGGTGGTCACCGGGAACTCTCACGTCCTCGTAGAGAATCTCCGCGTGGTTGCCGAAGCGTCCGGGGATCACGTCCGGATCGTCCATGGAGCCCACGTCGCGCAGAATCGTGACGCCGGGAGTGCCAACGGGCACCACGAACATCGACGAGCCCTGATAGGGATGAACCTCGGGGTTGGTCACGGCCATCACGATCAGAATCTGGGCCACCGAACCGTTGGTCGTGTACCACTTGCGTCCGTTGATCACCCACTCTTCGCCGTCCTTCACGGCCCGAGTCTTGAGTAGCCGGGGGTCACTGCCGGCGGTGTTCGGCTCGGTCATGGAAAAGCCCGAACGGATCTCGCCGCTCAGAAGAGGATTCAGCCACCGTTCGCGGATGTCCTCGCGGCCGGTCATCTCCATGCCCGCGGCCAACAGTTCGGCGTTGCCGCTGTCGGGGGCGTTGTTGCCAAAGACCACCGGTCCGTACATGCTCTGGCCGAGGATCTCGTGCATCAGGCCGAGCTTCACCTGGCCAAAACCCACACCGCCGAGATCGGCCGGCAGGTGCGCCGCCCACAGACCTCTCGACTTCACCTCATCTTGAAGGGGCCTCATGAGGGTCAGAATCTGATCATGCTCGAGGTTGAGCGTCTCTAAGGGCATGATCTCCTCGCGAAGAAATCCCCGCATCCACTCCAGTTGCTCTTCGAATGCGTCGTCGGTTGAAAAGTCCCAGGCCATGGCCCACCTCTCTGTTGGGGCAACTCTAGAACAGGCTCATTCAGTCCTCGAGGGGCGCCTTCGTGACGATCTCTACAATGGATGCAGAACGGAGCGCCGTGACGAAAAAGAAGAAGCGTACTAAGCCCCTGGTGAAGATCGGTGTCGTCGACACGATGTTCGCCCGTTTCGACATGGGAGCAGCCGCGCGCGCGGAGCTGGCCGAGTGCCCGGGCTTCGGCAAAAAGTTCGAAGTCATCTCCCAGACCGTGCCGGGGTTTAAAGACTTAGCCGTCGCGGCCAAGAACCTGATCGAAAAGGACGGCGCCTCCATCGTCATCGCCCTCGGCATGCCCGGCCGCGAGCCGATCGACAAACAGTGCGCCCACGAAGCGTCTCAGGGCATCATGCAGGCTCAACTCATGACGTCGACGCCCATTCTCGAAGTCTTCGTGCACGAAGACGAGTCCGACGACCCCATGATTCTGGCCTCGGTCTTTTTGAACCGCTCGCGCAGTCACGCGCGCAACGCCTACTGGATGGTCTTTGAACCGAGCCAACTCGCCAATCGTGCGGGCCAAGGAGTGCGCCAGGGCTTCTCCAACGCCGGGCCGATAGAAGACTCGTAGCTCCGAGGGCGATTTAGAAGTCAGTAAGATCGCCTCCGTTACTTCGCAGTATCTCAAGGAGGACTCCATGCCCGAAGCCGTCATCGTCGCTACCGCACGCACCCCCATCGGGCGAGCCTTCAAGGGGTCACTCGTCGACATGCGCCCCGACGACTTGACCGCGTTGATCGTCACCACCTTGCTCGACAAGGTCCCCGAGTTGGACCGACACAGCGTGGAAGACCTGATGGTCGGGTGCGGACAGCCGGCCGGTGAGTCGGGTTTCAACATCGCGCGCGTCGTGGCGATCTTGGCCGGGCTAGATGACGTGCCCGGGGTCACCGTGAATCGCTACTGCTCCTCGTCGCTACAGACCATTCGCATGGCGGCCCACGCGATTCGCGCCGGTGAGGGAGACATATTTATCTCCGCTGGCGTCGAGACGGTGTCTCGATTCGGCAACGGCGCCGCCGACAGTGCAAAGGCTATGAACGCTCGCTTCGACGCCGCCTTAGAACGGACCAAAGAGCGATCGGAGAAGGTGACCAATCCCTGGTCTCCCCAGCCTGGACTACCCGACGTCTACATTGCCATGGGCCAAACGGCCGAGAACGTGGCCGAGTTCGAGCACGTCGCACGACTCGAGATGGACGAGTTCGCCCTGCGCTCACAGGAGTTGGCCGTCGCGCATCAAGAGAACGGCTTCTTCGAACGCGAGATCACGCCCGTGACCCTCCCCGACGGGACGGTCGTCGCCAAAGACGACGGCCCGCGAGCCGGCACCACGCTGGAAAAGTTGTCGAGTCTCCAGCCCGTCTTTCGCCAGGGTGGCACCGTCACCGCCGGCAACTCCTGTCCTCTCAACGACGGGGCCGCTGGCGTCATCGTCATGAGCGACACCAGGGCGAAGGAGCTGGGGATCAAACCGTTGGCCCGCATCATTTCCAGCGGCGTCAGTGGACTGAACCCGGAGATCATGGGACTGGGACCGATCGAAGCGTCCCGTCAAGCCCTCCAACGAGCCAAGATGACCATCGACGAGATCGACCTCGTCGAGATCAACGAGGCCTTCGCGGCGCAGGTGCTCCCGAGCGCAAAGCACTTAGAGATTCCCTTGAGCAAACTCAACATTCGAGGGGGCGCCATTGCTCTCGGTCACCCCTTCGGAATGACGGGCGCGCGCATTATGACCACACTCCTCAACTCCCTCGAAGACGCCGACAAGCGCTTCGGTTTGGAGACGATGTGCGTGGGGGGCGGCCAGGGCATGGCCATGATCGTCGAGCGACTGGCTTAGCGCGTGGCGACGCCGGTCGAGGAGCTCGATCTGCCGCTCCTTACCACTCACGCCGATCCCGACCCCGAGATCGACGTCGCTCACCTGGCACACCAAAGCGAGCGCGGTTGGCTGGCGCGCTTCACCTTTGGCTACGTCGTCCTCGACTATGACGACGTGTTGGCGTTACTGCGCGAGCGTTCCTTGCACCAGGCGTCCAATCTGGTGGCCACGCTCTTTACGGGCGAAGGCACCGCGCTCGATGAACTGAACCGCGAAGGACTTCTGAGCGCCGAGGGCGAGACCCACACTCGACTGCGCCGTTTGGTCTCCGGTCCGTTCTCACCGCGCGCGATCGATGGGCTTCGACCATTCATGTCGTCGTACATGAAAGATCTGGCGGGCAATCTCTCGAGCGAGCCCACTTTCGTGATCGACGCTCCCGTGGCCCTTGCGCAGTACCCCATCGCCGTGATCTGCCATCACCTGAACGTGGAGCGCGCCGACTGGGACCTCTTCTCTCGCTGGGCCGAAACGACCTTCCTCCTGTTCTCCTCGGAGGCCAGAGGCAACGAAGAACGGATCGTTCGCGAAGTGCGAGAGTTTTCGGCGTACTGCACGGCGCTCATTAACGAACGCCGCCTTCACCTGGGCGACGACCTCATCAGTCACCTCATCGAGGCCGAGCAAGAGGGCGATCGCCTAACGACCCCCGAGATGGTGAGCCTTATTCAGGGCATTCTCGCCGCGGGCACCGACACCACCCGCAATCAACTCTCGATCATGCTGGCTCTGCTCTCGACGCGACCGGACGTCTGGGACGCGCTCGACGGGAACGCCGACTTGGCGGCCAGCGTCGCCGAGGAGTCGCTTCGTTACTTGAATCCGATTCGCTTCGTGATTCGCCAGGTTCACGAACCCTTCGAGTACCGCGACGTGACGTTCGCGCCGGGCACCCTCATCGCCTTTAGTCTGGCGGGCGCCAATCGCGACGAAAGCCACTTCGTTGACGGGGGAAACTTCGAGGCGAAGCGGACGGGCGCCCGCGATCATCTGACCTTTGGCTCGGGCATCCACCACTGCCTCGGCGCCGCTCTGGCGCGCGCGGAACTCCAAGAAGCGTTGCTGGCCCTGAGGGCCCGGTGGTGGCGCATTGAGCCCGCGGGAGAGATCACGTGGAAGAACACGAACTTGGCGGTCTGGGGTGCGCAGTCCGTACCGCTGCGGGTGACGTCGAACTAGTCGGTCGGTCCGGTGTACCGGGCCTGCGCGTCGTCGTCGTACGAGCGCTCCTCGTCGGCACTCACCGGGCGAGACTCGTCCGGCAGCAGCACGGGGATGGAGTCGCGCACTTCGTACGCGACGCGTAGGCGAGGGTTGTAGAGCACGTCTTTTGAGGGGACGTAGAGCAGCGCACCGTGATCGACGGGGTCCTCTAAGAGGTCGAGCAGAAAACTATCGAGCGCCATTACGAATACTCCTTCAGTAGGGTCAGTACCTCTTCGACGTGAATCGCGAGATCCCGGTCGTCTCGTGCCTCGACGTTGAGCCTGAGCAACGGCTCCGTGTTCGAAGGCCGAAGGTTAAACCACCACTCCTGGTAGTTGCCGGTAAGTCCGTCGAGGAGATCGACGTCTGCGCCGTCTGACTCCAGTCGCTCTTGGACGCGAGCGACCGTCGCCGCGGGGTTCTCGACTTCGGTATTGATCTCACCCGAAGCGGCGTAGCGGATGAACGGCTTGGCCAGCTGCGACAGTGGCTGGTCGGACGCACTGAGCAGTTCCAGCACCACGAAGGCGGTGATGATGCCGGAGTCGGCACGGAAGTTATCGCGGTAGTAGTAGTGCCCCGAGTGTTCGCCCCCGAAGATCGCACCGGACTCGGCCATGACCTGTTTGATGTAACTGTGCCCCACTCGGGTGCGCAGCCCCACGCCGCCTTCTTCAGCGATGACTTCGGGCACGGACTTCGAACAGATGAGGTTGTACAGCACCGTCTCTCCGGGGTGACGCCGCAGCATCACTTTGGCCACCATGGCCGTCGTGGTGGAACCGCTCAGTGGTTGGGCCTTCTCGTCAATGACGAAGACACGATCCGCGTCGCCGTCAAAGGCCAGTCCGACGATCAGCCCCCACCTCGAGGACCCGGCGCTGAAGATCCTTGATGTTCTCCGGGTTCAGGGGATCGGCCGGATGGTTGGGAAAACTCCCATCGAGCTCGGGGAAAAGTATCTCCACGTCAAAGGGCAGGCCCGCGAAGACGAGGGGCGCCACGAAGCCGCCCATACCGTTGGCGGTGTCCGCCACAATCTTGAGGGGTCGAAAGGTCGAGACGTCGACAAAGGAGTGCACGTGAGCTACCCACTCCGCGGTCAAGTCCAGTTCTCGATAGGGCGCGCTCTCCCCGGTCGTCGCCGGGTGGTCGTAGAACTGCTGGGTTCTCTCTTCGATCTCTACCAGGCCGGACTCCACACCGATGGGCTTCGCTCCGGCCAGGCAGAGTTTGATCCCGTTGTACTGGGCGGGGTTGTGCGAGGCGGTAAACATGGTGCCCGGAAGATCGAGGTATCCCGAGGCGAAGTACAGAAAGTCGGTGGAGGCAAGTCCCAAGTCAATGACTTCGACTCCCACGGCGCGCGCTCCCTGGGCGAAGGCCTCGCTCAGGGTTACCCCGGAGGTTCGCATATCGCGAGCCATCACGATGCTCGGTGAGTGGGCGAACGTGGCGAAGGCCGAGCCGACGGCCATGGCCACCCGCTCGTCGATCTGATCCGGGTAGGTGCCCCGGATGTCGTAGGCCTTGAAGATGGTTGAGGTGTCCACGGTCTTGAAGCCTACCGGCGAGCGATTCGGCGCCTTTTGAGAACAAGGAACACGGTGACGCAACCGGCGAGAACCGTGAGATCACTCACGATGTTTCCAATCGACAGCGCTGGCGTTGAGGTGTAGTTGAGTGACACGTCGTGCGAGGTCGGCACCACGACCATGAGGTTCGGGCTCACGCGGTAGGGGCCCGTCGCCCCCGTCACGTGCCAGCGGGGGTAGTACGAGATCTTCACCAACATCGGCACGCCAGCGCGACTCACGTGAAAAGAGAGCGACTGCAGACCGACGTTCACCCGCGTGACCGTGACCGAGGGCAGAGTCGCCGTGCTGGTCATGGATGTGACGTGGGCGGCCCGCGGCCACGACGACGGTCCACTCATCGGCCAAGTACACCTTCTGCAACGACGGAGTGAGCCACCAGGTTCTGATTGGCGTTCAGCCAGTTTGCTTGGCTGAGCCACGTTGGCGACCACGTTCGGATCGTGACGTAGGGCTACCACCATGGGACTGTTCTTGATGAGGTAGATCCGCCACTGGGCGCCGGGCGCCGGGAACGTTCGTGGTCGTGGCGACCAGCGTCAACTGCGGATCAGCATCGGCTTGGGCGATGACCTGAGGGGAGAAGGCCATGAAGTACTTCACGCCGAGCATCTGCAGATGACGCACGCCGAGCGCCACGTTGAGAGGACCGTAGTCGAGACCCGACCTGAGGGTTACTCGGAGCGACGCTCAACTCGGCTTGATCGAGATAGTGATACGGCGTGGTCGGCGAGGACTCCATCAAGAGACCCTCCATAGAGTCGACGCAGTTATCGGTCCAGTACGGCAACAACATCAGGGCTTCGGGCGTGCCCATGGGGTTCTCCTGGTTAAAGCTGTACTCCCACATGGCTCGGCCGCAGCCGTACTTCGCGGCGACGCTCTGCATGGTGGTGATGATGTCGTGGTACTCCGGCCACCCCGACTTGGTCTGATAGCCCGAGTAGTTGTACTGGGCCCACGCGCTGACCTGGTTGCCGCCGGTCGCTAAGTGCAGGTCGTTGGCGAAGGGGGTGATCTGTCCCGGCACCGTCGAGAGCAGTCCCAGCAGCCCCACCGCACAGGTCGCGCGAAACAGTCGCCGCGACAACCGTTGGGGGTCGCTCGAGGGGAGCGAGATCTCTTCGAACGCGACACCGTCGTTCGCCACCAGCACCGAATCGTCCTCGTCGGCGTGAGTGATGTTGTTGCCCTCTATGAAGAAGGCCGCCCAGCGAAAACGAGCGGGCACTCGCTGAGCCCAACGCCAGGCGACGTACCCGAACAGCCAACCGACACTCAGGTGAATGGTGATGTACCAAAAGGGCATCAGTCGCTGGTCCCAGATAGCGCTCTGGGGGTCGAGGGCGAAGGCCCAGAAGGACCCCACGGTGAGCGCCGCCAGAACCATGCCCAGGCGATCGCGAACGAAGAAGGCCGCGATGATCGCCACCCCCGCCAGCACAATGACCCAACGATCGCCGGCGGCCGCACCGCTCGCGTTGAACCAACCGAGCAACGTGAAGATGCCTCGCCAGGAGTTGACGTTTTGATTCACGTAGCCGAGTGAGTCGGTCAGCGACTGGCTGGTGGCGAAGGGAAAGAGCCACCAGGCGGAAAGTCCGACCGAGATCAGTCCCGCCACGACGGCGAAGCGAACCGGGCGGGAGTAGTCGCCGCGAGCGTACTCGCGCGCGCTCGAGTCGTGGCTGCCCCGGCGCTGAAAAAGTTCCAGGGCCGCGCAGGCGAGGAGCAACACGAAGCCGAAGCGATTCACGACCAGAAAACTGGCGACGGTCGCCGCCACGTCCACCACCACGAGCCAGTAGTCACGCGGCCTCGGCACGCCGTAACGAAAGCGTGCAATCGTGATGAGCGCGAGGCCCAGCGTGATTAATAGTGACAGTACGGGCTCTCGCACCGAGAAGGTGCCGGTGCTATTCACGGCGAACGAGGGGTCGAAGAAGAAGGGCAGAAAGCCGAGCAGGAGCAACCCCAGACCGACAGCGAGGCGATTCGCTCGATTGTCGTCGTACGTTCGTCGGGGCGCCGGGGCCTCGCCGACGCCGCGTCGGTACAGAAGCTCAAAGACCACGAGGACGGCGATGGCGCCCAGGGAGAAGAGCCAGGGCAAGACGTGCGAGGCGAGGGTGAGACTTAGGCTGAGCGCCGCCAGCCAGTAGCCCCTTCCCGTTCTCACGCCTCGGGCAAAGAGGCCAATGGTGAGAAGCGCGAAGGCCAAAGAGAGCGAGAAGGCGTACTCCCCCGCCATCGTCGAAAAGAGGTTGCCGCCGTCGATCGTGAAGGACGCGTCAAAGAGAAAGGGCAGCGTCGCCATCGCGAGGGCCACCGGCATCGGTCGCGGCGCGCGAAAGAGCCGTCCCATGGCGTAGGCGGCGAGGGGCAACAGGACCGAGCCGAGCACCGTGCCTAACTTGATGGCCACGGCAAAGCCCACGACGTAACTGGAGAAGCTGGCGAGGACATCGGGCAAGACGAAGTAGTACGTGTAGAGCGGGATGCCGGCGAACCACCCGGGTACCACGGCGTGAAGTTAAAGAGATTGCCAGTCGTCCTTAAGTACGCCGGTGCGGCCAGGTGCGATCCGGTGTCCCCTCCCGTGATGAGGGTGCGACGAGACGAGCAGATTCGGATGCAGCGCACATGACGGTGACGAAGATCACCGAGAGGACGAGCGCGGCGTCAAGTATTCGCTGGGGCGTCCAGAACTGCCTTGAAGCGACCCATCAATGTCCCGCGCGCTAGTGCGATGACGGCGACGAAGCGCCGTGGCGTTAAAGGACGCGTGCGCCAAGTAGCTCGGCACAAGCCGCTGCGTGCGCTGCACGCACGAGGGCCAAGCACCGACGCCGAGAGCGAAGACCAGCCCGGCGAACTCCAAGGGCTCGCCGTGCGCCGCGCCGAAGAGGACCGCACTGACGACGACGCCGAGAACCACGGCGGTGCGTCTCGTCACCCCCGTAGCTCCTTCGGCGAGGGCGCGCAAGATGACTCCGCGAAAGAGCCACTCTTCAAAGACGGCGCGATCAGCGTGGTCATGATGCGCAATGACCACGAAGCCCGGGCCGTGGACGCGGCCTTGAAGAGGTGATTGACCGGGTGGTTGAGGCTCTTGAAGTGAAACGGCGGTACAAGGCAGGTCGATGACGAACTGACAGGCCACGCCGACACGACGTAGACGAGCGTCGCTCGGGCGCGGCCGCCACTGATCGGGCCAGCGGCGCAAGTCGACCCTCGCGATAGGCGAAGACGATGGCCGCGGCGAACCCGCCCAGACGCCGAGAAGCCCAGCGCGTTCGCCCACCACGGCGGATTCGCCGCCTTGGCGAGCGCACTCAAGCCGCCCGGGTAGTGCGTGAGAGCGACGCCGAGCGCCTCCAAGAGGGTCGCGAGAAACTGGCCGGCTAAGAATCCGATAAATCCGGCTGCCACAATCGCCACAACGCGTGGACGATTCTCCAGTAGCGGGTACGGAGGAAGAACTCAAGGAGCTGGCACTTTCAACTCGAGGTTTTGCACAGGCCCAAACCGACTTCTCGCGGTCACCCCTAGATTAGATAGGTGGCTGAAGCACAGAACGATCAAAACGGTTTCAAAAAATTTCTACCAGGTGGCTGAGAAGCCCATGGCGCCACAGGTCCGGCGTCGAATGATCACATCGTTGTCATTGCCTTCATCATCGGAATTTTGATCATTAACTCACTCTTCTAGCACCAGAACGTGAAGACCCTCACCTACTCGACCTTTCTGCAACGACGCCAAGACGAAGCAACTGCGTGTAATACGGCCTCGATCAACAACTCCAACGGCGTCATCACCGGCACACTCGGCAACGGCACGAACTACACCGTTAACGGTCCCGTGCCGGCGCTGGCGACCGAGGTCACGACGCTCAAGTCCGACAACGTCACCGTCACCTTCGCCAATCCCTCGAGCCTGCGCCGCGGAGCTCTTGCCCTACCTCATTTGGATACTGATCATCGGCGGATTCATGTACTACATCAGCCGCCAGGCCCGCGGGCAGATGAACGGCATGATGTCGGTCGGCCGCTCCAAAGCAAAGCAGTTCAACGAAGATCGACCAAAGACCACTTTCACCGACGTCGCGGGCTACCTCGGCGTGAAACAGGAGATCAGCGAGGTCGTGGAGTTCTTGAAGAACCCGAGTCGCTATAAAAACATCGGCGCCACGATTCCTAAGGGCATTTTGCTCGTCGGTCCGCCCGGGCACCGGCAAGACCATGCTCGCGCGCGCGGTCGCCGGTGAGGCGGGCGTGCCCTTCTTCTCGGTCTCCGGCTCTGACTTCATGGAGATGTTCGTCGGGCGTGGGGGCGAGCCGCGTGCGCGACCTCTTCGCCACCGCGCGCAAGCAGGCTCCGGCCATCGTCTTCGTCGACGAGATCGACTCCATCGGTCGCAAGCGCGGCGCCGGGCTTGGGCGGCGGTCACGACGAGCGCGAGCAGACCCTGAACCAGATGCTGAGCGAGATGGACGGCTTTGAGCCGACCGAAGGCGTGGTGGTGATCGCCGCCACCAACCGGCCCGACGTCCTCGACCCGGCACTGCTACGACCAGGGCGATTCGACCGTCAGATCGTGGTTCCCCTCCCCGACCTCGAAGAGCGACTTGCCTATCCTCGAGGTTCACTCCAAGGGTAAACCGCTCGACCCTTCCGTGGACATGTCAATCGTCGCTCGCGGTACGCCGGGCATGAGCGGAGCGGACTTGGCGAACCTCGTCAACGAGGCCGCGTTGCACGCGGTACGTCGCAACTCGCCCACCATTGGCATGGAGGACTTCGAGTCCTCGCGCGACCGCGTCCTGATGGGCCAAGAGCGCGACACGATGGTTCTTCAAGACGACGAGCGCGAGCGAATTGCCTTCCACGAGAGTGGCCACGCCTTGTTCGCCTACGTTCTCGACAAGACCGATCCGCTGCACAAGATCACGATCATCCCCCGCGGCATGGCCCTCGGGGTGACCATGACGCTGCCCGAAGAGGACCGTCACATCATGATCGCGCCAGCACCTAGAGGACTCGCTGTGCATGCGCATGGGTGGGCGCGTGGCGGAGCTCCTGGTGTACGGCGACCTCTCCACGGGCGCCGCGGACGACCTCCAGCGCAATACCGAGTTGGCGCGACGGATGGTGCGCGAGTGGGGCATGTCCAAAGAGATCGGTCCGATGGCCTGGGGTTCGAACAATCAGGTGTTCCTAGGTGAAGACCTCATGCACACGCGCGACTACTCCGATCACACGTCCAAGGTCATCGACGACGAGATCGAGCGGATTCTCCGTGAACAAGAGTCGCGAGCCATTGAAGTCTTGACTCTGCACCGCCGCGGGCCTCGAGGCCTTAACGCGCGCAGCTCCTCGAGCGCGAGACCATCGACGGCGCCGAAGCGGCTCGTCTGATCGACGAAGCGAACGGCGAGCCGGTGCACCCGGCGGGCACCAAGACGGTCAGCGCGCTGAGCGGCGTCGGCAAAAAGACGCCAGCGAAGGAAGCAACCCCGTGGCCCCGGCGGCGACGGTCCGCCCCGCTACCCCTCCGGCTCCCGCCACCCCCAACTGGCAGCCGCCGACGTTACCGGCCGTCTAACGGCGCCACCAGGTACACTCCGCTGGGGTGACTAGGCAGTGTCAGCGTCACGATCGAGATCGGGCTTGCTGGCTGTCACCAGATAGGTACCACTCGAGTTCGGGCGACGAGAACAACTCGTTCTTGAGGCTCTTCGTCGCTCCCGGCGCCAACCTGATCCCGCCCGGTCCGGTGATGAGCGTGGGCTTGGGCGGCGTTATAGGAATCGACGTTGACGGTGACCGTGCGCGACGAGACGTTGGTCACGCTCGAGCGCGTCGAAGCCGAGGCCCGTGAAATCGCGCACGAGAAAAGCGCTCGTCGGGCGTGGTGGGCGACGCAGAGGGCGACCCACGTGGAGGCGCCCGTCACCAGCGCGCGACGACGGGCTGTGGAGATCGCAACGTGACGTTGGCGTAGCCGTCGGCCGGTATCGCGGAGTTGGGCGTAATGGTGATTTCGCCGGTGCTGTAGGGCAAGACCGTCAAGGTTTGCGGCGCGATCTTGAAGGAACCGAGCTTGACGGTCGGCGGCTGACGTTGGCGGTCTCGGCGCTCGGGGTTCATCAGCTGATTCTCCGCCGTCGCTTTGTTCGACGGTGGTGACGTCGGGAAACCACACGTCACTCGCGGCGTTGGCTGAGACCCTGCTCAAGGAGAGCGTGCCGTTAGAGTCCTGAACCCCCACCATTCGAGGAACCGCGCAGCACCTTAAGACGCCGACGGCCACGTTGGGGGTGTTCACCACTTGCGGTGCCTAGGTCGATCTCGCGTTGCGCGTGGGCGGGCACAGAGAGACCCTGAAATGACTCCGGGGCGCCGATAATGCCCGTCGAGGTCCAGATCGACGACGTTAAAGACGGCCTAGGTCGCGGTCGGATTAAAGACGCTCAAGTAGGCCGTCGAACCGACCAAGGTGTTAAAGCCCGTCGCGAACCAACGCGTGAGACCCTGGGCGACACACGGCACTCCGCCCGGTCGTTGTAGGCTGAATCTCTTCGGCTACTACCCCACCGCCGCTGATCTGCACGGCCACGCCGTAACTCACGGCGACGGTCGTCACCCGTCCCGACTTGCTGCGGTGCGTGCTGGCGCGTCAACGACGCTCGGCTGCACCACTGACCCGCGTGCGAGCCGCGAGTTCGATCGTGCCGCTCCACTTCGGCCTATGTCGGAGACCACGCTGACGCTCAAGCTGCCGCGGTCCGTTCGCCGTGTTAAGAAGGAGACGCCGACCGCGGCGACGCGCTCGAGAGACCGGTGCAGTAGAGCGCGGTCGACTCCGCGTTGATCGACGACGGCAGTCCATTGGGCAAGACCGAGGGATTGGTGGGATGGGTGAAGGGTCGTCGCCAGACCGGTCGCGGCAGGAGCAGCGCCACCACGACCACAAGCAAGGGACGGCGGCGGGCCCTAGCTCATCGATCGTCCCTCAACTCATGCGTGGCCACCGCGCGCCGGCGCCGGCCGGTAAAGAGCCACTCCAGTCGCTGGACCCATCCAAAGCCCAGCCAGACGATGGTCCACATCCCCAACGTGAACAGCGCGATGAGTCCATTCAGGGGGAACTGGTGCAAGGAGATGCTCCCGGTCGGATGGGCGGGCGAGCGTGGCGACGGGTAGTACGGCGTCCAACTGCCGTAGGTGGTGCGGGGCGCGGGGTGGCCGTCGACGTCGAGGGCAAAGGCGCCGGCCGGGGCTAGGCCGGCGACGACGGTCGATCCGGCGGTGAGCGCCCCGCGAGTTCGACGTGTCAGAGAACAGCTGGCGTCAGGGTGGTCGAGCCGGGATTCGTCGGCCGCGACGATACCGTGAAAGAGCGAGTTCGAAAAGACTTCCACCGAGGGAGTGTCTGAGTACAAGCGCGAGGTCGCTCTGATCGTCTAGGGCCGTGAGCAGCACACCCGGCGCTCGGTGCAGAGGCACGTTCTGTACGCCCGCGATCTCGGGAGCGGCCGAGTTCATGACCACGATGGTCGAGATTCCCGCGGGGGCCAAGAGCTGCGCCGAGTCGCACGGTATGACCGGCGAGCGCCGTCTAGACCGCGTGCATGATGACGTCGCTCGTTCCCGAGTCGGGCGGGCTGAAGAGAGTAGACCCGCCGGGCAGGCCGTTCGTTGAGGTGGCCGCTTCTAGACCCGGCGCGACCGTCCAGCCGGCGCAGCGGAAGTACCGAGGGATCGCCGAGCCACAGCACCCGGTACCCGCCCGCGGTGCTCGGCGCGAGAGCTGACGAGAGACTCCGCGACGCTGGTGGTGGGCAGTCGAATCGGCCACTGGCGAAACTCGGAGGAAGGGAAGACTGGCGACCACGAGGGTGGCGACCGAGAGCACCGGCCGCGACCTGACGCCAGCCGAAGCCGACGTCGCGAAGGTCGTGTTCGAGCGCGCCGATGCCCAGCCCAATAAGGGAGGCCAGCGTCACGGCGTAGAGCGCCAGGAGAACATCGAGATCGGGCGAGAACGAGCCGAGCCAGTGCCGCGAGACCAGGACCGCAGTATCAACGTCAAGGCAGCGATCTCGACAATTTGGTCGCCACGCGCGGCGTTCTCCCCGGCACAGGACGAGGGCGAGGAGCGCCGCAGCAGGTAAGAGCCACCCCCACCAGGTGCGCCGAACGTGCCGTCCACACCCCGCAACAAGAGACGAGAACGTCGGCACGGACCAGGGTCCACGCGGCAGTCCGAAGATCTCAAGCGCTCGGCGACCGGCCAACAAGCACGTCGAACTCATGGGAAGAAAAAGATCGCCACGTTAAAGACCAGCGAACCGAGGAACCGCCCGAGTGCACCCGTTCACCCGACTCGTCAGGCTCAAAGAGTCTCGCGACATGACTCCCAGTACCACCAGAGCCGCCGCGATCAAGGTCGCGGGCGCCATCGCCGTGACCAGGGCCACGATCATGATGAGCAACAGATGCTGCCCCGCTTCGAGTGCCGCGCCAGCCCCGATGACCAAAGGGCACCGGCTCGGGGTACGGCGTGGCCCGAAAGCCGGGCACGTCCATCAGTTCAAAGATTCGCCGGACGATAAAGGGCAGACCAGCCACCGCGACCAGCACATCGACGCGACCCTGATTGATCATGTTGAGCCCGAGCGGCATCGCGGCGTAGGCCAAGGCCCCGACCAGACGCGCGCGGTTGGACGCGCGATCCTTCAACAGGCGCCCCACGCCGATCGCTCCCACCGGCACGGCGAAGATGAGAGCCAGACGTGGCAGGACCCCCATGCGGCCGATCACGAAGGTACCGGCGAAGGCCAGCACCCCGTACCCGGGCATGCCCGGAGTCCCCGTTCCCACGCCGTTGGGCGACCACGACGCAAAGAAGTGTCGCCAGGTCGACCACCAGCTATCGAGTGGCGCGAGGCGACCTATCAACGGCAGGTGGGTAGCCACTAGGTTGCGCGATCCAATGAGCCACAGCAGCGCGACCAACGCCACCAGGCCAGCTTGCGCGCGGAACGAGGTCATCAGTCGTGAGGGCCGAGAGCGAAGCTCGAGCAGTTCGCTCTCGGCGATCTCGTCAAACTCCTCTTGTTCAGAGAACGCCGAGGCGAAGCCCACCCCAGCCTCGTCGACCTCGTCCTCCATGCGTTCCTCAGGCGGCAAAATGCCTCGGGCCCGGTCGTAGCCCTCACGAAGCAGGGTGGTGACGAAGTGTTTCAACCGACTGGCCCCACCGACTTGGAGTTGATGGAGTTCGCCGTCGGAGAGAACGCGTACTTCATTAAGTTGGCGACGGCGCTGGCGAACCCGTCGACGGTGTTTGAGGAGCCACCTCCACGAGCCCGCGATGGCCCCGGCCCGGTCGGTGTCGCCCCCGATCAGCGAGACCCCGGTCTCCACGACGTCCAGGACGAAGAGCATCGAGAGGGTGGTCACGCTGTAACGCCGCCCCCAGCCACTCGCGACCACGAAGAGTTGGTGACGGCGCTGAAGGTCCCGGCGGCTGGCCCGTCGCGTGCCCACGGCCGTCATCGGCCTTTCGCCGGTCGCGATCGTCTCGCGATGAGCCACTTTGGCCAGCGGCGCTACCACGATGCGGGCCCCCGCTACTTGCGCGCGCCAGCAGAGATCGAGATCTTCGCCGAGCAGACTGATGAGTGGGTCGAAGCCACGCAGAGCCTTGAAGAGGTCGGAGCGCACCAGGGTGACGCCACCCGGCGCGACAAAAACGTCGCGCTCTAAGTCCTGTTGGCCGTGATCGATCTCTCCCTTTTCGATTCGTTCACGCACCACCCCAAATCGGTCAGAGGTCTGACCGACGTGAAGGAGAACGAGAGGGTCTTCGTAGGCCACCACCTTGGGTGTCACGATGCCCGCGTTGGTGCGATAGGCCGCTTCCACCATGAGCTGCACCGCGTTCGTTTCCAGTCGGACGTCGTCGTGACAGAAGAGGAAAAAGGCGGAACCTTCGACCATTAACGACGCTTCGTTGCAGGCCGCGCCGAATCCACGATTCTCCTCGAGCAGTCGCACGAAGGCGTTCGGCGCCACCCCGGCGATGCGCTCAGCGACCAGCGGGGCCTCGCCGTTGGCGAGAACGAGAAGGCTCAGTTCTTCGTAGTCTTGGCCCGCAAGAGAAGCGGCTGCCGCTTCTAGACCGGGCCCTGGACCGGTGGTAACGATGACGGCAACAACGGCCGGAGCACGAGAGTCCATCAGTTCTTCAAGGCTAGTTGGCAGCGCCTGACACTTTGGGCGCTCGACATCAACAATGGTGCGCGATGCGGGATTTCTCTAGGGTTCGCGGCGTCGCTGTTCGAGATCGTCAACAATGTCATCGAGGGACACGTGCAACGCAATGAGCGGCGCCCATCCGGTGGCTTGATGCAACTTGTCGTAACTACCGCGCGACACAGGGAGGTCAATAGGGCGCAACAGGGAAGGATCCACCACGAGCTCGACGTTGGGTGCCAGCCGAGCGACCAGTTGATGCGCAATGTCGATGAGCGCGACGTCGTGACCGGAGGCCACGTTGTACACCTCGCCCGAGACGCCGAGCTGGGCCAGCAAACGGTAGGCGCGCACGACGTCGCGAACGTCACTGAAATCGCGACGCGTCGAGAGATCACCCACCAGAATGCGGTCGTCGCCGTGCTCGCGCGCCTCCAATAGGCGACTGACGAGCGCCGGCACAACAAAGTTGGGCGACTGGCCGGGACCGAGATGATTGAAGGGCCGAGCGACAATGACGCGCTGCCCGCGAAAGCGCACCGCGTCGCGCGCCACGCGCTCCGCCTCAACCTTGCTCGACGAGTAAGGATTGGCCGGCGCCACGCGAAAGGTCTCGCGCAAGGGTTGGTCCTCAGGGCGCGAGATGCCGTAGACCTCAGACGAACTGACCACGACGGTGGTCGCGCGGGGCACCGCCTCAAAAGAAGCGTCGAGTACGCGCTGCGTTCCCACCACATTGACGCGCGTGAACTCGCTCGCGTTCTCCCAGGAGTCACCGACGTGCGTGAGGGCGGCGAGGTGGTACGTAACGTCAGGAAGAAACCACTCGAACACCTCTCGCATGCTGCGAGCGTCCGTCACGTCGCGCTCGCGATCGATGCCGTGTACCTCGTCCCCGTTGTCGCGCAGATGTCGAATGAGATGACCCGCGACGAAACCGTCCGAACCAGTGACGAGGGCTCTCACGAAAACTCCAGCGCCTGCTTGTAGGCCACCAGGTGTTGATCGACGCAGGCCTCCCACGTGAAGTGCTCGGCGCGAGCCCGGGCCCGCTGGCCAAGGTTGGCGCGCTCGGTGGCGTCGTCGGCTAGTCCCGCGAGAAGCGATGACGCGAGTGCCGCGGCGTCACCGATCGGTACCAGTCGGGTGGCGCCACTGGCCACCTCGGCCATCACGGTGCCGTCGGTCGTCACGACCGAGGCCCCGCAGGCCATGGCTTCTAAAACGGGAAGACCGAACCCCTCCCCTCGCGACGGGTAGGCCACCACGCGCGCCCGGCGATAGAGGGCGGGAAGGAGTTCTTCGTCGACAAAGCCCAGGCGGCGAATGCGCTGGGCGTAGGGGTGCTCGTCGAGTTGGCTCACGAACGGACCGACACCCCACCCGGCCTGCCCCGCGATCCAGAGTTCGACCTCCGCGTCGTCTCGCGCCACCTCCCTAAAGGCCTCTAACAACACGTCTAGACCCTTCCTCGGTTCGGCGGTGCCTACAAACAATACGTACGCGACGCCCCCGTTGAGTGAGTGGCGGCGAAAGATGGCCTCATCGTCGGGGCCGCGGAGTTGAAAGTGCTCGAGGTCGACCCCGAGGGGCGCCACGACGATCGGCGCGTGAGCGGGAAGAATCTCTTCGAGCGCCCGAGCGCTAAAGGCACTCACCAGCACCAGCACTCGCGCGTGTTGCGACGCGAAGGTGATGGCCCGTCGAAAGAACGTCACCTTGGTTCGCTCGTGCCACTCGGGATTAGTGAAAAAGGTCAGGTCGTGAATCGTGACCACGGTGGGCGTCGTTCCCCGCCGGGGCATCGTGTAGTGCGGCCCGTGCCAGAGATCAACGGAGCGCGCCGTCTGAGACGTTCCCAGAACCCAGGCTTCGTAGGTCAGCCGGGCCGCTCGCGCGTTGGGCACGATACTGGCCAGCGTGGCTTGCGGCGAACGCTCACGCCAGCGAGGCGCGTCGTCGCGCCTGGTGACCAGGGTGGTCTCCTCCCCGCGCCCGGGTAGGCGGGCCGCCAGTTCGGCGATGTAGCGCCCCGCGCCCGCGATGCGAGGAGGTACCGCCGAGACGTCGAGAGCGATCTTCACTGCCAGCCCTTCAGGTGATCGAGCGCCACGTTGCGCCACGTCAGCGACGCCACGCTGGCGCGGCGTCGTTCGCGAGCCTCCTCGTCGGTTGCCAACGTCAACGAGGTAGCTAGACCCTTCGCAATAGCGTCCACGTCGAGTGGATCAACCAGCACCACTTCGTGATTCTCCGCCACGCTGGGCGTCGTCACGCTCGCCACCACCCGCGCTCCCTCGTGGAGCGCTTCAACCGGAGGCAGCCCCCACCCTTCGGCCGTCGGTACATAGGCGACCACGGTCGACTCGCGATAGAGACCCTTCAACATCGAACGGCTCACCGAACCCAACACGATCGCGTCGCCACTATCGACGTTGCCCCACCCCGAGGGACCAACCAGCACGAGTGGACCAAGTTCCAGGCTGAGTAATCTCGCCTTCGAGTGCGCGGCGATGAGTCGTTCGAGGTTCTTGCGCGGCTCGCGCGTCCCGACGTACAGGGTAAAAGGACCGGTAACGCCGCGTCCTTGAAGTTCGTGACGCACCTCCGGTGCACTCGCGACGTTCGTCTCGTCGTCAACACCCAGACGGACGTCGTGCAGACGCACCTCGTCAAAGCCGTCGGCCAGGAGGCGTGAACGCAGCCCGGGCGCGGCACAGAAGAGTCGAACCTCCTCTCGGCGCTTCAACATCTCCAGTCTGCGCTCGTGGAAGCGTATTCCCCGCGCCGTGCTGGCTTGGGGTTCGTCGCGCCACAAGAGGTCGTAGACAGTGACGGAGTGAACCGCGCCGGGGCGGCCGCCCGAGAAGGGACCTGAGAGCGACGTGGCGTGCACGACGTCACTCGAGGACGGCACGCCGAGCGGCCAGCGATCCCACAGGAGGGTGAGAACCTCCAGCGGCGCGGTCGTGACTCTCCGTAGTTCCAACTCCGCGACCTCGCGACTGGGCGCGCCGCGCGGAGCGACGCCCACGAGTTGCAGCGACTCGTCGTGCAGGGAACTCAACCCTTTTACGAGACCACGTACGTAAGTAGCGATCCCTCCCGGCTGAGGTCGATAGAACTGGTCGAGCGAGAGGGTGATCGTTCGCGTCACGCTCTTCAGCCTCGCACGACTTCTTGATAGAGCGCGACGTAGGCTCTCGCCGCGGTGGCCGGCGCAAAGTCCTCCGCCCTCGATCGACCAGCCGCGATCACAATGGCTCGGCGAGACGGACTCTCCCACAGTTCGTCCAGTAACGGCAGCACTTCGTCGTCGCTCTCGGTCAACTCCGCCGCCCCGCTCAACAGTTCGCGGTTTATCGTGGTGGCGCGCGCGATCGTGGGCACTCCCGCGGCCAACGAGGCGATGGCGAAGGACGGGAACCGCGCGCCGTCAGAGATGTGCAGCACTACGCGCGCTTCACTCAGGGCCCGACGGGCCTCCGAGCGAGGGCTGGCCACCACATTTAACCCGCGCGCTCGAATCTGGTCGCTCACTTTGCGACTGGCCAAGGCTTCGACGATCGCCCCGCGACTCTCCGCAAAGTTCACTAACTCCGGCGCGAGACGTAGAAAGGGCTTGACGACGCCCGTCAAGTTCACGACCAACTTCGTTCCCTCCCGTGTCAGTTGCACCAACGGCACGGCCGGCGGAACAACCACGATGCGCGTAGGCGCGACCTCCAGCACGCGGCGCACCTCGTGGCTGGCGCTGCGAGTCGACGCCACCAGCGTCGCGCCATGACGCACGGCCCGCCGCAGCTGCGTGATGCGAAGATACTCACGCGACTCGCCGCGCAACGGTCGAAGATCGTCGACCGAGATGATGAGGGGCGCCGACTTGGTCGGCGGCGTCGCGCGACCGGCGACGTGCACCACGTCAACCGGTGCGAGGAGTCGATCTAACGAAGGACCGACGCCCCGTCGCCAGAGCGGTGTCCACAGAGGACGTAGGGCGAGGTGTGCCTCATGAGGCGAGCTCGGCGGCGATCCCGAACGAAAGCGAAGTAACTCACATCCTCCGGTCGCGTCCAGCGCGTCGGCGAGATCGGTCATCGAGTTGCCCAGTGACTCCAATGAACCATCGAGGTCGAGCGCGACCCTCGGAACGTCAGCACTCACGAAGAGAGGGCCAGGACCCGCTGGACACTGGTCCACTCGGGCCACAGTTTGACCGCCCATGGTCCAAATGGTTGGCTACTGGTGGCGACGAGGGCGAGCCCCTCGTCCGCGTTTAAGAGCATCATCGATCCACTCAGCCCGAAGTGGCCGAAGCTGGTGGTAGGCCAGTCCCCCATCCAGTGCCGCTTCTCGCCGCGCACTTCGGGCCCCATCCCCCACGGACACGGAGTGAAGCGACCGAAACCGGGCACGATGCCCGCGAGTTCAGGCAAGTAGGGACGGATCAGACGGTCCCGAGTAGGTCGCGAGATCCCGTCACAGCGCAGCCACGCGACCGCCAGCGTGGCCAGGTCCTCGGTTGAGCCGTTGACGCCCGCCGCGGGTCGGCCCACCAGAGTGGTGGTGGAGAGCCCGAGGGGATCAAACACTCGATAGGCCAGCCAGTCGGCCGCGTCGTTGTCTCCCACGATGGCGTGTACGGCGCGGTCGTAGCCGTAGTTGGAGTAGACGCGTTTGGTGGCGATGGGAACCACCGGATCGCCCTCTTCCAGCCCGAGGCCACTCGAGTGCGACAGCAGGTTGGCGAAAGTCGCGCCGTGGGGTCCGACCTGTTCGTCGTAGGAGTGCAGCTCCCAATCCACTTCGACGCCGAAGGCCATCGCCACGGTCATCTTCGAAACCGACGCCCAGGGCCGCACTTCGTGTACGTCGCCGTATTCGGCGATGCGCCGCACGGTCGCCCCGTCTAAGCGCAGGACGATGTAGGAGTGCGAGCCGGGCCAGGCGCTCTCGACGTCGTTACTCACCACTCGATGATACCCACGCGCCTCTAAGGTCTCGGGGGTGATAACGGTTCTCAGCGGTGGCGTCGGCGCGGCTCGACTGCTGCGCGCACTCAGCGACGTCGGCGACCCTTCCGACCTAACGGCCGTCGTGAACGTCGGCGACGACCTCGTTCTGCACGGGCTCACCATCTGTCCCGACCTGGACACCATCACCTACACGCTCGCGGGACTCAACAATGACGAACTCGGTTGGGGACTCCAGGGTGAGACGTGGCGGGTCATGGACGAACTCGACGCGCTCGGAGGCGAAGCCTGGTTTCGACTGGGTGATCGCGATCTGGCCACACATCTTTATCGCACCCAACGACTGCACGACGGCGCCACCAAAACGCAGGTCACGTCGGAGTTGGCTCGCCATCACGGGCTTCGCGTGACGATTCTTCCCGTCACTGACGACCCGCTCTCGACGGAGTTCCTCACCGCAGAGGGTCGACTCTCGTTCCAGGAGTACTTCGTGCGCCGCCACCACGACGTGATCGTTCAGTCCCTCGTCTTTGTCGGGGCCGAAGACGCCCGACCCACCGAGGAGGTGACGGCCGCCCTGCGCGACGCGACCCGCCTGATCATTGCGCCCTCGAATCCCCTCATCTCCATCGATCCCATTCTTCAAGTCCCCGGCGTGCGGGCGGCGCTTCGCGCCCGATCTGACGACGTGGTCGCCGTCTCACCCATTATCCGCGGCGCCGCCCTCAAAGGTCCGGCCGACCGACTGCTGCGCGAACTGGGGCATGACAGCACGGCGCTGGGCGTGGTGGACTTCTACGAAGGCCTCGTCGGAACGTGGATCATCGATGAGGCCGACGCCGAGCTCGCCGAGGCGATTCGCGCCCGCGGTCCTCGCGTCGTGGTGACCACGACGATAATGGCCGATCCCGCGGACTCCACTCGCCTCGCCCGAGCGGTTCTGGCGTGAACGAGCTTCGTTTGCTGGCTCTGGCCTCACCCACCATGGTTCAACGCGGTGACGACCTCGTGACTCTGATCTTGGTCGCACTCGAGGAGTGCGGTGAAGAGCTACGCCACCACGATCTGGTCGTGGTGACTAGCAAGGTGGTCTCCAAGTCCGAGGGTCGAGTTGTCCCCTACGACGGGAGTGACGAGGACAAGGTGCGCATCGTGGAAAGTGAGTCGGTGCGGGTGCTGCGCCGACGAGGCACGCTGCGCATCACCGAGACTCGCCACGGCTTCATCAACGCCAACGCCGGCGTCGATCTGTCAAACGCCGATGACGGGACGGCGGTACTCTTGCCGGTCGACCCCGATCGCTCGGCTCGTCGTATACGTAGCGAACTCGCCCGGCGAACCGGCGTCGACGTGGCTACGTTGATTACCGACACCTTTGGTCGCGTATGGCGTCAAGGGGTGAGCGACGTCGCGCTCGGATCGGCGGGTCTGCGGCCGGTGCTGGATCTGCGCGGTACGACGGACGCTAACGGCCGGCTGCTTGAAGCGACGGAGGTGGCTATTGCCGACGAGATCGCGGGCGCCGCGAATCTGGTCTTGCACAAAGCGGCGGCCACTCCCTTTGCCTTGGTGCGGGGTCTCGACGAGAGTTTCTTCGGCGCCGGCTCGGTCAACGAGAACATCGTGCGATCAAAGAACGACGACCTCTTTCGCTAATCACACCCCACCGAGTCGAACGTCACCCGAGAGTCGCGAGTCGGCGGCGACGCGCTCCTTGGCCCCGACCACGCAGGTGGGGCCGAGCACGGAGCTCGTACCAATCACGGCGTCGGGTCCGATGATGGATGATCGGATCTCGCAGTCACTTTGAACGACAGCCCCGGGTAACAAAACGGAGTCCTCGATCACGACGTGTGCTCCGATGACACATCCCTTATCGACGACCACGTTTTTCAGCGTCGACGTCGTGTCGATAGTGGCCGACGGGTCGCGCCACGAGCCATCGACGATTCCTCGAAAACTGTGTTGAGTGTTGTACCCCTTTAAGACGTCCACGTTGGCTTGGAGGTAGTGCTGAGGCGTTCCCGTGTCGAGCCAGTACGACTCGTCACTCAGCGCGAAGAGCTCCCTCGCCTCGGCCAACTGAGGAAACGTCTCGCGTTCTACGCTGACGCGACCGACGGGCGCGATGCGATCGAGGGCGCGAGGCTCGAAGACGTAGGTCCCGGCGTTGATCTGATTGGTAGGCGCCTCACCGGGCGGGGGCTTCTCCACAAAGGCCAACACGCGGCCGTCGAGCGCGGTGGGCACCACGCCGAAGTGTGAAGGGTCTTCTACCGGGTGCAGGGCGATGGTCGCTTCGCCCCCGTGCGAGCGGTGAAAGTCGAGGAGTTTGGTCACGTCGAGACTAGTCACGACGTCACCGTTGACGACGAGAAACGTCTCGCCGACGTTCGCTTCACCGGCGGCAAAACGAATGGCTCCGGCGGTGTCGAGTGGCTCAGACTCCACGGCGTAGGTCACCCGGACGCCGGAGATCACGTTGGTGGGGTACGCCTCGGTGAATCGATCGGGCAGGTAGCCGAGCGAGAGCACCGCGTCGGTGACGCCGTGGTGCGCGAGCGCTTCCAGCACGCACTCAATCATCGGCACCCCCACGAGGGGCAGCATCTGTTTGGGCGTTTCGTAAGTCAGCGGTCGAAGGCGCGTTCCCATGCCTCCGACCAGAATGACCGCCTGCAACCTCAACCCTTCGTGGTGGTGGTTGTACTCGCGGTGGTGGTGGTCGTGGTGGGCGCGTTGCCCGGTCCGGCGGTTGTCGTGGTGGTGGGAAACGTGGTCGTGGTGGTGGTCGTGGGCGTCACGGTGTCGTAGACCATCTGGTTATCGGTCGCCTTGGTCGGAGGCGCGGGCACCACGCCCGTCGGTTCGAAGGCCAACGTGACGCGAAGTTCCTTGGAGAACTTGATCTTGGCCGGGTTCGTCGTAATGGTGGGCGTCTTCTGGGCGAACGAGGTCCAGTACGCGTACTCAACCTCGCCGGTCTTACCAGCGTCCGGCGTTCCGGTGGCGCAGGTGTCGCCGTTCTTGTAGGTCGTCTTGGGGTCGGCGGTTCCTTTGGCCGTGGGAACACCGATCTCGGTCTTACTCAGGATGAGGCCGTTGGACTCACTGGCCATCGTCTTCAAGGTCGCGTTATTGCCGGCGTCGGCCGCGGAGACGGGGCTCAGTCGCACGACGTCGTCCGGTCCGATAGCGAAGCCGAGTCCGGCGGTGGAGTTGGGCGCCAGATAGGGCAGCGTCTTGCCGCACGCCTGAATGGAGAGCCCCGCGTAGAGGATGGAGCCAATCTTGGGCGCCACGGCGGCCGCCGCATGCTTTTTCCCGGGATTCTGGTACTCGTAGCGAGAGTAGACCGTCGCCACCAGCCCTAAAATGACAATGACGGCCAAGATCCCGTAGTAGTTGGCCGGACGCGCCTTTCGGTAGGTCTTCCCACCGCCCGCGGCCCCAACTCTACTGACCCATTTTCCTGAGTTGCTCTTAGCCACCCTGCAACGTTACTAAATATCGTGAAGGACTCCGGCTGCGTAGGGGCGAAGGGACTCGAACCCTCACTGGAGGCGGTTTAAGCGCCCTGCCTCTGCCAATTGGGCTACGCCCCCTCGCAGAAGAGTCGCGTCGTAACGCTAACGCAAAGATAGGAATTGCGTAAGCGGCCCAATTTCAAAGACCTCGATAACTAGGCTGGTTTTATGTTGCGCGTGCGTCGTCGGGGCACGACACGAACGACCCCCCTGTTGTTATTAGCGGCACTTAGCGTCGTCTGGCTGATCGTTCCCACGACCGCCGGCGCCGGCTCAATCGCCCAGACCAAAAAGGCCATCGAAGATCTCTCGGCCGCTTTGTCACGCCAAGAAGACCGCAGCGAAATCTCCTCCAACGAGTACGACCAGGACGAGGCCAATCTGGCCACGATCAACACCAATATCATGAATCTGCAGGGCCAGGAAGTGCAGAAGCGCGCGGCCATCGTAGTGACCTCGAAGAAGCTGGAGGTCGCCGTGGTGCGTGCCTTCGTGTTCGGCAGCGCCGAATCCCAGCTGATTCAACTCTTCAATCAGAACGTCGCCAAGAGCGACCAGAGCAAGGTCTACCAACAACTGGTGATCGGCAACTTGAACGCACTCAAGTACAAGTACCAGCGCGAGAAAACGTCACTCGACACGACCATCGCCAAAGTCGCCGTGCAGCGCTCCAAGGCGCGACAGGAAACCTACGTGATGAAAGCGCTGTTGGAGTCGGACATCGAGCTACAAGATCAAACGCAGGCCACCTTGGCCACGGTCAAGGCACAGTACAAGAGCGAGATCATCAACTACGAGATCAGCGCCGGTGTCGCCGCCGCGAGAGCCAAAAACGTGACCGGAGAAGATCAGGCCATCGCGGCGGCCACAGAGGTGGGAGGCCAGGCCGCGGGGAATGAGGTCATCGAGGCCGAACAACAGGCCATCGCGACGCCCACCATCGCCGAGGTGGCCGGCACCGCCCAGGGCCTAGCAGCCGTCAAATATGCGGAATCTCAACGCGGCGTGCCTTACGTTTGGGGGGGCGAGACGCCGGGCGTCGGCTTCGACTGCTCCGGCCTCGTGCAGTGGGCCTGGGGCAAGGCCGGCATCTCCATCCCCCGCACCACCGAAACCCAGTGGCCCGACATGGTGCACGTGCTCCTCACCCAACTCCAGCCCGGCGACCTCCTCTACTACTACAACCTCGACGGCGACCATGAGATCGACCACGTGGTGATGTACGTGGGCTCGGGACCCTGGGGCGTCGACACCACCATCGCGGCCCCCTACACCGGCACTGACGTAGAGCTCGCACCTCTGTTCACGGCCGGCCTCTACGGCGCCGCTCACCCGTAAGCAAACATGACCATTGATCTCACTCTCGTTATTCCGGCGTACAACGAGTCGGATCGCCTGGTCGCCGGTTTCGATCGCCTTCAACCCTTTCTTGACACGATCGGCACCCGCACACTCGAAGTCATCGTGGTCGACGACGGCTCGCGCGACGACACCATGCACCGCGCACATGAGGTCTACGGGCACCTAGAGAACGCCCGTTTCGTCCAACAGCCCGAGAACATGGGCAAAGGCGCGGCCCTTCGCCTCGGCATCGGCTTGGCGCGGGGCACCAACGTCGTCACCATTGACGCCGACATGGCCATCGACCCCCGCCAACTTCCTCTCTTTATGACCTCGCTACGCGACAGCGCGCTGGTCCCAGGCTCGCGCGCGATCAAGGGACATATCAACTACGACTCGCGACTGCGCACGCTCTTCGGCGAGGGCTTTAACTATCTGGTTCGCCTCTACACCAGAACGAACCTGCGCGACACGCAGTGCGGGTGCAAGGGCTTTCAGTTAGCCGAGGCGCGGCTCTTGGCCCTTCTTTCGTTCATCGACGGATTCGCCTTCGACGTGGAGATTCTGTACCTAGCCAATCAACTAGGACTCAGTGTTCGCCCCCTCCTCGTGACGTGGCAGGACGTGGAAGGCTCCTCGGTGCGACCGGGGCGCGACGCCATGGCGATGTTTCTCGACATTAGAACCGTGAGGTCGCGGCGCTATAAGAATCCCGTCGTCGAACTGACGCCCGGTGCGAGTGCGACGGACGTCGCTTCGGCGGCGAAAGAGGCGCGACTCCACGGACTCGTCCTGGCCCACGGTGACGCGAACACTCTGTTGGTGCTGGGACGCAACGACTCGCTCGGTGGGCTCGGCGTCGCCGCTCGTCTCAAGGGATCACTGCGAACCACGACCATCGAGTGAACTAAAGGGGCGACGTTTCGAGGCCGTTTAGTTGTGGCGCGGCAGTAGCCAGTTTGACACGAGCTCAGGCGCGCGGTCGCCCCACTCTTCGGCCGTGATGGCGTAGCGGGCGTGGTCCTCCCACGCGCCGTCGATCTCGAGGTAGCGCTCGGAGATCCCCTCGAATGCGAATGCCGAGCTTCTCTACGACGCGGCGCGAGGGCGCGTTACGCGGAATGATATTGATCTCGACACGATGGAGGCGCAATGACTCGAAGGCGTACTGCAGCATCGTGACGACCGCTTCGGGCATGAGGCCCTGGCCAGCCACCGCTTCGTCAATCCAGTACCCGATGTAGGCCGACTGCAGCGGACCGCGCTGAATCGAAGAGAGGGTGATCTCCCCCACGAAGCGGCCCTCTACGAAGATGCCGAAGCCAAAGCCGGTCCCGATCTGGCGTTCTCGTTCTCGAATGGCGCAGCGACTAACGAAGCTGCGGTGGTCTTCGGCGAGGTGCGAGGCGTGGGCCGAGCGGGGCTCCCATTTGAGGAGCCAGTCACGACCGCGGGTGCGCACTTCATACCAGGCCTCATAGTCGTGTTCATTCATCGTGCGCAGCACGAGGCGACGCCCGTGCAATGAGATGGGCGAATAGATAGCGCTGCGCGTTGTCACCATGAGGGGCTTCCCACCATTACATCGTTACAGGTCACTGTCAGGAGCGCAATCAGGTCCCCCGTAGGGAAAGAACGATCCCGTCCAGGATGTCGCTTTCGGAACTGAGGAGCTCTCGGGCGCCGAATCTCTCCATGACGGCGTCCAGGATATAGAGGCCCGCGGTCAACACGTCCTCTCGTCCGGCCACCATGCCGGGGTGGGTGAGTCGCTCCTCGGGTGTTTCGCGCGCGAGACGATCGCGCCACTCCTGAACCACCTCACGGGTGAGTACGCGGTGGTGGACGACGTCGCGGTCGTAGACCGTGAGGCGCGCGTCCAGTTGCGCCAGCGTGGCGACGGTGCCGGCGAGACCAACGAGACAAACATTCCCCGCCACTCGGCCGAAGTCGGGTACGGCGCTAAAGGCGCGATCCAACTCAGCCTCAATCATGGCGCGCGCCGCGCGATCGCCTTCGGGGGTCACGACTCCGCGTCCGAGGGCTCGCTCACTCACTCGCACACAACCGAGTTGCATCGAGTAGCTTTTCAACTCACCTCGAACCTCCAGCGCGAGTTCCGTCGAGCCTCCTCCGACGTCAACAATCATCGTGGGCATGATCGACACGCCAAGATCACTGGTGGCGCCGGCGTAGGAGAAGGCCGCCTCCTCACCGCCAGAGAGAACCTTCGCCTCAAAACCGACCAACTCGTGCGCCCGCGACAGAAACGTCGATCGCGTTCGTGGCGTCGCGAACGGCGGAGGTGGCCACCAGAAGACCGTCCGTCGCGCCGAACCGGTCACAGGCCCCGCGATACCGTGCCAGCACGGCGAAGGTCCGTTCCATCGACTCCGGCGTCAACGTGCCCGACGCGTCCACGCCCTGACTGAGACGGGTAATACGCATTTCGCGCGAAAGAGCTCGACCGTCGCCGTCGACGATGAGTAGTCGCGTGGAGTTGCTCCCGCAGTCGATGGCAGCGACCGCGTCACTCACGAACGTTAACGAGGCGTAGTTCTGGCACGCCGATCTCCTGGGCCACTAAGGCGCCCACCGGATCGAATGAACCAGCGAGAAAGTTGGCGAGGTGCGCGTGCAGGCACTTGACCCCGACGCGGGTGCCCCCGACTCCACCCTGGGCCGCCACGACGTCGTGTCGCACCGTCGCCGCCCGTCGACGTTCCTCGTACTCGTCGTGCGCTCGACGAAGGTCCTCGGCCTCCACGAGTTCTTCGAACCGATGTACGCCGCCCTCACTCTCCAAGCGACTCACACTGAGATACGAACTCGGAGTCAACCAGCCAGAAGAGAGTCGGCATGGGCGTGCCGTCGCGCAGGTGTGGTTCGTTCTCAATTACCACCGGCCCTCCGTCGAGGCGTCGCACCACGACGGCGAAGCGACCCGAGAGGGGACGCCCAAGCCGGGCTTCGACGATCGCCTGATCGTCGGGTGACGCGTCGCGAAAGGTCAACGCCAGAACTCGAGGGTGCGCAGAAGGCGCGAAACATACTGATTCGAGTGGCGTGTCGTGGCCGTCGCGGCGACGTTGGGTGTCGCCATCGACGAGGGCGCCACGAGAGGCTGGAGGCCGGGATCGGCCGAGCTGGCCGAGACCTGGCCTGAGGCGTCGCCGGGAAGAACTTGAATCAGGCTCTGGCCGGGATTCACGAGTTGATACTGCTCGCGGGCCAAGGCGGTTGCCGCCGCTTTAGTATCGACGGTCTTCGCCTCGGACTTGAGCGACGCCTCTTCGCGCTGAATCGCTTTGATCTGAGCGGCGGTCGTATCGATTTGAGCCTGTTGGTGCCACAGGGACGAGAAGGGGAACCAGCCCGCGATCATGAGGACGGCCGTTACGAGAGCGGCCGGCACCAGCCAGCGGTTACTGCTTCGTGCTTTATGCGTTGTGGACACCTATCGCCCCCGACAATGACGTGGCACCGAGAAAACGGGCTTGATCACCGAGCTGCTCTTCGATTCTCAATAACTGATTGTACTTCGCCACTCGATCAGTTCGTGCCGGCGCACCAGTTTTTATCTGACCGGCGTTGGTAGCGACCGCCACGTCAGCAATCGTCACGTCTTCTGTCTCGCCTGAGCGGTGAGAGATCACCGCGCTATAGCGATTACTCACCGCCAAGTGAACGGCGTCCAAGGTTTCGCTCAGCGTGCCGATCTGATTCAACTTCACGAGCAAGGAGTTCGCCACACCGTGATCGATGCCCTTTTGCAGCAACGCGGTGTTCGTCACAAAGACGTCGTCACCGACCAGTTGAATTTTTTCTCCCAGTTTCGTCGTGAGAGAGGCCCAGCCGTCCCAGTCCTCTTCGGCCATTCCATCCTCGAGAGAAACGATCGGGTATCGAGAGACGAGGTCAACCCAGTAGTCGACGAGTTCGGCGCTGGTGAAGACCCGGCCTTCACCTTCGAGGTGATAGGCGCCGTCGCGATAGAGCTCACTCGGTCGCGGGATCCATGGCGATGGCGACATCGCGACCGGGAGTGAGTCCGGCCGTCTCGATGGCTTCGATCAGTACCTGAACCGCGCTCTCGCTGTTGGGAAGGTCCGGCGCAAAACCGCCCTCGTCGCCCACCGCGGTGCTCAGCCCGCGCTTGTCCAGGATGCCCTTGAGAGCGTGATACGTCTCGGTTCCCCATCGCAACGCTTCACTAAAGGACGCCGCGCCGATTGGCATCACCATGAACTCTTGAAAGTCAATCGTGTTCTTTGCGTGCACACCGCCGTTAACGACGTTCATCATGGGTACCGGCATGACGTGAGCGTTCACGCCTCCGAGGTACTGATAGAGCGGCAGATCACTTTCGATCGCCGCCGCCTTCGCGTTAGCCAGCGAGACAGCGAGTATGGCGTTCGCTCCGAGACGGCCCTTGTTCGGCGTGCCGTCGAGGTCGATCATGGCGAAGTCGACGGCCCGCTGGTCCTCGGCCTCGTAGCCCTCGAGAGCCTCACTAATCTCGCCGTTGACGTAGCCCACGGCCGTCGACACACCCTTGCCCCCCCACGCGGAACCGCCGTCGCGTAACTCGACGGCCTCGTTAATTCCAGTCGAAGCACCCGACGGCGAGGTCGCGCGACCGATGGCACCCGACTCCAAGTGAACCTCGGCTTCCACGGTGGGATTACCTCGCGAGTCCAGTATTTGGCGTCCCAGCACTACTTCAATCGCGCTCATGGCGTCTCCTTGGTCCGCCCCAACGTTACTAGGCCACTTCGAAAACTAAGAGCGCTCTTCGGCCTTCACGATCGCGTCACGAAGTTCGCGGGCACGCGTACGTAACACGCCTTCAAGATCGACGCCGGCCAGGCTCGCCGCCGTGACAAGTGAACTCACGGCCTCGCCCCACGCACGGTCGGGCTCGTCGTTCGCCGCTGCAACGTCACCCGATGAGTCTCGAGAGAGCGAACGGAGGGCATCGAGCGTCGCCTCGAGCGAGGCCGGCTCGGACGAGATAGCCAGATCGACCATGGCGGCCTTGCTAAGTAGTTTCGCGTAGAGCGTCATGGCGGGCATCTGCCAGACCACGCCGTCCACCACGCTCTCGCGGCCCTTTTCCTTTCGCTTGAGAACTTCCCAGCGCGCCGCCACTTCGTCGGCACTGCTGGCCGTCAAGTCGCCAAACACGTGGGGGTGTCGGTGGATGAGTTTGTCGCGCAGCGAGTCGGCGATGGACGCGAAGTTGAAGTTACCTTCTTCGTCGCCTAACTCCGCGTGGAGAACCACCTGTACGAGGACGTCGCCGAGCTCCTCTTCGACGTGAGCGATGAGGGCATCGTCGCTCTCGCCGCGCGCCTCCATGGCCACGAAGGCTTCCAAGGCGTCGACCGTCTCGTAGGCCTCTTCCAAAAGATGTTTGCTCAACGACGCGTGGGTCTGTTCTTGATCCCACGGACACTCCGCCCTCAGGCGACGCACCAAGTCCACGAGATCCGCCATCGCCACGCCCGCGTCGCGAAACTCCTCCGCCCAGATCGAGGTGAGGTGGTCGGCCGTAAACGAGGCCAGTTCACGGGCGCGAAGGGTGGTAATGACCTCATCTTCGAGACCCAGGTGATGAAGGACGGTCACGAGACTGGTGGGAGGAAGGCGGTCCGACACGCTGGCGAGGATCTCGGGCGAGTACGTCTGAAGGATTAGGAGTGGACCAGGCCCGCGAAAGTCGTTAACCGAGTCCAACGCGTCGACCACACGAAGTCCGACCGCCATGGGATCGCGCCCCAGTGCGGCGCAGGCCAGATCAATCACCGACACCGCCGGCTCGAGGATGACGGTGACGTCGTGGCGATCTAACAGCAGTTCGACCGTTCGCTCGGCCACGGTCGGTGAGCCCGGGACGGCGTAGACGACTTCGCCCGGCGAGGCGTGGGCGGCCAGTGACACCAGGTCATCGACGATGGACTGATACAACTCGTCAAAGGACGCCGATCGGTCGTAGAACTCGTCGTAGGACGGGACGTCGGAGAAGACCGCGGCGCTCGGGTGTTGTCTCGTGCGCAGCCGAGCGACGGGCGCCTCGCTCAACAGTGTCCACGTTCTGCGGGTGACGTGATCGGGGGTACCCGGTCCGAGCCCTACGACCCGTACGACGGCCGTCATTTATAGGTAACGGATGCGGACGTCAGGGTCTTGGTGCTCTTGACGTCGCTCTTAGGAGGGGTCGTGGGAGCGAACACGCCGGGCCCGGCCGAACTAACGCCCCACACCCCAAAGGCCGGATCCACGTGTATGGCGGCGTTGTAGAGCAAGTTGTCTTTTAACTCGCCCGCGGTCGCGGCGTTCAGGCTCTGCAGATCGGCCAGCACGGCCGGCTCCGCCTTCGCGAAGGAGTTCGGGGTGCGACGAGTCACGGCCACAAAGAGATCCGCTTCACCGGTCGACAGTTCAACCGGCGAGGGCGTGGTCGAGAACGTGTTGAGCGCCGATGTTCCCACGTCGGAGCGAACACTGGCGTAGTACTTGCTGCTCGGCGCGTAGCAACCCAACGCGCCACCCTTGGAGGCGCTGGGATCCTCGGAGTACTTCTTGGCCAGGGCGGCGACACTCAGGCCGGACGTCTCCGCCTGCTCGAACGCGGTGGCGTCAGCCAGTGAGACGACCGCCACCGAGATGCACAGCGTGTCGTACTCCGTTTGATGGGCGTTGTAGTAGTTCTCCATCGAGGCTGTCGTCAGCGGGATGGAGTTCTTCACACGGCCAACGAGATAGAGCGAGGTGGCTTGGGCCTCGATCTCCGCGGTTCGCATCTCCGCCGGCATCGCCGCCACGGCCGCCGCCGACGTTCCGGGGCACGTCAGAGAGTGCTGACTCGCCTCTTGGGTCATCTCACTCTCGAGAGAGGCCTTCGCCGCGGCCAGTTGGGCAGTGTCGGGGTGATACTTCAGGTCGTGGGTGACGTACTGATCGATGGCGAAGCCCTCGACACGCAGGTTGGCCCACGTGGCGACACCCGCGGCCTTCATGGAGTCGCCGCCGGCACCCTTCGTGTACGTGGTCGGATCCAAGGCGTAGACGTAACACTGCAGGGTTTCGTTGTGCTCGATCGCGTTGATCTCACTCAAAAAGTCGTGCGAGGAGAGCGACTCGTGGTTGACCACCAGGCCGGACGACAGACCGCTCAGCCCGTACACGGTGGCCCCCACTAGAGCGATGACAAAGAGGGCTACCAGGCGACGCACTTGGTTATTCTACCGATCGACCCTTAGGCAACGGCCGGCGCTGCGTGAAGCTCTTCGATCAACGACGTGATCGCTCGCGGCGTGGTCTCGCCGGCGTCTAACTCCACGCGGAACTCTTTGGTGGACTCGTTGTAGGCGCTCGAGCCATACGTTCGACGCAGGCGAAGTTGCTGACTGAGAGTCAAGGTGAGTGGGCCCATCTTTAAGACGGGCTTGGAGCGTACGCCCATGCGCGCGGGCAAGACCACGACAGAGGTTAGGGCGTGGGCCAGACACGTGAGACGGAGTTGAGCCAAATCCAAGAGACCCGTGGTCGGCTCGGGTAGTGCCCCGTACCGGTCCACCCACTCCAGGGCCAGGTCGTCGAGTTCCGCCTGCGTGGTGACGGCGGCCAAGTGGCGGTAGGCCTCGAGTCGCGCGTCATCCGCCTCGACGTACTCCTTGGGCAGATGGGCCTCGCCCGGAACGTCGAGGTTGACCGGGACAACCTCGGGCACGCGAAATCCTTTGGCGTCGGCGACGGCTTCGGCCACCAGTTGGACGTAGAGGTCGTAGCCGACGGCCGCGACCGGCCCGGACTGATCGTGCCCGAGGAGGTTGCCGGCACCTCGAATCTCTAGGTCGCGCATGGCGATCTTGAAACCACTCCCGAGGGCCGTGTTGTCACCGATGGTGCGCAGCCGCTCGTAGGCGGTCTCCGAGAGGACCTTGTCGGCGGGGTGAAAGAGGTACGCGTAGGCACGCTGGCCGCTGCGACCGACGCGACCGCGAAGTTGGTGCAGCTGACCGAGTCCGAGACGCTCCGCGCGATCGACGATCAACGTATTCACCGACGGCAGGTCAATACCCGACTCCACAATCGTGGTGCAGACCAAAACATCGTAGCGGCGCTCCCAGAAGTCGATCATCACCCGTTCCAAGGTGCCCTCATCCATCTGACCGTGAGCCACGGCGATGCGGGCGTCGGGAACTAGTTGGCCCAGCCGTTGGGCGACGTGATCGATGTCAGAGACGCGGTTGTGTACGAAGAAGACCTGTCCCTCACGCAGCAACTCGCGCCGCACCGCTTCGACGACCGCGGGCTCGTTGTACTCCCCCACGTGCGTGAGAATCGGTCGGCGATCGGCCGGCGGGGTGGTGATCATCGAGAGGTCCCGTATCCCGGTGAAGGCCATCTCCAGCGTGCGCGGGATCGGACTGGCGCTCAGGGTCAACACGTCGACACCCACGGCGCGCGCTTTGATCGCTTCTTTGTGTTGCACTCCGAAACGCTGTTCTTCGTCGACGACGAGGAGCCCCAGTTTCTTGAACGAGACCGTGTCGCTCAGTAGACGATGCGTTCCAATGACCACGTCGATCGTCCCTTCGCGCAGTCCGGCCAGCGTGGCGCGGGTCTCGGCCTCGTCCACGAAGCGACTGAGCAAAGCAACTTTGATCGGAAAGCCGGCGAACCGCTCGGAGAACGTCGCGAAGTGCTGGCTGGCGAGCAACGTGGTCGGCACCAAGAGGGCGGCCTGGGTGTTGTCCTGCACCGCCTTGAACACCGCCCGCAGCGCCACTTCCGTCTTTCCAAAACCGACGTCGGCGCAGATCAACCGGTCCATAGGACGCGGTGACTCCATGTCCTTTTTCACGTCGAGGATGGCTTGGGCCTGATCGGCGGTGAGAGTGAACGGGAAGAGTTCTTCCATCTCTCGTTGCCAGGCCGTGTCAGGGCTAAAGGGATGTCCTTCCGCCACCGTGCGAAGTCGGTAGAGGTCTACGAGTTCTTGCGCGACCAAAAACGCGGCGGCGCGAGCTTTGGCTCTGGTCTTTTGCCACTCCGCCCCGCCCATACGTGAGAGCGTCGGCCCATCGCCTCCGCTGTAAGGGGTCAAGGCGTCGATCTGCTCGGTGGGCCAGTAGCTCTTGCCGTCTTTGAACTGCAAGATTAGATAGTCGCGCGTAACGCCGTTGATGGCCCGTGTCGTCGTCCCAGAAAATCGCGCGACCCCGTGTTGGCGGTGCACGACGTAACTGCCGACCGCCAAGTCGTCGAAGAATCCGTCGACGTTACGCGAGCGCGTGCGCGCGACGCGCCTCTGACTACGACGACCCGTTAAGTCACTCTCGCTCCACACGACCACTTCAGGTGACTCCAGAGAGAAGCCCGCCGGCAAGGCGCTCTCCAACACGCTGAGGCGAGACTCCAGCACGTGCGAGGGGTCGGTCGTGACCTCGATGCCTTCGCCGCGCAGTTGGTCGGCCATTCGATCGATGGCGGCGGGCGTCGAGGTCAAGACCACGCCGCGGCGGTCCTTGCTCCAGTTGCGTACGTGGGAGGCGATTCGCGCCGCGTCACCCTGTACGACGGGGGGTGACGAAAGAAAGCCAGCGTCGGCGAGTGAGGAGGCACTCGACTCGAGCGCCAGGGAGACCCGTCCCTCAATGGACTGATCGTAGGTGAGGTGCAACAGGGGCACCGGCTCGCTCGCTCGCCACGTGGCCGCGACGACATCGGTGAGTTCGCGTTCCTCGTCGAGCAACTCGCTCAGTCGCGCGCGAACCCGCGCGGGTTCCACCACGATCACCCGAGCGTCGTTCGCCTCATCGAGCAGGGTGCGCGGGTCCTCGACGAAGAGGCCCATCCAACCTTCCATGCCGTCAAAAAGTTGGCCCGTCGCTACTCGGTCAAACGTCGACGACGCCCACGGCTCACTCCGCGAGAGCACCTCGGCTCGGGCGCGGGTGGCGGCACCCGGGAGCCACTCACGCGCTGGCGCCACGACGGCCTCGTCGAGGTCATGCGTGGAGCGTTGGGTGGCGATATCGATTGCGGTGAGTCGCTCGACCTCGTCGCCGAAGAAGTCGAGACGTATGGGCTCGTCGTTTTGCGCTGGCCACACGTCGACGATGCCCCCACGTACGGCGAACTCGGCTCGGTGTTCGACCAAGTGCTCGCGTCGATAGCCAAAGCTCGCCAGGCCTTTAATGAACTCGTCGCGGACAATCTCGCTGCCCCGGCGTAGGACGAAAGGCTCGACCAGCCCTTCAGGCGAGAGCACCTGAGCAATCGAGCGGGCGGAAGCGACGACGATTCGCGGGGCGAGGCCCTCACGAATCTGCCAGCGCAACAGCGCGCGCATGGCCATGACTTGGCTGTCCGGACTGACCCGCTCGAGGGGATGCGTGTCCCACCCGGGCCAGAGCGCCACGTTGCCCGGTCCGAGCCACGCCTCGAGCGCGTCCACCACGTGCTCCGCCTCGCTGGACGTGGCCGTGACCGCCACGGTGAAAGGAACCTCCAGGGAGAGAGCCGCGAGGGCCAGTGGCGTCGCGTAACTCGAAGGCGTGAAGGAGCCGGTGCTGACGGAAGAACGTACGGCCGGGGCGACGACCTCAAGGACGCGCTGCAGTCCGCTTCGTTCACTCACGATCCGTTGACGCGCTGTCGAGCGTCGTCGAAGTCGTACTCGAGAAGTGTCTCGATCGCGTCAGCCGCGCGCGCGACGTCGGCCTCTCTCGCCTCGCGTTGCTTACCCGTCGAGCGGCGAAGCACGTAGTCGGCCCCCTGTTCCTTGGAGGGCGGCTTACCAATACCAATGCGCAGGCGCGCGAAGTCCTGGGTACCCACGGCCGAGGCGATGGAACGAAGTCCGTTGTGGCCGGCGAGACCGCCACCCACTCGAAGTTGCAGTCGTCCCGGCTCCAGATCAAGTTCGTCGTGCACTACAACCAGCTCCTTGAGGTCGTCGATCGATGTTCGACGGAGCAAGGGCGCGATCGCCGCCCCCGACTCATTCATAAACGTGGTGGGGATGGCAAAGGTCACCGGTCCCCGCGGCGTTGTCAGCGTTACGCTCTGCGCGCGCTGGCGACGTTCACGACTGAACTGGCCACCGTGGCGGGCCACCACTAAGCGAACGGCGTCGCCGCCGACGTTGTGACGTGATCCTTCGTACTCGGTACCAGGATTGGCCAGACCCACGATGAGCAGAGCGCTCTTTTGCCCTCGCCGATCGTTCTCGCGAGCGCGCCGAGGCGCCACGACGAACTACTCCGTGGGAGCGTCGCCGGCCGCCGCGACGGGCTTCGCGGCACGTCCGGCGTGGGTCGCCACGACGGCTAGTCCGCCATCGGCCACTGCTTCCACGCCCTTGGGCAGAACAAGGTCACCGATGCGAATCGAAGCACCCACGGTTAGGCCCGAGATGTCGACCTCCACGAAGTTGGGAATGTCATCGGGGCGAGCCAGCACTTCGATGTTGAACATCTGCTGGTCGACCTCCCAGTCGGCGTGGCGCACTTCGACGGCGTCGCCGATGATGTGTAAGGGCACTTCTGCGACCACCGGTCGGTTGGGGTCCACGACTTGAAAGTCGATGTGCGAGACGGTGCCGCGCACGGGGTGACGCTGAATCTCACGAGCCAAGACGGTGTAGGTCTTGCCATCGGCGTCAAGGGTGATCAAGGAGTTGAGCCCTTGCTCACCGGAGACCGCCGTGCGAAAGTCCTTGGCGTTGACCGCTACCGGAAGAGGCGTCACGCCCTCGCCGTAGATGACGGCTGGGATGGCGCCCGTGTGGCGGAGGCGTCGAGCGTTGGAGGAGCCCTGAGGGCGCTTCGTCGACGCGTGCAACGTGATCTGAGACATGAGTACTCCTCTAGAGAAATGCTGGCGGCCCGAGGGCTACGCACAGGAAATACAGTCTAGTCCGCGAGCGCTTTCGCGCTCCAGTTGAAGGATCATCGCTCCCGAGACGTCGAACTTCACGTGGTCGACTCAGGACGGCCACCGGACCACCTTGTTCGGGGACTAAAGGAGATTCTCCCCGCCGAAGATGTCAGACACCGACGTGTCGTCAAAGATCGCCGAAATGGCGTTGGCCAGAATGGGAGCGATCGAGAGAACTTCGAGCTTCTCAAAACGCTTCTCCGGAGGAAGTGGCAAGGTATCGGTCACGATGACCCGGCTGATGGGCGCGTTAAAGAGTCGATCGACGGCCGGCGGCGAGAAAACCGCGTGGGTAGCCATCACCCAGATCTCGGCCGCACCGTGCGCCTTAAGCAAGTCGCAGGCAGCGACAATCGTGCCCGCCGTGTCGATCATGTCGTCAATCAGGACGCAGTGACGCCCGTCTACCTCACCGACGATGTGACGCGCCTCGGCGACGTTGACACGATCGCGGGGACGAGTCTTATGAACGAGCGCGAGCTCACATCCCAAGTGCTGCGCGTAGCGCTCGGCGACCTTGACGCGCCCCGCGTCGGGCGCCACCACCACGAGATCACGGGGATCGGCGTTCGCCTTGAGGTACGCCTCGAGGACGGGGGCCGCCACTAGGTGATCGACCGGGATGTCGAAGAATCCCTGGATCTGTCCGGAGTGAAAGTCGACCGACAACACGCGCGTGGCGCCCGCTGTTTGGAGCATGTCGGCCAGGAGTTTGGCGGTGATCGGTTCACGTCCGGCGGTCTTGCGGTCCTGACGGGCGTATCCGTAGTTCGGGATGACGGCCGTGATGCTCTTGGCCGACGCGCGCTTGGCGGCATCGATCATGATGAGCTGTTCCATCACTGAGTCGTTGACTGGCGAGGCGTGGGTCTGCATAATAAAAACGTGCGCGCCACGGATGGATTCGTCGATGCGGCAGTGGATCTCCCCGTCGGCGAACTCACGAAGATTGGCTTCGGTTAACTCCACTCCGAGCAAGTCGGCCACCGAGTTGGCGAGCACGGGGTGGCATCGACCCGTGACGATCACGAGGCGACGCTTGGCGAGGGACTCCACGGCGCCAGCGTACAGGCGAACGAGGGGCTAGTGAGATTGATGTGTCGGGGGCGTGACGATTTCGCCCGACGCCACGTGGGCTCCCGGACTCAATACCACGAAGGATGAGACCCGCGCGTCGGCGCCGATCCGCGCGCGCGTCGCCTCGACACTTCCCACGTACGCGTTCTCTCCGACCTCCACGTCGCGCAGAGTGGCGTTGGGTCCGATTTGTGCGCCCCGGGCGATGCGACAGTGTCCGCGCAATATGGTGCCCGGAAGAAGCGAGACTTCGGCCGCGAGCTCGACATCGGCGTCGACGTAGGTGTCGGCGGGATTCCACATGGTGACGCCGCGCGACAGCCACTGTTCGTTGATGCGGGTCCGCAGAACGCGCTCGACGCGCGAGAGCTGGAGCCGGTCATTGACGCCGGCGGCTTCGCTGGCGTCCTCCAGCATGAGCGATCCCGTGAGGTGGCCCATGTCGTGGAGCACACCCACCAGATCGGTGAGGTAGTACTCGTGCTGGGCGTTCTGGCGATCGACGCGCCGCAGCGCCGGTCCGAGCAGGCTCTGGCGAACCACCATGATCGAGGTGTTGATCTCGCTGACTCGTCGTTCAGTCACGCTGGCGTCGCGCTCTTCCACGATGCGCTCGAGGGTGCCGTCCTTGGCGTGGATGAGGCGGCCGTACCCCGTCGGTTCTTCGACTCGCGCGCCGAGAACTGTCAGGGCGGCGTTCGTCTCGCGATGCACCGCTAAGAGCCGCGCCACACTGGAGCGGCGAAGAAGTGGTGTGTCGCCGGGCAGGATGACGACGTCGCCGTCGGTGGCACCAATCGCCTCGTCCAGAACCGGCAGGGCGACCGCGACGGCGTGGCCGGTACCGAGTTGTTCGTTCTGCTCAACGAAGGTCAGGTGACGCGCGGCGTGAGAACTCTCGCCGATCTCCTTCTCCACCCAGAGAGCGTCGTGTCCCACCACCACCACGGTCGCGCGCACGTTCTCTTGCGCCGCCGCGTCCAGCACGTAGAGGACCATGGCCCGACCGCAGAGTTGGTGGAGCGGCTTAGGACGAGACGAGCGCATCCGCGTTCCCTCGCCCGCGGCGAGAACGACGACACAGGTTGGACGACTCACCCCCATATCTTTAGCAGCACGCCTGCTCTACCATTCGTGAGGTGAGTGACATTTCCTACGATGAGTTCTCGCTCTTTCACGAAAACCTAGAGGAGTGGGGCCTCGACGTCCCCATTCCGCCGGTGCAACGTTTCTACGTCGCGGTCGACGGGTTGCGTCAGTTGAGCGGGCTGCGCTGGGGAGCGGGAGAGCCCGAGATGGTTCTCGTGCACGGTGGCGCCCAGAACGCGCACACCTTCGACACGGTGGCACTGGCATTGGGGCGTCCGCTCATCGCGCTGGACCTGCCCGGTCACGGTCACTCCGATCCCTCCCCGTTCGCCCACTCGGCCTACGACCGCCACGCCCACGACCTAGAAGTGGCGCTCTCGGAGTTGACCTCTCGTGCACTCCCGCTGGTGGGTATGTCCTTGGGGGGCATGTGCTCGATCGTCGTGGCGGCCGAGCGGCCCGATCTGGTCTCCTCGCTGGTTCTCATTGACATCACGCCCGGCGTCAACTCCGATAAAGCTCGACACATCACGAACTTTGTCAACGGACCCAAGACCTTTGACAACTTTGACGCGCTCTTGGCGCGCACTATCGAGCACAACCCCACTCGATCGGTGTCCTCTCTTCGACGGGGCATTCTGCACAACGCCGTTCAACTACCCGACGGCAGTTGGGTGTGGCGTCATCAACGACACGCCGACTCACCGGTCGCCGCGCCGGCGCCCGGGAACCTGTGGGAACTGCTCGGCTCTCTCACCATGCCGGTCACCTTGATCCGGGGCATGGCCGCCGGCTCGGTGGTCAATGACGCGGACGAAGAGGAACTCCTGCGCCGGCTCCCCGAGGCCATGATCATTCACGTCGAGGACGCTGGTCACTCGATCCAAGGTGACCAGCCGGTCGAGCTCGCCCGACTCTTGCAAGAGGTCACTCTCTAACCAGACTTGGCTGGCGGGGGAGGGCTCGAACCTCCAACCTACGGATTCAAAGTCCGTCGTTCTGCCAATTGAACTACCCGCCACTGTCGATACTGTGGCAATCTTCAGAGATTCTTAGAGTATGTCTGAGGATGCTTAATACCAACCAGTCACACTAGATGGTGTACAACCACTCAACGAAAGTCGCTCCGTGACGACCGCTCCGCAACCTAACTCCTACGTGGCCATCGTCGATGACGACGCGGCTATACGCTCCGCGCTGGGGCGAGCACTGCGCATGGAGAACTACGACGTCGAACTCTTCGAAGACGGGTCGAGCGCGTTAAAGGCCATTCAGTTGCGAGCTCCCGACGCCATCGTGCTCGACCTCCAACTCCCCGACATCGACGGCCTCGAAGTCTGTCGTCGCATCCGTCGATCGGGCGATACCACCCCGATCTTGATGCTCACCGCGCGAAACGCGGTGAACGACCGCGTCGAGGGACTCGACGTCGGCGCGGATGACTATCTGGTGAAACCCTTCGATTTAGCCGAGTTGCTGGCGCGACTGCGCGCGCTGCTTCGCCGCCACAACGCGGGCGACAGCGACGGCACGGTGTTGCGCTTTGAGGACCTCACACTGAATCCTCAGACCCGTGAGGTCCATCGCGGTACGCGCCTGGTGGAACTCACCAAGATCGAGTTCGACCTGTTGGAGCTGTTCTTGCACCACCCCCGTCAAGTTCTCACCCGCGATCAGATCCTGGATCTCGTCTGGGGCTACAACTTTGACTCCGGCACGAACTCCCTGGCCGTTTACATTGGCTACCTGCGTCGCAAACTCGAAGAAGATAACAAGCCGCGACTCATTCAAACGGTGCGCGGAGTGGGTTACGCGCTTCGCACGACGTGACGTTTCGAACCCGCGTCATCACCGCGACCATGGCCGCGGCGGCGATTGCCGTCATTCTGGCCTGTTTCGCTTCGTACTTCACCACCCGCACGGCCCTCTTTCACTCCGTTGACGAGTCGCTGATCCAGGCCTCGGAGCAGGCGCCCAACACCCACGACGACGACCGGGTCACCGGCTCCTACTCCGAGATCGTCCTCCCGACCGGTTCCACCCTCCCCACCTCCGACGTACCCATCGACGCCACGATCATGAGCGTGGCCAAGGGAAAGAGTCCGCGCGTTCTTCGCACCGTGGCCTTTGACGGACAGAGCTACCGCGAACTCATCACTCCCCTCCCCGCGGGCTCGCTGGTTAGCTGCCCGACCGGTATCTGTCAGATCTCCACGACCTCCGCACAGCTCTATATCGTCGACGTCACCGGCCAGGTCACCGAGCTGAGTCACCTAGTGGCAACACTCATGCTCGTCGCCGCCGGCGGTCTATTGCTCGCACTAGTTCTTGGACTCTTCCTGGCTCGCCAGGCGCTCCATCCTCTAGAGGAGGTCACCAACGAGATCGAAACGGTGGCCATGACCAACGACTTACAGTTTCGACTGACCGAAGGCGATGAAGATGAGTTGGGACGACTGCGACGAGTCTTTAACCGACTGCTTCGTTCTGTCGAAAGTAGTCAGACCCTGCAGCGACAGCTCGTACTGGACGCCAGCCACGAACTGCGCACTCCTCTCACCTCGTTGCGCACCAACGCTCAGGTTCTCTCTCGGGGAGGAGCGTTCACCCCCGACGAACTGCGCCAGATCACGGACGACATGATCACTCAAGTGGATGAACTGGCGGCGCTGGTGAGCGACCTCGGAGAACTGGCGCGCGGCGAACGCTCCGAAGGGGACCTAGAAGTCCTGCGCCTGGACGACTGCGTAGATGAGTGCGTGGAGACCGCGCGCACTTACGCCCGACTGCGCAACATCACGATCGACGTGGACCTCGAGACCTCACTGGTAGAGGCACGACACGATCGACTCAATCGCGCGATCTCGAACCTCTTGACTAACGCGGTGAAGTTCACCCCCGAGGGCGGTCAGATCATGGTTCGCTCCTCCGGCGCCACGGTCACTGTTTCTGACAGCGGCCCGGGTATCTCGGAAGAAGATCGTCAGTACGTGTTCGACCGATTCTGGCGTTCCCCCTCCGCGCGGGCGCTGCCCGGGTCGGGACTGGGCCTCTCTATCGTGGCGCAGGTCGTCGAGGAACTTCAGGGAACCGTCTCGGTCGATCGGGACCCCGTGCTCGGCGGGGCTCGATTTACGATGCGCCTTCCACGTTTTAACCCGTAGCCGTCGGGAGTTCAATTCTGTCGAACTTCTTAGCAGGCAGGTGGCACGCCATTTATTTTCGCCCGTCACACTGGTGCTGGAGCCGACTGTGACCCCCGCCACCCGTACCCCCCACCAACGCGACCGTCGATTTAGACGTGTTCGTCACCTGACCCAGGCCGCCTTCGCCGGCTCGGCGGTAACGACGGCGGTGCTCGTGGCCTACCTTGGCGGAGTCACCAAGTCCGACGTCACGACGCCGACGACCACTACAAATGCGCGCCCTCAGGGCACAACGACAACCTCGACTACGCCGAGCGTCGAGGGAGGCGCGTCGACGTCCACCAGATCCGCGAGGTCCACCACGACGACTACGACCGCCCCCGTGACCGTGCCCACCACTGTGCCGACCACCACCACCACCATTTGTACCTCGACGGGCTCAGGCCAGGTGACCTGTGACTAGCACCGTGTTGCCCTTTCGGGTGTGGGGGCTGAGCGGCACGTTGGCCACCCAGTACCCCGAGCAGATGCGCCTCGCCGAGGAGCGACTCTGGGAGCGGCTGAACGAGATCGACCGGGCGTGTAGTCGCTTTCGATCAGACTCAGAGCTAACGCGTCTCAACGAGCGGGCGGGTCAGACGGTCACGATCAGCCCGCTACTGGAGCGCGTGTTGCAGGCAGCCCTGTGGGCGCGCGACGCCACCGGAGGACTCTGCGATCCGACGGTCCTTCCCGCGCTGCTCGCCCTTGGCTACGACGTGGACTACGACGAGCTTCGCTGTCGAGACGATATCGAGCGCAGGCCCCCGCCTTCCCTAGGCGGCGCCGCCATTGATCTTGATCTCAACGAACACACGGTGACCACTTCGAGCAACGCGCAGCTCGACCTCGGAGCGAGCGCGAAGGCGCTCGCGGCTGATCTCGTGGCCGACGACGTGGCGCCGACCGGTGGAGTCGTCGTCGAGGTTGGCGGTGACGTCGCGGTGAGGGGTTCAGGACCGGACGGTCTTTGGGCCATCGGCGTGAGTGACTCGTTGCGTCTGACTGGTCGCGAGCCGCGCGTAGCAATCGAGCGAGGCGGAATCGCCACGTCCTCTCTTACAACGCGAACGTGGCGAGCGGGGGGACGCGTCGTAAACCACGTCATTGATCCGCGTACCGGGGAGTGCGCCAACGGTCCCTACACCACGGCCACGGTGTCGGCACCCAGTTGCGCGACGGCGAACGCCTTCGCCACGGCGGCACTGCTCTGGGGTGAGGACGCGACGTACCACATAGCTCAGGCGGGCTTGTCGGCGCGGCTCGTGCGACGAGACGGCGATCTTGAGTTCGTCGGTGGTTGGCCCACTGATGAGGTCCCGGCGTGTTCGCACTGACGAGTCCGTACCTCTGGTACACCACGCGGGCCACCGGCATGGTGACCCTCGTGTTGTTCACTCTGGTGGTCGCGCTGGGCGCGCTGGTGTCCGTGCGCGCCGGGGGAACGATCGTGGGGCGTTTCGAGGTCAACGAGTTGCACCGATCGTTGTCGATCGTCGCCATGGTGTTCTTGGTCCTCCACATACTCACCACGGTCTTGGACTCCTACGTCTCGACGGGCTGGCTCTCGCCCCTCATCCCCTGGGTCTCGCAGTATCGTCGCCTCGACGTCGCGATTGGCGCGGTCGCCTTCGATTTGATACTGACGGTATGGATCTCCAGTCTTCTCAAGCAGCGAGTCAAGAACACCTCCTGGCGCTTCATCCACTGGTTCAGTTGGCTCGCTCTCGCTAGCGCGATCCTTCACGCCTTCCTCATTGGCACCGATACCAAAGACGGAGCGGGGCTCGTCCTGGTCAGCGGCTGCGCCGTCGTCGCGGTCTTCAGCGCCCTGTTGCGATTTTTTGCCCGACCCGCACGGGCGGCGGGACGCACGGCGCTCTCACCGCTGGCGGCCGGTCACCAGGACAGCGACGTCGCCACGTCGCGTCCAGCGCAGTCACACACGCCGACGGCGCCCGATCGAACCAGGGGGCGATAATGCACGCCGATCAGTTGCCCCGCCTGCTGTCGGGCACTCCGGGCAAACCGCGAAGTTTGGTCGAGCACGAGACCGCCTTCGGCGTTGACGCGCGAGTTCACTCGCCGCTCGACGAGCTACGAGCGTCGGGACTGACTGGCCGGGGAGGGGCGGCCTTTCCCACCGGTCAGAAGGCGACGTTAATTCGGGCCCAACACGGTCACCACAAAGTGGTGGTGATCAACGCCATGGAAGGCGAACCGGCGTCTCACAAGGACGCCGCGCTCCTGGGGACCAACCCGCACCTTGTACTTGACGGCGGGGAGATCCTGGCCCAGATCATCGGCGCACGCTTGGTCCTCGTGGCTATCGCCCGAAACAACACCGCGGTCCTCGCTCACGTCACGCGCGCTATCCGTGAGCGCGAGCGTCGCGGCCATCGCGGCCCGAACTTCGCCATCGAGACGCCGCCGGGTCGCTACGTGGCGGGTGAAGAGTCAGCGCTCGTGCACTGGCTCAACGACCACGAGTCACTTCCGCAATATCGTCCCCAGCGACCGAGTGTCTTAAAGGTGTCCGGTCACGCCACCTTGGTGGAGAATACCGAGACCTGTGCGCACGTGGGCCTCATTGGTCGCTACGGCGCTCAGTGGTACCGCGAAGTAGGCACGGCTTCAAGTCCCGGTTCGACTCTCGTATCGATCACGGGCGCGGTCGAGCGCCCGACGGTGATTGAGGTCCCCCTCGGTACGACCCTTCGTGCGGTGCTCTCGCTCGGGGGCGGCGATCCCGATCCCCAGGCGCTCCTGCTTGGTGGGTACGGCGGCACCTGGATCCCCGGCGACAATTTGGAACTCCCCTACGACAACGAGTCGCTCAAGCCGTACGGCGCTTCGGTCGGCGCCGGTGTTCTCTGCGTGCTCGGGCGTTCGGGCTGCGGGGTGCGAGAGACCGAGCGCGTCGTGAAGTGGATGGCCAACGAGAGCGCCCGACAGTGCGGGCCCTGCGCCTTCGGCCTCCCCGCGCTCGGGAGCGACCTCGCCGAGATCCGCGCCGGAAGTCGTGACGCCAAAGTGTCCCTCGAGCGTCTCAACGACCGCTGCGGGGTGATTGCGGGGCGGGGCGCCTGTCGTCACCCCGACGGCGTCGTACGGCTGGTGCGTTCGTCCCTTCGCGTCTTTCATGAAGATTTTGTCGCCCACTCACGCGGTGACATCTGTGCCGGGTCGACCTCGCGTCGCCACTTCTTGTCAGTCCCGCGACTCCAGCACGAACACGAGTTGGTATGGCAATAAAGCGCCGCGTCAGCGGAATGATTCTGCGGGTCGACCCCGTGCTCTGTGACGGCTTCGGTCACTGCCACGAGTTGGCCCCCGACTTGGTCCTGATGGACGAGTGGGGTTACCCCATCTTGATTGAAGAGACGTCCGCCCTCGTAGACCCGGCGCGAATCAGGTCGGCTCGCCTGGCCGTGCGGGGATGTCCCCGCCAAGCGCTTCGACTCGACCCTCAGTGACGACTGGTGGCGTCGATCAACTCGAGGCGATTGCCCACCGGGTCTTCCAGGTGACAGCGTCGCACCCCGGGGATACTGGCGTCGACGATGACCTCGATACCTCCCGCGTCTAATCGTTGGATCACCGCGTCATAGTTGTCAAGCCTGAACGCGGGGTGGGCCTTTTTCGCGGGTCGAAACTCCGGATCGACCCCCAGATGCACGCTGGCCTCTCCATGTTGATACCAACGACCGCCGCGTACCGCTAAGACCGGGGGCTTCTCGAGCGTTTCGAACCCCAGGAGCCCCACGTAGAACTCATCGCACTGTTCCTCGGAACCGCTGGGGATTGCGAGTTGAACATGATCTAGTCGCCAGGACACGTGCTGACCTCCAAAAGTGGTGCAACGAAAACCTAGTAGTGTTCTACGAGCCATGGGATCACTAATTAAGAAGCGCCGCAAGCGCATGCGCAAGAAGAAGCACAAGAAGATGCTGAAGCGGACCCGCTTTCAGCGTCGCGCCGCCGGTAAATAGAGCTCTTTACGCCTCACTCGGCGTGGTGAAGGTCTGGCGAAACTGAACTAGCCCCTCGGGACCCATCACATCCCAGGTCGACACGTCACTTTCGAGGTGTCCTTCGACAAAAAGCGTCGAGCCCGACCCGGCCAGATGGACCCGGCTTCCCAAGGCCGCTCGCAACCAGTCCATGGTCTCGGCCAGACGAGGCTCCACGTGACGAGCCGCCGTTTCTAAGTGATTGCGCCCCTCGGGTCTGTCGCCGCTCGCCGTCAGCTCGTCAAAAGCCTGATAACAGGCGGCGGTATTCACCCCGAAACTCAAAAGAACCAGCGTGACGGCACGGCGCTCGTAGGGCAGGGGCGTCAACACTTCTCCCACCCCTTCGACGAGCGCCCGGCCACCTAACTGACAGAACGGCACGTCACCGCCCAGCGTGAGCGCTCGCTCGTTGCTCACACCACCGGCCCATCGCAACATCGCCGCCGCGTCGGCGCTCCCTCCGCCGAGCCCTCCTCCTGGAGGGATCACCTTGTGGACCGTGACACCAGCCCGGCGTCCCACGAGCGCCAGGGTGCGCGCCACCAAATTGCTCTCGTCCACCGGAAGCCCGGAGTAGGGGCCCTCGAGTCGGAGGTAGTCGCCCTCTGAATCGATCTCCAGTCGATCCGCTACGTCGAGGGTGACCATCTCTGAGCGGAGCGTGTGCCAACCGTTGTCGCGTCGGCCGGTCACCTCCAAGAACCAGGTCAGTTTGGCCGGCGCCAGGACCTCAATCATCGCGCCGCCGCCAACGCCGCAAACTCCTCGAGCGTCAGCTCCTCCGGCCTGCGAGTTTCGTCCACCCCCGAGCGCTCAAAGACGCCCTCGCTTACCCAGGGGGCCAAAGATCGTCGCAACATCTTTCGGCGTTGGCCAAAGGCCATGCGAATCATGGCAAAGAGGTCCTCCTCGCTGACCACCTCGGGGTCCACTCGCACTTTCTCGCGCCGAACGAGCGACACCAGGACCGAGTCGACTTTGGGCTTGGGCAAGAACACAGACGGCGGCACCTTCCCCACGATCTTGGCCTCAGAGAAGTACTGGACCCGCAGAGACACCGCTCCGTAAGCCTCATCCCCGGCGTGCGCCGCCAGTCGCTCCCCCGCCTCTTTTTGGACCATCACCAGCATGCGCGTAATGAGGGGCTCGCTCTCCAAGAAATGCAGCACGACCGGCGTCGCCACGTTGTAAGGCAGGTTGGCCACGACGACGGTGTGACGCCCCCCAAGGATCGAGGCGTAGTCCGCGTCAAGAGCGTTGGCGTGATACACCGTGACTCCTTTGCCTTCGACGGCGCCCCGCAGGGGCTCAATCAGGTAGCGATCGAGTTCCAGGGCGATGACCTCGGCGCCCGTTTCCGCGAGAGCGAGACTCAGCGAGCCCAAACCGGCACCGATCTCTAAGACCTGCTCACCGGGGCCCACGTCGGCCAGGCGGGCGATGCGCCGCACGGTGTTGGGGTCGACCACGAAGTTCTGTCCCAGGGCCCGTGACGGAGTAAGACCGTGATCCTTTAAGAGAGCCACGAGATCACTACGAGTATGGGTCACCACGTAACTTTGACACTGATCACGCCCTTCCACAGCGGAGCCAGCTGCGCGAATTGGGTCTCGGAGAGGTCGACCACATGATTGCCGTTATGCCACTCCCGATCAGAGATGATGCAGGTGATGGCCTTTCCCGTTGATAAGTCTCGAATGGTGATCCTGGTGCCCTTGGGCAGGTACCAGGTGGCGCAGCGTCCGGGGATGTAGTTGTACCAGGTGGCCACGCCAATCTTGAACCCGGTGCCGTTGATGACCGATCCGGCCGAGACGGCGGGTGGCGTCGCCACGGGCGCTACCGGCTCGATGGTCGGGGGCTTCGCCATCGCGACGCGCACGGTGATCTGGGCGTGCCAGGCGACCTTGGTGCCCGGCGCGACCGACTGGCCGAGGACGACCTTCCACGTTCCATTCGAACTCCCTGGTCCGACGGGGTCAAAGTAGAGCTGAGCCTGTTGCATAGCGAGGAGGGCTTCGGCGTGCGTGAGGTCGATCAGACGCGGCACCGCCCGGGGGCCCTTGGGATTGACGTTGGTGACCCTCAGCGTCGCTTCGCCGTGCCACTTGATCTCGACGCCGGGGCGAGGCGACTGGGCGGTTACTTCGAACCATCGATCGATGTTGCTCCCCGGTCCTTCGGTGACGAAGTAGAGGCCGTTATTTCGCATGATGCGATACACGTCGACACGACTGCGCCCAATGAGGTCGGGCATACGCACCGGCGCGTGACGACCCGCGGCGCCGACTGTGTTGGGCGTGAGTAGTACCAACGCCGTGGCCAACGCGGCCAGCGTGGTACGAAGTAGCCGCGGGCGCCAGGGCCCGCGTCGTGTTGTGCTCAGATACCCGTCCTCCGCCAGGACCGCATGATTTTGCTGAAACTCGCCTCCTTACGCTAGGAGAGGGCGCACCCGTCAGCAACTCACCGCGAAAAGTCTTGAAAATAGGGGCTTCTGACCCTCAGACGTCCGTCAAATTAAAGAGCCGCGCGGAGTTGAGCGAGGTGGCCTCGCGCAGAGCCGTAGAGTCCTCACCTCGCAGTTCCGCCACGAAGTTGCCCACGAGAGCCACGAACGCCGGTTCATTCTTCTTACCGCGGTGGGGAACGGGCGCGAGGAAGGGGCTGTCCGTTTCGACGTGGAGGCGATCAAGGGGAACCAGCCGAGCCGCTTCGCGCAACAGATCCGCGTTCTTGAACGTCACGATTCCCGAGACGGAGATATCGCACCCGATGGCCAGGCACCCCTCGGCGTCGTCCGGCGTTCCGGTGAAGCAGTGGATCACCGTGCGGGCCGGTACGCCCTCGCTGGCGAAGATCGCGAAGAGGTCGTCAAAGGCGTCGCGGGCGTGCACCACGAGAGCCAGGTTGAGCTCCTGGGCCAGGGCGATCTGGGCGGCAAAGGTGCGTCGCTGAGCCTCTCGTGGGGAGTGCTCATAGAAGTAGTCCAGACCGCACTCCCCGATCCCCACCAAGCGGGGGTTCCCGGATCGGGCCAGGTCAGCGATGGGATTTAGGTCGTCCTTGGCGTCATGGGGGTGAAGGCCGACGGTGGCGAAGATCTCAACAGGGCCGGCCAGTTCGCTCAGGGTCAGGGCCTCGGCGGAACTCTCGGCCCCGGTGCCGACGACGATGACCCGATCGACGCCCGCGGCGCACGCTCGCTCCAGGGTGGCGACGACCTCGTCGTGGGCGTCGACCGTCCCGTCGAGAAACTCGTCTTGAAGGTGGCAGTGCGAGTCGGTCCAGCCGACTCATTGATCACTCGGGATGCGCGGGAAGAGAGACTCACCTTTCGTGACGGAAAGACCCCCCGGGATACTGTCCCCACTCGGCCGCCTCGGTAAAGGTCGCCGCGGTCGGTGATCCCGCCAAGCCGAGCCGCCGCCAAATCTCGCCCGCCACGCTGGGCATGGCCGGCGAGACGAGAACCGACACGAGACGTATCGCCTCGAGCGCGTCGCCCATAACGGCGCCCACGGCGTCGCCCGGCTCCATCTTCCAGGGCGCGTGCGCCTCGAGGTAGGCGTTGGTGGCGCCGATCAGTTCCCACGTCGCTTCCAGGGCTCGCTGGGGGGCGAAGTGTTCCCAGGCGTCGGCGGCGGCGGCCGTCACGCCGTTGGCGACTTCGCGCAAGGAGGAGTCGCCCCGGGGCGAGGGACCGATACCGCCACACTTTGACGTCACCACCGCGGCCACGCGAGCCACGAGATTGCCGAGATTGTTCGCTAGGTCGGTGTTGTAGCGCGCGGCGATGCCCTCGAACGAAAACTCGCCGTCATTTCCGAGGGCCGTCTCGCGAAGAAGGTAGTAGCGCAAAGGGTCGACGCCGAACTCCTGGGAGAGGGCGATCGGCTCGATGTCGGTGATCTTGACCCCTCCTTCGGCGGCCATGGTCTTGCCCAACTTCTCTCCTCCGATCAACAGCCAGCCGTTGACGTGGACGTGGTGCACGGGTTCGAGTCCTGCGGCCATGCACATGGCTGGCCACCAGACCATGTGAAATCGAAGAATCTCCTTGCCAATCAAGTGGTTCGAGTAGGGCCACCAGTACTCGACTTCGTCCTCGTCGCGCCCATATCCAATGGCCGATAGGTAGTTGATCAGGGCGTCATACCAGACGTAAAAGACGTGGCGCTCGTCCCAGGGGACGGGAACGCCCCAGGTGATCGAGGTGCGAGTGATCGAGATGTCGCGCAGTCCGCCCTTAATGAAGGACAGCGCCTCGTTGTACTTGGTCTCGGGGGTGACAAAGCCGGGGTTGGCCTCGAAGTAGTCGAGCAAGCGGTCTTGAAACGCGCTCAGGCGAAAGAACCAGTTCTCCTCTTCCATCTCGGTGAGGACGCAGTGGTGAATGGGACAACGCCCCTCGTCGCTCGCTTCGAGGGTGTAGTAGTCCTCGCAGCTCACGCAGTAGAGACCCTTGTAGACGTCCTTGTAGATGTAGCCGTTGTCGTAGATCGTGGAGAGGAACTTCTGTACCGTCTCGTAGTGGCGCGGCTCCGTCGTGCGGATGAAGTCGTCGTAACTGATGTCGAGCACGTCCCAGGCCAGACGGAATCGCTCGGAGGTCCGGTCGGTCCACTCCTTCGGTGTAGTACCCGTTTTTGGCGGCCGCGTCTGCCATTTTCTGGCCGTGCTCGTCCGTTCCGGTCAGGAACTTGACCTCGTCACCGACCAGGCGGTGCCATCGGGCGAGCGCGTCGGCATTCACCGTGGTGTAGGCCGAGCCGACGTGGGGCGCGTCATTGACGTAGTAGATGGGCGTCGTCAGATAGAAGCGGCTCATGTGATCAGGATAGTTACGAGGTCGAGCGCTCTTTTCGGGCCTCCAGCGCGAGTTGGTACACGTCACGACGCGAAACGCCCAGCGTCTCGGCGACGTAGTCGACGGCGTCGCGCGTCGTCGCTCCCTCGTCCCACTGCTCGTGGAGAGCCCTCAGCACGACGTCGTCGTCCACGCGCGCGTCCGGCCTCACTCCCTCGAGCAGCACGACGATTTCGCCGACCACCTCTCGCGCGGCGAAGATGGCGGCCACTTCCTCGAGGGTGCCCCTCACCAGTTCTTCGTGCAACTTGGTCAGCTCTCGCGCCACCACGGCGCGGCGTGCGGGAAAGAGGGCCGCCAGTTCTAACAGCACCGAGGTGAGGCGCTGGGGTGACTCGTAAAAGACGACGGTTCGCTCTTCTTCCCCCACTCCTCGTAACGACGTTGCGCGTTCGCCCGCACTTTCGGGGCAAAAAGCCCTCCATGACGAATCGTTCGCTCGACAGCCCGCTGATGGAGAGAGCGGCAATGACGGCCGAGGGGCCCGGCGCCGTCGTGACGCTGAGTCCGGCGTCGATCACGGCCGCCACGGCCCGCCCCCCGGGATCCGAAATACCCGGCGTTCCGGCGTCGCTGATGAGAACGACCAGTTCGCCCGCGCGCACCCGCGCCACGATCTGCTCACTCTGGGCGGCCTCGTTGTGCTCGTGCAGGGACTGGAGGCGCCGACCGGTCGTTATGTCGTTCGCGCTGAAGAGCAGTGCGTGAGTGGCGGGTGTCTTCGCAGTAGATGACGTCAGCGTCACGAAAGAGTTCGAGGGCTCGGCGCGAAAGATCGCCCAGGTTCCCCAGGGGAGTCGCCACGAGGATCAACTGGCCAGCGGTCTTCGTCTCTTCCACGCTGTTTCCCTCGTTTGGCTCACGACGCGCTCACCCACTAACATTGTCACCTATGTCAAAGCGGACCAATAAGCGCAAACTACGCGCAAAGAAGAAGGCCAACCACGGCAAAAAGCCGAACTGCGGTCGCGGCTAGGCCCCTAGGCGACCGTCCCAGGCACAGTCTCGCTCCGCCAACAGGGTCGCGAGCGGCGTCGGTCGATCGCTGACCACGCCGTCAACACCCAAGTCCAGCAGACGCGTCATCTCCTCTTCCTCATTGATGGTCCACACGTGCACGGCCAGGTCGCAGCGATGAGCGGCCTCGACAAATGACTCGGTCACTACGTCGACGTCGCCGAAGCTTGGCGGGCACCTGAAAGGCGCACGACCGGTGGAACGACCGGACGATCTTCCAGATGGGAAAAGTAGAACGCGGCCGTTTCGTTCGTCGCCGCGGACGTGGCGACCTCGGGCGCGAACGCGCGAAACGCCTGGATGGCCTCGTCGTGAAAGGAGGCCACGATCACGCGAGTCGTCGAGCTCGAGACGCCGCAGCTCGTCGTGCGAGCAGTTCTTCGTAGGGCTCGACGCAGGGTCGCGGTGCGCCTTGATGTCGAGATTGAGGAGCACGCCGGGAAATGCCGTCGCCACTTCTTCCAGCGTCGCCACCGCGAAGCGCCGATCCTCGGCTGCGTCGACCGCGAAGGAGATACTCCTCGGGTACGCGATCCGGGCGTCGCGCGTCTCTCCTTCGATCCACCAGTAGGCGTTATCAGAGTTGCAAGAGCTCCCGCAGGGTCAGTCTGGGCGATCGATCCCGCGAGATTGGTCGTGCGATCGACCGTCGAGTCGTGACAGACGACGAGGTGGCGATCCTTGGTCGCGTGCACGTCGAGTTCGATGGCGCTCGCTCCCACCTCCAGAGGCGAGCTCGATGGCGGCAAAGAGGGTGGACGAAGGCCCCTCGAACGATCCCCCTTGATGCGCGAAGGCGATCACCCGCCGCGAGAGCCACTGGCTCACTGTGTGGCGGGGATTCGGGGGCAGTCCGTAGGGGTAGAGCCTGCAGCCGCATGCGATGCTCCAGGTAAAAGGCCAGACCGGGAACGAATCCGGCGAAGAGCATGATGGCGATGTAGAAGATCGGCAGATGGAACTTCAACGGAGGTTGAAGCACATGACCATGTAGATCGGGATACAGGATGATGCCGTGACCGATGCCGACGACGTCAACAAAGAGATGGATGTGCTTCCACAGCGTGAGGTCGACGGTGTGCAGAAAGAGCGTCACGAAGAGGATGATGCAGCGTTGGTGCCGGTGATGTACGACATCGCGCGGTAGCGACGAAACGTGCCGTCCACTAATGACCCCAGAGTCGTTTCTTGGGCGTCTGGGACAGCTGTGCCAGGTGATCGTTGTAGGCGGCGAGCGAGGGGTCTTCCTCCTCTCGGGCGGCGGCCAGTTGCGCGCCGCTTGAGCGCGTCGGCGCGCATCTTCTCTTCGTACTCGCGTCGGGCGCGCTCTTTGTGCTCGAGACCTTCTCGGTGTTCAACAGCGAGTACCAGCCGACGTATCCCCAAGACGCCAATGAGCGGCCACTCAATGGAGTAGAGGAAGCTGAGTGAGTTCCCCTGAATGGCGCGGCCCACCTGCCACCAGGCCGCGAGGGCGCACAGCGACGATCCAGAAAATGAGTGCGTAGTGCAAACCGATCGCTCGAAGGGAGAAATACTTTCGAGCGCATCGGCCCATCCTACCGAGTGAAATCTCAGGTGAAAATGGGCCGTCGTAAGATGGATCAGGTGCCCTGCACGATGATCCCGCCGTTCTCCTGGCATCATCTCAACGAATGGGACATTGGCGTTATTCCCATGATTCTCTTGCTCGGCGCGGCGGCTTCTATCTCGGGAGCGCACGCCGGGTGGCCGTCTTGGCCGCCGGGTGCGGAAGGTCTGTTTCGGCCTCGGCCTACTCGTCACCTTCATCGCCACCCAGACATTCATTGGGTCTACGACATGGAGTACTTCAGCGACCACATGGTCCAGCACCTGTTGTTGATCATGGTGGCGGCGCCGCTCTTCGCTCTCAGCGCACCGCTCGATCTGGTCTACGAGAGGGCGACCGCGGACCCGGAAGTTCCTCGGACGGGCCGTTCATGGCCAAGGTCACCCACCCGCTCTTCGCTTTCGCTCTGTACTTCGTCTTCATCCCCTTCACCCACCTCACGAGCCTCATGAATCTGATGATGACCCACATGTGGATCCACGACCTGGAGCAGATCGGCTTCTTCGTCGTGGGCTATCTCTTCTTTCGCGTGGCCTTCGGACTCGAGCGCGGCTTCAAACTGCACCCCGGGCTACGCCTGGTCTACGTGATGGCCGCCGTACCCGTGGACACCTTCACCGGCCTGGTGCTGTCCAATTCCTCGCGGGTTCCCTACTCCAACTACGCCATGATGGCGCCGCGGGGCTCGACGGCCGTGTGGCGCTGTCGAGACATCAAGCTCGGCGGCGGCATCATGTGGATCGGCGGCGACGCGCTCATGTTGCTCGCCTCATTCCCGATCGCCATCATGTGGGTGAGGTGGGAGACGATGCCAAACGAAGAAACTCGACGCGATCCTCGACGCGCAGGGGATCTGAACTACAACAGTCCGGCTGCGATCCCCAGCTCTTCGAGATCATTCTCCGGCCGCGCGCCGAAGTGGGTGGATGATCTCTCCGGCGCACAGGGATCCGAGCTCGGCCGCCTCGACCGGGTCGGCGCCCAAAGCCAGCCCGTAGAGAAAACCCGAGGCGAACATGTCGCCCGCGCCGTTTTGGTCGATGACGTGCTCGACCTCCATGGCGGGGACACTGACCACGCCCGACACGGTCGCCACGTCGGCACCGTAGTGGCCCCCGCGTCACGACGGCCAGCACGCCCAACTCGTCGAGGGCGCCGAAGGCTTGCTCCAGAGTGCTCGAACTGAAAGAGCGAGAGAATCTCCGCCTCGTTGGCGAGCAGCACGTCCACGTCAGTCGTCACCAGGTCGAGAAAGTCGCGACGGTGCCGACTCACGCAGAACATGTCGGAGAGGGAGAGGGCCACCATCGAGTCGTGATCGTGCGCGAAGTTGACCACTTTGCGGATCGGACTCCATCGCTGGTGGTAGGTCGAAGAGGTAGCCCTCGACGTAGGTGATCTCCGATCGCGCGATGAGGTCTTCCTTGATGTCATCGGGGTGCAACTTGTTGGAGGCCCCCAGGTAGGTGGCCATGGTGCGCTGTGCGTCACTCGTAATAAAGACGTGGCAACGTCCCGTGGCACCTTCGCCCGGTTTCGCCACGGCCAGATCAAGCTCCACGCCCATCGAGGCGAGGTCACTGCGAAACCTCTCACCGAACTCATCGTCGGCGACTTTGCCGATGTAGCCGCACGTTCCTCCGAGCGCCGCGACTCCGGCGATGGAGTTCGCAACCGACCCGCCGGACATCTGAATGGTGGGTCCCATCGCGTTAAAAAAGGTCTCGAGCTGTATCTCTTCGATGAGCGACATGGACGCTTTGACGAGGCCGAGGCGGTCGTAGACCTCATCTAAATCTTCGGTGATGATGTCGAGCATCGCGTTGCCGATGCCGGTGACGGCCAGTCGATGAGGGCCCGGTTTCATGCGCAGTGAAACGGGTGTTGGCGTTGATGTCACTTCGAGAGCGTAGAGGATTTGGACCTAAAGTAGCCAGTTGTGAGTGAACCCTCGAACCCCTATCGTCTTGCACGAATCGTCGTCCCGTCCGCCTACCGCATCTTTTTAACTCCTGATTTGGAGAAGGGCACGTTCGCCGGACGAGTCGAGGTCGACATCGAGATCACCCAGTCCATCACCGAGATGACGTTGCACGCTCTCGGACTCGAACTCGGCGCCGCCACGGTGAGCAGCGACGGCACGAGTTACCGCTCGCTGGAGCATCGCCTTGATGAGACCTATCAGACCGTCACGTTCGTGTTCGATCGAGACCTGCCCGCCGGACCGGCCATCTTTGAGATCGCCTTCGACGGCGTTTTTAACGACCAACTGGTCGGGTTTTACCGTTCGACCTTCGTCGACGACGCGGGAACGACACACGCCATCGCCACCACCCAGTTCGAAGAGACCGACGCTCGACGGGCCTTCCCCTGCTGGGACGAGCCGTCTTTCAAAGCGACCTACCAGGTCAACCTCACTATCCCCAGTCACCTAGCTGCCTACTCCAACTCACCCATTAACGTCGACACCGATCTCGGCAACGGCCAGCGTTCGGTGTCGTTCACGCCCACCATGAAGATGTCGACGTATCTGGTGGCTTTTGTCATTGGACCCTTCGAAGAGACCGCCACGGTCGACGTCGACGGCGTGCCCTTGCGCGTGGTGTGCCCCGTCGGCAAACTTCACCTCACCGGTCTCGCCCTCGAGGCGGGAATCTACGGCCTTCGGTTCTTCGCTGAGTACTTCGGCATTCCGTACCCGGGCGAGAAGCTCGACATGATCGCCATCCCCGACTTCGCCGCGGGAGCCATGGAGAACCTCGGCTGCATCACCTACCGCGAAACGGCGCTGCTCGTCGATCCCGCGAGCGCGTCGCAGCCAGAACTCGAGCGGATCGCTCAAGTAGTGCATCACGAACTGGCCCACATGTGGTTCGGCGACCTGGTCACCATGGAGTGGTGGGAGGGGATCTGGCTCAACGAAGCCTTCGCCACCTTCATGCAACTGGTCTGCACCAACGCCTTTCGAGCGAAGTGGCAGATCTGGGTGATGCAGAACACCTTCCGCAACCTCGCTCTGCAGATCGACGGACTGGACTCCACTCGACCGATTGAGTACAACGTCGTCTCCCCCACGGACACCCGCGCCATGTTCGACCTGCTGACCTACGAAAAGGGCGCCTCGGTGCTGCGCATGCTTCAGCAGTATCTCGGCGAGGAGGTCTTTCGCGACGGTATCCGCCTCTACCTTCAAAAGCACGCGTACGCCAACACCGTGACGACCGATCTCTGGGACGCCTTAGAAGAGATCTCGGGCCACCCGGTGCGAGAGATGATGGACACCTGGATCCTGCAGGGCGGGTTCCCTCTGGTCACCTTTGAAAACGGGCAACTATCACAGCAACCCTTTCGCTACGGACCAAAAAAGAGCCCCAGCGCCATCGGTGATCACTGGCTGACCCCGGTCATGACGAGGTCGTTGGAGGGCGGCGAACCGACGAGCCACCTCTTGAAAGATGAGGCCCTCACGGTGAGCGATCACTCTCCGGTGGTCGTGAACGCGGGTGGCTGGGGGGTATTTCGTACTCGCTACGGCAAAGCCGAGTTGGCCAACCTGTCACCTCGGGTGAACGAACTAGAAGAGCTCGAGCGGGCCACTCTTCTTGCTGATAGTTGGGCCGCCCTCTTAGCGAGCGCCATCTCCTGGTCGGACTTCTTGTTGGTGGCCCAGGGACTCGGCGATCAGGACGAACCGAACCCCTGGGAGTTTGTGGTCACGGCCGTCGACATGACGCGCCGCGCCCTCGACGAGAACCAGCGCGAGATTCTGCGGTTGCAGGTCCGTGAACTCTTTGAGCCACAACTGTCTCGACTCGGTTGGGACCGGCGCGAAGGTGAGGGTGATCTCACGGCGCAACTACGGGCCAGCGTGATCGCGATGCTCGGCCTGTTCGGAGCCGACGACGACGTGCGCAAAGAAGCGGTACGGCGATACGAAGAGGGAGCAATGGACGGCGACCTGGCCCAGTCCATTCTCCGCGTGGTGGCCGCTCAGGACCGCCCGGGCGACTACGACGCGTTCTTAGCGCGCTACCGATCGGCCTCGACTCCACAAGAGCAGCTGCGCTACCTCATCGCCCTCGGGTCTTTCAACGACGAACTGGTGGCCCTGGACGCGGCGGAGAAGTGCTTTAGCGAGTTCCGCACGCAGGACGCGCCGATGGTTCTGTCGGTCTGCACCCGCAACGAGATCACCGGTCCCGCGGTGTGGCGCTACATGACCTCTCGCTGGGATGAGGCTACGGCGAGATTCCCCTCGAATTTGCACGCGCGCCTCGCCTCGGGCGTGCCGACCTTCATCAAGGACCCGGCCTTCGCCGACGAGGTCGAGGCCTTCCATCGCGCGCACCCCGTGAGCGGCGGGTACCCGGCCAGCGTCGACCAGTGGCTCGAACTCATGCGAGTGGGACTTTCCTTCGCGGCGGTCATTCGCCCCCAGTTCTAGGACTCCCGTGTGAACATAGGGGCGTATCTCGGCATCTTCGCCCTGATGTTCCTCATCGAACTACCCGATAAGACGATGATCGCCACCATCGTCATGAGCACGAAGGTTCGCCCTTCGTCCATCGTCATCGGGGCCTCGACCGGCTTTGTGGTGCAGATGGGAATCGCCGTGGGGGCCGGAGGTCTCTTGACGCTCCTACCCGTGCACATTAAGGACGTGGTCGTCGCGGTGCTCTTTCTGGGAGGCGCGGGTTACCTCTTGCTATCGCGTGAAAACACGGCGGAGGAGAAAGGCACCGAAGAGGCGAGTAGCGAACGACCCTCCACGCGGTATCGAGAGATCGCGACGGCCTTCGGGGTCATCTTCGTCAGTGAGTTTGGCGACCTGTCCCAGATTCAAGCAGCCAACTTCGCCGCGAAGACCCACGAACTACTGGGCGTCTTTATCGCCGCCTCGTTGGCTCTCATCAGCGTCTCCTTTCTCGGCGCGTACGGGGGGCAGTTTTTGCAGCGACTGGTCCCCGTGAAGTGGATACGTCTCGCCGGCGGTGCCATCTTCGCCGCGCTGGGCGTCTACACCTTGGTGCAACTATGAGCGTCGGTCGCCGCGACGAGCTGTTGGCGCTCGCCGAACGGGCCAAAGGCTTTATGCCGCGCGACGAAGGGCTCGCGCTGTTCTCGTACGCCTTGGAACTGGGCGAACGCATTCCCTCGAGTACCTGGCTCGAAGTGGGCGCCTGGTGCGGCAAGTCCGCGCTCTACCTGGGGGCGGCAGCCGAAGCGACCAAGAGCGTCCTCTACTCCCTCGATCATCACCACGGCAGCGAAGAGAACCAAGAGGGCTGGGAACACTTTGACGCCACTCTCGTCGATGCCGTTGATGGACGCCTTAACACCTTGCCGACCTGGCAGCGCACCATTAGCGACGCGCGCTTGGAAGAGACGGTGATCGGGCTCATCGGGCACTCCAGTGTCGTGGCCCGCCACTTCGATCAGCCGCTCGAGTTGCTATTTATCGACGGCGGTCACGGGCACGACGTCGCCTGGACGGACTACCGCGCGTGGTCAACCAAAGTGGTGGTGGGAGGAGCGCTCCTCATTCACGACGTCTTTCCCCATCCCGAGGACGGAGGGCGACCGCCCTACGAGATCTATCTCGCGGCCCTCGAGAGTAAAGAGTTCGTCGACGTGGCGAAGGAAGGCTCGCTGCGAGCGCTACGACGCGTTCGTTAAAAGCGGGCAGCCCGGTTCGGGCAGGTCGAGCGGGGAGGTCAGTTCGCCGTGATGGAAGATGCCAGCCGCCGGCGACGAGGAGGTCAGCGCGTCAGCCGCCAAGATGACCGCGGCCGCGGTGTAGGACGTGACCTCTCGATGGGGAAAGGTCACGCCGTCGGGGTAGGCGATGCCGGTCAGGTAGGCACCGTCGTCACGCCGATGTAGGCGGGTGCAGGCAAAGAGGTCCAGAGCCCGGCTGGTGTGTCCGAGCGCGTCGAGGGCCAGCACGCACTCCGCTGTCTCGGCCGCCGTCACCCAGTCGTTGGTTGAGACGCACCGCACGCCGAGACCGTCCATCACGTGGCGCTCCCACCCGTCGGCCAGTCGCTTTTCGCCACGAGCGCCACGAAGGGCACCGCAGAAGATCGGGTAGTACCAGTCCATGGCGAACTCGTTCTTGGGGGCGAAGGCCCCGGGATGGTGCGAGACGGCGTGTCCGAGGCGCGCGGCCGCGAGTTCCCACTCGGGCTTGGCCAAGTCCAGTCGTTCGGCCAGCGCGACGCCGCAACAGATCGAGTGAAAGATGGAGGAAGATCCGCTCAGCAGCGCGTAGGTCTCGGGGTGGCCCTGCGCGTCGAGAGACCAACGGATCGTCCCATCACTCAACTGCCAGCGCAACACAAAGGCCATCGCCTTTTCGACGACCGGCCAGAGTTCGACGGCGAAGTCCACGTCGTTGGTCGCCAACGCGTAGTGATAGAGACCGGCCGCCACGTAGGCGCAGACGTTGGTATCGAGACGGGTGTCCTTGGGACGCGCACCGAGGTAGTAGTTGAACCAGCTGCCGTCTCCGAGTTGCGTGTCCGCCAGCCAGCGATAGGCCGCGCGCGCCTCATCGAGATAACCGGTGACCGTTAAGGCCATGGCCACCTCCACGTGGTTCCAGGGGTCGCTGTGCCCGCCCACGAACCAGGGGATCTGGCCACTTCGGACCTGTAACGACGCCAGGTAGCGGGCCGTGTCGGCCAACTCCTCGCTGGTCATTACCCCGGGCACGCCACCGAGTGACCGCGTCGTGGAACTCACCGCGGCTTCTTCAGATAGAGAACGATGGACTTACCCATGAGGGGCGAGAGGACCTGCTCGGCGTACCTCGTGAGGGCGGGTCTTTTCATGATGTCCCAGACGAGTAGTTGGTGGTAGCGCTTCACCAGAGGGTGTTCGTCGTTGGTGGTGCCCACGTAGCACTTGAGCCACCAGTAGGGGCTGTGGAGTCCGTGGGCGTAGTGATGTCCCGTGACGACCAGGCCGGTCGAAGTGAGGCGCTCCGCCAACACCGAACGTCGATAGATACGGATGTGTCCGCCCGGCACGTTGTGATACTCGTCGGAGAGCGCCCAGTTAACGAGTTCCGGGCCAAAGCGCGGCACCGTGATGGCCATCGTGCCACCGGGTCGTAGTACCCGCGCGAGTTCACGCATCGCCGAGAGGTCGTCGGGGATGTGCTCGAGAACCTCCGAGCAGATCACTCGATCGAAGACGCCGTCCGGAAAGGGCAGGTGCAGGGCGTCACCCTGGACGACGTTGGCGTGAATCGAACCTTCGGCCAGTTCGCCCGCTTCGACCATCGCAAGAAACATCGCCGCCACGCCCTTGACCTCGTCGGTGCCGGCGTCGAGCGCCACCACGTTGGCCCCGCGTCGCGCCGCTTCAAAGGCGTGACGCCCGAAACCACACCCCAGGTCCAGCACCCTGTCGCCCTGTTGCAGTCCCAGTTGTTCGTACTTAGCGGTCAGCATCAGTCAAAGATCATGGAGTCAGGCAGCGCTCGACCGTTCAAGATGGCGTCGTAACACGCGGCGGTACCGCGCGCGGTGACCTGCCAGGTGAATCGCTCCATGACGCGTTGGCGTCCGGCTGCGCCGAGTCTCTCGCGCAGTCCGGCGTCGTCCAACAGTGATCTGATGGCGTCCACCAGTGCTTCGGGGTTATTCGGCTCGACCAACAGACCGGTTTCACCACTGGTGCCCACTACTTCGGGTAGCGCTCCCCCGGTCGTCGCCACGACGGGCACCCCGCAACTCATCGCCTCAATCGCCGGAAGCGAGAACCCCTCGTAGAGGCTGGGCACGATAGCGACTTCCGCCTCCCCGTACAGGCGAGCGAGATCTTCGTCGCTCACCCCGGAGATGGTGGTGACAATGTCGGTCAGTCCGAGACGGTCCAAGGTCTTGGCGACCCGTCCGCCCTTTTGCGGCTGGCCAATAACGATGAGATCGACGTCGCGCTCGGCACGAAGTTTGGCGATGGCCTCGAGTAGCGGCACCAGTCCCTTCATGGGCACGTCGCTGCTCGTCGTCACCATCAGTCGGCCCTTTTTCTTCACCACGTCGTCGTAGGGCTTGAAGACGTCCGCGTCCACGCCGACCGGCACGACCGTGAGGCGATCTAAGGGAACGCCCATCTGGGCGTGAATGTCGGCCTTGGAGTTGTGCGACACCGTGAGTACCGCGGGCAACTGCTTTAAGACGCGTACCTGCATGCGAAGAAATCCGAACCAGCGACGCGTGGTAAAGCGCTTGAATCGTGTTTCGGCGTGATCGAGCGCGATCGAACGGTCGACGGTGATCGGGTGGTGCAAGGTCTCGAGGAGTGGCCAGCCCTGACGATGCAGTTTCAAGATCCCCGGCCCGATGCACTGATCGTCGTGAATGATGTCGAAGTCGTTTCGTCGGTTTCGCAACAGTCTGGCCGCGCGCAGAGAGTAGGCGAAGGGCTCCCCGAAGCCGGAACTCAACATGATGGCGAACTCACTGACGTCGGCGAACGACGTGAACTCCGAACGGGCCGGTATGCGAAAGGGGTCGGGGTCGCGGTACAGGTCGAGGCCCCGAATCGCGCTGAAACCAACGCCCTCGTCCAGTTCGGGCCACGGCGGGCCGGAGAAGACTTCCACACTGTGGCCGAGGGCCACCAGTTCACGGGTCAGGTGGCGGGTGTAGACGCCCTGTCCTCCACATCGCGGGTTACCCCGGTAGACCAAGAAGGCGACGCGGTACTTGCCGGGCTGCGCGGGAGCCGCGGGAATGGAGGGCGGAAGGGCGAGGGCGCGGCTGCGAGCCCATGACGCCCTCGTTTCCGCGATGGTTTGGACGAGCGAGCGGGGCACGGGCAACTTTCCTGTTTGACGGGGTCCACCATTCTCCCCGAATTTCCAGAGGGCCACAAATGGCCAGCCAAGCAGTCTATTTGGGTGACTACGCTTGCAAAACATGGACCTGACCTATCCACCAGAAGCTGAATCCTTTCGCAAAGAGATACGCGCCTGGCTCGAAGAGAACCTGCCGGCGGGCTGGTTCGAGCCGGCGTTCTCCATGACCACCGAGGAGCGTCAGGAGTTCAATGACACCTGGACCAAGAAGCTCTTCGCCGGCGGTTGGATCTGCGCGGGATGGCCCGTTGAGTACGGCGGCAAAGGCCTCTCGCTCATGGATCAGGTCGTCCTCAACGAAGAGTTCGCCAAAGCCAACGCGCCGCTGCGGGCCGACTTCTTCGGCGACACCTTGGTCGGTCCCACCATTTTGCAGTGGGGAACCGACGAACAGAAGAAAGAGTTCATCCCCGGCATTCTGAACGGCACGATCGCCTGGTGCCAGGGCTTTTCCGAGCCCAACTCCGGCTCGGACTTGGCCAGTCTGAAGACCTCCGCGGTCCTCGACGGCGACGAGTGGGTCATCAACGGACAAAAGGTGTGGACCACGCAGGCCCTGCACGCTGACTACGTCTTTCTCCTCACGCGCACTGACCCGAGCGCGCCCCAGCACGCGGGCATCAGCTACATGCTCGTGCCCATGCATCAAGACGGCGTTGAGGTGCGACCGATCACACAGGTCGATGGATCGGCGGAGTTCAATGAAGTCTTCTTCACCAACGCTCGCTGCCCGAAAGACAACGTGGTCGGGGGTGTGAACAACGGATGGAAGGTCGCCATGACCACGCTCGGCTTTGAACGGGGGTCCTCCTCCACGACGGGTTTCCGCCGCTTCCTAAAGGAGTGGGAGTTCATTGTCAAAGAGGCTCGGCGCGTGCACAAAAGCGACGACGAACTGGTGCGCGACGCTTTGGTAAGGGCCTGGTCCAAGGTGAAGATCATGGAGATTAACGGCTACCGCTCGCTGACCGACGCACTGAACAACACGCACAACGCCGCGCTTCTCGGTGCCTGTAACAAGATGTTCTGGTCCGAAGCTCATCGCGCCTCCACCGACCTCGCCATCGACATCGTGGGCATGGAGGCCCAGATCTTGACCGGCAAGGGGCCCGTCGAGGGGCCCTCGGGGGTGCTGCGACGTGGGCGAGCCGACTATCCGGTCTCGGAACTGCAGGCGGCATTCTTTTTCTCCAGGTCTGAAACGATCTGGGGTGGGACGGCCGAGATTCAGCGCAACATCATTGGCGAACGCGCCTTGGGCCTGCCGAAAGAGCCCAAGGCCCAGAACGCCTAGCCGACCGCGACACTCGTCGGCGGGGCAAGGAAAGGAACGTTCGTGTACCGAGTACCGAACCAAGAGGGAAAACTGTGCGTGGTGACCGGAGCCAACAGCGGCCTCGGCAAAGAAGCGGCCCGTCGGCTCGCCGGCGCCGGAGCGAGCGTCATCATGGCGGTGCGAAACCTCGACAAGGGTGAGGCCGCGCGTGGCGAACTGGTAGCCGAGAGTCCCGACGCACTCCTCGAGGTGCGCGCTCTCGACCTCGCCGACTTGGCCTCGGTGCGCGCGTTCGCCGATCAACTTCTCGTCGACAACACTCCCCTCGACATACTGATCAACAACGGCGGCGTGATGGCGCCGCCCAAGCGCGCACAGAGCGCCGACGGCTTCGAGCTCCAGTTCGCGACCAACTTCCTCGGTCACTACGTCTTGACGCTTCGACTCCTTCCCCTGATTCTCACCGCCGCCGGTCCCTCGGTGACCAGCGTCAGCAGCGTGGCCGCCCAGTTTGGTCGGATCCACTTCAAGGACCTCCAGAGCGAGCGTCACTACATCCCGTACCGTGCGTACGCGCAGTCCAAGTTGGCCGACTTACTCTTTGCCCAAGAACTCGCGCGCATCGCCCACCAGCGCAACTGGGATCTGATGAGTAACGCCGCCCACCCAGGCCTCACCCGCACCAACCTCTTGAACGCGCGACTGAACGTCGGAAAAGACACGGAGAGGAAGTCCATTCAGACCAGGCTGGCGCCGTCCCAGGGCGTGGAGCAAGGCGTCGAGCCGATCCTTTACGCGGCCACGAGTCCCGACGCGATCAGTGGTGCGTACTACGGGCCGCGAGGTCTGTTCGGTCTACGCGGAACGACCACGTTCGTAAAAGCCCCCTGCAGTGCCCGCAAACCAGAGACCGCCGAGCGGCTGTGGGAAGTGGCCGCAGAGTTGAGTGGCGAAACTCTCTCGGCCGAGTTGTAGTTCTAGATCTGTCGGTACCGCGGCACGTAGCCGCCCGTGCCGAGCAGCGAAGAGTCCTCGGGATCAATCGAGTCGTCGAGGCCACCGAGGACTTGGGTCACCCAGTGCAGACGATCGGTGAGAATTCGCGTGACCCCGCCTTGGAGGGTGTCGGTCGATATCGCGCAACTGGAGCACGCCCCGCCGAGCTGTACCTCCACCACGCCGGTCTCGACGTCGCAACGTACTAACACCAAGTCGCCCCCGTCGGCCTGCACCGAGGGTCGCATGAGATCGATCAGGGCGTTCAACGCGGAGAGTCGACTCGAGCGCTCTCGGTCCGTGAGTTCCATGTGACCAGTTTGCCGTGAAAAAGTGATGCCGTGCCCACGCGGGCACAATTACTACTATGAGCCAGGTGACTGAGCGCGCAACCACGATGAGCGTCAGCGACATCGACGTGTCGTCCACGGACTTTTGGCGTCGACCGTGGAAAGAGAGGGACGAGGCCTTTGCCACCCTGCGACGTGAACAGCCCATTGGTCACTACGAGGAGCCGGTCCTCGAGGCGAGCGCGATCGAGTTCCCCAAGGGCGCCGGGTTTTACGCGCTGACGCGCCACCGCGACGTCGCTGAAGCGACGCGTCACCCCGAAGTCTTTCTCTCGGGACACGGCACCGTCACCATGTTCGACCTCCCACCGGAGATGGTCGAGTACTTCTCCGGGATGATCTCGACCGACAACCCGAAGCACGCGCGCCTACGGCGCATCGTCTCCAACGCCTTTAGCCCCAAGAACATTCAGCGGGTCGAGGAGTCCATTGAGCGAGTGGCCGACGAAGTGATCGAGCGAGCCCGGCGCGAGGGCAGCGGCGACTTCGTACTCGACATCGCGGCTCCCTATCCCTTGGAGATCATCTGCACCATGATGGGCGTACCGAAGAGCGAGTACGCCACCGTTCTGCGCTGCTCCAACACCATCATCTCCAACGGGGACCCCGAGTACATTCCGCCCGGAAACGATCCCGTCGTGGCATTCCTAGAGTCCGCCATGACTTTGACCGGCATCATGGAGGAGTTGGGGAAGTTTCGCATCGATCAACCCATCGACGATGTGACCAGCGCACTGGTCAACGCCGAAGTGGAGTCCGAGAAACTCACCCAACAGGAGTTGGCCTCCTTCTTTGTGCTGCTGGTAATCGCCGGCAGCGAGACCACCCGTACGGCGCTGGCCCACGCCTTACACGCTTTCGGCGAGTTCCCCGATCAACAGCCCCGGCTAGCCAGAGACTTCCCCACCCTCGCGAAGACGGCCACGGACGAGATGGTGCGCTGGGCCTCCCCCGTCACCTTCACCCGGCGCACGTTAGCAAGTGACTACACCCTCTCGGGCTTTGATCTCAAGGCGGGTGAAAACGTGGTCATGTTTTACAACTCGGCCAATCGGGACGAAGAGGTTTTCGTCGACCCCTTTACCTTTGACGTCGGACGGACCCCCAACGACCACTTTGGCTTTGGCGCACCCGGTCCGCATTACTGCCTGGGCGCTCACCTGGCACGGCGAGAGATCTCGGTCATGTGGCGCGAACTTCTCGCTCGCACCCCGAACATTCACGCCACTGGCGCGCCCTCACAACTCGCCTCGAACTTCATCAACGGCGTCAAGCACCTCGACTACAGCTTCTAGGCCTTTCGAGCGGCGAGCGCCTCGTCGAAGACGCGCAGCGCTCTCGGACCCCACACCGTGCCCGGGCCGCCGTTGAGCGATATAGCAACGCCGATCATCTCGGCCACCTGCTGACGGCTTACGCCCGCACGCACACAGCCTCGCGCGTGCGCCACCATGCAACCGTCGCACTCACGGGTGATGGCGATAGCGAGCGCGATGAGTTCCTTGGTGCCCACCGACAACTCGCCCTCGGACATGGCCGCCGACGAGAGGGCCCCGAACCCCTTCATGACGTCGGGAATGAGGCCTCGAAGTTCGATCGCCGGCTGACGAAGCTCCTCGCGAATCTGGTCCATGCTCTCCATATCTACCTCCCATAGGGAGCGTAGCGAGTCGTTTCTCGCGTTCGGGGGCTGGGAGCCCTTTCGTAAGATGGCGCGATGACCGTCATCGATGAACTGCTCACGCACAATCGCCTCTACGTCGACCGACACGGGCACCGCGAACTGGCGACCTCCCCGAAACTCCATTTGGCCGTCCTCACCTGTATGGACTCTCGGCTCGATCTCTTCGGCGCCCTCGGGCTCGACCTGGGCGAAGTGCACCTCGTGCGCAACGCCGGAGGCATCGCCACCGACGACGCGATTCGTTCGCTCTTGCTGAGTCAACGCCTCCTCGGCACCACGTCGGTGATGGTTATTCATCACACCCGCTGCGGACTAGAGACATTTGACGAAGACACCTTGCAAGACGACCTGACGGCCAGGTTCGGTGTTCGCCCACCCTTTCGACTGGGCGCGTACCGCGACGTGGACGAGGACGTCCGTGCCACCGTGTCCACCCTGCGCGAGAGCCCCTTCGTCGAGAGCAGCGAGATACGGGGATTCGTCTTCGATGTCGACGACGGTGAGCTGCGCGAGGTCGCCGCCTCCTAGAGCAGTTTTTTGAAGCCCTGGCTCGTCAGTTCGAACCCGTTGGTCAGGTAGAAGCGGTGCGCGTCTTCGCGTACGTTCCGACTGGTGAGTTGCACCCGGTAACAGCCCTCGCGACGCGCGATCTCCTCGGCGGCTGCGAGTAGTTTCGCTCCGACCCCTTGGCCGCGACTATCACTTCGGACGTGGACGCTCTCTAGTTCCGCGCACCAGCCGCCCGTGCGCTGAAAGTGCGGAAAGACCATGACCTGGCAGATCCCGACTACTTGGCCGTCGAGGTCGGCCACGAGGACGTCGCCACGGCGCCGTCGCGTCTCCTCCACGGCACGCCCGTAGGCGTCCACGTCCCTCTCATTTTCGTGCTCCGGGGTGAGGGATCCTCCCTGGACGACGAGCGACGCCGCTGTCACGTCGTCGTACTCGATCGGGCGAATGGTGACCCCCACGGACTACGGGCGCGGGTCGATAGGGGTGAGTACGCCCACGCTCTCTTCGATTGCTTCGGCCGCGTTCAGACACAGATCCTCTCGAAACAGATCGCCTATGACTTGCACCCCCGTGGGCAGACCATCGGCGAGGCCCGTCGGCACACACGCGGCGGGTAGACCCAAGAGGTTGGCGGGGAGTACGAATCGAAATCCCTCGATCACCTTCATGGCCGACTCGGCGTCTTGTATGTCGTAGCCCAGCGGGAACGGAGGTTGCGTCCACACCGGGGCCACAATGAGCGGATACGTCGTCAAGAACTCTCGCCAGGCCCGGGCGATCTTATAGCGGGTCTGGTGCATCAAGCGCCATCGACTCGGGCGTCGGCGCGGGGAACTCCACCGTGGTCAGTTCTAAGAAGCGCTGCCCCCCTTCCCCCATAACCGTGGTCATGCAGCGGCGCTAGCAGCGCAAGACCGGCCCACATCAACTCCGCCCAGGCCAGGTAGGTATCGAGAATCATGGGCGGTTCAACTTCTTCCACTTCGTAACCCGCCGCTTCGAGAGCTCGGCCCGCCACGCGCACACCTTCGGCCACGTTGGCGTTCGTCTCGCCCCCTGGTGGCTCGGGCACCAGGGCGACGCGCTTAGAGACCGGGCGACCGTGCAAGGGCGCGTCCAGCGACTGGGGGTCGCGGTGATGCGCACCCATCACAATCTCGAGACCCCGGCGGACGTCGCCCACGTGTCGGGCGAGCACGCCCTCGACGAGCATCACTTGGGCGTTCAGCGGCATCTCGATCAGCGAACTGGGATTGCCCTGAGGGACCCGTCCGCGCGAGGGCTTGATGGACGCGACGCCACAGCAGTAGGCGGGGTTGCGGAGCGAGCCTCCAATGTCGTTGCCGAGTCCAATGGGGCTCATGCCGGACGCGAGGGCGGCCGCTTCCCCGCCGGAGGACCCACCGGCCGTCACACCGTGTCGCCAGGGATTGTGCGTCGCTCCAAAGAGCGAGGACTCGGTGTTGATGCGCAACCCCAAGTCGGGCATGTTGGTCCGGGCCAGCACCACGGCGCCCGCGCGCGCATTCTCTCCACCGGCGGCGCGTCGGAGGTCGCCATCAAGTCCTTCAGCGCTACCGTGCCCTCATTCGTGGGGTAGCCCGCGACGTCAAGGTTGATCTTCACGCTGAAGGGCACCCCGTGCAGCGCCCCGAGGGGTTCGCCCGACTTCAGAGCCTTGTCGGCGGCGTCCGCATCGGCGAGCACTTCGTCCGGACGAACCTCAACGACGGCGTTCACCTCACCGTTGACCCGTTCGATGCGCGCTAGGTGCGCGGCCACGACCTCGCGCGACGACGACTGGCCACTTCGAATGAGTTGTGCCAGCGTGGAGGCCGACTCCTGCCACAGTTCCTTGGACACGTCTTACCCCCAGAGGTTGTTCTGGGTAAGTCTGTCACGCCTCCGGCGAGGGGCGGCTCAGCCGAAGCGGCCGAGGGTGTAGTCGAGCGTACGCGAGTCGTCGGGGTTATTGAAGATCTTCTCGGTCGTGTCGAACTCGATCAGCTCACCGGCGCGGTCCTCGCCCATCAACAAGAAAGCGCAGTCGTCGGAGATGCGCGCGGCCTGTTGCATGTTGTGGGTCACAATGACGACCGTGACGCGTTCTTTCAACGTCTTCATCAACTCTTCAATGTGCAGCGTCGCGATGGGGTCGAGCGCCGAGGTCGGCTCGTCCATCAAGAGGACCTCCGGGTCGAGTGCCAGGGCGCGAGCGATGCAGAGACGCTGCTGCTCGCCACCCGAGAGGTTCGACGCCGCGACCTTCAGTCGACTGGAGACGGAGTCCCACAGGGCCGCCGAGCGGAGCGAGGCTTCGGCTGACTCGTCGAGGATCGACTTCTTCTTGATGCCGTTGAAGCGAAGACCCGAGACGACGTTGTCGTAGATCGACATCGTGGGGAAGGGATTGGGTCGCTGGAAGACCATGCCCACGCGCGTACGCAGTTCGGTGACCGTGAGGTTGCCCCGATAGATGTCGGTGCCTTCGAGAGAGATCTGATCCGGTCACCTTGGCGCCGGGCGTCAGGTCGTGCAGTCGGTTGAGCGCGCGCAGCAAGCGTGGTCTTACCCGAACCGGAGGGTCCGATCAAGCTGGTCACGCGATTTTTCGCCACGTCAAACGTGCAGTCGCGCACCGCTGTGCGGCCGTGGAACGCGACGGCGACGTTGACGTAACTTCATCGCGACGGGTCCGCGTGCCACAGGCTCAGTCGCCTGGCTGTCTCAATCTTCGTCTCGACGCTGGTCGCGGTCATGATCTCTATCTCTTGTTCCATAGTTTAGTTTCTAACCTGCTGCTTTCTCGAGGCCCAAATCCGGGCGGTAAGGCTTAATATAAAAACAAAGATGACCAGGACTAATGCGATTCCCCAGACCTGGGCCCGCTGGCTCGGCCACTCCGACTTGGCGTTCTCGAAAATCGCCAACGGCATGGCCGAAACGGGATCGAAGGGCTGCCACGAGTTGGTGAATCCTCCGCCGATCACGAGGAGCACCGGGGCGGTTTCGCCGACCGCGCGCGAGATCGCGAGGATGCAGCCGGTCACGATGCCCGTGATCGAAGAGGGAAGAACGACTTTCAACGAGACCTTGTGAGGCTTTGCACCCAGCGCGAGGCCGGCTTCGCGCAGAGTGTTACGGAACGTTGCGAACGGCGATCTCGGTGGAGATGATGATGACCGGCAGCATCAAGACGGCCAGCGCGAACGAGCCGGCGATAGCCGAAAATCCGATGTTGAGGTCGTGACGAGGAACGAGAACGCGAAGAGGCCCATCAAGATCGACGGCGCGCCCGCCATGGTCTGGCGATACCACGCGCAAGCGACGTCGCCAACTTGGAGTCGGTCTCGGCGAGGTAGACGCCCACCAACACGCCGATCGGGAATGGCCATGATCGAGGCGTAGATCGTGAGCGCGATGGTGCCGACGATGGCGTTCGAGATGCCACCCGTGGCGTTCGGGGTCGATGAGCGTCGGCGTCTCGGCAAGGTGGTGAAGAACTTCCAGTCGATCTGGGAGAGACCCCTTATTGAAGAGCTGATACAACAAAGCCACCAGCGGCACGGCGGCGATCGAACAGGGCCACGCCGCACAGCGCCACCATGATGCGCGACCTCAACATACGCCGCGCGCGCACGCTGTCCGAGATGCGACGAATCTCCTCGCGCATCCCGTGGTCGGGCTCGACCGGCGGCTCTTCTAGTTCGATGAGCTCGCTCATACGACCGCCAAGACCTTTCGTTGACGGTTCACCAGCGCGCGACTGATGAGAGCCAGACAGACGTTCAACAACATCAACAGGACGCCGAGCGCCATGAGGGCGGCAATCTCGTTGCCCTGCGACTCGCCAAACTCCGTGGCGATCCAGGCGGCGATCGACGTTCCCGGGTAGAGCAGGTGAAACTGCGCGTTGGCCACGCTGCCGGCGACGAGTGCGACGGCGACCGTTTCACCGGTCGCGCGCGCCAGGGCCAAGAACGTGGCTCCGAACAGACCGATCTTCGCGGTGGGGAGGACGACCTCACGGATCATCTGCCACCGCGTCGCGCCCAGCGAGAGGCTCGCTTCCATGAGGTCCTGCGGCACGACGGCGATGACTTCGCGACTAATGGCGACGAAGGTCGGAAGGATCATGATGCCCAGCACGATCGAGGCCAGCAGCAGCGAGGTGCCGAACTCCTGGCCGGGATTGCCAAAGATCTCTTTAGCGAAGGGCCAACTTGTTGAGCCAGGGATTCACCGTGACTTCCATCCACGGCGCGAGGACCAGGAGGCCCCAGAGGCCGTACACCACGCTGGGAATCGCGGCGAGCAGTTCGACCAGCGTCGCCACCACGGTGCGAAAGCGTCGAGGAATGAAGAAAACGATGGAGATGGCGGTCCCGAGTCCGATGACGACCGCGATGACCAGAGCGATCAGAGAGGTCTCCAGCGTTCCCGTGATCATGGCGAGCCCGCCGAAGGGGCCGTCCGGAGAGACCCATCCCTTCCCGGTGAGAAGGGTGATGCCGTGGTGCGCCCAGATCGGAAACGAACTCCAGAAGATCGTTCCGACGAAGCCCACGCTGACGGCGGCGAAGAGAATCGCCGCCGCCAGTAGGAGCTAGTGATACCAGGACCGAGACGGTGGTGACGGGCATATTGCCCGCCACCACCTCTTCGTACTCGAGTAGGCCAGGGTTGGGAATCTGATCCACGGCTCAAGCTATCGACTCCTATTGTTAGTTACTTGTTACGAACTACGACTACTGGGTAAGGCAGACGGTGCCGCCGGACGTCACGGTCTCGAGCTGCGCTCGGGCGTAGGCCTGGATCGCCGCGGGCAGAGGAACATAACCCTCGGCCTTGGCGAATCGCGACTGACCGTAGTGCGTCTCCCAGTCGAGGTACTTCACCGACGCCTCACAGGTGGCCTCACTCGAAATGGTCTTCGGCACGATGGCCCAGCTGTACGTCGCGAAGGGCCACACGTCGTTGCCGGGCTCGTCGGTGATGGCGAAGTTGTCCGGGCGTGACGCTCGTACCGGCCGCGGCCGCGGCGTTGGCAATGTTGGTCAGGCTAGGCGTGATCCACTGGCCGTTCTTGTCCTGCAGCTGCGCGACTTCAATGGCCGCGTTGCCGGGGATCAAGACGTAGCTGTACTCCACGTAGCCAATGCGACCAAGCGTGTTGTCGATTCCTTGAGCCATGGCCGCGTTGTTCGCGACGCCGTCGATGTTCGTGGCCTTCCAGGCACCGCCGGCACCTTCCATAACCGAGCCACCACTCGGCGCGATGCCCGAGTTACCGGCCTGGTAGAGCCAGTAGGTGAAGGCCTCGGTCGTGCCGGAACTCGCGGCGCGGTAGAGGACCTTGATGGTGTCCTTGGGCTCATTGGCCGTACCGAGCTCGGTCAGCGCCTTGCCCAGCGTGGAGCTCGCACCACCGTTGGTGGCGACGATCTGCGGGTTCGGACCACTGCGTGATCGTGCCGTTGTAGATGCCGGCGACTTCGGCGGCCGTAAGTTTCAGGTTGTTGAATCCACCGCCGAGGTTGTAGCCGATGACGGCGCCACCGAGGAGGTAGGGAACCTGAGCGTAGTTCGACTCCGTCACGCCACTGGGTAGCGTTCCTGCCGCCGCGGTCATGGGAACGTCGGTGAATCCGATATTCAAAGAACCATTGGTGATGCCCGTTCGTCCGGAACCAGAACCACCGGCCGGGTACGCGCTGAAGGTCACTTTGCCACCGGCGGTGTAAGCCGAGGAGCCAGAGGTCGTCACACCCACGAGCGGCGCGTCAAAGGACGAGCCGTTGATGGCGAGCGAAACGTTCGAAGGAACGACGAGGTCGATGTCGCTCGACGAGTTCGATCCCTGCGAGCTCGACACGACCGGCGGCTTGGGCTTCGGCTTGGTCTTCGACCAGCCCTTGGGGCAGTGCCCATTGAAGTGGCCGCCTTGTCCTTGTTGGTGACGAGTCGATAGCAAGCGACTTTGTGCGCTGGCCGCACCACTTCGGCAGGACCGCCACCGTAATGAGACCGGTCGCAGCCAGCGAAATCGCCGCGATCAATCTGAGTGATTTCTTCATTCTGAACTTTCCTCCTAAAGAAAGGGTTTAACAACTGACTCGACGATTCGACGGTCGAATGTTTTGCCAGTTGCAACCTAGGAATGGAAGGTAAACGGAAGGTGAATAGGAACTACGTCCCAGGTGAAATGAAAAAGAAATCGAAGAAGTTCGTAAGACTTAACTGCTAATCACAGCAGCTGTCGCGCCACCCACAGGTGGCGCAGCGAAAGTGAGCGTGCTCGGCGGCGAGCGACGACCCGCAGTGAGGGCACTCTTCGAAGATGGCCCAACGACTCGAGCAGATCTCGCCGACCTCAGAGAGATCTGGTGCAGTAGAAGGCGTCTCGAGCGACATTGTTACATTCTGCACGAGCAAACTTGCCCAAACGGTGCATTAACCCCGAAAATTGGGCATTTCACAGTCCCGGAGAGGAAATCTCCTCGACCTGGGCGCTCAACTGACCCTGGCGGTAGTGAGTGCGGCAAAGAACTTGGTAGTGCACCGCCCCTTCGCTCACGTCGCCGGTGACGAACTGGGAGCCTTCGCGCGCCACCACCCCGTCCACCACGCGTGCGTTGCATCGCCCTTTCTTCCCGCACCAACACGAGGACGTCAGAGGTAGTTCGTGAGCCCAGTCGGCGATAGCGAAGAGCCGCGCCGAGGCCGGAAAGACGTTGAGCAGAAAGTCCGAGGAAAGACCGAAGGCGTGAACGTCGACATCGTGGTCGTCCACCAGTTGCGCGAGTTCGTCGATCTGGGAGACACTCGCGAACTGAGCCTCGTCAATCACGAGGATCTTGACGCCGCGGCTAAGAAGTTCCTGCACGTTCACGTCGAGGCTGGCCCCGGGAGGAATTGCCTCGGCTGCGGCCTCGATGCCAATGCGACTCGTGACCATCCCCTCGTCGCTTCGATCGCCGAAGGTCCACAGGGCCACGTCGCTACGACCCTCTCGAAGCTGCCAGCAGAGTTGCAACGCGAGGGTGGATTTGCCGGCGGCCATGGTGCCGTAGGTAAAGGTGAGTTCAGCCATCTCTTCTTCTCGAACGCCCTACGTTACCAATCGGCGGCTTCGCTCTAGGGGTCCGTAACGGGTCCGCCAGAAGACCAATGCGACTCGCTTCCCCAGCGTTCGTCGCATCGCAACAGATATAACATTCGAGATTACCGAGCCCAGCTTGGTGCGACAGAGGGGGGCGAGTGCGTCGAGGAATGCAAGCGCTCACGGCCGTCTTCGTGCTGTCGTCATTCCTTCTCGCGCTCAGTGGCGTCGGTGCCAGCGGATCGACCAAAAACGCAGATATCGAGGGGACGTGGGCTATCACTGCGTCGGACGGCAATGGAGTCATGACCGTCACGAATGAGAACGTGAACACGGGATCGTTCGGAGGCACACTCGCCGGTAGCGGAGTGACGTTCCGGATCACCGCAGGACAGGTCACGGGCGTCGACTTCACCATGACCATCGAAATGGCGGGCACCGTGGTCAACGAACACGGCGAGCAGGTCGAGTACCGGGGGGTGGTTGCAGGCCCCAAAATGACTATCACTTCGACAGGGGCGCAGGCGTGGAACGACGGCAAGCCGGTCACGAACGTCGACCGACCGGGAACCTACGTGGGGACACGAGAGGGAGCCACACTGTCGGGCGTCGTCGACTTCGGCTGCTCGCAGAGTGCGTGCGGCTCCGCGCACGGTCCTCTGTATAACGCGAAGGTCGAGATTGACGGGCCCACCCCGGTGACCGCCACGACCGACACAGAAGGAAAATGGACGGCCTCAGTGATTCCGGGTGACTACACCATTACGCCCTCCGCACCCGGCGTGACATTTGATCCCGAGAACTACACGATTCACGTCACCAAATCGATGTCTGTCGAGAACTTCTCGGGCTGCACCTCAGAGCCGAGCAGCGACGAGACGTCAGCCCCGCAGATTCGACCATCGGTATCGTCGACTACATGGCGACTCGATGGTGACTTCTGCGCCAGTTTCTATTCGGTCGACTACTCGCCGAGCCTCCATACGGCGGCGGTGACGTGGGTTGCCTTGGCGTACATCTGTAATCCGTCGGGGAGGGCCTTTTTTAATCTAGGGATCAGTAAGCAGATATTCTTCGACAGATTCGTGAAGCCGGGCTCCAATCAAGGCACGATCTCCACGCTCTCGAGTGGCGTGACCCAGATCAACGTCAATGACGAAGGTGAACTGGTACTCGAATTCACGATCAATCCTGGTGGCAAAACCGGCACGGTAACCACGCACTCCAACGTCTATCGACAGTCACTGACCACAGGAGTCTGTCAACCAATCCAGTCAAACGGCGCGCCACTGCCGTACAAGTTAAAGCGGAAGTTAACCTCGCTGCCGACGAGCTAGCTACCCTGGCCGCAAGCGAACGTCGGCGCGTACGGACGCGACATTTGTACGACGCCCCGATAAATTGTCCCCATGGAACCGATCATGCGAACGATCGCCTACGTGCGTAACGAGCGGCGTGAGCTGGTTGACGACAACTGGGACGACTACGTCTCGGCCATTGAGTTAGCTGACGACGTCCCGACCTCCTCCCTTCGCGGATTGGAGGAGTTCTCTCACGTCGAGATCGTCTTCTTCGCCCAACTCGCGGAGAACGTCCCACCAGGTCCGTGGCACCGCCACCCTCGGGGGAACCCGGAGTGGCCCGACGTGGGTATCTTCGCCCAACGCAACAAGGACCGACCGAATCGCCTGATGCTCTCGGTCGGCGGCCGTAGAACGTGTCGACGCGCGCTCGATCGTTGTGCGGGGCCTCGACGCCATCAACGACACGCCGGTGCTCGACATCAAACCCGTCTACTCCTGGAGCGGAGCGCGCGGAGAACTGCGCGTGGCGTCCTGGAGCGAAGAACTGGGAAAGAACTACTTCTAGTGCGCGGATCAGTCCCGCGACTCAATCCACTCGCCCACTTCTTCACGCGTGGGGCAGGTCGCGGGTCCCAGGCGGCCGATGGACATCGCCGCCGCCGCGTTGGCCCAACGCGCCGCGTCAAGGACGTCAACGCCTCGAGCTAGTTGTGCCAAGAACACGCCGTTGTGCACATCGCCCGCGCCATTCGTGTCGACCACGGTCGTGTCAAAGCCGTCGACCACTCGGGCAACTCGGTGATTGAGGGCCACCACGCATCCTCTCGCTCCGTCTCGTATGACGACGTTCAGTCGGTCGTCCATCGAGGCGAGCAGCGTGGCACTCTCAGCGACGTCATCACTTTTGGTCAGATTCACACCTTCGCTCGCGTTGCATAAGAGCCAGCTGGTCACTCTCAACACCGCTTCGAGGTTGTCCTTGGGGATGTCGACCATACGCGTGGCCGGATCAAAAGCGATCGTGACGGTAGAAGGAAGGTGAGCTAACCAGGCCAAGACCATCTCCGAAGAGTCGTCGTACATGATGTTGTAACCCGAGACCAATACGTAGTCGCCGTCTCGAACCTCGAGCGACTCGAGGTCACTCGCACGCAGCGTGGCTTCCGCGCCCGACGACGTCACGAATGACCGCTCGCCGTCGGGTTCCGACAACACCACGCAGAGCCCCGCGTCGAGTTCACCGTTTTGTTCAATAGGAGTGGCGATGCCCTCGTGCTGGAGCGCGGCCGTCGCCATCGATGAGAAGGGGCCCACTCCGAGGCGTCCGGCGTAGGTCACGCTGGCGTCGTGTCGAGCAGCCGCGCTCATCGCGTTGAACCCGCCCCCCGTAGTGATGAGTTGCTCGGTGGCCAGTGCGTCACCGGCGCGTTCGGGAAGTTTTGCGACTTTAAGAACGACGTCGATCAAGACCGTGTCGAGACAAAAGAGTCGCGGCCCGTCGGTCATTGCTCAACACCATAGTGAGATGATTGTGAATCTGGTAACGAGATGGGCGTAATCAGTCGAACCTTGGCGCCACACCTCCTACAATCAACGCCAGCGACGCGCGAGGTGGTCGCGAGGGGGGCCCCGTGAGCGACGATCTGGCAGAACGAGTCGAGAACAGCGGCGCCAGTGCGCTGCGTATTGAAGAGAACGGCATCAACGTCATCGCGGAGAACGAGCGTCGGGGCCTGCCCCGAGAGCTCTTCTGGCCCTGGTTCGGGGCCAACGTCTCGGTCTTGGGACTTTCCTACGGATCCTTCGTGTTGGGCTTCGGCATCTCCTTCGTCCAGGCGGCGATCGTCGGCCTGATCGGCATCGTCTTTAGCTTCTGGCTCTGCGGCGTTATCGCGACCGCCGGCAACCGGGGGTCCGTCCCCACCATGGTGCTGAGCCGGGCCGCCTTTGGCGTGCGAGGAAATCGCCTACCGTCGGCGATCTCGTGGCTGCTCTGCGTGGGATGGGAGACGGCCCTCACCGTCATCGCCGTACTGGCGACGTCCACCGTCTTCACGCGCATTGGCTGGAGCGGCGGCTCGGCCACCAAAGTCGTCGCGATGATCGTGGTTGCCGGACTGATCATTGTGGGTGGAGTGATGGGCTTCGACCTCATCATGCGCATGCAAGCGATCATTACGGTCGTCACTGCTGTCTTGACCGTGGTCTTTATCGCGCTCACGCTGAAACACATCAGTTGGCACGCCGTGATTCACGTCAAGAGCGGATCCTTCCAAGAGACGATCGGCGCGTTGGTCTTCGTCATGACGGGCTTCGGACTGGGCTGGGTGAACGTAGCGGCGGACTACTCTCGCTACCTTCCCCGCACTACGTCGACGCGAGCGGTCGTGTGGTGGACCACGTTTGGCGCATCGATCGCTCCGATCATTCTCTTGTTCTTCGGCCTCTTGCTCGCCGGGTCATCGGCGTCGCTGTCGAGCGCGGTGGGCGACAACCCGGTGGGCGCCTTGGCCAACCTGCTGCCGACGTGGTTTCTCGTTCCCTTCGTCATCGTGGCCATCTTGGGACTGGTGGGCGGCGCGGTCCTTGACATCTACTCCTCCGGCCTGGCCCTTCTCTCGGCGGGCCTCAGGATTCCTCGTTACGCCGCCGCAGGCGTCGACGGGGTGATCATGCTTATTGGCACCGTGTACCTCGTCTTCATCAACAAGAACTTTCTCGGTCAGTTCGAGGGATTTCTCATCACCATCGGTGTACTCATCGCGGCGTGGTGTGGCGTCTTCCTTGGCGACCTGGTGCTCCGGCGAGAGAACTACGTCGATGAAGATCTCTTTCGCTCGACCGGTCGCTACGGCGATGTTCGCGTAGCGCCCGCCGCCATCATCGTTATCTCCAGTGTGCTGGGGCTCGGCCTCGTTACCAACGCGGCCGCGTCCTGGCTCAACTGGCAGGGCTATCTGCTCAAGCCCTTTGGTCTGGGAGGAAAGAGCGGTGCCTGGGCCTACGCCAATCTCGGCGTACTCGTGGCGTTGGCCCTTAGCTTCGTTCTGACGATTCTCTTCACCCGCACTGACGTCGCGCGCGAAGAATCACTCAGTTAACGCCAAGCACTCATCAGGTAGGCGACGACACCTACGTAGACTGTTGCTGGGTCTGGTGAAGGAGCAGTAAATGCGTATCGGTGTTCTGACGGCTGGAGGCGACGCGCCCGGCCTGAACGCCGCCGTCAAGGCCATCGGCGAGAGCGCCTTGCGCGACGGTCACGAAATCATCGGAATCGCCAACGGCTGGGCCGGCCTGGCCAAGGACTTTGATGGGGTCAACCTCACCGAGGGGGACCTACGAGGGGTCATCGGGCAGGGCGGCACGATCCTCGGCACCGCGCGTTTTAACCTTGACAATCCCGAGGGCGGCCGTGAACGAGTTCTTCAGGCGATTGACGAGCACCTAGATGCCCTCGTGGCCATCGGCGGCGACGGCACGCAGCGAATTACCAACTGGCTATCCGAGCGCGGGGCGCCCGTGATCGGCGTGCCCAAGACCCTTGACAATGACCTGCCGGGTACCGACTTCTGCATCGGTTTCGACACCGCTATAAATATTGTCGCCGAGTCGCTCGATCGCTTGCACACGACCGCGATCTCGCACCACCGCGTCATTGTCGTAGAGACCATGGGACGCTCCACGGGCTGGGTGGCCGCGTTGGGAGGCCTCGCCGGAGGGGCCGACCTGATCATGATTCCCGAGTTCCCGGTGGCCATGGACCAAATCGTCGAGCACCTCAACCGCCGACGAGCGGCGGGCATCGTGTACTCGCTCGTGGTCGTCGCCGAAGGAGTCGATCTCTCTTTTCTGGGCGGAACCGAGCCCAGCGAGCTCTTGAGCGAAGGCATCGGCGGCGTGCGCCACGCCACGCGCGGCGTGGGGCCCTTCGTGGCGGCCAAGATTGAAGAACTCGGCGGATTCGAGGTCCGCACCACCGTTCTGGGACACCTCCAACGCGGAGGCAGTCCCTCGGCCCACGACCGAATCTTCGCCACCCGCGTCGGCACCGCCGCCTACGACGCGGCGGTCGCCGGTAAGTTCGGCACGATTCCGGTGGTTCGCGAGGACAACGTGGTGCTTGTTCCGATCTCTTCCATTGCCACGGGCAAGCGAAAGGTACCGCGAGAGATCTACGACCTCTGCATGTCGTTCTTTTAGCTCAACTCTCCTCTCCCCGTCCTGATCGCCACCGCTGACGCGGCGATAGCGGCCACTAGATTGACCTACACGACGAGGCCATTCGTCGTGACGAGACGTCAACGTGACGATGGAGAACGATGAGCGTTGAGCCAGCACCCGGTCCCATTGCCCTCGTCGGTTCGGGCGAGTATCTCCCCGAGATGGCGGGCCTCGAGGCGAGCCTCATCGAAGGGCGTCCCTCGCGTTACGTCCAGCTCGCGACGGCCGCCGTGCAGGACGGCCCGTCCGTCGTAGAACACTGGCATCAACTGGGAATCACCCAAGCGGAGCGTCTGGGCGTGGAACCCGTCATCGTCCCCGTCAACGACCTGAACGACGCCAACAATCCCGCCTTCGCGAACATGATCGCCGGCGCCGGACTGATATATCTCTCGGGAGGCGACCCCAACTATCTAGCGGACGCCCTGCGAGGCTCTCTCGTGTGGCGCGCCATCGAAGACACCTGGCGTGCTGGGGCGGCGCTGGCCGGCTGCAGCGCGGGTGCCATGGCGCTCGGTTCGTGGATCCCCTCGTTGCGTCATCCTCGACGGGGCAGCACGTTAGGACTCGGACTTTTACCCCACCTGGGGGTCGTTCCACACTTCGACGCCTTCGCCGCGCGCGTGCCGGATCTCCTCACGCGATTCGTTCTTCCCGACGAGTCGACCATGAACGTCGTGGGCATCGACGAAAAAACTGCGTTGGTGGGCGGCCCCACCGAGTGGACCGTGGAAGGCCATCAGAGCGTCTGGCGCCTCACCTCAAAGGGGCGCGAAGAGTTTCCACTCGGATCCAAGGTCACGACCCTCGGTTGAGTTGCACCGCGGCGAGTGAGTCCTTCGCCGCGAGCTTGTCGAGGTGATAGCGGATCTGGATCGAGGCAGCGGCGCCCTCGCCGACCGCCGAGGCCAGCTGCTTGGTGGAACCCCGACGAACATCGCCGGCCACGAATACTCCGGGCATACTGGTGCGAAACTGCTCGTCGCTCACGATGAAGCCGCGCTCGTCCAAAGTGAGTCCTCCGTGCAAGAACTCGGTGTTCGGGTCGAGTCCGATAAAGACGAAGGCCCCCGTCGCCGCATGACGGTAACGCTCTCCCGTCAGGCGATTCTCCAGTTCGACACTTTCGAGTTTGCCGTTCTCGCCAGCGTGAAACGCCACCACCTGGCTCGACGTGATGACGGACATTTTGGGATGTGCGCGAACCTTATCTTGAAGAAGGCGACTTCCCGCTAACTGTTCGGAGTACTCCACGACCGTGACGTGCTCGGCGAACTGCGTGAGGAATAGTCCTTCCTCCAGCCCGCTATTCCCGCCCCCGATGACAAGGATCTCCTTCGCTCCGCGGTAAAACGGTCCGTCACAGGTGGCACAGAAATGGATGCCGGAGCCAATGAGATCGGCTTCGCCCTCGGCGCCGGTTCGGCGATAGAGCGATCCGGTGGCGATAAGGACCGCGCGGGCGCGATAGGTGTCGCCGGTCGCGGTCGTGACCTCGACCCAGTCATCGTCGAGCGACACCACGTTCTGCACGGCGACCGCTTGGAGTATCTCGACGCCGTAGCGCTCGGCCTGTCGACGCATTCGATCGGCCAGTTCGTGCCCGGCGACGCCGTCGGGAAAGCCGGGATAGTTGTCAAGTCGCTCCGTCACGCCCGCCTGTCCCCCGGGCGCCGACTTTTCGATGATGAGCACACTCTGGTTCTCTCGCGCCGCGTAGATCGCGGCGGTGAGTCCGGTCGGCCCGCCGCCGATGATGATGACGTCGTAGGTGGTGGACATGGCCGAGCGCTGTAGGCCCAGTTTCTCCGCCAGTTCGTCGTTGCCCGGCTCCGCCAAGTGCGAACCGTCCGGAAAGATGATGGTCGGAATCGTGCGACTCCCCCCGTTGATGCGTTCGACGATCTCGGTGGCCTCGGGGTGTTGCTCGAGGTCGATCCAGTCAAAAGGGACCCGCTGGTCTGAGAGGAACGCCTTGGCCCGACGACAGTCGGGACACCAGGTCGCGCCAATCACCGTGATCGTATCTGCCGCCAGTTCCATAAAAACCTCCTAGTACGAGTTAGTCCTCCGAGAGAACGGCCTCGTTACGCTACTGGTCTCTTCGGCGGTACGTCAGCACGACGACGCCCTCTTTGGTGGTGGTGACATCGGCAAAGTTCCACAAGGACGGGTCCAGGCCGGCGTCAAAGAGATGGCTCCCCGCGCCCACGATGACGGGATGGATCCAGAGTCGATACTCATCGACGAGATCGTGTCTTTGGAGGTAGCGCACCAAGTCACGGCTGCCCACCACCAAGAGTCCTTCTCCCGGCTGAGCCTTCAGGTCCGCGAGGGACTCCGAGAGATCACCCTGGAGCAACGTCGCGTTCCACTCGACCTTTCGTAGGGTCCTCGACGCCACGAACTTGGGCATCTCGTTCATTCGATCGGCGAGACCCTGCAGCCCGCTGATGGTCGGCCAGACGAGGGCGAAGGCCTGATAGGTCTTTCGACCGAGGAGCAGCGCGTCGACGCTCGACATTTGAGCGAGCATCAGTCGAAGTTGATCATCGCCGATGAACTGTTTCTGCCATCCGCCGCGCGGAAACTCGCTGGCGTCGCCCGGAGCTTGCATGACCCCGTCGAGTGAGAGAAACTCCTGCACGATCACCGGTCTCACGAAGTCCCCCTTCGTCTAGAAGATACTTCGTCGCCACTAGAGCTGACCTAGCGTCACCCTCATGCTCGCCGATAACGACACGACCGCGTCCTCGGCGTCGCCCGGGCGAGTCGCCCGGTGGGTGGCGACGGGACAGATCGGTTTCGCCGCCGGAGTCGGAATCTGTGTCGCCGTGAGTCCTCACCTCGTCCTGCACGCCAACGAGGGAGGGATCAGCAACTTTGGCGTGCACGCCGCCACGGTCGTTCCGTACTCCGCCGCTCTCTTGGTGCCCGCGATTCTTACCTTTCGTGCGTCACGGCAAGTCGGTTCGTACTCAGAAGAACGTCGCCTGCGAGAGATCCTCACGGTATACAGCGCGCTACTTCTTCTCACGCTGGTCACCACCTACTCGTACAAAATTGACACCCCGCTCAAGATCGTTCACGTGGGCGTGGGAGTGGTCCTCACCCTCTTTGAGATGGGATCGGCACTGTGGATGAGTCGCGAGATACACGCCCTCTACGGCGTCGTAATCGTGCAGTTCGCCGGGTTCATCCTCGCGGCCCTGACGATCGTAGGAGTCCTGCACCTGCTGTTCGTGACGCAACTCATCGTGGGCCTAGCGTTCGCCCTCGTTTTGGTACGGACCTGTCAGGTGCTCACCACACCGACCGAGCCGGAGGATTAGATAAAGGGCGCGGGTCCGCTCGACCCCGTGCCGGGGCCGAGGTTCGCGTGCCCTCGAACGGCCAACTCGAAGGCGTCCGGATCGTCGGGCGTCACGTACGGTTTCACTTTCTTCCCGTCGTCCACCACGAACGCGACCAGCTTCTTCGGTCTCTTGGAGTCGAGGTTGGCCCAGTACTTAAAGGTGCCCGTTCCCCAGATGCGCCACTGTCCGCGCGTCGTGGACATGTCGTAGCGAGTCAGCTTCTTGATGGACTCGTAGGGGATCGTCTTGCTTCCCCAAGGAAAGTAGTAGCCGTGGATGCGCAGAGCGCTCGGCGTGCACTCCAGTTTCCCATCGTTGTAGTCACTCATGAGCAGATCCTACGTCCGCGACGCGACGAAGGGCCGCGCCCGGCGTCGCTACACCGAACCGATGATTTCGCGACGATACGCCTCGATCGTCTCGTCAGGGCTGTCGTGCATGAGGTACAGCGAGAACTGATCGACGCCGAGCTCGGCGAGCTCGCTGAGACGCTCGCGGTGCTGCTGAGCAGGTCCGAGCAGGCAGAAGCGATCGACGATCTCGTCGGGCACGAACTCGGCGTCGGGGTTGCCGGCTTGGCCGTGGTGGCTGTAGTCGTAGCCCTTGCGTCCTTTGATGTAGTCCGTGAGGGCCGGAGGAACGACGCTGACGTCCGATGCCGTAGCGCTCGACGATGTCGGCCACGTGGTTACCCACCATGCCGCCGAACCAGCGCACTTGGTCGCGTTGGTGGCCGAGGTCGTCTCCCACGTAGGCGGGCGCGGCCACGCAGACGTTGTAGTTCGCTTCGCGTCGCGGCCCGCGTCGCGGCGCGCCGCTCAGCGCCGTCTCGATCGCCCAGTTGACGATGAAGGGATCGGCCAGTTGCAGGATCAGGCCGTCGGCTTGTGAGCCGGCGAGGGCCAGGGCCTTGGGACCGTAGGCCGCCATCCACACGTCGAGCTGCCCGTCGTCGACCCAGGGGATCTTGACCGGCTCGATCGTTCATGGTGGCCTCGCGTCCCTCGGCCAATTCCTTGATGACGACCATGCACTCGCCGAGAGCGTCGCGAGCGAGGCCGGGGAGCCGCCGGTGACGCGCAGAGCCGAGTCGCCTCGACCGATGCCGCAGATCGTTCGCGGTCCGAACATCTCGTTCAGCGTGGCAAAGAGCGACGCCGTCACCGTCCAGTCACGGGTGACGGGATTGGTGACCATGGGGCCGACGATGATCGTGCGAGGTTGAGCTGAGGATCTGGGAGTAGATGACGAAGGGCTCCTGCCACAGAGCACGCACGAGTCGAACGTCCAAAAGTGCGTGAAGCCCGCGTCTTCGGCGCGTTGCGCCAACTCAACGACGTCGCTCGCCGGGGCGTTCGTTTGCGCCACCAGTCCGAACTCCATGTCTACGGCCTCGGCGTCCGGTCGTCATCGCAGAATCCGTTCAGTCACCGCGGCGAGGAACTGACCCCGCGCCGGCGTTGCCGACGTACTCGTCGTTCTCAATGATGACCGGCCCGCGCGAGAGCACCGTCGTGGCCTTACCCGTGACGCTCCATGCCTTCGTAGGCCGAGTAGTCGACGTTCATATGGTGGGTCGCCGCCGAGAACGTCTGGGTCGCCTGCGGGGTCGTAGAGCACGATGTCCGCGTCCGAGCCCGGCGCGATGACGCCCTTCTTGGGAAAGAGCCCGAAGAGCCGCGCCGGGCGTGGTGGAGGTCACCTCCACCCACCGCGCCAGGGAGATCTCGCCTTGGTCGACGCCTTGGAAGATGAGGTCGAGTCGGTGCTCGACGCCGGGAATGCCGTTGGGGATCTTGGAGAAGTCGCCGAGTCCCCAGCTCCTTTTGCTCTTTGAAGCAGAAGGGACAGTGGTCGGTCGAGACGACGCTGAGGTCGTCGGTGCGAAGTCCCCGCCACAGATCGGCGTGGTGACGTCTCCGCGCGCAGCGGCGGCGAGCAGACGAACTTCGCCCCCTCGAAACCCTCGCGCGCCAGGTCGGCCTCGGAGAGAAACAGGTACTGAGGGCAGGTTTCGGCGAAGACGTTCTGTCCCCGGTCGCGCGCCGCGACCACCTCCTCGAAGGCTTCGGCGGCCGAGAGGTGGACGATGTACAGCGGCGCGCCGGCGACGCGCGCGAGTTGTATCGCGCGATGCGTGGCTTCACCCTCAAGCAGCGCCGGACGCGTGAGGCCGTGAAAGCGCGGATCCCCTTCTCCGCGGGCCAGGGACTGGGCGACCAGGACGTCGATGGCGATGCCGTTCTCGGCGTGCATCATGATGGTCGCGCCGTTGCGCGACGCCTGCTGCATGGCTTGAAGGATCTCGCCGTCGGTGGAGTAGAACACGCCGGGGTAGGCCATGAAGAGCTTGAAACTGGTGACGCCCTCGTCGACGACGAGGTCCATCTCCTTCAAGGACGACTCGGTCACGTCCGAGACGATCATGTGAAAGCCGTAGTCGATGGCGCACTTGCCTTCAGCCTTGGCGTGCCAGGCGTCGAGACCCTTCGCGCAGGCTCTTTCCCTTGGACTGAATAGCGAAGTCGATGATGGTCGTGGTGCCGCCGAAGGCCGCCGCCCGCGTGCCGGTCTCGAACGTGTCGACCGAGTGGGTCCCGCCGAAGGGCATCTCCATGTGGGTGTGCCGTCGATCGGCCCCGGGCATGACGTAGAGACCCGGTGGCGTCGATGACGCGATCCGCGCCCTCACTCCACGAGCGTCGACGCGTCGGAGCCCGGTGCCGCCAAGGCCGCGATGATCTCGCCGTCGATTAAGCACGTCGGCGGCGAAGGGACCGCTGGCGTTGACCACCGTGCCCCCGCTGATCAACGATCTTCATTGACTCGACCTCTTCTTCGTACGTACTACGGGGTAACGAGACTCTCCGTAACTGTCGGGCCGACGGTCTCGGTAGAAGGCCCAGGTGTGGCGCACCTCGCGTCAGCACGATTCATGTCGAGGTCGCGCACGATCGCCTCGTCCTCGCTGTCCGAGGCCGCCTCGCCGATGATTTGGCCCCGGGGGCTCACGAAGTACGACGAACCGTAGAAGTTGTTGTCGCCGAGCTCTTCGACTCCCACGCGATTGATCGCGCCCACGAAGTACTCGTTGGCCACGGCGGCGGCCGGCTGTTCGAGATTCCACAGGTACGCCGAGAGTCCCCGGCTGGTCGCCGAGGGATTGAAGACGATCTTCGCCCCGGCCGAGGCCGAGGGCGCGCCACCCCTCGGGAAAGTGGCGGTCGTAACAGATGTAGACGCCAATGGGACCAACGGCGGTGTCTGAAAACGGGATAGCCCAGGTTGCCAGGGCGAAAGTAGTACTTCTCCCAGAAGCCTTTGACCTGGGGAATGTGATGCTTGCGATACTTGCCCAGGTACGTGCCGTCGGCGTCGATGACGATGGCCGTGTTATAGAAGACGCCCTCTTGTTCCACTTCGTAGATCGGCACCACGAGGACCATGTGCGTCTCGCGCGCGAGATCTTGCATCAGCTCCGTGGTCGGCCCGGGAATCGATTCGGTGTAGGAGAAGTACTCGGGGTCTTGCACCTGGCAGAAGTACGGTCCGTAGAAGAGTTCCTGGAAGCAGAGCACCTGGGCGCCTCGATCGGCGGCTTGACGGGCCAGGGCGACGTTGGCCGCGATCATCGACTCTTTGTCGCCCGTCCACTTTGTTTGTACCAGCGCGGCCCGCACCACCTCGTCGGACCGGCTCTTCGCGTCACTCATGACTTCCCCCGTATCGCGCCAATTTCGACCAGATGCGGATACTAGACCGCTTCGAGTTTGCCCACGAACTTTCGAGCGCCACAGTAGGTTCGTGGAATGCGTCGAAGGGACTCACTCGCCGACCTCGGCTTTAAAGCCTTGAATCTCTCCCATCGCGCCGTGACGGCGCTGACCGGCGGCCACCTCGGGCGTCGGGCCTTCGGAATGCCCGTGGTGGACCTCTACACGGTCGGACGTACGAGCGGCCTCCCCCGCGCGACCCTCTTAACGGCGCCCCTTAGCGAGGACGCTTCTCTCGTGCTCGTGGCGTCAAAGGGCGGCGACGACCGCGCGCCCGACTGGTACCTCAACATGGTCGCGAACCCCGACGTCGAGATCGCGCTCAACGGCGAGCGTCGACCCTTCCGGGCCCGCACGGCCACGCCGGAAGAGAAGGCACAGTTGTGGCCCCGAGTGGTCGCCCGGTACGGGGGATACGCGAAGTATCAGTCTCGTTCTCGGCGCGACATTCCCTTGGTGATCTGCGAACCACGCTAAGTGAGTCTTCCGGGCGTCAATCGAAAAATGAGTAGGTCGTCATAACCGACTCTTTGGGCCGCAGTTTGCGCACCATCTTCCAGGGGCCTACCCACTCGTGGGAACCGCTATCGGCCCGACGACGTTCCTCACGACTGGCTTCAGCGGCGAGAGACGTCAGCGACTCATCGTTCTCCCCCGCGTCTCGAAACCACTCGGCCACAATGACGCGATCGTGCTGACGCCCCAAAGCTTTTTGCAGCACCACCAGGCGCGCAGCGAACTCCTCCGACGGCGGTCCCAACACGTACGAAAAACCCCGCGTCGAGTAGACGGAGCGTTTGACAGTCCGACGTAGTTTGTGGAGGTCGTCGTCCTCACCGCTTTTCTTCGCGAGTTTGGCTGAACGTTTGACGGCACTCCAGGTCGCACGGACGGCTTGTTGGGCGACTGGTCGCGCCATGGCGGGAGTTATCGCGTCACTCGGTAGGCGCCTTCGAAACTCATTCAGCTCCTCAAGGACGGAGCGTAACTCCCCCGAATCAAGGGCGTCGTCGCTGGCGCGCTGCGCGCGATCTCGCTGCTCGGCGATCAACTCCACCAGCCGTTTGCCTTCGACCGTGTGGCGTCGCTCCCCCAGAACCTTCGCCACCCGTTCGGAGATGATCTCACTGTCACGTAGCTCGCCAAAGGGTTCCCCGGCACGGTGCAATCGATCCGTCAGCTCTCCCACCCGGAGCGAGGGGTCCACGTCGCTCATGGTCATCATCTGATACTCGATGCGGCGAATCGCTATCCGCAGAAGTCGGATGGACTCGGGATTCTCCGGACCTCCCAAAGACCGGGCCTCCATCACTGACGCGGCCGTCGACTCAATGTCGCCGCGAGCGATCTGCACTAACCCGCGCAAGAGAACCCGAGCGATGATGCGTTCCTCGTCGCTATGGATCCGCTCGCTCACTCGAGACCAACTCTCTGTCAGGCGCGGGCATCCTCTCAACCGCAAAGGACCCTCTTCGGCGCCCCCGACCCCTGAATCCTGCCATTAACTGACGGGGCTTGGTTTTTAGTGGCCCTTGGCTCGTATTTCGGCCCTGCGAACAGCGAGGAGCCTCTCGACAAGCGCATCACTGAGTGGGTTATCGAGAGTGAAGTGGAGCGAACTCTTGGTATGGGGATGACCGGAGATCTCCTCGGGGAGTTCCGCGAGTACCGATCCACTAAAAGGGAGATAGCTCATGTGCGTCTTGAAGGAGGCGAAGCCGGCCACCACCGCCCCGTCCACGCGAAAGGCGGGAATCTGGTACGAGATCCCTTCGTCCGCCTCCGGAACGAAGCGCAGGATCGTGGTGCGAAGGTCCCGCAAGGCCGACCGCTGCTCAACGGGAACGCCCTCGAGGTACGAGTCGACTTCTGACGAACTCACTTTCCTCCTCTGGCCTACTCTTCTCCTCGGATTCGAACTCGCGCGCACGACCCAGGAAGGAGCGTGCGTAGTGTTCTTTTCCTCATGAGCTTCGGGATTCAGCGAAAATTTGACCCTCTGATGAGTCCCTCGAAAGTACCACTCAGGGCTACTCGCACTCAAACTCCTGTCAGAGATTGAAGCCGCGAATCATGCTGGCGGCGCTCCTGGCGTCTCCTAGCGGGGAGAGGTGAAGCAACTGCTCTGTCGTTCGTAGCAGGGAGTAGTGAGTGAATTTTGTGCCATCGCGCGCACCGCTGTGCACGGAAGGAGCAATCACCACTGTCGGGACTTGATTCGAGGCGTCCGAATCATTTTCGTCGAACGTAATAAAGACCACCATCGATCGCGACTGGTACAGAGAACTCCTCACGATGGCGGGAACTACGTTGCTCAGCCAGTTGTCACCCACGCTCGCGGGGCAACTGTGCATGTCGTCGCAGATATTGGGAACGATGATCGTAAATTTGGCGCTGAGATTGAGGGGGTAACTCAGTGGTACATCGTTGCCGCGGCACTGGGCAGAAATGTCGGTGTAGTACACCGCCGGATTGTGACGAGCGGCATAAGCGCCGCTCGTCACCCGGTCGCAGTCTCGGGGCATCGACTGCGCCAGAGTGCGCCAATTGCCGTCCAGCTCTGCGAAGATGCTTTGCGACTTCAACGGATGCTCGCTCGGTTCTCCGTCGTCGGTTATACCCTGCGTCGATCCCGACGTCAGCGCGATGTAGTTCGGGAGGCTGGGGTGAGAGACGGCATAGTAGTTCGTTGCCAGCCCGCACCTGTCGGTGAGTTCGTTCAAGTACGGCGCATCGGAAGAACCGACGATGGAGTAACCCACGTTTTCGAGCATGATCCAGACAACGTGGGAGTAAGTGGCCGACCCCGCGACGCCGCAAGGTTCAGCGGCGGGAATTTTCGTCACCTCCGCGGCGCCCAATCGTGGAGCCGCGCCGGTGAGGGGAAGGCTCGCCAGGGCCGCAACGAGGAGGACGCGACGAATGAGCATTACGTCATTGTCTCAGCCCGATGAAGGCACCTCTCGTCGGCACTTCCATCCTTGAAACCAAGCGCACCCGCAGGGATTCAACTCTTCGTCACCGGCCGAAGGTACGGCCGCCCGACCCAAATCAGGTACTTTTCTGCGACGCGGTTCGAAGACGAAGCTTTCACGGCAGACGCGTCTTCTTTCGGCCGCGTGGTTGAACGATCTCATCGGTCGGTATCCGCTGAGGATTAGCCCCAACGTACCGAAGAAGAAGTATCACACCCACTAGGGTCGGCTCCATGAAATTCACTCGTACGGCGATCATTGGTGGTCTCGTGGTCGCGAGTGTGGTCAGTTATCCGGTTGGAGCGCAAGCGAGTCCTTCTGCGATACGCGACGGAGGCTACGTCATGACCAAAGGGGGAAACCCGACCAACGTCGTGGAGTTCGTAATCGGCGGTGGCGGAACAAGAATTACCCAAGATGGGGCGGCCTGCGTGCCAAGCGCCGCCTCCATCGGGCTCGGCGTGAGTTCCATCGCCCAACAAGACATCCCCATTCCACAGCCACTGCCGGGGCGAATCTCAGCGACGGGGAACTACTCCTACAGCGCAACGTTGACACTGACTCCGGCCGACACCCAGTCCACCGTCTCCGTCACAACGCCCTTCACCCTCACGATTCATTTTCTTAAGCCGCTCGTCGTAGCCGTTCGCAAAACGATCGTGGCGACCGGAACAATGTCCGCACCAGACGCCTGCGCCAGCGTGTTGCATTTTCGACTGCAATGGGATCCGAGCGCGCGACTTTAGTTATTCAATTCTCCACATCCCTCGTCAAAGGATGCGAGCGCGGTCGGTCACCGTTCGGCCAAGTCCGCGCCATGAACGGGCACGGCCGCCCCGGGGTTACCTGAGACGGCCAATTTCGCTGGTGCCCCCGGCAGTGTCTGGTTCCAGGACATAAGCGACATCTGACCTTTTTATGTGTCAAGACATAGGAGACAACTCTCAGGAGGTCTCCCATGGACGTCGGGCGCTACTTGGTGGAGGCGCACCTTAAAGAAGGTCGCTCGGTGGCTTCGCTGGCGAGGGATCACGGCCTACATCGCAGCTGGATCTACAAACTGCTCGCTCGTTATCGCGAAGAGGGCGAGGCCGGCCTGGTGCTCAAGTCGCGTCGACCCCACACTTCGCCCACTCAGATCAGCCAGGAACTCGAAGAGCGCATCATCGAGATCCGAAAGGAGCTCTTCGATGGCGGCCTGGACGAGGGCGCGGAGTCGATTCGCACCCAACTCCTCGGTGAGGGGTTCGACGCTCCGTCGGTGAGTTCGATCTGGCGCGTACTGCGTCGTCGGGGATTCGTCACGCCCCAACCCCAGAAACGACCCAAGTCCTCCTACCAACACTTCGAGGCGTCCCTGCCCAACGAGACCTGGCAGTCCGACATGACCCACTGGGTCTTAGAGGGCGACCGGGGCGTCGAAATCGTGAACTTCCTTGACGACCACAGCCGTCTCTGCCTCGCCTCAGTGGCGTTGCCGGTCACCAAAGTGCTCGACGTGTTGGCCCTGTTTCAAGCGCTCTGTCAGCGCTACGGCACCCCGGCCTCGCTGTTGACCGACAACGGGGCCATCTACACCGCGAAGAGCCGTTACGGACGAACGGGGTTAGAGACCGAGCTCGAACGCTTGGGCGTGGTGGCCAAACACTCCAGTCCCTACCACCCTCAGACCTGCGGCAAAGTCGAGCGCTTTCATCAGACCATGAAGAAGTTCCTGCGCAAACAGCCACCGGGTACGACGTTGAAGGAACTCCAGGCCCAACTCGACTGGTTCACCCACTACTACAACACGGTGCGTCCGCACCGCTCGCTCGATCGAAGAACGCCACAATCCGTCTACGAGGCGCGGGTGAAGGCCCACCCGGGTGACGTCAAAGACGCCACCGCTCATTTTCGGGTTCGTTACGACAAGATCGACACCAACGGCACGGTCACCCTGCGCTACGGATCACGCCTCTTGCATCTGGGCATGGGTCGAAAGAACGCCGGTCAAGTGGTGACAATGTTGGTCGCCGACCGCGACGTCAGAGTGCTCAACCCCGAGGGAGTGCTCATGCGACGCTTCACGATCGACCCCGCCAAGAACTACCAAAGACCGTCAAAAGACTGACGTGTCTACTATGTCTTGACACATCGTCTCCGATGTCTTGAGACAGCACACTGGTGCCCCCGGCAGGATTCGAACCTGCGCTCACGGTTTAGGAAACCGATGCTCTATCCCCTGAGCTACGGGAGCATATTGGGCTTTCGCCTTGATGTTCAGGGTTGTCTGAATCTCAGCACAATCCCTGCCCAAAAAATCGGAACCTTCCTTACTCCATATCTTGCTCCATATTCGCCAGCCCGCCCAGTTGGGGGAAATGTGCTCGAACGCTCGCGATACCATCACACTCGAAGACGTCGGCCTGAGGTCGTTCACGCCTCTAGAGGAGCGCGCGCATCCGACTGACTTCCCCCGTAGTCATATTTGGATCTTTACTCTTCCACTCGACGACCTCACCGAGACGCGAGGCGACGGTGGTATCCGAGAAGGGTTTGAGGTAGGCGTTGAGGAGAACTCTGCGGCCAACGTTTACCATCAGCGCTTCGAGTCGACTGTTGTTGACTTCCCCGGACGCTAGGAGAACCCAAGTGGCCGCAACGTCAACCAAGGGATCTCCTCTGGAGGCGCGCGTCCAATCCAGCACCACGGGCCCCGCACTCGAGAGCATGACGTTCAGCGGATGGAAATCCATATGAAGCAACGACTCCCCCGATCCACACGGTGCCGCGGGCAGCCACTCGGGAGCTTCGAGCAGGTGGAGTGACGAATGCAGTTCAGCCAACTCCCGACCGAATTGCCGCAGTTTCCAGGGTCGAGCGGAGGCGGCCTCCACCATGGTCGGACCTTCAATCCGGGCAAGAACCATGTCTATTCCGTCGTCGCTGACCGAGAACACCTCGGGGGCCGGAAAGCCGCGGTCGCGCACGTACTCCATCGTCTTCGCCTCATTTGTCTGAGAGCGACCGTTGCGCGAGCGTCGAAGTACTTTGCCCTTACCAAACTCGTAAATGTTCGAATCTCGGCCCGCGGCGATCAGCTTTCCGGGACTATCCACCTAGGAAGAGTATCGGTAGCGATTCGTTCGAGTAGAGCGCGTGGCCAGTCAGTCGTTCTCGACGGTGTAGTCCCAGTCGGCCACCACGTGTCGATGGTCGGGGGCCCACTGCATCATCCCTTCGCCCACGAGTTCGTACGCCCGTAACTTGAAGGTGACCGTCTGGCCGGGGTGGATAAAACGTGGGGGCGCGTGCTCGCCCGGGACCAGGCCCATGAGAAAAACGGAACCAAGGTGATCGACCGAGTGAAAGTCGGCGATCGAAATGGGGACGTTGGCGCTGGCGTCCTTCATCGTTACGGTCCACGTACACGTGGTTGCCTCGGGCTGATCGGGAAGACCCTCACCGGGAACGACGGGGCCGCTCACGGTAACGCGAACGCGAAACGAGTTCGTTTCGACTTGGACCGGGAGTCCTTCAATCTGCAGCGCCGGTTTGGACATCGTCCCCGTCAAGGTCGCGTCGACCTTGGGATCGAGAGTCTTCTTCGGGAGGAAGGACGGGTAGACCGCTGCGGCGCTGCCGCAACCCGCCAGAGCCAGGGCGCACGCCAAGACGGCGAGGATGCGCTTGGGGCCGGACCTGACGGCCCGACCCCCTACGCGCTTCAAAGTACCTGTCGTTACCTGCATGGAAAGTGAGCGATGCCTGCTAGCCGTTGGCGCCGTTGGCTCCGTTCTTTCCCGGGATACCGGGAGCACCGTTGCCGCCGTTCTGACCAGCTTTTCCGGGATGCGTTCCGACGCCAAATCCACCGTTGCCACCGTTGCCCCCGCTACCCCAGGTTCCGTTGCACGGAGGTGTATCGGCCGGCGTGGTGGCGCTTCCGTTTGAGGTTAGCCAGAGACCGCCGCTCCACTCTTCGGGAGGACAGGCCCCGTTACCACCGTTACCGCCGTTGCCACCCGAGCCCGCAAAGGTGGTTCCGTAACCCCCGTCGCCACCGTTGCCTCCGTTGGTGCCGCAACCCGCGGTTCCTCCGGTTCCAGCGGTGCCACCATTACCACCGCGGCCGTTCTGTCCCGTGTTACCCGCTCGCCCGAGCCGCACCAAGAACGGACAGTAGAGGGCAGTAGAGCTGGAGCCACCGACGTTGTTGTAGCCGGGAGGCGTGGTCACCACGCTAAAGGAGTCGGCCGTAAAGACATCCGGCCCGAAGGACGCGAGTCCCGCTTGCGCGGCGTACCCGATGTGACCCTGGCCATCAAGACCCCCGCAGACCGTTCCGGCCGGAAGGGGCGTGTCCGCGTTGGTGGGATTGGTGCAGGTCCTTCCCGTCAAGAGGAGGTCCTCCATCGTTCGCAGCGTGCTGTAGTGGTTGTAGTACGTGCTGGACACCGTGCCGGGCTTAATGAACGGGCTAATCAGTACCGTGCCGGTGTCGCCACCGCCCGGTGTGAAGTCGGTCGGGTCGTACAGTGGGTCGACCGTGACGCAGACCGGAGTCGCTGGCGTCCCCGTCGTCAGTGTGGCGGCAGAGTTGCTGGTCTGGCACGCGGCGGTGCTGGTGACGGTGGACGTGGCTCCTTCAGCACTCAAGGCGATGTTGGCGTCGAGCGAAGCGGTGAGATCGACCGGCTGTCCCGCGTCATTCAACAGTTGGAAGGTGCCAATCCACGGCTTGGCGTAGTTGTTTGACGAGGTACTCACGCTGGAGTTAGAGGCCAACGACACAGGACCGGTGTCGCTCACCGCACCCACGAAGGTGTCCGGTGGAATCCCGGGGCCCGAGACCAAGCGGCCGGTGTCGTCGGCGTTAATCTTGGCGTCAATCACCATGCTGGATCCGGCCGATCCCAGCCCGGGCTCGGTCGCCTCGCCCGGTGATCCGCCCAAGTACGGACTCTCGCCCGCCAGGCCGGTCGGGCGATCGATGAAGCCCGATGCCCCCGGTCCCGGTTGGAGCTGTTGACCCGTGCCGTTGGTGACCTCGGGGTCGTTCGGACCGGTCGGTTCGGTATTTACGTTCGTTCCGTCGATGTTCTCCCCGGCCGCGTCGGCCAAGATCCCGTAGGCGCCGTAGAGAGAGTCAGCGCCCGGTGCCGTCGTGCCGGAGGAGCCGAAGGTCGGCTGATCCTCCGGCGCGGACGCCGTCGTCGCGTCGCCCGGTGCCGGGACGTTGTTAAAGCTGTTCCCCACGGTGAAGGGCGGATTGGCCTCGTCGAACGTGATGTCGATGAGTCCACCGTCAGCGAAGGCCGCCGACTTTTCGATCAGGGGAATGTAGTAGCGAAGGAAGAGGTCCGCGGCGTAGAGACCGCCCGTGTAGTTGAGCGGCGTGGTCGCCTCGGGGTCGTAGGCCGGGAGTCCCGTCGGCGTGTAGTCGGGGGTTCCATCGGCGTTGAAGGCGCCCGAAAGGTTGTTGCCCGCGCAGGTGGCGTCGTGGGCGTCGCTGCAGTTGTCCGGAGTGATCCAGTTAAACGCCGGGACTTCATTGGCCGGAAGAGCAAGGTCGTGCTCGAGACCGTAGGTCGGGTCGTCGAGGTTGGACACGTGGTTGGCGTCGCAGTTGGTGTCGGTCGCGCCACTCGTCGGGGCACCGGGGCCGTCGAACTCCGGGGTGTTGGGCTCGTTGAGCGCGGGCTGGGCCGGGTAGGTCACACCGTTTTGCGTGCCACCCGACTCACCGGTCAACGACGTGAACCATCCCGTCGGGAAGTGCTTGGCCACGTACTGGTCGGCCGGGTCACCGTTGTTGTTGGCGTTGGCCGGTTGAGCGCCGGTGTAACTGGCGACGTCGCCCGATGAAGGGGCTGGCGAGAGAACGGTGGGGCTGTTCACGGGATCTGACGTGCTCGACCCGGGGTAGCCGCAGGCGCCGTCGTCACGGCCGGGCACCGTGTCCGTCACTCCGGGGGTCGAACCCGTCACGTAGGTAGTCGAACCGACGGGCTGAGCGCCGCCGAGGTCCTGCGCGTATCCCTTCCAGGGGACTCCCGCCGCGTTGAACTGGTTGAACAAGGTGGGGACATCAGTGGGATAGACACATCCGTTGTTAGCCAGAGCGGCGTCCACGCCTCCGTGCACGAGGAGTTGGCCGTAGTTGCCGTTGCTCGTCCCCGTGGGGTCGGGAGTGTTCGTGTTCGTGCCACTGGTATCGGTGGTGTCGTCGGTGTCGGTCACCGTACCGACGGTGCCCGTGGTGATGATGCCGCTGTTGCTATTGGTCATGTTGGCCGTGGTGGAACAGTCGTCTTGCACCGCGTAGGAGGGAGCCTGGCCGGACACTAAAGAGATGTAGTTGTCCATGCTGAAGTGACCGGTGCCGTAGTAGTTCGTGAGCAGGGCGCCCTGCTCTGGCAGGGTCTGCCAGAGATACGAGTTCTGGTTCAAGCCCGAGAAGGTCTCGTCGTAGGACTTGTTCTCCAAGATGATGAGCCACACGTGTTTGACTCCACCCACGGGCGTGCCCGTCGAGGTGATGACGCATGTCTCTTGGAAGGGTGAGCCCCCTTTGGGAGATTGGAGAGTGCTACCTGCGGGACAGGCACTCGGTGAAGCCGACACGGAGGCCGTCCCCACGAAAGCCGTTGAGATGCCCACGCCCGAAATCGCGGCCACCAGTGCGGCAACTAAAAGTCCGATCGCCCAAGGGCGTCGCTTGGCTGAGTGAAAGAGTTTCATACGCCGGACGGTAGTCATGGAAAATTACGCCTGGCCCTCAAGCGCTCGACGGAACTGCAGATTTTCTGTGATCACTCCCCCGCTCGGTGACAGATATGAAACTCTTTGGACCCAGCAGATACATGGTTTCGTGACTTATAGCCGTAGTGAACGTCATCAGCGGGCAGCTCATAGGGATTGTTCGAGAGGGAGAGTTGGTCTTCGTGGAGTCCTTCGACGCGTGGTACGCCCGCGAGCACGATCGAATGATCGCGACGCTGCTCCTCGCGACCGGTGATCTAGAACTCGCCGCCGAGGGAGTGGACGAAGCGTGTTCACGCGCGCTGGAGCGCTGGGACCGGGTGATCGCCATGGAGTCACCTTCGGGGTGGGTCTATCGCGTGGCCCTCAACCACGCCCGAAGGATCGCCCGACGTCGAATCATGGAGCGTCGCCTCCTTCGAAAACTCGTGCCGATACCAGAGCTACCTTCCGCAGCAAAAGAGATCTGGGAACTCGTCGGGGCACTCCCGTTGCGGCAACGTGAGGTCGTCATGCTTCGCTACGTGGCCGGACTTCCCGAAAACGAGATCAGTTCGACCTTAGGAATCGGTCGAGGCACGGTCTCCAGCACTTTGCACGACGCGCGCCAGCGACTCGGACGCTTGCTGCGCGACGACAGCGACGAAAAGGAAGACGACGAATGATTGAACTGACGCGACTTTCTCAAGTTCTTATTGACGAACCGCAGGTACCACGGCCCACTCTGGATGATCTGAGATCTCGGTCCCGCGCGCGACGTCTTCGACGGCAACTTCAAGCCGTGGGCGCCGTCGTGGTTTTCGTCGTCGTCGCGTTCGGCGCCGTCACCCTGGCCCACTCGCCCTCCTCCACTACGCCACCCGCCACGGAGTTGACGTCCTATTTCCAAAACGCGGTAAGTGTCCCTAATGCCACGCTCGAGTCAGTCGGGCTTCCCTCGACGGTGGCTATTCCCACTCGCGTGACGCCGTCGCTCACAACGGTGTCGACCAACGATGTGGTGTCCTACGTCGGCGCAGAATACTGTCCCTACTGCGCCCTTCAACGCTGGGCACTCCTCGTGGCTCTCTCCAAGTTTGGGACATTCAACCACTTGGACAGCCAGGTCTTCTCGTCCTCCAGCGACGTCTATCCCCACTTGGCGAGTTGGAGTTTCGTGGGCGCCACCTACTCGAGTAAGTACTTCGCGTTTGTTGCCACCGAGTTGACCTCGTCGACACCTTCGAAGAGTGACGTGGGCGGACATCAACAACTGGAGCGAATGACTCGGGCTCAGCGAATTGCGTATCACCGGTACGACGCGCAGGGCGAGATTCCCTTCGTGGACGTGGGGAATCAGTTCGTCACGCTCGGCGCCAGTTCCTCACCGTCGGTTCTGGAGGGTCTCACCCTCAGCCAGATCGGCAGCGATCTAAATTCTGCGACAAGTCCCGTCGCTCGGGCCATCGACGGATCGGCCAACTACTTCACCGCAGCCCTTTGCGCCATGATCCAAAAGTCGGCACCGACGATCTGCTCGTCGTCGCTTATCCGTGCGGCAACGGCCGCTTTGAACGTCGGCGCCTCGTCGTCGGCGGGGCCAACGAGTGCCACCTTTCCCGCGCAACCGCCCACCAACGCGCCGTTGTCTGTGTGGAAGAAATGGAGCGTCGCGGCGCACCGGTTCCTGCTGCAGTCCGCGGCCACCTTCCGTCCCTCAAATCCGACGTGCACCGTGTCAAAGATCTCTGTCACGGGTCGGAAGTCATCGAAGCAGTTCATGGGTATACCCGCGGGAATCTGGACGTGGGCCCTGAGTATCTCTGGGCACTGTCCGCCCGGTACCAGCGATGGCCTCATCAAACACTCCTAGGCGACGGAGCGCCTCACCCCACTTTTGTCAGCGTCACCCTCATCGACGCGACGTAGTGGCGACCGTCGTCGGTGCGTTCGTGAAGGACGGTCTGGACACGATCGGAGTTACTGAAATCAACGGTGCCGCGCGTGGAGTCGCCTTCGAACGTCCAGCGCTGACCTTCGACCGAAAGTGTGCTCCTCATCACGTTGCCCTGGCTATCGAAGAAGTGCGACAGGTACGTGCCACTCTCTTCGTCGAAACCAATGATTTCAATACCTCCGACGTCGTAATCGCCGATGCGTCCGTAGGCGGTGTGCAAAATAAACAATCTGCCCGGAGCCCACTCGTAGACGTCGGACGTGTTAATCGGGACGCCCCGATCTCCGTTGCCGTCTATCGTGTACCCCTCGTTCATCCACCGACCGATCCAAGGATCGAGCGCCTCTTCGTGGGGCCCCCGTCGACGTGCGGCCTCCGGCGAACTCTCCACTCCTCGAGCTACCGCCACGACACGCGGTGTCGGGCCCTTAGTCAACACCGAGCCCTATTCGTTCGGGAGGGTGGCAAGACCGACGTCGGCGTAACGGCGTTGGTGGACTCCTGTCGCGGTCCAGTCCCAGGCGATCGGCGTCCCTCGCAGAAGCGCCCCGAGACGATCAAGCGAGGTGTGGGTGCCCACGATGAAGTTGTTTTCGATGGCCGCCGTTCGATCGGGCAGAGTCTGGGTGAACTCGAGGGCGCAGCCACCTTCCTTCTCGCTCAAACGCCACGTGATGACGGCGCCGGGATCCACGTGAGTGTGTACGAAGAGATGCGGGCGCTCCGCGCGGAGCACCTTCCACGACAACGTCGGCATCCCTTCACCTTTGCCCCGCAAGACGTAGTCACCACCCTCCACCAATTCAATCGTGATATCGGCGTCAAAGGGTAGCCACCACTCAGCGAGTCGAGCGGGATTGGTGAGCGCATCCCACACGTCGTCGATCGAGTTGGGATACTCACGCGTAAATCGAATCACCGCGTCGCTCCCGACGAGGTCAATGGTGCCGTCGTCCACTGCATTGTCTGTCATTCCAACCCTCCGTTCTCTTCACTCTCTGCAGAGCGCTCAAGGTGCTGGCCCAACGCGTCCAAACGAAGCGACCAGTACCGGCGATAAGGCGCGAGCCACTCCTCCAACTCGAGAAGTGCGTCCGCCCGAGCGCGATAGAGACGGCGCTGCGCACTGAGCCGCACCGTCACCAGACCCGCGTCGCGCAGAATCTTCAAATGCCGCGACACTCCTGGCTGGCTCAGACCGACCACGTTCACTAGGTCACCCACGCTGAGTTCCCGGTCGCGAACCGCGTCGAGTAACTGACGTCGTGACGGCTCAGCCAGAGCCTCAAATGTCGTGTCGGACGCAGCCACGGCTTTAATATAGCAGATCGCTTATATAAGTCAAAACAAATTCTTCGGACGATATGGCCCTTCTAGTCCCGCGTGGCGAGGAACTGCTCGACGGCTGCCCGGTAGCGCTCGGGCTCTTCCACGAAGGGCATGTGGCTCGAGTTCTCAAAGATCTCCCAGCGCACGTCCGGGATGCGTTCGAAGAACGGCTCGACCGTAGCGGGGGTCGCTTCGTCGTAGCGACCCGAGAGCAAGAGAGTCGGAACTTGGATGAACTGCACCGTCTCGACGACGCTCCAGTCACGCAGGGTCCCGACGACAAAGAACTCATTCGGGCCGTTCATGGTGTTGTAGACCGTAGGGTCCTCAGCCAAGATCTCCTCCATCCGAAGGACCTCGGGCGGATTGGGCACCACTCGACACACGTGTAGGTCGTAGTACGCCTGAGTGGCGGCTAAGTACTCGGGATCGTTGGTCGTGCCGTCCGCTTCATGTCGATCCAGGGCGGCTTCCGTCTCCTCGGGCAGTTGGGAGCGCAAGACTCGCGCCTCACTGACCCACAGCGCCATGGACGCGGGCGAGTTACTGATGATCAGCGCGCGAAGACCTCGTGGGCGGCGAAGAGCGTGTTCGGCCCCGAGCATGCCACCCCAGGACTGTCCCAACACGTAGTAGCGATCGGCGATACCGAGGAACGCAAGAAGGTTGTCGAGCTCGGAGAGGAACAGTTCCACGGTCCAGAAGTCGGGCTCCTTATCAGGCAAATGCGTCGAGCGCCCGCCCCCCAGTTGGTCGTAGTGAATCACCGGTCGACCGCTGCGCGCTATCTCCGTGAGTGAGAGTAAGTAGTCGTGCGAACAGCCCGGACCTCCGTGCACGACCACCAGAGGGGTCAAGTTTGACGACAGGTCGCCCGTGATGCGGTACCAGGTCTCATAGCCGCGAAAGGGAATCGTGCCCTCGGTCACGGCGAGCTCAGTCATCTCGTCGACTGTAGATGACGGAGACGAGGGCCTGATTCTTAAATCTCTCTTAGTCCACTTTGCGTCGCACTTGCAATCGGTCGATCATGATGAACGCCTGCCGCACCCGAAAGGAAGATAAGTGAACTCTCTGCGTCGAGGCATTCGTAATGCTTTTCGAAACAGCATGCGATCGATCGGCGTAGTGGTGATCCTCGCGGTGGCTATCGCCCTGTCCATCTCGATGCTCATTGCCCGCGACGCCGTCAACAGCAAGATCAACTCGGTCAAGGCCTCAACGGGCAACACCATCACCGTCTCTCCCAAGGGCTTCTTCGGCTTCAACGGCGGGGGCACGCCCCTGACGACCGCCGAGATCAATGGTCTCTTGAACGTAAAGAACGTGACCGCGGTTCAAGAGTCACTCAGTGAAGAGCTCTCGGCCAAAGACACGTCGCTCACCTCGCCGACGCCGGCCGGCTCGCTCGGCCAGCAGTTTGGCGGCTTTGGGGGCGGTGGGGGCGGGTCGTCCACCGGTAGCGGAACCACAACCTTCACCATTCCCGTGCGACTCATCGGCACCAACTCTCCGGGCAACGCTCTCGTCGGTGGCGCCAATGGAGGGGGCACCGAAAAACTCACCTCCGGCTCGAGCTTCAGCCCCACCTCCGACAGCGACGTAGCTCTGGTGGGCCAGACGCTCGCGACGAAGAACAAGTTGACGGTCGGCTCGACGTTCACGGTCTACGGAAAGACCATCACCGTGGTCGGCATCTATAACTCCGGCTCGACCTTCGCCAACTCCGACGTCTTGATGCCACTCGCCACGGTGCAGACCCTGGCGTCGGCCAAGGGCCAGGTCACCGACGCCACCGTCGTCGTGAACAACATCTCCAACGTCTCCAGCGTCACGAAGGCCATCACCGCCAAACTGGGTTCCAAGGCCGACGTCACCTCCACCGAGGCCACTGTGGCCACGGAACTCGCGCCTCTTAACTCCATCAAGACGATCTCGACGTACACGCTCTTCGGGGCCGTCATCGGCGCCGCCATCATCCTTCTCCTCTCGATGCTCATGATCGTGCGCGAACGCCGCCGCGAGGTGGGTGTGCTGAAGGCACTGGGCGCGCCGAATCGATCGATCATCGGACAGTTCATCGCCGAGTCGACGACCTTCACCGTCCTCGGAGCGATCGTGGGCTTCATCGTCGGCATTCTCCTCAGTAGTCCCATCACCTCAGCACTGGTGAGCGCCACCAGCAACTCCACCACTACAGGATCGCTGGTGGTGGGTTCGTGCGAGGCGGCGCGGGCGGTTTCCGGGGAGGAGGCAGCGGCTTCACCCCTCCGGCCGGCGCCGTGCGCACGGGTGGCTTTCGCTTCGGAGGGTTCAACAACACGTTGACCACGTTGCATACCTCGGTCGGGTCGTCGACTCTCATCTTCGCTTTCGTCATCGCCCTAGTGATCGCCGCGCTGGGTTCCAGCGTCGCGGTAGCCACCATCGTTCGAATTCGTCCCGCCGAAGTATTGAGGAGTGAGTAATGCTGAAAGTGGAGAATCTCAACAAGACGTTCCACACCGGAGCCGGTGACGTCCATGCCGTGCAGAACGTGAGCTTCAACGCCGACCACGGTGAGATGGTGGCGATCATCGGAGCCAGTGGTAGCGGCAAGTCCACGCTGCTTAGCGCTGCTCGGCCTCTTGGATGCACCTGATAAGGGCAGCATCGACCTCGACGGCGTGGAGTTAGCGAACCTGGACGCGGGAGGACGGACTAAGTACCGTTCGCACCAGGTGGGGTTCGTCTTTCAACAGTTCAACCTGATCCCCAATCTGAGCGCTCGTGAGAACGTGCTCCTGCCGCTCGAGTACGCGCGCTGGCCCAAAGCGGACCGTGGTCGTCGCGCCGACGAGATGCTGGCCTTGGTGGGGCTTGACGGGAGAAAAGTCCGAGCGGAGGCCCGCGCGACTGTCCGGTGGCGAACAGCAACGGGTGGCGATCGCGCGGGCCTTCGCCGCCCAACCGCAACTCATCCTGGCCGACGAACCCACCGGAAGTCTCGACAAGTCAACCGGTCAGAAGATCGTAGAACTGCTGCGAAGCGCCGCGTCGACCCAGGGCGCCACCGTGTTGGTCGTCACGCACGACGAGAAGATCGCGCAACAGGCCGATCGACGCCTCGAGATCGACGACGGCGTGCTTGAGCGAAGATGGCCTAAGGGTTTCGTCACCACTCCGAGGGGAACACAAACTCGCTACGGTAACCTTCAAGGTTCTATGGGTCTCTCCATCGGCATCGTCGGACTGCCGAACGTCGGAAAATCAACGCTTTTTAACGCCCTCACGAAGAACCACGTCCTGGCCGCCAACTATCCCTTCGCCACCATCGAGCCGAACGTCGGCGTGGTCGCCGTACCGGACTTTCGGCTCGGCGTTCTCGCTGAGATGTTCCACTCGGAAAAGATCATCGCCGCGACCGTGACCTTCGTCGACATCGCCGGTATCGTGCGCGGCGCCTCAACCGGCGAAGGGCTGGGCAATCAGTTTCTGGCCGCCATTCGCGAGTCCGACGCCATCTGTGAGGTCGTGCGGGTCTTTGAAGACGACGACGTCATCCACGTCGATGGACGCATCGATCCGGCCAGCGACGTCGCCACCATCGAGACCGAGCTGATCCTCGCGGACCTCCAGACCGTCGAGAAGGCGATCGCTCGCCTCGAGCGCGACGCCAAGCGCGGCGGCGACGCCGCGCGCAAGTTGGCCGAGGTGAAGAAGGCTCAATTGGCGCTCAACGAAGGACGGGTGATCTCGCAATTGCGGCAAGGAGCTCGACCGAAGCCTCCTCGTTGACCTGCACCTCCTTACCGACAAGCCTTTCATCTACGTGTTCAACGTGGACGAAGCCACCCTCGGCGACGAAGAGCGTCAGGCCGAACTGCGAGCCTCGGTCTCGCCCGCCGAGAGCGTGGTGCTGTGCGCGAAGGTGGAGGCTGAACTCGCTGACCTCGATGACGTCGAGGCGCTCGAACTCCTCGAGTCCTACGGTCAGAGCGAGTCCGGTTTGGCGCTCTTGTCGCGCGTGGGGTTTCACACTCTCGGTCTCCAGACGTTTCTCACCGCGGGTCCGAAAGAGGCCCGCGCCTGGACTATTCACCAAGGTGAGACGGCGCCCGAAGCGGCCGGCGAGATTCACAGCGACTTTCAAAAGCACTTCATCAAAGCCGAGGTCGTCTCCTTCGATGACCTGATCGCAGCCGGTTCGCTGGACGCCGTGCGAGCCGCGGGAAAAGCGCGGGTCGAGGGCAAGGAGTACGTGATGCGCGACGGCGACGTAGTGGAGTTCCGGGTGGGCGTATAGCGAACGATCAGTAGTAAGATTGGTGCGGACGTTTGCGGCAGAGGTCGGCGCCCGGAAAACTACTAACTCTTAGGAGCATGATGACCTCTGACGCCTTCACTTTCAAAGTTGCCGACCTCTCACTCGCCGATTTCGGTCGTGCGGAGATTCAACGTCGCCGAACACGAGATGCCCGGCCTCATGGCCATGCGAGCCGAGTTCGGCGAGTCACAGCCACTACGGGGCTCGCGCATCGCCGGGTCGCTGCACATGACCATTCAAACGGCGGTCCTTATCGAGACCCTCGTCGCGCTCGGCGCGGACGTGCGCTGGGTGAGTTGCAACATCTTCTCCACCCAAGACCACGCCGCCGCGGCCGTCGTCGTGGGGCCGAACGGCACCGTCGAGAGTCCCCGGGGCGTGCCGGTCTTCGCCTGGAAGGGCGAGACGCTGGAAGAGTACTGGTGGTGCACCGAGCAATGCTTCGCTGGCCCGGACTCGCCGGGCCGACCATGATATCTGGACGACGGCGGCGACGCCACGCTGCTGGTGCACAAGGGACTGGAGTTCGAACGGGCCGGGTTCGTTCCCGCGCCCGAGTCGGCCGACTCCGAGGAGTACCGCGTCATTCTGGCGCTGCTTCATCGCATCGTCTCGAGCGGCGAGAACACTCTTTGAGCCCATGGCGGCCGGGCATCATCGGCGTGTCCGAAGAGACGACCACCGGCGTGCACCGTCTCTACGAGATGGAGCGCGACGGCACGTTGCTCTTCCCCGCTATCAACGTGAATGACGCGGTGACCAAATCCAAGTTCGACAACAAGTACGGCGTTCGCCACTCACTGATCGACGGCATCAACCGCGGTACCGACATCCTCATCGGTGGCAAGGTCGCTGTCGTGTGTGGCTACGGCGACGTCGGCAAGGGGTCGGCCGAGTCCTTCCGCGGACAGGGCGCTCGTGTCATCGTCACCGAGGTCGACCCCATCTGTGCTTTGCAGGCGGCGATGGACGGCTTTGAAGTCACCACCCTTGAAGAGGCCTTGCCCCTCGCTGACTTCGTCATCACCGCCACGGGCAACCGCGACATCGTGACGGTTGACCACATGCGATCGATGAAGCACCTGGCGGTCCTCGGCAACATCGGCCACTTTGACAACGAGATCGACATGGCGGGCCTGGCCAGCGCCGAGGGCGTGACGCGCGACAACATCAAGCCCCAGGTGGACAAGTGGACGTTCTCCAATGGCCGCTCCATCATCGTTCTATCCGAAGGTCGCCTGCTTAACCTCGGTAACGCGACGGGACATCCGAGCTTCGTGATGAGCAACTCCTTCACCAACCAGACGATGGCGCAGATAGAACTCTTCGTCAACAACGATCAGTACGAGAAGAAGGTTTACGTACTGCCGAAGCATCTAGATGAGAAGGTGGCGCGCCTGCACCTTGGCGCGCTCGGGGTCAAGCTAACGACGCTCACGAAAGAACAGGCCGCCTACATCGGTGTGCCGGTCGAAGGTCCGTTCAAGCCCGACACCTATCGCTACTAGCGCACTCGCGCCGACGATGCGCTCGTAGGGTGATCGTCATGTCCGCGACGCCCTCAACGCACCGATCTCTCGGATCGAGAGACCCCGGTCTCGTCTGTCGGCTGGCGTGGCTAAATCTTGGCCTGGTGGGCTTCGGCGCCGGTCTGGGCCTCTTGGTGCGCGCCCGCCTCGGTCTCGACCCGTGGGACGTGCTGAGTCAGGGGATCTCTCGGCACCTCGGCATACAGATCGGCTGGGTCGTCGACATGATCGGCGCCGTGGTTCTCCTGGCCTGGATTCCACTGCGTCAGCGTCCGGGACTCGGAACCCTCCTCAACATCGTGGTGGTCGGACTCGCCGCCAACGGGACGTTGGACGTGGTTCCCGTTGTCCACGGTCTGGGCTGGCGAGTGTTTCTGATGCTGACGGCTGTTCTCCTCGTCGGCCTGGCCACCGGTTGTTACATCGGCGCCGGACTCGGGCCCGGTCCGCGCGACGGACTGATGACCGGCCTCGCCGCGCGGGGTCACTCCATACGCGTCGTGCGCTTCACCCTCGAGGTGACGGTCCTCGCAGTGGGCTATCTGCTCGGCGGCTCGGTGGGGGTCGGCACGGTGGTCTACGCCGTGTGTATCGGACCCCTCGTTCACGTGACGCTGCCTCGACTGGCTATGCCTGGTCCCAGCCGGACGCTGTAAAGCCCCGACGATCTAGCGGTACCCGGCGAAGATATCGGATACCTTGCCCTCAAGACCCACTGGGTTGGTGACGCGTACGAACCACTCGGTCCCCATGGCCTGGCGGAACTCGTCCCGGCTCATCTTCATCCAGAACGACTCGCCCACCTGTGAGTGGTGGGCGGCCAAGGCGTCGTACTTGGCGTCGGTGGCTGAACTCACGTCAATGGCGGCGCCGATCTCGTCGTCGGGAGTGCCCATCTCGAAGCGATCCTCTTCGGGCACCTCGGGCTCGGGAGGACGCACGATGCCCTTGGCCGCGTCTCGTTCGCGCTCCTCTCTCTCTTCTCGCTCCCAGCGCTCGCGCATGATCGCAAAGATCGAGTTCGGAATCGCGTTGAAGTACAGAGTCGGTTCATAGTCGATGAGCGCTAGTGCGGCCAACGTGATGCGGTGAGCTTGAATGTGGTCGGGGTGCCCGTAGAAACCGTGCTCGTTGTAGGTCACCACGACTTGAGGACGTTCCTCCATGAGAATCGCGGCCAGGCGCTCGGCCGCGTCGCCGATCGGCATCGACCAAAAGGCCTGAGGATCGTCGTTCTGGGGCCAGCCCATCATGCCGGAGTCGCGATAGCCGAGGCGCACCAGCCGACTGATCCCTAATATCTCGACCGCCTTGTCGAGCTCCACTCTCGCGCAGTTGCGCCACGTCGTCGGCGTCGTGTCCGTCCTCGTCGGGCTTGACGCCACCGGGCGCGTCACCGAACTCCCCGTTGGTGCACGTCACCAGCACCGTGCGCACCCCCTGGTCGGCCAGCACGCGATAGAGACCGCCGGTCGAGCTGGCCTCGTCGTCGGGGTGAGCGTGTACCGCAAGAAACGTCAAGGCCATCAGAGCCCTCCCATCAGATCGACCGGTCGCCAGCTCGTCTCATGGCGACTCCAGGCGCGTTGGTAGTACTCGGTACTAAAGAGAAGCGAGAACAACGCGTCGTGCATCTCAACCAAATCCTCATTGTCTATCTGCGAGGCGTGGGCGGCCATGGAGTCGTGTTTCACGCGAATGTAGCTACTCACGTCAAGTGTCGTCGCGATGAGATCGTCGTCCACGTGCACGCCGGCGTCGAGGACGAACGCGGGCAATGACAGATGCAGGGTCTCGGCGTCGGCGATCAACCTCTTGATATTGCCCTTCGGCACCACTGAGTAGTAGAGCCGCTCAACACTCGACGAGAGCGCGACCGCCTTTCGAGAGACGACGTTGGCCTGAATGTGATCGGGGTGCCCGTAGAAGCCCTTCTCGTCGTACGTCACGACCACCCGTACGTTCTCTTCGTCGAAGATTGAGGCGATGGTGCGGGCGGCGGCATCGGGGTCGACGTTCCAAAAGGCGTTCGGGTTCTCGTTCTCCGGCCAGCCCATCATGCCCGAGTCCCGGTAGCCGAGGTTGACCAGTCGCGAGAAGCCGAGTATCGCGGCGGAGTGCTGCAGTTCGCCCGCGCGCGTCATCGTGGTCTGAAGGTCGTCGTGGTCTTTCGCGTTGCCGGCGAGACCTTTCGCGTCAAAACCCAACTGGCCGACCGTACAAGTGATCAGGATGACTCGGTGCCCCAGCGCCGCGTAGTGGGCCGCCGCGCCCCCACCGAAAAAAGCCTCGTCGTCGGGGTGCGCGTGCACAAAGGCCAGCGTGGCGAGAGAACTCATGACGAGAGATTAGGAGGTGAGCAGTTGAACGATGCGCACGATCAGCAAAACCCCCGCCGCAAACAGGTACGCGCTCTGCGTTCGCATGAGAATCGTTCGCGCCTTCGACTTGGGCATCGGCGCCAACAGGGTGAGTCGCGGCGTGCGCCAGTCTCGTTTGTCGATGTCGTAGTGCGCGGGCGGGTCCCAGCGTTGCCACGCGAGGGGCAGTCCGATGACGAGACCCACCACGCCCACACCCGCCAGGACCTCTAGCAACGTCAGAACATGAATCGAAGTGAAGAGAGTCGAGATCATCAAGGTGAAGGAGAGCACCACCAGAACGACCACCATGAAGACCGCCGCCACGTTGAGCGCTCGCCCGTTCTTCCACGGTCCTATCAGCTCGCGATCGTTGGCCAGCATCAACACGATGATGGTGGTGCTGGGCAGCATCAATCCGCACAGCGCCTGCACCGCCAAAGTGATGACGCCGAGTGGCGCGCCCGGTATCACGGCTACCGTGTCCGCCGCCAACACGAGCAGGGCCCGAAACCTCCGTAGAAACCCTTCGCCTCCCACAGCCGTGCGTTCAGCCCCTGGTGGCTGGAGGAGAGATCGCCAATGGCGTAGGAACTGGCGAGCGTCACCACGGCGGCGCCAATGACGGACGCGTTCAAGTAGTAGGAGGGCGAAGAGCGCACCGGTGCCGTGGCCCACGTAGTGGCCGAGCCCTCGCGCCACGCCCAGCGCGTTGGTGTACGAGGTGGTGCCGCCATGCCCGGCCAGCCCGACGGCGCACGTAGGCGACCAAGACGCCGAGCCACGATGACGACGACGAAAGATCCGATGATGGTGTCGACTCGTTCGTAGTTCAGCCAGCGCGGGGTGATGCGTTTGTCGACGATGTTGGACTCCTGGAAGAACAGCTGCCACGGGGCGACCGTCGTGCCGATGATCGAAATGATGAGCAGTACTGCACTCGAGGTGGCGCCGCCGCGAATTTTTGGCACGACGGCGTGAATGGCCAGGGCCGAGTACGACGGGTGGGTCAGGATGACGAGCGGCACGATGATGAAGTTGATGGCGATGAAGAGCATCATGAAGCGCTCCCAGCGCCGAAACGAGCCCGACGACGTCACCGAAAACAACAACACGACAGCGACGGGCACCGAGAAGTACGGACTCACCCCGAAGTACTCCATGGCAAGCGAGATCCCGATGAACTCCGTGACAATGATGAGAAAGTTCAAGAAGAGGATGGAGAAGATCGACAGGTTGCCCCAGTAGCGACCGAAGCGCTCTCGGATGAGCCGTCCGTGCCCGACGCCCGTGACCGCGCCGAGGCGAGCCACCATCTCTTGAACGATGATGAGCACCGGAATAAGAAGCGGCAGCGTCCAGAGCAGCGTGTAGCCGAAGTTCTGGCCGGCCTGGGCGTACGTCGAAACCCCGCCCGCGTCGTTGTCGCCCACCATCACGATGAGACCGGGGCCGATGATGGCGATGAGAGTAAGAAGCCTCGCCCGGGCGCCGCGTCGACTGCCCTCGTCGTGCGCTTTGATGGTGCCAAAGGCACCGGTGATCGGCTGTCTCTTTCGACTGTTCGCGCTGCACGCTCCATCTCCTTTCGTCTCGTCGTGGTCGTTAGGCGAAACAACCACGCGAAGACCAAAGGGGCTAGGCGCTCTCCTTTAGATACGGGCGAAGTTGTGTCGGTACGTCGAAAGCCTCACGGCTGGTACTAGGGGGTTTCAGAGAGACCCCCTTAGAACGTGACCCAGGACGGCGCGGGCATTACTCCTCCACCGCACTTATGCCAAACTCGGCGCGCCAGCCCTGAGGCAGGAGCTCTTCGAGCAGGTCATCGACCGTCACGACGCCCGATCATCTTGTTGTGCTCGTCGTCGAGCACCGGTAACACCGTCAAGTTGAAGTCGCTCATTTTTCGCGAGACCCGCAGCACGTCCCAGTGCGGGTGTACGTGGGCGAACTGCGTGCGAGCGACGCTGAGTGCCAATTCCGTGGGCCGCGCTCGCACCAGAGGCGCGATCGACGCCGCGCCGATGGGCTGGCCCTCGTCGTTCATGATGAATACCGCCTGCAGCGACTCGGCCGGCACGCGCGTGGTGCGAATCGCCTCGAGTGCGTCAGCGACCGTAGCCGTAGGCGGCACCGACACGAAGTCGGGGTTCATCAGTCCGCCCGCCGTGTCGGCGTTGTAGGAGAGAAGTTGACGAACCTTGGCTTGTTGTTCGCTCGGTAGCAGATCCAAGATGGGCAGCCGTCGCTCTTGATCGATCTCCGTGATGAGGTCGGCCGCGTTGTCGGGCTCCATGCGCGACAGCAGCCTCGCCGACTCTGCGTCACTACGCGACTCCAAGAACTCCAGTTGGTGCGTCGTGTCGAGCTCTTCAAAGACGTCCGCTTCAAGTTCGCGGTCGAGTCCCACCGCCTCAATGATCTCTTCGCCCTCTTCGTGACTGGCCTGCTCCACCAAGTCGGCGATCTGAGCCGGGTGAAGTTTGGCCAGTTTGCGATAGGGGATGCGCAGACGCGCGCTCGGGACGTGCGAGACGAATGGCTCGATCGAGGCGAAGTCGACAATGGTGTCGGTCTGGACGTGCGATCCGATCTTGTGTCCCAGCATGCGACGAAGAAAGGACCGGCGCCCGGGGTCCACGCCGACCACTTCCCAGCGTCCATCGATCTCCGCGATCTCGATCTCATTGGCGATGATGATGCGTCCGCGCACCAGGTTGATGAGGTGACGAGCTAACAGGTCTTCGGCCAGGAACATCTCGCCGGGACGACGTTCGAAGCGACGCAGATCCACTCGACGTCCCTCAAAGGTCATGCGACCTTGAGCCAGCCCGCCGATTTTTTTGATGGGCAAGAAGAGGTCGCGGCCTTCGATGCGGATGACGGCACCCACGATCGGAGGGTGTGGATCGTCGCCGAGACGCGCGACCAGGTCCTGGACGCGTCCAATCCGGTCGCCGCTGGAGTCGAATATCGGACGGTGCAGGAACGTTGAGAGGTGAAGAATGTCAGTCATGGTAAGCCTTTATGAGCCCTCTCAGGCTACCCCTTCATCGAGGGTCTTTCTACGGAGCGAGGTGAACTTCGTGCGAACGCTCACGCTTCGCGTCGAAGGACCTCGTAGATCAGATGCACGACGCGATCGCCTTCGATCACGGTGGGGTTAGAGAAGAAGAGGGGCACACTCGTCAGGTGGTCAAAGAATCGAATACCCGATCCGATCATCACGGGCACCAGTTCCACCCTCACTTCGTCGACGAGGCCGGCGTTCAGACACTGTTGAATAATGTTCGGCCCCGCCAGGCCGACCGTCTTCTCGCCCGCCGCCGCGCGCGCGAGCTCCACCGCGTCCTCGAGGTTGTCACTGAAGGTGAAGGGGGCGTCGTCGCGTGGCCACCCCTCGGGGATCGTGTGCGACACGACCACGACCGGCACGCCGAGAGGATGATGGCCTTCCCATCCGTGGGTGTAGTCGAAGAGCCGTCGACCCACGACCAGCGCTCCCGCGTCGGCGATGAGACCTTGCAGGTAGGCCGCGCTGGTCCCCGAGACCCTGGAGACCATCGAGTTGCCGGGCCACGCCACGGCCACGTCGCCGTTGTCGTACCACTCAAAGAGGTACTCGACGCCGTCGTCATCGTGCGCGACGAAGCCATCCAGCGACATCGTCATCGCAGCCACGACGCGCGCCACTTCGATCAGCTCGCGGCCGGGACCTTGGGCGTGAAGCGCGACAACACTCCCGCCACGAAGTCGACGTCGTCGTCGCTCATGCCGGCGTGGGTAACGAATCGAGCTCGCTGCGGCGCGAGCGTGCCGCCTTCGACCCCGAGCAGCGCGAGTTCCTCGATGATGTGGCGCGCCTGGGGATGGTCAAAGGCGACGATATTGGTGCGACAGGACGCCGGGTCGTAGTTCGATTCAGGAAAAGCGCTCGCGAACGAGCTCCGCGAGTTGACGAGCGCGGCGGTGGTCATCAGCCAATCGATCAATCATGGTGTCGAGGGCGACCAGTCCGGCCGCGGCCAAAAAACCGGCCTGACGCATGGCTCCGCCCAATCGCTTGCGCTCTACTCGAGCACGTTCCATGAGCGCCGTCGGTCCGGCCAGCAGTGAGCCCACCGGCGCGCACAGTCCTTTCGACAGGCTGGCCATCACCGTCGTGGCCCTCGCGGAGTACTGCGCCGCACTGGTACCGTTCGCCACCACCGCGTTAAAGAGTCGTGCGCCGTCCAGGTGCAAAGAGCGATCCCCTATGGCACCCGAGAGACGCTCCAAGTCCTCGACCTCCCAGGGCACACCGCCTGAGAACATGTGCGTGTTCTCCACCGCCACGACTTCCACGTGGGGCTGGTGGTCTAACTCAGACTCGATGACCTCCACGACGCTGTCGAGTTCCAGCACACCGTGGGTGTCGTCGACCGTGGCGAACTGCGTGGCCGAGTTCCTCGCGGCCGCGCCCATCTCGAAACTCACCACGTGCTGCGTGGCGTCCGGCCACCACCAGATCGCCGGGTTGAGCCAAAATCCGCAGCGCAATTTGATTAGCCATGACGCCCGAAACAACGAAGACGGCCGCCTCTTTGCCAACTAGTTGCGCGAAGCGCGTCTCCAGTTCGTTGATGGTCGGATCTTCTCCGTAGCCGTCGTCACCGACGCGAGCCGTGGCCATGGCTTCACGCATCTCGTTGGTTGGTTGCGTGACGGTATCACTTCGCAAGTCAACACGTCGGGTCATACTTCGAAGGCTACCTAATCCGTAAACTGACCCTATGAGCGACAAGCTCGAACGACAACATCGACACCCTCCGGAAACGCTTTACCGCGCGGTCCAGCGTCAACGATCAACTCGGCGTCGAGTTGGTGTCCGTGTCACCTGAAAAAGTGGTCCTGCAAGTAGAGGTCGGACCGAAGGTTCACCAACCCTTTGGCATCTTGCACGGCGGTGTGTCGGCCCTGCTTGGCCGAGGGGGCGGCCTCGTTGGGCGGCGCGGTGAGCGTGGGTCCCGATCAGACGGTGGTGGGGACGGAACTCAACTGCTCGCACCTTCGAGCCATGAGTTCGGGCACGCTGACGGCGACGGCCTTACCGATACGTAAGGGCCGAACTGTACAGGTTTGGGGCATCGAACTACGCGACGAAAACGAACGACTCATCTGCGTCGCTCGCTGTACGTTGCAAGTCCTCTCGACACCGGCGCCCAACTAAGGGGTTCACGTAGACTTAGATGACCACGAGCCGGCGAAGGGGCTGACATGGGCGCACGCTTTATTGGTTGGGGAATTGCTGTACCCGATCGAATCGTCACCAACATTGAACTCTCCGAAACGTTGCCGACCTCTGATGAGTGGATTCAAGAGCGCACCGGCATTAGGGAGCGTCGCATCGGTGGCACCGTCACGGACTGGGCGCCCAAGCGGGGACGCTCGCTATTGAGGACGCCGGCATCGAACCCACCGACATCGACTTCTTAATTCTCGCCACCAGCGCCGCCGATCGCATCACCCCGGCCACGTCGGCCATGATCGCTCACGAGATGGGGCTCAGCTGCCCCGCCATGGACGTGAACGCGGCCTGCAGCGGCTTCATGTACGCCGTGCGCACGGCGCAAGGTCTGCTCGAGACAGGCAACAAGCGCGTTCTGGTCATTGGCGCCGAGCACCTCTCGCGCTTCGTCGACTGGACCGACCGCAACATGGCCGTACTGCTGGCTGACGGCGCGGGCGCCGCGGTGCTGGAGTACGACCCCACCGAGAACGACATCCTCTCCTTCGTTCTCGGGCGCCGAGGGCGCCGAACGCGGAGCTGCTCACTTGTGAGCACAACGGCTTTTTCCAGATGGACGGTGCCGAGGTCTTTCGCCGCGCCGTGCGCGTGGTCGTGGACTCGGCCGAAAAGGCCCTGGCCATGGCGGGCATCACCTCGGACGAGTTGAGCCTGGTCATCCCCCACCAGGCCAATATCCGGATTATTCAGGCCGCCTGCCAGCGGCTCAATGTCGAAATGGACCGGGCGGTCGTGGTCATTGATCGTTACGGGAACACCTCAAGCGCCTCCATTCCCTTGGCATTTGCTGACGCGAGAGCCAACGAACGGGTCCACAAGGGCGATTACGCCCTCTTGACCGGATTTGGGGCGGGAATGACCTGGGCCTCGGCGGTCATAAGGTGGTCTAAATGAGCGGTCCCTCTCTCGTCATTCTGGCCGCTGGCCGCGCCCGTCGTTACGGCGGCGTCAAGCAGTTGGCCCCGGTCGGTCTTGCACGGCGAAGGCGTCATTGACCTCATCGCCTCGGACGCCTACGCCGCGGGCTTCGACGACATTGTCATCGTCATCAACCCCGAGACCGGTCCCGAGATCCAAGAGCACGTCGCCAAGAACTGGCCGAAGGATCATCGCGTGTCCTTCACTCACCAACTCAACCTGCGTGGCACCGTGACGCCGTCGTTGGCCGCTGAGCCGAGCCTCGACCTCTCACGTCCTTTCGCCGTCTCAAACGCGGACGACCTCTACGGCCGCGAGTCGTTCTTGCGCCTCGGAATGCACCTCTCTTCGAGCTCGAACAACTGTCTGGTGGGTTTTGAGTTAGAGCGCGCCTTGGTCGGTGAGTTGCCGGTGTCACGAGGGACGTGCGTCGTCGTGAACGGTCATCTGACCGAAATTGTCGAGAGGCGAAACGTGTCGGCCACGCTGGAGGGCTACGTCGCCGAGGACGGCCTGGAGCCAGCGATCCTGCACCCCCAGACAACGGTCTCCATGAACCTCTGGGGCTTTCAGCCTTCGATCGTTCCTCACATGCACAGGCGATCGTGGAACACGACTTCGCCCAGGAGAAGGAGATCCAGCTCTCGACTTTCGTGGGCCAGATCCTTCATCGCACGCCGTATCGCTTCGACGTCATCAAGACCACGTCGCGCTGTATCGGGGTCACGCACGCCGATGATCTGCCGCTCGCGCAGATTTTGGTGCGCGAAGAGATCGAAGCGGGCGAACGACCCGAGTTCGCCTTCGCCAACTGACTAGGCTTTTACCTCTTCATCAGGTAATATTCTAGAACAGGACTTTATAACGAAAACGCTATAAAGTCCTAACTTCGCTATACCGGTGGCGCCCGTGCGAGACGGTCTGCTCAAGAAGTCGCTGTGTTATTCGCCCCGATGGGGGGAAATCGAATTCACCGTTCCAATGTTCGTTGAGTTCATGAAACGGTGGACTCCCGGCTTGCCCTCCTGAGGAGGAGGATTGATTTATGGGGAAGTTTGCCGTTTATAGGACTCTTGCTATAAATGGCCTTGGACCCTCAGTGCCAGTCGCGCGAGCGGTGCGCTCGCGCCAATCGTGAGTGGCTCAACAAACTCCGCCACTCAGCGTGACGACCCCTTGTCCTCGTTCGAGCGACCCTCGAATTACCATCGCCGGTGCGTAGCCCGCGATGCGTTCACCACCGAGCCCAGGCACCTTTGGAGAAGATCACGTTCACGTGACCGGTCTCGTCCTCAAGGTTCACGAAGACCGCCCCACTCGCCGTCTCGGGGTGCTGACGGTGTGTAACCACGCCGGCCACGGCCACCCGCTTGCTTTCGACCGACAGGAGCGAACGTTCGCGCGCGTCACCCCGCGCGCGTTCAACACGTCACGCACCAGCGCCATGGCCGTGGCCTCCGTCGTCAGACCCATCGACCACAGGTCGTCCGCCACGCGCTCGAGCTCACTGGTCACGGGCAGCGGTGGTGCCACCAGACCGGTCACCACGCCCGGCAGTCGATCGGGCAGGGACTGCGCCGCGGCGCCGGCCGACCAGGTGAGGGCTCGCCGGCTCGCCCCAAAGCCATCGAGGGCCCCGCCGCCGCCAGTGACTCCAGATGGTGCTGCTGCACGCCAGCGCGGCGAACCAGGTCGGTGCTGTCGCCCAGGGCGCGCCCGCCACGATGCGTTCGGCCACCTCGGTCGCCGATGGAACGAACATCGCCGAGTCCCAAGCGCACCACCGGCCACTCTGGCGACCCTTCGAGAGCGGCTCCCACCTGGGACGTGTTCACGTCGGGGCGCAGCACCGTGACCCCGTGACGCTTGGCGTCGGTCGACCAGGCTCTGCGGTGACCAAAAGCCCATGGGCTGCGCGTTCAACAGGGAGACCAAGAACGCGGCCGGGTAGTGCACCTTGATCCAGGCCGAGCAGTACACCAGGTGGGCGAAGGAGACCGAGTGCGACTCGGGGAACCCGAAGTTGGCGAAGGCCGCCAAGCGCCTCGAAGAGTTGATCGGCCGCGGCTCCGGTAATGCCGTTCTCGGCCATGCCGGCGTAGAGACGGCTCTTGAGTTTCATCATGCGAAGCTCCGAGCGCTTCGCGGCCATGGCCTGGCGCAGTTCGTCGGACTCGGCCGGTGAGAAGCCCGCCACGGCCACCGCCATCTCCATGAGCTGCTCTTGAAAGAGCGGCACGCCCAGCGTGCGTTGCAGGATCGGCTCGAGGCGCGGGTGAAGATAGGTGACGGGCTCGTCGCCGCGGCGACGGCGAATGTAGGGATTGACGGCGTGACCCTGGATGGGGCCGGGACGAATCAAGGGCCACTTCAATGACGATGTCATAGAAGCAGCGCGGCTGCACGCGCGGCAACGTGGCCATCTGCGCGCGCGACTCCACCTGAAAGACTCCGACGGTGTCGGCCTCGCACAACAGGTCGTAGACCGCACTCTCTTGGGGCAGCGCGCGAGGTCGATGGAGACGTCGTGAAAGGCCTCGACGCTGTCGACCGCCCGATGCAGCGCCTCCAGCATGCCCAGTCCTAAGAGATCGAACTTCACTAGACCAATGGCCGCGCAGTCGTCCTTATCCCACTGCAGGACACTGCGTCCGGGCATGCGTCCCCACTCGACGGGACAGACCTCGAGCACCGGTCGATCGCAGAGCACCATGCCGGCTGAGTGGATGCCGAGGTGGCGTGGGCGGTCCGACAGCTGCACGGCCATGGTGGTGACGAGCGGCGACACCGCGGAGTCCGAACTCGGGTCATCGTCGAGCGATCGACGTGGTCGCGAATGTAGTTGGCCTCCTCTTCGCTGTGTCCGAGCGCTCGGGCCACGTCGCGCAGCGCCGACTTCGAGCGATAGGTGATGACGGCCGCTACCTGGGCGGCGTGATGACGGCCGTAGCGCTCATAGACGTACTGGATCACTTCCTCGCGTCGACCCGACTCGATGTCGACGTCGATGTCGGGGGGACCATCGCGCGCCGGTGAGAGAAAACGTTCAAAGAAGAGATTGAGCGACGACGGCGTCGGCGTTGGTGATGCCGAGGGAGTAACAGACCGCCGAGTTAGCGGCCGAGCCTCGTCCTTGGCAGTAGATATTGTTCGTGCGACAGAACTCGGTGATGTCCCACACGGTGAGAAAGTACCCGGCGAAGCCGAGGGTCTTGATGACCGAGAGCTCGTGATCGATCTGGCGCCACGCGCCCACCACCCGTTCGCTCTCGCGCGACACCGTAGCGCTGCGTGGCGCCGACGAGCCACGATCTCTTCTAAGTACGACTGCTCGTCGTGGCCGTCGGGGGTATTGAACGCCGGCAAGGTTCGGCGCCACCAGACGCAGGTCGAAGGCCAGTTCGTGCGACCAGTTCGCCGGCGGCGTCCACGACCCCGGGCCAGCGCGCAAAGCGGCGACGTTGCTCGGCGTCGCTTCGCAGGTGCGCGAGCGGCGAGGCGCTCTGCCACCCTTCCATCTCCTCGAGACTCTGTCGGGCGCGAATGGCGGCGAGCACGCTGGCCCGGGGGAAGTCGCGCGGCGTGGCGTAGTGCACGTTGTTCGTGGCCACCACCGCTCACGTTCGCGCCGCACCGCCAATCTCGGCCAGCACGTCGTTGCGCGCGACGTCGTCGGGCGAGCCCGTGATCCCAGATCTCTACCGCCACGTTGTCGCGACCGAAACGCTCGATGAGTCGCGCCAGGGCGCGACCGGCGGCGCGCGGGCCTTCGGCCATCAGCGCTCTGGTGAGAGGACCCTTGCGACACCCCGTCAGCACCAGCCACTCGTGCGCGGCGCTCGTCACCGTGTCGAGGTCGAAGCGCGGCGCGCCCTTCTCCCCGCGCTCTAGAAGCGCGAGGGCGAGCATTCGTCGAGAGTTGCGCGTAGCCCGTCGGGCGAGCGAGCCAACACCACCAGATGGTCACCCGAGGGATCGGACACGCCCACGCGATCGTCGTGGGCGCCCAGCGGAGATCTCGCTGCCAAAGACACTGGCCAGACCCAGTGCGCGCGCGGCCTCGGAAAAGCGCACCACGCCATAGAGGCCGTGGTGATCACAGAGCGCGAGACCCGAGAGTCCCAGACGCGTCGCTTCGACCACCAACTCTTCGGGGTCGCTCGCGCCGTCTAAGAAGCTAAAGCCGGAGTGTGCGTGCAGTTCTCCATAGGTCGCCATCAGTCATAGATTCCAACGAGCCACCACCGACTCGACTCCGCGACCACCAACAACGCCTCACCGGTGGCGAGCACCATCTGGACGTGCGCGCGACGACGATGACGCGCCCACCAGCGCTCCACCAGCGGCCAGGGTCCGGCGAACCAGACGATCTCACGACGCAGCGGAGAGGAAAAGATCACCGCCGCGGGCGCCGCGCTCAAGACGCCGCGCGCGCTCAGCACCACCGGTCGATTCGCCTCGTCACGTAGTTGCAGCGGCACCGGATGAGACAAGCGTGGTCGCCGGCGAGGGTGCCGCGAGTCGTCCGGGCCAGGGGGCGTGGTCGCGCACGACCGTCGCCGGTGAGCCCCAGGGCACCAGGGTGGCGCGATCCTCCGGTCCGCGACCCCCGTGCAGGTTCGCCACCACAACGGCTTCGGCCCCCAGACGATGGCGCACGCGACGCGCGGCCGCTTCGGCGCGATCGTCTTCGGCCCCGCGTTGGCCAAAGAAACCCTGCTGCTCTTCGAAGAGGTCACTCCTCGCCTCGCAGTTGCGCGAGACGACGAGCGAGGCGCCGGTCCCGCTGACACTCCATCTCGGTGAGCTCACCCGCGGCCACGCGGTGCAAGACCAGCGCGTGACTGGTTGAAGCGCTCCGCCACGCGCGCCGGATCGAGGTCGGCGAAGGCGCCGACGCGTGTGCAGCCCCAAGCGCTGACACGTGGTCGCGAGGTCCTTACGACCCAGCACCTCGAGTGGCTGCGCGCGGCGGAACGCGTCACTCGCAGCCGCGCGGCACGAGAAGTTCTCGATGCGCCGCGAGTTCCGCACAGAACAGTCCTTCCGCGACTCCGAGTTTGGCCTCGGCGCCCACCACGTCGAGGACGCACTGGCGCACCATGGCCAGCATCACCGCGTCGTCGCCACCGAAGAAACGACTCGGACCGCGTAGCGGCATGACGAAGAGACCGAGACGCACCACTTCGGTAAAGGGACACATCGCCTCGAGCGCGTCGAGCAAGGTGAGCGTGTCGCGCAACGTCGAGCCGTCGGGCTGCTCGATGGCAAGGGAGTCGACCCACACGGCGAGCAACTGCTCCATCTAGTCGGCCTCGGCAGCGACCGCGACGGTTAGGCACCACGACCACGTGCTCCGGCCCCGCGCGCCGCTTCTCCTCGACCACTGACGTGCACCGTGAGATAGCGCGCGTCCAGTCGTGAGGAGGCAACCCACTCGGCCTGGGTGACGCGGAAGAAGAGATCGGCCGGCAGCGGCCACGGCGCGCGTGGCTCACTGAGGGCGATCGAGCACGGTGCCGCGTTCACGCACTCGGTCCATCAGTCGTCGCGCGGCGCCGTGCGCCGGCCCGCGAGGGTGGACGCACGAGCAGGAGGTCAACCCCGTCGAGAAGATCGGCCGCCGACTCGGCCCACGCGCCCCGCGGACGAGGGACGAAGAGCACGCGTCGAAGATCGACACCGAGTTCGGCCATCGCCACCACGCCGGGGTCGTCGACGCCCACGACCGCCGCCCAGTGACCGAGCGCGCTAGCCTCACTCAAGAGACTTAACGCGAGACTCAGTCCCCCGAGACCGATCGGCGCCTCCACCACGACGGTCGAGCCGCGGCGAAGGGCACCCCCGGGAACGAAGGAGCGCCAGGGCTCTCCGAGGGGCACGGTGCGGCTCTTCGCCAGCGACACGGGACGCACGTGAGCGAGGAGTTCAGGGGAGAGGGAGGGTCGAGGTGGAGAAAAAGCGAACATATGTTCGTAAGAGTAGTGAGAAAGCGTCACATGCGCCAATAGCCAGAAATACCGGCAAAATAGGGGGCATGTGTGGTCGCATCGCCCTCTTCACTCCCCCGGCTCACCTGGCCCGGTTCCTCGACGCGGCTCTCGCCGCGGGCCTCGAGCTCGACGCACCACCCAGTTGGAACGTCGGACCGCAACGCACCCTCTTCGCCGCGCACGAGTACGCCGGGGTGCGCGTGCTGGATAGTTACCGATGGGGACTGGTGCCGAGTTGGGCGAAGGACCCCACCATCGGTAACAAACTCTTCAACGCGCGCGGCGAGACGATCGCCGAGAAGCCGTCCTTTCGCACCGCCTTCGCCAAGCGCCCGTGCGTGATACCGGTGAACGGGTTTTACGAGTGGGATCATCGTCCCGGACATCATCGCGAGCCGTACTACTTCACGCGCAGCGACGACGAGCTTTTGGTGCTCGCCGGACTCTACGAGCACTGGCGCAACCCTAACGACGGCGAGTGGATCGCGACGTGCACCATCGTAACGACGACCCCGAACGAGGACTTAGAGGAGATTCATGACCGCATGCCCGTGGTCTTGAGTACCGACGACATTGAGACGTGGCTCAATGTCACCGACTACGGACCTGACGAGCGGCTGGCGCTCGTGCGCCCGGCCCCTGCCGGAACGCTCTCTCACTATGAAGTAGATCGAGCGGTCGGTTCGGTCAAGAACGACGGGCCGCAACTCACCGAACCCGTACAACCACAGACTCTCTTCTAACTCGCGCAAGCACTGGTGGTTCTTCGCGCCGACGGTGTTGATCGCGCGCTGGTGATGTGCGACGACGGCAACGAGGCGTCGATGAAGGTGATCGAACGAAATGGTGGTGTACTCGAGTCAATCGAGACACTCGAGGACGGCCTCAAGGTTCGTCGGTATTGGATGGAGTGAATTAGTCCCCAGACGGCCGAAAACCCCGAGTGACCAGTGAGCCGAAACTCACCCGCCCCTCGGGGTTTCCGAGGCACACCAACTATGTTCCGTGTCGGACAGAACATCTTTGATGGCAGGCACTTCACGTCATTCGCCTGTTCCGACCAGCGGACCGAACTCCGCTACCCGTTGGAAGATCTCCGTTCCTCTTGCGAGGTCCCTTGTCCTTCCACCTCTTCGCTCCTTGCGGGTTGAAGACTCGTTGGCAGGTACTACGTGAACTACGAGTGATACTGTGCCAGAGATTTTCTCCCCCACCAAGGCCAAAGGGGGAAATCAAACACTTATGCCCAGCATTGGGACACTTATCCACCATTTTCGTGTCCTGGTAATCACATACCAACCACTTAGTCGCATCTTTTCCACAGAATCGTCTCTCTGGAGGTCGTCGTCCGTGACGTTTTGTCGCCCCTCCGGTGACGTCACGGACGTGGGTAAATGGAACTACGACGCTGTAGTTCGCTCGAGCCAGCGCCCGTGGGCGTGACACCACCCCCAACGCTCCAACGCCGAGCCCGGACGCGTCACCACGATCCGCGACGCGGCTCGGTGGTGCTTCGCGTCGTCAACGTCGAGGCCGGGAATTGCTATCAACGGCAACTCGACGGAGATCCACGCCACGTTGCCGTCGCCACAGCGACGCGCGATCTCCGAAAAATACTGGTGACGTTCGTCGCTCGATAGATAAAACGCGACCCATGTATTGAATACGACGGTGAGACCGTCCTCACACAGTGAGAGCGCGTCATCGAGTCGTTCTTTGACGGTGCCTTTTAACACCGTGGCGTCCGGCCAGGTGGGACGAGCAGCCACGACGGCGTCGAAGCGCTCGTGACGTCGACGCTGCTCGGGCCATAGGCACGCTTTCAGCCACAGACGATCGTCGTCGTTCGAGAGGTCGAGCGGGTGGGGATCAATCCCGACACGTTGATGTACGTGGGGCAGCGGGCGGGAGCGATCGAGAGGGGTGAGGTCGTCACAGACCAAGGTCAAGGGATTGCCGTCGTCTCGTGCGCGCACCGGAAACTGATCGAAACAGAGGTTGATGCCGGCCGACGTACCGACCTCCACCACGTTGAGCGAAGACTCCTCTCCCACGAGATCACTTATCACGGCCTGCAGCACCGCGCTGCGACCGGGCTCGTTGGTCTGGGTCGAACGCCACAGTTCACGGGTGACCACCTCGGGCGTTTCGTGCATCACCTGCACGACGCGGTCGGCCGCGCGGGACGGATTTTCGAGTGAACCGTGGCGCACTTCGTCGTAGAGCGGTCCGAGCGTAGAGTGACCGCGCAACCCCGCGAACTGGAGGGCGGCGAGGATGAGCATCGGGTTGCGCTGTTCGACCCGCACTCCCGCTAAGAGGGAGAGCGCCAGTTCGTCGTCTTCAAACTTCGCCACCAGGGCGCTATAGAAAGGGAGTTCGTCGTAGTCCTCGGGAGCGAAAGCGAAGTGATAGCGCTTGCGTGCGTCGTTGAGATCGAGGGTGTCGCTCAAAGTGATCCTCAGCCTACGGCGCGGACCTCTCGATCAGCGGGGACTTAGGTCGAGACGAGCTTGGGCGCGACCGCGCGCACCAAGCGGCTGAAGACCACGATGTTCGACTCGTAGTGTCCCGTGTCGTGGTCAAAGACTCCCCCGCAAGTGACGAGTTCGAGCGAGGCGAATCCGTGAGAGCCATATACCAGGCGATCGGGAAAGTTCGTTTTGGCGTACTCCACGACCCGCGTCACGACAAAGTGCGTCACAGCGCCGTCGGCCAAATCGGCCGTAATGTTGTCACCCGCTTTGAGCGACTTGAGGTAGAAGAACGTCCCCGGTCCCAGATAGGAGTCGACGTGACCGAGAATGACGGCCGAGCCAATGCGACCGGGCGTCGGCCCGTCCACGTACCAGTCGACCACGTGGGTGCTGGTGGGCACCATCACTTCGTGATCGGGCTGCAAGCCGAGAGTGCCGACGGCGACGTTGATACTGAGGGCCGGAATCTTGAGTCGGACCGGACGCGAGCTCGCAAGTTGTGGAACGCGTGGCGTCACTTTCGCGACGTGCGCTGGCGACACGGTCGCTTGAGAGAGAATGATCGAGCGGGGAACGTGCTGCGGCAGGGTGTTAACCAAGGCCACGACCCCAACGCCCAACGCAAGTCCGGCGGTGCCCCACCACATCCACTCGCGGCGAGATCGCCGTTTCAGTAGTGACATGAACGGTGAGTGCGGTATCGAGCTGGTCGCGCGTTTAACGACGACGGCGAGTGCGTACGGCGATGGAGCCAGCGACGACGGAACCCGCGATCGCTACCAGTCCAATGAGGCCGAGCGGCGAGAAGCTAGAGCCCGCGGTCCCTCCCTCACCGGTCGCCGGAGCGCCTACGGGAATAATTGTGACCCCGCCCGCCGAGGCCGCCGGCTTCGCCGTGGCCACGGGCTTCTTCGCGACGGGCTTCTTCACGGTCACCGGGTGCTTGGTCGGCGTCGTCCCAGGAGGCGTCGTTCCCGTGGTACCCGTCACGGTCGTGGTGGTCGTGGTGGTCGTGGTCGCCGTGGCCGCGAGACAGGTGGGCACGGTGATGGTGTTGTCGTCGAGCGTGACCGCGCCCGTCTGTGCCAGCGCTCGCCCCGAGAGACTGGCGCCGGTGTTCATCGTGATCGAGGTCAGTGCGAGGATCGTCCCGACGAAACTGGTGGACGATCCGATGGTGGCGGAACTACCCACGGTCCAAAAGACGTTGCACGCTTGCGCCCCGCCTTCGAGGACCACCGAACTGCCGCTGGCGGTCGTCAGCGACGATCCGGCTTGAAAAATGAAAACGGCGTCGGCGTCGCCTCCAGCGTTCAACGTCACGGACCCCGTAAGGGAGAGGGCGCTAGCCGATCGGTACACGCCGGGGACCAAGGTGGTGCCACCGAGAGTCCCCGCGGCCACCGTATTAAATGGGGTCTCGCCGGAGGCGACGCCGAAGGCGGCGGTCGAGGAGGTCTGCGCCGCTAGCGAGACGGCGTCCGCCGAGTCCGTCGTCCCCGACGCGAGGCCGGGGGGAAAGCCGGTAATCGAAGTACCGGGCGACAGGCCCACGTCTCCCGTGATAACGCTCGAACCGGTGTTGGTCACCGTCGAACCGGCCAGCACCGCGTAGGGCGTCGCCGAGCCGAGGTTGACACTGGTCGCGCCAAAGGCGTCGCTCCCCGTGACACTGAGCACGGTGAGGAGACTGAGAACGCCGACGCCGAACATGCCCGCGCGTCGACGGCGACGAAGACGCTGGGAGGCTCTACGCGAAAGTTGAAACTTTGCGGGGTCCGAACGAGTGGAACGGGGGAATACATCGGTGACGGTGGTACGCATGCGACACACGGCTCTCGGAGCGAAATAGTTCAGAGTCAAAGAGAATGAAAACCGCTCCCTTGCTATGAATTATACGCCGCTCTTCTTTTTTTCGCATTACCGAAAGATGACAACGTGCGTCCCGATGGCTCAATAAAACTACGCGAGCCCTCTTCTTCTTGAGATTCAAGGCTTAATCGAGGATGCCGAGTTCGCCGTCTCCGCTCGCCCAGACGCTCCGACGAGGGATGACTGCAATTTTGCTCATTTCAATTCCAATTCGCTAACAACATTGGCCACTCGAAATCCGTGAAGCTTCCCCGTCGGTTACGAGGACTCGCCAGAACCCTCCGCTGTGGAGTCCGCGCTCGTGTGGTCGCTCTTCGCCGGTCCACGGCGTCGCTGACGGCGCATGGTGAGTCGCAGTTGAGCCACGCGGCCGATTCCGATCGCGAGCACCACCACGGCTCCCGCCAACGCAGCCGCGAGAAGGGCGACGGCGATGGGTATGTGCCCACTGGTTGAAAAGAACTCGATGCGCACGTCGCGCGTGTTCTGGGCAATGAAGTCGATGAGTGCCACGCCGAAGAGCACCGCAACGGTGATCGCCACCCACGCGGCGGAGGTTCTGGTGTGTCGAAAGCCCTCTTCATGGCGCTTGGCTGGCGGACGCTCCCCGTCGGCGCTCGCGTTCAACGACGCGTCGCGCGCGTTTTCGCTTGACGCCGGGTCGCGATCGCTCACGACAGCCACGCCACGATTGTCGGCATAAGACGGTCTTTGGTGGAGGTGATGGGATTCGAACCCACTGCCTCTACATTGCGAACGTAGCGCTCTACCAATTGAGCTACACCCCCGAAGAGGTTTCTACTTTAGCCCAAGGCCCGTCGAGGAGACTCTCGCTGCCAGTCCTCTTCGTCGTCGGGGTTGTAGAACTCAGAGACAAACACAGGCTCATACTGAGGAGCGTACTCTTCGTCATCTTGGCCGTAGAACGGAGCGACCGCCGCCAGCGGTCGGCGCAGCGCTAGACGCTGAGGTAGCCGCACCGGAAGCGACTCTTCGCTGAGATACCCCTCGCCCACGGCGAAAAGGGCCAGCGCCACGAAACACACCACACCGAACCAGGCGAGCGCCGACAGATCCACCGCGATCGACGATCCCGTGAGGTACGCCCCCAGCCGTGAAAACGAGCGCCGCCGCCACGAGGCGCACGAACATCACCTGGCGTTGGGCCTTCATCGACCGTCGGCGAATCGGCGGCTCGTACGTGGCGACTCGAGGGGTTCACTCGGACGCGAGGAGTACGCGCGCGCGTATCGATTAGTGGGAGCGTCGTCCCTCGGCGCGTCGTCGTATTCGTAGTCGTCGACCCACTCATCCCACGACGACCTTGACTCCAAGGTGCTGAAGGTGTCGTCGGGCTGGACTACCCGCAGGTGCGGACGGCGCTCGCCGTGGGCCGTCGACGTGGCCTCGGGCTCATCGGGGCGATCAAGGCGATGAGCGGGGGCTACGGGGTAGTCCTGCTGACTTAAAACCTCGTGTTCAGCGTGGAAAGAGACGATGGACTTCTCCGTTCCACCGTCTCGAAAGCGACGAATCGCGATCGGGGCCAGCAAAGCCACCCAGAAGAGCGCGAGGACAGTCAGCAGCATCCGACCTGCTTCAGGACGAAGTCGCTGACATTGCAACAAATTTACTGTTGATACCTGTTTTTTTGGTGGATGAGGATTATTTAGGCCTCGTGTAGCCCGCACTCATCCTTATCAAGTCCGACCCAACGACCAGAACGTCGATCGCCCGGAACTTGAGGCTTCAGGGTCATGGCCGCGCATCCAATCGAGGCGTAGCCCTGCAGCCCACAGCGGGTGCTCGGGTAGGTCGTGACTCTTCAGGTAGTAGGCCACGTCGTCGTCACTCCACGTGGCCAGGGGATTCACTTTGGCCAGCCCAAATTTCTCATCCCACATCAGGATTTTCATGTGAGTTCGCGTCGGGGCGTCGACGCGCTTGACTGAGGTAATCCACGCCGAATGATTCGCCAGGACTCGACCGAGGGGCTCGACTTTGCGCAGTTCGCAGCAGTTCGCGGTGCCACAGGGCGACGCGGCGGCGTCCGGACCGGGTGTGCGTGCGGGTCATGTTCAGCTTCCACGCTGACTCGATCTCGGCGGCAAAACTCAAAGTCTCGGGAAAGTGACCTCCGGTGTCGAGAAAGATGATCTCGGTCGCGGGCTTCAGTGCGTGCACCATGTGCAACAAGCGCGACGTCCTCGAAAGAACAGGCCATGGCGACGTCACTGCCGAAGCGTTCGAAAGTCCACGAGAGGATCTCCAGTCGGCGTCGAACGCTCAAATCGCTCGTTGACCTCGTCTAATTCGTCGAGCAGATCGGAGTGGGGGTAATCAGCAGGCATTCTCATGGCAGCCTAGGTTTATCTAGTGGATTACTAGAATAACAATCAGCCCACAAAAACCATGACGACAACCTTGCCCACCCCTCACTCAACCGACCATCTCGACGTTCTGGAGTCCCACGCCCTCTTTATTCTGCGAGAAGTGGTGGCCGAGTGCGAGCGCCCCGTTCTCCTCTTTTCGGGCGGCAAGGACTCTGCCGTACTACTCCATTTGGCCGCCAAAGCCTTCGCCCCCCAGCAACTCCCCTTTCCCGTTCTGCACATCGACACGGGACAGAACTTCATGAGGTGCTCGACTTTTCGCGACCGGCCGGTGGAGGCGATTGGTGCGCGCCTGATCGTGGCCAAGGTTCAAGACTCGATCAACGAAGGAAAAGTCGCCGACCCCGGCCCCCTCGGTTCACGCAATCGCCTCCAGACCGTCACACTTGTTAGACGCCATCACCGAGAACAAATTCGACGCCGCTTTTGGCGGCGCACGACGCGACGAGGACAAGGCCCGAGCCAAAGAGAGAATCCTGAGCTTTCGCGACGCCTTCGGCCAGTGGGATCCTCGTCAGCAACGTCCTGAACTTTGGCAGCTCTATCAGGGCAAGGTGAACCCCGGCGAACACGTGCGGGCCTTTCCCCTCTCGGACTGGACTGAACTCGACGTCTGGCAGTACATCCGTCGAGAGAAGATGGATCTCCCCTCGATCTACTTCGCGCACGAGCGCGACGTGGTACTTCGCGACGGGATGTGGCTGGCCGTGGGTGAGTTCGTGGAGCCTGGACCGAAAGAAGAGGTCGTGAACCAGAGGGTTCGTTTCCGCACGGTCGGCGATGCCAATTGCACGGGCGCCGTTCTCTCGAACGCCGACACCATCGAATTGATCATCGATGAGGTGGCCATCGCCAACGTCTCCGAACGAGGCGCCACGCGCGGTGACGACAAGTTCTCCGAGACGGCCATGGAGGATCGCAAACGCGAGGGCTACTTCTAGGTGGAACTCGCTACCAAAGATCTGCTGCGACTGGCCACCATCGGCTCGGTCGACGACGGCAAGTCAACCCTTATTGGCCGACTCCTCGTCGACACTCGTCAACTCTTCGACGATCAGCTCGACGCCGTCGTCACCGCGTCGGAGAAGCGCGGAGTCGGCGACCTCGACCTGAGTTTCATTACCGACGGACTTCGCGCCGAGCGCGAGCAAGGCATCACCATTGACGTGGCCTATCGCTACGCCACCACGCCCACGCGAAAGTTCATCATCGCCGACTGCCCCGGTCACGTTCAGTACACCAGGAACATGGCGACGGGTGCCTCAACCGCCGATCTCGCCCTGGTCGTCTTGGACGTCGCCTCGGGACTCAAAGAACAGACCCGTCGGCACCTGTGTATCGCCGCGCTGCTCGGCGTGCGATCAATCATTGTGGCCGTCAACAAGATGGACACGGTCTCGTGGTCCGAGCTCTCCTTTCAAACCGTCGTCGACCAAGTTGAAACGGTGTCGCGCGAACTGGGCTTTACGTCAAAGGTAGTCATTCCGGTCTCCGCCCTACTCGGTGACAACGTCGTTGAGAGTTCTACGCACACCCCCTGGTTCGACGGGGCCGACCGTGCTCCAGGCGCTGGAGGCGTCCGAGGCGGGTTCGTGGGAGGTCGCCCAGGGCGCTCGCCTGCCGGTCCAGTGGGTACTTCGCCAGCCCGGAGGCGGTCGGACCTACGCGGGAATGGTCAGTGGTGAGGCCTTCCACGTGGGCGATCGCGTCACGCTCTTGCCGGCAAACGTCGAGACGACGATCAAAGCCATCCACTTTGGTGGCGAGCCTCGACTGGAAGCGGCGGTGGGGCTCGCGGCCGACCTCGACCTGGCCGACGAAACCGACGCCGGGCGGGGCGACCTCATCGCCAGCGCTCCCCTGCCCACCGTCACCAAGGAGATTGAGGCCACCATCTGTTGGTTCGGCGAAAAACCTCTCAGCGTGAACGGCCAACGACTTCGCCTCAAGCACACCACCAAGTCCACCCCGGTGCGCGTGCGTGATATCACCGGCGTCATTGACATCGCGTCTCTCACCGTCAACGAGGCCGCATCACTCTCCACCAACGAGATCGGCATGGCCACCTTGATCACGTCCGACGCCTTGGTCGTCGATGACTACCGCGAGGATCGCGTCACCGGCAGTTTCGTACTCATCGACGAGGTCACCAACGCCACCGTCGCGGCCGGCATGGTCGGGCAAGCATCTTTTCTCTAGATCCTTCCTGGCTCCCTGCCGGTAGGGAGGGTGGAGACACGATATGAAGAACTTTGTCGTCACTCTCAAGTGCCCCGACAGACCGGGAATCGTTCGAGCAACCAGTGCCGCGATCGTTTCTCTCGACGGCAACATTCTGGAGAATGACCAGTTCACTGACCCGGTCACCGGACAGTTCTGTATGCGTACTCGTTTCGAGTCCGACACCGCCGAGGAGGCGACCGTGCGCTCGACCCTCGAAGCGGACCTCGCGGCGTTCACGGCAACCCTCGGCGTTCGTCAAGAAGATGTGCTGCGTCGCGCCCTCGTCATGGTCTCTACGTATGACCACTGTCTCGCCGAACTCCTCTATCGACGTGAACAGGGTGACCTGCCCGTCGACGTGGTCGCCGTAGTGAGCAACCACCCCGACCTCGAACCTCTGGCGTCGCGCTACGGCGTTCCCTTTCACGAGATCGCCGTTCGCGAAGGGACGAAGGCGGCGGCAGAGATCGAGCTACGCCAGTTGCTCATCCGCTACCAGGTCGATTTCGTAGTCCTCGCGCGTTATATGCAAGTTCTCTCCCCGGAACTGTGCGGAGACCTGGCCGGTCGCGTGATCAATATTCACCACTCGTTTCTGCCGGGATTTAAGGGCGCTCGCCCCTATCACCAGGCCTACGAGAAGGGCGTCAAGTTGATTGGAGCGACGGCGCACTTCGTGACCGCCGATCTCGACGAAGGACCCATCATCGAGCAGGACGTGGTGCGCGTCAGCCACGCGCGCGTACCGTCAGATCTCGTCTCCCTGGGCCGCGATATCGAACGAAGCGTGCTCGCCCGTGCCGTGAAACTGGTCGCCGAAGACCGCGTGGCCCTAGTCGGCAATCGAACGGTGATTTTCTCTCAGTAGTTAGTTCGAGGCGACAGCGAGCTCGCGCTCGTCGAGGAACGACCACCAGGCGTCAGCGATGAGACGGGCCGACGTCGAAACCTCTTCGTTATCGGGGTCCAGCAACGAGAGCGCCTCGAGGGTCCAGGCGGCGTGATCACCCTCCACCAGCCAGTGGGCATCCCAGAATGTCGCGGCGTCATTTTCCACGCCGTAGTGGGCGCGCAGTCCCTCGGCCTTGGACTGAGCAATCGCCGCCCCTTGACTTTCATACGCCCACAGACCGGCCAAGGCCGCGGCGGAGCCGCGGCGCAGTATGACGTCGTACGCCTCTACCAACCGTGCCATCGCCGGCGAGATCGTGACGGCCCGCGCACCATAAAACGTGGCAAACATTTCGAAGAGTTCCAGGTGGCTCGGAGGGGCCGTCTCGTCGCGCAGGTTGTCGAGCACCGCCTCGCGCGAACGCCCTTCGGGAAGTGTTTCGACCAGCGACTCGAGAAAAATCGGGAGCATCGTTTCGAAGTAGCGGTACTGCTCGGCGTACGAACGTAGCTCGTCTCGAGAGAGCCCACCCGCCTCCCATCGACGGTAGAAGGCATGAGAGAGTAACTGTCGATCGCTCAGTGAGTCGGTTAAGGCGTCGCGCAAGTGAGTGTCCATACCGGCGAAGGTAGCACGCGGCAAACGTCGAACGGTTCGTCGATTAACGAACGAAAAGGTCCATTCGCCAGTCACCAGTTTTGTCATAATCGCAGAGCGCGTCACTGAGGGAGCACATGGTGTTCAGGACGAGGGACGCCGCGGTGCCGACCGGAACTTCGAGGAGCAAGCCTCGCGAGTTGTGGTCCTGACGGACCGCGAAGGGCGCTCCCGCCAAGAGCAGAGCGATCCGCTCACGCCCGAGTCGGCCGTGCGAGTGAAGAAGACCTAACGATGACGGTTGCGCTTGGCCGTGCTTGGGAGCCTCTGTCACGTAGGTCGCGACGGGGACGCCCGTGTTCAACCACAGGCCCAACACGTTGACTCGCAGATCGGGCAGGTCCTCGACCACGATCGGCACCACGTTGCACCAGCCGAGACCGCTGGCGATCGACTCGATACCTTCGAGCGCCTCCGAGCGGTCGTGAGGAATCTTTAAGTGCGTGGGAGTCGTCACGGAGTCAGGCCCAACCCAACTCCACTAATCGGGGATCACTGATACCGAAGTGATGCGCCACCTCGTGAAGGACCGTTTTCCTTATCTGCGCTTCGACCTCGTCGGCGCTGTTGCAGTGCTGGCAGATGGTCTTTTGATAGAGGGTGATGCGATCGGGCATGACGCCGTTGTAGCTCATGGGTCCGCGCTTCGTCAGGGGTATACCTTCGTAGAGGCCGTACAGGTTGTGTCCGGGCGCCTCGTCGGCCACCAAGATGGCGAGATTCTCAATCTGCGAGGAGAGTTCCGCCGGCAGTGAGGAAAGAGCTGTGGTGACGAGCTCTTCAAAGCGCTCGTTGGAGATTTCATACATCAGCCGATCGTATTGGTGAGAAAACTCACTTGAGCGTTGAGTGACAACGGGGATACGCACGTGGCGCCGTGGGGACCACACAACCTCCTGGAAACACCGAGACTGCGCACCCCTAGGATTGAGGTCACCCGTGGACTTCGAGACCCCTACCTCCCTCACCTCCCCTTCCACGGAAGTCACCATTCGTCCCTTCGCTCTCGCGAGCACCACCGGCGTCTACATCCTGATGGGAGCGGTGACCAGCCTCTTCGGGCCACTGGTCGAGAGTTTCGCGCATCGTTTTCACGTGTCGCTACCGAGCGCGGGCGCCGCACTCAGCGTGTACTTCGTCGGCGCCACACTCGGGGTTCTGCCCGGTTGGCTCGGCCTGAAGCGGCTCCAGGGTCGCGCCGTACTGACACTCGCACTGACGGCGATCGCCGTGGGCGCTGCCGGCGCCGCATTTTCGCACCTGTGGCCGTTGTTCTTGACGAGCGTCTTTCTCATCGGCCTCGGTTTCGGTGCTCTGGATATTGGTCTGAATACCTTGCTCGCTCGCACGGCACTCGAGGGTCGCGCGCATCGCCTCAGCATCGGCAACGCCGGCTACGGCGTCGGCGCGGTGATCTGTCCCCTCATCATCATCGCACTTAGCCCTCACAACTTCCCGATCATCTTCGGGGGACTCTGCGTACTGGCGCTCATTCTCAGCACCACCAACGGTGGCCTGCACGCGCCGCCGCTGTACGCGGACCCGCGGCAGTACGAGATCAACAAGTTGAAGGCTCAGCGTCGGCCCATCCTCCTGACCTTCATCGCGGCCCTCATTTTCTACGTGGCCCTGGAAACCGGTACTTCGGGATGGATGGCCACCGAACTGCACGGGATCGGGTACAGCCAGTCGGTCGGAAGCCTGGTCACCGCCGGTTTTTGGACTGGCATGGCGGTGGGTCGGCTACTGGGTGGGCCGCTCTATCACCGGCTATCCGACAGAAAACTAGTGCTGGGCGGACTCGTTCTTGCCGTGGCGCTGAGTCTTCTCGCTCTCATTGATCCGGTCGCTCCCTACGCCTTTCCTCTCTTGGGACTCATCATCGCGTCCATCTTTCCGATGGGTCTCATCTGGTACACCACGTTGTGCCCTCACGACAGTGATGGTCTCTCGCTGCTGATCCTGTTCTTAATGATCGGAGGGGTGGCCGGACCCGGTGCGATCAGTTTGTTGGTGTCACACTTTGGCGTACACGTGATGCCGATCGCCTTGGCAGTCTTTGCCGCCCTGAGCCTCGCGGTGTTCTTCAGTGCCCTGCGCTTTCGTCCGCTGGCGGTGCCCGCCAGCCAACCCGCGGCCGCGTAAGACGTCCGAAGATCAGTCCCAGATCGCGAGACCAGTCTCGAGGTCGAAGAACTCCAGTCGATCTTCTGACACCGAGAAGCTAAATCGATCTCCCGCCTTCACGCTGTGACGCGGCTCGATTCTCGCGACACACTCAGTCTCGGGCGTTTCGTTACTGACCAGAATCTCATTACCCTCTTTCGTGACCGAGGTGTCCTCCAGCTGGACAATGGGAGCGTCGATGGTGAAGTGAACGAGAATCTCCGCCCCCAGAGCTTCGACGAGATGAACGTCGCCGGTAAGTATCGAGCCCACGGACCGCTCGCTGCTGGCGGCCGGCAAGTCCTCGGGGCGGATGCCCACGACGAGCGAGCGTCCGGCGTACTTCTTGAGACCGGGCCGCGCGAGCGTGAGGGACGGTGACAGAGGAATCTTCTGGCTCCCGAGCGTGACGCTGTCGAGTTGGGAGGTGAGCCCACCTTCTAAGAGATTCATGGCGGGAGATCCAATGAAGCCCGCCACAAAGATGTTGCGAGGCCGGTCGTAGAGGACCTGCGGGGCATCACACTGCTGAAGGACGCCGTCGCGCAGTACCGCGACCCGATGGCCTAACGTCATGGCTTCGGTCTGGTCGTGCGTTACGTACAAGGTCGCCACGCCAATCCTCTGTTGCACCCGAGAGATCTCTCCTCGCAACTGCACCCGCAGTTTGGCGTCGAGGTTTGAGAGAGGCTCATCCATCAAGAAGACACTCGGACTTCTTACGATGGCGCGACCCATCGCGACGCGCTGGCGCTGGCCACCCGAGAGCTGCGTGGGTTTGCGGCTCAACCAATCGGTGAGTCCGAGGACACTGGCCGCGTCGCGCACCCGACGATCGACTTCCGCCTTGGGCACCTTCTTCATCTTCAGGGCAAAGCCGATGTTCTGAGCCACGGTCATCTGGGGATAGAGGGCGTAACTCTGAAAGACCATGGCCACGTCGCGGTCCTTCGGGGGGACGTCGTTCATCACTTGCTCGCCGAAGCTAACGGTGCCGGACGTGATGTCCTCAAGGCCGGCGATCATGCGCAGTACCGTCGTTTTGCCACAACCCGACGGCCCCACTACCACCATGAACTCGCCGTCATCGATGGAGAGGTCAAGGTCATAGACCGCCTCGAAGCCGTTGGGGTAGACCTTGGAGACCTTGTCAAGCCGTACGGATGTCATGTGATCCCTTCCACTCGAGAACCCGAGCGATGAATGTGGTCGACCCGCGAGCCTGAAAGCTCGCACGTGCAGCGAATGAGCTCACGTCGAAACCTTTCGCGTAAGGCGAAGAACGGACCAACCTCGGTCGACGGGCACCGACACGCGAACTCCTCCGCCTTCACGCATCAAGGCGTCGCTGGCCTCGAGCGGGGCGAAGCGACCGTTCTCTCTACCGAGCACGGCGACGTCGATGTTCCACGAGTCGGGTGAACCGATCAGCACGTCGACGCTCGCCTTCTCGCAGCGTCCCTCGTTCGATCCCGATGACCAGGAGCCCTTGGCGTTTCCCGAAAGGTCAAGGAGGCTCACGACCACTAGGTCGTCGCTGCGAATAACGCGCGCAAAGAGGGCACCCCCCACAGGCTCGGGGCTCGTAAGGCCGTCCCACGAGACGGTGACGGACGCGTTCTCATCGCACATCTCATACCAACTGGTGTCGGTGGCGGCGCGAAAGAGATCGCGGGTGCGAAGGGAAAATCGATGCCACTCAAGTGCGTACGCCCGTTCACTCTCGTCAAGCGTTTCGTGATTCACGTAGTACGGATGCTTTAAGACGCCGGCCGCGTCGCCCCACAGGAGGACGTTGGCTCCGAGGGTCGTGGTCACGGCCTCGCTCAGCACGCAGGTTCTGAGCGCGTTCGGCCGCACTCCCTCCCAGACGGGCGGGTAGATGGCGAGGGTGTCACCGTGGCGCTCGCCTCGCCCCGCGCTCCGGGCCAGCAGACCTTCGAGGTGACGCCACCGATCGTTCGGAGGCCAGACTTCGACGTAACGAAAGCTAGGTGACGTCGGCGGCTCGAGTCCTCGCGGCACCCCGTTGACCTGATTAAAACTCAGCACGTCGGCCGGACGGGCCTCACGCACGGCTTCTACGAAGGAGGCGTAACCCTGGGCGATGTCGACGACGCCACCCACCACGTTTCGAGCGTCGCGCGGATACCCGTAGGTATCTAGATGAAAGCCATCAAAGCCCAGCGCATCAGCGGCCCCTCCGTAGTTCTCGATCCAGTGCCGTTGCCACCCAGGGTTACCCGGATCCATAATCTCCAAGAGATCACCGAGGGTCTCGGGCGCTCCGTCGTTACGAAAAAGACGCCACTCTTCGTGTTCAGTCGCGAGATCCTGGCCGGCCGCGATAACGGGAGCGTAGGCCTGCGCGACGGCGCCCGCACTCTTGATCCCGTAGATCAGATTCTCCAGCGCCGAGAGCTCTATTGGTCGCCCGAGAGGGTCCTCGTAGCTCTCGGATGCCGACAGTGCCGTCGAGTAACTCTCCATCCAGTCATAGACCTGGACCACGGTGCAGCGAAGGTCGCGTAGCCACGCGAGCACTACCCCGCGCGACTTGTCGTCGAAGCTGGTGACGAACCCGAGCACCGGGTCTTCACCCGGATGCTCGCGCACGCCAAAGAACTCATGGTCAATGAGGACCTGATTCTCATCGAGCACTTCCAACGTGTGCGTGCCGTCGGGCACGCCGTCGATCGTCGCCGTGCCGTTATTGAATACCGCGTTGTAGGTTGCCCCCCGAGCGTCGTAGACTCGAACGCTCACCGCCCGGCTTGGGAGATCCGTGACGACCACCGTTTCTCCCCTTCGGTAACTACTTTTAAGATCCCGCAAGTGGTCAGCCATTAGCGAATTCCTCCCAGCGACACCCCGCGCTGAAACCATCGCTGCGAGATGAAGTAGACGATCACGCTCGGCACGGTGGCGATGGTCGAGGCGGCGAAGAGCGGTCCCCACTCGGTTTGGTGAGCGCCGATGAAGAAGGTCAGGGCAATGGGCAAGGTGTAGTGCGATTGACTGTTAAGGAGCGTCAGGGCCACGATGAACTCCTCCCAGGCGAAGTTGAAAGTAAACATTGCCACGACCGCCAGCGCGGGCGCGGAGAGCGGCGCGATCAGGCGAGTGAGAACGCGCAGATTGCTCGCTCCGTCGAGACGGAACGACTCTTCGAGGTCCTTCGGCACCGCTTCGAAGAATCCTCGCAACAGGAAAATCGAAAAGGGAAGATTCTCGCTCGCGTAGATCAACACGAGTCCGAACAGTGAGTCGACGAGGTGAAGGCGCAGCATTAAGAGGTACTGAGGGATGATCAGTTCGACGCTCGGTACGGCCAGGGCGGCCAAAAAGACGTAGAAGATCACTTCTTTGAATCGAAAGTTGTATCGGGCGAAGGCAAAAGCCGCGAGTGAGGCGACCACCACGGTTATCACCACGGTGCCCAGGGCCACCAGAAAGCTATTGAGGAAGTACGTACTAAAGCCGTTCTGGGACCACGCCGAGACGTAGTTCGCGGTGGTGGGATGGGAGGGGAAGATAACGGCGTTCGACGTGAGAATGTCACTCGTGGGTTGAAACGACAGAGAGACCATGTAGATCAAAGGAAAAACGGAGAGAAGACCGAACACGATGGCCATGGCGATTCGCGACTTCTTCCAGGACCGCACCCCGAAAAGGCCTGGCGCGGTCGGTATCTTCGAGCGACGCTCCGCGGCACGACGATTGTGCCTGTCGTTTCGTGCGTCCTTCAGCACCAATGAGCTCATGGTCGTCTCCGCATCAGTCGTATGTACCAAATGCTGAGGGCCAGAATGATGACGGCCATGAGTGACGCGATCGCGGCGGCGTAACCAAAGTAGAAGAAGGAAAACGCGTCTTGGTACGCGTTCGTGAGCATGACTCCCGTCGAGTCAAAAGGACCACCACCGGTGGTGACGTAGACCTGGGTGAAGACCTGGCTGGCGCCGATGACGAGGAGAACGGTGACGAAAGTGGTCGTGGGGCGAATGCTCGGAAGGACGACGTAGCGCCAGACTCTTCGTTCCGTGGCGCCATCGACGCGACTCGACTCAAGAAGGTCTCGCGGCACGCCGTCCAGGGCGGCCAAGTACATGATGAACGACCATCCGATGCCCTTCCAGATGCTCATGATCCAGATGACCGCGTTGCCGGTCCAGGTATTGGCAAGCCAGTCAATGTGGACGCTATGACCCACGAAGAGCGAAATCACGGCATTCGCCACCCCACCTTGGTCGGCGAAGATGTAGGCGAAGACGTAGCTAACGACGACCCACGACGTGACGACGGGAATAAAAATCAGCGCTCGCCAGAGACCGCGAGCGGGCATGCGATCGGTGACGAGAGCCGCGGCGAAGAGGCCGAGGGCCATCTGTATCGGCACCGTGATAACTGCGAACAACGCCGTATTGATCGCCGCCGTCTTGAGCTCGGGATCGTGAAAGATCCGGCTGTAGTTTGACCAACCGACAAAGGGATTGACCGCCTTGGGAAAGATGTGCCAGTTGTAGAAGCTGATATCGAACTGCTTGAAAATGGGATAGACGATGAAGAGGACGTAGAGGAACAGGGCGGGCAGCAGCAAAAGGTACGGCGTCACCCAACGCCGAGCCCGATAGTGCCGCTTCTTCGCTACAGCGCCCGGCGGAGTTGCCGCCGGGCGCTGTAGGAGACCTGTTGCCTCTTTATCCACTAACTACCTAACTACCCGCTAAAGCGGCATCCGCCTGTTGGGCTGCGGCCGTGAGACCGGCCTGAACGGACACGTCCCCGGCCAAGATCTGACCAATGGCGGTCGACCAGTCCGAGTCCAGCTGACTGTAGCCAGGGCTGTTGGCGCGAATCCTCGCGGTGAGGAGCTGCTTGGTGAAGACGCTGTAGTACGGCGTGTTCTTCACCTCTTGGGCCGCATCACTCTTAATCGCCGACATGTCGCCTTGCTTCGCCATCTCCAGTTGAGCGAAAGGTGAGTCCAAGAATTCTGCAAACTTCTCGGCGTCAGCAATGTGGTGACCGTCGGCTGCTACGAGGTTGTCCTCGCCGCCGACCGTCGACACGGAACCGCCCGCGCCACTCGGGAACGGCGCGATGCCGTAGCCGCTGAAACTCTCACCCTGGTACGTGGGCACGGCCCACGGACCGTCGATGTACATGGCGTACTCGTTCTTGGGGAATCCGGTCTCCCCAGAAACCGCGCTGGCGCCACCTTGGAAGTCGCTACCTATGTCGCCTGCCTTGAGGAGGTTGACCAAGGTCGTGACCGCCGTCACGGTCGCGGGGCTGTCCATGTAGCCAGAGGCCGTCGTGTAATTGGCGTTGGTAAACGAGCCGCCCATGCTCCAAATGTAGGGCGCCATGTTCCAAATGTCCGTACCGTCCACGCCGAGCCCGTACTGCTGCTTGGCGGCATCGGTGAGCGTCGCCGCATCAGTAAACATCTGATCCAGAGTGGTGGGCGGTCCCGAGATTCCCGCGGCGGCGAACAAGGCCTTGTTCCAGTACAACGCCTGAGTGTTGGTGTCACAGACAAAGCCGTAGTACTTGCCGTTAACTTCCGTCGTCGCGAGCGGACCGGGCAGAGACGCCGCCTTGATCGCCGCGAACCCCTTCAGTTTGCTGACGTTCACGGCCAGGCCCTGCTGGGCCAACTGTGCCATCCACGCAATGTCTGAGCGAAGAACGTCCGGTGGGTCACCCGCGGCCGACGTAGCAATGAATTTCGGTAGCAGGTCGGCGTACAGGACGTAGGTCGACTTCACTTTTATTCCGGGATTCTCTTTTTCGAAGCGAGGGATGATGATGTTTTGCATCGTCTTTCCTTCGGAGTCCGCTTGGTTGTAGGTGTTCCAGTACTGCAGCGTCACGACTTTTGGCTTTGCTGCTGCCGAGGAGTTTCCGGCGATCGCAAACATCGATCCACCAAAAACCAGCGCGGAAAACGCAACAAAGAGTCGAACCGACTTCGCAGTCCTTCCTCTTATATATGTGTTCACATTCATGATTGATAATCACTTTCTATTTTCGAGTGGGCCGATCGGCCCTACAGCAGGTTGTTCTTGCACTGTCTTCTGGGTCGTCTAGCCCCAGTCGTTCATCCCCCTCCCCCCACAAAGACCTTCGAATAAGAACTGAGAACGGGCGATCACTCTGCACCCCCAACCGCTGACTGGCGTGCTTCTCGCATCTCCAGCGAGAGGATGATGAACATCGCGTGCGACCACATGAGATCCTGCGCGGGGACTCCCCAGCGGAGGACCCACTCGCGGTAGTGCTTGGGGTCGCGTTGTTCGCCACCAAACTGTTCTCCGAGACGACCAGCGGCGTCGAAGTGTGACGCAATCCACGAACGGCAACGCTCGGCTCCCTCCATGTCACCCACACCTACGAAGTGCCACCCAAGTGATCCCGTCAGCACCGGCCACGCGCCGCTACCGAAGTAGACATCGGTGGGATACCGGCGAATCCCGCCGTCCAACGTCAGTCGGTCCTCGATCAGAGCTCTCGTTTTCGCGAAGTACTCATCGCTGGGATCGACCACGGCGAAGGGCGCGGTTAACCAGATGGCGCTGGCGTCGACGTCGCTATTGGTACTCGACTTCACGTAGTAACCGCTCTGGGAGGCCTTCTCCGCGAGATGAGCCTGCACCTCGGCGGCGCGCGTCAGGTATCGGTCGTCGTCTAAGAGACGGCCCGCGCTTCGAAGACCCCCGTACACGCACGCCAGCGTGGACGTGTGTTGCGCGTCACCGTTCTCTTCCCAGACGTCCCAACAGTTGCTGAACGCGAACGTCGAAAGATATTGCGCCACGCGCTCTGCGGAGTCGCGCCACTTTTTGGGCACCGCTCGCTCCCCGGCCAGATCCAGGTGTTGGCCGAGCGACCAGAGCCACGTGCCGTAGCCGTCTATCTGAAAGTTCGGCCAGTCATCGATCACCGTGGAGCCGTCCAGAGCGAAACGCGCTGGTGGCATCTCGAGGGGGCTCAGTTCTTCGCCAGCGAGGCCCTTGGCGATCGCCTCGTCGATGACATCGCCGATCCCCGCGACCGCGGCGTTCACCCACGCGTGATAACGCGCTGACGCGTCGTGTTCGTCCGCTCGGTCCAAGGCGTAGGAGATGAAGGATGCGTCCCGCAACCAACAGAACCGATACTGCGTAAAGTCCGGCGAGGCGATGATCGCTCCGTTCTCACTTTGATGACGAAGGATCGATTCGACGCTTTGGCGAATCGTGTGTTCGTGACTCTCGTTCAACTCATCTCCCAATGACGATGTTCACTTCGCTCGAGCTCGTCGTCGAAGACGAGTTGGAGCGGTGCCAAATGGCAAGACTTCGATCATCGGCTCCGGGCAGGTTGAAGGACTCTCTCAGCACCAAAGTGGCGGCGCCGACCGCCCAGGCCTCGTCGCCCCAACTTTGAACCTTGATATCGACCTGACGACCAAGGTCCGCGAAGGTCTGCTCGCGTACGGCCGTGACAATCGGATCAGTGAAGGCCGCGCCGAGTGCCGTGCCTTCCCCACAGATGATGAGCAACTCCGGATTCAGCAAGGTAACGACGTTGGCCACGGCGAGCCCTAATTTCCTCCCCGCACTTTCGATGATCTCCAACGTGGAACTGTCTCCGAGCTCCACGAGAGTAAGTAACTCCTCGCGGGAGACTTCGTGTCCCTTGCGTTCACCGACGCGACGGCGAAGCGCGCCCTCACCGACCATTGCCTCGAGACAACCGAAGCGTCCGCACTCGCACTTCGGACCGCCGGGTTCGACGATCATGTGTCCGAACTCACCGCTGGCCCCGTGCGCGCCTCGATAAAGACTTCGGTCAACCACGATGGCCAAACCAATGCCACGTCCCACGGACAACGTGACAAAGTCGCGCGCCGCGTGCGCATCGCCGGCCCACTTCTCGGCGACAGCCAAGGCGTTCACGTCGTTCTCCACCCATACGGGTAGTCCCAGGCGTCGACGCAGCGGCTCCGCGAGTTCGACGTCGTGCCACTGCAAGAGGTGCGAGAACTTACACGTGCCGCGGCCCGTTTCAATAATCCCCGAGAGCCCGATTCCGACGCCCAGAACTTTAGAAGCGGGGACTGCGGCGTCACGCAGCGCTCGCCTCGTCTCTTGCTCGATGGCGTCAATGGCGGCCACCGGGTCACCGACCAGAGGAACATAGTGCTCTTCGCTGGACACAATCTGAGCGTCCAGGTCACAGACGACCGTCGTGAGACCGTCCCCGCGGAGTTTGATCCCGACCACGTAGCCAGCCTTGGGATCGACACTCAAGAGAACGGGCGGACGACCGCCGCTTGACGGTGCCGTCGTGGTCTCAATGACAATGCCGCGCTTTAGCAAGTGATCGACAATGTCCGACACCGTGGGCGCACTGAGTTGACTCTGTCGTGCTAGTTCGGCCCGGGAGATTGATCCGGCCCGCCGCACTAGTTCGATGAGCAGACTCACATTAAAATCGCGAAGCAATGAACGGGACGCCCGTGGCGGGTTGGGACGCACAGCGGGCTCCCGTTCATTTATCGTCTCTGGGACCTCAGTTGAGGAGCGCTGGGTTGGGGACTGAGCGCCTGGTTGCTTACGAGTCATAACCCCTCCGTTGACGATGCATTAAGCCAGTTGAACTTACTTAATTAAGTGAAGATACTAAGTATCAATGCGGCTCCTGTCAAGACAGGAGGATATAGAGGCCAGTGCTGCCTCAGAGATAAAACTCCTGGTCGTCCCGGATAAGAGGCAACTAGGACCCGAGATTCCTTTAGAAAACTTGGATTATTTCTGCAAAGTGGGTGATCGTCCCCACTCGACCCCCGCGAAGGGTCGGGGAAAATCCCTACCGGCTCAGGATGCTTGTGGGGACAACTGGCTAGAGCTTGGCGAGCGCGTCGCTATAAACCGAGTCCTCCAGCGGCCAGGGTTCCGCGTCGTCGTCAAACTCGACTTTCATCTTCAAGGCGGGCTGCATCCATCGAATTCGCTCCACGGAGTTACGGGTGGGTGACTCTTTAATCAAGAACTTGGCCTTGCTGGTCAAGCTGAAGACGCGGGAGTCATCGACCTCAATCAGGTGGGCCGAGAGAAGGCGAGCCACACTGGCTTCAATCTCCTCTCGGGTGAAGACTTCGTGAACAATCGAATCCGCTGTCTCGATCACGGAGGCCAGATCACTCTCGCCTCGAAACTCGGCCACCCCAACGGCCTCGAGAAAATAGACGTCGCTCTTGGACCACTCTCGGCTCATCTACCAATTGTGACCCCGAAAGGGCCGCCGAAAGCGGATGAGCCCTTCATTCTTCGATCGCTGCGCCAGCCTTTTAGTACTGGACCAACATCGACACCAGGGCGATGGCGACGAGCAACAACAGCACATCGACCGAGCGGAGAAGTTTCGCACCGGCCTGAGGCGACGCGACAGCGTCGCGCGCGATGGTTTGGGAGAGCGCGCGTTCCTCCGGCAAAGTTCTCGCTTCCAGGTGACCCGCGGCCGCTAGGTAACAGAAGAGTCCCACGATGATCCAGGCGTGATCCAGAGTTACCGAACTTCCGCCGCTGAAGGACATGATGAGACCCGTCACCGGCAACACGTGGAGCAGTCGAGCCGCCCAGTTTCGCCGCGAGGGAAACCGCGATGACTGGGTGGCGGCGTCGGCGCCTCGCGCGACGGCCAGGGCAGAAAAACGCATAGTCACGAAGACGATGATCGTGGCGACCGCCGCCATGATGTGCACCACGAAGATGAGGTCGTAGGTAACCGAGGTGGATGACGTGGCGATCACCGCTCGGACAACAGCCTCTCCGCGGCCAGATAGGGATCAGTCCGACCTTCCAGCAGGGCTTCGATCTCGCCTTCGTAGGCGCTCCCGCGTGTGAGGTCAAGGACTCGTGATCGCAGCATGGTGGCCACGACTCGATCCAACTCTCCTTGGGTGCGTCGACGGCGCGCCGCGCGGAGATGCTCCTCTCCCAGATGGTGACGATGCGCGTCAATGGCGTCGAAGAGGGCGTCGGTTCCTTCATTATTCGTGGCGCTGGTTTCGATGATGGGTGGGCGCCACGATCTCTGTACCCCTAGATCCAACATCTGCTCCAGGTCGCGACGGGTCTCCCGCACGCCCGGTCGGTCCGCTTTGTTGATCACGAAGATGTCCGCCACCTCCAACAGACCGGCCTTGTTGGCCTGCATGGAGTCGCCCCACCCGGGGTTGGTCACGACGATGGTGGTGTCCGCCTCTGAGGCGATCTCTACCTCCAACTGACCCACCCCGACGGTCTCCACCAAGACGAAGGGAAAGGAGACCGCGCCCAGCACTCGCAGGGCTTCCGGCACAGCCAGCGAGAGCCCACCTAAGTGTCCCCGGGTGGCCATCGAACGAATAAAGACGTGTTCGTTCGTCGCGTGGTCTTGCATCCGAATGCGGTCGCCGAGGATAGCGCCTCCCGTGAAGGGCGAACTGGGATCAACGCACAACACCGCGATCTGATCGAACGTCTCTGCGTTATCAACGCGACCGCGTTCCAGGCCGAGGGTGATAAGGCGATCAGTCAGTGTCGACTTGCCACTGCCGGGCGGACCGGTGAGTCCCACCACGTAGGGCGTCGCAGAGCCGTACGCGAGAGCGACCGTGTCACGGTGATGCGCACCCCCCGACTCGACGTAGGTAAGAAGTCGCGCCAGAGCCGTGCGAGATCCGTCGCGGGCGGCGACCAGCAGATCCGATGGTTCGCGAGAGATCACTCGAACCGTTCGGCGTTGGCGCCGAGTGAGCGCAGTCGTCCGACAAAGTCGTCGTATCCTCGGTCCACGTGCTCTAAGCCCGCGATCGTGGTCTCTCCTTCGGCCACTAGTCCGGCGAGCGTCAGGGCCGCCGCGGCGCGGATGTCGCTGGCCCGCACCGATGTTCCCGTGAGTCGCTCCACACCGCGGATCATGGCGTGATGACCTTCCGTCGTAATGTTCGCGCCCAGACGAACGAGTTGATCGACGTAGCGAAAGCGACCGGCAAAGAGGTTCTCCGTCACGACCGACACGCCTTCGGCGACACTCAGCATTGCCGTGAGCAGCGGCTTGTAGTCGGTCGCCACGCCAGGGTATGGCAGCGTCGCAATGTCGACCGCTTGGAGCCGTCCGGTCGCTTGCACGGCGACGCCTTCGCCGGCCACGTCCACCGCCGCGCCCATCGCTTCAAGTTTTCGCAGCAGCATCACCATGTGTTCGGCTCGAGCGTCGACCACCCGCACGTGGCCACCGGTGATGAGGCCTGAGGCTAGGTACGTCGCCGACACCACGCGATCGGTCACCACGCTGGTGCTCGGCCGGTCGCAGGGTCTCGACCCCGTCGATGGTGAGCAGCGAAGTGCCCAGCCCTTGAATGTGCGCCCCCATGGCGAGGAGCTGTGCGCCAAGGTCCGCCACTTCGGGCTCGCGCGCGGCGTTGTCGATAATCGTGCGACCCTCCGCCAGCACCGCTGCCATCAGGAGATTATCCGTCGCGGTGTGACTGGGGTACTCGAGCGTGACGCGTGTCGCGCGCAGTCGCGGCAACGCCGTGGTCGCGTGAATCGATGTTCGATCGTTGCGGAAGGTGGCACCCATGGCGCTCAGTCCTTCGGTGTGAAAGTTGATCGGGCGTTGGCCGAAGTCGTCGCCGCCCGGCAGCGCCATGTTGGCTTCGCCGCATCGCGCGAGGAGTGGGCCGAGAATAACGATGGAGGCGCGCATGGCCTCAAAGAGATGCGAGGGGGCCACCGGGTGCAGGTCTGTGGCCTCGGGCACGACTACGCGAAGTTCGTGTTCGCGAGGTTGATCGACCCGGCACCCCAGGGCCACGAGCAACTCGCTCATGACGGCCACGTCACTGATCTGGGGCACGTTGGTGAGGTGATGCTCACCAGTGGCGAGGAGGCAGGCCGCCATCTCTTTGAGAACCGCGTTTTTCGCGCCGTAGGCCCTCACCTCGCCCTCCAAGGGGCCGGCGGGCTTCACCACGAGAGAACTCACCCTCTCAAGTATTGCCGGTTGAAACTGCGCGCAAAAACGTCGTTCTGGTCCAAATGACGCGCAGAGTACGCTGGCCGGTGTGCAGCCGCCACTACGGCCTGATCGCAACATTGCCCTCGAATTGATCCGTGTAACCGAAGCGGCGGCCATTGCGGCGGCCCGTTGGGCCGGGCGTGGCGACAAGAACGCCGCCGACGGAGCGGCCGTCGACGCGATGCGATTCGTCTTGGGCGCCGTCGCCATGGACGGGGTCGTGGTGATCGGCGAGGGCGAGAAAGACGAAGCACCCATGCTCTACAACGGTGAGCAGATCGGTGACGGCCGTCCGCCTCTGGTCGACGTGGCGGTCGATCCCGTCGACGGCACGCGACCCTCACGGCCATGGGTCGCAACGGCGCGCTCGCCGTCATCGCGCTCACGAGCGCGGCACGATGTTCGATCCCGGGCCCTGTTTCTACATGAAGAAAGATCGCCGTCGGACCCCGCGGTCGCGGGGCGGTCGACGTCAACGCCTCGGCGACGGACAACCTGACCGAACTGTCGAAGCGACTAAAGAAGCCGGTCCAGGAGATGGGCGTGGTGATTCTCGATCGCCCCCGACACGACGATCTGGTGGCCGAGGTGCGCGAAGCCGGCGCGCGCGTCCTCTCGATCACTGACGGCGACGTGGCGGGTGCGATCGCCACCGGCTGGCCCAACTCGGGCGCCGACATTCTTCTCGGTATCGGGGGCACTCCCGAGGGCGTCATCGCCGCGGCCGCGTTAAAGGGGCTGGGCGGCGAGATCCAAGGGGTGCTGCACGCCGACTCAGAAGAGATGTCGCGTGCAGGCGGAAGCGCTTGGGTACGACTTCTCAAGAGTCCTCACGACCGACGATCTGTCGCGAGCGACAACTGTTTTTTCTCCGCCACCGCTATCACCGACGGCGACTTCCTGCGAGGCGTTCGCTTCTATGAATTTGGTGCCACGACGCAGTCTTTGGTGGTGCGCTCGCGTTCGGGAACGATCCGAACCATCGAGACATTTCACCGTCACGACAAACTTCAAGAGTTCACCACCGCGGTCTTCTAGGCCACGGCCGCCAGAAGTGCTTTTGTGCAGAATTGCTCGTTGCGTGGTCGCCCGCATCGTCGTAGTGTCCGCCGTAGGGCCCGCGTGACGTCTCTAAGCGCGACCGCAGGGAAGGGGGTGCGTGATGCAAGGTCTCGAATCTGTTGGCAGTCAAAGGGTCACGACGTAGCGACCATATCGCAGGAGCGCAGCGTCGTCGACGCCATCGCCCTGCTGAAAGAACGCGGCATCGGAGCGCTCGTGGTGACCGGACGCCGAGGCGCCACTGGTCGGTATCTTCTCCGAGCGGGACGTGGTGCGGGCCCTGGCCACGAGCGGCGAGAACACGCTGCACCAGAAGGTGTCCGAACTCATGAGTGCCGATGTCTCGGTCTGCTCGGAGTCGACCGAGCTCAATGACCTCATGACCATGATGACCGATCGGCGAATTCGTCACGTGCCCGTCATCGAGGACGGTCATCTGGTTGGAATGGTCTCCATCGGTGACATCGTGAAAGCTCGGCTCGAAGAGCTCGAGCATGACAAGAAGGACTTGCTCGACTACGTCTCGGGCCGTTAGGACTACTTAAAGTCCGCCGCGCTGCAGACGAAGTTCCGCGCGTTCCAACGCGGCGTAGGCGATTAGCTGCTCTTCTTCGTCGCTGCCGTCGCCTTTGTTGAGCGACGCCAGTTTGGCCTCGGCGGCCTCCTTGGCGGCCTGGGCCCGCGGCACGTCGATCTCGGTCGTTCGTTCGGCCACTCCGGCCAGCACCGTGGCGAGGGTCTCGCCCTCGCCTAGTCCCGGACCCACTTGGAAGAAACCGGAGTGCACGGCGTAGGCCAAGACGCCCTCGTCCGTGTCGACGCGGACGATGCTCGAGACCACGTCACCCACGGTGGCGGTGTGCTGAGGAAGGATCGTGAAGTCGCCCTCCGAGGAACGCGCCATCAGCGCGTGGGCCGGCGCTGAGTACAGCGGCTCTTCGGGAGTGACGATCTCGACGGTCAGCGTGGCCATTAGCTCTTCGCCAACTCCGCGGCCTTCTTTTCAACGTCCGCCGCGCCGCCGACGTTCAAGAACGCCTGCTCCGGGTAGTGGTCGAGGTCGCCTTTGACCAACGCCTCGAAGGACTCAATCGTCTCTTGCACCGGAACGTTGATGCCGTCGATACCGGTAAAGACCTTGGAGACGAACATCGGCTGGGATAGAAATCGCTGGATCTTTCGCGCTCGGGTCACCGTGATGCGGTCCTCTTCGGAGAGTTCGTCAAGACCCAGAATCGCGATGATGTCCTGAAGCTCTTTGTTGCGCTGGAGAATCTGCTGGACCTGACGGGCCACGGTGTAGTGGCGTTCGCCCACGATCTCCGGCGCCAAGATGTTCGAGGTTGAGGTCAAGGGGTCAACGGCCGGGTAGATACCGAGCGCGGCGATCTGGCGGCTCAGTTCCGTGGTGGCGTCGAGGTGGGTGAACGTCGTGAAGGGCGCGGGGTCGGTGTAGTCGTCCGCGGGCACGTAGACCGCCTGCAGTGAGGTAATCGAGTGACCACGCGTCGAGGTGATGCGCTCTTGGAGTTCGCCCATCTCGTCAGCCAGGGTCGGCTGATAGCCCACCGCGGAGGGCATGCGGCCGAGCAGGGTGGACACTTCGGAGCCGGCCTGCACGAAGCGGAAGATGTTGTCAATGAACAACAACACGTCCTGGTTTTTCACGTCACGGAAGTACTCGGCCATGGTGAGAGCGGCCAGGGCCACGCGAAGGCGCACGCCCGGCGGCTCATCCATCTGGCCGTAGACCAGTGCCGTCTTCTCGATAACGCCCGATTCGCGCATCTCCAGCAAGAGGTCGGTGCCCTCACGGGTGCGCTCCCCCACGCCGGCGAAGACGGAGACACCGTCGTGTTGCTCGGCCACACGGCGGATCATCTCCATGATCAACACGGTTTTGCCGACGCCGGCCCCACCGAAGAGCCCAATCTTGCCGCCCTGCACGTAGGGCGCGAGGAGGTCGACCACCTTGATGCCGGTTTCGAACATGGTGGCGCGAGGCTCCAGTTGGTCGAAGGCCGGCGCGCTGCGGTGAATCTCCCAGTGGTCCTCCACCGGTCCGATGTCGGTCGTGTCGAGAGGCTCGCCAATCACGTTAAAGACGTGACCCAAGACGGCCTCGCCTACCGGCACCGTGATCCCCTGGCCGCTCTGGTGCACCACGGCGCCACGAACGAGTCCGTCGGTCGGCCGCATACAGATGCAGCGCACTCGACCCTCGCCGATCTGTTGGGCCACCTCGGCCACGACGGTGATGGTCTTGCCCTCGAGGTCGATCTCCATCGACACCGCGTGGTTGATCTCCGGCAGCGCGTGGGGCGGGAACTCCACGTCCACCACCGGTCCGGCGATCGCCACAACGCGGCCCGTTTCGAGTTTGGTCTTTTCGGGAGCCACGGTCATTTGATTCTCACTTTCCCGAGCGGAGCGCTTCGGCGCCGCCCACGATTTCCATAATTTCGGTCGTAATCGAGTCCTGTCGGGCTCGGTTCATTACACGAGTCAACGTCTGGCCGAGTTCGTCGGCGTTCTCGGTCGCCGCGGCCATGGCGCGCTGCTGGCTGGTGTGAAAGGAGGCCGCGCCTTCTAGCAACGCCGAGAAGACTTCGCTCTCCAGAGCACGAGGCATCAACAGAAAGAGCAACTTCTCCACTTCCGGTTCGAACTCGGTGTAGCCCTTCAGTGGCTGCTCACCTTCGGGTTCGGGCAGCTCGGGAATGACGAGCGGCAACAGCTGTTCGACCTCGACGCGCTGGACGCCCGCCGAGAGGTAGCGGGTGGAGACAATGAGAACCTGTTGGGTCTCGCCGTTCATGAAGGGACCAGCCAAGCGGCGCGCGATCTCTTGTGCCTGGGCGAACGTGGGTCGGTCCACCACGCCAACAAAACTGTCTTCCACCTCCAGCCCACGGAAGCGGTAGTACGCCGCGGCCTTCTTGCCCGCGCAGAAGAGTCGAACCTGGGTTCCCTGGCTTTGCAGCCTCACGACTTCGCGTTCCCCGGCGCGGAGCGCGCCGTTGTTATAGGGACCCGAGAGCCCGCGGTCGCCCGTGATAACGAGCACCAGGGCCGTGTCGATCTTGTCGGGCAAGGTCAGCAGTTTCTTCGCGCCCGCGGGATCGCCGAGGGCCGCTTCGATGAGGATGCGCTGCATGCCGAGGCGATAGGGCCGGTTGGCGATGATGCGCGAGAGGCTGCGTGGAATCTGCGCGGCCGCGATGAGTTCCATGGCTTTGGTGATCTTGCGAGTTGACTGCACCGACTTGATACGTCGTCGCAGGACTCTCTCCTGTCCTCCCGCCATGGATCCTCCTTTCGCTCTCTCGTTGTGCTCTTAGTTACTCGGCGAGAATCCGTCGAGGAAGGTCTTCAAGGCGGCGTCCAACTTGTCGGTGTCGGGCAGAGCCTTAGTATCGCGAATCTCTGCCAACAGGTCAGCGTGCTTGGCACGGAAATCCGTCAGGAGCTCCGCCTCGAAGCGAGTCACGTCCACCACTGGCACGGTGTCGATCCAACCGCGCGTCCCGGCGTAAATGGCGACCACCTGCTCTTCGACCGGCACCGGCGCGTTCAGACCCTGCTTCAACAGTTCGGTCAAGCGGTACCCGCGGTCGAGCTGCGCTTGAGAGGACTTGTCGAGCTCAGAACCAAACGTGGCAAAGGACTCGAGGTCGCGGAACTGCGCCAGGTCGATCTTGAGCGTGCCCGCCACCGCCCGCATGGCCTTGATCTGCGCGGCGCTTCCGACCCGCGACACGGAGTTACCCACATCGATGGCCGGTCGCACACCGGAGTAGAAGAGGTCGGCCTGCAAGAAGACCTGGCCGTCGGTGATGGAGATGACGTTGGTCGGAATATACGCCGAGATGTCGCCCGCTTTGGTCTCGATGATCGGCAGGGCCGTCAAGGAGCCAGCTCCGAGCTCGTCGCTCAACTTGGCCGCACGCTCGAGGAGGCGACTGTGGAGGTAGAAGACGTCACCGGGGTAGGCCTCGCGGCCCGGTGGACGACGCAGCAGCAGGGAGATCTGTCGGTACGCCTCGGCCTGCTTAGAAAGGTCATCGTAGACAACCAGGGCGTGCTGACCGTTTTCCATCCACTCCTGGCCGATGGCGCACCCGGCGTAAGGGGCGAGGAACTTAAAGGGCGCGGGGTCGCCGGCTCCGGCCACGACGACGACGGTGTACTCAAAGGCTCCGAAGTCCTCGAGGGTCTTGACGGTTTGAGCGACCGAGGAGTTCTTCTGTCCGACGGCGACGTAAATGCACTTCACCCCTTGACCCTTCTGGTTCAAGATGGTGTCAACGGCGACGGTGGTCTTGCCGGTCTTACGGTCGCCAATGATGAGTTCGCGTTGCCCGCGTCCGATCGGCGTCATGGCGTCAATGGCTTTGATACCGGTCTGTAGCGGCTCGCTCACGGGTTGGCGCCCCGTGATTCCCGGGGCCTGGACCTCCATGCGGCGGAACGTCGGATTGACGAGAGGACCCTTGCCATCGATGGGCTCGCCCAGCGCGTTGACCACGCGCCCGAGCAGCGCGTCGCCCACCGGCATGGAGAGGATGCGCCCGGTCGCTCGAACCACCTGCTCTTCTTCGATCCCATCGACGGAACCGAGCACGACCGCGCCGATGGTCTCTTCGTCGAGGTTCATGGCCAGACCCACAGTGCCGTCCGCGAACTCTAAGAGCTCGTTCACCTTGGCCGACGGCAGACCAGAGACGCGCGCGATGCCGTCGCCCACTTCGACGACGCGACCGACCTGCTCCGCGACGACCGTCGGGTCAAAGTCGGTCACGTGTTTGCGCAACGCTTCGGTGATTTCGTTGGCGCTGATGGTGAGTTCCGTCATTCCGATTCCTTTTCTTAGTCACTTCGATTTGCTGATGCTTCGAGGACTCGCCTCGAAGCGACGGCTTCGCGCAGGGCGCCTAGACGCCCCCTGGTGGTGGCGTCGAGTCGCAAGTCGCCCACCTCAACGAGGACGCCACCTAAAAGGTCGGGCTCCTCGGCGATCTGTAGCTCCACTTCGCGCCCCGTGAGGGCGTGCAGGGCCCGCACCAAGTCGCGCTGACTCGTGGCGTCCAGCTCTCTCGCCGCGTGCACCCTCGCGACACGCCAGTCACGTGAGCGCGCCACGTAGTCGACGAGATAGTCGAGCGTTCCCACCACGTCGCGAGGTCGTCCGCCCACGATGGTAAAACGCGCGAGGGCCAGCGACACCGGGTCGACTTTTCCCTCGAGAAGTTGATTGGTGAGTCCAAGGCGAGCCTCGAGCGGGGCATCACGGTCTAACAGCAACTGGCGAAGTCCACTGTTGCCTTCGATCGTGCGGGCCCAACGAAAGAGATCGTCTTCGATGGACGAGAAGTTCTCCGCGTCCACCTCGTCGAGCACGGCGTCGGCGTAACCACTGACGCGGCGTCGGGCCGCCAGTAGTCCCAGATTCGGGTGGTGAAACTCGCCCGTCGAGAGCAGCGTTCTCGCCACGAAGGTCAACTCGTCGTAGGAACGAGGTACCTCTTGGGCCAGGGCCGAGGACGCGGCGTAGACACTGAGCCGCAGCGCCTCGGGGCTGACCTTGTCGCTCAGGAGGTCGTGCACGACCTGTCCTCGCGCGACATTGGAGATCGACGTGTCCGTTAAGACGGCGCTGAGGTCGTCGCGCGACAGGATGGTCGACTGCCACGCGGCCAGATCCTCAACGACCCGGGCGAGGGCGTCGTGATCGAGCGAGCCCAGGAGGGCGGCAGCGAATCCTTCGAGCTTGGGCAGCATGGTTAGCGCGTCGCCCCTTTGGCCGCCTCGGCGTCGAGCGCGGCTACGGCCTCTCGCACGAGGTCATCGTGCGTGGACTGATCGACTTCGCGACCGACAATCTTCTCCACCAGTTCAAAGACGACTTCCCCGATCCGCGCCGACGCTTCGTCGATGGCGCGCTGGCGCGCCGAGTCGACCTCGCCCTGCGCGGTAGAGAGGATGCGGTCGTACTCCGCCTGCGCGCGTCCCGCCGCTTCGGCCTTCAGTTGATCGGACGTGGCCTGCGCGTTGGCGACAATCGTGCGCGCCTGCTCGCGAGCCTCGGCGAGGACCTTGGCCTTCTCGTCATCCGCGGCGGCCGCTTCAGCGCGCGCAGCGTCGGCGGCGGCGAGCGACTCGCGAATCTTCTCCTGTCGGTTGGTCAACGCCTTGTTGATCGGCGGCAAGAAGTAGCGCTTGGCGATCCACAGGAGGATGACGAAGACCACCAGTTCGACGAAGAACGTGCCGTTAGGAAGAAGAAAAATGGACGTGGCGAACATCTCTTACCACCAACCTTCTGAGAGTGAACGACGGTACGTCGTGGGGTGAGTCATGTCGGAGTCGACTAGTGCTTCTCGAACACGTAGACGAAGACGACCATGAACAAAAGATTGATGAAGTACATGGCCTCGACCAGACCGACGGTCAAGAAGAAGTACGTACGCGCCTTGTTCTCGATCTCGGGCTGACGAGCGATGGCCGCGATGGTCTGACTACCGGCGAGACCGTCACCGATAGCGGCGCCGATGGCACCACCACCCAACGCGAGGCCACCTCCGACGAGGGCGCCGGCGTTTCGGATGGCATCCGCGACGCTTCCTGTATCTGTTGCCATTATGTGTTCCTCCTGGGATTGTTCAATGCAGTGTCTCGGTGTGAGAAGCGTGCTGTTGCTCTTCGTCATGGCTCATGGCAAAACCAAAGTAGAGCATGGCGAGCAACATAAAGATGAAGGCCTGGATCGTTCCGAGGAGTCCCACGTCGAAGAACTTCCACACGATCTCGAGCGGCGGAGTGATGAAGATGGGAAGCAGCGACAGCATCACGACCACCATGAGTCCGCCCGAGAAGATGTTGCCGAAAAGTCGGAAGGTCATGGTGATGGGCTTGGTGATCTCTTCGATCACGTTGATGGGCGTGAGGAGTACGAAGGGCTTGGTGTAGTGCTTGAAGTATCCCTTGAAGCCCCGCGCCTTAAAGGACTCCACGTGAACCCAGATGATGACGAAGGCCACCATGGCGAGGGGCAGATTGACGTCACTGGTGGGGGCGGGAAAGACGGCGCCCGAGGTGCCGGGGCGAAGCGACGTGGGCAGAAAGTCCAGCCAGTTACAGATGAGGATGAAGAGAAACAAGGTCACGCCGAGTGGCACGAAGCGGTAACCCTCCGGTCCAATCGCCGAGTCGGCCAACTCCCCGACCTGTTCGACCAAAACCTCCCAAATCAGTTGCAGCTTGCCCGGTACGCCATCGGTGGCCTTGGCGCGCATGCGTAAACCGAGGAAGCAGAAAATGGCGACAGCGAGGAGCGTCGATAAGACAATGTCGTAGTCGATCGTCAGCCCGAGGACGTGCAACTCAGGGTGCACACCCACGCTGATGGTCTTCGCTGCGAACAGCATGTCTAGAGGCCTCCCTGGTCCGCCATCACGCGAAGCACGTTGACGACGAACACGATTTGATACAGCACAAGCCCTGTCACAATACCGACTCCGAGAGGCGCGTTCAGCCAGAGAAAGAAGAGAGCCACGATGGTCATGAGTATGAGGCGGCCCGTTGTTTTGCCGCCGAGTTGCCGTCGCACGGCCTTGGAGCTCTGTTCACCCTTGAGTTCGACTCGAGCCGCCTGACGGTCGAGGAAGCGCAGATTAATGATGGCCAGGGCCACGCCCAGGGCGACCCCGAGCGCGCCGAGGGGTGGCGCCACAAAGAGAGCGACTACGAAGCCCACTACCCCCACCGCGAGTGCCGAAAGGGTGGTTCGGCGTAGAAGGCGTGGGAGGGTGTTGGTGGGTAGGTTTTCTAACACGGGCGGTCAATTTTAAAGGTAACGACGAACGAGCTTTACAACGCTCGCCACGGCCGCGACCGTCCCCAACGCTATCCCAATCAGCAGACCCACCGGAGCGAGGTTCCAGAGGTGGTCTATATAGAGACCCAGCACCACGCCCACGGCTAAACAACTCGCGAGGGTTGTTCCCATCGCGGCGAAGGCAACCGGGCCGGGCAGGTTCTTGAGGGTGGATTTCTCCTGATCCGGGGTGCTAGATGGCCCGGGTCCCGGCGCGTCGCTCACCGCGGCACTTTCTCCTCGCGCGCGTGAACTCCCTCGCGCAGTCGTCGAAGGCGCCAGCGCAGCGGGCTGAACCACGTAAAGAGGGCGATCACCAAGACCATGACGCCGAGGGGAATAAAGACGTTGGCGCGCGTGTCAAAGAGGGGAAGCAAGACGAAGCCGCAGAGCAGCGCCGTCCACGACCACAGAATGATGACCGTCCGGCGGTGTCCGTGACCGAGGCGCATCAGTCGGTGGTGGATGTGGTTTTTGTCGGGGGTGTGGAAACCCTGTCCCGACACGGTTCGACGGGCGAAAGCCCACACCGCGTCGATCAGTGGCACGCCAAGGATGAAGACGGGAATCAGCAGAGGAGCGAAGAAGAAGAACGTCACGCCACTGGCCGGTGGAGTACGCCCTCCGATCACCATCGTTGACGCGCTCATGAGCAGACCCAGCATCAAAGCACCGGCGTCTCCCATGAAGAGTTTGGCCGGGTGAAAATTGTCGCGAAGGAATCCGAGGCAGATACCGAACGTGAGCGCCGCAATCAGAGGGCCGACGTTGGTAATGGGCAGGAGCCCAAGACTCTCCAAACGCAGCCCGTAGACGCAGAGCGTGCCCGAGGCGATGGCCACGATACCGGCCGCCAGTCCGTCCAGGCCGTCAATCAGATTGATGGCGTTGCACAGGGCAAAGACCCACAGCGCCGTAATCAGGGGAAGGATGGACGGCCCGAGGACAACGAACCCGGCGAAGGGCAGCTTGAGTTGATACATCGTGGTGCCCGAAAAGTAGAGGATGGACGCAGCCAAGAACTCTCCGGCGACCTTCGCCGGGGCGCTCATCTCGCGAAAGTCGTCGATGACACCGACCACGAAGATGACCCCCGCCGCTAAGAGCACACCCAGCATCTCGTGCGACGACTCGATGATGCGCCGTAGCGGCGGGATCAGAAAGGCGAAGAGAAGGGCCACGCAAAAGCCCACCAGCATCGCTCCGCCGCCGCCGTAGGGAGTCTCGCTCTTATGAACCTTTCGGTCGTCGGGCAGTGCGGTGTAGCCGACCTTCAGTGAGATGGCCCGGGCGGGACGATTCGCCAGCATCGTGATAATGGCCCCGACGAGCGCGACGACGGCGTAGTCGGCGATATTGGTCACGGGTTACTTGGTGAAGTTGGCGTACGGGTTGAACTGAGCGCAGAGCGCGGCGACATCGTTGCGAACTTCCACTAGGGCGAGCTCGTCATCGCGCTTACGCAGAGCCCGTGACATGAGCGACGCGATCGCCTCAAACTCGCCCTCTCTCATTCCGGCCGTGGTCTCGGCCGCCGTCCCGAGGCGCAGGCCCGAAGTCACGAACGGACTGCGGGGATCGTCGGGAATCGTATTGCGGTTGGTGGTGATGCCGGCTCGATCGAGCACTTCTTGCGCGGCTTTGCCCGTCAACTCGCCGTCGAAGTCGCGAAGGTCGAGGAGGAGAAGGTGGTTGTCCGTGCCACCCGATACCAAGCGAAAACCCTCGCCCTCTAAGGCGCGACCGAAAGCTCTGGCGTTGACCACAATATGGGCGGTGTAGTCGGCAAAACTCGGCTCACTCGCTTCTTTAAAGGCCACGGCCTTGGCGGCAATGACGTGTTCGAGCGGACCGCCCTGTTGACCGGGAAAGACTGCCGAGTCGATCCTCTTCGCATGCTCTTCGCGGCAGAGGATCGCTCCCCCGCGCGGCCCGCGCAGCGTCTTGTGGGTCGTGAGGGTCACGACATCGGCGTAGGGAACGGGATTCGGATGCGAGCCGCCGGCGATAAGGCCCGCCACGTGCGCGGAGTCGAACATCAACATCGCACCGACTTCATCGGCGATCTCTCGAAACGGCGCCGGGTCAATGCGGCGCGGATACGCCGTGGCGCCGGCCACGATGAGCTTCGGTCGATGTTGGTGCGCCATGTCGCGTACGTTGTCGAAGTCGATGAGTTCACCGGGCGCGTCGGGATCATCCGACCGGGGCGTGAGTCCGTACGAGACAAAGTGCCAGAACTTCGACGTGATCGAGGCCGGTGATCCGTGGGTGAGGTGCCCTCCCTGGTCCAGTCGCATAGCGAGGACGGTGTCACCCGGTTCCAGGAGTCCTTCGTAGACCGCCACGTTGGCGTTCGCCCCGCTGTGAGACTGGACATTGGCGTGATCGGCACCGAAGAGTGCGGCGAGCCGTCGTCGCGCCAACTCTTCAACCTCATCAATGATGTAGTTACCGCCGTAGTAGCGACGCCCGGGGTAACCCTCGGAGTACTTATTGGTCAGGATCGAGCCGGTCGCGGCGAGGACCGAGGGCGAGGCGAAGTTTTCACTGGCGATCAGTTGCACCGTTGTCGTCTGACGATCCCAGTCTTGAGCGAGAAGTGAGACGACCTCGTCGTCATCAGTAATCCAGGCGTCAAATGGTGATGAGCCCACGGTGCTACTCCCTCGCTAGCGCGGCGTCAAGCTCGCGCAGTTTTTCGATTCGTGGAGCGTGTCGAGGCTCCGCCTCGGCGTTGAGCCACGCCGCCAGGGCGTCGACGGCCACGAGAGAGCCCGTCACTCGTCCCCCCAAACACAAAACATTGGCGTCGTTGTGCTCGCGAGCCAAACGGCCTGTGGTCGCGTCGTGCACCACGGCCGCGCGCACACCGGCAACCTTGTTGGCGGCCATGGCGATGCCGATGCCCGATCCACAACAGGCGACGCCGAGTTCGGCGCCACCGGTAACGACCGCGCGTCCGACGGCCGCGCCAAAGTCGGGATAGTCGACCGGTTCGGCGGCACTATCGGTGCCGAGATCGATCACCTCGTGGCCCCAGGAGATCAGCGAAGACTTGAGCAACGTCTTGAGGTCGTAGCCGGCGTGATCCGAGCCGAGAGCGATTCGCATTAACACCACCCTACCTTTCACCCCCTCACGCACTTCGTCGAAAAATGGCTCGCCGCGTGACCAAGTCACCATCGAGCGGCGCGCGGAATCGGCGCCCGATCAGCCCAAGTAACGATCGACGACCCTCGGTAGGCTTTGCCCATGAAGCCCGCCCTTCTCGCGCCGCCGCTCCCCTCGACACTCGAGACAACGTCGGAGCTCTTCGTAAAGAACCGCGACGACATGCTCGAACAGCTTGGCGTGATCGACGGACTATTGGACGAGGCGGAAGCGGGCGGGGGCGAGAAGGCCATGGAGCGAATGCGCTCGCGAGGCAAACTACCGGTGCGAGAGCGCATCGCTCAGGTTCTCGATCCGGACACCGCATTTCTGGAGATCTCCCGCTCTGGCGGGATACGGCTCGGACTACACCGTGGGTGGCGGGATGATTGTCGGTATTAGGGGTCATCGCGGGTACGGAGTGTCTCATCATGGCCAACGACCCCTCCGTGCTCGGCGGTGCCTTGACGCTGTACTCCGCAAAGAAATGGATGCGCGCGCTGGAGATCGCCCGCGACAACCAGATCCCCTACGTCAGCTTCGTGGAGTCGGCGGGCGCCGACCTTCGCGTAGGCAGTGGTGGCGGGGGCAGGATGCAGACCGGACACTTCGCCGAGAGCGGCCGCTTCTTCTACGACCTCATTGAACTCTCGAAGATGCGCGTCCCGACCGTGAGCGTGGTCTTTGGATCCTCGACGGCCGGCGGCGCGTATCAGCCCGGGCTGTCCGACTACACCATCGTCGTCAAAGATCAGTCGAAGATCTTCCTCGCCGGTCCTCCGCTGGTGAAGATGGCGACCGGCGAAGAGTCCGACGACGAGACCCTGGGCGGCGCTCTCATGCACGCGGAGGTCTCGGGCCTCGGTGACTACTTCGCCGAGGACGAGATGGACGCCATCCGCACTGTGTCGAGAGGTCGTCTCCCATCTCAACTGGCGTAAGCACGGACCCGGAGCCTCTCTTCAGCGACGACGAGCCCGCTCTACGACGCCGAGGAGTTGCTCGGCCTCGTCAGTCGCGACCTTCGACAGAGCGTCGACGTGCGCGACGTCATCGCCCGCGTCGTCGACGGCTCTCGCTTCGAAGAGTTCAAGGCGCGCTACGGCTCCGACCCTCGTCTGCGGTTGGGCCAGCATTCACGGCTATCCCGGTCGGGATACTCGGCAACAACGGCGTCATTCATCCGAACGCCGCGGAGAAGGCCGGCCAGTTCATCCAGCTGTGCAATCAGATCGACGTCCCGCTCATCTTTCTACAGAACATCACGGGCTACATGGTGGGCAAGGACGCCGAGGCGGAGGGCATCATCAAAAAGGGATCGCAGATGCTCAACGCCGTCACGAACTCGACGGTGCCGCACCTCACCGTGATCATCGGCTCCTCCTACGGGGCGGGGACCTACGGTATGTCGGGACGGGCGTTCAATAATCGCTTCACCTTCTCTGTGGCCCACGGCCAAGGTCGCGGTCATGGGGCCCAAGCAGATCGCCGGCGTGATGTCCCAGGTCCGTCGGGCCCAGGCCGAACGCAAGGGCGAAGAGTTCGACGAAGAAGAGGACGCCAAGATCGTCGCCATGGTCGAAGAGGCGCAAGAAAAGGGATCGCTGGCCCTCGCCGCTACCAGTGCGGTCTCGCGACGACGGCATCATCGATCCTCGCGATACGCGCACGGTACTGGGACTTTGCCTGTCCGTCGTTCGCAGTCGCCCCGTCGAAGGCGCGACCGGTTACGGGGTCTTTCGACTGTGAGTTTTTCGACGGTTCTGATCGCCAATCGCGGGGAGATCGCTCGACGGATCATCCGCGCCGCCCGCGACGAGGGGTCTGATCACGGTGGCCGTCTACGTCGAGGCCGACGCCAACGCGCCTTTTGTCGCGGACGCCGATCGCTCCCTACTCCTGGAGACTTCCTATCTCGACGCGGAGGCCGTTCTCGCCGCGGCCCAGCGCGGCGGTGCCGAAGCGATCCATCCCGGATACGGCTTTCTCTCCGAGAACGCGAGCTTCGCCGCGTCGGTGGAAGCAGCGGGGCTCGTGTGGATTGGGCCACCCTCACACGTCATCGCCTCCATGGGCGACAAACTCGAGGCCAAGAAGTTGGCCCTGGCGGCGGGAGTACCCGTTCTTCCTTCGAGCGATGACGGCAGCGCCGCAGCCGTCGGCTTCCCTCTCATGATCAAAGCCGCCGCGGGCGGTGGCGGAAAAGGCATGAGGATCGTCGCGGACGCCGACGAACTCCCGGATGCCGTGGCCGCGGCCCAACGTGAAGCCGGGAGCGCGTTCGGCGACGATCGTGTCTTCTTCGAGCGATACGTCGCTCGCTCTCGCCACGTCGAGATCCAGATACTGGGCGATCGCTACGGACATCTGGTCCATCTGGGCGAGCGGGAGTGCTCCATCCAACGTCGCCACCAGAAACTGATCGAAGAGTCGCCGTCGCCGGCTCTTGGTCGACGCGACTCGTCAGGCCATGGGCGCGGCGGCTCTCGACGTTGGCGCGCGCCATCGGCTACGAGTCGGCCGGAACGGTCGAGTTCTTGGTGGACGACGAGACGGGCGACTTTTACTTTCTCGAAGTGAACGCGCGACTCCAGGTCGAACACCCGGTCACCGAAGAGGTCACGGGAATTGATCTGGTGGGCGAGCAGTTGCGACTGGCCCAGGGCGAGGAACTCGGCTACGAGCAGGACGACGTCTTTGTTGACGGCCACGCCATCGAAGTTCGCCTCTGCGCCGAAGATCCGACCGTCGGTTTCCTACCGGCCGTCGGTACGCTGGCCGCCTTTGAGGCCGCTCCCCTTCCTCTCGTTCGCTGGGAGTGCGGCGTAGAGCGCGGCTCCGTCGTCACCGTCTCCTTTGACCCTTTACTTGCCAAGGTCATCGCCCACGCGCCGAGCCGAGAGGAGGCCGCCTCCACACTGGCGCGAGCGCTGGAGAACCTTCACGTCGGCGGGGTGAAAACAAATCGAGACTTCTTAGCGGCGACGTTGCGCAGCGCGCCGTTTCTCGCGGGCGAGACGACTACGGACTTCATCGAGCGCTTCACTCCGGCCCTCTCTCGCGCGATCAGCGAGAAAGAGTTACATTTTGCGGCCGTCGCCGGTGCCCTCTGGTTGCAGGGGCTTCGCCGCGTCACGTCCACGGTGCAACCACGCGTACCGAGCGGCTGGCGTAACGCCCGACTTCCGCGCCAACGGACCTCTCTGCGATATGGCGACGAGACGCTCGACGTCCGCTATCGTTACAGCGCGACGGCAATTTCCATCTCGGCGATGGCAGTCGCGCACGCGAGTGCACGACTGGAGCGAGGAGGAGATCGACCTCGACGTGGACGGACAGCGCGCTCGGTGCCCGCGTCACTCATCATGGCGACCATCTCTACGTGCAGATGGTGCGGGGCACGCTGGACTTCCTCGTCGTCCCGCGTTTCGAGGTGCGCCACAGCGAGGCCACCCCCGGTGGCCTGAACGCCCCGATGCCCGGGGTGGTACTGGATGTTCGTGTTAGCGCGGGACAGCGGGTCGAACTGGGTCAGACCCTCGTCGTCTTAGAAGCGATGAAGATGGAGCACGTCATCAGCGCGCCCCACACCGGGATCGTTCGCGAGGTTCTGGTGAGCGTGGGCGAGCAGGTCGAGAGCGGCACCGAACTGCATGGCTCTGGACGGCGAGTAGACATGGGCCAACCCGATTCGCGTCGCCAACTGTTCGGGTTTCTTCGGCGACCGACTCTCGGCGGCGAAGGAGATGGTCGACGGCGGGCCTATCGACGTGTTGACCGGCGACTGGCTCGCCGAGTTGACGATGTTGATTCTCGCGCGCACGCGCGCCAAGCACCCTGGCGCGGGCTACGCCCGTACCTTCGTGACGCAGATGGAAGAGGTCATGGGATCCTGCCTCGATCGCGGCATCAAGGTCGTCTCCAACGCCGGCGGGCTCGATCCCCAGGCCTGCGCCGAAGCCGTGGCCCAGGTCGCGACCACCCTCGGGTCTCTCGCCCACCATCGCCTACGTGAGCGGGGACAATCTCCTGCCGCGACTGAGCGAGCTCCAGGCGGCCGGCGTGGGCTTCGACACATCTCGACACCAACGAGCCGGTCGGCGATCTGTCGAGGTTCGTCAGTGCGAACGCGTACCTCGGTTGCTTCGGCATCGTCGAGGCGCTCGACCTGGGTGCCGACATTGTCATCACTGGTCGAGTCACCGACGCGGCGCTCGTCTGTGGCCCGGCCGCCTGGCGTCATCGCTGGCGTCCCGACAACTTCAACGCGTTAGCCGGTGGCGTCATTGCCGGGCACGTCGTCGAGTGCGGCGCCCAGGTCACGGGGGGTAACTACTCGTTCTTCACCGAGGTCCCCGGAATGGAACGAGTGGGTTTTCCCTGGGTGGACGTGGCCGAGGACGGGTCGTGCGTGGTCGGCAAGCACGACGGCACGGGTGGCGAGGTCTCGATCGGCACGGTGACCTCACAGCTTCTCTACGAGATCGGCAGTCCCTCCTACTTGGGACCGGACGTCACGGCGCGCTTTGACACCATCCGCCTCGAACAGATCGCGGTCGATCGGGTGCGAATTAGCGGGGCCAAAGGCGAAGCGCCTCCGTCGACTCTCAAAGTGGCGATGAACGAGATCGGCGGGTACCGCAAAGACTTAAGCGTGGCGCTAACCGGACTCGACATTGAGGAAAAAGCCGACCTGGTAGAGGCGGCCTTCTGGCGGGCCTGCCCCTTCTCCCCCGAGGAGTTCGACAGCGTCACGGCGCGACTGATCCGTACCGACAAAGCCAACCCCGCGACGAACGAGGAGGCCGTCGCCACCTGGCGACTCACGTTAAAAGACCACGACGAACGAAAAGTGGGGCGGGCCGTCGCCGACGCGGTCGTGGAGTTGGCCCTCTCCACGGCGCCGGGCTTTTTTATCCCCGGTTCCGCGCCCTCGGCCGGTTCTCCCTACGGCGTGTATCGACCGAGCGTGGTGCCGAGCAACCTCGTGCCCCAGTACGTCACGGTGCTCGGGGGTGAACGTACGGCCCTCGACTCGGTGGCCCCGTCCACGCCGACCCACGTCGTGCCCGACGAAGGTTCTCTGGTGGGACCACCCACTGGCCCGACGACCCTCACGGCGCTCGGTGAACTTTTCGGGACCCGATCGGGTGACAAAGGGGGCAACGCCAACCTTGGGATCTTTGCGCGAAGTGACGAGGCCTTCGCCTGGCTCGACGACTTTCTCAGCGTCGAGGAGTTGCGTCGTTTACTCCCGGAGACGGCGCCCCTCACTATCGATCGCTACCGGCTTCCCGCTCTTCGGTCGTTGAACTTCGTCCTTCACGATCTGCTCGACGAAGGGGTGGCCGCCTCCACGCGCCAAGACGCCCAAGCCAAAGGGCTCGGTGAGTGGTTGCGCAGTCGCTACGTCGAGATCCCCACCGTCCTGTTGCCCTCGATATGACGAACGCTCTCGATGACCTTCGCTTCGACCTCGTCGCCGAACAAGAAGCGCTCGATCTCGTAGTAGCGAACATCAACAACGACCAGTGGCAACTCCCGACGCCGAGTCCGGGGTGGTCCGTGGCCGATCAGATCGGTCACCTGACGTTCTTTGACCGCAGCGCCGCGATCGCCATCACGGATGCTCCCAGGTTTCAGGAGGAGTTGACTGCCCTGATCGACGCCGCGACCAATGACTCCCTCGATGACGCCACCCTGCGCGGCTATCGTGCCCTCACTTCGTCGGATCTATTGGAGGCCTGGCGCGAGGGGCGGCGGACACTTCGCGAGGCGGCTTTAACTCTCCGCGACGACGTGCGCCTCCCCTGGTACGGACCTTCGATGAGCGCGAAGTCCTTTCTTACCGCTCGACTCATGGAGACGTGGGCGCACGGCACCGACATCGTCGACGCGCTCGGCGCGTCTCGACCGGCGAGCGACCGTCTTCGACACGTCGCCCAGTTGGGCTATCTCACCAGAGGGTGGTCGTATCGGGTTCGCGGCGAGGAGGTGCCCTCGGGCGAAATTCGAGTCGAGCTTCTCAGTCCTTCCGGCCAACTCTGGTCGTGGGGATCCGAGGCGGCCGAGGAACGCATCACGGGCTCCGCCGAAGAGTTCTGTCTCGTGGTGACGCAGCGACGTCACGTCGATGACACCTCGCTAGGGTACGGCGATCTCGGACGCCACTGGTTGCTTCGGGCTCAGGCCTTCGCCGGAGGTCCGAGCGCCGGTCCACTACCAAGGAGCACCGTATGAGCCTCGTCGAAACAGACGTCCTCGAGAGTGTGATGACCATCACGCTGAGCGATGAAGAGCGCCGCAACGCCCTCAGTGTGGAGATGATCACCGCGCTGATGAGTGCCATCGACGACGCCGAGAGAGACCCGAATGTTCGAGTCGTCGTCCTCACCAACAAGGGCAGCGTGTTCTGCGCCGGGGCGAACCTGTCCGAGCGATCCGCGTCAACTCGCGGTCCGTTCCAGCTCTCTGAACTGCTTCGTCGCATCAGCGTCTCGCCGAAACCCTTCGTGGGTCGCGTGGCCGGGCACTGCGTGGCCGGGGGCGTAGGACTGGCCGCCGTGACGGACGTATCGGTCGCCCTTGAGGGCGCCACGTTCGGCTTCAGCGAAGTCCGCGTCGGCGTTGCCCCGGCCATCATCTCGGTGGTGTGTTTGCAAAAGATGCGTCGAGGCGACGCGCGCAGTGCCTTTCTGCGTGGCAATCGTTTTAGCGCTGCAGAAGCCGCCCGTCTCGGGCTCATCAACGCCGCGGTCGCACCCGAAAACCTGGAGGTCGAAGTTGAGGCGATCGTGAGTGATCTCCTAGCCGGCGAACCCAACGCCCTGGCGGCGACGAAACTTCTCACGTCTAGCGTGCCCTCCCTGTCGCAAGAAGAAGCCTTCGCCTGGACCGCAGAACTCTCGGCCGCCCTGTTCGCGAGCGACGAAGCCAAAGAAGGCATGCGCGCCTTTTTAGAGAAACGCCCGGCGTCGTGGGTGAGGTCAGCCCCGAAAAGGCCGCGGCCCTAAGGCCTCTCAGTCCAGATAGCGCGCGAGATCGCGATCGCCTACGGAGCCGGCGCGAGCGACGCGCCACGTAGTCTCCTCCAGCACGACGACGGTGGAGGCCTCGCCTCTTCGTTCGCCACCGTCGAGAACGCCGCGGAACCCGTCTCGCTGGGCGAAGGCCCGCAGTACGTCGTCGGCAGTTCGAGAGGGTTGTTCGCCGTGTTCGTTCGCGCTCGAGACCGCCAAGGGCCCGCTCGCGCGCAGAAAACTTAGAAGTTCGTCGTCGTCGGGAATACGAAATCCCGCCGTGTCGCCCCCGCCGCCGACGAGGAGGGCGAGGTGGTGCGGCACCGGGACCACGATCGTGAGCGCTCCGGGCCAAAGGGCGTCACTGAGACGACGCGCGCGAGGCTCCCACGTGACGCCGAGTTGCTCGATCGAGGCGACCGAGTCCGCGAGTATCGGAAGAGCGACGGACGTCGGGCGTCGTTTCAGGGCAAACAGAGTGGCAATCGCGGTCGAGTGCGCCAGCGAGGCGGCCACGCCGTACACGGTGTCGGTGGCCACACCAATGACCCCGCCGTCACGCAGCGCGCCCAACGCGTCGTCGCGGTCGAGGAGACCGGTCATCGCCTCGCCACTAACACTCGAGGCCGCCCGGCCACGTCATCGAGGTCGTGCGCCTGAGCGAACCCCGCCCGAAGCGCCGCGGCGAGAACCGGCTCGCGATGAGTGTCAGAGTGCTCGAGGACCAGAACGCCGCGAGGAGCCAACCACCCGGGCGCCTCACGAATGATGATCGCGACGTCGTCGAAACCCGGGACGCCATCGGCGTCGGGTGAGACCAAGGCGCCCAGCGGCTCGTAGCGCAACACGGGGTCGAGAACATCGAAGTCCACTTCGCTCACGTACGGGGGGTTGGCCACCACCAGATCGACGTGCGAGCAAAGTGAGGGGTCGAGGGACTCAAACCAGCAGGACTGAACAAAGGAGACAGCGTGCAAGCCATGCTTGAGCGCGTTGCGACGAGCGAGAGCCAGGGCGTCCAGCGACTCATCGACGGCCACCAACGTGCCAGCCACCCCGCGACGACGAAGTTCGTCGAGGAGCGAGAGGCCAATGGCACCCGATCCACAACCGAGGTCCACGATCATCGGAGCGGCGACTTCGCTGGTCGCCAGTTCCTTGAGGGCCACGTCGACGAGCTCTTCCGTTTCGGGCCGCGGAATCAGTGCTCGGTGGTCCACGTCCAGATCGAGGGAGCGAAAAGGCCAGTGACCGATGCACGTACTGCAGGGGCTCGCCGTCGAGACGCCGCTGCGGCGGCCGCGCGCACCGCGGCGGGCGGCGTCGGGGTCGCCCGCGGTGAGGAACTCCTCGACCAACCAACGAGCCTCGCGACGTTCCAGTCCGGCGTCGACGAGTTCGTTCACCAGCTCGGCGTTAACGTCCGTCACTCTCGCCCAGTTGACGGGCGCGCTTGTCCGCCAGCAGCGCGTCGATATAGGGATCAAGATCACCGGCGAGCACCGCGTCGAGTGAGTAGTTCGTCAGGTTGATTCGGTGATCGGTCACGCGATTCTCTTTGAAGTTGTACGTGCGAATCTTTTCGCTACGGCCTCCGCTGCCCAGTTGAGAACGCTTGAGGTCTCCCAGTTCGCTGGCCTGCGCGTCTTGCGCCGCCTTCAAGAGACGGGAGCGAAGAACGATCAAGGCCTTGGCCCGGTTCTGGATCTGGCTCTTCTCATCCTGCATCGACACCACAATGCCGGTCGGCAGGTGGGTGATGCGAACGGCCGAGTCGGTCGTGTTCACGCTCTGACCACCGGGGCCCGAGATCGGTACACGTCGATCTTGAGGTCGTTGGTGTTGATGTCGACGTCGACCTCTTCGGCTTCGGGCAGCACCGATACCGTGGCGGACGAGGTGTGGACGCGGCCCTTGGCTTCGGTGACGGGAACTCGTTGTACGCGGTGCACGCCCGCTTCGAACTCCAGGCGCGACCAGGCGTCTTCACCCTTGATGAGATAGATCGCCTCGTCGAGACCGCCCTGTTCCGACTCGCGCTCTTCGATGACCTCGAGCTTCCACCCTCGTAGGGCGGCGTAGCGGCGATACATTTCGGCCAGGTCGCCCGCGAAGAGATTGGCCTCTTCGCCACCCTCGGCGCCGCGAATCTCCAAGATAACGTTGCGCCCTTCGTTGGGGTCGTGCGGGAGCAACAGGGTCTCGAGGTTGGCGCCGGAGTCGTCGACGCGCGCTTCGGCGCTGTTCAGCTCTTCGCGCCACTGCCTCTCGGTCGGCGCCCTCGGTCTCGTTGAACATCTCGCGCGCCGTCTTCAGGTCCTCTTCGGCCGACTTGAGTTCGATCCAGGCGACATTGATCTCGCTCAGTTCCTTGTGTCGACGCGAAAGGTCCCGCAGTCGCGTCAGATCGTTGGCGACGTCGGGTTCTGATAGTTGGGCTTCAACGACGCGTAACTCGTCTTGAAGGCCTTCAGCGTCTCATCAAGGGAGCGCACAAAATTCGCTGAGCGCTCGAGGACCTAAGCCTTCGGAGCGCGGCGCCTTGGTCTTTTGCGCGTAACGACGCTGGAAGCGCTCGACGCGTCCGCCGGTGTCGACCAGCTTCTGCTTGCCGGTAAAGAAGGGGTGGCACTCGTTGCAGAGCTCCACGCGAAGAGTCGACTTGGTCGACTCGGTGGTAAAGGTGTTGCCGCACGAGCAGGTGACGGTACGCTTCGCCGTAGGTGGGGTGGATATCTGCTTTCATGATCGCTCCTTAAGTGCGAAGAGAGAGTGTAGCGGGAAATTAGCTAGTGGGCGCCGGGCCCCGGCCGATCTCGGCCAGGAACTCGTCGTTGGACTTGGTGGACTTGAGTTTGTCGATCAAGAGCTCGAGTCCGGCCGCGTCACGACCTTCAGCGGCTAGGCCGTTGAGGACACGGCGCAACTTCCAGACCTGCTGGAGGGCGTCGCGACCGAAGAGCAACTCCTCGTGACGGGTCGATGATCCATTGACGTCGATGGCCGGATAGAGACGGCGCTCGGCCAGTCGTCGGTCAAGACGAAGCTCCATGTTGCCGGTCCCCTTGAACTCTTCGAAGATGACCTCGTCCATCTTGGAGCCCGTCTCGACGAGGGCGCTCGCGAGAATGGTTAAAGAGCCGCCCTCTTCGATGTTGCGCGCCGCACCAAAGAACTTCTTCGGCGGATAGAGCGCGCCGGAGTCGACACCACCGGACATGATGCGTCCCGTGGCCGGTGCGGCCAAGTTGTAGGCACGAGCGAGGCGCGTGATGCCGTCCAAGATGATGACCACGTCACGGCCCTGTTCCACCAGGCGCTTGGCCCGCTCGATGCAGAGTTCGGCGACGTGCGTGTGCTCTTCGGCCGGTCGGTCGAAGGTCGAGGAGATGACCTCTCCGTGGACGCTGCGACGGATGTCGGTGACCTCTTCGGGACGCTCGTCGACCAGTAACACCATGAGGTGCACTTCGGGGTTGTTGGTCTCGATCGACTGGGCGATCTGCTTCATGATGGTGGTCTTGCCGGCCTTGGGCGGCGAGACGATCAGTCCGCGCTGGCCCTTGCCGATCGGCGCCAGCAGGTCCACGATGCGCGGCGTGAGGTCGAGCTTGCCTTCGTTGGTCTCCAGGTTCAACTTCTCGTCAGGGAACAGCGGCGTGAGGTCTTCAAAGCTTTGGACGCAGACGAGCCACTTCAGGGTCGACACCCGCGACGGTGTCGACGCGCAACAAGGCGGGGTACTTCTCGTTCGAGGCCGCTGGCCGGTAGCCACCGGCGATGGTGTCACCTTTTCGTAGGTGATAACGACGAACTTGGTTGATCGAGACGTACACGTCATTGGGCGACGCGTGGTAGCCCTTGGTACGCAAGAACCCGTAGCCGTCGTCGCGAAGATCCAAGAGACCTTCAACCTCGACCAGTTCACCGGCGTACGGCTGATCGGCGTTGGGCATGGAGTCGCCGGTAAAGCGTTCGCGCCCGTTACGGTTGCGACGGTTGCGACGGCTTCTGTTGTTGGAGTCGTTCGTGAACTCACGGGGCTGGCGCTCGGGGCGCGTCTGGGTGAACTGTCGGGCGCTGGTTCGCTCCGAAGGGGCGACCGACTCGCTCAGAGCGGGCTCCGTGGCGGGAACCGTCTCGGTCCCGGTCTCAGTTCGCGCCTCGGACTTGGGCTCGGCGACAAACTCGCCCAGGAGATCCTCGAAGTCGTCTTCGGGGGTCGCCACGGTGCGGCGGGAACGAACGGCCCGTGACGCGGTAGCGCCGTTGGCCACCGGCGTGTCGGACGAAGCGGGCACGTCGCCCATAATGGCCTCGATCAGCGCGGCTTTGGTGGCGCGGGTCGGGGCGTCAACGCCCTTTACTTTTGCGATCGTTTGGAGGTCTTCGCGAGTCTTTGACTCGAGGTCCGAACGGTCCGGGGAGGGCTTAATAGCCATTCATGATCCTTTCTCGCCGCCCGCAACGATGCGACAGGGCGGAGAAGAAAATCGGGGAAATGTCGTCTCGGAAGAGATTCCTTACGTCAGCAGAGCCGAACGGACGACAAGACCAGTGTAGCCGAAGTTGGCGGGAAAGTAAACACCCGCGCCGTGGGCCAGACTCCTAGAGGACCTTGGAGAGGAAGCTACGGAGTCGCTCCGACTTAGGGGCACCGAGGACATCGGCGGGGGCCCCGGACTCTTCGATAACGCCGGCGTCGAGAAAGTAGACGGTATTGGCCACCTCGCGAGCGAAGCCCATCTCGTGGGTAACGACGATCATGGTCATCCCACTTTCGGCGAGATCTCGCATGACGTCGAGGACTTCGCCGACCAGTTCTGGGTCGAGCGCGGACGTCGGTTCATCAAAGAGCATCAGCTTGGGCTCCATGGCGAGGGCCCGGGCGATGGCGACACGCTGTTGTTGACCGCCAGATAGCTGAGCGGGATAGTGGCGTTCTTTCCCCTCGAGTCCGACGCGGGCCAACAACTGCCTCGCCTTCGCCTTGGCGGCCTCGGCGTCGACGCCCTTCACTTTGACCTGACCCACCGTGATGTTGTCGAGCACCGTGAGATGTTGAAAGAGGTTGAACCGTTGAAAAACCATGCCAATCTGCGCGCGCTCGGCGCAGATCTGTTTGTCGTTGCGTTCGTAGAGTTTCGCTCCGCGCAGTTGATACCCGACCAGATCGCCGTCCACACGCAGCTCTCCCGCATCGTGCTTCTCTAAGTGATTAATGCAGCGAAGAAAGGTGCTTTTTCCCGAGCCGGAGGGGCCGATGAGGCACGTCACTTCGCCGCGGACGACCGTGAGACTCACGCCCTTTAGTACCTCGACGCCGGCGTAGGCCTTCCAGACGTCGTGGGCCTCCACCATGGGTGTGCTCACGGCGCTACTCCCAGCACGCCGCGACGCGTGCGAAACTTTGCCGCCACGCCTCGCACGTCGCGTCGAAGACGCTGAATAGGGGTCGGCGGCGGAGACCGCAACGCGCCGCGAGCAAAGCGACGTTCGAGATAGAACTGGCCGATCGAGAGCACCGTGGTCACGATGAGGTACCACAGGCTCGCCACGATCAGCAGTGGCATGATCTCATAGTTGTTAGCCGAGATGTTGTTGGTGGCGCCGAAGAGTTCGACCACGGCGATGGTGCTCGCCAATGAGGTGGTCTTGAGCATCGAGATGACTTCGTTGCCCGTGGGGGGGATGATCACGCGCATCGCCTGAGGTAAAACGACGAGGCGCATGGTCTGTGACCGCGTCATTCCGATGGACATCGCCGCCTCCGACTGTCCTTCGTCGACGGCGATGAGGCCCGAGCGCGCTATCTCGGACATATAGGCACCCTCGTTGAGACCCAAGGCCACGATGGCGGCGATGGTCGGCGTGAAGAGGGTCACGGCGTTGATGTGAAGAAATGTGATGTTGGTGAAGGGCACCCCGATGGTGATGGTGTGGTACAGGATGGAGATGTACTCCCAAAAGAACAACTGCACGATCACGGGCGTGCCCCGGAAGAACCAGGTGTAGGTCCAGGCGGTCATCGAGAGCAGTCGATTCGTCGAGAGTCGCATCACCGCCAACCCCACGCCGATCGAGATTCCCGCCGCCATGGCTACCACCGTGAGAAAGACGGTGAGCCAGAGCCCGTTGAGCACCTCGGACGTTGTGAAGTAGTGAAACACGATGTTCCAGGTGAATCGCCACTCGGTCGTCTGATGACACTGGCGCACACCACTCACCGTGTGACAGACGTACTGACCCGAGGGAACCTTGGAGAACAGCGTGTTCACCAACATGGCAATGAGTACGAGGGCGACTACTACGCCCGCCCACTGCCAGTAGTGACGTACGGGGACAACCTTGACAGCGCCGTCCTCGGGAGCGGTCATATCCGGAAATGGCTAGCGGCCGTTAGGAGGTCGCTCCATTGAGGACCATCTTGCTCACGGCAATGGCGCCCGCGGTGACACCCCACTTAGCGAGGATGGCGTGGTAGGTCCCGTTGGCCACCAGCGTCTTGAGGGCGGCGTCGATGGCGAGGGCCAGCTTTTTGCCGTTGGGCGTCTTCGGCGTGGCGATGCCGTAGGGAGCGACCTCAATAGCGTTGCCCACCAACTTGAACTTCCCGCCGGCCAACGACACGATGTAACCGGCTACCTGGCTGTCCACGAAGCCGACATTGGCCTGTCCCGACAGCACCGCGGCGTTGGCTTCGGTCTGCGTCGGGTAGCCGCGCAGCGTGAGTTTCTTAGAAGCAGGGCACTTCGGAGCCTCGGCCTGAGCATCACTCTGCTCCGACGTGCCATTCTCGACGGCGACCTTCAGACCGCAGAAACTTGAGAGACCAGTGAACTTCACGCTCGACGTCGACAGCGCGTAGACGCCCTCGCCCGCCTGAAAGTAGTCCACAAAGTTGACGGACTTCTCGCGGGACTTCTCGTCGGTGAACGACGAGTTACCGATGACGTACTTGCCGGCCTTGATGCCGCCGATGATGTCGTCAAAGGTGATGTTGTTCTCCTTGTACTTCACTCCCAAGGTGGTGGCGATGGCCCCCATGAGTTGGACGTCAAAGCCGATCATGGTCGTGCCTGACATCGACTCGTCCGGCGGATACGTGGCGTCGGTGGCCACTTGCAGGGTGGTGCCCTTGTACGCCGACGGCACCAACGCCGCGTCGGCGGCGTTGTACTTGCCCGTCAGCGAGGCGGCTCCCGCGACACCCGCGATACCTACGGTGGCGAGAACGAGAGAACTAACCCCCGCGACAGCCAAGAATTTACGAACTCGCGTACTGCGCTGCATAAAAAATCTCCCCACTTGCCCCCGTGCGCCACGTGCGGCGTCCGAACCCTAATTGATACCAGAAAATATGGCGCCTCAAGATTCGCCTAGGCCAACTTGCCCAAGAGCGCCTTCAGAGTGGCGTCCACCACATCGGGCGACTTGCTCGACTGCACCGCGGTATCGGGGTCCTTTAGACCGTTGCCGGTGAGCACACAGACCACGGTGGAGTCTTTGGGCACGCCAAACTTTAAGAGTCCGGCCACCGACGCGGCCGAGGCCGGCTCACAGAAGATCGACTCGTGACGCGCAACAAAGTGATAGGCGTCCAGGATCTCATCGTCGGTGACGGCGCGAATGTCGCCGAGCGACTCGTGAATGACCTCCAGGGCTGGCACCCAACTCGCCGGGTTCCCGATGCGAATCGCGGTAGCGATGGTCTCAGGGTTAGTGACGGGATGGCCGAGCACAATGGGGGCCGCCCCGGCCGCTTGGAAACCCCACATTTTGGGCAAGGTCGAGCACTGCTTCGCTGCGTGATACTGCGTGAAGCCTCGCCAGTACGCGGTGATGTTTCCGGCGTTACCAACGGGAATGGACAGAATGTCCGGCGCCTTGCCGAGCACGTCAACGATCTCAAAAGCACCGGTTTTTTGTCCTTCAATGCGGTCGGGGTTAATGGAGTTCACGATGGTGATCGGAATATGTTGCGTCAGTTCCCGCGCCAGATTCAGAGCCTGATCGAAGTTCCCGCGAATCTGAAGGACGTTCGCGCCGTAGACGATGGCTTGGGCCAGTTTCCCCAGGGCGATCTTGCCCTCGGGCACCAGGACGACGCAGTCCATGTCGGCTTTCGCGGCGTAGGCCGCGGCGGCGGCTGACGTATTTCCGGTCGACCCGCAGATGACGGTCTTGGCCCCTTGCGACTTGGCCTTGGTGATGGCCATCGTCATGCCACGGTCTTTGAATGAGCCCGACGGGTTCAATCCTTCACACTTCAGCCAGACGTCGGCGCCCAACCGCTCAGAGAGTCGTTCGGCGTGCAAAAGGGGCGTATTGCCCTCTTGGAGGGTCACGACCTCGTCGACTCCCTCGAGATCGAACCAGTCGGCGTACTCCCTAAGAAGCCCCCGCCAGCCGATCATTCGAAGCTCGCATCGATGACGCGAATACAGGCGCTGACCGAGTCCACCGAGTCGAGCGCCGTCAACTCGTCCACGGTGGCGCTGACGTTGAGCTGAAGGGCGTGGTGGGTCAGGAAGGACAGACGGGCCTCGTCGCCGAAACCGGCCTGCTCCATCGAACGAATGGACACGTGGTGGCGGCCAAACACTCCCGCCACCTCGGCCAGCACGCCGGGACGGTCCAGCACGTCGACACTGAGGTAAAAGGCGCTCGGGAGCACCCCGGCGTCCACGTAGTGCAGCGAAAGGTCGCCCGTAAAGGGAACGTCGTGACGCCCGCTCACGCGGTTGCGCGCGGCGTCGAGGAGGTCACCCAGCACCGCCGTAGCGGTGGGGGCTCCCCCGGCGCCTTGTCCGAGCCACATCAAGGGTCCACTCTTCACGCCTTCGACAAAGACCGCGTTCATGGCGCCGTTCACCGTGGCGAGAGGGTGGTTGGCAGGAATCATCGCCGGATGTACCCGGCGCGAGACACCGAACTCGCCGACACGTTCTGCCACCCCCAGCAACTTGATGACGTATCCGGACCGACCGGCAAACTCGACGTCGACGTCGCGAACTCCCGTGATGCCCTCTCGGGCAATCTCCTCGCCACTGAGTCGAGTACCGAAGGCCAAGGTGGACAGGATCTGGACCTTGGCGGCCGCGTCGAATCCCTCCACATCGGCGGTGGGATCGGCCTCGGCAAAGCCGAGATCTTGCGCCTCGCGGAGCGCACTTTCGTAATCACTTCCCTCGTGCGTCATCTTCGTGAGGATGTAGTTCGTCGTTCCGTTCACGATGCCCATCACGCGCTCAATTCGCTCGCCAGCGAGAGAACTACGTAAGGCGCGAAGAATGGGTATCGCCCCACCGACGGCCGCTTCATAAAAGAGATCGGCTTCATGTTGGTGAGCCAGCAGCGCCAACTGGGTGCCACTGTCCGCCATCAAGGCCTTGTTAGCAGTGACCACCGATACGCCCCGTTTCAACGCCGACTCGATGTACGTTCGTGCGGGTTCGATGCCGCCCGCGACCTCGACCAGGACGTCGAGGTCGCTGTCGATGAGTTTCTCGACGTCAGAAGTGAGAAGCGAGGGGTCCACACCGGGACGAGGCTTGGCCGGGTCGCGAACCGCGACGCCGACCAGTTCCAACTCGGCCGTGGCGGCATCCACGAGGGCTTCGCGGCGCGAGGGATCGTTCAGAAGTTCCACCAAGGCAGAACCTACGAATCCGCCCCCGATGACGCCGACTCGTACCGGTCTTTCCATCAACTAAGGCTAACGCGCCGCGCCGGCGCCCTCCCCCGACACCTCGAGTCGAGCCAGGTCGTCAAAGGTCTCGCGTCGCAACACTTCGCGAGCCGTGCCGTCGTGAACGAAGACGACCGCCGGTCGAGGAACTCGGTTGTAGTTGGACGCCATCGAGTAGCCGTAGGCCCCGGTGACGGGCGTCGCGACGAGGCTGCCGGGCTTGGTTTGCGCGGGTAGAAACGCCTCGTCAATGAGTACATCGCCGCTCTCACAGTGCTTACCCACGAGTCGCACCTGCTGTGGCCGCCGCTCGAGTGGCCGGTCGACGTCAAAGGCTTCGTAGCCCGAGCCGTACAGAACCGGGCGCGGATTGTCACTCATGCCGCCGTCGACGGCCATATAGGTACGTTGCTTCACCGGCTTTACGACGCCGACGGAGTAGATCGTGATACCCGCCTGGGCCACGATGGCGCGACCGGGTTCGGCCAAAATTCGAATGCCGTGGCGCAGGCCACTCTCACTCGCCGCTGCGCGTATCGCCTCTGCCCACTCGGTGATCGACGGCGCCGTCTCACCTTCCACGTACGCCACGCCCAGGCCCCCGCCAATGCAGAGCTCGTCGAAGTCGTCGAGGCGAGTGAACTCGCTCAGCACGGTAATCGACTCTCTAAACCCCTCCGCTTCGAAGATCTGCGAGCCGATATGGGCGTGTACTCCGTGGAGCGTGAGTCCAGGGACTTCACGCAGCGTCGAGATCGCGCGTCGAGCCTCGCCCGAGGCGACCGAGAAGCCAAACTTGGTGTCCTCTTGACCGGTTCGCACGTACTCATGGGTGTGAGCCTCCACACCCGGCGTCACGCGGACGAGAGCGTTCAGTGGCCTGTCGGCACTGACTAGTTCACCCAAGCGATCAATCTCGTCGAAGTTGTCCACGACCAGACGGTGCACGCCCACGGAGACAGCGCGTCGGATCTCATCGTCAGACTTATTGTTGCCGTGCACGATGATTCGATCGGCCGGCACGCCCGAGCGCAGAACAATGTCGAGTTCTCCCCCGGTGGCGACGTCGACGCAGAGACCCTCTTCATACGCCAGTCGCGCCATGGCGCCGCAGAGAAACGATTTGGAGGCAAAGGCCACACCGTCATCGAAGACGCTGGCCGCTTCGCGACTTCGCGCCCGAAGGGTCGCTTCGTCATAGACGAAGACGGGTGTGCCAAAGGTATGAGCCAGTTCGCGCAGATCAACGCCGCCCACGGAGACACCGTCGGAGCGAAGCGTCGCGCTGTCGGGAAAGAGTGACGCGAGAATGGGCTCGGAACTCATCACTAAACCTTACGAGTTGACGACCCCACGACCGTTGCGACACTCGAACGATCGGTTCGGGGCCGTGGTACTCGTCCTGGGCGTGACGCCTCAGTTACCGAAGGGGCATCGTCACTTTCTCAATTTGTACACCCTAGGCCCGCCCGCAGCGGTCGATGAGGTAAGTCCCTACGTGGAACTCAATCCGCCGGCATGAGCGCCGGGTCATCGGGCGTGCCGATGCTGGGATCGTCGATGGTCCTCACGGGGCCCTTGAACGTCTTGTTGGCGCCACCCACCCAGGCGATCCCGACCCCGAGGGCTAGAGCAATGGTGACGAGGGGTGCGTAGTTGAAGTCGCTCCAACTAAATCCACTCTCCCAAGGAACAGCCGCGGGACTCGTGGGCAAGCAGAAAATGATCACGCAGATGATGACCCAGATAAGGGCGATGGTATTTATCCACTTGTAGTGCTTGCCCAGGTTCCACACGCCGGGCTCGAACTTGCTGCCCATGCGCAGACGGAGAAAGACGGGAAGGATGTAGGCGATGTAGAGCCCGATGGTCGTGATCGAGGTGACGGCGAAGAAGGCCACCGGGAAACCGGCCTTGTTGCCGAAGAGCGCCGGGATCGTGATGATGAGGGCGAACAGCACCACAAACAACACGGCCCACGTCGGCGTTCGGTGCTTGTTCAGACGGCGCCAGAGAGAGTGTCCCGGCACGGCGCCGTCGCGCGAGAAGGCGAACACCATTCGCGAGGCCGCCGCCACGCAGCCCATTCCGCAGAACAGTTGACCGACGGTGGAGATGTCGAGGACCAACTTCGCCAGGCTCGAACTGAGCGCCGTCTCGATGATCGGAATCGCGCCACCGCCACCCGCGTTGATCGCGGAGATATGAGTCGCCGCGAAGGTAATCGCGAGTAGCACGGCCCAGCCGCCGACCGCCGAGTAGGCGATCGACGTCCACAGCCCACGGGGGGCGGCGCGCTCAGCGTCGTGCGTCTCCTCGGACAGGTGCGCTGACGCGTCGTAGCCGGTGAAGGTGTACATGGTGAGCAAGAAGCCGAGCGGCAGAATCATGAACCAGTAGAAGTGACCTGAGAATCCGCTGTTGTTGATCCGGTGCGAGAAGACCCACGAAAAGCTTTGGTGCGTGGAGGGTCCAAAGATGAGGACGCCCACAATCGTGACCACGCCCGCCAACATCCACCAGGCCGAAATCCGGTTCAGCAGGGACACCAGATGCGAAGAGAACACGTTGATGAGGGCGTGGATAGCCAGGATGATGAAGAACAAGATGAATACGTTGTGCAGGATCGTTGAGGGGTTCGCCGTCGTGAAGTTGATGATGAAGTTGACCCCGTAGAGCGCGAGGACCGAGTTGAGAAACGACGCGCAACCGTAGTCGACCGCGGCGACGATGGCGATGAGGCCGAGCAAGTTGAACCAACCCGTGAACCACGCCCATCGGACGCCACCCAGGCTGTACGCCCAGTAGTAGATCCCACCCGCCGTTGGGTACTTCGACGCGAGCTCCGCCATCGACAGTCCGACGAGGAGAACCAAGATACTGATAACGGGCCAGCCGATCGACGCCGCGATCGGACCACCGTCGTTCCAGGCCTGACCAAAGGTCGTGAAGCAGCCGCTAAGCACGCAGATGATCGTGAGCGAAATCGCGAAGTTGGAGAAGCCGCTCCAGCCTCGGTTCAGTTCTTGCTTGTAACCAAGTGCGGCGAGCCGCGCCTCGTCTGACGTCCTTGAGCTGTCGCTCATCACGCCCTCCCCTGTTTTAGTCCCGTGGAACCTGTTGCGATAAGCGACCCCCGCTCAACGTGCAAGGAGCCTAATACACGACTCGCTGGCTGTCATTAGAGAATCCGTCGAAATCAAAAATTCGTGCGCCTCGAAAATGATGCACCATTTGTTCTGTTACCGATCTCCACGCGATGACCATCTCTTTTGGCGCAGCGGTACGGTTCGACTCCCCCGTGCGCGTCGCGAACCGGGAGGCGTTGTTCTGCTCTGCCGAATAACTTGCGTCGAGGAGATGGTTTTTCAGACTTTCACGGCGCGAGATAAACTCGCCGTTGGTCGGCCAACGCCTCGCAGGCCCCCGTAGCTCAGCGGATAGAGCATTGGCCTCCGAAGCCATGTGCGCAGGTTCGACTCCTGTCGGGGGCACGAACCCCAAGTAGGTACAGCCGACTCTGTGAACTGGAGCCACCGTGGACGAGACTGCCGCGACATCGACGACGTCCACACTGTCCACCGCCATCTTCGGCGCAGCCGACGGTCTCGTGGCCACCATGGCCCTCATTCTCGTCACCATGGGTCACGGCCACAAGGTTGTTCTCCTGGCGGTCTTCGGTCTACTCGTGGCTGAAGGGCTCGGCATGGCGGCGAGTGAGTTCCTCTCTGATCCCACCCGCGACCTCAAGACCGCGACCATCATGGGCGCCGCGACGTCGATCGCGATCGTCGTGCCGGGTGTGCCGTGGACCTTCACCAGTGGCGCCGCGGCGACGATCGCTTCGTGCGTCATTGCCTTCGTCTTGGCCGGCATCATCGCCAATGCCCGTCGAGGCGGCATCTCCACCTGGCTCCAGACCTACGGTGTGCTCGTCGCGGTCAGCCTCATCGCGGCTTTTGCTGGCCACCTCTCCTAGTCGGCCGTCGTACCCGAGGAGTGCTCCTTCTCGCCGGGATCTGCGATGGCACTGGTGGCGACGCTTACCGCTTCCTTCTTCGCGTGCCGTTGGGCAAAGTACGCGCGCATGGCAAGGGTGGATCCCCCAAAGAAGACGAAGAGCACGATGACCGTCACGATGGGGGCCGCACCCGTGTGCGTCGGCCCGGAGGCGGGATGCAGTTCAACCTCAATGAGTAAGAACATGGCCACGAAGAACACCAGGGCCCACACGTCCTTGCGCCACTTCGACAGATTCTCGCCCGGCAAGCCGCGCAAGGGGATCAAGCCCACGACCGTTCCCACGATGCCACCGATGAAAATGGAGGCCAGGGCGTCGTCAATCACGCCGTAGATGAAGTTGCTGCCGTGCTCTAGGGCCAGGTGATTAAAGGGGATCCAAGCCATCCACGCGAGCACCGCCACCGTCAAGGTGGAAATCGTGGAGATGGTAATCAGGTGCGCGTTATGGCGATCCTTTAAGGAGCCCACGAAGGCGACGCTGACCACCACGCCGTAGAGATATCCCGGCTCGAAATGCGACAGACGAGAGATGAGTACGCAGACCAGGGCGATGGCGAGCCCCACGGGCAGAGCCCGCCAGTAGGTCTGCGTCGGGTACTGGTGATGTCGGCGGAACGCTCTGTCAATGAACCACGCCAGGACCGCTCCGAAGCTGAAGGCGACCAAGGTCGCGCCGAAACTCACCAGCGATTGGCGGTTCATCCCGAATCGAGGATCCAGCAGTCCCCCAAAGAGGGAGCCGATGACAAGCACCACGATGAATCCGAGAAGGGTCACGCGATCGGGGCTGTTCGCCCGTTGAGTGCTTGGCGCCGCGACGCTGGCGGGTTCACCCGTGGCGTTCGCTTCCGACGGCGCGCCACGAGAAGCGCCGAAGTGAAAGAGTCGACGATACCGACGACGCCAACCGCCGACGATGAGAAGTATCTCTTCGTAGTTCTCTGAAAACGTTTGATTGAAAATGTTCGCGGGGAATGTGATAAAGAGCACCACCCCCACCGTGATGGCAGCGTTCACGAAGTCGCGAGTCGGCGAGTGAAAGATCTCCCCCGGCGTCGCGAGCTTCGACGCGACGGGAGGGACATCGGTCTTCAGACTGACGTAGCCTGAACTGGCGTTGGCGTTCGCTCCTTTCCTCGACGACGCGGACGTCGTTGCGCTCGCCACGTAGCAGTTCCAGCCGTAGGCGCTATTGGGATTCGTCGTTTTGGCTACGACTTTGCCGCCTTGGGATCCGTACTCCGACGTGCAGACCTGCTGCATGGAGAGCGAGGCACCAGAGGCCGAACATTTCCAGTTGTCGTAGGCGTAGTTGGGTCCGGTGATTCCACCCTTGGACAGCTCGCTCGTGCCGTCCGCGTTGGTGCTGCAGTAACTCGCCACATTGAGTCCGCCCAGGTCGGTGCCCGGAGCGAGCGTGGTCGTCGTCGTGCCGGGAGTAGTAGTGGAGGTCGTCGTCGAGCCGCTCAGATCGGGGTTGGTGTTGGTAAGGACGTAGGAGTACGTATTGCCGTTCGAACACGCCCGACTTCCGGTGACGACCAGCGACGAGCCCGACTGGGCCGCGGTTCCGTTGGGGACATGACCGTCAAGGTTGACCGAGGTACCCGACTCCACACCAATGAAGGACTCGCTCGCTCCAAAAGAGACGTAGTTGACCTGGAAATCGCCGGTCGACTGGGAGAAGTCGGTCACCGTGATGGTGTGGGGTTTGGTGACGTTGAGGCAGTTGTGAATCGAGAGAGACCACGTTCCGTTGAGGTTGTAGGCCGGCGGATCGGCGCCCGCCACGGTGGCGAAGAACGCCACGCCGACGACAGACACCGCCGCGATCACCAAAAGGATCCCGAACACCGCGCGTCCCAGCGTCGCGCGACAGTGTTGTTGCAGGCGGTGGATCATCGTGATGCCCCATTTACGAAGAGATCGCCTGGTGCCCCAGTTCGCCAGAGTTTACGGTTCGAGGTCCACTGGCGCAAAGAGGAGTGGAACCCGCGTCTGGTGGGGAGGGTGAAGGAGTCTAGGGAGCGATAATCATGCGCACGGTGTCGGTAATCGCCGTCCCGCCCGAGTTCGATCCGGCCATCAACACGATGGTGTCGCCGCTCTTGGCGAGTCCGCAACCCTTCAGTTCACTGATCGCCACTTCACAGAGCGTGTCGATGTCGTTGGCCGGCGAGACGAAGATCTCTTGGATGCCCCACGATCCGCGCATCTGACGTGCGGTACTTTCGCTCGGCGTGATGGCCACGATCGGCATCGGAGGGCGAAAACGAGAGATAGCCCGAGCGGTCATGCCAGAGCGAGTGCAGGCCACGATGGCGACGGCGCTTTCGTCCATCGCCGCCCTCCACGCCGCACCCGTAATAGCGGCCGTGACCCGTGTGGCCTGGGTGCTAGAGGCGGCCAGTCGTTGGACGCCGAGACCGGCGCCCCACTCGGCGTAAGGGAAGGACTCTTCGGCTCGTCGCACAATCCGATCCATCGTGATGACGGTACCGACGGGGTCGTCTCCGATGGCGGTCTCACCGCTCAACATGACCGCACTCGCGCCGTCGAGCACGGCGTTCGCGACGTCGGTCACCTCGGCCCGCGTGGGCACCTGCGCGTGGGTCATCGACTCGAGCATCTGGGTTGCCACCACGACGGGCCGGGCGTAGCGAATTCCTAGCCGGACAATCTCCTTTTGAAGGTGAGGCACCTCTTCGATGGGAAGACGAACGCCCAGGTCACCCCGGGCCACCATGATCGCGTCGGAGTGTTCAATGATCTCGTTGAGATTCTCGATCCCCTCCCCGGTCTCAATCTTCGACATGATCATGATGTCGGGGCGCGCTAACACGGCGCGAACGGACTCCACGTCAAAGCCGCTACGCACGAACGACACCGCCAGAATCTCGAACTCTTCCTCGCGCAGCGCCTCTAAACGCTCGCGGTCCTCTTCGGTGGGCAGACGGTCATCCATGATCGACGAAGGAAGTGAGAGTCCGGGCTTACCCATCACGTTGCCGCCCGCGCTGACGCGAGCGCCGACCGTCGCGCCAAGTCGGGTCACTTCAAGTGAGACGCCGCCGTCGCCGATGTGAATTCGGTCGCCCAGATGGAGCTGCGATAGGACCTCCGTGCGCTCCACGCTGATCTTCTCCGCGCTCGAGGTGGAGCCAAACGCCTCCACCAGTTCCGTCTGCGCCCCCGTAGCGAGGGTGACGGGCGAGGTGCCAAAGGAGCCGGCGCGGATCTTCGGGCCGGGAATATCAACCATGATCGCCAACTCGGGGGCGATGGCTCGAACGCGACGCAGTCGCTCAATCCCCGAGGGGATATCTCCGTGGGCGAAGGAGAGACGAAAGACATCGACGCCGGCCAGTACAAGTTCCTTGAGTATTTCGTCGGAGTCTGAGGCCGGACCGATGGTCGCGATGATTCGCGTGCGTCGCACGTCGTTCCCTTCGTTTCTTTCACGAAGTCTACGAGATGCCCACCGTGAACGGTGTTCGAACTTATGCATCGCCGACCGCACGGCTACTGAGTGGTAACCGGGACGATGAACAGTTAGTGACGAGCGGGCACGACCACGTCGGCCCCGTCGACGTCGATGACGCGAAGTTCCATTTGATAACACTCGGCGAGTTCTTTGCTGCGAACGACAACGCCCGAGGGACCATCGAGCACTAATCGGCCTCTGTCCAGTAGCACCAGTCGGTCGGCGAACTGTCCCGCCAGCGTGAGGTCGTGCAGCGTGGCGAGGACCGTCAGACCGTGATCGCGAACTTCGTTCTGTAGCAACTCGAGGATGGTCATCTGGTGACGAAGGTCCAGGCCGGTGATGGGCTCGTCGAGCACGATGACGGACGTTGATTGAGCAAGCGCACGCGCGAGTACCGCGCGTTGACGCTCGCCGCCCGAGAGGGTGATCACGTCGCGATCGGCGTACTCCTCCAGCGAAAGTCGTTCCATCACGTCGGCGACGGCCTGTCGGTCTGCGGCGCTGGGCGCCCGCAGCAGCCCGTGATAGGGAGTGCGTGAGAGCCCCACGTACTGAAGAACCGACATTCCCGGGGGGATGATCGGATGTTGGGTGACGAGGGAGACGCGTAGGGCCCGTGATCGTTCACTCATCGAGTGCAGGGGTTCGGCGCCGATCACGACCTCGCCCGATGACGGGCGACGCAACCCCGCCACGGTCTCGACCAGCGTCGTCTTGCCGGCCCCGTTCGGACCCACGATGGTGCACCAGGTGCCCGCGTCGACCTCGAGAGATATGTCACGAATCAGGGTGGACGACCCCACGCGAACGCTGAGCTCGCGAATAGTGAGGGCCTTCACGAGACCACCCGTCGGCGAAGACTCAAGATGATGACAAAGACCGGCGCACCAATGGCCGCCGTCACCACGCCGAGCGGTAACTCCGAAGGCGCTAAGACCGTGCGCGCGATGGTGTCGGCGAAGACCAAGAACGCGGCGCCGAAGATCACCGAGATCGGCAGAATTCTCCGATACGACGTTCCCACCAGAAGGCGCACGATGTGGGGCACAATGATGCCGACAAAACCGATCAACCCCACCGCCGACACGATGGCGGCCGTTCCGAGCGAAGACGCTGCGATCACTACGAAGCGCACCCGCCTCACCGGCACGCCGAGGGACCGGGACTCGTCCTCGCCCACGCTCATCACGTCAAGGGCCCGACCGGCGGCGACGCACACGGCGATACACACGGCGACGTAGGGCAACACGAGCGTGACCGAACTCCAGTTGGCGCTGGCCAAAGAACCCAATAACCAGATGTAGACGCGAGCTATCGAGTCGGGTGATGACTGCTGTTGAAGAAACGTCTGCGCACTCGTCAAGAGTGACGCCACGGCCACGCCGGCCAGGATCAGCGTCGCCGTGCTCGAACGAAGACCTCGCCCCCCGATCGCCCACGTGATAACGACAGCCACCATCGCTCCGGCGAAGGCGAGAGCCGGCGTCCAACTAGGCGTTGAGAGGCCGCCACCGACGTCAACGATGGCCACGGTCGCGCCCAGCCCGGCGCCCGCCGCTACGCCGAGGAGATAGGGATCGGCCAAAGGATTGCGAAAGACTCCCTGATACGTTCCTCCGGCGACCGCCAACATCGCTCCGGCGAGAAGTCCTAAGACCAGCCTCGGAGCGCGGATCTGCCAGATAATGGTCGACTGCAGCGACGTGAGGGTGCTGTGTCCGATGCCCACATACGAAAACACGTCTCCGATCACTCTCGACGTGCCAATTGACGTGGGCCCGATCACCAACCCGCAGACCACCGCGGCGGCCAGCGCCACGACCGTCGCGATCGCGACCAGCGCTACCCGGCGCCGGGTCGGCGGGTTCGCGGTCAAGCTATTTGGTCCAGAGTGCTTTGTCGTTGAGGACACTCGTTACACCGGCGGTGAGCTCGTTCATCAAGATACCGAGGCGCGGGCCCCAGCGAGAGGCGATGTCGTCATTGAGTCCCACGACGTGGTGATTGAGGACGGCGCTCACTTTCGAGAATCCGGGCCGCTTCGCCACGGTGCTCTGCGAGGCGTGGCAACAGATGGTGTCGGCGAGAAAGATCAGTTTGGGGTTCGCACTCACGATGTACTCGGCGCTCAACTGCGGATAGCCCGCGTCAGCCGACGTGTTCTTAGCGTCGGCGATGTTGTCGACCCCGAGGGACTTGAGTAGCGCGCCCACGAAGGTGCTACTGGTGAGTGAGTAGAAGGTGGGATCTAGTTCGTAGTAGACGGGGATGACTTTGGTGGGGTGTGCCGGTACCGACGCCACGTCTTTCGCGATGGTTGCTTTCAGTGAGGCGACAATCGAGGCCGCCTTCGAGGCGTGCCCCGTGAGCTGTCCAAGTTGCGTCATCTGCTGGTAGGCGCCGCTTAGGTTGGTGGGGGCGCCTTGATCGATGACCTTGATGCCGAGGCCGGTGAGTTTCTGTTGAATGCCGTTGGCGTTGTAAGAGATCACTACGAGGTCGGGCTTGGTTGTCTTGTGGGTTGAAGTGACCCTGCAAATACCGAGGATCGCTTCGACACTCGGTTCTAGGGCGTTGATGCGCTTTTTCGGTAGTCCGGTCGTCGGATAGTCAGAGTCGGTGTCGACCGCCTGAACCTGCTTGCCCGCGCCGATGGCGAACAGTGTCTCGGTGGCGGTCGGCGAGAGCGAGACGATGCACTGCGGCACACTCGATGCGCTGGCGCTGGCGCTACCGATAAAGGGCAGCGCTACGAGGGCTAGTGAGATCGCGAAGATTATTCGCAGGGACGTTTTCATGGATATCTCCTTTTCCGTCGAAGTGGTGTGGGCGACGGATAGATATCCGAACAACCGCTCCTTACCTCGAGAGCTGTGTCACATCTCCTCGCGGTAGGCGACCTGGCTACGTGGACTCAATGAGGCCACTTACAGTTGCGGGACAGCGTTGGAGTTGCACCAACTTCGCTGCCGCGAGGCACCTACGACCTTACTTCAGCAGGGACGAAAACGAAAAAGTCCGGCGCCATGGGAGCCGGACTTCGTCGGATACTTCTTTTCTCAGCTGAGGTGGTTGCTCAGATGCTCAATTGCGGCCGACTGGTCGGCTCAACGTCGAATCCTTGGTCCCCCGAACCGCCCACGCTCCGACCCGCGTTAAGACAGTTCGGGCGAGCATAGGGTTTCGCGCGGCCCTAAGCAAATGAGACGGACTCTTTTTCTCGTCATGGGGGCACCCGCGGTTGCGCTCAATCCGCGCCTGCGTCATGGGACTTCTCCCTCGAGGGGACGATCCGTCAACGAGAGATTGGTCCGAACCGAGACGCCGATGAATTGGCGGCTGGGTCTGCGCTTACATGATCGCTCACGAGCCCACCGTCAAAGTTGTCCGATGTCAGGTCGGGCGTAAGAAGCGTTCGGCACTGCCGTACAGTCCTTGCTCTGATCGAGACACGCGCTGCGTGTCGATCCTCTTATCAACCGTGACCGAAGAACGTTCGTCACTTATTAGGCGTGTGGAGCCACGGCTACCATTGCCACGACTACCGAATCAGGGGGACAAAAATGGCTTCTTCAACGCCGGGCCGGCCGTCGAAAGATGAGCTCGTTCAACTCATCACGACCGGCGACGTCGACACCGTCATTCTTGCCATTGCCGACATGCAAGGTCGACTGCAGGGCAAGCGCCTGGACGCTCGTTTCTTCATTGACGAGCTGCTGAGCGCCCCCGTCGAAGGGTGTAGTTACCTGCTGGCGAGCGACGTCGACATGAATACCGTGGACGGGTTTGCCCTGACGTCGTGGGAGCGCGGTTACGGCGATATCGCCTTCATCTCTGACTTTTCCAGCGTTCGCTGGGTGCCCTGGCACGAGAAGACCGTGTTGATTTTCGCCGATGTCGAGACCGTCGAGGGAGAGCCCGTCGCCGTCTCCCCCCGTCAAATTCTTCAAGCGCAGGTGGACCGTTTGGCCGAGCGAGGCTGGATCGGATTTACCGGCACCGAGTTGGAGTTCATTGTCTTCGAGGACTCCTACGAGGAGGCTTGGGACGCGGGGTATCGACACCTGACGCCGGCCAACCAGTACAACGTCGACTACTCCCTCCTCGGCGTCTCGCGCATCGAACCGTTGCTCGGGCGCGTACGGCGCGCCATGCGCGACGCCGGAATGGTTGTCGAGTCCCTCAAGGGTGAGTGCAACTACGGTCAACACGAGATCGCTTTTAAGTACGCCCAACTGATTGACAAGTGCGACGAACACAGTCTTTTCAAACTGGGCACGAAGGAGATCGCCGCGCAAGAAGGGTGCAGCATCACCTTCATGGCCAAGTACAACGAGCGCGAGGGCAACTCTTGTCACGTGCACCTCTCGCTTCGCAACGAGGATGGCTCGCCGGTCTTCGCCGGCGACGGCCCTCACGGCTTCTCTCAGGTCTTTGAACACTTTCTCGCGGGTCAGGTCGCCTACGCCAAGGAGCTTTCCCTCTTCCTCGCGCCCAACATCAACAGTTACAAGCGTTTCGTGGAGGGGTCCTTCGCCCCCACCGCCTTGCTCTGGGGACTCGACAACCGCACCTGCGCCTTTCGCGTCGTCGGGCACGGACCGTCACTTCGAGTCGAGTGTCGTGTGCCCGGAGGCGACGTCAATCCCTACTTAGCTCTAGCCGCGCTGGTGGCCGCTGGACTACGGGGCGTCGAGGAGTCCCTGGAGCTGGCTCCCGCATTCGAAGGCAACGCCTATTTGGCCGACGCGCGCGCGCGTTCCGACAACGTTGCAAGAGGCCACCGCCATCTTCGCGGACAGTAAGGTGGCGCGCGACGCCTTTGGCGATGACGTCGTTGATCACTACGTCCACGCCGCGCGCGTGGAGGTGGCGGCCTTCAACGCCGCCGTCACCGACTGGGAACGATACCGAGGATTCGAGCGACTGTGAGCAGTGCGGCCAGCATTATCAATCCCGCCACCGAAGAACAGGTCGCTTCGGTAGTGGTACATGACCTAGAAGAGACCAACCGAGCCATTGAGGCCGCGGCCCGGGTCGCGCCCGCGTGGAGGAAGGTCACCCCGGCCGATCGGGCCCGACTCCTGCGGCGTTTCTCCGAGGTCGTCGACTCCCATAACGAAGAGCTCGCCCAGCTCGAAGTCGCGAACTCGGGGCACACCATTTCCAACGCTCGCTGGGAGGCGGGCAACGTTCGCGACGTTCTTACCTACTACGCCGGGGCACCCGAACGTCACAGCGGGCGACAGATCCCCGTGGCGGGCGGCATCGACCTCACGTTTTACGAACCACTCGGCGTCGTGGGCATCATCGTCCCGTGGAACTTTCCGATGCCCATCGCCAGCTGGGGGCTCGCTCCCGCACTGGCCGCGGGAAACACGGTCGTCTTAAAGCCAGCCATGTTGACGCCGCTCACCGCGCTGCGACTCGGCGAGTTGGCACTCGAGGCCGGGGTTCCCGAGGGGGTCTTCCAGGTGGTGACCGGCGACGGCGCCATGGTGGGTAATCGTTTTGTCACCCACCCCGCCATTCGCAAGGTCTGCTTCACCGGCTCTAACACCGTGGGCCGCAGCATCATGGAGGGTTGTGCCGCGCAGGTGAAGCGCGTCACGCTCGAGCTCGGCGGCAAGAGCGCCAACATCATCTTCGCTGACGCCGACTTAGAGAAGGCCGCGGCCAGTGCGCCGTACGCCGTCTTTGACAACGCGGGCCAAGACTGCTGCGCCCGATCGCGTCTCCTGGTCCAGGAAACGGCCTACGAACGCTTCATGGAACTCTTCGAGGCGGCCGTGAAGGGTGTCAAGGTGAAGGACCCCTCGCAGGACGACAGCGAGATGGGTCCTCTCATCACGCGCCGCCCAACGCGAGAGCGTCCTCTCCTACGTGGACGAAGACGACGTCGCCTTTCGCGGCAGCGCGCCGAGCGGCCCCGGCTTTTGGATGGCGCCCACGGTGCTGGAGACGAATGACCCGAAGAGCCGGTCGTTCCAAGAAGAGATCTTCGGCCCGGTCGTCTCGGTCATTCGTTTCAAGGACGAGGCCGATGCGATTCGCATCGCCAACGACAGTCCCTTCGGCCTCTCGGGCTCCATCTGGAGTCGCGACATCGGACGCGCGCTGCGCGTGGCTCGAGGCGTGGAGACGGGGGCCTTGTCGGTGAACTCCAACTCTTCCGTTCGCTACTCGACCCCCTTCGGTGGTTTCAAGCAGTCAGGTATTGGACGTGAACTCGGGCCCGATGCGCTGCTCGGGTTCAGCGAAGAAAAGAACGTGTTTATCTCAACGGAGGAGAGCTAATGGGACGATTAGACAACAAGGTGGCGATCATCACCGGCGCGGCCAGTGGTATCGGACGCGCGACGGCATTGCGATTCGCCAGTGAAGGTGCGAAAGTCGTCGTCGCCGACCTTTCGGAGAAGGAGGGTACCGAACTAGCCCAGGACATTGGCGGCACCTTCGTCAAGGTCAACGTGGCCGACGAAGAGAGCGTCAAGGCCATGTACGCGAGCGTCGTGGAGACCTATGGGGGCGTCGACATTCTTTTCAACAACGCCGGTATCTCGCCATCGGACGACGACTCTATTCTTACGACCGGCTTAGAGGCCTGGCAACGAGTGCAAGACGTCAACTTGACCTCGGTCTATCTCTGCTGCAAGTACGGCATTCCGCTCCTGCTCGAGCGCGGCGGCGGCTCCATCATCAATACCGCGTCTTTCGTGGCAGTCCTCGGGTCGGCCACCTCACAGATCTCCTACACCGCGTCGAAGGGCGGCGTGCTCTCGATGTCGCGCGAACTAGGCGTGCAGTTCGCCCGCCAAGGTATACGCGTCAACGCGCTCTGTCCCGGACCCGTCAACACTCCCCTGTTACAGGAGCTCTTCGCCAAAGACCCCGAGCGAGCCGCGAGGCGACTCATCCACGTGCCCGCCGGGCGGTTCGCGGAGCCCGAAGAGATCGCCTCCGCGGTTCTCTTTCTCGCCAGTGACGACTCGTCGTTCGTCAACGCCTCTACCTTTCTCGTCGACGGCGGCATTCACGGCGCCTACGTCACCCCGCTCTAAAGCGCCTACTCCTCGGGCGAGGGATGCTGCACTCTCGCGCGTAGGGCGACCCAGAGAATGTACGCGCACGCGGGGGCTATAAAGAGGTTCGGCAGTCCGATGGGAAGTCGATCGGTCGCGAAGCCGTAGATGACCCACAGGACGGCCTGGGTGGTGGCGATCAGATAGGTCACCACGCTGAGCCCTCGCATGGCGTGGTACTCGTGGCGTCGTCGAATCGTCCGCCAGAGCTGAGGCGCGAACTGGCCCACGTCGATGACCGCAGCGATATAACCGATGACGACGATCACGGCGTGCGAGCCCTATGGACCACCACACCAATGAGCGAACTCATGACGATGTTGACGCAAGAGGCCAGGACGACGGGAACCCCGTGCGTGCCAATGCCGTACACCAACAGCAACGCGTTAAAGAGAAAGCCGGTGCCGTAGGCGACGACGCTGATGCCAGCCAACGTCTCGGGCGAGTGGCGGTGTCGAACGACTCGCCAGCCCTGAGGGAGCCACATAAGAAGGGCGCCCAAACTGGCCAGATATCCAATGGCGTCAATCACGGAACCACGCTGTCAGCAAACTATCGACCATAACCGCACCCGCTGATCACGAGATGAGGGACTAGATCGCTAACGAGGGCGGAATGAAGTACTCACTCAAGTACTTCTCACCCTCGTCGCAGAGAATCGTTACGATCGTCGACGAGGGCGCCATCTCATCGCGAAGTCGGCGCGCGGCCACCATGTTGGCTCCCGAACTCGGTCCCACCAAGAGGCCATGCTCTCGGGCCAGGCGACGCATCTCGCGAATGGCGTCGTCGCTGTGCACTGCGATGACGCGATCGACCAACGAAGAGTGTCGCCGATAGATGGTGGGAATAAAGCCGTCGGCAATTCCCTCAATCTGATGCAGTCCCGTGTCGCCGCATTGAATCGTGCACGACTCACTCGGCTCAAGGGCCACGATCAACACCTGGGGGTTCACCTCGCGCATCGCTTGGCCGACGCCAATGAGGGTGCCCCCGGTGCCCACCCCCATAACGAACGCGTCGGGCGTCACGTCCGACGGTAGTTGACCCAGGATCTCAGGGCCGAGCCACGTGCGGTTTTCTTCGACGTTCCACTCTGACTCAAACTGGTGGGGCGCAAAGTAGCCGGGCTCGCTGCCCAGTCGACTGGCCTCTTCGAGGGCCTCGTTCACGTGAAAGGTCCCGACCGTGAGCATCTGGGCGCCGAAGGCCAGGGAGATCGCGGCTCGCTCGGGGCTCAACCCTTCGGGCATCACCACGAGCATTTTGTACCCGAGCACGGCGGCCACCATGCTCATGGCGTTGCCCGTGTTACCGCTGGAGGCCTCCACGATGGTGTCGCCGGGACGAAGGAGCCCTTCTCGCTCGGCGCGTTCGATGATGTAGCGGGCCATTCGGGCTTTGATCGATCCCGACGGATTCAGATACTCCAGCTTGACAAAGATGTTGTCGATCTGAAGAAGCGGAGTAGAGCCGATTGCCTCGAGCACCGTTGCTCCAGGTCGAAAGCGTGTCGCCACGGGGTCTCCTCTCTTGGAAAATTCCCATCACCACCCTACGCCGCACCTACTCGGCGCCAAGGTCGCTACGAGACCAGAAAGTTCGTGAACTGCCACGGGTCGTCGTGATCGAGTTCGCCGCCGGACCACCGATCGAACCAGTCGGTGTGAGTGGTGACGGGGTCCCAGTCCAGTGGCCCGGACCACAACGTGCCGACGTAGGGCATCGCGACGTCTAAGACGTGGCGCCACGGCAGTTCATCGGGGACTCGCACACCTTCTCGTGGAGTGTCCAACATCCACTGCACCGCACCGAGAATCGACGCCGCCACCTGAATCGTCGTGGCGTTCTGGTGCGGTGCGACACCGCGCGCTTCATCGATCGTGGTGCGCATCCCGGTCCACCAGGCCTTGTAGGGGTGGCCCATGACGAGAACCCCCAACTCGTCGCGACCGGAGATGATCTCATCGTTCAAGATGCGCTGACGATCGGGGTAGACGTAGTCGTTGCCTTCGAGCTCCACGAAACTGGCCCAGGCGACGTCCGAGGGACAGTAGGCGTAGTGCACGGTAGGACGGTAGACGGCGCGATCGCCTTCCCACACCGTGAGGTGATCGCAGATAGTGAAGGCTTCGCCGTGACGAATGACCATGCCAATGATGGGGCCCGACGGGACGGCGGAGCGAACGATCGTCTTGTGGGCCATCTTCGCCAAGCAGATCTGATTCTTCGGTCCCTCGCCCTCGTGGATAAGTCCGAGCGGAGGCAACGTTTTCTCGTGCGTCCCCCACCCCATCTCCGCCGGGGCGACTCCCTCTTCGTAGAAACCGTCCACGCTCCAGGTGTTGACAAACTCGCCCACCTCTTTAGGGCGATCAGTGATCTGCGTGTCGCGTTCAGCGATATGAATCGACTTGACCTCGAGGAGTTGCGAGAGCACGTTAAATCGCTGCGCCTCTAGCGCCTCGCGAATCGCCCCGTGTCGCTCGGCGAGCAGACCGTCGCGTAACACGGCGTCGGCGATCTCACTCAACGCCTGTTTGGTGAAGTGACTAACCAGCCCGGGGTTAGCGCCGTGCTCCACGACCGCGGAGGGACCGTCGTTCGTGCCCCAGGACGCGATCTGGCGACGAAGTGCCATGTGGCGCCAGTAGAGGGTTCGCTCTTGGGGTGTCGCACTCGCCGGATCGTCGTAGGGAGACCAGACTTCGACCGACGTGTTCAGGTAGCGGACGTTGTGAATGCGACACCACTCCAGTAGCTCGCTGAGACCGATATTCCAGGCGAGATCGATGAGGAGATCGCCGTCGTCGAGGAGGCTGTCGAGAGTGGCCTCGAGGTTGTCCTGGGTGATCTCAAACTGGCGATAGTGGACGCCGCGTTCGAGCGAGGAGGCGATGCGATCTTGATTATCGCGACTTTCGAGCACCGTGACTGACTCGGGCGGAAACTTAAAGTGATCGAGCAGCAGTGGTAAAAGACACTGGGCTACCGATCCGCATCCGAGTATGACAACACGACTTGGTGCTTCGACTTCGCTCAATTAGGACCTCACGACGTTAAAGTGACGAGTGACGAGCCTACCGCACCGACTTTCGTCCCTCGTCTGTTGACTCGCCTCACGCACAGCACGTGAAGGCGAGGGATCTACGAGACGGTCATTCCTCCGTCCACCGCGATGTCGGCGCCCGTGATGGCCGACGACGTGGGCGAACACAGCCAGGCGATGGCCGCCGCGACCTCCGAGGGCTCGAGTAGCCGTCCGATGGGTTGTTGTTGAGCGAAAAGTTCGACACTCTCCAGGTCGTAGACCTTGGCTGACGCTTCGAGGATCGCGGTGCGCGTGGACCCGGGACTGACCGAGTTCGCGGTGACGCCGTGAGGCGCTAGGTCCATCGCCACACTGCGAATGAGCCCTACCACCGCGTGCTTCGCCGCCGCGTAGTCCGCCAAGTGAAAAAGTCCTGTTCGCCCCGCCGCCGAGGCGACCGCCACGATGCGCCCGTGGGCCTCTTTCCCGTTGGCGATCAAGACCGGCGCCGCGGCCTCAATGAGCCGACGGGTGCCCAGGACATTGACCGACCAGACGGCGTCCCACGAGGCATCGCTGATCTCCCACAGTGGGCCGCCCGCGCCGAGCACGCCGGCACACGCCACCACGGCGTCCAGTCGCCCAAAGTGTCGGGTCGCTGTTTCGACCGCGAGTTGCATGTCGGTTGCGCTGCGCACGTCCCCAACAAGACCGAGCACGGCGTCACCGTGTCGAGCCACTACGTCGTCGAGGTCGCCGGGTGTGGCGAGGGCGTAGGGAATGTCGGCAATGTCGCGGCAGCGGTCGACCGCCACCACGCGATAGTTCTCACTCACCAACGCGTCCACCGTCGCCGCGCCGATGCCCCGCGCGGCCCCGGTGACAATGGCCACGCGGGCCACTAGCCGAGCCTTCGGAAAAAGTCGTTCGGTGCCACGACGTCAGTGCGATCGAGTTCTTTGACGTCGGACTTACCGAGTCCGAGCAGCGCGGAGTCGATGCCGCCGCGCAGCACGTCGAGGACATTTTCCACTCCGCTCTGTCCCGCCACCGCCAGCCCCCACAGGTAGGCCCGTCCAATCATGACGGCGTTAGCGCCGAGGGCCAACGCCTTCACGACGTCACTGCCGCGTCGCACACCACCGTCGAGCAACACTTCGATCTGATCACCGACCGCGTCCACCACCGCGGGCAGCGAACGAAGCGGAGCCGGCGTGCCGTCTAAGTTGTTCCCTCCGTGGTTCGAGACGGAGAGCGCGGTCGCTCCTAAGTCGACCACGCGCTTGGCGTCGTCGACCCGACTGACCCCCTTCACCATGAAGGGACCGTTCCACTGGGACCGAAGCCACTCGACGTCGGTCCAACTGGGCAACGCGCTCTGCATCCACTCGTAGTACGCGCCAAAAAAAGTCGGGGCTTTCTCGCCGGGGGCGGCCATGTTCGGCGTGGTGAGAGAGGGGAAGTGGCCGGTTCGAGCAAAGGACCATAACCACCGCGGCCGAGCGAGAACTTGTGGCGTCAACTTCATCACGGCCTTAGCGTCGATCGTGTCGGGAATCCAGGGACTACCCCAGTCTCGGCCGTTGGCGAAGGACCAGTCGAGGGTCAAGATGATTCCCTTTGCGCCGGCGGACTTGGCGCGTTCGAGACGCTGCAGCATCTGATCGCGATTACCCGACCAGTACATCTGAAAAAGGACTTGGTTGTTCACCGCGCAGACCTCTTCGAGAGAACGGCTGGCGAAGGAACTGAGGCCCATAGCGACACCACGATTAGCGGCGGCGCGCGCGACGGCGACTTCGCCGTCGGGATGTACTGCCTGCACGCCGGTGGGAGAGATGAGAACCGGCATGGAGACCGACTGTCCCATGACGGTGATCGCCATCGACCGTTCGTTGGAGAGCCCCGCGACGTGTGGGGCGAAACCCAGTTCGTCAAAAGAGGCCGTGTTGTCCTTGGAGGAGAGACCTTTTTCCGAACCGGCCACCAGCGCTCCATAGACGGACTTGGGTAGGCGCCGTTGGGCGCGTTGTTGGGCGATGGCCACGGTTTCGAACCACTGTGCTGCCATTGAGTTCCTGACTCCTAGGACTCCGAGACTACTCAGGACCCGTTTTGCCTCTGCGCGTTGGGCTAACGAAGCGACAGGGTGACGGGCACTCGTTTGGAGTGATCGCTCGACGACACGGGACGAAGGAGCACACTCTTTCTTTCCAGCGCTCGTTCACCGTGACCAAAGACGCACTCCGGATCGGGGTCGCTCATCTCGAGGCCCGTAAAGAACTTGGCGGCCATGCAACCACCCCGGCACGCGTCGAAGGAGCCGCACGAGGCACAGGCGCCTGGACTGCCCGGCTCGCGAAGAGACCGAAAGAGTTCACTGTTCGCCCATACTTCCCCAAAGCCCTCTGCGCGAACGTTGCCGGCGAGAAACTCGTCGTGAATGACGAAGGGGCACGCGTAGACGTCGCCCACCGGGTCGATCAAACAGACGACGCGACCGGCGCCACAGAGATTGAGGCCCTCGAGCGGGCTTCCGAGAGCGGAGAGATGAAAGAACGAGTCGCCGGTCAATACGTGGGGGCGCTCCACTAACCACTGATAGAGCCGACGATTCTGTTCTCTGGTCGGATGCAACTCCTGCCAGACGTCAACCCCCCGGCCCGAAGGGCGAAGGCGCGTCAGTCGCAGTTCGGCGCCGTAGGAAGCGGCGAGGGCTTCGAACTCATCCAACTGCTCCACGCTGTGTCGGGTCATCACAATGGAGATCTTGAACTGACCGAAGTTCGCCTCGGCCAGGTTGTCCATGGCGCGACGTGCGGCGTCGTAGCTGCCTGCTCCACGGATGCGATCACTAGTGAGTGCATCAGCCCCGTCGATGGAGACCTGCACGTCGAGATAGTCCAGCTCGGCGAGCCGTTGCGCGGCGGCGCGGTCGATGCGCGTTCCGTTGGTCGAAAATTTCACACCGACGCGGCGGCTGACCGCGTGCTCGACCAATTCAAAGAAGTCGCGTCGGATCATCGGTTCGCCGCCGCCGATGTTGACGTAGAAAATCTGCAGCGCGGCGATCTCGTCAATCAGAGCCGTGGCTTCGGCGGTGGAGAGTTCTCTGGGGTCTCGCCGTCCCGACGAGGACAGACAGTGCGTGCAGGCCAGGTTGCAGGCGTAGGTCAGCTCCCAGGTCAGGCAGATGGGCGCGGCGAGGCCGTGCTCGAAGCGGTCCCGTAGGGAACTCTCAGCCGCCATGGAGCAACCCCGACGCGCTCAGCGACGCGAGAGCGACGAGGTAGCGGTCGCGATCGTTCGTCTCGATCAACGCGTCCAACGCCTCGTGAGCAGTGTCGAACTCACCGAGCCGGCGCACCAGGTTCACCAGGTCGCGCGACTTCAAGAACACCAGGCGACGATTCCCGTGGTGGTAGGCCAACGCCCCGAACTCTTCGTCGCGCAACGAGACCTGGGAGTTCAACTCCCAGTGCGTGAAAGCGTCAAAAGCAGGGGACGTCGTGAGGCTCACGACTTAATAGACCCCGCAGAGTCCGTCGATGGACACCTCTTCCACGAGCAACTCTTCGGTTATTCCCAAGACCTCCGTGGTCTCGCCCACGATCAGCGTGTCAGGTGTCACTGCTCCTCCTCGAACGACTCCATTCTGCCTCGCCCGAAGAGGTCGCCTGGCCCAATCGTGACAGACTCAGCGCGTGAGTGATCTTTTGCCCGCCGCGATGTCTCCCGCCGAGGCGCCCATTCCCGAAGGAACCGCGGTCATCCTGGACGAGCAGGCCGAGTTCATCGACCGCCATCTCTTGAGTGGAGGCAGTCCCTGGCGACTCCTGCGACTCCGGGGGCCGTCGCGAACGCTCGCGGAGAAGTGGCGCGGGGGTGGAGTCGTAGGGGCGGGTGAAGGTCGCTTCGCTCGTACGTTGGTCCAACAAGGGTTACTTCGGCCTCAGTTCGCCTCATCTAGTGCTCTGGACGTTGACGCGATTGACCTCGTCGTGCCGGTCTTTAACAACGCGGAGACTCTCGCGACATTTCTCTCTCAGCTAGAGGGCTTTCATGTGACCGTCGCCGACGACGGATCCCTTGACGCTGACGCGGTCGCCCGTTGCGCCCAGGAACACGGCGCCGGACTGGTTCGCCTTAGCACCAACACGGGACCGGCCGGTGCTCGAAACGCTGCCGCGCGAGCAACGTCGCGTGATCTTCTCTGGTTTATCGACGTGGATGTGGTGATGGCGAACGCTCGCGCCGTGGCCGATGAACTCGTTCGTGTGTTCAACGATCCGCTGGTAGCGGCTGCCGCGCCGCGCGTGCGCGGAGCGGGCGGACCCACGTGGCGCGAACGTTTCGAAATCGAGTTCTCCCCCCTGGACATGGGAGAACGAAGCGCGATCGTGGTACCGGGCGGTGCGGTGAGCTATGTGCCGAGCGCCTGTCTCATGGTTCGTCGTTCCGCCTTCGGTCGCGGCTTCGATGAGTCACTGCGGGTTGGAGAAGACGTCGACCTGGTCTGGCGGCTCTTCGACCAGGGCTGGCTCGTACGCTATGACCCGGGGGTCGTGGTTACCCATCACGCCCGATCATCGTGGACCACGTGGTGGCAACAACGTCAGGAGTATGGCGCGTCTACGGGGGAACTGGCACAACGCCACGGCGCCCGTCTGGCCCCCTTGCGGTCGGATCCGTGGACCTTGCTGGCGTGGGGGTCGGTGCTGCTCGGACAACCGGCGCTCGGCGCACGAGTAGTCCGCACCGCCCGCAATCACGCACGAGATCGGTTCTTCAAAGAAGAAGACAGCCCCGACTACGTAGCCAACGTGGTGGTAACGCGCAACATGGTGCGCGCGGGAGGACCCCTCGCTCGCGCCTGCGCCCGTACTTTTGGCGTCGGCCTCCTGATAGCCGCTCTTCACCCTCGCCTTCGCCCGCGCGCCCTTCTTCTCTTCGCCGCCGGCACCGCGTGGCGTTGGCGTCACCATCGCTTGCGCGTGGGCGACGTCCCTCTCGGCGTAGCCGACGACGTGGCTTACGGCGTCGGCGTCGCTCAAGGCGCGTGGCGTTCGAAGTCACTGCGTGCTCTGACCCCGCACATTACGAAGTCGTCGCTACGGCTGGGCGACGTTCTCGGGCTGCCCCATTCCAGTGAGTTCACGGGCTTTTAGATGAGGTCGATTAGCCAAAGGTGAAGTCGTACGCCTCGACCCCCGGCGAGAACTTCATCACCAGGGTTCCCGCGGACGTCGACGAGGAGTGAAACAACGTGTAGAGCCGCGGGACGCCACTCACGTCGATCGTCTTAGGCGCTAAGCCACTGCCGTCAGCGATCGTCACGGTCCCCCTGCCGCCGATCACCAGATAGACGTCTTTCGCTTCGTAGTTGATCTCCAGTCGGGCCGACGTGCCCGCGGTGGCCTCTTGTTGGTGATCGGTCCACGTTCCCGAGAGAGCGAAGTACCCAAGCGACAAGGACTTCGGGAACGTATAGGTGACGGGAGCGTTCTGAACGGGTGTCGCGGTGTTCTGTAAGTACTGCACCCGTTCGTAACCGACGTAGGACTCCGGATTGGTCGGTTCTGTCGGCGTCAGGTTCGGCACGTCGGTGCGCGGCGGCAACTTGAGGCCGGGGTGCGCCGCCAGGAGCAGTTTGCGTATGAGCGTTTCGGTGAGCGAGTAGTCGCCCTCACCGAACTCGTCATGACGAATGACGCCGTTAGCGTCCACGAGGTAGTCGGCGGGCCAGTACTCGTTGTTGTACGCGTCCCAGGTGCCGTAGTTGTCATCGACGGCCACGGGATAGTCGACGCCCAAAGACTTGGACTCGGCCTTCACGTTGCTCACCACGTGCTCGAAAGCGAACTCGGGAGTGTGCACGCCCACCACGACGAAGCCGTCATTCTTGTAGCGGTTGTACCAGGCCTCCACGTGCGGCAGCGTCCGTTCGCAGTTGATGCAGGAGTACGTCCAAAAGTCGATCAACACCACCTTGCCGCGAAGGGCCTTGATCGACAGCGGTTTATCGCCGGGCGTGTTGAGCCAGGCCGTCACGTCGGCGAAGTTGGGCGCCTCCCCACAGGTTTGCAACGCGGCGTCACCGGGGGCGCAGGAACTGAGTGAACCGTCGGAACTGTGGTTGCCGCTGAGTTGCTGAAGCTCTTTACGGATGGTCGACGAACCTTCGACGTGCTGTTGAAGCGCGTTGGTGTAGCCCGGCACGTCGGTCTGCAGAGACTTGAACACGTTTCCCCAGATGCAAGCAGCCATGACGATCAACACCGCCCCGCCCACCATGCGTAGCTGAGGACCCTTCTGACGCAGCCAACGGGCCCGCTCCACGAGAGCGCCCCCGGCGAGGGCCACGAAGAGTAGGGGGATAGCGGCACCAATGGAAAAAGTGATGGTCACCAACACCGTCTGGAGGTCGACCTGCTCTTTGGCTCCCAGCACGATGATGGTGGAGAGCACGGGTCCGGCGCAGGGAACAAAAACGAGTCCGAGGGCCAAGCCGATGATGAAGCCGGCGCGACCGACTCCCGGTTGACGCCCGACCACCCGAACGAACGGCCGCTCCAGCAACACCCCGAGTTGCGGTATCAAGAGACCGACTCCTACGGCGATCAACATCCCGATCCCTAGGTAGTGGAGAAAGTCTGCCGGGAGGTGAAAAAGGGAAACGATCTCGGTTCCGGCCAAGATCAGGATCGAGAAACTGACGATCAGGCCCACGACGATCGAGAGTGCCCGACGGATCGAAGAAGTCGACGACGTCGTCGCGCCCGCGACAAAGACCACGGGAAGAACGGGCAGCACGCACGGCGAGATTCCCGCGATGAGCCCCGCCACGAAACCTATGAGGATTAGAACCACGTCACGTCTTTCTGCAAAACGTTTGACGAGCGGACTCTCATGAACCCACGCATCGTTCCCCTAGTAGTCACCCGCCAAGGGGATGCGTTACACCGCCCGATTTCCTCACGATAACGGGCTACTTTGGACGAACGCGGTCGCCTCGTTCGTCCTTCACCAATTCTTATGATGGCGGAGTCGCAGGAGCCGCCATCAGAGTTTCGAGGTGCCCACGAACCTCGGGCCACTCCCGATCCACGATCGAGTACAGAGCCGAGTCTCGCAAGAGGCCCTCTTCACCGGGTACCAGGGACGGCTGCCAGTGCCGAAGAACGCCCTCGAACGTGGCGCCGATGCGCAAGATGGCGTTGCGAGACCGATCATTGCGGGCGTCAGTTTTGAGGTCGACTCGCCCAACGCCGAGTACGTCGAAGGCGTAGGCGAGCAAGAGATACTTCGCCTCGGTGTTGATGCCCGTTCTCTGGGCCGACGCCGCCAACCACGTTCCGCCGATCTCCACCGCGTAGGGCGCCCACTCGGGACCCGCTCGACGGATGGTCATGTAGCGAGTAAGCCCGACCACTTGAGAACTCCGGGCGTCGATTTGGACGAAGGGAACGACGTCGCCGGCCTGCCACGAGCGCAGCAGATCGTCGACCTGGGCGGCTACGTCATTGCTCGATGAGGGGACATGCGTGTAGTGGTACGCCGCTCGGTCTTCGTTGGCGGCCGCGGTGAGCGCGTCAATGTGGTCGCGACGAAGGGCTTCGAGGCGAACGGCGTCACCGCTCAGGCTGGGCGTCTCGAAGGCGATCGCCATCGAATGACTAGGCGCGGGGAAGATTCCCCAGCGCCCACGCGCTGAGGGCATGAAGCGCCGGGACCAAAGCCGACCCGCCCTCAGAGAGTCGGTACACCACCGACACGGGCGGACCGGGCTGAACATCTCGTTCGACGAGTCCCCCGGTATGCAGTTCGGCGAGTCGTTCAGCCAAAACGGAGTCACTGATGCCGATCACTTGACGCCTGAGTTCAGCGAAGCCCAGTGCCCCGTTCGCGAGCGTGCCCAGGATGACACCGCTCCAGCGTTTCCCCAATATCTGGAACGCTCGAACCAGGGCTTCGTCGCAGGCCTGTGAGGCCTCGGCACAGGCGACGCTGGTCGCGTCATGTTCCTGCGGACCCTCTTTGGCCAGTGTTTTCATACCTTTAGGGTACCAGCCGCTACTCTCCCCTGAGCAACTTTGATTTTCAAAGTCACATATATAATGTGAGTCCCCCTCAACCTGGAGTTCCCATGTCTCTCTTTCGCCTCGATGCCAGCATCCGCAGTGAAGGCTCGTACAGCCGGGCTCTGGCCGATCTCGTGGAGGCGACATGGCGAGAAAACAATCCCGGCGGGGAGATCGTGCGACGCGACATCGGCCTTCGCCCGCTGGCGTCCACCTTGTGGCCCCAGGCTGTCACGGGCAGTTGGCTCCCGGAGGGTGATCGCAGCGACGCCCAACGAGACGCCGCTCTCGAAGCAGCCGCGCTGGCCGACGAAGTACTGAACGCAGACTCGCTCTTGTTCGCCGTCCCTCTCTACAACTTTGGCGTCTCCGAGCACTTCAAAACCTGGGTCGACGTCATGATCACCGAACAGCCCCGACTCGTGCCGGCCCTAAAGGGAAAACACGCCGTGGCCGTACTCGTACGCGGTGGGGCGTACGGGCCGGGCACTCCGCGCGAAGGCTGGGATCACTCGACGGGCTGGATAAAGCGAATCCTCGTGGATGTCTGGGGCCTTGACCTTCAGACGGTCGAACTCGAGTTCACTCTCGTCGGCGTCAACCCGGCGCTCGATGAGTTCAAAGATATGGCTGAAGCGATGCGCATCACCGCGAAGGAGGAGGCCGGAGAGATAGGTCGCCACCTGGTAGCCGTTCCGTCGCAGACGGAAGTTAACGACCTGGCTTGAACGTCGTGACCCCTTCCGCACGATTTCGAGGATGAGGGCGCGAGTACGTTGAGGTGGTGGGACGAACTCTCCGAGAAATAGCGCGGGCCATCGTGGTAGCGGGCTACCTGATTTTGGCCCTGGCGGCCATCATCAGCTTCGCCAATCAGGTGAACGGCGAACTCGGAACGACGGCACGGGCCGACCTTCAACTGTTCGCTGTTCCTCTGGCGAGTCTTGCTGGCCTCATGGCCTGGTGGTTTCTCACCAAACTCGAGGCCAACGACGACGCGCAGCTCTCCCTGCTCAGAAAGGGCTACCTCGCGCTGGGGGTTCAAGCGCTGCTGGGCTCCATTACGTACTTCATCATCGTCACTTCTCTCACCACCAACACGTCATGGGACGATATCGTCTTTTGGCTCTACGCGTTGGGCACCGTGCTCGTGGGCGTGGGCTTTCTCTTCATGACATTCTGTCTCGGCGCACCCGCCGCGCCAGACGACTCTGGAACCGCTTTGCCCGACGAAGGATCGATGACGGTCCTCGACGTCTAGAAGCGAACGACGCCTCGCACGTTCTTGCCCGAGGCTAAGTCGTCGTAGCCCTGTTGAACATTGTCGAGGGTGTACTCCTCAGTGATGAGGTCGTCGACGTGCAACTTGCCTTCGTGGTGAAGACGAAGAAGCCGGGGAATCTGGACCCGAGGACTCTCAGAACCGAAGACCGTTCCGCGTAACTCTTGGTTCATCATGGAGAGCATGAAGACGTCGAGTTCTACCGCGCGCTGTTGGAACGGCGCGATCGAAGTGGCGACAATGACGCCGCCCTTCGCGGTAATACCACGCGCCTGTTCGAGCAGTTCTCCCGTCAGCGTTCCCACGGTGATGATGGTCACGTCACAGTTCTTGCCACTGGTGAGTTCGGGGAGAATATTGAACGCGGCGTCCAGCGTCGTGGCGGCGCCGTGGGTCGCTCCGATCTTGAGAGCGCGGTCAACTTTCGATTGATTGGTGTCAATGGCCACGACGGCCCGTGCACCGGCGTGCACCGCGCCTTGGATCGCGCCAGAGCCGACTCCCCCGCAACCGATCACCGCGACCGTGTCGCCGGGCTTCGTCCCCCCTCGATTGACGGCCGAGCCGAAGCCTGTGGAGATGCCGCACGAGATCAGGGCGGCGGCGCGAAGGTCGTACCAGGGGTCGATACGAATGAGGGAGGCCTCGTGCACCACGATGTAGTCCGCGAAGGTTCCCAGTTGGCACATGCGATTCACCGTCACGTCGCCCAGGTGGTGGCGCCACGTACCGTCCGAGATCATGGGGCCCATCAAGGTGTGCGCCCCCAGGTCACAGATGTACTGACGACCGGACGCACAGTACTCACAGCGACCACACGAGGGAATGAATGAGACCGCGACGTGATCGCCGGGCGCCACGCTCGTCACGTTGTCACCGACCGATTCCACGATGCCCGAGCCCTCGTGTCCCCCGATGACCGGATAGATCTCCCGACGGCCGATCAACATCTCGGTGATGGCGGGGCTCGGGCATCATGTCGCCGTTGCGGACGTGCTCGTCGGAGTGGCACATGCCCGCAAAGGACATCTTGACCCTGACTTCGCTGGCGTGCGGCTCGTCGATCGTGACGTCTTCGGTGTGCCAGGGGCCGTTTAACTCACTGGCGATTGAGGCTTTCACTTGCATACGTCCCCCCACCAAATAACCGGCTTCGTCGCCGCGATTCGTACTCTACTGACCCGAACGGCGGCGATTTACATCTGCTCGGGTGCGTCGATTCCTAGGACGCTCAGACCTAGTTTCAGCGTTCGCGAGGTCAGGTCGCAGAGTGCCAGCCGCTCTTCACGCAGAGCCCCCTCGCTCGACAACACGGGGCAGGCGTCGTAGAACGACGTGAAGCGTTGGGCCAGATCGAAGAGGTACGTGCAGAGTCGATGGGGCTGCAGCGTCGAAAGAGCCGAGAAGAACGCTTCGGGAAGACCGAGAAGTCCCAGCGCCAAGTTGCGTTCGGCCGGCGCGTCGAGGGCGAAGTGGGCGTCGCCACGCCACTCTTCGCCGGACCGGCGAAAGATCGAGCGGAGTCGGGCGTGCGCGTACTGCAAGTAGGGGCCGGTGTCACCCTCGAAAGCGATCATGCGATTGAGATCGAAGACGTAGTCGTGCTGACGTTCAGTCGAAAGGTCCGCGTACTTGATCGCGGCCCGGGCGATCTGTTCGGCCAGAAGATATTTGGCGTCCCCGTCTAGGTCGGTGCCGCGTTCGTCGAGAATCACGAAGGCCCGCTCGACGGCTTCGTCCACCAGACTGACCAGTTTCACGGTCTCCCCGGCGCGCGACTTAAACATCTTGTGGTCGGGGCCCAGCACGTTGCCAAAGATGACCTGCTCGCACCGCACGCGATCGGGTAGCCAGCCGGCCAAGCGCGCCACGGCAAAGACCATCTCCAGGTGCTGTACCTGCGGGGCACCCACCACGTAGAGAAGTTCGTTGCCCTTTAGAACGTCCACCCGATCACGCACGGCCGCTAAGTCCGACGCGGCGTAGCCAAAGCCGTCGTCACTCTTCTGCACGATCAGCGGCAGCGGTTCTCCCTCGCGATTTTGGAATCCCTCGGGAAAGACGCACAGAGCCCCCTCGCTTTCGACCAGAAGCCCCTGGGCGTCAAGGTCGCGAACCACGTCGTCCAACATCTCGTTGTAGAAGGACTCGCCGACGACGTCCTGGGCCGTGAGCGTGACGTCGAGCTTGGCGTAGACCTCACTGAAGTAGGAGATGGACTGGTTCACGAGCACGTGCCAGAGACGGAGGGTTTCGGGGTCACCGCTTTGTAGAGCCACCACCCGCGTACGACTGCGCCCCTTGAAGGCGTCGTCACCGTCGAACTTCACTCGCGCGTCTCGGTAGAAGTCGTCGAGGTCACCGATCGACAACGTTGAGGCTGCTCCCTCTTCGCCCACGTCGAGCAGGTGTTCGATCAGCATGCCGAAGTTGCGTACCCCAGTCCCCCACGTGGTTGCGGGCGATCACGTCATGACCGGCGAAGCGGTACATGCGGGCCAAGGCGTCGCCGATCACCGTGGAGCGAAGGTGACCGACGTGCATCTCTTTGGCCACATTGGGCGCCGAGTAGTCGATGATCACCCGCAACGGCGTCCTCAGTAGACGGGAGTCCGAGTCGCGAGTCCCTCGAGGGTTCTCGTAGCTGCGTATCGAGGAATGGGGGTCGCGAGGGTCAGGTTGAGGAAGCCTGGTCCCGCCACCTCCACGGTCGCGATATCCGCGAGATCGACGCCCTCGAACGACGGCTGCGGCGATCTCGCGGGGCGGTCGTCCCAGTCGCTTCGCCAGCGCCATGACGCCGTTCGCCTGGTAGTCGCCACGCTCGGAAGTCCGAAGGGCCGGATCGGCGCCGACCTCCAGCGCGTCGAAGGCGCTCTGCAGGCGAGAACGCAGTGTTTCATAGGTCGACGTCACGAGTCTCCAGTCTCGCACCTTCGGCACGCCTGCGTACGATCGAGGCGCAGGATCGAAGAAGAGGAAAACACGGCAGAATGGAACTCATGGCCTCTTCCCTTAACTCCTTTAATTCACGAAGAGCACGCCTCGACGTCGACGGGTCGCTCACTCACCTTCTTCTCACTCCAGGGCGAGGGCCTCGCAAAGTTCGGCGTCGATCGTCTTCCCTTCTCGATCAAGGTTCTTGTTGGAGAACCTGCTGCGCCAACGAAGACGGGGTCAAAGTCACGGCCAGCGACATCGAGGCGCTGGCGCGCTGGGCGAGAAGCCCTCCGGCCCACGGTGAAGCGGCCGGCGACGAGGCGCGCGAGATCGCCTTCACCCCCGCGCGCGTTCTTATGCAGGACCTCACCGGCGTACCGGCGGTCGTCGACCTCGCGGCCATGCGCGACGCGATCATCGCCCTGGGCAGCGAGGCGAAGAAGATCAATCCCCTGGTGCCCGTCGAGCTGGTCATCGATCACTCGGTCATCGTCGAGCGCAACGGCACCGCCATCGAGTTACGACGAGAACGTCGAGATCGAGTACCAGCGCAACATGGAGCGCTACACCTTTCTCAAGTGGGCCCAGAGCTCGTTCGAGCAGTTCCGCGTCGTGCCTCCGGGCATGGGGATCTGCCACCAGGTGAACCTCGAGCACTTGGCGAAGGTGGTCTTCGAACTCGAAGGGGTGGCGTACTTCGACACCCTGGTCGGTACCGACTCACACACCACCATGATCAACGGACTCGGCGTGCTCGGCTGGGGCGTCGGGGGCATTGAAGCCGAGGCCAACATGCTGGGCCAGCCGGCGTCGATGTTCATCCCGCCCGTGGTCGGGCTGCGTCATCGTCGGCGAGACGCGCGAAGGCGTCACCGCGACCGACGTGGTTCTCACCATCATCGCAACTGCTTCGACGCCAAGGCGTCGTCGGTAAGTTCGTCGAGGCCTTCGGACCGGGCGTCAAGGCGCTCTCGCTCGAGACGCGCGCCACCATCGGCAACATGTCGCCCGAGTACGGCGCCACGTGCACCATCTTTCCCATCGACCAAGTCACGCTCGATTACCTGGCCTTCACCGGGCGACCCGTCCGAGCAGCTCGACCTCGTCGAGGCGTACGCCAAGGCCCAAGGTGTCTGGCACCACGAACACGCGCCCGAGCCCATCTACTCCGAGTACGTCGAACTCGATCTCGCCACCGTCGAGCCCAGCCTGGCCGGGACCGAAGCGACCACAAGATCGCGTCTCGCTCTCGGGCGCCCGGGGAGCCTTTCGTGACGCGCTCGGACGCGAGCCCATTGAAGTCCGTGGTGTCGACGCGGCCGAGCATCTTCGCGACGGCGCCGTCGTGGTGGCCGCCATCACGTCGTGCACCAACACTTCCAACCCTCGGTCGTTGGTGGCCGCCGGACTGGTCGCTAAAAACGCGGTCGAGCGCGGACTCAGCGTCAAGCCCTGGGTGAAGACCTCCCTCGCTCCGGGCAGTCGCGTCGTGACCGACTATCTGGAACTCGCCGGACTCATCGAACCCCTCGATGGGCTCGGTTTCTACTTCGCGGGCTACGGCTGCACCACCTGCATCGGCAATACCGGGCCTTTGTTCGACGGAGTCTCCGATGCCGTGAACGAACACGACCTCTCGGCCGTCTCGGTGCTCTCGGGCAACCGCAACTTTGAGGGCCGCATCCACCCCGACGTGAAGCAGAACTTTCTCGCCAGTCCCCCCTTGGTCGTGGCCTACGCGCTGGCGGGCACGATCGACATTGACCTCTCCAGCGAGCCCCTCGGTGTCGACCCCGATGGGGTCGCCCGTGTTTCTTGGCGGACCTCTGGCCGAGCGACGCCGACGTCGCGGCCGCGGTGCGCGCCTCGATCACGCCGGCGATGTTCGAAGGAGCGATACGCCAGCATCTTTAGCGGCGACGAGCGCTGGCGCGCCGTGCCCACGACCCACCGAAGTGACCTACAACTGGGACCGAAGTCGACCTACGTGAAGCTCCCGCCGTTCTTTGACGGGACTCACCATGGAGCCGGGCTGACGTCACCGACGTCATGGGCGCTCGCGTGTTGGCTAGACTCGGTGACTCGGTCACAACCGACCACATCTCCCCCGCGGGCAATATTCGAGCGAACAGTCCCGCCGGGCAAGCTACCTCGTCGACTGCGGCGTGGACCCCAAGGACTTCAACAGCTACGGCACGCGCCGCGGCAACTACCAAGTGATGATGCGCGGCACCTTCGCGAACATTCGTACTTCGCAACCTGATGGCGCCGGGCACCGAAGGCGGCGTCACCTTGAAGTTGCCCGAGGCAGACGCCGATGTCAATCTTTGACGCCGCCATGGCCTACGCCGAAGAAGGCACGCCGCTCGTGATCATCGCGCGGCAAGGAGTACGGCAGCGGCTCGAGCCGCGACTGGGCGGCCAAAGGGCACCAAGTTGCTCGGCGTGCGCGCCGTGCTGGTGGAGAGTTTCGAGCGCATTCACCGATCAAACCTGGTGGGCATGGGCGTGTTGCCCTTGCAGTTCCTGCCCGGCGAGAGCGCCGAGACGCACGGCTGGACGGGAACGGAGATCTATCTCCATCACCGGACTCGAGCCCCTCAACCACGGCGAGACGGTGCCCCAGGTCACGTTGCACGTCACGCGAGACAACGGTGAGACCTTCACCTTCGAGGTGCGTCTGCGTATCGACACGCCCACCGAGGCCGAGTATTTCCGCCACGGCGGGGTGTTGAACTTCGTACTGCGTCAACTCGCTCGAGCTAGCCGCTAGATCACGTCGGCGGCGGCCAGAACCGCTTCGTCGACGCTCTCGTAGAAGGTAAGCGTTCGCAGATGGCGGATCGAACGAGGTGGCCAACGTGGTCTTCTTCACGCTCGCGTTGGCCCGCGCCAAGGAGAAGGAGACGCTTGTCCTTCGCCACGTCATCCACGACCTGGCAGAGCATGGCCATACCGGTGAAGTCGACTCGGCCATGGCCACGGCGTCGAAGACGAAGTGTCGAGTCGCCGGGTACGTCGCCAGCAGTCTGGTGAACCTGCGTGCGAAAGACTCCCGCGTTCGCGAAGAAGATGTCGTTATCAAAGAGGAGCGACCAAGGCGTGATCGACCATCGTGCACGTCGTGGCTCGCTGAGCGGCTCCCAGCTGGTGGTGCCGGCGAGACGTCCCAGAACGACCATGTCTGCGGTCGCGCCGATCGCCAGGTCTGATCGAGTATCGCGAGGCCCACGGCGATCGCGAGACCCTGCTCGACCCCGATGCAAGATCACGCCCAGCGCCCGACATCGCGGCGAAGAGCGCACTCCACACGGCTCATCGCCAGATCTTCGCCAAGGAGTCCGAGCTTGATGAGACGGAGGCGATAAAAAACAGCACGCCCGCGAGGGCCGCTAAGGGAATCGAGTGGGCGAAGCGGCTGAGCGGCGAGAGGAGTGATCGCGAGCACGGCCGCGGTCAGCCCGACCACTTTGGTTTTCCTCCCGCCAAGCGCGACACCGTGGTGCGAGCGGGCGAGGCGATCAACCGGAAAGGCACCGACCAGCCCGGCGGCGACGTTGGCGAGGCCCACGCCCACGAAGTCGCGACTGATGTCGGACTTCGATGCCCAGATCGTCCGACGTGCGTATCTGGTCGTCGCGGCCGTCTGGGTGAGAATGACGATGACCAGGGTGATCGACGTGGTCCAGACGGCGCCCCACTGCCCCGACGAGAGCCAGTGCAGACGCCACCTGGGAAGTCCCGCGCCACGGTGCCGAGTTCCTCCACGCCGTGCTGGGCCAGCGAGCAAGGCGACGCACCAGAACCGTGGCGAGCGCGATCGCGCCCAGGGCCCAGGGAAGCGCGCATTGAAACTGCTCGCCGACCGATAGCACGATCAGCGTGCCCGAAGGCGAGAGCGATCGACCAACTGCTCACGTGACCGAGATGAGTGCGACAACCGTCGAGTCGTTGAAGATCGATGTACCACCGCCCGTCGAACGCCCAGAGCGCTCGGGAACTGATGCACGATGATGATGACGCCGATGCCACACAGGAAACCCGTCACGATCGGCAGCGACAAGAAGTCGGCAATCCACCCCAGCTTCAACAGACCGACCGCCATCACCACCAGGCCGGTGACGATCGCGGTCGCGGCGACCAACTCGAAGTACAAGAGTGCGTCGAGACCGGCGCGAGGCGAATCAGGACAACGGCGAAGAGTGGCGCGATGGTGGAGTCGGCACCGACCGACACGATGGGGTTCGATCCGACGAAGACGAAGACGAGCGTCGCAGTGATGAAGGCAATCATCGCGATGAAGGCCGGCACCCCGGCTAGACTGCGAAGTCGCGAGCTGCTCGGGGATGGCGATGGCGAGCAGGGTGACGCCGGCGAGCATCTGACCCGGGTAAGTTGCTTTCGGGTGACGCCGCCGAACGTCTGGCGCAGTCCCGCCACGGGGTGACGAAGACCGATGGGCGTGCGCGACCCGATTCGGAGTCCAACGAGTGTCCGCCATCTCATTCACCTTACGGTCACGCGACAGCGCGGTTTAACTCGTCGCGACGACGCGGAATCCTTCGGCGAGGCGGCCCTCTTTCATGCCGGCGCGTCGCGCCGTGGCGGCCGACCAGGTCCGCAACATCTTCTTCAGACCCTTGCGCGATGCCGACCTGACTGACGTGCTTCGAGAGAGCGTCGAACTTCTGATCGAAGGTCTTGGTGATGTCGACGACCATGGTGGGACTCGCGCCGCCCAGCCACACCTCATTCACAACGTGCGGCTCGAAGCCCTCACGAATGAGTTCAGGAAACGCGTGAGGGTTGCGCGCGTCGGGGTAGACCGCTCGCAGCGTCGCCTCGCCGGTCGCCATGTGATCGGGGTGGCTCGAGAAGATGCGCTCGTAGTTGCGTTCGGGGTTCTGGGTGATCACGAGGTGGGGCCGGAACGTGCGAATCACCCGCGCGATCTCGCGTCGCAGGGCCATCGTGGTCTCCACGCGCCCGTCGGGCCAGTGCAGGAAGGTCAAGTTGGTGACGCCGACTTCTTTGGCGGCGGCGGTCTGTTCGGCCTCTCGCATCGCGACGCGCTCTTCGCGGCTGTCGGTTGACTCGTCACCTCCGGCGTCGCCCGAGGTCACAAGGCAGTACGCCACGTCGACGCCGCGATTCGTCAGGTAGGCAATGGTGCCCGCCGTGCCAAAGTCGACGTCGTCGGGGTGCGCGACAACGACCAGGGCGCGCTTGAGCGACTTGTCAAACTCATAGACGGGCAGGGATTTTGTACTCACGATACAGAGTCTTGCATCGTCGGGTCCCAATTCGCCAGATCCGCCAGATGGGGATCGTTGGAGAAAACCTCGATGATCGGGCGTTTGAGATTGAGACGTCGCATGATGACTTCAGCGTCAATGGCCTGATTCCAGAGGAGAAGGGACACCACCACCCCCGTGGAGCCCGCGCGGGCGGTACGACCCGAGCGGTGCAGATACGCCTTTTGGTCTTCGGGCGGGTCGAAGTGCATGACGCAGTCGACCCCGTCGATGTGCAGCCCCGGGCCGCGACGTCGGTCGCCACGAGCACGGGCAGCTTCTCGGCCTGAAAGTCGGCCAGCGCCTTTTCGCGCTGGCTCTGGCGAAGGTCACCGTGGATCGCCGCCGCGACACGCCCTCTTTTTGCAGCTGCTCGACGAGGCGGTCCGCTCCGCGCTTGGTGCGACAGAAGATGATCGTCTTGTCAAAGGAGCTGACAGATCGCGGCCGCAACCTTGATGCGGTCCATCTGGTGGACCTGTAGGAAGTGGTGCACCATCCGCGAGACGGTCTGGGTGTCGCTCGCCACCTCGTGAAAGACGGGATCGCTGAGATAGCGCTTCACCAGATCGGTCGATCGCGCCATCGAGGGTCGCCGAGAACAGCAGCGTCTGGTGGGGTTTGGTCGCGATGCGACGAAGGACCCACTCGACTTGGGGCATGAAGCCCATGTCGGCCATGCGGTCGGCCTCGTCGAGCACCAACACGTCGAGGTCCTTCCACGTTGAGCTTCACCGCGGTCGCCCAGGTCGATGAGCCGGCCCGGGCGTGGCGATGATGACGTCACAGCCCTTTGCGCAGCGACTTGATCTGTCGTTCGATGTCGGCGCCGCCGTAGACGGCCGCGACGTGCAGTCCGAGGGCCGCGCCGAGCGGCTTTAAGAACCTCATAGACCTGAACGGCCAGTTCGCGCGTGGGCAAGCAGAACCAGTCCGCGCGGTCGTGCCGACTTAGCCTTCGCCGCGCCGATGGTCTGTTCCCGCGGCGAGGCGCTGCAGCATCGGCAGACCAAATCCGAGGGTCTTGCCCGAACCGGTCTTGGCCTTTCCACAGACGTCGCGTCCGGCCAGGGCGTCGGCGATGGTCATGGCTTGAATGGGAAAGGCGGTCGTGATGCCCTGGGCGTTCAGACCGCGACCAACTCGCTCGACACGCCGAGTCCGCGAAGGTTTGATTGGTGGCGTACGAGTCCTCGCCAGACGCGACGGACTCAAGGGTTTCACTACTCACGTAAACACGGGTCATTTCTCGGTTGGACCCGTAACCGGCGTAAGAAAAAGTGGGCCCGAGCCCATGTCATCGAGCTCCCCTCTAGTCTACGTGGGCAGACAGCACTACCTAATTCGCATAGGAGACGACATGACACGACTATCGGAGGGCGATAAGCGCCCCGGCTTTCACGTTGAGAGACCAGAACGGTCAAAAGGTGGCCACTGAAGGACTCCTCGGATCAGCGCCTGGTGCTCTACTTCTACCCCGCCGACGACACGCCCGGTTGCACCAAAGAGGCGTGCCAGTTCAACGATGAGCTCGCTCAGTTCAGAGAGTTGGGCAGCCCTGATCTTGGGTATCTCACCCGACGGCGCGCAAAAGCACGAGGCCTTTCATCAAGAAGTACGGACTGAAGTTCTCGCTGTTGAGCGATCCCGAGAAGACCGACATGGAGAAGTACGGCGCCTACGGCGAGAAGATGATGTACGGCAAGAAGGTGCAGGGGTCATTCGCTCCACCTTCGTCATCGACCCGAAGGGTCTCGTTGAACGGGCCTTCTACAACGTGCGCGCGGACGGCCACGCCGCCAAGGTTCTCGCAGGCCCTATCGGCCTAACTGGCGCGCTGACGTCGCACCGAGCGAAGGCGGTGCCAAAAGCCCAGTGCGAGAAGCAGCACGATCACGATGATGACGGGCCACTGCGCGTCTTGAAAGTCATTCGAGACGTGGTGCCAGTTCGCTCCCGGCGGCGTACCCCAGCCCGCTGAGTAGCGCGACCCAGATGGCCGATCCGATGACGCGTCAAGACGTGGCGAAACGGACTCGCTTCATCTCCGCGATGCCGGCGGGCAGAGAGATGAAAGCGCGCACCACGGGAATCACCCGACCGATCAAGCACCGTCGCGGAGCCGTAGCTGCTCGAACCACGCCTCGGAGCGATCGAGATCGTGATGAGTGAGCAGTAACCACTTGCCCCATCGGTCAACAATTCCTCCGCCCGGCGCTCCGACCAATCTCGTAGGCGATGATCGAGCCGACGAGCGAGCCCAGGGTACCGACCACGATGACGGCCCACAGGGTGAACTGCGCGTGACCCGTCACCGCCGTCGTGCAGAGTGCCCCGGCGACCACAAAGGTGATCTCCGAGGGGATCGGTATGCAGCCGAGCTCGCGATCGACAAGAGGATCAGCGCGAAGTAGCCGTAGCTGCTGAACAAAGGACTGCACCGGTCCATTCTTGTCGATCGGCCGACTCGGCCCAGCGAGTCAGCGTTGGTGGGTGGAGCACCAGTAGGTGGTGCGGCCACCAATGGTGGCGATCACCATGGCGCCACCGTCCAGCGGGCAGAGTCCGCCGGGAAACGGGCGTCCATGTGGTCACCGAGGTGCGATCCACCGCGCCGCTCAAGCTCGACATCGTGGAACGGAACGCTTTGAAGAGGCGATCCTTTTCATCGCTGCTCAGTAGACCGGTCGGGGTTCGCGGATCGAGGCTCGCACGAAAGAGCATCTCGTCGGCGAGCAGGTTTCCCACGCCCGCGACGCGAGACTGGTCGAGCAGGCGCGCCTTAATCGCGGGACCGTCACCGCGTTCAATCCGCAACAAACTGATCAAACTGTTTTCTGGTCAGCGACAGCGCGTCGGGACCGAGTCCGCTGAGGTCGGGGTCAATCTCGAATCGCGCCATTCGCCGCGGATCGTGCACGAGGAGTTTTCGTCCGTCGTCGAACTCCAGTCCCCCGCGTAGCCACTTTGACGTCGAAAATCGTGGGGTCCATAGAAGAGACCTTCAATGCCAACGTCGCCGTCGAGCAGCAGTACTCCGGTCATACCGAAGCGAACGCCGAGCGTCGGGCCACTGGTCTCCAGTAAGAGCAACTTGCCGCGTCGACCGGTTCCCGTCACGGTGAGGTCCTTGACCGTGCTGGCCCAGGCCGCCGCCGAGGTCAGTTTCTTCGCCAGATAGCCGTCGGCCCAACCCCGAACGATCGTGGCGCCGACCACGCGATCGGCCAACTGTCGATACGACTCGACTTCGAGTATTTCGGGCACGCGTGCGAGCGTATCGCCGAACGTCACAATCCTCGGTCTTACTAGGGTTGATCCGTGGCCGTCGATAAACCGCAGTGGAAGGAACTCTTTAGCGAAGTGGTGACCTCGGGACTGTGCACGGGCTGCGCGGCCTGCGTCGTGGTCTGCCCTCACCCGGTGCTCGACTACGAGAGCGACAATGGCGTCTATAAGCCTTTTCACCTTGACCTCGACGGCGGGCCCGACGACTGCACGCACGGCCAAAAGGGCTGCACCATGTGCACACGCGCCTGTCCGCGTTTTCGAAACTGGGAGAGCGAGATCGACACCCACCGTTTCGCCGCGACCGAAGCGACGATGAAGTCTGGGGCATCGGTGACGTGGTCTTGGCCCGCGCGACCGACCCGTCGCTGGTCGAAGGTGGTCAGGACGGCGGCTTCGTCTCAGCGCTCCTGATCTACGCGCTGGAACACGACCTCATCGACGCGGCATTGGTGAGTGGCTTAGAGGGCGACGGCTCTACCTGGGTGCGCCAAGCCCGTGGTCGCTCGCACCAAAGAGGACGTCGTCGAAGACGGCGCAGTCGCGCTACACCTACTCCGCCAACCTCCTCGCCTACGAAGAAGCCGTCGAAGGGGGAGCCGAACGTATCGCCCTGGTCGGTATGGGTTGCATGGCCTCGGCCCCCGGCGCCATGCAAGCGCGCAAGGCCGGCAAAGTGGCGCGACGTCGCTCAGCTCACGATCGGCCTGCTGTGCTCCAAGACCTTTGACGACTCCATCTTCGAAGGACTCTTCAAAGAGCGAAGTACGGCATCAAGCGCGCCGACATCGTGAAGATGAATATCAAGGGCGTCTTCCAACTCTGGACCAAAGACGGTGGGTACCACGAGATCCCCTTGAAGGAAGCCCACGCCTGGACCCGCGAGGGCTGCACGGAGTGCCCCGACTTCGCGGCCGAGCACGCCGACCTCTCCACCGGCGGTATCGGCGCCTTCGCCGACTGGACGCTCGTCATCGTGCGCACCGATCTCGGTCGTGAACTGATGAGCGCCATGAAAGAAGCTGGTCTCATGGAGACTCGTCCGGGTGACGACGACCCGGGAGCCATTGCTCTCTTGCACGGCTGGCCAAAGTCTCTCGCAAACGCTGGCCCGAGACCGCGGTGCCCGGACCTCGACGCCTCCCCGTGACGTCGGGCTAGTTGAGCGTGCCGAACTCCTCCGCCTTCACCACCATCTTGCTCGTGCGCCACGGCGTCACCGCCACCACGGGGACGATTCTGCCCGGCCGCGCGGCGGGCTTGCATCTCTCTGAGAAGGGTCGCGCTCAAGCCGTCGCCGTCGCTGAGCGCCTGGGGGAGTTCGCGAAGAAACCGACTGCTCTCTACGCTCGCCCCTGGAGCGGACCAAGGAGACGGCGGCACCCATCGCGTCGGCGCTGCAACTCAAGACCGCAGATCGATCGCGGGTCTGCTCGAGTGTGACTTCGGCTGCTGGACGGGTAAGCGGCTGGCGACGCTGCGCAACGCGCGCTGAGTGGCAGGACCGTCCAACACTCGCCGAGTACCTTCCGCTTCCCCGAGTGGCGAGTCCTTCAGCGAGATGCAGCTGCGCATGTGGTCGACGGTGGAACGGCTCGCGGCGAAGCATCGCAACCGCACCGTCGTGGTGGTGAGTCACGCCGACCCCATCAAGGCGGCCGTCACCTACGCCCAAGGCGTGCCGCTCGATCTCTTTCAGCGCACGGTCATCTCGCCGTGCTCGGTCAGCGCGGTCGTCCTTACTAACGGCGCTCCGCTCGTGCTTGTGCGTCAACAGCACCGGATCATTGAAGGACTTGAGTCCGTCGTGAACTACGTCTTTTCGAACCCCGACAAGATCATGGTGGGCGTGCGCGGCGAAGTCGGCAATCGGCTCTTCCTCCTTCAAGTCCGAGAGGGTCGACGTCTGGTCATCGTCAAGTGCGAGAAGATTCAGCTGGCGGCTTTGGCCGAGTGGATCTCCCAGGTCCTGTCCGAGCTCGGTCGACCCGGTCACTTGCCCGAGGACTTTTCCCTGGAGCCCGAGTACGAGAGCCGACTTCATCGCGGGCGAGATCGCCGTCGTCCATCGACGAAGAGGATCAGGCGATCGAACTGACCATCGAGTCGATCGATGAAGAGTCCACCTTAGACTTGCGCCTCACACGCGAGTGGGCCGGCGGACTGGCCATCGCCATTGTGCGACTGGTGGAAGCGGGTCGACCACTCTGTCCACTGTGCGGTGGGCCACTCGATCCCAAGGGACACGACTGCCCGCGCACCAACGGCCACCGCGCGCCGATTCGCTGACGTGACCCGAGACGAAGAGCGACGCCTGCTCAGTCGGGGCGCCATTGAAGTCGAAGGACGCGTGGCGGGGTCCTCGAATCACGCGCTGCTGGTGTCGCTCACGTTGGACGGACGTGAGCGGTCTCGCCTGTTACAAGTCCGAAGCGGGCGAACGGCCGCTCTGGGACTTTCCCGACGGCCTCTGGCGACGCGAAGTGGCGGCCTACGAACTCGACGTGCAGTTGGGCACCGACCTGGTGCCCACCACCGTCGCGCGCAACGACGCGCCCTTCGGTCCGGGATCGTTTCAGTGGTGGGTCGAGGACAACGGCGAAGATCACTACTTCACCTTGCGCGAGCGGGGCGAGTTTCACGAGTGGTTCGCGAAGTCTGGCGGCTTTTGACGTGGTGGCCAACAACGCCGATCGAAAGTCCGGCCACGTCCTCTTCGACGAGACGCGACTCTGGGCCATCGACAACGGACTGTGCTTTCACGAAGAAGACAAGCTGCGCACCGTCATCTGGGAGTACGCCGGTCTGGCCGTGGAAGAGCATCTGCTCGAGCGCATTCAGTCGCTTCGCCCAGGGTGAGACGGGAAACGTCGCGGAGTGGCTGAACGCCCAGTGAACTGGCGCTCGCCCAGTTACGCGCCCACGGACTGGTCGAGAACGCTCTCTACCCCGAGCCCGATGAGACATCCGACTGGCCGCCCTATCCCTGGCCGCTCATTTAACTAGCGCTCGAGGAGGGCGGCTCGCTCGGGGGTCAGCGCCCGACTCGAGCATGAGCAACGAGATGATGGCGCCGAGCACCAAAGAACCCGGCCGCCCACCAAAAGGCCACCGAGAAGCCGTGCAGGGTGGCGGCACGTCGACGCCGCGGCGACACCAGCCCTTCGCGTGAGCGAGCGCGCGCATGGTCACCGTGACGGCAGATCGTGTTGAGCAAGCGCCGTGCCGATGGACCCACCGATCTGCTGGGAGGTATTGACCATAGCTGACGCCGCGCCCGCGTCGTGATTTCCGACCCCCGCGGTCGCGCTGGCGATGGCTGGCGCGAAGATGAGCCCGAGCCCCAGCCCGAGCACGACCAGTCCGGGCAAGGACGTGACCGAAGTAGTCAGAACTAAGGGTCAGCCGGGTAAAGAGCACCATGCCCATGGTCCAGAGCGCCATTCCCGTGGGCACTAACGGACGCGGTCCGGTACGGGCGAGCAAGCGGGCGCTGGCGAAGGACGCGGACACCGAGATGGCGACGACGAGCGGCAAGAACGCCAAGCCGGTGCGCAAGGGAGAAAAACCCAGCGTCTCTTCCAGGTAGTACGCGAGGAACAGGAAGAGGGCGTAGATGCCCATATAGGTGAGCAACAGTGAGATCAGCGAACCGCCGCGGGTGCGATTCGGCAGGATACGAAGTGGCAAGAGCGGGTGTCGTTGCGACGTGTGACTCCAGACGTACGAAGAGAAAGAGCAACAACACGCCGAGCAGGAGGGATCCCCAGGTCACGTCACTCGCCCAACTCGCCATCCCGGCGTGACTGAAACCAAAGACCACGCAGAAGAGCCCCGCGCTCGCCGAGCAACGTGCCGGGTACGTCGAGGCGAGTGTCGATGCTCGCTGCGCCCGCCCTTCACGAAGATGGTGACGCCGACGAGCGCCAAAGCGGCGAAGAACAGGTTGATGTAGAGGCACCATCGCCACGAAGCCCACTGCGTGAGGGCGCCACCGAGCAGTAGACCGATGGCGGCGCCCGAACCTCCGATCACCCCGTAGATGGCGAAGGCCTTGGCTCGTTCCTTCGGCTCGCGAAAGGTCACGGAGAGAGCCGCCAACGCGGCCGGCGCGAGGAGCGCTCCGAAGGCACCCTGAATCGGCGCGGGCCGTGACCAACATGGCGAAGCTGTGTGCCGACCCCCCGAGCGCGGAGGCCAGGCAAAACCCGCGAGACCCACGTAGAGCGCGTTGCGTCGACCCCAGAGGTCGCTCAGTCGTCCTCCCAACAGGAGCAGCGAACCAAAGGACAGCGCGTACGCGGTGACGATCCACTGGCGATTACCCGAGGAGAAGTGAAGGTCAATCTGAGCACGGGGAAGAGCGATGTTGATCATGGTGGCGTCGAGCAACACCATCAGCTGCGCCAACGAGAGGACGGACAAGCGTCCACCATCGACGGGCGTGCGACACCTGATCGTGCGACGTCACCGACGCCAGCGGTGCGGAAAGGTCGTCGCTCACGGGCGAAGTTCGTCCCTGAGCGCCCGCGATCTCACGTACTCGGCGAAAGGATTACGAACGCGCTTTCAACGCGTCGATCAGTGCCGGCAACACCTTGTGCACGTCGCCCACGATACCGAGGTCCGCGATCTGAAAGATGGGCGCGTCGGCGTCCTTGTTGATGGCGACAATGTTCTTCGAACCCTTCATGCCCACCATGTGCTGCGTGGCGCCCGAGATACCGCAGGCGATGTAGACCAGTGGCTTCACGGTCTTTCCCGTCTGGCCCACTTGGTGCGAGTAGGGCACCCATCCGGCGTCCACGATGGCCCGACTCGCACCGGCTGCGCCGTGCAAGAGCTTGGCTAGTTCTTCGATCAGCGAGTAGGCGCTCGCTTCACCCAAGCCTCGCCCACCCGATACCACGACCGTGGCGTCTTCAAGCTTGGGTCCGGTGCGCTCTTCCACGTGCGAGGTGACGATCATTGGCGCGTGCCGGTGGATCCGAGTGTCGCCCACGGGTGCTGCAAACCACGTCGCCGACGGGCCGCCCGAGGGCTCGGCGCAAAGGACTTCGCGCGAACGACAATGATGCCGGGGCCGTCGCCGGTGAACTTCGCGCTCACCGTCAGTGAGCCACCAAAGACCGGGTGCTCGGTAACGAGACCGCCGTCGTCCGCAGACCGGTCACGTTGGTCAGAACGGGTCGATCGAGACGGGCCGAGAGGCGTCCGGCCACGTCGCGTCCGTCGTAGCTGGTCGGGGATCAGACATCGCGTCGGGCGCGCCCTCGCTCTCGATCAAGGCGGCGGTGGCGTGCGCCACCGGCACACCGGGCAAGGCCCCCGCGAGATCACCCACGTCGTAGAGCGTCGTGGCACCGTAGTCGCCGGCCTGCGCCGGCGAAGGAGCTGCCCTCACCCCAGGTGATGGCCGGCCACCGTGGTCGCTGAGCGTGCGCGCCTGGCTCAGCAGTTCTAGCGACGTGGAGGTAGAAAGAATCGCTGGCTGGCTCGCAGGAGGACCCACAGGGTGGAAAGTGTCATCGAAATCTCCTAGAGGACCTTGATCGATTCGAGGAACGCGACGACTTTCTCAGCGCCGTCTCCCTCATCTACGTACTTCTCGCCCGGCCTGACGGCTCTCGGCCGCCTGGATGGCCGTGACGGTCTCTCGCGCGCGCCCGCGGCGCCGACCTGACCCTCGAGACCGAGGTCGGCGACGGACAGTACTCTCGACGGGCTTGGACTTGGCGGCCATGATGCCCTTGAACGAGGCGTAACGAGGCTCCACGACGCCGGCGGTCACGGTGACCAGGGCGGGCAGCGAGGACGACACCTCGTCGTAGCCGGCCTCGGTCTGGCGACTGACCTTGACGCGTCGAGTCCTCGATAGCGACGGCCTTGGCGAAGGTGATCGACGGCAGACCGAGCAGTTCGGCCAGCTGGACGGGCGTCGTGCCGGTGTAGCCATCCGAGGACTCCGTGGCGGCCAGCACGAGATCGAAGCGGGTCGCGCTTGATGACCGCGGCCAGGACCTTGGCGGTGGAGAGCGCGTCACTACCACGCAGCGAGTCGTCACTCACGATGACGGCCTTAGTGGCACCCATGGCCAGAGCGTTGCGCAGTCCCGCCACGTCGGTGGCCGAGCCCATGGAGACGACGGTGACTTCACCCCCACCTGCCTTGTCAACGAGTTGCAGAGCCATCTCCACTCCGTAGTCGTCGGCTTTGTCGAGGAGGAGCTTGCCCGAGCGATTCAGGTTGTTCGACGCGTCGAACGACTGGGGCGCGGCGGGGTCAGGGATCTGCTTGACGCAGACGACGATATTCATGGGTGCCAATCTAGGCGAAGCACGAAGGCGTCAAGTCACGAGGCCTCGTCACGAAGTCGCATCGCCCGGGCAGGCTGATCAGTGATAATGCTCGCGACGTCGAGAGCGGCCATGGCGCGCAAGTCCTCGCCCGATTGACCGTCCAGACGTTGAGTTCAATGCCCAGCTCGCCCGCTTCGTCGGCCGTGGCGCGCGACATCAGACGAAAGTGGGGATTGACCGCGTTGAATCGACGTTCTTTCGCGCTTCTCAGTGCGGGCGAGAGCGTGGTGCGCCACAGTCAACCACCCGACGTAGATCTCGCTGTCGAACTGTCGAATGGACTCGCACGTGGCTAAATCGAAACACGACAGAGTGAGTGACTGTGATTCGCGTACGTCCGCTACGGCCTCGAGTACCTCGTGACGCGAAGGTCGCCCGACTCGTCGTACGTGGGCTCGCTGGAGTCTCGTCAGATTCTTGATCTCCACGTTGACGCGCAAGCCCGCGAAGTCCGCCAGGGCCTCACCGAGAGTAGGGAACGTACCCCGGGAGATCGCGACGCTCGCGTCTGGGCGATGACATGTCCCTCGGCCACCGGGTCGTGGTGCACGACGAGCGCTCCGTCGACGCTTCGGCGAACATCGAATTCCACGCCGTCGACTCCGAGCGCACGGCCTCTTCGAAGGCGTCGAGGGTATTTTCCGCGCGTGTTCGCGTGAGCCCCGCGGTGCGCGAAGACGTGGGTCACGGCGCAGTCTGCCCGTGACCAGGATTTTTGACGTGGGCACGCCGGATTGTCTAAAAATGCCCTTGATTTTCAGGCGAATTTTCACTAGAATTTTCCTTCCACGAGCGTGTTTTCACGAACCAATGCACGCTGACGTCCCCCCAAAGTTAAAGGATTTTTCATGTCGTTGATCTGGAACCGCACCCATGCCTGGGACGACTCGGACTGGCGTTCGGTCGCCGCCTGCCGAGACACCGAGCCAGAACTGTTTTTCCCCGTCGGCACGACGGGAATGGCCACGGACCAGATCGAATCGGCCAAGCGAGTCTGCGATCACTGCGACGCGCAAAAGGCCTGTCTGGAGTTTGCGCTGGCGACGAACCAGGAGTCGGGCGTGTGGGGTGGCACGACCGAAGACGAGCGTCGCAAGCTGCGTAAGCAGTGGCTAGCGGCTCGCCGTCGCGCCGCTAGCCAGGGCTAAAGCCGGGCGTTCGAGCGGTACCGACACGCGCACGAAGGTTCCGCCTCCGTCGACCAGTGGTACCGAATTCATCACAATCTCGCCATAGAGTTGCGCGCGGATAAGGTCGCGCACGATCGAGAGACCAAGGCTCGTGGGGATGTCCAGCGAGAAATCCTCTCCCAGTCCCCGACCGTTGTCGCGGATCTCGGCGATGGCCTGGCCGCTCTTCTTGATAGAGGTTCAACGTCACGACGCCGACGTGGTCGTTGTCAGACGCCCCCAAAGTCCGTAAAGGCGTGCTCTACCGCGTTGGTCAGTAGTTCTGCGAGAGCGACGGCTAACGGCGTTGCCAGATCGGTCGAGAGCACGCCCAGTTCACCGTTCACCACGATCTCCACGGGGTGCAGGGCCAGCACCGTGTCCTCCACCAGGAGAACGAGCGAGCGCACGATCTCGTCGAAGACCACGTCCTCTCCCGGCTCGCGCGAGAGGACTTCGTGCACCACCGCGATGGAACGAACGCGCCGCTCGGCCTCTTGCAGCGCGGTCTTGGTTTCGATCTCCTCGCTGCGACGAGCCTGAAGGCGCAGCAGCGAGGAGATCGTTTGCAGGTTGTTCTTCACGCGGTGGTGGACCTCGCGCACCGCGGCCTCTTTGTTCAACACGACGCGATTGAGGTGTCGAATGTCCGAGACGTCGCGCACGATGGTTAAGACGCCCGTCACTTTTTGCTCGGAGATGAGCGGGACGCCGTGCACGAGGATGGCCACGTCATGGCCGACGTCAATCTCTTCGAGGGTGGGAATGCCGAACTCCAGCGAGCGATTAATGGCCTTGGCTTTCACGCCCAACTCGTCGAAGGTGCGCCCTTCGGCTGAGGTGTAGACGCCGAGGCGGTGCAGCGCGTTCACCGCGTTTGGCGTCGCAAACTCGACCTGACCGAGACCGTCCATCAAGATCACCCCGTCACCGACGCGCGGAAGTCCCGGTCCGGCGACCGCGTCCTCGCGGTACGGAAAGGACGCGTCGGAGACCATGGCGCAGAGCCGTTGGAAGACCGAGAGGTACTGGCCCTCGTAGAGCGAGGAGGGACCTCGCAAGGGACCCTGGAGGCGAACCATGATCGCGATGACGGCGCCGCGGTGGCGCACGGGGACGCACCACACGGGAACCTCGCCCGCGACGTTGTCGAGTTCGAGTTCGCCCTCGACCCGACCACCGCTCTCAAACGATTGGCGCACGAGCGGCCAGTTTTGTGACGGATGGGTCGTACCCAGGAGGTCGTCGTCAATCAACGTCGCGCGGTTGTTCGGCCGCATCTGGCCCAAGACGACGAAACTCTCATCGTCGCGAGTGGCGTCCTCGACCTTGGCCATGAGCAACAGGTCGGAGAAGGAGAGGTCCGAGAGCAGCGACCACGAGGCCGTCAGGCGCAAGAGGTGATCGATCGAGGCCTCGTCCAGACTGGTCCGCGAGGTCGCCAGTTCGGCGAGCGTGGCCACTAGCTGGCTCGCAGCGGCGTCATCGAGCGTTCTCGAGCGCTGTAGGTGGCCAGTTCGTGCACGCCACGCGCCTCGAGCAATCTGGCCAGGTCGTCCGCCCGTTCGCCCACCCGCTCCAGGTGGTGGGCGTCCGAGGCGGTGGTGAAGGTGACGCCGCGCGCTACCAGTCGATCCAAGAATCCCTCGGCCGGGTACTGCTCGCCCACGGGCTTCTTCCATCCGGCCGACGAGCACTCCATCGAGATGTCGACGCGCGCGGCCGACTCGGCCATCGCGTCCCAGTACTCGCCGGGACCCTCGGGGATGAATCCCGCGACCTTGATGAGGTCGGGGTGAGCCAGCACGTCGACGGAGTTCGTGGCGCAGAGTTCATCGAGTGCGAGGGCGTAGTTCTTCCAACACTGATCGACGTCACGCACCTGCCACTCGTGCATGTTCACCTCGTTGTCGACGTCGTCGAGTTGCCACGTGCCGAGCCAGTGCACCGAGCCGATCAGGACGTCAAAGGGGTACTGGGCGAAGCAGTGCCGACACGTCGTCCATCTGGTCCTTGGTAGTAGTCGACCTCGAGACCGATCTTCACCGGCAGGCCCTCATCTTTGGCGCGCTGAGCCAGGGTCGACGTACTCCTCGAGCGAGTTGCGCGCGTGAAAGTCCCAGTACTCCGCCATCGTGGTGCTGGTCGGCTCGTGACCGAATCGTAGCCAGAACGGGTCCGACCACGGACGCCACGTCAACAAAGCGGTGCGAGTGCTCGGTGAGCGCGAGTTCCGTGACCCCGTGTGTGCGCGGCCTCCTCGCAGTACTGCGCGATCTGGTCGAGGCGAAACCATACCGAGGACTCCGAGTGGGGCCACAGGTGGAGGTGATAGTCGATCACGCCCTCTACGCGGCGCCGAATCCTACGATGCGCTCACTGGCGGGCGTTCCAAGTTCCACGTAGGCGATGCGCGCCGCCGGCACGCCCACGCGACGACCCTTGCGGTCGGTGAGCCACAGAACCTGGTCACGCTGCCGAGAGCCGCTTCGACTTCCTTCATGACCTTGTCGCGGTCGGCGTCCTCGGGGAGTTCGACGTCGATCTCCTTCATCGACTGCACGATGCCGATACGAATATCCATGATCGATTCTCCTAAGACGTTGACCTCTAAGAACCATGTTACGGGGATGAGGGATACTGGAAGACGTGAGCACCGAACCCATCTCCGAGCGCTCCCGACGCTGGGCTGCAACTATGGGGGGCTACGAGGGCGCCAGCGACGACCTCACCGTCGCCCATCGAAACTCCTCCGCGACGCATGGGTCACTAGTCGCCCGATCACGGCTACGCAGGACACTCCTCTGCGCCAGCGCGAAGAGCAACTCGAGACGCTCCTGGTGCCCGGCGCCACCCGAAGTGAGGGTGCGGGACATCGAGCGATCGAAGAAGAGCCCGATGAGTTTCGCACGTGCTTTGAGCGCGACCGCGACCGCATCTTGCACTCCAGCGCGTTTCGCCGCCTGGCCGGGCAAGACGCAGGTCTTCATTTTTCCCGACGACCACATGCGCACCCGACTCACCCACGCCCTGGAGGTGGCCCAGGTGGCGACGGGCATCGCTCGTCCCCTCGGTCTCAACGTCGCCCTCACCGAAGCCATCGCTCTCGGTCACGACTGCGGACACGGTCCCGGCGGACACGCCAGCGAAGAGGCGCTCGACCCCTTCGTCGAGGGGGGCTTCGATCACGCCACCTGGGGCGCGGACGTCTCGCTGGTCCCGCTCAATCTCTGTGCCGGGAGACGTTGGACGGCATTCGCAATCACTCGTGGTCGCGTCCCGCCCCGCTGACGCCCGAAGGCGAGGTGGTCTCGTGGGCCGACCGCATCGCGTACGTCTGTCACGACTTCGAAGACGCCGTCTCGGCGGGCGTAGTGAAGGGCGATGAACTACCCGACATCGTTCGAGAGCGCTGCGGGGTACGTCGCCGCGATCAACTCGGATCCTTCATCAACGCCATGATCCACACGGTGCAAACAACAGGCGTCATCGGAATGGACACCCGCCACGCCGAGGCGCTCGGCGCGTTTCGCGCCTTTAACTACGAGACCATCTACCTCCGCGACGCGTCGCGCCATCAGGCCTCCGCCGTCGTGGGAATGCTTGCGCGGTCTCGTCGAGTACTTCAGCGCACACCCGTCCCTGATCCCCGATGTGGCCGGCGCGCGGAGGCGACGTCGCTAACTCGCTCAGTCGCTTCACGACGCCGTCGAGTACGTCGCGGGCATGACCGATCGCTTCGCCTGTCGCAGTGCGGTGACGCTCCTCGACTGGCCGATCGACCGACTCCCGAACGGCATCGACCGCTAACTACGGCTTGGTCGCCCCCATGAGGTCAAACCTCATCGGTGGGCCTCCGCGCATCCAGTCCAACCGAAGCTCGGTCGTGCGAAGAGCCGATCGCTCGTGCGGAAGAATCCAGAACTTGTTCGTACGTGACGGCGTCTTCGACCAGCGCCGGCTACGTCGGCGGCGTCGATACCGGCGTTGACCGCCTGGCTGGCCGCGCCAGCGATGAACTGGGCCGCGGGCTCTCGTTGTAGCTCACGAGTTCATTCGGGCATGTTGCGGCTCGACTCGTGAATGCGCGTCTTGACGAATCCCGGACAAAGCACCGAGACGCCCACGTTGGAGCTCGTCAGAAGCCAGTTCGTGAAAGAGCGACTCCGAGAGTCCCACCACCGCGAACTTCGCCGCGCAGTACGGTCCCATACCCGGTGCACCGCCCAGGCCCGCCAGGGACGCGGTGTTCACGACGTGGCCTTCGTTCTGTTCCAGGAAGAGGGGCAGGAAAGCGTTGATGCCGTAGATCACGCCGTAGAGATCCACGTCGATCACCCACTTCCAGATCGTCGGTCGGCGTGCCGATGGTGGCCCCCGCGGCGACGCCGGCGTTATTGAAGACCACGTGCGCCGCGGCGAACTCGGCGAGAGCCGCGTCGCGCAGGGCGATGACGTCCTCTTCGCATGGTGACGTCAGTGCGCACGCCGATGACCTGCGCCCCGTCGGCGCGTAGGTCCGTCCACGGCCGCTGCGAGCGGCTCTTCTTCGATGTCACCGAGCACGAGATTGGCTCCGGCGCCGGCAAACTTCTTGGCCGTGGCGAGGCCGATGCCGCTGGCGCCACCCGTGATGACCGCGGTCTTACCTTCGAGCTCCATCGTTTCCCCCTCGTGTCGCTACACCAGCTTGAGTTCTTGACGATAGACCCGCGAGGGACCCTGCTGGGCCGCGACGCGCGGCGAGCTCGACAAAGGCCTTGGCCGCTTCGCTCTCGAGGCAGCGTCACGACCACGGCTCGCCAGTGTCGCCTCCGCTGCGCACGGCGCGTCTCCAGCGGAATCTGAGCGAGCAGGCTGACGCCCAGTTCGTGCGCCAACTGCGCTCCCCCGCCGGCGCCGAAGATCTCGTAGCGCGTGCCGTCGTCGCCGGTGAACCAGCTCATGTTCTCGATCACGCCTCGCACCGAGAGCTTCAGCTTTCGCGCGGCGTAGGCCGAGCGCTGGGCCACCCGCTGGGCGGCGGCCTGGGGGGTCGTCACGACGTACATCTCAATGCGCGGCAGGATCTCGGACAGCGTGAGGGCGACGTCTCCGGTTCCCGGTGGCATGTCGATGAGGAGAAAGTCCGGCTCGTCCCACCAGGCCTCGGTGACCAGTTGCTCGATGGCCTTGTGCAACATGGGGCCGCGCCAGATGACCGGCTGGGCGTCGTCGACGAAGTACCCCATCGAGAGACAGCGCACCCCGTGCACCAGGGTCGGAATGACGGTGTCGCCCAGCACGATGGGATCGTTGGTGGCGCCCAACATCTTGGGCAGCGAGAAGCCGTAGACGTCGGCGTCGAGCACGCCCACCGAGTGGCCAGACTGCGCCAGGGCGATGGCGAGATTGACGGTGACGGACGATTTCCCGACACCGCCTTTCCCCGACGAGATACCCAGCACCCGAGTCTTCGAGAGCTTGTCGAGAAAGCGTGGCGGCGCGTCGGCTTGATCGTGATGACCGGCGCTCTCGGCGGTCATGGCGCCGCGCAGGAAGTTGCGCAGGGCCAGGCGCTCGTCGTCGTTCATGGTGCGCACAACCACCTCGGCACCAGGGGCGCGCTCGATAATCCGCTCTCGCAGCGTCTCGAGGTGGGGCCAGTTGGTCACCGGAAGCACCAACTCGACCCGGATGACTCCACTCACCTCACTGACTTCGCCTAGGAAACCCAGTTCGTCGAGGGTTCGCACTAACTGCGGCTCCGCGATGGCGGCGAGGTCACTACGAAGTGGGGAGTCAAGCGTCACGAGGGTCCTTTAGATGAGCCCTTTGAGGTTACCGGCGCCAAAGAGCGCCACACCCGTAAACTCAAAAACGTGACGGCAAAGAACGACAACGAGCTCGATCCCGCCCTCTTTACGGCGACGATCACCAGCCTCACGCACTCCTTTGGCGACAGCACCCGGCGCAAGGTCTATCTCTATCTTCGAGAGAATCCTGGCGCCACCGCCGGCGAACTGGCCGCCCACTGCGACGTACACGCCAACGTCGTTCGCCATCACTTAGAACGCCTGACCGAGGGCGGCTACGTCACCTTCGACAACGTGCGCAAGACCACCGTGGGTCGACCGGCCAAGGGCTACCGCATCATCGACGAAACAGCCGTTATGGAGGGGGCGATGCGGCGCGACGCCCTCTTAGTCGCTCTCCTAGAGATGGCCCTCGAGCGCTTAGGACCCGACGCGTCAGAGCTCATGGCCCACGACGTCGGCATCGAGTACGGCCGGTCGCTGACTGAGTCGGTGGGCGCCAGTGACTCCGCGAGGTCGGTCAAGACCGCGATGGCCTCCATCGCCGGACTTCTGACCGCTCACGGCTTCGACGCTCGGGCCGAAGAGAACGAGTTCACCAGTTCCGTCGTGTCCGACAACTGCCCCTTCGGCAGCGCGGCCCAGCACCACCCCGTCTTGTGCGCCGTCGATCGCGGGCTGATTGCGGGCATGCTCGAAGGACTCGGCGCCGAGCGCACGACCGTCACCTTGACCTCCAAGGCCCTCGGCGACGACGCGTGCCGCGTCACCGCCTAGTCAACTCACGTCAAGGTCGCGAGGGCCGCGTCCAGCACCAGTCGTAGGCCGTCGTCCACCACCTCTCGTGAGGGAGCCAGCAGCCAGTGCTCGTCGGCGAGCAGGTGATCACTGATGGTGACCAGGGAAGCGACCTCCACCTCTCGCACGGCGCCCACCACAAAGAGGGCGGACGCCTCCATCTCCACGCAGAGCACTCCCTCGTCGCGGTAGGCCGTCGCTTCGTCGAGGGTCTCGCGAAATATCGCGTCCACCGTCCACGCCGGGCCTTCGTGAAACCTCACGCCCCGCTCTACCAACACGGCACGCAGCCGTGAGGTGAGCGCCTCTGAAGGGTGGGCGTAGCGCTCCGGCGGGAGATAGTGGTGAGAGAGACCTTCGTCGCGCAGAGCGGACGTGCAAAGAACCAGGTCCCCAAAGTTGAGCTCGCTCGGTAGCGCTCCCGCGATGCCGATGTTGATGAACCGGCGAGTCCCGAGAGTCGCGAGTTCTTCGAGCACCAGCGCCGCCACGGGTGCCCCGATCCCAAAACCCTCTACGACCCCCACCCCTTCGCCGCTGGCCGCGCCGTCGCGTAACCACATGGCGTGCCACGGGTAGGGGTAACCCAGGACGCGATGAAAGCCCCGTTCGTGCAGGAAAGCGGGCAGCCGCGTGCTGTAGCCCAGGACCACGCTGGCGGGCACGACCAGGTCCGGTCGCCCCAGATAGGCGCGCAACATATCCTCGGGCTTCAACAACGGCGCGCCGTGGTGCTTGAAGGGGTAATTCGGAAACGTCATCGTCGAATCACTTCTCCAGTATCGCCGCCCTCGAGTCGGCGCGCACGCCCGCTCTCACGAGGTCGAGAGATGCAGTTGCTTCAAGAACGGTCGGGCCACGGCGAGTTGCCCTTTTGAGGGCCCCAGTGAGAGAAAGACCTGGAACTCCCTCTTGGCCAGCGCCTCGTTTCCGGGCGTGGAGTCGGCGACGATGGCGTAGTACAGCCTCGCCGCCACGTTTCGCGGGGAGTAGGCGATGGCCGAACGGAGATCCTTGATCCCGAGGGCGACCAGCGAGGGGCTCGCGTCGGAGCTCCCGGCGGAGAAGTCCAGCCAGCCGGTCTGGGTGAGCGCCGTGGCGTTCGTGGGACTGAGGGCGAGCACTTGACTGTACGCACTGAGTGCCGCGACCACGTTGCCGTTGGCGATGTCGGCTTGGGCTTCGGTGAGCAGTTGGGTGACTTGCTGGGCGGGGCTGAGCGACACCGAGCCCGTGTCGGAGGTACCGGCTTGACGAACCTCGAGGGAGTGCCACAACACGATAACGACGGCGACCAAGATACAGAGCAAACCCACGACCAAGAGCCAGCGTCGCCGCCGTCGACTGGCGACACCGCGTCCCCCGTGGGCCTGGAGATCGTCGAGTTCGTCCCGTACCCTCGTGAGAGCGAGGGTCTCGCGCGCTTCAATGGTGGCGGCCTGTATCGGCGTGAGCTCTCCGGCCGCCAGTTCGCGCTGCGCGTCGGCCAGGGACGCCTCGCGCAGAGCGATCTCATCCAGTAGTTGATTGACGCTGCGTTTCATCGACGTCTCGCGAGGCGCAAGGCGCTCGCCACCAGTAAGAGCACTCCGATTAGAGGCACAATCCAGAGTAAAACGCCGAGGCCCGACGTCGGCGGACTTAGGAGAATTGAAGTGCCGTAGGCGGCCTCGAGCGAGGTCAAGATCTCGTCGTCCGACCTACCCTCGTGGACCTTGGTCGCGATTTCGTGGCGCACCGCGATGGCGGAGGTGGCGTTACTCACCGCCACCGAGAGGTCGTCGCACGAAGGACAGCGCACCAGCGTCTCTAGATGCGCGATGCGCGCGGCCTCACTCGAGCCCGACGGGCGCACCAACACCGCCGCACCCGCGACGAGGACGAGCACCACACACCACAAGGTGAACGACTTGAGAACCTTCACGCCCGCACCTGAGCCACGACCTCTTCGAGCTGGCGCGTGCTCACCGGCCCCAGAAGGGTCGCCTCCACCACGCCCTTGGCGTTAATGACGAACGTGGTAGGCGGCGACGTCACGCCGTAACGATTGGCAATGACGCCCCCCTGGTCGATGATCGAGGGATAGAGCGAGCCGTAGTGCGCGGCGAAGGCTTTGGCGTCCCCCACCGGATCGTCGAAGACCACGCCGACGAGCTCAACGCCTCGATGCCGTTCCTGCCACGCGAACGTCGACAGGTTCGGGGCCTCGTACTGACAGGGACCACACCAGGAGGCCCAAAAGTTCACCACCACAATCTTTCCCCGAAGACTCTTTAAGTTGATGGAAGCTCCCCCGCCCAGTCGCGGCCCCGAGAGGGCGGGCGCTACTTTTCCGAGGAGCGGGCTCTGTCCGTCAGCCGCTCCGCCCACGGGATGGCGGAGCCCGAGAAAGAGCGACAGCGCGGCCACGACCACCAGGGCAACCAGCGAGGAGATCATGATGGAGCGCCTCACGAGGCCTCGTCCCCGTAACGGCGACGAAAAAACGACAGAGCGCTGCCCAGTCCGATGATGAGGCCGCCGAGCCAGAGCCACGCTAAGAGCGGCTCCACCGTCACGCCCAACACGACCGAACCGGCCGGCAGGTTGCCCTGAATCAGTGCCCCCGAGGCCGACCCGTTGCCCCCCGCCGCGTCGTAGGTCACGTACACGTCGCGGGCCAGGTTGGAGTCGATAGCCGGGGTGCCCACCGTCGTGCCGCCGCGTCCGTTGAAGGTGGTAACGGCCGGTCGCAGGGGGTGTCCGTCCACCGTGACCTTCAACTCGGTCGCCGTCTTGAGGGCGTCGGTCACGTTTTCAAAGCCCGCGAAGCTGACCAACTGGCCATCGACGAATGTGCTCTGGCCCGTCGCCAGGGTCACTTCGTTTCGCTGGACGTACGTGGACGACGTCACGATACCGAGGGCCAGCACCACGACGCCCAGGTGCACGATCATTCCTCCCGTCGAAGGCGCACGAAGGACGCTTCGCCACGAGCCCCGTCGGATCGCCGACACGAGGGATCCGCGGAGTGTCCGTATCGCGGCCCCGGCCGCCAGAACGGCTAAGAACACGGCGACCACTTCGGCGGGACGACGCACTCCGACCGCGAGGAGAATCACGACCGCGACCAGCGCCGACCACGCACTGACGCGCGTGCGTTGCCACAGCACCGCGGCGTCGGCGCTGCGCCAACTCACGAGTGGGGCGAGAGCCATCAGGACCAACAAGACGACGCTCATCGGGGCGGCGATCGAGGCGAAGTACGGAGTGCCGACGGTCACCTGCGTGCCGTTGATGGCTTGGTAGAGGAGGGGGAAGACCGTGCCGAGCAAAACGACGATGGCGAATCCTACGAAGAGAATGTTGTTGGCGACGAAGAGACCCTCGCGCGAGAGCGGGTGATCAACGCCTACCGGAGCGCGGAGTCGATCTCCGCGCCAGGCGAGCAGGCCCCCGCCGACGACCACGACCACGAAGAAAAAGCCGATCAGAATCGGGCCCAGCGTGCTCGAGGAGAAGGCGTGCACGCTCACCAGTACTCCCGAACGAGTGAAGAACGTACCAAGAATGGTGAGTGAAAACGTGGCGATAGCCAGGGAGAGATTCCACACCCGAAAGAGGCCGCGGCGGTCTTGGACAATGACGGAGTGCACGTACGCCGTGGCGGTCAGCCAGGGCAAGAGGGCGGCGTTCTCCACGGGGTCCCACCCCCAGAAGCCTCCCCAACCGAGGACCTGGTAGCTCCACCACGCGCCGAGCACGATACCGAGCGAGAGCGAACCCCAGGCCAGCACCGTCCAACGACGCTGTTCGAGGGGCCAGCGATCCTGCACTCGGCCCGTGATCAACATGGCGATAGCAAAGGCGAAGGGGACGCTAAAGCCAACGAATCCGAGATAGAGCAGCGGCGGATGCACCGCCACCAAAGGGTTGTCCTGCAGGAGGGCGTTGGGACCCGCGCCTTGAAGCACGTGTGCCGCATTGTGAAGAAAGGGGTCGGCCGGGCCCATCATCAAAAAGGTGAAGAACGCCCCGATCGAGAAGAGAACGATGGCGGCCCACCCGACCACCGCGTCGGCTCGGTAGCGGCGATAGTACGATCAGCACGGCCAGGGTAATGGCGCACTGGATGAGGACCCAGAGCATGAGGGAGCCCTCGAGGGCGGACCAGAGCCCAGTGATGGAGTAGAGGAGCGGCGTAAAGGTCGCGTTGTTCTCGGCCACGTACGCCAGGGCGAAGTCGTGGGTGATGAGCCCGTACTCCATGACGCCCACGGCGGCGGCGATGCCGCCGAGGGCGACCACGGCCCACCACCACGCGTTCGAGGCGCGCTTCGCGCGCAGGGCCAGCCCCTGTTCGATGACTCCGCCCAGTGCGCCGGCGAAACAGATGTACAGTGCGACCCGTCCGAGCCACGTCAGGATCATCGAACCGTCCCGTTAGGGGCCTTCACGCGATTGGGATGCGCCGCGATATACGACGCCGTGTGCTTGACGAGAATCTGCGTACCGTAGAAGCGGTCGAGACGTCTCACTGGTGAAGTGGCCCTCGACCACGACGGGAATGTTGGCCTGGAATAACTGAGGCGGTGTGCCGTGGGCGCTCACGAAGACCTCCTCGCCATGTCCCCCCGTGATCCAAAAGGACGCGCCGCGTCGAGGTGCGATCGATCGTCTGGGCCACGACCACGCCCTCTAAGCGAAACGTCTGGGTGCCCAGTTTGGCCCGTGAACTCATGGCCTGATCGACGGTCTCGAAGTAGTTGAGCGAGTGCAGCAGTCCCTGACTGAGCAGCGCCAACACCGCCAGCGCTAGCACCACCAGGACACCGATCGATCGCCAGCGACCTCGGCGTTTGGTGGGTGGCGCAGCGACGGGAGTTACATCGAAGGAGATGTCAGCGTCGGGCACGTCGTCCTCGCCACCAGATAGACAGCGCGTACAGCGCTAACCCCCCAAAGGCGAAGGAGTATCCCGCCGCGACGTAGCCCATCAGTGCACTCCCTCACGACGACGTTGGGCGAGAGCCTCGTCGAGTGATGCGCGGTGCTTCGAGTCGCGCAGCACCTCTAGTCGATACCGAGCGCGCAACAGCCAAAAGAAGAGGAGGGTGAAGGCGAAGAGACTGATGAACAGAGTCACGAGCATGGACCCGTGTACGGTAATCTTCCCGTTCTCAGTGAAGACGGTGGCACCCTGATGCAGCGTGTTCCACCAGTCAACCGAGAAGTGGATGATCGGCACGTTGATGGCCGCAATGACCGCGAAGACCGCGCTTCGTCTCGCGCGCAGATCGGGGTCATCGTTGGCACGCCGCAGAGCCAGGTAGGCCAGTTCAAACAGGCCCAGAATCGCCGTCGAAGTGAGGCGCGCGTCCCAGGCCCACCAGACGCCCCAGGTGGGCCGACCCCAGATGGAACCCGTGATGAGCGTCAGGATAATGAACACGGTGCTCACTTCCATGGCGCAGTGCGCGACGCGGTCCATCAGCTCTGACCTCGTGCGCTTCCAGAGATAGAGCGCGCTGGCGATGGCCGCAGTGCCAAAGGAGACGTAGAGCGCCACCCAGGCAATGGCCGGGTGAACGTAGAGAAGTCGAACGAGGTTCCCCTGAATCTTGTCGGGTGGCGTGACCCACAGGCCTAGCCAGAGGGTCAGCGCCAGCAGAACGAGCGTTACGGGTCCAAGAAGTCGTTGGGAGAGCTGCTTTATCATGATTCCTCCAGAACACCGTAAAGGAGAATGCCCAACGCCACGTAGGCAGCCAAGGCGACAAGGGAAATTACCCACCACCGCCATATCGACCCGTGATGAAGCGCCGCGGAAAACGAGCGCTCCCCCGCGATGAGAAGCGGCGCGAAGGCCGGCAGGGACAGCATGGGCAACAGGGTGGCCGGTCCCTGTCCCCCGCCGCTTAAGGCGCCGTACAGCGTCCCGGCGGCGGCCAAGGCGGCCAGAGTAACCACCACACTGGGCAGTGCCGAGCACGTCCCCGACAGCGCCGTATGGAGGAACAGCACCGACCCGGCCAGCAACACCGCGGCGGTTAACCAGAGTTCCACGGCGAGGGCCAGGGCTTTGCCAAGGAAGACGCCAGCCGGGTCGAGCCCGAGCGTGGCGATCGAGGTCTTGGTGCCGACCGATCCTTCGATGACCTGACTTCGATTGATCATGAGGAGCGCCACCAGCAGCATGACCAGATAGAACAGACCCGGGGCGGCGCTCGAGTGACCGGCCTGCGTGGGACCGAGCGCGAGGCCGCAGAGCAGAAGCCCCGTCACGCCGAAGGGCAACACCTGCCAGAGCAGCACTCGGCTACGGCGCTCAATGCGCAGATCCTTCCCCGCCACCAGCAAAGCGACGCGAATCACGCGTCGTCGCCTACGACGAGCCCGCCCGCCAGGGTCAGCGTGCGCGGCGCCAGTGAACTCGACCGAAGCGGATCGTGGGCACTCACCACCACCGTGGCGCCGCCGGCGACGACGTCGCCGATCAGGTGGTCAAAGAACGTTCGGCCCTCATCGTCCAGCGAGGCGTAGGGCTCGTCGAGGAGCCACGTCTCGGGTCGGCGCAGCAGCAACCAAGCCAGGCCGAGTCGACGCCGCTGCCCCGCGCTTAACTGCTTGGCGGGGGTTGAGGACCGGCCTGAGAGTCCGACGCGCTCCAGCACCGTGGGGATCTCCTCTACGGGCCGTTCGAGTGACTTAGCGGCGAAAGTGAGATTCTCCTTCGCGGTGAGATCGTCGTAAAAGGAGCCCTCGTGACCGAGCCACCCCACCCGACGTCGCAGCTCACGAAGGTCGCCCGTCTTGAGGTCGACGCCGCTCACCACGCCGTAGCCACTGGTGAGGGTGACGAGACCGCCTAATAGTCGCAGCAAACTCGTCTTGCCAGCGCCGTTGGCCCCAGTGACGACCGTGAGTGAACGCGGCGCGATCTGGAGGGTGACGCCGCTGAGCAAAGGAAACCCTCCGATCATCACCACCGCGTCGCGAAGCTCCACCACCGGCGAGGCGTTACTCATCAAAGCGAGTTAGTGCTGCAACGCTTTGATGTCGGCGTCCACCATCATCTCAATCAACGTATGAAAGTCTGTTTCGCACTTCCAGCCCAGTTCTTGCTTGGCCTTGCTGGCGTCCCCCACCAGAAGATCTACTTCGGCCGGTCGAAGGAACGCAGGATCGATCGTGACGAACTCTTCGTAGTTCAGTCCGGCACTGCCGAAGGCCACCTCGCAGAGTTGGCGCACCGAGTGCGTCTCGCCGGTGGCGATGACAAAGTCGTCGGGAGCGTCACGTTGCAGCATTAGCCACATCGCCCGCACGTAGTCCTCGGCGTAACCCCAGTCACGCTGTGCCTCTAAGTTGCCGAGTCGCAAATCCTTATCCAAGCCGGCCTTAATTCGCGCCACCCCGTGGGTCACCTTGCGCGTCACGAACTCAATACCTCGTCGCGGGGACTCGTGGTTGAACAAGATGCCACTCGAGGCATGAAGACCGTAGCTCTCGCGATAGTTGACGGTGATCCAGTGTCCGTAAACCTTCGCCACGCCGTAGGGGCTGCGCGGGTGAAAGAACGTGTTCTCATTTTGCGGCACCGATCGCACCTTGCCGAACATCTCGGACGAACTCGCTTGATAGAAGCGAATCTCGGGATCGACGATGCGAATAGCGTCGAGCATTCGCGTCACACCGAGAGCGGTTGCCTCACCCGTCAAGACGGGCTGGGCCCAGGACGCTTGGACGAAACTCTGCGCGGCCAAGTTGTAGACCTCACTCGGGCGATAGTCGCGCAGCACGTTGATGAGGGACACCTCATCCATGAGGTCACCCGACACCAGGGTCAGGCGTTCCTGGATGTGACTAATTCGTTCGATGTTGACCGTGGAACTCCGTCGCATGAGACCGATGACTTCGTAGCCTTGGTCCAGTAGCAGCTCGGCCAGGTAGGAACCGTCTTGGCCGGTGATGCCAGTAATAAGAGCGCGTTTCGCCACCAGAAGTCCTCCACAGCATCGGCATCGACAGGGGTCACTGCCTGAATCAACTCTACTCGGGGCCAAAAAGCGCGATCCCCGTAGCCTGACAGCGTGGCCCGTCTCGTCGTCGTGAGTTTTCGCCTCGGTGAAAACGATGGGGTCAGCGTGGAGGCGGCGAAGTGGGTCGCTGCGTTTCACGACCTTGGCCATCACGTCACGACGCTGGCCGGAGAGGGTGACGCCGATCGCCTCATGCCGTCTCTCGCCATTGGTGCGCGAGAGCCATTAACAGACCGCGAACTAGCCGACGCCCTCGAGGGCGCCGATCTGGTGGTAGTGGAGAACCTCGTGTCGCTCCCCTTGAACGTCACCGCGCGAGACGCCCTGTACCGCGTGTTGAACGGGCGGCGAGCTCTCTTTCGACACCACGATCTTCCCTGGCAGCGCGAACAGTGGCAACTGGCGCCGGCACCGCTCGATCAGACGCCATGGCGCCACGTCACCATTAATGAACTCTCGCGTCGCGAGTTACGAGAGCGAGGCGTCGACGCGGTGACGATGCACAACACCTTTGACTGCGCGCCTCCTACGGGACGCAGAACCGAGACGCGAGCAGCGCTGGCCGTCAGCGACGAGCGTCTCTTTGTCATGCCGACGCGGGCGATCCCCAGGAAGAACGTCGCGGGCGGCCTCGCGCTGGCCGACGAACTCGACGCAACGTTCTGGCTCCTCGGTCCCGCGGAGGACGGCTTCGACGAGGAGTTAGAACGCCTCCTCACCACGACGAGAGTTCGTGTCGTTCGCGGCGTACCGCGAGGCTTCGACGTACACGATGCGTACGCCGCGTGCGATCTGGTGGTCATGCCCTCAACGTGGGAAGGGTTTGGCAATCCCGTCCTGGAGTCGGTCACGCACCGACGCCCACTGGCCGTGCACCCTTACCCCGTGCTGGAGGAGATTCGTGACTTTGGATTTCGCTTTTTCGGCCTGGACGAGACCTCCGCCATTGCGGAATTTCTTGATGCGCCCCGCCTCGAACTCCTGGAGCACAACGCCTCACTCGCCTTTCAGTACTTCAACGTGGCTGACCTTCCCGGCCGACTCGCCCCTGTTCTGGAGTCTGTGGGGATTTAGCGAGGACAACTAGGCTTTCCTTGATGGTCATTTCCGACGAGCGATCACTGATGGGTGAACGAACTCCCCATGGCGAGCGGCGAGACCAACTTCTCCTCGTCGCACGAAAAATATTCGCGGAACGAGGCTTTCAAGCGACCACGATGGACGACATCGCCAAAGAAGCGGGCTTCACCAAGCCCATCCTGTATCAGTACTTCGAGTCTAAGACCGAGCTCTACCGAGAGATCGTCAATCAGACGGCCGAGAAGTTGCTCGGCTCACTCCGCAGCGCCGTGGCCGAGGTCGAGTCACCTCGGGCGAAGATCGAAGTCGCGTTTCGCGTGTACTTCGAGATGGTCGTCGAAGAGACAGACGCCTTTCGAATTCTGTTCATTCACTCCCACGAAGGCGAGACCAAGGGCGATCTCCGCAACGTTGAGTTGGGACTCGTCTCCTTCCTTGAACCACTCATCGCGGTGCGTATCAAGCCCGATCACCGACGACAGTTGGCGGCCGGCGTCGTCGGTATCGCTGAAGGAGCCGCGACAGCCTGGCTGATTCAACAAGAAGGCAAGGGGTGGCCAACGCCGACCCCCGGGGTGGCCGAACGCCTAGCTGCTCGTAGCGCCACCCTCGCGTGGGGTGGCTTGCGCAGCGTCGAACTCGACTAGAGCGGATCGTCCGAAACCAAGGTGACAAACGCCTGGGCCATCTCCCAGAGCAGTGCCGCACACTCGTCGTAGGTGGCTTGATCTTTGCCGGCCGGGTCGGCGATGTCGAAGTAGTCCAAGGGATCAAGCGACGCCACGAACTGCACCTGCTCATCAAAACTGGTGTCCAGCGGCGCCTCGCGAAGAAACTGACCAAGCGACACCGACCGGGCGAAGCCCTCGAAGTTGGTCCGCACGTAGCGAACATGGTTCGCTTCACTAGCGAGTATCACGTCGGCCCACGCGACATCTTCGCGGGTGAGTTGATGGCTTCGATGCATTCCGTAGTGGTGTTCGCCGAGACCGTCGACGCGCTGTAAGGCCTCCCGGGTACGACTGCTCATCGCACTACCTTCCACGACATGCGTACCGGCCGTGCGAACCTGCCACCTGAGGCCGTTCGCATCCGCGATATCACTCAACATGTAGCCGAGCATGACTGAACGCGCCACATTTCCGGTGCAGAGCGTCAGGAGCTTGAGCGGGGCGCTCACAAGTCCGTGACCGTCACGGTCGCGCCGTGCCGGAGTGCCTCGTGGGAAATGTTGACGCCCTCTCCTTGAGCTGGCGGCTGATGTCGGGCCACGAAGGGAAGCAGCAGTTGAGGAGCGACCGTCGAAGGGGCTCGGCGAACTGGTTGACGTCCATCTCCTGCACGGCGGGGGTGATCGTGGAGAGAAACTGACCCCCAGGACCAACAGAACGATCTCCCTGATCGTGTACTGCAGGTGCGCGCGCTCGTCGTCGGAGATGTCGGTGATCAGCGCGCCCACACTTTCAATCAGTTGCAACTGCGCGGACAACGCTCCCCGCAGCTTTTCATTATGCGCCGACGCCATTGACATCTCCAGGACGAAGTTCTTGCGAACCGCATTCTGCTCACTCGCTCCGGCGTAGAGAAGTTGAGCGAGCGCTCCTTCATCCAAGATCTCAGACAGGCTCGCGATAGTGATCCACGGTGCTCGCATGATGCTGCGAGTGGCCGCCACGACGAGATCTTCCTTGGAGGGGTAGAGCTTGTAGATTGCCCCCGGAGAGCAACTGGCTCGTCGAGAGATTCGAGAGATCGTGGCCCGGGTGTAGCCGCTACGTCCCACCGCATGAAAGGTGGAGTACGCGAGTTGGGCGCGTAATTCGTTCTTGGGGAGCGGAATGATTCGATCGTCCGGCTCGGTTAACGGCACTCGCAACACGTCGTCGGGATCCGTTCTGAGGGCGTCAAGCAGCACCGGACCAAGGAACGCCAAGCGGTCATTGTTCAGGCCGAACTCTGAGTTACTGAATATCTTGACCATCACAAGAGAAAAAAGGGCCAACGTTCGTGACTGCACCGCGCGCGAATATCCCGCGGCCGACTCCAAGTACGTGTGGATAAACACCTCAACTTCTTCAAAAAGAACAACGAATCGTCGAGACATCAACAGAACCTGAACCGCGGCCACGTCCGCTGCTTGCGCATTGCGGACAAAATCGAGGAGGGCGTCAACGGACTCCTCGCTCGGATGAGCCGCCGCGCTCCGAGCGGCGTCAAACATGGCCACGACACGATAACTCAGGGATTCAGCCCACAGATCAACCAGTAGTTCCTCGACGTCCTCAAAGCGCGCGTAGAGCGCACCGTGAGTCAGTCCCGCCTCTCGGCCGACGTCGCGAAAGGAAATAGCGTCGATCCCGGTGCTCAAGATGAGTTGTATGGCTGCCTCGCGAATGGAGGCGTCGTTAGCAAGAGCTCGAGAACTGCGACGTCTGGACACTGTCTCGGGCATCCCCTTTCTCGTTGACACTTCTCGTGGCCTCAGCAAACCAGTCGACAGTTTCCGCGAAGATTACCACCTGATCAGGAAGAACTCAAACGATGGACGCGGGCTGGGTTACGAGCCGATCGCGCCGGAACTGAACGACGACTAGAAACAGACCTTCATGAGGCCCTCCGCAGGAGGCGCAGGAACCGCTCCAGGATTCCGAGCCGGTACGAAATCAAGCGATGACGTTGAATGGCGGTGTCGTCGAGCCGCTGCCAACGCCCGTCACCGTGATGGTCACTGACTGCACGCTGTCGTCGCCAAAGAACGCTTTAACGAAGCCCGTGGCGCCCGTCTTGACCGACAAACTTGCCGTGGCGCCTCCCTTGGTTCCGACTCCCGAGTTTGTGTCGAAGAATCCAGCACCCGAGTCGGTCAAAGTGAGTTGGACGCCGTTGGCGTCCACGATATTCCCGAACTGATCCTCCACTTGCAAACTCAGCGTCGTACTCGTCGACGTGCTCTGAGTCACCGGCGTGTTCATTGAGATTTGAACCGTTGCCGCCGCGCCAGCCGTCAGGGCCACCGTTGACGTGCCCCAGGGGGTCGTTCCGTTCAGAGCCGAGATGACGTCCGAACCCGACGTTTCGTTGCCGAAGTACGCGGTAGCCGTCCCGTCACTCGCAAACGTGAGGTTAAGAGTCGACATGCCCGCGGCGCCGTTGGTCGCCGCGAAGAATCCGTTGCCCGAGTCACTGAGTATCAAGTTTGGAATCCCGACGTTCGTGGCGGAGTTACCATATTGATCCTCCAGTTGAAACGACAGGGTGGTGTTGGTCGCTGCTGAGACGGCTGGTGATGACGTGCTCGGCGTGATGGCCACTTGGCTCGCTGGCAACGCTTGAGTGTTTAGGCTCACAGAACCCCAGTTTGTGGTCCCGTTGACTGCCGTAATAGTGTCCGGTCCCGCATTCTCGTTGCCAAAGTAGGCGGTCTGGGTGCTGGTGTTTTTCATGAATGTCACAGTCGAGGTTTGCGCGCTCGACGTCACTCCTATTTTCGAACCGAAGAATCCGTTACCAATGTCGCTCAGAACGACGCTCGTCGTTCCCGCACTGTTGACTGGAGCGCCAACGGCGTTCTCCAGCGTGAGCGTGATGGTTTCGTTAGTCGTGTTACTGGCCGCGGGGGTCGCCGAACTCAGTGACATCCCCACCTGGGTTGCCGTCAACCCACCCACCGCGATGGTCTCCGTTACCGGCAACGCTGCTCCATAAGTGGCGTTGCCGGGATCGGTGAAGGTGAGCGTGCACGTGCCAACCCCCGTGAATGTGACTAGGGTGCCCGACGAAGTGCACACACTGGCGGGCGCCGCGGTAAACGATACCGGGTCACCCAACAAGGGGGAAGTCTGCCAGGTTGGAGTCCAAGTTCCCCCTTGGGTGGCAGAGTTATCGGTCGACGTGAGTTGGATGACGCTCCTCTGCTTAATGACGGTAAAGCTCGACGAATTAGCCGTTGCGTTACCGTCCTTAGCGGTCAACGTGTAACTGCCAGCGATGGTGGGATCGATGCTCGTGAACTCAGCGACTCCTAACGAGTTCGTATACGCGGTCATCGTGGCGATACCGTTGGTGGGGCCGTTCGCCTCGGACACGGTCACCAGGTCACCGGCGACCGGAGTGTTACTAGCGTCAAGAATCGTCACGGCCGCGTTGGTATTTGCTGAGACGCTGGTGTCGGACGGTTCGGTTGAGAAGGTCGCGCTGGCAGCGACACCCGTCACTGATCCCGGCGTCGAAGAGCCCCACTGCCAACTGTTCACCGTTATGCCAGCTCCGCACCAGACGGAGCACAGGGTCTGGATGGGGGCGCTCTTGGCAGGCGCGGGCGGATAGTCGTCGTAGGTCACGACGGCAGTTAAAAGCGAGTCGGTATACGTCGGAGTTTGCGATCCGGGGGGCGTCACACTCTGCTGGCAGGACTGGACGCTGACCGAGATGGGACACGCCACAAACGTCACCACCCGCGTCTGGTAACTCAGCGGGTTCCACTGGGTGCTGCACCATACGGCGATCTGATTGCCGTCGATCACAGGAATGTTCTTGATGGCGCCGGAATCGTCCCCCCAGCACGCCACGAAGGGACTCGAGGTGCCCGGCACTTGACTGGACGAAATCAAGGGGTTGTAGCGCACGTACTGAATAGCCACGTTGGTCATGTCCGTCGCGGCCTGGTCCAGTGAGTTGGCGGTCTTGAACTGAGTCGAGTTGTTCAGATCATTAGTGGCCCAAGTCGACAGCAACGCGACCACGAGACTGATCGCTACGAGATAGGCAAAGGCCAAGATGAGGATGGCTCCCTCTTCGCGCGAACCGGGAGGCGCAGATGCTTCACCGCGGGCTCGGTAACGACTGTCGCACCGACGCGAGTTCCGAATCACGCCCTGATCGTGTCGGGGCCTAGTCATTATTTGGCCGCCAGGGAGGCCGAGACGTTCGATACCGCGTTCAGGTAGCCCGCAGGACCGATCGCCGTGATCTGGACCGTGTACGTCTGACCCGACGTGACACCGGTGTAGTCGGTGCCCGAGACGTAGTTCGTGGCAGTGACACATGCCAAGGTCTTCGTGTTACAGAACACGGCGCTGTAACTGCTCGGCGCGGTGCCCGAGGAGGGGTTGAACGAGGCGATGAGGCCGTGCGATCCATTGCCGTTAGGAGTGGTAAGACTCAGTCCACCCGCAACGGGAAAATTCCCAAGACCCGGAGTACCAATCACACTCGTCTCCGCTTGGCTCGTTGGCGTCGAAGGGGCCGACGCCACAAAGGCGGAGGAGCCGTTGGCGGTGACTTCGATCCAGTACGTGGTGCCGGCTTTGCCCGACGTGGGAGTCTGCAACCCCGACAGATCGGTGCCCGAGGTGAAGTTGTTGTCGGTCACGCAGCCCGTCCCCGACGTGAAGCCTGTGGCCGACGTGCAGGCCTCGACCGTGTACGTCTGAGGGGATACGGTCAGCGTCGGAGGCGTAAAGGAGACCGATATCGTGCCGGCAGCCGTACCGTACCCCAAATGGATAGCGCTCGGAGTCGCAAGCTGGCTCGTTTGCGCTTGGCTGAGCGGCGTCGAGGGTGGCGATACCAGGTAGCCCGAAGAAAGATTGGCACTGACCTCGACCCAGTACGTGGCTCCCGCTTTACCGACGGTAGTGGCCTGCAAGCCGGTCAGATTGCTGCCGGACACAAAGTTCGCGTTGGTGACGCATCCCGTTGTCATCGCTTGGTTCGTGCAGGCCTCGACCGTGTACGCCTGATTGGCCGCGATCATCGGCGGTGGCGTGAAGGAGACTGACACGGTGCCAGCGGCGGTGCCGTATCCCAGGGTCAGGCCGGTCGGCGTCGCCAACTGAACGGTGGCGAGGGCCGGTGAGGAGGGCGCCGTGGTCGCTGACACAAAGCCGGTCGCCGACGTGACCGCGGTGATCTGGACGGTGTAACTCGTTCCTGGAGTCAGGCCACTTATCGCGGCGCCCGAGGTGTAGCCGTTCACCGTGTCGCAACCGACGGTCGTCCCTACGGGGCACGCTACGGCGGTAAACGACGACGGCGCTATCCCACCTGGAGGAGTGGTTTCCGTGAAAGACGCACTGATGACGCCGACCAGGGAAGAGGACGGAGCAGCGGAGAGTCCCGTCGGTGTTGCCACCTGACTGGTTGCCGCCTGAAAGGCGGATGATTTCCCCGACGGCGTATAGGCGAGGTAGCCCGCCGAGACGTTGGCGTTCGCCGCGACCCATACGTAGTACGGCGGCGCGAGACTGCCAGGAATGAAGGTGAGGCCTGTGAGGGTGGCGGACGTCGTGCTCGTCGAGACGTTAGGACAGCTGGCACTGAACGTGTCGTTCGTGCAGGCATAGACCGTATACGTTTGACCGGGAGCAGTAATAGGCGGCGGGACGATGGTGACGTTCAAGGAACCCGCGGCGGAGCCGTAACTCAGCGCGGGAGTGCCCGGGGCGGTCAACTGGACGGTGGCCATGGTGGGGGCGGCGGGCGGCGGAGACGTAGACGCGGCGTCATTGACTGTCGCAACGGCGGTGACCTGAACGTAGTAATAGGTTCCCGGGGTGAGTCCGGTGAGGTCGCTCCCCGACGTAAAACCTGTGGGAGTCGAGCAGTTTTGACTCATGGCGTAGTCCGTGCAGGCTTTGATGGTGTACGTCTGGCCCGGGGGCGCATTCTGTTGGGAAAACGTGACGTTGATAGCTCCCGCCGTCGTGGTTGAGGGAGTAACGGCGCCGATAACGGGCGTCTCTATCTGTGCTGCGTAGACAGTGAAGGGCGCGCTCGATTTGTTCAGGAGGGAGCCCGGTTGAGTCGGTGACGGTTCCGACGCCGCCAGTTCGTAACCAATGCCGACATCATTGATGCTGCAACCTGAGTAAACCACCACTCCCGAGGTCTCGACGCCCGAGCACGTGGACGACAGCGCCGCTCCCGGGGTTCCGTCTTGGAGGGTCATAGTGATGGGTGAGAGGTCGGTGGTCACTATGCGGTTGTTGGAGTCCAGGACCTCGAGTATCGGTTGAGTCGTAAAGTCTGAGCCCGCCGTCGCGCCGTCCGGTTGCGTCGCGAATACCAGTTGTGTGGCGCCCGAACTGTTCCCCGTGCTGACCGTGATCGGAGTGGGGTCGTCGACCACCACCGAGTTGGTTTGCGAGTAGTTGGTCTGAGTGTCCGTGACGACGAGGGTAATCAGCTGTGGGTCGCCAACATTGCTCGGCGTGCTCTGCGTTGCGGCCGTACAGGTGTCGGTGAATCCACCTGTACCCGTGTACTCAACCGCCTGTATCGACGCCGTGAACCCCGTGATGTTGACTGCCGACGTCAACGCGGACGTGCTGGGATAACCCGCGAGCGATCCGGGCGTAGCAGGGCACGCGGTGAACACGGCGGCGTACTGCCCTTGAATCAAGGAGGTCGTCGTGGCAATCGAGCTTGCCAACGCCGTGTCGAAGTTCGCCAGCTCTCGGTGCTCAGCTGAGGCGGAGATGTCCGTACCGAAAGCAATAATCAGGGCCACCGACGCTGTCCCCAAAATGATGAGCGAGAGCAGGACCTCAACGAGGGTCTCCCCCGCCTGCGAGCGGTCGCACGAAGACCTTTCTGGGTGATCCGTCGACACGGGCACGAAGCGGCGCAGGACTTTGATGAGTTTGTCGCGAAGAGTCGTCATGGGAGGAGTAGCCCGAAAGCGACGGCGTTGTAGCCCTCACCAACTAGTTGCGCCTTCATTGTTACCGGCGCCGCCCCTCCGTTGATCGTGGGAGGCGTGATACCGAGCATGGCGGTACCCGTTCGCAAAAGGCCCGACGGATACGTTGCACTCGGCGATTGGGTCTGGAAGGTTGACGTGCACTTCACGGTCGCGGTACCTAAGCCGGTCAAGAGGCCGGTGTACGTCGTCCCATTGATGGTGGCAGTCGAGTCTCCGTTGTCGATACTCCATCCCGTGGTGTTGTCCGCATCCGTGGGAGTCGGCACGTTGTTACAGGCGTTTCCTAGGTCCGAACTGGAAAAGTTCGGCACGAGATTGAACGGAAGCGGTTTGGCGGCCGGAAGGCTCGATGTCCAGGTGATGGAGCCGCCCGGGTCAATTGTCTCCGCGTCCGCAGTGATGATCTCGTACCCCGTCGCCAGGTTGCCTTCGGGATCGTAGACCTCGATGTCGGAGAGAGTAACCCCGTCGTTCCCCCCATTGTTGGTTTGAAAGAGAGCGGGATCGATGCAGGAAGACGTCACGACGTTGTTCACCAAGGTCGGCGTCGCGACAGGACACCCGATACCCGCGTAAAAGGGTGTAGCGACGCCGTTCACCTGGTTGTCGTTGCCCAGAAACCCTTCCCCGTTGCTGAGATCGCCCCACTTGCACGGCGTGGAGGTTGTCGGGTTACAGGTCCCCCCTCCAATCGGGGTGGGTACTGCCACCACCGGAGGGGGATTGGAGGTTTGACTTTCACCCGGCGTCACGGTGAGACAGAAGGTCATTACGTACCCACCCGGCACGTCGGCCGACACGTCCGTACCTTGTTGCCCTGGGTCCGTTGCTGCCGTGCACGTGTGACCAGAGTTGGACATGGCGTTGTCAATGTCCGTCTGCGTGAAACCGAGGAAGCACATCGTTGCCGCATACTGGCCCGTGCCCGCCAGGGCAAAGCCACACGAAGCCCCCGACGTCGGGGCTCCCAGGTTGGTGGGCGCGGTGGAACTTCCGCTGGCTGGCGTGGCGGACAGGTGGTACGTGTAGGAACTCTTCGGCTCAAAAATAGGAAACTGTAAGGAGGTGATTCCAACCGTGGGGGCAATTTCAGTCGTGATTGCGGTGTCCACCGTCGCGCCTTCGTAGGCGACCGGGGCCGGTTGGAGGGAGAGTGATGTGCACGTCGCAGCGGTGTCGGCAATCGGACACGGTGGGAGGACGTCGTAGGAGAGGGTGGTGGTACCGGTGGGAGTCGTCCAAGGACCGTTGGCGCAGTCGTTTCGCACCAAGTCGTACGTGGTGCCGGTCTGAAGTTGCTCCACATACGACGCAGCCTCAGTCGTAGAGCCCCACTCCAACCCCAGCAGCAACGTTCCAGAACCGCAAAAAGGAAGAGAGGATTTTGGCGAGGAGATGGTCGGATCAGTCGTAATCTGCGACGCGCTCTGCACGTCCTTAGTAAAACTGGCGGCAATGATCTGGGCGTCGCTCGAGTCTCCGAGCCGATTTGACACGCCCGACTGCAACGAAAAGACCGTGATGAGTCCGGCTGCGAGAGCGCCAGCGATGATCGGAATAACCGTGACGCAGATGAGCAACTCGATGAGCGTGAATCCCCCCTCACCGCTCCGACGCCGTCGTGCGCCTCCAAGCGCTTTGACGCTCGCTCGTTGTCGCCCGAAAGAGATGAGACGCTGGAAGAGAGTTTCCGTTTTCATGTGCTTACCTGGCCCGACATTCCCCGCATCTAAAGAGTCAGGTCCCTAAGGAGACGCCCACGGAGGCGCTCGATGATATCGTCAGCAGAGAGCGCACGACGCTGGCACGCGCATCGCGACAACTGACGACAAAAATGACTCGGGCCATAATGCTCTCCTGATCGGCCCTTGCAGTCAGCAAGTATCGCCGTTGAGCTCATAGTTGTCAAATGCGAGTGACACCGTTGTGAATCCAGGGACTGCCCATTTCTTGCAGCTTGACTCACAAACATGCTGGTCATGAGACATTTCTGTCAGAATATGCACCCAAGAATCTGCGCGGAATGGCGGAGTTTAGGCAGCGCTCAGACAGCCATGGGTGGCGAGTTACTGACGCCCCGTGCGGGAACAGGGTCAGATGGTCCGGGGAGAGTAAATGCGTGAGACATTTGAATCTCCGCGACGGTCAACGCCGTGACGACGGGGTGACGGTCCCTACTATTTGATGTGCACGCCCGAGATGGCGCGGGCAATGATCAGCCGCTGAATCTCCGAGGTTCCTTCAAAGATCGTGTAGATCTTGGAGTCCCGGTGCCAGCGCTCCACCGGGTACTCGCGTACGTAGCCGTACCCGCCCAGAATCTGAATCGCCTCTTCTGTCACCTTGACCGCGGTCTCACCGGCGAAGAGTTTCGACATGGAGCCCTCGCCGCCGGTGAAGGGCTTGTCGCGTCGCGGCCATCCAACTGGCGCGCCAGATCAACAACCGTGAAGCGTCGACGCTCATCTTCATATTGGCCAACTTAAAAGCGATCGCTTGGTTCTCAATGATCGCCCGACCGAACTGTTTGCGATCCTTGGCGTAGTCCAACGCGTACTCGTACGCCGCCCGCGCGATGCCCAGGGCCTGAGCCCCCACGGCCGGTCGAGTGGCTTCAAAGGTGGCCATGGCCGCCTGGCTGGACGCACGCTTGCCTTCGCGAACTCGGGCCAGCTTTTCGTCCAACTTCTCTTTTCCTCCGAGCAGACAGGATCCGGGCACTCGACAGTTCTCCAACACCACTTCGGCGGTGTGACTCGCGCGAATACCCATCTTCTTGAACTTCTGGCCCATGCTGAGACCGGGAGTTTTGTCGGGCACGATAAAGGACGCCTGTCCTCTACTACCGAGCTTGGGATCTACCGAGGCCACAATGACGTGAACGTTGGCGATACCGCCGTTGGTGATCCAGGTCTTGGTGCCGTTGAGGATCCACTCGTCCTTGGCTTCGTCGTAGACGGCCCGGGTGCGAAGCGAGGAGACGTCGCTGCCGGCGTCCGGCTCGGAGACGGCGAAGGCGGCGAGTTTGATGTCGTCGGGCGACCCGTAACACTGCGGCACCCACTCCATCTGCTGTTCCGGTGTGCCGTTGGAAACAATGGCGGCCACACCCAAGGTCGTACCCATCAACGACATGCAAAGACCCGCGTCGCCCCACGCGAGTTCTTCCAGGGCGATCATCATCGAGAGCCCGGTTTTATCCGCGATGGCGTTCATCATGAAGTCAAGGCCGTAGATCCCCAACTTGGCTGCCTCTTGAATGAAGGGCCAGGGAGTCTCTTCTCGCTCATCCCACTCCGCGGCGATAGGGCGCATCTCATTGACGGCAAAGCCGTGCACCCAATCACGCAGCGTGATCTGGTCCTCGTTGAGTTCCATCGAAAAGTCGCCCATGCGTCACCTTGCGTCAAAAAGTTACTCGTCGGTAACTAAACGTACAGTAGAACACGTTCGCGTCACAAAAGGAAGAACCGCCGCCCTGAAGGGCGGCGGTTCTTCTCTGAAGAGCGGTGGTTAGTTGAGAACGACGCGCTTGGCCAAAGGACCGCGGTCGCCGGGCTCGATATCGAACTCGACGGCCTGTCCTTCAACGAGCGTCTTTCGCCCATCACCTTGAATCTCCGAGTAGTGAACAAAGACGTCAGGCTGGCCATCAACAGCGATGAATCCCCAGCCTTTTTCGTCGTTGAACCACTTGACGGTTCCTGCAGCCACTGTGGGCCTCCTTGATTACTTTTACTTCCGGAACTCCGGTTTTGGGAGGGAACCACAACGGCAACCTCAACCTCAACGCTACTTGGTGAGGGGCCGCGCTCACAAGAGTAAATATCAGCGTCGGATGACTGTTCCTGACGACCCATCCTCCACAATCCAGCCCCGTTTCACGAGTTCGTCACGTAGGCGGTCGGCCTCGACCCAGTTCTTGGCGTTTCGGGCGGCGTCGCGCTCGGCCACGAGGGCTTCACTCACTTCGTCCACCACATCATTACGACTATGTAACGAAAGTCCCATCGCTCCAAAGAGGGAGCTGATCGACGAGGCGAGGCGACGAGCCGTTCCCTCGTGACCTTCATCCGCGGCGGTGTTGGCCACGCTGACGGCATCAAAAAGTTGGGCGATGGCGAGCGGCGTATTGAGGTCGTCGTTCATCGCCGTCACCACGCGCTCGTATAGTTCCAGCGACTCGTCCTCCCACGTTCGGGTGTTGGCGATCTCGAGGCTCTCTCCAGCCAAAACGGGCAGCGAGAAGCGCCGAGCGAACGTGTCGATGCGCTCCAGCGCCCGCTCGGCGTCGGCGATTGTCGACGGGGTCACTTCGATGGGCGATCGGTAGTGCGAACGAAGAACCAGCAGCCGGTACGCGCGAGGGTCGGTGCGCGCCAGCAGGTCGGTCAGGGAAGTGAAGTTGTTGAGCGACGTACTCATCTTCACGCCATTTACCATGACCCAGCCGTTATGCCCCCAGTGTCGGGCGAACGGCACCTGCGCGGCCTCGGCCTGAGCTCGTTCGTTCTCGTGGTGAGGGAACTTGAGGTCAAGCCCGCCACAGTGCAGATCGAAGTCCTCGCCCAGGAGGTCGAGGGACATCACCACGCACTCCGTGTGCCAGCCGGGACGACCTGGCCCGAACGGCGCGGGCCAGAGCGGCTCGCCGGGCTTGGCGTTCTTCCATAGGGCGAAGTCGAGTGGCGAGCGTTTTTCGTCGTTCACTTCAACGCGCTCTCCGGCTCGTAGGGTATCGAGCGGCTGGCCAGCCAGAAGACCGTAGTCCGCCACCGTGGAGACGTCGAAGTAGACCCCGTCGCTCGTGAGGTAGGCGACGTCACGTTCGAGAAACGCGGAGATCAACTCGACCATGTCGGCCACGTACTCGGTGGCGTGGGGCGTTTCGTCGGGCTTTTTCACCCCGAGTCGCTCCATCGCGTCCCACCACTCGGCCTCGTACTGCCGTACGACCTCTCCTTCGCTGCGATCTTCGTCGTTCGCCCGCGCGATGATCTTGTCGTCAATATCGGTGATATTAGAGACGTAGTGGACACTCAGTCCCTGAAAGGTGAACCATCGTCGGGCCACGTCCCAGACGAGGGTGAATCGACCGTGGCCAAGATGGGGAAGATTGTCGACCGTGGGGCCACACACGTACATCGACAGCTGGCCGGGAGTGCGCAGTGAGAGGTCTCGCACCTCGCCGCGCGCCGTGTCGAAGAGGCGAATCACTGTTCTAAACTACGCCAACCATGTCTGTCGATTCGACGCCGCGTCGCCACTTCGTACCCGAGAAGCCCACCATCGACGGGTTGGAGGCGCTTTGGACGGCCCGTTGGGACGAGGAGGCCACCTACCGCTTTAACGCCGAAGCCACCAGGGAGTCCGTCTACAGCATCGACACGCCGCCGCCTACCGTGTCGGGCGAGCTCCATATCGGACATGTCTTTAGTTACACCCAAGGCGACCTGGTGGCGCGTTTTTGGCGTATGCGCGGACGCGACGTCTTTTATCCCATGGGTTGGGACGACAACGGCCTGCCGACCGAGCGACGCGTCGAGAACTTCTACGGGGTGCGCTGCGACCCCTCTCTCCCCTACGACCCTGCTTTTGTGGCCCCCGAGAAGGCGCTCGACAAGAAACTCTCTATCTCACGCCAGAACTTTGTGGAACTCTGCCACCTCTTGACATCCATGGACGAAGTGGCTTTTAAGAACCTCTGGCGCCACCTCGGCATCAGCGTCGACTGGGATCTCGAGTACACCACGATCTCTCCTCGGGCCCGCGCCGTCTCCCAACGGGCCTTCTTGGAGAACCTCGCGCGCGGCGAGGTCTACTCGAGCGTGGCGCCGACCCTCTGGGACATCGACTTTCGCACCGCCGTCTCCCAGGCCGAGCTCGAGGACCGCGAGCGTCCCGGCACGTATCACCGCATCGCCTTCGAGCGCTCCGACGGTCAGGGAACCATCGAGATTGAGACCACGCGTCCCGAGATGCTCGCCAGCTGCGTCGCGCTGGTGGCCCATCCCGACGACGAACGATATCGCGATCTGTTCGGCTCGAGCGTCCTGACGCCTCTCTTTCGCGTCGAAGTCCCGATCGTCGCTCACGAACTAGCCGATCCCGAAAAGGGTTCGGGCATCGCCATGATCTGTACGTTCGGCGACACCACCGACGTCACGTGGTGGCGCGAACTGCAACTACCCACTCGGGCGCTGATTGGCCGCGACGGGCGATTCCTGCCGGCCGATTTTTCCTCCGCGGAGTTCCCCTCCACCGAGCCCGACGAAGCCAATGACCAGTACGAGTCGATCGAGGGCACGACGGTCGCTCAAGCCCGCGCCGCCGTCGTGGACGCACTGCGGGCCGCCGACGCCCTCATCGGCGAGCCGCGCGACATCACGCACCCAGTCAAGTTCTACGAGAAGGGCGAACGGCCGCTCGAGATCGTGACCTCTCGTCAGTGGTTCATCAAGACCTTGGAGCACCGCGACGAGTTGCTGCGGCGGGGAGAAGAGCTACGCTGGCACCCCGAGTACATGAAGCACCGCTACCGCTCGTGGGTCGAGGGCCTCAACCTCGACTGGAATATCTCACGACAGCGATTCTTTGGCGTTCCCTTTCCCGTGTGGTACCCCATCGACGAGAACGGCCAGGTCGACTTTAATCGCCCCCTGCTCGCCGAACTCGATCGTCTCCCCGTCGATCCCTCGAGTGACGTTCCTACGGGCTACCACGAGAGCCAGCGCGGGGCGCCCCACGGATTCCTCGGCGATCCCGACGTGTTAGACACCTGGGCCACCAGTTCGCTCTCCCCCCAGATCGCGGGCCAGTGGGGCACCGATCTCTACGATCGAGTTTTCCCGATGGACGTGCGACTCCAGGCGCACGAAATAATCCGCACCTGGCTCTTTTCCACCGTGGTGCGTAGTCACCTCCAGAGCCACAGCCTTCCTTTTTCGAACGTGCTCATCTCTGGTTGGGTCCTCGATCCCAACCGGAAGAAAATGAGCAAGTCCTCGGGCAACGCCTCGACCCCGATGCCGCTCCTTGAGCAGTACGGCGCGGACGCCCTGCGCTACTGGGCGGCCTCGGGGCGACCGGGCACCGACACGGCGGTCGACGAGGCGCAGATGAAGATTGGCCGGCGACTGGCCATCAAGGTCCTGAACGTGTCGAAGTTCGTGTTGGGTCGACTGGACGAGACGACGCCGCTCGGCCCCAGGGATGTGACGGCGCCCCTCGACCAAGACGTCTTGTCCCTGCTCGGTCTTTTAGTGGCTGAAGCGACGTCATCGTTTGAGAACTACGACTACGCCCGCGTGTTAGAGCGCGCCGAAGCCTTCTTTTGGTCCTTCTGTGACAACTACGTCGAACTGGTGAAGGCCCGGGCCTACGGCGAAGGAGACCACGCAGCGGTGACGTCGGCGCGCGCAACCTTGAATATCGCGCTCTCCGTCCTCCAGCGCCTGATGGCTCCTTTTCTTCCATTCGTCACCGAAGAGGTGTGGCACTGGTGGCACGACGACTCTGTCCATCTGGCTCGGTGGCCCACTCTTGACGAGGTAGGTCCACTCGGTGTCGACCCTGGTTCGATCTATGAGCCGGTCTGTAACGTCCTCGAAGTTGTCCGACGAGAGAAGAGCACGGCCAAGGTCTCCCAGCGTGCGGGCGTGGCGCGCCTGGTGGTCAGTGCGCCGGAAGAGTTCGCGGGCGCGATACGAGTCAGCGGCGCTGATCTCATTGCCGCGGGCAACGTGCAGGAACTCGTTGTGGTGGACGCCGACGAACTCCTGGTCGAGGTAACCCTCGAGGAAAGTTAAATCAAGACGTCGTCCGACGCGACGTCGCGGACCGTAACGCCTTTAGCGTCGACCTCGTAAAAGGCAAACTGATCCCAACCCCGCGCCACGCCTCTCGCGACCTCGCGGCTCACGCCGAGCAGCGCTACGCCCTTTTCATCGGGCCAGGTGCCGTAGACGTCTCGACCGATCGCCTCAGAAAACTCGAGGCCGCGGCGGGTTAACGACGCGCGGAACGCTGCTCGCCGCTCTTCGTTGACACCATCCTCGTACCGTTCAGAGAATGGGTTGTCGGACGTGACGATGTAGAAGGGTCCCGAGTCGCCGGCAATCTCTTGCGCGTCGAGCCAGGCGTCCCTGCCTACGCGGACGCTCAGACGCGTAGGCGGGACCTGATAACTGGCGACGAGCGCAGGCGTGAGCTTTGGCCGCGGCGAAGTGACGGACTCCGCAAAGGCCACCGCCGCCCGGGTGGTGGCCGAGGTGCGAGGACTAGCCGTTAGGTCGTAGGCGTGCTGGGTGAAGGGCAGTTCAATGTAGTAGAGCGGCGCGAACGCTACGGCCCGAAACTTCGCCACGAAGGCGCGAGCGACGTTGACCTCGACCAGCGTGTCGTTGGTACCTTGGACGACGAAGAATGGGGGCGAGTCCGGTTGAATTCGATCGTACGGCGAGAGTGACCGATAGAGGCGCTCGTTGTCAGCGAAGGACAACTGGATGACGTGGCGTTCCAACAGGCGAAGTAGGCCTTTCCCGAGACCGCGCCACTGGGTCTCGTCGCCGGTCATCTCGAGCACGCCGTAGAACGACAACGCACCGCGCAACGACCAGTCGTCCACGTCGCTCATCTCCGGGGGGCGCCACTGCGGATCGTTCGCGCTCAGTGCCACGAGCGCAGCTAAGTGTCCCCCCGCCGAGGCCCCGGCCACGACGACGCGGTCGGGGTCGCCCCCATAGGTGGCGACATTCTTCTTGATCCAGCCGAGCGCCCTCGTCGCGTCCTCGATCTGCGCGGGCCACGGGTGCTGCGGCGCAAGCCGGTAGTTGATGGTGACGACAATCCACCCCCGTCGAACGAACTCGTGCAACATCGGGCGACCCTGCTCGCGCTTGTCGCCGAAGGTCCAGGCACCGCCGTGGATGTAGTAGATGACCGGAGCGTTGGAGGGCGTCGTCGAGAGTCGCCACACGTCGAGTCGGTGGCGAGGTAGAGGGCCGTAGGACACGTTACGACGTAGTTGCATGTCGCGAGGATGGAGAGGAATCTGCAGGGCAGTGCGCCACCAACAGCCGAAGTAGTCCTCACGTGGCGTGGGAACACGCAGCGGTCGATCGGGCGCTGTCTCCATGGCGCGCCGGACGATCGTCCTCGACCAAAACAAGATGAAAATCAGGGCGAGATTCTCCATGACGACCACCCCCGCGAGCGAGATCACGAGGACGCTCAGCCAGTGGGTAGGCGGCCAACCCCACCACCAGAGCAAGCCCACCAACAGGGCCTCCAGAGAAACAGCCTGACCCGCCAGTTCGCTCGCCGCCCACCCGACGGGGTAGGCCAGAGCCGCGAACAGTCCTTGTCGACCGGGTCGCAGCGCCGTCGCCGCCGACAGCGCCAAAAAGACGCTGGTTAGCGTGACGAAGTAGGCCATCCCTTCATTCTGACGGGTTGTGGCGTTACCGTGTGGCGAGAAAGGCCACCGATAGGCTCAGGTCGATGGCGACCTGGCCCCTCGAGTTGGAGAAGATACGCGGCACGCTCGGACTCTGGACGATGACCCTCGATGCGGTGTCGCCTCAGCGCAGCGCCGAAGTGGCCCAAGAGATCGAGGCCCTCGGTTACTCCGCTTTGTGGTACCCGGAAGCCTGGGGCCGCGAGGCGCTCACCAACGCGGGCCTCTTGCTGTCCACGACCTCCACACTGGTCGTCGCGAGCGGCATCGCCAACATTTGGGGTCGCGACGCGGTGGCGGCCAGCAACGGCGCGAAGACCCTCACCGCCGCGTACGACCAGCGATTCATTCTGGGCCTCGGCGTGAGTCACGAGCCTCTCGTCGAACGACTTCGGGGACACGAGTACAAGACTCCCCTGAGCGCCATGCGCGAGTTTCTTCTGGCCATGGATACAGCGCCCATGTTTGCCGACGAAGGACGGACGCGCGTAGCGCGAGTGCTGGCCGCTCTGGGTCCGAAAATGCTCGAGCTCTCCGCCACCCTCGCCGACGGCGCACTGCCCTATCTCGTCACGCCCGAGCACACGGCGCTCGCCCGTCGGGCGCTGGGCGATCAGTTCCTCGGGGTCGAGCAGGCCGTTGTCCTTGGTCAGGATCGAGACGAGTATCTACGCCGCGCGCACGAGCACTTGGAGATCTACACCGGTCTTGACAACTATCGCGCCAGTTGGCGCCGCCTTGGATTTAGCGACGACGACTTCGTGCGCGGTGGCAGCGAACGGCTCTGTGAGGCCTTCGTGGTGCATGGAGACGAACACGAGATTCTCGATCGGGTTAAAGAGCATCGTGACGCCGGCGCCGACCACGTCTGCCTGCAGGTTCTGGGTGCTGATATGGCCACTCCACCGCTGGAGGAGTGGCGTCGACTCGCGGTACTTGCGCTGGCCTAGACGTTTTGCAACGGTCGCTCGTCACACTGTCGCAATATGGCTAGATGACTGAAAAATCCTCTTGCCAAGATCACTTCGTCTCGGGGTAACGAGTAATTTCACAGAATGGCCGAATCCCCCCATGGACCCTCGACGCGCGACGCCCTGATTGAGGCCACCTCTCGAAAGCTCTGGACGGTGGATGAGAGCGAGCTACGAATACTCGACATCTGTCAAGAGACCAACCTCAGCACCAGTGTCATCTACGGACACTTTCGATCCCGCCAAGGACTGATAGACGCCTCGCTACTCCACCTGTTTTCCATCGTCACCGATCAGATCGTCGAGAACATCGCCAGCGCCGCGCACGACGCCGATGAGACGGGCTCCTTTGTTGACGCGCTGTACGCCCTTCTCACCAACCCGGGACACGAAGAGACCGTCGCTCTACCTCGACAGATGTTCTTTCGTATCGCGGCGACCGCGCTATCTCGCGCGAGCATTCGACCGGGCTTCCTCAACCTCTACCATCACTTCACGGAGCGCGTTGACGCGATCTACGACGGCCTCGTTCACCGCGGTCTCCTGGGTTCAGAGTTGACGGGCCATCAGTGGGCGCTCTGTTTTGAAGGACAGATGCTGAGCCGGGCCTTTCACGACCTCTCCTCCAACTGGGACAACCAAGCCGACTGGCGAAGAACCACGTACCGAATACTCAGTGCGCCTCAGGAGCAAGTCGCCTCTTAGAGGCTGGGCGGTTAGCGGTGGTCCGGCTCGATGATCACCACCGGCTCGTCTCGAGGCGTGCCTCGAAGCGACCGAACGAGTAGGGCGACCATCGCCAACCAGACGAACTCGATGAAGCCAATAGCGATCCATCCAAAGGTGATGATCACCAGCCCGAGAAGGAAACCCTTCAAAATTCCGAAATGAATCATGGAAGCGATCTCCATCGGGAACCAGGCGAAGAACCAGCTAACGAACGGTGCGGCTATGACCGCTCCAAATCGGCGTCGCCAGCCCAAGACGATTCCCAAAAGCGCCGTCAGGGCGAAACCGATGATGGTGATCGTCGCCGAAGGCGACACGATCGAAAGGAACAAAATCACGGTCATGGCTATCGCCCACACGACCATCGGAAAGGAGACGTTTCCCTTAGCGCGCTCACGATAGAGGAACACAGTGTTCATACCACCAACTTACCAATGGCCTGGATATCCCGTTCGTCCCAGGCGGTACGCTGAAGCGATGTCCAGCGGCGTTCTCGCTCTTCTCGGTTCGGGTGAGACGGCGCCGGGAATGACGAAGGTACACCGAGAGATCTTCGCTCGTATTCCACAGGTATTTGCGGTCAATCTAGACACGGCCTACGGCTTTCAACTCAACGTCCCACAGATGAGCGAGAAACTCGAGGAGTATTTCGACCGGTCACTGCACGTTGATATCACGACTCTCCACTTCTCGTCGTTCGATCGTGCAAGCCAACTTGATCGCACCTTGTTCAAGCAGCAAGTTCGTGACGCCAACTACGTCTTTGCCGGCCCGGGGAGCCCCACTTACGCGCTACGACAGTGGTCCCCGCTTCACTTTGACGAGGACTTGCTCAGTGTGCTCGCCAAGAACGGTACCTTGTGTTTCGCCTCGGCGGCGGCTCTTACTCTCGGGGCCTTCACCGCTCCGATCTACGAGGTGTATAAGGTCGGCCTCGAAGATCCTCACTGGCTGAAGGGACTCAACGTCCTGGCTCGCCTCGGTCTCAACTGCGTCGTCATTCCTCACTTCGACAACAATGAAGGGGCGAACTACGACACTCGGTTTTGCTATCTAGGTGAGCCTCGACTCCTCGAACTGGAGAGTCAACTTCCTGAGGGTGTGGCGACTCTGGGCGTAGATGAACACACGGCGGCCATTCTTGACTTCAACGACGACACGTTGACTGTGAAGGGTCGTTCGAACGCGTACTGGCGAGTACACGGGGAATCTCGTGTGCTGGCGAACGGTTCGACCACCGCGCTAAGTCAGCTCCGAACCCTCGCGCCCTTTGTCCCTCGGCAGACGTCGAACGAATCAATCGCCGAGCAAGTTACGCCCGTCGAACTCGCCAAAGCGGCAGCGCTGGGTGGCGACGCGGGACTCCAAGCCCTTGCTCGACTCGTTCAACTAGCGCAAACCGGTGGCCAGGGCTTTATCGATCCCACCGAACTCGTTGAGGGAGTCCTGGCGGTGCGCGTAACTGCCAGGGCCGGCGGACAGTACGGGTTGGCCGACGAACTACGAGACGTGCTGACGAAAGCCGGCATCGAAGTCAAAGACAGTCCGGATGGCTCCTCCTGGTCCTTGAGTATCGACTAGCTGGCCCCGCTCATCCTGAGCGGCTCCTCGCTCGGGTTTGAATCGCACGAACTCGTACCGGTACTCGATAAATAAGGAGACCCCCTCTCTCGAGGGGGTCTCCTTACAAAACTTCTTGGATGGTGTGTGAGAACTACGCCTTGGTGTTGAATCCGGCCTTGCCAACGTGACCATTTTCAGCTCACGGTCAGCGTGTGCTCGCCGTGGAGACCAGCCTTAGCAGTGACGTGAACCGTCAGAACTCGGCCGTTGTCCTTGGTGACTCCGAACCTGAACCGGCAGCGGTGATCTTCGGCTGACCGTAGAAACCGGTACCCGTAATGGTGATCGTCACTGTCTTGCCAGCAACCGCAGCACCATGCACACCACTTACGTGGAACTTGGGAGCGGGCGCAGAGGCAGCGGGCAGAACGGCCGTGGTGGAGGTAACCGAGCCGCCGTCAGGGTTGGTGATAACCAGGTACGTCGCAGTAACACCAGGCACGCCCAGCGTGCAAGTTGCGGCAACCGTCGTCGCGGAGGAAACCGTGGTGGTACCACAGGTACCGTTCGCCGGGCTCAACGTGGTCACAGCACCGGTCACAAAGCCAGTACCAGCAACCGCAAACGACGTGGTCGCTCCAGCTGCACCGGTAGTAGGCGTTACTGAGGTGATGGTGGGAGCAGCGTCAATGACCAAACCGGCCGGAGCAACAGCAGTGGCCTTAACTACGCCACCGTTGGTGTTCGTGACTGTGAAGCCGTCAACCTTGTTCGTGTCACCGGCAGCGATCTTGATCGTCGCGGTCAGGACCGTGCCAGCAGTGTTCACGCCGGTTACGGTGGCCGTCACGTCAGGGTCAGCAACTGCAGTCCCATTTACGAAGCCCGTCACGGTCGCACCGGTCGCAAAACCCGATCCGTTGATCGTGACCGTCTGAGCGGTGGCACCAACGCCAACACCCGAAGTGCCCGTTACGTACGTAGTGGACGTCACTGTGGGAGCCGCGCCGACTGGGATGCTGAATGGAGCTGTCGAGGAAGACGAGCCGTACGCGTCAGTCACCGTCAGCGTCAGCGTGGCAGGCGTCGCAGCAGCGGTGGCAACCGTCGGTGGCGCCGTGACGACGAAGTCTTCTGTCGTCGCGTTCACGTACTGGAAGTCACCAGCAAGACCGCTGGCCGGAGTTCCTTGAGCAACAGCGCCAGTCGACGTAGCAGCAAAGCCCGTACCGGTCAAGACAATTGTCGTTCCAACCGGAGCGCCAACAGCGAGGGCGGCGGGAGAAGCCGACGTAATGGTCGGACCGGCAACGCTGAAGGCGTTGGCAAAGTAGTCGCCATCAACATCGGCCGAGTGGGCTCCAGTGACTGCCCCAGTGGAGACGGTCAACTCACAGGTGAGCGTCGTGCCGCTGCTACCACCGAGACAAGAAGCCGCAGTCGTACCAATAGTCGCGGCACCGTCAGATGTGGTTGAGGTGCCCGGAGTCGTGTCGACAGGCGTCGTGTACTGGCTGAAGCCATTTCCCGTGAAGGTGATCGTCTGCTGAGGAGAGCCAGGCTCTACCGCGGCAGCCGACGTGAGGCTCGAAGCCGTGATGCTTGGCGCGACTGTTGACTGCTGGCCAAGACCCAACGCTCCAGCAGCTGTGGAGTAGGAGTCAAGGTTACCCGGTGCAGCGTTCGTTACGGTCAAAACACAGGTGCCCAACTGGGTCGCCCCGGCAGCAACAACTACCGAGTCTGTGATTTCCGTGCCACTCACAACCGTACCGGTGTTCAACAAAGAAGTGTCCGTACCGCAGGCCGAGAGCGTGAGGGTCGCGCTGGAAGCGAAGCCGCCACCCCACACCGTGATCGGGTACGTGGCAGCGGTGAGCGGAACAGCCGAGGGGCTGATCTCACTGATCTCGTTACCGGTAACCGTGAACAACGGACCCGAGGTGTAAGTACCGCCGTCAGGGTTGGTGACCGTGATCGTGTAGGTACCTGGCGTGGCCGAGGCACTGTTGGTCGCGTTCTCTGGCGTGATCGTGACACTGTCCGTTGTCGCCGGAGTGGCAACAGTGCCACCGGAAGCAGCAGCTGTCGCCTCAATCGTGGTGCCATTCACCGTGCTCGTAAGGACCACCGTGGGAGTACCAACGAACGTTCCAGTGAGAGTTGAGGTGACAGGGGAGTGCGTCGTGGTATCCGCCACCGAGTTCGGGCTAATGGCTGTCAGTGTCGGCGCAGCGTCAACCGTGATCGCGTTGGAAGCCGTGAAGGTTCCCGCATCGTCAGTGACCGTCAGCGTGTACGCACCCGGAGTAGCAGTCGCTGCCGTCGCGTAGTCCGCCGTGATGGTTTCCTTAGCGGCGTGGTCAGTGTCAACCACGCTCGTGAACGTCACTCCCGACGCGGCGGGAGCGGTGATGGTGGCATTGCCCCCGTCACCGGCGAATGTCGCAGCCGATGCCGTGAGGGTGAAGGTACCCGAGTCACCAGGGCCAGTGTTGGCTGCACCGGACGTGGAGAAAGCGGCTGTGTAGGTGGTCGCCGCTCCCGCCACGCCAGCAATAGCCATAGGCAGCGCCGCAGCCACCAGCACGGCGCCGGCGGCAAGTGCCTTTACCAAGTGGCGTTGTATCCGTCGTGGATTATTCATTGTCAATTCACTCCATTCGTAAGGGCCGACTCAGCGGCCTTTAATTTTTAGATCATGCGGCACTGCGTCACTGCTCACAAGGTAGGGCCTCGTGACATAACACGGCCGTTTCCTTAGAAGTAAGTATAGGTAAGGTCCGAGGCGCGAGGGAAGAAGTGCCCCGAATCTTTACAATGGCGTTGCAATGATTGGCGGGGTGGAAACGCCGCTATAATTCCTGGTCAACGCGGATATAAATCTGCTCTTTGATTCGACTTTCTCCCGGCTTTCCATAATCTAGAAAATCGTAACCATATTGTAAGCCGCTCCCCAACTTCATTTCGACGCCATTGACTCCCGCCTCACCCCGCATGAATTCGTCAAGATTTCGATGAATAGTCTGCGTTTTGCTGTGTAAAGCCGCGGATATTTTTGCCTCTTCTGATACCGGTTCGCACGTTCGTAACTCGACCTCGACCGCTACGAAACGAACTACGCAATAGCGCAGCGATTGGGTCCCGCTTCCAGTTCCAACGCGTCACCTTCGATGGCGTCCTGACCCGCGTTGATGCGGACGATCTGCTGGTAATTACCCGGTCGATCCTTCACGTTCGCCACAGCCCAGTCCACAAAGGCCTTTTCGTCGAGAGCCAGGGCCGGCAGAGCGCTTCGCAGCGAGCCGAGTTGGCGAGCCACGAACTTTCCACCGCGAACCTCAACACCCTGGCCAAAGTGAGCCGGGAACACGGTGATCTCGTTAGATAAAGGAAGGACCCTCTCGTGGAGGCTGTGGTACAGGTGGTGTGCGTAGTCAACCGCCTCATCGGCCAAGTCGGGGCGCCCCACGCTTTCGAGGAACAGAGTGTCACCCGTGAAGATGGCCTCCTCAGCCAACTGGTACATGGTGGAGCCTTCGGTGTGACCCGGCACGCTGACCGAGGAGACGCGTAGATCAACGCCCGGCATCAGCTCAATGGACTTCCCGTCGACGATTGGTTCAAAGTCAAAACGAAAGGGGTCAGCCGGATTCAGCCAGAGGGCTGCGCCCGCTTGGGCCGCGAGCTCGCGCGCGCCGCTGATGTGGTCGGCGTGCAGATGAGTGTCCAGCACGTGAGTAATGGTCCAACCGTTCGCCTTCGCCACCTCGAAGTACTGCGACAGTTCAAGAGACGGGTCAATAACGACCGCTCGCTCCCCCGCACCGATGACGTACGAAAGGCACCCCTTGCCCCGCCGACGCACCTGCACGACGGTGGCGCCGGCGAACTCTCCGGACACGTGATCGTACGTGGAGGACCACGCAGCCATGCCGCCGTCAAGGACCCGACTCGCGAGTCCGTGTTCGGCCAAGATCTCCGCCCCTTTTAGCGCGCGAATTCCCTTGGCGCATACCACCACCAGGTCTTTGTCACGAGGAATGTCGGCAATGCTCGACTCCAGTGACGCCAGCGGAAAGTTGTGAGCCCCGGTGATGCTCCACGCGTCGACCTCATCGGGGTCGCGTACGTCAACGAGGTAGAGACTGGCGTCGTCCAGTTGAGCGGCCAGATCGCCTCCACTAATGAGAGGAATCGTCACGGAACTCACCCTTTCAGCCTAGGTCCGGCGTCCCCGCTCATGGCGGGTGCGAGGAGATGGGGTCGGGAGGGTTTCATGAAACCGGTCCTTTCAACGAACGCGAGACGGCGCCTAGATTCGAGACGAAGAAGTGCCGAGCCCCCGCGGCGAGGTACCCAAGAGACAGGTAGCCCATGTCCGTGAATGAAGTAAGTGCGAGCGAGGCTGTGGAGTTGCTGGATGGTGATGCGGTCTTGATCGACGTACGCCAAGAGGTCGAGTGGGACGCGGGACACGCTCCGATGGCGACGTTGATACCTCTGTCCGACGTTCCCGATCGTCTCGATGATCTCCCTAAGGACCGCCTCATTATCTGCGCCTGCCGCTCGGGCGCTCGATCACTGCGAGCGGCCACCTTCCTCCAGGAAAACGGCTTCGACGTGGCGAATCTGACGGGGGGGATGTTGGCCTGGTTCGCCGAGGACTTCCCCTTCGAAAGCGAGAGTGGCGACGCCACCATCGAATAGGACTGGGTCATAGACCGGAAACCCGTTGGAGGAACGACGTTCGCGCGTCGAATCGTTCAACTCGATCGCCGTTATCGATGTTGAGATGGGCTCGATCGGCCACGTCGTCGCCGACGCGGAGCTCTCTTCCTGCTCCGCCCAGATCTCCACGAAGGGCCGATACATCTCCCAGTCAAAACGTTGTGGTAGTCGGCCACGTCGCGTCGACTCGTCAGCTTCCACCCACACGAGGTACGAGTAGTAGTCCGACAACCTCTGGGCGCCCACCCCGCACCCTTCGACCACCAACACCGAAGGCGGGGGAACCTCCACCCACTCGGTCGTGCGCATGAGATCCCAGTCGTAGCGAAGCCAGCGCGCCCCTTCGCCACGGCTGAGCGGTCCGAGGACCCACTCTTCTAGGAGATCGAGCGACGCTCCCAGGCCGTGCCAGCCCTGTACGAAGTCGTCGGTATTGATCACGCCGGCCCCCAACTCATGGGCGAGTCGCTGGGCAAAGTAACTCTTGCCAGAGCCGGAGAATCCATCCACGGCGATGATCGACGTGGGCCTGTCGTCGGCCAGAAATCGGTGCCGCAGTTCGCACGCCAACGCCCGAAAGGTGGCGACGTGGTCGCGGCGGAGAGCCTCGGCGGGCGCGCCCACAACTAGAGAACTATCCGGCGGCGTCGGCCGCTCACGTCCACGTCAAAGGACTCACCTTCGAGTAGTTGCGCGATGCCTTCTCGAAGGGGGTAGCCGCGAGAGAGTCGAGGGTTGTAGATCACGTTCTCCTCCCGCAGCCAGATCAGAGGGCCGTGATCGACCGGACAGACCAATAGGTCCTCGAATCGCCGATAGCGGTCGCTGTTGCCCATGGCTAGAGCCCTTCGGGGTCGATCTCGACTCGCCCGATCGAGTAGAGGTGATCGAGAAGGGCCACGGCCAGGGAGCCAGGACCACGCGACTCGACAGCAGCCCGCTCGCCGGCCGCGGCGAAGACGGCCGAGCCCGAAACCGCGGCGCGAAGGGCCGAGTCCTCCACGCCCAAAAACGCGGCCAGTATGGCGCCCAGAGCGCATCCCGATCCGGTCACTTTGGTGAGGAGTTCGTGGCTCCCGGGCACGGCAATTACCTCGTCGCCGTCGGTCACGTAGTCGACCACCCCGGTCACCGCGACGACCGCACCGGTGCGGATCGACAGACCACGAGCGGCACTCAGCGCGTCGGAGGAGTCCGCGGTGGAGTCCGCACCTTTGGCGTTGGAACTCTCACCCGCCAAGGCCAGGATCTCCGAAGCGTTGCCGCGAATGATCGTCGGGTGATGGGTGATGAGTTGTTCGACCACGTCGGTGCGGAATCGCAACGCTCCCACGGCGACGGGGTCGAGGACCCACGGCGTGCCCGCCTGATCGGCCGCCCTCGCGGCGGACAGCATGGCGTCGACGTCGTTGCTCGTGACCGTGCCCACGTTGATGAGCAGACCGTTAGCGATGGGCGCGAACTGGCCGACCTCCTCCTTGGCCACCACCATCGCGGGGGACGCGCCCACGGCGAGCAGGACGTTGGCGGTGAAGTTGGTGACCACCAAGTTGGTCACGCAGTGCACGAGAGGGTTGACCTCGCGCACTCGGGACAGGTCCTGCACCACCAGGGTGTTGGGCCAGGTCCGATAGGTCATGGTGTGTTGAATCGCCATCAGGGTTCTCCTTTACTCGGGCTTTTCTACGGTGATCCCCAGAATGAGGGGGAGAGGGGCGGGACCCGTCTCGACGAGCGCAGTGAGCCGGAAACCCACAATCAAGAACGTGTTGATGAGGGTGGCCAAGGGACGGTGCCAGGCGCCCACGTGACTACGGATGGTCGAGCCGTAACTCTCGCTCGTCTGGTAGCCCGTGGAGGTATAGCCCGGGCGAACGACGACGCTGTCATTCTCACCGGGCCGAGAGTGGCCTCCGTTAAAGGCCGGGTGCACGCAGATGCTGACGTAGCGGCCGCCCGGCGCGAGTACCCGATAGATCTCGCGCAACGCGGCCTCAAAGTCGTCAAGGTCGGAAGAGACGAAGGTGGAGTAGGCGTTCGCTACCGAGCCGTCCTTGAGCGGCAACTGCGAAGCGTCGCTTTGCGCGACCGGCAGGCGCTGGGCCGCGACCTGTAACTGGTTGAAAGAGAGATCAACGCCGAAGGGCTCGTAGCCCAGGCGTCGCACCCGCTCGGCGGCGAGCCCGGTACCCACCCCGACGTCCAGGATCCAGCCCTCGCCCGGGCCTAGAAGATCGGCCAGCGTGGCGTAGGCCGACACAGCGAGCGCGCCGCGTTCGTTCGGGTCGCGCATGACCTCGTCGTACCACTCGGCCAGCCCGTCGTAACGAGCCACGGTGGTCATACCGACTCCTCGATGGCCTCTTGCTCTCTCGTCTCGGCACTAGGCGGAACGCGAATACCGAGGGCGACGAGTTTCTCGTCACTCCTGTGCACCGCGGCGTCGTAACCGGAGAGATCGATCGAACGCGCCAGCACGGCGTAGAGAATGCCGCTGACCAGTAGCTCGACGATGAACGAGACGTCAAGACCATTGGTGGCCTTGGCGACCGGCGAGACGTAGAAGGACAGACTCCAGAAGGGAATGGACGCGGCGAAGCCCACGAGATAGGCGGTGATACCGCGCCAGCCCCAACTGCCATAGATGCCGTGGCGGTTCTCGAGTTCGGTCACGGCGTAGCGTCCCTTGCGCACAAAGAAGTAGTCGTAGAGGTTGACGATGGTCCAGGGAGTGAGGAGGTAGAGCGACAGGATCAAGCCGTCGTAGACCGCGGTCGTGACGTTCTTAAAGACGAACAGGCCGAAGATGGCCCACACGATGGCGATGGCTGTGGCGGCCACGGCCCGTTTGGTAACGGTGGACTTGATGGGACGAAAGCTGTCGATCGCGGTGAGCACCACCAACTGGCCGCTGTAGGCCATCTCGCCCATGGTCGCCACCAGCGCGATAATCGCCACGATGATGAGCGCGGTGCCAAAGCCGGAGGCGATGTTGTTGCCGGCTACGCGAACGCTGGCTAGCGCGTCGGTGGCCCCTAAGTGCGCTGCTAACCACGCACCGATCGCGGCTAGCCAGGTGAGTGACAAGAAGGCGCCCGCGAACACTGACGAGACGACTTTGCCAAACGGCGTCCAACGAGGCAAGTAGCGCGAGTAGTCCGAGACCACGGGCGCGTAGGAGATGTTGTTGCTGGCGGTAGCGGAAAAGACGATGAAGAAGGAGATCCAACCAAAGCCCAAGTGCCCGGTCGGGGCGCCACCGGCGTGGTGAGTGATGATGCCGATCGTCAACACCAGCCACAGGGGCAGCGAGACCCAAAAGAGCCATCGAAAGGCCCGGTGCAGCCAGTCGTAGCCGTAGACCGCGAGCACGACGGCCGCGACGGCGATGACCACGCCCACCAGGTAGACGTTCCAGCCGAAGATCGAGTGGAGCCCCTGGCCAATGATGACAGTGTCCACCACCGCGAAAATGATGTAGGTGAAGAGCGCCAAGAAGAGAGGCAGCACCACACCGCGGTAGCCAAACTGAGCTCGCGACTGGATCATCTGAGGCAGGCCGAGGCGCGGACCTTGGGAGGCGTGCAGCGCCATGAAAATGGTGCCAAAGGCGTTCCCGAGAATGACCGCGAGGATCGTCCACCAGACCGTCAGTCCGAGAGCGATCCCCGTGAAGCCGACCGCGACGCTCAGGGTTTGCGTGTTGGAGAGAAACCAGAAGACGCCCTGTTGGTGAATTGTTCCGTGGCGCTCAGCGTCGGGGATGACGTCGATGGAGTGAACTTCGATAGCGGAGAGTCTCTCGGTCGCGGCCGGTGATTCCGGGCGAACTCTCAGGGTGTCTTGGGCTGTCATAGGGGCTTTTCCACTCCTCGTGCTCAGTCGTTTCGATGAGGTGGCTCATCGTTGCGCCAATTCCTAGTAATTCTATCGAGATACTAGAATATGCCCCAGAGCGGCGCAAGTGGCGGATCAAAAACTTTTGGAGTTACTCACCCACCTCGGGGGTGATGCACCGATACTCCGAGAAAGTCGTCGAGGCGATCATCCAAGAGCGTCGGCACGACCAGATCGCAGACGTCCTGCAAACTATCGCTCGACCCCACTCCCACCACCCGCAAGCCCGCCAACTTTGCCGCGGTGGCCCCTCGAAACGAGTCTTCGATCGCGATGGCGTCAGGTGGTTCAACGTGAAGCAGAGAACACGCCTCGAGGTACAGATCCGGCGCGGGCTTCGGTCGCGTTGTTGGACCAAGCGCGACCACAACCTGAAAGACGTCCGGTATGTCAGCGGCTTGAAGAGACGCGAGGACCGTCGCTCGTGAGCCATTCGACGCGACGGCGAGTGGTCGTGTTCCCTGGAGGGCGTTGAGAAGAGGTATTGCGCCCGCCATGGGAGAAAGGCCCTCCGACACACTGGAGAGAACGGACCCGTAGATCTCCGATCCGACCTGGTCGGCGTCTATCGAGTGCCCGAGTTCTCTCTCGATGAAGGCCACGGCTTCGGGGACTGACCCACCGATCATGGCGCCGGCACGATGACGAGCGAGGGACACCCCGTGAGCGGTCAGGGCGTTACGAAGGGCGTTCTTCCACGCCGCTTCGGAGTCGACGAGCAGGCCGTCGCAGTCAAAGACCAGGGCCTGCACGGTGCTAATCGGCGACGAGTGGCAGTGTTGGATCCGCGCTCCACTCCGTGAGCGATCCGTCGTAGAGTTTCACGTCGTCGCGCCCGAGCAGGGAGAGCGCAAAGATGTCCACGGTGGCGGAGATGCCGCCGCCGCAGTACGCGATCACCGGTCGATCGTGAATCGACAAGGGTCTCTCCAGTTGCCGACGTAATCCCGCGGGATCGAGAAAGCGACCAGTCCTCGCGTCCAGTAGCTCTACCGAGGGCTGACTCAGCGACCCGGGAATTCGTCCCGGTCGGCTGTACGCGCCGGGACCCTCACCACGAAAAGCCTTTGGTGGGAGGGCGTTCACGAGACAGGCGGACTCACCTTCGACCACGTGAACGACCTCGGCTTTGGTGGCCAAAAGATTAGGTCGCGCCTCCGCGTGAAACGCTTCCGGTTCGACCGCGGTGGTTTCGGACGTGACCGGGAGCCCCGCCTCGATCCACGCTCGCAGTCCCCCGTTGAGCACGCGCACGTCGTCGAAGCCGAAGTATCGAAACAGCCACCACAGACGCGTCGCCCACATCGGTGACTCTTGGGCGTACACGGCGACGCGCGTGTCGTCGCCCACCCCGAGCGCGCCGACACCGTGGGCGAAGCGCGCCGCACTCGGAAGAGTGAAGCGAAAGGGCGAGTCGGGATCCGAGAGTTCCCCCGGCACATCAGCAAAGACCGCACCGGGGACGTGCTTGTCGTTAAAGCCCGCTCGCCCACTCTCTACGACATAGGGTCCGCCGTCGATCTCACGACGTAGAAACGCGGTCGCGTCCAGTACGCGAAGAGAGGGGTCGTCGAGTTGGTCGAACAGTTGGCGGGCTTCAATCAACGAGGCGGGACTCACTGTCCTCCACACTGACACCATCGAAAGCCAACTAATTCCATTGACTAAGTAGAGTAGTTCGCGAGAGGAGTCGAAATCGGGTGAATATCAACGCGGGCGTCGTACTCCCCACGCGGCTCGGACCGACGGCGCAGTCGTATGACTCGCTCCTGGAGATGGCCGAGTTTGTTGACTCCGTCGAGGGCTGGCACGACCTCTGGGTCACCGATTCGATCATCTCGCTGCCCTTCTACGACTCAGTCACGCTCTTGAGCGCCTGTGCCGCTCGTACCCAACGGGTTCGACTCGGTGTCGCCTGCGAGGCGAGCCTCGGTCTACGCCATCCGCTCATCGTCGCGCAGCAGTGGGCGAATCTTGACGCCTTGTCAAAGGGTCGAGTCACCCTGATCGCCTGTCCCGGCGAAGCGACGGGCGCGACGCGAGTGAAGGAACTCGCGGCGTTCAACATGTCTCACCGCGAAAAGGTTGCTCGCATGGAAGAGAGCGTCGATTTCTTGCGTCTCGTCAGTCGAGGCGGACGTGTCAACTTCTCGGGCACGTATTTTTCGCTCGACAATTTCGAGTTGGCGCCCGCCTTCTCCCAACAGCCACTGCCGATCTGGATGACGGGCAATCCCCCACAAGGGACGCCCGACGAGAAGGTGAACCGAGTTCTCGATCGAGTGGCGCGCCTGGGCGATGGGTGGCTGACCTTCGCCGTGACCCCGGCGACGCTGGCGCAGCGCTCGGCCCAACTTCGAGAGTTGCGCGCAGCGCTCGGGCACTCCGGCAGCGACTTTCCCGTCTGCGTTTTTTTGAACGTCAACGTTGATCCCGACGAGAAGAAGGCGCGCGAGGATGCCCTCGCCACCTGGCAGCGCCAGTCGACGCGCAACGTCTCGCCCGACGACCTTCTCGCCATTGCCGCCATCGGAAGTCCCCAACAGGCCGCTGACTTCGTCGGCGAACTGAGGGACGCCGGAGCCACCGCGGTCGCCCTTGATCTACTCAGTAGCGATCAGCGCGACCAAATGGAGAAGGTTACAGAGCATCTGCTGCCTCTTCTTTGAGGAAGAAGAACCGAAAACGATGGTTCGATCTTCTCTGGTCCGCACTGCGACGGGTACGGCGCCGTGCTCGTTCTCCCCGACGATGTAGATGAAGAGTTGCTGACCTCACTACTGCTCGAGAGTTATCGGCTGAAGGCTCCCGTCTCGAACCGACGACTGTTTCCGGACGTATGAGGCTGCCTGTTCACGATGTCGCGACAGATTTCACGCGCAGTCCCAACGGGATTTGAACCCGTGTCTCCACCTTGAGAGGGTGATGTCCTAGGCCACTAGACGATGGGACCATGAAAGAGACGACATTACTGTCACCTCATTCGCTCGGGGGCAAGGACTCGAACCCTGAATAACTGGACCAGAACCAGTTGTGTTGCCAATTACACCACCCCCGAAGGGCTGGGCAATCTTATCGGAGCGCCTCTCTCACTTGCCAGACGAGACGTGATGCTTCAAAGGCGTTGTGGTCCATGAACTCAACCGTCCGTAACCAACGATGCGCCCCACCCCCACTTCCAACGTCTCTTTGAGGTAGTAGCGCCATAACTCGAACTTGATGGTCGGTGAGTTCCGAACGGGCGAAGGGTACGGGACGAGACCTTGAGCCGAGGCGATGGCCATCGCGCGGTACTCGTGAAAGGGATCGGTGACCGTAATGACAGTGTTGAGGTGGTGCTTCTTTAACTTCGAGATCACCGTCTCGACGTTCTGCCAGGTGTCCGACCCCCCGCCCTTCAAGATTCGATCCGAGGGCACGCCGTGACTCTCTAGATACGTAGCGGAGACCCCCGCTTCGGTGTACACGTCGCCGGGGCGACGACCTCCGGTGACGGCCACCCAGGGAGCGCGTCCCGCGCGGTAGAGCGTCAGCGCTTGATTGAGCCGAGCGCGAAGCTCCGGCGAGGCTGTGCCGTTGTCCTCGGTGGTGCCGAAAACCAAGATGGCCTGGGCGTCCTTGGTCGTGTGTTCATGCCCGCGCCACCAGATCTGAACAAAGGTGACCGCGAAGTAAACAAAAATCACCAACAACAGCGCGGCGAGTACGCGAAGGGTCCACTTGAGTGGTCCCAATATCACGCGGCTCTCGCGAGCGCGTCACGCAACCGCTGAATGGTCCTCTTTCTTCCCAAGACTTCGAGTGACTCAAAGAGCGGCGGTCCGACCAGCGTCCCCGTGATGGCGCAGCGAATGGGCGCTTGGGCTTTTCGCAGCGTCAGGCCGTTGGCCTCGCCCACAGCGGCCACGGTCTCGTGCAGTGCGCTCGACTCCCACGCCGCTAAGGACTCCAATGACTCGATCGCTCCGTCCAACATCGCACGGCCGAGCGGGTCGTTGGCAATCACTTTGGCGAAGCTGGCGTCATCGAAGCGCGGCTCATCGAGAAAGAAGAACTCCACCATGGCCGGGATCTCTCCCAGAGTCGCCACCCGCTCTTGGATGAAAGGGGCGATGCGCTCGTAGGTCGCCGCGCTGAACTGATCTTCGCGCCAAGGCGGCTCGCGATCGCTCGGCTGCCACGGCGTCGACCACGGTTGCACCCAGGGGGCACTCAGTTGCACAAACTCCGCGCGCGAGAGCGCCCGAATGTACTCGCCGTTCATGTGCGCCAACTTCTTGACGTCGAAGAAGGCCGGAGAGTGCGACACGTCTTCTAAACGAAACTCGTCGATCAACACCGCGAGCGGCACGATCTCTTCGCCCCCCCGAGGACTCCAGCCGAGCAGGGCCAAGTAGTTAACGAAGGCGTTGGGAAGGTATCCCTGATCGCGGTAGCTCTCCGTGGCGACCGGGTCCTTGCGCTTGGAGAGTTTTTTGCGCTGCTCGTTGACCAGCAGCGGGAGGTGAGCGTACTGAGGAAGCGGCACGTCCTCGTCACTGGCGGCGTTCAGGGCCGACCAGAGCATCATCTGCTTCGGGGCGTTGGCCAGATGCTCCTCGCCACGAATGACGTCGGTGATGCGATCGTGACGATCATCGGTCACGTTGGCCAGTGCGTAGAGAACGACGCCCGAGGACTTGACGACGACGAAGTCTTCGATCAGTCGATTCTCAAACTCCACGTCGCCACGAATGAGGTCGTGCACAATCGTGACGCCCTCGCGAGGCGTGCGAAAGCGCAGGGCGGTGTTCTCCGCGCGCTCCACCCCGCGGTCGCGACAGAAACCGTCGTAACCGGGAGGAGCACCGGGACCCTTTCGTGCGTCCACCATCGCCGGAGTGCAGTCGCAGTAGTAGAGGAAGCCCTTTCGACGGAGGGCTCCCGCCGCCAACTCGTGCGCCTCCTTCGAGTCGCTCTGTCGAAACGGTCCTTCGTCCAACGTAAAGCCCAGCCAGGCCATCGATGAGTAGATGCCTTCCACCCACTCTTCGCGGTTGCGGCTTTCATCGGTGTCTTCGACGCGCAAGATGAAGACTCCCCCGTCACCGTGGCGCGCGACCAACCAGTTAAACAGGGCCGTTCGTGCGGAGCCGACGTGAAAGAAGCCCGTCGGCGAGGGCGCGAAACGGACTCTCGGCCCGCTCATGAGTCACTCCCCAAGAGTGATGGCGCCGTTGGGGCAACTAGCGACCGCGAGACGCAGGCGCTCGTCAAACTCCGGACCGGGGTTTTCGTTGATGACGTAGAGGAAGCCGTCGTCGCGAACTTCGAAGACTTCGGGGGCGATGCCCATGCAGACGGCGTTCGACGTACAGAGGTCAAAATCAACGTTCACTTTCATCGGCTCTCCTTTTTGCCCATGGTAGTTGAGCCCTCTTCGTCGCGAGCTTGGCGGGCGTCTGCCTATGCTCCTGTGGAGAAAAAGGAGACGTATGAAACGACGCGCGCTGGGCACTCTCGAAGTCTCCGAGGTTGGCCTTGGTTGTAACAACTTCGGCACGCGCCTGGACCAAGACGCCGCGACCCTGGTCGTCAACGGCGCTTTGGACGCGGGCGTCAACTTCTTTGACACGGCTGACATCTACGGCGCTACTAAGTCGGAGGTTTTCCTGGGCCACGCGCTCGGCGCTCGGCGCGGCGACGTCGTCATCGCCACCAAGTTCGGCATGCCCATCGACGACACCCACTTTGGTGCGAGCCCCGCGTACGTGCGATCAGCCTGCGAGGACTCGCTGCGGCGACTCAACACCGAGTACATCGACCTCTACCAGCTCCACTACCCCGATGACACGGTTCCGATCGCCGACACCCTCGCCGCGCTGCAGCAACTGGTCGCCGAGGGGAAGGTCCGCGAGATCGGCTGCTCGAACTTCACCGCCGACCAGCTGCGCGAGGCGAAGATCGCCGCGAGCGGGGGACCGGCCTTTGTCTCGGTTCAGAATCAGTTCTCACTTCTCGACCGCGACCCCGAGCGCGACGGCGTGTTGCAGACCTGCGGGGAACTTGGGATTGGTTTTCTCCCTTTCTATCCCCTGGCCAACGGGCTGCTGACCGGAAAGGTCCGACCTGGTGAACCGCTGCCCGAAGGGACCAGGTTGTCGAAGATGCCCCCCGAGCGAAGTGTGCACTGGTTGAGCGACGCGTTCCAAGCTCGCGTCGGCGCGCTGTTGGAGTACGCCGAGGCCATCAACGTCCCCATTCTCTCGATCGCCTTTTCGTGGCTTCTCAACCAGCCCGCGGTGTCGAGCGTGATCGCGGGAGCGAGTTCGGCCGATCAGATTCGTGCCAACGCCGCCGCGGTCACGTCGTTGACCCCAGGTCAGATCGAGGAACTCAATCGACTGACGGAGTAGGGCCTAGGAGGCCTTCACCGCGGCGACAACTTTCGTCAACGTGTCTTTGGCGTCACCGAAAACCAGCGTGGTTTTGGGGTTGTAGAGGAGTTCGTTGTCGATGCCCGCGAAACCCGGGCGCATGGAGCGCTTGAGGAAGATCACGTTCTCGGCTAAGTCCGCGTGAATGATGGGCATGCCGTAGATGGGTGAGGCCGGGTCGTTCGCGGCCGCGGGGTTGACGGTGTCGTTCGCTCCCACCACCAGAGCCACGTCGGCCGTTTGCAACTCGGAGTTGGCTTCGTCCATCTCCACCAACTCGTCGTAGGGAACGTTGGCCTCGGCGAGGAGCACGTTCATGTGTCCGGGCATGCGGCCGGCGACGGGGTGAATGGCGTAGAGGACTTTGATGCCCTTGCTCTCGAGCTCGTCAGCCAGCTCGCGCAGCACGTGCTGGGCTTGGGCGACCGCCAAGCCGTACCCCGGAATGATGACCACCTTGCTCGCGTACGTCAACAACACCGCCGCGTCTTCGGGTGAACCGGATCGAACGCTGCGCCCCTCGACGGAGCTCGCCCCGGTCGCCGTGATGTTCGAGCCAAAGGCCGAGAAGAGCACGTTGGAGAGGCTGCGACCCATGGCTTTGCTCATCAGACGCGTGAGCAGAATGCCCGAAGCACCCACCAGGGTGCCCGCGATGATCAACAGATTCGAGCCGAGCGTAAAGCCAGAAGCGGCCACGGCCAGACCGGTGAAGGAGTTCAGTAGTGAGATCAAGACCGGCACATCGGCGCCGCCGATGGGCAGGACGAAGGCGATGCCGAGAACGAAGGCCACCGCCAAGAGCACCCAGAGCAACACCGTCGAACCGCTGACCAGGATCGTGAGAATGAGGCCTAAGGCCACCAGACCGAAGAGGGCATTGAAGATCTGCTGACCGGGATACGTGACCGGTCGACCGGTCATTAGCTCTTGCAACTTGGCGAAGGCGATGGCCGAACCCGAGAAGGAGACCGTTCCGATCAAGACACCGAGCAGGACCTCCAAGGTCACGTAGGTGGCGGGATTGGTGGACTTGATGTGCACGAACTCCGTGATCGAGACCAGCGAGGCCGCGCCGCCACCCACCCCGTTAAAGATGGCTACCAGTTGGGGCATGGCGGTCATCTCGACGAATCGGGCCGTGGGTACGGCCACCAAGGCCCCGATCAGCATCGCCAACAAGATCAGATCGACGTGATGCAACGGATGACCGTCGACGTACTTAAAGAACGTCGCCACGATCGCCACCAGCATGCCAAAGGCCGCCACCATGTTGCCGCGCCGGGCGTGCTTGGGGCTACCCAGTCCCTTGAGGGCGACCAGGAACGTGGTCGCCGAGAAGAGGTAGAGAAGGTCAATCAGCGTTTCGCGACTCACGCGGCATCCTCCGGCTTGGAGTCGGGCGCTTTGGGCTTGCGAGCCTTGAACATCTCCAGCATGCGGTCGGTCACGACGAAGCCGCCCACCACGTTCAGCGTGGCGAGAATAACGGCGAGAAAGCCCAGCACCTCTTCAAGATTCGTGGTGGCCGATCCGAGAATGAGCATGGACCCCACGATGATGACGCCGTGGATAGCGTTCGAGCCGCTCATGAGCGGCGTGTGCAGGATGCTCGGCACCTTGGAGATGATCTCGGTGCCGACAAAGGCGGCGAGCACCAACACGGTCGCGTACTGCAGCAGGGAGTTCATGTCGCGCTCTCTTTCACTTCAACGACCTCGGGCGTGAGAGGAGTGGGGCTGACTCCGAGCGCCTCCGCGGTGGCCACGTGAGCGACGGCGCCGTCGCGCGCGATGGTGACGCCGAGAACGATCTCGTCGCTCCAGTCCGGGGCGAGTTCGCCCTTGGCCCCAAAGAGGCCCAGTAGCTTCAAAACGTTGTTGGCGTAAAGAAAACTCGCGTGGGTACCCATCTCGGCGGGCGGATTGGCGAGGCCCACGATGCGCACGCCCTGGTGCGTCACCACTTCTCCGACCCGGGTGAGCTCGACGTTGCCGCCGCCGTCGGCCGCCATATCGATGATGAGTGAGCCTTCGGCCATCGCCTCCACCATGGCGGTCGTCACGAGAATCGGCGCCTTACGACCCGGGACGGCGGCCGTGGTGATCACCACGTCGGAGTTAGCCACTTCGCTCAACAGCGCGGCCTGTTGTTGCTGGCGCTCCTCGTCAGTGAGTTCGCGCGCGTATCCCCCCGCGGCGTCAGCGGTCACCCCCAGCTGTACGAAGGTGGCGCCGGCCGACTCGGCCTCTTCTTTGGCGGCGCTACGCACGTCGTAGGCCCGCACGCGTGCCCCGAGGCGCTTGGCGGTGGCGATCGACTGCAAGCCCGCCACGCCGACGCCCATAACGAGCACCTTCGCCGGACGAATCGTGCCCGCGGCGGTGGTGAGTAGCGGGAAGAATCGGTCCAGGTACGTGGCGCCAGCCAGCGCCGCTCGATACCCCGACACTGTCGACTGTGACGACAGGGCGTCCATGTACTGGGCGCGCGAGATTCGTGGCAAGAGGTCAAAGGAAGCGATCGTCACTTTTCGCTCGTTCAGAGCCTTGACCACCTCGAGCGAGAGGAGGGGCGAGAGAAACGAGAGGTGGAAAGACCCCTCCTTCACGCGGGCCACTTCCTCGAGAGTTGGAGGGTTAACGCGAAGGTTCACGTCGCCGGTGGCGGCCTCCACGATGGTGGCACCGGCCGTGCGATAACTCTCGTCCCCAAAGTGCGCGAGTTGGCCCGCGTTGCGTTCCACCTCCACCGACCAGCCGTCGGCCACCAAGGTTTTCACGGCGTCGGGGGTGAGAGCGACGCGGGTCTCACCGGGGCGCGACTCTTTAAAGAGCGCAATTTTCATACCTTTGTTCTATCAGTAACGACGGTGAGGCCTCATCGACGCGACCTCAGCGTGAACAGAACTCAACGACGGCGCGTGCTAGTTCGTGCGGCGCTTCGAGAGGTATCCAGTGCCCGACGTCGTCAAGACGCACGTACTCGAATCCGCCGTCGCAGTACGACGCAGAGTTCGTCATCTGCCTTTCGGTGAGAGCGAAGTCACCGCTGGACCACACACCGAGCACCGGAACGCGCACCGGCGGTAACGGCCCCGGGTCGACGACGAAGGCGTCGGGGGCCACGTTCGCGCGGTACCACTGGAGATGGGACGTCATCTGACCGTCTCGTTCGAGTTCCGCGATGACCGATTCGACGCGAGGGTGACCGACCCAACGACGCAGGGCCTCGTACTCGTTCTTACGCAGAAACGCCTCTCCCACTCCTTCGTAGGAGAACAGGAGCATGTACCAACTCTTGATCTGTTGAGCGATTCCCGCGGTGCGAAAGGATGACGGGTGCCCCACCGACACGGCCACGACTCGCTCCACCAGATCGGGGCGAGCCAGCGCGACACCCCAGGTGAGAGCCGCGCCCCAGTCGTGACCCACGAGAACTACTTTTTCGCCGCCGAGCGCGTCCACGATGGAAGCGACGTCGGCGATCAGGTGGTGCATCTGGTACTCAGCCAGTTCGCTCGGCTTGTCGCTCAGTCCACACCCGCGAAGGTCGGGAGCGACCACGCGGTACCCCGCCGCCACCAGGTCAGGAGCGACGAGGTCCCACAGCGCCGACGTGTCGGGCCAGCCGTGCAAGAGAAGAATCGTAGGGCCCTCGCCCTGGACCACAACGTGTAATCGGACGTCGCCATTTTGGACGATCAGAGTCTCCACGCGCCCACCGTACAGGGGAGCGCTAGACCATCACCATGGAAACCTTTATTACGAACGTCCCCTCGCCCGTGGGCCCGTGGGCGGTTGAAGGCACCGCCGACGCCGTGACGGCCGTCTACCTACCGACTCAACCGCATCGAGCCTCGAGGGGCACTCCTCCGCCCGCCGTCTCGGACGCGGCGCAACAACTTGGGGAGTACTTCAGCGGCCAGCGACGAGAGTTCGATGTGCATCTGGCGACCACGACCGCTACCGCGTTCCAGCGCGACGTGTGGAACGCACTCGTCGACATTCCCTACGGTGAAGTGCGGACCTACGGTGAGGTCGCCGAGAGCGTCGAGCGTCCACGGGCGTCACGGGCGGTGGGTAACGCCAACCACGCCAACCCCTGGCCGATCTTCGTACCGTGCCACCGGGTGGTCTCCACGACCGGACTCGGCGGCTACGGCGGAGGCGACGCGGTGAAGCGATACCTCCTTGGCTTAGAGGGCGTGCGCTACTAGTCGCCACCGTCCTCGGGAGGTAGCAGCGTCACTCGCCACACCGGCGTCACCAGCACGTCCCCGTGGTCGAGGTGCGTCGCCACCAGTCGGCGCGAGGCGCGCCAGGCGGTCCACATCAGGAGACCCGCCAAGGGGATCTCCGCGAGAATCGCGAGCAACGCGCTCTGGAGAAAGTCGCCGCGTCGCGCGGTGGTGACGTCGAACCACGCGTCGACGACTAGCAGCGTTGCCAAGACGATGGAAAAGAGAATCACGACGGCCCGTTGTCGCCACGCGGCCCAGGCCGTGGCGAGCAGCATGACGATCTCGGCGACGTCGAGACCGACCCAGGCCACTTCCCAGTGGTTGGCGACGTAGTGACGCGGCAGCGTCCAGCCGAGATAGATGACCCAGAGGAGTTCGGCGATGGCCGTGGCGGTGAGAAGAATGAGCAGTCGTTCGCGTGTGCTGCGCAACGCGTAGCGACGAGCCACGTGCTTAGCGCGCGACCGGCACCGGGTTTTGCAGCGCGTCAAACATCAACTTCGTCCCCTGCGCCACGGCGTCGCGCTCCTCGTCACTCAAGACTTCAAAGCAACCCGCCACCGCCTCGTCGGTCAACTCTTCGGCCCGACGCTTTTTTCCTTCAAGATCGGCGGTCACCTCGGGCGTGGCGTCCTCTTGGTACCCGTGCAAGGTAAAGACCATCGGATCCTGCAAGTAGCAGGCCTCGACGGGGTCGAGTCCCGCTTCGTTCACGGCGTGAATGTGCACGCCTCCACGCAGTTCTCGCAGGAGAATCGTCCCCAAGTAGGCGGCGTGCACGGGATCACTCGGGGCGGGATAGCGCAGGTAGCCGTCCACCAGCGGGCAGACGCCCCGTGGTTCGGCCTCCGCGGCCTTGCGCGCGGCCGCGCCAAAGCTCGCCAGAACGGTCGTGTCGATCGCGCCGAAGGTCCGATCGGCGAAGGCGTAGGCCGCGTCGACGTGGGCGGCGGCCACCACCACGGGGTCGGCCTTGGCCTTGGCGTGGGTCCAGAAGTAGTCAATCGAGGAGGGATCGAAGAAAGTGAAGGCCTCGGTGACGACACTGGTGTCCGCGTCGCCCAACACGCCCGCACGTCCGAGGCCGTAGAACTCCACGACGTTGATCCCGTGCTCTCGCCCCTTCTCCTTGGTCAAGGGATCAAAGTAAAAACTCATACCGAGGACCTGAATGGGGTCCGCGGTGTAACTCGACAACTCCGGCGCGTTCATATCGACGACTCTAGGCCCGTCGTTGGAGGAGCGTCCGAGCGCTCGCCGTCACGTCGAACGAGCAACTCGATACGCGAACCACTCTCAACTTCGACGAAGCGCGCCGACCCTCCGTGTCGCAACGCGATCTCGGTGACGATCGCTAGTCCGAGGCCCGTGCCCCCGGAGCGGCGCGAACGGGCCGAGTCGGCTCGGGTGAAACGTTCAAAGAATCGAGCGCTATCGGCCACGTCGATGCCCTCACCGTCGTCGCTCACCAATACCACGGCGTCGTCGCCGTCGAAGTGCGAGTCGAAGCGAAGTTCGCTCTGGGCGTAGCGCATGGCGTTGTCGACCACGTTGCGAATCATGCGCTTGAACATGGTGGGGTCTCCGATGACCCGCGTCGGTTGCACCGCGGAGGTATCGACACTGAGCTCGCTCATCGAACGTACTCGCGAGGCCTCTTCGTAGAGGAGATCGTCAAAGTCCACTTCCACCCGCTCGGAGTCGACGTGATCCTCGTCGTGTCGAGCCAGCCAGAAGAGGTCGGCGATAATGCCGTCTAGCCGTCGTCCTTCGCGCATGATGACGTCAGCGACCTCGGGCCAGTTGGCACCCTCTGGATCCCCCGTCGCCCGTTCGGTCGTGGCCAACAGAGTGGTGAGAGGGCTCCTCAGTTCGTGACTGGCGTTAGACACGAACTCCTGTTGGAATCGCGACGCCGCCTCCAGACGATCGAGCATCTCGTTCACCGTCCTCGCCATGCGCGCGATCTCGTCGTCGCCCCCGGTGACCGGCACGCGCTGGGTGAGGTCTTGGGCGGCGATGGCGTCGACCCGCCGGCGAATCGCCTCGACCGGCGCCAAGGCCAGTCCGATACCGAGCCAGATCAGGCCGCCCGACATTAAGAGCAGCAACGGGAACGAGATCAAGAGGCTCGCCAGCAGCACGCGCACGCTGTGTTGGATGGGACCGCCGTAGACGAAGCCGAACACCAGACCCGGACCCCGTTTGGTCGTGATAGACGCCACTTGACCGTTACTCAACTCCGCCAAGGTGGGATCGGTCTTCGCGTTGCGAATAAACCTGAGTCCCAGTCCGCTGCCGGTGGTGACGTCGGCGACTGGGTGCGCCAACACGGGCGCATTTTCAATGGCCGAACTGGCGGCCCATACTTTGGTCCCCGCGGCGTTGGTGACCTGGACCACGATGTCGCCCTGGGTGGAGAGGACGACTACCCGGTAGACGGGTTTGGTCGCCGAGGCGAATCGGGTCTGGGTCTGTTCCATCACTTCGTCAATCTGATTGGAGGCCTGACCCAAGAGAGACTGGTGCACCAAGTTGACCAGGGCGATCCCGGTAAAGATCAAGATGACGGCGATGGCCAGAACGAAGATCAGGGTGAGGCGAGCCCTAATCGAGAGTTTGCGCTTCTCGGCCATTAGCTTTCGCGTGCGCTATAACCGAAACCTCGCACCGTACGAATCATGGACGGCTGAGTGGCAACGTCAATCTTCTTGCGGAGATAACCCACGTAGACCTCGACGATGTTTTCGTCCCCGTCGAAGTCACTCCCCCATACCACGGAGAGAATCTCGGCCTTGGAGAGGGTCGAGTTGGAGTGGCTCATGAGGTACTCCAGTAGCGAGAACTCTCGGGGCGTCAAGGTCACGTCGCGACCGTGCGAAGTGACGTGACGGCTCACCGGGTCGAGCGTCACCGGGCCTACCGAGAGTTGCTGGGGACGACCCCGCTCTTGACGCCGAAGTAGGGCGTGAATGCGAGCCATCAAGACCGATCTCTCGAAGGGCTTGCGCAAGAAATCGTCGGCGCCGACATCCAAACCCTCCACTTCATCCCACTCACCCTCTTTGGCGGTCAGCATCAAAAGAGGCGTTTGGACGCCAGCCGCGCGAAGGTCCTCACAGACGCGAAAGCCGCTGCGCTTGGGCAACATGATGTCGAGCACTATGACGTCGTAGTTTCCGTGGAGTGCTTCGTCGAGGCCGCTGTCGCCGTCGTGGCGTTGCACGACCACGAACCCCTCGTCGACCAGAAGACCCGCCACCGCGTCGGCGAGGTCGTGATCGTCTTCTACAAAGAGCACCCTGCGGGATTCATCGCTCATTCCAAGTAGAGGTTACCGTTGCTCTCCTCGACAATATTTAGCTTGGTCAGACCCCGTGTCGCCGGGCCCTGTATGACGTCGCCGTTGCTCACTTGAAACTCCGATCCGTGGCAAGGGCAGACAATGATCTCGCTCGCGGTGGAGTACCCCACGGTGCAGCCCATGTGCGGACAGACCGCGTTGTACGCGACAAAAGGTCCACTGGCGGTGTGAATGACGATGCCCGGATCGTTATTCGAAGGAATCGTAAAGATCGCGGAGGAGTTTTCGGGCACCTCGCTGGCGCTACCGATCAGCGAACCGGCGGGCTTCGGGGCCGTCGTGGTGGTGGTCGGGGCGGTCGTCGGGGTCGTCGTCGTCGCGGTGGTAGTGGTCGGCGTGCCGTGCGGGGTAGTGGTCGTCGTCGTGGTCGCGATTGTCACGGGCGTCGTCGTGGTCGTGGTGGTGGTGGTCGGAACAGAAAGAACCCGTGGCGACGTGGGCTTCGGGGCGTCGCCGATCAACTGGCCCGTATCGGCCACCGCGCCACCCAAGAGAAGAACGCCCGCCCCGGCGGCGGCGGCGCTCAGTCCCCCAAAGATCAGCACCCGTCGATCGATGTCGTCAACAGCACCGCGCGTGACGAGCGGTGCTCGAGGGCCGAGTAGTACCGGACAGAGCGCGGCGTCACACGGCGCACCGCCTCGAGCGCTGCAGGAACCCTCGTCGTAGTTGCCGCAGATGGCTTGCACCGTCGCGAAAGGGATAGGGACTAGTTCCGGCGACGATCGGCCTGATTTTCTTGCCAGTCGATTGGCGATCCAGGCGTCGAGTGAGAGCCGGGTGCCGCCTCCCGCAATTACGAGCGGCAGCCAGGCGAAGAAGAAGACGATGTCGGCACCGGTGAAGTAGGGCGAAGAGTGATAGCTCACGGTGAGAAAGAGGCTGAGCGAGAGCAACAGCCCGCCGAGCGCCGCGATGCGAGTCCACAGTCCGAGCAGGGTTCCCACGCCTACGGCAACTTCGCCAAAGGCGATGACCAGCCCGATCGGCTTGGCGGCCGTGAGGAGATGCGAGAGAAGAGCGTGAATCGGACTGGTGTGTGTCGCCGCCAAGAGTTGGGCCTGAATGGAGATAGGACTTTTCGCGTCGAAGAAATTGGGATTCGCCAACTTCTCCAATCCGGCGTAGAGAAAGGTAACCCCCACGAAGAGTCGTAGGGGCACGAGGGCCCACTCGCTCAGCGCCCACGCGCGAACCGGCGCGTGAAAGGGCAGACGTCGCTCTCTGGGGCGCGGCGCCGGATGAGAGGGGGAGGCGCTCATCGTTCCATCGTGACACAGCCTCTTTGGGGACTCTCCGGCAGCGGGTCGCTTTTACCAAACATTTATCCACCACAATGGAGAAGTGTTCAGCGCCTCCATCGTGTCGTATCTCGTGGGAAGAATCCAAGATCTTCCCGGCGGGCTCGTCTATGGCCTCGTGGCGCTGTTGGTTTTCAGCGAAGCGGGCCTCTTTATCGGGTTCATTCTTCCCGGCGAGACCGCGGTCCTCGTGGCCGGCGTGGTCGCGAGCAAAGGCCACGTCAACGTCGTCACGTTATGCGTGATCGTCGTCGCGGCCGCCATCGCCGGAGACTCTCTCGGGTACGAGGTAGGGCGGCGCTACGGGGAACGACTTCTAACCCTGCCCATTATTCGCGGACGTAAAGCAGGTGTGGAGCGGGCACTCGAGGGTCTGCGTCGACGGGGACCGATCTACGTCTTTGTGGGACGCTTCACCGCCTTTCTGCGCGCCATCATGCCGGCGCTCGCGGGGATGAGTCCCATGTCCTACCGCCGCTTTTTCGCGGCCAACGCCTCGGGCGCGGTGGTCTGGGGCGTGAGCTACACGCTGCTCGGGTACTTTGCAGGCAACGCCCTCAACTCGATCGAGAGATACTCCGGCTGGGCCGGCGCTGCGATCCTCGTGCTCGTGGTGGGTGTCATCGTCGCACTGCACTACGCCAAAAAACGCGGCGAGAAGCTCCTGGAGGCGAGGTTGCAAGAAGAGGCGGACGGGGACTCAGCGAAGGGCGCTGAGTAGTTCATCGTCGGCGCTTACTCGCCACTCCCCTCCCCTCGTCGAGAGAAGTCCGACGCTCACGCTGGTCGGTCCGCTACCGCGAAGGAGAGAGCGCACGTACAGTTCGTCGACGTCGCTCGCGTTCCTCGCGGCCATCAGTTCGAGCGGTGTCGCGTCGAGCGAGATGACGGCGCTGCGGCGCACGAGCCGCGGCCCGACGATGACGTCCTCGACTAGTGACTGGGTAATGCGGGCAATCTGGGCGCTCGCGAAACTGGCGTCCTTTAGCGCACTTTTACGCCAGGGCGGCGCAGTGGCGAGAAGAAAACCTCGGGTTACCAACTCCTGGGGCTGAGTGAAGAGCACGAAGCCCGTGGCCTCGTCGCCGAAAGTATCGACCATCCGTCGGGCGTGGCCCTGGACGTGTGGCACCACCCACGGCAAGAGCCAGGCCTCTAAACCCAGCCACGACGGCCACACCGAGTCGATCACCGCCACGCTGACCAAGAGACCGAGCGAGCGAGCGTGGCGCACAACTTCTGCGTACCGGTGGAGGGCGCCGTGGTCGATCTCGCCAGACCGCGGTTCGATGCGCGCCCACTCCACGCTGAGACGAACGCCCTCAAACCCCAGTGACGGCACGATATCGAGGACGCGCTCGTAGTCGTGCCACAAATCGTCGGCCGCTCCCGGGCCGGCGTGCCGTCCGAGCGCGATGGTGGGCGAGTAGCAGGTCATGGGTTCGCCCCCACGATCGAAACCGCCCTCGACGGCGTAGCCCTCGAGGGTGACGAAGAGTCGTGGTCGCTCGTTCATCGCGCCAGTTTCGCACGGGCGCGATGAAGCGACGTCCACTAGCGTTTCTTACGGTGCCCTACGGCAGTGAAGGAGAGCCATGGCTGACGAAGTACTCCGAGAACGACGCGGACACGTAGAAGTGCTCACCATCAACCGACCCGAGGCCCGCAACGCGATCAACCGCGCCACGGCCGTGGCGTTGGGTGACGCACTTGATGACTGCGAGAAGGACGACGACGTCTGGGTGGTAGTGCTCACCGCCAGCGGTGACAAAGCCTTCTCGGCCGGCATGGACTTAAAGGCCTTCGCGGCCGGTGAGTTCCCGATCACCGAACAGGGCTTCGGCGGTCTCACCCAGCGGACCTTTCCCAAACCGCTCATCGCGGCCGCTAACGGCTCGGCCCTGGCGGGAGGCTTCGAGATGATGATCAGTTGCGACATGGTGGTCGCGGCCGATCACGCCAAGTTCGGCATCCCCGAAGCGTCGCGTGGCCTCATCGCGGGTGCCGGTGGACTCATTCGACTCCCCCGGCGCGTGCCGCTCGCGGTCGCGTACGAAATGGCGCTCACCGCTGATCCCATCGACGCCGATCGGGCCTACGAGCTCGGCCTGGTCAATCGCGTGGTGCCGGGCGGCGAGGTTCTCCCGACAGCCCTGGCACTGGCCGAGCGCATCGCTAAGAACGCTCCCCTCGCCGTACGCACCTCGAAAGACATCATGCGACAGTCTCTCGAACTCACCGAGGAGCAGGCCTGGACGGCCAACAACACCGCCTTCGGCATGATCGGCCAAACGGCCGACGCTATGGAAGGGGCCGTCGCTTTCGCCGAAAAGCGCGAGCCGAACTGGAGCGGTACGTAGTCGCCTGACTCAGTGCAGGTGGTACACGAGGGCCGACGCCGCGGCGGCGCCCACGACCACGACGGGAAACGGCGCCTTGGCGAAGAGGAGTCCGACCGCGACGGCCAGTCCGGCGGCGCGATGATCGATCACCACGCTCGTCTTTTGGACCAGTCCCTCCGCCATCACCAGGGCGCTGAGGAGCGAGATCGGAATAAGCGCGTTCACCCGCTGCAGACGAGGGTGCGCCAACCATCGCTCGGGCACGTAGTAGCCAAAGATCTTGATGGAAAAGCACAGTGCGCTCGTCGCACCGAGCACGATCCATGCGGTGGAGGCACTCATCGCTCACCCCAGCCAAAGGCGACGGCCACCACGACGCTGGCGATAATGGAAACGCCCGCCGGCAACCACGACGTGACGAGCAAGGCAAAGGCCATCGAGGAGACCGCGACCACCCTGAGAAACGTAGTGGTGAGACGGGGCCAGAGAAGTCCCAAAAAGGCCGCCGGCACCGCCGCGTCAAGGCCCCACGAGGCCGGATTTCCGAGCGCCTTCGCGCCGAGAGCGCCGAGCAAGGTGAAGAGATTCCAGAAGAGGAAGGTGCCTCCACCGGTGATCCAAAAGCCGAGCCGCATGGCGCGCACGCCCCGTGGCGCCTGGGAGAGTGACACGTTCGTTGACTCGTCGATCGTGACGTGCGCGGCCGCCACGCGTTGTAGCCCCGTCACGCGCAGCAGTGGCGACATCTGCAGTCCGTAAAGGGCGTTGCGCGTACCGAGTAGCGAGGCCGTGGCGATGGCGCTGGCGGCACCTCCCCCGGCCGCCATCACTCCCACGGCAGCGAACTGGCTGGCGCCGGTAAAGGTGAGGAGCGAGAAGAGACAGGTTTGCAGGACGCTAAAACCGGCGGCGATGCTGGCGGCACCGAAGGCCACTCCGTACGTGCCGACGGTGACGGCCACGCTCAACGCGTCGCGAACGGTCTGGTGGCCCTCGTCAGTCACGGAAGTGATTCTTGCCGAGCCTGATGGGGGCCCGTGACGGCGCCAACACGCACCTCTCAGGGGCGCACTACTCTTAGTTCTAAGCACGTCAAAGGAGTAGACCGTGTTCTTTGGTGACATTTTTGGACCCGACCTCTTAGTAGTCGTGATCGTGGTCGCCGTGCTCATTTTTGGTGGTGCAGCCATTCCTAAGCTCGCGCGCAACCTGGGCTCGGCCAAGACAGAGTTTGAAAAAGGTCTGAAGGAGGGCAAGACGGGTAACGCCTCAACCTCCGACACGACCGAAACGAAGGCGTCCGACACCGACAAGTAGTCCTCGGTGGACATTGTCGAACTCGCCGATCGCCTCTGGCGCGGCGAAGAACCTGGTCAAAAGTCGAGCCCGTTGGGTCAAGGCGGTCATCTCGCCGAGATCACGGAGGGCGTGGCCTTCCTTCCCAACTTTGGCAACTGCACCGTCTTTGACGCCGACGAGGGACTGGTCATGGTCGACACCGGCTCGATCATCACCGCTCTCAAAGTGCACGAAGAGGTTCGCGCGTGGAGCACGAAGCCGCTCCACAGTGCGATCTTCTCCCACGGACACATCGATCACGTCTTTGGGGTCGGACCCTTTGACGAAGAGGCCCGCACGAACAACTGGCGCCGACCGCACGTCATAGCTCACCGTCACCTACCGCGCCGCTTCGAGCGCTACATTCTGACGGCCGGCTACAACCAGGTCATCAATCGCCGCCAGTTTGCCGTGTCGAATCTTGAGTGGCCCCTCGAGTACCGCTTCCCCGACGAGACCTACGAACTCACGCACGACTTTCGCGTTGGATCCAGCGAGTTCCACTTGCAACACGAAAAGGGTGAGACGGACGACGCCACGGTGACCTGGTTCGAGGAACAGTCCGTTCTCTGTTCCGGCGACCTCTTCATCTGGAATAGCCCCAACGCCGGTAATCCGCAGAAGGTGCAGCGCTACCCCCTCGAGTGGGCGAAAGCGCTGCGTCGCATGGCCGCCCTCAACGCGCAGTACCTCCTACCGGGCCACGGCCTGCCCATCTTTGGACGTGATCGCATCTACCAGGCGTTGAGTGAGACCGCCGAGTACCTCGAGAGTCTCGTCGAGCAGACACTCGCTCTCATGAATGAAGGGGCGCGTCTGAGCGACACGCTCTCGAGTGTGCGCGTGCCCATCCATTTGACTGATCGTCCCTATCTCCAACCGTTCTACGACGAACCCGAGTTCATCGTTCGCAACATCTGGCGACTCTACGGTGGCTGGTGGGACGGCAACCCCGCCACGCTGCGACCGGCCAACGATCGGCGAGTGGCGAGAGAGTTGAGCGCTTTGGCGGGGGGATCGGGGGTGCTCGCCTCGCGAGCGGAAGAACTCCTCGAAGAGGGCTCTGATGAGGCACTTCGACTAGCGGGGCACCTCGCCGAAATGGCCTGGCTCGCCTCGCCCGACGACGAAGGAGTCCAGGCGGTGCGCCAACGTGTCTTTCACGAGTTGGCGTCGAACGCGACCTCCACGATGTCGCGCGGCGTCTTTCGTTGGGCCGAGCGAGAGACGACCGGCGAACAGTTTTAGCGGCACTGTTTCGTCGGCGTGAAATGGCCGTGCGCCGAGGTCAGAGCGGGATAAGCGACCTTAAAATTTGAGTAAGGTTTCGAGAGTGGAACCACCAGCCCTGCCCCCTCAGGGACCCTCGAAACGTTCTCGGCGATGGCGTCGTGTGGGCGGATTTGCGGTACTCCCCGTCGCAGCCCTCGTCCTGGCCGGATGCGTTCCCACTTTTGGTGCCGCCCCGGGAGCCACGACGAGTTCCAAGTCCGTCTTTCGCCTGTGGCAGGGGTTCACCGTCGGCGCCATGATCGTCGGTGGCATCACCACCTTCTTGATCGTCTGGGCTGTCGTCTTCTACCGACGCAAGGGCGACAACATTCCCCGACAAAGTCAGTACAACCTGCCCCTGGAGTGGACCTACACCATCATTCCGATCCTCGTGGTACTGGGTCTTTTTGTCGCCACCATGGTCGTCGAAAACAAAGAAGTGGCTCTGCCAAAGACGAACGTCACCATCGAAGTCAACGCCTTTCAGTGGGGCTGGAAGTTCATCTACCCCGGTAAAGAGGTGGTCGTGACCGGTCAGACCACGCAGGATCCGACGATGATCATGCCCGTCAACGAAAACGTGCACATCGATCTGACTTCCTCCGACGTCATCCACGGGTTTTATGTGCGCTCCTTTAACTTCTCGCGCTACGCCCTCCCCGGGGTGCTGAACCAGTTCACCCTGCGCGCCGTCGATCTCGGCACCTACCACGGACAGTGCACGCAGCTGTGCGGTCTCTACCACTCCCTCATGGTCTTTCGGGTGAAGGTGGTCTCGAAGGCGCAGTACGCCTCATGGCTGGCCGCGAACTACAACCCGAAGGCGGCCAACGCCGCGCAGGCCGCCTTGAACCAGCAGACGTCGTCGATCGTCCCGACAAAGATCTACAAGAGCGAGGGGAATAACTGATGACCGACGTACTCGATCCTCCCGTCGCCCACGAGTCGCACGATCACGGACACGAAGAGCACCACGGCCCGACGGGCATCTTGAAGTGGATCACCTCAACCGACCACAAGGTGATCGGCATGTCGTACACCATTACCTCGGTCCTCATGTTGGTCATCGGCGGCGCCTTCGCCGAGATCATTCGCGCGCAACTCACGACCCCCAATAACAGCCTCGTCTCCTTGGCGCAGTACAACGAGCTCTTTACGATGCACGGCTCGGTCATGATCTACCTCTTCATGGGGCCCTTCGCCTTCGGTGCACTGGCCAACATCATCGTGCCCATCCAGATCGGCGCTCCCGACATGGCCTTTCCTCGTCTCAACGCCCTGAGCTACTGGCTCTACTTAACGGGTTCGATCACCATGCTCTCGGGTTTCTTCGTGGCCGGCGGAGCCGCCAACTTCGGCTGGGTCGCCTACGCGCCACTCTCGAACTCGGTCAATACTCCGGGTGCGGGAGCGGACCTGTGGATCGGCGGACTTCTTCTGACCGGGTTCTCGGCAATCTTCACCGGCGTGAACTTAACGGCCACCATCTTCTATCTGCGTGCACCGGGCATGACGATGTTCCGCATGCCGATCTTCACGTGGAACCTTCTCATCACGGCGATCTTGATCCTGCTGGCCTTCCCCGTACTCACCGCTGGCCTCATTATGTTGTACTGCGACCGACACTTCGGGACACATATCTTCTCTGTCGCGGGAGGTGGTGTGCCCGTGCTGTGGCAGAATATTTTCTGGTTCTGGGGTCATCCCGAGGTCTATATTTTGGCCCTGCCGGTCTTCGGCATGGTCACAGAAATCATCGCGGTCTTCTCCCGCAAGCCCGTCTTTGGTTACAAGGGCATGGTCTTCGCCACGCTCACCATTGGCGCGCTCTCACTCGGTGTGTGGGCTCACCACATGTTCACGACCGGCGTGGTCCTCTTGCCTTTCTTCTCCATCATGAGTCTCCTCATCGCCGTGCCCACCGGCATCAAGATGTTCAACTGGATAGGCACTATGTGGCGAGGGGAAGTCTGGTTCTCGACCGCGATGTTGATGGCCATTGGATTCCTCTTCACGTTCCTCGTGGGCGGTATCACGGGCATCTACTTAGCCAGCCCGCCGCTCGACTTCTTCACCCACGACACGTACTTCGTGGTGGCGCACTTCCACTCGGTGGTCATGGCCCTCTTCATGGGCGCCATGGGTGCGCTCTACTACTGGGGGCCGAAGATCACCGGCTATCTCTTGAACGAGCGAATCGGAAAGATTCAGTTCTGGCTTCTCTTCATCGGTACCCAGGTCTTTACGTTCCCCATGTACATCCTGGGACTGCGCGGCATGCCGCGACGTATCGCGGTCTACCCCCTGCACCACTCGTGGCAGTACCTGAACGACGTGGCCTCGGTGGGCGCTCTGCTGATCGGCCTCTCCACGGTGGCCTTCTTGGTGAACATCGCCTACAGCTGGAAGAAGTACCCGGCCGGTGACAACCCGTGGGACGGCCACACCCTGGAGTGGTTCACCACCTCACCTCCCCCGCATCACAACTTCTACCGGCTTCCCCAGATTCGTTCAGAGCGCCCGACCTGGGACTACAACCACCCCGGTCACCAGGCCGCGGCCCACGGACACGCGGCCGAAGTCCTGGTCGAAAGCGACGCTAACTCGTGAAAAACGAAGCGAAGATGCTCATAGGCCTGGGGACCTTTTTTGGTCTGATGTGTCTCGTGTACTGGCTCTGGTCGAAGGAACAGGGCGGCAGCGTCATGATGTTCGCGGGCATGCTGCTCTGCTTTCTTCCGGGCAGTTACTACTTCTGGTGGAGCCGCCGCATGAGGCCCCGCGCCGAAGATGACCCCAAGGCCACGCAGGCCTCCGGCGCGGGTGTCATCGGCACGTTTCCGGGCACGTCGATCTGGCCCTTCACCTTGGGCATGGGCGCCTTCTTCGTGGTGCTGGCGTTGGTGTTCGGCATCTGGTTCCTGGTTCCGGGCCTCGGACTCGTGGGCTGGGCACTCTTCGGGGGTACCGCTGAAGGTCGTCGTGGCGGTAAGCACTAGCGCGATCGCCGCTCGGGTACTCGGACACTGTTCGACCAACTCGAGCGTTCGGTCGTGTGTTGTTCGGTTCAAGCCCTATGAAATGCCTGCCTAGTATGGATTTGCGGTATCCGGGGGACTACAACGAGGAGAGTCAGTGACGGCCCTAGAGAGTTCGACGAAAGTTCAACTGGGGGGCACGCGCGGAGGTCCCGACAAGGCGACCCTCCGTCAAGACCGCTGGTGGATCCAGCCCGTGGTCACGGTCTCGATTCTGACGGCCTTCGTCATCTACTCCACGTGGGCGGCCTTTCAGAACAAGTACTACTTCGTCGGCGCCAACGTCCACCGCGACCTCATCTCGCCCTTCTACTCGCCCTGCATCGGGGGCAGTTGCGTACCGGGGGCCAAGTTCGCCTTCACCTGGAGCGCCTGGACGCTCTCGCCAGCCCTGTTGATCCTGATCTTCCCGCTCGGCTTTCGACTGACCTGTTACTACTATCGGCGCAGCTACTACCGCGCGTTCTGGTGGTCGCCGCCCTCGTGCGCCGTGGCCGACGCGCACGGTTCCTACTCGGGTGAGACCCGCTTCCCTCTACTCATGCAGAACGCGCACCGCTACTTCTTCTACGCCGGTCTCGTCTTTAACGCGCTGCTCACCTACGACGCCGTCCTCGCCTTTCGCCAGCCGGGCCTCGGCTGGGGAGTCACCGTCGGCACCATCGTGTTGACCGTGAACGCCACCTTGCTCTGGCTGTACTCCTTGTCGTGTCACGCCTGTCGCCATCTCTGTGGGGGCCAGGTAAAGAGTTTCAAAGCGCATCCGTGGCGCTACCGGTTCTGGAAGTTCGTGACCCCCCTCAACGCCAAGCACATGAACTTCGCTTGGGCTTCGCTCTTCGTGGTGGCGCTCACCGACGTCTACGTGCGCCTGGTCGCGTCGGGCGTTATTACCGACTACAAGCTCTTCTAGGTTTAAGGACGTTTTGTGAGCGAGCCATACGAACACCACGAGTACGACGTGCTCATCATCGGTGCGGGCGGCGCCGGGCTACGCGCCGCCATCGAAGCCAAGCAGCGAGGACTGAGCGTCGGCATCATTACCAAGTCGCTGTTGGGAAAGGCCCACACCGTCATGGCCGAAGGCGGCATGGCCGCCGCGATGGGCAACGTGTACCCCGAAGACAACTGGATGGTCCACTTCCGCGACACCATGCGCGGCGGCAAGTACCTCAACAACTACCGCATGGCCGAACTGCACGCCAAGGAAGCGCCCGATCGCGTGTGGGAGCTCGAGCAGTGGGGCGCACTCTTCGACCGCACCAAGGACGGCAGGATTCTCCAGCGCGACTTCGGCGGGCACCGCTTCGCCCGACTGGCTCACGTGGGCGACCGCACCGGACTAGAACTCATTCGCACACTGCAACAGAAAGTCGTCTCCATGGGGACCGACGTCTTCATGGAGTGCAAAGTATTGCAACTCGTTCACGACTCTCAAGGTCGCATCGCGGGGTGCGTGGGGTACTGGCGCGCGACGGGTGAGTTCGTTACCTTCCAAGCCAAGACGGTCATTCTCGCGACCGGCGGTGTCGGCAAGTCGTGGAAGTTCACGTCGAACTCTTGGGAGGGCACGGGCGACGGACACGCCATGGCGCTGTGGGCCGGGGCCAAGCTGATCGACATGGAGTGCATCCAGTTCCATCCGACCGGCATGGTGTGGCCGCTCAGCGTGCGCGGGCTCCTGGTCACCGAGAGCGTCCGAGGAGACGGCGGCGTGTTGCGTAACTCCCTCGGCGAGCGATTTATGTTCAACTACGTGCCCGACATGTTCCGCGCGGAGACGGCCGACTCCGAAGAGGAAGGCGACAAGTGGTACGACGACCACAGCGCCGGGCGCCGTCCCCCCGAACTTCTTCCCCGCGACGAAGTCGCGCGAGCCATCAACTCCGAAGTCAAGGCCGGACGGGGCAGCCCCCACGGCGGCGTCTTTCTCGACATCGCCTCGCGACGGACGCCCGAGTTCATTCGCCGTCGCCTGCCCTCGATGTATCACCAGTTCATGGAGTTGGCCGGCGTCGACATTACGCGCGAAGCCATGGAGATCGGCCCCACCTGTCACTACATCATGGGTGGCGTACAGGTCGACGCCGACACCGAGGAGACCGTGGTGCCGGGCCTCTTCGCCGCGGGTGAAGTTGCCGGTGGAATGCACGGGGCCAACCGTCTCGGCGGCAACTCCCTCTCCGACCTGGTCGTCTTCGGACGTCGGGCGGGGCTCGGGGCCGCGGACTACATCGCCGCGGGCAACGCGGCTACCTCTTTTGATCGCGACGAGGTTGACGCCGCCATCAAAGAGGCACTGGCGCCCCTCGAGCGAACGGAAGGCGAGAACCCCTACACCGTCCACCACGAACTACAGGAGATGATGCAGGCCGACGTGGGCATAATCCGTAACGCGGTCGAACTCGAAGAAGCCAGCCACAGGTTGGACGAGTTCACCGAACGTGTCAAGCACGTCGCCGTCAAGGGCGGTCGAGCCTACAACCCCGGTTGGAACTTGGCGACCGACCTTCCCGCGATGATGACGGTCTGTCGCGCCACCACCATCGGAGCGACCCTGCGCAAAGAGTCGCGCGGCGGGCACACCCGTGAGGATTTCCCCAATCCCGACCCCGAACTCGGCAAGATCAACTTCGCCCAGAGTTCTAATGGTGGACACTGGGACAGCCCGATCACCGTGGAAGAGTCACCGATTCTGATTTTGCCGCCCGAACTAAAGGCGCTACTCGAGGAGGCGCACTAATGGCTGACGTGACCATGCGGGTCTGGCGCGGCGACGCGAGTGGCGGCGTGTTCGAGGACTTCGTTCTGGAGCAGAACGACGGCGAAGTGGTCCTGGACCTTATCCACCGCATACAGGCAACCGAGGCGCCCGACCTCGCGTGCCGCTGGAACTGCAAGGCCGGCAAGTGCGGGTCGTGCTCGGCCGAAGTGAACGGCAAGCCTCGTCTTATGTGCATGACCCGAATGGACACTCTGCCCGACGGGCCGGTGACCGTGGCGCCCATGAAGACGTTTCCGATCATCCGCGACTTGGTCACCGACGTGTCCTTTAACTTCGTCCAAGCGGCCAAGGTTCCCGCGCTGATGCCGCCGCCCATGCCCGAGGGCGGCTACCGGATGTTCCAAGAGGACGTTGAGCGCGGCCAAGAGTTCCGCAAGTGCATCGAGTGCTTCATGTGCCAGGACGTCTGCCACGTCATTCGCGATCACGAAGACAACAAACAGCACTACGCCGGTCCGCGATTCTTCATCCGCTACGCCGAACTCGAGATGCACCCACTCGACCAGAACGATCGTCGCGACTTCATCCGCGAAGAGGCCGGCCTGGGTTACTGCAACATCACGAAGTGCTGCACCGAGGTCTGTCCGGAACATATCAAGATCACCGACAACGCCATCATTCCGTTGAAGGAAAGAGTCGTGGACGCCCACTACGATCCCGTGGCGTGGCTGGGACGAAAGATTCGCCGCAAGCCGAAGACGTCGGCTGAGGCCGCCGACGTACAGCCCGCTCCCTAACGAGGTGGCCGCCTTCCTCAGCGCCGAGTGGTTGGCCGCGCTCAACAACACGCTCGGCGCCGCTGGCCCGCCACCACTCGACGATCCCGACAGCACCGTGCGATTCGTGTTCGAGTTCACGGACGGGCCGAGCTCGATGCCCCACGCTCTCTCCTTCAGCGTTGATGCCGCGGGAGCGGTCGCCACCGTCGGTGATCACCTCGCCGCCGACGCCGTCATCCGCCTCTCCTTTCGAGACGCTGAGGCGCTCGCTGAAGGGGATCTCGACAGTGCCGACGCTCTGCGTGAAGGACGATTCAAAGTTCGAGGCGACGTCCATGGGCTGATGCCCCTCTTGGCCTGGCTGCTGCAAGCCCACCCCCGTTAGGGCCACTTCGCGTCGTTTCGATATTTCGAGGCGCCGAACTCACTCGCGACGGATCATCGGCTCGGGTACTTGGGTCAGATCAGTCCGAGCGCCCGCACCTCGTCACGTTCACTGATCAGCTCGTCCGTCGTGATCTTGATTCTCTCCAGGGCGAAACCGTCAAGTTCGAATCCCTCCTTCACCTTCCATGATCCGTCCCCACCGGACAGAATCGGAAAGCCGAAGGTGAGGCCCTGGGGCACGTCGTACTCGCCGTGACTGGTCACCGCCACGGACGCGCACGTATCGGCGGGGGTGGGCGCGATGAGACTGGCCACGGTGTCAATCGCCGCGCTCGCCGCGCTCGCCGCGGAGCTCAGACCTCGCGCTTCAATAATGGCGGCGCCGCGCTTTTGCACGGTGGTAATGAACTCACCCTGCAGCCACTGTTCGTCCTTGATGACGTCGGTCGTCCTCTCACCGCCGATGGTGGAGTTGGCGAAGTCGGGAAACTGCGTCGAGGAGTGGTTGCCCCAGATGGCGAGGTTCTTGACGTCCTTCACCGGCGCGCCCGCGGTCTGAGCCAACTGCGCCACGGCGCGATTCTGGTCAAGACGCGTCATGGCGAACCAGCGGTCATCGGGAACTTCGGTCGCGTTCGAGCGAGCGATGAGGCAGTTGGTGTTACAGGGGTTACCGACGACGAGGATTCGTACGTCGCTGGCCGCGTGTTCCGCAATGGCCCGGCCCTGGGGCTTAAAGATTCCCCCATTGATGTTGAGGAGATCGCCGCGCTCCATACCGGCCTTGCGCGGCACCGATCCCACCAGCAGGGCCCAGTTCGTGCCATCGAAGGCGTGGTTGAGATTGCTGGTGGCTTCGACACTGGCGAGCAGGGGAAAAGCGCAGTCGTCTAGTTCCATCACGACGCCGTGGAGGCTCTTCATCGCCGGCTCGATCTCGAGGAGGCGTAGGGCCACGGGCGTCTCGGGGCCGAGCAGTTGTCCTGAGGCAATGCGAAACAGTAACGAGTAACCGATCTGACCGGCGGCGCCGGTCACGGTCACGTTGACGGGGGTGGTCATGATGCTCCTTCTTACTCTTTAGAGGCGGTCGACAATCGCCGCGGCGAACTCCGAGCACTTCACTTCGGTCGCCCCGTCCATTAGACGAGCGAAGTCGTAGGTCACAATCTTCTCAGCGATAGTCGCTTCGAGAGCGGTCACGATGTCATCGGCGGCGTCCTGCCAGCCGAGGTGCTCGAACATCAACACCCCGGAGAGCAACACCGATCCGGGGTTCACCTTGTCGAGTCCGGCGTACTTCGGCGCCGTACCGTGGGTGGCCTCAAAAATGCCGTGACCCGTGACGTAGTTGATATTGGCCCCGGGCGCAATGCCGATGCCTCCCACTTGCGCGGCGAGAGCGTCCGATATGTAGTCACCGTTCAGGTTCATGGTCGCGATGACGTCGAACTCTTTGGGTCGGGTAAGGACCTGCTGAAGAGCAATGTCGGCGATCACGTCCTTGACGAGAAGTTTCGAACCGGGCTTGCCGCCGCAGTCGTTCCAGCCGACGGCAACGTCGTCGAACTCTTCCTTCACTAGTTCGTAGCCCCACAGCATGAAAGCGCCTTCGGTGAACTTTTGAATATTGCCCTTATGCACGAGGGTGACGGACTCACGATCGTGCGAGAGTGCGTAGTTGATGGCCGCGCGAATCAGCCGCTTCGAACCGAACTCCGAGATCGGCTTAAGGCCTAGGCCGCTCATCTCGCGAACGTCCCAGCCGAAGTTCTCCTTGACGAAGGCCCGTAACTTCTCCGCGTCGGGCGTACCCGCCTGAAGTTCCAGTCCGGCGTACACGTCTTCGGTGTTCTCACGAAAGATCACCATGTCGACGTCTTCCGGGCGCTTCACCGGCGACGGGACGCCTTGGAACCAGCGCACCGGACGAAGGCAGACGTACAGGTCGAGAATCTGACGTAGCGCCACGTTGAGCGAGCGGAAACCGCCACCGATCGGAGTGGTGAGCGGTCCTTTAATACCGATCAAGTACTCGCGAAAGTCGACGATGGTCTGCTCGGGAAGCCAATCGCCGGTCTCGTCAAAGGCCTTCTGACCGGCCAGGACTTCCTTCCACTCGATCGTTTTTCCGTGCTTCTTGGAGGCCGCGTCAAGGACGAGTTTGGCGGCGGGCCAGATATCGACGCCCGTACCGTCGCCTTCAATGAAGGGAATGATGGGGTTGTCGGGGACGTGGAGAACACCCTCGGCGCTCATAGTTATTTTCTCAGGCATGAACCCATCCTACGCAGCGACGCCGAGGCACTATCTGGGCCCGCCGGTTACGTGAACAAGGCGTGATGAATCTCGCTCGTGGCGTTCGAGCGGTTGAGGGTATAGAAGTGCAGGCCCGGCACGCCTGCCTCTAAGAGCTCTTGACAGAGTTCCGTCGCGGCCGCGATGCCCTCTTTTCGCACCGCTCTCGCTCCGCCTCGTAGCTCCGCGGTCTCTAGCCTCTCCAGCAGTACGGGCGGGACCTCGGCCCCCATGGAGGCCATGCGCGCTACGCCGTTCAGGGTCGTCACCGGCATGATGCCTGGCAAAATCGGCTTCTCCACCCCGAGCGCGGCCACGTCGTCACGCAAGTGAGTCCACTCACTCGTCTCGAAGAAAAACTGGGTGACGGCAAAATCTGCCGCGTCCAGTTTGCGAGCGAGGTGACGGCGATCCGTGGCCATATCGGGAGAACGAGGATGACCCTGGGGATGGGCTCCCACCCCGACGCAGAAGTCTCCCGTCTCGCGAATCAGCTCCACCAACTCAAGCGCGTAGTTGAACTCCGAAGCGGCGAGCGTGGGGTCGTCCGGCAGGTCGCCTCCGAGCGCCATGACGTTATAGACGCCCGCGTCGGCGTAGTTCTTTAAGACGTCACGCATCTCGTCGCGACGATGGCCCACGCAGATGAGGTGCGCCATCGCCGTGACGCGACCGGCGCTTTGGATCTCCGTGACGAGGTCGAAGGTGCGCTGGCGCGAGGCGCTGCCGCCACGGTACGTTACCGAGACAAACGAAGGTTCGAGCGCGTCGATCACCTCGAGGGAGCGCGCGAGGACCGCACTCTCCTCGTCAGACTTGGGAGGGAAGAACTCGAACGAGCGAGTGCCGCTGCTCTCGATGAGTTCGTCGACGCGCACGGCCTTAGTCCGCGCGGCCGAAGTCGTCTTCGAGTCGCACGATGTCGTCCTCGCCAAAGTAAGTACCGTGTTGAACTTCGATGAAGACCACCGGCGTGGTACCGCGATTCTCACAGCGGTGCGCTTGGCCGAGACCAATGTCGATCGCCTGTCCCTCGGGCACCTCATACTCCACCCCGTCCAGCGTGACCGTGGCCACGCCGCTTACCACGAACCAGTGCTCGGCCCGCTTCGAGTGACGCTGGTAGCTGAGTCGTTTCCCCGGTGCCACCACGATCCGCTTCACTTTGTGGTCGAAGAGCTCGTCATCGAGCACGGTGAAGGAGCCCCAGGGCCTCTCGTCGTACTCACGTCCTTTTCTGTCTGTCGTGGTCATCGCACCTTCTCCGCGGCTAGTACGGCGTTACGCAACAGCATGGCACGGGTCATCGGGCCCACCCCCCCTAGACGCGGCGTGATCCATCCCGCTACCTCGCTCACGTCTTCATCTACGTCGCTGAGGAGTTTGCGGCCCGAGAAACTAGTCCCGGCACCGACCACCGCGGCGCCGGGCTTGACCATGTCACGGGTAACGAGTCCCGCGCGTCCGGCCGCGGCGACGACCACGTCCGCGCTGCGTACCAGTTCACTCATGTTCTCCACGCCGGTATGCACGACGGTGACGGCCGCGTTGCAGTGTGGTCGACGCATCGCCAGGAGCAGCGCGAGCGGTCGCCCAATGGTGAGGCCCCGACCAATGACGACCGCGTGTTTACCCTCCACCGGCACGTCGTAAGCCGCGAGAAGTTCCACGATCCCCGCTGGCGTACAGGGCAGCGGCCCTGGCGCGCCCATGACGAGACGACCCAAGTTGGTCGGGTGCAGACCGTCGACGTCCTTTTCGGGAAGAACTCGTAGCAGAACCTCTTCTTCGTTGACCCCCACCGGTAGCGGCAACTGAACCAGTATCGAGTGAACGTTGTCATCGGCGTTGAATCGATCGACGACCGATTCAATCTCGGCCTGCGTGGCGCTGGCGGGCAGATGCACGTCGAAGGACTGCACGCCGATCTCGGCGCACTCTTCGATCTTCATCTCTACGTACCGAGCGCTCGAGGGGTCCTCACCCACCAGCAGAGTGCCGAGCCCGGGCGTACGCCCCATGCCGACGAGGCGGGCCACCCGCTCGGCCAGTTCCATCTTGATCTGCCCGGCCAGATTGTCCCCGTCCAGTAGTACCGCGCTCATAGTTCTCCTAGTGGCGAAAGTGACGCTCGCCCGTGAGCATCATGACGATTCCGGCCGCGTTGGCGGCTTCGATGACTTCGGCGTCGCGAACCGATCCCCCCGGCTGCACTACCGAAGTGACACCGGCGGCGGTGAGCGACTCGAGCCCGTCTGCGAAGGGAAAGAAGGCGTCCGACGCGGCGGCGCCGCCCTTGGCCGCGTCGCCAGCCTTGTCGACGGCGATGCCAGCCGCCAGGACCCGGGACTGTTGGCCCGCGCCGATGCCCACGGCCACGCCGTCGTGCGCGATCACAATCGCGTTTGAGGTGGTCCGCGCACACACCCGCCACGCCACGGCCAGATCCTGTAGTTGCTGCGCCGTAGGTTGCGCCTCGGTCACCGCGCGCCACTGAGAGATCGGCGTGACCAACTCATCGGCGTTCTGCACCAAGGCCGTATCGCCGAACGTGCGGATCGAGAGTCCCAAAGGCTCCGGCGAGGGCGCGCGGAGAAGCCTGGTCGACTTGCGTCGCCCTTTCAGCGTGGCGATCGCGTCGTTGGTGAAACCCGCGGCGATGATGACGTCGGCCTGCGGGCCGGCGGCAATCAGACCGGCCAACTCACCGTCCACCTCTCCTCCGACGGAAATGATGCCCCCAAAGGCACTCTGTACGTCAGCGGCGAGGGCCTTGGCGAACGCGTCGCTGAGGGTGCTGGCTACCGCCGCACCCGAAGCGTTGGCGTGCTTAATGATGGCCACGGCCACGAGCCCCGGCGCGTCACTCACCAACTCGTGTACCAGCCGCCAGGCGGCGTCCGCGTCAAAGTAGTTGAGGTACGACAGCGCGCTGCCCGAGAGTTGCGTGACCCCGTCCCACCACGGCGTGGTCCCGGCCACACGGTAACGAGCGGCGATCTGGTGGGGGTTCTCTCCGTACCGCGTGACCTCGGCGCGGTCCAGGACCAGGTGAAGGTGTTCGGGTACGACGAGGTCGGTCGCACTTGGTGCCTCGCCCAGTAGACCGCCTCGGGCAAACCACGCGGCGACCTCGGCGTCGTAGGCGGCGGTGTGAGCAAAGGCCGAGGCGGCCAGGGCGTGACGCGTGGCGTCAGAGAGCGTGCCCGTGCGGGTGAGCTCGCCGAGCACGTCGTCGTACTGAGCGGGGCTGGTCACGACTCCCACTCGGGCGTGATTCTTCGCGGCCGCTCGGACCATGGACGGTCCGCCAATGTCGATGAGTTCGATTGAGGGATTCGAGTGGAAGGGGTAGAGGTTGCACACGACTAAGTCGATCGGCGCGATGTCGTGTAGGGCCAGGGCGTCACGGTGCTCGCCCTTTTCGAGGTCGGCCAGAATCCCCGCGTGCACGCGAGGGTGCAACGTCTTCACGCGCCCGTCGAGCATCTCGGGAAAACCCGTCACGTCGGCTACGTCCATGTGGGCTACGCCCGCGTCGCCCAGAGCGACCGCCGTGCCACCGGAGGCGATGATCTCGACGTCCAGCGCACTGAGCCCGCGGGCGAAGTTGACGAGACCGTCCTTGTCCCAGACACTCATCAACGCCCGCATCTAACTCTCCTCCACGGTGACCACCACGCTCACGGGTTCTTCCCCCCGGGCGAGTGACGCCATCACCCTAGCGATGACGTCGGGGTACAGCGTTCGCTCCACACTCTTGATGCGCTCGTGCAGCGTCTCTTCGGTGTCGTCGCGATACACCGGCACGCGCCGCTGGGCGAGGATCGGTCCGTCATCGAGAGCTTCGGTCGCTATGTGGACCGTGCAACCGGACTCACCGACGCCCGCGGCCAAGGTCGCCTTCACGGCGTGCCACCCCTTGAACTCCGGCAGCAAACTGGGATGCGTATTGAGTACTCGCCCCGGGAAGACACGGTGAAAGGAGCCCGTGACGATGGTGCCAAACCCGGCCATCGCCACCAGATCGATCGCTTCAGCGCGCAGCGCTTCGGCCAGTGCCGCGCTGTAGGCGTCGCGGTCAAAGGCTTGCGTAAAGCCACCGAAGCGCTCGCGATCGATCAGGAGTGCCTCAACCCCGGCGTGAGCGGCAACCTCGAGGCCGCGACAGGGACGGTCGGACGCGACGAGAGCCACGTCGACGCTCGCTGCGAGCATGGCTTCCAGGATGGTGCCCGAGCCGGACACCAAGACACCGAGACGGACCTGACTCAAGCGCTACAACGCCTTGACGATCTCGACCATCTTCGCCCCGGCTTCGGTGGGATTGAGACAGACGTACACGCCGGCCTCGGCGAGGGCCTCCATCTTGGCCTGAGCCGTACCTTTGGAGCCAGAAATAATGGCGCCCGCGTGCCCCATCTTTCTCCCGGGAGGAGCGGTGACCCCCGCGACATAGGCCACGACCGGCTTCGTCATGTTGAGTTTGATCCACTCCGCCGCACGCTCTTCCTCCGAGCCGCCGATCTCGCCGATCATCATGACGGCCTTCGTCTCCGGGTCGGCCTGGAAGGCCGCGAGGCAGTCAATGAAGTTGGTCCCCGGAACGGGGTCGCCTCCGATTCCCACGCAAGTGGTCTGACCCACCCCTTGCACGCTGAGTTCGTGCAGGGCTTGATAGGTCAGCGTGCCGGACCGTGACACGATGCCCACCGGTCCGCCGGCCAAGGCGATGTCGCCCGAGGTAATACCGATGTTGCACTTACCGGGACTGATGATGCCGGGACAGTTCGGCCCCAGCAGTCGCACACCGGGAAAGTCCTCGACGAGTCGATTGAACGTGACCGCCTCGTCGTGGGCGGGAATACCTTCGGTGATGCACACGATGAAGGTGATGCCGCCCTCGGCTGCTTCGATGATGGCGGCGGACGCGAACTTAGGTGGCACAACCACGAAGGACGCGGTCGCACCGGTAGCCTCGACCGCTTCGCGCACCGAGTCAAAGACCGGAACGCCGTCCACGTCGGTGCCACCCTTACCGGGCGTCACGCCGCCGACAACTTTGGTGCCGTAGTCGCGGTTGCGCAGGCCGTGGAATCGTCCTTGACCACCGGTCAACCCTTGCACGATGACCTTGGTGTTTTCGTCTACAAAGATGCTCATGGTGTCCTCAGTTCGCCAGCGCGACGGCGCGTCGAGCGGCGTCCAACATAGTGGGTTCAGTAATCAAGTGATCGCTTAAGTGCGGGGCCAAAATGGCTCGACCCTCGACGGCGTTGGTGCCGTCGAGACGCAGCACGATGGGTGAGGTGATCGTCACGCGCCCCAGGGCCTCGAGCACTCCGTTAGCCACCTCGTCGACGCGAGTGATGCCGCCGAAGATGTTGACGAAGATCGACTTCACCTTGGGATCGGCGTTAATAACCTCTAGGGCCGCGGCCATCACGTCGGCGTTCGCTCCGCCACCGATGTCGAGGAAGTTCGCCGCCGTGCCGCCCACCTGATTGACGACGTCGAGCGTCGACATGGCCAAACCGGCGCCGTTGGCGATGATACCCACGGTGCCATCCAGGCCGATGTAGTTCAGGCCCCTCTCTTTCGCCATCTTCTCTCGGGGGTCTTCGAACTCGTCGGCGCGAAACTCGTCCCACTCGGGGTGGCGATACGACGCGTTCTCGTCGAGGGTGACCTTGGCGTCGAGGGCGTGCACCGTGTGATTGGGAGTCAGGATCAACGGGTTGATCTCCGCGAGGTCGCAGTCACCTTGCGTGTAGCAGTCGTACAACTTCACGAGCAGCTCGGCCGCCTGTTCGCGCGCGACATCATCCAGTTCCGCCTCGGCGACCCAGCGTCGGGCGGTTTCGAGGTCGAGACCCCGAGTCGGGTCGATGGAGAGAAACGAGATGGCGTCCGGATTCTCCTCGGCCACGACCTCGATCTCCACGCCCCCTTGGGCGCTCAACATGCCGAGGTGCGTCTTATTTGGTCGATCCAAAGTGAACGAGGCGTAGTACTCCTTTTCGATGTCACTCGAACGCTCAACCCAGAGCCGCTTGACGATATGACCTTTGATGTCGAGCCCCAAAATGTTGCCCGCGTGCTCTCGCACCTCGTCCGCGTTGTTGGCGAGCTTGACGCCCCCCGCCTTTCCACGTCCCCCGACTTTCACTTGAGCCTTAATAACCACCGGGTAGCCGATCCGCTCGGCTACGGCGAGCGCTTGGTCCACGGTGTCGGCTACGTCCCCCGGCGACACGGCAATGCCGTAGCGCGCGAAGTACTGCTTGCCCTGGTACTCAAAGAGGTCCATTCACTTCTTCTTTCTGGTTGGGGGTCAAAACTGCGGTGGTGCTAGCTGGATAACGAGTTGCGCGCGTCCAGGGTGGCTTCGAGCCACGTGCCTATCTCGTCGAGCGACGCGCCCGGAGTGAAGACGCGGGCCACGCCGCCCTCTTCGAGCGCGGGGATGTCGTCTTCGGGAATGATGCCGCCCACCATGAGCAACACGTCCTCGCGCCCGTAGCTCTTCAGAAGATCAACGATGCGCGGCACCAAAACGAGGTGTGCCCCCGAAAGCAACGACAGACCCAGACGCGTCGGCGTCCTCTTGAATGACGGCTTGGACGATCTGCTCGGGGGTCTGGTGGAGGCCGGTGTAGACCACCTCAAACCCGGCGTCGCGAAGGGTGCGGGCGATCACCTTGGCCCCCCTGTCGTGTCCATCGAGCCCGGGTTTGGCGACAACGACTCGGTACGTGCGCTCCATCAGTACTTCAGCATAGAGGTCCGACGAAGAGCACTTATTTGCCGCGCGGCGTTCGATCGCCCTACCACCTAGTAGAAAATGTAGGTGGAAAACGACATCGGACAGCCCCAGACCGTGGTGGTTTTTGGAGGAAGTTCCGACATCGCGCGAGCCGTCACCAAGAAACTCTGTCTGGTGCGTACGCACACGGTCATTCTGGCCGGACGAGATCAACAACTCCTCGACGACGCCGTCACCGAGGCCGAAGAGTACGGCGCGACCAAGACCGACACCGTCCTCTTCGACGCTTCGGACCCCGCGGCTGCCGCCCAGGTGGTGAGTGAGGCCTTCGACAAAGTGGGCGATCGCGTAGACCTCGTCGTCATGGCGGTGGGCACTCTCGGTCACCAGCCGAGTGACGAAAATGATGCGGCGGGCGCCGCTTTGATGGTGAGCGTGAACGTCACCTGGCCGGTCGCCGCGCTGGCCGAGATCCGCCGTCGCCTGGTCGACCAAGGCAGCGGTCGAATCCTCGTCATGAGCTCCGTGGCCGCACTCCGGGTACGGCGGGTCAACTACCTGTACTCGGGCGCCAAAGCCGGCCTGGATCGGATCTGCGTGGGCCTGGCCCAGTCCCTAGAGGGCACCGGGGTACGGCTCCAACTCCTTCGCCCGGCCGTCGTGCGTACCAAGATGACGGTGGGCATGCCTCAGCCGCCTTTCACCACGGGACCCAACGAAGTGGCCGACAACGTCCTGCGAGGGCTGGCCCGCGAGGAGTTGGTGATTTGGAGCCCGCCCGTCCTTCGCTACGTCTCGGTTCTCACCCGCCTCTTGCCCACGCCGCTGTGGCGACGGGTGGCCGAGCGCTAAGCGAGGGCATCACGTTCCCGTAGAAGGACGCTGACAGCACTGCGAAGTATCAGCCCCACGCAAGAGCGGCAGCACGGGCTGCCTTCAACCAGTGAAACCGACCTATCACTCCGCCTTGAGGGGCACGCCCCCTTCCCGCCGCTCAGTCCGTCGGCCAAGGGGACGATCGTCGCGTGGCTCGCCGCTCTCTAGGCGCGGTGCAGGGGCGTCATCGCGAGTACGAGTTGCTTCACGCCGTGCTCATCGAAGTTCACCGCGGCCCGCGCGTGCGCGCCCTCCCCTTCCGTGCGCACCACCACCCCGGGGCCGAAGCGGTCGTGCACCACGCGGTCTCCCACGAGAAGACCGAGCTTCTCGGCACCGGTGGAGCGCACCGGCGGTGCCGCACCCGTCCCGAACGCGCGACCGGACGTGAAGTCCGTCGCTCTGCCGAGGAAGCCGTCGTCGTCTAACGAGAAGCTCGAGCGCCGGGTGGGCAAGGTGGAGGTGAGATCGAGAACGAGTTCGCTCGGGCACTTCTTGTAGGAAACGGCTGGCGATGGCTTCCACGCGTTGGCCCCACAGCGTCCGACTCCACGCGTGAGTGAGGCGCGAGATAACGCATGGCCCGCGTCACCCCCACGTAGAAGAGTCGGCGCTCCTCTTCGAGTTCGTCGTCGTCGGAGAGGGCCCGTCGATGTGGAAAGACGGTCTCCTCCAGTCCAGTCACGATCACGGCGGGGTACTCCAAGCCCTTGGCCACGTGCAGCGTCATCAGCGAGATGGCCCCCTCACCGCTGCCCAGTTGATCGGAGTCGGCCACCAGTGCCATGCGCTCCACGAAGTCCATCAAGGTGTCGTACTGTGCGGCGGCTGAGGCCAATTCTCCGAGGTTCTCCAACCTCGAGTACGCCTCGTCGGTGTCTTCGGCGCGCAGCGCGTCCCCCATGCCTGACTCACGCACGATGGCGTCGATGATCTCGCGCGGACTGAGGTCGTTCGAAAGCGCACGAAGTTCATCCAACATGAACGAGAACTTCGCCGCCCCCGCGAGGGCTCGCCCGGTGAGACCGGCCGCCGCGCCGTAGTGCGCCGCTTCGGCGAAGGAGAGGCCGTGCTCGGCCCCGTAGGCTCCAAGTTTGGCCTGCGCCGCTTCGCCGACGCCACGCTTGGGGTCGTTAATGACCCGTCTCGCCGAGGCCTCGTCACGCGGGTTGACGAGCAACCGCGCGTAGGCCAGTGCACTCTTGATCTCTTTGCGGTCGTAAAAGCGCATCCCCGAGACGACGCGGTAGGGCACGTTGGCGCGCAGCATCTCTTCTTCGAGAACGCGACTCTGGGCGTTGGTTCGATAGAAGACAGCGATGTCGTTCCAACCGATACCGTGCTCGGATCGGAGTCGGCGAACTTCACTCGCCACCCAGCGGCCTTCGTCGTACTCGTCGCCCGCTCGATAAAGGCGGATCTTCTCGCCTTGGGCGCCCTCGGTGAAGAGGTTCTTCGGGTGGCGATTGGCGTTCTTCGAGATGACGGCGTTGGCCGCGTCAAGGATCGTTTGCGTTGAACGAAAGTTCTGCTCGAGAAGAATGACCCGCGCGTCGGGAAAGCGCATCTCGAACTGCAGGATGTTGCGCACGTCGGCCGCGCGAAAGCGGTAGATGGACTGGTCGGAGTCGCCAACCACGCAGAGGTTACGGTGCTCAGCGGCCAACATCATGACCAACTCGTTCTGCACCCCGTTGGTGTCTTGAAACTCATCGACCAACAAGTAGCGAAAGCGCTGCTGGTACGAGCGAAGGACGAAGTCATCGGCCCGCATCATGGCGACGGCGTTGACCAGCAGGTCGTCAAAGTCCATGGCGTTGGCTACTTTGAGGCGCTCCGCGTAGAGCTGGTAGATCTCGGCGATGCGACGGCGCTGGGGATCGTCCCCGTACGTGTCGAAGTACGCCACCGGCGAGAGCATCTCGTTCTTGGCGGACGAAATCGCCGCCGAGACACTGCGCGGGGCTCAGTCGCTTCGTATCGAGGTTGAGCTCTTTCATGATGCGCTCGACGGCCGTCTCGGCGTCGCCGGCGTCGTAGATGGTGAAACCGCGTTGGTACCCCAGCACGTCAGCGTGGGCGCGCAACATGCGAAGGCAGGCCGAGTGAAAGGTCGAGACCCACATCTGGTCGGCGGCCGAGCCGACCAGATCCACCACACGACGGCGCATCTCGTCGGCCGCCTTGTTGGTGAAGGTGATGGCCATGATCTCGTACGGTCGGGCGTCGCCCGTGGCGATCAGGTGGGCCACGCGCCGTGTGAGCACTCGCGTTTTGCCCGAACCGGCGCCCGCGATCACCAGGAGTGGTCCCCCGCGCTGGGTGACCGCCTCTACGTTGCGGGAGGGTCAGCCCTTCGAGAAGGGAGTCCGGGTCGAGCCGAGACGACGATCACCGAGCCGTTGTCCCCAGAGCGACTCATCAGAAAATGAGCCGCGCGCTCACTCCCACTCAATGGTGCCCGGTGGCTTACTCGTCACGTCGAGGGCGACGCGATTGACGCCATCGACCTCGCGAATCAGCCGATTGGCGATGCTTTCGATCACCTCGTAGGGCAGTCGAGCCCAGTCGGCGGTCATGGCGTCATCACTCGTCACGGCCCGAATAACGATGGGGTACGCGTACGTTCGTCCATCTCCCATGACGCCCACAGTACGCACGGCCGGTAACACCGCAAAACTCTGCCACAGCTCGCGGTAGAGCCCGGCCTTTCTGATCTCGTCGACCACCACGTAGTCGGCGTTGCGAAGGATCTCGGCCCGCTCGCGCGTCACTTCGCCGATGATGCGCACGCCCAGTCCCGGGCCCGGGAAGGGTTGGCGCCAGACGATCTCGGGGGGCAGCCCCAACTCCTCGCCCACGTGGCGCACCTCGTCCTTAAACAAGCGTGCGCAGCGGCTCGACCAGTTCGAAGGACAGATCCTCCGGCAGTCCGCCCACGTTGTGGTGGCTCTTGATATTGGCGGCGTGTCCCGATCCGGACTCGATGACGTCGGGATAGAGCGTTCCCTGGACCAAGAAACGAGGGCCCTCGCCGTCTTCGGCCAGGTCGCGCGCGACGGCCTCAAACTCGCGGATGAAGAGCTCGCCGATGATCTTGCGTTTCGCCTCGGGATCGGTCACCCCGGCCAAGCGCGTCAAAGAATCGATCCTGCGCCTTCACGTGAATTAGACTCCACGCCGAACTGTCGGGTGAAGGTCTCTTCGATCTGTTCGCCCTCGTTCTTTCGCATCAGACCCGGTGTCGACGAAGACGCAGGTCAGTTGCGTCCCCACCGCTTTGGTAACGAGGGCCGCGGCAACGGCCGAGTCGACGCCCCCCGAGAGCGCGCAGAGAACTCGCTCGGATGCCGACCTGTTCGCGAATAATCGCCACTTGATCTTCGATGATCGAGGAGTTCGTCCAGGTAAGAGGAATCACCGCTACGTGGTGCGAGAAAGTTTGCGCAGTAACTCTTGTCCGCGTTCGGTGTGCGCGACTTCGGGATGAAACTGCACCGCGTGCAAGCGACGCGGGACGTCCTCCATCACCGCTACCGGTGCCTCCGGTGAGGACGCCGTCACCACGAAACCGTCGGGGGCGACGGCGATGGCGTCACCGTGGCTCATCCAGGCCGTCGTCGTGCTGGGCCAATCCGTCATCAAGAACCGTGGGGCCGTGTCGCGGTCAAGGTCGTGCGACCGTACTCACCGACGCCGGTGTTGGCGACGCACGCCGCCCAACTGCTGGGCCATGAGTTGGGCGCCGTAACAGATGCCCAGGATCGGCATGCCAAGGTCGTAGATCGCGGGGTCCATGGAGGGCGCCGGTACCTCGTACACGGATTTGGGACCGCCCGAGAGAATGATGGCGCGCGGCGCGCGCTTCGCTCGAACTTCGTCGGCGCTAGATGGTGTGCGGAACGATCTCGGAAAAGACGTGCGCCTCACTGCACCCGACGGGCAATTAGTTGGGCGTACTGCGCCCCAAAGTCAACAACGAGAACGGTGTCGTTCAATGTCCCATGCCCACGCCCTGGGAGCGTTGCATCTGCTTTCCTTCGGTCTGCAAGGAAGGAGCCAACATGATCTCCGCCTTCTGGAACTCTTTGAGCGTCTCGTACCCGCACGTCGCCATCGACGTGCGCAGCGCGCCAAAGAGGTTGAGTCGTCCGTCGTTCTCGTGCGCCGGTCCGAGCAGGATCTCTTTCAAGGTGCCGCGCACCTGGGTGCGAACGCGCGTGCCGCGCGGCAGCGTCGGGTGAAAGGTGGCCATGCCCCAGTGAAAGCCCCGCGCGGGCGCCTTCGACCGCGCTGGTGAGCGGCGAGCCGATCATGACCGCGTCGGCGCCACAGGCGACGGCCTTGGCGATATCGCCGCCCTTACTCATGCCGCCGTCCGCGATGACGTGCACGTACACGCCCGTCTCGTCGAGGTGGCGCATGCGCGCACCGGCCACGTCGGCGATCGCCGTCGCCTGCGGTACACCGATTCCGAGCACGGCGCGCGAGGTGCAGGCGTTGCCAGGTCCCACGCCGACCAGGACTCCCGCAGCACCGGTGCGCATGAAGTGCAGGGCGGCCTGATAGCTGGCGCATCCACCGACGATGACCGGCACTTCGAATTCGCGAATGAACTTCTTCAGGTTGAGCGGCTCTGCGGTCTTCGAGACGTGCTCGGCCGAGACGACGGTCCCTTGAATCACGAGGATGTCGAGTCCGGAGTCGATGATGGTCTTGGACATCCACGCGGTACGGGCGGGAGTCACCGAGGCCGACGTGGTCATGCCCGCGTCTTTCATCTGCTTGATGCGCTCGGCGACGAGTTCTAACTTGATGGGCTCTAAGTACATCTGCTGCATGCGGGCGGTGGCTTTGTCGTCGTCGAGTTCGCGAATCTCTTCAAAGAGGGGCATCGGGTCTTCGTACCGAGTCCACAGACCTTCAAGGTTCGAGACGCCGAGACCCGCCCAGTCGACCTAACTCAATAGCGGTGAGTGGCGACATGGCGCCGTCCATGGCGGAGCCCAGCACGGGTAATTCGAACTTGTAGGCATCAATCTGCCAGGTGATATCGACGTCCTCGGGGTCGCGGGTGCGCCGCGAGGGCACGATCGCGATGTCGTCAAAGCCATAGGCCTGACGAGCCGATTTCGAGATGCCGATCTCAACTTCCGCCATGAAGTCCTCCGATTGAATACCACCACAAAATGAAAGTGGCGTGTTTCTTCCAATCTACTAGGAGGTCTGCGCATTAAGTCCGTGATGGAGCGGCCACGCGGCGCCGGTGACGAGGGCAGAGCAGTTCGGTCAGCGACGCGTGCCGTCGCCCCCCAGATCAGCTCGCCAGGAACCTTAAAAAAGTAGAGCGGAAAGTAGCCGTCGTCGTCCGCGCCGGGGCGCGCTCAGGGGCGACGCCACCGCTCTTCGAGGAACGCGCCCTCGGCGACCAGGTCGTCAGCGAGACCGTGAAAGCACGATCGACCTCGGACCGTTCGATGGACGAATGTCGGGACGACGATCAAGAGGTGCCGACGATGGGCAAGATCGAGCCGAGCTCGACGCGAAGGTCGCGATCGGGCTCAACCAGGCTAGGGGCGTCACTGACGAGGGATCGAGGCCGACTTCCTCCTGTGCTTCGCGCAGAGCCGTCTCGGTGGGCGTCTCCTCTACGTCGCACCGCCCTCCGGGAAAGGCGATCTCGCCTCGATGAGAGCGCAGCTCATCGCGCGTCGCGTGAGCACCAACGTGACTCTCGCCCCGACTCTTCGAAACAGGGCCACCAGCACGGCCGAACGATAGCGTGATCGGCACGGGCGTATCGTCGGCGACGACAGCTGAGCTCTTCGGGCTGATCAGGGCGGATTGCTGTCAACGAGTAGCCGATTGGCGCCGCGAAGTCGAGCCCGCACGAGGTCAAGTGTCAGACGCGCCGTGCGGTGATGGCAGTCGCCGACCACGGGGCGAGTCGACCCACTTTGATCCAGTCGGGTTCGGGAATGATCTGCGGGAAGCGATGACCGTCGAAACGTGGGGGCCGCTCGCCTGGGTGGCGTCATCGACATCCCTCTAGACTGGTGCTTCGTTTGACGTACTCACGGTAACGCAACGCTCTCCGATCTCCCCCTGGAGCAGCCCTTGAAATCCCTCGCCCGTTTTTCTGTTCGTCATCGCTGGTACGTCCTCAGGCGCTGGATCGTCCTCTTCATCCTCATCAATGGCGATCTCCCACGCCGAAGGTTCGGCCTACTCCAACGCGTTCAGCTTCCCGGTACGAACTCGACTCACGCCGAGTCGCTGCTCGCTAAAGGGATTTAGGGCCAGTCCGGCGACGTCGACCAGATCGTCTTTCACTCTCCGGTGGCTCGGTCGAGTCGCACGAGGCCTCCATCCAGCCGCGCTGACAAAGGTAGCGAAACTCCCCGAGGTGGGCGGCGTCACGTCGCCCTTCTGTACCGGCAGTTCGCGACGCCAGCGAGTCGCTGCCCGGCGGCACCTGCCTCGGTTCGGCGCAGGTCTCTAAAGACGGCACACATCGCCTACGCGGTCGTCCACTTCTCCCAGACCGCCAACGATCTTTCCAACGCGCACGTTCAAGCCGTCGAGAACGCCACCACCACACTTCGCTCGTAGTCACTCAGCGTGAATTCGGTGGCAACGCGATCGGTAACCTCGACTTCACAGACGGGAAGTCCCTACGAAGGTTCGTGGGCATCATCGCGACCGCCATCGTCCTCGTGCTTGGCCTTCGGTTCGTTCTTCGCCATGCTCTTGCCCCTCGGCGTGGCGCTCTTCGCCCTCGGCATCGCCCTCGCGAGCGGCATCTTGTTGAGCCACGTCCTGGCGATCGCCAAGTTCGCGCCCATTCTCGGATCTCTGATCGGCCTCGGCGTGGGCATCGACTACGCGCTCTTCATCGTCACGCGATCGCGCCAGGAGCTAAAACGTGGCGCCACGGTCGAAGAGGCCGTCATCATCGTCGCTCAATACGTCAGGACGAGCGGTACTCTTCGCCGGCTCGACCGTCTGCATCGCTCTGCTCGGCATGCTGATCTTGGGACTGTCGTTCTTGAACGGGGTAGCCATGACTGCGTCGTTGGCGGTGCTCATCACCATGCTGGCTTCTATTTCGCTCCTGCCCGCGCTTCTCGCCTTTCAAAGGCAACACGTCCTGAGCCGGCGGGAGCGTCGGGCCTTGGAGAAGGACGGGCCAGGCCCCGTCGTCGTGAGCGGTCCGTGGCAGCGCTGGGCGAACTTTGTCTCGCGCCACCCTCGCGCTCTCACCTTGGCGGCGTTGGTCGTCATCATCGCCTTCATCATCGTGCCCTTCTTCTCTCTCCAGCTCGGCAGCTCCGACCAGGGCTCCGACCCGGCGAGATCCACGACGCGCCAGGCGTACGACCTCCTGGCCCAAGGCTTTGGCCCAGGGTTCAATGGTCCACTCACCATCGTGGGCGCCATTCACAACCCGAATGACAAGACGGCCATGGACTCTCTCGACTCATCGCTCAAGGGCAAGCCCGACATCGCCGCCGTGCAGCCCCTCGTCACCAATCCCGCGGGCACGGTGGGCATCATCAACGTGATCCCGAAGACCAGTCCGCAAACGCCGCCACCGCCTCACTCATCGCGACGATTCGTGACCGGTATATTCCCGCCGCCACCGCCACGTCCCACACCGCCATATATGTTGGCGGCATTACGGCGATCTTTGTCGACTTCGCCGCAGTGTTTTGACCAGCAAACTGCCGCTCTTCGTGGGCGTCATTGTGCTGCTCGGATGTCTGTTGCTCATGGTCGCCTTTCGCAGCGTTCTGGTGCCGATCGTGGCGGCCGTCATGAACCTTCTGGCCGTAGGCGCTTCCTTCGGTCTCGTGGTTGCCGTCTTTCAGTGGGGCTGGGGCACGTCACTGCTCGGGGCCGGCACGGGACCCGTCGAATCCTTCTTACCGATCATTATGATCGCCATCCTCTTCGGACTCTCGATGGACTACCAAGTGTTCTTGGTCTCTCGAATGCACGAAGAGTGGCTCAATACCAATAACAACGAAGAAGCGATCGTTCGTGGCCAGGCCAATACCGGACGCGTGATCAGCGCCGCGGCACTGGTGATGATCTGCGTCTTTCTCTCCTTTGCTATCGGGGGAGAACGGATTATCGCTGAGTTCGGCATTGGGCTCGGTGGGGCGGTTCTCATCGACGCGTTCGTCATTCGTACGGTGCTCGTACCTTCGCTGATGCACTACATCGGCAAGGCCAACTGGTGGATGCCCCGTTGGCTTAATCGAGTGGTGCCGCACGTGGCCGTCGAGGCTACCGAGTAAAAGAAACTTGAGATCCACTCCGACCTGGCCAGACGCGTGGGTAGGTCGCTCGTGGCTCCAGCCCTCCGGCGAGCCGGTCGTGGTAAAGACGGTGCGCGTGCGTACCTTCGACGACGGAATGATCGTTCGCGTGCAGCAACATGTCGACACCGCCAAGGAGTTTTACCCGCTCACCCGAGGGTTCGGCATCGCGTCATTGACGTTTCAGGAATGCCCAATAGAACGCAACGAATACTGAGACGACTCCCACGTTGACCAAGAGGCGTTCCAAGAAGTGGTGCCGGAAGAACAGAACGTCCACGCCCACGACCACGCCCACCATGACGAGCACGTACAACACGGCAGTCGCCTTTACCCCCACCGATCAACCCTACTGAAGCCAGTACGACCAAAGGCCCTGACGGGTCACCCGAGTGAACCTTTAGGTTGGAGTGAACGGACACGAAGCGGTGTCTAAAAAGGAGTAACGCCATGGAAATCATCCGCAATCCAGATGGAAGTTTGGTGGTACCCATACCGGAAGGTCGACATCACGACGACGACGCACCGACGGCCGAGGGCGCAGAGGCCGCGGTCGCAGCCACCACCCGAGTGTTGCACCCCGGCGAAGGTGGTTACAACGAAGCGCTGGCCGAGTGGGACCTTCAACAAAACCCCGATCGCGCGCCCGCCGTCTCAACGGCCAACGGACGAGAGGAAGCCATGATCGTGGTGCACGCTCTCGCCGAGTCGCCCGACCACGACGTCGCAGAAGCTCTAAAGGATGTAAACGACTCCGCAGCGAGTGGCGAGGCGCTGCGACACGTACTGATCGGGGGGACGCACTCGGTCGAAGCTTTCTCCGAAGAGGTAGCGGAAGCCGAAGGGGGCGAGCCACTACCGGCCCACAAGATGACCAAGATCATCGGTGAAGTATTGGCCGAGCTCGACAAGTAAGCAGAACTTTGACGAACCACTGGCCGGGTTAGGCCGATCTCCGACCCAGCGGGTCCTAATTGTCGTCCCCGTGGGCGGCCCTTCACGAGAGGGCTTGACCGGGAAAATACACCGGTGTAATCACCAGTGTTTTAAGGGAAAATGCCGTCAATTTGCGTGCCCCTAGCGCCAGATGTAAGCGTTGGTACCCAATGGGGGGGCATCGGATAGGGCACTTCACGTGGAGTTACGCGCCAGTAAGGATCTTGGCGCTCCTCGCGTTCACCCTGACCCTCGTCGCCGGAACGCAGTTATCAATGTCGGGCGTCGCCCAGGCCAACGTGAGCGAATCATTCCACGAACTGCCCTGGACCGGCATAGCGGGCGTCTCGCAGTCGCCGACGTGTGCCTCGATCTCCCCGGGTTACAACTGCACGGTCGGCGGGTATGCGGCTTGGCTCACTCATCCGAGCGGCTGGGCCTGGAATGACTACGGCGGCTCCTATCCGAGCCACAACGCCTACGGTCCGCACAACTGCACGCTCTACGTGGCCTATTTACTACAAGAAAGCGGTATCACCCTCTCCTGGAGCGCCAACGCCTTCGCCTGGGCGAGCACGGCCGCGAGCAACGGCGCCGTCGTCAACCAAACACCCGCTGTGGGCTCGGTGGCCCAGTGGAACAGTAACCACATCGCCTTCGTCGATGCGGTCACACCGAACTACATCGTGATTACGTCGGACAACTTCCAGCCCTACGGCGCCGGAACAATGCCCGGGGGCTTCACCGACAGCTTCGATATCTCGCGCCACTCCCCCGCCATGCCCGACAACTTCATTCACTTCACCACGCCCGTGGCGCAGATCCTGGCGGTCATGCGCGCGGGCTAGTGACGGCTCACGGGACCGCGATCCGTAGCGAATAGAGACGAGAATCTCCGCCACGGGTATCGGTCGAACGGGCCGAGTGGTCCCAGGAGGAAACACAAGGGACGTATGATCGCGGCGTCGTGGGAGGCGTAGTGACGAGTGCGGTACGGAATCTACAGCGCGTGAAGGTCCCGGCTCATCTCGGTGGCCGAGCAGTTCGTCATCGCGTGATCCTTGCGTCGCTCATCCTGGCAGGACTAGGCCTCTGCGCGAGCGGCGGAACGGTCGGTGCTTCCACCGCGGCCAAAGTTCCCGTCATCATCTGCCCCACCGAGTTCGGCGCGTCGCCTCCCACCGATGTGGCGCCGATACCGAAGACGATCAACGTTCCCCTGTCTCGCGCACTGGCGTCGTCGGTGGCCGTCTATACCGACAAGGCTCACTTGGAGTCGGTCCTTGGGCCAAGGGACTGGCGCTGCTCCGCGGCCTACGGGGCGGACGGAAATGGGGGCGTCGTTATATTCCCGAAGGGTGAGTCGATCAGCTATACGGGCGTCTACCTTGACAACAAACAAGATCTTCAAGCCATCGACGCCGACTGGAGTCCCGCCTGCGTGGACTGCATTCTCGGCCAGGCCTGTCCTTTCTTCGCTCGCGCCAAGGCGATGTACTCCTCCTTGGGTTATCCCAACGCGAAGTCAACCTGTCGCCAGCCGCGGGGACAGTCGCTCACCAGCAGTGCATCGTCGCTGGCCACGTTCAGCGACCCCCCTGGCGTCCACGGTTCGGCCACGCCCTCGGGCGGTCGCTATCGAGCACTCGGCTTCGTCTATTGGGCGGGAACCCTCAAACTCAAGAGTGGTCACCTGGGAACCAACGGCAGTGCCGTGGTCTCCTGCACCGTAGCGCCCACCCTACGAAGCGTCTGCCAGGAGTCTTTTCTTTACTTTCAACGGAATGATGATTTCAAGTTGAAGACCACCTAGGCCAGCACCGACCCCGACCCGAAAAAGTGGGGCGATCAACGCCGACGATTCATCGGCGCCAGTTGTCCTGACCTGACCGAAAGCGTTCCTCGGCACGGTCCTATCCTTACGACGTGAAGTTACCGTCCCCCGGCGAGTGACGTTGAGACATGCGCGTTCTTAGAGAGTCACGAGTTCTCGTCATCAGCGGGTTGATCGTCGCGGGTGCGGCGTTAGCTCCGTGCGCCGTCAACGCGTCCGGCGCGCCCCTATCGGCTCACCTGGGGCCGGGCGCGCCTCGGTCTGCTCGGACGGACGCCGACGGGCTGGACATGTACACCGTCAACGGCGCTCCGTTCGGCGTCTATACGCCGATCCGTGTCCTTACGTTCGATAGTTCGCAGTTTCAGTTAAAGATCGGACTCGCTAAGCACGCGATCGATGGTGGCGAAGAAAAGACGAGTTCCATGTGCCAATCCACGCCCGGATGCGTGGCCGCCGTCAACGGTGACTTCTTTGACGTCACGGATGCTGGCCAGTTGGATGTTGGAGACGAGGTGGGCGGCATTATCCAGAACTGCGTGCTCCTTCACACTCCTGAGGTAGCGCACGAACAGGTAAACCTCAACTCGGGAGCAGTCTCAACTACCTTCAACTGGAACAGCACCCTCGACGTCAACGGGACCACCGTTTCCATCACCGCCATTAATCAAGAGCTCCCCATGTCCTATCTCAACGTCAACGTTCCGCTCGCGGGAACCTTGCTCTTCACGGCTCAGTACGCGCTCAAAACACCTTCCGCTGCGGGCCGGCTCAACTACGAGTTTGTAAAGGCCGGGGGCTCCACGAGTCCGACGGCCATTAACACGACGACGGAACTCACACTTACCGCCGAGTCACCTCAACCGGTGAGGGTGCCGCCCAACCACGTGGACATCTCCGCGCCCGCCGGATCGGAACTCGCCGGTTTGAAGATCGGCGACTCGATCTCCATGACTACCGAGTCCACGGCCGGCTGCAACAATATCGGTGGTCACCCGATCCTTCTTAACAACGGCGTCGTGGGCCCGATCAATCGCAACGACACATATATGGCCACTCCTTGCTCTCGCACGATCATCGGTTGGACCGCAACCGGAGAGACAGTGATCATGAGTATCGCCGGGATCGATACCAAGTCGGGCGCCACCATGTATCAGATGGTCACCCTGTTGTTGTCTCAGAACGTGGTGACCGCGCTCGATCTCGACGGAGGAGGCTCCACCAGCCTCTACGCCAACGGCCGACTGGTATATCCTCCGTCGAAGGAACAGCGTCCCGTGTCGACTGCTCTCCTCGTCGTGCGAGACACCTAGCAGCGAACTCGCTTAGAGAATTCCCGAGACCTGGTGAACCTCGCCACACGGTACGCCCAGCGCCGCGTGGTGTTGGCGTACGGCTTCGGCGTTCGGAGCCTCAAGAAGGCAGTACACCTTGCCGTCCTCGTTATGGAACAGCTCCACTTGGCGAACGCCAAACTCGTCGAACTTGTGGTCCTTTGCCTCCTGCGTGATCTGCGCCACGGCCTCGTCGGGCAACTTCAGGTCATCGTGGAAATCCATGAACTGCGGCATGTTCTCTCCCTTAATGACGCACCGAGATGCCGATCGAGTGAACGTACATGCCGTCGCGCCTCCGCGGAACCTACTGCAGATCCAATAGTGAGGCAACTGAGAGTCCCGGGGACCGCTGGGCCTCCTCGAGGCGGTCGCTGTGAAGCGAGTCTTTCTCGGCACCGACGATGCGCACGTGCTCTCCTCCCGATTCGATTTCTCCCTGCGATCGCATCGAGGTGGATGGAAGGAGTGGCGACCACGACGGAGTCTGCCTTGTAGCGACGTCTCCGCGCGCACCAACGTCAGCATCGGCTCTTGCATAAACTCTCGCCCATGACCGACCTTGACGAACACGGTCGGCCGGAGCCGCCGCTCACGGCCGACGAGACCGCGACGTTGCTGGGGTTTCTCGATTACCAGAGAGCCACGTTTCAGTGGAAGTGTGCCGGACTCGGCGCTGACGCCTTCGGTGCCACCGTGGCCTCTTCCTCCATGACGCTGGGTGGCATGATGAAGCACCTCGCTCTCGTGGAGGACTACTGGTTCTCGCAGTGGCTGCGCGGACACGAGTCAGGCTCCCCCTGGGTCAGCGCCAACTGGGACGCGGATCCCGACTGGGACTGGCACTCGGCGAAGGAGAACACGCCCGAAGAGCTTCGGCTCCTCTGGAGTCAGAGCGTGGAGAAGTCCAGAGTCATGGTGAGTGAAGCGTTAGACCAAGGCGATCTCGGCCAACTCGCCCATCGGAAGTGGCCCGACGGGCGCTCGCCCAGCATGCGCTGGATCATCACGCACATGATCGAAGAGTACGCGCGCCATAACGGACACGCCGATCTCCTGCGAGAGTCAATCGACGGCGAGACGGGGGAGTAGACCCCAGTTCTACGATGCTGCGGTCGTGGTGGTCGTGGTGGTCGTTGACGAGGCCGGCGGGGTCGGGAACGTTGCTATCAGCGCACCGGTGCTCGTGTTTAGTTCGGTGAGAGAACCCGTTGCCGCGGCGGGATTACTGGGATCGTTGGCACCCGATCGACTGGCCACCCAGAGGTTGTCACCCGAGACGGCGAAGGCCGAAAGCAGCGAGAAGTAGTAAGGGCCGTTGGTATTGCACATGAACCAGTTCGCGGCCCCCGTCGTAGCGGTCACGTTGGTCACCATGGGACTCGATCCGTAGGGAGTGGCGATGTACACGGATCCCCCGGCGCCGATCACCGTGGCCGGGTCTCCGAATCCGTACTGCCCGTCAGAGTCCCCGACCGTCATAATCACCTGGCCGGACGATTCGCTGATGTCGGTCGCGGAGTTGCTGGCGCTGTCGGCGACCCATACCTGACCGTCTTCGACACCAATACCGTCGGGCGCGTCAAGGCCCTGCAGCTGCACCAGGCGAACCAACCGACCCGTCGCAATATCGACTTCGGTCACCGAGTTGTCGCCCTCATCGGCCACAAAAACGTCCGGGCCCGCCACGGTCAACGCGGCAGGCTTGTTAAAAGCGAACGACGACCCCATTACGACTCGCCGCAACTTGCCGGTATTGGCGCTGAACTCGGTGATCGAACCCCACCCGTTCGCTCGCCCGGCGTTGAGAACCAGAATCGTGCCGCCCGCCGCAGCAATGGCGACGGGGTCGGCGAAACCAAACGCCGCGCCCGAGACGGTGCGCACGGCGGCGCCACTACCGGCGCGAATCTCGCTGACCGAGTTCCCCGCGTTGGCAATGAAGAGGTTCGACCCGGAGCCCACGATGGCGGTCGGCCGATTGAAGCGATACGTAGTGGAACGTGCAAAGGTACCAAGCCAGTCACCGTTCGAGGGGTCGATCTCCGTCACGGAGTTTCCCGCTTCGTTAGTAACCCAGAGATGCCCTCCGCCAAAAGCAAGTCCGGAGGGAGAGTTGAACTCACTGGCCGCCGAGACTCGCGGCGACGATGCCTGGGCCGAGGCGTCCGCGATACCCGAGGCGGCCAACACCATGATCGCGACAGCGCAAAGGGAGGTTCGTCTGAGGGAGACCCGTGGCATAGAGCAGATTGTAGGGTCCCCTCCACGAAGTAAGCCGTCGCGCTCGTGAGGCCTTAATTTCCTGCTTTCGCCATCTCCGTGTTGCCCGAGGCGGCGAGTTGGGTCGTCCGGAAAAAGACGTTCAGATAGAGAATGTCCTGGCCGTAGGGATTGGTCAGACTCGACGCGCTCGAGGCGATGTCCTGGGTGCTCGCTCCTTCCAGGTTCTTCAGGTCGTAAATCGCGGCCGAGTACAAGACGGCCCGAGTGGGCTGTTTCTCCTGTTCGTCAGTTAGGTCGGTGACAGCAGACTTCAGGAGGTTAGAGTTGACGCCGCTTCGGTCGCGCGGCGGCTCTCCCCTATAGGTCTTCTGCGCGATGTCGTAGTACGCGCCCTTGGGACTGTCATTCATTAGAACCGCGGCTTGAGCACGACCAATGTCAAAGAACACATTGAGTTGCGACCAGTCTCGATCTGCCTTTTTCATCTGTGCCGGGGTCTCCGACGTCAGCGGAATGCTCTCGAAGTTTCGGATCGTCGCGATGGCGCTCGCGTATCCGCCAGTGCTGCTCCCCGTGGCGAGTCCGCGTTGAAGATCGGCTACCGCCGCCGCGAGTGGCACATTTTGCAGCGCTCCCGACACGACCTCGGCCTCGCTCTCCCACAGGATCTTGGCCTCGTCGTAGTAGGGACGACGATCGCTCGACGCGTGCGCCGGGGTCCCGGCTCCGACCACGGTGCCGAGGCTGAGGAGTGACATCGTCACCACGAGTACGGGTCGGCGTCGCATCATCGCTCTCATTCAAACATGCGCCCGAGCCTCCCCTATCGCCCCGGGCACCGTATACACAGAGCAGCCGGGCGCAAGGCCCGGCTGCTCTACAAGGTCTGAACGACCACTAATTACATCATGCCGCCCATGCCGCCCATGCCGCCGTCGCCCATGGGCGCACTGGGAGGTTCTGGCTTGTCGGCCACGATGGCCTCGGTGGTAAGTAGGAGGGCCGCAATAGAAGCAGCGTTCTGCAACGCGGAACGCGTGACTTTCGCGGGGTCAATGACGCCCGCCTTCACGAGGTCCTCCAATACACCGGTCGCGGCGTTGAGTCCGATCGAACCCTTAGCGTCTGCCACTTCGCGTGCCTTGACGGCACCCTCGTAGCCCGCGTTCTGCGCGATGAGTCGAAGCGGCGACTCCAGCGAGTTCGCGACGATGCGCGCACCCGTGGCCTCGTCGCCGCTCAAGGTCTCAATGAGCTTGTCGACGGACGCGCGTGCGCGAACGAGAGCGGTGCCGCCGCCGGCCACGATGCCTTCGTCGATTGCCGCGCGAGTGGCGCTGAGGGCGTCCTCAATGCGGTGTTTCTTCTCTTTGAGTTCCACTTCGGTCGCCGCGCCTACTTTGACCACGGCCACGCCGCCGGCCAACTTCGCCAGACGCTCTTGGAGCTTCTCGCGGTCCCAGTCCGAGTCCGTGTCGTCGATCTCGCGCTTGAGTTGGGCCACGCGACCAGCGACATCTTCTTTTGAACCGTCGCCGTCGACCAACGTAGTGGCGTCCTTCGTCACGACGATGCGTCGGGCCTTGCCCAGCAGATCAATCGTGGCGCTGTCGAGCTTGAGGCCGATCTCGTCGGAGATGACCGTGCCGCCGGTAAGAATCGCCATGTCCTGCAGCATCGCCTTGCGGCGTTCGCCAAAGCCCGGCGCCTTGACGGCCACCGAGGTGAAGGTTCCACGAATCTTGTTCACCACCAACGTCGCGAGGGCTTCGCCCTCGACGTCCTCGGCGATAATCAACAGCGGTCGACCGGCCTGCATGACCTTCTCCAAAACGGGTACGAGGTCGTGGACAGCCGAGATTTTGTTGCTGGTGAAAAGAATCAAGGCGTCTTCCAGCACTGCCTCTTGACGCTCGGGGTCGGTGACAAAGTAGGGCGAGAGGTAACCCTTGTCGAACTGCATGCCCTCGGTGAGCTCAAGTTCGATACCAAAGGTGTTCGACTCTTCGACCGTGACCGTGCCGTCCTTGCCCACCTTATCGATGGCGTCAGCGATGACGTCACCAATGGCGGCATCGGCCGCGGAGATGGTGGCGACCTGCGCGATCTGGGTCTTGCCGATCACTTCTTGGCTCTGCTCGGCGATCGACGCGACGGCCGTCTTCACGGCCTGCTCGATGCCCCGCTTGAGGCCCGAGGGGCTGGCGCCGGCCGCTACGTTACGGAGGCCTTCCTTTATGAGGGCTTGTGCCAACACCGTGGCCGTCGTCGTACCGTCACCGGCCACGTCGTTGGTCTTGGTGGCGACTTCCTTCACCAGTTGGGCACCCATGTTCTCAAAGGGGTCTTCCAACTCGATCTCTCGAGCAATGGAGACACCGTCATTGGTAATGGTCGGTGCGCCAAATTTCTTGCCCAGCACGACGTTGCGTCCCTTGGGTCCGAGTGTGACCTTGACCGCGTCGGCCAACTTGTCCACACCCGCTTCGAGGCCGCGGCGCGCGTCCTCGTCGAACTTCAATAGTTTTGACATGAGTCTTCTTTCGTCTCTAGATAAAGTGACGGGCCGAGCCCGTCACGGGCTACTTGGTAACGGTGGCGAGTACGTCGCGGCCGGAGAGGATCAACAGGTCCTCACCGTCAACGGTGATCTCGGTGCCGCCGTACTTCGAGTAGACGACGGTGTCGCCAACGGAGACGCCCGTCGGGATGATCTCGCCGGTGGCGTCGGCGCGACGACCGGGACCGGTGGCGAGCACTTCACCCTGCTGGGGCTTCTCTTTGGCGGTGTCGGGGATCACCAAGCCAGAAGCCGTGGTGGCCTCTGCGCTGTTGGGACGGACGACGATGCGGTCTTCTAGTGGGTGCAACTTCATTCTTCTTGCCTCCTGAGCAATTAGCACTCGATACTTGCGACTGCCAATTTAGCAGCCAGCGGCCTTGAGTGCCAACGTCGCGGGCCCTGCTCTCCCTTTCGGGCCACCTCAATGCCGGGTGTCACAAATACCCTGGTCATCGGCTGTCTCCTCCTGACCAAGGCCGTGGCGATTTACGGCGACTGACGTTCGCGGCGCCACGACGCGCCCTCGGGCAGGTACACGATGCGGTCGTGCAGGCGATTCTCGCGGTGCTGCCAGAACTCAAACCGATTCGGCGTGAGGCAATAACCACCCCAAAAACGCGGCCGAGGAACGTCGCGTCCCTCGTAAAGTGCCCCGAACGCCGCGACTTCTTCTTCAAGTTCCTCCCGGCTCGCCAGGGGGCGACTCTGGTGACTGGCGTGAGCCCCCAGTTGGCTTCCACGGTGTCGGGTGGCGAAATAGGCGTCCGACTCGGCTTCGCTCATCGTCTCGACGTCACCTTCGATACGAATCTGCCGGCCGAGCGGCTCGCAGTACCAGAGCAGGGCGGCGCGGGGGTTCCCGGCCAGGTCGCTCCCCTTACGCGAGTCGTAGTTGGTGTACCAGCCAAAGGAGTGCCCGTCGTGGTGTCGCATCAACACCATCCGTACGCTCGGCGCTCCCTCGGGCGAGGCCGTCGCCAGCGCCACGGCCTCGCGATCTGCCATGAACCCCAAGGCTTCGGCGAACCAGAGTCGAAACTGTTCAAAGGGGTTGGCGTCGACGTCGTCGATCTCGAGAGGGATCCAGCGTTCGCTCACGAGACGTCCGTCAAGTGCCAGTTCGGTCGGGCCGAGAGGTCCAACTCGCTCGCTTCGCCCCGTCCCAGCCGGTAGATCCCCGCGGCGGCGATCATCGCTGCGTTGTCGGTGCACATCGCCGTGGTCGGCAGATGAGCCACGAGCCCGAACTCGGAGGCCAACCGAGCGACGCCGGCTCGCAGGGACGAGTTCGCGGCGACGCCTCCGGCCAGGGCGACGCCTTTGACTTCGTAGTGCTCGAGTGACGATCGAAGTTTGCGCAAAAGTTGCTCGGTCAGCGCTGCTTGAAACGACGCCGCCACGTCGGCCAGCGCGACGTCGCGATGCGCTTGGGTGGCCCGTACGACGGCGGTCTTTAATCCGGAGAACGAGAGGTCGTAGTCGTCGCCGATCATCGATACCGGCAGCTTTAGGGCGACGGGCGAGCCCTCGCCGGCCAGTCGATCAATCTCGGGGCCGCCGGGGTACCCCAGTCCGAGCCACCTCGCCACTTTGTCGTACGCCTCACCGGCCGCATCGTCAATCGTCTCGCCCAATACTTCGTGCTCTCCCGGACCGCGTTGAAAAACAATAAGACTGTGACCTCCCGATACCAAGAGCGTCATGAGGGGCCACTCGAGATCGCGAGCCTCGAGAAGCGGTGCGAATAGGTGACCCTCCAGGTGATTGACCCCCACGTAAGGGACGTCCCAGGCCAGAGCCAACGCCTTGGCGGTCGACAGTCCCACAAGGAGCGAGCCGATCAGTCCGGGGCCACTGGTGACGGCAACGCCACTCAGTGACGGGGCCTTGGAATCAAGACCCGCGTCGAGCAGGGCGCGGCGTATGACGGTCGCGATGGTCGTGACGTGAGCCCGGCCGGCCAACTCCGGCACGACCCCACCGAAGGCTTGATGCTGCTCGATCGAGGACTCAACGACCGAGGAGTGAACGTGAAAGTTCTCGTCGATGACGGCCGCTGCCGTCTCGTCACAACTCGTTTCGATGCCGAGGACCAATGCCACGCGACCAGCGTACGGTGCCGTTCGCAGCTTTAGTCGAGGTCGGCCCAGAGGATCAGGGCGTCTTCGCGCGTTCGTTCGTAGTAGTTCTTTCGGATCCCCACCGGGGCAAACCCGAAGCGAAAGTAGAGCTCCTGGGCCCGCGTGTTAGAGACGGCCACTTCTAGCGTGGCCCGATGGACGCCCTTTTCCTTGGCCACGATCCACGCGTCACTGATCAGCGAGGTGGCGACCCCACGTCCCTCATGGCCGGGCAGCGTACCCAGCGTGTTGACGTGCAACTCATCCATCACAAACATGACACCCAAATAGCCGATGATCTTCTTGCCCTCAACCGCCACGGTGTATCGCCGCGTCTGCGCGTTGGAGATCTCGTCAAGCATCATCGAGCGCGTCCACGGTTCGGGAAACTGAGCGACCTCAATCACTAGGAGTTCGGGGACGTCTCGGCGCTCCGCCGGACGAATCGACCATGTCTCGCTCACGGGCGTCGCTCACGCGTTGAGAAGTTGGCCACGGCGTCAGCCTCGCGCAGATACAACGGCGTGACGTCGCGGTCCGCGGGACGGGTCAACCCGAGACGCAGCGCCTCCAGTGGTGGCGGCACGAGCTGCTCAAAGATCTGGCCCGTGGGCAGCTCTCGAAAGGTCGCGTCGTACCGAGCGACTCCGTCGCCCGTCAACGTGACGGGCGTGGCCTTCGCCGACCACGCGGCCACTACAGCCAGGGGAAGTGCTACCGACGGCTCATCGAGCGTCACCACGTCGTCATCGAGGTCGAAACTCTGCACAAAGATCTCACCGCGACGGGCGTCAACGCAGCACAGCAGTACGCCGCGAACCCCGGCGGTTCTGGCCCCGTGGGCGAGAACTTCAAGCGACGTGACGCCGACCAACTCGGCGTCCGCCCCGAGGGCCAGCCCCACCGCGGTGGCTAGACCCACCCGCAGACCGGTAAAGAGACCGGGCCCGCGGTCTACAACCACCCGATCAATATCCCGGGCCGCCAGGTGCGCGCCCGCCAGTAGCCCTTGAAGTCCGGGGGTCAAGGCCTCGGTGTGATGTCGTTCGTCAGCCACCACCAGGGACCGCTCGACGCCCTCCGACGTTCGTAGCGCCATGGCGCACGCCGGGGTCGCCGTTTCGATGGCGACGACGTTCACGGCGCTGACCAGGCGTCGAGTTCGTCACGACGAGCGTCGCTGAGTGGACCCTCGACCACCAGCGTACGAACCTCATTGTCGTCGAGAAGAAAGGTCACGGTCATGACCTCCCGTCCGAAGACCGACGTCGCGATATCGCCCCACTCGACGAGGGCAACCGCGGACTCCTCGACCAACTCTCCGAGCGCCAAGTCGATGACCTCATCGAGAGAGCTGATGCGATAGACATCCGCGTGATGCAGCGTCGCGATGCCGAGGTCATTCGCGCTCTCGTGCTGGCGAACCATGGTAAAGGTCGGGCTGGTGATGCGATCACCGACGCCCAGGCCTCGCCCCACGCCTTGGACAAACGTGGTCTTGCCCGCGCCGAGTTGGCCGATGAGTAACACGATGTCCCCCGGTCGTAGAACCCGGGCGAACGCTTCGCCCGCGCGCTGCGTCGCTTGCGCGTCGACGCAGAAACGTCGCCAGCTCACTCGCTCTCCAAGAGACGGCGCAGAACTCGCAGATCCTCGCGCATGACGTCCACCACGCTCGGTCCCCCGCGCAGGGCGGCCGCCGGGTGATACGTCGGGAGTCCTCGAATGGCGCCCGAGCGAAAAACGTGTCCGTGCACGCGGCCGATGCCCGAGGGGTAGTTAAAGATGGCGCGCCCGGCCGTGTTGCCCAAGGTCAGGATGAAGGGTGGCGCCACCGTGTCGAGTTGCTCGATGAGCCACGGCCGGCAGGTTTCGATCTCTTTGGGAGTCGGCGTGCGATTGGCCGGTGGTCGGCACTTCACCACGTTGGTGACGTAGCAGTCCTCTCGCGTGAGACCGACCTCCTCCTCCAAGAGTTTGAAGAACAGTCGACCACTCTGGCCAATGAAGGGGGCGCCCCCCTCATCTTCAGTTCGCCCGGGGGCTTCACCCACGATCATGAGTCGAGCGGTCAGGGGTCCCGAGCCAATCACGACGCGTTGACGCGTCAGCGACAGGTCGCAACGCGTGCAGGTAGACAGCCCCACGAAATCCGTCACGTCGCTTAGTCCACCACAACCCGCGGAACGCGAGGACCGATGCGACCCAGGACCTCCCACGAGATACTGTTCGCCCACCGGGCCCACTCATCGGCGCTGATGACCTCTCCCCCGTCGCGACCGAGCAGTACGACGTCGTCACCCAGGTCGACGCGGTCGTCGCCCACGTCAACGACCAACTGGTCCATGGTGATGTTTCCCGCCAGAGGGTACCGCTTGCCTTTGATGAGGACTTCACCACCGCCGTCAAACATCGCGCGGGGGTAACCGTCGGCGTAACCGATCGGCACGGTCACGATGGTGGCCTCACGCTCTAAGGCCCGCCGCCGTCCGTAGCTGGGCCGCTCCCCCGCCGCTACTCTTCGCACCGCCGAAACCTTCGAGCGCAACGTAAGAACCGGTTCTAGGTGCTCGCCCTTTTCTTCTAGCGCGCCGACCAGCCAACTCTCGGGAAGGTAGCCGTAGAGACCGAGGCCCGTGCGCACCATGGTCCGTCGGGCGTTGGGATAACCCAGCGAGCCCGCGGTGTTCGACAGGTGCAGTACCCGCGGTGCGACGCCGCGATAGGCCAGCCGATCCACTATGTCGTCAAAGCGATCGATCTGCAGGCGGGTAAAGGCGCGGTCGGCGGCGCTCGTTCCCTCGGCCACCGAGAAGTGGGAGAACAGGCCTTCGACATCAATCGCCGGCGAGGTGCGCAACGCGTCGAGAACCTGATCCAACGCTTCGGGCTCCACGCCCATGCGGTGCATGCCGGTGTTGACCTTGACGTGCACGCGGTGCACTCCCCCCAGCTCTTCTGCGCAGGCGATGACCGCGCGCGCTCCGTCGAGCGAACCGACCGTCAGCGTGAGGTCGTTGGTGAGAGCATCAGCAATCTCCGGCGAAGAGACCTCGGCTAACACGAGGATGGGCTGGCTAATTCCGGCCCGGCGAAGTTCCATGCCCTCATCGACGGTGGCCACGCCAAAAGAGTCGGCCCCGCCTTCGAGGGCTGCTCGGGCGACGGTGACGGCTCCGTGCGTGTAGGCGTCGGCCTTCACCACCGCGCAGAGCTTCGTCTCTCCCATCACGTTTTTCAGAGCGCGAACGTTGTGGGCGACGGCGGACTTGGATATCTCCGCCCACGTGGGACGGCGCACGCTCTCAGCGGGCACCGAGCTCTTCTTCCGACGTACCGATAACGAACGCGGCGGCCAACTCACTGGTGTGAGTGAGTGAAAGATGCAGCGCGGTGATCCCCGCCAATTTGGCTAGCTCGCTCGCGGCGCCGTGCAACACCACTCGGGGCGCCCCGGACTCACTGAGTACCACTTCAATCGACTGCCACGGGGTCGCGCCGAGACCCGCGCCGAAGGTTTTGAGAACGGCCTCTTTGGCCGCGAACCGTGCCGCCAGACGTTCGGGGCGATCGTGCGCGTCGTGACGCTCGCCCTCGGTAAAAAGACGCTGCGCCAAGCGAGGGCGTCGTCGTAGGGCCGCCTCGAAGCGCCCGACATCGACCAGGTCGATGCCGATCCCCTCGGTGGCCACTACTCCACCGTCACGGTCTTCGCCAGGTTGCGAGGACGATCGACGTTTCGACCCAAACCTTTGGCCATGGCGTAGGCGAAGATCTGCAGGGGCACGACGTCCACCATCGGAGTAAAAAGCGGTTCGGTGGCGGGGACCCGTAACACGTAGTCCGCGAGGGCGTCGATCGTCTCATCGTCATCGGTAGCGACCGCGACGACGGTGGCGCCCCGGGCTTTCACTTCGGCCAAGTTCGACAGCATCTTCTCGTGCAGAAAAGGATCCGTGGTGACGGCTACGACGACCACGCCCGGTTCGATCAGCGCGAGGGGACCGTGTTTCAGTTCCCCGGCCGGGTAACCCTCCGCGTGAAGATACGAAAGCTCCTTCAACTTGAGAGCCCCTTCGAGCGACGTCGGGAATCCGACGTGACGTCCGATGAAGAAGAAGTCGCGCGCGCCGAGTAGTTGCTTCGCCACGTCCTCCACGCCGCCGCGTCGCTCGAGCGCGGTGCCGACTTGCTGGGCGACGGCGTTGAGTCCTTTGAAAAGGGCGTCGACGTCCTGCGGGGGCAGGGTGTCGCGTAACTGCGCGAGCCGCAGGGCCAGCAGCTCGAGGGCCGCCACTTGGGCGACAAAGGCCTTGGTGGACGCGACCGATACCTCGAGACCGGCCCGGGTGTAGATGACGGCGTCAGACTCGCGGGCCAGCGAGGAGCCCACGATGTTAGAGATGCCCACCACTCGCGCCCCGCGCCGTTTCGCCTCGCGGATCGCCTGGATGGTGTCGATCGTCTCGCCGCTTTGCGAGACGCCAATGACCAACGTCCCGACTTCCACGATGGGATCTCGGTAGCGATACTCACTCGAGATATCGACGTCCACGCCCACCTTGGCCCAGCGCTCGATCGCGTACTTGGCCACTTGACCGGCGTGATGCGACGTCCCGGCGGCCACGATCACCACGCGCTTGACCTCACGCAACTCGTCATCAGAGATGCGCAGTTCGTCAAAGGTGATGGTGCCGTCTTTTCGACGGCGATCGAGCAGGGTCGCGCGAATAGCTTCGGGCTGCTCGTTGATCTCCTTGGTCATGAAGTCCTCGTGGCCACCTTTTTCGGCCGTCTCTAAGTCCCAGTCGATGGAGAGTTGATGCAGTCGTACCGGGGAGCCCTCTAAGTCGATGGCGCGAAATCCCTCGGGCCCGAGACGCACGATCTCGTCGTCGTTCACCGCGTAGAAAGCCGTAGCCCGATCCAGAATCGCCGGGATGTCGCTGGCCAAGTACGTGACCCCGGGCGCGGTGCCAACGATGAGAGGTGAGATGCGACGCGCGGCCACGATGACGTCGGCTTCGGTCGCGTCCATGGCCGCGACGGCGAAGGCGCCGCGAACAACCAGCAGGCTCTCGCGGACCGCCTCCATGAGCTCTAAGCCCTTGGCCCGCGACTCTTCGATCAGGTGAGCCAGAACCTCTGAGTCGGTGAGAGAACTAAAAAGGTGCCCGCGGGCCTCTAGTTGCTCTTGGAGTTCCGTGTGATTTTCGATAATGCCGTTGTGGATGATGGCGATATTGCCCGAGCAGTCGAGGTGCGGGTGGGCGTTGATCGCCTCCGGCGCCCCGTGCGTGGCCCAACGGGTGTGCCCGATCCCCGAGGCGAACCCCAGAGGTGCGAGTTCGCACTCTACTTTGAGGGCCTGGACGGACTCCGTGCCGACCGCGATGCGAGCCCGCCACGTCTCTCCGGGGCGCACCAAGGCAATACCCGCCGAGTCGTACCCGCGGTACTCCAGTCGCGCCAACCCCTCGAGCAGTGTGCCCAGGGTGTCGGAGGATCCCACGACCCCGATAATGCCGCACATACGCTCAGCCTACTCGCGGACTTTTGGCCGTCCGACTGGGCTTTAGGCGCCGTAGAGCGACTTGAGTCGTTCCGTGAAGACTTCCACGAACTCGGCGTTAAGGGCCTCGATCATGATGCGAACCAGCGGCTCGGTTCCCGAAGGGCGAACCAGGAGTCGCACGTCTTCGCGGTCGACGGCGTAGACCGTCAGAAGTTCGTTGAAGAGTTCTTGGACCACGTCGTCACTGAAGTGCTCCACCGAGACGCTGAAAAGTTCTTGCGGTACGCGTCGCCAAGCGGCACCGGCCAACTCCGCCAGCGGCCCGCGACGAACGACGAGGTCACCCAGCAAAAGAGCGGTCAGCAGTCCGTCGCCGGTCGGCGCCAGGTCGCGAAAGATAACGTGTCCCGACTGTTCGCCACCCAATATCCACGATCTCTCTTCGAGGGCCAAGAGAACGTTGCGGTCCCCCACGTCGGTCTCTTCGATCTCCACTTTGGCCGCGTCCAATGCGCGATAGAGACCCAGGTTGCTCATGGAGGTCACGACCACACCCCCGAGCAGTTCATCGCGCTCCTGACGGTCGAGGGCAAAGAGCACCATCAGGTCGTCGCCGTCGCGAACGGTGCCTTCACTGTCGACGGCGATCAGCCGATCGGCGTCGCCGTCAAAGGCCAGTCCGAGGTCGGCGCCACTGTCGCGCACGGCCACCACCAGACTCTCAGGGTGAGTGGAGCCAGAGTCCACGTTGATGTTGCGTCCGTCCGGCTGGTCGTGCATCATCGTGATCGTGGCACCCGTCTTGGCAAAGAGCTCACGAGCCACGTGCGACGCGGCTCCGTTCGCGCAGTCCACCACGAGGGACAACGATGAGAGATCGACGGGCGCCAAGTAGCGCAGGTGTTTGATGTAGTCACTTTCGGCCGTGTCGTCAATGGCGACGGTCTCGAACGCGCTGGTCGAGGGACTCTCGGCCACGTTGAGAGCGCTTTCGACGGCCGCTTCGGTGGCGTGGTCGAGTTTCGAGCCACCGACGCCGAGAACCTTGAGGCCGTTGTCGTAGTAGGGATTGTGCGAGGCCGACACCACGATGCCGGCGCCCCCGCGTTGTAAGGCAATGACGGCGACCCCCGGGGTGGTGAAGTAGCCGAGGTTGACGCCCGTGGCGCCTCCGTCGCGAAGACCGGCCAGCACCGCGGCCGCGAGGGGGGGTGAACTTTCCCGGGTGTCGTAACCGACGTAGATGGGAACCGAGAAGACGCTCGCGACGGCACGACCGAGGCGGTACGCCAAGTCGACGGTAATCTCGTCGCTCGCGCGTCCTCGAATGCCGTCCGTGCCGAATCGCACGGGAATGGCCATTACCGCTTGGAGTACTGAGGAGCCTTGCGCGCCTTCTTGAGACCGTACTTCTTGGTCTCCTTTTTGCGCGAGTCACGGGTGAGCAGACCGGCCTTCTTGAGCGCCGGACGAACACCCTCGTCAATCTTGAGAAGGGAACGGGAGATTCCGAGGCGCAACGCCCCGGCCTGACCGGCCACCCCGCCGCCTTCGATGGTGGCGTCGATGTCGTAGGTCTGCTGGGCGTCGATGAGGCGAAGAGGCTCCATCACCATCTGGCGGTGGGTAGCCGAGGTGAAGTAGTTATCAAAGGCGCGCGAGTTGATGGTGATGGTGCCGGTGCCGGGGCGAAGGCGAACGCGTGCAACGGCCTCTTTTCGTCGTCCGGTCGTTTGGGTCAGTGGTGTAGTCAACGTCGCTCCTTAACCGCGGCGAATTGCCGAGGTGTCAAAACTGATGGGCTTTTGGGCCGCGTGGGGGTGTTCGGCGCCGGCGTAGACGAACAACTTGTCCATCTGCGCGTGGCCCAATCGATTCTTCGGCACCATGCCGCGTACGGCGTCGGCCACGAGCTTCTGCGGGTCGGTGTCCATGAGGGTCTGCCACGAGGTGGCGCGCAGGCCGCCCGGGTAACCAGAGTGGTGGTAGTGAAAGTTCTGGGAGGCCTTGTTGGCCGTCACCACGACCTTGTCGGCGTTGACGATGATCACGTAGTCGCCGGTGTCGACGTGAGGAGCGAAGAACGTGCGGTGCTTTCCGCGCAATAAAGAGGCCGCCACGGTGGCGACGCGCCCGAGAACCAGGCCTTCGGCGTCGATGACCACCCAGTCGCGGGTCAACTCGGCCGGTTTTGGTGTGTACGTCTTCAAGAGTGTTCCTTCAGAGAAATCTTCGGAGGCCCCAGCGGGGTCCGAGGGGACTCTCCATCTTACGAAATTTCAGTCCCCAAGGGCAAGTTCTGCGGATTAGACCTTAATTGGAGCCCTTGATCGTCGAAGCGGACGCGCAGCACCGGCGGGCCTACGACTCGCCGAGGACCATCCACTGGCGACCATCGATCAACTCACGCGCGGCGTCCAGATGCCCGGCGTGACAAGCCGTCTCGGTGATCAGGTGCAGGACAATGAAACGCAGATCGGGCACGTCCCAGTCGCCCCACCAACTATCACGCTGACCCGGCGGAGCGTCGAGGGGGGTCGCACGAATGACCTCATTGGAGCGAGCGATCTCTTCGCGGTAGAGCGAGAAGATCTCCTCGGGCGACTCCTCGGGAGCGACGTGCCACGCGTTCTCAAGCCCGTGGTCTTTGAAGTAGCTGAGAGACTCCCCGGCCACGATGCAACGAGTCCAATAGTGCTCGACGTCAACGGCCAAGTGCTTCACCATGCCAAGACTGCTCCATCCCGAGGGCAGCATCGCGCGGCGCAGATCGTCGTCAGAGAGTCCTTCCAGGATTCCCAGCACGTGCCCGCGCTGGACGTCGAGATACTCGATCAGGGCTTCGGTGTCGCCGGTCACCGCAGCATCGTATCGCCGAGAGCGGCTACCAGATGGTGACGCGAGCGGAGGGCTCCAACCAGAGTGCGTCGCCGTCCTTCACGTCGAAGGCGTTGTAAAACTCGTCGATGTTGCGCACGATCTGATTGCAGCGAAACTCATCGGGCGAGTGAGGGTCGATGGCCAAGCGACGTTCAACCTCTTCGGGTCGTGACTTGTCCTGCCACGCCAGAGCCCAGGCCAGGAAGAAGCGCTCGGCCCCGGTCAGTCCATCAATGACCGGGGGCTCTTCTCCGTCGAGAGAGATGAGGTAGGCCTTCCACGCGATTCCCAACCCTCCGAGGTCACCAATGTTCTCGCCGATGGTGAGGGCGCCATTGACGTGCAAGGTCGGCGTCTGGCGGGGTGAGAGTGCGTTGTACTGCTCGATCAGTGCGCGCGTGCGCTCTTCAAAGGCCGCACGGTCCGAGGCCTCCCACCAATCGGTGAGACGACCGGTGCCGTCAAACTTCGAACCCTGGTCGTCAAAGCCGTGGCCAATCTCGTGCCCGATGACGGCGCCGATCGCTCCGTAGTTGGCGGCGTCGTCGCGACTCTCGTCGAAGAACGGCCACTGGAGGATCGCCGCCGGGAAGACGATCTCGTTGAACCCGGGGTTGTAGTAGGCGTTGACCGTTTGGGGATACATGAACCACTCGTCGCGGTCGATGGGCGCGCCGATCTTGGCGAGTTCGCGATTGAACTCAAAGGCGCTGGCCGCGTTCACGTTGGCGATCACGTCGGTCGGACTGATCTCCAGTGTGCTGTAGTCACGCCACTTCGCCGGGTAGCCAATCTTCGGGGTGAACGCGGCCAACTTCTCGAGGGCCCGTTGACGCGTCTCCGGTCCCATCCACTCGAGCGTGGAGATGCTCTCGTGGTAGGCCTTCACCAGATTCTCGACCAGTACGTCCATACGAGCCTTGGCTGTTGGTGGGAAGTGACCCTCCACGTAGATTTTGCCGACGGCCTCACCCATCGATCCTTCAACGAGGGAGACTCCGCGCTTCCAGCGTTCACGCTGTTCTTGCGCGCCGGTGAGAGTGCGACCGTAAAAGTCGAAGAGTTCTTCGGTGAAAGCCTTGGACAGATACGGCGCGTAGCCGCGGATCACGCGCCAACTCAGCCAGTCTTTCCACGCCGGTAGACGCGACTCGACGAACAGTTGGGCGACGCCTTCAGTGAAACTGGGTTGACGAAGCACCACTTCGTCGAAGGCGTGCGGGGGTGCACCAAATCCCTCGCGCCACACCTCTAGGCGTGGACCGAACAGTTGTGACGCCTCGGCCCAGGTCATCGGGTTATAGGTCTTCTCGCTGTCGCGCGAGGTGACTTTGTCCCAGTGGGACGTGGCGATCTCCGTCTCGAGTTCGAAAACTCGCTGGGCTCTCTCTTCAGGATCACTGACCCCGGCGAGGTCCAGCATTCGTTGCACGTGCTTGACGTAGGCCTCGCGTATCGCCGCGAACTGCTCGTCGCGGTAGTAACTCTCGTCCGGTAGCGACAGGCCGCCCTGTTCGAAGAAGGCCAGATAGCGCTCCGGGTTGCCCGGGTCGTTGTCCACGAAGACCGAGTAGAACCCCGCTTGGCCCTGGTGCTGCAGATCGCCAATGGTCCGCAACAGCTCATCGACCGAGCCAATGGCGCCGATCGTGTCCAACGTGTCGCGCAGCGGTTCGCCCCCGAGGGCCTCCGCTCGCTCTTCGTCCATAAAACTCGTGTAGAGGTCGCCGAACTTCTGTGGCTCGGCGTCTTTGGACGACCGCGCCTCCTCGACGATGGCGCGAATAGCTTCTTCGGACTGCTCGCGCAAGATCTCGAACGCTCCGTAACTCGAGCGGTCGGGCGGTATGGGAGTGCTCTCGATCCACGACTCATTCACGTAGAGAAAGAGGTCGTCCTGGGCGCGAACGGACTTGGAGAACTCGTCGAGCGAGAATCCTGACTTCAAAGGGCCTTTAACCATGGGCCGTAGCCTATCGAGCCGTTTTGACGAGTCGGCCCGGCTAGGAGCTACTTCCCGTGGGGAGTCTCGTCATAGCCCACGCCGATGAGGGCCAGCCCGGCGGCCGGCGCCGGTTGGGGAAGTTGGTGGCGGTCCAGGCTCTGGAGCCGTTCGTCGATGGTGCTCTCGGGCAACCTACCTTGGCCGATGGCCACCATGGTTGAGACGAGGCAACGCACCATGTTGTGGCAGAACGACTGTGCTCGAATCGTCAGGCGAAGGGCGGGAGCCTGGCGCGGCGTCATGACCCACTCGTCCCCGAGTCGATCCCAGCGGGCCGCGATCACTCGTCGCAGGAGCGGATCCGCGGCGCTCGAGTTAGCCGGACGACGACAGAACGCTCGAAAGTCGTGGGTGCCGAGAACCGACGAGGCGGCGTGATTCATTCGTCGCAGATCGAGGGGTCCCACGACTGACCACGCCCACGTATTCGTAGAGTTCAAACCCGGTTCGCTGGTCTCGACGACCAGATAGCGGTACTCGCGCCAGAGAGCCGAGAATCGTGCGTGAAACTCATCGCTAACCGGTTGAACTTTTAGGATCTGCACGCGACCGCGCAGTTGCTTGTTCAGTGAGTTCCTGAGGCGCTCTGGTTCGAGGCTTCGAACTTTGCTGATAACCGGAAGGTCGACGTGTACGACCTGACGAAAAGCGTGTACTCCGGAGTCGGTGCGGCCCGCGCCTACGACGAGAGGTTCGTGATCGAGCCGCAAGGTCTTGGCGAGGGTCTCGCGCAGCGCCCCGACCACCGTGTCGTGGTGGGGCTGGTAGGCGAAGCCGCTGAAGGCCTGACCGTCGTAGGCCAGGTCGAGGCGCCAGCGTTGAGTGGCGCCTGGTTGATCAGACGAATTCAATGCGCGCCATCGGGGCGTTGTCGCCCTGACGCGGTCCCAACTTCAAGATGCGCGTGTAGCCGCCGGGACGGTCGGTGTAGCGCGGCGCGATCTCCGCGAAGAGTTTGTGCGTCATGTCCTTGTCGCGAATAAAAGCGACCACGCGACGCTGGGCGTGCACGGAACCCCCGGGAGAGTTCTTGGCCGCGGTGACGACCTTCTCCACGATGGGACGCAGCGCCTTGGCCTTGGCTTCAGTCGTCACGATGGACTCCGCAGCGATCATCGAGGCGACGAGGTTGCCCATCATCGCCTTCTGGTGTGCCGCGTTGCCGCCGAAACGCTTTCCTTTGGTAGGAGCCCCGCGCATGCTTAGTCCTCAGCGCGCAGCGAGAGACCGCGCTCTTCCAGTCGGTCGTTCACGTCCTTCAGCGAGGTGGCGCCAAAGTTGGTGATCGAGGTGAGGTCACGCTCGGTGGCGTTCACCAACTGAGCGATGGTGTTGATGCCCGCGCGCTTCAAGCAGTTACGCGAGCGCTCGGTCAGGCCGAGCTCTTCGATACGTATGTCGAGTTCGCTGGCGGCGGCCTGGGCGCTACCCACGTCACCGAGTTCCAGGGAGGGTGCCTCTTCGTCGAAGCTCGCGATGAGCTCCACCAGTGAGCCCAGTGTCTTGCCGGCCGAGGCCAAGGCCTCGCGCGGTGAGATGGATCCATCGGTCTCAATGTCGAGGACGAGTCGGTCGAAGTCCTTGCTCTGCTCCACGCGCACGGGCTCGATCTCGAAACTCACGCGGCGAACCGGCGAGAAGATCGCGTCCAAGGGAATGACCCCGATAGTGGAGGAACCCTTGTTGCCCTCCGCGCCAACGTAGCCCTTGCCGCGCTCCACCGTGAGTTCGAAGGTGAGGGCGCTCTTGGGCGTCGTTAGGTACGCGAGGTGCAGGTCACCGTTCAAGATCTCCACGTCGGCGGTCGTCGACAGGTCTGAGGCCAGCGCGGGACCTTCGCCCCGCTTGTCAAGACGAAGCGTGACGGGCTCGTCAGAGTGCACGCGAAGCAGGAGGTCCTTCAGGTTGAGAGTGATGTCCTGGACGTCTTCCTTGACGCCTTCAATGACACCGAACTCGTGCAGCACGGCGTCGAACTTGACGCGCGTCGCCGCGGCGCCGGGAATCGACGAGAGCAACGTGCGCCGGAGCGAGTTGCCAAGGGTGTGGCCGAAGCCGGGGTCAAGGGGGCCAATGCCAAAGGACTGGCGGTTGTTGACCTCGTCGCCGAGGGCTTCGATAGTGGGTCGCTGGATAATCAACATGGGAACTCCTAGGGGTATGTAAAAAGATCGGTTACTTGGAGTACAACTCGACGATGAGTTGCTCTTGGATCGACTCGTCGATCTGCTCGCGCTGGGGCACGATGCGTACTGTCACGCTAAAGCCGTTCTCGCCCTTTTCAAGCCATCCGGGCACGGAACGGTCCAGCACGTCAAGGTTGCGCTTGACGTTGAAGTTTTCGCGGGTCGCGGCCTTTAAGGTCACGACTTCGCCGGGGCGTACGCGGTACGAGGGAATGTCCACGCGCTTGCCATCGACGCTGACGTGTCCGTGACGCACCAACTGACGGGCCTGAGCGCGACTGGCGCCCCATCCGGCCCGGTAGGTCACGTTGTCCAGGCGCGTCTCGAGGAACTGCAAAAGGTTCGTACCCGTCATGCCGGGACGACGACTGGCCTCTTCGTAAAGGTTGCGAAACTGCTTTTCTAGAACGCCGTAAATACGGCGAGCCTTCTGCTTCTCGCGTAACTGGGTCAGGTACTCCGAGCCCTGACGCTGACGGTCACGGCCGTGCATGCCCGGAGGAAACGCGCGGATGCGACGATCAGAGTTTTCGGCCACGGGGCACTTGAGAGTAAAGCAGCGCTCGCCCTTTAAGTAGAGCTTGGTGCGCTCACGTCGACAGAGTCGACAGACGGGTCCGGTGTATCGAGCCATAACTGTTCCTTAACCCCGACGACGCTTCTTGGGGCGACATCCGTTGTGCGGCAGCGGGGTCACGTCCTTGATGGCCACCACTTCAATACCGGCGGCGGCGATCGAACGGATGGCGGTCTCACGACCGGAGCCGGGTCCGCGCACTAAGACGTCGACCTTCTTCACCCCGTGTTCCATCGCGGCGCGCGCGCACTTCTCGGCGGCCAACTGCGCGGCGTACGGCGTGGACTTTCGCGACCCTTTGAAACCGACCTGACCCGACGAGGCCCAGGAGAGCACGTTGCCCTCCGGGTCGGTGATCGAGACGATCGTGTTGTTGAACGAACTCTTGATATGTGCGACACCGAAGGCCACGTTCTTGCGTTCCTTCTTACGGGTCTTGCGAACCGTCGTGGGCTTTGCCATTACTTGGTTACTTTCTTCTTGCCGGCGACGGTGCGCTTCGGGCCTTTGCGGGTGCGAGCGTTGGTGCGGGTGCGCTGACCGCGAACGGGCAGGCCCTTGCGGTGGCGAATGCCCTGAAGCGAGTTGATCTCCATCTTGCGCTTGATGTCTTGGGCGACGTCACGCCGAAGGTCACCCTCGACGGTGATGTTCTGGTCGATGTAGGTACGTAGCGAGTTGACTTCTGATTCGGTTAAGTCCTTCACGCGAGTGGACTCGTTGATCCCCGTAGCGGCGGTGATCTGTTGAGCCTTGGTGGGGCCAACGCCGAAGATGTAGGTGAGTGCAATCACCACGCGCTTGTCGCGCGGAATGTCAACACCAGCGATACGAGCCATTGTTTTCTCCCTAACCCTGACGCTGCTTGTGGCGCGGGTTTGCTTCACAGATCACGCGCACCACCCCGGCCCGACGAATGACCTTGCACTTTTCACAGATGGGTTTAACGCTTGCGCGAACTTTCATTTACTTACTCTCTCGACTTCGAAGAACGTGAGTCATCGATAGCGGTAGGTGATGCGCCCGCGAGTCATGTCGTAGGGCGTAATCTCTACTTGGACCTTGTCACCGGGAAGAATGCGAATGCGGTGCATGCGCATCTTTCCCGAACTGTGAGCGAGAACGGTGTAACCATTCTCCAACTCGACACGAAACATGGCGTTCGGTAGGGGCTCGACGACGGTTCCCTCAACGGTGAACGCGTCTTCCTTTGGCTTGCTCAGGTTCTCTCTCCTTATTACGGCACTACGGGGCGTGCGAGAGCAGGACTCCCGCACGAAAAGACCTCAAAGTCTCGCTCTGAGGTCGGCTTTCTATTCTACCGGAAAATCTGAAAAACGCAAAAAGAAGCCAAATATCCGGGTCCACCGCGGATGAGGTGAACGAGAAGTCCGTAACAAATTCTAGCGGGAACGCTCTCGAACTGACACGGCGGACCTCTCACGGGGTCTACTACGAGGGGTCTACTACGACGGTTCGACTCGCTAAGTCGCCGAACGCGCCCCGTTGGACTCAAAAAGGCCCTCGAACACAGGCCGGTAGAGACGCAGCGATCACCCTGAAATGCCACGTCACCACGGTAAAGACCAGCGAGGCCGCACCCGTGAGTCCGAAGAAATGGAGCGTCCCGTACGATGAACAGCGCGCGGCGCCAGTAACGATCTGGCCGGAGGTCAGGGCTTGAGATACTTCCAGATATCGCTCGACACCGTCGTCACCGTGGAGATCCCGTAGGTTTCATCGGGGTTGTCCGCGGACATGATCGTGGCCAAATAGAAACGACCCTGGTACTCAACGAAGCCGGTGGTATTGAGTTGCCATCCCGTCGCTGTTTCGGGGTAGTAGCCGTCCTTCACCCCGACGGTCGCTCGGGCGGGCGAGCCCCAACCCAGCCCGAAGCGCTCACTGGAGATGACGTGCTCCATCAGGGTCATCTCGTAGAGACGCGAGGCGTTGTCCAGGATCGCGTTCGGCAGCGCGATGACCTTGAGCAACTGCAACTGATCGAGGGGCGTGGTGTCGACGTCGCCCCACGACCAGCTCGGGAGGGTCTCTTTAAATCCAATCAGCTGATTGAAGGCGTCGATAGCGTCGCGCCCGCCGATCTGCGCCCACAGGACGGTGGCCGCATGGTTGTTGGAGTCCTCGATCATGCTGAGGGCCAACGCCTGCTGTTTGGCGCTCAGTGGTCGATCGTGCTCCTGAGACTCGTAGAGCAGGTCAGCCAGAATGTCTACCTTCACCATCGAGGCGGTGACTTCGCGAACGCCGTTGCGGTAGGTAAAAGTCTCTCCTGACTTCACGTCGTAGACCGCAGCCGTGACGTTGTTGGTGCGATGGCGAAGATAGGCCGCTAGCACCGGCGAGGTGAAAGGATTGTCCGGGTTGTGCGTCGGCACCGTGGTGGTGGTGACGGTGGTTGTTGTAGAGGTGGTGGACGTCGAGGTGGTGGATGTCGAAGTGGTAGTCGGCACCGTACCCGAGGGTGTTCCGTTGGCCGATCCCGCCACGCCATGGGGAATCATGACGAGCAGAAGGACGAGTATTCCCGGTAGCGCGATTCCTAGGAGCGCTCGACGCATGCGGAGACCCTTTCCGTTACGTGGATAGTAGGTGCCGCTCGCGAGTTGAGACGCGACGTCGCGCAAAGACGACTGAGTTTTCTCTTCGACCAGGCGTCTCAGACCCTGATCGACGCCTCGATCAGCTAGATCTCACCGTGTTCCACGAGCCAGATTCGTTGAAGATCCTCGCACGTGGTGATGGCGGGACGGCCGTGGGTAAAGGCTTCGTAGTGTTCGGTCGCATCGCTGATCGGTCTTCGAAAGAAGGAGAAGCCATCTTCGAGCTCGACGATGATCGAGTCAGCCACGTCGATGTCGCGTTCATCGTCGTCGACAGGGATCGGGTAGGGGCCTCTGATCCCTGTCGACGAACGGTCATTGAGGTCCCCCGAAGGGAACGTCGAATCGCTACCGGCGAACATCTTTTACGCGCCTTCCGGCCTCTTTTACAGCGCCCGTGCTCCGGTCACTATGCCCCTCGGACTTGAAACCTCCGTGACCGAACTGTCTTCCTGGCCGAACCACGCAGAGTTCCCTTGCTCGTGGCGTGAGAGGGCGCCACGCCTCCAACGAAGAGAGTGCGCAAGAACGGGAGTCAACGCGCATAGCACCGCACTTTCCATCGCCGCCTGACGAAGCGTCAGGACAAAAGGATGCGGGGTCTGGACGTCCTAAGGGGGAGCGTAGCGCGGCGTTGCCACAAAGACGCAGATAATTTCATGGATTTGACGCGTTTAACCACAAGGTTTTCGCCAACTTACCGAGGGCCGGGCCGACCGAAAAGTGCTCGTCACGACGGTGAAGTTCGAGCTGCGCCGCCGCGAACGTCACAATCTCAGCGTTTTTCCCACAGGCCCTTGACAACGGGGCCGCCAGGACCTACGCGAGGGTAAAGACCTCAGGCCCGTTCTCGGTCACGGCGATGGTGTGCTCAAAGTGGGCCGACAGCATGCCGTCTTCGGTCATCACGCTCCACTCGTCGTCGAGGACGTACGTGTCGTACGTACCGACGTTCACCATCGGTTCCACGGCGTAGACCATGCCGGCCTTCAAGGTCGGCCCGGGGCTACCGGGCCAGTAGTTGGGCACCTGGGGATCCTCATGCATCTCGGTGCCGATGGCGTGTCCCACGTACTCGCGCACTACGGAGTAGCCCGCGGCCTCGGCCACCTCTTGAATGGCGCGGCCCACTTCGTGCAGTCGCCCCCCCACCACGAGTTTGTCGATGCCGGCCCAGAGCGATCGCTCGGTCACTTCGATGAGGCGCTTCGCGACGGCGCTGACCTCACCCACGGGGGCGGTGTACGCGGCGTCACCGTGATAACCCTCGACGATGGCGCCTGCGTCAACCGAGATGATGTCGCCCTCTTCTAAGACGTACTCCCCCGGGATGCCGTGCACGATCATGTCGTTGGGACTGGTGCAGATAACGGCGGGGAAACCGTGATAGTTGAGAAAGTTCGAGCGGGCGTTGCGCTTCGCCAACACCTCGGCCGCCACCTCATTCAACTCTCGCGTGGTGACGCCGGGACGAATAGCGGCCCGCGTCGCCTCGTGGATCTCGGCAACGACCTTGCCAGCCCGTCGCATCTTGTCGAGTTCCTCTTTCGAGCGAATCATGTGATACCTCGTCCGGCGATGAGTTCGTCGATATCGGCGGCGACTTTCTCCACGCCTTGGTCCCCGTTCACTTTCACGAGCAGGTTTCGTTGTTCGTAGAAAGAGAGCAGCGGAAAGGTGTCGCGTTCAAACGTCGCCAATCGCTGCTTGATGGCCTCGGGCTTATCGTCGCTGCGTTGAACGACGTCGCCCCCGCAGACTTCGCACGTGCCAGAAATAGCGGCAACGTCGGTGTCGGCGTATGTGGTACCGCACTCTTGGCAGACCCGGCGCGACGAGAGCCGCTGCATGACCAGGTCATTGGCCAGATCAATGTAGATGCAGAGTTTTATCCCACCCTCACCAAGGATTCGCTCCAGCGCCTGGGCCTGACCGATATTGCGAGGGAAGCCGTCCAGCACCGCGCCCGGCTGGGCGTCGGGCTCTTTGAAGCGATCCTCGACGAGTTGGTTAACGAGGTCGTCCGAGACCAGTTGACCGGCGTCCAGGATGGACTTCACCTGGAGGCCTAGTGGCGTGCCGTTCTGCACCGCGGCGCGAAGAATGTCGCCGGTCGAGATGTGAATAAGGCCGTATCGTTCACAGAGCAGCAGGCTCTGAGTGCCTTTGCCGGCACCCTGCTTACCCAACACGACGAGATTCAGTTGGCTGGCCATGGCTAGCGCTTCAAGAAGCCTTCGTAGTTGCGCATCATGAGCTGGCTATCAATCTGTCGCATCGTCTCCAAGGACACGCCCACCGCGATGAGCAGGGTCGTGCCGTAGTACGGGAAACGATTAATACTCCAGAGCGCCATCAAGATGCTGGGGGTCACCGCAACCGAGGCGAGAAAGAGCGCGCCCACCACGGTGATGCGCGAGAGCATGCGCGCGAAGTACTTTTCGGTGGGCATGCCCGGACGAATACCCGGCACGAAGCCACCCTGTTGGCGCAACATCTCGGCCTGCTGGTGAGGTTCGAAAGCGATATAGACGTAGAAGAACGTGAAGGCCAGAATCAAGATGAAGTCCGAGGCGATGTAGAGGAAGTTCGTTGGTTGGAACGTGTTCCGCACGAAGTTCTGAAAACTCGCCCACGGCACGATGTTCGACATCAAGACCGGTATATAAAGGACCGAGGACGCGAAGATGATGGGAATCACGCCCGACTGATTGACCTTTAACGGTATGTAGGTGGAGTTGCCACCCATCTCCCGTCTTCCCACCACCCGTCGAGCGAAGGTGACGGGTATTCGCCGTTGACCGTTGTCCACGAAGACAATAAGGACCAGCAGCCCTATCGATACCAGGAAGATGACCCAAAACTTGACGGGCCCCCCTTCCTGCCACACGGCCTTTCCGCCCGAGGGAAGCCCCGCGACGACGTTGGCGAAGATGAGGAGGGACATGCCCTGGCCGATCCCGCGCTGGGTGATGAGCTCGGCCAACCACATGACAAAGGCCGTGCCGGCGGTCAGGATCAACACCATGAAGAGGCCCAGCCACAGGGTGAATCGGGGGATCAGGTTGATGTCGAATCCGAGCAGGGCCTGGTCGTGTCCGTGGAAGGCGTAGATGAGACCGGTCGACTGCAGAAGCGCGAGACCAATCGTCAAGTACCGCGTGGTCTGGGTGATCTTCTTTTGACCCACGGCGCCCTGGTCGCGCCACTCGGTGAGTTTGGGGATGACCGTGGTGAGAAGTTGGATCACGATGGAACTCGTGATGTAGGGCATGACCCCTAAACCGAAGACGGCCAGGCGGGTCAGTGCGCCGCCGGAGAAGAGGTTTAAGAAGCCGAGAACGCCGCTCGCGCCCGCCTTGGCCTGTAGGACGTGAACCTGGGACCAACTGACGCCGGGGATGGGGATGTTGGCACCGGCCTGGTAGAGGCAGATGATCCCGATCGTGAAGAGGACCTTGTTGCGAAGGTCCGGAACACGAAAGATATTCCCAAGTCGTCGCAGCACCCTACGACCCTAACGGTTCTGGTGTTGGTTACCGGAGGCGGGCGGTCGAACGGAGAACGGCAGGTCTAAGACCGTGACGGTGCCGCCGGCACCCTCAATGGCGGTCTTGGCCGACTCCGAAAAGCCGTGCGCCGAGACGTGCAGCGCCCCGGACAGCTCGCCCCGTCCGAGAACCTTGACGAGACCCTTCTTTCGCAGCAGGCCCTTGGCGACCAGCACGTCGGGATTGATCTCGGCCACGCCGAGGGCCGACAGGGCGTCGAGGTTAACGGGGGTGTACTCCACACGGAAAGGGTTGGTGAAACCTTTCAGCTTGGGGATGCGCTGGATGAGCGGCAACTGTCCACCCTCGAAGCCCTGGGGAATCTGGCGACGAGCCTTCTGCCCCTTGGTACCACGGCCGGCGGTCTTTCCACCCTTGCCGGCGATACCACGTCCGACGATCTTCTTGCGGTGCGTGGAGCCTTCCGGTGATTTGAGATCGTGCAACTTCATCTCTAGACCTCTTCTACTTTGATCAGGTGCGGCACCCGAGCGATCATCCCGTGAATCTCGGGACGATCGGGCAGCACATTGGACTGTCCGATGCCGCGAAGTCCCAGCGCGCGAAGAGTTCCGCGATGCTTGGGCTTAGTGGCGATGGACGAACGAATCTGAGTCACCTTGAGCGCCATGATTAACCCTCCGCTACTTTGAAGAGGTCGCCCTCGCGCTGACGCTCGCGGTACGCGCGCAGCGTGCCCGACGGGATGATCTCGTCGGCCGGCTTATCGCGCAACGCGGCTAACTCTTCGGGTCGACGCAACTGCTTCAGCCCTTCGATGGTGGCGTGCGCGACGTTGATGCCGTTGGATGATCCTAGGGACTTCGCGATGATGTCCTTGACCCCGGCCATCTCCAAGATGGCCCGGGCCGCTCCCCCGGCGATGACGCCGGTACCGGGAGCGGCCGGCTTCATGAGCACACGTCCCGCCCCCGAACTGCCGATGACGGGATACACGATGGTCGAGCCGGCCAGGGGCACGTCGAAGAGATTCTTGCGGGCCTCTTCAATGCCCTTCTGCACCGCGAGCCCGGCCTCTTTCGCCTTGCCGTACCCGAGACCGACGCGGCCTTTGCCGTCGCCGATCACCATGAGGGCCGTGAAGGAGAAGCGTCGTCCACCCTTGACGACCTTCGAGACGCGGTTCACCTTGATGGTGCGCTCTTCGTACTGTTCTACGTCAGCCATTAAAACTCCAGTCCATCGGCGCGAAGGGCGTCGGCGAACGCCGCCACTCGGCCGTGGTAGTCGAAGCCACCACGGTCAAAGACCACGGTGGTGATGTGAGCCTCTTTCGCGCGGCTGGCCAGCAGCTGGGCGACGGCCTTGGCACCCTCGACGTTGCCGCCGGTAGTGCCCTTCAACGCGGCCTCGACCGACGAGGCCGCGGCGAGCGTGCGCCCGGCGGTGTCGTCGATGATCTGGGCCGAGATGTGCTTGTTCGTTCGCGAGACCGCGACGCGAGGGCGCTCCGGCGTACCGGTCAGCGTCTTACGCAGTCGACGGTGACGTCGCTGACGAAGTTCTCTAGTAGTGCGTGCCATTACTTAGCGGCCTTTCCTGCCTTGCGCGCCACTCGTTCTCCGAGGTAGCGCACTCCCTTGCCTTTGTAGGGTTCGGGCTTACGAAGTTTGCGAATGTTGGCCGCGACCTGTCCGACGATCTCCTTGTCGGGGCCTTTGATGATGACGCGCGTCGGCGTCGGTACTTCGAAGGTCACTCCCTCGGGAGCGGTGAACTTCACGGGGTGGCTAAAGCCGAGGGCCAAGTCAATGGCGCCCGGTCCCGCGGCGGCGGCCCGGTAGCCGACCCCGATGATCTCGAGCTCCTTGCTCCAGCCGTCGGTCACGCCGGTCACCATGTTGGAGACCAGCGTGCGGGTTAGCCCGTGCAACGCCTTGTAGGCCGTCTCGTCGCTACGGCGGTCGATCACCAAGGTGTCGCCCTCTTGGGCCAAGGTGATGCCGTCAGGGATGTTGCGGGTCATGGTGGCGTTCGGACCTTTCACCGTCACCACGTCGTTGTCCACGCTCACGGTCACGCCCGTGGGCACCGTGATGGGGTTACGTCCAATTCGCGACATTAGAGAACCTTCCTCGCAGGTGTGCGTGAACTACCACACATAACAGAGCACCTCGCCACCTAATTTGGCCTTGCGCGCTTCACGGTCGGTCATGAGGCCGTGACTGGTCGACACGACGGCCACGCCGACCCCACCCAGGACCTTGGGCATCTGGTCGGACTTCTTGTAAATGCGAAGTCCCGGCTTGGAGATGCGCTTGATCCCGATGATCGTCTTCTTACGGTCCTCGGAGTACTTCAGGTTGATCTCGAGTTGGGCGCCGGGCTTGTTCTCTAGCTTCGTCACGGTGTAGCCCGCAATGAAGCCCTCCTTTTGGAGAACCTTGGCCAGGTTCTCCTTCAACTTCGAGCTGGGCATCTTCACGGAGTCGAACATCGCCGCGTTGGCGTTGCGAATACGCGTGAGCATGTCGGCAATGGGGTCAGTCATCGTCATCGCTGTCCTCCTACCAACTTGCTTTCGTGACGCCGGGGATCTCGCCGGCGTGAACCATCAGGCGCAAACAGATGCGGCAGAGCCCGAACTTGCGGTACACCGAACGCGGTCGTCCGCAACGCTCACACCGCGTGTAGGCACGCGTTGAGAACTTGGGTGTCTGCTTCTGCTTGATTCGAAGAGCTTTCTTCGCCATACTTATCGATTCTCCTGCTTGAAGGGGAAGCCGTAAGCGCGCAAGAACGCGCGCCCCTGCTCATCGGTCTTGGCCGACGTGACAATGGTGATGTCAAAGCCACGTGGCGCGTCGATCTTGTCGTAGTCGATCTCGGGGAAGATCAGTTGGTCGTTCACCCCGAAGGTGTAGTTGCCGTGTCCGTCGAAGGACTTGGCCGATAGCCCTCGGAAGTCACGAATTCGCGGAATCGCCAGGCTCAAGAGGCGGTCGAAGAACTCCCAGGCGCGGTCCCCTCGGAGGGTGACCTTGACGCCAATGGGCTGTTCCTCGCGCAGTTTGAAACTGGCGATCGACTTCTTGGCTCGCGTCACGACCGGCTTCTGTCCCGTGATGAGTTCCAAGTCACGCTGGGCGCCCTCGAGGAGCGAGGCCTGCTGCGTGGCCCGACCCACCCCGGAGTTGAGAACGATCTTCTCCAGACGCGGAACCTGCATGATGTTGTCGAGACCGAGTTCCTCTTTGAGCGCCGGACGAATCTCTTCGTCGTAGCGAACCTTGAGACGCGGGCGGCTCGTCGTGGTCGTCATAGAACCTCTCCACACTTGCGACAGACGCGAACTTTCGCGTCGTCTTGAATCTCGTAGCCCACCTTGGCCGGACCCTTGTGCTTGGGGCACCAGATCGCCACGTTGGAGGCGTTCAGCGGCATGAGCTTGTCGATGATGCCGGCCTGCATGGTCGAGCCCGACTGCTTGGTCGCGCGCTTGGCGATGTTGAGGCCGTCCAAGATCACTTTGTTTGAGGTAGGCAGAGCCTCTTCGACGTTGGCGCGCTCGCCGCGGAACTTTCCCGACAGCACGATCACGTCGTCGCCCTTATGAATTTTCATTACAACACCTCCGGCGCGAGCGAAATGATTCGCATGAACTTTTTGTCACGCAGTTCGCGACCGACGGGACCAAAGATGCGGGTCCCGCGCGGCTGCAGTTGATCGTTGATCAACACCGCGGCGTTCTCATCGAACTTGATGTAGGAGCCGTCAGGACGACGCTTCTCCTTGGCGGTGCGAACGACCACGCAGCGAACCACGTCGCCCTTCTTCACCGCGGCTCCGGGGATGGCGTCCTTCACGGTGGCGATGAAGACGTCACCAATCGAGGCGTAGCGACGACGCGAACCACCCAGCACACGGATGCACAAGACTTCCTTAGCTCCCCGAGTTGTCGGCCACCTTGAGGCGGCTTTCCTGTTGAATCATCGCGCACGCTCCACGACTTCGGTCAAACGCCAGCGCTTGAGCTTCGAGAGTGGACGGGTCTCTTGGACTCGCACCTTGTCGCCCACCTTGGCCTCGTTCTTTTCGTCATGCACGTAGAGCTTCTTGGTGCGCTGCACGGTCTTGCCGTAGCGAGCGTGGCTGACGCGTTCGTTCACCGCGACGACCAGCGTCGAGTTCATCTTGTCCGAGACGACGATGCCTTCGCGGACCTTGCGAGGATTAGCGCGGGTTTCGTTGATTTCGTCACTCATGACTGTTCGCTTTCTTGTAGTTCCGCAGCGGCAATCTCGCGTTCGCGCAGGAACGTCGAGAGTCGGGCGATGTCTTTCTTCACCGCGCCGAGTCGCGCGGAGTTGTCGAGTTGACCGGTGGCCAGTTGGAAGCGCAGGTTGAACAGCTCACGGCGGGCCTCGCCGAGGCGTCCCAGCAGTTCACCGTCGCCCAAGCGACGAAGTTCGGCGACGTGGTCTTTGGTCTTGGGCATTAGATCGTTACCTCCGGCGTCCCGTGGGTTCCAGGACGAACAATGAATTTGGCCTTGATGGGGAGCTTTTGAATAGCGCGCTCCATGGCGGCGCGGGCCAAGGTCTCGTCCACACCACCGAGCTCAAAGAGCACGCGGCCCGGCTTTACTACGGCGACCCAGAACTCGGGGTTGCCCTTGCCCGAGCCCATGCGGGTCTCGGCGGGCTTTTGGGTAACGGGCTTGTCAGGAAAGACACGAATCCAGACCTTGCCACCACGCTTGACGTGACGAGTCATGGCGATGCGGGCGGCTTCAATCTGACGGGCGGTGACCCAACCGGACTCCAAGGCCTGAATACCGAAGTCACCGAAGTTCAGGTCAACGCCGCCCTTGGCCATACCGCCGCGGCGTCCGCGCATCTGCTTACGGTGCTTGACTTTGCGAGGCATCAACATGATTACTCCGCGTCCTTTCGAAAGTGCGGCGTGTCGGTGTGATCGGTGGCCGTGCGGCGCTCAATCTCTTCTTCGACACTCAACTGCGCTTCGACCTCGGGGTTCGACGCCAACAGGTCCGCGACGGGCGCGTCGGTCGAGTCAGCCTCGTCGGCGGCCGCTTCGTCGTTGGCCTCTTCGAGCAACTGGCTCTCGGGGATACGCGCGTCCTCGGCGGCCTTGTCAGAGACACTGCCCACTAACCCCTGTATCTCCGTGTCGGTGAACTCTTCGTCGGGCTGCACTTCCACGCGACGACGTCCGCCACCGGCCCGCACCACGCCCTTGGGCGCCGCGGGGGACGAACCGACGGGCATCGCGTCGCCGGCGGCCATGGCAGCCTCGCGGACAATCTTCTCGTCGTTGGTCAACTGGTAAGGCAAGATGTCGCCCTTGTAGATCCAGACCTTGACGCCGATGCGACCGGTCGAGGTACGAGCCTCGCGGAAGCCGTAGTCAATATCGGCGCGCAAGGTGTGCAGCGGCACGCGGCCTTCGCGGTAGGACTCGCGGCGCGACATTTCCGCGCCACCGAGACGGCCCGAGGCCTGAATACGCACGCCGAGAGCGCCGGCCTTCTGGACCGTCTGAATACCGCGCTTCATCGCGCGCCGGAAGGCCACGCGGCGCAGTAACTGGTCACAGATGCCTTGAGCGATGAGGGCCGCATCAAGTTCGGGCTGTTTGATCTCTTGGATGTTGAGGGAGATCTTGTTCTTCTGACCAGTGATCTTCTCTAAGTCCTTCTTCAAACGCTCGGCCTCCGCACCGCGACGGCCAATCACGATGCCGGGACGAGCGGTGTGAATGTCGACGCGCACGCGGTCGGAGTTGCGCTCAATCTCGATACGACTGACGGCGGCGCTCTCGAGTTGCTTCGTCAGGTAGTCGCGAATCTTCCAGTCCTCGATGACGAGTTCCTTGTAGCCACGCTCCTTGAACCAGCGCGACTTCCAGTCCGTCGTGATACCGAGACGGAAACCGTAGGGGTTTACCTTCTGACCCATTAGTTGGTCTCCTCCGTGGCGTCATCGGACGCCGTCTCTTCGTTCTCGTCGGTCGCCTCGGGCGCCGGCGTCGTGTCCGCGGTCTCGTCGGCCTTGGGCTTTTTGGATCGCGACTTTCGGGCGGGCTTGAGTTCGGCCTCGGCCACACCCGTACCGCCCATCTCGTCGGAGGACTCGGCCACCGCCGTGGCGCCTTCATCCCCCGACTCGGCCACACCGTTCGGCAACTCGCTCTCAGACTCCGCCACGCCGGTCGAGACAATCTCGTTGGCGGGCTCGGCCACACCGGTCACCAACTCGTTCTCGGACTCCGCCACACCGGACTCGACGTTGGCGGCGTCGAGTTCGGCCTGCGCGGCTGCCGCTTCGTGCGCGCTCTCGCGCTTGTTCAAACTGGCGGTCTGATCGGCGCGACGGCGCGACGAAGCGACGCGGCGTGATCGACTGGCGGCAGCCTGAGCACTACGAGCGCTGCGCATCAACTCGAGTCGCTCCTCGTCCATGCGCGAGACGATCACGGTGATGTGCGTCGAGCGCTTAAAGATCTTGCCGGCGCGACCACGCGCGCGAGGAGAGAAACGCTTGGCGGTAATGCCCTCGTCGGCGAAAGCGGCCGAGACGTAGAGCTCTTCAGCGACCATGCCGTCGTTGTTGACGGCGTTGGCGACGGCCGAGGCCAGAACCTTACCGATGACGTCGGCCGCTTCACGGGTGGTCCCGGCCAAAATCTCACGCGCGGTGTTGACGTCTAGGCCGCGGATGTTGTTCAACACGACGCGAGCCTTGCTGGCCGACATCGGGAACTGGCGCAGCGTGGCGCGGGTACCGGGACGTTCGTTGGTCTTCGAGGCAGTCATTAGCGACGACCCGTCTTCTCTTGTCCGGCGTGAAACTTAAAGGTGCGCGTGGGAGCGAACTCGCCGAGCTTGTGGCCGACCATGGACTCGTTCACGAAGACGGGCACGTGACGTCGCCCGTCGTGCACGGCGAAGGTGTGACCGACCATGTCGGGGATGACTGTCGAACGACGGCTCCAGGTCTTGATGACCTTCTTCTCGTTGGCCGCGTTCATGGCGTCCACCTTCTTTAGAAGATGGGTGTCGATGAAGGGACCCTTTTTTAGGCTTCGTGACATTGTCTACCTACCTCCGCGCGCCGCGTCCACGGCGACGTCGAATAATGAGCGCGTCTGATGTCTTTGGCAGACGCGTACGACCTTCGGGCTGACCCCACGGCGAGACCGGGTGGCGACCACCCGAGGTCTTGCCTTCGCCACCACCGAGGGGGTGGTCGACGGGGTTCATGGCCACACCACGAGTCTGGGGGCGAACGCCCTTCCAGCGGTTGCGTCCGGCCTTACCGATCTTGATGAGTTCGTGCTCGGAGTTGCCCACTGTACCGAGCGTGGCGCGACAGTCGATGGGCACGCGGCGCATCTCGGTCGAGGGCAGACGCAAGGTGGCGAAGCCGCCATCTTTAGCGACGAGTTGCACGCTCATGCCGGCGCTGCGGGCCATCTTGCCCCCGCCCCCGGGACGAAGTTCCACGTTGTGCACGGTCGAACCGGTCGGGATGAAGCGCATCGGCAACGAGTTACCCGTGCGAATGTCAGCTTTCGGACCGGACTCGACGTAGTCGCCGACGCTCAGGCCCTGGGGCGCCAGGATGTAGCGCTTCTCACCGTCGGCGTAGTGCAGCAGCGCGATACGGCAGGAACGGTTGGGGTCGTACTCAATCGTGGCGACCTTGGCCGGGATGTGGTCCTTATTGCGCTTGAAGTCGACGATGCGGTACTGCTGCTTGTGACCACCACCACGGTGACGGGAGGTCTTGCGGCCGTAACTGTTGCGACCACCGGACTTGGGCTTGGGTGAGAGCAGCGACTTCTCGGGCGTCGAGGTGGTCAGTTCCGCGAAGTCCGAGACGGTCTGGAAACGGCGACCGGGGCTGGTTGGTTTGCGATGACGAAGTGCCATGGACGTCCTTAGTTCTCGAAGAGGTTGATCGTGTCGCCCTGCTTTAGGGTGACGATGGCTCGCTTGGTGCTGGGCTTCGAGCCGCGCACGCCGGTGCGTCGGTTGCGGGTGTTCTTGCCCTTACGGTTCAAGGTGTTGACGTTGGTGACGGTGACGTTGAAGGCCTGCTCGACGGCGTGGCGCACGTCGATCTTGGTGGCGCGCGGGTCGACCACGAACACGTAGGTGCCCGCGTCCATCAGCGCGTAGGTCTTCTCTGAGACCACCGGTCGAATCAGAATGCTCATAGCGTCGCGCATTACTCGTTCTCCTTCGCGGTGGGCAGCGTGGCGTCGGTAAAGAGCAGCCAGTCGCAGTCGAGGACGTCGTAGGCGTTGAGCTCGCCCGCGTCGATGGTCTTGACGTTCATGAGGTTGCGGAACGAGCGAAAGGCCGTCTCGTCGTCGCGGCCCAAGACGATCAGAATCTTGCCTTCCAGGCCGAGGGTCGCCATCAAGGTGACGGCGTCCTTGGTCTTGGGCTCGGTCCAGTTGTCGAAGCTGTCGACGATGGCCACACGAGACATCGAGGCGCGGTCGGAGAGCGCGGAGTACAGGGCCAAACGAATCATCTTCTTCGGCGTCTTTTGGTCGTACTTGCGGGGCTTGGGGCCGAGGGCGATGCCACCACCCGGGTAGTGCGGGGCGCGAATGGTTCCCTGACGGGCGCCACCGGTGCCCTTTTGGTTGAACGGCTTCTTGCCACCACCGCGCACTTCCTTACGCGTCTTGGTCGACTGCGTACCCGAGCGCTTGGCGGCCAACTGAGCCTTGATGACCTGGTGCAACACGGCCATGTTGGGCGTGACGCCGAAGAAGGCCGGCTCTAACTCCACGGTGCCGAGAACGGCGCCGGCGAGAGACTTGCGCTCAACGGTGTGCTTGACCAACTCCGGACGTTCCTTCTTGACCGGTCCACGAAGGGTAAAGACGTCGCTCATCGGCTACCTCCGGCCTTCATGGGGTTCTTCACCGAGGTGCGCAGCACCACGACGCCGCCACGCGGCCCGGGCACGGCGCCCTTGACCAAGACCAGTTGTCGCTCGGCGTCAACGGAGATGACTTCCAGGTTGGTGGTCGTTACTTGCGAGCCGCCCATGCGGCCGGCCATCTTCGTTCCTTTAAAGACACGTCCGGGTGTGGCGCAGGCTCCGATGGATCCGGGGGCGCGGTGGTGCTTGTGGTTACCGTGGGCGGCGCCCTGTCCGGAGAAGTTGTGGCGCTTCATGCCACCGGCAAAGCCCTTCCCCTTCGAGACGGCGGTCGCGTCGATCATCTCGCCCTTTTCAAAGGAGTCACAAAGAATCTCCTGGCCGACGCTGTAGCCGGTCACGTCATCGAGGCGAAGCTCCACCAGCTTCTTGCCCGGGGTGACGCCGGCCTTTTCGAAGTGACCGAGTTCGGGCTTGGTGAGAGTCGAGAGGCGACGGGTGCCCCAGGTCACCTGGACGGCCGAGTACCCCTCTTTTTCGGGCGTTTTTACTTGTACGACGCGTGCGGGGCTGACCCGGACCACCGTGACCGGAATCGCCCGGTTTTGGTCGTCCCAGACCTGGGTCATGCCCACTTTCTCGCCGACGATCGCTTTGGCCGCCACGTTTTCCTCTTCCTCTTTATTTCTCTACGTCGACCAGGGCCGACATACAGACGCTCCGCCGGGCCGTAAAACCCGAACGGAGCGCTCGACTGGTTCGGTTCAGCGTTCCACGAATGGCAACTGAACACTTCGTTTTTGGTCCCGATCGTAAAAACCGGGGCTACTTACTCTACATCATCGAAACCGGCTGGCGCAAAGGCCAGCCGGCTCGAAATGACTTAGTTTTGGCGGATCTTGATCTCGATGTCCACGCCGGCTGGCAGGTCGAGACGCTGGAGCGAGTCGACCGTCTTGGCGGTGTGGTCCACGATGTCCAAAAGGCGCTTGTGCACGCGCATCTCAAAGTGCTCGCGGGAGTCCTTGTGCTTGTGGGGACCGCGAACCACCGTGTAACGGTGCTTCTCGGTCGGCAGCGGCACGGGACCCTGCACGCGGGCGTTCGTCCGCTCGACCGTTTGGACGATCTTCGCGGTGGACTGATCGAGGACGCCGTGATCAAAGGCCTTCAATCGGATTCGAATCATCTGCTTGTCGGCCATGATCAGACCTACTTCAGAATCTTCGTGACACGGCCGGAACCCACCGTGCGGCCACCTTCGCGGATGGAGAAGGTGAGGCCCTCTTCCATGGCGATCGGCTTACCCAGGGTGACGGTCATGTCGGTGTTGTCACCGGGCATCACCATTTCGGTGCCCGAGGGCAGCTCGATGGTGCCGGTCACGTCGGTCGTGCGGAAGTAGAACTGCGGACGATAGTTCGCGAAGAACGGCTTGTGACGGCCGCCCTCTTCCTTGGTCAAGACGTAGACCGCGGCCTCGAAGTTGGTGTGAGGGGTGATCGTGCCCGGCTTGCAGAGAACCTGCCCGCGCTCGACCTCTTCCTTCTTGGTGCCGCGCAACAACGCGCCCAAGTTGTCGCCCGCGCGACCCTCGTCGAGGAGCTTGCGGAACATCTCGATGCCGGTGACGACGGTCTTCTGCGTGGGACGAAGTCCCACGATCTCGACCTCGTCGCCGACCTTGACGATGCCCTGCTCCACCTTGCCGGTCACCACGGTGCCACGGCCGGTGATGGACATGACGTCTTCGATCGACATGAGGAAGGGCTTGTCGGTGGCGCGGGTGGGCTCGGGAATCCACTCGTCGACGGCCTCCATAAGGGCCATGATCTGGTCGCCCGCGGCGGCGTCGCCCTCTAAGGCCTTCAGGGCGGAGACGCGCACAATCGGCGTGTCGTCACCTGGGAAGTCATAAGAGGTAAGGAGTTCACGAACTTCGAGTTCGACGAGCTCTAGGAGCTCCTCGTCGTCGACCATGTCGGACTTGTTCAGGGCCACCACGATGTAGGGCACGCCCACCTGACGCGCCAGCAGCACGTGCTCGCGGGTCTGGGGCATGGGACCGTCAGTGGCGGACACGACCAAAATGGCGCCGTCCACCTGGGCCGCGCCGGTGATCATGTTCTTCACGTAGTCAGCGTGGCCGGGCATGTCCACGTGGGCGTAGTGACGGTTCTTCGTCTCGTACTCCACGTGAGCAATAGAGATAGTGATACCGCGCTGACGCTCTTCGGGCGCCTTGTCGATCTGGTCGAAGGGCGTGAAGGCGGAGCCGCCGACGCGCTCGGAGAGGACCTTGGTGATCGCCGCGGTCAGAGTGGTCTTGCCGTGGTCGATGTGACCCATGGTTCCAATGTTGACGTGCGGCTTAGTGCGCTCGAACTTCTGCTTTGCCATTGTCGGGGACTAACTTTCTTTCTCGTGAGCGTTTATGTGAAACGCTCTGGTTTGTTTGGCCCTCCCCGACGACGGTTTGGACCTATTTCGCTGGCTTCCCAGCTCCTTACGCGCCGGTGGCCTTGGCGACGATCTCCTTGGCGATCGCGTCAGGCACTTCTGCGTACGAATGAAACTGCATGGTGTACGTTGCTCGCCCTTGAGTGCGAGAACGCAGGTCAGTAGCGTAGCCGAACATGTCGGCCAACGGCACAAGGGCCTTAATTACCTGGTTATTGCCGAGGGCTTCCATACCCTCAATGCGACCGCGTCGCGAGGACAAGTCACCGATGACGTCGCCCATGTAGTCCTCGGGCGTGACCACCTCAACACTCATGACCGGCTCTAAGAGAACCGGGCTGGCCAGGCGCGTGGCCTTCTTCACGGCAATGGATCCGGCGATCTTGAAGGCCATCTCCGAGGAGTCGACGTCGTGGTAGCTACCAAAGGTGAGACGTACGCGCAGGTCGACCATGGGATACCCGGCCAGGACGCCCGAGGTCAGCGCCTCCACGATGCCCTGGTTGACCGGCTGGATGTACTCCTTGGGAATAACGCCACCGCTGATCTCGTCGAGGAACTCGTATCCCCCTCCGGGACCGGTCGGCTCGACCGTGATGACCACGTGGCCGTACTGACCCTTACCACCGGTCTGGCGAACGTACTTCTCTTCGACCTTCTCGACCTTCTTACGAATGGTCTCGCGGTAGGCCACCTGGGGCTTACCCACGTTGGCGTCGACGGAGAACTCGCGCAACATCCGGTCCACCAAGACTTCGAGGTGCAACTCACCCATACCGGAGATGACGGTCTGGCCGGTCTCTTGGTCGGTGCGCACGCGGAAGGTGGGGTCCTCTTCGGAGAGGGCGTAGAGCGCCTTACCCAACTTCTCCTGGTCGGCCTTGGTCTTGGGCTCGACGGCCACGTGGATCACGGGCTCGGGGAAGGTCAGCGTTTCGAGTTGGATGGGCTGGTTGGGGTCCGACAGGGTGTCACCGGTCGTCACCTGCTTGAGACCGACGGCCGCGACGATGTCGCCCGTGCGGATGGTGTCTAAGTCTTCGCGGTTGTTCGCGTGCATGAGGAGGAGACGCCCCAGGCGCTCGCGCTTCATGCCCTTGGTCGTGTTGATAACGGTGTCACCTTTTTCCAAGGATCCCGAGTAGACGCGCAGGTAGGTGAGCTTGCCGACGTACGGGTCGGTCATGATCTTGAACGCCAGCGCGGAGAAGGGCTCGGAGTCGTCGGGCTTGCGCTCTAAGACTTCGTCCTTGCCGGGCTTGGTGCCTTGGGTCGGCGGCAGGTCCACGGGAGAGGGCAGGTAGTCGACTACGGCGTCGAGCATGGGCTGTACGCCCTTGTTCTTAAAGGCCGAACCGTTCAGAATCGGCACGCAGTGATTTTCCAACGTTCCCCGGCGCAGCGCGCGGTGAATGTCCTCGACCAAGACGTCCTCGTCGCCGAGGACCTTCTCCATCAGGTTGTCGTCAAAGGTGGTGAGAACGTCGAGCAGCTTGCCTCGGTACTCCTCGGCCAACTCTTTTAAGTTGTCCGGGATCTCGACGGTGTCAAAGGTCTCGCCCTTGTCGTCGTGGTAAAGAATCGCCTTCATGGTGGTGAGGTCGACGATGCCCGCGTAGTTCCCCTCGGCGCCGACCGGCAGTTGAATGACGGCCGGCACGCAGTTGAGGCGGTCTTCGATCATGGCCACGCAGCGAAAGAAGTCAGCGCCGATGCGGTCCATCTTGTTCACGAAGCAGATGCGCGGCACGTTGTACTTGTTGGCTTGGCGCCAGACCGTCTCGGTCTGGGGCTCCACGCCGGCGACGGCGTCAAAGACCGCCACCGCGCCGTCCAAGACGCGCAGGGAGCGCTCCACCTCGACCGTGAAGTCGACGTGTCCGGGCGTGTCGATGATGTTGATGCGGTTGCCGTTCCAGTAACAGGTGGTGGCGGCGGAGGTGATGGTGATACCGCGCTCTTGCTCTTGGACCATCCAGTCCATGGTGGCGGCCCCTTCGTGGACCTCACCGATCTTGTAGTTCTTGCCGGTGTAGAAGAGGATGCGCTCGGTCGTCGTGGTTTTGCCCGCGTCGATGTGGGCCATGATGCCAATGTTGCGAACTTTGTCGAGGGGGTACTCGCGTGCCGTCATGTACTTACAAACTCTCTTTACTTACCAGCGGTAGTGGGCAAAGGCTTTGTTGGACTCGGCCATTTTGGCCATGTCCTCGCGGCGTTTGACGGCCGCGCCCACGCCGTTGCTGGCGTCGATGATCTCGTTCGCGAGGCGGTCGGCCATGGTCTTCTCACGGCGCTTTTTCGCGAAGTCGGTCAACCATCTTATCGCGAGAGTCGTCGAACGACGCGGGCGAACTTCGACGGGGACCTGGTAGGTGGTACCGCCGACGCGACGAGAGCGAACTTCCAACTCCGGGCGCACGTTCTCTAAGGCGCGCTTCAAGGTGGCAACGGGGTCGGTACCGGTCTTCTGTTCGACCTGCTCGAGTGCGGAGTAGACGATGCGCTCGGCGATGGTGCGCTTGCCGCGCTCCAGGATCTTGTTGGTGACCTGGGTCACCAGAACCGACTTGTAGATCGGGTCAACCGGGATCTCACGACGGACGGCGGGGCCTTTGCGAGGCATTATTTCTCCCTCTTGGCGCCGTAGCGGCTACGGGCCTGCTTGCGGTCGCGCACGCCGGAGGTGTCGAGAGCGCCGCGAATGATCTTGTAGCGAACACCGGGAAGGTCCTTCACACGACCGCCACGCACCAACACAATGGAGTGCTCTTGGAGGTTGTGGCCCACGCCGGGAATGTAGGCGGTGACTTCCACGCCCGAGGTCAAGCGCACCCGCGCCACCTTACGCAGCGCGGAGTTCGGCTTCTTGGGCGTGACGGTGTGCACGCGGGTGCACACGCCGCGACGCTGCGGGGCCCCCTTTAGGGCCGGCGTCTTCGTCTTTGAAACCTTGTCCTGTCGGCCCTTTCGGACCAACTGTGCGATTGTGGGCACGCGGAACCTCTCTTGTTGGTAACTCTGAGGCGCTACGGCGAAAGGCCGGAGCGCGGACTGTCAATCCTACGACAAACTTCCTTGGTACGGCAAGCCCACCACCGCCCGGCGAGAGCGGCGGTGGGCCTACGCGTTAGAGCGCCTGACCCCCGAGTTGATCTTCGGGGTTGACGGCGTCGTTCTCAGGCAGCGCGGACTCGTCGTAGGTGGCCGTTCCGATGTTCTGGAAGGCACTCAAGTCGGCGCTGAAGGAGTCATCACTGCTCAACTCGCCGAGCAAACTCGCGAGGTCCAGGTCGTCGTCGCTCACCTGAGCCCAGGCGGGCAGCAGCTCGGCGTCGGGCATGTCGAGTCGCAGTTCGCGCTGGTTGTAGTACTCCAGGCCCGAACCGGCGGGGATCAACTTGCCGATGATGATGTTTTCCTTCAGACCAACTAAGTTGTCGCGCTTGCCCTCGATGGCGGCTTCGGTGAGTACGCGGGTCGTCTCCTGGAAGGAGGCGGCCGAGAGCCACGAGTCGGTCGCCAGGGAGGCCTTGGTAATACCCATCAACTGCGCACGACCGTCGGCCGCTTCCTCACCGGAAGCTTCCAACTCGTCGTTGGTGTCGTTGAAGAGCTTCACGTCAATCAGCGCTCCCGGTAACCAGTTGGAGGTGCCGGCGTCGACGATCTGCACCCGGCGGGTCATCTGGCGCACGATCAGCTCGATGTGCTTGTCGTGAATCGACACACCCTGGTCGCGGTAGACGTTCTGCACCTCTTCGACGAGGTACTGCTGGGTCTCACGCGTTCCGCGGAACTTCATCATCAACTTGGGGTCGAGCGGACCGTCGTGCAACGGGGTACCGACTTCTACCTCTTGGCCATCTTCGACCAGGAGGTGGCGAGCGATGGAGATCGACTCTTCCTGCACCTGACCCTCGTCGCCGACGATGGTGACCTTGCGCTCACGACCGATGAGCTCGACGCGAACCGCGCCCGAGAACTCGGCCACCGCGGCCGCACCCTTGGGGGTGCGAGCTTCGAAGAGCTCCACCACGCGCGGAAGTCCGTGGGTGATGTCGCTCTCGGTCACACCACCGGAGTGGAAGGTCCGCATAGTGAGCTGGGTTCCCGGCTCACCAATGGACTGGGCGGCGATGACACCGACCGCTTCGCCGAGTTCCACCAGTTGGTGGGTGGCGAGTGACAGGCCGTAGCAGGCGGCACAGACACCTTGAATGGCGTCACAGGTGAGCGTGGTGCGAACTCGCACACGCGTCACGGCGGCGTCATCGCGCAAGCGCTCAACGTCGTCCATCAGCAACATGGTGCCCGCTTCGATGGTGGAACCATCGCTCAGGGTCACGTCTTCGGCCACCACGCGGCCCCAGAGTTTGGTCTCTAGGTGGGCGCGCTGGGCCCGGGTGTCGGGTGCCACGTGTTCGATCCACATACCGCGAGCGGTCTGGCAGTCGAACTCCTTGACGATGAGCTCTTGGGCCACGTCGACCAGTCGACGGGTCAGGTAACCCGAGTCGGCGGTACGAAGGGCGGTGTCACCCAGACCCTTGCGGGTTCCGTGAGTGGAGATGAAGTACTCCAACACCGAGAGGCCTTCGCGGAACGAGGACTTGATCGGGCGAGGGATCATCTCACCACGAGGGTTCGACACGAGGCCCTTCATCGCGGCGATCTGACGGATCTGCTGAGAGTTACCACGAGCCCCGGAGTCCACCATCTGGCGAATCGGATTGTCGGGGATCGCGTTCATGGCGCGGTCGGTAGCGTCACCGACCTCCTTGTTCGCGTTGGTCCAGATCTCGATCTCTTGCTGACGGCGCTCGTCGTCGACGATGACCCCGCGTCGGTAGTTGGTCTCGACCTTGGCGGCCTGCTCCTCGTACTTGTTCAGAATCGCGGCCTTCTCCGGCGTGGTGATGATGTCGTCGATGGAGATCGTGAGACCCGACTTTGTGGCGAAGCGGAAGCCCAACGACTTAATGGCGTCGAGAGACTCCGCCACTTCCTGGCGCGAGTAGCTAGCCGAGATCTCTTCGACGATCGTGCCGATCGGCACCGCGTTCTTGCCAATGAGCTCATTGACGTAGCGGAAACCAAAAGGCAAAGCCTCGTTAAAGAGCACCCGGCCGGGCGTGGTGACGAGGGAACGTCCCGCGCCCTCGACCTCAATGCCGGCCGCCTCGAGACGCGTGTCGAGGGACGAACCCTCGAGCGGGCGAATCTGAATCGGCGCCCGAAGCCCGATCAAGCCGTCGGCGACCGAGTTCTCGATCTCGTAGACGTGACGGTAGACCTTGGGGTGCTCGACCTCTTCTTCGCTGGGCAGCGTCAAGTAGTAGGCACCAAACACCATGTCCTGAGCCGGCTCCGTAATGGGACGGCCGGTCGCGGGGGTGAAGATGTTGTTGGTCGAGAGCATCAAGATGCGCGCCTCGGCCTGTGACTCGGCGGAGAGCGGAACGTGCACGGCCATCTGGTCACCGTCGAAGTCAGCGTTAAACGCCTTGCAGACGAGCGGGTGAATCTGAATGGCCTTACCGTCCACCAGGATCGGCTCGAAGGCCTGGATGCCGAGTCGGTGAAGCGTCGGCGCGCGGTTAAGCAGCACCGGGTGTTCGCGAATGACCTCTTCCAGAACGTCCCAGACGACCGTCTTGCGACGCTCGACCATGCGCTTGGCACTCTTGATGTTCTGAGCCATCTGCGTCTCAATGAGTCGCTTCATGACGAAGGGCTTAAAGAGTTCCAGGGCCATCATCTTGGGCAGACCGCACTGGTGCAACTTGAGCTGCGGGCCGACCACGATGACCGAACGGCCCGAGTAGTCGACGCGCTTGCCGAGCAAGTTCTGACGGAACCGTCCCTGCTTACCCTTCAACATGTCCGAGAGGCTCTTGAGAGGACGGCCCGACTGACCGGCCACCGGGCGTCCACGACGGCCGTTGTCAAAGAGTGCGTCCACGGCCTCTTGCAGCATGCGCTTTTCGTTGTTGACGATGATGTCCGGCGCCCCGAGGTCGAGCAGTCGCTTGAGTCGATTGTTGCGGTTGATAACGCGACGGTAGAGGTCGTTCAAGTCTGAGGTGGCGAAGCGGCCACCGTCGAGCTGCACCATGGGTCGCAGATCCGGGGGAATAACCGGAACGGCTTCGAGGATCATGGCGCGCGGGTCGTTCAGTCGGTGACCGTGCTCGTCGCGACGGTTAAAGGACTGCACGATGGCCAGGCGCTTTAGGAACTTGGCGTGACGCTGCGCGCTGAGCGGCTTGCGGCCGTCCTTCGCGTCAATCATCTCGCGCATGACCTTCTCTTCGTCGTCCAGGTTCATCCGGTCGATCAGTTGAAGAATCGCGTCGGCACCCATGCCACCTTCGAAGTAGTCGCCGTAGCGAAAGTCCATCTCGCGGTACAGCACTTCGTCTTCGATGATCTGGCGTGAGTGCAGGCCCTCGAAGGTGTCAAAGGCTTGCTTGGCCAGTTCGCGCTCTTCGGCGAAACGCGAACGCACGCCGTCGAGTTCCTTCTCGGTCCCACGCTGCAGGGCCCGCAGTTCGGACTCCTTCGCGCCGTCGGCCTCTAACTTGGCGGCTCGCGCTTCGATCTCTTTGAGCTTGTTGTCGAGGGCCTTCACTTCGCGCTCGGCGATCTCCAAGATCTCGTCGTTCAGCCCGACGCGCAACTCGGCCAGGTCGTCGTGACGACGACTCTCGTCGACGTAGGTGACCATATGGGCCGCGAAGTAGATGACCTTCTCTAACTGCTTGGCCTTCAGCTCTTCCTTCGGCGCCGTGCCCATCAAGAGGTAGGCCAGCCAGGAACGAGTTCCTCGCAGGTACCAGATGTGCACGACCGGCGCGGAGAGCGCGATGTGACCCATGCGCTCGCGGCGCACCTTGTCACTCGTCACTTCTACGCCACAGCGCTCGCAGACGATGCCCTTAAAGCGGACGCGCTTGTACTTGCCACAGGCGCACTCCCAGGCCTTCTGTGGCCCGAAGATCTTCTCGCAGAACAGGCCGTCCTTCTCGGGACGGAGCGTTCGGTAGTTGATCGTCTCGGGCTTCTTCACTTCACCCGAGGACCAACTGCGGATGTTTTGGGCCGTGGCGAGACCGATGGAGATCTCGTCGAACTGGTTGACGTCGAGGGGGCTCATGACAACTTCCTTTCGGCGGCGCGTCGAGCGTCCTCTTCGTCACTGCCGCGCTCGGGTCGAGAGATGTCGATGCCGAGTTCGCGCGTGACCGAGAAGAAGTCCTCTTCGGTGTCCGCCAGATCAACGTGGGCGCCGACCTTGTCGCGCACTTCCACGTTCAAACAGAGTGACTGCATTTCTTTGATGAGAACCTTGAACGACTCGGGAATTCCCGGCTCGGGCAGGTTCTGGCCCTTCACGATCGCCTCGTAGGCGCGCTCGCGGCCCTTCATGTCGTCGGACTTGACGGTCAAGAGTTCCTGCAACGCGTACGCCGCGCCGTAGGCCTCGAGTGCCCACACTTCCATCTCGCCGAAGCGCTGGCCACCAAACTGGGCTTTGCCACCCAGGGGCTGCGCGGTGATCATGGAGTACGGACCCGTCGAGCGGGCGTGAATCTTGTCGTCGACCATGTGGGCCAGTTTCAAGATGTAGGCGTAACCCACCGAGATGGGGCTGTCGTACGCCTCGCCGGTGCGACCGTTGTAGAGCGTGACCTTTCCGTCGTTGTCCCCGGCCAGCATGCGCTTGCCGTTTTGGCCGTCGACGTTCAAGGTTTCGAAGGTCTGCTGGATGGTGGGCTTGTCCTTGGCGCGCTCGGTCTCGTCCCAGTGCGCGCCGTCAAAGGACGGGGTCGCGACGTAGACGGCCGGTTCGGTGCGCGGACGAGTCTTGCGATACGGACGAGTCGCGGGGTCCTGCTGGTCGTCGTGACCGGAGGTCCCGACGGACGGGTTGACCTCAAGGCCAGACCAGCCGTGTCGAGCGGCGTAGCCCAGGTGGCTTTCCAGCACCTGACCTACGTTCATTCGGCTCGGCACACCGAGCGGGCTCAAGATGATGTCGATGGGCGTGCCGTCAGAGAGGAAGGGCATGTCCTCCTCGGGCAGGATCTTCGAGATGACGCCCTTGTTGCCGTGACGTCCGGCGAGTTTGTCGCCCTCCGAGATCTTGCGCTTCTGAGCGACGTAGACCTTCACCAACTGATTCACGCCAGGCTGCATCTCGTGGTCCTCGTCGCGGCTGTAGACCTTGACGTCGATCACTTTGCCGGACTCGCCGTGAGGAACCTTGAGCGAGGTGTCGCGCACTTCGCGCGCCTTCTCGCCGAAGATGGCGCGAAGGAGTCGCTCCTCGGGGCTCTGCTCGGTCTCACCTTTGGGCGTGACCTTGCCGACGAGGATGTCGCCGGGCTCGACTTCGGCGCCAATGCGCACAATGCCGAGGTCGTCCAAGTCCGCCAGGATGTCGTCGGGCAGGTTCGGGATGTCGCGAGTGATCTCTTCGGCACCGAGCTTGGTGTCGCGAGCGTCGATCTCGTACTCCTTCACGTGAATCGAGGTCAAGACGTCGTCACGAACCAGGCGCTCATTCAAGATGATGGCGTCTTCGTAGTTGTAGCCCTCCCAGGGCATGTAGGCCACCAGAAGGTTTTTACCCAACGCCAGCTCACCGTTGGAGGTGCTGGTGCCGTCGGCCAAGAGGTCGCCAGCCTTCACGTCTTCGCCACCAAACACGAGAGGCTTCTGGTTGATCGAGGTGTCCTGATTGGAACGACGGAACTTGTTCAAGTTGTAGGTCTTGCGACCGAAGGCCTTGCCGTAGCGGTCGGTGGCGTCCTTCTCGTACTCGACCACGATCCGGTCGCCCGAGACGGACTTCACGACGCCGGTCCCTTCGGCGATCAACACGTCGCCCGAGTCCAGGGCGGCACGAGCCTCCATGCCGGTACCCACGAAGGGCGCCTCGGGCATGATGAGCGGCACGGCCTGCTTCTGCATGTTGGCACCCATGAGGGCGCGCTGGGCGTCGTCGTGCTCAACGAACGGAATGAGCGAGGTGGCGACCGAGATGATCTGCTTGGTCGAGACGTCCATCAGTTCGACCTCGTCGGGCTTGACGAAGTCAATCTCACTGGTGGTCGAGGACGACTTGTTGGAGGAACCGACGCGAAGGCCGGTACCGACCGGACCACGACGAACGAGGACGCGGTCGGCCTTGATGGTGCCGAACTCGTCGACTTCGGTGTTGGCCTGGGCGATGACGTAGCGCTCTTCTTCGTCGGCCGTGAAGTAGCGAATCTCGCCGGTGACTTTGCCACCGGATACCACGCGGTACGGCGTCTCGATGAAGCCGTACTCGTTGATACGCGCGTAGGTGGCCAAGTACCCGATCAGGCCGACGTTCGGGCCTTCCGGGGTTTCGATGGGACACATACGTCCGTAGTGCGAGGAGTGGACGTCACGAACTTCAAGACCGGCGCGCTCGCGCGACAGTCCGCCTGGTCCGAGGGCCGACAAGCGCCGCTTGTGGGTCAGACCGGAGAGCGGGTTGTTTTGGTCCATGAACTGACTGAGCTGTGAGGTGGCGAAGAACTCTTTGATCGCCGACATCACGGGACGGATGTTGATGAGCGTCTGGGGAGCGATCGCTTCGACGTCCTGAGTGTTCATGCGCTCACGAACGACGCGCTCCATGCGAGAGAGGCCGGTGCGCAGCGCGTTTTGGATGAGCTCTCCCACCGAACGAATTCGACGGTTCGCGAAGTGGTCCTGGTCGTCGATGTGGTACGTCGTCTCCTTGGCGGTACGGTCGCGCGCCAGGTTGAGCAGGTACGTCGCGGTCGCCAGCACTTCGGCCTTCGAGAGCACGTGCAACTCGGGGTTCGGGAGTTCGAGCAGGTTGCCGAAGAGCTCCACGTTCTTCGCCACTTCACTGCCGAGCTTGCGGTCCAACTTGTAGCGACCGACGCGTGAGAGGTCGTAACGCTTCTCGGAAAAGAAGGCACCCTCAAAGTACTGACGGGCAGCCTCGACGGTCTGCACTTCACCGGGACGCGCGCGACGATAGATCTCGAGCCAGGCCGTCTCTTGACTAGCGCGCAGGAAGTTCTCTGGCGTGTCTTCGATGTTGAACTTCTCCATGTGCTTGGAGATCTCGAGGTGAGCCTTCTTCCAGTCGAGGTGGAACTGGTCCTCTAGGAAGTCAAAGTGCGCCACGAACTTCTCGAAGAACTTCTCGTCCATCGAAGTGTCCAGAGCGCGCAGCAAGGTGAAGATCGAGATGCGGCGCTTGCGAGCAATGCGCGCGCCCGCGTTGGCCGACTTGTTCTTCTTCTCTTCTAAGTCAACTTGGAGCCACTCACCGCGGCTGGGGTGAATGGTGCCTTCGAAAGCGACCTTCTCGTCCTTACCGGGCTGAAAGAGGACGCCCGGCGAGCGAACCAGCTGCGAGACGACGACACGCTCGGTGCCGTTGATGATGAAGGTCCCTTGCTCGGTCATGATCGGGAAGTCACCCATGAAGACGGTCTGCTCTTTGATCTCACCGGTTTCGGAGTTCAAGAATCGGGCGCGCACGAAGATGGGCTGGGAGTAGGTGGTGGCGCGCTGGCGGCACTCTTCCACCGTGAACTTCGGCGGACTCTTTAAGTCCGCGTCGTCGGGGTCGAACTCAAGTTCGAGCGAGAGTCGACCGGTGAAGTCAGTAATCGGTGAAATTGCTTCGAAGGCTTCACGAAGACCTTGCTTCATAAAGAGATCGAAGCTGTCGCGCTGAATCTCCAGCAGGTTGGGCAGGGGGTGTGCTTCACCCAGCGCCGAAAAGTTAAAGCGTTCTGGGCTAGTGGACCGAGACGTCAACGGTCATCCTCCGTGTGAGTGGGTGGCTACAGGAACGTGCCGGGTCTAAGCGAAAAACGGCGTCAAGAGATGACGAAGTTGAGGGCAGGAACACGGTCTAACCACTCTAGTGGTTCCGCCGAAAGATGCGCAACTGGCGCTCTCCGAAGAGACACGCGGCCGTTCAAAACGGTTGCGCTCACCCTAGGCAGTAGGGACCGCCCAGGTCAAGTCATTAAGTCTGTGAATGTTGCCCCGGCCGCCGACGCGGCCGGGGCAACATTCAAAAATCCTTAAATTACTTGACTTCTACCGTCGCGCCGGCGGCCTCGAGGGCAGCCTTGGCCTTCTCGGCGTCGGCCTTTGAGACCTTCTCCAAGACGGGCTTCGGAGCAGAGTCAACGAGGTCCTTGGCTTCCTTCAGACCCAGGCTGGTCAAGGTACGTACTTCCTTGATGACCTGAATCTTCTTGTCGCCACCGCTCGTCAAAATGACGTCGAAGTCGCTCTTCTCTTCGGCGGCTTCCGCGTCGCCACCGCCGCCGGCGGCCGGGGCCGCGGCGACAGCCACGGGAGCCGCGGCCGTGACACCGAACTTCTCTTCGAACTCCTTCAAGAGTTCGCTCAATTCGATGACGGACAGCTCCGCGATGCCGTCGAGAATCTGCTCCTTGGTCAGGGTTGCAGCCATGGTGATTCCTTTCTTTTACTTAACTAGTCGGGTTATTCGGCCGGTGTCTCAGCGTCCTCAGACGCCTCGGGCTCGGGTTCGGACGGGGCCTCGGGGGCCTCGTCCGCAACGTCCACGACCTCGGTCGCGTCGTCGTCGCTCGCTGGCGAACCAGCTTCCTCGACCCCGGCCGGAGTCTCGGCGGCCGCCTCGTCCTTGGGCTCGGCCGGGGCGGGTGCGCCGCCCTTGGCGTCGATCAAGGCCGAAAGGCCGTAGGCGAAGTTTTGTGGAATGGCCTTCAAGAGGCCCGCCATCGTGGAGAGCGGTGAGGCCAACAGGCCCGCGAAGCGCGCCAACAGGACATCACGCGAGGGCAGGTCGGCCAAGGCGGTCAGGTCACTGAGATTCAGCGCCTTGCCGTCCAACACGCCGCCCTTGACGACCAGCGTCGGCGTCGCTTTGGCGAAGTCGCGCAGGGCCTTGGCTACGGCCGAGATGTCGCCGTTGACGAAGGCGATGGCCGTCGGACCGACGAGGAACTCCTCGAGCGGGGCAACGGCGGTGCCTTCGATGGCCCGACGGACCAGCGTGTTCTTAAAGACCTTGTAGTCAGCGTCCAGGGTTCGCAACTGACGGCGAAGGGTCGAGATCTGGGCGACGGTCATGCCCCGGTACTCGGTGACAACGGCCGTCGAGGTTCCGTCGACCTTCGCTTTTAACTCGTCAACGGTCGCGACCTTGGCTGTGCGTACCTTGTTCATGGTGACTCCTCCACCGGATGCCGCCCGGTAAACGGGCCTCCAACATCCAAGCGAACGAGTCTCACCAGAGACTCGAACTCCTCGTCAGGCGGGCTTTCGTCCCTTAGGCACTCGCGTGCACCGGATGTCTTCGGCGTTCTTCAAAACTGTGGCACTGACGTCGTGCGGATTTCCAGCGTACTGCCTGTTCTTCAACTTCGTCAAAACAGCGCCTAGGCCGAGGCGAGCGCCTCGTCGTGATCGTGGATGCGGGTCGGGTCGATCTTGACGCCCGGCCCCATCGTCGAGGACACCGTCACGCTCATGAGGTAGCGGCCCTTGGCGCTAGCGGGCTTGACCCGAACCAGTTCGTCAATGACGGCGACCACGTTCTTGACCAAGTCGTCGCGCGAGAAACTGACCTTGCCGACGCGTAGCTGTACGTTGCCGATCTTGTCGGTGCGGTACTCCACTCGCCCGCCCTTGAACTCGGTCACGGCCTTGGCCACGTCCAACGTGACGGTACCGGTCTTGGGGTTCGGCATCAGTCCGCGCGGTCCGAGCACTCGGCCCAGTCCACCGACTCGGCCCATGAGGTCCGGCGTGGCGATCGCCACGTCGAAGTCGAGGAATCCGCCGGCCACTTTGGCCACGAGATCCTCGTCGCCTACGATGTCGGCGCCCGCGTCACGAGCGGCCTGCGCCGCTTCGCCCGAGGCGAAGACCGCGACGCGGTTCGTCTTACCGGTGCCCGAAGGAAGCGAGATCGTCCCGCGCACGATCTGCTCGGCCTTGCGAGGGTCGACCCCGAGGCGCACAGCCAGCTCGACGGTCTCATCGAACTTGGCCTTCGCCAGGCTCTTCACCTTGTCGAGGGCCTCGGGGACCGTGAGCAACTCTTCGCGGTCTACCTGCGCGAGTGCTTCTTTGTAGTTCTTGCCGTGCTTCATGTCTCTCCTAGCCCGCGACCGTGATGCCCATCGAGCGGGCCGTTCCAGCAACCTGGAGCTTGGCCATCTCGACGTCGTCGGTGTTGAGGTCCTTCAGTTTCGTTTTGGCGATCTCCTCGACCTGATCCATGGTGACCGTGGCAACGGTCTCTCGACCGGCCAACTTGGCGCCCTTAGCGATCCCGGCCGCCTGGCGCAGGAGCACCGGAGTGGGGGGCGTCTTCAGGATGAAGGTGAAAGTGCGGTCTTCGTAGATCGAGATCTCGACCGGGATGACCGTGCCGCGCATCGACTCGGTGGCGGCGTTGTACTGCTTGCAGAACTCCATGGTCTGCACTCCGTGCGGCCCCAGGGCCGTACCGACCGGCGGCGCGGGCGTGGCGCCCCCCGCCTCGAGTTGGATCTTTACTACTGCGACAACGTTCTTGGCCATGGCCGTTTCTCCTTAACTGCGTTCTTTAGAGCTTGGTGACCTGCGTGAAGTCGAGCTCCACGGGGGTCTCACGGCCAAAGATGTCGACTAACACCTTGACCTTCAGTTGGTCTTCGTTGATCTCGGCCACGTGACCCGAGAAAGTGGCGAAGGGACCGGTCTTGATCTGCACCGTGTCGTTGACCTCGAACTCGTGGGTCGGCATGCGGCGCTTGGCCGTGGGCTGCTCCACGCCTTCGACGTGAGGGTGGATGATGTTGTCGACTTCGCGACGGGTCAAGGCCGTCGGCTTGGTCTTCTCGGCCCCCACGAATCCCGTCACGCCCGGGGTCGAACCGATGACGTAGAAGATCTCGGGGTCGGGCTCGCAACGGATCAACAAGTAGCTGGGGAACATTCGCTTCGAGACGGTGACCTTCTTCCCGGACTTGAACTCGGTGACGTCTTCTTCGGGCAGGTAGATCTCGTAGATCGAGTCGCTCAACTCTCGGCTCTTGATGATGTTGTTCAGGGCGCCGATGACCTTCTGCTCGTGACCGGCGAAGGTGTGCACGATGTACCAACGACCGGGACGGTCGAAGGCGCTTTCGACAATGGGCTCCTCGTCCTCCTCGATGATCGTGACGTCCAGAATCTCGCCGTCGAGCACGTCGCTGGAGTTGAGGGGGGTTTCGAGATCACTCATGCTGGCCTACTTGATAAAGAGGAAAGTTACGAACTTGGAGAAACCGAAGCCCAGCCCAAAGATCAGCGAAGTCATAAAGACCAACACGCAGAACACGATGGAGGTGTAGTTAATAACTTCGGGGCGCGTGGGCCAGGAGACTTGACGCATCTCTTCGCGGATCTGACGGACGAACTCACGGGGGGTGGCTCGATCGCGACGTCGGCGCTGGACGTCTTGAACGGAGGTGCGACGCGACGCGGGCGCACCGTCGGCGCCCACCTGTCCCTGTCGCTGCATTAGTCGCTTCTGTTCGCGATTCATCTCACGTCTCTCGTTCGCACTTCGTCACTTCGTCGAAAAACATCTTCGAGCAGGGCAGGAGGGACTCGAACCCCCAACCACCGGTTTTGGAGACCGGTGCTCTACCAATTGAGCCACTGCCCTTCGAGGGCACGCCAAGAAATTGGGCGTGTCCCTAGGGACGTCAATCTTACCAGAAGGCCCGCGGAAGCCTCCTAGCGGGTCTCTTTGTGCAGGGTGTGCTTGCGCTCCCACTGGCAGTACTTCTTCATTTCGATGCGCTCACGGTCGTTGATCTTGTTCTTCATCGTGATGTAGTTGCGTCGCTTGCAGTCCTCGCAGGCCAGGGTGACCTGGATGCGCTTTTCGTTCTTTGCCATTCTTCTCTCCTTGGTACAACGTGGGCCTTACGTGCCTGGTAGCGGCGGCGGGACTCGAACCCGCGACAACACGATTATGAGCCGTGTGCTCTGACCACCTGAGCTACGCCGCCGGCGAGCCCTCTGTCGGGATTGAACCGACGACCCCTTCCTTACCATGGAAGTGCTCTACCACTGAGCTAAGAGGGCAGTCGCGATAAAAATGTCGCGAGGAGGAATTCTACTCCTTGGCACCGCCCGCGTTCCAGCCCTCGGCGGTACCCTTGACGCCTATGAGAACGCGCCTGGTCGAGATCGAGGACGCCGAAGCGCTCATGACCATTTGGAATCCCGAGATCGTGGAACTGGTGGTCTCTTTGGACCTGGTACCAAAATCACTGGAGGAGCAACGCTCGTGGATCCTGGAACACCGGACCTCCTACGTCTGCCTGGTGGCCATCAATGAGGAGGACGGGGCCGGAGAGGCCGGGGCCCGGGGCGAAAAGGTCCTCGGGTTCGCCTCCCTCTCCGCCTTTCGCGACAAGCCGGCCTACGCCACCACCGTAGAAAACTCCGTCTACGTTCACCGCGGCGCGCGGGGCCGCGGGGTGGGCGAACGGCTTCTGCGCGACCTCATCGTCGCGGCCGAAAAGTCGGGGTATCACTCGGTCATCGCGCGCATTGTCGGGGAGAACGCCGGATCGATCCGCCTCCACGAGAAGTGCGGGTTCACGCTGGTCGGCACCGAGATTGAGGTCGGGCGCAAGCACGGAAAGTGGCACGACGTGGTGGAGTATCAGTACGTGGTGCCTAGTCGGCCGCGGCAGTAACGTCGCTCGCCGCGAGCTCCTTTTCGGGCCAGGACCACTGGGTCCAGCGCCCCATCGGTACCAGCAGCACTCCGCCGAGAATGGCGACGGCCAGGGCGATCAGGAGCGGGTTCGAGTGCACGAGGCCGGCGAGGAGCTGGCGACCACCGGGCATGCCGATGAACGGTCCCGTGATGGTCAGAAGCAAGAGCCAGAAGTGCTCGCGTCCCTGGTAGCTGGCGGCCAAGATCACCAAGCCCCAGGCCAAGTACCACGGCTGCACGACGGGTCCGAGGACGACGAACAACAACAAAGCCAGGCCCAGCGAGCGTACCCAGCCCCGCTGCTCGGAGTGCCAGAGCAGCCACAGCGTGAAGAGCACCGCCGCCACGAGGCCTAAGAACCGAGTCACCGAGAGGGTGGAGGCCAACTCGACGCCGTGGGCACCGACCGCGTGGAGAATATTGGTGATGGCCATTCCGGCCCCGGTGGCCGGAGCGGCCCAGGAACGAACCGTGCCGTTGCTGAGGAGATTGTCGACCCAGCCAAAGCCGAACCCGGCGATCAAGGTCGTGACCCCGAGCACCCCGGCCGCCACCACGCCTCCGATGACAAAGGGTCGAACCCTCTCTTTGAAGGAGGCGCCCGGGGCGTGCCAGTTCCACGCAATAAAGGCCAGTCCGATCGCGGCCGGGGCTTTTATCGAGGTGGCGACGGCGACAAAGAAGAGGGCCCACACGGGATGTCGCTTCACGGCGAGGGCGATACCGAGCACTAAGAAGGCCGTCATCAAGGCGTCGTTGTGCGCGCCACCGATCAGCGTGAGCAGCACCAGCGGATTCATCGCGGCCAAGACGAAGGCCTCGCCGGGGTCCCGGTTGAGGCCCTTGGCCAGCGTGACGACGGCGTATCCGATCAAGATCACCGCCAGAACCTCCAAGATGCGAAGGCCCACCACGGTCCAGAGTTCGTGGTGAAAACTGACCTTGTCGATGAAGCCGTCGATCGAGAGAAAACCCGGGCCGTAGGGAGCGGGGGTGTTGCCCCAGAGGGGGTCGACGGGATTGGTGTAAGCGTTGATGTCCTGACCGAGGGTGAAGGGCCCGTAGAGGTACGGGCTGATGTGATGGGCCGTCATCTCCCCTTGGGCGGCGTAGCTAAAGACGTCGCGCGAAAAGAGGGGCGGCGCCACGATCATCGGCACTGACCACAGGCCAAAGATCCACCACAGCTTCTTCACCGGGGCTCCGACGTGGTGTTTCATGACCTCGGCCAAGCGAAGCCAGACGCGCATGAGCAGCAGCAACCCGCCCCACACCAGCACCACCGACACGATGTACTTCGTGACGTTCGGTCCGCCCGAGCCCGCCACCGGCTCGCCGAAGAACCAGGTGTTGGCCATATCGAGTTTGAAGGGTGAGTTGGTAAACGACGCCCCCGCCACCACCGACGTGAGCGCGACGAAACCCAGCACCGCGGGCTGCCAGAGGAAGTTCCAACCCTCAAAAGGTCCCGGGGTAAATCGACCGAGAGGGGTGTAGCGATTCTCGAGGAGTTGAACGCCCGACTCGAATCGAGAAGCAACCCGTTCGTAGGTCCGCCGTACGGCCCTCGCCCACGAGTTCACTCGACTCACGAAACTCCTCTCGCCACGCAAGTGACACGGTACTTCGCCTCTTGGCCACTCGCCATGGGGCGTGGCCAATCCGTGACGAGAGGATTGGCCATTGGTGGGCCAGGAGGGATTTGAACCCCCGTAGGCTAAGCCGTCTGGTTTACAGCCAGATCCCATTGGCCACTCGGGCACTGACCCGTGGAGAATTCTACTGTCCGACGCTCCACGAGTACCAAACGGGGCGACCATCTAGCATTTCTGTATGCCAACTTTTGACGTGGTCTCCGAGATCGACCTCCAAGAGGTCCGCAACGCCGTCGATCAAGCCAACCGCGAGGCCTCGAACCGCTTCGACTTCAAGGGCACCGGCGCCGAGATCGAGTACTCCGAGAAGGAGTTGACCCTCAAGGCCTCCACCGAGGACCGTCTGCGGGCCCTCTATCAACTTCTCGAAGAGAAGCTGGTCAAGCGTTCCGTCTCGCTCAAGACGCTGGACCCCGGCAAGATCGAAGAGGCCAGCCATAACGCCGCCCGCCAGAAAGTGGCCCTCAAGGCCGGGATCAGTCAGGACGTGGGCAAGAAGATCAACAAACTGGTGAAGGACATGGGCGTGAAAAGCCTCAGTTCTTCGATCATGGGCGACCACGTGCGTGTTACCGGGAAGCAGCGCGACGACCTGCAAAAGGCCATCGCCGTCTTTAAAGAGGCCGACCTCGACACGCCCCTGCAGTTCACGAACTTCCGCGACTGAAGGACGCCTAGGCCGTCTCCGCTTCTTCGACGCGTAGGTGCTCATCCATCATCTTGAGTGGATCGACCTTGAAGATGCGGTTGAAGACAATGAGCTTCAACACCCAGAAGATGGCGAAGCAGAGCAGGTTGGCCCCCGCGACTAGAGCCGTGTTGGCGAGGTGGCTCCAGTGATGAGTATTCACCTCGTGCTTGGCCCACCACGCGCCCAGCTGCGAGAAGGCGATACCGATGACCGAAACGGTGAGAAACGGCGCCACCTCGCGACGAAACTCGCTACGTCCCCGCTTGCCCCAGGTCCAGCGCCGATTGAGTTGATACGCCGGGACCACGCCCACGATGTTGCCGGCCAAGGTGGCAAAGATAACGCTCGGTATCCATCGAAAGCCGTAAAACGCCGCCACCGCTCCGAGCGACACCAGGGTGGTTATCGCCGAGGAGGCGGTGTAGCGGATGAGTTTTTTTCCCTCGTGCGTGTGCGACCACGCGAGAAGCGCGGAGGGCGAGTATTTCATCGGGCTAGTCGGTGCTTTGGATCGGGTACGACGGCTCGATCGCACCCTTCTCTTCTAAGTTCAAGTGCTCTTCGAGGCGCTCGAGTTTGTTCACGTGGAAGATGCGATTGAACACCATCAGCTTCAACACGAAGAAGATGGCAAAGCAGAAAAGATTTGTCCCGGTGACGAGAGCGGTGTCCGCCAGATGGCTCCACGAGTGGTGATGGACTTCGGAGCGAGCCCAAAAGGCGCCAATCTGCGAGAAGGCGATGCTCAGAAACGACATGCACCAAAAGGGGACGATCTCGCGGCGGAAGTGACTTCGTCCGCGTTTGCCCCAGGTCCAGGTTCGATTGAGGTGATAGGCGGGCAGGGTCGCGATCAAGTTTCCGGCCAGCGTGGCCCAGATGACGCCGGGGATAATACGGAACCCGTAGAGGATGGCAATCGACGTAAAGGAGACAGCGGTCGTGACGACGGATCCGAGCACGTACCGCGTCATCTTCTTGCCTTGGTGAGTATGCGACCACGCGAGAAGAGAGCGGAAGCGCTGAATCACCCTGTCGAGTCTACCGGTGGGCCCCGAGGCCGCCGAACCCAGGTGCAACAATGGACGGATGTCCGAAGCCCTCGACTTTCTGCTGCGTTTATTGGACCTCGAAACAATTGAAGTCAACGTCTATCGCGGAATACATCCCACGGAGGAGCGTCAACGGACCTTCGGCGGACAAGTAGCGGCCCAGGCCCTCATGGCGGCCGGCCGCACGGTCACCGGCTCCCGGGTTCACTCACTGCACTCCTACTTCCTGCGACCCGGCGACACGTCTACTCCGATTCTCTACGAGGTGGACGCCATCCGCGACGGCAAGAGTTTCACCACGCGTCGCGTGGTCGCCATCCAACACGGAAAAGCGATTTACAACATGCAGGCCAGCTTTCACAACGCGGAGTTGGGCGTCGAACACCAGATCGCCATGCCCGACGTTCCTGCGCCGGAGACGATTCCTTCGCTATACGAGCGGATGCAGAGCGAGTTCGGCCAGGTTGATGAGTGGTTCCAACGCCAACACCCCATCGACCAGCGCTTTGTCGGTGAACTTCCGTGGAGTCCGACCCGTTCGAAGGACCCGTACCAGCGAATCTGGATCAAGGCCGACGGCGTCTTGCCCGACGACCCGTTACTGCACGCGTGCGTGGTCACCTACGCCAGCGACATGAGTCTGATCGACGCCGTCCTCAAACCTCACGCCGTCCAGTGGGACGACGGGGGCTTCATGGTCGCCAGCCTGGACCACTGCATGTGGTTCCACCGGGACCTTCGCGCCGACGAGTGGCTGCTCTACGACACCGAGTCGCCCATCGCCACGGGCGGGCGGGGACTAGCCCGCGGTTTTCTTTTCTCGCGCGACGGCGAACTCAAGGTGTCGATGGTCCAAGAGGGACTAACGCGCATCACCTCGCCGGACTACAAGAAGTCGTAGGCGAAGGAGCTAGCTCCGCTCGTTCATCGGCACGAAGTCGCGTTCCGCGGAACCGATGTAGAGCTGGCGGGGTCGCGCAATCTTCGCGTCCTGGGCCAGCAACTCTTGATAGTGAGAGAGCCACCCCGAGGTGCGAGGAATGGCGAAGAGCACCGTAAACATCTCGACGGGAAAGCCCATGGCCTGATAGATGAGGCCCGAGTAAAAGTCGACGTTCGGGTACAACCGGCGCGAGATGAAGTAGTCATCCGCGAGGGCCACCTCTTCGAGTTTGAGCGCGATATCGAGCAACGGATTCTTGCCGGTCACGCTGAAGACGTCGTCGGCGATCTTCTTAATGATCGTGGCGCGCGGGTCGAAGTTCTTGTACACGCGGTGACCGAAGCCCTCGAGCAGGGTCTTGCCCTGCTTCACTGTGTCCACGAAGGCCGGGACGTTTTCGACGCTGCCGATCTTGACCAACATGCGCAGCACCGCTTCGTTCGCTCCCCCGTGACGCGGCCCGTAGAGGGCGGCCGTCGCCGCGGCGGTGGCGGAGTAGGGATCGGCGTGGGAAGAGCCGGCGACGCGCATGGCCGTCGTTCCACAGTTCTGTTCGTGATCGGCGTGAAGGATGAAAAGCACGTCAAGGGCGTGCGCCAAGATCGGGTCCGGCTCGTACGTCGGTTCGGCCACTTTCCACATCATGGAGAGGAAGTTCTGGGCGTAGTTGAGGGAGTTATCGGGGTAGACGAAGGGCATGCCGACACTGAAGCGGTGCGCGGCGGCGGCCAAGGTGGGCATCTTGGCGATGAGTCGCACAATCTGCTTGTCGAGAATCTCGGAGTCGTCGAGAATTTTCGCTTCCTTGTAGTACGTGGAGAGCGCGGCGACCGCCGAGACCAGCATGCCCATCGGGTGGGCGTCGTAGTTAAAACCTTCGAGGAAACGCTTGCGGACGTTCTCGTGGATATACGTGTGGAGGGTAATGTCCTTCTCCCACGCGGCGGCCTGTTCGGCGTTGGGCAGTTCACCGTGCAAGAGGAGGTAGGCGACCTCGACGTAGGTCGACTTCTCGGCCAGCTGCTCGATGGGGTACCCGCGGTACCGCAGGATGCCGGCGTCGCCGTCGATATAGGTAATGGACGATTCGGCCATCGCCGTCGTCATGAATCCCGGGTCGTAGAACCAGATGCCGGGCAGCAACTTCGACCACTCGCTCGCGGCTACTCCGCCGTCCACGATCGGCATCTCACGCGACTCGCCGGTTCGGTTATCGGTCACGGTAATGGACTGCGTCACAGTTCCTCGATTCAAATTTAAGGGCGTGCCTATCGTAGGCGAACTGGCCAGTAACTCAGCCCGGCGCAGTGTTTCCGGACGGTGACATCTCCAGGCGGAAGATCTCGGTGGTGAGTTTTCCGAGCGCGGCTCGGGCCCCGATGACGTGCAAGATAACCCGGGCCTGTTCACTCGGTGCGGTCGTCAGCGTCTTCGGGACGAAGGCGTAGGCGCCGAGCGGGCCGAGGGTGGTGGTCATTCGTTGCGAGAAGGCGGCGCCTCGATGGTTGAGCGGAATCACTTGAACGCTGAAGGTGATCGGCTGGTTGTCGTAACTGTCGTTGACCACGCTGACCCCGAGCTGCAACGAGGTCACCGGGGGAAGTAACAGCACGCCCGCCTTGGAGGGCAACGGCGAGGGGTTGACTCGCACGGCGGCGATGTCGACGGCGCGCACGAGAGCCAGCGACGTCGTCTGCAGGGCGCTCGCCCCGTTCTTAGCGAAGTACTGAGCGCTCTCGGCACTGGTGGCGTCGAGGCGAACCGTGCCGGGCTCTTTCCTTAACGCGAAACGATCGATGTTCCAACTCTTGCTCGTCTCGATGAGAGAGATCGCCGGGTTCACGATCGTCGCCGAGTACTGGACGTTCCAGGGGAGTTGAAGATCGTGGGCCACGTCGCCGAGCAGCGATTGGTAGGTCTCCACTCTCTCTTGGGTCAGCAGATCGAACTCATTGTTGACGTCGTGCGAGAGGGTGGGACGACGAAGTTGATCCGCGGCCGTCGCCCACCCGGGAAGCTGTTCGTCGAGCTGAGAGAGCCTCGCGGCAAAGACTGCCCGGCTGAGAGAGCCGCCCTGTGAGAGGAGGAGGTAGAGGCGTCCATCGAAGGCATTTTCTTGAAGGATAAGTGCGTTGGCCAGCGCTCCGAAACTGCGATTCTCACTTCGCCGAGCCGTAATCGCCCCGTGGGCTGAGCGTGAAACATCGCGCGCGAAGACCAAGACGATCAGAGTGACGACGAGGGCGAGGGAGATGAGCAACGTGCGTCGACGACGTTGCGCGCGAGTACGAGCCACTTGGAAGAACTTACTCGTCCCTGATTTTTACTCCTGGTCCTCGAAACCTTCCAGTTCGAGAATCTCGGCTATGCCTTCGAGCAAGGGCTGACCGTCGACCCCCCACTTCACCTCATCGAGTCGCGCCGTGAGGCGGTCCACTTGATTCAACTCCGGCAACTCTTTCGCGCGCGGCACACCGCCTAAGTTCTGCAATCCCCTCGCGCTTACGATGAGTCTCGTTTCGAAGGAGGCAATCATCTTGTTGTACTCCTTCACCTGGGTGTCGAGGGCCCTTCCCATGCTCGCGACCGGCTCAGCGACTAAGCGAATTCTCTCGAAAATGAGCTCGGCGACCTTGTAAATCTCGTCGGCGTTGGTAGCGAGTTGTTGCTGGCGCACCATCATGGCGACCGACCACAGGAGCGAAAGAAGATTCGTCGGGCCCACAATGAGGACCCTCTCGTTCGCGGCATACTGCAAGAGGTCAGGGTCGGCATCGAAGGCGACACTCACCGCCACGTCGCTCGGCACGAAGCAGGCGACAAACTCGGGTGCCGGCGAAATCGACTCCCAGTAGGCCTTGTCCCGCAGTGTCTTGACGTGGGCGCGAAGGTCCTTCGCGTGCTTCACTTCTAAGGCCCGTCGCTCGTCGGCGTTCTCGCTCGAGAGCGCCGCCTCGAAAGCGTCAAAGGGAAACTTCGCGTCGATCGCGACCCGCGATCCATTGGGCATGTTCACTACACAGTCCGGACGCTGTGAACGTCCCGAGTCACTCGTCGACGAGACCTGTAGTTCGTAGTCGATGTGTTGGTGAAGACCAGAGGCCTCGAGGACATTCGCCAGTTGCACCTCTCCCCAACGGCCGCGATGGTCGCTGCGTCCGAGGAGTTGATTAAGGCGACGGGTCTCCTCTTGGCTCTTGCGTTGTTCGTCCAACAGCTCGTCGGCGCGACTCTTCACCTCGCCCAGCGCGCCTACGTGTTGCTTATCGAACTCGGCCAAGTTGCGTTTGTACTCATCGAGCAGGTCAGCCAGTGGTTTGAGCGTCCGATCGAGCGTGTTCTCACGCTCCTTCATGGCCTGCTCCTGGGACTGCTCGAAGCTATGGACCGTCTGTTGCAGCACCCGATTGGAAAGGTTCTCAAAGACCCCTCCCATGTTGTCGAGGGCCTCTTCGTGTTCGAGACGAACGCGCGCCAACTCACTGCTCGCAGCCGCCAACTCAGAGGTGCGCACGGCGAGCTGCGCTCTGGTGTCACTCAAGGTTTCTTTTTCGGAGTGCGTGCGTCGTTGAGCTAGAGACCACGCCGCCACGCCGCCCAGGACGAGCCCGAGCAAGCCCGTAAGTGCTGCAACCATGTCAATCCCTTCCGACCACGTAACCCCACCCTAGAGAGAGAGTGTCACGCGCCACTATCCTTCGCTAGATGAGTCGGCTCTTTCGATCGTCCTCGTCCACGCCGGAGGCCGTGACACCGCTCGTCCTGGTCAGTCAAGACCTTCGCCCCCAGACCGTGAGAATCTTCGCTCTGGTCGGCGAGGCGATTGCCGGTGCCACTCACGCTCTTCTCGCCAACGATCGCGAGTTGGCCAAGCGCGTAGTGGAACAGGACATCATCATTGATGACCTCGTCAACCAGCTCGTCTCGACCGCTGAAGAACGCCTGCTAGAGAGCGCGGCGCTCGACGTGGAGGGCCGTCGTGAGCTACTGATCTTGCTAAGAATTCTTCCCGAGGTGGAGCGAAACGGCGACTTGGCCGAGCACATCGCCCGGCGCGCGGCGCGCGGTCTGGGCAGTGAGATGTCGCCACGTTCTCGTGGACTGATCGAGCGCATGGGTGAAGTCGCCTCCACTATCTGGCGCGAGGCGACGGACGTGATCATCGACGGACGAGCCGAGGCCTGGGGTGCGATTGAAGACATCGATGACGAACTCGATGACCTCCACGTATCCTTGACGGCCGAGCTGACTTCGGGTTCGATGAGCGTCCCGGTCGCCGTGGAAGTCGCTCTCATGGCCCGCTTTTATGAGCGATTCGGTGACCACTGCGTCAACTTGGCTCGTCGCCAAGTCGGTCGCGACGGCGCCGACTAGCGAAGCTCGAGCAGCGCTTCGGCGATCTGGACGGCGTTGAGTGCCGCACCTTTGCGCAGGTTGTCACCGCTGACGAAGAGCGAGAGCCCGTTCTCCAGCCCATCCGCCCGACGAATACGACCTACGTAACTCGGATCAGTACCGGTCACCAGGCGCGGCGTCGGCAGGTCGTTCACCACCACGCCGCGCGCTTTGCTCAGAATCTCCGTCGCGTGCTCCGGCGTCAAGGGTCGATCGAAACTCATGGTGATCGAGAGGGAGTGACCCGTAAAGACCGGAACGCGCACGCAGGTCGCCGCGACCTGAAGGTTCGCGATCTCCAGAATCTTTCGACTCTCGTCGCGCAGTTTCTGCTCTTCGTTCGTCTCCAGCGACCCATCGTCGACCATCGAACCGGCCAGCGGAATCACGTTGTGCGCAATCGTCACGGGAAACTTGACGCCTTCGTCCAAAGGAAAGGCCCGACCGTCGAAGGTCAGCACGCGGACGTCGTAGTCGCGCGTTTTCTCTAGTTGGTCGGCCAGTTCGTTCACACCATCGCGACCCGAGCCACTGACGGCCTGATACGTCGAGACAATCATCGTGGTTAATCCGGCCGCCAAGTGCAACGGCTTGAGGACCGGCATGGCCACCATCGTCGTGCAGTTGGGGTTAGCCACGATCCCCTTAGGAATCGTGATGAGAGCGTGTTCGTTCACTTCAGGAACGACGAGGGGAACCTCCGGGTCCATGCGCCACGCCGACGAGTTGTCAATGACGGTCGCACCCGCGGCCGCAAATCGCGGGGCGAGATCTCTCGAGGACGTCGCGCCCGAAGACATGAGAGCGATGTCAATACCCGAAAAGTCCGCCGTGGCGCTGTCCTCGACTTCAACAAGCCGTCCGTTCCACTCGATGGTCGATCCCGCGGAGCGTGATGAGGCGAAAAATCGAATCTCGTCGACGGGAAAGTTGCGCTCGAGGAGTATCGCACGCATGACGGTTCCGACTTGACCGGTGGCTCCCACGATGGCGACGTTCATGGCGGAAGTTTAGGTCACCCGGCGTCGAGACCGAACGCCGTGTGGAGATAGCGAACGGCGTCGGCTACTTTTTCGGCCCGCAGAACACAGGAGATACGGATGGAACTCGTCGAGATCATCTCGATGTTGATGCCATTGTTGTAAAGCGTTTCAAACATTAGTGCCGTGACCCCGGGACTCGACTTCATCCCGGCGCCCACGATGCTGACCCGTCCGATGTTGTCGTCGCTGGTGACCATCTCGGCGCCGATCTCATCTTGCACCTTGTTGCACACCGCCGTCGCCGCTTCTAGGTCCGTCTTGGCGACGGTAAAGGAGATGTCCGTCACGTTGTGCGCGCTGGTGTTCTGCACGATCATGTCCACGTTGATGTTGTCATTCGCGAGCTCCCGGAAGAGGGTGGCCGCCACCCCCGGACGGTCGGGCACGCCGGCCACGGTGATCTTCGCCTCCGAGGTGTCATCGGTAATGGCCGAAACGATGGCCTCTTCCATGGTGGGGTCCTCCTCCACGATCCAGGTGCCTGGCTCCCAGGTAAAGCTTGAACGAACGTGCATCGGCACGTGATGGCGTCGCGCGAACTCGACCGAGCGGAGCATCAGCACTCGCCCCCCGGTCGCCGAGATCTCCATCATCTCGTCAAATGAGACGCGATCCAAACGACGCGCTTTTGCCACGACCCGCGGGTCGGCCGAGAACACCCCCGTGACGTCGGTGTAGATCTCGCACACGTCGGCCTTCAGGGCCGCGGCCAGAGCGACGGCCGTCACGTCAGAGCCGCCACGCCCCAACGTGGTGATGTCGCGTTCGGTTGACACGCCTTGAAATCCGGCCACGACCGGCACCAGACCATCGTCAAGGGCCTCGCGGATCCGGTCGGGACGCATCTCTAAGATTTTCGCCCGGGTGTGTGAGGTGTCAGTGATAATGCCGGCCTGGCTGCCCGTAAACGACGCCGACTCCACGCCGAGCGCGCCGAGCGCCATGCTGACGAGTGCCATGGAGATCCGCTCACCGGCCGTTAGAAGCATGTCCATCTCGCGGGCCGTGCGCGTCGGGGAGACCTCGTCGGCCAGTCGAATCAGATCGTCAGTGAACTGACCCATGGCCGAGACGACCACGACGACTTCGTGACCGTCAGCGCGGGTGCGGGCCACGTGCAGAGCCACTTCGCGGATACGTTCGGCGGTGCCCACCGACGTGCCGCCAAACTTTTGCACCATGAGGGCCATGCGTACCAACGATAGTTGAGCGAATTAAGGCCTTAAGGGGGGTCAACTAAAGTCGCAACCATGGCAACTTCCAAACGTGAACGGCAGAAGGCGGCCCGCCGCGAAAAATTAGAACGGCAGCAGCGCTACAACAAGCGCCGAAAGAACATCCGACGGGGCATCATCGTGGCGATCATCGCGGTCCTGGTGGTGGGCACCGGTGCCTTCATATTCTCGGGTGGGAAGAAGACGCCCACCACTACCACGACGGCTGCGGCCGCGGCCACCACCACCACGACCTCCCTGCCGGCTAAGTACTCCATTACCCAGGCGCAGTCGAACGCCAAAGCGGTGGCCTACGGCTGCCCCGCGTCGACGGCAACCCGCGTCAACACCATGAGCTGGAAGAGCGCGCCGCCGCTCACCATCAACAAGGCGGACAAGTACTACGCCACCTTTGACACGACAGCCGGTACCTTCGTCGTCGAACTCGACGCCAAGACGGCACCTATTACCACCAACAACTTTGTCTTCTTGGCCGAGCACAATTACTACAAGTGCGTGATCTTCCACCGCGTGATCACCGGCTTCATGATCCAAAGCGGTGACCCGACGGGACTCGGTACGGGCACTCCCGGCTACACCATTGCTGACGAGTACCCCAAGGCGGGCAACCCGACCTACCCGCTGTACTCCATCGCGATGGCCAACACCGGCGCACCCCACACGGGCGGCAGCCAGTTCTTCATCGTCACGGGCAGCGAGGGCGAGACGCTGCCCAACACGTACTCGCTCTTTGGAAAAGTCATCAGCGGCTTTGAGGCCGTGAACACGATTCAAGACGCGGGCAGCGCGAGTTCCTCGGGCGTCCCACCGGGAATCACCTATCGAATCTTGAACATTAAGATCAACGCCCTATAGCTATGAGCGACAACCTACCCAACCCCGACGGATCGAGCCCGCAGCGCCAGAAGTTCAGCACGGCGCCCGAGATGATTATTGATCCCACGAAGACTTACACCGCCACCATGGTGACGTCCAAGGGAACCATGGAGATCTTGCTCGATCCACTCGCTGCACCCGTCACGGTCAACAGCTTCGTATTTCTCGCACGTTGGCACTACTTCGACGGCATCGTCTTTCATCGCGTGATTCCGGGCTTCGTCCTTCAAGGTGGCGACCCTACCGGCAGCGGCGCCGGTGGGCCGGGCTATCGATTCAACGACGAGTTGCCCAAACCCGGACGATACGAGTTGGGTTCTCTGGCCATGGCGAACGCCGGGCCCCACACCAACGGTTCCCAGTTCTTCATCATCTCAGGTCCCGACGGCGTTCGTCTCCCACCGCTCTACGCGCTCTTTGGAAAGGTGGTCAAGGGCCTCGACGTGGTCTCGACGATCAACGACATCGGTACCCCGTCGGGCAAACCACGCGAGGACGTCGTCATCGAGTCGGTCACGATCACCGAGTCTTAAAGCGTCACCACCTCGTGTTCACGAGTGACGACCACGTCGTCTCCTAGGACTCTCCAACCGTCACCGTTGCTGTAAACGGCGCCGTGCTCTCCGAGCACCGCCAGCAACGCGTCGTCGCCCAGCAGTGAGCGCGTGCGATGTAACTGCTCCTCGCCGGCGCTCAGCGACAGAACGAGGCCGCGTCGATACCCGAGTCCCGTCGTTGGCGCCCCGCCCCGCGGGTCGATCATGACGTCCCCCAGCACGGAGGCCACCGAACCGATGGCCACCACTCGCTTCGCGTCGCGTATCGCCTCTCCGAGTGATGACGCGTGCCACACGCTCTTCGCGTGCAGCGGGGAACCGTCACTGAGCACGACGAGGTCCGCCTCACGCACGCGGCTGGCGAAGTACTCTTCGTCACTCGACGTGCGATCGATGTTCATCAGCGCCTCGACCCGGGACTCGGACTCTTCGAAGAGAAGAGAGAGTTCAATGGCCGACTGGGTGGCCCCCGTGAAGGCCGCGGCCGTCGGGACGATGACGACGTCGCTCTCGCTCGTCAGTCGAAAGGGGTCGCCCGCGGCGAGAACGACACGGAGGGCGGCAGTAGATCCCACGGCGATCGTCTCCTGCATCATCCGAGTATCGCACCCCTACCTACTGGCCAGTAACACTAAAGTTTGGCGATGAGCTTCACCAAAATCGGCGTGGTGGGATCCGGCATCATGGGTAGTGGCGTGGCCGAGGTCGCAGCGGGAACCGGGGCGCAGGTGATCGTGCGCTCGCGCTCGGCCGCCAGCGCCGATGCCGTCCTGGTGGCCATTGATCGATCCCTCGCCAAACAGGTCGACAAAGGCACGCGTGAGGCGGAAGAGGCCGCCGCCCTTCGCCAACGCGTTCGCGTGACAACCGAACTGGCGGACTTCGCCGAGAGCGAGTTGGTCATCGAAACCGTGGTAGAGAACCTCGCCGTCAAGATGGAACTCTTCCGCGATCTCGATGCGGTCGTCAGTTCTCGCGCCATCATCGCTACGTGCACGTCGACCCTGCCCATCATTGATCTCGCCATGCAGGTCTCCTGCCCGGAGCGAGTCTGTGGCGTGCACTTCTTTAACCCCGTGCACGCGATGTCGTTAGTGGAGGTGGTTCGTCCCTTGACGGCCAGCGACGCGACCATGGCCGCCGTCACTGAGTTCGTGCTGGCCTGTCGCAAAGAGCCCATCGAAGTGAAGGATCAGGCGGGCTTCATCGTCAACGCGCTCCTGTTTCCGTATCTCAACAACGCCGTTCGCCTGCTCGAACAGGGCGTCGCCACGAAGGAGGGCATCGACACGGCGATGAAGGGCGGCTGCGGCTTCCCGATGGGGCCCTTCGCGCTGCTTGACCTCGTGGGACTCGACACGTCCCTCTCTATTCTCGATGCGCTCTACGCCGAGTACGCCGACTCGAACTACGCCCCCGTGCCGTTGTTGCGCCGCATGGTGAGCGCGGGGCAACTGGGTCGAAAGTCCGGCGCGGGCTTCTACCAGTATCGAAAGTAGGCGGAGGTGAAGGAGCGTTCGAAGCCCTGGGTCATGAGGACCTACTCGGGTCACTCGAGCGCCCAGGCCTCCAACGAGCTCTACCGCAACAACCTGGCCAAGGGGCAGACCGGGCTCTCCATCGCCTTCGACCTACCGACCCAGACCGGCTACGACCCCGACGACCCCGCGGCCAAAGGCGAGGTGGGCAAAGTCGGCGTACCCGTCGCGCACCTCGGCCACATGCGCGAACTCTTCCGAGACCTTCCGCTGCGTGAGATGAACACGTCGATGACGATCAACTCAACGGCGGCCTGGCTCTGGGGTCTCTACCTGGCGCTGGCCGAAGAAGAGGGCGTCAGCCTGAACGATCTTCAGGGCACCACGCAGAACGACATCGTGAAGGAGTACTTGAGTCGGGGTACGTATATTTTCGCGCCCGAGCCCTCCAAACGACTCATCGCCGACATGATCGCCTTCGGCATTCACCACGCGACCAAGTGGAACCCCATCAACGTCTGCAGCTACCACCTCCAAGAGGCGGGCGCCACGCCGGCCCAAGAGATCGCCTACGCCCTCGCCACGGCCATTGATGTGCTCGACGCCGTGCGCGACTCGGGGAAGGTCGAAGCGCAGTTGATGCCCGAGGTGGTGGGACGGATCTCCTTCTTCGTCAACGCCGGCGTTCGCTTTATCGAAGAGGTCGCCAAGATGCGCACCTTTACCGCGATGTGGGACGAGATCTGTCGCACCCGCTACGGGGTCGACGACCCCTCCCTTCGCCGCTTTCGTTACGGGGTGCAGGTGAACTCACTCGGACTGACCGAACAGCAGCCCGAAAATAACGTGCCCCGCATTGTCTTAGAGATGCTCGGCGTGACGTTGAGTGCCGACGCCAGGGCCCGCGCGGTGCAACTGCCCGCCTGGAACGAGGCGCTCGGCCTTCCCCGGCCTTGGGACCAGCAGTGGAGCCTCCGCATCCAACAGGTCCTCGCCTACGAGAGCGACCTTTTGGAGTATCCGGACATCTTCGCCGGATCTCGCGTCATGGAGGCCATCGTTCACGACCTCACCTCCGCGGCCCAAGAGGAACTGGACGAGGTGCTCGCCCTGGGCGGCGCCTTTAGCGCCATCGACGAGCTGAAGAGTCGACTGGTGGCCAGTCAGTCCGCGCGGGTGGAACGGATCGAAACCGGCGAACAGATCGTGGTCGGCGTGAACCGCTTCACCGAGACGGCCCCCTCCCCCCTCACCGGTGCCGAGGCACCGCCATCGATCTTGACGGTTGACCCCGCCGTCGAACAGGAACTCATTGACGACGTGCGCGCGTGGCGAGCGTCACGCGACGAGGAGGCCGTGCAAGCGGCGCTGGATGAACTGCGCCGGGTAGTCCAAAGTCGCGAGGTCAACGACAACGTCATGGTGCCAACCATCGCGCTGGCCAAGGCGGGCGGCACCACCGGCGAGTGGGCCGATGCCCTGCGCGATGTCTTTGGCGAGTACCGCGCGCCGACCGGAGTGCAAGGCGGCCTCGGAGGTCGAGGCACGGACTTTGCGGGGCTCGTCACTCGTTCGCGAGCGATCGCCGAGACGAGGGGCTCTCCTCCCAAACTGCTCGTCGCCAAGCCCGGACTCGACGGGCACTCCAACGGGGCGGAACAGATCGCCGTCGCCGCGCGTGATGCGGGCTTTGAGGTCATCTACGAGGGCATTCGACTCACACCCGAAGAGATCGTCGCCGCCGCCCGCGACGAGGACGTGGACGTGGTGGGAATTTCGATCTTGTCCGGGTCGCACTTGGAGCTCGTACCTCGGGTCGTCGAAGGACTGGCCGCGGCGGGCGTGGAAGCCAAAGTGGTGGTCGGCGGCATTGTGCCTGAAGACGACGCCCTCACCCTTCGAAAGCTGGGGGTGGCCGCCGTGTACACACCCAAGGACTACTCGCTCGCGGCGATAATGGACGACCTCTTAACGCTGATCGAGACGTCTAGTTAAGAACGTGGGGACGGCGATTGGCGTAGGGACCGGCGTTAAACCACCGTCCCGAGAAACGCCACGTGGGCGGCTTGGTGTCCTTCACGCGAAGTCGCTGGGTCTTGAGTAACTCTTCGGCCGCCGTGATGAGCGCGGCCATCTCTTCGGGTGGCAGTGACGGCCGTGGAGGAAGTCCGTAGTTCATAGCGGCACATTCCCGTGCTTGCGCTTGGGCAACTCTTCGCGCTTGCCTCGCAGGAGATCGAGGGAACGCGCCAGAATCTGACGCGTCTCGGCGGGGTCGATGACGTCATCGATGAAGCCGCGCTCGGCCGCGATGTAGGGAGTAGCGTAGCGCTCTTCGTAGTCATCCACGAGTTGCGCTCTGAGGGTCTCGGGGTCGTCGGAGTCCGCGAGATCGCGGCGATGGACGATGCCGACGGCGCCGCCCGCGCCCATGACCGCCAGTTCCGCGGTCGGCCAGGCGAACGCGAGGTCGGCGCCGATGGACTTGGAGTTCATCACCACGTACGCGCCACCGTAGGCCTTTCGGGTGATCACCGAGATGCGTGGCACGGTGGCTTCGCAGAACGCGTAGAGCAACTTCGCCCCGTGGCGAATGATCCCGCCGTACTCCTGTTGCACGCCCGGCATGAATCCCGGCACGTCCACGAAGGTGACGATGGGTACGTTGAAGGCGTCGCAGGTTCGCACGAAACGCGCCGCCTTCTCGCTCGACTCAATGTCCAAGACCCCCGCCAAGATCTGCGGTTGGTTAGAGATCAGACCAATGGTGTGGCCGTCCAGTCGCGCGAAGCCACACGTGACCTGCTGGGCGTAGGTGGCGTGCACTTCCATGTAGTCGCCGCCATCGACGACAGAAGCTATGACCTTCTTCATGTCGTAGGGCTGGTTGGGCGAGTCCGGAAGGATCTCGCGCAAGTCCTCACAGAGTCGATTAGGGTCATCGCCCGTCATGATTCGGGGCGGCTCTTCCATGTTGTTCGCCGGCAAGAACGACAGCAGGTAACGCACTTCGTCGAGCACGCTCTTCTCATCGGGTAACACGAAAGCGGCCACGCCTGACTTCGTGGCGTGAGTCTGCGCGCCACCAAGTTCTTCGAGGGTGACGTCTTCCCCGGTGACCGACTTCACGACGTCGGGGCCGGTAATGAACATATGGCTGGAGTCCTTCACCATGAAGATGAAGTCCGTGAGGGCCGGCGAGTACACCGCTCCGCCCGCACACGGGCCGAGGATGACCGAGATCTGCGGCACCACGCCCGAGGCTCGAGCGTTGCGACGGAAGATTCCCCCGTAGGCGTTGAGACCCGCGACGCCCTCTTGAATACGAGCGCCCGCACCGTCGTTGAGGCCAATAATCGGCAGACCCATCGTCGTGGCGAGGTCCATGATCTTTTGAATCTTTTCTCCGTGCGTCTCACCGAGCGCGCCACCGAAAACGGTGAAGTCCTGTGAGTACACGCACACCCGGCGGCCGTCGATCTTGCCGTAGCCCGTGATCACACCATCGGTGTACGGCCGCGAGTCCTCGAGCCCCATGCCGGAGGCGACGTGACGGTTCAACATGTCAAGTTCTTGGAAAGAGTTTTCGTCGAGAAGATATTCGAGACGCTCTCGCGCGGTCATCCGACCCTTCGCGTGGTGACGCTCAATCGCTTTCTCGCCACCGGCCACTCTCGCTTCGGCTTTGAGGGCTTCGAGTTCCTTCAGTCGTTCGGCCATCGAGTGTTCCATAGGGTCAGGCTAGCCAGGACGATGGTGTAATTCCCAGTGACGACGTCGCTCAACGACGACATTTCTCGTAACCTCGTGTCGCCGCAAGCGTTACCGCGAAGTAGGAATTTCTCGTTACTCAGAAGTAGATATTTATAACCGGCGAGTAACTTCAGACGTCGCCTTCATTCGATCCCACTTCGACGAGTTCGATCAACGTACCGAACGAGGCCTTGGGGTGAATGAAAGCGACGGTCGTGCCTCGCGAGCCGGGACGAGGCGCGTCATCGATCACCTTGTTCCCCGACTTCTTCACCACGTCGAGGGCGTGCGCACAGTTGTCAACTCGATAGGCCACGTGGTGAAGACCCTCGCCCTTCTTATCTAAATATTTCGCCACCGGCGAGTCGTCGCGGGTGGGTGTCAGTAGCTGGACATAGGAGTCGGCAACGCGAACCAGAGCCTCTTCGACGCCGTCAGACTCCACGACCTCTCGATGTTCAACGGTCGCGCCAAAGACGTCGGCGTACCACGCGATCGCCGCCTCGAGGTCGACGACGGCGATGGCTACGTGGTCAATCTCCGTTAGCAGTGAGTCCATGGCTACTCCTTGTGGTGACGAAAGATGGCCAGTCGGTCTTCGCCGACGGCCGCGCGCGTCGTCGCGTCGCTAACGCCGAGTCCTTCGCGGGGCGCCAGGCACAGCACGCCAATCTTTCCTTCGTGGCGATTGTGCTGGACCTCGAACGCGGCTTCGCCGGTCTCTTCAAGTGGAAAGACGGCCGACAACGGGGGCACGACGCGACCGTCGATGATCGCCTGATTAGCGGACCACGCTTCGCGGTAGTTAGAGAAGTGCGATCCCTTAATGGTCTTCAGTTTCATCCACAGGTGGCGATTGTCGTACTCAATCATGTAGCCACTGGTCGCCGCGCAGGTCACGATGGTGCCGCCGCGCTTGGCCACGAAGACGCTGGCGCCCATGGTGGAGCGGCCGGGGTGCTCAAAGACAATGTCGGGATCACTACCGACCAGGGCCCGAATATCCTTGCCGAGGCGGCGCCACTCGCTCTCGTCTTGGGTGTGCTCGTCTTGCCAAAAGCGATACTGCTTCTCCTCGCGGTTAATCACGTTCTCGCACCCCAGCTCGCGCAGGATTCCCGCCTTCGACTCACTCGAAACGACGCCGACCGGGACGCCCCCGGCGTTAAGGACGTGTTGCACGGCGAAGGCACCCAGCCCTCCTGAGGCTCCCCAGATGAGGACCTTGTCGCCCTCGCTCACAGGGGCGCCATTATGCGAGACGAGCATGCGATAGGCCGTTGAGTTACAGAGCGCGTTGACGGCGGCCTCCTCCCAGGTCAGATGGGCCGGTTTGGGCATCAGTTGGTTGGCCTTCACCACGCAGATGTCGGCCAGGCCGCCGAAGTTCGTTTCGAACCCCCAGATACGTTGGTTGCTCGCGAGCATGGAGTCGTCGTGACTGCTCGGGTCCTGGTCGTCGACGTAGTTGCAGTGCACCGTCACCTCGTCGCCGACCTTCCAGTTTCGTACCAGCGATCCCACGCGCAACACCACGCCGGCGGCGTCAGAACCCACCACGTGATAGTCGAGCGCGTGGCGCCGTCCCCAGATCGACTCCTTGCCCAGTCGATCGAGAAATCCGAAGGTGGGCAGCGGCTCGAAGATGCTCGTCCACACCGTATTGAAGTTGATCGACGAGGCCATCACCGCGACGTAGGCCTCATCGGGTGCTAACTCGGGCACCGGCACCTCGTCGAGGTGCAGGCTTCGACGAGGATCCTTATCGCGGCTCTCTAATCCCTCGAACATGTCTTGATCTTCGCGGCGAACGAAGACCGCCCGGGTGGTGCTCGGCAGAGGAATCTCCGCCAAGGTCTCCCCCGACGCGCCCGCCACCACCGCGTCGAGAAGTTCACTCATCTGCGCGAGGCTAGTGGGCTTCGACAGGGTCGCGGCGTTCACCAGGACGTTCTGGCGAACCGCCCGCGAAGAGGAGCGTCTAACGTTTGCTCTGTCCCGACCGGGACGTTTTTCGAGGAGTCACCATGTCACGCAGCGTCATCGTCGCCGGCAGTCGAACCGCCATTGGCAAACTTTCGGGCGCCTTCGCCACCCTCAGCGCCCAGGATCTCGGCGGATTCGCCATTAAGGATGTGTTGGAGAAGACGGGCGTGGACCCGGCGAGCGTCGACGCGGTCTTGATGGGTCAGGTCATCCAGGCCGGTCAGGGTCAGATCACGGCTCGTCAGGCTGCGGTCAACGCGGGTATCCCCATGACCGTGCACGCCACGACGATCAACAAGGTCTGCCTCTCGGGGCTTCAGACCATCTACTTAGCGGACCTCATGATTCGCGCGGGCGAGGCAGACGTCATCGTGGCTGGCGGCATGGAGTCGATGACCAACGCGCCCTATCTCCTGCCCGGGGCTCGCGCGGGATACCGCATCGGCGACCAGAGCGTGGTGGACTCGATGATGTTCGACGGCCTCACCTGCAGTTTCGATCACTGCGCCATGGGCCTCGCCACCGAGCGCTACAACCACGGTCAAATCACCCGAGCCCGTCAAGACGAGTTCTCGGCGCGCAGTCACCAACTAGCCGCCAAGGCCATCGCCTCGGGCGCCTTCGCCGAGGAGATCGTGGGGGTCGCCGTGCCGCAACGTAAGGGCGACCCCATCGTGGTCTCGGTTGACGAAGGCGTGCGCGGAGACACCACGGCCGAGTCGTTGGCCCAACTCCGCGCGGCCTTCGAAAAGGACGGCACCATCACCGCGGGCAACGCGTCGCAGATCTCTGACGGAGCCGCCGCCGTGCTGGTTATGTCCGAAGAGCGCGCTCAGCAGCTCGGACTCACCCCCCTGGGAGAGCTCGTCAGTTACGGCCAGGTCGCGGGCCCCGACACGTCCCTTCTCACCCAACCCTCGCGGGCCATTATGCAGGCCGCGAAGAAGGCCGACGTGGACGTAAAGGGCCTCGATCTGATTGAGATCAACGAAGCGTTCGCCGCCGTCGGACTGGCCTCGGCCGATGACCTCGGACTCAACGAGACCAAGCTCAATGTCAACGGCGGGGCCATCGCTCTCGGACATCCCGTGGGTATGTCGGGCACCAGACTGGCTCTTACCACGTTGCTAGAGCTCCGCCGCCGCGGTGGTGGAGTGGCCGCGGTGGCACTGTGCGGCGGGGGCGGTCAGGGCGACGCGGCGATCTTGCGCTCTCTCTAGTCGGGTACGTAACTCGCGACCAGCGAGTACGGACCGCGGCCCACCTGTTGATCGTCGGGCAGCGCGAGAACGTACGCACCCGCCAGTGGGTACCCCTCGCGCAGCGCCGCGGGAAGTTCATCCACCAACATCCAGAGCAACTCCAGCACGGTGGGGTTATGTCCGACCACTAACAGCGACGTGGTCACCGGGTCCACCGCGGCCAGGTCGATCAAGACGTCCTCGGCGCTCACGTTGCGCACCCCGTTGTAGATGAGTTGGCTGAAATGGCGAGTAGTGACGAACGGCGTGCCGTCAAAGGCACGTTCAAAGGTCTCCCGGGTGCGCGCCGCGGCGCTCACTAAGGCGGTGGTGGAACCGTAGCGTCCGAGTTCCTTCTTGCTCTTCGCCCAGGCGCGCAACTGCTCGCACTGGCGTCGGCCGCGCTCATTCAAGCGGCGATCGAAGTCACTCTGGTCCTTGGCGCCCCGTTCGGCTTTGGCGTGGCGAACAATCGTGAGGTAGCGCACCGTTCCAGTCTCTCTCACCCGTTGGCCCCGCGAGAAAGGGCCGTTGGTTTAGCGTGGAGGGGTGCACGCGTCGCTCAGTTACTTTCAAGCCATCGTGATGGGGCTGGTGCAGGGAATTACGGAACTCTTCCCCGTCTCGAGCCTCGGGCACGGCGTTTTGGTGCCGGCACTTTTTGGCTGGCACAACCTGGTGAGCAGCCAAAGCGTCAAACAGTCCTTCTTCTTGGTCTTCCTGGTGGGGCTGCACGTCGGGACGGCGATCGGACTACTGGTGTACTACCGAGCCACGTGGCTCGATCTCTTTCGTGGACTCTTTCGCCAACTAGGTCGCACGCGCGACGAGGGAGTGTCGTCCCTGTGGCGACTCAACGACGATGGGGTCGACTCTCGGTATCGTCTTCTCGTGTTGCTGGCCGTCGGGTCGATCCCGGTGGGCATCGTGGGCGTACTTCTCGAAAGCAAGCTCCGCGAGCTCTTCGCCAAGCCGCTGGATGCGGCCATCTTCCTAACGATCAACGGCCTGATCTTGCTGCTGGGCGAGATGCTGCGTCGTGGACGGGGCCGCCACGGTTCGTACAAGAAACTGCAGGACCTGACCGCGACCAGTGCACTGGGGGTCGGGAGCGCGCAGGTCTTCGCGCTGTTGGCTGGCATCTCGCGCAGCGGAGTCACCATGGTCGCCGGACTCCTCAACGGTCTGGACCACGAGCAGGCCGCGAACTTCTCCTTCCTTCTGGCGACCCCCGTCATTTTGATGGCCGGGCTTTACAAGTTGCCCGAACTCTTCGGGTCCCTGGGCGACGGCGTTCGCCTGCAGACCCTGGTCGGGGCGATCTGTGCGATGGTGAGTGCCTACGTGGCGGTGCGATTCCTCACGCGGTGGTTCAGGACCAAGACCCTGACCCCCTTCGCCATCTACTGCCTCGTGGCGGGAGCGCTCTGCGTGGTTCGCTTCGCCTAAGGGCCGTCAGTCGCTCAGGACCCGGCGGCCATCAATGGCACGGCCCAAGGTGAGATCATCCGCGAACTCCAAGTCCCCACCGACGGGCAGCCCGCTGGCCGGCTGCGAAACCACTAGCCCCGGCACTTGCAAGAGGCGGCTCAAGTACATCGCGGTGTGGTCGCCCTCGACGTTGGAGTTGAAGCAGAGAATGACCTCCTTCACCGGTCCGTGAAGTCGCTGGATCAACTCTTGGATCTTCAATCGATCGGGCGTCACCCCCTCCAACGGGTTTAAGACGCCGTGGAGCACGTGGTACGTGCCGTGAAAGGCCCCCGACCTCTCTACCGCGACCACGTCGGGCGGACTCTCCACCACACAGATGGTCGTCTGATCGCGGCGGGTGTCAGCACAGATCGCGCACAGCCCCCCCGATTCGGCGATGTTGCAGCAGCGTTCGCAGAACGACAACTTGGTCTTCATCTCGCCCAGCGAGACGGCGAGACGCTCCACGTCCTCACTGGGCTGGCGCATCAACCAGAAGGCGATGCGTTGGGCAGACTTGGGACCGACCCCGGGGAAACGCCCGAGCTCGTCAACGACCGCTTGGAGGGCGGGTGGGTAGTTCACGAAATCTCCTCCGAGCCGGGAAACATCTCAGTGATCAGGTGATCGGCCGCCGAGTCGACGAGAAGAACGGTCTCCTCGCCACTTTCGAACTCTTCATCAAGGGGAGCCGACTTCGGCGCTTCTCGTCGTTCGGGTGTTGGTGGCGTCGCACTCACCAGGGACGGGTTGACCGTCCAGAAAATGGTGAGAGGTACCTTGAACTCATGTTCCAGCGCGCCCTTCAGACCTTGTGAGATCAGTTCAGTGTTCTGTCGCATCTCTTCACTCTGGACGGCGATCGTGATGAGGAGCCCCTCGAGCGCTTCGATCTGCGCCGAACGGAGGAGGAGTTGAGCCGAGCGGGACGTGCGGGGTACCACCCGTTCGACGAAGCGCGCGCGAACGTCGTCTAGGGATAGCGACGGTACGCCCTCCGTCGCCGCGTTCTCCGAGGCGAGCGTCGACTCGTGGACTACGGGTGACGTCGATACGGGCGTCGAGGGTGCCGGCGGCGTCGGGGCGGGGGCAGTCACACTCGATCCGATGGGTCGTAGCGCCGGAGCCGGCGGCGTCGGGGCGGGGGCGCTTCGTGTTGCGCCCCGCTCCAGACGAGTCAAGCGTTCATCGAGTGATTCAAAGGAGTGGTCGAGTTCGGGTTTCGTCAGGCGCACCATGGCAACTTCGAGCATGACAATCTTTTCCGGGGCACTTTTCATCTCTCGAATGGCTCGCCCTACGGTCTCGAGAATCCGTACGCTCTTCGCGAGTCCGAGTTCCTGTCCCCACTGCAACAGGCGCTCACGGTCGGCGTCGATGGCGTCGGCCACGTCGGGGGCCACCTGGAGCAAGAAGACCTGACGGATCTCGCCGGCGAAGTTTTCGGCCAGCTGCTCAGGGTCCCACCCTTCGCGCGAGAGTACCGCCAAGGAGCGCAACGCTCCCACCGCGTCGTCACCAACCAACGCCGCGAAAAGACTGTCGAACACGGGTGGGGCCTCTTCGAGTGACCCCGTGGCGAGGAGTTGGTCCAAGGCGCTCAACGCGTCGCGGGCCGAACCTCGCCCCAGCCGTACCGCCGCTTCAATGGTGGCGTCGTTCGCCCCGAGGCCCGCGGCGTCTTGCACGTCGTGCAGCAGCGACGCCAGGGTGTCGGCCCCGAACAAACGAAACTCGAGGTGCTGCGTACGGGAGCGAATCGTCGGCAGTACCTTGTGTGGATCGGTGGTCGCCAAGACGAAGACCACGTGCGGTGGTGGCTCCTCGAGGGTCTTGAGTAGCGCCGCCGAAGCCGCCTTCGAGAGTTGGTGCACTTCGTCGAAGATGTAGACCTTCCAGCGTCCCGGGGTGCCGTGCCAGGCCCCCGCGATGATGTCGCGAATATCGTCAACGCCGTTGTTGGAGGCCGCGTCCAGCTCGATGACGTCGAGTGACGTTCCCTTGGCGATCGCCAGACAACTCGCGCAGACCGCGCAGGCGTCACCGTCCACGGGATGCTCGCAGTTGAGAGCTTTCGCCAGGATCCGCGCGGTCGTCGTTTTCCCCGTGCCGCGAGGACCGGAGAAGAGATAGGCGTGAGAGATTCGGTCGTTTTTTACCGCCCCCTGCAGTGCGCGAACGACGTGATCTTGGCCGCGAAGTTCCGCGAATCGGGCGGGTCGAAAGCGGCGATAGAGCGACGTGACGCCCTCGACGGAGGTAGGGGTTGCTTTCGCGTCAGGCATGCACCGATGCTAACGGTGGGGCGTACGGTGCCGAAGTCCAAAGCAGTGGCCAGGCGATCCGTGGCACCCAGCACAGTTCGCTGAGAGCTGCTGGCTTCCACCCCTGACTCGGTTCACGAAAGGCCGTCGCACGGGACCCGACCACCGCTTTCAACCTCGGCGCTAAAAGGCTACCGGAGATTCTCGTTGTTGGGCCAGGGTGGCTCCGCTCACTGGTTGACTACAGAGATGGCAAGTACCACGGTAACGATCTACGGAGTCTGCGCACTGACCTTCATGATGTCGATGTACGCGCTGGAGCAGCGACATCGGAGATTCCTTCTGGCGTTTTCGTTGGGCTGTCTGCTCTCCAGCGCGTACGGGTTTCTCTCGGGCGCGTGGCCCTTTGGGGTCGTCGAGATCATCTGGTCGGGCATCGCCCTTCGCCGGTACGGGAGCACCGTCTCAGACTGATCGTTCGTGAGACTCAAGTAGCCTTGCTACCCGGTATTCATTTCGGTGGATCTCCTGGAGGAGTGCGAGAGCGGCCGAATCGGCACGATTGGAAATCGTGTGAAGGGAAACCTTCCGTGGGTTCAAATCCCACCTCCTCCGCCAGCGTGGGTTTGTCCTGAAGGAGCGGTCGCGCGAGTAGTTAGCTTGGCTGCTCAGCGGCCAGCAGTGCTTCTTTCACTTCGATCCCCCATCGATACCCGCCCAGCGAGCCGTCACGTCGGATGACTCGATGACAGGGAATAGCTAGCGCCGCTTCGTTGGCTGCGCACGCCAACGCCACCGCGCGAACCGCCCGCGGCTGGCCTATCTCTTGCGCCACTTCTGAGTACGTACGCGTCTCGCCCAGTGGAATCGCTCGCAGCGTTTCCCAGACACGAATCTGAAAGGCCGTACCCGCGAGATCGAGCGGTAACCGGGCCGCGTTGGCAACGCCACGCGTCGCGCTCTCGAGCACGGAGGCCACTTCGCAGAGACCCTCGTCGTCTCGCACCATCGTCGCCAAGGGAAACTCGGCTTTGAGACCCTTCACGAGGCCGATGCTGTCGGTGCCCAGCTTCACCGAGCAGACCCCCTGCTCGGTGGCAGCGACCACCACGCTGCCCAGTCCCGTCTCGACGACGGTGTAGCGGACTCGCTCGCCTCGGGCTCCATCGCGGTAACGGCCGGGCGACATCCCGAGTCGCGGAGCGCCGTGTTCGTAGAACGCACGCGTCGATCCATAGCCCGCGTCCATCATCGCCTCCATCACTGAACTCCCCTCTCGTAGATTTTCTCGAACGCGATTGGACTTCTGGGCGCGCTCGTAGACGCTCATGGTGACGCCGATGATGTCGAGAAAACGGCGACGCAAGTGTCGCTCGCTGTAACCCAGTCGCGCGGCGATCGAGGCAACGCTCTCCTTATTGTCCGGTCGCTCAAGCTGCCGACAGGTTGCGATGATGGCCTCCATCGAAGGGTCGCTCGCCACAAAGCCATCCGGTTGACAACGTCGACAGGCGCGATAGCCAGCAACGATGGCCTCCTCTGGTGTCGCAAAGAACTGGACATTCTCTCGAAGCGGCCGTCGTGACCCGCAGCCCGGTCGGCAGTAGACCTTCGTCGACGCCACCGCGTACACAAAGCATCCGATCAGGGTCTCGTCACGTTCCGCTACCGCTCGCCATCTCGACTCTTCGAGTTCACTCATAGTTCGTAATCTATTGAGGAATCGGCGCGAGCGCGTTCCGATTTCGGACTTAGAAGTACCTCGGAAACTTCTCGCCAAAAGATTTCCGCGATGGGCTCCGCCCAGGTGCAGAACGATCACGTGATTCTTATGTGGTCCTTTTAGCGTGGCCAACGTGACCCGAAACCGTTCACGACGATCGCGACCTTCGAACGGAGAGACTTCTCTGGCGCCCTACCGACGCGACGCGCATTGGGTTAGTGGCGTCTGGCTACACCCGACCGCCACCGGCGCTCGCAGTGAACTAGAGCGGTGGTACGACCTTGAGTTCCGAGTTCCGAGGCCGCCCCAGGAGGGCTGGCCTCGCTGATCACTCGGGCGGCTCGGTAGACGAAGCGAGGTCCTCGGTAAGGATCTGGCGACCGAGGACACGTAGTAGGTATGAACACTCATCGACCACCCGTTCTGCTCGCGCTCTCTCACTGGGCGCCCCTCGTGATCAGCGCCACCCTCATCGCGGGCACCGTGGGATTAGTGGCGTCGGTGTCCTCAGCCAGCTCGCTCGGACCGACCAACGCCCAGCGCGCCGCGACCGCCAAATTGAGTGCGCGATCGCTACTGGCCCTCGCTCCTGTCCCCCCGGGATCGAGATCCATGGCCACCTGGATCGCCGCCGACGGTCAAGAGCTGTCGGGGCCGATGAGTCGGCCGGCGGGACCCGACCAAGTCGATTTCACCAAGTTCTACCTTGTTCCCGACGCCGCTCGATCCCTCGATTGGTTTCACGACGTGAAAATTGACGGGCACGTTCACTCCAGCTGGGGCACCTCGGGCGGCCCGGGCAGTGGCAACGAGAGCGAGGTCGCGTTCTCCTTTTCGACGACCTCGGTGTTGCAGCAACGGATGCTTGAGTACTCCTTGCTACCCGTGCCGGATCATCAACTGGAAGTTCGCGTCGACGCGCTGGTCTCGTACGCAGCGCGCAAATCTATTTACTCGATCGTGGCCGGTGGCGCCGTCAAGGTGGCGATCGTCGTCAACCGCGGTGACAACGTCAAAGGCGATCGAGTGTCGAAGTACGCGACCACGAGTACCACGACCATCGACGAACTCATCACTAGGGTCAACGACTTACCGCCGGCCATATCCGGCGTGCTCTCCTGCCCGGCCGACTTCGGCGCCTCCCTTACCCTGCGCTTTTATCGAGCGGGCGCCACCACGCCCTACGCCGTGGTCGTTGCCGATCCCGGTGGCTGTGGAACGGTCACCATCCGCGACTACGACGCGATGGACGCTCAGCTCGGCTCGACCCACGTCTCCGGTGGCTACCAACTAGGACAGTTCATCGCCAAGATATTTCACATCACGGCGCTGCAGTAACTCTCGACCCCAGTCGGTCTCTAAGATTCACCGAACGGTTGACGACTCGTCATCGAAGCCTCAACTCCCACTCCTAGCATTGGCGTACGCCCGTGACCAAGAGGAGGCCTGTGAACGTACCGCGCAGTGTGGACGAGCTGTTCGCCCTCTATCAGGAGAAGGGTGACGAACCCTACGGCGAGTCGATCACGCAAAACGAGCACGCTCTCCAGTGCGCGGCGCTCGCCCGGGCCGCGGGAGCGAGTGACGAGTTGGTTATCGCCGCTCTCTTTCACGACGTAGGGCACCTGGTGGTCGATGTGCAGAACGACCCGGACTTCGTACTCGATGAAGATGACGACGATCACGAGGCCATCGGCGCGAGAGTTCTCTCCCCGCTCCTGGGTCCCGCCGTCGCTCGACCCGTCGCACTACACGTCACCGCCAAGCGGTGGCGGTGCGCACGCGAGCCCGACTACCTCGATCGCCTCTCTTCCGCGTCGCGCGCCACGCTGCGAGCCCAGGGAGGACCACTCACCGATGAAGAGTGCGAACGGTTTGAAGAGCAGCCCGGTTTCGCCGACGCGCTCGACCTTCGCACGTGGGATGACCAGGGCAAGGTCGAGGGCCTCGAGATCGGATCGTTCGACGACTATGTCGACGCCGTCACTTCGTTGGCTGCGGCGTGGTCACGAGAACATCGCGTGCGTTAACGCTCACGTCGACGCGAGTACCCACCTCGAGATCCTCCGCGACGCTGCTGCGAACGTCGGCGCGCAGGTTCGCACCCGCGATGCCCACCCCGACACGCGTCGTGGCTCCCAAGAAGCTGCGATGGGTAATCACGCCCAACCCGGTGGGATTGACGGCAACGTCAAGGTCTTCGGGGCGCAGCAGAGCCTCCAGCTCGCCCGCTGGAACGTGACTCTGATCTCCACGGATCTTTACCTCACGCCCGAGAACCTCGACGTGATCGCCGCGCCGCGTCACGACAATCCGGCTCGAGATTCCGACGAACTGGCCCACGAAAGGGGTGGCCGGCTGCGAGTACAGCACGGCTGGCGTCGCCACTTGCTCGAGGTGCCCGCGAGACATGACGCAGACCCGATCCGCCATGGACATAGCTTCTTCTTGGTCGTGAGTGACAAACACGGTCGTGATCTCGAGGCGCTGCTGGATGGCGCGAATCTGGTCGCGCAACTCCGCGCGCACCTTCGCGTCCAACGCGGACAGCGGTTCGTCGAGCAGTAGCACCCGTGGCTCGATGGCGAGGGCGCGCGCCAGGGCCACCCGTTGCTGCTGGCCGCCCGACAGTTGGTGGGGATATTTGCTCACGTGATCGGCCAGACCGACCAGGTCCAGCAACTCCGTGGCCTTGGCCCGCCGCTGGGGTGAACGTTGGTGGCGAATTTGAAGACCGAACGCGACGTTGTCGCGAGAGTTCATGTTCGGGAACAAGGAGTAACTCTGGAACACCATTCCCATGTTGCGGTGCTGCGCGGCGATGGTGGAGACGTCCTTGTCGTCCACCAGAATCCGACCACTGTCGGGACGTTCGAACCCGGCCAGTACCCGCAAGGCGGTGGTCTTCCCGCAGCCCGAAGGGCCGAGGAGCGCGATCAGTTCGCCCGGGTCAATGTCGAGCGAGAACCGGTCGAGGGCGGTCGTGGTGCCGAAGCGCCGCGTGACGTTGTCAAAGACAACGGGGGCGCCGCTCTGGGGTTGAACGGAAGCACTCGCCTGTGTCGAGGTGTCGGTTACCAAGGTCATGAGCTCCTCCGGGAGGTTCGAGACTGCGATCGATCCAGCGACACAATGAGAATAAGCACCACGGCCGTCGCGAGCAACGCGATCATCGCGACCAGGGTGTTGATACGAGGATTGTCGGTGGGAGCTAAGTAGATCCAGACGGGTATCGTCTGCCAGTTGTCCACGTTGGCAATCGTGAACTCCCCAAATACGAGGGCCAAGGTGAGCACGGAGGCCGACATCAGCGCCGCGCGAAGGTTGGGCACGAGGACGCGCCAGATGGTCATCAACCAACTCGATCCGAGCGAGCGTGACGCCTCCACCAACGTCTTCACGTCGAGTGCGCCGAGCCCCGAGTCAAGAGAGCGGTAGACGTAGGGCATAGCCAAGATGACGTAGACAATGGCGAGAAGATACTGCGAGTTCCTCAGCCACTGCGGGGCGGCCTCTAAGACGCCGACGGAGTAGGCGATGGGGGGAATGATGATCGGAAGGATGGTGATGACCTCCATGACCCGTCGAAAGCGCGGCAAGCGCAGGTGGACGTAGATCACCGTCGGCACCATCAGCGCCATGACGATCACCATGGTGATCACCGCGAGTTGCGTGGAGAGCCACAACGCGGACACGAAACCTGGCGCCGAGCCGATCTGGCTGAGAGGAGTCAGCGAGAAACCGCCCGTCGGGCGCTGCAGCGAGTACTCCATTCCGGCGTAGAAGGGCAGGATGAAGTACGCCGCCGTGATGATCAGAATGGCGCCGCGGCCCCAACGGAACTGGCGACGGTGTTTGTTGAGGGCGACGTCGGGCTCGTAGGGCTGGTCGATCCGCGACGGATCGGCCACGTCCTGGCCGAGCTCTAGAGAAGCCATCGAGAGGTCCTCCGCCGCAGGAGCACGTAGACCACGACCGAGACGAGCAGGATGACGATCATGGCGAAGGCCAGCGCGTACGCGATGTTCTGCTCTCCCGCGATGACGTTGCCCTGCAGGATCGCGCCGATCTGAATCGGAGTGATGGCGATCGTTCCCCCGGTTAGCGCTTCGGCGGTGGCGTAGGCCGAGAAGCCACTGCCGAACAGCAAGAACATGCTGCCGAGGATCGCCGGCGTCAGTACGGGAATTCCGACGTGGCGCCAAAAGCGCCACTTTGATGCGCCCAGACCTTCGGCGGCCTCGCGCCAGGCCGGACGTAGTCCGGCGAAAGCGGGCGTGATGATGAGAACCATTAAGGGGATCTGGAAGTACATGTAGACGAGGGCCACGCCCCAGAATTTGTAGAGGCTGAATCCGTGGTTCCAGGGGTCGAGCCCGATGGTGGCCAGCCACTTGGTAACGAGACCGTTGGTGGCGGCGAGGGTGGCGATAAACATGAAGGCCAGGTTGACGCCGCCGAACTGGGCCAAGACGCCGGACGTGGCCGCGACTATTCGTTTGAACGCGGGATGCTCGGACGTGGAGATCGCGTAGGCGATGATCGTCCCTAGTACGCCGGGAATGACCGCGGTGACAACAGCGAGTTTGAGACTGTTCTCAAAGCCGGAACGATACTGACCGCCGGTGGGATTTTGCTTGGTGTGCGCGGCCAAAATCGTGTGGATGTTTTGCAGCGTGAACTGTCCGGAGTTCGACTTAAAGGCGTACAGCGCGATGACGACCGTGGGGACGCCCAAGACCAAGATGACGTAGACCAAAAACGGCACCACGGGTGCACCGGTTCGCATCTTTCGAACCAATGCACCCGCGCCACCTCGGCTGCCCTTCGTCTCCTGACTCGCGACGTCCGAAGACGCCGCAGAGTCGGGAGACACGAGGACAGTCATTTCGTGATGTTCGGTCTAAATCAGCCGACGGCAGCGGCCCAGTTGGCGTCCACCGTGGCGTCCGCCGCGGTGACCTGAGCCTGCGTGGGCAGGGTGAGGCCGCCGGAAGGCGCCGGGGGGAGCGCCGCCAGCCAGGTCTTGTTAACCGTGCCAGCCGACGTCATCGCCGCCAACTCAATCGGTCGCGCCTGTCCCTGTAGGAACAGGTTCTGACCGGTCACCGAGTACAGATACTCCTCCCAGAGACGAGCGGCCGCGGGGTCCGGGGCGTCCTTGGTGATGGCCTGGGTGTAGTAGGCCGCGATGGTGCCGTCCGAAGGAATGATGGTCTTCCAACCCGGCACGCTCGCCGCCACGCCGCCTTCGAGGTAGTCCCACCAGATGAGAATCGGTGTGGTCCCGGCCACGGCCGTCGCTTCGGTGCCACCGGGGACGAAGTTGCCGTCCTTGTTGAGCGTGGCGAAGAAGTTAATGCCGGGCTGAATGTTGCTGAATGAGCCGCCGTTGGCGATCGAGGCCGCCCACACCGCGTAGAAGGCCGCCGACGCCTGCGTGGGGTCGTTGTTGATGGCAACTTCGTTCTTATACGCCGGATTCGTCAACTGCGCGAACGACGTGGGGCAGGTTGTGACGATTTTCGTGTCGCAGCCAATCGCGACGTAGCCGCCGTAGTCGTCGTACCAACGTCCGCTGGGATCCTTGGCCGAACTGGGAATGTCGGACCAGGTCGCCACCTTGTAGGGAGCCCACAGTTGCTCGTTGCCGGTGGCGTAGTTGGTGCCTACGTCCACGACGTCGGGAGCGTCCGCGCGACCCTTTTGGGTGTTGATGGCCGTGATCTCCTGGGCGCTCGAACCGTTGGGGTTCTGGTCGTCGATCCGGATGCCGTACTTCTTGGTGAAGTCCTTCATGATGGCGCCGTAGTTGGCCCAACCCGAAAGAGGAATAGTAATCACGTTGACGTGACCCTCTTTCTTGGCCGCCTTGATCAACGCGCTCATCCCGCCACCGGCGGCGGCTGACTTGACCGTCGACCAGTTCACGGTCTTACTCGCCGCGTTCGCTCCGCCGGTGACAGCGAGCGTCGAAATGACTCCCCCTACCAGGGCGGCCGCGAAGGCGATCCTTAGTTTGTTTGAAATCACGCAAAGCCTCCTAAAAATGAGCACCTCGTTGGTGACTCGCCACGAGAGTAAGAGTCGTGAGTAAGCGCAACGTGACGTGAGAACGCACTCTCCGTGCGCACAGGTGAAAAATCTTGAGAGCGTTCGGTGACGATTACGCGACGAGAGTGTCGAGTTTTGGTAGATCGGCGACAGAGTTGATGACGACGTCCGCGCCGTTAGCCATCAGGCGGGCGTGATCGTCCGTTCCACTCAGGACGCCCACGCACCGACCGACCCCGGCCCGACGACCAGCCTGCATGTCCGACGCCGTGTCGCCCACCACCATGACCGTCTGCATGGCACTCACTCGCGTTCTGAGAGCGCAGAGCAACACCATGTCCGGCGCGGGGCGACCTCGACCGGCGTCCGCCGGTGATACCCGAAGTGTGACGAGGTCCGACCATCCGAGCAGATCGATCAAGGTCTCCCTCGTGGATGGCGAGAATCCCGTCGTGAGGGCCACCGCTAGTCCTCGACTCTTTAAGGTTTCGATGGCGTCACGGGCCCCCGGAACTTCGCTCACGCCAACCTCGTGGGCTGCTGTGACAAAGTGTCGTTCGAAGGCCTCATTCGCAACTTCCGCGCGGCCATCAAAGAGCACACTGAAGACTTCGATCTTTGATTGGCCCATGGTCTCGATGACGTAGGCCTCCGCTTTGGTCGCTTCGTCCCCGACGACGTCGAGTTCCTCAATCGTGCGACGAAACGCCTCGAGGACTAGACCGTGGTCGTTCACCGTGGTGCCCGCCATGTCGAAACAGATCAGTTCAATGGTCATACAAAACTCTCCTCTGCGATAGCGGGTGACAACGTCATACCTCGCCCACCAGCGCCCGTTACGGCGGTGACGCCAGCGGCGACATCTTTGCGGTAATAGATCTCCCTCCCTAGGGGATCGACTTGGTGATACACGCCACTCCAGCGACGCTCGATCGGTGGAAGGTGATCTCCGATGAGCAGTCGCGCCGCCTCCACAATCAGATCCATCGGACGATCCGCCGTCTCAAACAGTCCGGGCTGGTCGGCTTCGTGCGTGTCGCCGATAGTGAGGCCTCCGTGCAAGCGCTGCTGACAGAGAAGTTGGATGGCGTAACGCTGCGCAACGGACTCTTGTTCTTCCAACAACTCCGTCGCGTCGTCTCGAAAGTTCGGGTAGTAGCGAAAGGAATCGCCGTTGGCGATAGACGTCGTGAGGGGCAACTCCAACGCTTCCGTCTCGGCCATGTTGAGTCGCACCCGGCGCAGCGGTTCGTGCTCGAAGAGCTCTGCGCAGAAGCCACTGAGAGTCGCTCCCACGCAGAGCCATACGTGGTCGGCCCGGTGATGCTCGCCACGATGGTCAACCGCCTCATAGTCATTGACGGCCACGAGTTCACGAGCGGCCAGGTACTCGTAACGCCCCGTCGCGGTCATCCAGCGTCGCAGTGCCCCGGGCGCCACCCGCGACTCGACGGCGGCGTCACGTCCGCAGAAGAGGCCGACCTCGAAGGTCCCCTTCAGAGCGGGGTTGCGGCTCAGGACCTGGTCGTGGCTCAACAGTTCGAACCCGCGCGCGTCGGCGTCGGCGCGAGAGAGTGCTCGCTGAGCCACCAGTAACTCGTCTTCGCTGTTGATCAACGTCAGCGATCCGTTAGCGCGAAAACCTACCTCGGGTACGAAGGCGGCAATCTCTTCCCACAACGCGCGGGCGCGTAGGGCCAACGCCAGCTCGGGCCCGGAGGCTCGTCCACTCACCCAGATGAGCCCGAAGTTACGCACCGTGGCGCCGTGCGGAGTGGCGTCACGCTCGAGGTGCACCACGTGCGCGCCTCGGGCCAGCGCGAAGAGGGCGTGGGCCGTGCCGATAATGCCCGCGCCAACCACCACCGTGCGCTGGCCGGCCAAGTTCTGCTCAAGTTCGTCGAACACCGCCACTCAACTTATGGCGGCGATGTTGCGCTCGTGTGACCGTTCGGTGTCGTGGTTGACACCGCTTCGGCGACTACTCGACGCGTCGCCCGAGAAAGAAGTCACGAAGTAACGCAGCCGACTGAGCGCCCAAGACGTCAAAGGTGAGGGAGGCTTCGTGCAGCAGGCGCGGATCGCTTAAGAGGTTGTAACGGGACCCGACGGCCCCGGCCTTCTCGTCGAGGGCACCGATCACGACGCGGGCCACGCGGGCGTTCAACAGGGCTCCGGCACACATGACGCACGGTTCCAGGGTGACGTACACCGTGACGTCATCGAGACGCCAGTGCCCTCGCTGGTGAGCAGCTCTGCGCAGCGCCACGATCTCCGCGTGGGCCGTGGGGTCGTGATCGACTTCGCGCCGGTTCTCCCCCGCGGCGACGACCTCGCCCTTCGCCACGATGACACAACCCACCGGCACGTCGTCGTGACTCAGTGAGCGTCTGGCTTCGTCTAACGCCGCCGACATGAACCGCTCGTCGCTTTCCATGAGGTGGAAGCGTAGGGCACCCACTACGTCGCCGGAGGGCGTCGACGAGTCGAGTTGTAGACTTCTCGACGGAGGGGTGCGAGAGCGGCCGAATCGGGCAGTCTCGAAAACTGCTGTGTCTACGGGCACCGTGGGTTCAAATCCCACCTCCTCCGCCAGAGCGAAACGGGTGACTTCGGTCACCCGTTTTTCTCTCAGACTCACCGAAGAGCGCGCCAGTACGCTGGATGTCGAAGTGGATCGAACTGTCCCAGGAGAAGATCATGGTTTCGTCAGTTGATACGTCGGTCGGCACCGAGCGAAAGTTGGTGACCGAGGTTCCCGGACCCAAGTCAAAAGCCCTGCACGAACGGCGCAAAGCAACCGTGAGCGCGGGGTTGACGGTCGGCTTTCCCATCTACGTTGACCGCGCCGAAGGCGCCATCGTGGTCGACGTTGATGGCAACCAGTTCTTGGACCTGGGCTCGGGCATCGCCGTGACCAGCATTGGCCACGCCGTTCCGGCTCTCGTTGACGCGGTGAGCGAACAGGTCGCCAAGTTCACGCACACCTGTTTCATGGTGACTCCTTACGACAGTTACGTCGAGGTCTGCGAAGAACTCGCCGAACTCACACCGGGAAACTTCGCCAAAACATCTGCTCTCTTCAACTCCGGCGCCGAAGCCATTGAGAACGCGGTCAAGATCGCGCGTCTGGCTACGGGGCGCAGCGCGGTCGTGGTCTTCGAGCACGCCTATCACGGTCGCACCAACCTCACCATGGCCCTCACGGCCAAAAACATGCCGTATAAAGATCGCTTCGGGCCCTTCGCGCCGGAGGTCTACCGCGTCCCCATGAGTTATCCGTATCGCGACGGGCTGAGCGGGGCCGAGGCCGCGGCCCTGGCCATCAAGATCATCGAAACAGACATCGGCGCCAAGAACGTCGCGGCTCTGCTGATCGAACCGATCCAGGGCGAGGGCGGCTTCATCGTGCCGGCCGAGGGGTTCTTACCCGCCCTCTCCAAGTGGACCACCGACAACGGTGCCGTCTTCATCGCCGACGAAATACAGAGTGGTTTCTGTCGCACCGGTGACTGGTTCGCCGTCGAGCACGAAGGCGTCGTGCCGGACCTCGTCACGACGGCCAAGGGTCTCGCTGGCGGTATGCCCCTCGCCGGCGTGACGGGACGGGCCGAGTTGATGAACGCGGTGCACGAGGGCGGACTTGGCGGAACCTACGGAGGCAACCCCGTGGCGGCCGTCGCCGCGCTGGCCACCATCAAGACGTTACGGGACCGCAATCTGGCCGCTCGGGCGCGCGAGATCGGCGAGATTGTGCTCGCGAATCTGCGATCGTTGCAACAAGACGTGGCCATCATCGGCGACGTTCGCGGTCGGGGCGCCATGATCGCCTTCGAACTCGTAGAGCCGGGAACCAAGACGCCGAACGTGGCCGCCACCAAGGAGATCGTCGCCTTCTGCCAGCAGAACGGGGTGATCGCCCTCACCGCGGGGACCTACGGCAACGTCATTCGACTCTTGCCACCGCTCGTGATCAGTGACGAGCAACTCGCGGACGGACTTGACGTCCTGGGTGCCGCCGTTCGCTCCGTCCGCTAGTCGCTCGTTTCTTCGATGAGTTCATGAGCCTCGCCGCCACTCGCGTGCGCTCGCCTTCGCGTCTCCTCGCCGTATTCGGCGTCGGCGCGCTGGTGCTGGCGAGCTGCGGTACTGCTCCTTCTAACGCGCCCCTCGCGCACGGCACCCCCGCTTTCAGCATCTCGGTGCCGTTAACGAACGTCGGCTGCACGCGCACGAACGTCTGCGTCGCCGTCGGCACGTCGAGCGCCAGCGTCGAGCCGGACGCCGTCGGTGAGTACTCAACGCCAGCCGGCCGCTGGCTCAACTTGACGTTGCCCACGTCGCCCTCGCCCGTCATCGACGCCACCGCGTGCTCGGGCACGTCGTGTCTGCTCGGCGGATCCGGCCCAGGTAGCGACTTGCTGTGGCTTTTTAGCGCCAAAGGCGACACGGTGAATACGGTCACGGCGCCTCCGGGGGGTATTGGCATCGAGTCACTCGCCTGCAACGATCTGATCTGCGGACTTATCGATACCGGCGTTCAGGGCGACATTCCCCGACTGAGCATTAGTAGCGATGGTGGGTCGCAGTGGGCTGCGCCCGTCGCGTTGCCCTGGGCCAAGGGCGACGCCATCACCACGTTGTCCTGCGGCACTGCCCTGGCCTGTGCCATCGGAGCGCTCTCGGGTACTCATCAGTTCTCGCTTCGGGTGACCCAAGATGGCGGCATCACCTGGACGGCGCGTTCCACTCCGAGTTCGTGGACCTCACTTCGATCCCTTTCGTGTCAGGCGCGCCGTTGTGTGGCGCTGGCCAGCGAGGGAGATACCTCGGACCTGGTGCGCTCAACCACCTTTACGCGCACCTGGTCGAGCCTCTCGCTTTCCGATCGGGGAAACGCGCTCGCCTGCACCACTCAGACCTCGTGCTTCGTGGCCGGCGAACGAACGAACGGAGAGGGCTGGCTCGTTCGCGTCGACAAAAAAGTTGTGACGAACGTGAAGCTTCGCTACGTTCCTACCCCGTTGCTCGGCGTGGCCTGCGGCAACAAGGTCTGCGCCGCGATCGCGGTCACGACCGTGCTCAGTGTCCCGTCATCCCTTTAGTGCAGCGCGAAAGAGGCCGGGCAGTTTCCACCACGAGGGCTGGACTTCGAAGCCCAAGAGTCGTCCCATAACCTCCGCGCCGTTCTTATTGGTCGCGAACCAGGCCGGTGCCGGTCGCGCCACAAAGGGACCTCGGACCACCGACTTTTGTGGCCGCGCGAACATATAGGCGTTGCCGACAAAGCCCCGACCCGATTGGATGTCGTTCAAGGCGTGCCCGGGATACGCGCCCCAGACGGTCGTCCCGAGCGCGAAACTCAACGCGTGCCAGAGATTTACACCGATCGAGCCGTAGCGAAGGTTGGCGATCGCGTCCTCGAGTGCAGTGCTCATCTGCGCGTCTTTCATCGTTCGCGGATCGCAGAGCAGCGTCATCGACAACGATCCCCACACCACGTCGTTGCAGAACTCCGTCGCCCGGCGCACAAAATCGGCCGGAGAACTCGCCGTGAGGGCGGTCTCTGCGGTGAGAGCGCAGAACGCTTCGACGTTGAAGGCCACGTCGCCCACGTTCTCCGCGTCGACGTTGCGCAACAAGGTCCAGGGCGCCGTCTCGTCGCTCGTCGTACCCAGTTCGTCGGCTTCGGGATGGTGTTCGAGGAACGTGGCCCGACGTTCTCGCGCTCCGGGGTAGTAGTCGCGTCGAGTCGGCAGCGAGGCGAGCACGGAACTCAACGCGGCGAAAAACTCCTCGCGTTGGGCCCACGCCTCGTGGGTGATGATGATGCGAGGGGTGAGGCAGTTAAAGCCAGCGTTGTTGGTGATCATGGTGGCCACGTGTCGCGCCTGAAAGTCGATCTCTGCTGCGGTCCACTGTCCAGGCACGATCACCACCGGCGACACGTTCCCCAGTTCGCCACTGACCGGCTTGGAGATCCGCGGCTCGCCCCTCATTTTTCTCGCGGCGCCCTCCTCACCCACCCCAAAGACGATCGCGTCGAACGTCTTGTCCGACCCCGTGACGTGGACGTCGTCGATGAGATCGTGGTCCGTCAAAAACGCGCCCGCCGCGGCGCCGCCGCTGACCACGCGCAGGTAGCCCGGCTCGATGAGGGACGCCAGGGCCCGACGCCAAAAGGGAACGAGATAGTCGTTGACGGGATTGGCCTTTAAAACCACGACCTTCCCCTCAACGAACAACTTGCCCAGAGCGTCACGCGGTCCCAGCGAGGCGACGTTGCCCGCGCCGAGGACGAGGGACACTCCGACGTGCTCGGCGGGTGATCGGTAGGCCAGCGCTTGAGTGGCCTTGACCTCTGCTTCGTCGACGCCCGGCTCCATCCAGACCTCGGCCGTCACTCCTCCGTAGAGGATCTTGTCGAAGAGAGTGGCCGGTACCACCTGCACGGCGACCCGATCGTCGCTCTTGTGTCGCACCGGACCCGGATAGACGGGTCGTCCCACGCGATCGATGTCGAGCAGCGACTGGCGTAGCGTCTGCGCCAGTCGTATGAGCGTTCCGACACCCGAGAAAAGTTCTTCTCCGCCTTCGGTGCTGAGCGGGTCGTACCCTTTGGCCCGGCACGCGGCCGCGTTCCACTCCTGGGAGACGATAAAGGTGTCGGCCACCACGCGACCCAAAAGATCGGCCCGTTCTCGCGGCGTCGTCTTCGACCAGGCGACGGCCCGGCCAGCCGTTTCGCGCACGGCCTGATCGAGTTCGCTTTCGTCGAACGACGCCGAGGAGGTTGAACTAGGCGCCACGGCGCCACGAAACTCACTCACGATCCCACCCATCTTCGCTGTTATGGGAGGCTACATCGGTGAGTTTCTCCTCCTCCGCGACGACTCCACCCGGCTGGTACCCCGATCCCGCCGGGGCGCGCCAGTGGCGGGTGTGGACGGGCGAGGAGTGGTCCGAGGTGACCCGCGCCTTTGGCGAGCCTCCGAAACACCCCCGTTTTGTCGGCAGTCTCCCCCTCGTGCAGGCCCTCCATCGGGTTTTCACCCTGGGCGTCGTGGGGGTTCTCGGCGGGCTCGGACTCTTGGTGAGCGTTCTGGCGCACTGGCCGGGCACCGCGCACCCCACGCCGTGGTGGTTTGCCGAGTCCGCCAGCAGTGTGGCGATAGCGCTCCTTCTGGTGGGTTCGATCGTCTGCGCTTTCGGCGTCAAGGAGTTAGAGGGACACTGGTCGCCGGTCGCGTTCTTGCCCGGCGCCAATCTCTTCGTGGCGAGTGCCCTTGTCACTCACCGCCTGGGACGACACCAGGTGTGGCGCATCGCCTCTGAAGTGATTCTGCTGGCCATCTTCGCCGCCGCGTCGCGAAATGACCTCTGGCTCTGCCTGGGGCCGGTGATCGTGGCCTACGTCGAAACGACGTGGTTCGGTGCACTGATTGATCAACTGAACGGTCCGACGTCTGGCCCTGACGACGCCTCGTGATGTGGCCGGTTTCGCTCGCTGCGGCGCCGTGGGGGTGAGGCGATGATCGAGTGGTCCGAGGAACACCAGACGATTATTGACGTCGTTCGTCGCTTCGTCGACGAGGAGATACGTCCGCAACTCGACGATTTAGAACATCACGGCGTGCCGCCCTACGCGGTGCTGCGAAGGATGTTTGAGACCTTTGGCTTGGGCACCTTGGCCCGAGAGAACTTCCAGCGCCAACTCGAGCGAAAGGTCAGTGGTGACGACAGGCCGTCAGGGCGTCGGACCAGCGACCCCGCCCTCACCATCATTCCCACCATCGAACTCTGTCGCGTGAGCCCGGGCCTCGTCACCTCTCTGGGTGTCTCAACGGGACTAGCGGCGGGGACCATCAACAAGCTCGGTACACCCGAGCAGATGCAGCGGTGGGGGCTCGACCTCATGACCCTGGACAAAATCGGGGCCTGGGCCATCACCGAACCAGACTCGGGCTCCGACGCCCTCGGCGGAATGCGTACCAGCGCTCGCCGCGACGGTGACGAGTACGTCCTCAACGGGCAGAAGACCTGGATTACCAACGGTCCCTACGCCGACACCATCGTTCTCTACGCCAAACTCGACGATGGCACCAACGTCCCGCTTCGCGAGCGCCCGGTCCTTACCTTCGTTCTCGATAAGGGCATGGAGGGGCTCACCCAGTCTCCTCCGATGCGCAAGATGGGCCAACACGCGTCGCCCACCGGTGACGTATTCATGAGCGACGTGCGTGTCGGGCGCGATCGCCTCTTGGGCGAGTCGGAGCGGGCCCGAGGCGGGGGTCGTCAAAGCGCGCGCGACAACTTCGTCGCGGAACGCGCCGGGGTGGCCGCCATGTCCCTTGGGATCATTGAAGAGTGCACCCGTATCGCGGTGGACTACGCCCGTCATCGCACCTTGTGGGACAGACCCATTGGTGAGTTTCAGTTAATTCAACTCAAACTTGCCCAGATGGAGGTGGCGCGCGTCAACGTGCGGAACCTTGTTTTTGGCCACATCGAGCGCTCCCAACAGGGTGCCGAGACCAGTTTCGCCGAGGCCTCGGCGATGAAACTCTACGCCGCCCAGGCCGCCTGCCAGGTGGCTGACGACGCCATACAGATTCTGGGAGGTAACGGCTACATCGCGGAGTATCGAGTGGAGCAGTTGAGTCGCGACGCGCGAGTGTTGCGCATCTACGCCGGGACCGACGAGATGCAGGTCGTCGCCATCGCCAAGGATCTACTCCGCCCCTAAGGCGTCGCGCAGTCTCTGCGCCACACCGGTCCACCCTTTGTAGGCCTGCGTCGAGGACGGCGCGGTCTCTAGCGAGTGCAGCAGCGCGGGCACAAACTCACGATCGCGTTCGTTCAACGTCGCCGCCGACGTGACGTACGTGCGGATCGTAAAGACGATGGCGCGACTGCGTGGAAGCTGACGCAGGGTCTGACGCTCGACGCGAAAGAACCAGTCGGCTAGGTCTCCACTGGGCGCCGCGCGCGACGTCGTAGGTTGAAAGAGCGTCGGGCTGTCGAGCAGCGTCCAGTTAAGACGCCAAAACGAGCGTTCCGGCGTGAGCCGATCGAAGAGTCCCCGCGTGGGGCGAGCCAGTTCTTCGTCGTAACCAGGCACGGGAACGTGAATTTCGTCGAGAGTGGTGTTGATTTTGCTCGCCAGTTTCCAGCGCGAAGGAAAGCAGACGCAGGCCGCGCGAAGGCGCCAGGCGTCATCTTTGACCAGCACGCAGAGGTCTTCTTGTACGAGACGACTGGCCTGGACGATGGGATGCTCGTTTGCCGAGACCTTCGTCGGCCGCAAAGGGTGGTGCACGGAAAGAAAGCGGATCACCTCGTCGAGGAGCTCGCGACTTCCCTCGTCCCCGCGCGGGTTGGTCGCGACCACGTCGTGGTAGTGCGGAGGCGAGTAGCGATGCCTTGAGAGCGAGTTCCTCGTCGACGTGATCATCAACTTCGAGCCAGGCCGACTCCTCGAGGGGCCGCATGCCCATCGCCAGGCGCCACCCCCGGGGGTCGAGGGGCACGTACGAAACAGGAGTCCCCGTCACTAGCGATCGCGGTTCCGGCGTACCACGAAGTAGTAGTACACGAGTGCCGCGAGCGGGACCGCGATCAACAGGAGGCGAGCCTCGGGAAGCGCGGCACCGCGGTGAACGTTCGTCGCGGCCGCGACCAACCACCGACTCACGCGCGTAACTCCACCTCTCTAATCTCGCACGTACAAAAGTGACGCAAAAGTGGAGTCTCGGCCCGCCATTAGTTGATAATCGCGAATATTTTAAGTTAGGGTTGTTTTATGCCCAGGAGTCAGCGCACGCGAAGCGCGCGCGCCGTCGCCAACGATGCCGCGATTCGAGAAGCCGCGGTGAGCGAAGTGTTACGAGTGGGCGTCGATCACGTGTCGCTGCGCGACGTGGGCCACCAGGCGGGCCTCACCCACGGGGCCACCTACGCACGCTACGAGGACGTAGACGAACTACTCGTAGACCTGTGGAACTCAGTGCTGTATCAGCGCGCCGTCACCATGTTTGAACTCTGTATGAGCGCCGCGGAGTTGCCTAGCACCCGCACGGTCGGCGCCCTGTTTGACTTCATTCGCGGCACCACTCCGGCCGACGTCGCCTGCGTGCAGGTTCTCCTGGCCGCGCGACGGATACCCACCCTCCACGAAGAGGTGGAGCCCTTCATTCACGACTACCTAGAACGCGAGTCCGGACCCTCGCACACCAAAAGTGCGACCTTCGCGCGGGGGCTGACTTTGTTCGCCATGATGGTCGTGCAGATTTTCGCCGACGCCACCTACGGCAGAGACGATAACTATCAGGACGTCCTGGAGAAGCTTCTTCTCGAGACGTTAGAGACCGACCCACGCGACGTGAACGAAGTCGAGTTACGGGTGCCTGACGAGCGCATCACTCTGGCGCCGGGCGAGGATCTACGAACGCAATTGGCCTTCGCTACCTTCGGCGTTGTCGGCAAAAGTGGGTACACCCGCGCGACCATCTCGCGTATCGCTCGACGGGCCAACTGCTCACCGGGCGCGATTTACAAGCTCTACCCCTCCAAAGAGGACCTCGTTATCGCGGCCTTTCATGACCTCATGCGCGCTCGATGGATGAACGCGTCGAACTTCATCGACGTGCTGGAGGAGGGCTCCCTCACTCAACTGTTGAACGCCTCGGCCAGCGAGGCGAACGCCGTGCGTCAGAGCTTCACCTTGGAGACCGCTCTGGCCGCCACGCACAGCGAGAAACTGGGCATCGCCATACTGGGTCAGATCGGTGAGCTCGAGGAAGTTATTCCCCTGTTGGTCAACATCAGCGACGACGAGAAGGAACATCTTCGCTATCTCATCCGCTCCATTGTCTTTGTCACCATCGGCGTGACGTTTCTCTCCACGGTGACCCCGTCGATGCAGACCAACGACTTCAATCAGTTCGCCGAACCCTTCCGCCGCGCTGTTTTAAAGGACTACGTGCCCACGTGGCGCGAGATGTGCCAACAGATTCTCGAGTTGGTAGAGGCCCGGGGCTTTTAGGAGGTTGGCGCGGTCGGTGCTCCACCGGCCATCGCCTCTAAGTGCGCCATGATCGCGGAGATCACTTCGTCCTGGGCCAGGAGGTGTCGTTGAATCTCTTCGGACTCTCGTAGGACGGCTTCCGCGTCCTTGTACGTCTCCTCGGCGCGCTTGTCCGAGGCGGCGGCCTGAATGTTCTGGCCCACGATGATGATGGGCAGTAAGACCAGTTGCAAGAAACTGCTGGAGAGCCACACGATGATGAAGTACGTCCCTTGTTTGATCGCCGACGGCAGAGCGAACAGCGCCAGGACCGTGAAGATGTACGCGCACCACATGGTGCCGACCACCAGCGTTATCCGTAGGCCAAATCTGGCGTTGAAGCGCACGAAGATGTTGTTGGATTTCGTTCGCCGTAGATCATTGGTCTTGATGGGGTGGCCCAGGCGAGCCAACTCCGCGGCACGGGGATGACGGATGTATTCGTAGATTTTTGACATGCTCGGATTCTCACACCGTGAGAACCCCTCACCGAGGAACTTCGATGATTCTTAACCCTTGACGAGGTCCGCCGATGTCTCCATGCCCGGGCGCCAGGTAGACCGTGCGATGATCTTGGTGGTGTCGGCGCGATCCTTGTACCGCATCGCAATGTCGCGAGCCTCTTCCAAGAGTCCTTCGGAGAGTTTGGTCGGGTTCAGTCCGAGTGCCAGGAACTTCTCGCGACTGACGTTGAGTTCGTTTTCAGCAGCCTCTCGGCGAGGATTGGGCAAGAAGGCCACGTCGACACCGGAGAACTTTGAGATCATCTCGGCCAACTCGCGCAGACGGTGCGTCTCGGTGACCTGGTTGAAGACCAAGGGCTTGTCGCCGCGCTGCGGTGGATTCTCGAGCGCGATCTGGATGCAACGCACGGTGTCGCGAATGTGAATGAAGGCGCGCGTCTGACCGCCCGTGCCGTGCACGGTCAGGGGGTGCCCGATGGCCGCTTGCATCAGGAATCGGTTCAACACGGTGCCGTAGTCGCCGTCGTAGTCGAAGCGGTTAATAAGCCGCTCGTCGATCACGGTTTGAGGTGTCTGCGTCCCCCACACAATGCCTTGGTGGAGGTCAGTAATACGAAGTTGGTCGTTCGCGCAGTAAAAGGCGAAGAGCAACTGGTCCAGCGTCTTGGTCATGTGGTACACCGAGCCGGGGTTGGCCGGGTGAAGAATCTCTCGCTCGATGTCGCCGTCCGGTGTAGGAACCTTCACGGTCAAGTAGCCCTCGGGAATCGGAGCCGAGCCGGACCAGCCGTAGCCGTAGACGCCCATCGTCCCGAGGTGCACCAGTGCGATGTCGAGACCGCTTGAGGCGATCGCCACTAAGACGTTGTGCGTGGCGCGCACGTTGTTGTCCACGGTGTAGCGCTTGGCCACGGAGTTCCGCATTGAGTAGGGCGCGGCGCGCTGCTCACCGAAGTGAACGATCGCGTCGGGCTTGCGCTCTATCAACAGGGCAGCCAGGCGGTCATACTCCTCCGCCAAGTCCAGGTGGACAAAGTCGATGTCCTTGCCGGTGAGCTGCTTCCAGGCGCGCAGGCGCTCGCCAATGGGTCGGATGGGTGTCAACGACTCAACTTCAAGTTCGAGGTCAATCTCTCGACGGCTTAAGTTATCGACGATCGTGACGTCGTAGCCGTTGTCTGAAAGATGCAGTGAGGTTGGCCATCCGCAAAACCCGTCGCCACCGAGAACCAAAACCTTCATAAAAACTCCTATTACTTCCTTGTGAAGACGGCTGCTCGCCAGCAGACGAGCCCACAACGACGGGGCTACGCGTCCCTTAACACTACCAACGTTCCGATCACCGTCACGCTTCCCTCACACGCGCCGCCGACGGCGCCCGTGCACGCGGAGAAAAAAGTTTTGGCGCGCCATAGCCACGCCCGCGTGGACACACGTAAACGCCGTCGATCCAAGGGTGACTGGGGCGATCGGTATAGGGTGAAAGACATTCGATGGCGTGGTTGGTCACGTCGGAAAGATGGAGGAATCCCTTGAGTTTCGCGACCGCGGTGCGCACGTGCCTCAAGAAGTACGTGACATTCTCGGGCGTCGCTACTCGACCCGAGTACTGGTGGTTTTTCCTTTTCGTCTTCTTAGGCAACATCGTTCTTCGACTCACGGGCGTTGTCGCCCTTGTCATTGTGTGGGGTCTCGCTCTCTTTCTGCCGGGGCTGGCTGTCGCCGTGCGCCGTCTCCACGACACCGGTCGTTCGGCCTGGTGGCTCCTCACGGGCCTCATCCCGCTCTGGCTCATCGTGATGCTCTGCCTCCAGAGCAAGCTGGTAAATAACCCCTACGCAACGGATCGCGACGGCACGATCCCCACCATCACCGAGGCCAGCGTGTCAGGTTCCTCCGCAGCCTGTCCTTCGTGTGGCAAGTTGCGACTACCCGGGCAGAACTTTTGCATGGGCTGTGGCGCGAAGTTCGAGTAGGTGCGTCGACTCACGCCAGCATTCAGTTCACGCCGGCGCGAACTTTTCTTCCTGATTCTCTTCGGTGCGGCCTTCGGCTTTGTCGAGGCCGCCGTGGTCTTCTACCTCCGAAACCTGATCCACTTTCGTCAGAACTACTCGATCTCGCACTACAAGGTGTTCTTGAATCTTGGCTTCATCACCTTCGTGTCACCGAGTCACTCGCTATTGCTTAATCACCGAGTGAGCGACGTTGAAGTCGCGAGGGAGACGTGCACGATCATCATGCTGGTGTGCGTGTCCTTTTTGGCGGCCCGGCGGACTCGTCAACGAGTGGGCGCATTCCTGATCGGTTTTGCCACGTGGGATCTCTCTTACTACCTCTTCTTGCGCATCATCGACGACTGGCCCAGGAGTCTCTTCACCCGGGACGTGTTCTTTCTTATCCCCGTCACCTGGATCGGTCCAGTGATTACGCCGCTCGTTATCTGTTTGGTCATGCTCGCCGTGGGAATCAAGTTGTTCCTCGGGGACTGAGTCTCACGCCTGACTAGCGAGCGAAGAACTCATCTGACCACGCCGCCGACGCCGCGGCGAGAGCCCCGGCCAGGACCTGGTCCGACGTCGCCTCTCCCAGTGCCGTGCCCAAGGCTTGCAGCGCGGCTATCACCACATCGAGTCGTGCTCGCTCGCCGGTGTGATCCACTCGAACAACCTCGCGCGCCAACTCCCCAAATCCGGGGGAAAGGGCAACGTCGTGGCTTCTCTTCGCCTCGCGCACCAACAAGGTGGCGTCCACGCCTTCGGGGGAGCAAAGAGTTGTCACTATCGCCGCAGCCTCATCGTCGTCAACAAAGGGAGTGAGCCCGAGTGCTCGAGCGCCCGCTCGACTGGCGGCCGCGGCCGCGCGGTGCCTGCGCTGCACGGACGCTAAGCCCTCGCTTTTCACCCGATCAATCGCGGCTTTCAGGGCCCACACTTCGAGCGGCGCGAGAATCGTGGGCAGGCTGCCCCGGTCGGTGTCGAGCCAATGTTCCTTCCAGTCCAACAACGAGAGAAAGGAGTTTCGCGGGGCCCCGGGATTGTCGGCGAGAAGGTCCCACGCTCGTGAGTTCACGACAGCAATCGAGATGCCAGCCGGTCCCGCCAGACCCTTCTGGGGGGCCAGAACGGTGATATCAACTCCCCACTCATCAATGGGCACCTCGTGCGCGCCGATCGAAGCCACCGCGTCAAGGATGACCAGCGCACCCCGCTCGTGGGCCATAGAGGAGATCAACCCCGCGTCATTTTTTACGCCGGAGATCGCTTCAACGTGAACGAAACTAACGACCGATATATCCGGGTGGCTATCCAGTGCCTGCTCCACGAGGTCGGGTGCGACCGCTCGGTTCACCGGCGACTCCACTTCTATGACCTCGGCGCCTCCCTCGCGCAGCCAGCGGCCAAAGGCCTTGCCGTACGGGCTCGTAATGATGTTGAGCATCGTGGTGCCCGGACGGGCGACGCTTCGCGCGGCGGCCTCCAGCGGTAAGACGGCCTCCGCCTGCGGAAGAAAAATGTCGTGACGCGTGTTCAGGAGTTCCGCCACCGAGACCCCGAGTGCGTCGAACTGCGCGGGGGTGATCGGTCTGGGATCCAAGAGCGGATTGGTCATGTACCCTCTCTAAAGCCTCACGGCGGTGGCGTCATCGTGACGGCAGCAACCTACCCGCTGGCGTTGACGCGTCAGTCGCAGTGGTAACTCAAAGGGAGGGTTTTTTCTATTCGTGCCTAGTATCGGGCATCCCTCTGAACGGAGATCACCATGTCTGACACCACGACGGCGCTAAGAGCGTCAACCGCCCAACTACGCGCCCTCGTCGATCCACTGGACGCGGACCAACTGCGTGCTGCGGCGTACCCAACGGAGTGGACCGTCGCTGACGTACTGTCGCACCTTGGATCGGGAGCGGACATCTTTGTGCGCCAGGTAAACGACGCGCTCGCGGGCACGCCCACGCCCTCTGACTTCTCCCGCTCGGTCTGGGATGACTGGAACGCGAGAACTCCCGAGGCGCAGGCCACGGGGCTCTTGGCCTCCGACGCCGCTCTCCTCGCACGCCTCGACGAACTCACGCCCCAAGAACTAGAGAACGTCACCATCTCTATGGGTCCCTTCACCCTCACCTTCGACCAGTACCTCGGGTTGCGACTCAACGAGCACGTCTTGCACACTTGGGACGTCGAGGTCACCTTCAACGACGACGCCGTCATTCCCGCCGAGGACGTTGACGCCGTGCTCGGTCACCTGGATTTCGTGGCGCGCTTTGCCGCCAAACCCAGCGGTGCGGAGCGTACCTACGTTGTTCGCACGTCGAACCCCGTCAGGACCTACGAGATCAGCCTCGCGCCCGACGCAGTGAGCACGGTCGAGACCGACCACGACGAAGCGGCCGATCTCGACCTACCGGCCGAAGCGTTCATCCGTCTCGTCTACGGGCGACTCGACGCCGATCACTCGCCGGCCGATCTGGCCGACAACGACGATCTCAATGAACTTCGGAAGGTCTTTCCTGGCTTTTAGCGATCGCTTTGTTCCGTCACCGAGGGGCCAGTCCGGCCAGATCGGCCGGGCGGGGCTTACACTTAACAGCGTGTTACGAATTTTCCGGGGGAACGGCGGAGTCCGGTAATGGCCGTCTGGCACTGGTTTCTCCAGGTTACGGGCACCGCCAACGAGTCAGGCAAGTGGTACGCGTTTTGGAGCGGATTTGGCGCCGACTTCACCGAAGGAGCCATTTTTCTGAGCATCGTGGGCCTCTATCGGCGCCACAAGTGCCAGTCATGCTGGCGCCCCGCACTCAAAAGCGGCCTCGGTCGCGTCGAGGGGACGCACTACGAAACCTGCCACAAACACACGACCGAAGACCAACACAACGCCCTACGAGAACTCCATAAAAAGAAGCATCCGGCCATGCACGAACACATGAACAAAGGAGCCGAATGATTGCGAGCACGTTCTTCGATCGCTGGGTCTGGCCCGCGGGGGGTTCTGGGGGTATTCCCGGTGATGTGGTGGCGACCCTCATCTGGGTGATTCTGGCCGCCATCGCCACCACCATTTTCTACCCGCCGTTACGCAAGGCCGTCGAAAACTTCGTCAAGCGCCACATCAGCGCCGGCACCGCGGAACTTCACGCCAAGCTCGACCACATCATCGAGCACCACCCCGATATTCCTCCTTTTGAGTCAAAAGAAACGAAATGATCTGAGGTTCGGACCGACCGTCTTCACAGGCGGTGCGAAGCACATTCCATCGACCCCTCGCCCGCGATGACTGACGCCCCGGAGACCGCCCCTTCACACGAGCGCGTAGCGTCTCTTCGAGGCGCGCAGGCCGCGAGTCTGGGACGACGCTTCTGGCTGCGCGCGGCCACCGTGGGCCTCATCGTCTTCGCGGTGGCCCTCGCCGTCAGTTTCGTCTCCGCCCTTAATGACCACTCCCGCATCGATCGGATGAAGGCGCACGGGTTGCCGGTCTCCGTGACCGTCTCGAACTGCGTGGGAAACATGGGCGGCAGCGGGAGCAACGTGGCGGGTTACGTCTGTCGCGGCACCTACGCCGTCGAGGGAGTGAAGTACGACGAGATCATCTCGTCGATGACCGCCTTCGCCTCGCCGGGCACGCACGTGCGCGCCATCGCTGATCCCTCACAGCACGGCTACGTAGCGTTGGCGTCGGCAGTGCGGAACGCCACGTCGTCGCCGTCGGCCTTCGTGGTGTTGGTCATCCTCGCCGTCGTGCTCTTCATCTTGGTCGCACTGTTACTTCGGCTCTGGCGTCGCGCATCAAACGACGACACGCCGAAGCCTTGATCTCAGTTCCCCAGCGCGTCCGGCGGCACGGTGACAATCGCTAGGGGATCATCGTTGCGGAAGTGACAGGCGGCCTTTCTCTGGGCGAGTCCCTCGACTGAAAGAAGCGGCGGCTCCTCGACTGAACAGATCGCTTCCGCGCGCGGACATCGGGGGTGGAACGAGCAACCCGTCGGCCGTGAGAGAGGGCTCGGCGGCTCGCCCACTAGGCGAAGTCGATGAGCGGGAGGCGCCCGCTTCACCTGGGGTACGGCGTTCAGCAGCGAGCGCGTATAGGGGTGGCGCGGATCGGCGAAGACCTGCTGGGTCTCCCCTTCCTCAACGACCTTTCCGAGATACATCACGGCGACGCGGTCGCACACGTGGCGCACCGCGGCGAGATTGTGCGAGATCATGACGAGACTGATGCCGAGTCGGTCGCGCAAGTCAGCGAAAAGTTCCAGGATCGTCGCTTGAATCGAGACGTCTAGGGCGGACACTGGTTCGTCCGCGACAAGGAGACGTGGCTTCACTGCCAGCGCGCGTGCGATGGCGATTCTTTGACGCTGGCCCCCCGAGAACGCCCCCGGGTGGCGCGTGAGCGCGTCGGCCGGAAGTCCGACCAAGGCCAGGAGCTCGCGGGAACGCTCCTGCGCGTCACTCCCGTGGGCCAGGTCGTGGGTCGCCAGGAGTTCAGTGAGCATGGCGCCGATGGTCATGCGGGGATTGAGGGACGAGTACGGATCTTGAAAGACGAGTTGGACGGCCCTCCTCTCTAGGGCGTTGCGCTTCGCGCCCACGCGCTCGCCGTCGATGCGAATCGTCCCGCGGTCCGAGCGTTGCAGACCCACGATGCATCGAGCCAGCGTGGTTTTCCCGCATCCCGACTCACCCACGATGCCCAGCGAGTCACCTCGGGCCAGGTTGAGACTGACGTCCTCAATCGCGGTCAGCCGACGACGAGGCCCGAGGGGGAAGGTCACGGTGAGAGAGTCCACGCTGAGGGCGCTGGACGTGTCGAGGGGAAACTCCTTCGCCACGGTCTCGGTCATGGCGCCTCCACTAGGTCGAAGTGAAAGCAGGCACTCTCGCGCCCCTCACCGGGACCGCTCTCAGAGCCCCCTAGCGCAACGAGGGGTGGCACGCTCAACGAACACTCCGCCGTCGCTAGGGGACAACGGGGATGGAACGCGCAGCCGGTCGGCAGGTGGAGGGGATCAGGCAGCGCCCCGCCGATCGGTCGCAGAACGCCGACGGGGTCATCAAGGTCCACCACGGCGTGCAAGAGACCGAGGGTGTAGGGATGGTGCGGTCGCTGAAGAAGTTCCGCGGTGGGACCTTTCTCAACGAGTCGCCCGGTGTACATAACGGCTACGTCGCGACAGAGTTCCCTCACCACGCCCAGGTCGTGGCTAACGAATAACACCGCCAGCCCCAACTCCACCCGCAGTTTGTCGATGAGGTCGAGCACCTGAGCCTGCACCGTGACGTCGAGCGCGGTGGTGGGTTCGTCGCACAAGAGGAGTGACGGCTCGGCGCCGAGGGCCATGGCGATAGCCACGCGTTGACGCATGCCGCCAGAGAGTTGATGAGGATACGACTCGGCACGACGAGCGGGATCGGGAATTCCCACCAGACCCAGCAACTCAACTGCCCGGGCGCGAGACTCCCTTCGCGAACGCCCCAACACGTGTCGAGGAACCTCGGCCACTTGTTCGCCAATCTTGCGCACGGGATTGAGCGCGCTCAAGGGATCCTGAAAGACCATGGCCACGCGACCTCGACGCTCGGCTCGCGCGGCGTGACCCGTCACGGACAGTTCTTCCCCATCGAGCAGTATGGTGCCCCCGTCCAGCCGCGCGCTGCCGGGAAGAAGCGCCATGATCGCCCGCAGGGTCAAGCTCTTGCCCGACCCCGACTCACCGACGATGCCGAAGGCGTCACCCGCCGAGACGCTGAAGGAGATATGGTCGACGGCCACAAAACGCTCCTCGCCGCGTGCTACCGAGACCGTCAGGTCTCGCACCTCAAGAAAGGGTGCACTCACGATGAGGGCCGTAACGCGTCAGCCAGCCCGTCGCCGAGCAGCGACAGGCCGAGGCCCGTCAGGGCTACGGCAATGCCGGGCAGCGTGGCCAGTTCCCAGTGGGTCGTGATGAACGGTTGACCGTCGCTGATCATCGATCCCCAGTCGGCGGTCGGAGGCTGAATACCAAGGCCAAGGTAGCCGAGAGTGACCACCGCCACGATGGCCAGCACGATGTCGTTCATTACGTAGACCACGGCCTGGGTGATCGTATTGGGGAGGACGTGGCGCCAGAGGACCTGGCGATTACTGAGCCCTCCCCCTCTGGCGGCGGCCACGTAGTCCGATTCGCGTACGACGAGCGTGGCCGAACGCACGGCGCGCGCGTAGACGACCCAGTCGACCACGGCGAAGGCGATGTAGATACCCTTGGTGCCCTCACCCACCACGAAGACGAGTCCGATGACAAAGACGTAGAACGGGAAGGCGATGATCACGTCAACGATGCGCATCACCACCGCGTCGAACCATCCACCGAAGTACCCCGTGACGGTGCCGATCATCGAACCAAAACAGAACGGGAAGATGACCGCGAGCACGCCGACTTGAAGGTCGGTGCGCGCCGCCCAGATGATGCGCGAGAGTTCGTCGCGACCGAGCTGATCCGTCCCCAGGAGGTGCTTGCTCGAAAACCCCGAGAGGATGTTGTAGAGGTCTAGGTGATACGGCGAGTACGGGCTGATGACCGGGGCGAAGATCGCCACCAGCACGATGAACCCCGTGATGATCGCGCCACTGACGAACGTCTTACTGTGGCGAGCGCGACCCCAAAAGCCACGTTCACGGGGCCCGGCCACGACCGCGGTCGGTTCTGCTTCGCGCGCGGACCGCTCCGTCACACTCATCGCAACCTGATTCGAGGGTCGAGGCGCGCGGCTACCAGATCAGTGACGAGATTGATGAGGACCACGCTGGCGCCGAGGACGATGGTGACCCCCTGCACGACGGGAAAGTCGCGATTAAGAATGGAACTGAGAAGTAGGGAGCCGAGCCCGTTGAGGTTAAAGACCTGCTCCACAATGACGGTGGAACCGATGAGATAGGCAATGTTGAGGCCGAGGAACGTCACGGTCGGCACGACGGCGTTGCGGGCCACGATCGAGATCAACACGAAGGGCTCCTTTAACCCTTTGGCACGCGCGGTCGCGACAAACTCGGCGTCGAGAATCTCGATCATTCCCACGCGCAAGCTGCGCACCAGGATCGGCACAATCCCGATGGCCGCGGTAATGGCGGGAAGGATCAGCGACTCGAGGTAGCCCCCGAGCCCAGCACCTGCTCCGCCCACCGGAAGCAGATGAAGGTGGACGGAGAAGATCTCGATGAGAATGATGCCGAACCAAAATGACGGCATCCCGAGACCGAAGACCGTGAAACCGCGAATCGCGTGGTCGGCTACTTTGTCCTTCCGCGAGGCCGCGAGCGCCGCCAAGGGGACGGTCATCACCACGGCGAACAGTGAGGCGAGGCCGACCAGTGACGCGGTGAGGCCGATCCTCGCACCGATTAACTGCGAGGTTGGCACTTGGTAGATGTACGAGGTGCCGAGATTGCCGTGAAAGAGTCCCGACATGTAGCGAACAAACTGGCTAGGCAGCGACGCGTTGAGTCCCCATCTCTTTTGCAGCGCAGCGATTGAGCGGGCCGTGGCGTGCTCGCCGAGCAGAGATCGCGCCGCGCTTCCCGGTTCGAGGTGAAGAAACAAGAAGGTGACGACGCTGACGCCAAAGACCACGAGCACCGCCGAGGCGAGTCGCCACGTGATGTATCGCGTCATCTACTCAAGTTAGCCAGACGTCCTCAAGTCGGTAAGCGCCGCCGGGATTCACCGCGAACCCCTGGACGGACTTCGACGTCGCGTAAATGTAGGGCGGATAGTCGAGTGGGACGAAGGGTGCGTCTTCGGCCACCAGGGACTGAATCTGGGCGTAGAGCGCCGCGCGCTTCGTGGGGTTGAACTCCGCCTCGGCCGAGTTGACCAGGGCCGTCACGGCCGGGTTGTTGTAACTCGACCAGTAGGACGAGGACCCGCCATCTTTGAAGTTGAGTTCGAAGGACGCCATCTCATCGGGGTCGCTGATGTCGTTGATGGCGTAGTCAATGAACATCTCGTAGTCGAACTTCTGGAAGGTCGATTCGAACGCGGAGTGGTCCAGACCCGTGATCGTGACGTCGATGCCCAAGGGCTGCAGTTGGCTCTTAATGATTTGAGCGAACGTGACGAACTTCTGGTTACCGCTGTCCACCAACAGTTTGGTGGCGAAGCCTTTGGGGTACTTCGACTGCGCCAACTCGGCCTTGGCCTTGCTCAGGCTGTACTCGAGAACCGGTGTCGCGGCCGAGTAGTACTCGAGGCTCGGCGGGAAGAAGGAGCCGCCGGGCTCTCCGGTACCGAAGTTCGCGGCGTGTACCAGTGCCGGACGATCGATGGCGTACGTGATGGCGCGTCGAACGTGGCGGTCCGCAAACTGGGGAAGCTTCTCGTTCAGCACGAGCAAGTCAACTTCCCACGCCGGAAACTGTTCTAAGACCACACTCGCGTTGCTCTTCAGCGAGGCGACCTCCGCGGGGGGCACGGTGTCAATGATGTTCACCTGACCGCCCTCGATCTGTAGGACGCGCTGGTTGTCGTTGTCGACGTAGAGAAACTCCACCGAGTCGAGGTAGGGCTTGCCGGCCTGCCAGTAGTGCTTATTGGCCTTCAGGGTCAACGAGGTGGCGTCCGGGGTAAACGACGACAAGGTAAAGGGCCCGGTCCCCACTGGCGACTTGAAGAACTCGGCCTCCGTCTTGCCGCCGAAGTTAGCCGGGATGATCGAGTTAGCGAAGACCGAGATGTCCGAGATGATCGGCGCCCAGGGCGTGCTCAACTGGACCACCACCGTCGAAGTGCCCTTCGCCTCCAGGGAAGTAATCGCGTAGTCCAAGAACGAAAGCGGGCCCGCCGCGTCTTTGCGTGCACGGTTGATCGAGAAGACCACGTCGGCGGCCGTCAATGGGCTGCCGTCAGAGAACTTCACGCCCGGTCGCAGAGAGAACGTCAGGGTCTTGTTGTTGCTGCTGGCCTTGTAACCGGTGGCGAGCCACGGAGTGAGTTGACCCTTGGGACTGGTGACGTATAAGGGCTCGAAGATCTTGTCCAGCGTGTAGATGTCGCCCGCAATAATCGTGTTGGCGGGGTCCAAGGTGGTGGGCGCCACGCTGCGGGCAAACTTAAGCGTTCCGCCTCGCGTCGGTGTGGCGTGCGAGCGCTGGGCCAGCGACCCAGCCTTTCGGGCCGTCGTCGTCGTCGCGCCACTGGTCGCCGGCAGCAGCGGCCCCAGCGCGATCAACGCTGACGCGCCCAGTCCGTAGCGGAACACGTCGCGTCGCGAGACGGGACCTCGTTGGGAAATGGGATCGGTCACGCGCTAATGCCTCCATGCTCGGGCCCGCAAATGCAGGCGTTTTGAAAGGTGAGTAATTCTATCAATTCAGTAGAATAACCCGAAATGGTAGCACGACGAATCGCCGATGGCCTCGTCACTCGTCGATCCCGAAACTGATGATGCGCTGGGGATGAATGAGAATGGTCGACTTTCGCGGGTCCTGATGGGCACAGGCCTCGGCGGTTCCCCGGACTTCCACCATTCGAGGCTTCCACGGGTCGGCGGTCTCGAGGTCGTCGACGACGAACGCCACCTGACCATTGGCCACGACGTTCTTGTACTTCTGGGAATCGCCCATGTTGAAGCCACCCACCTCGAACGTGCCACTCTCCTCGTCAAAGGAGAAACCGACGGGATTGTTCTGAAGCGTTCCGTCGGGCCGCAACGTTGCCAGGCGACCGAGCCGCTGGCTTTTGAGGTACTTCGTCTGGGCGCTGGTGAACTGAGCCACGAATCCTTCTTCCGTCGAACGCTCGTCCCTCACCCTATTTCGAAGGGGGAAAAACCGTGCGGCCCCAATGTTGTAACGACTGGTTCTCGTGGGTGCCTTAGGAGCGGTGCCCAAAGCGAGCGGGGCTAAGAGCAGACGAGTCAAAGCCGCGCGAAACCAGATCGAGTGACACGGGCTCTTCGCGGATGACGGAGGCCGCGAATTGCGCCAACCCCGGGGCGATTTGGATGCCGTATCCGCCCTGTGCGGCCATCCAGAAGAACCCTTCGGCCGACTCGTCGAAGCCCACCACCGGGGTGCGATCACTCACGAAACTTCGAAGACCGGCCCACGAGGTGCGCACGTGCCTCGCGTTAATAACCGTGGCGCTATTCACCAGATCCAGACCTTTCGCCACGTCCAACTGGTCGGGTTTCGCATCGCCGGCTGGCTGCAGTGTTTCGTCGCCGGGCGAGCATAGATATTGAAACCGTTCTGGCTTGACGTAGAAGGAGCGACCGACGTCAATCATCCACGGGTAGGTGGCACCGGCCTCGTCGAGGGCCGGCACGGTAAATATGGTCCGCCGCAGAGCTTGAATCCCTACGGGTTGAGCGCCACACTCGCGCGCCACCAGATCGCACCAGGCCCCGGCCGCGTTGACGACCAGCGGCGTCGCGTGGTTGTCCGCATTGCTGTCCGTGATCTCCCACGCGCTCCCTCGTCGTTGGGCACCCACGACGCGGGCCGAGCGCACCACCACTCCCCCGCGCTCCAGAAGCCCCCGAAGGTACCCCTGATGAAGTTCGCTCACGTCCAAGTCGAGCGCGTCGGGTTCGTAGACTGCCGTCTCGGTGTACCCGGGACGAAGGAGTGGATTAAGCCGTTCGGCCTCTCCGCCGTCGATCAACTGCACCGTGGGGGTGAGAGTTCGCACTTCGTCGAAGAGACGGCGCGCGGCGCCCGAGTCGTTCGCCGTCGCGACGTGGAGCACCCCCCTCGGAGTGGCGAGCGGCGCCGTGAAGAGTTCACTCGGCTCGGTAAAGAATCCGCGGCTCGCGGTGGTCAGCGCGCGAACGGGAACGTTACCGTAGCTCTCGATCAGCGTCGCCGCCGAGCGTCCCGTGGTGTGAAAGGCGAGGACCGGCTCGGCCTCGAGGAGACAGACAGTCCTGTCGGACGCCAGTTCGAAAGCGAGCGAGACGCCAGCTATTCCCCCGCCGATGACCAGCGCATCGCACACAAGAGATGAACTCACCGCGAGAGTCGGCGCGGCGCGCGTTGATTGACGTCCATACTGTCTCGTTCCCTAAGAGTGCGGCTGGAGGGATTCGAACCCCCGACACCCGGTTCCGAAGACCGGTGCTCTATTCCGCTGAGCTACAGCCGCTTGCGCCACCATCTGAGCACAACCCGTGACGGCATTACCAATTCGAAATCGCTGAACTAAATGTCGCCCACGGCGAACTGGTGACAGCGATAGCACGTGACCTCTCCGGTGGTCGGCCCCGCGCTCTTCAGTCCGCACAAGGTGGTGTCCGGCGTGCCCTGCGACAAGTAGTGCACGTCTTTCTCCACGTCATTGACGGCCGTTACTTTTTTGAATCCCTCCATGGGCCGACTGTACTCACTCCTCTTGGATGAACGCCGACCATCGCGCGAAGCGCTTTTAACTCCCCGAAGTCGTCACCCGGAAAAGGGTGTTAGGTACCTCCCGTGGTGGCACTCAACGCTTGGTCGAAGTCATTGATCAGGTCTTCCTTCGCTTCGATGCCTACCGATAGTCGAATCAACGCGTCGTCAACGTTGTCGGGCCGCCGCCCACTCCACATGGCGGCGGGACGATTGGCTATGGAGTGCACGGAACCGAGGCTGGCCGCCCGGGTAGTGAGACGAAGGTGGTCGAGCAAGCGGTCCGCTCGCGGGGGACCCCCGCGAGGCACGAAGGAGATCAGTCCGCTGAAGCCCGACATCTGGTTCGAAGCCAGCTCGTATTGCGGCTGCCCCTTCAGGCCGGGATAAAAGACGGACTCGATGTCGGGGTGAGACTCTAAGTGCAGGGCGAGGGCCAGGCCGTTCTCGTTGTGGCGCGCCATCCGCACGTCAAGAGTGCGCAGACCTCGCAGAAGCAGCCAGGCGTCAAAGGGTCCAAGTACCGAGCCCATGGTGAGATGCGTTCGCCAGACTCGCTCCATCAGATCATCGGAACCCGCGATGACTCCGGCCGAGACGTCCGAGTGGCCCGACAGGTACTTCGTCGCACTGTGCCACACCACGTCAGCCCCCAGCTCGAGCGGACGCTGGTTGATCGGAGTGGCCACCGTGTTGTCAGCGACCAGTAGAGCCCCGCCTGCGTGGGCCACGGCGGCGAAGCGCCGTACGTCGGTGATGGCGAGGAGCGGATTGCTAGGTGTTTCCACGAAGACCAGGCGCGTCGACGGGCGAAGGAGGGCCTCGAGCTCATCGGGTGAACTCTGGCTCACCACGTCAGCGCTCACACCAAATCGCGCCAGGAGGTCCGTCGTGAGGGACGTCGTGCCCGGATAGAGCGAACGTTGGACCACCACGTGATCGCCCGCGCTGAGGAGCGCGAGCGCGAGCGTAGAGACGGCCCCCATGCCACTTGCCGTGACAATTGCCCGCTCGGCACGTTCGAGGGAGGCCACGATGTCGGCCACCTGCGTGTGATTGGGATTCCCGTAACGCACATAAAAATTGTCGGAGAAACTTCTCGTCGCGACGTCGAGGAACTCCTCACTGGAGTCAGCCGCGAAGGTGGACGCCTGGACGATCGGAGGTACGACGGCGCCGTTACGCGACTCAACGTCGCCGTGCAGAAGTGACGTGGCCGGGAGGTCGCGGTGCTCGTCTCTCGTCACGGTCCCTTTCCTTCATTTGAACCCACCGCCGAGGGAAATCTCACGGCCGAATACTCTCACACCGGTTTCGCTGGTCGCGTTAGGCTCCCTCACCTGACGCGAGAGAGGTCCCATGAGCTCAACAAGTGATACGTCATCGAACTCACCCGAATCGTGGTCAACGGTGACGGCCAGCGAGGTGAAGGTGGGCGACGTCGTTCGGACCCCATCAGGAGACGTTGTTACCGTGTCCCGCATTGAAACGTCTTTTCTCGGACGGCCCAACATGCTCGCTTTCATCGAGGACACGCCCGAGCGCTGGTACAAACGCCCGGTGATGATCGACGCCGAGGTCGAGGTCCGCTCGACAACCACGTCGTGAGGTGCAGATCTCAGGCTCTGACGTGGTGCGGGAGGGCGACTGCGACGAGGTGGCTGTAGACCACGACGTTGGATAAGTAGTGGCCGGTGGCGTGATCGAACGCGCCTCCGCACGTGACCAGTTGCAGTGAGCGACTGGTCCCATGAGCGCCGTAGACAAACCGGTCGGGGAAGGACGTCTTTAAGTACTGAACAACCTCGGTGACGACAAAACGCGCGTGAGTGCCGTCCGCCAACGTGAGGTTGAGGTACTGACCGGCTTTCAGCGACTTCAGATTGAAGAAGACACCGGGTCCCAGGTACGAGTCAACGTGTCCGAGGATTACCGCCGAGCCCACTCGCCCGGGCGTCACGCCGTAGCGATACCAGCCCACCACGCGCGTGGTGGTGGGCACCTGCACTTGACCGTCGGCCTGAATACCCAGAACACCCACGCTCGTCGTCACTCCCAGCGACGGGATGGAGAGGCTGACGGGGCGTGACTTCGGAATCTTGGGAAAGGCCGGCAGCGGGGCCGCGCTGGGCGGCGCGCTCGACAGCACATCGACCGCCGGGAGTCGCGCCGGTGCGGTATCGAACACTGCGAACGCGCCGATCACGAGTGCCAGTGCGGCGACGGCGCCGCACAGGAATTGCGTGAGCGCGCCGTGGTGACGCGGTACCGACGTGAGGGCGACGCTCTCAGCCACGCTGATACCGGTGAGATCGGACGGCGAACGTGCTGGCACCCGCCGCGATCAGCAGAGCAAGGAGAGCGAGGAGAACCCGCGACGCCGTGGAACCGGCCATGCCACCGAATCCCGTCTGTGGCGCGCCCGAGGGGATGGGCGATCCACTGGCCGTCGGAGACGTCGACGACTTCGCGTGCGCGCTCGGCGAGGGGTGAGTCGGCGCGCTCTCCTTCACTCGACCCCTCGCGATCGAACTCCTAGCGGTTGGGGTCGAAGGAGACGTGCTGAGGTGAGGAACGCTCAGACTGGGCGTCGTCACCGAGGGCACGGTGAGCGACGGAAGTGACAGCGCGCCCAACGGCGAAGAGACGTTTGGACTCGACAGCGACGGCAGACCCGGCAACGACAGTCCACTGAGGGGAAGGGACGAGCCCGTCGATGGAGTGGCGGCGCTTCCCGAGGAAGAACCGGCACTGCTTGAGGTGGGCAACGTGGGGGAGGTAGCGCTCGGGAGCGAAGTGCCCGTTGCCGGCAACGTCGGTACGGCAAGTTCCGGGACGCCGATGTCGCCCAACGGTATGAAGGGAAGCGCGAGAGGGGCGCCTACGCCGACCGCGGGAGTTCCGCTGCCTGACGTTGACGATCCACCGGTGGTCACTGCCGGCACAGCCGCGGATGGCACGCTCAAGAGACGCAACACCACGGGTAGTGAGAGGCCCGAACCGATCGACACTGACGGCAGTGCCGCGGCCACTCGGTGAGTCGCACCACCCACAGCTGACGGCGTCACGATGTTCGTGGGTGCCGAGAGCGCGGGCGCGGCCGTCCCGCCGGTCCCGCCCACCGCGGGAAGCGCGATGATGTTGCGATCCAGGTTGACGGGTCCCGCCACGGAGATGGCTCGTCCAAGGAGGCTCACTCCCGCGCCCAGTGAGATCGAGTGATCCGACAAGATTGTCCCGACCAACGAGGTGTGGGGTGCGAGGTTGGTCACGCCACCGACTTGCCACAGCACGTCACGAGGCCGGACTCCCGCACCGAGAACGACCTGGGCGCCGATCACGGAACGAAGATCCGAGGGGATTTGGAAGACGAAGTGAGGAGTGGTCACGCCGCCCGCGGCGAGAGTCACCCGCCCCGCGAGTTCCAACGGCCCCGCTGCCGCGTACACGCCGGGTGTCAAGGTGATGTTACGCAACTCTGAGCCCGTGATCCCATGCGTCGGGGCTTCTCCCGCGGCGGCCTGATACGCCGCGCTCGCCGCGCTTTCCGCGTTGGAGGCGGCCACGTTACCCACGTTGGTTACTCCCGTCACTCCGCCGAGGAGGGAACCCGCCAAAGCGCCGACTCCCGATAAGAGGCCGGTGCCGAGTAGGCCCGACGAGGTCGGGGCACCTGTTGAGGCGGAGGTACTCGTCGCGAGACCGAGATCACCCGTGATGCTTGAGAGCCCGCTACTCGTCCCGGGTAGTGCCCCCAACACGGCATACGGCGACGCCGCGCCGAGCGAAGGGACAAAACCGGCCGCGTAGGCCCCGGTGCCCGCGAACGCCGCCAGCGTGACAACGCCGAGAAGGGCTGCTACGAGCGAGCGAGCGCCGATTCGCCGGAAGGACTTCGCGTTGCGCGACTTCGCACCTACCGCCAGATTCTTAACAAAGTAAGACGTTTCCATGGTCGTACCTCCGTTTGGATTACGCGCCCCAGGTGGACACGAGGGAGCGCCACATCGAGGCCATGATGGCGAATCGTCCATTTCATTTCGATCAAACGAAAATCAAAAAATGATCGAGCGTGCATTCTCATCAAACGCTGAGGCTGCTCACATCAATCGTTAAACCAACTCACACTTCATTCACAGAAGAGTGCCGAGCGAACACGAATCTGTTCTAAAGATATTGGAAAGCATCTCTCAACAATCCGACAGCCGCCTCACATGACTCTCACAATGCTGATTCGTACTGTGAGTTCTGTTCTTTTGAAGGGAGAGCAAAATGAAACAGTTAACAATCAGATCAGTTGCGGTGTTCGCACTGATTGCGGCTATGGGTGTTGGGATAAGCACCGTAGCGTCTGCCGGTTCCACCACCACCACGACGCCGAGCGCGAAGTTCGTAGCGGCTCAACAGTTGTTGGAGACTCAGCTGGCAGCACGAGTGACGAGGCTGACCCACCTCGCGGCCGACGTGACGGGAGCGACCTCGCTGAGCGCAAGTACGTCCTTGACCCTGCAGGCCCGCCTCTCAACGGAAACGGCGAGCATCAACACGCTCGTGGCCAAGGTGCCCACCGACACCACGTTTGCCGAGCTCGACGCTGACCGCGCCGCCATGTATAAGGACAACCGCGTCTACGCCGTCATGTCGCCGCAGGTCTTCGAGATGATCGAGGCCTCTTTGGTCGCGAACCAAGTAACGACGGACCAAGGTAACGAGGCGACCCTCCAAACGGAAGTGACGTCCCTTGTTGGCATGGCGGGATACGAGAACGCGCTGCACCACTACAACGCCTACGTTCTAAGAATCTCGAACTGGTCGGTCAGGATCGTCAACATTGAAGCGAACGTCTTGGCTCAGATGCCCACGGATTGGCCGGGCGACACGAACGTCTTCGTGAACGCGAATCACCAGATCCTCAGCGCGAACATTGCCCTCGCCTACGCCGACTACGACGCGGCCGTCATCGGTCTCGCTTCGGGCGGTTACACCGGGTCCTAATAGCCATGCCGGACTGAAAACCGCGGCTGGTGACTTCAATCACCAGCCGCGGTTTTCATTTGGCGCTTTTTCCAAGCTTCTCGCGGTGTCCGCAGCCCGGCCAGCAACAGGGCCGGCGCATCCCGTCCTCCAACTCCTCCTGGGTTCGACGGATGCGGCGCTCGCGCGTCGGCTCTTTCTTAGCGTCCACCACCCAGCAGATGAACTCGTTACGAGCCAAGGGAGTGATGTCCTTCCAGGCGTCAAGTGCCACGGGGTTAGCGATCAACGCTCGTCGCAGATCACTAGGCAGCGCATGAGCTACTCCACCCGGTACTCGTGGACTGGTCATCACTACTCCAATTAGCGATTCGTTATTGCTCCGGCAGGAGACCTTTTTTCGAGTCCCTCTTGGCGTGCTTCTCGTTTCGCTTTTCCTTTAGCGACTTGCCAACCTTTTTCACGTTGTGCTGATTGGGAATTTTACCGGCCATGGTGGCTCCTTTGGTGGGCGACCCACACTGGGTGTCGTCAAGATCACGTTCGGGGCCATCGCCAAGAGGTGAGGTCGATGGCGCGGCTCCTAATGGTGATCTCGCCTTCGACCTTAACCCGAGCACGCGTTTGGTCACCGTTACAATGAGGTCGTGATCGCGGCCCTCGTGTTTAGGCCTGGGCAGTGGACCAACTTCTTTCTTCTGGTGGGGACGGGCGCGGCGACGCTCACCGGCTTGGTCTTTGTGGCCATGTCACTCAATCTCAGAGTCATCGCTGTTGACGCCACGTATCGATATCGAGCCATCAATACACTCACGGGATTGACGCTCGTATTCCTTCGCTGCGCTCTCGTACTGATGGGGGGTCAAAACCATCGGGCTATCGGCACAGAACTCTTCCTCGTCTCTGGCGTTTCATTCGTCATCTTCCTCAGGGGCTACGCCCGAGCCATCAAGATGGGGACCGGTCTACGACTCACTCGCGTGGTGGGCGGAAGCTTCATACATATAACCGAACTTGTGGGCGCGGGTCTATTTTTTGAGGGACACGTGGTCGGTCTCTACGTCGCGGCCGTAGCCATCGTGACCAACACGTGCTACATGATCACGGCAGCGTGGTTACTTGTCACCACCGCCATCGATCCAGAGATCACCCGATGATGAGGGACCGCAAACTTCACAAAGGCCCGGGCTAGACGAGAACTTCGTCGATGTGATAGGAGGAGGTGAGTTGATCGGCCGGTCCGGGCCGCGCAAAATACCAGCCCTGACCGTAGTCGACTCCGACGTCTCGCAGTGCGGTGGCGTCCTCTCTCGTTTCAACGCCTTCGGCAACCACGGTCGCGCCTGCGTCGTGCCCGAACTGAGCGAGTGAGTGAACCAGTCGACGAAGGACCGAATCCGTTGCAGCTCCCGCGACAATGCTCCGGTCGAGTTTGATGACGTCCGGTGACGTCAGCAGGATGTGACGCAGCGACGAAAAGCCAGCTCCCACGTCATCGATGGCGAGTCTCAGGCCTTTGTCGCGCAACGGGGTGAGGGCATCCATGAGGACCTGATAATTCAACACGGGATCGTGTTCCGAAAGTTCCAGGACAACACGCTCGAGAGGGAGTTCGTTGAGTAACTCATGGCACCGATAGTCGAGAAGTGTTTCCGCGGAGAAATTGATCGATAGATAACCCGGGACGCCACGGAACTCATCGGCCGCTCTACGCACGGCCAACATCTCCAGTTCGAGACCAACGCCTATCGACGTAGCGTCCGCGAATACTTCGTCGGGCGCTCGTTCCCACTCATCCGGAAATCTGCTGAGCGCTTCTGCGCCGACCCGAGTACCGTCGCGCAGCGCCACAATGGGTTGCAGAACAATTCGCGGCCCGCCCGCATCCAAAATGGGCTTTAATCGATCCCGTATGAGAGCCTCTCGGCGGCGCTCTTGGACGCCGGGTTCGATGATCGACGCGGCGGCGCTAGCCAGAACCTCCATGAGCGCCTGATCTCGTTTGGTCAGATCCTTGTCGGCAGTGAAGCCGGCGGCGCAGAAGGTGCCGTACAGCGTCCCATCGCTCAAAGAGACGGGCACCGAGACGTAACTGCGAATGCGGGGGAACCGAGCGGCTGGCAGCCGCTTGGCCTCGGGGAGCTTCGCCACGTTGGGGATCACATTCGGTAACTTGCCATCGAGTATCGCTTGGCAGAGCGAAGTCGCTTGGGGTTGGGTCTGGCCGTCGTGGAAAAATGGCATTGACGACTCGACAACTTCCAGATGCTGAACGTCACCGTCGAGACGAGTCAAGAAGGTCAGGCTCAATCCCAGAGAGTTTTTAGCAACTCGAAGAAGTTCTGCGACCTTTATGTCGGTGTCTGAACGTCGGGGTCGAGCCTGAGGCATGTCTACCAACGTACGGCGAGAATTTACGATAACGCGGGAGATTGTCAATTTGTAGCGATTGAAGTGGGTAACAGCGCCAACAGTTTGGCTTCGCCGCCCCAGAGAAGGATCGACCATGGGACAACTCGAAGTGGTGCGGCTGGAGGGATTCGAACCCCCGACCCTCGGTTCCGTAGACCGATGCTCTAATCCGCTGAGCTACAGCCGCTTGTTGTTGGCTCACCATCCTAGCCGAGACCCCCTCTTTCGTTCCTAGAGGAACTCGCTACCATGCCACTATGACCGGAGCCTTCAACGCCGATTTGCCAGAACTTCTCGACGAGGTGTACGGCCCGATGGTCGATATCCGTCATGATTTACACGCCCACCCGGAGCTTGCTTTTAACGAAGTTCGCACCACCGACGTCATCACGGATCGATTAGGCACTCTCGGCTTCGAGATCCGACCGTGTCCCACCACGACCGGAGCCGTCGCCCGATTGGTCGGTGCCGAGCCAGGCAAGCGGGTCATGGTGCGCGCTGACATTGACGCGCTGCCCGTGAACGAAGAGAGCGGCGTCGCTTTCTCATCGACGACGGCAGGATTGATGCACGCCTGCGGTCACGATGTGCACACGGCGAGCCTCCTAGGTGTCGCGGACCTCCTGTCGCGACGTCAAGAGGATCTCACCGGCGAGTTCGTTTTGCTGTTCCAGCCGGCCGAAGAAGTCATCGGTGGGGCCAAGGTCATGATCGACGGGGGAGTCTTGGAGGACAATCCCGTCGACTACATCATCGGCGCCCACGTGACCTCTCTCGGTCCGGTCGGACTCGTGGCGACGCGTGCGGGAATCTTGATGAGCGACGGACAGACATTGGCCATTCACATCACCGGGCGCGGGGGCCACGGCGCCATGTCCAGCGTCGAGGGAAACGTCGTTCTCGCCGTCAGCGCTCTCGCACCTCGGCTCGCCGAGGTTGTTGACGGGCTGGTATACGAAGGAACGAATTGCGCCTGCTCGGCGGGAGTCCTCGTCGCAGGAACGGCGAACAACGTGGTTCCTCGCGAGGCTCTATTGCGTGGTACGTTGCGCACCTTTACGCCGGAACAAAAGGACCAGTCGATCGGGCGTCTCCACGATCTCCTCGATGACGTGGCGACAACATTCAGCGTGCGATGCGATCTGGAACTCAGCGAGTCAACACCTCCCGTTCGCAATGACGCGGTCGTCACGACGAGCGTGATGGCGAGTGCGGGACGGGTCGTGGGCGCCGCCGGAGTGGCAACTTTCCCACCCGTCACACCCAGCGACGATGTCTCGGAGTTCCTTGACCGCGTCCCTGGTTGCTATGTATTCGTCGGCGGCGCGCTAGCCGACGGGTCGAGCGGCATGCACCATAGTCCCGACTTCGCAATCGACGACCGGGCCTGTCGAGTAATGGCAGGGGTCCTCGCAGCCAGCGCGGTTGATCTGGCGAAAAGTTAACTAGTTGGTGCCGGCAACTCAGCGGTGAAGAGCCGCGCGGCGCCGCGCATCGGCGCCTCGTTACCGTTGATAACGACGCGGAACGGCAAGTTCTCGAACTCGCTCGGCACGACGCGACGAGCGTTCCCCCCGGCCAAGTGCACCGTCGACGCCGAGAACTCCTTGGCGAAACTCTCGACGATGACCAACAAGGTGGGGTTCCAGTTCTCGTCATCGAGTGATCGGGCGCGTTCTCCGATGGTCTGGTCGTACGTCTTGCCGTCGCGGAATATCTCGGCCCCCACGTCGCGTACCTTTTGAAGTTTTCCGTCGACCGCCAGGGCGAGGCCCAGGCCGGTTCCCAACGTCAAGACCAGCTCGGTGCCGTTTCCTTCGATGCAACCGAGCGCCGCCATGGTGGCGTCGTTGACCACTCGCACGTCGCGACCGCACTTTTCGCGAAGCTCGTCCTGGAGCGGGTATCCGCGCCACAGGGCGTCGAGCTCCGGATCCTTTTCGGTAGCAACGCCGCCGGGTCGAGACAGGTTGCCCGGAAGGATGACGTGACCATCGCGAAACTCACCGGGAAAGCCCACGCCTACTCGCCGACACCCGCTGCGCACAATGCGTTCCTCGAGAAACTCCACCAATCGAGCCGGCGAGCAGGGATACGGCGTCGGTCGTCGCCGCACCCCGCGCACCAAGATGCCCTGTTCGTTCACGTGGGAGAACTTGATATTGGTCGCCCCGATATCGATCGCGAAGATCTGCTCTTGGATCAAGAGAGACTGGTAGGCCACTCGTAAATCGTAGTTACCCTCCACGCACTCCTCGGATACGCAGGCGTCGGTCCTTCCACCACGGTCGAAGGCGCACGTGAAAGACACGCCGGCCGCCGGCCACGACGCTCGCGGTACCGCGAGGGCGAAGTCGCAGCGGCACGGTCTTCGAATCAGGTTTCTCCGCAACGAGCTCTGGTAAGTAGCGACCCACCGTCGAGTCGGCCAGCCCGGCGAGGACGACTCTGGTCGCGTGGTTGTTGACAATGGTGGCCGAGCGAGGTCCCCAGCGCGCGACCAACTGCGCGAAGTCCTGCACCACGGTGACCAGCGTGACCCCGAGTCCGCTCACCGTGGCGGCCAGTTGATCGAGTTCCTCCAGTGAGGCCACGGTGGCCGCCTCGTCCAGCACCATCAAGACTCGCCGGTGCTGCCCGGCGTCAACCCGGCGCTGTTGTTCCTCTAACACCATGCGCAACGCCCCTCGAAAGAGCGGCTCGTAGTGGCGCTGCTCCCCCCGGGGACTGCACAGGTACAACGTGTTGGCGCCGGCTACCACGCGCCGAACCTGAGCCAAGGGTTGTGGGAAGCGCCACGGCATCAGCATGGTCTCGGCCGTCGTCATCACCCCGTCGAAAGTCTTGTGGTCGTAGTCGAGAAAACTGTGAACGATCTTTCCCGCCACCGACGAGGTCTGGCCCAGCCACGCGCGTACGTCGCGTCGCTCGACCACATCGGCCACGTCGAAGATTGACCCGCGACGATCCTTCGCCACCACCATGAGCCCGGCCACGAATCGACCGGCCAGGGCGTTCCAGAACTCGGTGTCGCCTCGGTCGCTTGAACCGATCGTGAGATCCCGGGCCACGCGATGCGCGTGACGCAGCGTGGCGACACCTTCGAGGGGATCCCACGTCAGTCCACCGTCGAGGCCCGGCTCTAGAATCTGAACGTCGCCCACGGATTCGCGCCATCGACGCGTCATCGCCAGCACGTCGTTCTTGACACTGGTCACCACCACCGCGTCGCTCCAACGAAGTAAGGCGGGCACCACGATGGACGAGGTCTTTCCCGCCTGGGTCGGACCGACAACCAGCAGAGAACTTCCACTGTCGAGAGTCACGCGAGGTCCGAGCGACAAGCCGTTCCAGTAGCGCCGTCCGAGTACCGGTCGATCGTTCATAAGGTCTCGCGCATGGAGACGTCGGTGTCAATGAAGGAAAGGTCACTCTCGTCTGGCCGCACACGGACAATGGACCGAAAGGCCCCGTAGCGCACGAGCGCGACGCCCTTGGGCAGCGCCGTGAGATACGTCTCCTCCCGGGCACTCAGGCCCAATGCTCGAGCCATGTCGCGCGCCTCATCGAGAGGCTCACGAAACAGCCACGCCGTCTCACACTCTCGCAAGAGTCCCCGTGCACGTTCCCGCTGAGCGCTGCCCGCGTCGCCGGCGGCGGCCACGTCGCTCCAGCGGTGCAACACCAGCACGTGGGCCAGTCCTCGGGCCCGAGCGAGTTTCCACGAGCCCTGTAACCAGCGAAGGGCCTCGGCGTCACTCAGGAGCGCCCACGCCTCATCAATGACGAGATACCCCAGTTCGCCTCTTCGCCCCAGCACCTGTTGGGCCGCGGCCACCACACTCAGGACGGCGACGGACAAGGAGGTGGATGACCACTGCGCCGAGAGGTCGAGGACCACCAGGTCGCCCTGGAAGCGAAGCGGCTCGTCGGCACCATCAAAGAGACCGGCGAGGTCGCCGTAGATGAAGCGGTAGAGCAGAAGAGCCACGGAGCGCCCCGCTTCGTTCGACGTCGTGTCCAGATGGGGCGACATCAGTTCAAACAGAGACCAGAGAACTCGAGACGGCCGCGGCGTCGCGAGTCGGCGCCACACCTCATCGACGCAGAAGTGTTGATCGGCGCTCAGTGGCGATCCCTGCGCGCTGGCCAGCAGCGCCCGCAACAGTGCCACGCCTTCGCGATCGTCGCGCGAAAAGGGATCGCACCACCCATCGAGTCCGAGGGCGACGGGGTGGGCGCCGTGTAGCGCCGCCAAGGCGGCGTACTCCCCCTTCGGATCGATCACTACGGCCCGTCGACCTCGTTGGAGGGCGCGTTCGAGTTGCATTTTGACCACGGTGCTCTTCCCCGCACCAATGGATCCCGCGACGATGACGTTCGGATTGGACACCAACTCTGCGTGATACGCATCAAATACATCGAGGACGAAGGACGAACCGTACTGCGACTCGCCGAGGGACAAACCCTTCAGCCCGGTCCCGGCGTCGTGAGCGGGAAGTCGCAGGCTCTCGAGGTCGACCGAAGTGGCCCAATGGGTCCACGGTTTGCTCACCAGCCCGGCCCCCCTGGCAGCGACGACCGGTACCAAGCCGCTTGAAGTCCTCGACCTCGATCGAGCCGGAGGCCCGCGTCGTGAGCGTGCCGCCACACCTGATTCCCACGTTTTTGGAGTTCACCCACGTTGTCGGCGCGCACCAACACGTAGACGGCGACCCGCAACAACGCGCGACCACCCGCCACGTAGCGCTCTCGTTGGGCCATGCGTTCAAAGTTTCGCGACGAGCGGGCCGTGCGACGAAAGCCCGCCGACCTCGACGTCTCCTCGTCGCTACCTACTCGGTGTACCGCCCGGGACGCCAAGCGCTGCGCCGTCGCGCCGCTCACCACGTCGACGTGGAGCACGACATCGAGGTGGTCCGGCGAGCGCAGCAACTGTTCAAGAAGGCTTCGCCCCTGCGCGACAAACGAGAAGTCGCGCACGCGATAGATCCGCGCCACCTCTCGACCCGACCGTACGTAGGTAAGACGCTCCAGAACGTGCACGGACGCGTCCCCGCTCGAGCCCAGCAGAATCTCGAGCGCCCGATCGTTTCGGGGAGTCCAGCCGTCGGGAGCAGACGCATCGACCGGCAGCGCGAGAAGGGTGGAGGAACTGACGCCGCGACGCGTGACGTGCATCGAAAAGTGCTGTCCGTCACGCGAGGCGCTCGCGTTGTCGGCCAACTCCGCCAAAGATCGTGCGATAACTAGATCACGACCGGAGAGGTCGAGACGACCGCGGTGCTCGAGTTCATACGCGCGAAAGGCGACCTCCCCGCCGCACCACAGAACGACGTCCTCTCCCAGCTCTCGCGCGATGAACGTCCGCCAGTGGGGGCGCGCCACAAAGCGCGCCGCGATCACGACCTGCTCGCCCACCGTTCGACCCTCGCCGGTCGGCAACACGCAGAGCAGCAGGGTCACCCCCGCGGCGATCGCGCCCACGCGCACCCGGGGCGTGATAACTCCCTCCCCGATCAGCGCGATACTCGCGATCAACAACAGAGCCTGATGTCGGCGTATGCCGATCCAACGGGCATCGACGTCGGACTCGCCGAGACCTAGCGTCTCACTCGTCAAAGTGCCACCCGACGATCGGTCCCATATCGTCGTGGCGATACACGACGTGCCCGCCCCGCAGCCGAGGCTGACCGATCGGCGGAAGCGGCGGTTCGCCGTCCAAGGGAGGCATCGGCGACTCGGGCACGCCCGGCCAGGTACCGAGTCCCAGATCGTCGGGCCGACGCGGCGGCGTCGGCTCGGGCATATCGGGGGCCAGCGACCGGGCCATCACGCCGACCGCTGACGAGGGAGCGTTGGTCACGGCCCTCGTCGCCCGGGCGCGGAGCCCGTCGAAGTTATGCAGTGCGGACTGCTCCAAGAGGGGAACGACCCGTAACAAAAGGAAGGGAGTACAGGTGGCGAGCAGGAGCGTCACCGCACCCGTGACCACTTCGGTCGCCGACGACCCTTCGAGTTCTCCGAGTCCGAGCACCAAGGTCACCACAATGACGAATTTGCTGGCGGCGACGCAGAGAAAGGTCTCCGCTAGACGCCACCCGATTCGTCGCGCGGCGGGAAAGCTCGCCAGGGGAACCACCACGGGCACGAGGACCAAGAGCAAAGTCAAGGCGACATTTCGAACGATGAGCTCGCACCACAGCAACACCGTGCCGACAATGACCCCCAGGGCGAGCAAGAAGACTCCGAAGCCGGGCGTCGTCGGGGCCAACTTATTGAGACCCTGAGCGAGAAGCACTTCGTGTTGGGCTACTCCCGCTGCGGCACTCGAGGACATCTGATTGACCGCTTCGAGCACGAGGGACGCTACGGGGCGAGCCAAAGCCACCCCGGCGACGCAGGCCGGCGCGACGCCGAGGTAGACCCGCCACAGGGCAGAGGCCTCGCCGTGGCGGAGCGCCTGCAGCGTCGAGACGAGAAGACCGATCAGTAAAATCGCGGGCGCCACCGCCAGCAGCACGTTGAACTCGCTCTTTGAACCTTGGAGAACGACGGAGGGATCGCTCGCTGACATCAACACGTGCCCGACGGCACTCAGTAGCCACTGGACACTGGACAGGATCCAACTGGTGAGTGCATTAAAGAGATCGTTAAACGTCGACTTCGCCAACGACGTGGCGCAGGTACTCGGCGAGAAGATACAAAGAAAGTGGCTCACTACTTGACGCTGAGGCCCGCGTTGAAGAAGAAGTTGATGAGGGTGGGCGCCGCGCCGATGACAATCGCGGCCACCAGGGACGTCAGTACCGCTCGACGACCTTGCGAAGAGTGGTGCATGTTCTGCGTGTGACTTCCGACGGCCCAGAGGGCAGCGCCCAACAGTAGGGCCACCAGAGCACCGATCAGCGCCCACGACGCGAGGCCGTCGGCAATCTGCTGCAACGCGGCACTACCAGGAAGATCAGAGGTGGAGGGAGTAAGACTCACATTGGCGAATAGCATCATGGGCTCGCTTTCGATAAGAAGCCCCCAACGGTCGCCATCGCGCTCCGCGCCAGCACTTCTGCGAGAATGGACTAGTGCTCGTCGCTTCGACCAAGAACGTGATCTCCCTGTGGCCCCCGGCCGCCCTCTACGGCGCGGCCGGTGGCGTTCTCATTGTCGGGGTACTCCTCGGCGTCTTGATCTATCGCCAACGAGGACATCGAGCGATTGCCCAGCGACTCTCGGCTCTGGCCTCTCGTCTCGCGGTGGAGCCGCATCACGACAGCGGGAAGGTCGAGACCGCGCTCAGTTACCTAGAGGAGGTCACCGGCGACGCGCACAACGCCGTGAGCGAGTCAAGCGCCGAGACCGTGCGGCTACGCCGTTCCCTCGATACTCTGCCCCTCGGCTTGGTGCTCTGCGACGAAGCGGGCGGCGTCATCTTTCGCAACACGCAGGCCGAGAACCTGATGGCCAGTCGCTACGGCGACGCCATCGCCGCTCAGGCGGTCACCGACGTTCTCGCCGAAGGGTGGTCCAGCGGCGTCGCCGAACGCACCATCGATATCTACGGTCCGCCCCGTCGCACCCTCACCATCCGAGCGACGGTCATCGACGACGGCCGTCGCTCCCTCGGCGTGCTCGCGGTCATTGAAGACGTCTCCGAGCGCCGCCGCCTGGAAGACATTCGACGCGACTTCATCGCCAACGTCAGTCACGAACTGAAAACCCCCATGGGAGCCCTCGGACTTCTCGCCGAGACCTTGCAGTTCGAACGAGACCCGGCTGTCGCCCAGCGCCTCGCCGAACGCATCAACTCCGAGGCCTTCCGTGTCAATCGGATCATTGAGGACCTGCTCGATCTTTCGCGCATCGAGGGCGAAGGCTCACCCAGTCGTGAGCCCATCTCGGTGTCACTGATCGTCGCCGACGCGATAGAACGAATCCGCACGGCCGCCGAACAGCACGAGGTCAAGATCACCTTCGACGAACCTGAGACCAACCAGGTCGTCTTTGGCGATCGGCGCCAACTCACCTCCGCCCTCCACGCACTTCTCGAAAACGCGGTGGTGTACTCCCCACAGGATGGCACGGTCGAGATTCGTATCAGTCGCGTCGACGCGCCGGTGAATCAGGACGGAGAGGTCGGAGGGCCGTGCGTGCGCGTCGAGATTCAAGACCACGGCATTGGCATCCCCGCCAAGGACTTGGAACGAATCTTTGAGCGGTTCTATCGAGTGGACCCCGGTCGAGCCCGCGAGACCGGCGGCACGGGCCTCGGGCTCAGCATCGTTCGCCACGTCGCACAGAATCACGGCGGCGCGGTCCTCGTCGACTCCCGCGAAGGCGAAGGATCAACCTTCACCCTCGAGCTCCCCTTGAACCAGTAATGGCGAAGAAGACACCCGAACAGCGGGCCAGCGTTCTCGTGGTCGAGGACGAAGAGTCCTTCATCGACGCCCTCACCATTGGTCTCGACCGCGAAGGCTTCGACGTCACCATCGCCCGCGACGGACAGGCGGCGCTGACCTCCTTTTCCAAGGGTCACTTCGACGTCGTCTTGCTTGATCTCATGTTGCCAAAGATGTCGGGCCTCGATGTCTGCCGATCGATTCGGGCCACGAGCAGCGTGCCGATCATCGTGGTGAGCGCCAAAGGCGAAGAGGTGGACATGGTCCTGATGCTGGAGATCGGGGCCGACGACTACGTCACCAAGCCCTACCGACTCCGCGAACTCGTGGCGCGCATGCGAGCCGTGCTTCGTCGCCGCAGTTCGCACGAGCAGTTCGAGGCCGACGAGTTGATCTCCTTGGGCAACGTCCGCATGGATATCGACGCTCGGAGATGCTACGTCGACGATCAGGAGATCAAGCTGCGAAAGAAGGAGTTCGCGCTCCTTCGACTCCTGCTCGAGAATCCTGGCCGGGTACTCACCAGGGAAGTGTTGATTGACCGCGTGTGGGGCAACGACTACGTCGGCGACACGAAGACGCTGGATGTGCACATCAAGCGACTTCGCACGCTCATTGAAGAGGACCCCAAGAACCCGACCCACATCACCACCGTGCGCGGCGTCGGTTATCGCTACGAGGTCACGAGGCCGTAGCGCGAATGGTGGCGTCGCCGCCGAAGTACGGCGCGAGCGACTCCGGCAGCTTTACCGTGCCGTCAGGTTGACGATAGGTCTCGACCACCGCAGCCCAGACGCGCGGCCAGCCGAGCGCCGAACCGTTCACCGTGTGCACGAGCGCGGTCGAACCCTCGGCCGTGCGGTAGCGAACGTTCGCGCGACGTGACTGAAAGTCCCGGAACCAGCTAACCGACGAGACTTCGAGCCAACGATCGACGCCGGGACTGTAGACGTTGAGATCGATGGTGTAGGCCGAGGCCGTCCCCAAGTCCCCGGTACACAACTCGAGGAGTTGGTACGTCAATCCGAGAGCTTGCAACACCGCCTCGGCCCGTTGGAGAACGTCGGCGAAGGCGTCGTCGGCCTGTTCGGGCAGACAGTACGCAAAAAGTTCAACCTTGTCGAACTCGTGCACTCGCAGAAGTCCTCTCGTGTCCTTGCCCGCCGCGCCGGCCTCGCGACGAAAGCAGGCCGTCAAGGCGCAGAGTCGAAGGGGCAACTCGGCCCGCTCGAGGATGTCTCCTCGCCGAAGCGACGTCAGGGGCACCTCGGCGGTCGGAATGGCCCAGAGGCCATCGCGCTCAATGGAGTACATGTCGTCGGCCGACTTGGGTAGGTGCCCGGTCGACATCATGGTTTCGGTCAGGGCGACCGTCGGGGGCCGGATCTCTTCGTAGGCACCGGCGTTCTTGTCCAGCGACAGTGAACTCAGGGCCCGTAGGAGTTTAGAACCCGCACCACGAAACAGAGGAAACATCGAACCGGCAATCTTGGCCCCCGACTCCATGTCCAAGATCCCGAGCTCCGTGCCAATCTCCCAGTGCGGTACGCGCTGGTGCTCCTCGTAGGTGGGAAACGGTGCACCCTCGTCCTTGCCGACCCACCAGCGACGAAGTTCGACATTGTCGTTCTCATCCGCACCATCGGGCACCCGTGAATCGGGCACATTGGGGATCATGAGCAACAGTGAGCGCAGTTTGTCCGCCACGGCGTCCGAGGCTTCGCTGGCGGCGCGTTCCTCGTCGCCGAGGAGGCGGCTTCGGCCGGTTAACTCTTCCGCCGTCGACGCGTCCCCGCCGCGACGAGCTTCGCCGACTTGGCGCGAGAGTTCCTTCACCTGGGCGCGTAGCGCTTCAGCCTCCTGGAGAAGACGCCGATGTTCGACGTCCAGCGCCTCGATCTCATCCATCGTGGACGACGAGACACCGCGACGCGAGAGAGCGCTCTTCACGAGGTCGGGTTCACGGCGTAGCTGAGCGAGGTCAATCATGGGCCAATCCTACCGAGGCAGATTCGTAGCCTTCTTTGAACCGTCTAGTTTCGTTAGACGTGAGCTTCGCCGTCGACGTCAATCATCTCGAGGTCACCTTCGGTGAACTTCGCGCGGTCAACGACGTGACGTTGAACGTCAACTACGGCGAGGTGGTCGCGCTCCTCGGCCCCAACGGCGCGGGCAAAACAACCCTGGTTGAGACCCTGCTGGGCTTTCGCGTCCCCACGGCCGGCTCGGTTCATCTTCACGGCCTGAACCCCCGCCGGGATCATCGAGAGGTGGTAGTACGCACGGGAGCACTGCTCCAACGCGGTGGCGTCTGGGCGCCCATGTCACCGCGCGACGTACTTCACCTCACGGCCACGTACTACGACGCGCCGCGCGACACGGGTGAGTTGCTCTCCTTATTACAGCTCAACGCGTGCGCCAAGACGCCCTGGCGGCGATTGAGCGGTGGCGAACAACAGCGCACCCTTTTAGCACTGGCTCTGCTCGGGCGGCCGCGGGCCCTCGTCCTCGATGAGCCCACGACGTCCGTCGATCCCGAAGGTCGCCAAGTTATCCGCGACATCGTGATCGCGGAACGTTCGAGGGGCTGCGCGCTCTTTCTCACCACCCACGAACTCGCCGAGGCCGAGCGACTGGCCGACCGTCTGGTCATTCTTCACGACGGTCGCGTACTGGCCCAAGGATCGCTCGAGGAACTCGCCGGATCTCCGGAGATGATCGTCCAGTCGAGCGGCCCTCTCGATCCGGCGGGACTGGCCGCGCTGCTCCACTGCCAGGTCACGCTCGACGGTCCGCTACAACTTCGCTGCGCTACCGCGTCCACGCCCGAGCGCATCGCCATCGTCACCAACTACTTGGCGGGCCTCGGTCTCTCCATGGTCTCACTGCGCACGCGCGCCTCCCTCGAGGAGCGCTATCTCGAGCTCATCGCCGACCAGCGCGGGGGGGTACGCCCGTGAAGGCGTTCGCCGCCCAGACCCGGGCCGAAGTAACCATGACAATTCGCCGAGGCGAGACCTTGCTCTTGACGGTGGGCATCCCGGTGCTGCTCCTTCTCTTCTTCTCGCTGACCCACGTCACGTCCACCCCTACGACTCACCGCGTGGACTTCGTCGCGCCGGGGATTCTGGCGCTATGCGTGCTCTCCACATCGTTGGTGGCACTTTCCATCTCGACGGGCTTTGAGCGATCCAGCGGCGTGCTGCGCCGACTGTGGGTCACGCCGCTCGGACGGCGCCGCTTAATCGGTTCGAAGATCTCGGCCGTGCTGGTCACCGAGGCGCTCCAGGTCGCGGTCATTGCGCTCGTGGCGTTGATCTTGACCTGGCGGCCCCACGGGGGAGGACTCGGAGCGTCCGAGGTCGTGCTCGCACTCGTGCTGGGCTCGGCGGGGTGCGCCGGTATCGGTCTGGCCTTGGCTGGTTGGCTACGGGCCGAGGTGAACCTGGCCGCGAGCAACGGCCTTTATCTGGTGTTGCTGTTGCTCTCGGGCATCGTGGTGCCGCTCGCGTCGCTGCCCTCCGTGGTGCGACACAGCGTTATCGCCCTGCCGTCGGGCGCCATGGCGCAGGCGCTACATCTCATACTCGGACGGGGACTCGCTCCCACCGCGGCCGACTGGGTCTCGCTCGCGCTCTGGGCTTGCGCCGCGCCACTGCTCGCGTCGCGCACCTTTCAGTTCGATTAAGCCGTCGTCAACGCGGCGATACCGCGACGAAGTTCACCGACGGAGATAGGCCCAAGGTGCACCTCTTTCACCACACCGTGCTTATTGAGAAAAACCGTTTCGGGGTCGCCGAAAGAGAAGCCAAAGACACCCACCGAGATGGCGTTGTTCGGATCGGAGGCCACGGGAAACGTCAGACCGAGTTTCTTGACGAAGGCCTTCGCGTCGCTCAGCGGCTCGTTGTTGTCATCCCCGAACACCGACACCGGCGCGACGTCGTGAGAACGAAGGTAGGTCTCGATCTTGGGCATCTCACTGTGGCAGATGCTGCACCAGCTCCCAAAGAAGATCATCACCGTGGGGTGACCGCTGGCCCACGGTGACTCCACGTTGGTCGTCGCCACGCCGTGGGCTCTGATCACTTTGATGGTTTTTCCCACCAGCGGCGAGACGGCCTGCCCGTTTTGGGTCTTCACGTGACCACCCGTCAGCACCGACACCACCGCGATCACGGCGATCGCCACGACCGACCCCACGATGATCAGCAGGCGACGAGAGGGACCTCGCCGTGGAACCTCAGTGGTGTCGGACAAGAACGTCGACCGCCATCAAGATAAAAAGTGCCGAGAGGTACGTGATCGAGAAGTGAAAGAGGCGCATGGCCTCGACGACGTCGGCTCGGTCGACCCGCGCGTGACGATACAGACGCAGCGCGTAAAAAGTGAACAAGGCGCCCAGAACCGTCGCCGAGATGGCGTAGACCCACCCGAGATGAGCGGTTGATCCAATGAGCAACGTCAGCGCCCACAGAATGACCGTGTAGATGAGGATCTCCAGCGTGGTCCGCCGCAGCGAAGCCACGACCGGCATCATGGGGACGTTGGCGGCTTCGTAGTCGTCTCGATAACGAACGGCCAGAGCCCAAAAGTGAGGCGGCGTCCAGAGGAAGACAACCACGAATAAGAGCACCGGCGTCCAGGAGAGTGAGTTGGTCACGGCGGCCCAACCCACCAACACCGGGACGGCGCCCGCCGCGCCGCCGATGACGATGTTCTGCTTACTGCGCCGCTTCAGTATCAAGGTGTAGACCACGACGTAGAACGCGGTGGCCGAAAGGGCCAACCACGCGGAGAGCTGATTAACCCAAATGGCCAGAACGGCGAAGGCCGCGATCTCCAAGGCAATCGCGAACAGCGTGGCGGCGAGCGGCGACATCACCCCGGTGACGAGAGGTCGGCGCTTGGTGCGCTCCATGATGGCGTCGATGTCCCGGTCGATCACCATGTTGAAAGCGTTTGCCCCGCCGGCGGCCAGCGTGCCGCCGATCAGCGTGGCCACGATCAACCAGAGTCTCGGAAAACCGTTGTCGGCCACGATCATGGTGGGCACGGTCGTCACCAGCAGCAACTCGATGATGCGCGGCTTGGTGAGGGCTACGTACCCGCGAAGGACGTCACTGGTCGAAAACGTCGCGGTGGCGGATGTAGTCACGGCCCATATCCTACGAGTCCCGTAAATCCGTAGGCTAGGTAGGTGCCTGCAACGACGCGCCGTAGCGTGACCGGACCCGTCTTTCGCTGGTTCGCTCTCGCTTCCTTCCTCTCCATGATTCTCATCATCCTGACCGGAGAGGCCGTACGCCTGACGGGTTCGGGCCTCGGATGTCCCGACTGGCCGACCTGCTTTCAGCATCAGATCGTCGCCTCGTCGAGCATTCACTCGAAAATCGAGTTCGGTAACCGGCTCGTCACCCTGGCGCTGGTCGTCATCGTGGGCGTCACCTTTCTGGCAGCCTGGTGGAGCGAGCGTCGTCGTCGCGATCTTTTGTGGCTCTCGGGTTGGCTCATCCTCGGCGTGGTGGCCAACGCCGTGCTCGGCGCTTTCGTGGTGTACTCCAAGCTCAACCCCTACCTGGTGTCGCTCCACCTCCTGTTGAGCCTGGCCATGGTGGCGCTCGGGGCGATGCTGTATCACCACTCCAAATACGTCTACGGTCCCGGCGCGCGCGCCGACGTGCGCGATCCGTACTTTCGCAACGTGGCGCGGTGGCTGTGGCTTCCCTTCTTCGTGTTGGTTCTCACGGGGACGGCCACCACGGGCTCGGGCCCGCACGCGGGTTCGTCGCAGGGTCAGCTAGTGGCCCGACGTCTTCCCTTCGCGCTCTCCTCGGCCGCGTGGGTTCACTCACTCGCCGCGGTTCTCTTCATCGGACTCATCACGGGCCTCCTCGTTGCTATTTGGCACAGCGGCGCCCCGCGCGCGCTGATTTTCGGAGTACGCCGTCTGGTCTACGTCTCACTACTACAAGCGGCGATCGGAGTGACGCAGTACCTCACCCACCTGCCCGGCTGGCTCGTGGAGATTCACGCGTTCGGCGCGGTGGCTCTCACCATCGGCGTCACGCAGTTCAACCTTCGCCAAATCGCTCGCGACCGAGTTCCCGGTACCGCTAAAGTCACCGCGCCACGAGCGGCGGGCGAGCTGGCCCCTGAACCGGCGTAACCATCGTCTCGAAGTTCCCGCGAAGTCCATGGAACAATGACCTGGTGACTCTAGAGATCGACAGCCCCGCGTGAACCATCCATGAGATCCGGCGGTCACACCCACGCAACGTCGCTCGAGAGCGACAGTCGCTACGTGCTCGGCGCCCTCATCCTCATCTCGCTCTTTTTTATCGTGGAGGTGACGGCCGCCTTCGTGGGCTCGTCGCTCGCTCTCCTCGCGGACGCCGGACATCTCTTGACGGACGTAGTGGCCTTGGCCGTGAGCGCGTGGGCCCTGCAACTGGCCAAGCGCCCCGCGCAGGGCCGTTGGACCTTCGGACTGCGACGCGCCGAGATTTTGAGTGCGGCCGCCAATGGCGTGACCCTGGTGGCCATCGCGCTCGTCATTGCCATCGAAGCCGTGACCCGACTGGTCTCTCCCCATCGCGTCGACGGTTCCCTGGTACTGGTGATCGCCCTGGCGGGCGCCGCGGTCAACATCGTGGCGACGTTTGTTCTGTCCAAGGCCAATCGGAGAAACCTCAATATCCGTGGCGCGTACCTGCACGTGCTCACCGACCTCTACGCCTTCATCGGTACCGCGGTCGCCGGACTCATCATTGTGTTGACGAAGTGGCAGCGAGCGGACTCCATCGCCTCACTGTTTGTCGTAGCCCTGATGCTGCGATCGGCCTGGTCACTGTTGCGCGACGCCGGCAAAGTTCTGCTCCAGGGTGCTCCCGACAACCTCGATCTGGCCGACGTCCGAGCCCACTTAGCGCGCGTCAACCACGTGCTCGATGTTCACGATCTCCATGCGTGGACCGTCTCCTCGGACCTCCCCACGTTGTCCGCGCACGTGGTGGTCGATGACGGCTGCTTTAACAGCGGCGACACGCCACGAATACTTGACGCCCTGCAGGCCTGCCTGGAGGAGCACTTCGCCATAGCCCACGCCACCTTTCAGTTGGAACCGGCGACGCACGAGGGCCACGAAGAGGGACTACACCCTTAGGGTCTGATGACTCAGCACGATCATTCGGCGCCACAATGGGTGGCGTGCCCCTCGCCCTCTTCGATCTGGACAACACGCTCGCCGATCGGGCCAAAGCGTTCGACAAGTGGATCAATATATTTGTCGCCCGTTTTGGTCTGACACCTGACGCGTCGGCGTGGTTGCTCAGCATCGACGGCGACGGCATCACGCCGCGACCCGTCCTTCTGCGCGGAGCGATTGAAGAGTTCGGTTTGGACGCCACCGTCGAAGAGCTCGTGGACTGGTACGCGCAGAGCTACATCGAGTGTTTCGAGCGCGAGAGCGCCTCTATCGACGCGGTCCTCGCCTTGCGAGGCGCTGGCTGGAAAGTCGGCGTAGTGACGAACGGTCCCACCGTGCAGCAGATGGCCAAGCTACGACAGACCGAGTTGGACAAGGTCGTCGACGCCGTGGTCGTCTCCGAAGCGCTCGGCGTGAGTAAGCCGGACGCGGGAATCTTTCGCGAGGCCGCTCGACGCTGCGACAGCGAACTCGACGGGTGGATGATCGGCGACTCCGCAAGCGCCGACATCGTGGGAGCAGCACGGTGCGGACTGCACACAATCTGGATGAGCCGAGAACGGGAGTGGCCCCTCGCGGGATCTTCGCCCGATGTTGTCGTGTCGTCGATCTCCGAGGCCGCGGCCTATCTACTATCACCCGACGCCGACCGCTTCAGGTAGAGCGGCCGTGAGGTTGTGAGGTTGTGAGGTCTACGGTGGAGACGATGGGGATCGAACCCACGACCTCAGGCTTGCAAAGCCCGCGCTCTACCAACTGAGCTACGTCCCCGTGAAGGGCAATTCTACCAAAGAGCCCACTAGGAGGATCGGTGGTTACGCAGCGTTCGCGCTCGTTGGCGGTCGATCCGCAACAGTTCTCGTTCAACGTCGGCCCAGTGCAGCGGCGTGTCTTCAATGGGGGTGCCCTTATCTTCCGCGTGAAAGAAGATCACGAAAGCCACCCACCACATAGGGATGTAGCAGCCGAGTTTCGCGACGAACCCCGCCAGCTGTTGATCGAAGAGCGGCGAGATGTGCAGCAAGGCCTCTTGGTGATGCAGACCGGGGTAGAGCGGGTGCTGCGAGAAAATCCACACGAACGACAGACTCGTGACGACGAGGGCGGAGGCGAAGATGTAGCCCGCCCGCGCGGCCGGTGAGAGTCGGTGCGTGCCGGGCAGAACCGCCAACGCGGGAATCCACAGAAGAAACCCCACGAAAAGAACGACGAGAATGATCAATCCGCGGCCTACGCTCGAGCGCGCCCCCCAGTCCACGACCGGCGAGGCCAGCGTCAACGTCCCCACCACCGTGACGACGGCCAACGCCACGCCCGGCTCCGCGAGTCGGCGAATGAAGAAGTCCACGGGCGCGGGGCGAGTGAGTCGGCCCAGTAGATCGGTCGGCAGGCTGAGGAGGAGAAAGGGCGCCACCAAGAGCATGATGACCAGACGTTGCACCGTCGCCACGCTTAAAGAGACCGAGGCGGCGATATCCCCGATGGGCCACATCGTCACGACCAACAGCGCCAACAGTCCGTAGCGGGCCAGTCGTCGCTGATGCGCCGAGGAGACAACGACGTGATGGGCAACACCCGCCGCCACGATCACCACCAAGAGCACCGGATGCAGGTGGAAGGGCAGTAGTGCGGCCACGACCAAAAGTAACGCCCCTTCGGCGTCACGTCCAACGAAATTTGGCCGCTAGGTCGTCGCTTCCTTGACGGCGGCGAGCTCGTGACGAAAACGAGGTCCGAGACGCCCCACGATGAGCAAAGCCATGACCGCGTCGGTCACGATGACACAACCGGGGAAGAGAGCCCCGGCCGTCGTAAAGACCTTCAGCGTCAACAGAGTAATGGTGCAGTTGAAGCAACCCAAAATGAAGACGCGAGGTGACTCGGTCGAGGGCGCGAGCCACGATTTACGAATGGTCGGAAGTCCCGCCACCTGGTCAGCGCAGACGAAGGAGAGTAACGCGATGGTGGGTTCATTGACGAAGGCCCAAAACGCGAGTCCGGCTAAAGAGATGACGCCGCACACGATGTCAAAGGGGCCGAGTCGCCACACGCTGTGAGGGTTCTTAAACGAGACCGCCACTACCACCAGGGGGACCAGACCGAGCATCAAGGTCATGAGCGACGCCAGACCCACGTGCTGTTGTATCTCGACCCCGAAGGCGAGAACACCTTCGAGTCCCCACAACGACCACGTCACGCGATTCGGAGAGGTGACGCCGCGCCAGGTGTCGCGCACATACGAGGAGCCGCCGATAGCGGCGAGCAACACCGCGAGGTAGATAAAGCGCGGGTCGATCACGCCACAAGTCTGCCTGCTCCGACAATCACGGGTATTGCTCGGGCTATCGTCGACGCACCGTCCGGTAGCCTCACACGTCGTGGACATCAATGAGTTTCTTGGCATTCGGCGCGTCGACGAGTCCACGTGGCGCTTTGACGTCGAGCAGCGTCTCGTGACGCCCGGAAAATTTCTCTTTGGCGGATGCGGTCTAGCGGCGGGCATCGCGGCCCTGGAAGAGGCCAGCGGGCGACCCACGGTTTACGCGGCGGCGCACTATCTCTCCTTCGCCCAACTAGGAAGCGTCGTTGACGTGACCGTCAATCTCGCCGTCGTCGGTAAGCGAGTGACCCAGGCTCGCGCCACGGCTACCACCGAGGGCCGCGAGGTGCTGACGGTGAACGCGGCGCTTGGTCGAAGTCAACTCGACTCCCCCACACCGTGGCTCACTATGCCGACGGTTCCCCCGCCCGAGGACTGCCCGCGGCGCGTGATGCCTTCCATCTTTGAGGCGTCCATCTTTGATCACGTCGAGACGCGCATCGCGATTGGACGTCCCTTCGAAGAGTTGGACGGAACCCCGGGAGAGCCCGTGTCCGCCCTCTGGGCCCGGATGCCCAGCCATCTCGACCCGTCGGCCGCCACGCTCGCTATCTTCGGTGATCTCGTAGCCGGTGGGGTCAGTCAGCCGATGGGGCGAAACACCTTCGGGCAGAGTCTTGACAATACGATTCGCGTGGCCAACCTCGAGCCCACCGAGTGGGTGTTGGTCGAGATCCACATGCACGCTCTCGCCGGAGGGTTCTCGCAAGGAACGGCGTATCTCTGGAGTCGCGGCGGCACGTTGTTGGGTACCGCGAGTCAGTCCATGTCGTCCAGGCTCTGGGACCCGCCCACCGCCTAAGGCTTCACAGGCGATCGGGTAGATTGGTACCCCTGCGGGGCTATAGCTCAGTCGGTTAGAGCGCGTCACTGATAATGACGAGGTCGTAAGTTCGATTCTTACTAGCCCCACCACATTGAAGTAGCGGCGGCTGATCAGAAGGGGCTCGCGGCCCACGAAGGCGCTCCTCTCTTAGCGACCGAGTTAATCTCGTAATTCACAAAGACCGCCCGGGATCCTGCGATAAGTTTCGCGGGTGGCACTGTTTCGACGTCGTCAACGTCACGAAGCGGATCAACCGGCCGAAGAGGCCGCGGAGGCGAGTGAGTCGGCGTCGCCCGTCTTCGGTTTCGGGGCTCTGCCCGTTCCACCGGTTGACGAAAAGATCGCCGAGGAGGAAGTACGGGCCGCGGCTAATCCCGAAGACGATGGTGCTCAGACCCAGTTGATCGACGACGAACGCCGGCGCGAGGAGTACGGCCGCTAAGAACGACCTACCTACGTCGTCTCGGCTCGCTGTAGAAGAAAGGTCGCGGTCGATCGACTGACGAGTTTGCCCTCGCTGTTGAGGATGCTCGCTTCAGCGAAGCCGATCTGACGAGTGAGTCGAACGACCTCGCCGCGAAGCGCATAGGACTCACCGCGTAGGGCGGGACGAAGCAGTTCCGTGGACATCTCGATGGTGCCTTGGGTGCGATCACGACCTCGCAGGGCGGCGTTAATGGCGAAGTTCATGGCGGCGTCCAAGAGCAACGCGTGCACACCAGCCTGCACGGTGCCGTGGGGGTTACAGGCCAACTCACTGGGCACAAAGGAGCCGCTGACCCACCCGAGGTCTTCGCCATCCACACCGTAGGTTTCAAAGGCCCCTCCCACGGCGCCGATCAGAGCCATACCCCCATCGCCGAGCCAGCGATCCATGTCTTTGTAAGCCGCGTCCACGTCCGTGACGATACCCCGAAGGGGCCCCTAGGCTTCGCGCGGTGGGTTTTACACACCTCGAATAAAGGAGAGCAATGCCAACTGCGGTCATTGTGGATGCCGTTCGCACCCCGGGTGGAAAGCGCAACGGAAGATTGAAGAACTGGCACGCGGTGGACCTCGCCTCTGAGGCCCTGCGGGCGCTGGCGAGCCGCAACGATCTCGATCCCAAGTTGATTGACGACGTCATTATGGGCTGCGTCTCCCAGGTCGGAGAGCAGGCGTTCAATGTCGGCCGCAGCGCCGTGTTGGCCGCCGGGTGGCCCGAGTCGGTGCCCGCGACCACCATCGATCGTCAGTGTGGCTCCTCTCAGCAAGCGCTTCACTTTGCGGCCCAAGGAGTGATGTCCGGCGCCTACGACATCGTGGTTGCCGCCGGCGTGGAGTCGATGTCGAGAGTCGCCATGGGCTCCTCGGTGGGTAAGGACTCGGGCTGGCCCTTCGGACCGCGGGTAGCCGCGCGCTACGAACCGGTGGGCGGACTAAAGAATCAGGGAATTGGCGCCGAAATGATTGCCGACATGTGGGGTATCTCTCGCGAGGAACTTGATGAGTTCTCCGTGGAGAGTCACCGCCGCGCTGCGCGAGCCACCGCCGAAGGTCGGTTCGAACGCGAGTTGATTCCGGTCAACGTTCGCGACGACGACGGCAATGCCACCGACGAACTCGTGACCAGCGACGAAGGAATTCGTCCTGACTCCACCGTCGAGGCCCTCGCGAAATTAAAGCCCGCCTTCAAAGAAGACGGCAAGGTCACGGCCGGTAACTCCTCGCAGATCACCGACGGGGCCTCCGCTGTTCTCATCATGAGCGAAGAGAAGGCCAAGGAGCTTGGCTACACCCCCCGCGCGAAGTTCACCGCCTTCGCCCTGGCGGGTGTTGACCCCGTCACCATGCTGACCGGACCGATACCGGCGACGACCAAAGTGCTGGACCGCGCCGGTCTCACGCTTGATGACATTGACCTCATAGAAATTAATGAGGCGTTCGCGTCGGTCGTGCTGGCCTGGCAAAAGGAGCACAAGGTCGACATGGAGAAAGTCAACGTCAATGGCGGAGCCATCGCGCTGGGGCACCCTCTCGGTGCGTCGGGGGCGAAACTTTGTGCCACTTTGCTCAATGAACTCGAGCGCACGGGTGGTCGCTTCGGACTGCTGACGATGTGCGAGGGCGGCGGGCTAGCGAACGCCACGATCATCGAGCGCCTGGGTTAGCAGTCGCTATCGGTAGCGCGTGGCTAAGTAAAAGCCACTGAACATCGTGGCCAGACCTAGCGCCAGATACCACGGCGAGGCCGACCCCGGCAGAACTTGCAAGTAGTTCAAGACAATGACAATCATCCCGAAGAGCAACAGGTCGACGAGCAGCCAGCCGTACCAGTGCGGGCTACGATCGGCGCCCACGGGACGGCGCTTGGTGACCCGGCCACGCGTCTCCGCGTTGACGTAACGGCCCGTCGATTTTTTAGAGTTCTGCCTGGCCTGCGGTTTTGCCATAGGTGTCGATGCTAATTCCCTGGCCCACTGGGCGAAGTCTCCATACACAGCGACAGATCGATGGTCGAACCGTACGTAGCCGACGAGCCCGGCGCATCGCTTTGCGCGTCGACGACGGGCTGTGCGCCCGTGCACGGATCGGCCGGGTTGACGGAGTACGAGGGTTGCAAGCCCACGTTGGGCGCCGAGACAGCGGCCGAGGCAGCCGACTCGGTGTCGCCCAACACGCTAGGCACGACCACCTGGCACGGCCCATTCGAGACGATGAGTTTGACGCTGGACCCCTGGGTCACCATCGATCCCGCCACCGGCACGGTCGAAAGCACGAGGCCCGAGTTCACGGTGTTAGAGCACGCGGAGCCGATGGCAGGGTTTACCGCTAAACCCTGCGCGGTCAACGCCGAGGTGGCGCCAACCTGTGTCTCGCCGTCGACGTCAGTAAGTTGATACTTCGAGTTAGGAGCCAAGACGGTCAAGACCACGACGGAGCCCGACTGAACGGTCGTTCCCGCGGGCGGCGACTGACTCAGCACTTGATCGGGAACGGGATTGCCCGATGGTGCGGTCTCCACGTAGAGAGGCTTGAAACCAAGTTTCTGCGCCGTCAACCCGCTCTCGGCGTTGGCGAGAGACATACCCACGAAGTCCTTCAACAGAACCGGCGTCGTGGTAATTCCTTCGCTCAACTCGAGCGTGATGGTCTCGCCCTTGACGACGTGCGAGTTGGCTTTGGGTTGCGTCGCCACCACGTCGTACTTGGGTTCATGCGACTTCACGTAGGACGTATTGACGCTGAATCCGTCGGCCTTCAAAGTCTTGGTGGCCGTCGAGGCCTTCTCGCCCACGAGGTCCGGCATGTTGGTAATCGTTGTCTTGTTGTGCTGGACATACTCGTAGGCGCCGATGCCACCCCCGATCAACAAGAGAACGAGCACTCCAATGATGATGGGGCCCCAGTAGTTGGTGCGTCGGCGGCGTATATCCGTGCGCGGTCCCGACATGACGGGGACCGAACGGGTCCTCTCTCCTGGAACGGCGGCCACCGCTCGCGTGGCGTCGGCGCCGAAGAACGCCACGTCGCGTTGCGACGCCTGCACCGGCTGGCCCTCGCTAAAGCGAATGAGATCGGCCCGCAACTCGTCGGCCGTCTGATAGCGCTGATCAGGAGATTTTCTCAAAGCTTCCATGACGATAGCTTCGAGGTCCTTCGGCACGGAGTCCGAGAATTTGGACATGGCGGGCACGGCGGCGTTGACGTGCTGGCTCGACACCTCCACCGGCGTGTCCCCAACGAAGGGCGGGCGGCCGACGAGCATCTCATAGAGCACGACGCCGAGGGCGTACACGTCACTCCTGCCGTCTACGGCTTCGCCGCTCGCCTGCTCGGGAGAGAAGTAGGTGGCCGTCCCCATGACCGACCCGGCTTCGGCCAGGTGATCTTCGCTCGAGACGGCCTGAGCGATACCGAAGTCGGTGACCTTGACTTGACCATCCCGGGTAATGAGAATGTTGCCCGGTTTGACGTCACGGTGTACGACCCCATTGCGGTGCGCGTACCCGAGGGCGGCAGCCACTTGCGCCACGATCTGCGCCGAACGAGCCGGTGAAATGGTGGCGCCGCCGCGCAGCATGTCGGCGAGGGACGTGCCGTCCACCAGCTCCATCACGATGAAGTAGGTGCCGTTGTCCTGACCCCAGTCAAAGACGGGCACGATGTTGGGATGCGAGAGATTAGCCGCCGCTTGCGCTTCGCGACGAAACCTCTCCACGAAGGCCGGATCAGCGCTGAGTTCCGGGTAAAGAATCTTAAGGGCGACCGCCCGATTGAGCAGCGTGTCTTGGGCCCGGTAGACCATGGCCATGCCCCCGCGGGCAATTAAGTGCGTTACTTGGTAGCGATTGGAGTACAACCGGGGATCGTCAACGGGTTCCATGCTGCGACAAGCCTACGCTTTGGGTCTGGAGGGGGCGGCTGCTCTCGACACGACTAGCCCGCGCTCTTCACGGTTGTCGTGGTCTTTGAGCCGGGGGTGGTGGTGGTGGTCGTCGTCGTTTGACCCATTTGCCAAAGTTGGTGAAGATAGTTCGCCTCGGTCAGTGCTTCGCTGAGGTTCGGCTCGCTAATGGTGGCGGCCAGATCCGCTTGATCGTCGGGCTGAAGCTGTTTGATCAAGATATTCGTGTCGGTGATGATCTCGGGCTTGAACCAAAGAACGCCCTGCGGTTGACCCTCGTAGACCGCGATGGTGTTGCCGTCGGCGCCAAGGTAGTAGGTCGAGTACGCGTACCACCGAACGATTCCCACCGCACCCGCGACCACGGCCAGAAAGAGGAGGAGAAATGCCCACGCTCGCCAGGTGGGCACTCGTCGACGACGAACTCGGGACGTCTTGGTGGGCCTCTCCACCGGCGGAGGTGCCGTACTCATCGTTCGACGAATGGGCGACGAGGTCACGTTGACCTCGTCAAACTCAAGGAGTATCACCGAGATGTTGTCGTGGCCTCCGGCCGCGCGTGCCGCAGCCACCAGTTGTTCCACCGCCATCTCCAACCCGTTGGGGGCGCTGGCGAGACGGGCCAGCGTGTCGGGATCGAGCTCGTTCGAGAGTCCGTCACTACAGAGGAGGAGACGATCCCCCACCACGGCGTCAATCGACGAGACGTCGATGGAGATGGTGTCTTCGACCCCCACGCCTCGCGTCAGTTGGTGGCGTCGCGGGTGAACCACCGCTTCTTCTGGGGTTAGTCGACCCATGCGCACCCACTCTTCGGCGACGCTGTGATCCTCACTCAGTTGACGAAGCGCTCCGTCGCGAAGTTGGTAGGCCCGGGAGTCGCCTACGTGCAACATGGTCGGAGAGATCCGCCCGTCCAGATCCCTGGTCAGCCCCACCGCGATGATGGTGGTGCCCATGCCAAAGTGTGCGGGATTCTCGCGGGCGTCGGCGACAACCACGCGATTGGCGTACTGAATCGACTCCACCAAGCCTTCGACGCTGGCGTTCTCCTCATAGCCCCGCCGCACCGCGTCGATAGCCATCGCCGCGGCAACCTCACCGGCCGCGTGACCTCCCATACCGTCGGCGATGACGGCCAACGTGTCATCGACGTAGACGGCATCCTGATTCGTCTGACGAACCAGTCCTGTGTCGGTCGCCGCAGCAAAACGCCAGCGCGTCAACGAACAACCTCGAAGAGCACGCCGCCGACCTGGACAACGTCGCCTCGCTCGAGACGCACCCGGCCCTTCACTAGCTCCTGATTGACGTAGGACCCGTTCGTCGAGCCGAGGTCCTCAATCGAGAGGTCGCCTTCATCGTTGGAGAAGCGCGCGTGACGTGAGGATAGATAGGTGTCTTGAAGGCTCAAGTCGCACTCGGCGCTACGACCGACCGTCACACCGGTGTTGACGTCGACGCGTTCGCCGCTCCTATCGAGTGGCTCAATAAACTCCAACGCCAAAGTGCCTCGGCGGCGGCGAACCTTTCGCTCGAAGTCGACGGGACGAGACTGCACCGACATCACACGCATGACGCGCAAGAAGAAGAGGACCGCCACGACGATGACCAGCACTTGCAGCGGACGTATGACCGCCGCGTAGTTTGTCGACGCAGCGACAAGGCTCAAGCGAGCTCGATCCGAAAGTGGAACGTGCCGATGGTGACGTCGTCGCGGGGCGACAAAGAGACGGCGGAGATGCGATGCCCGTTGACGTACGTTCCGTTGGTGGACTGCAAATCGCGAATAGCCACACCTTCGCTCGTTCGCCACACCTCCGCGTGCTGGCGTGAGACTTTGGCGTCGTTTAAGACCACCTCCACGTCGGGACTGCGCCCAATAATGAGCGGGAGATCACCGACCGTGAACGTTCGCCCGTCACTGGAGATCAGCCGGGGTTGGCTATCGCCACCGACGAAATCTGTCTTCACCTCTACCTGACCGGCTTTTAGGTCGTCGTCAATGAAGATCTCTACTTTGACGGGTCCCACGAAGGCGTACCCCTCGGAGAGTGCGTGTTGGCGCACCGTCTCTTCCAGCTCGCTGACCAAGGCCTTCTGGAAACCCTCAAAACGCTGCGCGTCGGCGGGACCCAGCCACACTTTGATCGTGTTGGGAGAGATGGGCCCCTGACTCGAGAGTCGTCGCGTGAGATCTACTTCTCGCACGATGCGCGTCCCTATTTCGATCGGCTGCAGTGCATTCTTGAAGGGTCGAGAAAAGGTGCGCTCAAAGAGCCGCTCAAGGCGGTTTTCAACATTTTTGAGAGCCATGGCACTCTCAACTGTACCGGCAGGCACCGCAACCACGGAGGTGCCGCAGGGCCGCGGAATCGATTGAAGTAATGTTGCAAGGTCTCGGGCGAGTGGCGAAATTGGCAGACGCGCAGGCTTCAGGTGCCTGTATTCGAAAGGATGTGCGGGTTCAAGTCCCGCCTCGCCCACCATTGTGATGTTGCGGAATTTCTGGGACAAATGAACCCCCAGAGACTAATCGTCCCTCCGAGGCTGGTAGTCCTTGCTCGGATTTAGGGTGAAGTGGCGAATAAGTTCGCCGTCTTGGGTGATGACGCGGACGTCGAGATCGGCCATCAGAATGATGATTCTCTCACCCGCGTAGCGTCGTCCGAGACTGACGTGGTGCATGGTGCGCCGATAGCGCAGCGTCACACACCCGCTTTTGTCAACGCGGTCGTGGCGAACGCGGGTCTTGGCGAGCAGTCGCCGTCCGTCGAGGGTGGGAGTCGCTTTGTCGAGTACGCGCCAGGCGTGCATCGGCGGGCAGCCCCTCGCTTGGTGGGGTCGCACCTCGTTGTAGGTGCGAACGAAGCCGTCGATCTGACGCTGGAGCTCTTCGATCGAGGCGGCGGCTGGTTGTTTGCGCAGCCACTTCTTTAAGGTCTGGTGGTAGCGCTCGACTTTTCCTTGCGTCTGAGGATGGTAGGGCTTGCCGTGTTTAAAGGTGATGCCGAGCATCGCCAGATCGATCTCTAAGCCCGAGTGGCTCTCGCGGTAAGTCGAGGTGTAAATGGCCCCGTTATCGCTGAGAATGGAGGCCGGTAACCCGTAAAGAGCAGCGGTGGCAAAGAAGAGTCTCACCACGTCGGCGGCCTTGGCCACCTTCACCACGTGAGAGCAGAGCACCGCTCGTGAGTAGTCATCGACGAAGTTGATGATCTCCACGTGCTCGTCGTTCTCTAGCTGCCAGTGGGTCATATCGCTCTGCCAGGTCTCGTTGGGCAGGTCGGACTCGAAACGGATCCACGAGTTGCGCGGACGCTTGTGGGGCTGCGGCGTGACGAACCCGCGGCGCTGCAAGACGCGATGGATCGCCGCCAACGCCGGCGGCGTCACTCCCGCTTGGCTCAAGTGGTAGTGAATGGTGCGCGCGCCGGCGTCCCAGCCGTCATCGAGCAGCTGCTTTCGCATCGCCACGATCGTGTCTTCCATCTCGAACGCCGTGCGCTCGCCGTGGCGGGTCCGCGTTTGCGCGGAGCGAGCGCTTCCTCGCCGCCCTCGCGGTAGAGGGCGACGTGGCGTTGCACCCAGGTCTTCGAGCGACCGGTCGAGGCCGCCACCGCGCGCACCGAACGCCCCTCCACGAGAACCGCCGTGACGGCGTATTGGGCCAGATCCATGGGCACCTCCGAAGGGAAGTGTCCCAGAAACCCTGAGACATGCTGTCCCAGTTACCCTGGAACCTCAGACTGTGATGTTGCGGAATTTCTGGGACAAATGAACCCCCAGAGACTAATCGTCCCTCCGAGGCTGGTAGTCCTTGCTCGGATTTAGGGTGAAGTGGCGAATAAGTTCGCCGTCTTGGGTGATGACGCGGACGTCGAGATCGGCCATCAGAATGATGATTCTCTCACCCGCGTAGCGTCGTCCGAGACTGACGTGGTGCATGGTGCGCCGATAGCGCAGCGTCACACACCCGCTTTTGTCAACGCGGTCGTGGCGAACGCGGGTCTTGGCGAGCAGTCGCCGTCCGTCGAGGGTGGGAGTCGCTTTGTCGAGTACGCGCCAGGCGTGCATCGGCGGGCAGCCCCTCGCTTGGTGGGGTCGCACCTCGTTGTAGGTGCGAACGAAGCCGTCGATCTGACGCTGGAGCTCTTCGATCGAGGCGGCGGCTGGTTGTTTGCGCAGCCACTTCTTTAAGGTCTGGTGGTAGCGCTCGACTTTTCCTTGCGTCTGAGGATGGTAGGGCTTGCCGTGTTTAAAGGTGATGCCGAGCATCGCCAGATCGATCTCTAAGCCCGAGTGGCTCTCGCGGTAAGTCGAGGTGTAAATGGCCCCGTTATCGCTGAGAATGGAGGCCGGTAACCCGTAAAGAGCAGCGGTGGCAAAGAAGAGTCTCACCACGTCGGCGGCCTTGGCCACCTTCACCACGTGAGAGCAGAGCACCGCTCGTGAGTAGTCATCGACGAAGTTGATGATCTCCACGTGCTCGTCGTTCTCTAGCTGCCAGTGGGTCATATCGCTCTGCCAGGTCTCGTTGGGCAGGTCGGACTCGAAACGGATCCACGAGTTGCGCGGACGCTTGTGGGGCTGCGGCGTGACGAACCCGCGGCGCTGCAAGACGCGATGGATCGCCGCCAACGCCGGCGGCGTCACTCCCGCTTGGCTCAAGTGGTAGTGAATGGTGCGCGCGCCGGCGTCCCAGCCGTCATCGAGCAGCTGCTTTCGCATCGCCACGATCGTGTCTTCCATCTCGAACGCCGTGCGCTCGCCGTGGCGGGTCCGCGTTTGCGCGGAGCGAGCGCTTCCTCGCCGCCCTCGCGGTAGAGGGCGACGTGGCGTTGCACCCAGGTCTTCGAGCGACCGGTCGAGGCCGCCACCGCGCGCACCGAACGCCCCTCCACGAGAACCGCCGTGACGGCGTATTGGGCCAGATCCATGGGCACCTCCGAAGGGAAGTGTCCCAGAAACCCTGAGACATGCTGTCCCAGTTACCCTGGAACCTCAGACCGCCTCGCCCACCAAGCGGACGTCTCCGCGGACGCGGGCGATCAGGCGGATAGTTGGTGTCGTCCCACAAACAGTCATGAAAATGTAAACCGGGAGGTCACAGCCATCGCCTAGATTCTCAAGGCGGTCCGTGGCCCGAGGGCACTGCAAGCGCCGCCGGATACATAACGTCGATGCCCGAGCGTCTCCTTCTTAAGGCGCGTCGCGGCCGAATTAAGGGGTGAAATATGCGCGCGGTGACGACCCCACTCCTTCTTCTCGCGCTGAACCTTCGGGGCAGCACATGACGAACGACCACGTTCTCGAAGCCCACGATCTCGTGAAGCGTTTTGGCGAGTTCAGCGCGGTCAAGGGCGTCTCTTTTTCCATCACGCGCGGCGAAAGCTTCGGTTTTCTCGGACCCAACGGGGCGGGCAAAACCAGCACCATGCGCATGATTTCGGCCGTGTCCCAGCCGAGTTCGGGATCCCTCACCATCTTGGGTCTCGATCCTCTGACACACGGTCCCGAGATTCGTGGTCGTCTCGGCGTGGTGCCTCAGGAAGACACGCTCGAGTTGGAGTTGTCGGTCCGTCAAAACCTCGAGATGTTCGGCCGCTACTTCGATCTGCCACGTAGCGTCCTTCGCGAACGCGCCTCGGAGTTACTCGACTTCGCGCAACTGTCCGAGCGAGCCAACGACAAGGTGGACGATCTATCGGGCGGAATGAAGCGCCGACTCACCATCGCTCGCGCCTTGATCAACCGCCCCGAGTTGCTGATTCTCGACGAGCCCACCACCGGACTCGACCCCCAGGCGCGACACTTGTTGTGGGAGAGGCTGTATCGGCTCAAGCGCGAAGGCGTCACGCAGATCATCACCACCCACTACATGGACGAGGCGGAACAACTCTGTGATCGGCTAGTGGTGATGGACCACGGCACCATCGTCGCCGAGGGACCGCCACGCGACCTCATCTCACAACACTCGACGCGCGAAGTCGTGGAGTTGCGTTTCGGCACCGACTCCCACGAGGGTCGCCACGATCAACTCGCCCCGTACGCGCAGCGCGTGGAGGTACTACCCGACCGCGTATTGCTCTACGTCGATGAGGGTGACGACACGTTGCGACAACTGCACGCCGTCGGCGTCGTCCCCACCAGCGCGCTGGTTCGCCGCAGTTCCTTAGAGGACGTGTTCCTACGCCTCACGGGCCGGACGTTGGTGGACTAGACGTGAGCAACGCCCTCGACACTCACTTAGGGTGGTCTCGCTGGCGACGCAGCTGGTGGTACCACGCGAAGACCTACGCCCACACCTGGCGCGGATCCGTCGCCAGCACGATCTTCTTTCCCATCTTCTATTTGGCCGCTCTGGGCATCGGGGTAGGCCACTTGGTTACCAAACACACCGGCCTGGTGCAGGGTCAGACGTATCTGCACTTCATCGCGCCGAGCCTCCTCGCCACGACGGCCATGCAACTCGGAGAGGGCGAGTCGCTCTGGCCGGTACTGGCCGCCGTCAAGTGGATTCGCAACTACCACGCCGCGGCCGCCACGCCGCTCGAACCCGAAGACATCTACGTCGGCAAACTCACCTGGGTTATTACGAGGTCCTTCGCCACCGGCGTCGTCTACACGATCGTCATCGCCTGCTTCGGGGCTTTGCAGTCCTGGTGGTCCTTGACCTTGCCCCTCATCGCCGCTCTCATCACGCTGGCCTTTTCGGCGCCCCTCATCGCCTACGCCGCCACGGTCGATTCGGACGGCTCCTTCATGACCATCTACCGCTTCGCGTTCGTCCCCATGTTCCTCTTCTCGGCGACTTTCTACCCCTTGTCGGCCTACCCCGGGTACCTGCGTCCCGTGGTGCAACTCGTGCCGCTGTACCACGGGGTCGCCCTGGCGCGCGCCGCGGCCTTCGGACAGGGCTCCCTCGGGAGCTCTCGCGTGCCACGTTGCGTTCTTGGTCGCCATGGCGGCGGTGGGCGTCATCGTCGGACGGCGAACATTGCGACGACGGTTGGTCGACTGATGCTGTTGCGCACCCTGCCACGATTTGGCTCACGACGTTCGCTGCGTGTCTTTGAACGTAACTTCATGGTGTACCGCGCGCAGTGGATCATGCTGGTGTCGGGTTTCTTCGAACCGCTGTTTTACCTTCTCAGCATTGGCCTCGGGCTGAACCATCTGGTGGGCAATCTCAGCGTCGGCGGGCGGGTGGTGAGTTACGCCACTTTCGTGGCGCCGGGCATGTTGGCGACCTCGGCCATGAACGGCGCGGTCGTCGACTCCATCTTCAACACCTTCTTCCGCCTCAAGATCTCTCACGCCTACGAAGCCGTACTCTCGACGCCGCTCGACGTGTCCGACGTCGCCCTCGGAGAAGTGTGGTGGGCGCTCACTCGAGCGGCGGCCTACGGGGCGTCCTTCATCATCTGCATGGTGCTCCTCGGCGACGCCGGCAGCTCCTGGGTGATTCTGTGCTGGCCGGCGGCGATCCTCACCAGCTTGACGTTCAGTTGCCTCGGACTAGCGGCCTGTACCTACATTCGCTCCTGGCAAGACTTCGACACGGTGGCCCTGGTGCAGTTGCCGCTGTTCTTGTTCTCGGCCACGTTTTTTCCTATCTCGCTGTACCCGCACTGGCTCGGTGCCATCGTGGCCTTCTCTCCGCTCTATCAGTCGGCCGCCCTCTTACGAGGCCTCTCGCTCGGTCAGTTCGAGTGGATCATGGTGATGCGGGCGGGCTACCTGGTCGCACTCGCTATCGTCGGCCTCACCATTGCCGCGCGGCGCTTCCAGCGGATCCTGGTGCCCTAGGCCTCTGACTACTCCAGCGCCGAGTTACTCAGCCAAAGGTCGATCAGGCTCCCGTCGCCCGTGGCCGCCACGCCACTGCCGTCAAGGTCGCAGCGACGATAGAGAACCATCAGCAGGTCGCGCGCGGGGCCGACCAGTTGCGCGTCGGGCCTACTCTCCTCGTCGGTTAGAGAGAACCCGTCCTCGTCAATATCGATCGTCCAACGTCCCTCGACGTCACTCGTCACCACTCTCAGCGTTTGATGACGTCCGTGAATCTCTTTCACCCTGGGAGAGAAGTAACTTGCCCCTTTGAGATTCACTAGAAACTCGTCGATCGCGTCGCTCGCCACCTCCGGCTCGACCAGAGGGGTTAGCCCGCTAGCCAACTCGAGATCGAGGCGATGAACCATCGTCTCGTGAAGTTGCCGACGCGACCAGAAACGAACGTGTTGATCGGCGCCCCAGGCCCACATGGGCGCGTCGGGGTTGCTCGCGCGCAAGGTGGCGATGAGAGCTGTTCCCCCGCGACGCAGCCACCCGGCGTCCACAGGGGAAAGTTCGAGGCCCATCGCTTCTGAAGGAATTCGCTTCCGCGCTTCGACGCGTACGAGATGCTCGGCCCACCGATGGACTTCGCCGAGGTGCTCACTAAGATCGCGAGCCTTCCATCCGGGACAGGACGGCACGGGCGCGTCCTCGTTCGTCGTTTCCATGCCGTGAGCGAAGCGCTCAACTTCTACCTCTAGATAGTCGCAGTACTGGGCGTGATTCACGCAGCGATTGTAGGACGAGGGATCTTCGACCGACTCGTGCGAAAACGACCGCTACTTTTGATCGTCACCTCGACCAGTACTGTTGCTAGGTGTCCTTGGACCAATCCGCCCCCGACGCCGAAGCCCCTCCCGACGAAGTCGCTCCCCCTCGCGTGCGGCCCCGAACTCGATCGGTCATCGAGTGGGTGGCGGTCGTGGTCGTCGCGGTCTTGGTCTCACTCCTCATTCGCACCTACGTCTTTCAGACCTTCTTCATTCCCTCGGGCTCCATGGAGCCCACCTTGCAGGTCGGCGATCGCATCGTCGTTTCAAAGTTGAGCGTGGAGTTTGGCACGATCCATATTGGAGACATCCTCGTCTTTCGCGCGCCGCCCGCCGTGCGCACGCAGTGCGGCGACGACGTAGCCGACCTCGTCAAGCGCGTCATCGGTTTGCCGGGTGATCACCTCACCTCCAAGGGCAACACCATCTACGTAAACGGGTCGCCACTCAAGCAGCCGTGGTCTCACTACGAACCGATCGGCCGAGCCATCGGCAAGGTGACGGTACCGAAGAATCACTACTTCATGATGGGCGACAACGAGTCGGACTCCTGCGACAGTCGCTTCTGGGGAACGGTGCCGCGTTCGAGCATCATCGGCAAAGCGTTCTTGCGTATCTGGCCGCTCTCTCGCCTCGGCTTCCTCTAACCCACGTCGTTGCTGCGGTTATGACAGGGGGTGGGCATGAAAGAAGGCCCACATTAACTTGTCGGCGTTGATGGCACTGGACTGGGGGCCGAGTTCCGCGACCAAACTGGCCGGCATGGTCGGACCACCCGGCCACTCGTGACCTTCGCCCAAGACCTCGTACAACTCCACCGCTGAGCCGTTCTTGCACCCTCCGTAACTGAACTCGGTGACGCCCGCGGCGGGAGCCGACGTCGAGACTTTGGACTTGCACTTGTCTTGCTTGGCCCAGTCTTTGGCGGCGGTACTCACCGAGTATGTCCAGTAGGCCTCGCCGTTTCCGGCGAAGGGATCGACCTTGTCGTCGGAGCCATGAAAGGCGATGATCGGCACGGCCCGCTTGGTGGGACAGGGAGAAGGGCGACGCAGTCCACTCACCGGTGCGACCGCGGCGAAAATCGTGGAGTCGTCGCAGGCCAACTGACTGACCATTCGCCCGCCACCCGAGAACCCCGTGGCGTAAATCATCTTGGGATTCACGCAGTACTTACTCTCCAAAATGCCTACCAACTTGGTGAGAAAACTCACGTCGTTCGCCGCGCCTTTGGGAACGGTTCGTCCTCCCGTCAGAGGAACGTTCGGGACGTTCCAGTCGTACCCCGTCCCGTCCGGAATCAGCCCCTGCGGGTAGGCCACGATGAAGTCCTCCGCGTCGCTGGCAAAGTTCATGCCCGTGAACTCCGACTGGTCGACCGCGGTGGCACCACTGCCGTGCAGATTCAGTACGAGGGGCAGCGGCGAGGGGTCACCTTGCTCTAGCGGAATGTGAACGTAGACCGTCCGAGTGAACCCGTTCACGCTGAGGCTCAGCGTGGTGGTTCCGGGAGTGGTCGTGCCACACCCCGAGGGAGCGCTGGAGGCCGCCCCGGCGGTGACCGACTTGGAGATGTCGGTGACGCACATGGCGAGCACGATGGCCGCCACCACGATCACGACGGCGGTGCGACGGCTGGTGAACAGTGCCCTGGACCCAAACATAGGGACCTCCCCTGAAAGAACGCTGCGACATCGTGTCACAAAACCGCGCGCTTTGAAATAGAACCCCGTAGAACTTCGTTGCATCACCCTCGCGGCTTCGCGGGCCGGCCTCTAACGTGGGGGCAAAACCAAGGAGATCCCGTGAAAGTACTCATTATTGGTGGAACGTCCTTCGTCGGTCGGGCCATCACGTGGTCGGCGTGGCACCACGGTCACGACGTCACCCTCTTTAATCGTGGAGTGACCTCCAGCGATCTCCCCGACACCATCGAACGTCTTCGCGGCGATCGACAGAGCGACCTCGCGGCGCTCGCGGGACGAACGTTTGACGTCACCATTGACGTGACCGCGTACCGTCCGGGCGACGTCGAACGTCTGGCGCGGGCGTTGGACGGTCGCGGGGGCCACTACATTCAGATCTCCTCCGTCTCGGCCTACGAGGATCCGGCGACGCCCGGAGCGACCGAAGAGACCGCGTCACTGTGGCCCGAGGGCGGCGCCGATCCCGAAGGCCCCATCACGGGCGAGACGTACGGTCCCCTGAAGGCCGCGAGCGAGCGAGCGGGTGTGGCCTTCTTCGGTAGCGAGGCCACCATGGTTCGCCCGACCTACGTCATCGGCTCGTTTGACAGCACTCTTCGTTTTCCCTACTGGGTCGAGCGAATGCGACGAGGTGGCGAGGTGGCGGTCCCCACACCCAGCGACGGGGCCATGCAGTACATCGACGCGCGAGACCTCGCCAACTTCGTGGTTCGAGTAGCTGATGACTCCCTGCGCGGTGCCTTTCACGTGGCCGGTCCTCCGCCGCCGACGTCGTTTCGCGACGTTCTCGACGCGATAGCCGCGCACGTGGCCCCGCCCGGCACGACGCTGCGCGAAGTAACCGTCGGACGTGCGGAACGACTCGGCGGGAAGTTCCCTCTCTGGTCGCCAACGAACGAGAACGTCCTCGCCCTCAATAGCGCACTCGCTGTCTCCAAGGGTCTGGACCTACGGCCCCTCGAGAACAGCGTCGATGATGTGGTCGAGTGGTGGGGCGATCGTCCGTGGCCCGAGCAGTGGCTCAGTGCGGAGGTCGAAGAGCGACTGCTCGCGAACGAACCTGGTCGGTAAGAATCAAGGTCCGACGGACAAAAGAGGGGTATGGGCTCTAGAGACGAGGATCGATTCGCCCGCCTCGTCCACGAACACTCCGCGGCCGTTGGGAACTACCTACGGCGACGGCTCTACCCCCTCACCACCTCAGATCTCGACGACCTCGTTGAGGAGACGATGATCGTTGTCTGGCGCCGCCTCGACAGCGTGCCCGAGGACGCGGAGCTGCCCTGGATGCTGGGGGTGGCTCGCAACGTCTTGCGCAACGCCCGCCGCTCGAAGAACCGCCGTTCCACCTTTGAATCGACGCTGTCGCCTCCCAAAAATGAGGCGTCGGCGGAAGACTCGGTCATCGCGGACAACAGCGTGCGTGACGCTCTGGCCGGCCTCGACGACGACGAGCGCGAGATTGTGCTCTTGAACGCGTGGGACGGGCTCGATACCCACGCCCTCGGCGTGTACTTCTCCATCAGCACCAACGCGGCGGCGGTGCGATTATCACGCGCGCAGAGCCGGTTTCGCGAGCTGCTGAGTGCCACGGAAGTTCACTGAAAGTATGAGCCAGTTCGTGACAGTACTGAAGAAGAGGACGAAGGAGCACCGTGGGTGACTTTGATGATCGTCTGGCCGCTCTCGACCCCGCGGCTGGGCGGCCGTACGAACACCAGAACTTAGACGCCCTGATCTCGAAGATCACGGCGCAGCCCCGTCACGCCCCTCGACGTTTCTGGCGCAACATCGAGTTGAAGATCGCGGGCACCCTCGTCGCGGGTTCGCTGGTCGTCGCGGGGACCCTCGCCCTGGTGCAAGGCGCGGCGCCGTCGCTGCCCGCGCTGGCTCTTCAGAACCTGGCCGGAACCAAGTTCGCGGTGGCCGCCCAAGCGCCGAAGGCCGGGCCGATGCAGCCCTACGCCGAGTACGTCTTCACTGGGTCGGCTCTCTCTTCGAGCGCGCCCCGTGCGACCTCCTATCGCCTGACACTCCCGAGCGTCCCCGCCCAAGAGGCTGGTCGTCTCGCCAACATCTTTGGCGTCGACGGCACGCCCGTCAATACGAACGGCGACGGCAGCGACTGGCTCGTGAAGAGCGCGAGTGGCGCGGCACTCGACTACGAGAACACGGGAGTGCCCCAGTGGTACTACTCATCAACGTCGCCGCCTATCGCTCCCGCCACGGCCTCCTCTACGCCGGTCAATCCGTTGCCCAGCGAGGCCGCCGTAGAGGCTGACGCCGAACGTTACTTAAGCCAGATGGGATTTAGTTACGCCGTGTCGTCGCCCAACTTCAGTACGTCAACTACCTCTTCCCTAGCCGCCAACGGGACCACCCAGGTAACGTCCAGCACCGAAGACGTCGCCTTCGACGTGGTTGTCGGTGGCGTGGCGACGGATCAAACGGTCAGTTTCTCGGTGGGTGAAAACAATGTGCTGGCGTACGCGTCAGGCCCGGCCTTTGACGTCGGCACGTCCTACGGCTACCCCTTGGAGAGCCCGGCGGCAGGCGTGACCCAGCTCAACGCGGCACAGAAAGCTAAGTTCTCGTCGAGCTCCGGCGCGGCCTCAGCGCCCCCCGTCATCGACGTGGCGCTGAGCGGCGACTCGATCACGCTTCAGACCTACGAGCTCACGAACGGAACGTGGTGGCTGCTTCCCGTGTATCACTACCAGGGCGCCTTCAACGGAACAAGTGGCGTCGCGTCCACGGGCGCCTGGGTCGAACTGGCCATCGATCCCACCTACGTACAGATCAACGACTCCACGACGAGTGCGATTACGCCCTAGCGATTTGGGGCCACGCCCCGGACCACGTTGATTTGACCGATGCCGACTTGAAGGTCGAGATCAAGGTGCGGGGCATGCTTCGCCGGCACCGAGCCCACGACGGTGAAGGGTTCAACGTACATGTCGTTAGGCGTACCCTTCCAGGCGTAGGTATCAACGTTGCCAATGCCCACATGAGAGCGGATCGAGACGACGGCATCGCTCGGAACGTCGACGGTGAGGACGCCCACGCCCTGTGTCGCGTTGATGCTCCACGTCCCGTCGGTGAAGGGCACGGCCTCCAGGTCAATGGTGGACGACCCGTACGCGCCGTGATAGTTCCTCTGAACTTGAGCCACGGAAGTGGGGTTCCACGACTTCACGCCGCTGCCACCTTCGATCGGAACGCCAAGCACCTGCAGCACGATCAAGAACGCGCCCACGGAAAGAATGAGAAACGTAACAACGCCAAAGAAGCCGATCGCCAGGAGTCGACCAAACGTCGAGCCCCTGGTGGATGTGCGAAGAGTAATCAGCGCGAGGATGGCCAGGAATACGAGCCACAGCACCGCCGCGCCCTTGCCAAATCCCAGACCGAAGGCGTGACGGCGACCTGGCAGGTTCGTTAGAAAAACGATGAAGAGGACGATCACGCCCACTATCACGGTGTACCCAATCCAACGACTGCGACGCTTGCCCGTCACGGGGTCGTTCTCCAGTTCGTCATCACCGTCCGCTGGCGTGCGCGGTAGGAGCGCCCAGAGCGCGAGATAGATCGCGATACCAAGTCCGTAGACGAGCGCCAGAACGACGAAGACCACTCGCACGATGTTGGGGTCGACATCGAATCGTTCGCCGATCCCTCCCGCGACCCCGCCAAACACCTTGGCGCTGCGGCTGCGATGAAGAGTCGTGGGGCGGGGCTTCGACTCGGTATCGGTGACCGGTGCGTGGTTGTTGTCGTTTTCGTTTTCGTTTTCGTGGGGAATGTCGCTCATGCACTCCAACGTACGTGTCGCGCTTCGCCAAACCCATCAGGGCGAACCCTCAATCCGCCCGGAGGTGACCACCAGAGTTCAGGGTTTCCCCTGAGGGTAATGCCGCTAAACCGGTGGGAGACTCAGAGGATGAAACTGACAGTTTTTGAGGAGAGTGACGTGACCACGACCACACCACCTCGTCCGATCATCGGAACACCCGTACGGCCCTATCGCCGGAGTATCGACAACGCGATTCTCGGCGGGGTTTGTGGAGGACTGGCCATTCGCTTGGGCGTGCGAGAACGCACGGTGCGCGTGGTCTTCTCCCTCCTGGCTCTCCTCTCGGGCGCCGGGCTGCTGCTCTACATGCTCATCTGGTTGACCTTGCCGCGAGCCGGAGAAGACCAGTCCATCGCCAATCGACTCGTAGGGCGACGACGACGCCTCCGTCATCTCCTGCTCGGACTGATTGTCATCGCCGCGCTCGCCTGGCTCTTGGACTCCCTTGGCGTACCGAACTTGGGCGTCTTCACCTGGCCCTTGTGGCTGAGTCTTCTGGCCCTCTTCGGCGTGGTGAAAGGAGCCTCGCCTGAGGAGCGCCAACACCTCGAAGACCTGCTCAAGTCCGCGCCGCTCATCGGCAAGGCGGCCTCGCGCGACCGGCGGAACTTCTGGCTGCGGGTGGCCTTGGGCGCTATCTTGGTGTACTTCGGTCTGCGCCTCCTGCGCCACTTCGGCGGAGCGTGGGGCTTCGCCGCGCCGGCCCTCTTCGGCACACTGGTGTTGCTCCTTGGTGTCTTGATCCTGCTGGCCCCGTGGTGGCTCTCGACGCTCGATGATCTCTCGGGGGAACGACGAACGCGCATGCGCGTCGAAGAGCGCGCCAACGTGGCGGCCCACTTGCACGACTCCGTGCTGCAGACACTAACTCTCATTGAACGCTCCGCGGGCGACGAGGCGGCCGTCATCCGACTGGCCCGCAATCAGGAGCGAGAGCTGCGCGCGTGGCTCTTCGATCCGCAGAGCACCAACAAGGACGCCCCCGCGACGTACGCGTCGCTGCTACGCGCCCTGCAAAGTGAGATCGAGAACGACTACGGCGTGACCATTGAACTCGTCACCGTCGGCGATGTCGACGCCGACGACAAGGTCGTCGCCGTGGTGGCCGCCGCTCGCGAGGCCGCCATCAACGCCGCCCAGTGGTCCGAAGCCTCGACCGTGTCCATCTACGGCGAAGTCGACGGAAAAACACTCACCCTCTTCGTCCGTGACCTCGGTCGTGGTTTCGATCTCGAGGCGGTCCCTTCGGATCGTCGAGGCATTGCCCTCTCGATTCGCCAGAGGATGGAACAACACGGCGGCAGCGCCACCATCAAGAGCATCCTGGGTGCGGGCACCGAGGTGCAGTTGTTACTGCCCGCGATCGACTAACGATGGCCCAGCCCCGCGTCTTCTTGGTCGACGATCACGAGCTCATTCGCTCGGGCATTCGCAGCGAGTTGGCGGGCTCGGTTGACATCGTGGGTGAAGCGGACGAGGTCGAGGCGGCGATCGAGATGATTCGCGAACGCACCCCCGACGTGGTGCTTCTCGATGTCCACATGCCCCACGGGGGCGGCCTGGCCGTCTTGCAGGCCCTCAACGGCTCCGTGCCGACCGTTCGTTTTCTTGCCCTCTCGGTCTCCGACGCTTCCGAGGACGTGATCGGCATCATCCGCGCCGGCGCGCGGGGCTACGTCACCAAAAACATCTCGGGGCCGGACTTACTCGATTCGATCTATCGGGTGGCCGCTGGCGACGCCGTCTTTTCACCGCGACTCGCGGGCTTCGTGCTCGACGCCTTCTCGCTCGAGGGAAAGACGCTCGAGGCCGGTGACGTCGATCCCGATCTCGACCTACTCACGCCGCGCGAGCGACAGGTGCTGCGACTCATTGCGCGCGGCTACTCCTACCGGGACATCGCCGCGGAGTTGGAGATCTCCACCAAGACGGTGGAGAGTCACGTCTCCTCGGTGCTGCGAAAGCTGCAACTCTCCAACCGACACCAGCTCACCCACTGGGCCTCGGAGCGTCACCTCAACTAGCGCTGCTCGATGAGGTCCATGTACTCCTCATCCCAGATGTCGAAGTACTCCTCGGGCAGTAACACTGCGTGGGTCGGTTCCAGGGCCTCGACGAATCCCCGCTCGTGGCTGACCGCGACGATGGTGCCCTTCCACTGACGCATCATCTCGCCCAGGGCCTCGACACTCGCCGGGTCGAGGTTGTTGGTCGGTTCGTCGAGCAACAAGAGGTTGGCGTTCGAGGACGCCAGGATGGCCAACGCCAGCTTCGCGCGCTCGCCGCCCGAGAGGGTGGCCGGCATCTGGTGGGCGGCCGAGCCTTTCAGCCCGAACGCGCCGAGCATCGAGCGACGCTGCACGTCGGACTCGACCGTCGAGTTGTCGAGATTGCCGAGCACCGTTTTCGTAAAGTCCAACTGCTCGTTCTCCTGGGCGAAGTAGCCCACCGTGACATTGGCCCCGAACTTCACGGTGCCCTCTTGGGCGTCTTGGGTCCCGGCGAGACAACGCAGCAGCGACGACTTGCCCGCCCCGTTCTTGCCGACAATGACAATGCGGTCACCTCGACGGGTGATGACGTTGACGTCGCGCAGGACATCAAGCTGTCCGTAGCGAACGGCCACGTGCTCCACCGTCATCGGGACGTCACCGCTGCGCGGGGGAACCGGAAGTCGAAAGACGACCTTTTTCTCCTTCTTCGTCACCTCGATGCGGGTGTCCTTGAGCTTCTCGACGCGCCGGTCGAGCACCTTGGCCAGGCGAGCTCGCTTGGCCGTCTGTCCTCGCATGGAGTCGGCCAGCGTAGAGAACTGCTCAATCTTGGCGTCCTGGTGCGCGGCGATCTTCTCTTCGGAGAGCCGACGCTCTTCTTCGAGCGCCAAGAACTTGGTGTAGTTACCTCGATACTCACGCAGTTGGCCGTCCCGCAGCGCCAGCACGCGGTCGATCGAACGATCCAGTAAGGGCAGGTCGTGACTGATGACGAGCACGGTGCCTCGAAAGTCTTCGAGCTCGTCAAAGAGCCAACGCTTGGCGGCCTTGTCCAAGTGGTTGGTCGGCTCGTCGAGCACCATCGTCTCGGGCTGCTCGTAGAGGACGCGCATCAAGTCGACGCGCCGACGTTGCCCCCCCGAAAGCGAGGCGAGGTCTTCTAACAGAAGATCCTCCTGGAGACCGAGGCCATCCGCCAGACGCGCCACCTCGGACTCGGCCTCGTAGCCGCCGCGCTCGCGGAACTCCTCTTCGAGCGACGTGAAGCGAGCGATCGTCTCCTCGGTCGGATCGGCCGCCAGGGCGTGGCGGGCGTGTTGCATGTCCGCATCGAGGCTGTCAATACCGCGGGCCGACAAGACGTGCGAGAGCCCAATGGGCTCAACCCCGAGTCCTCCGAAGACGGGCTCTTGAGGCAGATGCGCCAAAGTGCCCTGGTGAGCGACCGATCCCGTAATACGAAGGTGCTCGGGGTGATAGCCGAGAAGCACCGACAGCAGTGTCGACTTTCCGGCGCCGTTGCGCCCGACCAGCCCGACCTTCTCGCCGTTTCCGATGGTGAAGGACACCGGCTCGAGCAGACGGCGCGGACCAATCTCGATCCCTAAATCCCTGACGATCAACATTTAGCGTCCCGAAGGCCCGTGGAGCGAGGTGATCGCGAGGACGACGAAACGCGCCGCGCCGCGCCCGTGAGGGCGTCGTGACGTCGTTGTCTCCCGTAGTTCTCGCGATTGCACCCATCTATCCTAGGGAGCATGTCCGACTCCTTCGTTATCGATGTCTGGAGTGACGTCGTCTGCCCCTTTTGCTACCTCGGTTCGCGTCAGTTGGCCGCCGCTCTTGAGACCTTCGAGCACCGCGACGAGGTCGTGGTTCGACAGCGCGCCTTCGAACTGGACCCGAGCAAGCCCGACGTTGTCGGCCGACCACTGGAAGAGCTGATCGCCGAGAAGTACCAGATTCCGCTCGAGCGCTCCCGCGAACTACATCATCGCCTGGAAGCCCAGGCCGCCAGCTACGACATGACGTGGTCCTTCGCCGACGCCAAAGCGACGAACTCCTTCGACGCCCACCGCCTGATAGCTCTCGCCTCGACCCAAGGACTCGGCGAGGCTATGAGCCAACGGCTCTTCGCCGCATACTTCTCGGAGGGACTTCTCATCAGCGACCACGACGTCTTAAGCAAACTCGCTCGCGAAAGCGGTGTCGAGGGCGCTCACGATCTGTGGACGAGTGACGACTTCGCGGCCGAGGTACGCGCCGACGAAGCCGACGCCGCGGAGTTAGGGATCTCGGGGGTGCCGGCCATGCTGATGGACCACAAGTTCATGGTGCTAGGCGCTCAGGGAACTGACAAAATCGCTGACGTGCTCCGGCGCGCGTGGCAGCGCCAGGACGCCTAGTCCTCTTGCTCTGAGGGCACCACGGCGACGGCCGCCACGGCGTGACCTTCGTCCAGGTTCATCACCCTCACTCCCGTCGCGTCGCGACCTTGCGAGGAGACTTCGCGCACCGGCGTGCGAATAAGCACGCCACCACTCGAGGCCAGCAGAACCTCGTCGTCGAGGTGGACCATGAAGGCAGCCACCACGAACCCGCGCGCCGCGGTGAGCTTGATGGCGCGCACGCCCTGTCCTCCGCGACCTTGACGATTGAATCGATCGGTCTTTACCCGCTTGCCGAACCCGGTGTCGGTCACCACGAAGAGGTCGGCGCTCTCGCGCACCACGTCGAGTGAGATCGCGCGGTCGTCGGCCTTCAGTTTGATGCCGCGCACGCCCGTCGCGTCGCGACCCATCTCGCGGACCTCCACCTCGTTGAACCGGATGGCCATGCCGCGATACGTCACCAGCATCAAATCGTCGTCGCCGCTGGTGGGAACGACGCGCACCACTTCGTCGCCGTCGCGAAGGTTGATGGCGATCCACCCTTCGCGTCGCGACTTGTCGTACTCACTGAAAGCCGTCTTCTTCACCGTGCCGTTGGCCGTGGCGAAGACGAGGAACTTGTCCTCGGGGAAGTCGTCGGTAGTAACGATGGCTTGGATGGACTCGTTCGGCTGCAGGTTCAAGAGGTTCACCACCGCCGTCCCCTTGGCCGTGCGATCCTTCATCGGAATCTCGTGACCGCGAAGACGGAAAACCCGCCCGCGGTTGGAGAACAACAATAGGTGCGACAGCGTTGTGGTGTGAATGATCTGATCGACGAAGTCCTCGTCGCGCAGCTTCGCCCCCTGCACCCCGCGACCCCCACGGCCCTGAGTGCGGAAGGCGTCGGCCGCCACCGACTTCACGTAGCCCGCCCGGGTCATGGTGAGGACGATCTCTTCGTCTTGAATGAGATCCTCCACGCCCAACTCACCGGGGTCGTTCACGATCTGCGTCACCCGCTCGTCGGCGTACTTGTCGCGCAGCGCGGTCAACTCTTGAGCGATAACGCCCCTTAGTTTGGTGTCGTTGGCCAGGATGGACTGCAGTTCCGCGATGGTCTCGCGCAACTTGGCCATCTCCTCTTCCAGTTCGGTGCGACCTAGGCGAGTAAGGCGGCCCAGGGTCATGTCCAAAATGTGATTGGCCTGCTCTTCGGAAAAGTCGAAGGGCGTCGCCATCAAGGACGCGCGAGCCGCCGGTCGGTCGTCGGATCCACGAATAGTGGCGATGACTTGGTCCAGCATGTCGATGGCTTTGAGGAGTCCTTCGACGATGTGAGCGCGGGCCTCGGCCTTGCGCAAACGAAAAGCCGTGCGACGAGTGACCACGTCGACCTGGTGATCGATGTAGTGCGACAGGACTTCGGTCAGTTTTAAGGTTCGCGGCACGCCGTCGACCAGGGCCAGCATGTTCACCGAGAACGTGGTCTGCAGTGCGGTGTTCTTGTAGAGCTTGTTCAAGACCACGTTGGCGTTCGCGTCGCGCTTGAGGCGAATGACCAGTCGGGCCTGTCGGCCGGCCGAGTCGTTCTGCACGGCGGCGATGCCGTCGAGTTCGCCGTTCTTCACCAGGTCGTAGATCTTCTCTTCGATCGACTCGACCGAGACCTCGTAGGGGAACTCGGTCACCACGATGCGCGTGTCACGGCTGGTCTCTTCGATCTCGGCGACGGCGCGGAGTTTGATCGAACCGCGACCGGTGCGGTACGCGTCCAAGATGCCTTGCCGTCCCAGTATCTGGGCCCGGGTAGGAAAGTCGGGGCCCTTCACGAACTTCATGAGGTCATCCGGTGTGGCGTCGCCGTTCGCTAGGAGGTACAAGGTGGCGTCGATCACCTCGCCCAGGTTGTGCGGGGGGATTTTGGTAGCCATGCCGACGGCGATGCCCTGCGAACCATTTACCAAGAGGTTGGGGAAGCGCGAGGGCAGCACGACCGGCTGCTGGGTCGAGTTGTCGTAGTTCGCCTCGAAATCGACAGTCTCTTCGTCGATGGAGTCGAGCATCTCGAGGGCCAAGGGTGCCAGTCGACACTCGGTGTAGCGCATCGCCGCGGCGCCTTCGTCGGGCCCGGTACCGCCGAAGTTGCCGTGACCGCTGATGAGCGGGTGGCGCATCGAGAAGTCCACCACCATGCGGACCATGGCGTCGTAGATCGCACTGTCACCGTGAGGGTGATACGTACCCATGACGTCACCGACGACCTTCGCGCACTTGGCGAAGGGACGGTCCGGTCGAAGCCCCTGGTCGAACATCGAGTAGAGGATGCGACGGTGCACCGGCTTCAGGCCGTCGCGCACGTCGGGCAGTGCGCGAGAGACAATCACGGACATGGAGTACTCGAGGAAGGAGCGCTCCATCTCGAGGTTGATCTCAATCGGCTCGATGTACCCGATCACCGCGTCCTCGCTCGGTGGTGGTGTCCCGTCAGAGCCGCTTTTTCTTGGTGCCATATTCCTCTACTACTAGATGTCTAAGAAGCGAACGTCTTTAGCGTTCGTCTGAATGAAGTGTCGGCGTTGGGGAACATCGTCGCCCATCAGAATGGAGCAGACCTCGTCGGCTAGAGCCGCCTGTTCGACCGTGATCTGTAAGAGGGCGCGCTTGGTGGCGTCCATAGTGGTGTCACGCAGTTCGTCGAAGTCCATCTCGCCGAGGCCCTTCAAACGCTGGAAGTCGTTTTTGTGCTCCGGGTGTTCTTCCAAGAAGATGGCCTTGGCCGCGTCGTCACGAAGGTAGACCTTCTCCTTGCCGACCAACGTCGAGTAAAGAGGCGGCTGGGCGACGTAGACGTGGCCGTTGTTCACCAACTCGGTCATCTGGCGGAAAAAGAAGGTGAGCAACAGCGTTCGGATATGGCTACCGTCGACGTCGGCGTCGGCCAACAAAATGATCTTGTCGTAGCGGATCTTTGAGAGGTCGAAATCGCCTTCGACGCCGGCCCCGATGGCCGACACCAGCGCCTGGATCTCCGTGTTCTTTAGGATTTTGTCCGAGCGTGCCTTTTCGACGTTGAGGATCTTGCCGCGGATGGGCAGGATGGCCTGGTTCCTCGGGTCTCGGGCGTCCTTGGCCGAGCCGCCGGCCGAGTTCCCTTCGACGATAAACAGTTCGCACTCGCGCGGCTCGTTGGACGAGCAGTCCACCAGTTTGCCGGGAAGGCCCGCACCATCGAGTGCGCTCTTTCGACGCGTGAGGTCGCGCGCGCCCTGGGCCGCCATGCGGGCCCGGGAGGCTTGGATTGCTTTCGCCACGATCTGTCCGCCCTCGCGCGGATTCTCCTCGAGCCAGTCGGCCAACCTCTCGTTGGTAGCGCGCTCGACCAGCGAGCGAATAGAGACGTTGCCGAGTTTGCCTTTGGTCTGGCCCTCGAACTGGGGCTCGCGCAGCAACACCGAGACGATGGCCGTCAACCCCTCGCGGATGTCCTCACCCTTCAGGTTCTCTTCTTTCTCCTTCAAGAGATTGCGCTTTCGGGCGTAGCGATTGATCACGTTGGTGATGGCTTTGCGAAAACCTTCTTCGTGCATCCCGCCTTCAATGGTCGAGATCCCGTTAGCGAAGGAGTAGATATTTTCGTAGTAGCCCGTGTTCCACTGGAACGCGACCTCCACCTGCTGATCCTCTTCGGACTGCTCGTAGAAGCCCACCTTGCGAAAAAGCGACTCTTTGGTGTTGTTGAGGTGGCGCACGTAGTCGGCAATGCCGCCGTTGTACTTGAAGATCTCCTTCGCTTGGTGCCCGGGTCGCTCGTCCACAAATCGAATCTCGAGTCCGCGATTCAAAAACGCCTTGATCTGCAGACGTTCGACCACGGTCTGGGCGCGAAACTCCACGTCCTCGAAGATCGTCGGGTCCGGGGTGAAGGTAATCGTCGTCCCCGTGCGTCCGCGCGGAGCGGGGCCGGTCTCCTTCAGTTTGCCTTGCGGCTTGCCCCCGTCCTTAAAGAGCAACTCGTAGTGCTTGCCGTTGCGATCGACCTCCAGCAGCAACTTGGTGGAGAGGGCGTTCACCACCGACACTCCGACCCCGTGGAGGCCACCGGAGACTTTGTAGCCCGCGCCGCCGAACTTGCCTCCCGCGTGGAGCATGGTGAGGGCGACCTCAGCAGCCGACTTCCCCTTGTACTGGGGGTGCTCTTCCACCGGGATGCCTCGGCCTTCGTCGACGACTCGACAACTTCCGTCGGCCAGCAGGGTCACGTCGATCCTCGTCCCGTAACCCGCCATTGCTTCGTCAACCGAGTTGTCCACTACCTCCCAAATCAGGTGGTGAAGGCCGGCCGGACCGGTCGAACCGATGTACATTCCGGGACGAACTCTGACCGGCTCCAGTCCTTCGAGAACTGTGATATCGCCAGCGCCATAGTCGGCCGATCCCTTGGTCTTATCGGCCACTAAAGAGTCCTTTCCCTGCAGAATTTGGGGGGCATTTTCTACGCCCGCAACGTCATCAAAATGACTCCTCCATCCTACCCGACGGGCTGTTACTTTTAACCCAAAACAGCGCTCTTTACGCCTGATTCGACAAGGTTTTTTCGCCTAGCGGAGCACGGTTCGCAGACTCGTCGGAGCGCCCTTTCCGAGCGACGAAAACCCCCGCAAAATCGTCGGACTTTTGGCCACGATTTGCTGCGCAAATGCACCCGACGGGACGCTCACGATAAGTACCCCATCTTTGATCAGCTCTACTCGACAGTGCTCGCCGAGCGGGCCTCCCACTACGGTCGGCCATAGTTGCCGCGCGCGATCAATCAGCCGCAGGTCGACCCGCCGCAGGCGACCCGCGAGAGTGTCCAGCAGAGCCGACAGTTCGGTCGGTTGGTCGTCACGACAGGTCACGACATTTCTCGGGAGAGATCGATCACTGCGGCCGGGGTCAGAGCGCCGGGAAGCGGCGAGGCGGTCGTGACGAGGGTCTGTCCCACGGGCAGCAAGCCAAGAAGTCGATGGCTCCGATGCGGATCCAACTCGCTGAAGACGTCATCCAAGAGAAGCAGCGGGTCGACCCCCCGGCGCTGTTGAACCAGCTCGTGCCCCGCCAGTCGAAGGGCAAGCGCCAAAGAGCGCTGCTCCCCCTGCGAGGCTTGGCGTCGAGCGTCTCGACCCTCGAGTGAGAGTTCAAGGTCGTCTCGATGGGGGCCGACCGTGGTGTAGCCCCGATAACGATCGTCGTCGCCGGCACGCTGCAAAGCCTCGTTTAAGGACCCCGACCATGACTTTTCGTAGGTGAGACCAATGGTGCTCTCGTCGTCGGCGAGGGCTCGGTAGTAACGCGCCACCAAAGGACCGAGTGACTCGACTAAGGCGATGCGGTGCCGGAGCAGTTCGTCGCTCGCCTCGCAAAACTCCATGGTCCACAGATCCAACTCGGCTCGCTGCGTCGTCGAAGGCCTGTTGCCCTCGAGCGAGCGCAGTTGCGCGTTGCGTTGGCTCAGCACGCGAGCGAATCGCTCGATGACGTCCCCGGTGAGTGGTTCCACGTCGGTCAAAAGATTGGTCAGGTAGTTGCGGCGGTGCTCGGGGCTGCCGCGCACCACGTCGACGCCCTCGGGCGTGAAGACGGTGAGAGGCATAACTTCGGAGACGTCGGCGCGCGAGCGCGGACGCTGACCGTTGACCAACATTCGCTTCGTGGTGTTGCGAACCCCCCTTGTCAACGTCACGTCGATTTGGACTCGACGCTCTCGCTGGAAGAGCACGCCGTGCACCTCAGCGGTGTCTTCGCCGTTGCGAATCATGTCGCTGGCGGCGCTCGTTCGAAACGACGAGGCGGTTGCCAGCGCGTAGACCGCTTCGAGGACCGATGTCTTACCCGTGCCGTTTGGTGAAAGGAAGACAGTGACCGCGTCCGGGTCAGGTTCGAAGGAGAATTCTTTGAATAGTCGAAAGTCGCGAAGGGCGAGTTCGTGGAGCCCCACGAGGGAACCGCCGGCTACTGCACTCGAACGGGCATGAGCAGGTACCGAAATCGCTCATCTTCCACGCCGTGCACCATGGCCGCGCGCACCGAGTCCGACATCTCAAGCACTACTTCATCACCGATGACGGCTTCGATGCCGTCAATGAGAAAGCCGGGATTAAAGGCAATGGTCATCTCGTCGCCGTTGTAGTCGGCGTCGACGTTGTCCTCGACGTCGCCGGCGTCGTGGCTCTGGGTGCGAATCTCGAGATTCCGTTCTCTCATAGTCAGGCGAACGGACGAGGTCGAGTCTTTAGCCAACAACTTCGCGCGTTTGAGAGAGGTCAACAGGGTGTCCTTGGCAATGCGTAACTGGTTGGGAAAGGTGGCGGGGATGAGTTGGAGCACCGAGGGGTAGTTTCCGTCGATGAGTCGCGAGGCAATGCTCGTACTACCCACCATGAAGCAGATCTCTGCGTCACTGAGGGTCACCCCGATTTCTGCGTCCGCCGTCAGCGTCGAGGCGGCTCGCTGAAGCTCTTGAAGGGCCCGAGCCGGAACAAGAAGGTCTTCGCTCTCGCTAATACCCTTCACGCCCGGGACGTCGCGCACCGCAAGGCGGTAGGAGTCAGTAGCGAAGAGGCGAAGTGTGCCGTTCTCGGTGGTGAAGAGTACGCCGGTAAGAAGCGGTCGAGCGTCGTCACTGGCGGCGGCCCGCACGACCTGGTTGAGCCCTTGAATGAGATCAAGGGCGGCGATGGAGGTGACGGGGCCGCTCACCGGGGGCAGCTTCGGGTAGTCGCTCACCGGGAAAGTTCTTAGTGAGAACTTGGCGCGTCCGAGGGAGATCTCTACGTTGTCCTCACCGCTGCTTACGGTCACCGCGCCCGCCTCGAGGGAGCGCACCGCGTCCACGATGAGACGGGCCGGCACCACGGTGGAGCCGTCTTCGATGCCGATCACGTCGACCGTCGTGCGCGCGGTGATGTCCAGATCGGTGCCGGTAACCACCAGTTGGTTGCCGCTCAGGGTCAAAAGGACGCCAGAAGACGCTCCGATCAGTCGAGTAGCCGCCACCCGACTCGCGGCGGTTAACGCCTCGACGAGTATGTCGCGCTCTGATTTGAACTTCATAGGACTACCTTTCCCTACTACGAGGATACGGTGTGGATTTCAATATAAAGATGTCTTAGTAGTAGTAGTGGTGTGGGTAACTCGATGGTGTTAGAACAACCCTGGTGAATCGTCGTTTTGAAGGTTGCAGACTTACCACAGTCGTGTGACTAACTCCTTCAACCCTCACGGTTCAACTAGATCATGATGTGCGGTACTGGGTGGTTTTCAACTCCTAATCAACAGGCTCATCCCAATGTTGCACACATCGCATGCGTCTAGTTTTCTCCTTGGAGTCGCCGTTTTAACTGGTTGATCTGCGACAGCATCTCGGGATTTGACGTCAACTGCTCCTTGATCTTTTCGACACCACTGATAACCGTGGTGTGATTTCGTCCATCGAAAATACGGGCGATCATCGGATAGGAATAATTATTTAAAAGGTCGCGAATCAGGTACATTGCCACGTGTCGAGCGTGGACCAACGGGCGCAACCTCTTGGATCCTCGGACCTCCTCAACCGAGAGGCCGTAGAAGTCAGCAACCACCGAGAGGATGGTTTCCGGTTTCAATATCACCTGCTCTTGACCGAGGTTGGTCAGGTGGGCTTTGGCTAGTTCCAATGTGATGGGCTCTTGGCGCAAGTTGGCGAAAGCCCGCAGCATCGTGATCGAGCCTTCGAGCTCGCGAATGTTGTCGCGCACTCGTTGGGCAATCCACTCCGCCACGTCGTCGGGTAGGGCGATGCCTTCACGCTCCGACTTCGAGCGCAAGATAGCGATACGCGTCTCTAAGTCGGGTTGATCGATCTCGGTGACGAGTCCTTGCAGCAGACGACTACGGAAACGGTCTTGTAGTCCGGCGAGGTCGCGGGGTGATCGGTCCGACGTTAAGACAATCTGCTTGCCTTCACCGTGCAACGCGTTGTAGGTGTGAAAGATCTCTTCGTGAAACGTCTCGCCACGCGTCTCCATGAACTGAATATCGTCAATGAGCAACACGTCGTTCTCTCGGTAACGCTCGTGCAACGAGAGTTGCGTGCGAGTTTGTATGGCGCGGATGAAGTCGTTTAAGAACGTTTCGGTGGAGACGTAGAGGACCTTCCGTCCCCGGTAGTTCTCTTGGACGTAGTTCCCGATGGCGTGCAGTAGGTGGGTCTTACCGAGGCCAGAATTCCCGTAGATCATCAGGGGGTTATAGGCCCGACCGGGAGTTTCGGCGACGGACTGGGCGGCCGCGAAGGCGAGACGGTTGGAGGGGCCGGGCACGAAGGAGTCGAACGTCATCCGGGGGTCGAGGCGAGCGGGTTGGTCGACGCTTGACGCAAAGGTGACGGTCGGTACGGTCACGACAGCCTCTTCAGTCACCGAGTCGTTGAGTGGTGCGTTCGCGGTGTCAGTGACGGTGAGAGAAATTTGCACGGGACTACCGACCAGCTTCTGTGCTTGTTCGGTAATGAAGGGCAAGTAGCGCTGTTGAACGCGCAACAGTTGGATCTGATTGGGCGCAGAGATCGTAAGTTGATTGTCGTGGTAATCCACAAGGCGAAGTGTGCTTAGTCCCGCCGCCCACACTGCCTCAGAAGCGTTGCCGCGTAAGGAGTCTCGAAGGGCCATCCATATTTCTTCACCGCTCTGCACTGTCGTCCTCCACAGATCACTTCTGACATTATCCACAAGCGGCTCTCACGCAAAACCCTTGATTCTCTGACAGGGAGAGACACGTTACACCCAAATCTTCTCGCCCGCCGGGGCTCGTGACTTCCTGGGGTAAGATTGCACGCTGTAGCGCGCCAGCGACCCCCAGGGGGTACCGCGAAGCGCAGAGCATATTTTGAGAAGAGGTTTTCGTGAAGCGTACTTACCAGCCAAACCAGAGGAAACGGGCTAAAACCCACGGATTTCGCGCCCGTATGCGCACCCGTGCCGGTCGCGCCGTCCTGAAGGCTCGTCGCAACAAGGGCCGTCACCAATTGACGGTCTAGTTAGGGTGCCCGGCCGGGTCCGCACCCGCCGGCAGTTCGCGCTTTTCGCGACACCCACGGGACGAGGTCAGAGTGGGCCACTGCGAATCAGTTTCGTAGAGGGGCCATCTGAAAGTTCGTCGGTGGATGTGGCCTACGCGATCAGTCGGAAAGTGGGCAATGCGGTGGTTCGGAATCGGATACGCCGTCGACTTAGGGCACTGCTTGATGACCTTAACCCTCAACCAAAGCCTGGTATATACCTGATCAGGTGTGGTTTTGAGACAGGAAACCTCTCTTATGACGAACTACATACTCACCTCAGAAAAGCCCTTGAACGAGCCCGCCCCTAGATCTCTGCCCGTTCGGGCTTTGACCACCCTCGTTCGCGGCTACCAGCAACTTTTTGCCGGTCGCCTCTCTCCTTGTCGCTTCTACCCCTCGTGCTCGAGTTACGCCGTCGAAGCGCTGGAGGTGCACGGCGCCCTTCGTGGATCCTGGCTGACCGTTCGCCGGCTTCTGCGTTGTCGCCCCTTCGGCCCCCACGGCATCGATCTCGTTCCCGAGTCCCCACTACCTAGGAGTCCCCGGTCATGCACGCAATAAGCCACTTCGTCGGCGGCGTCTTCCAGCCCATCTTTCACCTGATCGGGTGGATGTTGGCTTTCATTTACGACCACATCGTTCCCAACTACGCCATCGCCATTGCCTTGTTGACCGTGATCATCATGGGCATCTTGACCCCCTTCACGGTCAAGAGCACTCGTTCGATGATGGCTATGCAGAAGCTTCAACCCGAGATCAAGAAGCTTCAAGTGAAGTACAAGGGTCCGGAAAATCGCCAACAACTCAACGAAGAGATGATGAAGCTGTACAAGGAAGAGGGCGTCAACCCGATCGGCGGCTGTTTGCCCATGCTGATCCAGATGCCGTTCCTCTTCATTCTCTACAGCACCATTAAAGGTTTAGCCTTCACCACCACCAACAAACTCGGGGTGATTACCTCGCATCCGCGCTATATCCCCCACCACACCAAGATGTACGACAACTTGGTGGCCTCGGGCGGCCACATCAACGTGTGGGGCATGGACTTGAGCCTTCGACCCTTCCCCATCAGCGTGCACGGCGGCTGGGTGGGTGCCCTTCCGTTCTTTGGTTTCGCCGCGGTGGCCGTTGGGCTTCAGTACTTGCAGATGGCCCAGATGAACAACTTGACTCGCAAACGAGGTCAACCGCTCCAAAGTCAACAGCTCATGATGCAGCGGGTGCTGCCCGTGATTTTCGCTTACTTCTATATGGTCATCCCCGCGGCCGTGGTGTTGTACATGATTATTTCAACAGGCATCCGCATAATTACTCAGGACATCATGTTCCGCACGGGTGTCTCCAATCCTAATAAGGGCGGAGCGGCTTTGGCGGCGACCGCGCCGATCGAGGGTGAGAGCGAAGTAGTCGAGCGACCAGCCATCAAACCGCCACCATCGAAGCCGGCACCCAAGCCCACGCCCAAGGCGAACACCAACAACAACCGATCGAGGAATCAAAGCCGACCAACACCGAAGCCGCAGAGCCAGCCTCGGTCGAAGGCGAAGCGTAAGAGAAAGGCGCGTTAACCCATGGAATGGGTAGAGACCACCGGTAAGACCGTCGACGAAGCAATGGACCGTGCCTTGGCGCACCTAGGAGTTCACCGTGACGACGCGGAAGTCGAAGTATTGGAAGAACCCAAAGCGGGGCTGTTCGGCCGCGTACGGGGCGAAGCTCGCGTTCGAGCCCGGGTTCGCCCGAGCGGACCGCGACCCAAGCGTTCTCGTCGTTCGGGTGAACGAAACGACCGCCCCCGAACGGGCGCCCGTAAGGAGAGAACCCCCAGCGAGAAGAAACCCGAGCGCGAAGGTCGTCGAGAGGGTGCTAAACCCGCCCCTCGCCCCAGCGCTCCACGAGTTGAGAAGTCGAAGAAGGTTCCACTAAAGGAGGACAGTATGGCCGAGGGTATTTCGCTCGCCGAGCAAGGCGCTATCGCGAAGGAGTTCCTCGTAGGGCTCCTCTCGTCGATGGACATTAAGGCTGAAGTTTCAATTAAGGAGTTGGATGAGGAGACCGTGGAGTTGTCGGTTAACGCGAACCCACCAACTGAGCTCGGCATTTTGGTGGGACCACGGGGCACGACCCTTCAAGCTCTGCAAGAAGTGACCCGAACGGTAGTGCAGTCCAAGAGTCCAAGCCGAACTGATCGCATTTTGGTGGATGTCGCTCAGTATCGCGAGCGACGCGTGGCTGCTCTGGGGCGTTTCGCCCAACAGGTGGCTCAAGAGGTCATTGAAACGGGTGAAGAGCGAGCTTTAGAGCCCATGTCGGCCGCTGACCGTAAGGCCGTGCACGACGCCCTTTCAGAAAAGGACGGAGTAGCTACTCGATCCGAGGGAGAGGACCCTCGCCGCTTCGTGGTGGTTTCTCCGGCATAATTGCACCGTGACTAGTGAATGGTTGTCCCGCGCCCTCGAGCAATCGAGGGCGCGAGGCTTTTTAGGGCCTCAACCCATTGAACCACAAATCGTCCACGCCGAGGGTTTCGCAAAGTGTTGGGAAGCGTTACGTGAGACTCCCCCAGCTCGCCTGCTTGATCTGGGGAGCGGGGGAGGGCTCCCCGGGCTCGTGTTGGTCGAACGCTGGAAGTGCTCGGGGGTCTTCCTGGACTCCATGATTAAGAGAAGTAAGTTCCTCAGTGAATCTCTGGCGTGGCCCGGAGCCCCGCAAAACTGCGAAGTCATCACTGCTCGAGCCGAGGAAGCCGCTCGTTGGCCTGAGTTAGATGGCAAGTTTGACCTGGTCACGGCGCGATCCTTCGGTCCTCCCGCGGTGACCGCGGAGTGCGCGGTTCGGTTTTTGGAGGTGGGGGGAGTGCTGATCGTGTCAGAGCCGCCCAGTGATCGTACGGAAAATCGGTGGAACCCTTCGGGCCTGGGAATCCTCGGACTTAGGGCCCAGGGCCGTTCCAGGTACGGGGCCGGATACGAGGTTCTAGTGAAAGTTCGACCAACGGATAAACAGTTCCCCCGACCCATCGGCACACCGAAGAAGAAGCCCTTGTTTTGATGTTTCACGTGAAACATAGCGATCCAAGAGTGGTCGCGTGCTCGGAATGTTTCACGTGAAACACCTTTGATTCAAGCCATTTGGAGACTCGAGTGTTTCACGTGAAACATAAGAGGCGTATTCCCAGGTAATGTTTCACGTGAAACATTGGTACTTGACGAATCGCCGAAAACCGAGTTGAATGGCAGTGGTTCGATGGAGTGTCGGTAAATACCCACGGTCGGAAAGAGGCTCATGGCGGACGCCAGCACGATGAGGATTTTTGCTGTAGCCAACCAAAAAGGGGGCGTTGGTAAGACGACAACAACGACTTCCCTAGGCGCAGCGCTCGCCGAGCGGGGACGACGAGTCCTAGTCGTTGATTTGGACCCCCAGGGGAACGCCACTACGGGTTTGGGGGTCGATGGGCGACAGTTTGAGCGGTCCGTCTACGACGTGTTGCTGAACGACGTTCCCATGATCGATATCGTGGAGCCGACCGGCTTCAACAACCTTTTTGTGGCCCCTGCCACCTTGGATCTGGCGGGAGTCGAACAGGAGTTGACGTCGGTCATCTCTCGAGAACTTCGCCTCAAAAGGGCTCTCACGTCGGTAGAGGGGGAGTTTGACTACATCTTTATCGACTGTCCCCCGTCGCTCGGACTTATCACAATCAACGCTTTCGCGGCGGCCACCGAGATCATGGTGCCCGTTCAGACTGAGTTTTATGCACTGGAAGGTCTCACCCAGCTTCAACGGATCGTCGACCTGGTTCAGAAGAATCTCAACCCCACGCTACGCATTACCAAGGTCGTCCTCACCATGTACGACTCACGCAACACGCTCTCGATCGACGTCGCAAAGGAAGTCAAGAAGCACTTTGAGGCGGAACTCTGTCGTACTGTAATTCCGCGAACCGTGCGGCTGGCGGAGGCTCCATCTTTTGGCCAACCCATCACGGTGTTCGATCCAACGTCCAAAGGCGCCATGGCGTACAAAGCGCTAGCAGAGGAGATCATGAATGGCTAGAAAACCAGGATTAGGGAAAGGGCTGGGGGCCCTAATTCCCGACAATGCATCCACCACCGAGGCTCCGTCGGAGACAGTCGCCTCCAGCCCCCTTCGCATGGTTCCGGTGGGGTCCATTCGACCCAATCAGTTTCAGCCGCGCAAAACCTTCAACGACGACAGTCTCAAGACCTTGGCCGCTTCGCTTCAGGAGCTCGGAGTTCTCCAGCCCATCATCGTCCGGCCCGTCGAAGGGGAGCCCGACAAGTACGAACTCATCGCCGGTGAGCGGCGGTGGCGTGCCGCCACCATTGCTGGTCTTGAGGTAGTTCCGGTTCTCCTGCAGGACGACGTCAATGATCGACTGTCGCTGGAACAGGCCGTCGTAGAAAACCTGCACCGAGTTGACCTCCACGCTCTAGAAGAGGCGGCCGCTTATCAGCAGTTGGTGGACGAGTTCGACTTAACCCACGATCAAGTAGCCCAGAGAGTGGGCAAGAGTCGTGCTTATGTTACGAATACGTTACGACTCCTGCAACTGGGCGATACGGCCCAAAGCGCGCTGGCGTCGGGTCAGATTACGGCCGGCCACGCCCGTGCGCTGCTGGCGGTCAACGATCCCAACGCCCAGTCCACCCTGGTTGCTCGAGTAATCAAGAACGAACTGTCCGTCCGCGCGACGGAGGAGGCCGTCAAGCTTCACCTAGAACCGAAACCCATTCATCCACCCGAGGCGGCGGTGAAGGCCCCCGAAGGAGCTCCCCGGCTGCGACCTGTTCCTGACGCCAGCGTGGCGGAGCTTGAGGAGCTCTTGGAGAGTTACCTCGATACACGAGTGCACGTCGACCTAAAAGGCCGCAACGGCCGCATAATCATTGACTTTGCGGACCTAGATGACCTCGAGCGGCTCTACAGCGCCATTGCGAAGCCTAAGTAACCTTCAACCTTAAACCTAACCCTCTTGTTGAAGTTTTCCCCAAGTTGTGGATGAAGTTGTGGGTTACTTCAAATATGGCCTAATTCTCGGGTTTTTACCTTCCAAACAACCGGTTTTGGAGTCCCATTACTAGGCGGTTCTGTGGATAACTTGGCCCACCACACCCTCGAATGCGGTGATGGCTTGGTGAAGTACCTGCTCAGAGATGTTGTCGTGCTCAGTGTGGACCGTAGTCATCCTGGTTTCACGCAGTATGGGAAGGGCCATTCCCGTTACCTCCACTCGCGGGACATCAGGCAGACGCGCGAGGTCGGAGGCGAGCGAGCTGGCTACCAGCTCTCCGCGGTGGGAGTGGGAACGATAACTGGCCCAGTAGTGCAGGTGGATACCCTCAACGTGCTCGAGGGTTTGAAACGAGAGGACCAGCGCGGCGCCTTGAGCGTTGGCGGTCTGGGCCGCCGCTTCCTGCGGGGAGTCGACCAAGGCCTGCACCAGTTCGCTGTCAGCAAATCGTTCGGCGAGCGCGCGCACGAGTAGACCGTCACCGCAGAGCAGCACCGAGCCACCGATCGCGGGGTCGAAGCCCGCCACGTCGCGCGCGTCCATGACCAGGCTTCGGGTCGAGTTCGTGGCTCGCACGCGTTGTAGAGCCTGAAGAGTCTCTTTCGTCACCGTCCCGCTCGCCTCGAGCGCGCAGTTGCGCTGGAACTCCGCCAGCGCCAGGGCCGTCACCAAGCCGAAGATGCCATCGATGCGTCCGGGATTGAAGCCGAGTTGGGCCAGGCGAACCTGGACCTCGGCCACGTCGTCACCGCGCAGCGCCGGGCGGGTGTCGTAGAGCAGTCGTTGGCCCAGTTTCCAGCGTGCCTCTCCCAGGCGTTCCCAGGTGGTGGCGTCCACCACGCCGGTAAGGGGGAGTCCGCGCGAGCGCTGAAACGCTTCCACGTAGGCGACAGTTTCACCGTCGTAGGTGTCGTCGTGCTCCAACGCCGGAATGAAGGCGAGCGCCGACAACCGCTCATTCAGTTCGCGCACACGTGGTCCCGTGTCGCCGGGGCGCAGGGGTTCGAAGCTCAGGTGAACTACAGGTTCGAGGTGATCTCTTGTAACAGCGCACCCTTGGGCTTGGCGCCCACGAGTCGCGCAATCACTTCGCCGTCTTTAAAGAGCAACAGCGTGGGGATACTCATGACCGAGAACTTCGTGGCGGTCGCCACGTTCGTGTCCACGTCGAGTTTGCCGATGGTGAACTTATCGGACTGCTCCAGAGCGAACTCTTCGAGGATCGGCGCGATCATCTTGCACGGGCCGCACCACTCGGCCCAAAAGTCAACCAGAATGGGCTTCTCGGACGCCCCAATGACCTCATCAAAGGTCGCGTCAGTCAGGGTCGTGATGTTGGCGCTCATAACTACCTCCTAGAACGCCGGCGGCGGCGTCGGCCACCCACCTTAGCGACTGCGACTCACATTCCCTGCGCTTCCAGCCAGCGCTCAGCGTCAATGGCGGCGATACAACCGGAGCCCGCTGAAGTGACGGCTTGGCGGTAAATATCGTCCTGCACGTCACCCGCCGCAAAGAGCCCGTCGATGTTGGTGTAGGAACCGAGCCCGGTTCTTACGTAGCCGTTTTCGTGGAGATCGACCTGTCCGGTCACCAGAGTGGTGTTGGGAACGTGGCCGATCGCCACGAAGACGCCAGTAACCAGCTGCACTCGTTCTTCACCGGTGACCGTGTCGCGGACCTTGAGGCCCATGACCTTATCGTCACCGAAGACCTCGGTTACCTGGGTATTCCACTCGAAGCGGATCTTCTCGTGAGCGAAGGCGCGGTCTCGCATGATTTTAGAAGCGCGTAGTTTGTCGCGCCGGTGAATGACCGTGACGGTGTTGGCGAAGCGGGTGAGAAAGAGGGCCTCTTCCAGGGCCGAGTCACCCCCGCCGATGACCGCAATGTCCTGACCTCGAAAGAAGAAACCGTCACAGGTGGCACACGTCGAGAGGCCGTGGCTCAAGTACTTTTCCTCGCCGGGCACGTTGAGCATGAGCGAGCGCGCGCCCGTCGCCAAGATGACGGCGTCCGCCGTGATGCTCGGTTCCACGTCGCCGCTCAGCCACGCGCGAAAGGGTCGCACGGTGGTGTCGAGCTTGTGCACTTTTTCGACGCGCAGGTCTGCGCCGAAACGCATGGCCTGTTCGCGCATGCGCATCATGAGGTCCGGCCCGCTGATGGCTTCGGGGAAGCCCGGGAAGTTCTCCACGTCCGTGGTGAGCATCAACTGACCGCCCGGTTGGTCGGTGGTGGAGGAGGGTTCGCCTTCGATGACGATGGGTTTGAGTTGGGCGCGCGCCGAGTAGATGGCGGCCGTCAGTCCGGCCGGACCCGATCCGATCACGAGGACCCGAGTGTGCTCGGTCATTACTTCCTTAAGTTAAGAGGGCGGCGGCGACGCCAAATAACCAGTCCGGCGATGAAGGACAGGCCTCCCACCGCCAGGTAACTGATCCACACTCGGCCCTGAAAGGCGTAAACGTCTAGCAATCGAATGAAGCCAACCACCAGCACCACGACAAAGACCAGTGCAACCAGCACGATAATCAGACCGTACGCCGCTACCCGGGCCGCCAGAATAATCGGGCGCAGTACGCGGTCGTGCACCACGTCGAGCCAGTGATCGATGAACCCTAAGAGCTTGTCAACGAGGTCGGGATCGCGCGGTTCGCTGGCGTCAGTCACGATATGAACATAGTGGACGTCGTCACTCGCTGATCCAGGTGAACCCGATAATCCCCGGACCGCCGTGCGTGCCCACCACCGGTCCAATGTCGGTCACGATGACGGGGAACTCCACCGGGACGTCTTTAATCAGTGACTCCAGCGTGGCGACGTCCGCGGCGCTACACGCCCCATGAATCAGAGCCAAACGACGAAGAGGGGCGTGGGACTTGGCCACGTTGGCCACGGCGGCGAGCGCCTTCGCCCGCGTGCGTTGGCGTCCGGCTTCGGCGACCACCCCACCCTTGAGTTCAACGAGCGGCTTAATCGACAGCACCTGGCCGAGAAGGGCCTTCGCCCCGCCGATGCGCCCGCCCTTAATGAGGTGTTCGAGGGTATCGATCGCCGCCACCACGCCGGCCTTCGCCATCACGGCCTGCGCGCGCGCGACCAACTCGTCGAGACTCGCGCCGGTCGCGGCCAACTCCGCGACTTCAATGGCGATCAGTCCCTGGCCCATCGACACGTTCAACGTATCGACGACGCGAACATCGATCTGGCTCCTGACCGCTTCGGCGGCGAGAGCGGCGGCTTGGTTGCTCGCCGAGAGCATCGACGACAGGGTGAGAACAATCACGCCGTCGCAGCCATCCGCCTTGGCCCGCTCGTAGGCGGACTGAAAAGCACCGGCCGAGGGCGCCGACGTTTCGGGCAGCGTCTTAGAGATTTTGCATTTAGCCCAGAAGGCGTCCGGCGTGAGGTCGACCCGGTCGGTGAACTCTTCATCGCCAAAGCGAATCGACAAGGACACTACGTCGATGTCTAATCGTTGGGCGTACTCCTCTGGCAGGTCACTCGCGCTGTCGGTAACTACTCGGATTCGGGCCATCAGTCCAGCCTTACACCTTTGAATGCGGCTCGTCTAATGTGACGCCGTAACAGGACCACCACGACGCCGTAGGCCAACACACCGACCACGACGGCTCCCGCGAAGCGCGAGACCAATCCGAGTCCCCGAGTCCACGAGGGAACGGCGTAGACCGCCGCCATGACGGCGGCTGCGATCAGCGAGGCCCACAAACTGCGGCGCACGTGGACGCTCCAGACCCCGGTGATGATATTGACGTGGTGACGGGCCAACACGATGAGGGCCGCGACCGCGGTGACGGTATAGCCGAGCGACACGCTCGCCGTGAGACCGGCGAGGGAGTGGCGACCGAGCGCAACACAGAGCGCGATGGTGAGGGCGTTCTCCAACACGTACAGCAAAAAAACGTCGCGGGCACGTTGCATGGCTTGGAGTCCCCGCACGGCGAGTTGAAAGACCGTGAAACCAGGTAGTCCCGCCGCCAGGACGGCGAGCACCGTCCCCACGGGCAACTTGTGTGAGGCGTTCAGGTGATGAAGCAGGATCGCCACGATGGGCTGGGCCAGGACGATGAGCACCAACGTGCAGGGGATGATGATAACCAGGGACTGACGAAGTCCAAAGCGGAGCCGTTCGGTGAGCCCTTCAAAGTCTTCGGCCGTAGAAAATCCCGCCAGTTGAGGAGTCAGGGCGCCTAAGACGGAGACGACCACGACGGCGTAGGGCATCTGCATGAAGGACCAGCCGTAGGTATAGGCACTCACCGGTCCGTTGCCGCCGATGCCGAAAGCGTACGCCAAGACGACGTAGAGCGAGAGCTGATTGGCGAGCACCACGCCGAGCGTCCAACCGCCGAGACGTCCGACGGTCCTAACCGCCGGGTCGCGGTAGTCAAAGCGAAAACTGAGTCGCCATAGTTCGCTGCGCAGGAGCGACGGCACCAGACAGAGGAACTGCACCGCGACGCCGGCCGTCGTGCCGAGACCGAGCCAGAGCAAGTCGTGCGATCCATTCAACGCCCCGAGCACGGGGTTGGGGTCGACCAAGTGGAACCACATGAGCACGCCGATGCACACCACGTTGTTGGCGACCGGCACCCAGGTAGCGACGCCGAAGCGATGGCGAACGTTAAGGAGCGCCGTGGCGACGCCGATGACCCCGTAGAAGAAGATCTGCGGCACGAAGAAGCGCAGAAGATCGGTGGCGACCTGACGTTGCTGAACGACAAGGAGTTTCTGTTGAGCGAGAACGGCGGCCGAGTGGGTCGACGACGTCCGCTGTAAGAAGGTGAAGCCGTCGATGATGTAGGGCGCTAAGAACCACGAGGCCACCGACGCGGCCACCAGGATGATGACGGCACCCGTGACGATGTTCGAGATGGACTTCCACGCCCGCCGTTCGCCATCGAGGGCGAGTCGTTCGACGAAGACGGGAATGAAGGTCGCGGTGGCGATGCCTCCGAGCACCAAGTCGAAGAGCATGTTGGGGACCGTGTTGGCGAGGTTGAAGGCGTCAGCGATGGGCGTAAAGCCGAGGACCCACGCGAGGACCAGAACCCGGAAAAGCCCGGTGACTCGCGAGACCAGCGTTCCGCTGGCCATCGAGACCACGCGAGACGAGTGACTCGAGGCGATGCTCATCGGGCGTGTCGTCCGCGCGAGCGCCGTCGATTGGTGCGCCACCACCAGATCGCCAACACCAGCAATGACGCGAATGTTAAGAGATAGCCCACCACGGAGGTGCCCGCGATGCGCACCTGAATGGCGGTGCGGGCTAAAACCACTTGGTCGTTCGGGGTGGTCAGGATGACCTGCAGGGTGAGTGAACTGCCGTGGGGATTCGCTGTCGGCACCCGGATCGACTGGGTGGGCGACGTCATCGATATCGGTAAGGCGTTGCCTTTGGGAAAGGTAATGCCGTTGGTGACGAGGTGCAGAACTGCGTCCACGGTGTACGGGGCGTGCGAGATGATGGTGATCGGCAGCGACGTCCCCGTACCGGCCAGCGTGATGGCGCTGGCGTCGACCGAAAAGAGCCTGAGCTGGTCATCGAGCAGACTCTGGGCGGCGTCTATGGCGCCTTGACGTTTATCGGGGCTTCCGAACTCCTCTGACTGGGCGACCGCCACGTGTAGGGCGGTCGCGATGTGGCCCGACTTCACGCCTTGGTCGTAGGAGGTCACGCCACTGATCAGGTCCAGCAGTGAAGAGACGTTGTGTGACGACCAGCTCGACGCGACTGAAGGTCCGTTGATGGAACGATCAACGGGTGCCCCGTTGGTGCCAATCAGCGACGAGTTGAACAGCGGCGCAAGGGGAGACAAGCGACTAAAAGGATTGCTAGAAAATCCGCTCAGCAGGTCGTTGAGAAAGGTGCTGGACGAGGAGTCGACGGAGGTCTCGATGACGACCTCTCGGGCGGAAGGTGCGTTGGGCGCCTCAAAGTGCAAAAAGGCCAACGCGGCGAGCGCCATGGCCGCGCGACGGCCGGGCTCGATGGAGGCATCACCGACCAGAGACGAGATCGGCCCGTCCACGCTGAGTGCCGTCAACGAACCGGCGCCCACCACATGGAACGGCGCCCCCCAGTTCAAGGTGGACGAGGGCGCCACCGTGAGGTCGCTCTCGGGCAAGACCACGTCGCCGATGCCGAGACGAGCGAAGGCGAAGAGGCCGGCGGCGGACTGGGGACCACTGAGGAGAACCGGCTCGTCAACGTAGCGACCGGTGAGCGCCGTCAAGATCTCCTGGGACAAGGTGAGTTGCTCACCTATTTGGGTCGTGAGGTGGTGTGTCGCCAGCCCGCCGAAGTCCGTCGAGCGCGGCGGCGCGTCGACGCCACGATGCAAGGGACTGGCGAGCGCCTTGGAGAGCGCAGCGACCCACGCGGCGTCGCTGGTTCCGCCGAGTTGGATATCCGCCAGCGTCTGATAGTCGGCGCCGAGGGTGAGCGGCGAGGACGCGAAGCGTCCCATGGTGTTTAAGACGGCGAGCGATCTCTTGGCGTGGCCGAGAACTTTGGGGGAGAGAGTCTCCACCAGAGACACGTCGAGGGGCTGAGCGACGCTGGATGTTTGAACGGCGAGCAGGGACCACTTTTCGGTGGTGTTGCCCTTCACCTTGACGCGGTAGCGAAGGGGATACACGCCCGCGCACGAGACCGTACAGATGAGGCGAAGGGCCGGGGTCGCGCCGTCGCAGGTTCGAGGCGGCGACGCTAACCCGTGGGTGTGAAGGGTGACGCTGAACGTGACTTCGTCGGAGCGCTCACAGTTGAGGTCAAACCCGGTGGTGGACATGGGCTTAGTGGAAGCGCCGTCGCCGTCCACGATCGCTTCGAGCGCTCCTTGAGTAATGAGGGCCGGGTAGAGCGTCACGCTGACGTGGGCGCGAGAGGCGTTCGCGAGACGCAGCGTGGTGGAAAAACGGTCGGTCCCTTGCGAGGAGAGGGCCGCCACCGCGTCTTGATGGACAACTACGAAGGTGGACGTCGGGCTGGCCTGCGCGGCCGAAGGCCACGTCACCGTTGCGAGGCTGAGGAGTACGACGCTGAGCGCCCGCCACCAGGTCGTAAATCGGTGGTTCATCGCATTTACAGGCTACCTTCGTGGGGCTGAAACTTGGGGTGCCGCTACCCTTCAATCGCAATGACTTCCTTTACCGACGCCCACGACCGACTCAACGATCTCGCACGTCAGTCGCGTCCACTCTGTGACGCGTTCTCGCGCGCGGGCTTCTCGCTCTACGCGGTCGGTGGGTCCGTGCGCGACGCGCTGCTCGGCGATCAGAGAGTGGACGATTTCGAAATCGACTTCACCACCGACGCGCGACCGGACGATATTGAGCGATTGATGAACCCCCTGTGCACCGCGACCTGGCACCAGGGCCGAGCCTTCGGGACGTTGGGCGGCACCTTGCGCGAGGGCGACATCAAAGTGGAAGTCACCACGTTCCGCTCGGAGACCTACGTCGATCACTCTCGCAAACCGGCCGTCGAGTGGGGTGACTCCCTGCAAGCCGATCTCTCGCGGCGCGACTTCACCATCAACGCGTTAGCCCTGGATGTGGTGGCCCTGAACGCCGAGACACCAGGGGTACAGACGCTCTTTGATTTCTACAACGGCTTCCACGATCTCCAAGATCGAGTCTTGCGCACGCCGATCGACCCCGAGATCCTCTTCAGCGACGATCCTCTGAGGATGTTGCGGGCCGCTCGTTTCGCCGCTCGTTTCGACATGACCATCGACCCCTCGATCGAGGCGGCCGCCGCGGCGATGGCCGAGAAACTCACCAAGGTCTCGGCTGAACGTATTCGCGGCGAGTTGGACCTCCTGTTGCTCACCGAACGGCCCTCAATCGGACTCGACTTCATCGTGCGCACCCACCTGGCCGAGTACTTCTTGCCGGAGTTGCCCAAACTGCAGTTAGAGCAAGACCCCGTACACCAGCACAAGGATGTCCTCAAGCACACCTTGGCCGTGGTCGACAAGACGTCGCCTTCGCTGGCGTTGCGGCTGGCCGCACTCTTTCACGACGTAGGCAAGCCGGCCACTCGCGCGTTCGACGAGGACGGGGTCAGCTTCCGCTTCCACGACGTGGTGGGCGCCAAGATGACGCGCAAGCGGATGACCGAGTTGAAGTACTCCCAGGAGATGATCGACGACGTGTCAACGCTGGTGGAGCTTCACTTGCGCTTCCACACCTACAAGTTGGGTTGGAGCGACAAGGCGGTGCGTCGTTACGTACGCGACGCCGGTGCGCTCTTGGAGGAGTTAAACGAGTTGACCCGTTGTGACTGCACGACGCGCAACGCTCGCAAGGCGGCCGATCTGGCGGCGCGCATGGACGAGCTGGTGGAGCGGATCGCCGTCCTGCGCGAGCAGGAAGACCTCAGCCGTCTGCGGCCCGCGCTCGATGGTGTCGAGGTAATGAAACTGCTCGACATCGCCCCCAGCCGCGCGGTCGGTGAGGCGCTCGACTTCTTGATGGAGATACGACTCGACGAAGGAGAGATCAGCCCCGACGAGGCCGCGGCGCGGCTACGGGTGTGGTGGGAGCAGCGGCCCTAGTTACTTCGACCAGGGGTGCCACTCGGGGGTGTCGCCCCCGGCGGCGAAGGCCTCAATGAGTTCGTAGGCCTCGTCGTCGTGGTACTGAACGGGGGGTGACTTCATGAAGTAGGCCGACGGCCCGACCAGGGGTCCGCCGAGGCCTCGATCGAGGGCGATCTTGGCGCAGCGAACGGCATCGATGATCACGCCGGCTGAGTTGGGTGAGTCCCACACTTCGAGCTTGAGCTCAATATTGAGTGGCGCGTCGCCGAAGTTACGGCCTTCCATTCGGATGTAGGCCCACTTGCGGTCCTTTAGCCACGGCACGTGGTCGCTCGGTCCAATGTGGACGTCGTCGGGGTCCATGTCGTTGAGCTCCAACTGGGAGGTCACGGCCTGAGTCTTGGAGACCTTCTTGGACTCCAAGCGTTCACGGTCGAGCATGTTCTTAAAGTCCATGTTGCCGCCCACGTTGAGTTGGTACGTGTGGTCGAGGGTGAGGCCGCGGTCTTCGAAGAGGCGGGTCAGAACGCGGTGCACGATGGTGGCGCCGACCTGGCTCTTGATATCGTCACCAATTATCGGCACACCGGCGTCGGCGAACTTTTTGGCCCAGACCGGGTCCGAGGCGATGAACACGGGGATGGCGTTGACGAAGGCGACACCCGCGTCGAGGGCGGCCTGGGCGTAGTAGCGCTGGGCGTCTTCGGATCCGACGGGCAGGTAGGAGACGAGAACCTCGGCCTCCACGTCGCGCAGCACCTGAGCGACGTCCACGGCCTCAAGAGGAGACTCTTCGATTACGGCGCGGTAGTACTTGTTGAGGCCGTCCATGGTGGGACCGCGCATCACGGTCACGCCGAGCGAGGGAACGTCGGCGAACTTGAGGGTGTTGTTCTGGCCGCCTTCGATGGCTTTGCCAAGGTCGCTGCCCACTTTGGAGGCGTCCACGTCAAAAGCAGCGACGAACTCAAGATCGCTGACGTGATAGTCACCGAGCATGACGTGCATCAGTCCCGGTACATGGTCGCCGTCTTTGGCGTCCTTGTAATACGTCACGCCCTGAACAAGTGAACTGGCGCAGTTTCCGACGCCCGCAATAGCTACGCGAATTTTCTTCACGAGATTCCTTTCCTACTTCGCTTCATTCGCGAAGGTTTGCTGATTACTACGTTCGGTGGACAACAAGTCGTCGATCCACACGAGATCCAGTTCGACACCCTTGGCCGCGTGGTCCATGACCCCGCGGGCGTAGTCGTCGAGTTCTTCGTTGCGCGAGCCGGCTCTCACTTCGGCCAGTCGCTCTTCTAAGTCGGTGCGACGTCGCTCCAGCAGTCGAACGCGCAGACTTGGTGTGAGGTACTTCGCGAGCGCCATGCGCAGAGAGAAGTTCTTGCTGTCATCAAGCGTGGCGGGATCGCTCAACAGCGCCACGAACTCTTGGCGACCGCGATCGGTGATGCGATAGACCTTGCGTCCGCGACGCCCAAGTCCTGAGGTCGCTCTCAGTGAACGAAGTGACGCACGCTCGCCCGAGAGCGAACCCGTCGAGAGCGCGCTGGAGCGAGGAGTGAGGGGAGCCACTGCTTCGACGTAACCGTGTCGTTCGAGACGCGCCAAAGCGGGATAGATAGAGCCAAAGGAGACATTGGCCCACACGCCGAGTCGATCACGCAGTTGAGTTCGAATCTCATAACCGTGGTGATCTCGGTCCATGAGCAGCCCCAGGATGGCAATGTCTAACACGCGATTAATCATATCACTTCGATATAACGAACGAGACGGTCGCTACATCCTCAATCAAATACAGGGCGGTAGAGTCGCCGGTAATGGATAAGCGATTCCGTACGAGCACTGCCGATGGGGCGGTCGTCGAGTTCGGTCTCGTGCGCCACGCTCTCCTGGCCAAACTCGCGGCCGGCGTCCTCCGTCACGAAGACGTCTGTGACGCTCACCCCGAGTTGCTGCGCGCCGCGCGCAACATAGGTCGCAAGACGGGTGAGACCTGTCCGGTCTGCTCGGACGCTGAACTGGTTGAGGTCACCTACGTCTTCGGCGCGCGCCTTCCTTCGGGCGGGACGTGCCCCACCTCGCGGGCCGAGCTTCTCAAGTTGGAACGACGTGAGGACCCCGTGCAGTGCTACGCGGTTGAGGTCTGCGTGGCCTGTTCGTTTCATCACCTGGTGCGTAAGTGGATCGCGGGAGGTCACCGAGCGCGTCGCAGCGCTGGCTTCATCAAAGAAGTCGGCGAGTGAAGCTTTCGGCGCCCGCGATTCGCGCTCGCAAGCGACGCGAGGGTTCGACCGCGTTGGTCATGGTGACGGCCTACGACGAGCCGGGTGCGCGTTTCGCTAGCGCGGCCGGGGTCGACGTGATCCTGGTGGGCGACTCGCTCGCCAACGTGGTGCTCGGTCACCAGGACACCCTGCACGTCAGCGTCGATGAGATGTGTCACCACGTAAAAGCGGTCGCCGCGGCCAAGCCTGACGTTCACGTGGTGGCCGACATGCCCTGGCTGAGTTACCACTTGAGCGTCGCCGACAGCGTTCGTAACGCGGCCGCGCTTATTCGTAGTGGGGCGGACAGTGTCAAGCTCGAAGGCGGTCGCGTTCGCCGCGAGGTTGTCCGCGCCATCCTCGACGCCGAGATCCCGGTCATGGGCCATCTCGGATTGACGCCCCAGAGCGTGCTCGCTTTTGGTGGCTTTCGAGTGCAGGCCAAGACTCGCGAAGCGGCCCAGCAGTTGCTACTGGACGCCAAAGTTCTTCAAGACGAAGGGGTTTTCGCCGTCGTGATCGAAGGGGTGCCCAGCGTGGTGGGGAGTCGCGTCACCGAGGCGCTCGACATTCCGACCATTGGCATCGGCGCGGGACCGGACACCGACGGTCAGGTTCTCGTTTTTCACGATCTGCTCGGACTCAGCAAAGGCAAGCCGGCCAAGTTCGTGCGCCAGTACGCCAACCTCGGTCCGGTCATCACTGAGGCGTTGGCTCACTTCGCCAGCGACGTACGAAGTGGGGAGTTCCCGGGGCCAAGTGAGGCGTACGCGAACCCCGAAGAGTTGTCGAATTAGTGATAGCGGGCACCGACGTGCCAAACGGCCCGAGTTCCTCGGGCGATCTCACCTCGCCCGTGGCGACGGACGCCGAGATACGACGGATACCCGCTTTGGTGAAGTCCACCGCTAGAAGGTAGACTTGCTTTCCCACAAGCGTGGGGAAGTACCCAATAACCCTGCTCTGTTTTCCGCAGAGCCCGGCTAGCCAGACCAGAGGGAAAGGAAATCGGCCATGAGGCCCTATGAAACCATGATCGTGTTCGACACGACCGTCGACGCGCAAGCCATTCAGATTGCTCTGGACCGCGCGCTCGAGACCATCCGAAGTAACGGCGGAACGCCCGGCAACATCGACCGTTGGGGCAAGCGTCCCTTGGCGTACGAGATCAACAAGCGTAAGGAGGGTTACTACGTCCTGGTCGAGTTCAGCGGCGAGTCGACCACCGTCGACGAGCTGGATCGCATCTTGACCCTTTCGGACGAAGTGCTTCGCTTCAAGATCCTCCGTCGCCACGCGCGAACCACCCCGTCGGGCCGTGTCACGGCTCAGGCGTAGGTTCCGGACGCGAATCTAAGGAGAGACCATGCCCGATAACACCATCACCGTCGTAGGAAACATCACCCGCGACCCCGAACTCAAGTTCCTGAACAGCGGTCAGGCCGCCGTTCGGCTCTCGATCGCAGTGAATCGCCGTTGGCAGAACCGCCAGACCCAGGAGTGGGAAGAGCGCGTCTCGTACTTCGAGGTCGCCGGTTACGGCTCCATGGCCGAGAACGCGGCAAACTCGCTCACCAAGGGGACCCGCGTGCTCGTCACCGGTCGCTTGGAGCAGCGCAGTTGGGAGACGGAGAACGGCGACAAGCGTTCGATAGTTGAGATCAACGCCGATGAGATCGCGCCGTCGCTTCGCTTCGCGACCGCCGTCGTTACCCGCACCCCCCGCGCGGAGGGGTCGAACTTCCCGTCGAGTGGATCGACCACCCCGCGCAACAACGAACCCAGTCCCTACGCCTTTGACGAGGAGCCCTTCTAATGCCACGTATTAATAACCCCAAACCGCCGAAGCGCGCACCGAAGATCGATGTTCGCCGCGGTGTCAAGAAGAAGCCCTGCTCCTTCTGTCAACACGGCGTCGACCGCGTCGACTACAAGGACCTGGCGCAACTTCGCAAGTACATCTCGGACCGGGGCAAGATCCGCGGTCGCAAGGTCTCGGGCAACTGCCAGCAGCATCAGCGCGACGTGAGCGACGCCATTAAGACGGCGCGCGAGTTGGCGCTGCTGCCCTACACGCAGCGCACGGTGACCGAGCGTCGTGGTGGTCGCGGCCGTGAGGGCCGTGACGACCGAGGCCCCCGTACGCCTCGTCCCAGCCGTGATGCCGTCGAGGCCGCGCCGGTGATCGATAACCCCGCCGTGGAAGGCGACCTCTTAGAGGACGCGGGCGCAGCCGCCGCGACCTTCGAGGGTGGCGCGGTGGCTGAGGAGGTAAGCGAATGAAAGTACTTCTTCGAAGCGACGTTCGAGGACTCGGCCGACGCGGCGACATTGTCGTGGTCAAGTCGGGCTACGCGCGTAACTTCTTACTGCCCTCAGGAGCGGCGCTCGTCGCAAGCGCCGAGACCGAGAAGCAGGCCACGCTGATGCGCAAGTCTCGTGACATCTTGGACGCGAAGAGTCGCGAGGCCGCAGAAACGCAGAAGGCCCTTATCGAGCAGGCGACGATCACCATTGAAGCTCGCGCCAGCGCCAACGGACGCCTCTTTGGTTCCATTGGCGAGACGGACATCGTGAACGCCATCCGCACCGCCACGGGCATCTCGTTGGATCGTCACGCGATCTTTCTGGCTGAGCACCTGAAAGATGTCGGTAGCGCTAGCGCTACGGCGACTCTGTTCGACGGGGTCACTGCGAATGTGGCGATCGAGGTTATCGCGAAGCAGTGACGATTTAGAAAGTTGTCATGTCGTTGACATCGCCGGGACAGTGAGTCCCGGCGATGGTCGTGTCACACCGCTTTGAGAAAATTTTCAGGTCAAGTTACGCACAGACATATCCCCACGTTCTTGATCTTGTGGCACACAGCCAATATCGACAACCGTTGAGGTCTTATGACACAGATTGAAATAGAGCGCCCCCGATCGGTGCAAGGTGGTCGAGTACCACCCAGTGTCATTGAAGCAGAAGAGTCGTTGATCGGTGCCATGTTGCTCTCGGCCGAAGCCGTCAGCATTGCCTACGAGAACGTTCAGGCCGAGGATTTCTATCGCCCGTTGCACGGTCAGATCTTTAGCGCGATCATCGCGTTAGCGCACGCCGGAGAGCCGGTGGACTACGTCACGGTGCAGGCCAAGCTCCAAGAGCGTGGTGCCGTTGCGGTGGAGCTCGCGGTCCTCTCATCGCTACAACTGAATACGCCCTCCGCCGCTAACGCGCAGCACTACGCCGAACTCGTGCGAGAAAAGGCCCAGCAACGCCGACTTATCTCGGTGGCCGGCGAGATCGTGGACGACGCTTACGTGGCGACCGATGACGTCATTGGGCTTATTGATGAGGCTGAGCGCAAGATCAACGCGATCGCCGACGACCGCCGAGCTGACTCAGTGTCGCCCTTGCAACGACTGCTCCTCAGTGAGGCGGACATCCTTGAACAACGTGGCGAAACTCGCGGGCAACTCAATGGGCTCGAGACGGGTTATCGCTCGCTCGACGTGATCTTGCAGGGTCTGCAGAAGAGTTCGATGACCATCGTGGGGGCCCGCCCGGCGACCGGCAAGACGGCGTTCGCCCTCGGCATCTTGATCCACGTCGGCGCGGTCGTGAATCGCCCGGCGCTCTTTTTCTCCTTGGAGATGAGTCGCCAGGAGTTGGCCGAACGCATTCTCGCCTCCACCGCGCGCATCGACTCGTCGAAGTTGCGCACCGGTGACCTGAGTGAAGCTGACTGGAATCGTGCGCACGAGGCGTTCAGTTACTTGCAGTCGGCCAAAGTCTTCATTGACGACAACCCGAGTCTGACCATCATGGACGTGCGTGCTCGGGCCCGACGTATTAAGCAGCAAAACGGCGACCTGGGCGTCGTCATCATCGACTACTTACAACTCATGAGTAGCCGAGGCCGGGCCGAGAACCGCCAGGTGGAGGTCTCGGAGATGAGCCGGTCGCTGAAGATCCTGGCGCGCGAACTGGAGTGTCCCGTGGTGGCCCTGTCGCAGCTCTCGAGAAAACTCGAAGAGCGAGCGGACAAGCGCCCGATGATGTCGGACCTGCGCGAATCGGGATCGTTGGAGCAAGACGCCGACGTGGTGCTCTTCCTCTATCGCCCCGAGATCTACGGGGACGTCTCTAACGACATGAAGGCTGACGCCGAGATCATCGTGGGTAAGAACCGCAACGGTCCGACGCGCACGGCGCACCTCACCTGGCGAGGGGAGTTCGCCCGCTTTGACAACGTCGCCGACGCGCGCGACATCTAAGGCGTTCGACGGACCATCTCTAGGGCAGACAGCTCTGCGTTGACACGGTGCCCTTGGCGCGAACCTTGGTCAGGTCCGATTGCACCACGTTGTCCGGGATGGCGTAGGCCGTGCTGGCAAAGGTGAGTGACTTGGAGTCGATGATGCCCACCACTTTCCCGTTCGCCAGAACGGGGCTACCGGAGTTGCCCGGGTTGATGTTGACCTCAAGGGCGATCACCTTCTTAGCGATGACCTTCTGGTTGTAGATATCTCGTCCCTGGCCTTCTAGTTCGCCCTCCACGTAGCCCACCGCGAGGGTGCGCGTGCCGTTCAGTGGAAAGCCGATGACCTGGACTTTGGCGTTATCGGCGGGTAGTCCGCTGGCGAAGGAGTACGGCGTGGCGCTCTGTGACGGTACGCGTAGCACGGCCAGGTCGTTCTCGGGGTCGTAGAGAGCGACCTCGGCCGGGTGGCCGTTGACGGTGAAGGTCGTGTGACCGGCCAGTACGTGGGCGTTGGTGAGAACTTCGTTGGTGGCGACGTAGAAGGCGGTGCCTTCGCTCTCGGTCTCGGCGGTGCAGTTGCCCGAGGCCAAGACCTTCACGACGTTGGTCGGAGCGCTAAGAGAGTTCACCAGCGGTGGCAGGTTGGCGGGTTTCACGAACTGGCGAAGTGTCGGCTGGACCAGTTTGTCGAAGATGGCCGGAAACTCTGCCCCGGGAAAGAGCGCCGCCACCTTGGCGTCAATGGTGGGCACGGGCGGCATCACGCTATCCATGGCCGAGAGGATGGCGGAGCTTTGGATCTGGGAGGCGACCGATCCCCAGGTCACCGACGCGAGAATCCCCGCCACCAGCCAACATAAGACCAGCGCCACGACTCCTCCCACCACGACGCCGGCGATGCGGTCGATCGGACCGAGCATGAACGCGTGGGCGAACTTAGCCACCACCGATCCGAGGAATCCACCCAGCACGCTGCCAATCACCGACATGAACAAGATGATGATCAGCGCCAGAAGGGGCCGCCAGTTGGCGTGCGTGATGTGCGTGGAGAGAGACGGCGCGATGGCCGTCCCGACGAGGAGTCCCGCGACGAGTCCAGCCAAACCAAGAATCTGACGAATGGCGCCCTCGGCGAATCCCCGCAGGGCGGAGAGGGCCACGAGGATCACAATGGCGAGATCGACCCAACTCATGACAGCAAGGGTAGAGGGAGGTCGACACTCAGCGGCGTAACGGCTCCACTATTCCCTCCTATTTGGGCTGCATGCGAATGCCCGCGTCGAGTCGCACGGACTCGGCGTTCATGTAGCTGTTCGTCAAGAGCTCGACGGCCAGGGACGCGAACTCCTCGGCGTAGCCCAGTCGCTTGGGAAACAGCACGCCCGCCCCAAGACGGGCCTTGAACTCGTCGGAGGCCGGACCGGTGCCGTAGATAGGGGTATCGATGAGGCCCGGCAAGATGCAGTTGACGCGTACCCCAATGGGGGCCACGTCGCGAGCCAAGGGCAAGGTGAGACCGACGATGCCACCCTTGGAGGAGGAGTAGGCGGCCTGTCCAATCTGACCATCTTCGGCGGCGACGGAGGCGGTATTGAGAATTGAACCACGCGAGTTGTCGGCGTCAGGGGTGTTGTGGCTCATGGCGGTGGCCGCCAGTCGACAGACGTTATACGTTCCGATCAAGTTGATCTCGATGACCTTGCGATAGACGTCGAGATCGTGCGCCGACGCGTACTCGCCATCCTTGCCGATCGTGCGCGTGGCCCAACCCACACCGGCGCAGTTGACGGTGCTCCAGAGGGGGGCCAGAGACTTGGCCGTTTCAATCGCGGCGATGACCTCCTCGGTATTGGTCACGTCACAGTGCGAGTACGCGCCGCCGATCTCTTTGGCGATCGCGGCGCCCGCGTCGTCGTTGAGGTCGGCTAGAACGACTTTGACGCCCCGCGCGGCGAGAAGACGAGCCGTTGCTTCGCCGAGGCCCGAGGCGCCACCGGTCACCACGGCGGACGTGTGGGTTAGTTCCATGCTGCTCCCTGTTCGTTGATTCAACCAGGACGATTCAAGCAGAGATCAGCAGTACCTGTGGCGGGGCCGGTCGGCCGGCCCCGCCACTAAAGGGCAACCTATCGAGCAGTCAGGGACAGTTCCGGGTCGCTTTGGACAAACTGGCGATACGCATCGATCGTCGCTTCATAGTCGGCGATGACCTCGCGTTGACGGAGGAGTTCGGCCTCGTGCGCTCGCTTCAGTTGTCGGCGGTCGCCCAGGTGTCGTCCGAGGCGGGGGAGGCACACGGCGGTGATAACACCTAGACAAACCACTGCGACGGAGAAACTTACTGTCAACATGTCGGTAGCCCTTTCGATGGAGTCATCTTGCACCGAATTGTCAAGCGTTCGCCAGGGAGTTGAGAAGAAGCACGTAAGAACTGACTGTGAGTTTTCTTTGAAGGAAATCGTGCGCTGCATACTTGCGTGAAGTATTGGTGATGCGCTCGTGAAGCGCGCAACAAGCAATCTCTAGAGTGCGCCGCACTCGATTCTAGGAAAGCGATTCCTGTTCAGTGAGTGGTCGTCGCGAACTTGGCGTGCGTGTCGTTGTACAACTGAATCAACAGGGGATCGTGAATGCGACCGTGCGCGTAGTGGTGATCGAAACGATCCTCGTACTGATGAAAGCGCTCCGCGGAGTTGCTGAGAAAGAGAATGTCGTGCGGCGCCATGCGACGGATGGCGATCGCGGCTATGGGGGACTTCGCTACGCGAAAGGCCTCGTTGCGCACGGCGCGCACGTCGCAGTTGGGGTGGAACTGAGCAACCATGAGCCCTCGCATCACGGCGGCGTCTTTTAGTGACTCGTAGATATTGTCAATGGCGAGCCAGGCCGCGGCGTCCGTGTTGGGTAGGACGACCAAGCGAGAGGCCAGCGAGGTCCTAGTCAGGCTGGCCGGCTCCGCGGTTCGGTCGAAGTCCTCGAACTCGCCGAGCAACTCACTGAAAAGGTCCTCTTCGCTGTCTCGAATGAGGTCGTAGCGAAACACGTACTCCACCGCGTCAGCCCTCATCGCGGGCGGCATGAAGGGGCAGATGGGTCCCTTGCGTCCGAGCTCGGGGTTGGGTCGAGCGATGTACTCACTCAGCCACGTCTGGACGGTGGCGACGTCGGCCGGAAGTCGGCGCTCGTCGGCGACGTCGCCCTCGAGCGTGACGATACGCACGTGAGGTTCTAGTTGGTTTACCACGGTGCCCTTGCTTGCCATGTGTACGATTCCGAACTCGTTCTTGGTCAATGTCCACACCAAAGATGCGGAACGGCAACTTTAACTTACTTGGATGTTGTTTAGCAATATTTTTTTCGTAACGCAACGAAACGCAGCGAATTCACCGCTTCGCGGCAACTCATCGGTGATGTGTCAATGTGAGTCGACACTCACGAGGTCGGGCACGACTCCTCTAGCGTGTGACGGTGACGTCGATCTACGAGTGCACCAAGGAAGAACTGGCGTCGCACTTAGAGGGTCAGCCGCGGTATCGCCTGGATCAACTCTGGCGGGGCCTGTGGGTTGACGGTCTCGAGATCGAAGACATCACCACGGTCCCACTAGCCGTACGAACCTCGCTGCGCGAGGCGTTTCCACCTGCGCTCGAAGTGGCCGAGGAGGTGGAGAGCGATCGCGGGGCCACGCGCAAGTGGGTCTTTCGATTAGAGAACGCCGCCACTATTGAAACGGTCGTGATGCGCTACGACGATCGCGTCACCGTGTGCGTCTCGTCGCAGGCGGGGTGCGCGATGGGCTGTACGTTCTGCGCCACCGGTCAAGCGGGGTTCAGCGGACAGCTCCGTGTCGGTCAGGTCATCGAACAAGTGATGTACGCCGTGCGCGCGGCCGAGCCCCTTCGACTCTCCAACGTCGTTTTCATGGGCATGGGCGAGCCACTGGCCAACTACCGCGTGACCGTGGAGGTGCTCCGTCGACTCCACGAGTACCGGGGACTCTCGGCCCGTCACCTGACGGTCTCGACGGTGGGGGTGGCGCCCGCGATCGAGCGTCTGGCGCACGAGGGCCTGCCGCTGACCTTGGCCGTGTCCTTGCACGCGGCGAACGACGAGACCCGCAATGAACTGGTGCCTCTCAATCGCCGCTATCCACTCGAGCGACTCCACCAGGCCTGCCAGACGTGGCTCGACGTGACGGGTCGTCGACTTAGTTTCGAGTGGGCCCTCATTGACGGCGTGAACGACACCGACCAGTCGATCAGCGAGTTGGCCCAGTACGCGAACTCTCTCAACGCGCACGTCAATCTGATTCCCCTCAATCCCGACGCCGGGTTATCTAGTGCGCGGCTCGAGCCCGCAACGCGTCGCGGAGTTTCGTGACGAACTGCTGAGCCGAGGCGTCAACGCCACGGTGCGTAATACGCGGGGGCGGTCCATCGCGGCCGCCTGCGGGCAACTGGCGGCGGTGACCAACGCGAAGCGACGGTCGATTCCGGTGTCGAGCGCGTAGCCGGACTGACAGCGTGACGGTCGCGAGAGATCAGTTGGCCGCGTCGAGGTATCGCTCGCGCCAGAAGGTCGGTCGCCAGCGAAGTAAAGCGAGCACGCCGAGCACGCACATCACGCCGCCCGAGACGATCGAGAACTCGGTGGAGGTGAAGTTGGCGACCGTGCCCGACTCTAGGTCGCCGAGGCGCGGACCACCGGTCACCACAGCCATCTGAATAGCAGAGAGCCGACTGCGAAAGTCGTCGGTGATGGACGTCTGGAGAATGGTGTTGCGCAAGACGGTGGAGATCACGTCGGTCGCTCCGGCCACGGCCAGGCAGGCGAGGCCGATCCACATCACGTGCACCAGTCCGAAGATGGCCATGACGACGCCCCACGTGATGACGACCAGCACCACGAGCCGGCCACGGCGACGAACGCGGTCCATCCACCCCGTGAAGATGGCCATGACGAAGGCTCCCGCTCCGGGGGCGGCGTAGAGGAGACCGAGCACTTCGGGGCCGGCGTGATAAATGTGCTTGGTCACGGCGGGAAAGAGCGCGCGAGGTAGTCCAAAGACCATGGCGTTGAGATCGACTAGGTAGACCGCCTGCACCACCGCGTGCGAGCGTACGTAACGAAACCCCTGGGCGATGGCGCGAAGCAGTTTCTCTTCGTTGTGTTCGCCGACCGGCTTCATCGACGACATGAAGAACGTGGCGATGACCAGTGCGAAGAACGTCGAGCCGTCGATGAAGTAACACCAGGAAAGACCGGCCGTGGCGAGCAACACGCCCGCGCCGGCCGGGCCGACCAACGTGCCGGTATTCATAATCACCTGGTTGAGGGAGTAGGCCGCGACGAGTTCGTCGGGCGCCACCATCGTCGGAATCACCGCGGTTCGTAAAGGTCCCGCGAGGCCGGAGCAGCCCGCGGCCAGAGCGGGCAGGGTCACTAAGACCACGAAGTTGGGATGGGTCAGCAAGGCGTTGGCACCGAGCGCGCAACTCAACAGTCCGAGGACGAAGGAGATTCCGATGAGGAGTGTTCGCCGATCGAAGCGATCACCGAGGGCGCCGCCCCACAGAGAGCCGATGATGAGGAGCGGCAACTGAATGAAACTGACCAGTCCCACCCACAGACTCGAGCCGGTGCGTTCGTATACCTGATAGGCGACCGCGACGATGGTGAGGTTACTGCCAAGTATCGAGACGAATTGGCCGAGAAACAGCAGTCGAAAGTTTTTACTCGTGCGTAGCGGCGTTACATCGACGAGAAGCCGGGGCACCTCGTAATGCTACGAGGGTAAGGTGTTCGCCTGGGGGTAGTCCTTGAAGGAGTGTCGATGATCGGCGAAGAACTAGTCCAGTTGCTCACACCGGAAGGTGAGCGAGTGGCGAACTCTGAGTACGAGTCGACACTGAGTGGCGAAGAGATATTCGGTCTCTACCGCGACATGGTCATCGTTCGACGACTGTGCAACGAGTCGACCTCCCTTCAACGCCAAGGTCAACTGGCCCTGTGGGCTCCGATCCAAGGACAAGAGGCGGCCCAGATCGGCGCCGGTCGAGCCTTGCAGCCGATGGACTTCACCTTCCCCACCTATCGCGAGCACGGAGTTGCCTGGTGTCGCGGGGTACCCGCGAAGGACATGCTCCGCCTCTTTCGAGCGACCTCCAATGGCGGCTGGGATCCCCAGAAGTACCGCCACTCCGTACCGACCATCGTTCTCGGCAACCAGGTGTTGAACGCGGTGGGCTATGCCATGGGCGTGCAGCGCGACGGCGCCGAGGAAGCCGTCATGACATTTTTTGGTGACGGAGCCTCGAGCCAGGGTGACGTGCTGGAGGCCTTCGTCTGGGCTTCGTCCTTTCAGACGCCCGTCGTTTTCTTCTGTCAGAACAACCAGTGGGGTATCTCGACGCCCATGTCGATTCAGTCGAAGATCCCTCTCTATCACCGCGCCCACGGTTTTGGTTTTCCCGGCGTTCGCGTTGACGGCAACGACGTGCTGGCGGTCTATGAAGTCTCGAAGCGCGCTCTAGAGAACGCGCGCGTGGGTGGCGGGCCGACCTTGATTGAGGCCTACACCTATCGCCTCGGTGCTCACACCACCTCGGATGATCCGACGCGTTATCGCATTGACGCCGAGGTTGAGGTCTGGAAGCATCGCGATCCTATCGAGCGAGTGAAGTCCTTGCTCGTGCGCGAGTATCACGTGAAGTCCAACAAGTTTGACGAGGTGAACGAAGAGGCCGAGAAGATGGCCCTGCAACTTCGCGACGACGTGCTAGCCATGGATCGACCGGATCCGATCACGATGTTCGATAACGCCTACGCCGCGCCGCACCCCTTGGTTGATGAGGGCCGCCGCGAGATGATCGAGCTCGGCGTTAGCGGAGGGTCACACTGATGGCGACGACGTCGATGACCATGGCCAAGGCTCTCAACGAGGGTCTGCGCAAGGCCATGGAGAAGAACAAGAAAGTTCTCGTCATGGGTGAGGACGTCGGCAAGCTCGGTGGGGTCTTCCGCATTACCGACGGCCTGCAGAAGGACTTCGGCGAAGACCGCGTCATCGACTCGCCGCTGGCCGAGTCGGCCATTGTGGGAACCGCCGTGGGCCTCGCCATTCGTGGGTATCGCACGGTGTGTGAGATCCAGTTCGATGGATTCGTCTACCCGGCCTTCGACCAGATCGTCTCTCAAGTGGCAAAACTCCACAAGCGTTCCGATGGCGTCTACAACATGGCGCTCGTGATTCGCATTCCCTTCCAGGGGGGCATCGGCGCGATTGAGCACCACTCCGAGAGCCCCGAGGCCTACTTCGCCGCCACCGCCGGGCTACGCGTCGTTTCGTGTTCGACACCTAACGACGCCTACTGGATGATTCAGCAGTCCATCGAGCACGATGACCCCATTATTTTCTGCGAGCCCAAGAGCCGCTACTGGGAGAAGGGTGAAGTGGACACGGAGAACCCGCCCGCCGGACTCTTCGACGCCGCCGTTCGACGCGAGGGCACTGACGTGACAGTGATCGGATACGGTGCCTCGCTGAAGACGATTCTCCGCGCCGCCGACACGGCCGCGGTCGAGGGAACGTCGCTCGAGGTGGTCGACGCCCGCTCCCTCGCGCCTCTCGACATAGACACGATGGTCAGGTCCGTTGAAAAGACCGGACGCCTGGTGGTGGTGCAAGAGGCGCCGCACATGGCCTCGATCGGATCCGAGATGGTGGCTGAACTGAGCGAGCGTTGCTTTTACTCTCTGCGCGCGCCCGGCATGCGGGTGAGCGGCTATCACGTGCCTTACCCGCCCACTCGTTTAGAAGAGGACTATCGACCGACCGTTGATCGAATTCTCGACGCCGTGGACCGCGTGATGGGTTACGACTCGTGAGCGAAGAAGTCTTTTTACTGCCGGACGTCGGTGAAGGTCTCGTCGAGGCCGAGATCGTCACCTGGAAGGTCAACGTCGGTGACAAAGTCACGTTGAACCAACCGCTCGTCGACATCGAGACCGCCAAGGCCACCGTCGAGTTACCCAGTCCGTACGAAGGCACGGTGGTCGCGCTGCACGGCAAAGTCGGTGATGTGATGGAAGTGCACAAGCCCCTCATCACCTTCGAAGTAGGGGGCTCTGCTCCCAGCGCCGCGAGGCCCGCGGAGTCGAGCGAGCCGGCGGCCGAAGTGGCCGAGTCCCACGGCGAGGGACGTCAGGCCGTCCTCGTCGGCTACGGCGTCGCCAACGAAGACGGCGTCGCCACGCGAAAACATCGTCGCCAAGGATCACGACCTACGACTCCCTCACCTCCGCCGCCGCCGGTCGCCCCACCATCCGTGCCGACGGCGAGTTCTGTTTCGGCGTTGGCCCCGCGATCGACGCCGCCGGTCCGTCTGTACGCGAAGCAACACGGTGTGGACCTCACCACCCTCTCCGGCACGGGCCGGGACGGACTCATTACCCGCGACGACGTAGATCGCGCTCTCAGCGGTGCACCGGCGACCTTGGTTAGCGCGCCGCCCCGGAGCGCGGCGCCGATCACTGGTCCCACGACGACGTCACGATTCGTCGGTCGCGAGATCGACTCCTGGGCCACCGGAGCCAAAGAAGAGCGCATTCCCGTTAAGGGCGTTCTTCGCTCGATGTCCGACGCCATGGTGCAGAGCGCCTTCAGCGCTCCGCACGCCGCGGTGTGGGTGCGCTTAGACGCCACCAAAACGATGGAACTGTTGGCGTCCTTGAAGAAGCAGCCCAGCCTGGCGTCACTGCGACTCTCGCCGCTGAGCATTGTGGCTTTGGCCTTCTGTGACGCGGCCCGGCACTACCCTGGCGTCAACTCCAGCTTCGACGCGGACGCGGCCGAGGTGGTGGTTCGACGAAGTGTCAACCTAGGGATTGCCGCCGATACGCCGCGTGGTCTTATCGTGCCGAACATCAAGGGCGCCGACGAACTAGGTCTGGTCGATATGACCCACGCCCTGAACGTGCTGGTGGAGAAGGCTCGTAACGGAACCACCACCCCGAATGAGATGATCGGCACGACCCTCACGATCACCAACGTGGGTCCCTTTGGTGTCGACGCGGCCATGCCCATACTTCCGCCCGGTACCGGCGCGATCTTGGCCGTGGGTCAGATCGCCAAAGCTCCCTGGGTGGTCGACGACCAGGTGGTCGTTCGCCAGGTGGTGGAGATCGCCATGTCGTTCGACCATCGTCAGATCGATGGAGCACTCGCCTCGCGCGTGCTGGGCCACGTGAAGGGTTTCTTAGAAGACCCGGCCGCGGCGATCATTGCGGGTTAACTAAGCACGCAGCGCCGCGAGGGCGTGGTCCGCGTGAGCGTTCATGCTGATTTCGCTGTTGATCACTTCGCGGATGGTGAGATCCTGATCGATCACGAACGTTGCGCGCCGTACCTTCAAGATGTTGAGGGCGCGCTTGACGCCGTAGGCCCGCGCGACCGTGCCATCTACGTCGGCCAGCAGCGGGTAGGTAATGGCGTTCTTCTTGGCGAACTGCGCCTGCAACTCAAAGTGATCCATCGAGATTCCGACCGGCTGGGCGCCCAGTTCGATGAACTCTGCGTTCAGATCGCGAAAGTGGCAGGACTCGCGGGTGCAGCCCGAACTGAGAGCCGCTGGATAGAAAAAGAGAACCACGGGCCCATCCACCAGCATCGTGGAGAGGGTGCGCTCGTTGCCGTCTTGATCGACCAGGGTGAAATCGAAGGCCTTGTCGTTCTTCTGCACGACTAAAGGCTACGCGTCCAGTCGAAAACCCACGCCGCGAATAGTGATGAGGTGGCGGGGGGTGGCCGGGTCATCTTCGATCTTTTGTCGCAGTCTCTTGACGTGCGTGTCCAGCGTGCGCGTGTCGGAAAGTTCTAATCCCCACCACAGCGTGTCAAGACAGACTTCGCGCGTGACTACTTGTCCGAGGCGCGTCGCGAAGAGAGCGAGGAGATCGAACTCTTTGCGGCTGAGCTCAACTTCCTGGTTCTTGCGCGTCACGGTGCGACGACTGAAGTCGATGCGCAGATCGCCGAAGGTGATGACCTCGTCATCTTCGGTGGTGATCGGACGCCGCAGGACGGCGCGAATCCGAGCAACCAGTTCGCGCAGTCGATACGGCTTGGTCACGTAATCCGCCGCGCCTATTTCTAGGCCGAGTACGACGTCGACCTCGCTGGTGCGTGCGGTAACCATGATGACGGGGATGTGGGTCGTGTCGTGGAGCTCGCGGCAGTAGTCGATGCCGGAACCGTCGGGCAACATCACGTCGAGCAGGACAAGATCGGGCTTGGAGGAGAGGAGCAGCGCTCGTGCTTCCGCGATGTTGGTAGCGCCGACCACGACGAAACCCTCCACGCTCAGGCCGACGTTCAGAGCGTCTTGGTAACTCTCCTCGTCTTCCACAATCATGATGGTGTTGCGACCTTGGAGGTCAACCAGAGCGCTCATGAGTGGTCTTCTCGGATCGTTAGGGGGCGAAGTGCGGCACGAACGGCATCTTCAAGGGGGCATTGAGTTCGTTGACGTGCCACGAAGACACGGTAAGAACCCAGGGTTACCGCAAGGTGAAAGGCGGGGTACCCCTAGATGGTCAGTAGATGAAACCTTGAAACGGCGGCCAAAACTTGATCGTCGCCTGGTGGGGCGTTGGGATCACGTAGCCAGCGTGAAACCCTCGTAGGTGGAGCCACCCTCGAGATAGCTGCCGGTGCCCAGGCACGAGGACGGGCTGGCGCAGATCAGCGAGTAGATGCCCCCGTCTACTCCCACCGTGGTCGCGTTACCGGGGAGGACGACTTTGACGCCCGTGGCCCAGACGCCGTTGGTCTCGGTCACGACGACGGCCTGGTAGTGATTCGAGGCGTCGAGATAGGCACCACTGGCGCGACAGTTACCCACGGCCGGGCAGGCGAGGGCGACGACCCCCCCGTTTTTGCCCGCCGACAGCGCGCCACTGGGCAGGGACAGCTCTTGTGCGTCGGCCCACGTTCCGTTCGTCTCGTTGGCGAGGAATCCTTCGTACTCACCGTCGCTCGCTTCGTACTGCCCCCCCACGCTGCAGTTGCCGCTCGAGGCGCATGCAATGCCGCCGAAGCCGTAGAGAAAGACGTGAGGATTGAGGTCAGCGTTCGGAGGCATCGAAAGCTCGACGGCTCGCTGCCAGACCTCGTGGGTCTCACCCGCACTCAAGGCTTCAATCGCGCCGCCGCGCTGGTAGTACGAACCGAAGACCGCGCACGAGGAGTCCTTCACGCAGGTGACCTCGCTCAGCGTGGCTCCCGAGAAGGCGCTGGCGTTCGCCGGCAGGCCGAGGGCTTGGCCCCGATCCCAGGCGTTTCCGTTCTCATCGACCACCAGACCTTCGGTCACGTCGTTGGCGTCGATGTAGGAACCGACCGCGGCGCAACGCCCGTTAGAGGCGCAGGCCACCTGCCCCATCGCCACGTAGGGGTTGAAGTTCGTGCTTCCCTTAATGGCAATCTCTGTCGCCCGGTGCCAGACGGCGTTGATCTCTACCTCCACAAAGCCTTCGTCGCGAGAGGCGACGGAGTTGTTGTCGTCATAGTTTCCGACCGCGCTGCAGTTTCCCGCGCTGGGACAGTCGAGGGAACGGATGGCCGCGTCCTGCCCCTTGACCAGGGCGTTCGCTGGTAGTTCCACCTGGCGCGCCTGCTCCCACGTTCCGCCGACTTCATTGGCGTAAAAGGCCAGGTCGTCGCCGGCAGAGTTCTCGTAGTTTCCCGCCGCGCTGCAGTTGCCCACGGCACCGCAGGACAGCGTGTAGATGGTGACGCCCGGGTTGGCCGCCGCGCCGACGGGCGCTTTGAGCGTGGAGGGCGCAGTCCAGATCCCGTCGGACTCATTAAGAATGAGTCCCTCCACTCGATTACTCGCGTCGGTGTAGGAACCGCCGGCTTCGCAGTTGCCCACGGACACGCAAGTCAGGGTGGGCAAGAAACCATCGGGAATACCTTTTGCCCCGCTGGGCAGCGCCACCGACTTCGCGCTACTCCAGGCTGGCAGCGTCGCGGCGGCCGGAAGGGCGGTTCCCAGGGTGACCAACGTGGCCACCACGAGGGTGGTGCGTGCCAACTTCATCGGTCAGACTCCAGTTTCAAAGCGTCATAGTGCCAGCACTGGCACTCGTCGTGTCACGGTGATCAACGCGGCGCGGTCCGGTCCTCAGTATAAGGAAGCGTGCGCACGTCAACGGGTTCGCGGGGCCAACGCTTTAAGAGATTCTTACGCGGGGTAACCCTTCACCGCGATGGTGGTCATGAGGTGAGGGTCGCTGCTGGAGAGCCGCGTATAGAGATGGTTGCGAATGCGCCAGGCCCACACGGTGACGGGCTCGCTCTTCCACGTTCCCGCGGCGCAGTTGGGCGTGCAGTCGTTCCAGCGCGCGATCCCGGTGCCGTAGGCCGTGGCTTCACCCCAGTCCTGCCAGGAGAGATGAGTGAACTCGGCGTTGGCGTCCGCGCAGAAGAGGACGTAACTGGTCGGTTGCCGTCCCGTCTTTGTCGAGCAGCTATAGGTAATGCTCACTGCGTTCGGGTGGGTGCCCGACTGATCGTTGGAAAGTCGCAGAGTGAGAACGGACAGAACGATTAAAGCAGCCAGGATCGTAAAGGGAATGAGACGACGCACGTGAGAAGTGTAAACGCTTCGCGAATGCGATCGGGTCTCGACGTTCTAGTGAGGAAAGTCGACGAGTCGGCAGGGAATCAGGGAGTTCTCGTCGATGTAGTAGCTAGCGCAGACGCGGTGGTACCCGTCGGCGATCACCAGGCTCCGGTTTTTATCGATCCGACCGCGCACCAGCAAGATCGGTGAGAGCTTCAGGCCGGACTTCACCTTCGCCAAGTCGCTGGCCACGTGCTTGTTGTCCTGCTCCAACATCGGGAGTCGACTGGCCCGCAGCAGATCCTTTGCCTCGAACCGACCCATGGGTGCCGTCTTTAAGAGCTTGACGATCTTGGCCGCTACGTCAGGCTCGCAGATCAAACTGAGATAGTTGGTGGCCGCGGGATAGTCGTGTTCGTCAGGATCTAACTGCCAGTGTTCGCTTTGCATGAGTCCTCCGAGAAAATCCTACTGAGTGAGATGGAACCGCCCGAAAGAACTCGTTCGATACCCTGGGTGTTGAAGGAAGGTTCGGCAATGAAACGATCCGCTCGATCTGCGGGACTTCTCGTCACGGCCGCAGTAACAATCGGTCTCGCGGTCCTCGTTCCCTCGTCGCTGGCCGGGGCCGCGTCAGCGCCCAGCTCGCCACTGGGGGTACACGCGCGTGGTGTGGCCGGCTTCGCTGTCGTCACGTGGTCACGTCCCTCCTCCAGCGGAGCGGCTCCCGTCAAGAGTTACGTTGTTACCTCTCACCCACTCGGTCGAACCTGCGTGTCCAAGACCACGGCCTGTGCCGTCACGCACTTAAAGCCCGGCGCCTCCTATGCCTTCACCGTCGCCGCGCGCAGCGTCGCGGGGTCCAGTGCCAGTTCCGCGCCGTCGAACGGTGTGCGGATCCCGAGCGCGGGAAGTAACTATCTCTCCGCGGTGCGCAGCCTCAATGACTCTGTCGCCACTGACTTCGTGGCGATCGACAACGCCATCGAAGCCAACCCCGACGCGTCGCTGACGAAAGACCTGAAGCAACTCAGTGGGGCGTACGCCGCCTTCACGTACACGCTGAAGGCCGATGAGTGGCCGACCAACGCCCGTTCCGACATCGCCGACGTCATCTCAGATGAGAACGAAGTATCCAGCGACTCGGTCGACCTCTACCAGGGGAGCGCGGCCAGCGCACCCGCGATCGCCGTCGCCGTTCAGAGCGCCGACAACGCGGAGATCGAAGCGGACGCTCACCTGCGATCGGACCTGGGACTGTCTCAAGTGATTACGGCCCCGATCACGACGACCCCGGCGCCCGGCGCCATCGGTTCCTCAGCGACGCTGCACGACTTCACCGATGATGAACTGGCGGTCACCGTCAGTCAGATCTACGACCCCGCGACCGCGGCCAACGGGTCGGGGCTACCCGACGCCGGTACGCGCTTCGTGGCCGTCGAGATGAGTCTCGCCGACGTCACGGGCGGTTCCATTGCCGGTGATGCCAACTACTCGACCACCGTGGTGGGCACGGACGGCAAGACCTACACGGCGGACATCGGCGGGGTCTCTGAGTGCACCAACTTCACCGTCGGCACCTTCCAGATCGAGGGCACCGATACGACGACCAGCGGCTGTGTGGTCTTCGAACTTCCGACGTCGGTCAGCGTGCAGACGGTGGACTTTTCTTTGGCGCCCGGGTACCTCGATAGCGGCGTGTGGAGTAACTAGAACTCTGGAGGGCACGCCAGCGCTTGGATCAACGGACTTAGATTTCGTTGGGAATGGCGTCGTCGGACCTCGGTGGTTTTGTCGATGAACTAGCGTGGCGACGCGGCCGTTTCGTCGAGGAGACGATGCGAGGAACACCTCCGAGGAAGTGAATGCGTCGAAGAGCGGTCTACATGGTGATCACGACGGCGGTGATCCTCGCCTCTTTCAGCGCCTATCTGGTGGGGCGCTCGAACGCGTCGCAGTCGCGCACCTCCTCGACCACGACGTCTACTCCCACCAAGCTGACCGGCTTTTACATCGATATCGGCGCCTCCGATTCGCTCGGCTTTCAGCCCACGGGAATAGTGAATCACAACGGCCGTCGCACCGATACGGGATACGCCAATGACCTGCTCTTTCTGGAACGGCTGAAAGGCGCCGAGCTCACGCTGTATCAAATCGGGTGTCCCGGCGAGACGGTGCAGTCGATTCTCAACCCCAACGTGGCCGACAACTGTTACAAACTCCCCGAGACTCAAATGTCCAACGCGATCAGTATTCTCCAGGCCAATCAGTCCGAGCCCGGCGTAGTAACCATCGATCTCGGCTTTAACAACATTCGTCTGTGCATGTCGCCGGGCGGAGTCAACGAAGCCTGCGTCGCGACCGGCGTGGCCGCGATCGGGGTCGATATGCCCAAGGTCATCAAGGACCTGAAGGCCGCCGCGGGACCGAACGTTCATTTCGTCGGCGTGGACTACAACGATCCGTTTTTGGCCTACTACCTCGATGGGCCCAACGGTCCCGCGGTCGCCACGCAGACGTTGGACGCCATCAACAGTGTGAACACGGCCTTGACTACGGCGTTCAACAAAGCCGGGGTACCCGTCGCCAACGTGCCCGGGATGTTTCAAACTGAGGACAACACGAGTGTGGCCGTCGCGAACGTCGGCACCATTCCACTCAACGTGGAAAAGGCCTGTGAACTGACCTGGATGTGTTACCCCTCGCCCTTCGGACCGGACGATCACCCCAACGACGCGGGATACTCCTTCATCGCCCAAGCCATCGTGGCCGAACTACCCAAGTCGTGGTGAGACGGCGCCGGGCGGTCCTAGGGCGTCTGCAGTAAGAGGTCTCGCCGTCGGGTGAAGTCCTCGACGTCGATCTCGCCGCGAGCGAACCGCTCGTTGAGAATCTTCAGCGCGTCGGACGTTGCGGAGGCCGCGGGGCGCGCGGCCCCCTCGCCGTGGTGATGGTGGCGAGAAACCGCCACCAGCGCCCACACCACCAGCGCCACGATGACGAGAAAGAAGAGGAGTCCCAAGAACGGGGGCCCGACACCCACGCCGTGGCCGGGAGGTCCGAATCGAACGACGTGCCAACGCACCTGCACCGGATGGAAGTTCACTACCGCCCACCATAGAGATTTCCCGAAACTGTTAAAGCGCAGCACCGCGAGGCGCTGGTCGTGGGGGCTAATTACTCAAGGTCGGGCGCACTGTAAGGGCCGCCCACCGTATTCGTCGGTGTGATCCCTTGGTCGTTGCTCGCCACGTCTTGGGCGTAGTTCTCGGCGTTGTCCACCGGAAAGTACCCGATCTCGTGTCCCTCTCGCAGCGAGACCCTGCCGCGAGTGTTCGCCGAGACACCCCACACCAACCGAAAGCCCGGCGAGGGCGCCCTCAGTGCGGCCTCGACAAGGCGAGTGCAGTCACCCGGCGAGAGCCAGCTCCACAACATTCGAGTGTCGATCGGTCGTTCGCGGAACGAGCCGATTCGAAGACAGACGGTGTCGAGGCCGTAGCGGTCGTGATAGAGGCTGCACAGAGATTCACTCGCGGCTTTGGAGACACCATAAAGCGTGTCGGGTTGAGGGTAGAGATAGTCGGGCACCGACTCGCCGGCGAAGTGATGAAATCCCACCGCGTGATTGCTGCTCGCGTAGATGATCCGAGGAACCCCCCATCGTCTCGCCGCCTCAAGAACTTCGCGGGTGCCGTCTATGTTCACCTCGAGATACTCGCGCCAGTTGAAGCCCGCCGTCGAGAGTCCGCCGAGATGAATGATCGCCTCCACGCCCTGGGCGGCGCGGTCCATGGTGTCGCGGTCGAGAAACGATCCGACCATCAGTGTCACCGCCTCGTTCTGCTCCGGTTCGGGTTGGGGAGAGATGTCCAGAAGGCGAAGGTGTCGATCGGGCTGACGAAGGGTGCGGCGAAGGAGTGTTCCGATCTGGCCGTTGGCGCCGGTGATCAAGATCTCGTGACGCTGCTCCATCGCTACCTACTCCCTTCGCCAGGTCTTAAGGACGGTGCGCGCGGCCGTCAGTCCCGCTCTCGAGAGCATGCCTAGGTGGTAAAGGTGCAGCTCGCTCACGCCGTACTCGGCGTAGCGACGCAGGGTGGCCGAAACGAGGGGTTCGTTGGACCAACCGCGATCGAGGCGCAGGTAGGCCCCCACCTCGAGACGTGGGTGGACGGCGTCGCGCAGGGTGCGCAGTTCCGCGTCGGCCGAGGAGGGACTCCAGCAGTTGGCCACCACGCTCGAGACGCCGGACAGCGCCTGGGCTTCGCCCATAACGGGAAACGATCCCGTAGCCCAACGCCGCGCCGAGGTATGAACCGTAACCCTGGTGGCCGGCTTCGTGGATCGCACGTGCTCGATGAGTTCTCGGCGAAGATCGCTCGTGAGCGTTCCGCGATACGTGGCGAGAGGTTCGCTCCACTCGCCGAGGGCCTCCTCGAGGGACGGAGCACCCATACCCACCGCGTCGCGCACGCGCCGAGCCAGGTCCTCCGGGTCCACGTTGAAGTTGCCGAGTCCGGCACGACATCCCTCGCAAAAACAGAGGGACAGTAGATCCTCATCGACGGGCGTGAAGTTGGCAAACTCCGACTTGTCGTGAACGCCCGCGTGTTCCACCCCCATCGCTCCGCACGCCTCGAGCACCACGCCGCGGCACTCGGTCAACTTCAAGATCTCGTCGATCAAAGTCGAGCAGTACTCACGAACGTCGAGGTGACTGGGACAGAGCGCGTACGGGTACGGCTCGCCGAAAGCGTTGCGGACGACAAGGTCGGGGTGCGCGTAACCCAGTTCGTCGTGATGGGTCAGGACGATCCACGCGTCGACCTCGAGGCCCGCCTCTTGGAGACGGCGCCGCGCCACGTTAAAGGAGTCGTTCTCCTCGAGCCAGTCGGGCACGCTTGGAATGAGGCGATGTCCCTTCCACGGGCCAACGCGCACCGGGAGATACATGGCCGAGCGCGGAACGTCCAGGATGCGACGGGTGGAAGAGAGCGGGGTGGGGACACGCGCCGAGTGATAGGTCGCGGCGAGGGCCACGACGTCGACTCCGAGTTCGGCCGCCCGCAGGGCCGCCGCTCCGTCGTCCAAGTAGTCCCAGGCGAAGGCGTAGCCGGTGGCTCTCACCAGCGGGGAAGCTTCGCGTCGAAGGAGGGATGGAGGGACTGCATGTACAGGGTGTCACTTCGTTCCGCGATGCCACAGGAGAGGTACTGCTCGTGGAGACGGGCGAGTTGGTCGCGATCGAGTTCCACGCCGAGCCCCGGCGCGGTCGGAACCGACACGGCGCCGTCGCGAAAGCCCAGTGCGCCATCGACGATCACGTCCTCGCTCTTCCAAGGCCAGTGCGTGTCGAGAGCGTAGGTGAGGTTAGGTACGGCGGAGGCGACGTGGGTCATCGCGGCCAGACTGATACCGAGGTGAGAGTTGGAGTGCATGGAAAGTCCTAGGTCGAAGGTCTCGCAGATCGCCGCCAGGCTCTGGACCTTCTGAAGTCCTCCCCAGTAGTGATGGTCGGAGAGAACGACACCAACCGCCCGCTGCGCCACCGCCGGGGGAATATCGTCAAAACTCACCACGCACATGTTGGTCGCCAAGGGCATCGAGACGTCGCGGGCCACGCGCGACATTCCCTCGATCCCCGGCGTGGGATCCTCTAGGTACTCGAGCACTCCTTCGAGCGCGCGTCCGACTTTGATCGACGTCTCGACGGTCCAGGCCGTATTGGGATCGAGTCGCAGTGGCACGTCCGGAAACGCGTCGCGCAAGGCCATGATGGTCTCGACCTCTTCCTCGGGGAGTAACACGCCACCCTTTAGTTTGATCGCGGTAAAGCCATAACTCCGGAGCATCCAGGTGGCCTGATCCACGATGCCTTGTGCGTCGAGGGCGGCGCCGTAGGTGTCGGGCCCCTCGCCGGGGTGCGACGCCCACTTATAGAAGAGGTAGGCCGAGAAGGGAACCGTCGTGCGGACGCTGCCTCCGAGCAGGTCGGCCACCGGTCGTCCGAGGAGTTTGCCCTGAATGTCCAGGGCGGCGACTTCAAAGGCGGCGAACGTGCGTAGAACCGTGCCGTGGGCACTGATCTGGCCCGTTAGTCCGTGGCGGTCCGAACCCACCGCACCACTCAGCGACGCGGAGACAATGTCGAGCATCTGGTTGGTGGCAAAGACGTCCACGCCGCGAAGTCGCTCTCCGGCAAGGCGAAGACGTTCCAAGTGCGAGATGTCTCCGTACGACTCACCGAGGCCGGTCACGCCCTCACTGGTCTCTACTTCCAGAATCGAGCGGATGGCAAACGGTTCGTGCACCCCCACGGCGTTCAAGAGGGGAGGGTCGTGAAAAGCGACGGGGGTAATCGTGACGTTCGTGATTCGCGTGGCGTTCATCGTCTTTGGATCCACCGTCATTAGGCACCGTAACGAATTGCGGCTCGTTACCTGCGGTGAAAGACTAACCCATGACTATTTCTTCCCTCGAGGCGTTGTCACGTCCCGAGAGCGTCAAACGGAGCGTGAGCACATGACGACGACTTTAAGAGACCGTGCGCGCGACGGCACCCTTATGAAGGGCACGTTCCTTAACTTGGGCTCACCTCTCGTCGCTGAGGTACTGGCCCTCAGTGGATTTGAGTGGCTGCTGGTTGACCTCGAGCACGGTGTGCGAAGCGAAGAGGCGCTGGTGGGACAGCTCCTGGCCGGTGCGGCGCACGACGTCCCCGTGCTGGTGCGCGTCGAGTCGGCGCAGCGAATCCGCGTGGGTCACGTTCTCGACCTCGGGGCCCAGGGAGTGATGTTCCCCCGGCTCAATACCCCCGAAGAGGTGCGCGAGGCGGTGAGCCATCTCTGGTACCCGCCGAAGGGCGACCGGGGCGTGGCCGGCTACAACCGCGCCCGACAGTTCGGCGGCGACGGGCTGGAGACGGCCGAGGTAAACGAGTCGATTCTCGGCGTGGTCCAAATTGAATCCAAGACGGCCCTAGAGAATGTCTCGAGCATTGCGGCGATTCCCGGGGTGGACGTGCTCTTCGTTGGTCCCTCGGATCTCTCAATGTCGATGGGGATACCCGGCCAGTTCGACGCGCCGGAGTACCTAGAGGCGCTGGACCAGATCGTGGAGGCGGCGCGCAAGGTCAACGTGGCGTCGGGGATCCTCACCCCCGATCCCGCGCGCATCGACGCGTTGTACCAACAGGGGTTCACGTTCATCTCCGTCGCCTCCGACTCCGCGCTCTTGCGAAGTGCCGCGCTGGCTGCGGCGGCGCGCGACGACTCCCAATAAGAACTGCTGTGGATGAAAAGGAAACATCGTGAGTGATAACGAAACGACGAAAGAGCGAGTGGGCTTCGTAGGGCTGGGCACCATGGGTCAGTTCATGGCCGCCAACCTGGTGCGCGCGGGTTACTCCCTGACCGTGTGGAATCGTACGGCGGAGCGTGCGGATCCCCTTGTGGAGCTCGGCGCCACGAAAGCGACGACCCCCGCGGAAGTGGCGAGGAAAAGTGACATCGTGATCGCCTGTCTCACGGACTCCCCCCAGGTCGAGGCGGTGCTCTTTGGCGAGGAGGGACTGGAGAGAGGGTTCAGCGAGGGCTCCCTCTTCATTGACTGCTCAACACTGAGCCCGCTCAAGGCGATTGAGTTTGCCGAACAGCTAGGTGCGCAAGGCGTCGGCATGTTGGACGCGCCGGTTTCGGGCGGTTCCGAGGGTGCCAAAAACGCGACGCTCTCCATCATGGTGGGCGGCGATGACGAGAGCTTTGAACGAGCGCACGGGGTGCTCTACGCCATGGGAAAGACAGTCACCCACTTAGGGCCGGTGGGGTCGGGCCAGTGGGCCAAAGCCATCAACCAGGTGATTTTGTGCGGTGTCTACCTCGGGGTGGCCGAAGGAGTCACCCTAGGGCTCAAGGCCGGTCTCGATGTTGAAAAGGTGATCTCGGCTATCAAAGGAGGAGCGGCCGGGTCGTGGATATTGGAGAACCGCAGTCAACGAATGATTGACGACGACTACCCCTTGGGGTTCAAAATATCGCTCCACCGAAAAGACCTGGGCATCGGTCTAGAGCTGGCCCAGAGTGTGGGCGCCACGCTCCCGGTGACCGCTCTGGCCGCGGTCTTCGAAGACGGTCTGATCGCCCAAGGACACGGCGACGACGACAACTCGGCGTTGGCTCGACCGATTCGCCAGCTTTCGGGGCTGGGCTAGACCCGCGAAGTATCGCGGCGATAGACCCAGACGGTGAGGCGCAGCATGGCGAGTGACCAGACGGCGATCACGATCCACGCCTCGCCCGTCCAGACGTGCGCTCCTAAGAGCGCAGACTTGCCCGCTTGGACCAACCAGTAGGACGGCAAGAGCTTCACGATCTTGAACAAGACGCCGGAGTTGGCCAACGGGCCGAACGCGCCGCCGAGCAGCGCGAAGAGCGACGTCCCTCCACCCAAAGCCGGTCCGAGTGAGTCGACCGAGATCAGGTGTCCCAGCGCGATGCCGATCAGCACGAACGGTATGAGCCCGACGAGCAACAGCCCCAGCATCGTCAACCACTGCGCGGCGTCGAGTCGCACCCCGTAGGCCACGCCGGCCAAGGCCAGCACCACGATGCTAAAGATCGCCGTCATATAGGCCGTCAGAACTTTGGCTTCGAAGTAGGTGCTGGTCTTGAGAGGCGTGATACGCATCTGGCGAGTCCAACCAACTTGGCGTTCTTGCGCAATGCGACCTCCAATCGAGACGATGGCGGTCATGGATCCCCAGGCGGCCATGCCCGTCATGAAGTAGAGGGGAAAGCCAATCCCGTCCAAGGTGGCGTGGCGATGTTCGCCCGCGATCGTTAAGTACAAGACCAAGGGAAAGATGAGAGAGAAGATCAAGAACCGCCGGTTACGAACCGTGCGGAGAATCTCGTAGTGGATGTAGGTGAGGCGCTTCACGACGCTGTTCCCCCATCACTGTCGTCGTCACCGGTCAGGTCTAAGAACGCCTCTTCGAGACCGGCTCCGTGAACCTCGATGTCTCGGGCCTCGGGGTAGCGCGCGAGAAGTAAGCGCAGCACCGAGTCGGAGTTCGGGCAGTGCAACGTGAAGGACTCGCCGTGCTGCACGGCGTTGGTGACGCCGTCGAGCGTCATGAGTTCCTCACTGGTCGCGCGGTTGAGCGTCACGCGGATCGTCCGTCCACCGACCTTGGCCTTGATCTCGGTCGGGGGTCCGTCGGCCACGACGCGGCCGCGCGCCATCAAAATGATGCGGTCGGCGTACGCGTCGGCCTCTTCGAGGTAGTGGGTCGCAAAAATGATGGTCTTACCTTTGGCCGCCACCGCGCGCATAGCCAACCAGAAGTCGCGGCGACCTTCGACGTCCAGCGCCGCCGTCGGCTCGTCGAGGACGAGCAACTCCGAGTTCGACACCAAGGCAATGGCCATTCGCACCCGTTGCGTCTGGCCCCCCGAAAGCTTGGTGGTCATGCGATCGGCGAGGTCCTCGATGCCGGTAATGCGAAGGGCTTCACCCACCTCGAGGGGGTTCGGGTAGAGCGAGGCGACCATGGTGACGAGCTCGCGAACGCTCAAATACTGCACCGTCGAACCGGTCTGCAGCATCCCACCGACCGCGCCGGCGTGCACCGCGTCGCGCGGAGAGGACCCAAAGAGCGAAACGGTGCCCGCGTCGGGTCGGGTCAGTCCGAGCATCATGTCGAGTGTGGTCGACTTGCCCGCCCCGTTGGGGCCGAGAAGGGCGAGCGTCTCGCCACGATTGATGGTGACGTTGATGCCCCGTACGGCTCGAACCTCACCGTAGGACTTGGTCAGGTTGGTGAGAGTGATGGCGTCGGACACTGCGATGTTCGTCATGGGGCGACGGTCGTGGGGGTCATGAGAATGGAAGCGGACCTTCCTAGTCGAGATGACCCGATGCTACTGGCGACTTTACGTCCCGTTCCCATGGGTGTTGGCACTCCGGGAGTCAGAAAGATGTGCAGGGGATTCTGAAAGTAGGAACTTCCATGCACTTTTCTCTTCGTCGCACTCTCTGTACACTCACGAGGCCGTACTCGTTTGCGGTGTCGTGGGGGTAGGGGCGATGTCGAAGAAGTGGCGGAATTTGATCCGCGCCGTCGCCACGCTCGTCGTGAGCAGCGCGCTGACCTTGACGTGGCCCTCGACGGTGGTGTTAGCCGACACCACCACGACGCCGACTACTTCGTCCACGACAACAACCACGTCCTCCGCGCCACCGACCACCACGACCACCACGCCCGTCGTCGCTCCGCCGACGACCTACCCCAGTCCCAACGGCGTTGTTTCTTCGGCGATCGTCGCGGAGAATCGCCTGCCGGGCACGGGAGCCTGGCGCATTGGGGGCGACGTGGCGACGCACGTCGTGCAGGGATTCGCCAACGCGACGGCCGCCGTACCCGGACAGGTCGTCGACTTTTACGTCACGACCGGGGCCAGCAGTTATCGGGCCGTGGCGTACCGCATGGGTTGGTATCAGGGTCTCGGCGCTCGTCAGGTCTGGGCCTCACCACCCGAATCGGGAGTAGACCAGCCACCGTGCACGGTGGACCCCTTGACCAACATGGTGAGTTGCGCCAACTGGCAACGCTCGTTTTCGATGCCGATCACCTCGGCCTTCGTGCCGGGTGACTATCTCATCAAACTAGAAGTGGGACCCCGCGCAGCGAGCTACGTGCCCCTCACCATCTGGGATCCCCAGAGCAGTGCCACCTACGTGATCATGAATCGTTCACTCGTGGAACAGGGTTGGAATAAGTACGGGGGCTTTTCGTACTACTCGGGCGAGGGTCCGTGCATTTTGGACACGGTCACCTACCCGCCGTGCAACCGGGCCCGGGTCGTGTCGTTTGATCGGCCCTACGCCAGCGGCGACGGGGCCGCGGACTTTTTGACGAATGAGTACCCCCTGGTGCAGCTCTGCGAGCGAGAGGGACTCAACGTCACCTACATCACGGACGTGACCCTGAACGAGCACCCCGATCTCTTGTTGCACCATCGCGCACTTCTTACCCTCGATCACGATGAGTCCTGGACCTACGCCGAGCGGGTAGCCGTCGAAAACGCCGTGAGTCACGGTGTCAACGTCGCCTACTTCGGCGCGGCGGCCATGGTCCGACACGTTCGCCTGGAGCCGTCACCCTTGGGACCAGACCGTGAAATGGTGGACTACCGCGACTCGTACGAGGATCCTTTGAACGGGGTCGGACCGCCCATGGAAGTAACGGGTAACACCTGGGAGTCCCCGCCCGCCGACTGGTCGCCGGTCGCTCAGATCGGAGAGCAGTACAGCGGGTACTTGTCCCCGGGCGAGACGGCACCGATGGTCATTACCGACGCGTCGTCCTGGGTCTTTGGCGGTACGGGTCTTCACGACGGCTCGTCACTCCCGGGGGTCATCGCGTCAGACTTCGACCACGTCATCTCGAGCCCGGCGACTCCCACGAACATTGAGATTTTGGCGCACTCGCCCATTTATTCGGGCTCAGGAACCATTAGCGGGGGTACGTGGGGAGGGGCGAGCTACTCCGACATGGTGTATTTCACCGATCCGACCAGCCACGCGGGGGTGATAGACACCGGCAACAACGTCTGGATCGCTGACCTTCGAGGATGCTTTGACGCGACCACCGACTGCGAGTCCCCCACGCTCACCAGGATCACCAACAATATTCTGCGGCAGTTTGGGCGCGGCCCCTCGGGAGATACGGAACCGTCCATCTCAGATCTCAACTCAATCGTACCTGCCGGGACATAGAACCTGGTCAAAGGCTAAGCCAGCATGATCCTTCGCCCATCGCCGGGGTTGACGTGAGATGCGGTGCCTAGCAATGGACGAGAAAACTCGTAACTCTTGACGCTGGCTGCATCCGGACCTGTTCCTTCTCTTAAGAATACGGTGTATGCAAAGTCCTGATCGTGAAGCAAGAACCGCTCGTTGCGATAGGCCGAACCTGATGTCTATGATCAAGGCAGGGCACCTCTGAGCAAGGTTTATTGCTTTTCTAGGGGGTTCCGTGGCAAAGCGTCAACAGACACTTAAAGGTTTAGGCCCTGACTCTCTCTCCAGGGGCGACGCACAAACATGGCCACCCCCAGAATCCCTAGAAGATCTTCTCGACCAATTAAAGCTGGAACGGGAGCGTCTGAGCGCCACCTTGGACTCGTTGATGGACCCCCACGTCATGTTCGAAGCCGTCCGAGATAGATCCGGCAAAGTCGTCGACTTCATCTTTGCCGACGCCAACGACGCAGCGATTGCCTATAACCACTCGACGCGAGAGGCCATGATCGGCGCTCGCCTTCTCGACATTCTCCCTGGTCACGACCGGTCTGGTGTCTTCGCCACCTACGTGGATGCCCTGGAGACTGGCGAGCCCATGATTCTCGACGACTCCGTGTACTACAACGAAGTCTGGGGTTCACTGCGTCACTGCGACGTACGCGCCCAAAAGGTGGGCGACGGCCTCAGTTACACCTGGCGCGACGTGACCGAGCGTGTTGAGTTGATCGAGCGATTCCGAGTGCTGGCGGAGAACGCCTCGGACGTGGTGTACGAGACGGACCCCGAGGGCAGCATCCGGTGGATGTCGCCCTCGGCCGCCGGACTCTTGAAATGGCGGCCGGAAGAGCTCCTTGGCACTAACTCCTTTGATCTAATTCACCCGGATGACCTTGACATCGTCCTAGAAAACCGCAAACCGCTGCTGCGAGGCGACAGTACTGAGCCCGTGGAGGTTCGCTACCGATCGGCTGAGGGTGAGTATCACTGGATGTCCAAGGCGACCCGGGCCACCCTGGACAGTTCGGGCCAGGCCAGCACGCTCATCGTTGGTCTGCGAAGTATTGACGATGAGGTAGCGACGCGAACGTCGCTGATGGCTTCGGAGTCCCATTTTCGCCTTCTAGCCGAGAACTCCCTCGACGTGGTGATTGAAACGGACATGGAGGGAGCCATTCGGTGGGTGTCCCCCTCGGTTCAAGAAGTGCTCGGGTGGAACCCCCGATTTCTGATCGGAACGAAAACCAATGACCTGGTCATGGCGGCGGATCTAGAAAAGGCGGATCGGTGGCGCCAACGTGTGCACCAGGGCGAAAAGATCGGCTCCGTTCAACTTCGAACGAAGACGGGTCGTGGCGAGGTGAGGTGGATGGCCCTGCGAGCCCAGCCCGCCTACGGGCCTAACGGCGAGGTGGCGGGCGGCATTATTGGCCTGCGTGACTGCCAGAGTGAGGTCATTGCCCAGCGGGCGGCCAACACGCTGGCGGCGGGGAGTCAGGTCCTAGTTCGCTCGGAACGTGAGCAGGACCTGCTCTTTGAGATGTGTCAAGCGGCGGTCAATGAGGGCGGCTACCTGCTGGCATGGTACGCGAGACGCGTCAACGACGCTCAGCACAGCGTCGAAAAGGTCGCCTCCAGCGTCGAACACCGACAGTACGTCGAGTCGATCAAAGTCGACTGGGGTTCGGGGCCTCTCGGAATGGGCGCCATCGGCTCGGGAATGCGGACGGGCAACGCGGTCCTTCAGAATGATCTCGTTGATGGCGATCACTTTGCCCCGTGGCGAAAATCCTGGGCGGAGTATGGGTTTCGCTCCTCCATCACACTCCCGGTTTTGGTGGATGGCGTGGTGGACGGTTGTTGGCAGCTCTACGCCGCCGAGTCGACGGCCTTTGACGAGCACGTGGTGGATGTCTTAAAGAACCTGGCCAACGAGTTGGGTTTTGGGTTGAAACGTCTGCGGGATCGAGAGCTCCTTTTGAAGTCTCTCAGTGATCAGGTGCTGCTCAGTAAGGCGATCGACCAGGCGAGCGAGTCGATTGTGGTGACTGACCCGACGGGTGCCATTGTGTACGCGAACTCGTCCGTGGAGCGCACCAGTGGTTACTTGCTCGAGGAAGTCATGGGCCAAAACCCCAGTCTTTTCCGTTCGGGACTACACGACGCGACCTTTTTTCAAATCATGTGGGCACATCTCGCCGGTGGAGAGGCCTGGCACGGAACCCTGATTAACCGGCGAAAGAACGGTGAGCTCTACGAAGAAGACACCACAATTTCTCCCATTCACGACGCGGAGGGTCGCCTGAGTGCCTACGTGGCGGTAAAGCGCGATCTCACTGTCGAGAGGCGCCTCGAAACGATCCGAACCCGGGAACAGAAGGACCGTCTGGACGTCCTCGATATCATCCAAATGGTCCGGCGCGGCGAAACGCTCCATACGACGGCCGAGGCCTTTTGTCGGGCGGCCACCAACCTGACTTCGATCGACTCGGCGCTGATGGTGCTCGTCCAAGGTGACCGAACCCTCCTCACGATTGGCACCGGCGGAGAGAATCTCGGGGGGGCCACGAGTGGCACGACGCTCCAGTACCCCCATCCCGAACGACTGATTGAGAGGACGCTTTCGGGTGCGTGGTGGCTCGACTTGACGTCCTCCGAAACGCGAGTCCTGGACGAGTTAACGTCGCGCATGGTGAGCGCCGGCGTGACGGCCGTCGGCAACGTGCCCATTCGCTGGGAAGGTCAACTGGTGGGCATTCTCGCGCTGGCTTCCAAGGCGGCGGACGGACCCGAGTGGATGAGTTCACGTCTCCCCGTGTTCGAAGAGCTTGGTTCTTACGCGGGTGCGCTGTTCGGCGCCGAGGCCGAAGTGTTCACGAAGCGGCAGTCGCTTCGCAGTGACGTTCTGGCCATTATGGACGAGAGAAAGTTCCATCCGGTCTTTCAGCAGTTCGTCGACCTGAGATCGGGGCGCGTCGTTGGTTACGAAGCACTCACGAGATTCGACGACGGCGTGCGTCCCGACCATCGATTCATGCAGGCTCACAGTGTGGGACTCGGAAGTGAACTGGAGTCACTCTGCGCCACGGTCGCGTTGGAAACGGCCAAGGAGTTGCCGAACGATATCTGGTTGAGTTTGAACTTCTCTCCCTCCGCGCTGATAGACGGGCACGCCGCGGACGTCGTGCGCGGCGTGCAGAGACAACTCGTTATCGAAGTAACCGAACACGCGCAGATAAAAAACTACGCGGCTATTCGAAGGGCGCTGGCGCCGATGGGTAACTGTCAACTGGCGGTCGACGACGCGGGCGCCGGGTACACCAGTTTGAACCACATTCTGGAACTACATCCTGACTTCGTGAAGCTCGACATCTCTCTCGTACGCGACGTGGACACCAACGCCGCGCGTCAGGCCATGATCGCCGGAATGTGTCACTTCGCCTCACAGAGCGGCACGACATTGATCGCCGAGGGCATTGAGACCGAGTCGGAAGCGAGTGCGCTGCGCGATCTCGGCGTGCCACTTGGTGAGAGCGGAATGCTCGGTCAGGGGTACCTGTTCGGCCGTCCCGTTTCGCTCCACTAAGCCAGCGCGACGCCGTCGAGGCGCAACTTCTCGTTAACGACGAGGAACTTTTCACAACAGTCCAAGTTGTGAAAACGAACGTGTTTGCCGTCGCAACAATTGGAGAAAAAGTGACATGTTCACAACGCCGAACGCCTTCGCGCGCAGGGACGGTGTAGACCGTCGCCCTTGATTTTCAGCTGTTTCGAACTTTTCGCGCATGTAAAGAGTTCGCAAAATATTCTGTGCGACGTACGACATCGGTGAGCAAATTTCGCGGCACGCAAAGGTTCGTGGCTGTCATACCACGCATTTTTTTCTCCTACTTGTTGTCAAATTCCTTGCTTTAAATGACGAAAGTTGAAGAACGGCCAAAGTACTCTTCTTTCTGGGGATGTCACTTATTGGTCCATACAAACGTGCGGAGCGCTTGTCGGACGCTGTCGGAAGCTATGGAGTTACCACTAAATGTTCACCATCTTTTTGTTGGGGGCTCGCGATGCGTTGTGAGCGAAGTGTGAAAATCAAGACCATTTTCTATGAAGGGTCCCCATTAATATTCAAGACATCTAGTTTTGTCGGAAATCGGTGAGGTGACTGTGGCGTTCAAGAGGAAGACCGAAAAGGCTCCTCACCCCGGTCGAGGAGACGAGAGTGACGCTGCGGCGTCAGCTGTCTCGACATTGGTGAGTGAGGATCACAACGTAGATCTGGCGCGACCGGGCTCGGCCCCCAGCGCTGAGGCGTTCAACTCGCACGGCTCGGGAAACGTCGCGACCTCCTCGAAGAAAGTGAGTGGTCCGTACAAAGGTCGCCTCGGTGATCTTCTCCTTGAGAAGGGTCTCATTACCCCCGAGCAGTTGGACCTCGTCCTAGCCGAGCAGAAGGAGAACGGCGGCAAGCTCGGTGAGTTGCTCGTCACGATGAACATGCTCGACCCGCACGTGGTCGCCGACGCTCTCGCGACGTACTTCGGACTCGTCGTGGTCGACCTTCGGCGCGAGAACGTTGACTCCGCGGTGATCGCGCTAGTCCCTGAAGCGATGGCCCGCGAACAGTTGGCGATCCCAGTGCGCTCTGAAGCCGACGGCCTGTACATCGCGGTCGCCGAGCCAAGCGATGAACTTCGCGCGCTGTTAGCGAAGACGACGAATCGTCCGGTGCATCTGATGATCGCGCCCGATGAGTGACATCACCTGGGCGACTCGACACGAACTACCGCGCGATCGGCAGCGTCGGGAAACTGGTGCAAGCCTTCGAGGCCGTCGAGGGTGCTCGCCGTAAGACGGCGACGCGCGAGCCAAGACGTGGACGTCACCGGTGACGACGCACCCGTGGTTCAGGTGGTCGATCGAATCCTGACCCAAGCGATGCGCGACCGCGCCTCGGACGTGCACATCGAGCCGTCGGAGGATTTCGTCCGAGTGCGTTTTCGCATTGACGGAGCGCTGAAAGAGATCTTGCAGCTACCTGTCACGATCGGCCCTGGTTTGGTAAGCCGTATCAAGATCATGGCCAACATGAACATCGTCGAGCGACGTCGTCCCCAGGACGGTCAGCTCACCATCAACATTGACGGCAACGAAGTCGACGTGCGCGTGGCCACGGTGTCGACCATCATGGGCGAAAACTGCGTCATGCGAATCCTGGACAAGAAGCGGTCGGTCTTCAAACTGAACGATCTCGGCATGCCGCATGACACCCACTCGACGTACTCCAAGTTGGTCCGGTCTCCCTTCGGCATGGTGCTCTGCGCCGGGCCAACGGGCAGTGGCAAGACGACCACCTTCTACGCGACCCTGAGCGAGGTCAGCAACCCGACCCTCAACGTCATGACCATTGAGGACCCGGTCGAGTATGTCTTCCCCACCATCAATCAGATTCAGACCAACGAACAGGCGGGACTTAACTTCGCGACCGGACTGAAGTCGATCCTTCGCCAAGACCCTGACGTCATTCTGGTGGGTGAGATCCGTGACGTGGAGACCACCCGCGTCGCGGTGCAGTCGGCCCTGACTGGCCACTTCGTCATCTCCTCGATGCACGCCACGGACTCGGTCTCGGCGCTGCACCGTTTCCTCGACATGGGCATTGAGTCGTTCCTCGTGGCCTCGTCGGTGCTCGCCATCGTCGGTCAGCGTCTTCTTGCGTCGGATTTGTCCGTCGTGCAAAACGACCTACGAACCTGACCGACGACGAGCGCGAGTTCTTCGAGGAGAGTGGCGGCGCCGCCCACAAGGAGGTCTTCTATTACGGCTCGGGCTGCAACTTCTGCAGCGACACCGGCTACAAGGACCGCATCGGCGTGTACGAACTGCTGGTCATGACCCCCGAAATCAAGCGACTCATCGTTGGATGGGCGACCCAAGAGGAGCTGCACAACATGGCAATGAAACAAGGAATGCGCACCCTGCGCCAAGAGGCCATCAGCCTCGTGACCCAGGACATCACGACGGTCGCCGAAGTGATTCGAAGCGTGTACGCACTATGAGCCCAAGGCGCCAAGGCCCCAAGAACCCAAGGTCGCCAAGGGCGGAAAGGCCAAAGATGCGAACGTCGCCTGTCGAAGATACACGTGCCCTCGACGACCAATCGGAAAGAAGGTGTCCGGGGTTGAAACCGGCCTCTCAAGCGGGGCTGTCCACATGGCCCTTCTTGAGCGTGGCCTCCAGCCCCTGGAGGTCAGCGACCGACAGAGCGTGCTCAAGTTTGAGATCACGAAGAAGAAGGTCCCGCGCACCGACGTCATGAACTTCACCCGCCAATTGGCCGTGTTCATGAAGGCCGGAATCCCCATCATGGAGGCTCTCGAGGTCATTGTCGAAGAGACCCAGAACAAGTTGCTGCGAGGAATTCTGCGAGAGATCATCGACAGCCTCCGCGCCGGTGACACGTTCGCTGCCGCGGCGGCCGCTCACCCGGAGGCCTTTCCGAACTTCTACGTGGGCATCTTGGAGTCGGCGGAACTGACCGGAAACCTGGATCAGGTTCTCAATCAGTTGGCGGACTACATCGAGCGCGACACCAAGGCCCGAAGCCAAGATCACGTGCGGCCCTGATCTATCCGGCCGTCGTGGCGTGCATGTCCGTCGTGACGGTGCTTGTCCTCACGGTGTTCGTGCTTCCGCGCTTCACCGTCTTCTTCAAGTCTCTCAACGCCAAACTGCCCCTGATCACCATCATGATGATGGACGCGTCCTCGTTCGTCTTGCACTGGTGGTACGTGGAGGCCGCGGTGGTGATCATCTCGTCGTGGGCACTTTATCGCCATGCGGCGTTCACCCGACGGTCGTGCACGACTTGACGCCTGATGTTGAAACTTCCCGTCGTCGGCGACTTGACCCAGACGGCCATCCTCGAGCGGTGCTGTCGCATTCTTTCCTCCATGCTGAAGGCGGGCGTCGACTTACCCAAGGCCATGGCGGTGACGGCGGAGTCAGCCAACAACGCCGTGTACCACAAGGCGCTGGAAGAGGTTCGTGAAGCCATGATGGAAGGTCAAGGTCTCGCTGGTCCGATCGCGTCGAAGCGGGCTGTTTCCCGGAGCCGCCCGCCAGATGTTCCGCGTGGGTGAGGAGACGGGAACCTTAGATCAACAACTCGAGGTCGCCGCCGAGTACTACAACCGCGAACTTGAGACGAAACTCGATCGCGCGACGGCTCTCTTTGAGCCCGCGATCATCATCTTCATGGGCGTGGTCGTGGGTTTCGTGGCCGTGGCCTTGATCTCCGCGATGTACGGCATTTACAACCAGGTGAAGGTGGGTTGACGACTCCATCGCTGCGGCGAATTCTCAAGCCGCGCTTAGGCGACGGTGCTGAGAGACGGAACGCAAAGAGTGCGCTCCGTGTGGCGCGTCACGGCGATGATGGATTTACCCTGATTGAGCTCTTGATTGTGGTGACGGTCACGCCGATCATTATCGGCAGTCTCGCGGCCGGTTTGATCGCCATGCTCTCACTGCAATCTGGCGTCCAGACTCGCCTGTCAAACTCCGCCGACTCACAAATGGTGCAAGCGAGTTACCGCAACGACGTGCAAAGCGCCCAGCAGATCACGACCGCATCCTCCAGTACTCCTCAATGCGGTTCGGGGGATCAACTCCTCGGACTCGAGTGGAATCTGAACTCTTCGACTCACGTGTACCAAACGATGGTCTCCTACGTCAGCGTCCCTGTCACCGTCGGCTCTAAGACCACGTACTCGCTGGAGCGTCTCTACTGCACGTACAACACCGCGGCGGGCGCCGTGGAACTTTCGTCGACGACGACCATTGCCTCCAACCTGGAGGGCAGTCAGGTGGCGGCGACGGTGACGCCCAGTACGAGCGGGGCCAGTGGCGGATGGGTTCTCACGACGGGTATTACCGATGTGTCCTTCCCTATCACCGAGCCCGAGGGAAGTTCCGCCTACTCCTACACCTTGGTCGCCACTCCACCAACCAGCGCGCAGGACGTTGACCCCGGCGGTCCCCATAGTGGGACCACGGAAGCTGGCTGTGGATACGCCGCAGCAGGCTCGGGCACCTATGCCTCGTCACTTTGCCTGGTCGACCTGGCCTCGATGACCGGCAACAACATGGTGGCCGCTCGTCAGGGCTGCGTGGAACTCTCGGTTCCCCTGCCCGGTGGAGCGACCATGTACTTCTGTATCGGGATAACGGGCGCCCCGGTGGCTCCGTACGCCCTTCCGACCTGGACTGACGGGTTCCTTGGGAACAGCATCAATGGCATTCCCTTTTATACCGACGTCGATAATTCCAGCGGACAGCCCGCTGATGCCGCGCTCTATCAGTCCTGCGAAGGGAGTTCGTCGACCTGCGACGTCGACGGGGCAACCGTTAACAACGTCTGGGGCGGCGTCACCACGATCACCATCTCCGATATCACCGTCGTCTCCGCTGACGGCAATCCCGCCACGGGTTGGGAGTTCGTGAGCGCCGACGCCGAGTCCACGGACAGTGGCGAGTCCATCACTTGGACGTCCGATCGAAATCTCTACGACATTCCCAACGGCGAAGCCGGAGACAGCGCGTCCGATCCGATCGGCAACGCCTGCAACTCGGGCGCTGGCGTGTCCGGGACGACCTCAACGGGTACGTCCCTCACGGCCGCGCAGATCTTTGCCGGTACGGGAGCCACCACGATCGTGTGCGACGGTGACTCCAACGGCGTGAAGACAGGGACGTTGATGGTCGAGGCGCTGACTCCCACGTCCATGACGGTAACGATGGTAGGTACGGGACTTGAAGGCATCTCCCTGGGATTGCTCTTCTGATGACCAAGGTCCCCCGAGTTCGACGCACTCCGGTGCCGTATCCGCAGGACGGCTTCAGCACATCCGTCATGATCAGGTCCCAACGATGAGCGCCGAGCGCCGCGTGGTGGAGGCGACCTCGCGCACGACGCCGCGAAAGGATCGCCGGCGCTCCGAGGCCGGCGACACACTCGTCGAGGTTCTGCTCGCCGTCATCGTGCTGGGCATGGCGTCCGTGGCCCTCATTATTGCCTTCGGCACGTCGCTCTCAGCTTCAGCCGATCACCGTCAACTTTCCGCGTCGGGAGTCGTACTGGACAGCGTCTCCCAACAGGTCATCTCGGAGATGCAAGCGCAGCCCGTCCTTTTCACCTGCCCGACCGCAGGCACTCCCGCCGGACCCGAACCTCTCTCGTACTACGTGGCCAACGTCCCCATGACGACGCCGTCGAACTACTCGGCCAGCTTCGCGTCGAGTAATCCCATCGAGTTCTGGAACACCTCGACCTCCACCTTTGGCACCACGTGCGAGGCCGGCGAGCCCCAGCAGGTGACGATCACCATCATCGACAACACGGATCATCTGTCGTTTAGTAACAGTTTCGTTGTCGACTCTCCTCTGGATACGGTGACCACGGGTTCATCGGGTAGCACCAACTACGGAGCGGCGGCCCAACTTGTCTTTACTACCGAGCCCGTGGGTGGGTCGACCGGAGAAGAGTTGGCTACTCAACCCGTGATCGACGTGGAAGACTCCAGTGGCAACATCGTCACTGACGACCTATCGCCCGTCATCTTGACGCTGACCGGAGCCTCCGCCACGAGCAACCCAAGCGCCACTTTGTCGGGCTGCGCGGGCACCGAGACCGCTGGCGTCGTCACCTTTTCGGGCTGCACGATCAACGACCCCGGGACTAGTTACACCATCACCGCCACCGACGGGGACTTCTCGGGGTCCTACCCGAGTACCGCCTTCTCAGTGTCCGCGTCCACGGACTACCTGGTGTTCGCCTCGCCCCAGCCCGCCGCGGGGGCTTCCGGGGCCTTGATGGCCGCGCAACCGGTTGTAGAGGCCTACGCCAACGGAACGTTGGACACGAGCTGGACGGGGACGATCACTCTCACCTCCTCCGGAGGAAGTCTGACCAACTGCTCCTCAATGACGGCGGTGCTCGGGGTCGCCACCTTCACCAGTTGTCACTTTGCGGGCGCGTACTTCTATAACCCAATCTCTGGCGTCTATCTGGCGACGCCGTACACTCTCACCGCGTCCGCGTCGAACTCGGTACCCACGAGCCCCGTCACCAGTCAGACTTTTAGCGTCACGGGACCAGGTTCGGCTAGTCAACTCGTGTTCACTACCCAGCCCACCGGCGCCGCCGGAACCTCAGCCGCCACGGTCTTTTCCACACAACCCGTCGTGACCGTCGAAGACTCCTTTGGCAACATCGTGAATACGTCAAGCGCCCCCATTACCTTGACCATCAGCAGCGGGGGCCTGTCGTGCTCGTCCAATCCTCTCGCCGCTTCGGGGGGCGCCGCCAGCTTCACCAACTGCGAGGGCAACAATTACGGCACAGGTCTGACTCTGACGGCGTCATCTACTGGCCTCGCCTCGACGACGAGTGCCAGTTTCAACATCACTGGACTGCCGTCGAAACTCATCTTTACTACTCAACCCGCAGCGGGCGTCTCGGGCACCGCTTTTACTACCCAACCTGTCATCACCGTCGAAGACGCCTCGGGTCTAACGGTGACCGCTTCGACCACGGCCATTACGTTGACGGCGTCGGGTGGCACTCTCTCGCTCTGCACTGATTTGACGCCCTACGAGGGTGTCATCAGCGTGGCCACATGTAACTTCGCCGGAATCGTTGGCAGTCCGTACACGGTGACCGCTACCCAGGTCACCGCCCTGGCCACCCTCACGGCCACCAGCGCTACCTTCTCCCCGACGACCGCAGGAACCGCCACTCAGTTGGCATTTACGACGGAACCCGTGGCCGGGGCAGCGGGTTCTCCCTTCACGACCCAGCCGGTGGTGGCGATTGAAGACTCGGCCGGCAATATAACGACCTCGACGGCGACGATCTCGCTCTCGTCCTCCGGCGGGGTCCTGACGTCGTGTTCGAACTTAAGCGGCGTCGAAGGCGTGGTCGACGTCTCCGGTTGCACGTTCGGCGGGCTGATTTCTCCCGCGACGTACACCCTGACGGCCACCTCCGGCTCCTTGTCCCTCGCCACTAGCACATCCTTTACTCCCACGGGTCCGGGGCCGGCGTCACCTACGGCCTCCATGATTTCCGCGACCCCCACGTCGGTGAGCGCCAACGGATCAACGACTTCTACGGTCACCGTGTCGCTCTATGACGCGTATGGCAACGTGAATCCCAACGACTCCGTGACCCTGACCCAGGGGTCCGGGAGTTCGGTGATTACAACCAACCCGGGGACCGCTAGCTCCTCGGGCGTCGTCACTTACACCGTGGTCGACTCCACCCCTCAAACGGTGACATTCGGCGCTATCGATACCACGGACGGAGTGACGCTCACCCCCACGGCGTCGGTCATCTTTTTTGGACCGGCCACCAAGATCGTTCTGAGCGGCTGCTCGTCCGGCGTGGCCTCGACGGGCACCTGTGTTGCTACGGCCACTCTTGAAGACCTGAACGGTGCCACCGTTACGAATTACAACGGAGCCATCGCCTTCAATCAGACCAATACCGGTGGCGGGTCCGTCACCGGTCTTACGGGGACGACCACCTTCACCAACGGCGTGGCCAATGTCACGTTGACAGGAAACAAGGCGGGAACTGTCGTTCTCGACGCGGTCGGCGATAGCTTCACCTCGAACAGCCTGACCTTCAGCGTCGTCCCAGGTCCGGCCACCAAGATCGTCTTGAGCGGCTGCTCGTCCAACATTGCCTCAACCACCACCTGCGTCGCTACGGCCACCCTCGAAGACGTGAACGGGAACACCGTCACGAGTTACCAGGGCGGGGTGACCTTTAGTCAGACAAACACTGGTGGTTCCGTCACGGGGTTGACGTCGACCACAAACTTCACTAACGGCGTGGCCAATGTGACTCTCACGGGTGACATCGTCGGATCGATTGTCATTGACGCTTCGGGTGACGGCTTCACCTCGAACAACGTAACCTTCAGCGTCACACCCGGTCCGCCAAACAAAGTGGTCTTGACGGGTTGTTCCGCTGACATCGCCTCGAACACAACGTGTGTCGCAACGGCCACGCTCGAAGACATCAACGGCAACACCATCACCACGTACAACGGAGCCATCGCCTTCAATCAGACCAATACCGGTGGTGGGTCGGTCACCGGTCTTACGGGGACGACCACCTTCACCAACGGTGTGGCCAACGTCACGTTGACCGGTAACAAAGTGGGGGTGGTCACGATCGATGCGGTCGGGGATGCCTTTACCTCGAATACCCAGACCTTTAACGTCAACTTCGGAACTCCGAACAAAGTGGCACTCACGGGATGCGGCGCCAGTCTGCCCTCGGCGACTGGTTGTGTCGCAACAGCCACGCTCGAAGACATCAACGGCAACACCATCACCACGTACAACGGTGGGGTCGTCTTCAACCAGACCAACACCGGCGGCGGTTCGGTGACGGGACTCAACGGGACGACGAACTTCACGAACGGAGTTGCGAACGTGACGTTGTCAGGCGACGTCGTGGGATCCGTCGTGATTGACGCGGTGGGAGACGGCTTCACTTCCAACAACGTGACCTTCAGCGTTACACCCGGTATCGCTAACAAGTTGGTTATCACCTCGACGGCCTTTACCGCCACGGCCTCCACGACGACCAGAGATGCCTTTACGACCACCTTGGAAGATCTCAACGGCAACGCCACTTCGAGCTCCTCGGCCATCACGGTCAACTTGGCCGTCACACCCACGTCGGGAACATCGTTCTACGCTGCCTCGGCGGGAGGTTCCGCGGTGACGAGCGTGACCCTCCCGGCTAATACGTCGACGGTGACCTCGTACCTGGTGGACTACACCTCGGGTAGCGACACGATCACGGTCTCGGCTACGGGACTCACGTCGGGCACCCAGGTGGAGACGATTAATCCTGGTCCGGCCTCACAGATTATTCTCACTGGCTGCACCACCAGCATCGTGTCCACGGGGACGTGCACCGCCACGGCAACCCTCGAAGACGTGAATGCCAACACCGTCACGAGCTACAACGGAGCGGTCGCGTTCAACCAGACCAATACTGGCGCGGGCTCGGTGACGGGACTTACTGGGACGACCAACTTCACGAATGGTGTCGCCAATGTGACGCTCACTGGCAACAAGACCGGCTCGGTGGTCATCGACGCCGTGGGCGACGGATTTACTTCAAATTCCCAGACATTCAGCGTGACCTCAGGCCCGGCAACTCAGTTGGTCATTACCTCTGCGCCCTTCACCACAACGGCCTCCACCTCCACCAGGAACGTATTCACCGTCACACTTGAGGACGCGAACGGGAACGCCACGACCCGTACAACTGCCCTTACGGTCAACCTGGCAGACTCGCCAACCTCGGGATCTTCGTTCTATGTCGCCGCTTCGGGAGGTTCGGCGGTGACGAGCGTCACCCTCCCCGCCAATACCTCGACCGTGAATGCCTACCTCGTGGACTCGACATCAGGAAGCGATACCATCACGGTCTCGGCTACTGGTGGCTCGCCGTCCTCAGGAAGCCAAGTGGAAACGATCAACCCTGGTCCCGCGACCCAGGTCGTCTTGAGTGGTTGCAGCAACAACATCACGTCCTCCAGCACCTGTGTTGCCACCGCCACCTTGGAGGACACGAACGGGAACACGGTCAATACCTACAACGGCGCCGTCACCTTTAATCAGACGAACACCGGTGCGGGAACGGTGACGGGACTGACGGGCACGACGGCCTTTACGAATGGCGTGGCCAACGTAACTCTGACCGCCACGAAGGCCGGACTGGTGACAATCGACGCCGTGGGAGACGGGTTTACCTCTAACTCGCAGAGCTTTACGGTCACCTTCGGCACCGCGACCCAGGTCGTCTTGAGTGGTTGCAGCACCAACATCACGTCCTCCAGCACCTGTATGGCGACGGCCACGCTCGAAGACGCCAACGGAAATACCGTCACCTCGTACGCGGGTACCGTCGCCTTTAACCAGACCAACACGGGCGGCACCGTTTCTGGACTGACCGGCACTACGCACTTCACCAGCGGCGTGGCCAACGTGACTCTCACGGGTGTCAAGGCGGGGCTCGTTACCATCGACGCGGTCGGCGACGGCTTCACCTCGGGAACGACCTCGTTCACGGTGACTTTCGGCACGGCGACCAAAGTGGTCTTGAGCGGCTGTGCTTCGAATATCGCTTCGGGTTCAGGTTGCGTGGCAACCGCCACGTTGGAGGACGCCAACAGCAACACGATCACCACCTATGGCGGCGCGGTGGCTTTCAACCAGACCAACACCGGTGGCACCGTTTCGGGACTCACGAGCACAACCAGCTTTACTAACGGCGTGGCTAATGTCACTTTGACGGGCGTTAAGTCGGGATCGGTGGTCATCGACGCGGTCGGGGACGGCTTCACCTCGGGGACGGTGACCTTCAGCGTGACGGGAGGAACGCCAACACAGCTGGTAATCACCTCGACGGCCTTCACCGCCACGGCCTCCACTACGACGAGGAACGTCTTTACTACCACGCTCGAAGACGCGGCGGGCAACGCCACCACCAGTACGTCAGCGATAACCGTCAATCTCGCCGTCTCACCCACCTCGGGGACGTCCTTCTACGCCGCTTCTACCGGAGGTTCCGCCGTCACCAGCGTGACGCTCCCGGCTAATGCCTCGACGGTGAATGCCTACCTCGTCGACTCCACCTCGGGCAGCGACACCATCACCGTGTCGGCCACGGGCCTGACCTCAGGCACCCAGGTGGAAACGATCAACCCTAGCTCGGGGACGAAGTTAGTAATCACCTCGACGGCCTTCACCGCCACGGCCTCCACTACGACCAGGAACGCCTTTACCGTCACACTCGAAGACCCCAACGGCAACGCCACGACGAGTGCATCAGCAATTACGGTCAACCTCGCCGTCTCACCCACCTCGGGGACGTCCTTCTACGCCGCTTCTACCGGAGGTTCCGCCGTCACCAGCGTGACGCTCCCGGCTAATGCCTCGACGGTGAACGCCTACCTCGTCGACTCCACCTCGGGCAGCGACACCATCACCGTGTCGGCCACGGGCCTGACCTCAGGCACCCAGGTGGAAACGATCAACCCCGGTCCGGGCACCAAGTTGATTATTACCTCATCGAGTTACACCAACAATGGCTCCGGTACGAGGGACGCTGTCACGGTCACTCTGGAAGACACCAACGGCAACGCCACGACAAACACGTCTGCGATCTCACTCACCTTGAGCGCCTCACCCGCCACCGGCACATTGTTTTACGCCTCCGCGACCGGCGGGTCGGCCATCACGACGACATCCCTGCCCGCCAATACGTCTGCCTTGACCTTCTATTACGCAGACACGTCCTCGACTAACAACACCCTTACCGTGTCAGCAGGTGGGACCCCCACGTCCGCGACTCAGTCGGAGACATGACGTGAAGCGCGACTCATTCGAAAGGACGGCATCGACCGGGCCAGTTCGCCGCGGCGGCGTCCACCGCCGTTGGCGTCTCGACGATAACTCAGCCACGGGGCGTCACGATGAGCGAGGGGCAATTCTGATCCTGGCCCTGGCCTACATCATGGTGATCAGCGTGGTGGTGGCCGCCCTCACCACCTGGGCGTCGGGCGATCTCAACGACACAGCGAAGTTCAACTCGGCGAGGAGCTTGGAGTACGCGGCCTCGAGCGTCATGCAGGTGGGAATAAATAGCATCCGTTACACGCCCTTGGTGGGAACGGGAACGGGCGTGCAGTACACCTTGAACGCTGATCCGCCGAGCTACTGCTGGGGAAGCGGCCCCACGTCGTCCCTGCAACTTCCCAATCTGGGCGTCAGTTTCACAGTCTGGTGCAGCACGTTGGAGGACTTGGCCAGCACGGACACACGGACCGTCACCCTCTCTGCCTGCCAGAGCACGGTTTCAGCTGCCGCGTGCGCTACCAGCCCTTACTTGCAGGCGATCGTGGTGTTCAACGATTATCCCTCCGGGGGCAGTGCCCAACTCACGTCACCGTGCACCAAGTACTGCGGTGAGGGGGCGACCCTCGAAAGTTGGGACTGGAACTCGGTCGCGGGACTCAGCGATCCGATCGCCAACACCGTCACGGTGACTTCAACTCCCCCCAACATCGCCCTGGTGGGCCAGACGTACGCCACCGCGTCCAACGCCACGTCCGGCGACACGGTCGTGGTCACTTCCGCCACCACGAGCGTATGCAGTGTGTCAGGCTCAGGCCTCGTCACCTTCCTGGCCAACGGAACGTGCACGATTAACTTCAACGATCCGGGCAACGCCAACTACGCGCCGGCCATCCAGCAGCAACAGACCCTGACGGTGGGACCCCTCGCCAACGCGATCAACATCACGTCGGCTGCCCCCAGCGGAGCAGTGCAAGGGGGCACTACCTATACGCCGTCGGCGACCGCCACCTCGGGCGACACGGTCAGCATCACCTCGACGACCTCCAGCATCTGCACGATCGCCTCGGGCGTCGTGTCGTTCCCCGGCTTCGGAACGTGCACCTTGGCCTTCAGCGACCCGGGTGACCTCGATTACACCGCCGCGACGACCCAGGATCAGAGCTTTTCCGTGGCCGAGTGGGCGCCGGCCGGCGCCACCCTGCAGACGACCACCGGCTCTCCCAATGGAGTGCCCAGTAACGGCGACACCATGGAGTACACCTTTAACCAACTCATGAGCCCGGGCTCGATCAAGAGCGGCTGGAGCGGCGTGTCGTCAACGCCGGTCTACGTGGAACTGTCGCGAACTACCGGCAACTCCACGACCTGGCAGGTTTGCACGTCGTCGGTTCCCTGCGGGACCGCGATCAATCTCGGAACAGTCAACCTGGGTGACGGTACCCACGGCTACTACGTGGGCACATTCGGGTCTGGCTCCAGCGGCCCGGCGTACTTCAACGCCACCATGGTGCTGTCCATCGTGAGTGGTGAGTCCGAGGTGAGCGTGACCCTCGGCGCGCAGGTGTCGGGGACGGGCACCGTGACGGCGCAAAATCCCACCACGTCCACTACCACCTTGACCTGGACGCCCAGTTCCTCGGCCCAGAGCACCGGCGGAGTAGCGTGCAGCACCGCCACCGTGACGGAGTCTGCAGGTCCTAAAGATAACTTCTAAGCGACCTCGCGAAACGATCCTCGCTAGGCCCGGGAAGCTCGCCAATTCGCGACGAACTTAACCAGCGGGACTAAGGGTTGCTGTCGACTGAGTACCGAGGTTCGAGTCGTTCACAAGAGGTTCAGTAGTGCGGCGTCGAAAGTCGCACAGCACCGAGGCGGCGACTACCGCAAGGTCGGCAAAGAACGGGGCCATGTAGTGGACGGACGACTCCGAGGGAAACTCGACCCAGCCCCAGCGATACATAAAGGTCCACCAAATGAGCATGACGACCGTCATGGCAAAGGTCGATCCCTCAAAGGTCGGTGAGGAGAGAGCTCGCAACGCCCAGATCCACAGAAGGGGCAAGAAGTACATGGTGTAAGCGAGGTGTGAAACTGGCAAGAGCAAGATGACGCAACCCACCACGTTCCAGTAACTGGTGAGCGAACTGCTCGATCGTCGAAGAGTCAGGGCCAGAAGACTGAGGACCACAGCAACCAAGAGAAGAGTTGAGAGATCACGCAGGGAGGGCGAAATCGCAATCGGGCGCGCGAGTCGGCTGTTCGTAAAGAGGACCTTGGGTGTACCCCAAACCGAGTAACTGGGATCGGGCTGAGAACTGCCGGCGACCGTGACTTTGAAGAACTTGACTAGTCCAGACACTCCTCCGGTTGCAAGAGCCAACACCGGTGCGAGGAGGGAGGTGGCGACGAAAGCGATCAGTGTGCTCCGCCGACGCGGTTGCCCATCGCGAAGGAGGGTAAGCCCTGCTCCGACGGGCCACGTCTTGATCACGGCGCCGAGTCCCATGAGAACTCCCGACCGTACCGGGCGCCCTCGCTCGGCCGCGAGGGACGAGGCCACGAGCAACAAGAGTACGAAGGCGTCGGTCTGACCGTTGTAGAGCTCCCATTTGGTGGGGCCAAAGTCCAACGCCGTGAGGGTGGCGAAAGCTAAAAAGACGGGTCGATACCAGCGACGAAGAGAGGGCAAGCCGTACCACGCAAAGAGGCCGCTGCACGCCACGAGCGCGGCAACCGAAAGGCTGATCCAGGTTCGCCAAAGCAGTTTCATCGAAAGATTGCGAACCGGAATGAGTAGGACGGCAAGGAACGGCGAGTAAACGTAGCCGTAGCCCTTGTGGACGAGATGGATGTTGTAGGGGCTGTGTCCCGAGGAGATTTCGCGGGCAGCCGTATAAAAAGAATAGAAATCTCCACCTTCACCACTCGGAACGCCGGGCACCACTCCCTTGAAGTACATGTATTGGCGAAGGGCAAATACCACCGTCGCAGCGCCAGCCGCGAACCAAAGCCCGAGGAATATGGCTCTCTTGTCTCGTTCGGATTTCACCATGGCGAGACGACTACGAGGGAATGCCTTCGGCGATGGCGCTCGATACGGAGTCCACGGAGTGGAGGGGACACGGTGGCCGGGACACTCACGGTTCCAGAGCGACCGAGGCGCTCTCGCCATCAGCCGATTTCGAATCAGAATGGTCAGGGGGTCGTGACTGGGACGCTTCCTGTGTGCCGGGCCAGGAAAAGGCGAGAGCCAATAGAAGGCTTCCCATGACGAGGATGTAGTACTTCCACTCTCCAGTATGAAAATAGCTGCACCACGTACAGAACGCTGCTGAGAGTATCGCCAGACTCCACCGACGTGGGTTCAATCCAGAGGCGACGACTAAGGCGAGTCCCAATGCGGGAAGTAGGTAGTAGGGGTCCATGACACACTCAAAGAGGCAGCGGAGCGAGAGGGCCGCGGCGGTCCACCAGACGACGGTGATGAGCGAGGGCTTACGCCTTGCTATCCAGAGACCGATGGCACAGGCCAACACCAGAGAGATGATTCGCCCCGGACCAGCGGCGACGACTTCACCGTGGTGAGCCTTGACGAGGCCGTACACCAGGATTCGCTTTCCGTGCGAAAGAACATAGTGAAGTTTTCCGATGTAGCCAAACCCACTCTTCTGAAGAACTGGCGCAAGGGCCAACCAAGGTGTGGGGTGGTCCAATGCGGGAAAGTTTGGCTGCTTGAAGATTGCGCTGGTGGTCGGCCCCCACTCTTGAATGAGGGGCGGTACGAGGAGAAGGACGGAAGGGAGCGCGACGATGCCGAAGAGCGCGGGCCATTTTTTAAGAGGGATGAAGGAGAGGACGATGGGGAACATGAGAAGAACCAGCGGCTGGAACGCGACGGCCAAGGCGAAGAATGCGCCTGCGCGAATCCAGCGTCTGTCGAAGGCGGCCAAGAGTCCCCCGAAGGCGAAGGCGAGCGCGAGCGTGTCTTCGGGGTGACCCCACATGGCGACAGTCGGCCAGATCAGCGCCGATTCGACGAAGACGAGAAGGACTCGCCGCCCAGCCGGTACTAAGAGCCTTCGGGCGAGAGCGTCCAGGGGGAAGAGCAGCACTCCTCCGCAGATCATGTCCGCGGGCCCGAGGACGAGCCAGGCGGATGGTTTGTACAGGTACACGGGGAAGCTCTCACTGAGATTGAAGTGGCTTTGTATCCACGCAAGTGGTGAAAGGAGTACGGCGATGCCCGGGAAGGTCACGAAGTTTGTCGAGGCGTTGTAGACATGACCCTCACCGCTCCAGATGACGTAGTGGGCGTCTCGAAACGTCGACCAGAGATCGTCCGGCGTTAGCCAAAAGTTGGCGTGATGAACGACCGGATACCACCAAAATGAGTACGCCATTCCCGCGATGAGAATGGTGAACATTCCGACGATTGGCCAGAGATAGACGCGCAGCCAGTTCCGAGCGTTCCAACTCCTTCCCGATTCCGACGATCGGGCAACAATGGGGTAACGCGATGCATCGCCCCCCGGACTCGGGGTCGAACTATCTAACGACATCTCAGAGGCCCATAAAGACGAGCGAGACCCCGCGAGGAGTGCAGGTCACTTTTACGACTCCTTGTCGATCGGTTGACTGAGGCTTCAACAGCAGTCTGGCGCTCGCCCACCAAAGATAAGGGGATGGGGAGAAAATTTGAGAGCACCGGTGTTTCGACGAAGGCGTGAGTTCGCGGAGGTGACGAATAGTTCCTGATAAAAGGTTGTTTTCGAAGGGCGAGATTGAACGCAATGATTGTCCAAAAATAGCGTAAATGTAGTTACACCATAGTCATTTACCGGATTCTTACCTCGTATAATTTGTCAAGTTACCAGAACAGGGCAGTTCCGAGTGTCGGCGCTCCATGGACGAAAGGGCAACACATGATTAGTACGTACCAAAGGCTGAAGCGACGCAGGGACGCGGGCGAGATCAACGGTTTCACCTTGATTGAACTTCTCATCGTGATCGTCGTTCTCGGCATCCTTGCCGCAGTCGTTATCTTCGCTCTTGGCGGCATCACGGGCAAGAGCGCGGTCGCGGCTTGTCAGGCTGACGGCGCCACCGTCTCGACGGCGATGTCAGCTCTCAACGCTCAGTACCCTGGGGCCTTGACCGGCGCCGGCGTGGGCAACGCAGCGGAGACGGCCTTGCTGCTGGGTTCAGCCAGTGGTGGTCCATACCTCAGCTCCTGGCCGAGCAACCCCACTCACTACGCCTTCGCTCTGTATAACGGCGTCTTGGGACTAGAGATTCCTGGGCCGGCAGCGGGCACCCCGTGGACGCCAGCAGCTGCCTTCACGGCCGCCGCGAACACCTCGGCTGCCTCCTACGCCGCCGGTGCGATCTACTCAGGCCCAACGAGCTGCTCGTCGGTTACGTGATCCAATAGTTGTGGGTAGTTCGTAAGTCAAAGTGCCCGGCGCAAATGCCGGGCACTTTGACTTATACCTCGTAAGTTTCTTGGTGGGAGTGCCGCTAGGAGACTTGAGATTCGGCCTTAAGAAGGAAGAGACATCATGAGCATGACAAGCCCCACTTCGGCGATTGATCCTTGGCTCGACCGGCTCTGGGAACAGGGTGGCACCGACCTCCTTCTCTCCGGAAACTCGGCTCCACGTATTCGAGTCGACGGAAAACTACGTCCCTTGGAGGGCGCTCCCGTCCTCAATGGGGAACAGATCAACGACATCGCGTTTCCCCTGCTCACCCCGGGGCAACTTGACGTCTTCCGAGAGATGCTGGACGTGGACTTCGCCTTCTCTTGGCGAGACAGGGCCCGTATTCGAGGCAGTATCTTTACCCAGCGCGGCCAGACGGCGCTCGCGCTTCGTGTTATTCCCGCTCGTATTCCGAGTTTTGAGGATCTGGGCCTGCCAGCCGCGGCGACGTGGGTCTCTGAGCAACCGCGCGGTTTCGTCTTGGTGACCGGACCTACAGGTTCGGGTAAGTCCACCACGTTGGCAGCCATTATCAACAAGATCAACGAGACTCGTGCGGCCCATATTCTGACCATTGAAGACCCGGTTGAGTACGTGCACAATCACAAGACCTCGGCCGTCTCCCAGCGCGAGGTGGGACTAGACAGTCCTTCCTTTGACCGCGCCCTTCGCTCGGCGCTTCGCGAAGACCCCGACGTGCTCCTCATTGGTGAGATGCGCGACATCGACTCGATTCAGATCGCCCTGACGATGGCTGAGACGGGCCACCTCGTCTTCGCCACTCTGCACACCAACGACGCGCCTCAGGCAATCGACCGCATCATCGACGTGTTCCCGGCTTGGCGTCAGGAGCAGACGCGGGTTCAGTTGGCGTCGTCCCTGAGTGCCATCATCGCGCAGCGTCTCATCCCCAAGATTGGCGGCGGTATGGTCGCGGCCTACGAAGTCCTGATCGCCACCAACCCGGTGCGGAACCTCATTCGAGAGGGGCGGTCCAACCAATTGGCGAATGTGATGTTCACCAATACCAAGGAGATGATGCAGACCTTGGAAAGCAGCCTGGCGGAACTCATTTCCGATGGCATCGTGACCTACGAGGACGCGATGAGCGTGTGCGCGCACCCCAAGGAATTAATCCGTACACTCGAACAGATGGAAATTACGCGCGCCAGGGGCTGAGGGGATAGGTGAGTCCCCGACGAGGTCCTGATCTCCCCTACTCCGTGGTTGCCGCCGTTACCCCGTCGGCGTCACGGTGGCTCGTCGCGAGCGCCAAGGTGCAAGGTTCAACCTTCGCGCCCGAGCCTCCGAAGGTCTATGAGACCTTTAACGACGTTTTGGATGAGCGACCTTCATTTGCCTCCATCGTGGTGAACGCCCCGATTGGCTTTCGTGACACGCTCGAGCAGGGCCCACGCACGTGCGACGTGGAAGCGAGAAAACTGCTAGGCGCTCGAGGGCGATTTCTCCACAATGCACCGATGCTGTCGACAGTGCTTAGGGGCACATCCACTCCTGAGGACCATGTTGACGCCATTACGGCCCACCTTTTGAAGGCCTACGCCGAAATAGGCAAGGAGATGTCGCCCTTCCGACAGCGCCAGGTGTACGAAGGCAACCCTGAACTAAGTTTTTACTTTCTCAACGGAAATGTTCCACTGCGACGATCGAAGAAGATCTACGAGGGTCGCGAAGAGCGTGAGACGATCTTGCGCGCCAAGCTGCCCAACATAGCCACCGTGCTCGATGCCGAACTGCCAAGGGTTCGACGCCAGAACGTACTGGACGTCGCGGCTCTTTTGGCGACCGCTCGACGCGTCTTCACACGGTCGGCAAAACGAATTCCCACCGATGGCGAGTGGGACAGTCAGGGGCTGCGCATGGAGATCGTCTATTAATGCCACGAACCGAAGCTCGTTAAAAGTCAACAAACCGAGCCAGTCGCGTTAAGTCGACGGAGCAACACCTCCGGGACTATCTTTCAGAAGCGCCTCCGGCAGAGCCTCGGTGTGTGAGAACCGACGCACCTTTAGCCTGAGCGCTGGCCGCTCGATCAGAGAATACGATGCGGCGGCGGCGGTGAATGCTAAGGCAACGACGACGGCGTCGCCTAAATAAACGTTAGAGCCGTACCAAGGCGTGGCAGCAATAATCCAGAAGATGGTGGCGTGCCACAGATAAACGCCATAGGAACGCTTGCCGATCCACAGCAAAGGTTTCGCCGACAAGGACCGAGATAAGAGCGTCGCGGACCCCGACGTGACACTTGTGATTACAATCGCCGTGGCAGCGACCGCGATGGGCGTCATGATTGCCCATTCGTATCTAATGGACCCGCTTCCGATGAGCATCATGACGACGATGACTGCGAGAGCCACCCAAGGCAGTCGAAGTGATTTCGCGAACTTCGAAGGTATTCTCCCCTCTGAAGCCAAAATCGCCAGTGAGGCCCCGAGGAGTAACCCGTCGGAGTGAAAGAAACTTGAATAGTAGGTACGCGAATAGGCGACGCCCGAAAGAACGACGGCAAGTCGAACAATCCATTCGAATCCCGTGAGGAAGAGAAGCGTGATGGCTATTCGCGACCGGGAGACTCGCCCCATGGCAGCGATGAGAGTTACGGGCCATATCAAGTAGAACTGCTCTTCAACTGATAGGGACCACGTCTGTGTGAAAAGCCCAAGCTGGTTGAGGTGACCAGTTAGCGGTATCAACCAATTACCAACGAAAAACAGCACCGCAGGAATGTCGAAAAGGGTGTTGTGTCGATAGAACGTCACGTCCTTGATCGTGAGCACCGCGACCGTGCCGAGAACGATGACGGCAACAAGTGCGGGAAGCAGGCGAAGCGCGCGACGCGCATAAAAGTCGCGCATATTCACCACTCCCGTCGCCAGCTTCTCGCCAATCAAGAGTGATGTAATCAAGAAGCCCGAGAGAACAAAGAAGACGTCCACGCCGAGGTATCCTCCGCCATCAAAATGCGGTATGGCCAAATGGAATCCCACCACCGCTAAAACGGCGACTGCCCTCATTCCGTCCAATCCAGGCCAATGCTTGGTTTGGCGGAAGTGATCCACGCCCGAATGGTAGCGGTCGAACCGCAAAAACCTAGACCATGTTGACATCCCGCGCGCGTGAACATGGGGTCACGCGAGGATATTCTCGAGAAGCGCGGACTGGCTTCTTCTAGTGCAAATTCTGAAGCGGGTGCAATAACTCGGGACCCGCGAACAGTGCGAGCGCAGTTCCCATCGCCAAGAAGACGCCAAAGGGAACGGGTTGATCACGACGCATCTTCTTCCCCGCAAGAAGTGCCACGCTGATGACCAAGCCGATCAGGTTGCTGGCAAAGAAGGCGAGCACCACGTATCGCCATCCCAGCCAGCCAAGACCAAAGCCCAGCACGAGGGCGAGGCGTACGTCGCCGAAGCCGAGAATGCGAGGGCTCGCCAGATTCATGAGAAAGAACAGGGTGAACCATGCGGCCGAGCAGAGGGCCGCTACGAGCAATTCCTTCCACTGACCGGTGACAGCCGCGTCTAGGAACAGCAAGCCAGCAACGAGGGCGAAGGTTACGTACACGATCGATTTGGGAAGAATCAGTCGTTCTAAGTCAATGCAGGCGAGCGCCAAGAGACCGGCGAGCAAGACGAGGAAGGCCGCCAGGTCCCAGTTGAACCCAAGTCGCGCGGCCGCCCCAGCAAACAGCGCTCCGGTAGCGACCTCCACCACCATGTAGCGAGGTGAGATAGGAGCCTGACAGTCCCGACAGCGTCCTCGAAGCACAAGCCAAGAGATCACCGGAATGTTGTCGCGATCACGAATTGGACTGTTGCACGAGGGACAGTGCGAACGCGGCGACACCACTGACTCGTGCAGCGGAACGCGGTAGATGACGACGTTCAAGAATGAACCGACGCAGAGACCAATTAGTGCGCATACAACGATGAGTAGCGCTAACACGTGATCTTCTTTAGTTGAAGCATCACGATGGACAGAGTCTCGACGACGCGCGTACGCGCGCCGACATTACGCGAATGTGAATCGGAGGCAACGAATTGGTTCATAACCAGCTTCAACGTCAGATCTGAACGCGAGGCTCCCCCAATTTCGTAAGTGGCCAAATTATAGTTTGCACAGGTTCGAAGAGTTCCGATTGATAGAGCACAACTTCGAAAATTCGAGAGGGTCGCCAGTGGGTAACGTCGTTGGGCGCAGATACAGATACGGCGCAAGTTTCATCGACCAGGCCTCCGGGATTCGTTTTGAAGGGCATCACCCCTTGGAGCGACCTGACCTGTGGCAGATCTACCTTGACGGCGCGGAAGTCGTGTATCGCAGTTACGGCTTCGAGAGGGCCTTTCGCCGCTGGGACTTCGAGAGCGGGGAAGGCGTTCATCTCTTCTTCTTGGGATTCGCGCCCGACGGTGAAGTGGTCGCGGGCGTTCGCTTTCACGGGCCGCTCGAGGGAAGTCACCAAGCTCACGTGATTGAGGAGATGGCGGGCTCGCCCGACATCGACGAGATCTCTCACCTCATTGATCAGGAGGCGCGCCTCGGAGTGCTCGAAAGCAAAGGTGCGTGGTCGAAGGGCGCCGCGGTCACCGGTCAGCGGCTCGCCACGGCGATGTCGCGATGCTTCATCCACGCCATGAACTGGCTAGGCGCGGAGTTCGCCTTCGCCGCGGTCTCTGACCGGTTGATTCCGATCGGCGATCTCACCGGGGCCAAGCAGTTTGGTCAGGCTCTCCCCGGGTGGCCCGAAGAGGGGGAGCGCACCGTTCTCATGACGTTTCGCCGCACGCTCAGTTACGAACTGAGTACGCCCGAGAATCAACAGGCGTTGCGACTCGAAGGCGAGCAGCTCGCGCGCGGACCGCAGTCGCAGGGCGCGGGGGTGGTGGAGGACGACTCGGTGGCCATGCAGTCGCGGCGCCCTCTGGTGCTCGACGTCAGCGAACGGGCCGAGCGCGAAGTGCTGCGGATCCTTCGAGAAGATCCGGCCCTGCAGATCGTGGACCGCTTCGAAGAGCAACGAGACCAGCTCTCCCAGTTGGCGCCCACTCCCGATCGCGCCCTCTTCGACGAAGGTCAGCGATGGGTCTACTACCCTTGGCGTCGGGCCGTCGTGCGTCTTCTTGGCCCTCGCGCCTTTTGCGCGCTGCGCCTCGATCGCAACCACAACAAAGTGACGCGCCAGGAGCAGGCCAAACTTCGCACACTCAAGATCGGCGTGGTGGGGGTGAGTGCCGGTCACTCCATTGCGCACGTCCTGGCGATGGAAGGGCTGGTGGGTGAGCTTCGCCTCGCCGACTTTGACTCGGTCGATCTCTCTAACCTCAACCGAATACCGGCGGGCGTGCTGGAGTTGGGCGTGAACAAGGCCGTGGTGGCCGCGCGGCGCATCGCCGAGATCGACCCCTATCTTCGCGTCGTCGTCGAAACGGCCGGTATCCAGCGAGAGAACCTGGACTCCTTTCTCGATGGCCTCGACCTCGTTATTGAAGAGTGCGACTCACTCGACGTGAAGTTTCTGGTTCGTGAAGTAGCGCGTGCGAAGGGCATACCGGTGGTGATGGAGACCAGCGACCGCGGAGTCCTCGACGTGGAGCGATTCGACCTCGAGCCCGACCGCCCCATCTTCCACGGACTCCTCGGCGATATGGACTCATCTACCTTGGCCGGCCTCTCGCTGGCGGAAAAGGGTCCCTTCGTGCTGCGCATGCTGGGAGCGAGTGACGTCTCTTCACGCGGGGCGGCGTCGTTATTCGAGCTGGGACAGACCGTGACGGGGTGGCCGCAACTGGCCAGCGAAGTGACGCTGGGCGCCGTGACGGTAGCAACCGCGGTGCGTCGCTTCGGCCTCGAGGGGTACCTGCCCTCGGGTCGTATTCACTTCGACGTCGAAGAAGCGATCTCGGGGCTGGCTCCCGTCGATGTCTCGAACGATCTGGTCGAGCAGTTACGTACGCCTCCGCCCGATGACCCCGCCACCGAAAGTGATGACCCCATCGAGATCATCGTGGACGCCGCACGACGCGCGCCTTCCGGTGGTAATGCCCAGCCCTGGCGATTCGAGGCCGACTCCGACGAGATTCGCTTCTACGTGGTCCCCGAGCGCAGCGACTCCTCGATGGACGTGCGACTGCGCGGCAGTTACGTCGCCCTCGGCGCGGCGCTCTTCAACGCCCGCGTGGCTGCCGCGTCGCTGCGCCAGCTCGGCTCGGTGAAACTCTTTCCCGAAGGCGTGAACTCCGATCACGTAGCGACGCTGTATCTCGGAGATCAGATGGACGCCGGTCTCGCGCGCCTGCACTCGTCGGTGACCTTGCGAGCGGTGAACCGCCGCCCCGGTCGTCCCACCCCCATCGATACCTCGACCATCTTGATGTTGAGTCGCGGGGTGGAGCGCGAAGGCGCTCGACTTCGCTTCGTCACCGAGCGCGACGACGTCGAGCGATGCTCGAAGATTCTGGCCGAGTCGGACCGGCTGCGTTTCTTGATCCCTCACATTCACCAAGAGATGCTGGGCGAACTTCGCTGGCCGGGCCGCGACAGTCTCGATGAGGGTATGGACGTTCGCACCTTGGAGTTAGATCCGGCGGGACTGGGGACGCTCGAGCTGTTGCGTCGACCCGACGTGATGGAACACCTCGTCGACTGGCGAGGGGGTCAGGCGCTCGGACTGCGAACACAGGCGATGGTGAACTCCAGTTCGGCCTTAGCCCTCATTACCGTCCCGCGCGCCGACCCGTCGTGGTACGTACGAGGCGGCGCGGCCGTGGAGCGATTCTGGCTCAGCGCGGAGTTGCACGGCCTGGCCCTCCAGCCGGTGTCCCCACTCTTCCTCTACGCCACCAACGAGGCCGATCTGGTAAGCCTCGGAGGCGAGCGGCACCTCGATGAAATGTACGAACTGTCGCAGCGTTTCAACGCGGCGTGGGACCTCGAAGAGGGCGAGACCATGGCCATGGTTATGCGCGTCATTCATGCACCACCGCCGTCGGTCCACAGCATTCGACGACCTCTCGGCCGACGTGCTCACCTACCGTCGACTTCCAGCGGACGTGACCGTCAACACCGACGCGCACGCTGTGTGAGTAAATTGATCTTCGCGTGTTAGTGCGTTGTGATTGGGGACGTTTTAACACGTTTTGACCCCTTTCGTCCTCGAAAGCGCCCTGCTAATCTTGTGAATCAGGCCTATTTATTGGTGAAGGCGGTTAGCCCGTGGGAGATCTCACGTACTCAGACCCTTTGAAAGTGGGCGACGAGGCTCGACTTGTCGTTGAGACGCTGCACCACGTCACGCCCCGCGCCGAAGTCGTGGCGGTCGTCACCAACTCCGATCGCCCAATCCCCGGATTCAACATTGAACCCCTTATTGGCGAGAACTCGCAAGGCGCTTTCGATCTCATTCGCGAGCGGGTGCAGAGCCAACTCAGTGGCAAAGAGCCTCTCGGATCCTTTACCTGGACGATCGCCAAGACCGAGTGGGGCGTACTGGTGGAGCCCATTGAGTTGGTGGATGGGAAGATTGTCGGTGCGTTGATTGTGGCTCGTCACGGACGTGTGTGGTCTCAGCGCGAGATCTCCATCGTCCGGGCCTTCGGCGGACTCTTTGGCAAAGTGGCCTCGCAGACCACTCGTGAAGGAATACTTCTCCACCAGCGGCGTCTCGATGAGTTGGTCAGCCAGGTGGCCGAACGATTGATGTCGGCGACGGCCGCCACGCGCCAAGAGGTGCTCACCTGGACGACGCGAGTACTGGCCGAGTTTCTTGACTCCGACGTCGCCTTCTTGCGCCGCAACGACCACGTGCGTGGACTGAGCATTCTTGAGGCCGAAGTGGCCACCGCGCGAAGACTTCGAAGGGCCCGACCCCTTGGCCGAAGTGCGCTTTGACGCCGACCCCATCTTTATGGCGACCAAGGATCTGCGCGAACCCTACTTGCCGGGCATTGAGGACGCCACCGAGGAGTACAGGGACCGCTTCGAAGAAGGATCGGGCCGAGACCTTGGTGGCCGGGGCCGCCGTTCCGCTGTTGCTCGGCGACACCACGTGGGGAGTGCTCGGCTTCATTCACTTCGAACTTCGTGCCTGGAAGCCGGCGGAGATCAACGCCCTTCAGGCCGTCGCCTCGATGCTGGTGCAACTCCAGGCGCGTATTGACGCCGAAGAGCGCACGGCCTACATCGCGCTGCACGACGATCTGACCGACCTGCCCAATCGCCGCGCACTCTTGCGCGAACTGAAGACTCGCCGCAACGCGCGACGCGACACCGCGGTGCTCATCATCGACCTCGACCGCTTCAAGGTCATGAACGACTTCCTCGGCCACGCCAACGGCGACCGACTTCTCATCACCATCGCCGACCGCATTCGCACCAGCATTCGCGTGAACGACTACTGCGCGCGATTGGGCGGCGACGAGTTCGTGGTCCTGCTCGACGAGGCGCACAGCGAGATGGAAGTTCTCGCTAGCGCGTATCGCCTGCTGGAACTCGTCGCCGCACCGGTCGACCTCGGCGGACAACTGGTCAGCCACACCGCGAGTATCGGCATCGCCATCGCCGAAGCCGGATCGACGCAGTCGGACTCCGACATCTTGGCCGCCGCCGACGGCGCCATGTACGTCGCCAAGGCCCGCGGACGCAACAAGGCCGTGATGTTGGACGAGACGATGCGCGCCGCGCTCGAAGAGCGATCCGCGCATGGAGTTGATGCTGCGCGACGCACTCGATCAAGGCGAACTGCGCCTGCACTTCCAGCCCGAGGTCGACCTGCGCACCGGGCGACTGCTCTCGGTCGAGGCGCTCGTGCGCTGGCAACACCCGACCAAGGGCCTCTTGGCCGCGGCCGACTTCATTACCGTGGCCGAAGAGACCGGACTGGTGCTGGTCATCGGTCGCTGGGTCTTCGCCGAAGCCTGTCGCCAACTCTCCGCGTGGCGCCGCGAGTATCCCAGACCTGCCGCTAGTCGTGCGCGTCAACATGTCGCCCGCTGAGTTCGCGGCCACCGACTTGGTCGAGTTCGTCGAGAACTGCCTGCTCGTCAACGACATTCCGGGTGAGCGCCTCTGCATCGAGATCACCGAGTACGCGGTGGTCGACGAGCCCGAGAAGACGGCGGCCATCCTGCGCGGCTTCCAAGAGATCGGCGTGGAAGTGGCCATCGACGACTTCGGCACGGGCTTCGCCTCGATGACCGAGCTGAAGCACTTGCCGGTCGACCTGTTGAAGCTCGACATGAGCTTCGTGACGGGCATCACTACCGACGCCTACGACCGCGCCATCGTCGAGTCCATCATTCGACTCGGCGACGTCCTCCACCTGGGGGTCACCGCCGAAGGCATCGAGCGCAGTCGACATCATCGACGAACTTCTCTTGCTGGGCTGTCACCGAGGCCAGGGCTACCTGATCTCGCGCCCGGTCAGCCCGGAGGACTTGAAGCCGATGTTGAGCGCCGGTCGCGTTCCACTATCGTTGCTGCACCCGGCGAAGCTCACCCTAGGACTAGCGAGTACGACATTTTGACCCCAGCCATTGAAGGAGCGTCCGGTGACGCGGGAAGCACGGGTTCGGAGTACGAGCCGTGGCTTTTTCAAACGATGCTGGACGAGCTCGCCGGTTAGCGAACTCGGCATCGGCTTTATCTACAGCGTGCTTGACCTCTTGGTGGAGCGCTACGCCTTAAGTGACGCCGTCGTCGTATTGGCCCACGAGTCGTTCGGTACCCAGATGTTTCGGGCCGGCGGGGCGGCCCTCAGTCTCGACCAGGCGTCCTCACTGGGCTCCGCTCCCGGCGTCTACTGCGAGCCCGACGTCGTTCCTCAGGGGGAGCGGGACGCGGTGCGCACGGCCTGTCAGTTGGCGCTCTCGATGCACCTCGCTCGCTTCAGCGCGGCTCACGACGCGCTCACCAACATCGCCAATCGCCGCACCTTCGACGCCGCGCTCCTCGCCGCCTCGGTGCGCAGCGCCCGCTACGGCTGGGCCTTCACCCTGGTGCTGGCCGACCTCAACGGCTTCAAGGCGATCAACGACAGTCTGGGCCACGCCTTCGGCGACGACCTGCTTGCGCCAGTTCGGCCTGGCCATGCGCCGCTCGGTGCGCAGTGGCGACCTCGCCGCTCGCATCGGCGGCGACGAGTTTGGCGTCATTCTCTCCAACGCCGACGGGAACGAGTCGGCCGGTTTCACGGACCGCCTGCGCAGCCATCTCGGCTCGGCCCGGGAACTGGTGAACTTCACGATCGGCACCGCCTCGTCGCCGCGTGACTCGACGGATCCGGCTGAGCTGTTCCGGATCGCGGACGCCCGGCTCTACGAGAAGAAGGGGTCGAACCACCGATGATGTCGCCTACTGAAGAAGATTTCGAGCTCGAACTCCGGTCCTTGTCGGGCGTCCTGAACGTCGAGATTCGTCACCGCGAGAACGGCGACGTGGACGCCGTCACGCTCATCGTTCACGGCCAAGACACCGCGCGCCATCCGCGTGATGGCCACCCAGATCGTCAACCTGTACTACACCGAGGCGACGGTCATCGTGGAAGACGCCAGCCGGGCGCTGTCGCCTCGCGAGGCCCTGTCGTGTCGGGTCTCGCTCATCCGGGCCGAGTTCTCCACCGACACCGGATTCTGCGACGTGGAGCTCAACTTCGGTGGACGCGTGGGTATCGGGCGCGCCGGGAGCGGCCAGTTGTTTGGTGGGGCGGAAGCCACGCTCGCCGCTTTGCGGGACCTGGGCTTCAGTATTCCCTTCTACCTCCTGACCGTCATCAGTGTCGCGACGGTTCGAGGGTGGCCCATCATCGTGACCCTGCGACCGTTCTCAGAAGGGGCCGACCTCTTCGGCATCGCCCAGGGGCCCGATGACGTGACGTCAAGCTCCATGGCCACGCTGGACGCCTTGAACCGCTTTCTCGCGAGATCCGAGCACGAGTAACTCGCCTGGGTACCGCGAAAGTGCGCGCAACGGCGCCAGACGGTCAGTCCGGGCGGGGGGCTCTGATCCGGAATACTCTTCCAGTACGCGACGAACGAAGGCGGGCTTCGTAGAATGGATCACATGCAGGCATTGCCTCGTCGTAGCGTGAATTCAGGACCTCAGTTGAGACTCAACGTCACCCCCGTATCCGCGTGGGCTTCGCCGGGTAGTTGCGAAAGGGTCACGCGATGACCAGGATTCTCGTGGTTGACGACGATCCGGAGATCACCAAACTCCTAGAAAAGTTCCTCTCCAACGAGGGCTATGAGGTGTCGGTCGCCTCCAACGGAGCGGCCGCGCTCAGCGCGGCCAGCGTCTCGGAACCGGACTTGGTGATTCTGGACATCGTCCTTGGCACTGAAGACGGCCGCGAGGTGCTGCGTGAACTTCGACTGATCAGCGACGTCCCCACGATCTTTCTGACCGGCCGCGGTCTTGAAAGTGAGCGGATCGCTGGCCTCAAACTGGGCGCCGATGACTACATGGTTAAGCCTTTTTCGCTTGGTGAGATGTCGGCGCGAATCGAGTCCATCCTGCGTCGCTCGGGGGTAAATACCTCACAGCATCTCATTGAAGCGCCCAACATCGTCTACGGGACCTTGCAGATCAACGAAAACACGCACGAAGTTCGACTGGGCGGGGAACTGCTCGACCTCACCTCCAAGGAGTTTGCGCTTCTCAACTTCATGGCGGCCACGCCCCGTCAGGTGTACTCCCGCGCGCAACTCTTAGAGCACGTATGGGCCTCGTCGAGTGAGTGGCAGAACGAAGCGACGGTGACCGAGCACATTCGTCGTCTTCGATCGAAGATCGAACAAGACCCCGACAAGCCGCTGTGGATCAAGACGGTTCGCGGCGTCGGGTATCGCTTTGAGCCTCAACTGAACAGCTAGCCCGCTTTCCATCGACGCGGGCCAATTGTCCTAGCGACGTGAGAGCAAGTCGTAGACGTGATCGATGAGCGCACTCGGTCGAAAGGGCTTAGCCATGAAGGCACTCGCACCCGGAATCAATCCGTCGATGATCGACGCGTCGGCCGTGCCGGAAGTGAGCAGTACACGCAGGGAGGGGTTGCGCCCCTGTAGCTCTTTCGCGAGGTCAGGTCCTGACAGCTCTGACATGACCACGTCGCTCACCAAAAGATCGAGCGACGCGCCAGCCGTCTTCGCCAACTCGACGGCCTCCTCGCCGTTGGTGGCGACCAAAACGCGATAGCCGTTTCGACTTAACACACGCGCCATCAGTTGACGCAGCCCGGGATCATCCTCAGCGACCAGCACCGTGGCGGTGCCTCGAGGGCGCTCTTCGGCGCTGGCGAAAGGGTCCTCGGCGACTGCATCAGTGCTGGTCGGAAGGTAGATTACGAACGTCGTGCCTATCCCCAGCGCGCTCACGCACGTGATCGAACCGCCGCTCCCCTCCACCAGCCGACGCGCCGCCGCGAGACCTAGCCCCGTTCCTTTGAGGGCCCCCTTCGTGGTGAAGAACGGTTCGAAACACTGTTGTCGGGTCTCTTCGCTCATCCCCACCCCGGAGTCGGTGACGGCGATCTTGACGTAGTGACCCACATCCAGATTTAGTTCGTCACTGGCCCTCTCGTCCACCTCCGCGTTCTCCACGGTGATACGCAACTCTCCTCCATCGGGCATGGCGTCTCGGGCGTTGATGGTGAGGTTGAGCAACATCTGCTCAAACTGACCGGCATCAACTCGTATCGCGGCCGCGTCGAGGTCAAGAGTGAGCACCACCTCAATGTCACTACCCGCGATGCGCTCCAGGACCTCCGCGTTGGACTGCAGAACAGCGATGGGGTCCAAGACGGTGGGTTGCAGCGACTGCGAACGTCCGATCGACTGCAACTGCGCCGTCAGCATCGAGGCCCGCGAGGTCGTTGATTGGATGTCCTTCACCATCTCCAAAGAACGAACGTCGCCCGCGAGATCCTTCGACAGAATCTCGGCGTAGCCCGAAATCAGCGTGAGGAGATTGTTGAAGTCGTGCGCCACACTGCTGGCCACTCGACCGCGCATCTCCATCTGTTGAGCGTGGTGCACCTCGGCCTTGAGCTGGCGGTGATCGGTGACGTCATCGACCAGCATCAAAACGCTGCGCGCTTGATCGTCGGGCGACGGCAAGAGTGCCGCGGCCGAGGTGAGGTCGCGTCGGCGACCCCGTATTTCCACGTCGATGAGGTCGTGTTCGCTCGGCGGTGCTCCGCTCAACACTTCCGACCACATCTTCTCTAATCCATCGTGGGCCGTTTCGGGGAAGGTGGGCGCGACGCCCTTGGCGTTCTCGAAAGCCGGCCACGCGAAGATCTTGCTGGCTGCTCGATTCCACCAACGAACGTGACCCTCGGGGTCGACCTCGACGATGCCCGCGGGGGCGGTATCTACGAGAATGCGCAGTCGCGTTTCGCTGGCTTCGATCTCGCGGCTGAGTTCGGTGGCGCCGAGAGCGGTGGCGGCCATCTGGGCCAGCAACGTGAGCACCTCTCTCTCTTCATCGAGAAACTCCCCGCGAACTCGACGGAGGGCTAAGACACCTCGCGCCTTCTGGCGGCGCTCGAGAACCGGGGCGACCAGCCACTCGCCCTCAACCCAGGGCGTCGTGGCGTCCGAGCGGCTGTGGGGAACGTCCTCACGACCGGTGAACTCCTCGGGGCGTAGACAGATCGCGCTCTGACCTCGAAGCGCTACGCCAAAGAGTGGCGCGGCCGACCCCGCTTCCAGTGACAGCACGGCGTCATCGGCGTCAAAGGCACGTCGAGCGCTCGCGCTCAAACTTTCCAGAATGTCTTGCTCGCTTCGCAGCCCCGCCACGGTGATGGAGGCCGCGATGACTTGATGCAGTTGACTGGCGAGGCGCTGCGTGCTTCGAATCGCCTCACGCGCGTTCTTCGACTCCAAAGCCGCTCTGGCTGCTTCTTCCGCTTCGCGGGCCTTGGCCTCCAGAGCCTCCGGGGAATCGGACGCTCGTCGCTTGGGGTTCGTCGCGCGTGCGATCTTAAAGAGGCTTTCCGGAGAATATGGCGAAATCTTCTAGGTAGTGATCGATCTCGTCAGCCTCGTGGGGCTCCGAGAAGAGAAAACCCTGACCCACGTGAACCTTTTCGTGGGCCAGTCGTTCTCGCTGTTCGGAGTCTTCGATGCCCGCGGCGATGACCTGCACGTGACGCGAGTCGCTCAGTTGCACCAGTCCGTGTACGAGACCCGCCGCAGCGCTCGAGGTAGAGATGGCGGCAATGAACTCTCGGTCGAGCTTCACGATATCGACGTCGAACTTCTCTAACTCATCGAGGGCCGACTCTCCCGGCTCGAAGTCGTCAACCGCCAGACGAACGCCGAGAGACTTGAGCTGCTTCACCCGAATGGAGGAGGTCACTTCGTTGTTAAGTAAGGTTCCCTGCGCGAACTCCAAGACCAACAGGGCGGGGTCGAATCGGCTCGACGTCAGCGCATCGGCGACATCGTCACGAAATGCCTCGGACTCTAGTTGGCGTTGGGAGACGTTGACCGAGACCGCGAAGCGATACCCCTTGTCGTGCCAGGCGGCGCCCTGGGTGCAGGCGGTGTTCAGGGCCCAGCGTCCGACGGGAAGGATCTGGCCATCGGCTTCCAGTTCGTCGATGAAGGCGTCCGGAGAGAGGACCCCCCGCTTTGGATGTCGCCAACGAATGAGAGCCTCCACGCCAGCGAAGGCGTTGGTCTGCAGATCGATGGTCGGTTGGTAGACCAAAAAGAACTGGTCCTTCGCGAGAGCCTCGGCAAGTTCGCGAGCGAGGCCGTGCGAAGCGAGGTGCTCGCTCGACTCAGCCGAATCATTGCCCATTGTGCCGCTTTCTCGTGGTTCCCACCGACCCACGGAGGCCACCGTCACTCAGTGCTCTCCGTTGACGACGCTACCAGTCAGTACTCAATTCTACGATCGGCGACTCACAAAAGTGAAAAGGGGCGCCGTGTTACATTCCTCGAGTGACCAAACTTTTTCTAGTCGAGAAGCCTGAAGAGCGCCGCATGGTGGCCCTCACCGCAGGAGCGCCGGAGCACGCGTGAGGGTGCTAGTTACTGGCGCCGCCGGATTTATTGGCTCGACGACGACGGAGATTCTCCTCAGCATGGGCCACGAGGTGGTGGCCCTCGACAGCTTGATCTCGGGTCAGGCGGAGAACGTGCCCACAGGGGCGACCTTTGTGGAGGGCGACTGTGGTGACGTGGATCTGGTTCGATCGCTGGGGGGATTCGACGTCTGCATCCACTTCGCGGGCCGGATCGAACCGGCCGAGTCCATGGCGTATCCCGAGGTCTTCTTCGCTAACAACGTTGGTTCGACCTTTCGACTGCTCGGCGCACTCGTCGACTCAGGAGTTGAGCGATTCATCTTTTCATCGTCTGCCGCCGTGTACGGCACCCAGACCGACATGCCGATCGACGAAGGTAGAGCGCTAAATCCCCAGAGTCCCTACGGGCAGTCCAAGTTGATGGTGGAAGAGGGACTTCACTGGCTGGCGTCGCGTGGTCGGCTGCGAGCAGCCTCCATGCGCTACTTCAACGCGGCCGGCGGCACGCTAGAACACCCCGAAGCGCATCGCCCCGAGATTCACCTCATCCCGATCGCGCTCGACGTCGCGGCGGGGAAGCGACCCTACCTGGAGATCTACGGGAGCGACTACCCGACGCTCGATGGGACCTGCATCCGCGACTACGTGCACGTGAGCGACCTGGCCTCCGCACACGTATTGGCGATCGGCGCGCTCAACGAGCACTCCGAGTTGGTCTTTAACCTCGGCTCGGGCGTCGGATACTCCAACCGCGAAGTAGTAGAGACCGTGAAGCGCGTGACGGGCGTGGACTTTGAGGTCCGCGTGGGTGATCGTCGCGCGGGCGACCCCGCGGCGGCGATCGCCAGCAATGAGTACGCCCGCGAGGTACTCGGGTGGCATCTCGAGCGATCAGATCTCGACACCATCGTTCGTGACGCCTGGGCCGCACACCAGTCGATCTGAGCGTCCTCAATGGATTTCTCTGGGAGATGCCCCGATCTAGTATCGCCTTGAGACCGAGAGCACTACGGGTCTGAGACAGTTGGCAGAAAGGTGGCGATCGTATGACCGTCGCGACAATCGGGAGCGCCCTGGCAGAGAAGCGCCGGGAGCTCGGCCTCGAAAAGGGCCAGGCCGCCGACCGGATCGGCATGAGTCGGACCACCTACAGTTCCTACGAACAGGATGCTCAACGCCCGTCCGTTGACGTGTTCCCCGCCCTCGCGGAGTTCCTGGTGATTTCGATGGAGGAACTTCTTTCGCTCTACGGGGCCACCTGCGTGGCCCAGGTGCGCCCGTCGCTCGAACGAGTGCTCTCGAACGACGAGTCGCTACGTGGCGAGGGAGTCATCTTCGAAGAAGTGCCCAGCGACGCTGAGTCGCCCACGGCGAGACCGGAGTCAGGGAGTGAGGAAGATTCGTCGCCGAGCGAGGTCGAGTTGGAACTGTCAGAGGTGAGCGAGCCGAGCGAGGAGTCTGAGTCCACGCCGAGCGAAGTGGTACTTGAACTGACGGAGCTGAGTGCGTCGAGCGAGGAGTCTGAGTCGACGCTCCGCGCGGGCGTACTGGATCAAAGTGAGCCAAGCACCCAACCGGACGCCGCATTGCTAGAGGCGATCGAGTTGTCTGAACCGGCGCGGGTTCCAGAGTCGGTGGAGGTTGTTCGCGAGGTGCCGGTAGTGCACGCATTACCCCGAGAGGACACCCGGCCGACTCCGATTCGTTCCGAGGAGCCGTCAGCAGTCGGGTCGGTCGTTTTCGAACCGTCTCCCTTCTTTATCAAAGTCCCCACCGCCGAGGAGCGTGCGAAGAGCTCCGGCGAAAAGAAGAAGAAAAAGAAGAAGAAAAAGAACAAAAACTAGCGAGAACCCCCTGGAGTACCGTGTTCGCTATGCGCTGGGGGCAGCCGAAGTCAAAAGGGCGGACGCCGCCCCTTCGAGCGCTGCGCACCACGTGCGCCCTTGTTTTTGTCACCGTGGCGGCGATCGCCGTCGGTCCGCTCGGCGTTAGGTCCATCTCCAGCGCCGACACACTGCAGATGGCCTCGGACAACTCGGTGACGGGTTGGTATCCCAACGAGCCCGAGCTCTCACCGGCCAACGTGAGTGACGGTGATTTCGGCGAACTGTTCGACGCACAACTCGACGGCCAGGTGTATGCACAGCCTCTGGTAGTCCAGCCGACCGTGCTCACGGTCACCGAAAATGACTACGCCTACGGCGTTAACTCCACGACGGGCGCCATTGAGTGGCAGGACAATTTTGGCCCGCAGGCCGACCCCCTAGCTCAGATCGGCTGCGGCGATGTCGGCGCCAATCTCGGTATTACCGGTACGCCCGTGATCGACCCCAGCACCGACGTTGCCTACTTCGTCGCGGCCAAAGACTCGGGAACGAACGGGGCGACCCAGTGGTTTATGGAAGCGGTGAACGTCCAGACCGGATCCAAACCGGCCAACTGGCCCACGGGCGGCGTTCCGATTGTGGGAAGCGCCGACAACGATCCCGGCACCGTCTTTAACGGTGAGTATCAAACGCAACGGCCGGGCCTCGTATTGGTGGGTGGAGTGGTCTACGCGGCTTTTGGCTCGCAGTGTGACTTCGGCAACTGGGAGGGGTGGCTGGTCGGCGTCTCGGAGTCGACCGCCAGCATTACCACCATGTGGGCCTCGGAGGAAGATGTCTCGGACACCGGCTACCAGGTACCGGGTGCGGGTATATGGCAGTCGGGATCGGCCCCGGTGGTCGATAGCGATGGCGACATCTTTGTGGTGACCGGAAACGGCGACGTTCCCCCAAGTCCCGAGGCGGGCAGCGATACCGCGAATACAACCTACGGGGAAGCGGTGATCAAACTGCACACCGACTCGAGCGGCCAACTCCAAGTCGTCGACTTCTTTATTGCCGCGAACGCCGTGGCCCTCAATGCTCAAGACGGGGACCTGGGTTCTGGTGGTCCGGTGGAGTTGCCCGCCAGCATGGGGAGTCCACAAGAACCGAACGTTCTCTTGGCCGACGGTAAACAAGGAATGCTCTATGTGCTGAACGCCAATAACCTCGGCGGCTATCAACAAGGGGCCGGCGGCAGCGATGACGTGCCCGCCGAAGATGGCCCCTACGGGGGCGTCTGGTCCAAACCGGCGGTGTGGCCGGGCGACGGGGGTTACGTCTACATCCCGACTGCCGGCACGGCCGGCTTCTCGACGAACGGCGGGTCGCTCAACGTCTTCCAACGAGAGGTGAGCAACTCCGGTATCGTCTCGCTCCAACTGGTCGGACAAACTGTCAACTCAGGCGACACCTTCGGGTACGGCTCCGGTGCACCTATCGTCACCTCGAACGGCACGACCTCGGGCTCGGCGGTGGTGTGGATCATTCACGCCAATAACTCGAGCGGCGCCAACTCTCAACTCGAGGCCTTTAACGCCGACCCCACGAACCCCGGAACGCAGGGATCCTTGGAGGAGATATGGCAGTCCGGGACCTTTACCTCGACCGTGTACACGCAGCCTGGCGTTGACAACGGGGTCGTCTACGTCGGAACCAAGGACGGAACGCTCCTTGGCTTTGGCGCCTTGACGTCATCGACGCCGGCCCTCACGGGGGGCCCGGTTACTTTCTCACCCGCGGTCGTTTCGCAGTCCACCAGTACCACCGCCACCTTTACGGCGTCAGCCCCGACTACGGTGAGCTCCTTCGTCCAGACCGGTTCGGCGTTCGCCATGGGCACTCCCGATCTTTCGCTGCCGGCGTCGCTCTCGACAGGTGAGTCCATCACCGTGCCGATCACCTTTACGCCCACAGCGTTCGGGGTGAACGAGGGTCAACTGACCGCCAACTTCACCGGCGCGACGTCGGTCATCTCGTTAAGGGGCCAAGGACTGACGTCGACCGCCACACTCAGCGCGACGCCGACCGACGAACTGGACTTTGGACTCCAGCCCATCGGGGGAGCGACGGTCTCCGCCACTGTCACCTTTACTAATGTCTCGGCGAACTCCATCAACATCACCGGCTTTTCTAGTCCCACCCTTCCCTTCTACGTGCCGGATCCGCCGACCGCCCAGACGCTCGGCGCGGGAAGCCACATCACATTTACCGTCGACTTCTATCCCCCCGGATCCTCCGGGGACTTTGTGCACGTCTTCAACGGCGTGGCCACCCTGGATACGACGGTGAGTGGGCAGACCGAAGACTTCGGCGAAGCGATCGAAGGCACGGCGGCACCCCCCGCCCAGATAACAACCTTTCCGAGCACCTTGAACTTCGGCGACGTGGACGTGGGGTCCTCCGCTACCTTGGACTTCGACCTCGGCGATCAGGGCGGCCTCCCCCTCACCATTACAGAGTCGACGCCGCCGACCAGCGACGGCTTCGCGGCCCTCACGAACCCTTTCACGCAACTCGCGGGGAGCGGCGACGTGATCGCTGCCAACTCTTCGATCGTTGAAACCGTGCAGTTCACTCCGACGGCGTCGGGAGTCGCTAATGCCACCTGGCTCTTAGAAGGCAACGACGGCAACGGAGTCCAGACCGTGACGTTGACCGGCACCGGCGTCGCGGCGTCGTCGCCTCCGCCCTCGTCTCCACCTCCCACGTCACCGCCATCCCCGACGCCGGCGACATTGACGGTCACGACGCTGTCCGGTGTAGTCGGAACATCGCTTACCTTGGGCACGAGTGGAGATCCCGAGGGTGGTGCGGTGAGTTACACCGTGACAAATGGCACAGCCACGGGGTGTGAAGTGTCAGGGTCAACGCTAAGCGCCGAGAGCGCTGGCACCTGCGTGGTGACGGCCACCAGATCAGCGAGTGGAATGAACCCGGCGGTGTCGTCATCCGCCACGACTATCTCATTCACCGGAAAGTTGTCAGTCTCTCATCTGGCGCCGGTCGCGGTCACCTTTGCCAGCAGCAGCGACGTCCTCAGTACTTCCGACAAGCTGGCACTGGCTGCGCTGGGAAGGAAGCTCAAAACCGATGCCGCGGTGACGTGCACCGGCTACGCCAAGGGCAACGCTTCACTCGCCTTGGCGCGAGCCAAAACCGTGGACCACTTTCTCTCTAGTCGCGTCAACGTTCGCGTCACGCTCAAAGCGGTGGCGACCGTTTCTGCCAATAAGGTAATCGTCACCTCCTCTTAGAGGAGCGGTGACGCGAGGAGTAATTGGTCAACCGCGAGACGAAGGGAGTCGGGATCAATGCGAAACGGCTCGTTCCTGCCCGTTCGTCCGAGCCAACTTCTAAGTCGACGTTGATTGGCGAGTCCGAAGAGTTCACGGTGATCGAACCCGTAGGAGTGGCACATTAAGGCGAAGTCGGTCAGCAGAGTCTCTTCGCCGGGCTGGCGAAGTTGCAAGACGCTCAGTTGATGGCGATGCGCGTAGATGATGTTGGTGAGGCCGGCCCCGTGTATTCCAATCAAGTAACGGCACTCCCGAAATAGTTGCGCCTGCTCACGAAGGGTCAATCCCTCCGAGTCGATCGTCTCAAATCCTCGCTCGCGTAGGAGCGGTTCAATCTCCTCATAGTTGCTGAGCGTTCGGCCACGACCCGATCCACGGGTCAGAAAGATACGCCGCTCAGCCGTCCCGGAGGGGACACCTTCGTCGAGGCCTAAGAGCGCGAGGACATCGGCGGGTCTCTCGAGAAACGTGACTCCCTCTGAACAACGGGCCAGAAGTTCCTCCTCTGGTGTTTGCGAGCGGTCCATCCGAAAGAACTGTTGCGATGAGCAGAAGACGACGTTTTTACTTTTGATGAAGCGGCCTCGTGGCGAGACAAAACGCCAGCGGGACAGCCGTTCCGATTGAATCGCTTCTTGGAAGAAGGGCTGGTCGAATAACTCGTCGGGCACGATGACGGGAAGCGCCGAGTCGATATGTGCTTCCTCCAGCAAAAGGATCTTGGGCAGGAAGTCGCGATAGAAATGAAAGTAGTTAAACGGCCATGCGGTGCCGAGGGCCACTACCTCTTTGAGATCAGTGCGATAACGCCGAAGTAACCGTGCCTTGAAGTACTCAAAGGGGGACGGAAGGTAAAGGTATCGTTTCAGGGAGGAGTCTCGTGACGCGTAGGCGTTGCTGACCGAGGTCTCGATGAGCAGTCCGCGGGCCGCGATCACGAATAGGGTTCGCGGCTCAATGATTGTCTTCTGTTGAAGACGGCAGAGGTAGGCCTTAAGAGGAGAAGTCGCTTTGACGTGTGAGACCTCCGCAGGGGACTGCCACAGGAGGAAGCTCGAGTTAAACGATTGGGGCGGCGGCTGTAGCGCACCGAGAACGTTCCACACCCTGAGACGAGCTCGCGCACGCAAGTAATCGATGAAGGGTTCGATCTTGGTGCGGACTTGTTGCACTCCCATGAGCGGACCATAATCGATACTCTCTCTTCATTTTCTTTGGCGCACTCTCGCGCGAACCATCGCCGCCTGTCCGTGACCACCACGCCGCTTGCAGGGCTCGGCGAACGGCCAACCGGATGAGCAGTCGTGCCCCGGTAAAAGGCATTTTGAGCCGTTCTTCACGAATGAGGCGGCGCCTAATAGTGCCGCGACTTTGGTTGTAAACTGTCCGGGCCTTCTTGTTATTGGAGATTGAATAGGGGTCGTTGCCGCGTTTGGGTGTGCGGCGCCACTCTCTTCGCCACCACCACTCAGTTATAGGAACAATGTTCAATTTCAGGCGCCGGCTACGAAAAGGGTTACCTGCGTGCCTCAGACTCGTGGCGAAGGTCGCACTGGCCGCCGTCACTTTCGCTGGCGTAACGATGGCCGGGATATCAGCGTTGCCCTCGGGGGCCACCACGAGAACCTCCGCCCCTTTGATTTCGTCCTCTCGAGCGTCCTCTTCCACGACCTCGACCACCACCACCACGACTACCACCACGACTACCACCACCACGACTACGGCCACGGCCGCCACCACGTCCGGGGACCTCATCACGGCAGGTCCGTCACGCCGTGAGTGCGTGGACCCCAATTTCAACGACACGGGGTTAGCGGCTGTCTCCTCCGCTGTCGTCAAATTCGATCAAGTGACTCACACGACGGTCACTTGTCTCTCGGCGTATTTGAACGGCGAACCGAGCTGGACACAGTGGGAGCACCCGTGGATCACCTCGCCGCAGTACGGCTACACGGAGTGGGTAGCGGAAGCCCCTTTGCGCCGCCAGTTGGTCCTGCAAGTTGACTTGATACCCACCACCCTCGACGACCTCAATGACCCGTTGGGTTGGGAGGAGTCCTGCGCCGCCGGACATTTCAACTCGTATGCCGCCACACTAGGCGCGAGCCTGGTCGCCGCCGGATTGCAGAACACGGTGATTCGTCTCGGAGCAGAGATGAACGGCATCTGGGAAGCCGACTACGCAGGACCGACGAGCACCGAGCAGAGTTTGTGGGCGAAGTGTTTCGCCAACGAAGTGATTGGACTACGTTCAGCGGTCGGCGAGCACTTCCTCATTGACTGGAACCCCAACGCTTGTGATATCCCCTACTCGAATCTCTACCCCGGCAACGCCTATGTCGACATCGTGGGCATCGACATCTACAACGTGTCGTGTCAGACGCCGCGTACATCCGTCACCTACTCGCAACTAGCTAATGAGGCTGGAGGGATTGCGAGTTTCGAGTCGTTCGCTGCGGCGCAAGGGAAGCCGATGAGTCTCCCGGAGTGGGGATTGAAAAAGTACCCGTCCGGCGACGACCCCTCGTACATCGACGGGATCGGAGCGATGTTCGATCGCAGGGACTTCGCGTTCGAGGCCTACTTCAACGTGGACGTCAAGATCAGACCGTATTTAGCGCTCGGGACCCAGACTCCGCGCTCCCTCGTGGCCTTTAAGAAATGGTTCGGTAGTAGTAAGAGTCAGTGAGTCACGACGTCGCTGAGTCAAGTGGTGCTCACGAGTCAGCGGCCGGTGCGTACATCTGGACCACGTGTTGATCAAGAATGTCGATGGCGCGCCCTCGGCCGACCACGCTGAGGAAAGCGTGATCCAAGCCGGGAACGATCTCAACCCGAAAGTGTTCGGACGTCGCGAGTCGGCGACGGAGCACCGATCCGACGATGGGAACGTTGCGAAGAGGGGACAGGTCTTCGGGACTTAGCAGTAGCAGCGTCTCCGTCTTGTTCTTCATCAACTTCGAGCGTATTTTCGGAGGGCATGGCGATGAAAGTCGTAGGGCACTAAAAACGAGACTTCGGCCGCGCTTGGACGAGAGGACTCGGTTCGATACGGGCCGGATCAAGTTATCAATCCACTGATGGCGCTGTAAGCCCTTCTCGACACGTTGTGCGAAGGATCGAGTGGACTCTTGATCTGACTCTTCCAAGCGATCTACGTTAAGAAAGACGCCCGTGCCCAACTGAGGGTTTATCGCTGATACCCCACGACTCTTCAACTCCAACGCGACCTCGAGTGCTAACTGGGCCCCGTTGCAGAAGCCGATCAAGACGGAGTCGTTCGAATCATTGGCATTGACCGCGCGCACGGCATCGCCGATGTCTTGCGCGCGTGTCTTATCGAAGATGGGCCGGTCGGGTTGACTTGGTAACCACGGGCTTTCGCCAAATTCGCGCAAATCGAATCGAACGCTGCGCAGACCCAGACCCGCCCACCGGCGCGACAGTTCCACCCACAACCGCGCTGGTCCGACGTGATCTTCGTTAATGCCATTGACCATCACGAGCAACGGGCCTCTCGCACCCTCAACCGGTTCCGTGACGACTCCGAACATCTTGCTCTCTCCTAGTTCCACCAAACTCTCTCGTACGGGAACCGCGCTGAGTCTCCTGGAGACAATCGCTTCGAGCGACTGTTTGGGCTGGGAAAATCTGGTGGGAGGCGACGCTGGCTCCGTCAAGAACGAACGAATCTGGGCGATGGTTGAAGTGGGCGCCACCGTCTCAGGTAGTTGCGCCTCCAACATGGGACCTTGCTCAGAGTTTGTGGCCCATAGCGCGTGTTCAGACTCCCAGCGCTCACGAAATTTGATCGAGACCGCTCGATCCTCGCGGACAATAATGAGCGTTCTCTCCGCCGTAGGACGTGTCGCGGGCTCACTCAAGGTGAACTGTCTCAACCGATCGGAGGCTTCGTCACTCAGCGAGTACTCCAACATCTTCGTGGCTTCACCAATTGCGTCCGCGTTGACGTCTTGACGCAGCGCTCCGAGGGCGTTGAGTTCTCGCAGGTAGCTGCGTCCTGATTCACAGGGATCCCACATCACGAACGACGAGAGTCCCAGATCGAATGCCGCGGCCGCGGCCCCTACGATGGTGGCGCCCATTCGTATGCCCACCGCCGAGATCGAGGTAATTCCTAGGGAACGCAGAAAGGACACTCCTTGATCCACGCCGTCGATCCAGGCGCGGTCAAACTCGTCGTCCATAGAACCGCTGGAATCGCCGGTCCCGAAGTGGTCGTAACGAAGAGACGCGTATCCGTCCATCGCGAGATACATGGCCAGGGTTCGTAGGGCTCGTCGAGCCTGTCGGGACTCGCGGCCAATGGGCGGCGACAACAGCACACCACCCAACGTCTCGTCGCCGACCGGGGTCGTCAAGCGCCCGAAGAGGGGACGATCCGCGTCTCCGAACCACAGACTCTCTTCGCGAAACAGTTCGCTCTGGACCATCATGCTCAAGGGGAGGCCCACAGGTTTTCACGGCAAGGGATTGCGGCCCGAGCCTCCCGTCGCCGCGCGACGACACCCGAGATCAATCCCCCGACAGACGTGTCGATCGGGGGTCTCACGGTCATCGTGCAGTAACTGCGTCGCGTGATGCCGCCCCCTCGCGAATCAGAGGAACCAGCCGCTGGCCAAAGTCGATCGCGTCGGCCAAGGGATCGAAGCCCTTCAGTAACAACGTGGTGATCCCGAGATCGTAGTAGCGCAACAAGGCTTCGGCCACCTGCTCGGGAGTTCCCACCAAGGCGGTGGAGTTACCCGCGGCGCCGGTGAGATTGGCTACTTTCATCCACAGTCGTTCGTCGTACACGTCTTGATCCGCCGACATTTCGATGAGACGCTTGCGACCAACCGACGTCGTACCGCCTGTATCGCGATGAACCGAAAAAGTGGCGTTGCGCTGGCCCCCGAGTCCTTCGTACGAGTCTTCGCGCCCCTTCATGCGTTTCTTCGCCAACTCGATGCGGGCGGCGGTCTCCTCGGCGATCCACTCCGCCTTCTCCCACGCCTCCTCCTCGGTGTCCGCAATGATGGGTCGCAGAGAGATGCTGTATCGCAACGTACGCCCAACCTTCGCCGCGGCGTCGTTAATCGCGTCCATTCGAGCTGCCACTTGGTCTCGAGGCTCACCCCAAAACGCGTACACGTCCGCCTCGGCCGCTCCCACGTCGATGGCGGGCGCTGAAGCTCCGGCAAAGTAAAACGGTATTCCGCCCGGGGTCACGGGCTTCACCGAACTGAAGGCACCCTCGTAGTGGTAGAACTCTCCCTCATAGTCGAACGGGGAGTCCTCGGCCCAGAGCCGCCGGGCGATCGCCATCATCTCGCGGGTTCGGCGATATCGCGTGTCGTGAGGGACGAAGTCCCCTTCTCGCCGTTGGTCTGCCTCGTCGCCGCCCGTGATGAAGTGAATGGCGATCCGTCCGCCACCAGTGAGTTGATCCAAAGTGGCGGCCATTCGAGCCAGCAGTACCGGTTGGATGAAGCCCGGTCGGTGCGCGACCAGGACCTTTAGCTTCTTCGTCGAGTTGAGCACCGTGCTGGCCACGGCCCAGCCTTCGGGTGCCACGGCGCCGTAACCGATGAGGACGCGGTCAAATCCACCCTCGTCGTGCGCCTGGGAGATAGCAACTAAGTAGCCGGGGTCGACGACCGGGCCGTCCATCCAGTCAACGACGGGACCGTCCACGAGAGGGCCTTTTATTTCCGAGGCGTCCCTCGTACCCACCATTCCAATAATCTCGACCGGCATTGTCTTTGTGCCCCAATCATCGTCGCCAAAACAGGCTCTTCGTGCCCCGCGACCAGCGTCTGTCCAAAATCGAATGCCCAGTTCAACGCTAACATCCGGTTGATGCCTCGAGACACGATCGACGAGTCGATCAGCGAAAAGCGACCTCTCGTGGCCTTGGGATATGGTCCGCGCTGCGTACCCGTAATGCAGTTAATAGAGGCGGCGGCGGGGGTCTGTGAGTTGCTGTGGTTAATTGACGGCACGATTCCCGAGATGCGCCAGATGACCGAGCTCTTACACCGTTTCGGGCCCGTGGTGAATATTGGAGGACTCTCGCCTGAGGACATCCTCAAAGAACTGTCGCCTCCGTATCGACCCGACGGGATTGTTACCTACCTTGACGCGAATATGGCGTCCTTTGCCCAGGTAGCGGAGGCGCTGGAGCTTCCATTTCACTCGGTCGCTGCGGCGATCGCTCTCACTGACAAAGCGGAGCAGCGACGCGTGTTGAAGGAAGCGGGGCTCCCCACGCCTACCTGCGTCGTAATTGCACCCCACCAGACACCGGCGGAACTCGCCGCGGCCGAGTCAAAGGTGGGCTGGCCCGCGGTATTGAAGCCCCGTTCGGCCCAGGGCAGCCGTTACACGTTCTTCGTGAAAGACGAGACCCGCCTGTCCGAGTTGCTCTCCGACCTGGGCGAGCAGCGACCCGACATGGTTCTAGAGGGATACCTCGCTGATGATCCGTTGCGGATAGGGGAGCCGTACGCCGACTACGTATCCGTGGAGAGCGTGGTAGCACGAGGAGTCATCAGTCACTTGGCGGTGACCGGTCGTTTTCCCCTGGCCGAAAACTTTCGAGAGACAGGGTTTTTCATTCCAGCCGCGCTGAGCGACGGCGACGAACTCGCGGTGCTCGACCTCGCGACGCAGGCGATTCAGGCTATCGGAGTAACGACGGGCTGCCTCCACACGGAGATCAAATTCACGCCGGACGGACCTCGGGTCATAGAAGTGAATGGACGAGTGGGCGGTGGCGTGCCCGAGATGCTGAATCGCGCGGCGGGTTTGGCGCTCGTCGAGATGACGCTCCGAGTGGCGCTGGGAGAACCGGTCCAAGTTGAGGGTCCCGTCACGACCGAGCGGATCGGCTACCGGTTTTTTCTGCAGCCCCCCTCGGTGTCGGCGATGGTGGCGTCCATCGAGGGCGTGGATGCTCTGAGTGATCATCCCGGAGTGGACTCGATCACCGTGCATCAAGGCCCCGGTGCTGTTCTCGATTGGAAAGACGGCTCTCGCAATCACATCATGGCGGTGGTCGGAACGGCCAACGACTACGACGAACTGAAAAATGTGAATACATTGCTCCACCATGAGGTAACGGTCACGTACGCCGACGTGAGCCACGTCGGGTGACGGTGCGCCTGGCTACGGCCGTGGCGCGTAGCGACTCCGCACTCGAAGATCGCCGCGACCTAACACAGCTCACGTGCGCCTTCATGAACAACATGCCCGACGGAGCCTTCGACGCCACCGAGCGGCAGTACCTGGGGCTGCTCGAAGCAGGCTCGGGGACGCGCACCGTGGAGGTCCGTCGCTACACGATGAGCGGCGTACCACGCGGCGAACAGACAGCGGCCCGAATTGCGCAGGAGTACCTGCCACTGACGGGCATCTACCTTGAGCCCCCCGACGTGTTGATCATTACCGGATCGAACCCGATTGAAGCGCGTATCCAAGACGAACCGTACTGGGACAACCTTGCCGAACTGCTGACTTGGTCTCGCAAGTACGTGACGTCGACCCTGTTGTCGTGCCTTTCGGCTCATGCGGCACTGACCGTTTTTGACCATATTGAACGCGTTCGGCTTCCGGCCAAGTGCACAGGCGTTTTCCCTGAGCAGGTCGCCGGCGATCAACCTCTCGTGGCGGGAGTAGCGTCAGAGACCCTCCTTCCCCACTCGCGCTGGAACACGGTGCCCAGTGAGTACCTTGAGGACGCCGGATACGAACTCGTCGTGCACTCTGACGCGACCGGCTGGACCGTGGCGACTCGACGCGAGGAAGGGCGCGAGTTGGTGTTGGTTCAGGGCCATCCGGAGTACGACCCCTCCAGCTTGTTGCGAGAGTATCGACGTGACGCAGGACGATACGTCCATCGCGAACGAGACGACTTGCCCTTTCTTCCATACCACTGTGTGTCCCCCGAGGATTGGGGGCCTCTCGAACAACTGCACCACGAGATCATCGACGGTCATCGCAATCCTCTTCACTTTGAGGAGTATCCCTTTGAAGAGGTAGGCGCTCGAGCACCGTGGCCCTGGCGCTCCATGGCCCAGCGTTTTTACGCCAACTGGTTGAGTAGCGTCGAACCGGAAAAGGAGTAATCGTGCACGACGAGACCATCGCCATTCACGCGGGCTACCAGGCCGACGGCACTCGCGCGGTCGCGGTGCCGATTTACATGACGGTCGCTAACGATTTCATCGACGCCGAACACGCCAACTCCATCATGGATCTATCGATTCCGGGCTTTCACTACAACCGAATCAACAACCCGACCAACGACGTTCTCGAAAAACGCATTGCCGCCTTGGAGGACGGGAAGGCGGCCCTGGTAGTGGCCTCTGGCATGGCGGCTGTTAGTTACGCCATTTTGACGGTGGCGACGGCCGGCACGAACTTCGTGGTTGCTCCTCAGCTCTACGGCGCCACCTACACCTACTTTGCTCACGTGCTCTCCACGCTGGGCATCGAGGCACGCTTCGCCACTGACGACCAGGCCGAGTCAATCGGAGCTTTGATCGACGAGAACACTCGCTGTGTCTTCGTCGAGTCGATCGGCAACCCCGCCGGCAACGTAGTGGACTTAGAGGCTGTCGCCGACGTGGCTCATCGAGGGGGTGTGCCGCTCATTGTCGACAACACGGTCGCCACTCCACTCATGCTGAAGCCTCTGCACCACGGCGCCGACGTCGTGGTGCACTCACTGACAAAGTTCGTGGGAGGGCACGGCACGACGCTCGGTGGCGCGATCGTTGATGGCGGCTCGTTTCCATGGACTGATCACGCGGAGCGATTTTCGACCTTTAACGAGCCCGAAGTGGCCTTCCACGACGTCGTCTTTGCTCGGGACTTTCCTGAGCGGCCCTTCGTGGTTCGCGCCCGGTCGATTCAACTTCGCAATACCGGTGCGACCCTCTCGCCGTTTAACGCCTTTCAACTTCTCCAAGGGCTGGAGACCTTGGCGTTACGGCTCGAACGTCACGAGTCCAACGCCCGGGCCGTGGCCGACTATCTACGGGGCGACCCACGCGTGGAGTGGGTGAGCTTCGCGGGCTTTTCTGATAACCCCTATCACCATCTGGTCGGGAAGTACCTGAAGGGCCGGGTGCCGTCGATCATTACCTTTGGGGTGGCGGGCGGTTACGACGCGGGACTGGCCTTTTTTGACTCCGTGCAACTGTTCAAACGACTCTTGAATCTGGGGGACGCTAAGTCGCTCGTTATCCATCCGGCGTCAACGACCCACCGTCAGCTCAGCGGGGATGAGTTGATCGCGGCGGGAATCCGACCGGAGACCATCCGGCTGTCGATCGGACTCGAGCACATTGACGACCTCATCGAGGACATTGATCAGGCCCTCTTCCAAGCGACGCGCAGCCACTAGTTGTGCTGTGGATCGCTGCCACGATCAGCCGATGATGGCTTCGACCGTCTCTTGCGCGTCGTAAACGGCCCGCAGGCGGCTACGCGGCGAGGGTAGGTAGTGCGTAAAGTAACGGACTCCCTCAGTGAGCACTCCGAGCAGCGAGAGATTCGTCTGAACTCGACCCTCTGCGTCGTAGGGGTGGAAGTCTTCGCTGATAGCAACACTCCCCACGGCGGTCTCACCATAACTGAACTGCGTTAAGCGGCCCTTGGTGTAGAGGCGGTTGAGAAGCGGTGAACTTGATCTGGCCAACGAGGGGAGATCAAGGTGACCGCGAACCACGTGATTGACGACCGCACTCGTGGGCTCGTCGAGCCGGGTCGAGCGAAGGAGCACCTTGCCGTCATCGGTTGTCGAGACGTCCGGGTGGGGACCGAAGGGCACCCTCACCACGCCGGCGTCCATCAGCGCCAAGAGTTGCTGCGAACGAACGGGAGGTGGCCCCGCTTCTAGACGGTTGATCTTCCCCCGAATGTTGGACTGGAAGTCAATGAAGGAGCGCATAGAAAGACCGCCGTACTCAATGACCGCACGCATCTGGTCCCGAAGAATTCGGGTCACTTCCTGAGCCGCCTTGACGGGACTTCCCCCCACCGCGAGGGCCTCGTCGAGATCAGACTCGACCATCTGATACACGTGAGACTCATAGGCGGCGCTCGTAGCGAATCGCGCGTCGTCGTCGGCGAACACTACGCGTGACGGATCGAAGGAGCCATACGTCGGTTCCAGCCGGTCGATGGCGCGAGCGAAGGTCCCCGTGTGCCAACTCGACTCGAGCTGGTCGCGAACCAGGATCGCGGCCGGGATGCCGCTTCGTCGGAGGGCCGAGTGCATGTAATAGCGAACTTGCATCTCCGCGTAGAGCAGAGGAAGGAGATCGTTTCGAAAGTCCACGCGACGTCGAAGGGGCGAACCCGATGGGTTCGTCATATTTCTAAAAGCTTCGGGAGTGCAGACGATGGGCTGATAGTCGCCCGTCGGATCAACGCCGTGGGCCGACTTAGCGCAGTAGGGGACGCCGGAGCGAGAGTAGAGATACACCTCAGGCTCGCGACCACTGGGAACGTAGATCTTCCGGTCGCCTTGATCCTTGTACTCCCCGCCGCGACCGACACTCAGAGCGGTCACCAGGTCATAGCCCACCAGACCCATTCCAGCGATAGCGATGGGCTCTCCCGGGGCGACTGCGTCGTCAAAGTACTCAACTGGGTAGGGCCGCAGGTAGCGCACCTCGTGAGGACTTCCCCTGCTCTCTTCATTCAGCGTGTGGCCCGAGGTGAGAACGACGTGGTCGACCGTTAGCTTGGATCCGTCGCTTAGCCACACAGTTTCGCGACCGCCTATTTCGGGCGTAATGTCCGTCGCGGCGACGTAGTGACGAACAATTTCCAAATTCGAAGGTGCCTCGTCCACGAGCGCGTTGTAGAACCAGGCGAGGTACTCACCCATTAGTCGGCGCGGCAGATAGTCAGTGGGTTGAATGGTTTCACCGGTCGAGCCCACCTTGTACTCGAAGCCCACGCGACGATATCCCTGACTCTGGGCCCACTCGTAGAGACCGACGGCGTACTGAGGGTCGTCGTCGTGGTCGGGTGCCGCATAGAGCGAAAGTTGACCGCAGGGATTGTTCAAGATTAAGTAGTCGGGCTGCGCCGCTGAGTACACCCCGCCACCGAGTTGACCTGGTTCAATGACATGCACGCGAACAGTTCCCTCGACGTGTCGAGCCCGATTGACCGTTCTTTCTAAGACGCACAGACCCCACGAGCCCAGCCCGATAATGGCGAACTCGCTCATGGTTGAGTAATCGCGCGAGCATCGCTCATGCGCGTCGCAGAGCTGGTCGTTCGCGCCCTCGCCATTCCACACTGGAACTTCATGGTTCGGGCGACCCCTTCATTACTCACGCAGTAAAAACTAGGTTACGTAGTCGTTATACCGTCGGATCACGGCGAAAGGAGCGTCGGAGGCGGGGGTACGATGACGTGACCCGGTTTCTCGCCGCGCTGCGCCAGTCGGGCCGGGGAGAGTTCCGAAGAGGAGAGCGTTGATGGTGGGTGGCGGAACGATTCAACTGGGCGCGCTGAAGGTGCAACGCCTCGGTTTCGGGACGATGCAGCTGACCGGCCGGGGCGTCTGGGGGCCGCCCGCTGATCACGACGCGGCGATTACGGTCTTGCGTCGCAGCCTCGAACTTGGCGTCACTCTTCTCGACACCGCAGACTCCTACGGGCCTTACGTGGCCGAAGAGCTCGTTCGCGAGGCCCTTTACCCTTACCCGGAAGGGGTAGTCATCGCCACCAAGGCTGGCTTTACGAGGTCCGGGCCAGATCAATGGCAGGAGTGCGGACGCCCCGACTATCTGCGAGCACAGTGTGAGGGAAGTCTTCTTCGACTTGGGGTCGATCAGATCGATCTCTTTCAACTACACCGAGTGGACCCTCACGTCAACGCCGACGAACAGTTCGGAGTATTAAAGGAACTTCGAGACGACGGCAAGGTGCGCGAAGTGGGGCTCTCGCAAGTGAGCGTGGCGCAGATCGAAGCCGCGCGACGAATCGTGCCACTGGTCAGCGTTCAGAATCTGTACAACATTGCCCAACGAGACGGCGACGATGTCGTCGATTTTTGCGAGAAGAACGGCATTGGATTTATTCCTTGGTTTCCGCTGGGCAGCGGAAAACTGTCCGCGCCCGGTGGGCCCCTGGAAGAGATCGCGTCGTCTCTACGGCGCGACCGTGTCGCAGATCTCTCTGGCCTGGCTACTTCGCCGATCGCCGGTCATGGTGCCGATTCCCGGCACCTCGAACGTAAAGCACCTAGAAGAGAACTGCGCCGCGTCGGAGATCACACTCTCCGACGCGGCCTACGACGAGTTGACGGACGTCGCGTAAGGCCATACGGCGCTGGGCGATGAGCGGCTAAGTGAAAGCATCGCCCCGATGAGTTCTGACCTCGTCATTCGCAACGGAGTGGTGGTTGACGGCACGGGCGGCCCCTCTCGTCGCCACGACGTGGCGATCGAGGGTGATCGGATCGTCGCCGTAGGAGAGGACGTCGGACGGGGACGACGAGAAATCGATGCCGAGGGATCCATAGTTACTCCCGGCTTCATCGATCCGCACACGCACTACGACGGACAGGCCACGTGGGATCCATGGTTAGCACCCTCATCACACCACGGCGTCACCACCGTGGCAATGGGCAACTGCGGCGTGGGTTTCGCTCCCGTCGCGCCGAACTTTCATGACGAACTCATTGAGATGATGGAAGGCGTCGAAGATATTCCTGGTACGGCGTTACATGAGGGCCTCCGTTGGGACTGGGAGTCGTTTCCGCAGTACTTCGACGCGCTCGATCGTCAGGAGCGAACCATCGACGTGGCTACGCACGTGCCGCACGCGGCGCTGCGGGCCTTTGTTATGGGTGCGCGAGGCGGTGATCCGCGGGAGGATCCCACTCACGACGAGCTGGACGAGATGGCTCGTCTGCTGGGAGAAGGAATCGACGCTGGCGCGCTAGGGATTTCGACGTCACGCACCGAACGTCATCGCACCAGTCGGGGAGAAAGTCTCGGGACGCTACGAGCCCGAGAGCCCGAGTTGCAGGCGTTGGCCGCGACCCTTAAAGCCAAGGGAAAGGGCGTCTTCCAACTCGTCTCGGATAGCTATCGCAGCACGGATGACGATTTTGTGGCGTCGGAGTTCTCGCTCATCTCCGAGATAGCCCGCACGAGCCAACGACCGACGAGTTTCACCGTTCAACAGGACTTTGAGGCCCCCGAACGCTGGCGCGATCTCATGTCGTTGGCGATGTCACTGCGAGGCGAGGGGCTTGACGTCAAGGCCCAAGTCGCCCCGCGGCCGATTGGTGTGCTGCTTGGCCTTCAGGCCTCGGCCAACGTATTCACGCCGGTGCGCGCCTACGCGCGGGTCGCCTCACTGCCGCTCGCCGAAAGGGTCATCGCGCTGCAGGACTCTGACCTTCGCCGGAAGATATTGGAGAGCCACGCGGCGCTGACCGCGGGAAAGGACGCCTTCGCGGGACACGCTTTCTATGGTCGATTCGACGAGATGTTTCTTCTCGATGACCCGGTGAACTACGACCTCGACGTCAGCAAGTCCCTGGGCGCGACCGCGAGGCGCTTGGGGGTCGATCCCCGCGAGTACGCCTACGACATGCAGTTACAGCGCGGCGGACGCCAACTGATTTACACCCCGCTGTTCAATTTTGTCGACGGCAACCTGGACGCCGTTCGCGAGATGATCACATCTCCGGTGGCCATGTTTGGGCTGTCCGACGGTGGCGCCCACTGTGGCGCGATCTGTGACGCGAGCATGACAACCAGTTATGTCACGCTGTGGGCGCGCGACCGCACGGATGAGATGAGGATTCCACTCGAATCAGTGGTTCAACAACTGACTCGGCGTCCGGCCGAACACTTCGGTTGGCTCGACCGGGGCCTGGTCACCCCCGGTTTGCTCGCCGATCTCAACGTCATCGACGTGGAGGGACTGGCCTGCGAGTCACCACGCATCGTTTCGGATCTGCCTGCGGGAGGCCGTCGGCTCTTGCAGTCGGCGAAGGGATACCGCTACACCATCAAGCGGGGTTCCGTGACGTTCGACGCCGGCGCCGCTACCGGTGAGCTACCCGGGAAACTACTCCGAGGCGCTCAGAGTCGGCCGGGATGAACGGGGCTTGTTGACGAATTTCAGTGTGCTGCACGAAATAGTCGGCCACGCGCGGTCCGATCCTCATCAACCTGCCGCTCGTGATCTCGACCGGGAACTGAGTTACGCCGAGTTGATTGAGGAAGTTTCTCGGCTCGGAGCCGGGCTGCGAAGCCGAGGAGTTGGTGAGGGCGATCGTGTCGCTCTCCTCCTACCCAATTCGGTTGACTTCGTCGTGCTGGCGCTAGCCAGTCTCTGGGTGGGAGCCATCTTCGTTCCCCTCGCGTTCACCGATCCACCGTCACGCCTGACGACGATTGTGAATGACTGCGCTCCGAAGCTGATCGTCACGGAGAGAACCGCTGGGACAACGTCCGAGCCGATGTTTGGCGTCCCCGCATTTCGGGTCGATGAGCTACTTGCAGATCAGATGCCCGTGGCTGAGCTCGACATCGGATCCCGCGCGGCCTACATCATCTATACCTCTGGGACCACGGGGACCCCCAAAGGAGTCCAGGTCGGAACGACGGCCTTCGCGGCAGCCGTGACGTCGACCGTTCTGGCGCTGGGTCTGAATCGTGACACCAGAACCCTGTGCGTATCCCCGTTTCACTTCGACGGCTCCTATGACAACTTGTTTACGACGCTCATCTCGGGAGGTGTCGTTGTCATTCGGCCACGGGAGTCACTGTTGTTCCCTCGGACGTTCTTCAACACCGTGAAGAACGAAAAGATCAACTACTCGGGATTCACGCCGAGTTACTTACGACTCCTCCTGTCGAGTCCCCAGTTCTCTCAACTGGGCGACTCTCCGCTGGAAGTGGTGGCTTTGGGAGGTGAAGCGCTCACCCTCGCCGACGTTCGAGCGGTGTGGGCTCAGTTGCCACATCTACGTGTCTTCAATCGGTACGGACCGACCGAGACCACGATCGCCGTGACCAATTTCGAACTGACGCCGGAGTTACTCGCGAAGGGCACGGTGCCGATCGGTCAACCTCATCCGGGCGTCACCTTTGTGCTGGTGGGAGATGACGGAAAGGTGGTCGACGCGGTGAACCAGACGGCAGAGTTGTATATCGGTGGCGTTCAACTAATGGACGGCTACTGGGCAGAGCCGAAACTTACTCGCCGCGTTCTTCGTGATGACGTCGTTCCAGGCGAGACGTTGTATCGAACGGGGGACCTCGTCTATCGCAACGACGACAGTAACTACGTCTACGTTGACCGGGCCGATCGAGTCATCAAGCGGAGCGGCGTTCGCATCTCGCTGGTCGAGTTAAGTGAGTCATTGAATCGAGTAAACGGGGTATCGGCAGCCGCGTGCTTAGCGTACGACCGCGACGGAGAACTGGGTATCGCTGGATTCGTGGCTTCGCACACCGCACGTACGGTCATCGAGATTCGACGGGCCGCGAGTGAGTTGATTCCCGAGAACATGTTGCCGGACCAATTCTTCTTCATCGACGCCATGCCCTTGGGCCGGTCCAACATGTTGGACGAGGCCCGACTGCTGTCTGATGCGGGGCTCCGACCCTTTCGCCCCTCTTCGACGCCCCCCGTCCCGCCCGCGTGAGCGAACGACGCGTGGCGTGAAAATGCGTGGTCGCACGATCGTTGATATTTGAACTTCGCGACAGCAATCAGTCGCTAGTGGCACCGAGCGATATCAAGGAGTTTCGGATCGCCGTCACTGACTCAAACGTGCTCTTCACGAGTAACTCGTCGGGGAACTCGATGTTAAAGAGGTCCTCGAGGGCCAGCATCACGTTCACGGTCGCGTGAGAGGTCAGTCCGCTGGCGTAGAGATCATCGTCATCCTTCAGAGAGGAGACCGGCACCGGTAGTCTCCCGTGAGCTTCCAGCACTTCGCGAACCGTTGTTTCGACGTCGCTCATGAGGTCGCGCGCTGCGGCGGATTGTAGAGCTCGGTTTTCTTGAGGAGAGAACGCGCGCTGCGCCGATAGGCGAGGTAGTCGGTGTGTACCGACGGTAGGTCGTACAGCCAGTCAATGGGCTCTCGTACGTCATCGACGTACCCCAGTCCCACGGCACCGCGTTGGTACCCCATGAGTCTGAGTAGCCCTTCGGGAAGCGTGCGCGCGATGTCTGGTGGACAGGCCAAGTACTGATTCTCTTCTTGGCGCAACCAGGCCAGGGAGTAACCGATATTGATCCCGATGCGGCGAACCTGTGACTTGTTCGCTCCACCCCCGTGGTAGAGCGATCCAAAGTAAAGGAGGACAGACCCCTTGGCCATGACCGCCCCCGTAGTTAGTGCGGGATCGACTTCGGTGGGAGCATCTTCCCAGTGATTGCTGCCAACAATGACGCGTGTCGCGCCCATCTCCTCGGTGAACTCGCTCGCCGCCCACATCGTGGCGATCTCAGCTTCAAACCCTGTAGGAAAGGGATAGTTGTCAAAGGACCACTGGTCTTGATGAATCATTTGACCTGGTTCACCAGGGCCAATGTCAATCAATTGGGTGAGATCGATCTGGTATGTGCTGCCGTGGTCACCCAGAACGAGGTCCACCGCGCTCAGAACGACAGGGTTGGTGACGAGAGTGCGCGCGGTGGGCGAGCGGGCGATGAGTGCACCGGTCCGGTGGGTCGCGTGGCCCAAGAAGTCAGTGTCACCGCCGCGTGTGGCAGTCGTGAACGGCTCCAACTCGGAGAGGATCTGGTCCATCGTCTCGGGCGAGGCGAGACCGGAAATAACGACGCAGCCATCTTCTTGCAGGATCGTCGCGATGTCGCGGGCGGGTGTCTCACCGCTTATCGTACGTACGTTCTGGGTCACAGCGCCCATTGTACATAGGAACACGGATAATCGATAAGACGGGCGTACGACGCGTGGCGCTGCATCGAACGGAGTCGCCTCAGGCGCGCGAGTCGTCGGGGCGGCTCGCCGAGTGCGCCACTGCCACGGCAATGACAGTGTCTCGGCTGTGGCTGAGGCTTATGTAGATGTTTCTGATCCCTCGTCCGCGCGCCAGGTCCGACGATGATCCGTGAAGCTCAATCTGTGGTCCATCGCTTCCGCGGTGGAGCTCGATGGACTTCCAAGGTGGGACAAATTCACGCGCATCCAGAATCTTCAAGACAGCTTCCTTGGCCGCAAAACCTTCTGCGAAATAGCGAGCAGAGTCACCGATGTTGGCGTCGCATGCTTCGATCTCGTGCCTCGTGAATAATCGTGCGGTGAATCGTTCGCCAAAACGCTCGAGCGACTCACCGATTTCTTCGATGACTTGAATGTCTACTCCGACCGCCGAACTCGTATGTTCGTTAGACCCAACCATGGGAATGCTGACCGAGAACTTCATATCGAGCGAGACTAGTGAAGCGAGTGCATGGACTGCGCGAGCGCCAAGGCCTCACGCCGCTTGCCCGGGCCTCTCGGCGTCGCGAAGTTGATTGCTCGATGTGACAAAGTTGACCGTGGGCGCCCTCATCTGAAAACCCGGCGTGATGAGGAAAGATTGCGTGATCTGACAGGATGCGTACAAAGTCGACAGGTAATCTCTTGTAATGCCTAGAATTGTCGGTCCGGGTTCTAGCAAGCCCCTCGCAGTCGTTGTTGTACTGGCGCTCGTGCTGGGATTTACTCCGATCTCGAAGGTTCTTCTTCGAGCCGCGGATGGAAGTTTTGAGCCCGGTCGATATAGCTCACTGGCCCTGAGAAATCCGTCTGACGCGACGCAGGGTGTGCTGGCAGGCCAAACAATTGCGGTCCAAGTGACGAACCATACGGGACGCACCGAGACGTATCACTGGAGCGCGAAGCAGGGTGGCGCGTTAATCAGCCTTGGGGTGACGACGGTGGGCAACGGGCGTGAAACCATCATTTCCGTCCCTTCACGAGGCGCCGTTACTGGCACCATCCGGATCGCCCTCGCTGGTGGCGATGTCTTCGTCACTGTGCCGGTCGTGGGCTCGTAGTGGGCATTCCTTGAGCGCAGATCCCTCCCTCAGCGTCGTTGTCTGTTCGTACAACGGTGCCGCGAAATTGGCGTCATGCTTCGACGCGCTGGCTGGACAACGGCTACCCGTCGACGTACTCGTAGTTGACGACGGATCCACCGATGGAACAGAGGCCTTAGCCCGGAGTTATGGATTCTCTGTTGTACGTCATGACCAAAACCAAGGCATTTCGGTGGCTCGCAACACCGGTTTGACACATGCCGCCTCGTCCATAGTTGCATTTTGTGACGATGACTGTACTCCGCCCGCTGACTGGACCGAGCAATTAGTGTCCGCCTGGAGCGATCATCCCGAGGTCACCGTTCTCGGGGGACTGGTTGAGGTCGATCATCCGACGTCCTTTACTCAGCGCTATCTCGTTTTTCGAAACCCTCTGGTGCCCGCAGAGATCGCCCTCGCTCGTAATCCCTCCTTTCTTTATCGCTTCGTTCGCCAGTTTCGTCCGCCACGGTTTTCTCGAGTCACGGCGTTTCCCGTCTATTCGGTGGTCGGCGCCAATATGTCAATGCATCGGGCTCGGGCTCTGGAGGCTGGCGGATTTGATGAGAATCTCGTGTTCGGAGAGGGTGAGGAAGTGTCGCTTTGCGTCGCCGTCCGGGAACGCTTTGGCGAGTCCTCGGTGATCGTGGATCCACGGGTTGTCCTTGCCCATCGATTCGACCCTTCGATGTGGCAGACCTGGCGTCGAAGTTTTGCCTACGGTCGTGGTGCAGGCGAACGTTGGAGAAAGCAGTCCGGGTGGCCGTCGCTCCCAGTAGTCAGCCCCGCCGCCATCGTCGGGACCGTTGTACTTGCGCCGCTGTCCTGGCCGGTCGGCCTGTTGGCCGGCCTGGCGACGTTGGCGACGCCGTGCACCGTGTGGCTTTCGCGGACGTCGGAGAAGTTTCAGCCCGAGGCGATGACGTATCCCTTCGTCGCCCTGGTTGACGACCTCGTGAGCCTCCTTGGTTTCGCGAGGGGAGTCAGTAGAAAAGAAGGTGGACCATCAAGAGTCCGTCGACACTGACTTCGCGCTGGCCTCAGTTGAGAGACGTCTGGCCTCGGCTAAAGAATGCCGCGCCGCGGCCCCAGGATGTCTCGCAATTGTGGTCTCGAAGAAGAGAGCTCCTTTCCAAAAGCTTCTGGGCCGCAGTCGTTCCCACGGGACTGTGGTTGGCCGCGGCGCTAGTGCTCTCGGCGTGTCTCAACGTCATGCACTCACCATTGGTGCCGCTGCCGGGAGTGATCACCCTCCTTCTCATTCCGGGAGCGACGGTCATGTCGATTCTGAGGACCCGCACCTCGCACACCCCGGGACGCATTGTGTTGGCCGCAAGCCTGAGCATGATGGTGATCATGGTCGTCGGCGGGGTGGCCAGCCTTCTCGGTCCGCTCGTGGGTCTGTCTCGACCGTTGGACACTCTTCCCGAGGTTGTCATTTGGATCGTTCTTGCGTTCGTGGGGCTCGTGATGTCGGCGTCCAAGCGTGTTGATCCAGTCACCTGGATCTTCGAGGGTGTTCATCTCAACAATTTCTACGGCGCTCTCGCGTGCGGCCTCCTCGTGGTGCCGTCGATCCTGGGCGTCGCCCAACTGAACTACAGCGGTAATAATCGGCTGGCCATCTTCGCCACCGTCCTCGTGGTCGTTGTTCTACTCGCGGGAGTGGTCGGCGGATGGGGGAGGTCGAGCAGATGGCCCCTCAATACCTTGTTGTACAGCGCGTCGCTCGCGCTACTGCTCTCCACGAGTCTTCGTGGCGCGCACCTCTACGGATGGGACATCCAAAAGGAGTTCGGCGTGGCTTCGCAGACCCTGAGCGCGGGGGCCTGGGTCGTACCTTCGAACCACGACCCTTTCGCGTCAATGCTTTCGCTGACCGTACTTCCGGTGATCCTGCACTCGTTGGTCCGCTTGCGACTCCTCGCCTTCTTCCAAGTAGTCGTACCGGCGATCCTGGCCCTTCTGCCGCTCGCAGTGTTCTCCACAATCCGCAATGTTCCTCGATGGATAAATAACGGACGACGACGCCCGCCGCGCCCCGGTCTGGCCTTTGGTGTCGTTGCGGGCATCATCGTTTCCAGCGTGGCGTTCTCCTCCATTTTGACCACTATCACCCGCCAAGCTATGGCCGTCACAATTTTCACGGCGCTGGTGATGGTGGTCTTTGATCGCACCATCGCGGTTCGCCCGGCGCAAATCGTCATCGGATTACTGATGGTGACGATTTCATTCACTCACTACACCACTTCGTATCTCTTAGCGGGCGCCATGCTTATCGCCTGGGGAGTGGGATGGATGTGGTCGCAAGGATGGCTTGGAACGCGCCGATCGAGAGTTGCAGAACATCGGCACTATGTTCGTTCGCGAAGCGTCATCAACTCAGTCCTGGTCGTCGTGGCCCTCGTGTCTGCCTTGGGGTGGAATCTCGTCATCACGCGAAACAATGCTTTGGCTAACTCGGCCAGCGCCTTCACGGTCAATGGGATAGGGCTGAAAGCTTCGACGGCTCAAGGGGTAAGCCTCTCCGCGCCGAAGTTTGAGAAGATATTGGTTCGCGAGTTTACGAAGTCCGACACCTGGATGGTTTCGTATCCAAGCTCGAACTCGGTCCATCTGGTGACCAAGGCCGTGCCCCCTTCACCGGGTGTGGTCCCAGGGCTCTCTCAGTCGTGGAACGTCATCAACCTCCTGCTCGACGATGGTCTTTGGGTCCTCTTGGGTCTCAGTTTGCTTTACGGCCTTCTTCGTCTCGGGCGTCGCCAGTCCGACTTGTACAGCGCTGATCTCGTTGGTTTGGGTGTCGCGGGCCTTCTGATTGGTGGTCTCTCACGTTTGTCGGGGACACTTGCCGCCATCTACAGTCCCGAGAGAGCGGCCATCATCACGGCGATCTTGTTGGCGGTCCCACTGACGATGTACCTCGATGATCTCGTCACGTTTCTCACGCACCTAGGCAAGCGCTTCGCGAGAGTGGGGATGATCGTCGGCACGGCGGTCGTCGGTGTTTTTCTCCTGTGGGCGACTGGTCTGGGCACCTTGTTCTTCGGTGGGTTTCCACCCGGGTCACTCACGGCCCGGGGCTTAAACGCTCAGCAGTTCACCGTATCCACCACCGAGTTCGCGACGGCCGGATGGCTGCGGAGCCACACCAACTCTCAAGACGTCGTCCAAACGGATCTCTTCGGGCAACTAGTCCTACTGTCGCAACCGGGCAAGTATCTCCTAGTGGACGAGATCCTCCCGCCCGAGGTAGATGTGGAGTCCTACATCTACGTCTCGACTCCCATTTTGGACGATGACAATACGCAAGCCGAGACCTCAGACGGAAGTTATTACACTGATTATCGGTCAAACGTTCCGTTCTTCAATAGGAATTTCTACGTGGTGTACTCAACTGGGTCGACTCGTGTGTATCACTAAGTCACACTCTCCGCGTTCGAGTAAAGGGGATGACGAGTGAGTCAGTTCGACAAATCGATGACGACGAGCGAGAAGCCCCTCAAGGCCTCCGTGGTGATCGTAAACAAGGGTGAAAGACTGCTTGCCAATACCCTCGACGCCTTGGAGCCTTTTGTCGGAAAATCGATTGACGAAGTCCTGGTGGTCGATGCGTCGAAAGGGTCGCTCGACGACATTCGCCAATCCCACGAGTGGGCGCGGTGGATCGATTACGAGCAACCGCCCGGAGTCGGCACGACCATCGCCCACCAGCGAAACGTAGGTGTGCGAAGTGCCGAAGGCGACATCATTGTCTTTACGGACTCTGGTTGTTTCCCCGACGACGATTGGCTCGATAAATTACTCGCGCCCATATTGAATGAAGGCGAGTTCGTATCTTGTGGGCCGGCGAAGGCACTTGGCAAAAGCATTTACTCGGGGACGCACTGGCTAGGTAACGCACAATCGGCGTACGTGCCGATGGCCATGACCGGAAACCTGGCTTTTCGCCGCGAGGCTTTTGATGCGGTGGGCGGGTTTGACGAGTCCTTTGGCTCGGCGGAGGATATCGACTTCACGTGGAGATTGACCGACAGCGGCTATCGACTTCGGTGGGTGCCCGACGCCGTGGTTCGTCATGATTGGGGCACCGCGAAGCGCCAGATTCGCCGGTCCTTTTTCTATGGCAAGGGGGCGTGCCGGCTTCTCCGGAAACATCCTCATCGCATTGGCGAGGCGGCTCGACAGAACTCGGTTCCGTTCGTGTACGCCATCTTTTTGCTCGGTTTGCCGTTGACGTTGAAGTGGCGCTGGTATCCGTTGCTGTTGCTCGTGCCGATCTGGCGTCAAAGGAATGAAGAGCTTCCGGGGCTCGTACTCCTGGACCACCTCGCGGTCGGCGCGGGGGTGCTGCACGAGCTGGCGAAGCCCGGCTCTTAGCCTGGAATTTTTCGAAGTTTCATCGTTATCAGTGTGGGGCAGATTCCCCCGATTTAGTTCGTCGTGTTGGCGTCTCGATACGCCAGTCCGGCCGACAGAATCTTCTCCGCCACCTGAGCGTACGTGTTTGACTTGGCGCGCTCGCCCGAGAGTTGGCGCATGGAACCGCGAAGCGCGGCTCTCTCGTCGCCCAACAAACCCGCTACCTTCGCCGCCATCGCAGGAACGTCTCCGACGGCCACGTACTGGGCTGCCTCACCGAGGTCGCTTCGTAGTCCGGGAAGGTCTGAACTCACGATGACGGACTGGCTCGAAAGTGCCAGATTTGCCACGCCGCTTTGCGTAATCCTTCGATACGGCAAGACGACGACATCCGCCACGTGAAGTAGTGCAGCCACGTCGTCGTGGGCGACGTATCCGCTAAACGCGATCTCAACGGTAGGAAATTTCCTAGCGCGACCTTCGAGTCGCTCCTGGCACTTCACGTCACGGCGTTCCATCAGGCGAAATACGCCCCGTCGCTTGCGCGGCGAACCAGCAATGAGAAACTGCACTTTGTTGTCAGTGGCTTCTGCGATGGCGCTCGCGGCGTCGATGAGGATGTCCGCGCCCTTGTCGAAGTTTGTAAAGCCAAGGGTCAGTACGAGAGGCTTTTGAAGACGGTAATGATCCCTCACTCTCGCAACGTCTTCCCCCGATACGCCGGTGACACCCGTTGTTCCGAGGGGAACCTCCACGACTTGGCTAAAGAGACCGTCGTCGATAAGAGCTTGTCGACCCGCGGAAGAAAAGACGATTGGTACGTCTGTCGCGCGAGCCATGGCTCGATAAATCCAACGCGTGAGAAATCCGAGCACGTTGTACTCGCGCATCGGCTCGTGATACGTAACCACAACGGGAACGGGTAACGCGGAGAGACGTTTCGAGAGTCTCATGACCGGCCAGAGATTTACGTTGAGTGCGGCAATGGCGAATTGCACCACCACCACCTCCGGATCGAACGCGACAATCTCTTTCCAGGAGCGGCGCCGGGGAACCTGCCCCAGGACTCGCGCGATCGTCGAATTCGACCCGGTGCGCTCGACCCCGTGGAGGCCTCGTCGTTTGCCGGGGGAAACGACCAGCACCTGGTGCCCCGCGGAGTCCCAGGCGTCCATGAGATGACTGGAGTGCTTAGCGATCCCGTCCGGGGGAGGTTCGTACGACGACAAGAGGAGTATTCGCGTCATACGTCTCTCCAGGGAAGGTTAGGAGTAGTGATTCAAGTGCCAATAGATTGCAGCGAAGGAGAGCCCAATCAAAGCCGCTCCAAAGATAAAGGTTACTAATCGCCGTTTGGCTAACCACCTTGACCTTCGGATGGGATTTTCGATTGCGTAATACAGCACTGCCGCCACCGCGACGGAAAGGGCGACCAGTTCAATCTCGCTGTGTAGGGGGAGCGGCGCGAACGCGTACTGGGTGGCGATGGTGATGATCGGCCAGTGAACAAGATACAACGAGTAAGAAATGTTCCCGAGCCATTGAACGGGGGCAAATCGTATGACGGGGCCGGCCTTCTCCGCACCGCGCAGAGATCCACCCGCGATGATCATGCCGGTCGCCGCCACGGGGAGAATTGCGGCGGCGCCAGGCCACACCGTAGACGAAGTGTAAAACCACGCGCAGAGAAGCACGATGGCGAGACCGGCGGAGGCCAGAACGAGGCCCACGCGAGGCGATCGACCGCGCAAATGCGGGCCCACGACCGCGAGAATCGCACCCAGCGCCAGTTCCCACGCTCGGGTCAGCGGAGAAAAGAAGGCCCAGACTTCACTTTGATGAGTTTCGATAATGCACCAGGCCAGCGAGACGCCAATGACCGCGAAAAGCGCGCTCGACAGTCGAACGACGGGTGAGAAGGCCTTCCACGGCAAGGTGAGGAGGAGGAAGAGGATCGGCCACACGAGATAGAACTGTTCCTCGACGGCCAGTGACCAATACTGCTGCAACGTCGAAGGTGGCTGGGTTGCGGTGAAGTAGTGCGTGCCTAGCGAAGCGAAGTGAAAGTTTCCGATAAACACTGCCACGTATTTTGCGTCGTTGGCGTTGATGGCACCGGTGATGAAACTAAGCCAGTGATATGTGGCAAAGACGGTGGCAATAAGAACGACGGTGGCTGCGGGAAGAATTCTTCGAACTCGGCGCGCGTAGAAACCCGGTATCGACGTGGTACCTCGAGATGCCCGTTCGCGGAGCAGCACGTTTGTTATAACGAAGCCAGAGACGACAAAGAACACGTCGACTCCGAAAAAGCCGCCGTGAACTCCGGGAATGTTGGCGTGATAGAGAACGACCAGCGCGACGGCCAGGGCTCGTAGCGCTTGGATGTCGGGGCGGAACTCGGCCGGGTAGTCGTGCTCCTTGAGATCCGTAGGGTGGGTCATTCTCACGTCAGTGCACTATTTCAGAGCCGCTAGAACCGCACTCGTTAAGACCTTTGACAAAAACGAACTGTACGCAATCGTGATGTGGTCGATGTCGGAATAGACCAAAATATTTCCAATCACGGGCGAACAGACGTCTGAGGAACAGAGAAACTTACTGGTATTGATCAGGGTCGCGTGCGACGAACTCGCTACCTGCACATCCCGCGAGAGAGTGCCGCCGTAGTAGCCGCTGCCTACCGTGTATTGGAGCGAGCAGTCTTGAGGGTCCGGGTGTACGGTCAGGCAAGTAACAGCCGATTCGCCGAATAATGGAGAAGTACCTATGAGAATCCGCTTCGTCGTGGGCGCTCCAAGGGTCGCTTCGACGAAGACGTTCTTCACTCCGTTCGCCCAGGTGGTGTTGGAATAGTTTGTCCCCACGTCACCGGAAGAAGCCAGGACCGCCAGGGGATGGAGTGACCGTATTGCTGCCGGGACGTTTGCGTGCCACTGCCGGCACCGCTCGTAGAGGGCCCCCCAGGAAGGGGTGTAGGGGAGATTCGCGAGTCCGCAACTCGAGAATCCAAAGACGGCCAAACGATACGGGGAGTCGGCCAGCCCCAAGTTCAGCGCCGGAACCCAATTCCCCACATTTGAATCTCCCACCAACACAATCGTCTTCGTACCGTGAAGATTCCCGAAAAAGCACGGTTTCGGCGCAATAGCCAGCGCTTCTGAGTTGTACGGATCGCACGACCCAAAAGTCGATGGTCCGGTTAAGTCAAAACTCGAAGAATTCGAAAACTCCTTCAGCGTGGCCGCGATGGTTGGTGAGACTGTTTTGACGGAGATCGATGACTTGACCGCCGCTGCTACTTGAGCCGCCGTACCTACTTGATCCCCCGGCGACGCCAAAACCGTGCTGGCAGTTAGTAACACCAAGGACGTGACCACTGCGTACGCAACAAGCATTTTGGCGGTTCTCATTCTCCCAGTCTCCGTGCCTTGCTGCCCTCTAGGAAGGTCATCAGAACCCTAGCAACCAAAAGTTGTTTTTCCAGTTGGCACTGAAAAGGCGACGTTCGCCTGCCAGTGCCGTATGTTTTTAGTCGGACGCCGAAAAGGATAATGTGACGCCTATTGGAACCATGAGAGTATTTCGCGCGATAGGTGTCACTGCGCTCTTGGGGACCCTGGCCTTCGCGGTGCCGGGTGCCTCTGCGGCGGCGAGTACAACCCCCTCTTCCCCATCCCTGTCGCAACTGATCTCCTACGTTGTCGCATCATCTCAGTTGAAGCACGGACCTAACGTGTTCACCTCGCTGCCACCACTGACAAAAGCAGCGGACGATGACTCGGGCGCGATGATCCCCGCGCCGTGCCTTTCGTCGGCGACGGGGGTTCAAGCGCTTCCGACGAACCCCGGCGTCACCTGTGCCTTTGGGGATAAGAGTGCGACCAAGTCTCTTCTTCTTTTTGGCGACTCCCAAGCCTCGATGTGGCTGCCCGCCTTCAACATTGCCGGAACGATTCTTCATTGGAAGGTTATTTTTTTGGCAAAGCTTGGTTGCGGGCCTTGGATAAGCCCCGTCACGTCCGCCGCAGGATCGAGCGCTTGTAGTCAGTGGGTCCACGGCGAGATCGCCGCCGCCAACCAGCTGAAACCGCAGGTGGTGGTGCCGATTGGGCTCACCCTGGCTGAGTTGAGCGACAATCAATATCCCTCCACCAACCAATTTGTCAGCGAAGTCCTCTCTATGGTGCAGGGGCTCGCGCCGAGCCACGCCAAGGTTCTTATTCTGCAGGAGATTCCGCAGTTTTACTCCTATTTCACCTCGGCCACGCCGGAGTCATGTCTGACGGTGCACTCTTCATCAATCCAGCCCTGCGAATTGACGATCAAACAAGTGAAGGCCATCGAAACCACGGTGGGTCTTGCCGACGTCGCAACGATTGACCACCTTGACACGGTGCCGATTCGCGAACTCTTCTGCGGAAGCAAGAGATGTGATGTCTTCGTCAACTCTCCGGGTGAGAGTCACTTGATATATCAGGACTGGGCACACATGAACGCCACGTATTCAGCCTGGATTGGTCGAGCGACTGCTCAACTGCTGGCAAAGTATCTGCCGAACTGAGTTCTCCCTATTGTGAAACCTCCCCGTATTACTGTCCGGGGACGGCGATGGGCTAGTTAATTCCGAGCAAAGGGTTAAAAATTTGCGAGAACGCTCTGGGAATGTTGGTCGCCCACGAGTGACTCATGTGATGATTGTCGAAATATAAACCGATGTTTCCGTCAATGACGGGACAGGATTTTGTTGAGCAGAAAAGTGGCTTGATCGGAACGACGGTCGCGTAACCAGCGTGCTGCACTACCTCAAGCGCCGCTTCCATTGTGGGGTCAATCTGCGGATCGCAACCAGCGATATCCGTGTTGTGAACATCGGCGCAGGCGTCGGGCGACGTCGAGATAGACCAGTCCCAAGGAATATTTGACAGAACAAATAATTTTGCCTTCGACTTCTTGATGGCAGAGAAGTAGTTGTCGATACCCGCGGCGACCAATTGGGGATTTTCGACGACTTCCTTTGATTGATTGTCTTGAACCATGCCAGTGGCAACTACGGCGAATGGATGGAGTTTGTTGATCGCCTGAATGCAGTGAGCTTTCCACTTCACTTCGCACTGCGACCATCCGGCGATCGAACTGGGGACTATCTCCTTCCACCCCGCGCAACCATCCATGACAAATCGATCAATTTTAAACCCGAACTCTTTTCCATAGATATCAAAGGTGGGAATCCACATATCAGCTTCAGAGTCCCCGACGACGACAATGACTCGCTTAGACGCGAGGTCGCCATAAACGCAGGGCGCGTACGAATAAGGAGTCCCGTCTTGCGGTCCGCAATTCTTTTGCGTCCCGTTCTCTTCTGCGTCCGGGAAGGGGAGTCCGCTTTCGGCGCCACTTATCTCTGCCGGCGTTAAGGAGGTCTGAGACGAGGCGCCCGCCAACTGGGTTGAGATTTGCTGAAGCGTTGGCAGAGTGTTCCACACGGGATCGTCACTGTTGGAAGCTGCGCTTGCGATCTGTGGTCCGGTGCTGAGAAGCAGAACAAACAGCGAGACCGCGGTCACAAAGTACCGACTATTGCGCTTCATTATTTTTAGAGACGTCCTTCAATAGTGATCGCGAGTCCCTCGGGCGGACTACTTTCCGACGCGTGAATCTCTTGGGGGCTGTCCACGTTTTTTATCACCGCCGGAGTATATTCCCAAGTCACCCCAAGACTTCCTGAGCCGGGTGGCGCAAGGTAACTCTGCGCGCCTCGTGGGAGCAGTACCAAAGCGTCGTGAACGAAGATCTTGTCGTCTAAGCATCACGTTCTCATCACGCTGGATTGAACGTGGCCGTGGCATCAAGTGCGTAACGAATGGGCGACTTGACGCTGAGTTAACGATTAGATCTCGATCGTCTCCGAAGCGCGCTGGCATTAACAATCGAACCGGGGGTGTTGAGTTTTCCACTTAGTTGACGTACTCGCCCAGCATCGTCTTGAGTGCTTCTTCGACCTATTTGGACCGTCAAAGTCGTGCAACTTTGGATGGCCGATCCACGGGGTCCGCTGGTCCCCGGAGTGAACAAACTCACCTCTCGCCAATTTTTTAATTCGATTGTGAAGTCGCTCATGCGCCCAGATCTTGAGTAAAGAGGCCCGCTCAAATCGGCGAATGCACTTGATACGAAAGATCTTTGTCATCGGAATCTCTTGAGCACGTGCTCGAAACTGGGTCCTCCTTTCTCGGCGAGGAGATTTTTCGGAGTCGCCATTTATCAACGTTTTGCCAATTACGGCGGCTATTTTGGGGCAAATGACAGCGCATTCACTATGAAAAAACAACGACTTGACAATTAATGGCCGTTGTGGGAGTGTTTTGAACGCAAGGGCTGAAGCGGAGTGAGAAGTGTTAGGTGCCCTAATTCGAGTTTCGGACGTTCTCTGATGACGTTCACCAAGCCCGCTACCGAATTCGAAACTCTGAACGAAAGTTATTTTCCGGAGCAAGAGCAGTTGCTTCGCAATGTGCGATCGTCAAACGACATCGAAGAAATCGGTGTATCTTCCGATGAGGAACACCAGTTTCATGGGGTCGGTGTGACCGTCGTTTTCCCCTGCCTCAATGAGGAGCTCGCCGTTGGTTCGTGTGTAGAACTTGCACTTGAAACCATGAGAGCTGCCGGGATTAACGGTTCAGTGCTTGTCGTGGATAACGGCTCGACCGACAACTCCGCCAACGTGGCCCTGAACGCGGGGGCCCAGGTGATCCTCCAGCGTGAGCCGGGGTATGGCGCCGCACTCAGATCGGGGATTGCGGCCGCCGAAACCGAGTTTGTCATCATGGCCGACGCGGACGGTACGTACGAGTTAGATGCGATTCCGAGGCTTCTCAAGCCATTGCTTGACAACGACGCCGATATGGTCCTGGGCCAGAGGTTGAGTGACGCGACGACCGCGACGATGCCGTGGTTACACCGTTACGTGGGTACGCCGGCGATCACCTACTTGGTAAAGAAGGCAACCAAGAACCAGATGACGATAACTGACAGCCAGTCAGGGTTTCGCGCGTTTCGACGCAAGCAGATACTGGAGCTCAACCTTTCGTCCACTGGCATGGAGTTCGCATCGGAGATGCTTATTCGAAGCTCATGGGCGAATTTGAGGATCAAGGAAGTTGACACGAAATACGCCGAGCGAATTGGCGAATCCAAATTAAGTACTTTCTCGGATGGTTTGCGTCACCTTCGTCAGATCATGTTGCTGAGTCCAGAGACCGCCGCCTCAATTCCAGGAATCCTCGCGACGGTGTCCGCCGTGTTCCTCTGGATCTTCGCCGCGGAGTCGACGCGCACTTTTGGGCAAGTGGGATCGCTCGGTTGGTCTGCCGGCGTAGCTGCCGGTGTGCTGAGTATTCTTGGCCCTCTCGTTTTCTGTACGGGCATTGTCCTTAGATATCGCGCGGAGTCCTCGGGTCTTCGGAGCGCTCGGGTGAAACTTCCTTTGGAAGCGCTCATTCGTCGGTTCCTGATTTGGGGCGGCGCTCTTATTTTCGTGTCGATCGTCGGACTTGTGGCTCTCCTCTTCAACTTCCACCACCACCCCGAGTTCATCTCGAACGCCTTAGCCGCATCGCTATCCTCCTTTGTGCGGAGCGTCTTCGTCGTGGGCATCGTGCTGACAGTGGCACCGTTGATCGCGCCTTTCCTGATCACTTCGCCGCGATCTAAGTTGCCGTCCACAGAAGATGAACACGAGCACGCAACTTTGATATTCGGAGGAAGGTACGAGAAAGAGTCTGCTGATCTGTGTCCCCTGTGCATCCAGAACGGTGCTCTAAGAGAGGCTTAACGGCTTTCGTCGATCAGCTGGCGATATCGGTCGGAGCGTTAGGGACGTCCGAAGTGGGAAAGTCGCTCTATCATCACGTCGGCTGAACGTTGCATGCTCATCTGATCGCGTTTGCGGGCGTTCCACTCGTATGTGGATGCGCGCAGCGAGTCTCCGCCCACGACGGCAGCGATGATTCCTCGGGCCATCGCCTGGGCGGATGGCCCGACAACAAAGCCGTTGACACCTTCTTCGATAAGGTTCGTGGCGAGGTTTTCCGGATTGTCCGCGACAATGACCGGGGTCCCCGCAGAGACTGACTCCGCGACGACGAGGCCGTACCCCTCGCGAAGAGAGGGAACGACTGTGCACGAGGACTCTTCAAACAGTGTGCGAAGTCTCTCGTCGGATACAGAACCGGTGAACGTCACGGCGTCACTGAGGCCAAGCAGCCTCATGTCTCTTTCAACTTCGAGTCGTTCCGGGCCATCACTCACGATCGTCATGCGTACCTCGGGAAGCGCTTCGCGGGCCGATCGGAGAATCTCAGGAAGAAGCCGAACGCCTTTGTGAGTCACGTGTCGACCCACAAAGATCGCAGTCGGTACACCCGGCGATGTGTGAGCGCGGTTTTTGACCGTCTCCGGGTTACCGGAAAGAAGGCCTGGAAGGACTGCCAGGTCGCCGCCATATCCCTGAGACCGCAACTGCTGCGCGCCTTGAGTCGTAAACACTTGCGCGTGCCGAGTTACTTTGATACACAGTCGCTGGATAGCGCTGCCGATACTTCCGGTGAACCCACCGGCGTAGGACTTCCAATACTTCGTTGACCAGACCTCGAAGTAGTCAACGAAGACTGGCGTTGGACTGCCGATGAGGGCGGCGCGCAATGCGAGGAGGGAGAAGAATGGAAAACTGGCGACCACGACTGAATCGAACTCGCGTCGGTGATGAAGCATCCACCTGAAAGTACCGAACCCGAATGCCAAAGCGGGGGTAGTTCGACGTACACCTTTCGCGTCGTAGAGCTCACTCGCGCCACTCACGTCGATCACTTCTACGCCAGGCCACTCGGGACTATCGGTTAGCCACTGGCGACGTGTCAAGTACGTGACGCTTGCCCCAGTGGCGACCAACTCGTCGACCAAGAACCGATACCACCGCTCCGCCCCCCCGAAGGTCAGCGGGAAAAGACAGTCGTAAACGACGCAAACGTTGCGTCCGGCGAGGCTACCGTCATTCCGCGACTCGTGCGGCAAAGTAGCATCATTCACGGCCACCGCCTCTCTGAAAATGAACTTGGTCGAGAACGCGAGTGCTTTGTGGTCATACGTTCGACGAGTCGACGTATTGAAAGCCTTTGGCTATCTCCGCGTCAATCGTACCGAGACTTCCGCACGATGGTTTGTGAACGACCGGGCGACGCCGGACGGTATCTACAAACCGGCGCTGCGCCGATCACGTCTCCGAGGTGTCTCTTAACTGTTTCCGAACCACTTCTGAAACTCGGGCAAGGACAAAGGCGTGCTGGAACCGAGTTCCATGGTGCCCTGTGCACCGGCATCGAAGTACGCTTCGAAGGCATAGTCGCCGTTCGCCACGGCTGATCCCACGCCGTCAATGTAGGCGGGATCATCCCCTGCGGGGGACGATTCCAGTCCCCATTCTGGGAGACTCATTGGTTTGCCTTGAGCCGACGCGAATGCTTCAATACTCGCTAGACCGTCACCTTCATTTGCCAGTTGGCTGAACGACACCGCGGTGCCCGGGGTTTGGCACGCCACGTCGTAGAAGTCAAGCCCAATGATGTTCACGTAGGCGTTGCCCGGGTAGATGGTCGAGTAGGGGATGTTGCACGCGTTGGGGTTCCAGTCGATGAGGAAGTTCTCGCCACTCGCCTGGCGCATGCCTGTTACTTCATTGGCAAAGCACGTGGCCCAAAGCTGTTGTTCCTGAGTCGTGCCGCCCATGTAGTCGGCTTCCCAGGTGCCGTTCATTTCCGCACCTAAACGGATCACGGAGTTTTGAAGCCCAGCGGCAACGAGGCTTTGACCGAGTTGCGTAGCGTACGAGTCGAAATCTCCGGCAGCGCAGGACTGCTCCCAGCCCAGGGGATCGCTTACGTTCTCAAGGCTGGTGGGGATCAAGTCAACTTGCAGAATGAGTTGGCGACTCTGCGGCGATTCCGCAACCCAGGGTGCGTAACCGTACTGCGCTTGGGTGACCCAAGGGTTTTCCCAGTCAGTCCAGTTTGGCTCTCCGTTGAGGTAAGCCAGCAGGCAGTTCGTCGTGGTGTTGGTAAGTGAGTCCCAACTCGTCACTGCGCTCTGCAGCGCGGAAAGGCTGGTGTCGGGGAAATTTAGTTCGGCGCACACGCTGCGCGATGCCCCGTCGGTGATCAACCCTCCAGATGCAGAAGGAGCCGGCGCCGGGTCGGTGGTCGTCGTTGTCGGAGGGTTCGTTGTGGTCGTCGTGACCGACGTAGTCGTAGTGGTACCGCCGCCGCCTGTACCGCCGCCGCTGGTACCGCCGCCGCCCGCACCGCCGCCGCTGGTACCGCCGCCGCCCGCACCGCCGCCGCCCGCACCGCCGCCGCCGCCCGCACCGCCGTCACTGGTCGCGGTCACGGTCGCAGGAGGACTAGCGGGAGTCGCAACGGTAGAAACGGTCGTCCAGCGCTTTACGAGTCCTGAAAACTGGCTCCTGCTTGACTCGGACGCGAGCGTGAGCACGACGTTTGTGCGAACCGCATTGGAGTCTCGACCCCCAAACGCCGATGCGGAAGCGTCGATGTTGACCATCGCCACGAGAACGCAGGACGCCGCGACAAGTGTCGCGATTTTAGGAATGCGGTGTGCTGTCTTCGCAAGGAAGAAGTTCTTGAGTGAGCCCTTGTACATGAAATACAAATTCGCAGCCTCAAATCACACCTCCGCCTACGACGGCTCAACACTTCATCAATTCACCCCGAGAGCCCCACAATGGCCCCTATTACCTACCTCTTTTGACGCACAGCGAGCCACAAGCTTCGCCAACCATCGCGTCGTCGGGGAGAATATCGGGGTCCCGAACGTGGTGGTTTTTGTCAGGATGTCGGGTGCGTCATCCTGCCTCGTCAGAGGGAAGCCCTTGAGTCGTCATCGACAGGATTGGCCAAGGCGCACTGGCGATCAATCGGTGGGTTTTCCGCGGAACGAAACGCCGTCCGATCCGCCGCGCTCTTTCCCTTGGTGTCACCATAACGACACCGAACTTGGCTGTCTCCGTGAACGACGGGCAACGTATCGACGCACGCTCCATTTCGCTTGATCGCAGCAAACGAGCGGATCATGGGATACGCAATTACGGAGATTAGAGTCGTTAAATGGCGATTGTCAGGGAGTCACCTGCGGAGTTGGCGGTCCTTTGAGCAAGAGCGCGACGGTGGCAACGATTGTGGTGACGTACAACTCCGAACAAGTGATAGCCACCTGCCTGGCATCACTCGAGGCCTCGAAAACACCTACGACTGTCGTGTTGGTCGACAACGGATCCGACGACGCGACGTTAGAAATCGTCAAACGGGACTTCCCTAATGTGGTCGCCACCCGGGTGCGAAACCTTGGCTTTGCGGGTGGATGTAACTACGGCGTCACAATGGCAGGTGATGAAGTAGACGCCTACTTTTTCTTGAACCCCGACGCAGCAGTAACCAACACGTGCTTGGACAAACTACTGGACTCATTGGCGCAAGATGACAAATTGGCGGTGGTCAGCCCAACCATTCTCCACCCGGAGACTGGCGACATCGAGTACGCCGGCGCACAGCTCGATTTCGATACCTTGGACTTTGAGGTTTTCGGATCAATCGACACTGACTCGATAGACCAGTCGGGAACCATTGAGACCGGACGGCCTGGGGGCGCCGGAATGTTGGTTCGTCGTGAGTCGATCGAGACGGTTGGTCTAATGGAGGAGTCGTACTTCCTTTATTGGGAAGAGTGTGAATGGGCCTCTCGATTTCGTAGAAACGGGTTGAAAATCGGTTACGTCCCCGACGCCGTCGTGTTCCACACGCCGCATCACAGTGCGGGCGGCGCCGGTTCCAAGATCTACGAGTACTACTGGACGAGGAATGCGTTGCGACTGGTCGAAGAAGTTGAGGGGGGATCGAGGTCGAGGACGCTTCTGCGTCTACTTCCCATGCTGACTCGCCGCCTTCGAGAAATTGCTCATCAACGAGAGTTCCGATTGCTTGCCACCGCCATGCGATTCGACAGCCTCGGGGTATTGGACTTTCTTCGTGGGCGGAGTGGCCATCGCCAAGGTTTGCCACCCAACCGATCGCGTAATACCGCTTCAGAATGAGTGACAGTTCTGAAAATCCGCAGTCGGGAGACGATGGAAGTGAGGGGCAGTTCGGCCGCGCGGGCCGGCGCATTGCTTTTTCGGTTCTCTCGGGCGCGGGCAACACTCTGCTGCTCGCCGTACTCGGCGCATTCGCGATACGCCTTATTACCTACCGAGTGGGACCCATCAACTATGGCTATTTTGTCATAGCGCTCACTTTTGTGAGCTCCATAATGCTGCTGACGGATCTTGGCATAACGTCAATTACGGGGCGCGAGATTGCGCGGTCCCCCCAAGATGCCTCGGAAGTACTTGGCCAGAATTTGGGTCTCCGCCTCGTCCTGAGCACGGTTCTCATTCCGATATTGATACTTCTTGGCGTGGTGCTATATAAAGCTCCGACCCTTCGTTGGTCAATCGTTCTCATCGCTTTCTCGGTGCCCTTTAACGCGGTCGAGACAATTGCCTTGAGTTACTACGTTTCGTCGATTCGCAACTACCTCGCGTCGGGGATATTGCTCATTCAGCAGATCGTGTATGTCGTGGGCGTCGTTATCTCAATAACCCGGGGATTCGGGATCGTGGGCTGCTCACTGAGCTATCTCGTGGCGACGGTCGTGGCGAGCATTCTCGCCTTCTACGCGGTTCGAAGAGAAGTACCTTTCAAGGCTTTGTACAACCTGCGTCGTTGGGGCCAAATCTTGACTCTGTCGGCGAGTCTCGGCGCGATTCAGATTATTAATCTTCTTTATTTAAAGGCCGACACCTTGCTCTTGAGCAAAATGGCGAGTGCTCGGGCGGTGGGCCTCTACGGAGTTGCCTATAACTTCACCAACTTCATCGTGGTGATACCGACGTTGATTGCCACGAGCGTGATGCCGCTGCTAGCCACGTCGTCGGGAGATCGCTTTGCCCACTTGGTTCGACGAATGGAAGAGAGCCTCGCGGTGTTGGGAGTGCTGGCGGTCATGATCACTCTGCTCTTCGCGCCCCAAGCGATAGAGATCCTGTCAAGTCACCACTTTCTGGGGGCCACGACGCCGCTGCGGCTCCTGGCGTCGTCGTGTTATTTTTCGTTCCTCTGCACCGCGCTGGGATACGCGGCGGTCGCGTGCAATCGGCATCATCGAATGATTATCGTTAGCGCCGTCGGACTGGTTTTGAACGTCGGAGTAAATCTCCTTCTGATACCCAGGTACGGCATCGACGGGGCGGCGAGCGCAACGCTGATCTCCGAGTTCATCGCGTTGCTCGGGGTGCGTGCCATCTACGCGCGAGACGTTCGTTCGAAATTGTCCTTAACGAAGCTGTCGATTCGGCCCGTGGTAATTGGTGTCATCGTGACGCTGTTCGGACGGTACCTTCTGCTTCGGAGCTGGCACGCGCCGGTCGCAACGGTCGCTTGGGCGCCCGTGATTGTCATCCTATTTTTCGCCCTCCTCGCATTAACCGGCGGGCTGCCCGAAGAGGTCTCGTACGTTAGGAGAAAGTTAGGGGCACTGGGTAGGCCGCCAGCGTCAGAAACCTAGGTCCGTGGGGCGCCGCGTCGGCTCCTCGAGAGCGTTCTGACCGCCCTGTCGAACTCATCGCTATTCGAAGGCAAGAGTTTCCTGTTCAGAGTCTCGGTAGCAGGAGCGATCTGCGCAACTCGGTCCAACGCTTCACTAAAGACTCGTACGACGTCTTCGCGCTCACGTTCTTTCGTGTACGTACTCCCCACAAACTCAACTGCCCGCCTCGTCATTTCCCCCTGAGTCGGATCACCCTCGACCCAACGAGACATCTCTGATTCGAGTGACGTGACAAAGGACGTGATTTCGCCGTCCGCGATCGGTACTGAAAGATCGCGCCTCATGTACTCCTCACCGCTACCGCCGTGAAACCCCACGACCACACAACCCGAGGCCATGGCCTCGAGGGAAGGAAGGGCGATTCCCTCGCGGTCGTTCAGAGCCAAGAATATTGCGGCGCTTCCGAGTAATCGTGCGACCTCGACCTCGGAAACCCCGATGATGGGTTGCATCTCCCAACCTTCCAGCGATCCACGCAGATCAAGAACGTGAAGTATCTGATTTAGTTCCTTGAGCCGCTTTCGGGGCATGTAGGCAATCGTTCTGGTCTTGCCGTTGAGAGAGGGGTGAAAGAGTTCGGTGTCCAGAGACAGTCGGATCGCGTCCACTCGTACTTGCGGGAAACAGAGCCTCAAGTATTTGAGATTGTCTTCTGATATTCCGACGATTCCGACCGTGTCGACGCTCAGGGTTCCGGTCGGAACTCCCTTTTCAAAGGGCACACCTGAGAACATCTCATACGCGTTCTGGTTGAAGATGACGTGGGGTACGCCGGGCGCGATCCAAGGGATGAGCTGTCGATACCACTCCGGAAGTACCAGCAGGTCGCCCGTGTGAAAGCGAACCTCTTGTGCGCCTACGATCTTCGTGCGATTTTCAAACCATGTGCCTCGGAATTTCGCCGAGTTGTGAACAACTGCGGCATCGATTCCCGAGGAGTTGAGGATGTCGACGAAGCGGTAAATCACACGTATTCCGCCGGATGCGACGTCGTAGTCCGGACACACGAAGTAGCAGGTGGGCTGAGTGATGGCCCGACGATATCATGGCCATCCTCTTGCAATAAGTTGGCCCTTCGCAGTCGCACGCGCGAGAATCGCTTTCGTGCTCGACGGGAGGATAAAAACGTCGCGATTGGTCAAAGAGTGAGTTGTGACCGAATAGTCCTGCCGGTGACCTCGGAGAGGTTTCGTAGTAGGTTGCGCAGATGAGTTGGAGGGCAGGACTCGCGAGATTGGCTAAGAGCGTCGTTGTCCTCGCTCTCATCTCTGTTGCCGCCATTATCGTGACGCCGGGTGTGTCGGGGGCGGACATCGTGCTCGGCCCGCCCAGCGCGGACTCAATCGATGTGACCAACAGCGCCACCTTCACGGCACAGCTGGAGCCCGAATCGGGCACGTACACCGGCACCGTAACCTACGTTCCGACCGAGCCGAGTACTCCCGAAGGGCTCCTGGTTAGTGATTCGGGCCAGGTAACAACTACCGGGATGCTGGCGGCCACCACCTACACAATCTCGGGATCGGACAGCGACACTGGCCCCGATATGGGCACGTGGACGTATACGTTGACCGTCACGGCCGACTCCATTACCCAGGGTTTGCCCGCGATGAACTCCGTGTCAGTGATCAACAGCGCGTCATTTGTAGATGCCCTTAGCGCGACTTCTCCTAACTCGAACACGGTGACCTATGACGCGAGCGAGCCGAGTACTCCTGCGGGTCTCACAGTCTCTAACTCCGGCGGAGTGACCACGACCGGCACGCTCGCGGCCACCACCTACACAATTACTGGATCGGATACGGACTCCTTCAACGACGCGGGGAGTTGGAGTTATTCGCTAACGGTAAACCCCGCGGTGATCGTCCAGGGGTCTCCCACGTCGGGCTCCACTACCACCGACAACAGCGCCACGTTTAGCAGCACGCTCAGCGCGGCGTCCGGTTTCGTCGGTCCCGTTACCTTCGCAACCTCGACGCCGGGTTTCACCGTCGCGAGTGGCGACGACTTAGAAAGCACCGGCGCCTTGAGTTCGGGCGGTTCGCCCTACACGATCACCGGCACCGACTCCGATACCTACGGCGACGCTGGAACGTGGAGTTACTCGCTGTCGGTGATACCCGCGGGCCACAAAGCCACCATCACACAATCTTCGTCGACAACCGGGTCGGTCTCGACTGCAGCATCGGCGACCTACACGGAACCCATCACCGTGGAAGACAATACGGGTTCGGTGACCTTCGTCACCACAAAGTCAAGTTCAGCTTTGTCCGTGAGTTCCACGGGTGTGATCTCCACGTCTGGACCTCTTACGGTCGGGACGTACAGCGTGTCGGGTACCGACTCAGACGGGGCGGGCGATCAGGGAACGTGGACGTACACTCTGACGGTCACGGGTGTGATGGTGGCGGTGTCGTTTGACGCGAATGGTGGAAGCGGCACGATGATCCCCGAAAGTGAGAGTCAGCCCACTGCCCTATCACTCAATAGCTTCACTTGGTCGAATCACACCTTCATTGACTGGAATACGTCGGCCAACGGAACGGGGTCGAGTTACGCCAACGGTGCGGTATTCCCCTTTAGTACTCCGACAACTCTCTACGCGCAGTGGAAGGCCGGGAAGGCGCCGTCTAAGACCATCACCTTTGTGGCGAACGGCGGAGGCGGTTCCATGGCCGCAGAGACCAACAACACGCCCACCGCAATATCCCCTATCCGATTTACGCGAACGGGCTACACCTTCGTTAACTGGAACACTTCGGCCAAAGGTTCGGGCAAGAGTTACGGCGCGGGAGCTACGTACTCCTTCAAAGAGTCCGTGACTCTCTTCGCCCAGTGGAAGAAAGCGCCCAAGACCTTCTATGTCGTGACTTTCGCGGCCAACGGCGGTGCCGGAACGATGGCCTCCGAGCGCCACAACGCTCCCGCGACGTTGACGCCCAATCGCTTCACGCGAACGGGCTACACCTTCGTGGACTGGAACGCGACTCCCAACGGGTCAAGCGTGAGGCTCGCCAACGGTGCTACGTACTCCTTCGCGGGGTCGGTGACTCTCTACGCCCAATGGAAGAAGGTGAAAAAGGTCGCCCCGCCACCACCACCGGTGCGAACGGGACCGGTCGTAGGCCCCTTCGCTCTTAAGGGGTCGCAACTTAATTCCGCGCTCCAGACGGAGACCGAAAGTATCGCCGTCGAAGTGAAGTCCAAAGGTCGCAGTCAGATCACGCTTCTGGGCTACGGCGATGAGCTCACCGCGAAAGAAGCGCAACAGAGCTCACTCGTTGCTGCGAACGTCGAGCTCGGCCGAATGCGAGCGCAGGCGGTAGCGACGTACTTGGCTGGTCGACTTGCCCAACTCGGAGTTAAGGGTTGGACGATCTCTATTTCTGCGGCGAGTGTTTCAGTCTCGAGCTCCTTCAACGCGGGGATAGTGCTGGCCACACTGTCGTAGTTTTCGACATTCGCTTTGCCGTCGCACCAGAAAACGTTCGTGCGGGTGTGAAGGTTCATGGCCAGTGAAAGTTGGAGTTCCTCATCATTTTTGAAGCCCCTATTAATGTGAATCGTGTGACATCAACGTGGCGTGACTCGTGACGTCGCGCATCTCTGTGCTGGTGACGCCGAGGGACCCCAATCCTTATCAGGAACTTCTTTACGAAGGAGTAAGGGATGCGGGGGTCAGAGTTCAGTACACCGATGGACCCACGCGCTCACACACCGTCAATATATTCTTGGCTCCCGGACTGTTGTGGTGGTACCGCCTCCGCGGATTTCGCATCCTGCACATCCACTGGTTCTTTCAGTTTTCCCTGCCGTGGGCCGACGACAAACGATGGGCTCGAGGGCTGATGGAGCGGTGGTTTCGCTCCTATCTCTTCCTCGCAAATCTCTTGGGCTACGACATCGTCTGGACAGCACACGACCTCGTGCCGCACGATCCAGTCTTTAACGACGACGAAAGTGTCCAGAACCTCCTGATTGCTCGCTCTCGAGCCATCGTGGCACTTTCCAACGCGAGCGCTGACGAGTTGCGCTCGCTTGGGGCCAAGAGCGTTTACGTGGTTCCTTTTGGTTCGTACGTTGAGCCCTATGAAGTGACCGAGGCGAGGGAGGTGGTCCGCGCGAACCTTGGTTTCGACAGTCTGGATCTCATCGTCGTCTTCACCGGGAGAGTCGAACCGTACAAGGGTGTCGACCTTCTGCTGGAGGCCATCGGACGGCTACCTCCGACCTCAAAGATCAAGGTGATCGTGGCGGGACCGTACACCGACGACGCCTATCGAAGGGAGGTGGAACGTCTCGCTCAGCGAGCGCAAGGGAGGGCGGTGCTCAATCTCCGGTGGATAACCGATGGTGAACTCGGACGATACCTCCGAGCGTCAGACTTCGCGGCGTACCCCTTCCGCAGCATCACCAACAGCTCCTCCATCGTCCTGGCCGAATCGTTTGGATTACCGGTGCTGATACCCGATGCACCCATGCTGCGTGACGTTCCCAATGACACTGCGATTCGATACTCCCCGAAAGACGAAACGGAGACGGACTCACTGTTAGCCGCGCTGACGAAAGCAGAGAACCTCTCCAGTGAGGAGTATGGCGCCATGAGCCTGGCCGCCTCAACGTGGGCCCACAGCAATGACTGGTCAAGTGTGGCCCGCCAAATGACCGAGGTGTACGAAAGGGTTCTCGGTATCTCGCATTAGAAGTTACGGGAACTGCGATCGCAATCGTTCAGGTGAACCCCTTCGCTGAGTACGCGCCTAGGGGATCGAGGAGGAAGGGCCTCGCCATCGGGCCCAACTTCTCTGCAGTAAGGCCGCGGGGCGCTCGATCAAAAAGAAGATGAAGTAACGCGAACCCAGCAGCTTCCAGTTGTCCCAGATCCACAGAGACGTTCGAGCCCACGCCGTCCTTCGAGGTTCTGAGCGAAGGAGCTCTCTCCGGCCTTCAGGGAATGAAAACGACGTAACGACGGAAGATTTTTGTCGGCTTCGCTTGATAGGGCCGCGTCCTGATAAGTAACGAACGTACGCTCCGCGAAAGTCAATTCCGACCAGTTGGCTCATGGCGAAACCCCCAAAAACTCTCGGGTTGACGTCGTGGATCCAGTCCTCACCATTTGAGTCGCGCATGACATCGAAGCACATCAGTCCGCGAATACTCAGCGCATCGACCAGTAGTCCGGCACTCTCTTCCAGCTTCGCATCGTTTCGGAACCGCACCACGCTGGCCGGTCCGAGAGCGTAGATGCGCTTAATGACCTCGTACGTTGCAATAACGTCGATCCCTTCATCACTGACGCAGGCAGCGCATACGAAGGAATCTCCATCAATAAATTGTTCGTAGAACCAATCGTGGGCAGATTCGAGCGTCGCGACAAACGCTTCGAGCGAATCGAGGGCGTAGAAGATGTTTACGTTGGACCCCGACGCGCCCACGCGCCGCTTGAGCACGATGGGCAGGGACAACGCTGCGACCGCCTCGGCGGGAGAGACCGTATCCGCGAGGAGGGCTGCGGGGGTTGTGAGCCCGAGGTCACGCAGCGCGCCGGAAACGCGCCACTTGTCCAGGAGGGAAGACCGTCCGGCCCACTTGTTTGACCGCTGCGATGCGGGCATCAGATCGAGAGCCGAGTACGTCGCTATGGCGAGGCTCTCCGTGGGCTGAACGTCTGCCACGTACTCACCGGACAGGATGTGCGCTAGCTGATCGGAACTCGGCGCGGTGTCGAGAAAAACGTTCCGGTCAAACAGCAGGTGTTCAGCCCGCCAGCCCGGTGGGCCGACACTGACTCGGATGGTGCGGAAGTTCTCCTGTCGCACAATGGCGGCTAGTTGAGAGAATGACTCCCACCGTCCCTCGTCAACGAAGACGATTGCTGGTCTGGAGCCTGTTCGGTTATCCGACACGCGCGAGCCCCGATTCCGGCGGAGTAACGGCCCGCGTTTTTTGGCCGAGAGAACTGCTGTTCACGAGTTCCGCCTATTTGTCGCTGATCAAGGTCACCTTTGACGTTACGCTTCGCCGGTGGAGGGCAGTCCCGGCGTGATGGCGAGACGGTTGAATCACGTTCCAACAACGTTCAGGATCGCCATTACCAGTCTTCAGCAACTCTCAAGTTGCTACCCTGTCTAGTCGCCCGAAGTCACTTTTTACCCGCGAGTTGGGGGATCAGCAGGCATGACCACCGAAGTCACGATCGTCGGCGCCGGGCCGTACGGCCTCTCGCTCGCGGCGTATCTGAAGAGCGCGGGGATCCCTTTTCGCATCCTCGGCACGCCGATGGAGTTCTGGAAGTCCTCCATGCCGGAGGGTATGTCGCTTAAATCCGATGGCCATGCCTCGTCTCTCTTTGACCCGTCAGACTCTTATACCCTGGCGCACTTCTGCGCCGAACGGGGGATTCCCTACGCCGATCTCGGACTGCCCGTGCCTCTAGAGACCTTCATCTCGTACGGCCTCGACTTCCAAGAACGAATGGTCCCGACTGTCGAAAATCGGGTGGTTCGCTCCGTAAGGAGAAGCGGGGATGGTTTTGAGTTGATGCTTGATGGCGAGGAGTCCTTTTCCACTCGAGTGTTGGTCCTGGCGGTGGGGGTTAGTTATTTCGCCTATGTGCCCTCGGCGCTCTCTGAGGTTACGAGTGACTTGGTGACGCACAGTTCTCAGCACGCCGACCTGACTCCGATGGCGGATCGTGACGTCGCGGTCGTTGGGGCCGGGGCCTCCGCCCTTGATCTAGGGGCGTTGCTGCACCAAGCGGGCGCTCGCCCCGTCATCATCGCTCGCGGGCCGACCGTCACTTTCCATGACCGCCAGCATCTCCCGCGGACACTCGTCAGCCGGCTCCGAGCTCCTACCTCTGGGATTGGACCGGGTTGGCGATCTTGGTTCTACTGCACGGCGCCTCTCCTCTTTCACTACCTTCCCGAGCGGATTCGACTTCGAGTGACGAAGAACCACGCGGGTCCCTCGGGGGGCTGGTTCATCAAGGACGCGGTGGTGGGCAAAGTGCCGATCATGCTCAACACCGTCGTTAAGAAGGCCACGGTCGACGACGGCCGCGTTCAACTCGACCTCCAATCTGTGAACGGACAGTCCCCTCAAGTAGTCGTTGATCATGTGATCTCGGCGACGGGCTACCTCGTTGACGTGAACCGGCTTACCTTTCTGGACGAGGCGCTGCGCGCTCAGATAGCTACGGTGCAAAACACACCGATCCTTAGCGCAGATTTCGAGTCATCAGTGCCCGGTCTCTATTTCGTGGGGCCGGCGGCGGCGAATAGCTTTGGACCGCTGCAGCGATTCGCGGTGGGCGCAGGATTCGCTGCTCGACGAGTGTCCCGAAGCCTTGCGAACAGGAAACCGTAAGCCCTGGGAACTTCAAAGCTTCGGGTCAACCCTTCCTCAGAGAACGGACAGTGTCGTTTTCCACGAAGGAATAATGTCGCTGACCGACGTCCCCAATATGCCCTCCAGCAGCCCGCCGTATACGTCGCGGAAGTCCGTGGTCACCAAGAGGTTTCCATTTTCGTCCAGTGAACTCAGCGACGGCTGATCCCCGTAGAGACCGCCTTGGACGGCGTTGCCGATGAGAAAGACGGGAGCCGACGTTCCGTGGTCGGTGCCAAGTCCGGCGTTCGACATGACGCGCCGCCCGAACTCCGAGTAAACCATCACCGTCACGTCGTTGGCCCGACTGCCCGCGCTAATACTGGCCATAAAGGACCCAATCGCTCCGTCGACCTCTGCGAGGAGTGCGTTTTGATCGGCTTGCTCGCCGACGTGAGTGTCGAAGGAACTTAGGTTGACCTCCCACACTCGGGTCGGCACGTTGGCGTTAATGAGCGTCGAGACCAGGGAAAGTTGCTGGCCGAGCGCCGAGCCGGTGGGCGAGGTGGGTACCAGCGGTCCCAGTGCCTGGGCGGTGGTGTAGAGATCAGTAATCGAGGTGGCCGCCGCAGCCTCCAACAGCCCATCCGAGGATGACGGGCGACCCAGGCCCGGTATTTGGGGCGCCGCCGGTCCCCACGGCGTCAAGATGCCGCCCACGTCAACCATCGAGGCGACACTTTTGTCACCTACCAGCAGTGGAGGCAAAGTCGAACCGACGCCAATGGCGTTGAAGGCACTGTGAGGCTGGATATCGAGCCATCGGCCAATCCAACCACTCGTCACGTCAGCCGCGAGAGATGCGGACTGCCAGATGGCCATGGATGAGAAGTGCGAGAGGCTGGGATTGGGGTAACTCACGCCCTGAATAATCGCCACTTTGTTTTGACCGTAGAGGGCGTTGATCTCGGGCATCGATGAGTTGAAGGCGAGCGAACTGGTGATCGGAAGAAGTTGCGACGAGGAAAGGGCGATGTTCGATCGCGCGCTCTGGTAGGTCGGATCGGTAAAGGGCACCACCGTGTTCAGCCCGTCGTTGCCCCCGTACAGCGTGACGATCACGAGAATGGGCGTGTTCGCCGGGAGAGGTGAGTCGCTCGCTGCGCTCGCCAGTGACTCCAGGGAAAGCTGCGTCGCAAACGTGGCGAACAAGCTGGCTCCGGTCCACTGGAGGAATCGCCGGCGGTCAAACTCGCAGGTGATCATGCGCTCACCATGTATTCCGGGCTTAACAGGGCGACGGTGGCAAACTCGATCGGGGTGGCGCTGGACGCCGCGAGCGTGTTCGCGGTGCGACTCGACCACTCGGGCACGCCCAACCAGTCGGCACAGGCCTGCACCATCTCCGACTTAGGAACGCTGAGCGGCGAGAGATCGCCCTGGGCCACCATGAGTTCCAAGGCCATGAATCGGTACTGGAACGCCGCGCCACTCAGCCACGCCTGCCCGTAGGGCCAGCCGCCGACGTTGGGGGGGTTGAAAGGAAGTTGGCCCATTTGAGCGAGGTACCACTGGAGGGTGCCCGCGTTCATTGATGAGGGACGCAGTTTCATGGCCCGACAGGCACCGACGAACCACTCAATCGGTGATTTGACCAGAGAGTTCGCGGGATTAGTCCAGGCGTTGGAGCGAACCAGGGCACTCACGAGGGAGTAGTTATCTCGGGTGGCGAAACTCGACATCAGCGTCGCGGGTGGCTTCGTCGTGCCGGAGACGAAACGGAACCACATCCGCTCCGTGATGAATTTGACGTTTAAGTCCTTCGACACAATGAGCGACGCGAGACTCTGCGCGTCCAGTTTCGAGGTCGTCCCGAGCACCGTGAGCGGGTGGGAGTAGTGCTGCTGGGCGTCGAAAGTAACATCGCCGTTTGGCAGGTTGGTGGAGTAGCCCGTTAAGGCCCGGGCCGCCGAGGTGACGTCGTGCTGGGTGAAGTTATTCACGCCAATCGTCATCAACTCCATCAACTCACGCGCCAGATTCTCGTTGGGCGATGACAGATAGTTCTCTTCGTTGTCGAGCCAGAAGTTAAAGGCTCCGTCGACCACCATCTCCTTCGCCATATCTCTGAAGTTTCCCAGCGCGTATTTGCGAAGTTTGTCGTTCTGCTTTTGCATGGTCAGTGGATAGATGACCTTGTCCACCGACGTTGCCCAGTGGCCGTGCCAGAACCACGTCATGCGCTCGGTCAAGGGGTAGTCGGCCGCGACCATGCGATCCAGCCACCACGAAATAAGCTCCGTCTGTCCCGAGTAGACGGCGTTCCAGAACGCGGTCACCGAAGGTGAGTTGCCGTCGGGAATCTGGCCGAGGTTCGTGAAAACGGGAGCCACGATTGAATCGGCCGCGGGATCCTCGAGTCCGTGCGCGAGCACGGTGGCTTGGGTCGCCTCGAGGCCGCGCTGCAACATCTCCGTGTACTGGCCCGGCCTCGGACCGAAGTTGAATCGATGGAGCAGCCGGGCCGTGGCGAGCCGTTGAGCGAAAGACGCGGAGGGGCTCACCCCCGTAATGTACAGCCGCAAACCGGTCTCTCTCCGGGAACTCTTTTACAACACGATGAATTTTCCGAGATTTGAGACGGCCGCAATATTTGCGAGTCAAGGCCGTGCCTTCGCCGTCCCTGGGGGAATTTTAGGGAGTGATCGTGACGTGAGAAACCGGGGATGTATACGACTTTCCATATCCCGTGTACGTCGCGTAGATCGAGGCCAGACCGAGGGGTGGGTTGGGGATGGTGACTAAACACTCCCCGAAGGGGTTGGGACGGCAGTGGGCGAGACGCGCCCCAAAGTGCACGGTGACGAGGGTGGTGGGGTAAATACCCTCGCCGTTGGCGATAATTCCGGTGATCTGTACGACTACCGGTTGCGACTGCGAAATGGTTGATTCTGCCGTCGTGGCGCTGAGACTCCATTTAGAGACGGGTATGACGAACTCAGGATCGGTATAGGCGGAGTACCCAAAACGATTGTGGGCTTGAGCGGTCACCCAGTAGACCTCATGGTCGGTCAGTCCCCTGATAATGCAGTTCGGCTGGAACGAGTCGGAGGCCGGGCAGACCCTGGTCGCCGAACCGTCGCTCACCGTGACGCGATAGGAGCTGATGGGTGCGCCACCCGGCTTGAGGGAAGGGTGCATGTACGTCCACACCTGACCGCCGGCGACGTTTCCCGATACTTGGAGGGGAGCGGTGGGAATCTCGGCGGCGCAGTCGGGATTCGAAAGGGCCCAGGCGATGTTTCCGGTGCTATCGACCTCCACGAACCGATGATCCCCGTAGGCAACGTCACTCCAATCTGAGGCGGAGTCCGCGGGGACCGGACTATCCGACCAGGTAGCCCCAGTGGACGAGGAGACAAAGCTTTGCGACGATCCCGGAGATATGTTCTGGGCTACGAACTCCCCACAACCGAATGTCGCCCCCGTGACGTTGCTAGCCGGAGGGTAGCGGTGCAGCGCCCAGACGTATCCGTACACCGAGGTCGCCACGTACCCAGCTCCGGAATCGTCGAAGGCCACAAACGTCCCGTTGCCAAAGACGACCGCTCCCCATTTCAGACCGCTCCCGACGGGAGGGTAGAGGCCCCAGTCAATGCCATTGGCCGAAATCAGGGTTGAACCGACGGCGGAGTCAACCGCGACAAAGTGGCCGTTGCCGTACGCGACTGACGTTAGATCCCACTTGCTGTGGTTCCACACCTGTGTCCACTGCGTGCCATTGGTTGACGTGGCGATCTGGCCGAGGGTCCCCACGGCGACGAACCGACCCTGATCGAAGACCACGTCCGACCATTCGCCGGCCGGCCCCGCAACCGTCGTCCAGTCGGCTCCGTTGGTCGAAAGGATCTCCTCGGGGTCGGCGGTGACGGAGGAGAGCGCCACGTACTCACCGTCCCCGTAAGCGACCGTTTGCCACGAACCCGATGGCACCGGGTACATCTGCCACGTCGTCCCGTCGGTCGAGACCGCAACCTCGGAGCCATGGCCGAGGGCGACCCATTGGCCTTCTGCGAACGTAACGGTCGACCAACTTCCACCGGGCGAAGGTGCGGCCGCGGCGTTCCAGACATTCGATGGTGGCGTTCCCACCGCGCCGAGCGTCAGAACGGGGAGGCAAAAGGTCGAAATGATTGACGTGATAGCGACCGCGATCGCCCACTGAAGGATGGGGATGCCCCGAACATTTCGGGCTCCTGGGGGGGCCATGATGCGCACCGAACCACCCTACTTAAGGAGGAAGTTTGGACGCCCAAGAGGTGCCCAACATTCACACAAGAGCAGGGCCGACCTCCAACTGGCCTTCATGCCCGGATCGCGACGGCATTCGCCGTCATGCTTCGCTGCGCCTAGTGACGGTCTACTCCGTCGTTGGACGACGCTCTGAAAGTCGAGGGGGCTTCATCGGTCAGCAACCATCCCACCCAAGTCACCGACTCGCCCGCAGGGGCCCCTAGTGGGTGGACACAGAGTTCACCCTCTGGGGAAACTCGGGAATTGAAAAACTCGCGACGGCGAACTCTGCCACCGGGTTGTCAGGTTCGGACTCATTTCGTTGGTCGGGGAAAAGATCTCAGAGAGTTACTCACCAGATCTCTACGACTCGAGCCGAACTTGAGGGCTCCGGAACCGCTTGTAGCCAAGAGTTGTATTGACGGCCCAAAATGATGCCCGTGACCTCGTTGCCCACCGCGATCAAAAACCGGGGATTCATTGGAGTGCAAATTGTCTCGCCGTTCTAAAGACCCTAACTTTTGCGTGGATCCCGCGGCATCCTGCGTTAGCGCAACCGTCAATTGCCGAATTACGAAAACCGGGGATTCATTGAAAACTCGCTCCGTGAAAATGGTCGTCCCCACTACAGCCCCCTTGTTCGACTCAGCTGTTTCTAATTCGTGCCGGTTTAAAGCCCAGTCGCTCCGCGAAGACGTCATTACCCGCAGAGAGCGCCCACGGGGAGGACTCAACGATGAACCGTGCGCCTTTTGCACTGACTTCCTCCACATACCCGCTGAAACAAAGCCACCGCACGTTGCCTCTTTGTGCCGTGTACGCCCAAATGTTTCGTACAACGTTGCCCGTCTGCGCCCCCAGGCAGAATGCGACGGGACGGTCTTCTCCGTCGACCACCGCCACGCAGACCGCGCCTCGGATATCCCCAAGACTCCATTCGGTGCCGTTGAAGACCTGTCGGATTACGCCGTCAATCTCATGACGCTTCCAGCCACTTTCCTCCCCGATCTGTATAACCACCCTTTCTACCTCAGAGGACTCGACTGGCCTGACCCTGTAACCCTCGCCCCGAGCTCTGGCCGTGGCTTTTCTGACATTCTGTTTTGCCTGTCCCTGCCAATAGAGGCCGAGCGGCGTGGGAAGTTCAATGTACGAGGAGATAAAGGTGCTCAGTTTCCAGGGTCGTCGAGGATTGAAGATCCATTTGACGTTTGCTGTTTCTGAGGCCGGAATCGATACCTGGACGATCGGGAGCTGCCTGACGTACTGAATTGCCTGCCACGTGGTCGATGGTTGGGAAATCACGATCGCTAGACGCCTGAACTGCGACGTCGGGCCACCCGAGCGGTTCTGGAACAGAGAAGTCAGAAATCTATCGATCTGACTCACGTTGGTGGGGGGCACTTCAACCGGTTTTCTATTTTGCGGACTCTGCCGGGACCTGGTCAAGAACTACCCGAATCTACTCCGGCGATTCTCGTCGTGACGGCGAAATCGGGCGTTCGTTTCAAATTCGGAGAAGGTGTCGAACTCAGAGATCAAGGCGCTTTGCAGCCAACTCGGCTGGGCGGCGGTCTGCACCGTCGTCTGAGCGGCGACCGATGTTGAAATGGGAATAGATACAAGGGGCGATATCTCTCGGAGACCTACTTCGCCCGGATCAGAACTAATTCGGAGGATGACTTGAGAGGCCCGCAACTGGTCAATTGTGACGGCACGCCTGGACGCAGACTCTAGGCGAATCACCCTTGAAGGCTCGAGGGCGTGTCACCTACCACAGTGAATTCAAAAACCGGGGATTCATTGAAGATCATGTCACTGCCCCTGTATTACTGCTTCGGGCCTAGATGCCAAGAGAGAGGCCCTCGCTTCAAGGCCCACTCGCTGAGATCAAACGCCCCACGTATCCAAAACCGGGGATTTATTGAGATACCTTCTTTGCGCGTATGCGTGGAGTTTTATCCCGTCGCCTAGGACTGAGCGTCCGCGTCGGAGTGATCGGGAATGGCAGGAGAGTCCTTGAATTGCTATCGCGGGCAGTCGAGAGCCGCCACGCAGAGATCGTTGGTGGTACCGCGAGTCTCGTCGAGTAAGAATTGCGTGCGCGACGGTGCCCGACAAAGTCGAGCTGGGAACATTGATTCTTCTGGCATCAGTGGAACCAGAACCGCGACGGCCTACGCCTTCGTCATCACGGTGTCCGCCTTCACTTTCGTCTCGATGGCGGCTCCCGAAAGGAGCACCCAGATTGTTTCCAGATCCGCGCTCCCAAGATCCGTGAAATAATTAAGTCCGGCGGCCGCTTGCTACGACGCATACCCTACGAGTTTTGGACTCGGATCCTGGTGTCGGGCTCTGGCTTGGTTGGGACGAAGATGCAGGATGGGTTGGCACTTGAGGATCCGGTTGCGGAGTTACGCCGGAAGGGTGTGGAGGCCGCCGAAGGTGGCTACAACCGACCTCACGGTTAGGCGAAAAACCGGGGATACAGAGAAATCGAATGGTCTTCCTTTCTTTAGAAAAGCGCATGCCGAGCCACACAAGGGAATCTCCGGCGAGGACGTACCGGTCCGCTTTTGCAGGCACTACACGAAAAACCGGGATTTTGACCAGAACACTCGATCGCGCCCCTTCCGGGCGGATTGTCACCACGATGACCCTAGATGGCGCTCTCCGGGGCGCTCCGTGCCTTTTTTCGCCCTGTCAAGATCTCCCACAGCCAAGGTCGGTGCTCGATCGCGTAGATATCTCGCCAGTGCATCGCTGTGTCAAGTTCTGCGGCGGTCTCGGTCCTCATCGTGCCGCTTCGCTTGATGTCCAGCGAAAAGATCAGATGCCTCCCTGGCAGGATGGAGTTGCGGTGCCGTCGGGGTTCGGCGCGTCGAAGCGGCCGACCGGCTAGAGCGCTGCGCACTGATTTGTCAGTTCTGCAACTTGAGTCAGTACAGGCGCCGTCTCCTTTAGCCGTGCTCGAGCTTTCATCTCGCTGGAACAAGGATTTAAAAACCGGGAATCTATTGAAAACGAAGCACCCCGGAGCTTTGAGAAACTTGTGGGGGATGGCCGGCATCACGCCCATAAACGCGCCGCTCGAATCTCCCGGATCGCCGGGGCACATTAATGAAAAACCGGGGATTCATTGAAAACCTCAGGGACGCCCTCGGTATCTCAATTCTTGCCAATGTGTCGGCTTTTCGCGGTGCGCCGAGGCCCCGTCTCGGCCTATCGGGGTCGTCTGGACTCGTCTCCTGAGGTCCAAATGACCGTTCGACAACCGGACCACTTCGCCCCGATTCGGAGACTTGAGGGTGGCTCGGTCAGTCCGCGCCAAAAGCCACTTTCCGCCAATGGTCTGGGACAGGGTCGAACGCCCTCCCTTCGTGAGCGCCGGTAACCCAGGTCGGATGGTTCCGTTCGTCGAAACCAAATAGGCGGTCTGGGCGAATCTGACGTCGCGGGCAGCTGCGCCTCGGCACGTGGCCCTCCCCTTCAAGGGCTTAAATGGGGCGAACCACCTCAGAAGATCACTGAGTCACGACTTCAAGAATCTCGAAGCACCCGGACATCATTCACCAAAAAGTGCGTCGGCGCTGGGCACTGCCTGTGAATTATTCAGAATTACGAAACAATTTTTTCGCGACTTCAAAGTGACGAAAGGGGCGCGGGAGAGTGGGCGGAGCAGCGTCGCAGGGTAGCGAAGCCTCCGTGAGAATTCGTGGTAACTCCTGCCCACATTGCTCCACGTGGGGGCCGGTTTTTTAAGTTCACAAGAACGCAACATATGCTGACCAAAAATCGGTCAACTGGGCGAATAAGTTGATTTCTTCATCAATGATGTATGTGCCCTTCGATTCTTTCGAAGTTGGTTCTCAGTGCTCAGCTGAGGTGGTTCGCCCCAACATGCCCTTGCGGGGGAGGGCCACGTCCGCGATGCATTTTCTGGCGTGCGCGACATCCACGCTCCCTTAGGGAATGTTGACGGTGAGGTGAATTGGCAGGTCGCTCGAAGAGTTACCTACGTTCACTTGATACGTCCCTGGGATACTCAGGAATTTGCCGGCGAGAGAAAATCTGGAGGCTCGCTGGGGGAAACTCAGAACTACGTTGCGTGACTCCCCCGGATTGAGGGCGACCCTAGTAAAAGCCCGGAGCTGCTCGGGCGGTTCATCCGCGGTGGACGGATCTTTCACGTAGGCCTGGACCACGTCGACGCCGCCAACGGCACCCGTGTTGGTCACGGTTAGAGAAACGTTGATGTTCCCGGTTTTTCGCTGCACAGACGGGCCGCTTAGAGAAAAGGTCGTGTAACTGAGGCCAAAGCCAAAGGGGAAAAGCGGCTCCACATTATGGGCTTGATACCAGCGATATCCCACGTCTAGTGCGGACGACCCGGTTCCGAAACTTACCGTGTCGTCCACGCCCGGAAACTCCGCGGGGGAAGCAACAGGTTGCTCGGTGGCGCTGGCGGGGAAGGTGATCGGGAGTCGACCCGATGGATCGAAGGCCCCGGTCAAAATAGCCGCGACGGCTTTTCCGTCTTCTTCGCCCGGGTACCAGTCTTCTAGCACCCCTCGAACCTGATGGAGCCAGGGCATCAGGACAGGATTACCGGTGTTCAGCACCACGATGGTGTCGGGATTGGCGGCGGCAACCGCTTCGATGAGAGCGTTTTGGTCGCCCGGGAGGGTGAAACTGCTCTGGTCCGCCCCTTCGCTACTTACCTCGTCAGCGAAGACGAGTGCCACCTGGGATCGACGAGCGAGGGCGACGGCGCCTTCGATCTGGGGTGAGACGTATGCCACACCGAGCTCGGGCGGACCTTGGCGAATGACCGAAAACCACCGCGCCTCCATTGTGTAACTCTTACCCGCCCTGAGTTTCACCACCGTCGTCATATTCGAAGGGGCGTGTAGTCCGGCCGAGCCCAGAATTCGTCGGCCGTTGAGATAGAACCAGGTGTCTCCGATCTGCTTGAGCGAGATCTCGTACATTCCATTTCTCTTTACCCGCACCGCCGCTTTCCAGTGGCTCCAGCCCTTACCCCGGCCCGGACTCGAGGTGGTGATAATGCTGTTGGTCACGTTCGAGGCCGCTTCCATAAAGAGGTCAGCGTTTCCGCCTTGAAGTTTCCGCCCCTTCTTCTGTCGCGGCAACGCGGTACCCCTCACGAGTCCTATGTTGCTCAGCGCACCCACGTCCAACGAGGTCGGTCCCCCCTGGGCGAACCTCACCATGACATGCGGTCCGAGTGCTCTTCTAAGCGCCGCCAGAGGCGTAACGATGAAGGGCGGTATCACCTCGGAACTTCCCATTCCGGTGGTATCCGGGAAGGCGGCGTCGACCCCAATGACCGCAACAGATCTCGTGGTTCCGGCCAGTGGCAGGGCGCGGTCAGCGTCCTTCAGGAGAACCGCGCTCTCTTCGGCCGCCCGCAGCGCCGTCGATGTGTGCGCCGGTGATGTCGCACGGGCGAAAGGAAGGGCCGGGCGCGGGTGGGCGATGAGTCCATACGCGAACATCTCGGTCAGCACGGTCCTCACCGCGCGGTTGAGATCAGTGATCGGTAGGGCGCCCGAACGAACTCGGCCGATCACCGTGGCGGCCGAGGCGGGCTTGATGAGATCCAAACCAAGACCAAAGGCTGCCGTCAAGTTCCGCGCCGCCCGCTCATCGGAGCGAATGAAACCGGTGAAACCCCACGAGGCCAGGGTCGAGTAGGTGTAGGGATCGGCGCAGGGAGGTACGCCGTTGAGATATCCCGTGGCGCACATGAGCCCCGCGACGTGGGCCACCCGGACAGCCGCGGCAAAGGGAAGGTTGTAGAGCTCGGCGAGTGCGCGGGGCGTGACCTGAGAGTTCAGGCGAGCTCGGGCCGTTTCCTGGGTGTAGGCCCCAAAGTGTTTGGCGAGGGCCATGACGCCCTCAGACTGAATCCCCTCAATATCAGCGACGCCGAGTGTGCTCGTTAGGTACGGGTCTTCTCCGTAGGACTCGAAAACACGTCCGCCCTCGGGAACACGCGCCAGGTTCAACTCTGGACCTTGAACGACGTCAATGCCCTTCACTCGGGCCTCTTCTCCTTCGACGCGCCCGACGGCGTTCGCCAACGCGGGGTCAAAAGAAGCTCCCACCCCAATGGCTGAGGGGAGCTGGGTGGCGCCGGTGTCACGTCCGGCCAGACCGTCAGGTCCGTCGGAGAGGGTAAAAGAGGGGATACAGAGGGAAGGTATCGCCGTATTGAAATTCTCGATCCCGTGCCCTTTTTGAAGAACCACGAAGTTCGCTTTCTCGGCCAAGGTCATTTTGGCGAGCACCTGTTGGGCGAGGTGCTCGGGGCTCGCGAGGTGTCGCCGTGACTCCTTCACCCACGGACATCGCGCCACGGGGCTGGTAGTCGGCGTAATAACGATGGCGCGTGCGCCGCGGTCGGCGGAGGCGGGCGAGCCGCCCGCCAGGACGCTCAGGAGCGAAAGGGCGCTCAGACACACCACGACCAGGCGCCGCACGGAAGAAAAATTGCCCAAGCGACGCAAGGGTAGACGAGAGAGGGATGAGGCGATAGGACAGTCTATTTACGAGTCGCTGCCAAGTTTTTGGTCCGCGCTCAGCGCGAAAAGGTTGGCGGTTCCGATACCTCGACGCTCCCTCAGGAGGTTAGAGCCGTTAATCCCCACGTCTTGGCAACCAACCTCATCGAGCGCGCTCGAACGTCGAAGGAGTGAGCGCGAGTCGAGAGCATGATTTCGTCAGCTTTCGTTCGTTTCTCGAGGGCGAGAAGTCCTTCTCGCACCGTCTGGGGATCACCGATGATGTGTGAGGCGAGTGCCTGTCGCACCACGTCCGTCTCTTCGTCGCTGAAGGAGTACTCGGCGGCCTCTTCCGGCGAGGGGAGAAGTCCCACGTTGCCGGTGCGGCGTTGGAGAATGCTGAGCGCGGTCGAGCCGGAAAGGTAGCGAGCCTCGTCGTCCGTGGGCGCGCAGAGCACGGAGACCGCCACCATGACGTGGGGATGATCGAGGAGGAGCGACGGTTGAAAACTCGAGCGGTAGAGGAAGAGGGCTTGGTCGAGCAGGTCCGGGGCGAAGTGATAGGCGAATGAGAAGGGCAGCCCCAGCATCCCCGCCAGTTGCGCGCTGTACGTTGAGGACCCGAGAAGCCACACTTCGGGCAGATACCCACTCCCCGGAGTGGCAAAGGGGTGCGGCGGCGCCCCTTCGCGGGGTAAGAGATAGCCAATTAGCTCAACCACGTCGTCGGGGAAAGAGGCTGCCCGCAGGTCCGGGCTTCGACGAAGGGCTCGCGCCGTGCGCGGATCGGTCCCGGGAGCTCGGCCCAGACCTAAATCAATGCGTCCGGGGTGGAGGGCTTCTAGGGTCCCGAACTGTTCGGCGATCACGAGGGGGGCGTGGTTGGGAAGCATGACGCCGCCCGAACCCAATCGAATGGAGGTAGTCGCGTTGGCCAGGTGCGCGATGACGACGGCGGGAGCGGAACTGGCGATGGCCAGCATGGCGTGATGCTCCGCCACCCAGAGTCGGTGATAACCGAGACCTTCGACGACCCGAGCTAACTCTGTGGTCTCGGCGAGAGCCTGAGCCGGAGACGATCCGCTCGCCACCGTGGCCAGGTCAAGCACAGACAGGGGAATCATGGTTGGACCACACTAGGGTCCGAGCGAACTCCGCCGCCCACCGCAGTCCGACGCCACTTAGAGGCCCCTGACCGAGATAGCGGGAACGGTTTCCGCGAGTTGGCGAGAGCTCCCGCGAACTATATGCTTCGCGAGTGCGTCACATGTTTGAGCGCTCCGAAGTGGCAAAGGGTTTGGAGAAGTTCGATGACCTTGCTCGCCGTCAGTTAGCGCCTCCTGCGGCGTTCGCCTTGGGTGTCGCTGGTCGGCTCCTAGAACCGACCATCCAACGAGTGGGCCTCTACACAAAGTCGCCCTCCGCGTCAGAGATCGTTGCCAACTATGCCCGGGGATGGTTGCTTTTCGGCACTTCATTCCAAGATTTTCACGGTCTCAAGTGGCATCGCTTTCCGCAGCGTGCCGTGATCACCCAGGAGTCAGTGCGGGTCCCGAAGCGGATGCGCGATCTGCAACATCGCCTGAAGTTGGAGGTGCGCTTCGACGAGGACTTTGAAGCGATCGTGGCCTACTGCCGTGAGGGCCGCTCCGGTTGGCTCTCAGAGGACGTGGTACGCGCCTATCGCGGGGTCTACGACCTCGGATTCATCACCACGGTTGGCACCTATCGCGACGGATGCCTGATCGGTGGCATGTGGGGAATGACGGTAGGGCGAACTTTTGGAATTCAGAGCATGTTCCACCTCGAGGACCATGCGGGTTCCCTGGCTCTCACCGCCGTGGCGGAGAAGGTCGTGGCGGGCGATCGGTGGTCGATGGTGGACTCGGTGCTTTCTAACGACCACTTCAGGCGCTTTGGTGCGTACGAGGTTCCGACGGAGACGTTCTGTGAGTTGGTGTGGCGTTCGATGCTCCCGGGAGCTTCGGCGGGCCTCGGCTACTGAGCGGGACCCGAGATGAGCGTCAAACTAAGGGTTGACGAGGCTCCGCTCAGATTCACGTAGCCGATGGTCACCGCGTCACCCGGACGAAAAGCTTGCAGGACCTTGGCGATGTCCGACGTGGTCGTGACGGACTCGCCGTTGATGGAGGTGATGACGTCCCCCTCGGCTAGTACGGAGTTTCCGGCCGGGGTGTTGGGGATGGTCCCATCGACGGGCACGCCGACGGCGGTGTTGGGCGTCGCCGTGCCATTCTGCACGGGAGATCCCACTTCGACGCCGAGGAAGGCTGTCGCGCCGACGTGCACGGTCGCCGTGGAGCTGCCCTTCTCGATTGACTTTACGACCGCGAGGGCGGTGTTAATCGGAATGGCGTAGGCCTGCGTCGCCGAAGGCGTAGACGAGACGAACCCAAAACCGCCACCGTCTGAGGAGCCGGCGGTGTCCATCCCAATGACCTTGCCCTTGGTATTGACCAGCGGACCGCCGGAGTCCCCGGGCTGAATATCGGCGTTCATCTCAATCATCCCGGTCAACTGCTCAGAGCCCGTGGGGTTCTCGTCGTCAGTCGCGGTGATGGACTGGTTGAGCGCGAGCACGGAACCGGCGGCGTAACTCGGCGTACCGCCGACACCGCCGGCGTTGCCAATGCCCACGATCTTTTCATCCTTCGTCACGTCACTGGAGTTGGCCGTCTTCACCGTGGTCAGTCCCGAGGCGCCGTCGAGCTTGATGAGGGCGACGTCGCGCGTCTCGTCGTAGCCCACGACCTTGGCCTGGTACGTCTTGCCGGTCGCGATGTCGGTAGCGCTGATGGACGTGGCGCCATCGATGACGTGGTTGTTGGTGAGGACCAAACCGTTGGAGGTAAGTACCATGCCTGTTCCGGCGGCGCTGGACTCTTGGTAGGAGAGATTGGTGTTGATGTCGACGAGGCCGGGGTCGACAGTCTTGGCGATCTTGGCCGCCGCGGCGTCTTTGGTCGAGGTCTTATTCGAAGGTCCCGAGATCGAAGGAAAGGTGATACTCCCGCCGAAGCCGCCCGGGAACGTGCCAGAACCGTTCGAGCCGAAGTATGGGTTGGAAGTGCGCGACGCCGCCGAGGGAGTTGGCGTCGGCTTGACGACGTCGTGGCCGAGAAAGAATCCCAGTCCGCCAATGGCCAAGAGCAGGGCGAGGGCCGTCAACGCGTTGAGGAAACTCAGGCGAGCCCGGTAGTGCACCTTCGGCGCTACCTCCGGTGCGGTCGATTCACGTACTTCACTATCTTCTTCCCACTCCACCTCAAACTCCTTTCGTGGGTACTTCGAACGAATGACAGTATGGGCGGGGATAATGAGTTCGCACTACAGAAGGGCTAAGAAACCTCTAAATTACTGGGCCCGCAGTGGCCACGGCCAAAAGGCACGGCGAATCTCTTTGCTTTAGTGTTGGGCCGTGAATTCAGAGATCTCGGCTCTCGCCGACGAGTTGGTGGCCCTTCGTTTCCAACAAGAGCCGCTCGAAGCGGCGCTGCTCGGCCTTGTCGAGGGCGACGTCGGCCTCGCCGATCTGTCGGCGACCTTCGAGGGCGAGACGTTGGCCGAATACGAGCGCCTTGCCCGCGAAGCAGTCACCTTGCGGGAGCGCCTGGCACGCGGGGAGAGGGCGCTTGAAGAGATTGATCTGGTCGCCCTCGATCACATTCAGTTGAGCGCTACGACGAACGCGGACCACCTCCGCGTGCGGGGTGCGGAGTACACGATCAGTGACTTTCATATTGCCCCACTCCCCGCGCTGATCGCTACCTTGTACCAACTCCCGCTCGATAGTGACGAGAGGCGAGCAGCGCATCTTCGACGCCTGTCGACCCTGCCCCGATTTTTAGAGCAGGTGGCCGAGCGCAATCGAGAAGGCATCAGGGATGGACGAACCCCTACCGCTCGCGGCGTTCGCTCTGCCATCGCGCAGATTGATGAGGTGCTCGGTGAGAGCGATCTCGGTGGTCTTCGGCGCCACTTCGAGGGCGAGAGCAAGAACATTGAATCAGCCCAAGACGATCTGATTCGCGACTCCGTGAAGCCGGCTCTTCACTTCTATCGCGATTTTCTTGAACGCGACGCGTTGCCAACAGGGCGCCCCGACGAACAACCGGGCCTGTCGTGGCTACCCGATGGGCACGACCTCTATCGCACCCTGGTGCGAGCGTCCACGTCAACGTCGCGAACGCCCGAAGAGTTGCACGCCACCGGACTCGCGATCATCGAGAGATTGAACGCGGAGTTCGCGACGATTGGTGCGCGTCTGTGGGGCACGAGCGAGGTCAGCGAGATTCATGAGCGACTCCGCACCGATCCGGAACTGCGCTACGACGACCGCGAGGAGATCTTGTCGAGCGCCCTCGCCGCGGTTCGTCGAGCAGAAGTGGCGGCGCCCGAGTGGTTCGGACTGATCCCTTCCACTCCCTGCGCCGTGGAGCCCGTTCCCGATGCTTTGGCCGATGGCTCGGCTCCCGCCTACTACTTCACCGGCGCTTTGGACGGGTCACGACCAGGGACGTTCTTTATTAACGCGAGCAAGCCTCACGAGCGCTTTCGCCACATGGCCGAGGCGGTGGCGTTCCACGAAGCGGTGCCCGGCCATCATTTTCAGCTGACGATCGCTCAAGAGCAGGCGGGAGGTCACCTCGTCTTCGCGGTCTTTGGGGACACGGCCAGCGCAGAAGGTTGGGGGCTGTACGCCGAGAGACTGGCCGACGAGATGGGCCTCTACAGCAGTGACGTGACGCGACTTGGCATGCTCAGCACCGACGCGTGGCGAGCGGCGAGGCTGGTGGTTGACACGGGACTTCACGCCTTGGGCTGGACACGCCAGCAGACCATTGACTGGATGGCGGCCCACGTCCCGATGAGTCAACTGGAGATTGAGTCGGAAGTCGATCGCTACATCGTTATGCCCGGTCAGGCGCTCTCCTACATGGTGGGTCGCTTGGAGATCGAGTCTCTGCGTCAAGAGGCGGCAGACAAGTTGGGCGAGCGCTTCGTCATTCGTGACTTTCACGACTTGATCCTGCGCACGGGACCCGTCGCCTTGCCCGCCCTCGCGTCGGCCGTCAACCGATGGATCGGAGCTGGACTAGAGGAGTCCCCCTGACGTCGCCAACTGGGCTTGTAGGAGGCGAGAGTTCAGTTACCACGAGAAGCACTCGGCTCGCTCCCCTCATCTTTTGGCTGTTGGGAGTTGTGGCCAGCGCCGAACTGCTCCCCATGCTCAACAAGTCCCTCTGGCTCGATGAGGGGGCCTCGCTGTACTCCGCTCACCTCGGTTGGGGCGCTCTTTGGAGTCAGTCAAAGGTCGTCGACCGGGTACTGCTTCCTTACTACGTACTTCTTCACCTGTGGGTCGAGATTTCGCCGAGCATTGAGTGGGTGCGATTCCTGTCGGTACTGGCCTTCGGATTGACGGTGGTCGTAATCGGTCTTCTGGGGAATCGACTCGGTGGTCTGTGGTGCGGAGTGATCGCCGCGGTCTTGACCGCAGCAAATCCTCTGATGATTGACGGGGCCCTCGACGCGCGACCGTACGCGCTGTCGGCTTTGGCGGTGACACTCGCTATTTTCGCGCTCCTTCGATGGCACGACCGCGGGGAGGTTCGGTGGTTCTGGTGGTTCTGCATCGCGGTCCTCGTTGCGCTCATGCTCCAACTCTTCTCCGTCATCGCCCCGCTGGGGGTTCTCGTGGTGGTTCTCCCGATGCGACCATCGCTTCGTGAGAAGTGGCGCTCGATCATCGTGCCCTTGGGTATCACGCTGTTGTTGTCGGCCGCGTTCGCCCTGCTTGTGCTTGATCAGCGGGGTCAGGTCGCTTGGATTCCCACGATCAACATGAGCAGGCTACTCATTGACGTATACGGACCCGCCGGAGGGTATCCGGCTCTCGGGAAGTTACGGTACGCCAAACTCATCGTCCTACTTGCGGCCTTCGCGATCGCGCTGATCTGGCTCAGGCGGCGACGAAGAGGTGGGAACAGCGATAAATCCACGTTCGAGTACTTCGCGGTTGCCTTGACGTGGGCCGCGCTGCCGACGATCGCGCTCATCTCGATCTCGTATCTCCATCCCGTTTACGTCGATCGGTACGTAACCGCTTCTGCTCCCGGGATGGCACTGACCGTGGGCCTTCTCCTTGGCAGTGCCCTGAAGCTGGATCAGAAAAAACGGCCCGCATGGCAATGCCGGGTCGAGATAGTCGCGTGCGGACTCATCGTCGTGGGTCTGGCCGTAAATTCAATGTCGATCGCTAGGACACCTTTCGAGAACTATCGGGCGGTCGCGCGTTATCTCGTGAATCACGCGGGCTCGACTGGGGAGGTCGCGCTCCCCGATCACTCGGTGCAGGCGAGTGTGGAGTACTACTTGGCCAAAACTCAAGCAGGCCATAGGACGTGGCCGACGACTCCAAGTCAGCACTACATCTCGGTACTTGACCTACGTGAAAGTCGTCGGGCGTTTAGTTCGGGAGCCGCCAACGTTTGGGTGGTCGAGGACGGAACTACGGATCTCAACCGCTTTTTGAAGAATCTGACGAGTCATGGGTACGTCGTGAGCGGAACTCACTCGATTTCGGGCCTGCGTACCTTGTCGGTTGCGCACTACCTGCGATCTGGAGATTGATGGGCATGAAGCTTGTATATCCAGGCGTTATCGGCAAAAAGGAAGATAAGGACTGGAAAGCCAGGTAACAAAAAATGGCGATAATTATCCAGATGCGCCTTCACCCTTAGTCGTGCATCTGGGCAGCGGCGATTGACGATGGAGTTCTGTTGTAAACCGAAGGGTCATCAGAAGCGCTTGGGGTAGCGCGTCGATATCGGTAAATCGTGACCTATGAACCCGCTCTAAATTTGCGGATCGTCATCCTCGAGTGGACCAGTAGTCACTTGGATCATGGCGTTTTTACAGTTTCCCGGGCAGAATGGGAATACCGTTGAGCGGTGATCGCGATCCTCCGGAGAGATGTCCGTTAGTTCGATCCACCCCGGACCCACTGTCGTATTTGTGGATGACATCCAGTGGGAGTCCTTTTTCCATCTTGCAGCGATACTTCGGAAAAAAGGAGTCCGGACTGTTCGGGTTTCCGTGGGTCTAAAGGGGTGGCAAGGAAACGGATTGCTTTTCGACCGTCACGTTTCTCTTCTCGATCCTCCAACCGCTGAGCAATTGTCGATAATTCTGTCCAACGAATGCGTCACGGATATTCAGCCAACCGAGAATCTCGCGATGGTTGCGTATGCGGCACTCGATCTCTTGCCTGCATCGCAGCGTTCTGATGTTTGGCTCGGACGCCGGGCTCTCCTCGACAAGTGGCAGATCGCTACCGACTTGCGAGACATGGGTTTCAATACACCCGATACCCTGCTAGTCGAGAACCTCTCGGCAGCGAAAGCAGTCGAATCGCTATCGTTTCCAATCGTCGTCAAACGACGATTGAGTTCAGGTGGGCTCGGAGTTGAAATCTTCGAGTGCCTGGAGGCGCTGGAGGATTTTGTTCGCAAGATTGAGGATCCGTGTGAATGGATCTTTCAACGGTTCGTGGAGGGTCGGCCCCTCGTCTTCGCGAGTTGCGTCGGCGGCGACGGGCTTGGATTGGTCGCGAGCTACGAAATTCTCCATCGTTCTTATCCGCGCGGGCCTTCGACCGTTGTGCGAGTCACGAGAGATGACAGCCTTACCAAGATTGGAAGACTGCTGATCAACAGATCTCATGTCCGTGGAATGATTTGCTTTGACGTGATTCGCGATGCTGATGGCATCAATTGGATTCACGACGTGAATCCCAGGGTCTTTGCTGGCGCAACGATGTGCCAGTCAGTCGGCATTGACTTTTATGGCTTCTACGCCCGAGAACTGTTAGGTATCAGAAGCGACGAGTCGAGCGATTCCGACCCAATTGATGCAAATGCATATCTGTTCCCTTCAGGTTGGAAGGAAGCGTTCAAATCGAGTCGAGATAGCGCGACGGGAACATCTGGTTTCCAGTGGGCGCAGAGGCACGCGAAGCTCCTGGGCGTTCGATACTTTCTCAACGTGATAGCAAGGGCGATATGGAGGGTCTCGAAGCGAGCAATTCGGTTCTGGCGAGATTCGATTACTCGCAAGGCGAAAACCGAATGACGCAGAGTACGAACTCTCCTTTCCCGAATGGGCGGCATAATTCGATATCGGTTCCACGGAATCTCAGGGGGCTCGCCTCCGAGTGCTAGGAGGCACCTCGACCCCGGAGGATTGCGGCCGGTGTCTTCCACAGGATATGCAAGTCCCAGAGGAACGACCACGAAGCAACGTAAAGGTAGTCGAGTCGACAAAGTTCGAGGTGTGAAAGTTCACTCCGTCCAGATACCTGCCACAGCCCGGTCATTCCGGGTCGGGTTTCGAAGCGTTTTCGGGCCCACCCCTGGATCAGCGATGCCTCGGACACGACGAATGGTCGCGGTCCCACCAGCGACATGTCGCCTCTCCACACGTTGATTAACTGGGGAATCTCGTCAAGACTGGTTCGCCGCAGGAATCGCCCTAGTCGGGTAACTCGAGGATCATTGCGAACCTTGAAGAGCGGACCGTCGGCCTCGTTGAGGTCGTTGTACTCGTGGCGCCGGGCTTCAGCGTCGGTATACATCGTTCGGAATTTCATCATGCGGAACGGCCGTTCATTCAAACCAGTGCGTTCCTGACGGAAGAAAACGGGACCAGAACTCGTTAACTTGATTGCTAGACCGGTGACAGCGATTAGCGGAGACGCCACAACCAGGACTAACCCCGACGAGACGATGTCGAAAGAGCGTTTAAGTAATCGCGTACTTGGGCCTACAGAGGGAGGCGCAATGTCAAGCATCGGCAGACCGGAGAGGTCTTCCATGCGAGAACGGCTGGTAATCAATTCGAAATAGCGAGGAATTATTGAGATACTCACTCGACCCGAGATGTTCTTCAGTACTTCCGCGGTGCGCTCAGGATGCGTCTGAGAAAAGCAGATAACGACGCGCGCGACGCCGTGCGAACGACACAACTCGGGAAGTTCACTGAGCCCGCCGATCACATCGATGTGCCCGACCGGATTGTCATCGACGAAGCCAACGAAGTTGACGTTCGAGCTTGCGCGAAGGTGGCTCGCGGCCGTCTGGGCAAGTTTTCCCGTGCCAACCACGATGACGGGGACTGAACCGTGTAATGCTCGGCCGAATGCGCAATATGTGACGACTCGGGTCAACGGAACAACGATCATCGCGGCTACGCACATGCCGAAAATTTTGGCAACTCCTAGACCCTGGAAGCCAAAATATTTAGTCGCTCCGTACGCAACCACACCGTAGAGAAAACCGGCGAGGATGAGGGCGTTGACAATTCTTGGTAGCTCGGTGAACACGTTTGCAGACAGCCGACGGAAGATTCCCCTGTAAAGCCCGTATAGGGCGAATACGCCAATGAACAAGGGGACAACAGCTAGGTCAAAAAGGTATGTCGATCCAAGGCGGCTCAGTGAGTTACTCGGGTTGGTTGAAACTGCCGAGACTACGACCAAGCCAAGGAACCCTGACAGCGCCAACGCGACTACGTCGACACCAATCAGTCCGCCCTGCGCACGGAGACGAAACTTCGTTGTCTTCTCAATTTGGCGGTTCAGGCCGTCCTGCGGTTCGATATTCGAAAACAATGGCGGCTGCTCGGGGCCAACCCTTTGTGCTCCGGTTTCGACAGCTTCGTCCGGCGTGCCTCTCCTCGGGCCCGGCGTGTGCTTGACAGAGGTGGGTAAATGCGACATTACATACACATCATTTTCTCTGTCCGTCTGTTTCGTGCTCATCTGCCACCAGCCAACGCCAACGGACGCTGAACTTGCCAATTTCGCACTTGATAACTGCGGGCTCCGAAACGCTGCTGAACGCCATCCGCAAGACAGTTCTCCATATCTGCCCTTGCTGAAGCGCAAGTATTGTCCGGTGCCCGTCAGTTGTCAAACGAGAGGGAAAAGGGAGTGTTGTTGTGGATTTTTAAAGGGCTTTCTGGATTCAGGCGCCTCTGGCGTGGCGGGACTTGTCCTATAACGAGATTGAGGCAAATTCGATTCGAATTTCGCCTAATTTCGGTCGATTGAGTAAGCCAAACGAATCGATTGATCCGGGGAACTGAATTGATCAAGTCTTGCGACTTCATAGGCCGTGGCGTGTTGTGAGCCTGCGAATTTGTACTTCATGTACAAGGGCTCATTTAAAGGCTTCTTGCTCGCGAAGACCACGAACCGCACTCCAAAGATTGTGACGCTTGCGATCTCGTGCTGCGCCCTGGTTGCGATGGTAAGTATTGATGCTTCGGCTTCGGCCTTTGGTGGGCGGAACTCGAACGCAGTTCGTACGGACGTGGTTCTTACCCTCTCCTCCGAATCAAGCAATAATCAGTTTTCGGGGCTTGCTAAACGTTGGACGACCGTTTCTGCCGTCGCACCCCCTGCGGTACCGACATCGCCGTCCGTTCCGCCTGGCAGCGGTGGCGGCGATGGTGGCTCTACGTCACTTGGCTATACGCCAACCACAGCCTCGACTCTCCCTCCTGCGACAACCACAACCCTGCCTCCAACGACCACCTCAACAGCGCCGTCGTCGATAACCGCTTCCCCTGCACTCGGTGTATTCGCGGGCAACAACAACCAAGCCGGGGTGAATAGCTTCGCTACGACTACTGGCGCCCACGTGACTATGGCTGAGACATACCTTCCCTGGGATGCGAATACTGGATCCTCGGTGGGTTGGAGTTACCTAACCACGCGGTCCACCTTGGCTAGTTGGCTCTCGACCTGGACTGGGACTAGTGACCAGATGGTGATCGGCTTGCCCATGGTTGCTTTGAATGGTTCCGGGAGTCCAGAGAACACGTTGGCCGAAGGGGCAGCGGGCGAAGAGAACGCAAATTTCGTGGCCATTGCCAAGAACCTCGTGTCCCTCGGTTTTGGTAATGCCGTTTTGCGGCCTGGCTGGGAGTTTGACATAGGCGCCAATGGCTATCCCTGGTCTGTGCAGAGCAATGCCGATGCTGCCAACTTTGCCACCTACTGGCAGAACATCGTGACGGCGATGCGCTCGGTGCCGGGCGCCGAATTTAAGTTTCTCTGGAGTCCCGCCGGATTCCAGTCGTTATCTTGGAATCTCAGCGATGCCTATCCTGGCGACGCCTACGTGGACTTCGTATCGTTCGATGTTTATGACTGGTCCTGGGATGGCACGATCTTTCCCGCTGGCGATCCGAACAATTCGGCGACGACCGCCCAATCAAACGCTGTTTTCAACGAATACCTAACCGACCCAGAAGGACTTAACTGGCTTGCCTCCTTCGCGGAAGGTCATAGCAAGCCCCTTGTCATTCCAGAATGGGCTGTCACGAGCCGCAGCGATGGTCATGGCCTCGGAGACGATCCCGCTTTCATCAACGACATGTACAACTGGTTCACGTCCAACAATGTTGCTTGGGTTGTCTATTTCGTCGACGACGTCGCTGATAACAACACTCAAGGGGTCGATTTTCTCCTCACCGACGGACACTTCCCGAAATCCCTATCCGCCTTCGAAGCTGACTTTGGCTGAGCCGATTCTGTCTGCTTTACGAGATCAGCCGTCTTTGGGCAGGTAGCGGGTTAACAGACAGCATCTCACACCAGCTATGTAAATCTCATGCGTAGCGTCTTACAGGGCCCTACCCCAATATTCGCTAGTGCCGCTTCCTCCAACGGCGTGCAATCTTGTTAAGAACGATGCCCGCAGGAGGAGTATTTGTCTGGGCGAGTAGTTGGACTGCCCACGCCATCTCCTTCTCGTTGGTCTCGCCGGCAGCGACGACGAGTAAGAGGGCCTCGGCGTAGGTTGATAGTACCAGTGCGTCTGAAACAAGCAAGGGTGGGCTATCTATTAGCACGACATCGAATTGAGAGGAAAGTAAGCCAAAGAATTGTGCTGCAGCGGGCGATCCGAGAAGTTCCGCCGCATTGGGCGGAATTGGTCCAGCGCCAATGAACGCGAGACCGGGAACGTTCGTCGACGTCTGAACCTCAAGGGCCGGTCCGTCTTGGTCAACGAAAATCGAAGTAAATCCAGGCGTCTCCTGAAGTCCAAAAAGGCTTGCCAAGCGCGGCTGTCGGAGGTCGCAGCTGACTACAACGACTCGCTTGCCTGAATTTGCAAGGATCACACCGAGGTTCGCGACGGTTGAGGTCTTTCCTTCGTTACCGCTGGGACTGGTGACGAGGATCGTCGTGATCGCGGAGTCTCTGTCAGCGAGAAGCAAGGCAGCACGCAAGGAGCGGTACGCCTCAGTAATTTGCGACTTCGGATCCTCAACGACTATCAACTTGGCTTTGCGCTTGTCTCGACCGTAGATTTTGGGGATTAGAGCAAGAACCGCTACTCCGCCGCTCACATTCTCGAGGGCAGCTTTGCTGTAGATGTTGTCGTCGAAGTAGTCAATGAGTAGCGCTAGTGCCAGCCCCAATAGAAGTCCAATGATCAACGCAATTACGCCATCCTTCAAGGGCCGAGGCGAACTCGGCGACCTGGGCGGGCTTGCCAGTGAGACGAGTTCAATCCCTCCTGGTGATTCGGCCGCGGCAACTTCTAATTGTGCTTCGTCACCTTTTAGAATTGCCACTTGGCTGGTCAACGCCGAAATAGTCGATGCCGCCGCCGAAGACGTCGAATCGCTGAGCGTCTGAATCTGAAGGTCGATGTTGTCGATCTGGGACTGATACTGCTGTTCACCTGAAATTATTGCGTTGACAGCATTAGTTTGCTCCTGCGCGACGAAATCCTTGGCGTAGGTGTTGGCGGCGCGAGCTGCGAGCTGCGCCGTGTTGGCTGACGCCTTGACCGCGATCACATTGGTCTGACCGACTTCGGATCCCACGATTGAAGGTTCGAATCCGAGTTGTTTCGCCGCCTCCATTTTCACAGGAGCGCTGGCCAGAAGTTGGAGTTCGGTGAGAATGTCGGTCGGGGTGATCGCCTGTTGGCTTCCCGTAATGAGCGACGAAGTAGATCCGGCGGGCTCGACAAGTAGCAACGAAGACGCCGAATACCTTTTGGTCTGAACTGAGCTGATTCCTATGGATACCGCCACCGCTAGAAATACAACAACGATCACGAAAGGGAATCGTCGACGTATGACTTGGAGGTAGGTCCGCAGATTGGCTTCCGGCGACGTAAGTTCTCCCATGAAGACCTACTCCCACTCCAATTCGATGGCTGAAGTGCCATAGCACGCTACTGAACGCTCGCTTGAGTGTAGATGATGACCTCTAGGCCGCGATTCGAGCGTTAGGAACCTGGACACGGCAACCTGACAAACGAGGTGTGATTCATCCTCCTATAGTTTTTCGACACAGCGAAAATTCGGCGTTGAGTTGGCAACAAGAGGAACTTGGGACTCAATCTACTGTGGCCGGGATTTTTACGCCCCTGATTTTCTCGGGGCTCTGGTCCAAGTACCAGTCGTAAGTGGACTGCACGCCCTCTCTGAACTCAATCTGAGCTTTCCATCCGAGTGAATTGATTTTGGTTACGTCAAGTACTTTTCGGGGCATCCCATCGGGTTTCGAACTATCGAAGACGAGCTCGGCTTGGGGATGAATGACATCACGCAGCGTCTCTCCCAACTCTCGAATCGTAATGTCGATACCGGTTCCGATATTCAAATGAGCAGGCTCAGAGTAGTTTCGCATCAGAAAATGACAGGCCTCCGCCAGGTCATCGACGTGGAGAAACTCACGCATGGGCATGCCAGAGCCCCATACCTCGACCTGATCTATCCCGTTCACCTTCGCGTCATGGAATTTTCGCATTAGGGCCGGCAGTACGTGGCCACTTGTTAAGTCGAAGTTGTCGTTCGGGCCGTAAAGATTCGTTGGCATTGCGGAGATGAAGTTACATCCGTGCTGGGAACGGTAGCTCTGGCACAACTTGATTCCTGCGATTTTTGCAATTGCGTAATACTCGTTGGTTGGCTCTAGGGGGCCTGTGAGCAACTGATCCTCGGTGATCGGCTGATCAGAGTCACGCGGATAAATGCAAGAGCTACCTAAGTAAAGAAGTTTTGTTGTCCTATATAGATAGGCGGCATGCACAACCGTGGCGTGGATCATCATGTTGTCGTATAGGAATTCGGCGGGTCGAGTGGAGTTAGCTAATATCCCGCCAACAGTGCCCGCTACCAGGAATACGTACTCCGGCCGATTGGCGCGAAACCAGTAGTTCACCGCGGCTTGATCACGTAGATCAAGTTGATCTCGCCCGGCCACGAGAACGTTTGCGTAATTGTCTGATTGTAATTTCCGGACGAGTGCGGAGCCAACCAGTCCCGTGTGACCAGCGACGAAGATGCGTGCATCCTTTGGAACAGTTGTCATAGCAGACCTTTAGGTCAAGGAAGGGGGGTGGTCGGTAGCGTAAGCCGCTAAGCACGCGTCGTCAAGAGTGCCAGCGAGATTCCGGAACGGCTTTAAGGCAAACGCCACGGGCCAAGTTAGCGACTCGGGCTGCCCGCACCAGGAGTTTTTATCTTTCTTCATTTTCTGGCAATTCCGGCTTCAGACTTCCACGTCAGTAACTTCCATCTCAAGCGCCCCGTGTCTAACTTTCCCCGACTCGTCTTGCGCTTCAGGGCATCTAGTCAGGTACGCTCTGGGCCTTGCCGAAATCTCAAGTGCGTTTCAGAAGATCGCCGCGCAGGTTTGCGCCATGGTGACGACCAGAGAAACATTGAGTTGTGCCGGCGTGCCAATCAGTTCACTTACGTCGAAAGAGGCTTGTGCTCTGCTAGTCGAGAACGGTTTGAATGGTCCCGCCAGCCCGATGGACGTGCATCTTTGCAACGCGTACACCCTGGCCCTGGCAGACAAGAGCTCCGACTATCGCCAGATTCTGAAACGAAGCGCCCTGAATTTGGCCGATGGCATGTCGATCGTGTGGGCGAATCAACTACTCCATCGTCGTCAGCACGCCCTCCAAGCGAGAGTGCGCGGCACAGATTTGTTCCTTAACGTTGTAGGTGAAGGTAATGACAGGCGGCTTCGTCATTACTTGCTGGGCTCGACGCCGGACGTTCTCGAGGCATTATCCAATAAACTTCGCGAGCGCTACCCCGGGGCACAGATTGTCGGCAGCGAAAGTCCGCCTTTCCGAGATCTCACCGAGCGCGAATGCGAAGATCAGATCCAGCGATTGACCATGTCCGGTGCCCAAATCGTGTGGGTGGGGCTCGGGACGCCGAAGCAGGACTTTGAGGTGGCAAGACTAGCTCGCCAGATCCCTCTGGTGTTCGTTGCCGTCGGAGCGGCGTTCGATTTCATAGCGGGAAACAAAAGAGAAGCGCCTATATGGATGCAGCGCGCTGGGTTCGAGTGGATTCATCGACTTTCCAGCGAGCCCAAGAGGCTGTGGCGTCGGTATCTCTTTGGTAACGCGCGATTTTTGAGGGCCGCGATTCAACATCGCAATGACCAGTGATCGACGCGTCGGTGGAACGTAAGCGCGTCGACAGACGTCAATCCCGCGAGCCTAGGATCTCACCACCGTCGGACGAACGCCTCACCCCGCGAGTCCCGTGAAATCGAGAGGCCGGAATTCGGCCCCGCTACGGGTTATTCTCGTGAGCCCACCTTTGGATGCGAGCGGGGGAATCGGCAGACTCATGTCCTACGTTCTTGCGCTCTTGGATCCACAACGGGTCGAAGTACATCACATTGACTCCCGCGGAAGAAGTTCACGACCGATTTTCAGTCTGGGACCGTTGCTTCGATCTTGCGCATTGCTTGTCGTCGCGAAGACGCGAAAAACGGTCGACGTGGTCCACATAAATATGTCTTATCGGGGCAGCACAATTCGGAAGGGGGTCATTGCCTGGATATGCCGAATTCTTCGCCTCCCCGTCGTATTGCATCTCCACACTTGCGAATATGAGGAGTTTTATCGCGGGCTACCTCCACTGCTCAAGCGCGCGGCTCGCACAACCTTTCTCAAGGCAGATCATGTGATCGTTCTCGGGCGGGTATGGGAGTCGTTTGTGGTTGACGAATTACGGGTGCCCCGGCAACGCGTCACTGTTCTATATAACGCCTCGCCCGGACCAGTAGATTTTGAGCTTCAACAACGCCCTCTTTCAGATCGAGACTGTGTCCGCCTGCTCTTTTTGGGACGACTTGGCGAAAGGAAGGGTGTACCTGAACTCCTAACTGCTCTATCACGAGTGGGGCTCGACGTTGACTGGTCTCTCACGATGGCCGGAGACGGTGACATCGACGGTGCGGAGAAGCTCGCTCAAAGTCTTGGCATTCTTCATCACGTTACCTTTTCAGGATGGCTGGATTCGTGGGGCATCCGTGGTCTGTTGGAATCTAACGATGTTCTCATCCTGCCATCCCATGCCGAGGGACTGCCGATGGCCATTGTGGAAGCTTTCTCGTTTGGGTTGGCAGTTATTTCGTCATCAGTCGGGGCAATTCCCGAAATAGTGATAGATCGAAAAAGTGGACTACTAGTGTCCCCGGGAGATATTGACGCGTTGGCACAAGCCATTCGAGACATTTGCGCTGACGATCAGCTGCGCGAGAATCTTTCTCGAGCAGGCCGCAACACTTGGGAAGATCACCTTCAAATTGGGCAGTACACCGAGCGAATCACAGAAATTTGGCGTGTCACTGGCGCTGGTCTGGGCGACCAGCATTAGACGATCGGCGCCGGTTCGGAATATCGCTGGTGGCGTCGCGGCTACGAAGTCATCTGACGTCGGAGTTCTGTCGGTCTCGAGGACTGTCAATGGATCGTTGTCCACTAGCTGCTAACAACTTCACGGACTCACGCGATCGCGGCCGAATCCGCAGCGAGCGAGTTACTCAGGCTTCGTTAACACGAGAAATATCCGTGGTAATAGAGCTCCTGGTAAGTGCCGCGTCACTTTCTGTTTTGCGCTCAACGGGAAGACGCCTAAGACAACCTCGAGCACCTCGAAATATTTCAGGACTAGCCAATGCGAAAAGATCGGACCGAACCGAGGTACCAGAGGTTGAGGGATAGCGGTAGCAGCTCGGATGCGGACGAAGCCGGCGCGCTTGGCAATGACCAAGATCTCTCTGTTCGTGTACTCATGTAGATGCATTCCAATGGGGGACGAATAGCCGAAGATACGACTTACATCATGTGGTCCGGTATAAGAATGGGGAATGCGCACGACATATCGCCCCCCGGGTCGCAAGATTACAAAAGCCTCAGAAAAATGCGTTGGAGCGTCATCGGGATGCAGGTGTTCAACCACTTGGTCACTGATTACAGCATCAAAGGTTTCACCCGCTACGTATTCTGAGAGTCGAACTCCATCAGTGACCGACCATGTGACTCCATCGGTGTCCGTTCGGTCACCGCCTCGAAGTGTGGTGATGTCCGTCGCGTTCACACGAAATCCCGCCTTTGCGAGTCTCCTAGAAAGATTTCCTGAGCCCGAGCCCACCTCGTAGACTCGACAGCCCGGTATCAGCAGTGCGATCCAGCGATCGCCCTCCGAGTCCTTTCCCGCTCCTGCGAGCCAGGGCAACTTTTCATAAAGCTCGGAATAACACTGTTCGAATATGGAGCGTCGGTCCGCGGGTGAACTTTCCAGAAGCTTCGCCGTTAGGCGCTTCTCTAGTTCCAAGTGGAAGTTGACGTCTTCAATTGTTACCGTACCCGTCGGCAATCCGTACGTTGTGTGGTAGCGCAGCAATATTTGAGAGTCATCCAACTCCATTTGTGGCACTGTAATCCAAGGAAAACGGACGGGCATCCTAAATCGTCCACTGCGTCTGAGCAGGTTCGCAGATAATGAGTCAGAGGAGTGCCTTACGGGGACTGGGCACGGCACACAGAATCTGTTAAGGTCCGACGGAAATTGGAAGAGACAATGATGACGCAATCGGATCGACGGCGAAGGATGCTGATTGGTGCAGCCCCCATCATAATCGCGACTTTGGTGGCGTATGGTTTGTCATCATCTCCGTCTACCGCAGCGACATCTAGTACCAACGCGGCAACGTACGCGGAGCCTGGAGTCGACAGCGGATGCCCCTCGAAGGCGTGCTCGATTGAGTTGGCGGCTGTGGCGTCATCCGCTCGTCTAAAGACGTTACCGACAGACCTCACACCAACACTTACTCAAGCCCCCACCGATCTTGAAATTCCTCCCGGCGGAGTGCCGGGATCGTTGGGCATTCCCGGATTGAGTCCGTTGTATGAACCCTTTGTGTATGGCTCAAGTTCGGCGACCTCCCGCATTGTTCTAATCGGCGACTCACATGCCTGGCAGTGGTCGACAGCTGTTGCCTCCATCGCACAACAAGACGGTGCCCAATTCGGTCTGGTTTTTCACGCAGGTTGCTACGTCACACTTACGGCCTCATCCCTAGGTCTGAATGGTCTTCCTGGCGCCGTTCCTTCTGGAAAAACGTGTGACCAGTGGACGGAGGCGGCGATCAAGTGGATCAATGGGTTTAAGCCGACAACAGTGATAGTTGTGGGGTATGAGAACAACACTGTTTCGACTCAAGCTATCTATCGCGCGGGACTTGTAAAACTCTTCGATGAAATACAGTCGCCAGGAAGGCACCTGGTGCTGCTGGGGCCTGGTCCGTACAATCTCAACTGGTTGCAGGCTGGCGCGCCTTGCTTGGCGAGACATGAATCGGACGTACAAGCCTGTGCTGCTCCCGAGCCAGAAGAGGTATTTCCTTTTGTGATCCGCACAATGCAGCAAGTTGCGGATCAGGTTCACGCGAGATACGTGAATGTCATTCCGTGGCTATGCACTACGGCGGAATGCCCCGAAGTCATAGGGAAGTATGAGGTATACGAGGACCCGTATCACCTGACGTCAACTTTTGCAGCTTCGCTGTCGCCAGTCTTGGGGATTGCACTCGGCCTCATGCCAGCCAATGACACTGGGGGGACGACCACGACAACAACTACGACCACGACGCCGTAGGCCAGTAAAGCCTATTTTCCACTCGCCATTGAACCTAAAAAGTTCAGAACTTTCGATCGCGAAATGATGAAACTTGGCTCGTTTGGCGGCAGTTCCACGGTCAAGAGACACTCTAATGGTAAGCCAAAAGGTCGCGGCGCGAACTGATGCTAGAGATCGTCTTTCGCCGCGCCTCGGCTAATGTCAGGCGATGATGAGAGCATCGGTCGTCGGCTATTGAGTCGCGTTGCAGTAGTCGGCGCCGGCGGATTCATGGGGACAACGCTACTCAAGGCAATTAGCGAGGCGCCCGACTGCGAGGCCTTAGCGGTCGTTCGTTATCCTCGATCTCTTCCCCGCGTACTTGGCCTGTCCGAATCGGTAGTGGTCACGGATGGTCGGACCGATCTACTCGCTGATGCCCTTTCAATGTGCGACGCAGTAATTGATGTGAGCGTTGGCCCAGCATCGGAGATTCCAGCGTCGGCATTACAGTTGGCTCAGTCCTGCAAGAAGGCTGGTGTTAGCCGTCTGGTATACACGAGTTCAGCGACTGCGCAATGCGTAAAGCGAACCACGCACAGTCTGAACAGACCTCCTACGTATTACGGACGCCAAAAGTTGCGAGCCGAGGAGGTCCTGCTTGGGCGGTTAACGGAGACGGAGTTAGCGGTGATTCGACCGGGCCTGATATGGGGCCCGCGCTCTTCCTGGACAATCAGGCACGTGACGGAAATCGGAAACTCCGCGGCCGTTGCTCCTTCCAGCGATTCCAACCAAGCCTCTGCCCCCAATCTCGCCTTCAGTGAGAACCTGGCTGCCAACATGCTCGGATGGGCATTGAGCAAGGAATCAGGCGGATCGTATTATTTTGCGGATTCTTGGTGGTCAAGTTGGGAGGACTACTTCTTCTCGTTAGCCGCCGCACTCGAAGTCTCACAGTCGGCCGTCGTTGTGGCTCGCAATCTACGCGCAGCGCCTCCCTCGAAACTCCTCTTTGAACTTCTACTTAATCACCCTCGGGTAGCGCGCCGCTCCAAAGCCATATTTTCGTTACTCCCAGACCAGGTGGTGGACGCGGTGAAGGCGATACTGCGACCCCCTACACCTCCACCAGTGCCCGGAGCCCAAACGCTCAATGAGGTAAATGTTTTAGGCCCGACAGTGGTTGACACTGGAAGGTTCACGGCTTCGGATGTCGACGTATTTTGCAGGTGGGCGGAGCCCAACCCCCAATTGAGGGGGAACTATTGCCCCCCGCCAATTGACAAAGACCAGGCTCTTTTGAAGACAGTTTCCTGGCTGTCCTCGAGCGGGCATCTTGAATATTTGGGCATGGAGCGGCACAATTCATGAGTCGGGTAGCAATAATCGGGTGCGGAGCGGCTCTGGAGTTCGTTCACAAATCAGCGATCGACCGGCTACGTCGAAGCGGTTCATTGGAGATCGTCGCCGTTGTGGACCCGGACGCGTCGATGCGATTACGGGCGTCCAAATGGTTTGAAACTGCTCAGCCTTGCCGAACCTTGTCGGACGCAATTGAAAGCAACGTGAATGGCGTGTTAGTGCTTAGCCCTCCCGCGTCGCACGTAGAAGTCATTCTGGAAGCCCTGACCTATGGGATGGAAGTATTTTGCGAGAAGCCGCTCGCCGAAGGGTACGTCGCCACAAGCTCGTTGATGGAGAGACCAGAACGTCGGCGCATCTCAGTCGGAATGCTTCGTCGCCAGTTCGACACCTCGTCCTTTTTGCGCAGCAATCTGGGTGCCTTGATCGACGTCAGCGACTTCAGGATTCAATACTCCGAGGGAGGACCCTACACTTGGCCGATCGTTTCTCAACTTTCATTCCGGCGAGACACCGGAGGGGTTGGAGTAATTCTCGATACGGGTATACATATTCTCGATCTGCTGACATGGATCTTTGGTCCCGCGACTCTTTGTGTGGAGAGTACCGACGAAACCTCCGTCACAGTGGCACGAAACGCCAGGCTCAATCTGGAGTTTGCCGGGGGAACGGCGTCGATCCGGTTGAGTTGGACGGATCCCTTGCCACCAGGCATGCGTGTTGAGAGTCGCCTCGGTAGTGTTTGGGTGCCACCTGGAGCCCTATCCGTAGTTTTTCACCGATCGAAGGGAGAGAAACAATGGAGAAAACTAAGTGCGAGCGGTGCGGCGGGACCCTCTTGGCTCGGTTATCACCAGCCTCGATGCTCCAATCTTCAGAGCGCTGCGCTCTTGCAATTGAGCGAGTTTCTCGGGCCTTCGCGTGGTCGATTGGCTAGCGTTGAGGAAGCCGCCGCCGTTCTAGAGATGTTGGATCGCAGCTCCTAGCAGGCATTACGGAAACGTCCAAATACGTTCGAGAGAGGGCACGGCTCTTGTATGCAACGAAGCAATCTCTCAACGGGGCCTCTGGGGCCGAGGGACCGCGAGGTAGGCGAGGAGGATGATGCAGCGCCGAAAAAGAGCCTTCGCGACGTACTGTGCCTTGGGCGTAGCTTCAGTGAATCTCCGCGAGTGTCAGTGAATCGCAGAGTGATTAAGTCGGCGGGCATCGATCTTGGTCTGACGACATGAGAGTATTGTGGCTCGCGCCTTGGCACCGCACCCTCGCCAATATTTACGGACGAGGGCTTACGATCGAGGGCCATGAGGTCTATGTAATTACTACCGAAAAGCATCCCGAGCCAGCGCCAGCACTGGTCGAAGAGCTCGTCTGCCCAAGGAGACCATATGACCCCCGTTGGGCGGCCTCGTTCATTGAAGCAGAACTCATTTATCGTCGCTTTCAGCCGGAGATTGTCATTGCCGACGAGGTCACTGATCCCGCCTTTGCGCTCCTCGTGAAACGAATGCGTCCAGACTGGTTGGTAGTTCACGACGCTCAACCCCACGATCAAACTCACGAATTTCACGGATTGCGAAAAGTGGTCCGGGCAACGAGTCGGCGAGGGCCCAGCCACATCCTGACATTCAGTGAACACGTGGCCCGGGAGATCGGCTCGGTCCGGTGGAATCGTCGCTCGGCCGAAGTCCATCGAATCAAGCTCGTAAGCGATCTGCTCGAGGAGGACGTTCCTAGATTGCGAACGAGAGATGAACGACGCGATTTTGTCTTAATGGGACGCATTGCGCCATACAAGAACGTCGATCATGTCTTGCGTGCATGGGAAGCTCACGTCACCGGCTCCCACTATCGAGGCGATCGCCTAATCGTCTGGGGCTCCGGGCATTCGCACGGGTCCCTATCTTCGGTGGTTGACGAGCATGGCAGGCCCGCAGTCGAGTGGCGCCAAGAGGTTTATCGCTACAGCGATATTCGAGCTGGGCAGTTCTCCGGATTTAAAGGAAGTCTTTGCGTGTACTCGGAAGCTTCGCAGAGCGGAATACAAATACTTAGTGCGCAAATTGGCGTCGTTCCGATTGTTTCGCGTGTCGGTGGATTACCCGAGTATCAAGCACCGAATCTGCCGGTACTCGATCCAGATGATTTGGAGGGCCTGGTCAAAGTGCTAAACCGTGTCGCCGATCCAGATACCGCTGCTGAACTAGGACGAATCGCACGCGATTACTACACTTCTCTGAACTCTCAAAGCGTCGTTTCTAAAGAACTGTCCTCATCGTTGGAATTTTCGATTCTGAAGGGATGAAGAGGACTTTCATGCTTGGTGCGAGTGCGTGACAGAACCCATAAAATCCATAAATTCAGGCGCCAGGAGCCACCTCACCCGAGTCGCTCAAAGGATACGGAAACAAAAAATCCATATCCACATCGTTAGTAGTTACGCCATTACGCAGGCGATAGTTTTTCTAACCAGCCTCGCGAGGATCCCATTGGTTATCTCAGCCATTGGATCTCGGGGCTACGGTGTCGCGCTCGCGATCACTTCTCTTCAGGCATGGATTGTGATCATCACCTTGAGCGTGGCGCATCTCACCCAGATTTCGGTGTCCGAAGATCTTGGCCGTGATGACTTCGCTGGCGCGCTGCAGAGCGTTTCCGAGATGCGACGTAGGTCGAAGCAGTTATCACTTCTTATAGTGCTGGCGGGCATAGTGCTGTCTGCCGCCCTGCCCTGGTCGCAGCTACTTCACGCGGGTGGGGTGAGCGGTCCTTTGGCCTTGACGGAGGCGATTTGCGCCAGCTTGTTGTTATTGGCGACGGCAGCTCCCGGAGCCGTTTATCTCGGCGTGTTGAACGCTGAGAGGAAGGTGGCTCTTACCCAAAGCTTTCCGGCGATGGCGGCCCTTTTGTCCCTCGCCGCGACGGCTCTCGGGTGGGCTCTACATCTGGGTCTTTTCGCTTTTGTCTTGGCGCCCGCGATCGCGGCTTGCGCACCATTCTGGATTGGACACATTTTGGGCCGACGTCATGTGCGGTCAATCGAGTCGCGTCAGGACAAAGGAGTAACGCATGTTGACGCGCGTGAGGATCGAACTATCCGGCAACTTCGACTACGGGACCTCTTGGTGATGATGGGGGTTGCAGCCCCGCCACTCTTTTCGACGGGGCTAGACCCCATCGTCCTCAGCGTCAGTAAGGGGCCCGCCGCGGTAGCAGCGTACGGACTGGCCAGCCGACTAGGCATCCTCGTAGTAACGTTGCCCGCCGCCCTGGGTCCGTTGTATTGGTCAAATTTTGCGCGTCTGAGAGCAGCCGGCAACATTCCCCGCATTCTTGCTCTGTATCGAAAAGAGTTGCTGCTCACAATCGCGGGAACGGCTGTATTGGGCGTTATCTTCGTGGTCGCTGGCCCCCGGGCTGCAATCGCTCTTTCTGCTCACAAAGTCGCGAGACCCATGGGCCTATATTTGTCTGTTGCAGTACTCGGCCTCTTGGCGGCCGTGCAAGCGGTGACCTTGCCACTTTTGAGCGCCACGCGTACCGCGCCAAAAATTGCGGTTCTCGTTTTTGGGCTAATTATCCCGAATGAGGCTTTGTCGTACGTGCTTTCCAAAACCTTCGGCGCGGCGGGACCGATTCTGGCATCGATCGCCGCCGCGCTGGTTTTGTTAGCATCCTGTTTTTGGATATACAAGGCAAACCCGCAATGTCTGATTGAGCCGTCAGCGGGACCGACGGAATTGGGGATGGGACGTGAATAACGCTCTCGCTTTCGTCCGGCCGTCGCGAAGTGTAATTCGTTCGGGCGCTAATAGTCCCGTGACAGTTGTCAACGCAGCGGCAATCGAAGCCAGGCGCCGGTGGCGTAGAGCGACGTGGTTCGGGATTGTTACGTTCATTGCTTGGTCTCCACTCACAACGGTGAACAAGTTTCTGCCGGCCGGTTCCACAACGAGGGGAGTCACACTTACCCTCATCCCTCTAATCGGAGTTTTGGCCGTGTTGAGATTGCCTTCGGACGAGCAAAGCAATCGGGCTGACGCGTTGATTGGGTTGCTCGCGCTCCTCGTTGTTTGGGAAGCGATCTCGGTCGAGCGAAATGCGGGAATTAATACTTTGCTCCATGTGATTCCATCCGCAGCCCTATTGGTATTAGCGGCTGCTGCCCGGGGTCAAGTGAACGGTTTATCCGCGAAAGACATTCGATATGCGGTTACAGGCGTTCTTCCTGGATTGTGCACACTACTCATTCTTGGATGGATTGTTCAATACGCGAATCTAGTGCCAGTGCAATCCGCAGCCGCCTCCTCTCTCCATTTGGGATTCTCGATTCACGGCTATCGGCTTCAAGGGTTAGCGTCAGGGCCGGACCCATTGGGATTTTTAGCGGCCTTGGTGACGCTCGTTGCATTTGTTGCTCAGCCGGGGAAAATGTCTTGGCTCACGAGAGTGGTTGCTCTTCTCACCGTCTTAGCGAGCGATTCACGAACCAGTATCATCGCGCTGGGAGTCGGACTGTTCGCGCTTTGGGTGTTTGGGCCTGGACTAAGACTGTCGGATCGAATTAGGGCGCTGCTCCTGTTCGCCATCGCCGCTGCCGGCGGTTGGCGTCTTATTGACGTGCAGCGGCAAGTCAACACAGATGTCCTTTCGGGGCGGGACGTAATATGGCGTGACTTAATCCCTTACCTACACCACGTTCCGATCTTCGGATACGGTCCGTTATTCTTCCCACGTTTGGTGCCATTGGTCTTCGGTCCCTACGCTCCACCGGGACAGATCCTTGACCCGCAGAATCAATGGTTGAACGATTCGCTAGAGTTCGGCGTCGCGGCAGCTGTCATGTTGACGCTCTTCCTTATTTTAATTCCTCGACATGGGTCGAAGACATACACATGTATGCTTCTTCTCCCACTTCTGGCGATGGTGATCGTTGAATGTTTCTCGGAAGTGCCTTTGGCCGTATTTTCAAGCATCGATGGTGCTTTCCCTCTTTTTCTACTCCTCATGTGGGCGCCTCTGCGTGGCAGTCGGGAAACCACGAAAGCGGGGACGGATGAGGAGACATTCCTTTCTCATTTTTCAGAAGATCCGGATAGGGTTCGGCTCAGGTGAAAGGGATGTGACAAGCGTTGCGGTCGCGACAGACGCTTGCTCGCGTCCTTGCACTTGCGTCGACAGAGTCAAGCCATCAGCTCAATGAGGTCGATCCAGAACCATCGACTGCCGTGCCGGAGCTTCGCGACCTTCGCTGTATTGGTTTTGGGAATCGTGGTGCTTACGGCGGTCCTGTTTGTCTGGCCTAGCACCAACGCGCCCAGACACTCCAACGCCATTGTGGTTCTCGGAGGATCGGGCTACCGCGTGCGGAAGGGACTCGCGCTTGCCCGGGCCGGATACGCGCCAAACCTCGTGATATCAGTTACTCATTTGGCTTCGTGCCCTCCGCCGCCTCCAGTAGCAAAAATTTTCTGCTTCGTCCCCGATCCCCTCACTACCCAGGGGGAGGCACGAGCCGTGGCCAAAATTGCGCGCGAGCACCACTGGCGGCAAATCATTGTGGTTACCAGCGTGCCCCAGACCACTCGAGCTCGCATTCGCTTGAACCGCTGCTATCACGGGACATACCTCTTTGACCCTGTCAGTCCGGGTGGCTTAAGAGCGTGGATGTACAGCGTCGTCTACGAGTGGGGGGCTCTTTTTAAGGCGTTGATATTTCAGCGGGGATGTTGATCTTTCGGTTCGCGAGGCGCCTGTGGTGGTTGCCCTTGCGACGGCCCAATAATTGAATTTGGGAGCTCCGAAATTGCGAGAGCGAGCGACCAGCATCGAGGTCGCGCTCAAGCCATTGTCACGATAAAGGGAAGTTGTTACCCCTGAACCCAGGCGTGACTTAGCTGACCTATGGCGACTCAGTGAACTGAGAGCGCGGTACTCCACCCCGGGATGACGTCGCCCGCGGGTGTCGCCAGCACGTCGTGCAAGAGGCCCCCGTAGACGCTGCGGAAATCGGTCGTGACTTGCAGATTTCCGTTTTCGTCGAGCGCGGTGAGCGAGGGCTGTTCTCCGTATAGGCCGCCCTTGACGGAGTTGCCAATCAGTAACACCGGAGCGGCAGTGCCATGGTCGGTGCCATCGCACCCGTTGGACATCACCCTTCGACCGAACTCCGAGTAGACCATCAGCGTTACGTCGTTGGCTCGAGTACCGGTGGCGATGGCCGTCATAAATGAGCCAATCGCCCCGTCCACCTCTGCCAAAAGCGCATTCTGATCTTCTTGTTCACCGCTGTGAGTATCGAAAGAACTGAGATTCACTTCCCACACGCGAGTCGGCACGTTGGCGTTGATCATCGCTGCTACCAGCGACAAGTCTTGGGCCATGTTGGACCCGGTGGGCGAAGGGGGAACGAGGGGGGCCAGAACCTTGGACGTGGCGTAAAAGTCGGCGATCGAGGTCGCCGCCGACGCTTCCAACGCAGCGTCCGATGATGAGGGAACTCCGAGAGGGGGCAGCAAGTTCGCGATGGTCCCGTAGGGAGTTTGAATGCCGCCGACGTCGACCATGGAGGCGACGGTTCTCTGTCCGATCATGGAAGCAGGAATCGTCGATCCGACTCCGATGGCGTCGAAGGGGTTATGCGGCTGGAGGTCGAGCCATCGACCGATCCAGCCAGACGCCACCTCCGACAGCGAGGCTGTCTGCCAAATGGCCATCGACTCAAAGTGCGACAGGCTGGGATCGGGGTAGCTCGTCCCTTGAACGATGGCGACGTTGTTCTTCGCGTAGAGAGCGCTGATGGACGGCATGGACGCGTTGAACCCGAGGGTGTCGGAGAAGGGCAAAACCTGAGTCCCCGAGAGGGCGATATTTGATCGCACGCTTTGATACGTCGAGTCTGTGAACGGGACCACGGTGTTGAGCCCGTCGTTTCCTCCGTAGAGCGTTACCAGCACGAGGATGGGGGTGGAGGGAGCTAGGGGTGATGAAGCGGCGGCACCGGCCAAGTCCTCGAGCGACAGTTGAGTGGCCATGGCCCCGAAGGAGATCGCCCCCGTCCACTGGAAAAAGCGGCGCCGATCGAACTCGCAGGTAATCATGCGCTCACCACGTACTCGGGCGACAACAGTGCCGCGATGGCGAGATCGGACGGGTTACTGCTTGCGACCTCGAGATCGTTCGCTGTTCGCTTCGACCACCGGGCCACGCCCAGCCAGTCAGCACAAGCTTGCACCATTTTTGACCGAGGAACCTTGAGGGGCGTGAGATCACCCAACGTCACGATGCCCTGGGCCAAGTCGTATCGGTACTGAAACGCGACTCCACTGAGCCACGCTTGACCAAAGGGCCACCCACCAACGTTCGGAGGGAAGAATGGCACTTGACCCATCTGGGAGAGTTCCCACTGCGTTGTTGCCGCATTGAGTGACGACGGTCTCACCTGCAATGCCCGACACGCGCCGACGAACCACTCGACAGGGGCCTTGACCAGTGCGTTGGCCGGATTAGTCCACGCCGAGCAAGCGACCAGCGCGTCCACGAGCGCAGCGATGTCACGACTCGCAAAACTCTCCTGAAGTGACGGTGGCGGGGAGGACGTGCCCGAGACGAATCGGAACCACAGTCGGTCAGTAATAAATTTTGCATTTTCTGGCTTCGAGACCAAGAGCTCGGCCAAAGTCTCGGCATTGAGTGACGCGCGCGTTCCCAGAATCGTGAGGGGCTTTGCGTAGTGCTGCGAGGACTTGAATCCCACGGCACCCGTTTCAAGGTTCACCGAGTAGCCCGTGAGTGCGCGGGCCGCTGCCCGCACATCGTCTTGAGTGAACTTGTTTACACCAAGAGTCATCAACTCCATGAGTTCGCGCGCCAGATTCTCATTCGGTGACGACAGGTAGTTTTCCTCGTTGTCCAGCCAGTACTGGAACGCCCCGTCGATGACCATGGCTCGGGCCATGTCGCGAAAGTTACCAAGCGAATGCCTACGGAGAGTGTTGTTCTGTTTCACCATGGCGTTGGCAAAGATCACTTTCTCGACCGACGTCGCCCAGTGCCCGTGCCAGAACCAGGTCATGCGCTCGGTCAGGGGATAGTCGCTGGCATACATGCAGTCGAGCCACCACATGATGGACTTCATTTGGTCGGCGTAGACCTCGTTCCAGAACGCGGTGACTTGCGGCGAGGATCCCTGCGGTATCTGACCGAGATTCGGCAGATCGAGAGGTCCGATTGAGTTGAGTCCGGGGTCGACGCGACCTCGTTGAAGCACGGCAGTTTGCGTGGCGCCGAGACCGCGATCGAGAAGTTCGACGAACTGGCCTGGTTTGGGGCCGAAGTTGAAACGGTGTAGCAAGCGCGCGGTGGCTAGACGCTGCGCGTACGGCGCGGGGGAAGTCACCCCAGAAACGTAACAGCGACGGCCCGCGAATCTCCAGAGAACCTCTTTACAGATCCAAGACTTTTTGGAGATGAGACATCGACCCCAATTCACAAGGGGATCAGTGGGCGAGGATCACCTGATCAGCGTCAGCGCACCGCCGTGGGACCAGCCCAGTTGGAGCGGGCGACGAGAATCGAACTCGCGTTCTCAGCTTGGGAAGCTGATGTTCTGCCGCTGAACTACGCCCGCAATTTCTTCTACGACCCAGTGAGTCTAGTTATTTGTCGCAACCTTGCTGTGTTGGCCGATCTCCAATTAATCACTTCAAAGTGACTTTCTCCGTCACATCGAAACTCGAAACATCGATGGACCCCTTGCGGTCTTCGCTTCATCCTTCCCAATGGTCGCTCGGGCCTCGGGCGCTACAAGGTCGGTGTGCCGGGCGGCATTCCTGTTTCAGACGAGTCCTGGCCAGTGGCCTTCTGCGTCGCGCTAGAAGAAGGGGCGCCGGTCGGAGGTGACGACGGGGAAGGACTTTCGGGAGTTGGCGATGACGACCAAGGCGGTGGTGAGGGGACCGGGGTCACTCCCGGTTTCAGATGACCTATGCCAGCTCCAAGCATGATCGAGTTGGGAACTCTCAAGATGCCGTCATCTGTCATTACCGTGACGTACGTCAGACCGATACCGAGGACTTTGACATCGAGAACGCCAGTGACGCCGGAGCGGATACGAATAACGTCGCCTACGACAAACGGTCGCGCAAAGAGCATCACGATCGCGGCAAAGACGTTCCCCAAACTCTGCTGAGCCGCGACGCCGAGGATGATGCCCGCAACGCCTGCGCCTATTAATAGGTGATCAAGCGACACTCCGAGCACGGCGAGCAGAGCAAGTATCAAGACCAAGTAGCCCAGGCCGTAGGTCACCAGCCGGATCGTCGCCCCTGCGCCTGGATTGGTCCGCCTCGTAATCAGTCGGCCGATCGCGCGCGAGAGATGGATGATGGCGTACGCCCCGAAGATGATCAAGACGATGGCAGCCGCCCAGGCGTAGAGCTTCTGGTGGAGAGAGGAGCGTTGAATCTTGCCGAAGGCCCGTCCCAGTCCGAGCGCGGCTAGGGCAATCAGTCCCGAACTTGATCCAAGGAGCCACTCGGTCTTGAGTGTGTGCTTCGCCGCTGCGGGGATGCCTTTACTCATTGAGCCACTGTATAGAGGGGCCGTACCTGCATTCAATTAGGCGGCGATTCGAAAGAAATGCCGTGGTAGGGAGCCCTCTAGTGTTAATCGCAATGCGAACAGAGAAAGTTTGATGACCATCAACGACGACGAAGTCATACGGACGGAGAATCTGACCAAGTCGTACCCGGGCATGGACGTGCCCGCGGTCGACGGTCTCAACCTCACCGTGTATCAGGGCGAGATCTTCGGACTGCTCGGCCCCAACGGCGCGGGCAAAACCACGACTGCCGGCATCCTGACAACGCGCGTCGTGCCCACCTCCGGATTTGCCTACGTCGCCGGGATAGATGTGCGCAAGCATCCCGCGTTAGTGAAGCAAGTGTCAGGAATTGTGTCGCAGCAAAACACGCTGGACCGCCAACTCACCGTCTTTGAAAACCTGTACTTCCACGGTCGACTCTTCGGCATCAACGCGAAGGAGTCGCGTCGACGCGCCACTGAGTTGCTTGAGCGATTTTCCTTGTCGAACTGGTCCAAAGCGTCGGTCTACGCATTATCCGGTGGCATGGCGCAACGTCTCATGGTGGCGCGCGCGATTTTCCATCGACCCTCGGTGCTCTTTCTCGACGAACCGACGGCGGGACTGGATCCTCAGAGTCGTTTGGCTCTCTGGGAGATGCTGGGAGAGCTCAACGCCACGGGTCAGACCGTCGTCTTAACGACGCACTACATGGAAGAGGCCGACGCCCTCTGCGCTCGCGTGGCGATCATGGACCACGGCAGGATTCTGGCGCTCGATACGCCGGCAAACCTCAAGAAGAGCACGGGGGCCGACACCATCGTGACCGTCAAGGTGTCGAAGGACGGCGAGTCGCTCGCTCACGCGCTTGAGCGTGATATCGCCAATGTTGTGAGCACTCGCGTCGTCGACACTACGGTCACGGTGCAGGTCGAAGGCGCGGAGCGTCTCGTGCCGCGCGTCGTCAACGTGGCCGAGGCGGCCGGCATTGAGATCGTCGACCTCACGGTGGCTGAGCCGACGCTCGAGACGGTGTTTATCAATTTGACCGGCAAGGAGTTGCGCGAAGTATGACGACGACCACTATCGAGAGCGCACCGACCAGGTCGGCCTTCGACGCCAGTCGAACCGCTCTCGGCGCGCTAATTCTCCGTGACTTGGTTGTCTTGCGCAAAACGTTTCGCGAGTTCGTCTTGCGCACGTTGATACAGCCGTTTCTTTTGTGCTTCGTCTTTCTCTTCGTGTTTCCCAAGATCGGTCAGGCCGTAGGCGGCGGCGGCGCGCGAGGCGCCTCGGCCTTCGCCACGATATTGGTGCCGGGCGTGGTGGGCATCTCGATCATGTTCCAAGGCGTGCAGTCGATTGCCTTGACCATGGCTCAGGAGTTTGGGTTTACCCGCGAGATCGAGGACCGAGTGCAGGCGCCCTGTCCGATCTGGCTAGTCGCTATCTCGAAGGTGCTGTCGGGCGCGGTGCAAGGTCTCATCGCGGCCGCCATCGTTTTTCCCATTGCCTCGGTGGTTCACGCCAACGGCGTCAAGGCCGACGTCTCGTTGCACTGGCTCATCATCTTGACTTTGGTGCCCCTCGCGTGCATCACCATGGCTGGTTTGGGACTGATCCTCGGCACGTCGTTCGAACCGCGCAACATCGGCCTGATGTTCGGCTTCATCATCTTGCCGATCACCTTTCTCGGCGGTACGTATTACCCGTGGACGCACTTGGCGCCCGTCAAGATCGGTGGCTTTCACTGGCTCCAAACGCTGGTACTCATCAATCCGCTGGTCTACGTGAATGAGGGCATGCGCGCGGCATTCACTAACGCGCCTCACATGCACCTGTACGTGATCTACCCGGTCATGATCGGATTCTGCACCGCGTTCTTGTGGTTGGGCCTTCGTAACTTTCGTCGTCGCGTGTTGTCCTAGGGACGAGGTTGTCGATCACGACTCTCGTCAGGAGGAATTTCGCGAAACGAGTATCGTGACCTCTTGATGGTGCTCTCGGATCGGTCCATAAAAGAGGCGCTCGAAGCGGGGCGAATAATCATTGAACCCTTGGGCGACGAGTGCATACAGCCGTCGTCGGTCGACGTCCACGTCGATCAGTATTTTCGAGTTTTTCGCAATCACTCTCAACGGGTGATCGACGTTCGCGAAGCGCAAGAGGACTTGACCGAACTCATCGACGTAGGTACCGAGACGCCGATGATCCTTCACCCCGGCGAGTTCATGCTCGGCTCGACCACCGAACGCATCGCCATTCCCGACGACATTGTCGGTCGTCTCGACGGTAAGAGTTCCCTCGGTCGCCTCGGTCTTGTTATTCACTCGACGGCCGGTTTCATCGACGCGGGCTGGGACGGACACATCACGCTGGAACTCTCCAATGTTGCCAACCTGCCCATCACGCTCTATCCCGGAATGAAGATTGGCCAGATCAGCTTTTTCCAAATGACGACCCCCGCCGACCGCCCGTATGGCTCGTCGGGACTCGGATCGAAGTATCGCGGCCAACGCGGTCCGACCCCGAGCCGTTACTCCGAGAACTTTAAGAAGTAGTCGTGTCCGATCTCTCAATAAAGGAAACAACGTGATTGCGCGCATCATGATTGGCCTGGCGATCACGATCGTCGGTTTCGGTATCGCCGGTCGCCGCTTTTTCTGGCTCTCGAAACTAATTCGCAGCGGTCAGCCCGCGCCGAGGCGTTGGAACGGCTTTCGAAAGGTCTCCGACGCGGAACTGGTCGAAGTCGCCGGTCAGCGAAAGTTGCTCAAGTGGACGGTTCCCGGTCTCGCCCACTTCTTCACCATGTGGGGGTTCACGGTTCTGCTCACCACGATCATCGAGGCGTACGGTGCGCTCTTCGATCGAAACTTCCACATTCCCTGGATTGGTCAGATGAGCTGGTTGGCCTTCGTCGAAGACTTCTTCGCGACGGCGGTACTGGTGTCACTCTGCGTCTTCACGATTATCCGGATCAAGAACGCGCCGGCCAAGAAGGAACGCGCCAGCCGCTTCTACGGCAGCCACACCGATGCGGCGTGGGCGGTGCTCGGGATGATCGCGCTGGTCATCATCACGCTGCTGCTGTATCGCGGCGCGCAGATCAATACGGGTCACTTCCCCTACACCCGCATCGCCCCTGGCCACTACACCGTCCCAGGACCGAACGGACTGACCGCGTTCTACGCACGCCACGTCACCTCGTGGGCTTTTGCCTCGAAACTGGTCGCGAGTTGGCTGGCGCCACTCGGCGTGGGCGTGAACAGCGTGTTGGAGGCGGTCTTCCTGCTTCTTAACATCGCGGTCATCTCGGGCTTCATGGTCTTCGTCTCGTACTCCAAGCACCTACACATCTTCTTAGCCCCGATCAACGTGGGCACCTCGCGGCGTCCTCGCGCATTGGGCGGGCTCGACAAGACGCCCAACATGAATATGGAAGAAGTCACCGAAGATACGGTCTTCGGGGCCGGCCACATCGAGGACTTCACCTGGAAGCAGATGCTGGATATGGCCACCTGCACCGAGTGCGGGCGCTGTCAGAGCGTCTGTCCGGCCTGGACGACGGGTAAGCCCCTCAGTCCGAAGCTGCTCATCATGGGGCTGCGCGACAATATGTTCGCCTCGGCCGACCGCTTGCTCTCAGGCGCTAGTGACGGCGACGTGGCCACCCTTGTGCCCACGACCATCGATCCCGACGTGCTGTGGTCCTGTACCACGTGCGGAGCCTGCGTGGAGCAGTGCCCCGTCGACATCGAGCACATCGACGCCATCATCGACATGCGACGCTACGAAGTGCTGATGGAGTCGCGCTTTCCCTCCGAGGCGGGTCTGTTGCTTCGTAACTTGGAGAACCAGGGCGACCCCTGGGGACTGGGATCGAGCAAACGAACCGAGTGGCTGGGAGCGTTGGACTTCGAAGTCCCGGTCTTTGAGGGCGTCATCCCTGACGACGTCGAGTACCTGTACTGGGTCGGGTGCGCGGGAGCGCTCGACGAGCGCGGCCGAAAGCAGATCGAGTCGGTGGCGCGCATGCTGCACCGCGCCGGCGTCACCTTCGGCGTCCTCGGCCCCCGTGAGTCGTGCACCGGAGATCCGGCCCGTCGTATGGGCAATGAGTACCTCTTCCAGGAGATGGCCAAGCTCAACATCGCCACCCTTGACGGGGCCGGGGCGAAGAAGATCGTGGCCAGCTGTCCGCACTGCTTTAACACCATGAAGAACGAGTACCCGGCGCTAGGCGGCAACTACGAAGTGATTCACCACGCGGAACTCTTGAGTCACCTGGTGGCCAACGGTCGCCTGGTGCCCGGCATCTCCTATCAAGGCACGGTCACGTACCACGACCCCTGTTATTTGGGTCGTCACAACCGCATCTTCGACCAACCTCGTGACGTACTGGACGCCATACCGGGCGTCACCAAGGTGGAGATGGGACGCTGTCGCGAGCGGGGCTTCTGCTGCGGGGCGGGCGGCGCGCGAATGTGGATGGAAGAGACCATCGGCAAGCGCGTCAACATGGATCGAACCGAAGAGGCTCTGGGTACCGGCGCCGACATCATCTCGACCGCGTGTCCTTTCTGCATGATCATGTTGGACGACGCCGTCAAGGCCAGTGGTCGCGGCGACGATGTCGCCGTGATGGACATCTCCCAGGTGATGGAGCGTTCGCTGCGCTAGCGAATCGGCCGAGCGCTCAGCACTACCCTTGGAGCAGCGCCGACAGCGATGTAGAAGGAGTCCACTATGAGGCCTTTCTCCGATCGTCGCCGCGGTTCACGTCTGGTAGTGGGCGGGGCCGTTCTCCTCGGGGCTCTCGGTAGTCTCTCTGGCGGTGCGGGGGCTTCGGGCTCGTCGGCTCGCGAACTTCTCAACAAGGCGCTGCACGACGCCACTTCTTCTCACTGGGTACACGAGAACGTGCAAGTCAAGCAGAAGGGTGTCGTCGTCCAAGAGGCGAACGACGACATCGGCGCCACGCAAGGCCTGCAGTTCGTGTCCTTGGTGGGCGGAGGAGAGTCGGAGGTCATCGCCTTTGATCACCTTCAGACGCTCTACGTGCGAGCCAACGCCTCGGGCCTCTCGTCGATCTACGAGCTCTCCAGCACCGACGCCGCCACGTACGCCAACGAGTGGTTGACGGTCACGCCGAGTGACTCGGAGTACGGTTCCATCGCCTACGCCACCACGCTGGCCTCCGACTTTGGTCAGGTTCGCTTTTCCGGCGCGATCTCGGAGAGCGGCGTCATGACCTACAAAGGCCGTCGAGTGCGAGCGCTGCGGGGCACCGTGCCGCCCCTCGATGGGGCACCAAAGTTCGCGGGCACGCTCTACGTCACCGCGACGGGAAAGCCGCTACCGGTGACGTTCGTCGAGGTCAATCCCAAGGCGAGTGTGAGCGTGTCGTGGAGCTCCTGGGGGCATCACTACGTCCTGCACGAGCCCACGGGGGCGGTTACCTTGCCCACGTCCTAACCGCCTGAGAGATTCCTCATCAGAAGGCGTGTTCATATTCTCGAAACACAGTGCTAACGATTTTGAAATTCTGACTTGCGACACTGATTTCAACATTTGAGGTCAGCGCGGCCCTCTTTGAGTTGAAAGGGAGTCGACGTGATCGACGCAGCTGCATATCTTCCGTATCCCAAATGGCTGAACCCGGCGGACAACACGTGGCAGATCACCGCCGCAACGCTCGTCGGGTTGATGAGCCTGCCCGGGTTGGCGGTTCTGTACGGAGGTCTCGTTCGAAAGAAGTGGATCGTCAACACGATGTTCATGTGTTTCGCGGGCTTCTCGCTGACACTGATCGTCTGGATGCTCTGGGGCTACAACATGGCCTTCGGTCCGATCTCGCACTTCGGGTCGACGGGATCGTTCTGGAGCGGATTCATCGGCCACTTCACGCCGCTGGCCACCGCCAGTTCCGAGCAGGGTCAAGCGGTGTCGGGGGCAAACAGCGACATACCGTTCCACTTCCCGACCGCCACGCTGGCTTACTTCCAGTTCGTGTTCGCCGCCATTACACCGCTGCTCTTCTTGGGTGGCCTGGTCGGGCGACTCAAGTTCAAGGCCTGGCTGCTCATCGTGCCGCTATGGATCACCACGGTCTACTGCGTGAACGCCTGTCTGCTGTGGGGCGGTGGCTTTTGGGCTCAGAAGGGTGCCGTTGACTACTCAGGTGGCTACGTCATTCACCTCTCCGCCGGTGTTGCTGCGTTCGTGGGCGCGTGGGTCTTGGGACCGAGGCGCTGGCAGGACCGAGAGAACGCGTTCCCGAGCAACTTAATGCTGGTAGCGGTCGGAGCGGGAATTCTCTGGCTCGGCTGGAACGGGTTCAACGGAGGCGACCCGTTCTACGCGGGCGCCGACATGGCCGCGGCCGTCCTTAATACCAACGTCGCCACGGCCGCGGGTGTGCTCACCTGGATGTTCTGGGACATGTTTGCTTCGAAACAGAAGAAACCCACGTTCTTGGGAGCAGTCAACGGAATGATCTGCGGCTTGGTAGCCATTACTCCGAGCGCCGGCTGGGTCAACGGAGTCGGAGCTATCTGCGTCGGCGTGATCGCCACCTCCATCGTCTGGATCGCCTGGACGTACCTCTCGCGGTGCCGCCCCTTCTCCAAGGTCGACGACGCACTCGGCGTGGTCTACACCCACGGGTTCGCCGGCCTGACCGGTGGTCTGTTAGTCGGTATCTTGGCCGACCCGCGCATGGTGGAGTACGGCGTGCACGGCGCCGACTTCAAGGGTCCCGGCAACATTCACGTAGCCGGGTGGTTCTTTGGCCACTCGTTCCACCAGTTGTGGGAGCAGTTCTTAGCCGCGGTCTGGGTGATCTGTTGGACGGCGGTGCTGACGTTTATCGTCTTCAAGGTCGTCGGGTTCTTAGTCGGTGGTCTGCGAGAAACTGATGAAGTCCTGGCCGTCGGTGACCTGGCCATCCACGACGAAGAAGCCTTCCCCGAGCCCACCTTCGGTGAGCCCGTAGGATCGGCCAGCCACACGCACGCTGACAACGTCTAAGGAGAGATCATGAAACTAGTTACCGCAGTTGTTAAACCCTTCAAGTTGGACGAGGTCAAAGAGGCCGTAAAGACCGTAGGTATCACCGGCATGACGGTCAGTCAAGCCCGCGGTTTCGGCCACACCGGCGGTCACATCGAGGTCTTTCGAGGCAAGGAGTACATCTTTGACTTCGTGGACAAACTCCAGGTCGAGATCATCTGCACCGATGAGTTGGTCGATGAACTGATCGAGGCCATCGTGAACGCCGCTCGCACCGACACGGTGGGCGACGGGATGGCCTGGGTGACGGATGTGGAGCACGTGGTGCGCATCCGCACCAACGAACGAGGGCCCGAGGCCCTCTAGTAACTCAACCAGCCTGGCGGCGGACGGCCTCGGCTGCCTTCGTGGCGGTCTCGGAGTCACCGAGGTAGTTCGCCGCCAGGACGTTGAGCTCGCGATCGAGCGTCAGGCGATAGGGGATGCCGGTCGGTATCTCCACGTCGGGGATCTCGTCTTCGCTGATGTTCTCTAACACCATGCGCAGCGCGCGCAGCGAGTTGCCGTGCGCCACAATAAGGACGGCGCCCCCGCGAACCCCTTCGTACTTCAGGTCCTCGGCGACCACGTCGCGAAAGTATGGGGTCACGCGAGCCACGACATCTTTTAAGCACTCGCTACGCGGGATGAGCTGTTTGTCCACGTCGCGATAGCGCGGGTCGAGGGCGCTGCCGCGCGGGTCATCAAGTGGCATGAGGGGCGGGGCCACGTCGAAGGATCGACGCCACAGGTGCACCTGTTCGGCGCCAAACTCCTCGGCGGTCTGCTTTTTGTCCTTGCCCGTTAAGTCGCCGTAGTGGCGCTCATTGAGCCGCCAGTTTCGTCGTACGCCCAACCAGGAGCGGTCGGCGGCGTGCAGAGCGATCTCCGCAGTGCGAATTGCTCGAGTTAAGACCGAGGTGTGCAGAACCCGAAGATCAAGGTCGTCTTCGGCCGCCAGAAGCTGACCGGCCACCCGAGCCTCGACCTCGCCCTCGGGGGAGAGGTCGACGTCCTGCCACCCGGTAAAGAGGTTGAGGTCGTTCCACTCCGAACGTCCATGTCGCAGAAGAATGAGGTCGGGCACCCTTCGAGCGTAGTCCTGGTCGGGATTTCCCTTCTGGGCAGGCCCTGGAAGGCCTTATCAGGACTAACGAAACTCTTACTTATTACTCATGATGTAATTTTTCTTGACAAGGGGGGACTCAACTCTGTATGATTGAAAAAGTGAGTTCTGGCAGGCCGGACGGACCGGCGGTTCAGAGAAAGACATAAGGAGTTTTTCATGGCAAAGGCAGTCGGTATCGACCTCGGTACCACGAACTCGGTGGTGAGCGTATTAGAGGCGGGCGAGCCCGTCGTTATCCCTAACGCTGAGGGCAGCCGTACTACCCCGTCGGTGGTCGGATTTTCCAAGACCGGCGAAGTACTGGTCGGTGAGGTGGCCAAGCGCCAAGCGATCACCAACCCCGATCGCACCATCCGATCGGTCAAGCGCCACATGGGCGAGAACTGGAGCGTCGACATCGACGGCACCAAGTACACGGCCCAGGAGATCTCGGCGCGCATCCTGCAGAAGTTGAAGCGTGACGCCGAGGCTTACCTCGGTGACACCGTCACCCAGGCGGTCATCACCGTGCCCGCCTACTTCAACGACGCCCAGCGCACCGCGACCAAGGAAGCCGGTCAGATCGCCGGTCTCGAGGTGTTGCGTATCGTCAACGAACCGACGGCCGCGGCCTTGGCCTACGGTCTCGACAAGGGACCGGCCGAGCAGACCGTGTTGGTCTTCGACCTCGGTGGTGGCACGTTTGACGTCTCGGTTCTCGAGATCGCGGACGGCGTGTTCGAGGTGAAGTCCACCCACGGTGACACCCACCTCGGTGGTGACGACTGGGACGACGCCGTCATGAACTGGCTGGTCAAGACGTTCAAGGACACCGAAGGAGTCGACCTCTCCCAAGACAAGATGGCGGTACAGCGCCTGAAGGAAGCGGCGGAAAAGGCGAAGATCGAACTCTCCGCCGTCCAAGAGACGCAAGTCAACCTGCCCTTCATTACCGCGACGGCCGACGGCCCGAAGCACCTCGACATCAAGTTGACGCGCGCCAAGTTCAACGAACTGACGGCCGATCTGGTCGAGCGTTGCCGTAAGCCCTTCGACCAGGCGATCAAGGACGCGGGTCTCACCCTCGACAAGATCGACCACGTCATCATGGTCGGTGGTTCGACGCGTATCCCCGCCGTCCAGGAGCTCGTCATCAAGGTCACCGGTAAAGAGCCCAACAAGAGCGTGAACCCCGACGAAGTCGTGGCCATCGGCGCCGCCGTCCAGGCCGGTGTCTTGAAGGGCGACGTGAAGGACATCTTGTTGCTCGACGTGACCCCATTGTCGCTCGGTATCGAGACCAAGGGTGGCGTGATGACCAAGATCATTGAGCGCAACACCACCATCCCGACCAAGAAGTCCCAGACCTTTACTACGGCCGACGACAATCAGCCCTCGGTCGAGGTCCACGTTCTCCAAGGTGAGCGCGAGATGGCGTCCTACAACCAGACGCTTGGGCAAGTTCCAGTTGGTGGGCATCCCCCCGGCGCCTCGTGGCATCCCGCAGATCGAAGTCACCTTTGACATCGACGCCAACGGCATCGTCCACGTCTCGGCCAAGGACCAGGCGACCGGTGCGACCCAGTCGATGACTATCACCGGTGGCTCGTCGCTCTGTCGAAGGACGAGATCGACCGCATGGTGCGCGACGCCGAGGCCCACGCCGAAGACGACCGCAAGCGCCGCGACGAGGCGGAGGTTCGCAACAACGCCGACGGACTGGTGTACCAGACCGAGAAGCTGTTGAAGGATCAGGCGGAGTCGTTCCAAGGCAGCGAGCGCGATGACGTCGAGAGTGCGCTCACCTCATTGAAAGAGGCCCTGGCCGGTACCGACGTGGAGTCGATCAAGTCGGCGACGGAGAAGTTGCTCTCGGCTAGCCAGAGTTTCAGTCAGCGCCTCTACGAAGAGGCCGCTAAGTCCAACGCCAGCGAGCCCGCAGCCCCGGCCGGCGACGATGACGACATCGTTGACGCGGAGATCGTGGACGAAGCGTGAGCGACGAAGTAGAGAACGAGTCGGTGGCGTCGTTAGACGACGACGCCACCGAGGCGTTTGATGACCGTAGCGAAGCCGAACGTCAGCGTGACGAGTACCTGAACGCCCTGCAGCGCCTCCAGGCCGACTTCGAGAACTACCGCAAGCGCGTGGCCCGCTCCTCCGAGGACGCGGCCACCCGCGCCGCCGGCGACCTCATTTTCAAGTTGCTGCCCGTCTTGGACGCCTTTGACTACGCCCAAGCTCACTTCGCGGACGCCGAGAGCGATGAAGCGAAGGCCCTCGGTCAAGCCAGAAGCCTGATGCTCGACGCCTTAAAGCGAGAGGGTCTCGAGCGCATCGACGACGTCGACGCGACCTTTGATCCTCAAGTACACGACGCGGTCGCTCACGCCGAGGGTGATGAGACCTCGACCGGACCCATTGTGGAAGACGTGCTGCGAGCCGGCTACCTGTGGAAGGGCGTGGTGTTGCGTCCGGCCATGGTGAAAGTCAAGGGCTAGTAGAACGCAATGGCCGAACGAGAGTGGTTCGACAAGGACTACTACCAGGTTCTTGGTCTCACCTCGAGTGCGACCGATAAAGAGATCACGCGCGCCTATCGCAAATTAGCCAAGCAGTACCACCCCGACACCCACCCCGGCTCGGAGGAACGCTTTAAGGAGATATCCGGCGCCTACGACGTGTTGGGTGATGACGTGAAGCGTAAGGAGTACGACGACGTTCGACGCCTCGGACCGGCCGCCAGTGGGCTGGGCGGTCAAGGGGCCGGCGGCTTCAACTTCCAAACCGGTGACTTCAGCGATCTGGGCGACCTCTTTGGCGGTCTCTTTGGAGGATCGCGCCGACAGCGGGCCGCCCAGCGCGGGGCCGACTTAGAGACCGCCCTGCACTTAGGGTTCCGCGACGCCGTCATGGGAGTCACCACCACGGTCAACCTGCCGAGCAACGAGGCCTGTCACACCTGTAAGGGAACTGGTGGCGCGCCCGGCAGTAAGTTCGTGACCTGTGAGCGCTGCCAAGGCCGCGGCGTCATTAACGACGACCAGGGCCCCTTCGCGATGTCGAGCGTCTGTCCCGTCTGTCAAGGACGCGGTGGACGGTTCGCCACGCCGTGTCCCACCTGTCACGGCACGGGGCGCGAGCCCTCGTCCCGCCGAGTCAACGTACGCATCCCTCCGGGGGTCATTGACGCCCAGCGCATTCGCTTAAAGGGCAAGGGCAATCCCGGCGTCAACGGGGGCCCGGCCGGTGACCTCTACGTCGACGTCCACGTGACACCGGACCACCGATTCGATCGTCGCGGTCGCAACGTGACGACCACCGTGAAAGTTCCCCTCACCCAAGCGATGCTCGGCACGACCGTCGAAGTGCCGACTCTCGATGAGCCCGTCACTCTCAAGATTCCCGCCGGGATCCAGCCCGGCACCACCATGCGCGTCAAGGGTCGCGGCGTGCCCGCCTCGGGCAAGAACGCGGCCGGTGACCTTTTGGTCACCGTGTCCGTTGCCGTGCCGAAGAAGTTGACCCGCCAACAGCGCGGGCTGGTGGAACAACTCGCCGCCGCCCTCGACGAGGGTGACACCGTCGCGGCCGAGGTGACCGGTGACTGAACGTAACCAACTCCACGCGGTCTACGTCATCTCGGTCTTCGCCGAGTTGGCGGGCGTGCACCCTCAGACGCTGCGCAACTACGAACGAAACGGACTGCTTCGACCGAAGCGCACGAGTGGCGGATCACGTCGATTCTCCGATGAAGACTTGATCGCCCTTCGACGTATCCAAGACCTCACGAACGAAGGCGTCAACCTCGAAGGAGTGAAGCGAATCATGGCACTGGAGGCGAAGCTCGACGCTCTCCAGAGTCAGATGAGCGAACAGGCCACGCAGGCCCGCGACGACTTAGAAGCGGCGCACCGCCAGTATCGTCGCGACCTGGTGCCGGTGCAGAACGCCCTGGCGGTCGTCGTGGACGCCAAGCGACGAGCCCGAAAGGAACGCTCATGACCCTCGACCCCGCCCGCTGGACGACGAAGACGCGCGAAGCCTTCCAGGCCGCCAATACCCAAGCGGCCGCCGCCGGCAACCCCTACGTCACACCGTCGCGCACCTGTTGCTGGCGCTACTCAACCAGGCCGACGGCATCGCCCGCCCGCTCTTGGTGGCGGCCGGCCTCGACCCCGTAGCCATCAGCGCCTCGCTCAACGAGAAGGTCGCTCGCGAGCCCCGCGCCGTGGGTGGCACCCAGCCCGGACTTTCACCCGAGGCGCGCGAGGGACTCGAAGCGGCCGACGAACTTCGTGGCGAGCTTGGCGACGAGTACCTCTCGGTCGACCACATTCTCGTCGCCTGGGCGCAGCGAGTTAGGCACGACTCGCGAGGCCCTGCTGCAGGCGCTGCGCGGCATTCGCGGATCGGCCCGCATCACCTCGGAGAACCCCGAAGAGACCTTCCATCACTGGAGAAGTACGGTCGGGACCTCACCATGCTGGCGCGGAACGGCAAGCTGGATCCCGGTCATCGGACGCGACGACGAGATACGACGCGTCATCCAGGTTCTCTCTCGACGCACCAAGAACAACCCGGTCTTGATCGGCGAACCCGGCGTCGGTAAGACCGCCATCGTCGAGGGGTTGGCCCTTCGCATCGTCGAGGGTGACGTGCCGGAGTCACTGCGTGACCGTCGACTCATCGCCTTGGACCTCGGCGTCCATGGTCGCCGGGCGCCAAGTATCGCGGTGAGTTCGAAGAACGCCTGAAGGCGGTCCTAAAAGAGATCGAGGACGCCCAGGGCGAGGTCATCACCTTCATCGACGAGCTGCACACCATCGTGGGCGCCGGGGCCAGCGAAGGCGCGATGGACGCGAGCAACATGATCAAGCCCCTGCTGGCCCGCGGGGAGCTGCGACTGATCGGCGCCACGACCCTCGATGAGTATCGCCAGTACATCGAAAAGGACGCGGCTCTCGAGCGTCGCTTCCAGCAGGTCTTCGTCGGCGAGCCGTCCGTGGAAGACACCGTCGCGATCTTGCGAGGGCTGAAAGAAGCGTACGAGGTGCACCACGGTGTGCGCATCCAAGACGCCGCGCTTGGTGGCGGCCGCCACGCTGTCGCAGCGCTACGTCCCCAATCGCTTCCTGCCCGACAAGGCCATCGACCTGATGGACGAGGCGGCGTCGAAGCTGCGCATCGAGATCGACTCCATGCCCACCGAGCTCGACGTCGTGATCCGGCGCCTGCGCCAACTCGACATCGAACGCATGGCCTTAGAGAACGAGACCGACGACGCCTCGAAGGACCGCCTAGACAAGCTCGAGGCGGAGTACGCCGAACTGAAGGAACAGTCCGACGAGTTGGCCGCGCGCTGGCAGGCCGAGAAGCAGGCGATCACCAAGATCCAAACGGCCAAGCAGGAGTACGAGGATCGCCGCGCCGAGGCGGAGCGTCTCGAGCGCCAAGGTGACCTCGCCGGCGCCGCGGCCCTTCGCTACGGCACGCTGCCCGAACTCGAGCGCACGATCGACGAAGCCACCGCCGAACTCGAGGTGCTGCAGGCGAACGGCGCCTTCTTAAAAGAAGAGGTGGACGCCGAGGACATCGCCGAAGTCATCAGTCGCTGGACCGGTGTGCCGGTCTCCAAGATGCATGGAGGGCGAGGTCGACAAGTTGGTGCGCATGGAGGAGCTACTGCACTCGCGCGTGGTGGGCCAAGACGAGGCGGTGAGCGGCCGTCGTCGAACGCCATTCGCCGCTCGCGCGCGGGCCTCTCGGATCCCAACCGACCGATCGGCTCGTTTCTCTTCCTGGGTCCGACCGGGGTCGGCAAGACGGAGCTGGCGCGAGCGCTGGCGGAGTACCTCTTCGACGACGAGCACGCCATGATCCGCATCGACATGAGTGAGTACATGGAGAAGTTCGCCGTCAGCCGACTCATCGGCGCGCCTCCGGGCTACGTCGGCTACGAGGAAGGCGGGCAACTCACCGAGGCGATTCGCCGACGTCCCTACGCCGTGGTGCTCTTGGACGAGATCGAGAAGGCCCACCCCGACGTCTACAACCTGTTGCTGCAGGTGCTCGACGACGGCCGCCTGACCGACGGACAGGGCCGAACGGTCGACTTCACCAACGTGGTCTTCATCATGACGAGCAATCTTCCGGGCGACCCGGCTCGACTTCTTTCGCCCCGAGTTCATCAACCGCGTCGACGACATCATCCGCTTTCGATCGCTCGACGAAGGACGACCTGGCGGTCATCGTCGGAATCCAGCTGGGCCGACTACGCCAGCGCCTGGCTGCTCGACGGATCGTGCTCGACGTCACCCCCGCGGCGGCCCTGGCCTTGGCGGCCGAGGGGTACGATCCCGCCTTCGGTGCTCGCCCCTTAAAGCGCGTCATTCAGCGACGCCTCGAGGACCCGTTGGCCCTGGCGGTCTTACAGGGCACCTTCAAAGACGGCGACACCATCACGTCGACGTCGTCGACGGTGTTCTCACGTTTCATTGAGCGACCGAAGCGGCATTTTCTCTCCGGTAGGCTTTGCGTTGCAACGAGGCCGTCTCGAGGGAGTCCAGTGCCCGCAACCGTCGTAGTCGGAACCCAGTGGGGTGACGAAGGCAAGGGAAAACTAACCGACTTCTGGCGCGCGACATGGACATGGTCGTTCGTTATCAGGGCGGCCACAACGCCGGCCACCGCATCGTGGTCGACGGTCAAGAGTTCGCCCTCCAGTTCGTCCCTTCGGGCATTCTCTATCCCGGCGTGACGCCGGTGATCGGCAATGGCGTCGTCGTCGACCCGGCCGTGCTGCTGTCGGAGTTGGACAAACTCATCGAACGCGACGTGGACGTCTCGCGACTCGTCGTCTCGGGCAACGCGCACTTGATCATGCCCTACCACCAAGAGCTTGACCGCCTGACCGAACGCTTCCTCGGCCGCAACGCGCTGGGCACCACCAAGCGCGGGCATCGGCCCGGCCTACGCCGACAAGTCTTCGCGCGTCGGGCTGCGGGTGCAGGACCTCCTCGACCCCAAGATCTTTCGCGAGAAACTCGACGTCGTCCTGCACGAAAAGAACCTGATCTTGACCAAGATCTACAACCGACCCGCCATTAGCGCCAAGGACATCGCCGAGCGCTACTTAGACGAGCTGGCTCCCCGCATCGCGCCCATGATCGGCGACACGCGTTGGTCTGGTGCACGACGCGCTCGAGCGGGGTGATCGCGTTCTCCTCGAAGGCGCGCAGGCGACGTTCCTCGACCTCGATCACGGAACCTACCCTTTCGTCACGTCGTCCAACCCCGTGGCGGGCGGTGCGTGCGTGGGATCGGGACTCGGACCGCGCGACATCACCTCCATCGTGGGCATCGCCAAGGCCTACGTCACGCGCGTGGGCGCGGGGCCGTTTCCCACGGAGTTGAGCGGCGAACTCGAGGACTACTTGGTTACGCGAGGGCACGAGTTCGGTACGAACACGGGCCGACGGCGTCGCGTGGGCTGGTTTGACGTCGTGATGGCCCGACAGGCGGTTCGACTCAACTCACTGAGCGAGATCGCCCTCACCAAGCTCGACGTGCTGGATGAGTTCGACGAGATCAAGGTGTGCGTGGCCTATGATGCACGACGGCGTGCGCTACGAACACATGCCGTTTCACCAGTCCGTCCTCCATGACGTCACGCCCGTCTACGAAACGGTCCCCGGCTGGCAGTCGGAGTTGACCGCGGTCAGCCACATCGATCAGATGCCGATCGCGGCTCTGGACTACGTGCGATATCTGGAAGAGAAGATCGGTGTCCCCATCGCCGTCGTGGGAGTGGGACCTGAGCGCGAACAGTTTGTCCGCACCGCATGAAGCGCTGTGTCGTCGTCGGGTCCGGAGCGAGGGAGCACGCGCTGGCGTGGGCACTCGCGAAGAGCGCGGAGGTCGTCGTCACCCCCGGCAACGCCGGTATCGCCGCGCAGGGTCTCACCTGCGTGGCCACCCCCGCCATTGACTTAGACGCCGACCTCTTCGTCATCGGACCCGAGCAACCTCTGGTCGAGGGCCTGGCCGACCAACTTCGCACCCAGGGAAAAGTGGTGTTCGGACCGGGCGCGGCCGGGGCCCAACTCGAAGGCTCCAAAGCTTTCATGAAGGAGTTCTTAGAGGACGCCGGTGTCCCCACCGCGGCCTACGGGGACTTTGCCGATGAGCGTTCGGCGCTGGCCTTCTTGGAGACCATGAGTCCGCCCTACGTCATCAAAACGGACGGTCTGGCCGCCGGCAAGGGAGTTTTGGTCACGAGCGACCTCGACGAGGCTCGGCGCGACGTAATCGAGAAGTTAAGTGGCGCGGCCTTTGGCGACGCGGGTCGCGTGGTCGTCATCGAAGAGGGACTGCGGGGAGAGGAGTGCTCCTTACACGTGCTCTGCGACGGCACGACCACCGTGCCGCTGGTCGCGGCCCAGGACTTCAAGCGGGTGGGCGACGGTGACGAGGGCGCTAACACCGGCGGTATGGGGGCCTACGCTCCTATGCCCTCACTCACCAGTGACCAGATCTTTGAGATCATGCGACTGATCGTGACGCCCACCTTGGAGGAGTTGCGACGCCGGGGCCTGGAGTTCCGTGGTGTGCTCTACGCCGGAGTGATGTTGACCGAGGCAGGCCCGAAGTTGCTCGAGTACAACGTACGTTTCGGGGACCCCGAGGCCGAAGTGTTGGTGCCGCTCTACGGTGACGGTCTTTTCGAGGTCCTTCTGCAGTGCGCGGAGGGACGCCTTGAGGACCGCAGCTTGAAGTCGAGTGGGGCCGCGGTCACGGTGGTGCTCGCCGCCGAGGGGTACCCCCAGAGCCCTCGCAAGGGCGACGTCATCGAGGGCCTCGGCGACGACGGCCAGTTGCTCGAGGCACTGGACGACGTGGTGATTTTTCACGCCGCGACCATACGGAACGCGGAGGGCCGCTTCATCACGCGAGGCGGTCGGGTGCTCGCGGTCACCGGACTGGGCTTGAGCGTCGCTGACGCGCGGCGTCGCGCGTACGAAGGGGCGGGTCGCGTCTCTTTCAAGGGAAGCATCCGACGCAGCGATATCGCACTGGCGGCCAGTGGGGGTGCGTCGTGATTCCGCGCTACGCACCGAAGGACGTCGCCGAGCTCTTTAGCGACGAGCACCGCTTTGACGCGATGCTCGAAGTCGAGCTCTTGGCGGCCGAAGCGCTGGCTGAGTTGGATGTTGTTCCTAAGAGCGACGCCGCGGCGTTGCGGGCGCGACGTCCCGTCGTCGACGCGGCCTTCGTGGCGGCCGTGAACGAACGCGAAACGATCACCAATCACGACACGGCCGCCTTCGTCGACGTGGTGCAAGAACGGATCGGCATGCCGGAAGGCAGGTGGGTCCACTATGGGCTCACCTCGTCGGACATCGTCGACACCGCACTGTGCTACTCGCTGACGGCCGCGATGGACATTGTGATCTCAGAAGTACGGAATCTTCGCGACGCTTTAACGCGCCGCGCGGAGTTGAGCGTCGACACGCCGATCGTGGGACGCACACACGGCATGCACGCCGAACCCACCACCTTCGGGGCAAAATTTGCGCTCTTCGCGCTCCAGGTCGATCGCGACTTGGCGCGAGCCCAACGCGCTCGCGACGGGATCGCCGTGGGCAAACTTAGTGGTGCGGTGGGCACGTACTCGAACGTTGATCCGGCCGTGGAAGAGTACGTGTGTCGTCGCCTGGGGCTGACGCCGGTGCCAGCCACGCAAGTCATCGCCCGTGATCGACACGCGGAAGTTCTGTACGCGTGCGCGGCGGTGGGGACGTCCATCGAGCAGTTCTCGCTTGAAGTTCGCCACTTGGCGCGCAGCGAAGTGGGTGAGGTGGAAGAGCCGTTCGCCGAGGGGCAAAAGGGCTCGTCGGTTATGCCTCATAAGCGCAACCCCGTAGTGGCCGAGCGCCTCAGCGGCTTGTCGCGCGTGCTCCGGGGTTACCTCCAGGCGGGCCTCGAAGACGTGGCCCTGTGGCACGAGAGAGATATCTCTCACTCCAGCGTCGAGCGGGTAGTGCTGCCCGACGCGTTGATGCTCACCGTGTACATGCTGCGAAAGGCGACGTGGCTCGCTGACGGCTTGGTGCTACACGAAGATCGCGCGCTAGAGAACCTCACGAGCGGTTCACTTGGCCTGGTCTTCACTCCGTCGGTGCTGGTGGCTCTCATTGACTCGGGCGTGAGTCGCGACGACGCCTACCGCGTGGTGCAGCGGGCCTCGCGTCGGGCCATCGACGGGCGGCGTAACTTTCGCGATGTCATCGAAGCCGACGACGAAGTCACGTTGAGCGAGGAAGCAATAGCGAGAGCCTTCGACCTTGATCGGCTCTTAGCTAATCGTCGCCGGGTGCTTGACGCATTGACGTGGCGCTCGTGAGCCTCGATCTTCGTCACCTCTACTCGGGCAAGGTCCGCGATCTCTACGAGGTCGATGAGGGGCATCTGCTGATGGTGGCGTCGGATCGTCTGAGCGCCTTCGACGTCATCATGAAGGAATCGATTCCCGAGAAGGGACGGGTCCTGACGGGACTCACGTATTTCTGGACACACGAGTTCGAAGGCGATGTGCCGAGCGCGTTGGTGACCTGCGACCCGGAGGCGATCGAGTTGGCCGTGCCTGGGTTTCTCGAAGAGAAAGCTCTGCACGGGCGGACCATGTTGGCCCGGCGAGCGGAGATGCTGTCGCTCGAGTGCATCGTGCGTGCCCGTTTGGCCGGTCAGGCCTTCAGCGAGTACGAAGCCAAGGGCACGGTGCACGGCATGGAGGTGCCCAAGGGACTGCAACTCACCGACCCCTTCCCTCAGCCGATGTTTTGTCCCTCGACCAAGGAAGAGACGGGCCACGACCTCAACATCGACCTCGACGAAGCCGCCAACCTCGTGGGATTCGAGACGTTGGCCGAGGCGAAGTCACTGTGCCTGGACCTCTTTTCGCGTGCGGCGGCCAAGTTCACCGACGTCGGGCTCGTTCTCGCCGATACCAAGTTCGAACTCGGCTACGTCGATGGTCGCCTCGTGATCTGTGATGAAGTGATCACTCCCGACTCCTCGCGTATCTGGCCCCTCGATGAGGTTCACTCCGGTGAGGTACCTCCGGCCTTTGATAAGCAGCCTTTTCGCGATTGGCTCAACGCCGAAGGGTGGGATCACACGCCGCCGCCGCCGGACGTTCCCGAAGAGATCGTGGCCATCACCTCGTCGCGCTACGTCGAGGCGTACGAGCGCGTGACCGGACGATCACTATCGTCCTGGTACGGTTTTTAGCAGTGAGCTACTACGTAATCGTCGACGTGACTCTTCGTGAAGGTATCGCCGATCCGGAAGGGTCGACCATCGAACGGGCCTTGCCAGCCCTGGGATTTAGCGGTGTTCACGACGTCAAAGCTGGCAAGTCCTTTCGCATGAACATCGACGCCGATTCTGAAGAGATGGCCCTCGAGAAAGCCGCGTCACTGGCCGAACGGTTGCTCTCCAACCCGGTCATTGAGGACGCTCGCGCGCGCCTCGGCGAGGTGCACGCCCAGTGAAGCGCGTCGGTGTCGTCGTCTTTCCCGGATCGAACTGCGAGCACGACGCCCTCGCCGCGATGCAGGCCGTGGGCGTCACGGCTGAACTGGTCTGGCACTCGCGCACCGACCTTTCGGGCTTCGACGGCATCATCCTGCCAGGGGGCTTCGCGCACGGCGACTACCTTCGCCCGGGCGCGCTCGCGCGATTCTCGCCCGTCATGGAAGCGGTCTCGGAGTTCGCTCGCGACGGCGGTGCGGTGCTCGGTATCTGCAACGGGTTCCAAGTGCTGACCGAAGCCGGACTGCTTCCCGGCGCCTTGCAGAAGAACGTCGGACTGAAGTTTCTCTGCCAACCCACCACGTTGATCGTCACGTCGAACGCGTCCGTGCTGACGTCGGGCGCGGCGCTCGATCGAGAACTCGTCATTCCCATCAACCACTTCTCGGGCGCCTACGTCTGCGACGACGAGACGTTCGCCCGGGTGAGCGACAACGGACAGATCGTCTTGCGCTACCGCAACAACCCCAACGGCTCGCGCGGCGACATTGCCGGACTGGCCAATGAGCGCGGCAACGTGGTCGGACTCATGCCTCACCCGGAGCGCGCCATGTCGACGCTCCTCGGCAGCGCCGACGGGCGCGTCCTGTTGGAGAGCTTCGTCGCCTCCTACGTGGCGGCGTGAGAGCGCACCGACGTCGCATTGTTGACCAGTAGTTTGTAGTCGTGCCGAGCCCTCCCCCGAGCCTTCATCGAGCCCTTGGGTTGAGTGATGAGGAGTTTGAGGACATCAAAAAGGTCCTCGGACGCGAGCCCAACCACTTGGAGCTGGCGCTATTTGGCGTCATGTGGTCCGAGCACTGTTCGTATAAGTCGTCAAGGATTCACCTGCGTCGACTGCCCACCCAAGGCTCGCACGTCCTGGTCGGGCCGGGTGAAAACGCGGGCGTCATCGACGCCGGCGACGGCATCGCGGTGGCTATTCGTATCGAGAGCCACAATCACCCTTCGGCCATCGAGCCCTATCAAGGTGCGGCGACCGGAGTGGGCGGTATCTTGCGCGACATCTTCACCATGGGTGCGCGTCCGCTCGCGGTCATGGATCCCCTCTTTTTTGGCGAACTGAGTGACGCCCGCCAGCGATGGCTGGTGGAGGGGGTGGTTTCGGGCATCTCGGGATACGGCAACTCCGTCGGCGTGCCCACCATCGGCGGGGAGTTGACCTTCGATGACTGCTACCGCGCCAATCCTCTGGTCAACGTGCTCTGCGTGGGTGCCCTGCCCAAGGAACGACTAGTACTGGGAATCGCCTCGGGGGTGGGCAACCTCGCCGTGCTACTCGGCTCGCGCACCGGTCGCGACGGCATCGGCGGGGTGTCGGTGCTGGCCTCGGCCGGCTTCTCGGGCGAGGACGGCGCGGCGTCCCTCGACGAGGCCAAGCGCCCGAGCGTGCAAGTAGGTGACCCCTACGAAGAGAAGCGTCTGATCGAGGCCTGCCTCGAGTTGCTTGACGCGGGTCTGGTCGTGGGCATTCAGGACCTGGGCGGGGCGGGACTGATCTGTGGGACCTGTGAGACGGCGGCCCGTGGTGGGGTCGGCATGGACGTAGACGTGACGGCCGTGCCCCTACGCGAACCCGGCATGGTGCCCTACGAGATCATGACGTCCGAAAGCCAAGAGCGCATGGTGGCGATCGTGACGCCCGACAACCTCGAGTCGGTGCAGGCGCTCTGTGCCAAGTGGGAGATTCGCGCCAGCGTGGTGGGGCGAGTGGTGGAACCGACGTTGCAACCGAATGGCGATCTGGTCGGCATGCTGCGCGTTCGCGACGGCTTTGACGGCGAGGTGCTGGCCGAAGTGCCGGCCAAAGCGTTGGCCGACGAGGCGCCGCTCTACGACCGGCCTCGACGCTATCCCGCGACCTTGAACGACGTTCGTGCGGACGACCCCAGCCACGACGAACCCGTCGGCTCAGCCCAGGACGACCTGCTCGAGATGCTCATCGATCCGGCCTGGGTGTACCGCCAGTACGACTCGCAACTCTTCTTGAACACGGTGGTGGGACCGGGCCGCGACGCGGCACTCCTGCGACTGGCCGGTCCCGGTCTACCGATCTCGTCGCGCGGTATCGCTATCTCGACCGACTCCAATCCCCGCTGGTGCGCTCTCGATCCGCGGGTGGGTACCGCGCTCACCGTCATCGAGGGCGTGGCCAATTTGGCCTGCGTCGGTGCGACCGCCAAGGCCGTCGTGAACTGTCTCAACTTCGGGAATCCCGAGCACCCTGAGGTCATGTGGCAACTCTCCGAATCGATTGATGGTCTGGCCGAAGCGTGCGACCAGTTCAGTCTTCCCGTCATCGGCGGCAACGTCTCGCTCTACAACGAGAGTGGCGGGGCGGACATCGATCCGACGCCCGTCATTGGACTCCTCGGCGTCGTTGATCAGTTGGTGGCGCCTCCTCCGGGCTGGAACTGGCACGACGATGACACCCTGGTCCTGCTAGGTGCTCGGCGGGCGAAGGGAGATCGTGACTTCCCCTTGGGAGGATCGCGCTGGGCGACGCGTCGCGGGCGACGAGGTGGCGAGATCGCGGGAGTCGAAGACGCGGCTCTGACGTCGACCATCGCTTTCGTCGCCGGTGAGGTGGCGTCCATCTGCGCCGGGGCCGTCAGTGACGTGACCGCGGTGCACGACGTCAGCGGGGGCGGGCTCGCCACCGCTTTAGCCGAGATGGCGGCCGTGGCTGGCGTGGGGGCAAGCGTGAAGGAACTTGAAAGCCACGCCGAACTCTTTAGCGAGTTTCCGGGACGCTTCGTGGTGGCCACGAGCGACATCGACGCGTTCGCTGATCGGGCTCGCGTCGCGGGAGTACCGCTCTTCGAGCTGGGTGTGGCTACGGGGAACCGTTTGATCATCGGATCGACCATTGATCTCCCGGTGAGTGAGATCGCCTCACGGCGAAGCGGTGCGCTCGAAGACGCCCTGGCCGCCGCGCTCTAGCGAGCGCTCTTCAGTTCGGCCACGATCTCGTCGGGCACTTGGAGATCGCCCGCGCGACCCACGCCGAGGCCCACGTCTTCTTTGTAGTGACCGTGATAGTCCGATCCACCCGTCGGAATCATGCCAGCGTCTCGCGTGAGTTTGACCATCAGGGCCCGCGTGGCGGCGTTGGATCCGCCGTAGTAGGCCTCGACGCCCGCGAATCCCCGCTCGCGCAGGGAGGCCATAACACGCGGCATGGTCGACTCGATGGCCGAGGAGGAGCCGTCGTCGACGTAGTTGACGAGCGGATGGGCAATCGAGAGGACCGTGCCGGATCCCCGAGCGGCCTCGACGAACTGCTCGATGGGCATGCTGGTCTTGGGGATGTAGGCGAAGCCTGAACTCCCGAGCCACTCGATGAACAGACGATTCCACCGCTCGTCGGTGCGCTCACCGACGATCTCGGGGTGCAGTTCGAACATCGCGCGCGCGAAGTGGGGTCGACCGATCGAGTGAACGTTGCCCGAGATGCCGGTGAGATACTCCAGGGTTAGTCGACCGAACCCTTTTTCCCGCAAAAGTTCGACCAGTTCGAGGTTGCGCACGTCGCGGTCGTGGCGCAGTTGTGCCAGTTGGCGCTGTATGGGGTGATCGGCGTCCAAGGGCAGGAAGTACGCCAACACGTGGACGTTGCGCGGGAGAGAGTGACCGTCTCGTTCCATTGGGAACTCGTTGTCGCGCAGCGAGACCTCGACGCCGGGAATGAGCTCAATGCCGTACTGATGCGTGGCTCGAGCCATGTCTTGGTGGCTCAAGGTGGTGTCGTGATCGGTGAGGGCGATGGCGTGGAGCCCTCCTTCGTGAGCCTTCCGTGCCAGCTCCTCGGGCGTGTCCGAGCCATCGGAGAACGTCGAGTGGGTGTGAAGATCGATCATCGATGAAGGTTAGTAAAAGTGGCCAGCGCCCCCGGAGTGCTGTGCCAGACTTGGGCGGTGTTCGCCCCCGTCAGAGCCCGTAGTGTGAAAGCGCTATGAAAGAAGCCTGCGGCGTCGTCGGGATCGTGGCGCCGGGGCGTATGGTGGCACCCCTCTGCTACGACGCATTGTTCGCGCTGCAGCATCGCGGTCAAGAGTCGGCCGGCATGGCCACCTTTCAAAACGAGCAGATCACGGTCGTTAAGGACAACGGACTAGTCAGTCACGTCTTTGACGAAGCAACCCTTCGCGCCCTCGGCGGATCACTCGTCATCGGCCACACTCGCTACTCGACGTCGGGTTCGGCGAACTGGACGGCGGCCCAGCCCGTCTACCGCTCGGCTGGTCTCTCGGGTTTTGCGCTCGGACATAACGGCAATCTCACCAACACGACCGACTTGGCCCACGCCGCGGGTATTGAGTTCACCACGATGTTGTCGGACTCCGACCTGGTGGCGGAGTTGCTGGCGCGCGAGGTCGACGCCGGTCTCTCCCTGGAGAAGGCCCTCGGCGCGGTGCTAGGGCAAGTCGAAGGGGCCTTCTCGATGGTGATCCTGGAGGCGAACGAGGTGCACGCCGTGCGCGACCCCTACGGTTTTCGTCCGCTCTGTCTAGGACGTCTCGGAACCGCCGAGGCACCCGAGGGATGGATTGTGGCCTCCGAGTCGCCGGCCCTCGACGTGGTGGGTGCGACCTTCGTGCGCGAGATCCAGCCCGGGGAGATGGTGACCATCACCAAAGACGGCGTCAGCTCCGTGCAGTTGCTCGAACCGGCGGCGGGTACGCAGAAACTCTGCATCTTTGAGTTTGTCTACTTCGCGCGTCCCGACGCGTACTTAATGGGCCACCAAGTGCACACCACACGTCGTCGGATGGGCGAACTCCTGGCCGGACAGTCGAGCGTTGAGGCGGACCTCGTGATGGGCGTGCCCGACTGCGGCGTGCCGGCCGCCGAGGGCTACGCCAAGGCCTCGGGTATCCCCTTTGGCTACGGGTTGGTCAAGAATCGCTACATCGGGCGCACCTTCATCGCTCCGGACCAGACCAAGCGAGCGGCCAACGTCCTTCGCAAGTTCAATCCGTTGCGCGAAAACATCGAGGGACAACGACTCATCGTGGTGGATGACTCGATCGTTCGTGGCACCACCACCAAGGCCCTGGTCGCTATGTTGCGCGACGCCGGCGCGAAGGAAGTGCACCTTCGTATCTCGTCGCCACCCTTTACGTGGCCGTGCTACTACGGCATCGACACGCCGAATCGCGAGGAACTCTTGGCGGCCAATCACTCGGTCGTCTGAGATCAACGACTTCGTCGGCTCGGACACCCTGGAGTACATCACGCTCGAGAACCTTCGCGCCGCCATTCAACTGGACGGAGAGTGCTGTGACGCCTGTCTCACCGGTTCGTACCCAGCGCCCATTCCGCTGAGCATCGGCGCGGCCCGCAGCCGCTGGTGAGTCGACTCCTCGACGTCGCCGGCGCGAGAACGTACGCCGGGCGCGGGGGTCTCGATCGAGGCCGGTGACGACGTGGTGCCAGCGCATCAAAGCGAGCGTGGAGAGTACCTCTCGCCCGGGCGTTCTCGGCAGCATCGGCGGATTCGGCGGGCTCTTTGCCCTGGACGCCAAGAAATACGACGAGCCCGTACTGGTGGCCTCGGCCGACGGCATCGGCACGAAACTCGAAGTGGCACGCCTGGCCGGTCGTTACGACACCGTGGGAATCGATCTGGTGGCCATGCTGGTGGACGATCTGGCCTGCGTCGGGGCGGAGCCCCTCTTTCTACTCGACTACGTGGCCGTCGGGGCCGTTCATCCCGCCCAACTCGAAGTACTGATCGCGGGGATCGCCGAGGGATGCCGCCAAGCGAACGTGGCCCTGCTCGGTGGTGAGACCGCGGAACACGGCGGCGTCATGAAACCCGACGACCTCGACGTGGCGGGCTTCGCCCTCGGGGTAGTAGAACGCCGCGACGCGTTGTCGGCCGAACGATCGCGCGAGGGTGACGTGCTGATCGGTTTTCACTCGCCGGGACTTCGCTCGAACGGTTACTCGCTCGCTCGTGAGATCCTGGTGCGCGACGCAGCCTCGCTGGCGGAGCTGGCCTACGTGGGCGCCGCGAGAACACTAGGCGAAGAGTTGCTGTTGCCCTCGGTGATCTACGCGCCGTGCGTGGGCGCTCTGCGACGTGAACTGGGCGCCAGCGTGCACGCGGTGGCCCACATCACGGGTGGCGGCATCGTCGGCAACGTCGTGCGACTGCTGCCCAACGATCTCGACGCGGTCATTGACATGGAGAGCTTCGTCACGCCGGAGATCTTTTTCGAGATTCAACGCCGCGGGCCGGTCGCCTCCGAGGAGATGGTGAGGGTCTTTAACTGCGGCCTGGGCATGGTGATCGCCCTCGACGCCAGCGCCGCCGAGGCCGCGGTCACGTTGGCGCGGGCCAGCGGCGTCGACGCGTCGATCGTGGGAGCGCTGCGAAGGGGCACCCGCCAGGTGGAGCTGACGTGAGCGACGCACGACAGCGGGTGCTCGAGCACCTCTTGGAACACTCGGTTCGACGTGGTGATTTCGTCCTGAAGTCCGGACGGAAATCGATCGTGGTTCATTGACTCCAAGCAGACGATCTGCGCACCGGCGAGGTAATGGTAGATGTCGCCACGCTGGTGTTGGAGAGCGATCCCCGGCGACGCGACGGCCATCGGTGGCCTCACCATGGGAGCCGACGGCGTCAGTTTCATCACGGCGGGCGTGGCCGCTACCGAGGGCGTTCGCTCACGCGTTCAGCGTGCGAAAAGAGGTGAAGGATCACGGCGGAGGCGGACGCATCGCTGGCGTCCTTGACGCCGGCGATCGCGTGGCCATCACCGAGGACACGGTGACGCGCGGGACGAGTCTCTTGGAGGCGGCTCACGTCGCACAGGAGGCGGGCGCCGAGATCGCGCATGATCCTGGCGGTGGTCGATCGTGGTGGTACCGCGGAGGCGATGTGCGCGGCAGAGGGGACTCACGTTCTCCGCTCTCTTCAGCGCGCCCGACCTCGGCTTCCCTTACGAGGGCGCCTAAGTCTCGTCGAGGACGCTGAAGCACACGATCGCGCCAGCGGCGAGGTCGGGGTAGTGCTCTTCCGGCGTTTTGCCAAAGCGCAGCACCAGCGCGTCAAGGGCGGGCACGACGCAGATCATGTTGACCCTCGTAGCCACTCGCCCAGTACGTCCCGTACTCGATCGCCGGTGACCCACCACTGCCAGGAGTAGAACGTGCCGCTCTCTTCGTCAACGCTGAGAGGAACCTGCGCGGTGTCCGCCCACGAGCGAGAGATCAACTGCTGACCGTCCCACTCGCCGCCTCGTAGGTACAGCAGTCCAAACTTGGCGAAGTCGAGCGCGTTGGCGTGCACGAAACTCGAGGCCACGAAGACGCCCGGTCGGATCGAAGGTCGCTTCCGCGCTGGTCATGCCGAGCGGTCCGAAGAGCCGCCGCTCGAGGTACTCGCGATAGGCCTCTCCGTATCCCACCTGGTCGGCGACGATGCGACTGAGCACGTTGGTGGTGCCACGCGGAGTAGTTGAAGAAGGTTCCGGGCTCGTGGGCGAGAGGGAGTCTGGGCGGTGTAGGCCGCCATGTCCTCCTTCCCTTCGCCGAAGAGCATCTCGATCACGTGGCTGCGTCTCACCGAGTCTCGTAGACCTCGACGAACGCCAGGCCGTCGCGCATGGCGAGAAGATCGCGCAGCGGATCGCGCGGCGTGGGTCGCCCTCACCCTCCCACTCGGGAACGGGGGCAGGTGCGTCGGGGTCGAGTCGGCCCTCGTCGACGAGCGTGCCGATGATCAAGTGCAGCATCGACTTGGCCATCGACCACGAGAGCAGTTGGCTGGAGGCGGTGATGGGTTCGGGGGGTCGATCGAAGAACTCTCGAACCCCGCCGTAGCGCTCGACGAGAACTCGGCCGCCTTGAATGACGACCACGGCGTTCGTGATGGCGAGATCCTCGTCGCTGAAGGCTTGGTCCACGACGGCTTCGAGTTCGGCCTGGTGGGAGTGCGTACCGCGCGGCCACGTGGTGGTGGGCCAGGCGACGTCGGGTGGAGAAGGCGCGGCGGCCGGTTCGACAGGGGAAAGGTAGCCGGTGCTCATGCTCTGTTGCCCTGTTTAGCCGATGCCCCCCTTCGGGACAGGTGACGTTACAGGTGCTCTCTACTTTGTGGTGGTGGCGACTAGCCAGGAACACATAACCGAGCAGTACATCTACCGATCAGGCGTGCCCTCGTCGCAACACCGGGGACAGGCCAGTTGGTACTTGGTGGCCCGCCTCGAAGGTTCTAACGTGGTGGCGCGCATTGACGCGCTGGGCCTCTTGCCAACCTCCAGGAAAGTCAGCGACGCCTTGGGCGTGGTGGGCCCGTGGCGAGCGACGCCGAGCCGCCATCACGTGCGCGCACGCGTAACCCTGTCGAACGCGTCGTAGGGGCGCGGCCAACCGCCGCACTACGAAAGTGGTGGTCGGGACCGGCGTCGATCCGGTGACCTCACGCTTTTCAGGCGCGCGCTCTACCAACTGAGCTACCCGACCTCCTCGTCACCCCGTTGGGGTGTCGAGCGGACCTGACGGGATTTGAACCCGCGACCTCCGCCTTGACAGGGCGGCGTGCACTCCGAGCTGCACCACAGGTCCTCGGTGTTCTCTGGGCCGAGACCCCGAGACGCGAAACGTCAGTCTATCTGTTGGCGCCCGACCGTTCTAAAGCCATCGGCCCGGTCCGACGTTCTCAAGAGCGCGCCGAGTGGCTATCAGGTGTTGCCCCGCAGGACCAAGCAGAACGGATGGCCCACGGGATCGAGGTAGACGCGAAACGTCTCGCCCGGTTGGTACTTCGCCTTCGTGGCCCCGACCTTCAGGGCGTGCGCCTCTCCCTCATCCAAGTCATCAACGTCGAAATCGAGATGGAGCTGCTGGGGTACCGGTCCCTCGGGCCAGGTGGGCGGGGTGTACGAGGCAATCTTCTGAAAGCCGATCGTGCGGCGACCGTGATCGAGGAGCTCGATCCAGGTCACGTCCTCGGGCGGAAAGTCGCCCAGCGGCTCTACTTCCAGCCCGGTGAGGTCGGCGTAAAAGTGAGCGAGCGCGAGAGCGTCGGGACAGTCAATCGCGGGGATAGTGAACTTAATGGCGGTCATGAATCGCAAGTTAGCAAATGGCTGCTACGAGTCCACCTAAGGCGGACAATCCCTGACTGGCCGACGATCGACCACGCCGAGGACTCGATTCGAGTGCTATCACAGGCTTTTTTCGAGAAATAGGCGCACGAAGTCCCAGATGGAAGGATTGGGTCTTATAAAGAGATACTCCAAGACGCTGCTCATGGGGTTGGGCGCGCTCGTCCTAACGATGACGTGCGCATCGGCTGTGTCGGCCACGCCGACCAAGGGATCAACGCCGCTCGCGGTGCGCGGCGTTCATGCCGTCCTCTCGAGTAACGATCTCATCGTGAGCTGGCGAGCCCCGATCTCGAACGGGAGCGCGAAAATTGTGAAGTACCACGTGACTTCACGGCCCGCCGGGTTGAGTTGCGTCGTGTCCGCCAAGGTGTGTCGGCTCACGAATCTGCACGAGAAGGGGACCTACACCTTCACCGTGGTAGCGATCAACCGATTTGGAAGCGGGCGCACCTCCTCTGCCTCCAATGCGGTGGTGTTCACCTCGAGCCCGCCACCGGTCACGGTGCCTCCCCCGACCACCACCACGACTACAACCACGACCACTACAACGACGACAATTCCTAGCGGTGGAGGTGGAGGTGGAGGTGGAGGCGGTGGAGGCGGAGGATCACCCCCTCCCACGTCGTACACCGTGACCTTCAACGCCAACGGCGGCACCGGCACCATGGCCAACGAGACGGCCAGCTCACCGGCCTCCCTCACCGCGAACTCCTTCACCCAGACGGGCTATCTCTTCACGGGCTGGAACACCAACGCCAATGGATCGGGCACGCCTTACGCCAACGACGCCACCTATCCCTTCAGCGCTTCGGTCACCCTCTACGCCCAGTGGTCGGCGGTGGTTACGTACACCGTGACCTTCAACGCCAACGGCGGCACCGGCACCATGGCCAACGAGACGGCCAGCTCACCGGCCTCCCTCACCGCGAACTCCTTCACCCAGACGGGCTATCTCTTCACGGGCTGGAACACCAACGCCAATGGATCGGGCACGCCTTACGCCAACGACGCCACCTATCCCTTCAGCGCTTCGGTCACCCTCTACGCCCAGTGGTCGGCGGTGGTTACGTACACCGTGACCTTCAACGCCAACGGCGGCACCGGCACCATGGCCAACGAGACGGCCAGCTCACCGACCGCCCTCACCGCGAACTCCTTCACCCAGACGGGCTATCTCTTCACGGGCTGGAACACCAACGCCAACGGATCGGGCACGCCTTACGCCAACGACGCCACCTATCCCTTCAGCTCTTCGGTCACCCTCTACGCCCAGTGGTCGGCGGGCAGCGCACCAGTGGTCACGCTGCAGCCCACCAGTCAAGCCGTCGAAACGGGTGACACCGCTGCTTTCAGCGCGTCGGCCTCAGGGAGCCCGACGCCGACGGTCCAGTGGTCAGAGTCGACCAACGGAGGATCAACGTGGTCGCCGATTAGCGGGGCCACCTCGTCGACCTATTCGATCGTTTCCGCGTCATATGAAAATGGCTATGAGTTCGAGGCCACCTTCACCAACACGCACGGCTCGGTTGCGTCGCAGGCGGCGCAACTGACGCCAATATCAAACTCGTCCAACTGGTCCGGTTACGCCGACACCGGAGGGACCTTCAGCGCGGTCAGCGCGCAGTGGACTGTCCCTACGGTTATTTGCAACTCATCGGGCGACAGCGACGCCTCCGAGTGGGTCGGCATTGACGGATACGGAGACTCCACCGTGGAACAAGACGGGACGTCAACCGACTGCATCGGAACCACCGCTTCCTACAGCGCGTGGTATGAGATGTACGGTGACGCCAGCGTCAACGACGGCTACTCGGTCTCGCTCTCCAACACGAGCTACCCGGTAGCGGCGGGCAACGTCATCCAGGCTTCCGTCACCTTCGCCAGCGGCACCTGGACGCTCAGTATCGTGAACGTGACGCGCGCCTGGACGTTCTCGATTCCGATCTCTAGCCCTTCACCGCCCCCCGGTCAGTCATCGGCGGAGTGGATTGCTGAAGTCCCCGAGATCTGCTCAGGAACGTGCAGTCTCGCCACTCTGAGCGACTACGGCTCCGTTTCCTTTACTAATGACTCCGTAACAGATAACGGCGTTACGGGTTCGATCACCTCAGCGACCGACACCGCGATTGAGATAGCGGACGGTTCGGGCAACGTAATGTCCTCCCCCGGACTCCTGGGCAACGGTGGTACTTCGTTCACCGATACGTGGGAATCAAGTTCCTGACTACTCAAGACGGGCGCAGGTCGAAAGTCACAGTTTCGTCGTGATGACCATCACCTTGTTCACGCCTGAAGTGGTGACGACTTTGATGGAGACGTGCACTGAAACGTGTTGCATCAAGAAGTCCGCCACGACCTCCGCCCTCTCGTGAGCGAGCACCCTGTCGCTAAAGGCGTACCCAACAACCGTGAGGGACCCTCCCGCAGACAGTTTCTTGACAAGAGAGCTCAGAACATCCTTCGCCCTCGGTGAGAGGGCCGTGGAGTTCTCGGTGTAGGTCACTTCTCTCGGCGTGGGGATGGTTGCCGCGGGATCGGGCGGCGCGGCGGGAGGAGTTACAGGCGTCACGGGCGGAGTCGGCGTCACCGTGATAGGGGGACTTGGGGGTGTTCCACCGCCGCCACCGCCGCCACCGCCGCCGCCACCGCCGCCGCCGCCGCCACCGCCGCCACCGCCACCACCGGAAGATGCGGCGACACTGAAGGACTGCTGGACCTGCGCGGCCGACGCGTACGCGTCGCTCGCTCCGGTACTCGGATCATTGAAGTCGATCACGCAGTTCCCCGCCGCGGTGAATGTCACGACGCCCGTACTGAGTGCGCAGCCACTCGACGCGCTATCGAGAGTTATCTGCACACTGTCGCCTGAGGTGGCGGTAGCGCTCGGCGTGTACGTGGCGCCACCGGCGACGGCGTTGGAGGGCGCCGTGGTGCCCGGCGTGATGACATCGACGACGGATCCTGGCAAGACGAGGCCGATGTTGTAGGTAAAGGCTTCTCCCGCGCTCAGTGTCACTGAGCCGATCGTGGGTTGCGGCGAGGCGTACGCGGTCGTCACCGTGCCGCCGCAGGTGGGGTCGGCCACCACGTGGTAGGAGCCGGCCGCCAACCCCGCGACGGAGTAGGCGCCATTCGCCGCCGTGGTCGTGGAACCTCCGTTCCCGCCCGTCGTCGAGGTGACCGCCACGCAGACACCCGCGACGTCCGACCCGCCGACAGCGGCAGTTGCAGTGCCTGAGATACTGGCGACCAAAACCATTGCGGCGTTGATGCCCGATCCCGGTGTCGCCACGCTCACGGTAGTTGCCGTTGCTCCCGACTCAGATGACGACCCCGTGGGCGTGTCGTTGTACCACTGGGTGAGGTAGTTGGCCGCCCCGCACGTTCCGACGGAAAACTCGACGACGTAGCTGCCGGGTAAAAGCCCTTCAATGCTGTACGTTCCGTTGGCAGCACTCGTTGCGCTCACGCCCACGCTGGCGGTGCCGCCCGGCGGGAACGCGTTGACGCAGACACCCTCAAGGGCGCCGCCCCCCGCGGCGCTCACGGCTCCAGAGATCGTCGTTCCGGCTACCATCGCCGCGTTGACACCGGTCGCCGGCGACGCCACGGTGGTGTCGACCAAGGTACCCGGCGCAGTTTGGGTTCCCGAGGCCGTGTCGTTGTACCACTGCGTGGCGAAGTCTCCGCTACCGCACCCGGGAACGAACTCGACGTTGTAGTTGCCCGGAGCTAGCCCGGAGATCGAGTAGGTGCCATTAGCGGTGCTCGAAGTAGTCGACACCTCGGTGCCACTTAGGAACACGTCCACGCAGATGCCCGCGAGGTCACCGCCCCCGGGGGCTGTCACGACTCCCGAAATCGTGGTGGGCGGGCCGAACCACGCTTGATAGGCGGCGAGGGACAGGGGCGTAGTCGATCCAAGTGGTGTACCTCGGGGGTTGGCGCCTCCGCCCCCGCCGAAGTAACTCTCGAAGGCGAAGTTTCCGTTGGCTACGGCCGAGGCGATGCCGTCGATGTAGGCGGGATCGTCCCCCGAAGGCGTCGTCGACAGTCCCCACTCGGGAAAGCTCATGGGTTTTCCTTGCGCGGCCGCGAAGGCCTCGAAGTCGTTGAGACCGTACACCTCATTGGCCAGTTGGGAAAAGGTGACGGGCGTATTGGGCGTCGTGCAGTCGCTGTCGTAGAGGTCGAGGCCCAAGATGTCGACGTAGGCGTTACCGGGGTAGTAGTTGGCGTACGGGTACGCCCCCTTACAGGCGTTGGTGTCCCAGTCAATGAGGAAGTTCTGCCCCACGGCTTGGCGAAGTGACGTCACCTCGTTGGCGAAACAGGTGGCCCACAGGCTCTGCTCCTGTGTCGTCGTGCCGATGAAGTCCGCTTCCCACGTACCGTTCATTTCCGCGCCCAGACGAAGCACTGAGTTCTCCAGACCGGCCGCGACCAGGTTCGTGCCGAGTTCGGTGGCGTAGGAGTCGAAGTCGCCCGCGGCGCAGGACTGCTCCCAACTCAAGGGATCACTGACGTCTTCCAAACTGCTGGGGATCAAGTCCACCTGGAGCACGAGTTGTCGGCTCGAGGGGTCTTCGGCCACCCAGGGGGCGTACCCGTACATCGGTTGAGTGATCCACGGGGACTCCCAGTCGGCCCAGTTCGGCTCGCCATTCAGATAGGCCGAGAGGCACGAGAGGGTGGTGTCGGTCTCGGATTGGAAACTGTCCACCGCGCTTTGCAGTGCCGCCAGGGACGTGTCGGAGAAGTTGAGATACGCGCACTCACTTCGCGAGGGACCTGCGGTGATGGGCGCTAGCGAGGTCACTTGGGTGGGCACAAGTACGGTGGTGGAAGCGGCGGCTGCGGTGATCGGAGCGACGGTGAGGGCGAGCAGCATTGCGCCAGCGCCCAACACCCCCGCGATCTTGAGAGACTTCATCGTTACGCTCCGCACAGGGTCCGCCCTAGACCCCGTCGGGGCATCTTTCCACAGATCGACCTCGGCGCCCACGGCTCTTGACAAGTCTCTGGCTCGTCGGTAACCTACAACCATATGGTTGTAGATACTGAGAGCCCCCAGGTGGCCGACCGCGTATTTCACGCTCTCGCGGACGCCACTCGCCGCGACATTCTTCTTCGGGTCATGCGAAGCGAAAGTTCCGTTTCGACGCTCGCGTCCTACTACCCCATGAGTTTCGCCGCCGTGCAAAAGCACGTGGCCGTCTTGGAGAGGGCGCAGCTGGTGCGAAAGCGAAAGCACGGGCGCGAACAGATGGTCGGCGGCGAGAGTGACTCTATTGGCTACGCCATTGAACTCCTCGAAAGATTTGAGGTCGAGTGGCGTGATCGATTGGATCGATTTGGCGAAGTTTTAGAGAACAGCATGAAGAAAGGAATGAGACCATGAGCGTGATGAGTGTTGAAAAAGACTCGGCAGCGTTGACCATGACCATCGAGACGGAGCACGAGGCCCCCATCGAGCGGGTGTGGGCTTTGTGGGAGGACCCCCACCTGCTCGAGCAGTGGTGGGGGCCGCCGACCTACCCGGCGACCATGGTCGAGCACGACCTCACTCCCGGTGGACGTGTTCGCTACTACATGACGGGGCCGGAGGGTGACAAGGCGCGTGGCTGGTGGAACGTGCTCGACGTCAGTAAGCCGCGCTCCCTCACCTTCGAGAATGGCGTGGCGGACGACAGCGGCGAGCCCATGGTCGATATGCCCTTCATGATTATGCGAGTGGCGTTGAGGGAAACCTCGCTCGGAGGAACGCGGATGACAATCGAAGGGACGTTCCCGTCGACCGAGGCCATGCAGCGGTACCTCTCCATGGGCATGGAGGAGGGAATTACCGGCTCGGTGTCACAGATCGACGCCCTCCTGTAGCAATTTCTCCGCTCGTCTAACCGAGCGTGAGCGACTCACTCGGGGTGTTCGCCGCCGCGCATGACCGTCATTAAGTTCCCGTTCACGGGCTCGCTAAAGACGCAGATGGCGCTGCCCGGTACGGGCATCTCTTCAATGACGATGGTGCCTCCGTGACGCGGGACCGTCTCGTGAATTCGCTCCAACGAGTCGACCACCCAGATCGGCTTCCACTGAGGTGGCTCATCGTTTTGGGCGTGGGAGAGGCTGGCGTACCAGTTCTCACCGTTCTGGAGGATACGCATATCGCCGTCGAGGTGCGTCAGTTGATGCCCACTGACGGCGGAGTAGTACTCCCCGTCGCGTTCGGGGTCCGGCGAGACGTGATCAAACCAACCGGGGGCGTTCGCTTGGTGCATGAGCCCGAAACCGATGAACGTGCCGGGCTGCCAGAGACCGTAAGGCGCTCCCGCGGGGTCGAAGAGAACGGCCATCGTGCCCAACTCCATCACGACCATGGCCGGCATCATCACGGTGGCGCCCCGGTCGGTCGCCTGTTGGATGGCCCCTTCAATGTTGGAGGTCGAGAAGTAGGTTGTCGTTCGCCCGTGGCCGCCGTCCATGATGCCCAGGCCCAACACGGCGGCACCATTTGAGCGTGCAACGGCGTAACTGCCCATCTCAGGGCCGCCTAAGTCCCAAGTCCAATCAAAAAGCGACGTGAGAAACGCTCGTTTGTCGTGATGGTCTTCGTCGGTCGACACCATGGCGTCGACCCAGCAGGGCATTCCGTCTTCGTGGCTCGTAAAGGTCGTCATGGGTTCATCATGTCAGACCGCGACGTCCCGTGCCATGGCGTCGGGCCGTGCGAAAACTGTTTGCACGTTGGTCACGCGCGGGGCTCGCCTCACGTGTGCGCCTCGCACTCGGCACTCTAGGATGCGCAAAGACATCTAGAAAAAGGAGCAGCATGCCAACACGCAAGGCCCGAACCACGTGGACGGGTGGTCTTCAAGACGGATCCGGTGAAGTGGAACTCGTGAGCAGCGGTCTCGCGACCTTTGACGTTTCGTTTCCCAAGCGCGCCGCCGAAGAGGCCGACGGTACGACGAGCCCGGAAGAGTTGATCGCCGCCGCGCACTCCGCGTGCTTTTCCATGGGACTCGCCAACGCCATCACGTCCGCCGGGGGCACGGCCAAGTCACTCGTCACCGACGTCGAAGTGCGCCTCGGGCCGGACCCCGCGGGTGGCTTTCACATCCCCGACATCCACATCACCGTTCGCGGCGACGTCGAAGGACTCGACGAGGCTCAGTTCGTGGCCGCGGCCGAAGGCGCCAAGGCCGGATGTCCGGTTAGCAAAGCACTGACGGGCACCACGATCACCTTGGACGCGGCTCTCGCGTAGGCGAGGCCGCGTTCGTTAGTCGCGCGTGAGTTTCTCGAGCGCGGGTAGCGCGGCCTCGATGGTGAGGCGCTCGGTGTCAGACAGCACATCGAGGCGCGCTTGGAGCTCGTTTGTTCGCTCGTTCCAGAGGTCGAGTAACTGACGGCGTCCGACGTTGCTCAAGTCGACGAGAGAGGCACGCTTGTCCTCGGGGTCAACCTGACGTTCCACGAGTCCCAGAGTTTCAAGGCCGGCCACGACTCGCGTGGCGACCGAGGGATCCGTCGACTCGATCGCGGCGAGGGAACTGATGCGCAGGGGACCCATCTCTTCCAGTGTCGCGAGAGCGGAAACTTGGGAGGCCGTCCAGGTGGAGCGACTCTCCCGGCGAAGGGCCCGGGTCAGTCGAATCAAGACGAAGCGCAACCTCGCGGCGCTGACGCCGGTGGTTTCGGCCGTATCGAGCGAGGTCATCGAACAACCTCAGAGTCGTAGGCCATCTCTCCAGGCACGCCGCCCGAGACTTCCGCCATCTCTTCCACCAGTTCCCCCACCGTCGTTGACTGGTGAATGTAGCGCTTACCGCGCAAGGCCGAGAAGAGAGCCCCGAGGAGCGAGATCAAAATCGCCAACGAGAAGACGATGATCAAGCCGTGGTGAAAGGGAGCCTGGATGAGGCTGGGGAAGAAGTGCTTACCGGTCAAGGTGGCCCACTGCTGGTGAGTGACGTGGGAAAGGGACCGGGAGCCCAGCAGACTCTTTAAGGGGTTAAAGCCGAGGAACGAAGAGAAGAGGCTCCCGACGGCGGGCATGTTGGCCACCGTGTGCGCCTGCGAAGCCGCGACGCCGTGGGCCGTCAGCCCCTTGTACATGGCCGAGGGCAGAGAGTTGGTGAGTCCGACAATCATCAAGGAGAAGAACACCCCGATGGAGAGCACCATGCCGGTGTTCATAAAGGCCGCTTGAATGCCAGCGGCGCCGCCTCGCTGATCGGGCGGCACCGAGTTCATCACGGCCGCCGCGTTGGGTGCCGCGAACATGCCGCCCCCCACGCCGTTGGCGAAGACCAGGATGGCGAAGATCCAGTACGAGAAGTTCGTCGGTACGAGAAGGAGTCCGAGGAAACTCAGCGCGAAGACGCTGAGCCCTGTGGTCGAGAGAATACGTGCGCCGTGACGATCCGACAGGTATCCCGATAGCGGGCCGGCCAGAAGGAAGCCGACCGTGAGCGGCAAGAGGAAGATGCCCGCCCAGAGCGGCGTATCGGAGTAGTTGTAGCCGTGCAGGGGCAACCAGATTCCCTGCAGCCAGATGATGAGCATGAACTGCAGGCCTCCGCGCGTGATCGCCGCCAGAAAACCGGCGGCCGAACCCATAAAGAAGGCGCGGATGCGAAAGAGTTTGAGATTAAACATCGGCGCGTCGACCTTGGTCTCAATGAAGAGGAACGTGACCAGAAAGATGACGCCGATGGCGAAGGCCGAGAGGACCAGCGGCGAGGTCCAACCCATAGAGTGTCCGCCGTAGGGTTCGATGCCGTACACGATGCCGACCAGAACCGCCGTGAGCCCCACCGCGAAGGTCAGATTGCCCCACCAGTCAATCTTCGCGGGCGAGCGAACCCCGTTGTCGCGAAGGCTCATGTAACTCCACACGGTACCGATGATCCCGAAGGGCACAGACACCCAGAAGACGAGTCGCCAGTCGACGACCGAGAGCAGTCCACCGACGATAAGCCCGACGAACGATCCACCGATCGCGGCCACTTGGTTGATACCCATGGCCAGACCGCGTTGATCCGAGGGAAAGGCGTCGACCAGGATCGCGCTGGCGTTGGCAAAGATCATCGCGCCACCGACCCCTTGTACTAGTCGCCACAGCACCAGCCAGATGGCGGCCGAGCCCGCGTGAAAGGGATCGGCCGCGAGCATGATCGAAGCGATGGTAAACACGGCGAAGCCCAGGTTGAAGATGCGCACGCGTCCAACGATGTCGCCGAGTCGACCGAGGCTGATGACGAGCACCGCGGTCACGAGGAGATAGCCCATCAAGAGCCACAGGAGGTATCCGACGTTGCCCGGTGAGAGGGGATTGATACCGATCCCACGAAAGATCGCGGGAAGGGAGATCAAAATGATCGACGAGTTGATGAACGCCATGAAGACGCCCAGCGTGGTATTGGTCAGGGCCACCCACTTGTAGCGACCGTCCTGCACTTTCACCTGGGGCATTCCAGCTCACTTTCGGGGGAATGTAGTTGCTTGACTTCATGCAAGTATAGTCAAAAGGCCAGAACGAACGGGAATTTCTGAATCTTTCCCTGGGGTCAGACCTGCGCCCACGCCAATTACGGAACGCGAAACTAATGAAGGGAGATGGACCCGTCGGACGCGAGCGGCCAGCCAGGGTTGTGCGCTACCTCCCAGGGATGTCCGTCGAGGTCGAGGAAAACGGCTGAATAACCACCCCAGAAGGTGGCTGCTGGCTCGCGACCGATGGTCGCTCCAGCGACCCGTGCCTGTTCGATCACGCGATCGACCTCGTCGGGTGAAGCGACGTTGTGAGCCAAGGTTACGCCTCCCCAACCACCACCGTCGACGACGGCCGAGTCAGCTGCGAGCAGCGCGCGGTCCCACAGGGACACGATCATCCCGCCCGCCTGAAACCAGACGATGGATCCGTCCGGCGACTCACCCGACCACCCGAGGGACTCATAAAATGCGCGTGCGCGCGCGACGTCACTCACGCCCAAGGTCACCAGGGAGAGTCGCTGTTCCACCATCTTATTATGTCCGCCGCTACCTACATCGCCAACGCGCGTACGTGACGAGCCCCTGGCGCTCTCGCCACGATCGAAGCGAGAGCGAGCGTGCTAAAACGAACTGGTGTCGAATCCGCACACCGCAACCGTCGATAAATACCTCGAGGCGATCTACTACATCGCCGCCGAGGGCGAGGTGGTGCGGCCGAGCAGACTCGCCTACTGGCTATCCGTGAGCGCTCCGACGGTCAGTGACGCGCTCTCGCGCATGAAGCGCGACGGCTGGATTGACATCGGCTCGGACCGCAGCGTGACGCTGACCGAAAGCGGGCTAAATACCGCCGCGAGTCTGGTTCGACACCACCGCATTCTGGAGCGCTGGCTCACCGACGTCCTCAACTTTGACTGGGCTACCGCCGACATCGAAGCCGACCGGATTTCCTCGGCGATCTCCGACGCGGTGGTCGACCAGATTGATGCGTCCATGGGGTCGCCGACGACCTGTCCGCACGGCAACGTGATACCGGGTAGGACGGCGCCGTACGGGGTTCTGGTCGCACTGGCCGATCTAGAGCCCGGGACGTCGGCCACCGTACGGCGGATCTCGGAAGTGGCGGAACACGATGCGCCCGCGTTGCTCTCGATGCTGGCCGAACACTCCATTTCTGAGGGTACCGACGTCGCCGTCATTAAGTCCGAGGTGGGCCCGAATGAAGTGGCCCTCAGCGTTCTCGGCGTGCCGCTCACGCTCTCCTTGGACGCCGCACAGTTGATCTGGGTGGAAGCCGTCTAGCTCCGCGTGGGCACTCCGCGTAACAGTTGGCGGCCATACTGAGCTAATGACCGACGTCTTCCCGGGTCCCAGCGTTGCGCGATCGTCGCGGACGGAGGTCTTTCTCAGCTATCTCGAGTTTTTTCGAAACAGCGTTGTCTCTCGAGTCGAGGCACTCTCAGAGAGCGAGGCCCGTTCGTCGCGTCTGCCGACCGGATGGACGCTACTAGAACTCGTCAAACACCTCACCCACGTCGAGCATCGTTGGCTGGTGTGGGGATTCGAAGGCGTGGCCGTCGAGGACCCGTGGGGCGATCGACGGGACGATCGATGGTTCGTCGACCCTGAAGAATCGATGAACGCGGTGATCGAGGCGTTGCGATCCCAGGGTGAGCAAAGCGAGATCATCATTCGAGCGAACGATCTTTCAACGGTCGGTCAACCAGGACCGCGTTGGAGTGGCCGACCGGAACCGACCCTCGAGCGGATCCTCTTTCACCTGCTCCAGGAGTACGCCCGGCACCTAGGTCACCTCGACATTGTCGTCGAGATCGCGGGTGGTCCCGTTGGCGAGTAGTCGCGCCGCGGCGAGACGGATACTCGCCACTCTCGCGCTGGTCTCCTCACTCGCGGCCCCCTTACTATTGACCTCCCGCGCCGACGGCGCCAGTTCGTCACCGGTCCAGTCGGTGTGGACCGAACCGCACGCGGGGTACGGATTTCTCGACGCGGCCATCGACGCCGCCCGGCGCAGCATCGACGTGTCGATGTACGAACTCTCCGATCAGACGATCGAACACGACCTCGTGGCCAAGGCGCGTGACGGCGTGGTGGTTCGCGTGCTCCTTAATAGCGACTACGACGGGCGCGAGGAGAACGCTGCGGCGGCGAGCCTTTTGCGCGCGGGATCGGTTCACGTGGCGTGGGCTCCCGCCGGAACGATTTTTCATGCCAAGTACGTCGTCATCGACGGCCGAACGGCGTTCATCGGAACGGGCAACTTCGTGGCCTACGACTACCGCTCCACGAGAGACTTTTGGGTACAAGACTCAAACCGCTCTGACGTCGCCGCGATCGCGGGCACTTTTGACGCGGACTTCGCGAACCGAGGCGCCGCGCCGCGTGCCTCCGGGGGCCTCATCTGGAGCCCGGGATCGACCGGCGCACTGGTGGGACTGATCGACTCGGCGAGGACCAGTCTGCTCGTCGAGAACGAAGAGATGGATAGTCCCGCGATTGAACAGGCCCTGGCGGGCGACGCTCGACGAGGCGTCGACGTCAAAGTGGTGATGACCTCCTCCTCGGAGTGGTCATCAGCGCTGAACACCCTGGCGCGCCAGGGCGTGCACGTGTCCCTGCTCGGCTCGTCGCAGGTCTACATTCACGCGAAAGTTATCTGCGTCGACTGCAGCGCGTCCGCGGGGACGGTGTTTATCGGCAGTGAAAACTTCTCGACGTCGTCGCTCTCGTATAACCGCGAGTTGGGCGTCGTGACCTCGTCGCTGAACGCCGTTCGCGCCGTAGAAGCCGCCGTGAACAGCGATTACGCCCTAGGTGAGGTGTCGCCGTAAGTCAGCCCGGCGCGAGATAATGGTGGGGCTACGAGAGAGGCTGGCGGAAAACTCATGATTTCGAGCCGATGGGGCATGACGCCGCGCGAAAGCGTGGAGGAGGAGTGCCGCAAAAAGGGGACGAAGAAGGTGGTGGCCCGCTGCGTAGAGATTCTCTCCGGCGGTGACGTGGACGAAGAGACCCTGCAGGCGCTCGCCGGTCCCGCTTCCTACCAAGTTCTCGAGGGCGCGGAAGGCGGTCTCTCGGGGTACTGGCCACGCGTGTGGGCGATGCGGGGCCTGATCTACGCCTGGAACGACAGCGCGACTCCGGTGGTGATTTCGGGTGCGAACGATGAGTCCTGGCGGGTGCGCGAAATGAGTGCGCGCGTGGTCGCGCGTCACCAGGTCAGTGAGGCCCTCACCGAGATGGAGACGCTCCGCAACGACGAAGTACCCCGCGTGCGAGAAGCGGCCGAACGCGCACTAGTGCGTCTGGCGGAGTATGGGGTCTAGAAGTCGCTCCCGCTGCTAGATCGCGTGTTCGGGCACGCACTTGGTGGCGACATTGTCGTCACCGCACGCGGCGCAGAGCAAGATGAGTTTGCGGCACACCAGGTTGGCGCAGTTGTAGTACTGGCTAGTCGGCGCATCACAACGCTCGCATCGACCAAGGGTGACGCTGCGATCACTGAACTCTTGTCTCATGCGACCGTCAAAAAGATAGAGCGATCCCTCCCAGAGGCCATCGTCGGCGAAGGCCTCGCCGTAGCGCACGATGCCGCCGTCGAGTTGGTAGACCTCGCGAAAGCCTCGGCGCTTCATGACCGAGGAGAGAACCTCGCACCGTACGCCGCCCGTGCAGTAGGTGATGATCGGGCGTTCCTTCAGGTGATCAAACTTGCCGCTGTCGAGCTCGCCGACGAAGTCGCGGGTGGTACGCACGTCGGGAACCAGCGCGTTCTTAAAGCGCCCGATCTCGGCCTCGAAAGCGTTGCGGGCATCGAAGAAAACGACCTCGTCCCCGCGTTCTTCGACCAGCTGATGAACGCCATCGGGCGTGAGCCTCTGGCCGCCATCGATCACGCCCTCGTCGTCCACCTCGAGTTCGCCGGGTGCGCCGAAGGCCACCAGTTCATCGCGCACGCGAATACGCAGACGAGGAAACTCGTGGCCGGTCCCTTTCGACCACTTGAAGTCGGTGCCCTTAAACCCGGGATACTCCTTGGTGCGACGGACGTACGTCGTGAGCGCCGTCATCTCCCCACCCAACGTGCCGTTGATCCCGTGAACCGAGAGAATGATCCGGCCCTTCAGACCGAGCCGTTCGCAGAGCTCTCGCTGCCAGAGATGAATCGCCGCGGGGTCGTCGAGGCGCGCGAAGCGATAGAAGAGAATGACCTTGTGGGGTTCCACGTCACGATTTTAGGGCTCAGTCGCCACGGCTAAAGAGCCAACGGCAGCGGCGGCGACCATCAGTTCGCCGTCGCCACCGGTGAGGGACGTCGACTCGCCCGCGACTTGGCGAACCACGTTCGAAGGGCGTAGTCGAGCGACCACCGGCCCGTGCCCATGAGTGCGACGACGAACGCGAGCCCCACGAGGGCGAGGTTGAGTTGATACCCAATGCCGTTCGCGTCGCCGACGAGACCTTGAGAGAAGGTCACGGTGATCATGGCCATCACCATGTCTCCGACCAAGCCCGCCGCGGCCAGGCGACCGAATACTCCCAGCCCGACGGCCGCGCCGCCGAAGCACTCAATGATCCCACCCAGCACCGCGAAGAAGGTGCCGGGGTGAAGGTGCGCCACGGTAGCGAAGTAGACGGCCTCGTTGTGAATACCCGCGCCGCCGAAGGCGCCAAAGAGCGTGCTGGCCCCGTGATAGACGAAGATCCACGCCAGACAGATCCGCGCGATGAGTAGCGCGACATCGCGTGTGACGAGGGAGTCGGCGGTGGCGCGGACCTTCTCGTAGCGCGGCAGAACTCTCGTGGCGAGTTTGTTTGCCATCAGCCGTCGGTCTTTGAGTGGGCCATGAACGGCTGGGCCAGTTGCGCGAGCATCACCTTGGGTGTCGCCAACGCGGAGCCCGTCTGCTCAATCGGCACTGGTCGCCCGGCGATTCCCGTCGCTACCGGGACTCCGGCCGGGAAAGCGGCGCGGCGGATCATCTGATCCCAACAGACCAGGACGAAGCCGAAGTTGACGGTACCGCGATCGTCGATGAAGGAAGCGGCGTGGTGTAAGCGGTGATACGCCGGGCTCACGAAGACTCGTCCGAGGGGACCAAAGGTCCAGCGCAAGTTGGCGTGCGGCAAGGTGATGAGGCAGCTGTAGACCACGATCGCGACAGCCGGCACGGTGCCGCTGGCACCGAGGATGAGGGCGGGAAAGAGCGACGGCACATACGACACGTGCACCAGCGGATGGGTGCGGAACGTCGTCAGCACACTCATGTCTTCCTGGGAGTGGTGCAACGCGTGTAGGCGCCAGAGGGTGAGCGAGCGATGATTCGCGACGTGCCCGCCCCAGTTCATCGCGTCGATGCCAATCAGGATCAGTCCCGAGGCGAGGATCTGGGGGAGGACGGACAGTCGGCCGAGCACGAGAAAACTCGCGTGGCGACTGATCTCTTGGGAGAAGCCGGTCTCGACCAACGTGAGTAGGGGCAGCACCACGATGGCGAAGACGGCGAGGTAGCCGGCGTCAACGAGGTGCGCGCGCGAGAGAAACGGTCGTGGAACGGCTGGCCAGAATCGCTCGGCGAGAAGTATCACCGCGATGAAGACAATGAGCGCGGGTCCCACCGTGCGCCCGCGAGCCGAGTCGAGCGCCGCCATCACGCTGCCGGCCCTCGCCAGTGCGCGGTAGCCCACCACGCCGAGCCAGGTGGTCACGCCGGCGAGAAGGAGCACGCCGTACCAGGCTTTGGTGGGACCCGCCTCTTTGAAGAGAATGAAGCGACCGGCAGCTCGAAAGTGCTGACCGGCGTCCTTGGGGGCCGAGTCGATTCGCGATCGGCCTTCCTGAAAGGAGTAGTTCGAGCGAACTTCCGTCATGGCCCTAGTAACCAATCGGCGAGGTCGTCGTCGAACCGCCGCCCGACTTCTTTTTTGGTGGGGTCAGGGGACTCGTCGGATTAATAGACCACCACTGTCCCCAGGTGTCTTTCACGTTGCCCGATACATCACCCGCCTTCTTGTCCTTAGTGAATCGATACAGGGGAATGCCCTCGTAGGTCACCTGCCGCGTGCCGTCGCTGCGCGTAAAGGACCCCAGATGACTGACCCCCACGCCTACGGGAGTTGACTGTCCGGCGGCGAGGACTACGGGCACCCAGATGGTGGCGCACTTTCCCGTGCAGACGCTCTTATCGTTCGAGTCCTTCGTCAACCGATAGAGCGTGTCCCCATCTTTCAAGGTGAGCGTCGGTCCCCACGTTTTGTTCTGCGACACGGTGATGGTCGTGGGTGAGGAGGACGCTCCGCTCGCCAGCGGCGTTCCCGTTACTGCGAGCAGGGTGGCCACGCTCACGCCGAGGGCGACCAGCGTCGCGCTGCGACGGCGCAGGGATGATGCTGCGAGTCTCAATGCCTGATTCATGATCGGGTACCTCTCCTCCGCGCGACCGAGGAGAGTTGGTCGCGCTACCGGTGAATACTGAGGCCGCGACGAATTTGTTCACCTTTATTCCAAGAAGCTGCTCACCCGCACGAAGTCTCTCGGAAGATCTGTGAGATCCCGTGAACACTCTGATGGAGACGTGGGTATACGTCAGTGCGATGCCCACTCCGCTCGCTCGTCAGAGGAGACACCACGTCATGAACATCACGACCGCAACGACTGTCCAAAGCACGAAGAACTTTCGAAGCGCGCGACTCGCCCTAAGCGCGCTCGCCGTGGGAGCACTCGGCGCCAGCGTGGTCGTCGGCACTGCGGGTGCGGGGCCGTTAGCCATTGATGCGGCGTCGGTGCCACACTTCGCGGGCGCTCTCGTGAATCAGTCGTCACACTCGCTCTACGTCTTAAGCAGCGAGAAGGGCGGTGCGCTGAAGTGCGCTGGCGCGTGCCTCTCGACCTGGGTGCCCCTGGAAGTGTCGACCTCAACCACGTCGGTCTCGCTCGGAGCGGGGGTCAAGGGCAAGATCGGCTTTGTCGCACGAGGCAAGTCAAAGAAACAAGTGACCTTCAACTCCTACCCCCTCTACACCTTCGCCGGTGATAGCGGCGCCCGACAGTCACACGGCGAAGGGGTGAAGGCCTTGGGCGGAACCTGGACCTTGGTGAGAGCGGCGGCGACCACGGCGTCGGCGACACCCTTCGCCGCGAGCGCTCCGAAGTCCCCGACCACGACCACGACCAAGCCCGCACCCCCCACCACGACCACGACCACCACCACACCGGGCGGTGGGGGTGGCGTCGGCTACTAATGACGCAACCTCGCGCACGCGGTCCTCGTCGCCTTGAGGTCCTCGCGTCGAAGGCTCGCGCTTCGGCGCGGCTTTCGCCGTGAGTGGCTTCGCGCGAGACCGTGGTGGTCAAATGGACTCCATGAAGTTGCAAGCGGTCGGCGACCCTGAGGCGGCCGACGAAGTCGGCCTTCGCGAAGCGTTCCTCTCCCACGGCGGAGAGTTGTTTGGCTTCGCTCGCCGATCGCTGAACTCGACCGAGAGCGCCGAAGACGCGGTGCAGGAGACGTTCTCGCGGGCGTGGCGTTCACGATCCCGATTCGACCCTTCGCTGGGATCACTGCGCACGTGGCTCTTTGCCATCGAGCGTCGGGTGATTCTGGACGTGAGCGCAAATCGAATGAAGAACGCCACCTTTCCGCTCGACGCGAGTCACGAACCCGTCGGTGACGATCACGTCGAGCGGGCCATGCTCGGTTGGCAGATGGAGTCAGCGCTGGAGCGCTTGGACCCCGAGCACCGGATGGTGGTGACCGAGCTGTATTTCAATGGTCGCAGCGGTCGCGAAGTCGCCGAGCTCTTCGGCCTTCCCGAAGGCACGGTGCGGAGCCGTGCTTTCTACGCGTTGCGCATGTTGCGCCTCCTGCTCGAAGAGTCGGGATGGGACCAGTGAGCGAGTCCGTGTGCGAACAGTGGCGAGAAGCGCTGGCCATGCATCTGCTGGGTGATCAGCCGGTCGAGGAGATGACGGGACTCTTAGCGCACTTAGACGGGTGTGCGGAGTGTCAGGCGATCGCAAGTGAACTGACCGAGACGGTCGCGATGTTGAAGTACGTCGAGCGTTCCGCCATCGAGCCGACGGCGTCGGTGCCTCCGTCTCTCACGGCGCGGGTTCTGGGCGATCTCCATGAGGTCGGCGTTGCGCAACGCCGTCGACGACGCGTGACGATGGCCGCGGGTCTGGTCGGCGCCCTCGCGGCCGCCTTGATTCTGATCGCGGTGTTGTCTAGTTCGCACGATGCGGTACCGAGCGAGCGGGCACTCGCGCTGCGAGGCGCCTCAGACGTGAGCGCGAGCGCTCTCTTGGTCAAGCAACCCTGGGGGACGTCGCTGCAACTTCGAGAGAGCGGGCTGCCCGGGGGCGAGGTCTACACCGTCTCGATGGAGACGAAGAGTGGTCGATGGTGGACCGCGGGTACGTACCGGCCCGCTAACGACAAGGCGGTCTTCGCCACGATGGCCTGCGCGGTCTCGATAGGCAAGATCACGGGCGTTCGCGTGGTGAACAGTGCCGGGGCCACGGTTCTCGCTAGTTCCCAGAACGGGTCGTATCTCACCTAGACACCTGCGGTACCTCGCTCGCGATGACGGTGAGGGGCAGACGCTCCTGTGAGAAACTCGGACGAACCGTTCCTATCCCCCTAGGAGTGATGTGAACCCATGAGACGGCGTTCCCTCGCGGTGGGTGCTCTTCTTTCCCTGGTGGCAACCTTGTGGTACTCGAGTTCGGGGGCGACCGCTCCGCCCGGCCAGGTGATCACCGTGGAGGCCGCGACGCCGCTCTCGCAGACCGCGGTACTTCGAACCTGGCGAGAGACCAGTACGGGTCACTACGTCCAAGTCTTCGAGGGCGTGGTGGCCTTCGTGGGTGTTCATGGGGTACGCCCCACCAGAGAGGGACTCGGACGCACACCAGTGGGCGTCTTCACGCTGACGCAAGCCTTCGGCAATCGTCCCGACAACGGAACGCGACTGCCCTACGTCCACGTCGGACCCGACGATTGGTGGGATGAGAACCCGGCCTCGGCTCGCTACAACCGCATGGTGCGAAGCCCCGTGTCACCGGGCGGCGACTCGGAGAACCTGTACTACGCGGGACTGGCGTACGCCCACGCGGTCGTCATTAACTACAACATGAGTCCCGTCGTGAAGGGCGCGGGGAGTGGGTTCTTTCTGCACGTGAGCTTCGGCGCGCCGACCGAGGGGTGCGTGGCGATTCCCGAGAGCGATCTTGATCGCGTCATGCGCTGGCTGAATCCCGCGCGGCACCCGGTGATCAGCATCGGAGTGGGCCGACGCGCACTCGCGCCCGTCGAGCCGTCCCGCTAAATGGGCTCTAGGAGGCCAGCGAGGGATCGAGCGCTGACTCACTCTTGATGAGCAGCCAGGCTCGGTTGAGCGCGATGATGAAGGAGGCGAAGATCACGTAACACAGCCCGTTGACGATCCAGTGCTCGTGGGGACGCGCCAGGAGAGTGATGCCGCCCGCTAGTTCGGCCAGGTAGTTGAGAACACTCACCACGAGTACTCGCCACTGAGTGCTCACGCCAAAGGTTCGAAGGTGCAGATTGAGGGTGTTGTAGAGACAGATGACGGCTAGTGCGCACATGGCGTAGCCAATATTGGTTTGGGGCACGATGGCGTTGATGGAGAGGGAGAAGGCGTTCACCAGGCTGGTGAAGCTACTGCTGGCGAGGGTCCTCGCCTTCCTCGGAGCGTCTTTGCCAAAGACGAGTTCCGTGCGAAGTGAGACCGCGACGAAGAGGAGCCCAATCATCGCTCCGGCGGCACCCGCGGCGGTGATCATGAACTCCAGGTACGACCTTGGTACCACTCGGACCCTCTTCTCTCGTGGACAAAGGTTACTGAGGCCCGAGTCGCGAGCGCGGTGGAGCGTGGGTCTACGTCAACGTCGCTTCTAACATGGCGGGTGAACACGGCCCGGGAGACAACGACGGACGACCGACCCACTCTCTACGACTTCGCCGGTGGCGCCGAGGCCTTTCTCGCCCTGTCGGTGGCGATGCACGAACGGTGTGTGGCCGATCCCGTGTTGAATCACCCCTTCTCCCACGACATGAACCCCGAGCATGACGTGCGCTTGGCCGAGTATTTGGGGGAGGTCTTTGGCGGCCCTCGGGTGTACTCCGAGCGGTACGGAGGACACTCGGCCATGCTCGATATGCACGCTTCGAACGGCGCCGAACCCGATTTGCCTCGGCGGTTTCTCGCCTGCTTCGACCAGGCGGTCGACGACGCCGGGATGCCGGAGGACCCGGAGTTTCGGCGCGCGTTGCACGACTACATGGCGTGGGCTACCGGCGAAGTCCACGGGTACTCGCCCCAGGGTTCGGTGGTGCCGAGTGATCTTGCGTTTCCCCACTGGACCTGGAACGGCCCCGAGAGCTAGGGCTGGTGCCCTCCGCGTCCGTCATCTTCAGCGCGCGCATCGAGATCACCGGAATCAACCCCTACGTCCTCGTGTCGTCTCTCGACGCCTCGACTCTTCGACCCGGGTGGCGACGCCCCCTGGCGGTTCTCGTTCGACTCAACAAAGAGACCGAGACGTCGTGGCGCACCAACCTCATGCCGCGCGGCGACGGAGCGTTCTATCTGTACCTACACGGTGAGATGAGAGGAGCCGCGGGCGTCGGTGTCGGCGACACGGTGGTGGTGGAGTTGCGAGTGGACGAGTCGTACCGAGGAGGTCCGGTCCACGATGTGCCGGCCGCTTTTCAGACGGCGCTTCAGTCCAACTCCGTGGCCGAGGTGAACTGGATGCGGCTGGCGCCCAGTCGACGCAAGGAGATACTTCGCTACTTCGCCGGGCTCAAGAGTGAGCGAGCGCTGGAACGCAACGTCGAGAAAGCGCTGCGCGTTCTGAGCGGGGAGAGTGAACGCTTCATGGCGCGCGACTGGGTCGACGGTCGCTGAGGTGACGGCCGTCACGAGCGTTGGTACGGTGAGAAGGCTCACTCACCGCGCTACGTAGAGGAACACCACCGTGTCGAACGAGACCCACCGATCAGCCATCTTCGCCTTCGCGAACGCCGTCGTCGAGGAGGACGCGGCCTTTGATCCGCTCTTCGCGACGGGTGCGGGTATTGCGGGCTATGACGACCAACTCCCCGACTTCTCGCCCGCGCGCACCACCAGGGAGATCGACCTGGTGCACGGCCACCTGGCGGCCCTGTCGTCGCTGGAACCGATCGACGAGATCGACCGGATCGCCCTCGCCGTTCTCGAGGAGCGGTTGAACTCTCGCCTCGGGCTGCTGGAGTCCGGCGAGTCCTCCCGGGTCTTTTCGGTGATCCGGTCGCCCCTCTCGGAGATTCGACAGGTCTTTGAGTTGATGCCCACGGACTCGGGCGAGGAGTTAGAGGTGATCGCTCGACGACTGCGTGCTGTGCGCCCGGCGCTGGCCAGTTGGCGAACCACCTTGGAGGGCCTCGCGGCGGCCGGAGAACTCCCGGCCCGCCGCCACGTGGTGGGCGTCGCCGAACAGGCCGCGACCTACGCCGAGGGGGCGTTCGCCCACTTCGTGACCCGCGTCGCGTCGACGGCGGGCTCGGACAGTGAACTACGTCTCGCCGCGCTCGACGCCGATGACGCGTGCGGAGAGCTCTCGTCGTGGATGCTGGAGGTCCTCGAGCCGGTGACCACCACCCACGACGCGTGCGGCGCGAAACGCTACACGGCGTGGGCCAACTACTGGACCGGAGCCACTCTCGACTTCGAGGAACTCTACGCCTGGGGTTGGGCCGACCTACAGCGCATCAACGCTCGCATGTGGGAGATCGCCCGCGAACTCCTGGAGGATCCAAAGAGTTTGGTGGAAGCGACCGAGTACTTGGATCACGACCCCGCGCAGATCATCGTGGGCACCGAGGAGTTGCTCCGCCGTCTGATCGCTTTCACCGAGCGAGCCGTCGAAGAGTTAGATGGCGTGCAGTTCGACATCGACCCTCGGATTCGGTTCTGCGACGCACGTCTCGCCCCGGAGGGTTCGGCCGCCGCGCCGTACTACATTCCTCCGAGCGAAGATCTGACTCGGCCGGGCACGACGTGGTTTCCCACCTTGGGCGCGACGACCTTTCCTTGGTGGAGTAACGCCTCGACCTGGTACCACGAGGGCGTCCCGGGTCACCACCTCCAGTGCGCCACCTCGCTGCTGGAAGCCGATCGCCAGAGTCGGTTCCACCGACTGGAGGCGTGGACTAGTGGGTACGGGGAGGGCTGGGCTCTGTACGCCGAGCGACTGATGAACGAACTCGGCTTCTTCAGTGACCTGGGCGAGGAGATGGGGTTCCTGTCGGGTCAGTCGCTGCGCGCGGCGCGCGTGATGGTCGACATCGGCTTGCACTTCGAACTGGCGGCGCCGAGCGATCTGGGCGAACTGGCCGGTTTGGGTGACTGCTCGGGCAAAGTGTGGACGGCCGAGATGGCGGTCGCCGTCTTGGAAGAGCGAGCGATGCAGAGCCACGAGATGTCGGTGTCCGAGGTCGATCGCTACTTGGGCATGCCCGGTCAAGCGATCTCCTACAAGGTGGGCGAGCGAGTCTGGATGCGCACGCGCGAGGAGGCCAAGTCTCGCCTCGGTGACGACTTCTCCTTGAAACGATTTCACGCCTACGCCTTGGCTCTCGGCCCGATGGGACTCGATCCTTTAGAGGATGAACTGCGTCGCTGGGACGGCTCGTAGACGGCTCGTCAACTCGTGGGCGACACGTCCCAGAGGTGATGCACCACGTCGTGAAGTCCGTAGGCGCCGATCGTCTCGACGGTGAAGTGACTTCCGTTCGATCTCGTTCCCGACCGGGGCCACTGCTCGTCCGTGACTCTGTCGAACTGGTCGGCGAACGAGTCTGCCGCGTCCACGAGCTCACCGCTCACGACGTCGGGCTGTTGAAGTTCGTAGCGTTCTTCGATCGCGGTCTCGTCTTGATCCCAGTTAGGAAAGATCGGATCGTCTTCGTTCAACATGAGCGATAGTCGTCCCGCCATGGTCTTGTAGGCGTCACGAACGTGACAGCCGTACTCGAGCGGCGACCACTTGTCCTCGCGCGGGCGTTCGCGTACGTCGCTGCGAGCAAGAACCGCAGTCCACTGTTGGGCGTTCTCTCGGATGGCTCGAGCGAATGAGTCTCGAGGGTACGACGAGGCGTCAAAACCGCACTCGCCGCAGGGACGTTCGAGAACCCAGGTCCAGTCTTTGTCGTCGGGAGTGATCGTCATGGTGCGAATCTAACGTCCTCACCGTCGTGACCAGACAGCGCACGGACGCCTCGATGAGACGTCCGTGCGCTGCGTCTGTCTTAACTAACGGCGATGCCTTCGGAACCGACGGGAATGTTAAAGATTGTCTCAATCTGCGTGAGCGATCCCCCCGAGCCGATGGCGTAGGCGTCAATCGTTCCGGCGCCACCACTCTCGACGTACAGGAACTTTCCGTCGGGCGACACCGTGGAGTCGGTGGTTCCCGCGTGCGCCGTCGCCGCCGTCGCACTCACGAGTTCCGGGGCACCGGCGCTGTTCTCCGTGAAGGAACTGATCGTCCCGCTACCGGCGTTCGATCCGAAGAAGTAGCCGTTCGCGCCGGAGATCCAACAGAGGGCCGTCCCTCCGTCGGGAGCCGAACCCAGGTTGGTCAGCGATCCGTTCGCGTTCACGCGGTAGGTGTCCACCGAACTATTCGACGCTTCCGTCGCCACCAGGTTGCCGACGCTGTCGAAGGTAAAGGAGAACGGCAGCGGGTTCAAGGCGGACGTGGTCACGGGCGACGTCGAGAGCGATCCGTTGCTCGCCACCGAGTAGACGAGGTAGCTGTTGTCAGATTGCTTGCCCGTGATGATCAGGTGTTCACCGTCAGGGGTGTAACCCACTTGACCCACTCCGTGGTGGAAGTCCGGCGGATTGGTGTTGGTGAGGCCGAGGGATCGCGTCTCACCCGGGAGGGGCACGAGACGGTCACCGAACCAGGTGAACTCCGCGACGGAACCGGCGCCACCCGCGTTAAGGACCGCGACCAGTCGCCCGCTGGTGGCGACGGAGTCAGGGAAGAGACCACCGCTCGAAATCTGCTGAAGAGGCGTCAACTCCGTGCCGTCCACGGCGAAGACCGTGATGGTGTCGCTGCCGGCGTTGACCGCGATCAGATCGTTGCCGTCGTTCGCGAGGATGAGGCCGGCCTGACTGGCCAAGGGATCGGCGGTGGCGTTGACGGCCGTCGCGCCGTTGCCACCGGTGGGGGTACTGCCGACGTAGGAAATGGTTCCGTCGCTCGCGCGTTGGTAACTCAGCACGCTGTTGCCCGACGTGGCATCGGTTTCGACGAAGAGGGCCTGTCGCGGTGGTTGCCACTGCCACCGTGGTGAGCTGGCGCCCGCGCTGCTGGCGAGGGCGAAGAGACCGAGCCCGAGCGTCAATGCGGTCGCGCTCGCGACTCGAAGGGGTGTCTGTAACTTCATTGCATTCTCCTATTTTCGGCATGGTCGCCACGGAACAGTCCGAACGCTGGCCACTTCGTTACAGCGACTTCGAAGAGGCGGTTCGTTCCCGGTAGCGTGGCCGGGTGGACGACACTGAGTTGCTGGCGCGACTGTTGGACGGCGACGAGAAGGCGTTTGTCGAGATCGTCACGCGCTACAACGAGTCGCTCACTCGAGTAGCGCGCTACTACGTGGGCAGTGAAGCGTCCGCCGAGGACGTGGTGCAAGAGACGTGGATCGCGGTGCTGCGCGGAGTTGATCGCTTCGAAGGACGATCCTCGTTCAAGACCTGGCTCTTTCGCATTCTGGTGAATCGTGCGCGCACGTTGGGCGTCAAGGAACACCGCATCGTTCCGGTCGACCCCCTTACCTCCGATCGATCGGTCAGCCCGAGTCGCTTTGATCAAGGTGGCCACTGGAGTGAGCCGCCGGCGCCCTTCACCGACGCGATCGACGACGGCATCGTCAACGAGCCGCTGGTTCGCTTGGTGCACGAAGCGATCGCCCGACTACCCGAGGCGGCCCGCGCCGTTGTAACGCTTCGCGACGTGCAGGGACTATCTACTACGGAGGTTGCGGAACTATTGGGCTTGACGGAGGCCAACGTGCGCGTCATCTTGCACCGCAGCCGGGCCCGAATACGATCAGAGGTCGAAGCGAACATGCAAGTTGGTGGATCATGAGGGTGACGCCCAGTCGTCTCGTCTGTCAGCAGGCGGTCGAGCTCATGAGTGACTACCTCGACGGTGCCCTCTCACGGCGTGATCGGCGACGACTCGAAAAGCACCTCGCCGAGTGCGACGCCTGCACTGCGTTCTTAGAACAGATGCGCGTCACCATCACGGCCAGTGGCGTGGTGACGCCCGACGACCTCTCGAGCGAGGCGCTCACTACGCTCACTGAACTGTTCGAGCGGTACCGTAAGCCCGACTAGGGCTTCGGAGCAGTTATCCGCGAGGCAAGGTGTAGCGCGCGAAGAGGTGCACGCCGACAAACGCCCAAAAGAGCACCAGCAGGAGACGTCCGAGTCGTCTCGACGCCACGCCCGAGGCGAGCTGCGCGAGCGTGGCGACTCGCGCGGGGACCAGTCGGGCGAGAACTTCGAGGGCGACGCCGACTCCGAGGAGGGCGAACCAGAGTACGTCCCCGATCACGCGGACACCGGGCCGCGACGACGCCGACGGAGACGTCGAAAGGGCGCCACGCCCACGGTGAACCACAAAACGAAGAGCACGCAGCGAAGCCCGTGCGTCGTTAGTAGGTGATCCACCTCGGTGCTGAGGGTAGGCACTCGTGCGGAGCGTCCCCCCAGAGTGAGTCCCACCAACTCAAGAGAGAGGGCGCCCAGTATCACGAGTAGCCACGGGATCGACCGAGAGAGGGAGAGGCCGAGGGGAGGTTCGAGGTAGTCGTGCGATGCGCCCGAGCGTTCGTCGGAGAAACCTCCCTGGAGAAGGTAGAGGCCCACTACGAGGAGGATCGGGAGGGCCACGACCACGTAGGACAGCACGTGGAAGGGCTCGACGCCGGTGGCGAACCAGGCGTAAGCGACGAAGGTGAGTGCCGCACCCGCGTGCGTCAGGTAGAGAGAGCTTTTATTCAGCGCAGGTCCGCTTGGAGGAGGATCCGCGGACCTGAAGATCATGACGGCGCTACTTCGCTTCGGCGAGGAGGCCCTCCAGCATCGACTTCGTCACGACGGTGGGATTCGCCGGCGCCGCAATGCTGTCACTCGCGTGGGCGATGGTGGCCGTGACGGCGACGGACGCGTTGCCCTGCGTGCCGTTCGGCGCGGTGATGGTGATCGAGGCACCCGTCGCGGTTGTTCCCGAGGTGGTGAGGGTGAGCGTGTAGGTGCCCTTCACGTTGCTCGGGCTGACGCCGCTGGCCCCGAGGCTTTCCACGGCGGGCAGCACGGCTTTCACCACGGAGGCGAGCGTTCCGGTTTGGGAGTAGCCACCGTCGGTCAACGTCGTGTACGACGTGGTGTCGATCAGTTTCTCCAGGGCGTCCGCGATCTTCTTAGCGGCGGTCTGTTCCTTCGCGGCGTCGGCCTTTATCTTCGAGGTCTCGGGCAACGACGAGGTGAGCAGGTTGGTCGGTACTTCGAACCAACGACCGCCGAGCAGTAGTTGGGCTTCGGCCAGATCCGACGCGGAGAGATCCACGGTGGGGATGTTGTTCAAGGCCGTGACGTTGACCTCAAGGTAGAGAGCGTTGCTGACTTCGCGAAGGTCAACCAGTGGAGATCCCCCGGCGTTGACGACTAACTCCACGTTGGCGTGGCCTCCCGACTGCGACAGCGGCGAACCGGTGGGATTCGAGTAGTCAACATCGAGGGACAGCGCGCCGAGCACCGGCTGCTCGGAGGTAGTCCCTGCACCCGAGGCGCTCATCGTCACGTGCACCTGAAGGTCGGCGCTCGAGCCGAGGGAGGAGACGGCGCTGTCCAGAGAGGCGGTCGCACCGCAGGCCGATAGGCCCAGCGCTGCCGAGGCGAAGGCAACAATGAGGAGTTTCTTCATGTCGCTCCTTCTCGCGGCCTATCCGACGGACTTCTCGCGCGACGCAGTTATCGCCCCGAGGCTACCACTCGGTCTTTCTAGGGCGACCAACGGACTACGGAACTCTTTGCCCCCAGGCGCGGGCTACTTCGAGACTCCGCGACGTGATCTACGCCACACGAATCGCAACGCCGTCCACGTGGCGTCAAGGGCGCAGACCTTGTTATCAACGAGTCCGAGCGCCAGGGCCGCGTCGCGTACGACGTGATCGGAGAGGTCGGTCGTGACGCCCGAAGATCGCTTGGGCCAGGCGATCCAGAGGGAGCCTGACGGAAAGACCAGTCGACTCAGCGGCTCCATCTCGCGTGACAGAAGCAGCGTTGTCGTATAGAACGCCACGATGACGTCGGCGTTCCCCCTCCGCGCTCGTTTTACGCTCACCGTGGGATCGATCGCCCACTTGAGGGAGGTGGGCGCGTGTAGCAGCATCAGTGATGATCCGTTTGCGACGCCGAGTTTCGTGCTGAGCGGGGCCGTCGAGGGTCTCTCCACGGAGGAAAGTCTCCCACCCGCTTCACGCCCGTCGCTCGTAGTGTGGGTCCGTGCACGATCCGCATCCGCCCAGTTCACAGGTGGCGTTCTTAAGCGCGAGGGAGATTCTGCGACGGTTCGAGATCGGAGATCTGCGCTCCATCGACGTGGTCGACCTTCTGTTATCGCGCGTGGCGGCGATCGACGCGAAGGACTCCGAGGTGGCACTTAACTCGTTGGCGGCGCTCAGCGACGACGCCCGCCACGTCGCCAAGGAGAGAGACGATGAGCGCGACCGCGGCGTTCTTCGGGGTGATCTGCACGGTGTGCCCGTCCTCATTAAGGACAATATCGAGGCGCACGGTCTCCCCGGTCTTGCGGGATCGACCGCCCTACTCGGACGTCCAACCCGGGAAGCCCCGCTGGTGGCGCGACTTCGTGACGCCGGCGCCATCGTCTTTGGTAGCACCAATCTCAGTGAGTGGGCCAACATTCGCTCCCCGCGTTCGACGAGCGGCTACTCGGCGAGCGCGGGGCTGGTGGCTAATCCTTGGTCGCTGGATAAGTCCGCGGGCGGATCGTCGTCGGGCTCGGGGGCGGCGGTGGCTGGCGGGTTAGCGCCGCTCGCCGTCGGTACCGAAACCGACGGGTCCATCATCTGTCCGGCCTCGCTTAACGGCGTGGTGGGACTGAAGCCCACCGTCGGCAACGTGCCCACGACGTACGTCATTCCGATCAGTAAGAGCCAAGACAGTCCGGGCCCCATGGGGCGCAGCGTGGACGACGTCGCTCTGCTCTACGGCGTACTCTCAGAGAGCACCGCTCCCACTTCGATCTCGGCTCCGACGTTCGCTGTGGCGACGACGTGGCGAACGGGCCATCCGCAGACCGATGAGCTCTTCGACCAGGTGGTGGCGGCCCTTCGCGAGGGTGGCCTCTCGATCGTCGACCGCGAAGCCGCGGTACCGGGAGAGGCCGAAGGCAACGACGAGGCGGCCGTCCTCTTCGCGGAGCTGTACGACGACCTCAGTGAGTACTTGGCCGAGCGGCCCGGCGAGGGCGTCCACTCGCTCGCCGATGTCGTGGCCTACGAAGACGAGCACCGGGACCGCGAACAGATCTACTTCGGGCACGAGAACTTTCTCACGTCGATCATGAGCGGCGGACGAGCCGGTGGTCTCTACGCCGACGCTCGACGGCGGAACCTGGCGTGGGCCCTCGACACCTGTTTGACGCCGGCACTGGCCGACGTCGATCTCTTGATTGCCCCGGCCTTCGGCCCGAGTTGGAAGAGCGACCTCGTCGTGGGTGGCCATCCCGGACCGGCGAGCCCCGCGACGACGGCACCGGCGATCGCCGGATGGCCCATTCTCTCGCTGCCGATGGGTCTCATTGGCGGTCTACCCGTAGGGCTGGCGATCGTGGGACGAGCGAAGAGCGAGTGGACCATCCTGGAGGGCGCTCGACGCATCGAGCGCCTGGTGCATCAGCGAAGCCCGTTGCCCTTGCCGTCATGGTCCCCCCCGTCGAGGGGTTGACGTCTCAGGTCTCTAGGTGTTCGGGTAGCACGGGTGCTCGGTCCAACTCCAGACCTTGCGAACCGCGAGAGGAATAGTGAGGGGACAGATCGAATCTTCCGCTCCGCCCAGTCCGTCGTCGTAGATCGTCCACTTCGTGGCCCCGCGCTTTTCTACAAAAAGGTTGTAGCCGCCGTCATCTTGCGTGCCGACCTGAGCTCCCATTGACTTGGAGTTCGGGATGATTCCCGCGGCGGCGTAGTAGCGGTCGTTCTGTGAGTCGAAGGCGTAGTAGGTCATGCCGGGGGTGAGGCCCCGGTAGTCCGCCGGGGGGTAGGAGTGGTAGGCCGCGTCCGCGTCGAAGAGGCTCTTTCGTACCGCCGCGGTGACGACGAGATTCGTGGCCGTTCCGCTCTTTGCGTTCGGGCCGATGGTCGAGGTCGAGGTGCCCGTCGGCGGTACCGTGGCCGCAGAGCCGCACGCCGCGAAGAGAAAAGTGCTCACCAAGAGCAAGGGAGTGATCAACGTACGCTTCGTCACAGTCGGCTCACTTCTAGGGGTTTCACTTTTAGTGTAAACAGCGAGCGCGCCCGAGCGGCACCACCGCGATGAGTTGTGTGATGACGTGGCACTCGGGCGAATATGCGCGAGGCGCGTCGATCCTCTCCTTAGAAAGTCCCGAGTATTTGGTATGCAGGTTCGTTTTGTGCACGTCCACGATGTGCGCCGCGAGCGCTACGCCCCGCGACAGAAGGCCTGTAGCGAAGAAACGCTCAACATTAATTGTTCTTCGCGTGTATCAAAAGTGCAAAGTACTTATTCTTCTCTGCGCACGACCACTTTTAAAATGGATGAGGCGAGGAGATGTTGTGCGCCTCGCGTCTCATGAGTTACTGACTACTCGCACGAGAGAAAGAGGATTGATCATGGGCTTAAAGGGAATGGTTCTTAGCGCAGTAGCGGTGGTCGCCGGAGCCATTATGTACTGGGCCGTCACCGCGCAGAACTCGAACGTTGTTCAAAACCACGGATTTCGACTCTCCACCGTCGGCGTGATTTTGATGATTGCGGGCGGAGTCGGCTTTCTCATCTCGGTGGCGGTCTACGCCAGTTCGCGACGAGCACCGTCCGCGCCGCCGCGCATCTACGACCGAGAGACGGTGGACGCGGCCGGCCGCACCACTCTGACGCACGAAGAACGACACTGACGGCGCGTTCTAAGAGTGAGCGAAGGAGCTGCAAACCAGGAGCGTTAGGGTCAGCTCAGGGTTTAAGTGCGCTCTGCGGTCACGAAGTTGCTACACCAACTACGTCTTAAGGAGACGACATGATTACCTTCGGAGTTGTTTTACTTATCATTGGGTTTCTCACGCGAATAGCGTTCGTGTGGTCCCTCGGCATGCTGTTTGTCATCGTGGGCCTCGTGTTCTGGGTGCTGGGAGCACTGGGACACGCCATCGGTGGTCGAAAGCACTACTACTAGGTCTGCTCTCGTCACGGTGTAGCGGCACCCTCGGCGCTCTGGCGTCGAGGGAGCCGCTGCGGCGTTGTACGCGATTAGTAGCTGAGTCCGCCGGTAGCGAAAAAGGCGATGGCCGCGCCGGCCATGATCAGCGCCGTTAGCCAGCCCAAGAGCTTGGCTAGGCGGCCATTGACGTACGTGCCCATAATGCTGCGCGATCCTGAGACGCGCATCACAATGACCAAGAGTGGAGCGGCGATCACGCCGTTGATGATCGCCACTACGACGAGCAGTTTGATCGGGTTCACGTGCACCAGGCTGAGAGCCGTTCCACCGAGGGTGCCCACGGCGACGAGTCCGTAGAACACCGGAGCCTGGCGAATGGACTCCGAAAAGCCCCAGTTGTGGCCGAAAAGTCCGGAGAGGCCGACGGATCCTGAGGCCACGAGGGCCGGAATAGCCAGGAGGCCGCTGCCGATAAATCCCAGGGCGAAGATGGCGCTCGCGAAGCGTCCGGCGAAGGGTTTGAGGGCCGTCGCAGCCTGCGCCGCGCTCTGAATATTGGTGAGGTGGTGCACGTGGAGCGTCTCGGCCGTGGTGGCGATGATGGCGTACATCACGACGTTGGAGAATGCCATGCCGGTGAAGACGTCGCGACGGCTGGTTCGTTCTTTGAGCCGAGCTCGGGCGCGTCCTTCACGTCCGAGCGGTATCGCCTTCTTCCCGCCCTGTGGCTCGTCGCGCATCTCTTCCACTCGTTGCGCGCTCTGCCAAAAAAACATGTAGGGCGAGATCGTCGTGCCAAGGATCGCGACGAACAGCGCGACGAAGCTCTTATTGAACGCAAAGTGAGGAACGATCGTGTTCTCGAGTAGGTGAGTCCACTGGTGAGTCACGATCACCATGTCAACGATGTAGACGAGCAGCGAGAGACAGAGAAACTTGAAGATGATCGCGATCTTGGTGTAGGAGTCTTTGGCCAACAGCGCGGTAATGATCGCTCCCGCCAGCAGCGCCCACAGCCACGTCGGTCCGGCGTGCAGGAGATTCATCCCGGCGCCGATGGCCACTAAGTCAGCGGTCACGTTGAGAGTGTTGGCCACGATGAGAACGCCCAAGAGCACGGCCACGATCGATCGACCCGTGATCTGAAAACGTTTCGAGGCCAGTTCACCGAGTCCCATGCCGGTGGCGAGAGCGGTTCGGTCACAGATCTCCTCGACGGCGGCCATGAGTGGGAACGTCAGTAGCGCGGTCCACAGAAAGCCCAGACCGTGTTGCGCTCCGGCCTGAGCGTAGGTGGCAACACCGGACGGATCGTCGTCGGACGCACCCGTCACCAGACCGGGCCCCAGGGTCCGAATGTAGCGAACCAAGGGCGGACCGCTGTTCTTGGCGTTCGCCGTGGTCTCTTCCCTGGGCGTCACCGCGTGTGACTTCCGGCGACGGCCCGTGCGCCTCCCATGACTCTTGTGGGGGCGCTTGTGAGTTTTGGCCACCGCGACCCCTCTCAAGAACGAACGTTGAGATCACTGCACAAACGATGATTCGAGCGATGCCGTGCACAGCACTCTAACGGTTGGGGCCAAGCGACCTAGAGCGTGGGCGGCCAGCGAATCGAAGTCACGACCTTTCGGGTGGCTCTTCGGACGTTGACGTGCGCACCACGTCGTTGTCGTGCTGTTGCGACGTGGGTAGCCCCAGTAGTTCTCGCACCCGTTCTCTCGGTGACGGGGCGGCCTCGCCGCGGGCCCGGCGGTCCTTTTTCTCGAAGTGCTCGTGAAACACGATCGACCCGGCGCCGAAGGCGACGAAGAGAATGACCGATACGACGAGAGGGCGATGTCCATGTCCGGCGATGCCCGGCCGCAACAGAATCTGAAAGAGACCCAGTACCGAGATCGCAAAACCCACCACCCAGGCCCCAAGGTTCCACTGCTTTATGGTCCACCCCGGGAGCCCCTTGATCGGGATCATGCCAAAGAACGATCCCACTAAGCCGCTGACGAAGAGCGCGCCTAAGAGATCATCGGCCAGCACCACGCCAAAGAAGGGATTCGTGTGTTCGGCGGCGGCGTTCACGGGAACCCATATCGCCCACGCCACGACCGCAAGGACGAGAGTGGTCAACACGCCCAACGCCGCGAGGTGCCCTTTTTCGTTAGTCGGTAACTCACGGGTGAAGACCACGCCGCAGACCACGCCGTAGAGGTAGCCCGGCTCAAAGTTGATGAGCCGGCTGAAGGCCACCAAGGCCGCGGCAATGGCGAGGCCCATGGGGATAGCGATCAGTTTTCGAGGAGCGCTCCCGTGTCGCTTGGTGTGATAAATCGTCCCGATGACGAAGGGAACGGACACGCCAATGGCGAGCGACACGATGACCGCGAGGAAGGTCACGAGCGAACTCAACGTGAACCCGAAATGGCCATCGTTGAGGGCGTTGGCGAGAGCACCCAAGACGAAGACCGTGCCAAAGACCCAGGGCTTCTCGAGGAAGGAGGTGAGTCGCGAGGAGGCGAACGACCGAGACGTGTCAGAAACGCTCGCCGGGCCGCCGATCTCGGTTGGACGTGCCCGACGTCGAAAGGGGCGCAGCTTTCTTCGCCACCAGAGCGTGATGTCGCCGTAGTTCTGTTGCAAGGTCTGGTTGAAGAGCTGCGAAGGGAACGTCAGCAACATCGCCACGGCTGCCGCGATGCCGCCGTTCACCGCGAGGGACTTCAGGGGTAGCAGCGCCTCTCGAGGGGTCGGAATGGTGGTGGCAATACTGGAGGCGACCAGTGAGGTGGCAAGAGGAATAGATACGAGGTCGATCAGATTGGCGGTGTCGGATGGAGGGTCCAGGTTCAAGAACTCCAGTGTCGAGTTCGTGGTGGTGGCGACGAACGAGGTGCGAAAGTTCTCCCAAATGACTCTCGTCGTTCCCTTTCCCTGGGAGTTGGTTGCGGTGAAGATACGTTTCCCATTGATGAGAACAGCGACGGAGCTACTCACGCCAAATATCCCCGTCGGGTAGTAGACGTTGCCGACGGCGAAGCGCACGACGTAACGGACGCCGACGGAGGTGGGAAGGGTCTGGGCCACTCCGGTCGGCGAGTTGGAGTCGCCGGTGAGATCGAGACACTGATTCGTGCCGTCGGACTCAAAGGTGTAGCCATTTTGAGTGAACGTCTTGCCGGTGACCGCGACGTTGCCGACGGCGCCGACGACGCGCCAGTGCGCGAAGCTCTGGCCAGTCGAGAAGTAGCCGAGCCCCCCGGGGCCGACGTCGGGCGAGGAGAAGTTTCCGTTGAGCACCAGGTTGGTGGGGGAGGCGGACGCCGCGTTCGCGAGTCCCAAGGTCGTCACCGATACCACCAGAAAAAAAGTGACGAGGCCCCTTCGCACCCACACAGTTTGCGAACAGCGGCTTAAAAAAGCAAGTGGCGTCTACGGGTTGTCGAGTTCCTCGGGTGGGGTTCGTCTCTTTCCCAGGCACCAGAGAATGAAGCGGCCAAAGCGCCCCACGTTGGTGCTGCGTCCGTGGGCCTTATCGTGATCGACCCGGTGGCCAAAGGTGGCGCCCGTGTCGTTGCTCAGACCGGCTAGTTGAATATTGTTCGACTCCGCACCGCGCGGCACCTTCGCCAGACGCCGACGGGGCTTTCTCGGTTTGTCGCCAGATGATCCCACGCGGTCATCTTCGCACACTCACGAGATCGCTGAACGGCGACCCCGCTAGTGGGAGTGCCGGTGGCGTTCCTCGAACTCCTCTTTGATCTCACCGAGCGCTTCTAGCCCCGCGAGGAAGCCCTCCAACTGCTCTTTCGACAGGCTCTGGGTCAAGAGATCGTTCACCTCGTGCACGCCTTGAGCGACCGCTCGGGCCGCGCTCTCCCCACGTGGTGTATTAACGAGATCAGGGACGTCGTACTTGACCGGACCCTCACCGAGCGCCACGTACCCGCGCTCGATCAATGTTTCGACCAGTCGGATCCCGGCTTCTTCTCTAAGGCCCATCTCTCGAAAGAGTTGGCCGGCGCTCACCCCGTTGGCCAGTCCGCCTACGACGTAGGGGCCGTTTCTTGGAAGGTCTTGGCAGTTGACGTGGGCGAGACTGTGCCGAATAAAGCGTGCGTAACTGCCCCGTGCGGCCCGAAGGCTCGCGGGGACAATGGACGCGTCGAGGTCTTCACTTTCCACCACAGAAAATCTACCAACCGGTTCTTCGCGCGTCGATCGAGTGGGGCGACGTTGTAAGTGGGGCCAACCATGAGAAGACCGCAGGTCACGAACAGAGCGCCTCACGCGCGTCGAGGCTCGCGGTGGGATCGACGTGTTCGTGGAGGGCGGGGAGAGTCGCGCCGCGTCGTAGTAAGGACAGCGAGTCGAAAGCTTGGACTCCCGCCTGCACGGCGAGCGCCGCGCCCATCGCCAAAGCGAAGGCCAGTAGCAGGTGGCCACCGCGAAGCGTCTCGGCGAGCACCAGCATGGCGACCAGGTAGGAGTAGGAGCCCCGGGTCACGCCACGCAGGAAGGACGAGGACGCGCGGGCGCCGTGATCCTGGTGCGTCATAAAGGCCATCATCAAGCTCATGGCCGGCAGAGCGTCCACCAGACCCGAGACGACGGGACCGAGACGACCGGCGAGGGAGACGATGACGAGAGTAAAGACCGCCGACAGCACGAGACGCAACCACAGACGGGAGCGCCCCGAGGGCGATGTCGTGTCAGTAGCGTTCGAAGGCCAGAGCCAAAGAGCCAGAGCGAACCCCGCGGCGGTGATCATCGCGGCCAGTACGACCGAGACTTTGAGGTAGTTAACGGCGCCTGCGACGAGGGCGAAGGCGACCAGGGTCCCGCCGAGGGCCAGCACGGGCGAAACATGCATGGTCAAACGGGCGTAGAGCCAGAGGACGACCGCCTCGGCGATGGATCCAACGAGCAACGCCCCGGTCATGGCACTGGCGAAGGCGGTGCCGTGCTGGAGTGCCACGAGCCACAAAAGAGGCAGACTGGCCAACGGCAGTCCGACGATAAGGCCGCTGATGGCGTGGCCAAAACGGCGTTGCGCCACGGTTCCGATCAGGACCGCGAGGGGTGTGAGGAGAGTGCGAAGAAATAGGAAAAGCATGCCTCCAGAATATGGGCGGATTGGCCTAGATTGACTCTGATAAGTCCTTCAAAAGTGTCTCAGTGCTTTGGAAAACACGGTATATTTGTGAAACAGCATCGTTAAACTAGGCACTTCTGAGGGAGAACCATCCGATGGACCAGATCGACCGGGCTTTACTGGTTGCCCTTAGCCACGACGGCCGTCTTAGTTACCAGCAGTTGGCGGGGCTCGTTCACTTGAGTTCGAACTCCACGGCCGATCGCGTGCGCCGCTTACGCCAGAGCGGGGTGCTGGCGGGCTTTCACGCCGAACTGGACCTGGCCGCGCTCGGCTACACCCTGCACTCGCTCACCGATGTCAATCTAAAAGAGTCGGTCGATCGCCTGGAGTTTGAACGCGATCTCGAAGGCGTTCCCCAGGTGCGCAGCGCCGTGCACACGACGGGCGAGTTGGACTATCAACTACGCATTGTCTGTCGCGACACCGAAGAGTTGCAGTCGGTGCTCGACACGTTACAACGACTGGGGACGCGCGACGTGCAGAGTCGCATCGTCCTCGGCGAAACCTCCTACGACGACGCTCGGCTCCTCTAGGGCGGAGCTACGAGCCTTCTGGCTCGTGCCAGTTGAGTTGCGCCACTCGCTCGGGCGCGACGTAGTGGTGCTCGACAAACCACTGCGCCGATTCGTACAGTGCCACGGCGGCCGGCCGAGAGCGGTACCCCAGTTCGCTACGCGCCCGCGAGTCGTCGAAGGTCATGGTGGTCGACGCCATCTGGGCGGCTTCTAGAGGAACGCGAGGTTCGCGGTGGAGCAGGGTTCCTTCGATGAACTGCGAGGCGTGCCCGGCCAGTAGGGGAAAGACCGCGGGAAAGTGTCGTTGAGCTGGAGGGAGTCCCGTGACGTGAGAGAGGAGAGCCAAGAGCTGGGACATGGTGATGTTGTCGCCGCCGCAGATGTAACTACGGCCCTGGTGACCCTTTTCTAGCGCCAGTAGATGACCTTCGGCCAAGTCGTCAACGTGCGCCACGTTCATCGCCGTGTCGACGTAACCAGGAATTCGCCCGTTGAGGTAGTCGAGCACCACTTTGCCTGACGGCGTCGGTCGATGATCGAAAGGACCGTGCGGCATGGTGGGCAGGACCAGTACGACCGGAGCGCCCTGGGCCGCGAGGCGCAGTACCTCGTGTTCGGCGACGTACTTGGTCTGTTTGTAGTTGCCGTAGAGGTGCGAGAGGTCGGCCACGTCGTCTTCGTTGGACGGCCGGCCGGACTTGGTATCCCAGAGCCCCAGCGTGGCGACCGTCGAGGTGTACACGATCCGCTCCACGCCGGCGTCGGCGGCGGCACTGACCACGTTGCGACTCCCTCCGACGTTGGCCGCGTAAAAGGAAGAGGGATCTTGGGGCCAGAAACCGAACTTCGCGGCCAAGTGAAAGCAGAAGCGCGCGCCGTCGAAGGCGCCCCGGAGTTGCTCGGGGGCAGTGATGTCGACCTCACGTTGCTCCACGGCGAGTCCTTCTAGGTTCGAGGTGGACGCGCCCGGTTCAGTGAGGGCCACCACGTCCGCCCCTCGTCGTAAGAGCGCGCGTGTCACCGCGGAGCCGATGAATCCGGCCGCCCCGGTGACGACGACCCGATCGCCACCGGTGAGTTCGTGGGTCACGCAGTGCTCGACGCCGCGCCCGAGGGGGTACGCGTCTTTTTGAAGACGCCCTTGGCCATGGTGAGGCCGAACTCCACTAACCAGCCGCTGCTGCGCTCGGCGTCAGTTAACAGCTCGTCGAGGGCGTGGCAGAAGTAGTCGATCTCCTCTTCTCCCGCGATGAGCGGCGGGAGAAGTTTGATGATGTTGACGTTGTCGGCCGCCACCTGGGTGAGGATGCCGTAGCGGTGAAAGAGGGGCACGACGAGGGTTTGAGAGAACATGGCCTTGCGGGCGGACTCGACCATGGACCAGCGACGCCGAGCGCCGAAGGACGTGGGCTTGCCGAACTCCAGGCCAATCATCTGGCCCTCGCCCCGTACGTCGTGAATGAACTCGTGACGAGCGGCCAGTTCGCCCAGGCGCTCTTTCCAGAGGTCGCCCATGGCGGCGGAGTGCGCCACGATCCCTTCGTCATCAAAGACCTGCAAGGTCGCCAGGCCCGCCACCATGGCCAGTTGGTTTCCCTTAAACGTCGTTGAGTGCACCATGGCGCGGTCCATGGAGGAGTAGACGCTGCGCGCGATCTTGTCACTCGTGAGCATCGCGCCCACCGGCACGAATCCTCCCGAGAGGGCCTTCGACACGGTGATGATGTCAGGCGCCAGTCCGTAGTGCTCGAAGGCGTAGAACCTGCCGGTTCGTCCGAGTCCCGTTTGTACCTCGTCGCAGACGAACAGAGCCCCCGCGTCATGCACGGCTGCCTCGATCTCGCGCCAGCGCTCGCCGCTCAACTGGTAGACGCCCTTGCCCTGAATCGGCTCTACGATAAAAGCCGCCACGTCGCCCTTTTTCAGCTCCGTGGTGAGTTCGTCGAGGTCGCCGAAGGGGATCTGGGTGGCCCCGGGCAGTAGCGGGCCGAATCCGCTCTTGAACTCCGCCGATCCATTGAGCGAGAGCGCGCCCACCGTGAGACCGTGAAAGGCGTGCGAGTGATACAAGACCCGCGAGCGCCCGGTCTTCATCCGGGCGAACTTGATGGCCGCTTCGACGGCTTCGGACCCGGAGTTGGCGAAGACCACGCGTTCAATGTTCGAAGGGCTGCGCCTCACCAACTGTTCGGCCAGGAGCCCGGGCAACAGCGCGCAGTCCATCTGGATCATGTTGGGGAGATCGGCGTCAATGGCCTGCTCCAACGCGTCTTTAATCACCGGATGGCTGCGGCCCAGCGCGAACACGCCAAAGCCACTCAGCAGATCAAGGTAACGCTTGCCGTCGTAGTCGAAGAGGTAGCAACCCTCTCCGCGCTCGTAGAAACGATCGAAGCCCAGCGTCTTGACGACCTTGGCCAGTTGGGGGTTGAGGTACTGGGCGTGCAGCTGAAAGTTCTCACCCTTGCGCTGTTCCATGAGTTCTTTTAAGTCAAAGGACACGACTTCCCCTTACGTTTCGCTACTTGAACGTTACGCCCGACGCGACCAGGGGCGAAAGCCGACTGAACACGAGATCGTACGGGTGAGCGCACGGCGTTGGTGCACGCGGCTGCGTGGCCCCGTCGTATCCTCGAACGATGGTCGTTCTCTTGGCGTTAGCCGCCGCATTGGCCAACGCCGTGGCCAGTATCTGCCAACGTCTCGGCGTCGAGGACGCGCCACAGAAAAACGGCCCCTCCCTGGGACTGGTGCGCCACATGGTGCAACGACGTATTTGGCTGGTGGGTTTTGCCATTATGGCCCTGGGGTACGCCGCTCAGGCGACGGCCTTGCACCTCGGCACCCTCGACGTCGTCCAGCCCCTCTTGGTCAGTGAGTTGATCATTCTGGTGATGATCCTCTGGCTCTGGTACTTCACGCCGCTTCGAGTGCGCGACCTTCTGGCGTCGGGCGCCACGGCGGTCGGCCTGGGCGTCTTTCTCTACGTCGCGTCTCCCAGCGCGGGGTCCCGCCTACCGAGTGACGGTCGTTGGATCGCAGCCGGCCTTGCCACCGCCCTCGCGGTCGCCGTCTTGGTGGCCTGGGGATCGCGGGGACCAGCGTGGCGACGAGCCCTGCTGCTCGGCACGGGCGCGTCCACGGGATTCGCACTCCTCGCCGCCGTCACGAAATCGATGACCAACGTGTTGGTGGTCGGCGTGGGTGGGGTTTTCACGTCATGGCAGCTCTACGCGATCGTGATCCTCGGACTGGGTTCTTTCCTCATCATGCAGAGCGCCTTTCAAGTGGGACCCTTCGCTGTCTCGCAGGCCGCCCTCATCTTGGTTAACCCCTTCATCTCGATCCTCGTAGGCCGCGTCCTCTTTGGCGAGTCCCTACGCGGGGGTGGCGCGCGCGTGGCGTGCGAGATTCTCTCGCTCGCCGTGATGGTGGCGGGAGCGGTGGGCGTGGCCTCGTCGCCACTGGTGGCCCAAGTGCACGACGAGAGCGGTGAAGAGCATCTCTTGAAGGGTCGGGGCCGCTACGCGCGCTGGGTGGCCCAGCGTTCGGCCCCCTAGTCGTCGTTAGCATCGGTCATGGACGAGAACGCATCGAAGAACACGTTCGTCCCTTTTGATCGCCCGATTCGTGCGGCTTTCGTCGGCCTCGGTCGGGTCTACGACCTCAACGTGCGGGGCTACCTCAACAACCCCGACGTCGACGTCGTCGCTCTCATCGACCCCAACCCCGACCGGTTGGCCGAGCGTCAGGCCGACTGGCCGTCGGCGCAGTGTTTCTCCTCGATTGACGAACTCACCTCGAGCGAACTCGCCGTTGATGCCGTCGAAGTGTTGTTACCGATCAGCCTCCACGAAGAGGGGGCGATTCAGTGTCTCACCAACGGATGGCACGTCAACCTACAAAAGCCCTTCGCCAACGACCTGGCCAGCGCGCGGCGAATACTCGACGCGGCGGAGCGAAGCCAGCGCGTGCTGCGCGTGATGGAGAACTATCTCTTCTATGAACCGCTGATCAAACTCAGGGCCACGGTAGAGAGTGGCGAGATCGGTGAGGTGATGGGCTATCACCTCAAGATGGTGGCCAGCGGGCGCGGCGGGTGGGACGTTCCTGGGGACACCTACGAGCGACAGTTTGAGCAGACACGGCTCGGCCGTGGACCTCTGCTCTTTGACGACGGCTGGCACAAACTCTCGACGGCCTTGTGGCTCTTCGGACCGATCAAAGAGGTGCGCGCGTGGATCGGCAACACCGAGGTGATTCCCGGCGTCAACGTGGACGCTCCGACGACCGTTCTCTGGGAGCACGAGAGCGGTATCCGCGGGGTCTGGGACATCACCTTGGCTGTCGACATGCACCTGCGATCCGACTACTACACCAACGACGAACGATGGGAAGTGACGGGGCGGCGCGGCTTTGCGCGGGTTAATCGCTGTACCGCGAGGGGGATTCAAGAGCCCAGCTTCGAGGTCTACGCCGACGGCGAGATGCGCTCACAACACGCGCTCGACGACGATTGGGCCAGCAGCTTTCGTGACTCCGGACGACACTGGCTGCGTTGGCTGCGCCACGGCACGGGACCACTGCTCTGGAGTGGCGACCAGGCCCTTGAGGTCTTGCGCCTAGAACTCGCCGCTTACGAGAGTAGCGCGAAGGGCGGCCTGGGGGTGGATCCCGCCACGGTGGCGGGGGCGACTACGAGCGTTGCACGTCGCGTTGGGTGAACTGCAAGAAGAGAACGACCACGACGATCACCACGGTCAAACAGGCGGCCACCGGTCCGTCGCCCCAGTTGAGCCCTCCGACCGCTCGAGATTTGTCCGTCCAGTCGGCGAAGGACGCTCCGACGGGTCGCGTTAAGACGTAGGCGGTCCAGAAGGTGGCCACCGCGTTGAGTCGCAGTCGCCAGTAGGCGAGCGCGGTAACGGCGATCAGCGCGACGAAGAGAAGCCCCGCGCTGAAGTACCCCAGTCCGAACGTGGTGGCGGTGAGATCCCCCGCGGCGGTTCCCAGAGCAAAGGTGGACAGCACCGTCGCCCAGTAGAAGAGTTCGCGCCGCGGCGTGTTGATGGCGTGAATGGAGAGCGTGTGCTCGGTGCGGTCCCAGAAAATAAAGACGCCGGCGAGCACCACCGCAAACAACGCGGACGTCACGACGTAGGGCACGTGAAACTGGATGTGAAGGGCGTCGGCGCACATCGTGCCAAAGACGGCCACGGAGACCACCGTGAGCCAGTAGCGCCACGCGACGTAGGTCGAGGAGGCGAACTGTAGGCCGAGGGCGATAAGAAAGAAGATCCCTCCGAAGGCCACCGCTACGAAGGGGTCGATCCGATTGACGAGGTAGTCCGACGTCGCTTCGCCCATGGCCGTGGTGAGGAGCTTGAGAAACCAGAAATAGGCGGTGATCTCGGGGACTTTGACGCTGCGAGCATTGAAGCGCTGGTGCCTCGGGGGCCCGGTCGACCCGTCACCACGCATGAGTGAACTCTACTGGGCCCCTTCGCGCGAAAATGTAGTTGCGCGTTCGAATCAAGATCGGCGAACTAGTCGGCGAAGTTTTCGGTGGGCTCGATCTGTTGGGTCTCGCGCAACACCGCGTCGCGTGCGCGCAGGTGACGAATGGCGAGGTACCCAAATCCCGCCGCGGCCAGACACGACAGCGCGCCGACGCCGAGACCGACCCGAGCACCGGCCTCGCTGGTGATCCAACCAATCACGGGGCCGCCGATGGGCGTCGACCCCAAAAACGCGACGGCCCAAAGGGCCATCACCCGTCCCCGCATCTGGGGATCGGTGCTGAGTTGCAGGGTGGAGTTGGCCATGGAGAGAAAGGACACGCTGGCAAAGCCGACGAAGGCCAGCGCGATGAGCTCCACGGCCAGTACCGGAGACAGGGCCGCGAAGGACATGAACGCACCGAAGATCAACGACGCACGAATCATGGCTCGCACACCCGTCTTACCTCGGGCCGCCGTCCAGAGGCCGCCGATGATGGCGCCTACTCCCATGGCCGCCATCAAGACACCGTAGACCGCGGAACTTCCGTGAAAGACCGTGCCGGCGACGATGGGCAGGGTGACTTGAAACTCGTAGGCCAGCATGCCGACGAGGGCCATCATGACGAGGGGGATGGCCAGACCGGGCGTGCGCGCCACGTAACGGAATCCCTCGCGCAACTGACCTTTGGCTCGCACGGTCGGCACGCTCGGGTGCAAGGTCGTGCGGTCCATAGCGATCAAGGACGCGACCACGGCGATGAAGCTCGCGGCGTTGAGAGCGAAGCACCAACCTTCGCCCGCGGCCGCGATGACGAGACCCGCGACAGCAGGTCCCACTGCGCGGGCCACGTTGTTCATCGTTGAGTTGAGGCTGACGGCGTTGCGAAGGTTGTCGGCTCCCACCATCTCCAGCACGAAGGCTTGTCGTGAGGGGTTCTCAAAACAGTTGTTCAGCCCGAGGACCATGGCGAGAATGCAGACGTCGAGGTACGTCACGACGTGGAGAATCGAGAGCACGGCCAAGATGGCGGCCTGTACCCCCATGGCCGACTGCAGAATGATCATCAAGCGTCGCTTGTCGACCCGGTCAGCAATGACGCCGCCGTAGGGGCCGAGCAGCAGGACCGGCAAGGTCTGTAGGGCCACGACGAATCCAATGTCAGTCGCCGAGTGGGTCAGGGTGAAGACGAGCCACGACTGCGCGGTTGTCTGCATCCACGTGCCGACCAACGACGTTGTCTGGCCGAAGAAGAATTTTCGGTAGTTGGGGTTGGAGAGCGACGAAAATGTCTGTCGCGCGACAGCCTGAAAGTTCATTGATCGCCTCGTAGGGTGGCGACCAGCGACTCCAACGCGGGCAGAGCGTTAGTCAACTCGATTCGCTGGTCCTTCGGTAACTGCTCGAGGGCAAAGAGCAGCGCGTCGGTGCGTTCGTTTCGCATCTCTTGCCGCAGCGCGCGTCCCTTCTCGGTCGCGGCCAAGTGGACGACGCGGGCGTCAGCGCTGTCGGATGATCGCGTCACGAGTTCGGCAGCTTCGAGGTGCGACACGATACGCGAGACCATGGTGGGGTTGAGTCCCTCGGTGGCCGCCAACTCCGAGAGCCGCATCGGGCCTCGTCGGGCGATGGTGAAGAGCACTTGGCGTTGACTCGGAGAGAGGTTGCCGTCCACGTGAGTGAGGCGAAGCGACCGGCTCAGTCGTGCCACGGCCGTTCGCAGGCGCTCGGCGGTGTCGACGTTGGCGGCGGCTTTGGGATACCGAGTAGCGGAGTTTTTCACGCATCCAGTTTACCATTAGTTGCCTGCTGGCAAGCATCTAAATACGGGCGTCGGCTCCTTGGAGTCCCACGAGGGTCGATCCGCCCACAAAACGGCGCTCTCTGTGCCCGCGTTGATAGGTCGCAGACAATGGCGCTCGGTGTCGGTCGCCATCGCACAATTCGTGCGCAATTCCCGCGTAAATAACGGTCGACACCTGAGAAATCGCGGCGTCCCTCGTTAGCGTTGAGTGCTGTGAAACGAGTACTCATCGTCGCGGTCCTCTTGGCGACCCTGGCACCGGCACTGAGCGCCTCGGGAGCATCCCCTCTCTCCTCTCAGCTGGTGACGGGCAAACAGCTGTCGCGACAGTGGTCGAGGTACTACATCCAGAGCAAGGACACCGCCACCTGTCCCGAGTCCAACTTTGGCGCTCCGGCGGGCAAACTGTCAACGCGGACCGTGTTCGCTAACACCAACTCCGGGACCTTGCTGTTGGAGAAACTGACCGACTCCTCTAGTCCCACCGCGCTCTACAACACGCTCGTCGAGCGAACCTTGAAGTGTTCGAAATCGAGTAGTGCGCTCAGCGGCTACATCACCTACCAGCGCGTCCGTCCGATCGCCATGTCCGGCATCGTCACTCAGCATCGTGTTTTTTCCCTCGCGGCCGAAGCGGGCGGTAACAGTGTCACCGGCTGCGTGGTGTACGCCGTCAAGGGCAAGGTGGTCGTTGCCTTCGCCGAGCTATCGGTGCTGCCCTTTAACGTGCGTCAATTTAAGACCACGTTCGAAAAGGCCCTGGCCAAGGTGACGAGCTGACCCTCCATCATCGATCGCCTCGGGAGTACTCGGGGACGCGAAGGGGACCGTCGACCAGTTCGATGAACAGAAGATGACTGGAGATGTCGCTCCCGAGTCCCGCCACTGGCCCCGCGGAGCTGATGCCCTTATTAAGTGTTTGTGAAGAGATAATTATGGCTATTAAGACTCATTAAAGGATCTTCCCCGCAGACTGGATGAGTAGTGATTTAGAGGTAGGTGAATATGACCAGTCGTTCTTCATTTCAAGGAACACCGAGCAACTGGGTTCGCTTGGGCGCACGAATCTATGGTTGGTCGCTGGATGATCATCTCGCCGATGGTGAAGGCCCCGATGCCAGTCCTTTGCTCGGAGCTCGCGCCGTGCAACTCACGTCGTGGCGACTCCGTCGCTCGATCGCCGATAGTTGGTTGGACGTACTGATACAGGCCCGCCAGAAACTGATGCCCTTTGACCCTCGCATTCCCGTGGTACGCCGCCGCGTTCTTGAAGCGGATGATCAGATTCGCGCGGTGGCCGATGCCTTGGTGGCGCCGCTCACAACCGCGCGAGGTGTCGCCATGGCGAGCTCACTTCTGTGCGACGGAGCGGGACCGCTCTATAACCCGAGTAGCACCACCGACCTGCGCTCTGCTCTCGCCAACGTGCTGCGACAACTTGATCCGCGGTTCCTCTCCGCTTAATCGCTCAGAGTCGCTCCTCGCTCATCCCACTACGGAACGGGGGCGGCTTTTCGAAGGGCCGTATACGCCGTTCCTTGACAGGGGGACTCTCCTATCGAGATAGTCCCGACGAACTGGTGGTGCGCGGTGAACGATCCCGTAACGCTGACGGACGACGTGTAGGAACTTTTTGCCAGGAGGGCGTTGTTCTCGGTGACGGTCGTGAACTTCTCCAGCGTTACGGTGCTCGCGAATCGAAAGGATCCCCCGTGCAGGGGAACTGCCCCACTGTCGAAGTTGTCAGTGACGGTATCTTGGCCCGAGGGCTTCCCGCAGTCGAACTGCATGGTGACTTTGGTGGGAGGATCCAGGACGGAGATGCTGGCCTCCAGATGGCCTGCCCCTCCTAGCAACTGGTTCACCGCGTAGACGCCGAATTGGGGTTTGGTCGTCGCCGATGCTTGAGCAGAGATTAGGGTGATCCCCAACGACAGGGAGAAGAGCAGCGTTGCGGTGGGCCGACGCATCAGTTGCGAACTTACTTCTCGTCGAATCGATGGACCGTGTGGCCGAAGGTCCCTTTGGCGAAGGCGTAGACCTTTTGCGGTGCCACCGAATAGAGCTGTACCTCGAAGCCATCGGGGTGGAAGAACTTTCCGTCGCGCGCCACGTACTCCCACTGGCCTTCCCACTTCGAGCGAAAGGCCTGGGCGATCTCTTCTAGTTCGGCCTGACCCCGTGGCTGGCGGGCTTCGCCCTCAACCACGATGTCGACGCCGTCTTGCCAGCCATTGCAGCCCGTGGAGAGAATGACGCGAGGGTTCGCGAGGAGGTTCTTTGCTTTCTGCTCATCGGCGCCGGTGGTGAAGTGAAGTTGATCCCGCGTCCAGGCTGCCACCAGAGGGGTCATATGGGGTCGCCCGTCGCCGCGCACGGTGGTGAGCCAAAAGAGCTCGGCCCCCTCGAGTTCGCGCTGGGTCTCGTCCCAACTAGTCGGGGATGCGTTGGGAGCGCTGTAGCGCTGATCGAGGGACGTCACGGGTGTGGTCATATCATCTGCCCTTCCGGTTTTTGGTCAACTCATCGAAAGGCGTTGTCGACGCCATTGGTGGTGAGCGACGTTGAGGAGATACAGAGCGTAACTGCCCTTGGGCAACTGCGCATAACTGGCGCCACTGACCCGAAGCTCCGTCCCGGCGCCGGTTGAGTACGACGTCATGTTCCAATTGTCCGCGGTATTGACGTATTGGTACCACTGATGTCCCCCGTCGGTAGAGACGTCGATCACCGAGTTGCTGACCATCACCACGGAGTTGCGTCGATCAGAAAAAACTTTGCTGACGTAGTACAGACTTCCCCCCACCCAGTCGGTGGCGAGCATGGGACCGGCGACCCTCCATGTGGCGCCGCCGTCGGCGCTGCGCACGGCGACCGTCTCGGACTCGCCGCCGATCTTCCACACGCCCCATCGGTCGTCGTCGGCCTTCGACTGAATGGTGACCCAACGCGCTTCTGCGGCCGTGAGTTCCGTTCCCCACTTCGGTATGTTGCTCACCGCGTTAGAGAACAAGAGTCCCTTCTGCATCGTGAGGGTACGGGGATACGGCAAAGTGACGGCGTTCGCGGCCGACCAGAAAGGGACAACCAGGAGGGTCACGACGAAGAACGGAAGGATTTTTCTACTCAGGGCGTTCATTGTTGGTCATCTTGTCGTGCTCTCGTTACGCGCGCTGGCCACGTTGAGGGCTCTTCCTTTGCGGACTCCTCAAGGGGTGTTGCTGGGCGATGAGACCACGGGGCGGTCCGGCGGGGCCGAGGGGAAGCCCCGCACCACCGCCGACCAATGGAGATCGAACTTCCTGGTCATGACCGTTATGTGGAGCGTAGGTAATAAGACACTGCAATAATTAGCATATGAATGTATCTAAGCAGGAAACCGATTCAATAATTGACTCGGTGCTATCGGCGAGTCGAGTCCTCGTCGCGGTGGCGGCGCGGTCGCTCTCCGATATCGGTGAAGACGTCACGCTGACGCAGTACCGAACGCTGGTGGTCCTGGCGTCACGCGGACCTCAGAACATGGCCGCTCTCGCCGAGGCGGTTGGCGTCACTCCCGCAACCGCCACGCGAATGTGCGATCGACTCGTTCGAAAGAAACTCGTCGTGCGGCGCAGCGAGCGAGGTGATCGCCGGCAGGTTCGCCTCCTCCTCTCGAAGACCGGACTCGAACTCGTCGCAGTCGTCACCGAACGTCGACGTCGCGAGATTGAAGGGATAGTCGCCGCTGTTTCCGAGCAGGAGAAGGACATTTTGGTGCACGCGTTAAAGCGCTTCGCGGAGGCGGCTGGCGAAGTCCCGGAACAGGACTGGTCCACGGGATGGGATCTATAAATCAGCCGAACCGCGGCACCGGAACAGTCAGACTGAAGCGAGTACAAGCGAGGATCTCACGATGGCTCGCCACGGCGACGTATACCCAGAAGTGGCTCGTACTGGGGGCCATGGTCGGTGTGGTGGCCGGACTCGGCGCCGTCGTCTTCTACGAAGCACTGCGTCTCGCCTCCTACGTCTTCCTTCAACTGATCGCTGGCTACCGCGTTCCAGAACCGATATCCGAAAGTTCCGGCGCCGCGTCGGCCCACTTTGCGCGACCGTGGGCCATTCCTCTAGTGGCCTGCGGGGGTGCGCTCCTGGGCGCTCTCTTGGTGTACGCGGTAGCTCCCGAAGCCGAAGGCCACGGTACGGATGCGGCGATTGCAGCGGTACACCACAATCCGCGCGGCGTGCGCCTCCGAACGGTCTTCGTGAAAATCGTGGCGTCCGCCCTGACGATAGGCTCCGGCGGCTCCGGCGGTCGTGAAGGTCCGACAGGGCAGATAAGTGCTGGCTTCGGCTCGTTCTTGGCCCGAACGTTTGATCTCAGTCCTGACGACGCCCGCATCACGGTGGCCAGCGGTATCGGTGCGGGAATCGGCGCGATCTTCGGTGCTCCGCTCGGCGGGGCGGTGCTCGCGACGGAAATTCTCTATCGAGACGACTTCGAGGTCGAGGCGTTGCTGCCGGCCTTCATCGCTTCCATTGTCGGCTACGCCGTATGGGGATCGTTCGAAGGCTTCGGCCCCCTCTTCGGCTACGTGGGTAACTATCACCTGACCAGCGCCTTGCCGCTGCTGTGGTTCGGTTTCATTGGCATCGTCGGAGGGCTCGTCGGTCTGCTCTACGCCAAGGGCTTCTACGGCATTGCCGCTGCTTTCGAGAGGCTCACGCTGCCACGGTGGGTCCGCCCCGCCCTCGGCGGGTTGATGGTGGGTTGCATCGCCTTGGCGATTCCTGAGGTGTTGGGAACGGGCTACGGGTGGATTCAACAGAGTCTTGGCCCGCACCTTCTGGCGATTCCCTTATGGATCATCCTGGTACTTCCCTTCGCGCGCATCGCTACGACGGGCCTGTCGATCGGATCGGGAGGATCCGGCGGGATCTTTGGACCCGGCATGGTGATCGGTGCCTTCGTAGGGGCCGCGGTGTGGCGAGTGCTCGAGCCCGTAGTCCCGAGCCTCGGCCACGACCCCGCTCCCTACGCGATCGTGGGCATGGTGGCCTGCTTCGGAAGCATCTCGCGAGCACCGCTCGCCATCATGTTGATGGTGGCCGAGATGACCGGCACCCTCTCATTGATTGTGCCGGCGATGTTGGCAGTAGGTCTCGCCACGCTCATCGTTCGCCGCAGCGACGACACGATCTACCGCAGTCAACTGAAGAGCCGCGCAGAGTCTCCGGCGCACCGAATCCTCTCGGGTCTTCCCCTCTTAGCCAGAATTCCCGCGTTCGACGCGATGGTGACGCCGCGGTGTGTGCTCACGGGACCCCGCGACGCCGGGGCCCTTTCGCAACAACTTACGGGCAGTGGCCTGGCTGCAGCGCCCCTGGTTGACGAGGCCGGTCACTACGTGGGCGTGGTCACGCTGGCGTCGCTGCGAGAGATGGCCCGGAGGCCCGGATCCTCCGAAGCGGAGGTTCCGATCGACGCGACCTTCGCACCAGTTTTCCAAGACGTGCACCTCGACGTGGTGCTCGACTTGCTGACGTCGACGCCACAGACGTGGGCCACCGTTCTCGACGATGAGAGGCGAGTGGTCGGGACAATCGCCCTCTCGGACATCGTGGGGAATTACCAGCGAACCGCAAAGACGTACCTGCATCAACTCTCCGAGATGGGTGGGGCTACGGGTCTCGTGGAGATGGTCGTGGCTATGGACTCACCGGCGGTCGGACTTCCTCTGCGATCGCCGTTGATTCCCCGCGGCGTACTCATCGTGGCAGTTGAACGAGGTCGTGACGTCATTCGCCCCACTGGTGACACGGTGCTTCACTCCCAAGACCGCCTGACCGCGATCGGGAACTCCCGTGGCCTCGGTCAGTTGGCCGAGGTACTCGGCGACGAACTCCTCTAGCGCCGTCAGTCCTCGCGGGCTAAAGGTGCCTGTTGACGGCGGGAACCGGGGAGCCGTGGAGGTGGGCTCGGAAGAGTTGCGTCCGGCTAGCTCTGCGCGCGAAACACGGCGACGAGTGCAAGAGCACCGTCGAGTGCTCGGCGCAGCGCTCGGGGATCGCGACGGGCCTGTGTGAGCACGAGTCCGCCTTGCAAACTGGCCAACGTCGATGATGCGAGCCAGTCCACATCGGTGCGGGGGAGAAGTTCACCCGTCTCGACCATGCGGGCGAGGCCGACTCGAATTTGCGCTTCCCACCGATCGAATCCCGACGCGAGTTCCGCGCGAACGTCGTCATCTCGTTCACCGAGTTGCGAGACGAGGTTGGCAATCGGACAGCCGCCCCTCCCGTGAACTTGCTCTTGGATCTTGACGAGTGCGTCCGCCCACTCGTTGAGGCCGTTCCACGAGCCGAGACCGTCAAAGAGGAGGCGCTGGCCTTCGAGAACGGAATCATTGGTGGCTTCAGCCACCGCGCGCATGAGTTCTTCTTTATCGCTGAAGTAGTGATACAACTGGCTGCGCGACGCGGAAGCCCGGGCGCCGACCTCGTCCAAACTCGCTCCCGCGACACCCCTCTCTGACACGACGTCGGTGGCCGCGGCGACGATGCGTTGCCGGGTCTGACGTCCTCTCTCGGTAGGGGGCTGCTTAACCACTTCACTCTCCCATTGCTGGACTTGACAGTCCAGTATTGACCTCTTTAGAGTGGACTATACAGTCCACTACGAACGGAAACCCCATGACCACCACTATTCGAGAGCAGTCCCAGCAACTCAGCAAGGCCGCCGCCGAGCGCTTGCCGGCCGAGGTAGTTGACGTGTTCAATCGAAGTATCCAAAACCTTCTCGACGAGGGTGTGCCTTCGGATGTCGTCAAAGTGGGCGACACGTTGGCGCCCTTCACACTGAGTGACGCCACGGGCTCATCGGTCTCCCTGGCCGATCTGGTAGAGAGTGGTCCGGCCGTGATTGTTTTTTACCGTGGCGGCTGGTGCCCCTACTGCAACCTGGCGTTGCGAACCTACCAACGTGAACTGGTGCCCGAACTGCCGGCGTTTGGAGCCCGTCTTGTGGCGATCAGCCCTCAGACTCCCGACGAATCCCTGTCCACCGTTGAGAAGATCGAACTTGGATTCACGGTGTTGTCAGACCCCGGTAGTCGCGTGGCGCGAAGCGTCGGCATTGTCTTCCAGCAGGCCGATGATGTTCTTGAGGCCCAGCGGACACTGGGTCTGGATCTTGCGTCGGTCAACGCCGAGGGCTCAACGCAACTACCCCGACCCACGGTGCTCATTATTGATCACGACCGTGTCGTTCGATTCGTGGACGTGAAGTCCGACTACACGGACCGTACGGAGGTTGCCGAAATACTCGGCGCCCTCGCGGACCTGTCGGTCAGTTGATCGTCAGGGACTGCCACCCATCTGGCTCACGATGGCGTCCAGGGTGATGCCGTACGTCTCCGCCCACGCCTGAAGGGTGTCAAGGTCAACCTCATCAGGCAACTCAGTTGCCGCCGCGACGGCGGCCCCCTCGTACCCCGCTCTATGCATGGTGGCGATCACTTGTTGCTTGCTGTAGCTCACAGCTGTCCTCCTCGCAGCAGATCGCGAGGTCTGCCCACCCAGAGCCTACGGATCCCTCCGAGTCGGTGCTACGAAAACGAGGCAGACCCGCGAGGAGAGCGTGGTCCGCTCCACGACGTCGCCGAATCGTTGCGGACGCCGTACCCAAATTTCACGTCCCCATTACTTAGCCTTCGAAGCGTGCGAAGTTCACCGCAAAGTTCTCCGATGACGCGGGCGGAACTCCAGCGCGCAAGCCGCGAAAGTTTAGACCGAGAAGAGTGCTCAATTTGTCGAAAAAAATTCACTAGAAAGACAATCGGTAGGTAGCGTCAAATAGCAGGCAGTTTGTCAAGTCACAACGCACATATTCTCAGTCAGGATGTCGGTTCATGTCGGGCGGTACAGCAACTTCTAGGTGGAAGGAACTTTTCGGCCGATCTGTGGGCGGCGCCCGTCGAGAGAAACTTAATAACGAGATGCGTGTGACCATTGACGCGCTGCAAGAGACCCTTCGGTCCGCCTCGGTCCTCAGTCATCTGGTGGACATGCTCAACAGTTGCGTCAGCCGAGAAGAGGCGTACGAGGTAATCGATCACGCCGCTCGCAACATGTTCGCCGCGGGAGGGTCAGTGAGCGCCTTCGATGTGTCGAAAAACCTGCTCGAGACGAAGTGCGCCTGGGGAGACTTCGCGCGTGATCGCCCCCCTTTCTCCACCGTTGACTGCTGGGCACTTCGACGGGGTCACGACCACGAATCGATGAAAGGCGAGATCTCGTGTGAGCATCTTGGAGACCTCGGCGACACCCACACGATCTGTCGACCGCTCCTGGCCCAGGGCGAAATCATGGGGGTTCTCACCATTTCAATTCCCGACGACGAGGTTGCGCTGGTCAGTGCCGTAGGAATTGTTGATCCGCTCAGGCAGACGGCGCTCATGTTCGGGGAACATATCTCCATCTGGATGGCCAACTTCAATCTTCGAGAGAACCTCCGACACCAGTCGATTAGGGATCCACTCACCAATCTCTTTAATCGCCGTTTCATGGAAGAGACCCTCACACGAGAGATCAGCAAATCGGCACGGACGTTGGACGAGATCAGCGTCATTCAGATCGACGTTGATAACTTCAAAGACTTCAATGACCAGCACGGCCACGCGGTGGGCGACGCCACGCTTCGCGCGATAGCCGAGGTAATTCTTTCGCGATTCCGTGGTTCCGACGTACCCTGTCGTTCAGGAGGAGAGGAGTTCACACTCTTGCTCCCCAAGTGCTCCTGGGAAGACGCTCACACTCGCTGCCTGGAACTGCAACGACTCGTGTCCCAGCTCCGGATTTCAACGCCCCTCAGTCCTTTGTTACTCAAACCGCCGACCCTGTCTATCGGTATAGCAACGTCCCCCGAGCACGGCTTTACGAACGACACACTGTTGCGATCCGCGGATCTGGCGCTGTACGCTTCGAAGTCCGCGGGACGAAACAGAATCTCGCGCGCAATTCCGATCACCGACGCGATGCCTCCCGAACTGTTCATGGCCAACGACGGAAGTAGCGAAAAGTAGCGACCTTTTTCGACCATCTCACCGCTCGGCCCGCGTCGAACTTGTCGTTCCAAGCCCTTGCCCTCTCGTGAAGACCGAGCTCAGAAAATAAATGGAATGAGCATCTTGCTCGAGCTTTTGTACGCCGGATAAGTCTCGGGAAACTGCTCGGTCATGTAGCGCTCCTCGGTGAAGGCGCTGTAGACAAAGTAGATTCCCGCTAGCAACACCACGACGAGCCATAGCCAGTTCAACGCCACTGCGGTGCCAATACCGGCGAGGAGAATCCCGGAGTAGATGGGGTGGCGAACCAAGCGATAGGGGCCGCTGGTGACAAGTTCCGGATCATCTTTTCTAGACATCGGCGTGCCCCAGTTGCGCCCAATGTGCAGTCGCGCCCAAATCGCGAACCCTAACCCGAGTGCGAAGAGAAAAAGTCCGAGGCCAGCGCGCAGTGGAGTCGAATGAAAGTCTCTATGGCCGAAGGCTCCGGCCCGGGAGAGGAGGATCACCAGGACGAGGAGGACGCCCCTGACGCGTAACTGACGGGACCATTGGACGCGGCCCCTCTTCATTGAGAACGCCGCCACGATCCAATAGATCCAGAACGCTGCCCATCCGATGGCGAACACGAGTTCCAGGGAGTGCATGAAATCAATCCTTACATCAGGTCTCGGCAAGTGAACGCACCGATCAAACGAGGGTGCCTTTAGAGGAGTTTTCTTAGTACTGCGTACCCTCAGAGAGATGAGCCGTCAAGAGTGACCAATGCTACGCTGCGCACCATGCGAGCCCGATTCGCGACGGTTGTGGTGTGTCTCACGGCAATGCTGCCAATGATGAGCATGACATCCGCGTCCGCAGCCTCGTCCGGTTCAGCGATTCACGACGGGGTGTACGCCATGCAGGCGAACGGCGCAGCCGCCGGGTACTCCAGTGCGTACCTCACCGTCGTCGCCAACGGACGGAAACTACTTGGAGGTAGGAAGCACTCTTCGGTGGACTGCACCGCTTCGGCGTCTCTCGTCGATCAGAATCCGAACACGCTCGATCCGATTACCGTCATGACCATCACCATTCCAACACTCGCGATATCCGCCGCCGGTACGTTCTCCTTCTCCGGCAACGCACAAGTTAACGCCAACGACAGTTCCAATGCCACCTTCACGCTTCCAATGACAGTGAGCGGCCGACTCGTGAAGGGACCGATCGTCGCGAAGAAGACGACCGCCGCAGTCGTGACCTTCACCTCGCCCAGCATCTGTGCATCGGAAACTCCGGCGAGATACTTGCTGAAGTGGTATCCGTAAGGGATTTCGAACGAGACGGTGGGTGCTGGACTGAAGAAGGAGCGCATGAGATTTTGATAAGTATCGAATCTCAACTTCCGCCTTACCGAGCAATGGCATTTTGTGGTGCACAGCGCACTTTCAGTTGACGTGGATCGTCCTGTCACTTAGTATCGGCGGAAAATAGGACTCAAAGATGTGACACTGGCGCCGAGCCGAGCGAAGGTGTTCAATGGAGGCTTCGTGCGAACTCGACACCTGGCATTGGCCTTCGCGCTCGTCGTAGCAACGATGTTTACAGCGGCGAGTGCTGTCGCTTCGAGTTCGAAGCCTACGGACGCGAAATACGCGGGCGAGACCGGCCCGGGCTATCCCATGCATTTCGACGTCATCGACAATGGCAGCCAAGTATCCAAACTCGTCGTCGCTTTCGAGGCAACGTGCGACCCGGGCGCCGGGTCCGTCGCGCCGGACTTCGACTTCGGGAACCTGGCCATTCGCGATGGAAGCTTTTCGGGTTCGACGAACCGATCGTTCGGTCCGACCGTGTCGGACTTTCTTCGCATTGACGGAAAATTCAAGGACGATCGATTCACTGGCGACGTCACTGACACGCAGAAGATCACGAGTTTGCCTACGTGCACACAGTCGGAGCCATTCAGCGCTAAAGCAGTCTCTTGACGAAAAAGCCCAGACTGGTCCACTACCAAGCGCGGCGCGAAAAAGTACCAGTTTCCGAGTCTGGTCGGACAAGATTGAGATAACGGGTTAGCATCGTGCGCTGAGCGAATTCTCCGCGGGAGAGAGGAAACGCCGTGGCCACATACCCGAGCGTCCTTTTGATTGGCGCGTCCCGCGGCCTTGGTCTCGCGATCGCCGAAGAGTACGTAAAAGAGGGAGCCCTGGTAGTGGCTACCGTTCGAGGTCCAGTTCGGACCGCGCTGGACGAACTCCATGCGACTTCGGGTGGTTTGCTGGAGATTGAGCGCGTAGACATCACCGTTCCGGAGCAGGTCCAGACTCTGAGGCAACGACTTGGGTCTCGCAGATTCGACTTGCTCTTCGTCAACGCTGGGATCGCTAATGGTTTTGACGAGTCGGTTGCAAACGTTTCAACTCATGAGTTCGTCCGACTGATGGTTACGAACGCGCTGAGCCCAATGCGGGTCGTAGAAAAATTTGAAGATCTGGTCCCTTCCGACGGTACTATCGCCATCATGTCGTCCGGTCAAGGCAGTGTCGCCAACAACCAAAACGGCGGTGCTGAGATCTACCGTGCCAGTAAATCAGCGCTCAATCAACTCATGCGAAGCTATGCCGCCCGCCATCTGGACGACCAACGAACCCTGTTGCTCATGGCTCCCGGCTGGGTTAAGACGGACCTCGGCGGCCCCAACGCTCGTCTCACCGTCGACGAAAGTATCCCGCGCCTAGTGATGACCGTCAACGCTCAACGTGGTCGCCCTGGTCTCCAGTACCTTGACTACGAGGGGAACACCGTTGCGTGGTAGGCGCCGAGCAGAGACGTCTGTCCGGAAACTCCTGGGACAACGCTTGCACGCGACTACCTCCGGTAGATCACGACAAATGTTTCGAAGGCTGTGAGTATGGTTTCTTCTCGCTGCTCGAAGGTGGGTCCGACGTCTCGACCCGTCGCGATTCCTGACGACTTTGAAATTGCAGACGACGCTAAGGCCTCGGGAATCGTTGTACTTCCAAATCGAATTCGCCGGAGATCGCCCTAACTATTCGGTCGGCGAAAATAATGCACGATTGCTGTTGTCTTGCTTCCAGAAATTCCCGGAATGAGGGCCGTCATCGAAATGATTGGGACTGCCATGAAGAGTTCCCACCCATCCGCAGGTAAATCACTAAGAGCTGCTCCAAGTTCTCGCCAACCTCTTTTGCCGATCGGAGTGTAGATCTCCTTGTACTCATAGGTCATCGCACGACCGTAACGCACATTGTCACTCCACTGCACTTAACCGGGTTGAGACTTACACTCCGGCATGGTCGAAATACCGACGTCAAGAATCTGATCGATGGATCATCTTGCTGTTGCCACTCTGACTCCTGGCGAGTGCCAAAGTGGGGTGTGAAGTTAAGTCACTGGATTCTTCTCCCACTCGTAGCGCTGGGAGGTGGTCTCGTAATCGCCACGCCATCGTTCGCCGCACCGCATGGATCGCTCATTCCTTGGTCGTCCCTAGGAGTCGTCCGACCGGTACTCGTTCAGCCTTCGGGATGGGGTAGTTCAATTGCCGCCCAGCCGCGCACCGCCAGATTCGCCTGGTGCTCCTCAAATGGAGTGGAGTTGTCCACCAATGGAGTCCACGCAACTCTTGTTTCGGACGGTTCCGCGGAGAAGATGCTCAAAAGTTCCCACCTGGGGCTGCCAGACTCGAGAGTCGCTGTGACGTGCGAGAACGTCGCGCTCGATCCGAGACATCCGAAGACGATTTACGCAGGCTTCCAGGCCAGTGACGGTGGATCGATTCCACCCGTCTACAACGTGGCACTGGTGACGACGAACATGGGTCGCAGTTGGCGGCTCGTGCCGCCTCCCCGTGGTGATTCAGTGATCGATTTTGGTGGATTCGTCGAACGTCCAAGCGGTATTGATTTGCTCTACTCGCGCAATATCCTTTTCCCACCAAGGGCAGACCAGCGGGCCGCTTTGGAGGCGGCAACGTCGTCAACGGGTGGTAATTCATGGACAGACGTGCGCCTGGGATGCCCTGCCGGTAGGCCCTGTGTCATCTTTGGTCCGGAGGCGCCCCAGGGCGCGTGTGGGATGTCGGAGTGGAAGCAGTCTGTACTCGTTGGCGAGGTCGGTTTCGATTCCGAACCGAGATGGCGCGAAGCGGGTTCCATCTCCACCGTGAGCCAATGCGGCAGCCAGCAACTCATCTCATCGAGTTCCGGGGATGAGTTTCTCGTGGACCGCAGTCGTCCGGATGCTCTATTTCTCACACGTGACGGACTTCATTGGACCACAGTGGCACTTCCCAAAATTCAGGGAACGCCCGTCGGGGGGAAGTTCCTATACCTCGGACAGATCATGACGATCGACGCTAAGGGAGCGCTCGTGGCAGTGGCGGGCACGCCAAGCGCTATGGCGGAGCACCTGGAGGTGCTTGAGCCCGGATCGAACTCCTGGTGCGCGGCAAATGTGGTGTTACCCGCGGCCACCAAACAGAACCCCGTCGCGGCGATGCAGTCCAGCAAATCGACGTTGGTGGTGGCATTCTTCACGCCGATTCCTACGCGCAGCGGAAAAAAGACGATGGCCGAATCGATTCCTCTCTCATCGTTGAGCTGTTCTTGATGAAGGTTCCACCCGATTAGACATCGCCCGCAGCCTGGTGACGGTTCAGCCCGACTTCCTTAACGTTTTCCTGGTAACGGAGACCTGGCGAAGACTTCACATTTCCCGAAAGCGATGGCCCTCTTCCTTTGATACGAGGCTTATCAATTACAGGCATAAAGCGGGCATAGAACAGTGGTAAATCGAGGTAATTGGCGGTCACCAGCGGTCACGTTCCGCGAGGCGAAAGCCCTGTGAATTACTGGCTTTTCGGCAAATTTCCTTCGCACCCCCAACGGGATTCGAACCCGTGCCGCCACCTTGAAAGGGTGGAAGCGACACGGACTACCCTCCGGAATGAACCCTGGACCCTGATCCAGTTAAGTCTCGCATCGAGAATCGCTAATTGGGCACTCTACGGGCATAAACGATCAACCCCAGAAGATGTTCGTCTGATCACGCTCAACTTCTCTGAGAATTTTTCCGATTGCTCCTGGCGTTATGAGGTCAAAGACATGCCAACGACTGTTGCTGTCGGACCAATAGAGAGTCCACTTTCCGTCAGCGGGGGCGAACTTCATTCTCGCCACGCCTTGTCGCGTCCATTCGGGATCGAAATCCTCGCGCCACGGTGGACGGCATTCGACAATCGTCACCGTGTTGCCCCGAACATCTACTTCCATTCTGATTCGATCTTGAAGATCGGGGGGAACTACTCGTTCGGCATACTTGCGAATCTTTTGCAGGTCGTCGTCTGAGATACCAGGCATATCGAGACTTTAGACAGAGCGGTGGTTAACTGGCATTGAGGATCCGTGTTCGGCGTCAAGTCAACGCCCTCTATTGGCTCCGTGGAGACCCTCAGCGGGAAGTGGAACTAGCGAGATCGATCGGTGTCACGGCTCTGCTCGCGACCTTCCGGGAACATTTCCTGAAGAAGGTATTGAACCCTCGGGAGAATCAGATGCTCAGGATAGTACGACGAAAGAAGATCGAGACCTTCCTCGGCCGTCGTCAGACCACAGAGTCTGTACAACTCGCGAATGTCGTCTTGATCTCGCTCCACACGCGAAGCCATGAGCTTCATTGCAAGCAAATATTGAGGTGACGCCGCCGCCACGCTGAGGTTTTGGCCCTCGTAAACTCCAATTTGGTTCTCGTCCTCTCCAGGGAGGAACGCTTTCGCACCGTCGTTTAACCACTCTGGTTCGAGATGGAGTCGGTCGGCTACGCGAGAGGCAGCTATCCTGACTTCGCTTGACGGGACGAAAACCGCGTCAACATCAGCCGTCGCTCTGCGCGTGTCATAGGCAATTGCCATCGCCGCTCCACCGACGATGAACACTTCGCCTCGTACGTTCAGGATCTTCAATTCTGCGTCTAGTTCTGCAAGAGCTTCGAGTAGTTCTCGCCGACCGAGAAGTGCCACTATGCGTATTCCAATGCGCCTTGTGTTACGAAGACTCCCCTACGGGCGAGGGAGATTGGACTATGCACCAATGCGTCGGCGTGAAGAGACGCTATTCCCGATACAAACCACCACCGGTTGAGAAAGAACGACTCATCATTCACCCACAGTGGAGCAACCACGCCATGTGAGGCGCACGCAAATTCAACGATTCCAGCAAGGAGCGCGTCGTAACGATCACTGCCTGTAGTCAATGGCGCATCGGCCGTAATACGTCGGCGAGTCTCCCAGCCGGATTTGTCATATCGCTCTAGAAAGCGAAACGCCAGCCTGGTAGCCGCACTGGAATCTCCCTTAGCGAGGCAATCGGCTATTTCTTCTGACAGTTCGACGATGGAATTCTCCTGCCACATCATGTCTACATCGTACGGCTCGTCGGTAACAGCCCTATGGCGACGAGCTCGTTCAACGAGGACACCACCCGACATCGCTGGCGTCATGACTCTGTTAGAGGGCACATTTATACGTGGGTCCGGCTCTTTCACAAGCTCTTGGAGCGTTTTTGGGCACTCCACGGGCATATAGTGGGCAAAATCTCTTCAATTTTGGTCACTTGGGCGGTAAACCGATTTCAAGAAATGGATGTTTACTAGGAATAATGAGCACCCCCAACGGGATTCGAACCCGTGCCGCCACCTTGAAAGGGTGGTGTCCTAGGCCGCTAGACGATGGGGGCCTAAATGTCTTCACCTGGTTACTGCGTGGTGGTCGGGCTGCCGGGATTTGAACCCGGGACCTCTGCGTCCCGAACGCAGCGCGCTACCAAGCTGCGCTACAGCCCGCAGCGAGTTCCCTCGCAGCCCGCTCATCCTAGTCGTTGGGCGCAAGAGTCTTCAAAGGCTAAATCGTCGCAGCAATCACCGGCTCGGGCGGCGGATGAAACTCAATCACAAGTTCACTGATGCGTCGCTTCTCCACCGACTGCACACGAAACGTCCAGTCGCCGAAGGTGAACGTTGTTCCCGCGATAGGAATCTCGCCGGCCAGGTCGAGGACGAAGCCGGCGATGGTCACGTACTCGCCCTCAGGGATCTCGAGACCCAACTCCTCCTCGACGCGGTCGACGTGAGTCTGACCATCGACGAGCCATCGATCCTCGCGGATGCGCACGATGGTCGGTTCGTCGTCTTCGTCGAACTCGTCGTTCAGATCGCCGACCAGCTGTTCCAAGATGTCGCGAATCGATACCACGCCCGCCACGCCCCCGTGCTCGTCGAGCACCAAAGCGAAGGTTCGATGTTGTTGTCGCATCTCGCCCAGGCTCTCGAAAAGGTCGAAGGTCTCGGGCAACATCAGCGGTCGGCGAATCTTTCGGGTGATCTCCTCGGCGGTCGGGAGTGACGCGCCGACCTCTCTTTTCACGGTGGAACTGCGGAAGAGGTCGTTCACGTAGAGCACTCCCACGACGTCATCGAGGTCCTCACTCACGACGGGAAAACAGGAGTGTCCCGTGTCGCGGACGGCCTCGGCTGTCGCCTCGGGGGTGACGGGCAGCGTCAGAAAGGTGACGTCGACCCGGGGCGTCATGACGTCACGCAGTTCGAGTTCGCTCAGCTGATCAACTCGCGCGTGAATCGCCGCGGCTTCGGGGGAGACGGGTCGCGTACCTTCGTGGCCCGTTAGTCGAGCGCGGAACCGCGCCAGGCCTCTCGGAGGAGGCTTCGCGTCACTCATTCATTCTCGGTACTGCCGACGCGGACGGTTGCCGGGCGCAACGACTCGTCCTCGTAACTCTCACCCCGAAGTAGTGCGCGAACCGCGCTGCGCAGTCGTTGGGGGTCGAGGGGCTTGACCACGAAGCCATCGGCGCCGGCTCGGCGCGCCAAGAAGACGTCGGGTCGACGATCGAGCAGCATGAGAACGGCAACGGAGTCCGCTGCGCCGTAGGACTCGAGGTTTCGTAGTTCCATGGTGATGGCCATACCGCCCATCGCTCCGACCTGGAGATCGACGATCACGAGGTCGATCTCTCCGCGCGTGACGCGAGCGACCGCTTCGACACCGCTGGAGGCCTCTTCGATGTAGAGATCAGGGCCGGCGAGCATCGTTTCGAGTTCGCGGCGAAGGGAAGAAAGATCACTGACGAGTAGGACGGTAGCCACGGAAATCAGCGTAGCGGAGCGGAGATTCGAGATTTCTGGGAAGACGTTTCCGCCCCGTAAAACTTCTCTTGTGTTGACGACCGTTCCGTGGTTAGTCTGCGAGTCGGGGCATGGACGGGGGAGTGTGGCATGGCGGCTGCATCGTTGGATTGGTCGAGCGGCGCTGCGTGTCGGGGCAGTGAGGGCTCACTTTTTTACTCCGCCGATAGCGCCGAACGCAAGGAGGATCGCTTAGAACGCGAACAGTTGGCCAAGCGAATCTGCTCGGGTTGTCTGGTGCGCGAAGAGTGCCTTCGCGCCGCGCTCGAACGCCATGAGTCGTACGGCATCTGGGGCGGACTCAACGAGTTCGAACGGCGGGCCTTAACTCGCGCGTGAGCGGGTCCAGCCCAACTGGGCCGGGCTTACCAAGGTCAGCACGATCAGCAGGGCGAAGGTTGTGATGTGCACGCCGGTGCAGTACAGGCAAATGTTGTCGATGATGATCAACTCGGCGTAGATCAGCCACAGCACGAAGCACATCGAGATAACGGCCAAGATGAAGCGAGCTTCGTGGATCCAGCGGTGCCTCGAGTGCCAGGCCCACGGCGAGTTCAGCGCGGTCATTACGACGTAGTTGGCGAGTCCCAAGATCGCCACGGGAATGCCCAGAATCTCTGACTGGGCCGAAGTGGTGACCTTGGCGCAGTCGATGAACCCGCTGTTGGTACACACGAGCGCCCCGGGCTCAAAGTGCGTAATCGTCAGGTACGTCGAGAGAGCCAGTCCGATCAGGCTCAGTACGAATGTCGTCGCGACCGCCCAGTGCGGAACGCGAAACTCCGACTCGCTCACTTAATGCCCATCGCCTTTGCCGCGGTCCGTACGCCTGAACTCATGCACACGTCGCCGGGCTGATTGTTCGTCAGTTTGCAAAGGGCGGCCGTCTGGTAGTTGGCCGACGTGATGATGGCGTCGGTGATGGGACTGGAGGCGTTGCTCAGGGCCCCCGCGATCTCGTCGCGCGTCGAGCCCGTCAGGGTCGAGGGCGAGTAACTGGCGCCGGCGACGAGGAACTGGTTCCCATAGTCGATGAAGGGGATGGACTCGGCTTCCGCGGCGGTCAGACCCTTGATGTACTTAGGCTGGTCGTACTTGGCGATCAACGCGAGTTCAGCCGACGTGGGCTTCTGCAACTTGGCGTAGTACGTGCCGGCCTTGTCGAGGTAGTTGGTGTACTCCTCCACGCTCTTGAAGGCCAAATACTGAGACTTGTACTTGGCCTTCACGAAGGTGAAGGTCGGTGTGTTGGGGTAGACGTCGTTGGAGTAGCTCGACATATTGCCCAGACCGCTCCAGGTGCCAAAGCGGCTCAAGGCGATGATTGTCGTCCAACGTTGGGCGGCACAGTAGGGGCAGTACTCAGCCCCCATGTAGAGGACTTCGGGAACCGTGGCGCCGGCGGAGTTGGTCGCCGTGAGAGGCGGCTGCTTCACGACGGCCTGGGGCGGGTCCACGCCGGCGATGGGTGACGTGATGCCGACTGTATTAAAGACGGAGGCGGGAATCGTCGTCAGTTCTGTCAGGACGCCTGGATTGATGGGTTGGAAGGTGGACGACGAGGGCGTCTTCGCCGGACCGTCGCTCGTCACTTTGATGATGCCAAGGGCCGCAACGACGACGACGACCAGTCCCACCGCGATCCACGTGAAGAGCCCGGCTGGTCGTCCGCCCTTTGCGGGGGCCTTCGAGGGCGCAGGGCGCCGCTGTGGTCTCGAGCTTTTCGGCACGGAACTCCTTTATCTGTTCGACCAACAAACTTAGTGGACGCACCGTGAACGAACCATAGAGGGCACGGACTCGGTAAGTTGACCTCCATGGTCGAAACGTTGATACCACGGCCCGCGGCGACGGTAATGACGATTCGCGATCGACCAAATGGTTACGAGATTCTTATGCTCCGCAGAAATTTAAGGAGTGATTTCGTCGGCGGGGCGTACGTCTTCCCCGGCGGCGCGCTTGACGCTAGTGACGACGAGATGGAAGCTTACGTCTACGGTCTGAGCGACGTGGACGCGTCGCGACGCCTCGGGGTCGAACGTGGTGGCTTGGCTTTCTACGTGGCCTCGCTGCGTGAACTCTTCGAAGAGGCCGGGCTACTGATCGCCTGCGACGAACAGGGCTCCGTCATGCGCCTCTCTGATCCCGGCGAAGTGAAGAGAATGGCGGAGCACCGACGCGCCCTCAACGCCAACGAGTTGGACTTCCTCACCATGATGAAGGCCGAGGGGCTTCTCCTCGATCTTCGAGGACTCGAGTACATCGCCCATTGGATTACGCCGGTGGGTTCCCCACGGCGCTACGACACTCGTTTCTTTGTGGCGCTGGCCCCGAGCGATCAACGGGCCACCCACGACGCGGGAGAGACGGTGGCCGACGAGTGGATTCGCCCGATCGACGCGCTCGGGGCCTACGAGCGGGGCCAGTTTGAGATGATCGCGCCGACCATCCGCAATCTTCGCGCCGTGGGGGGCTTCTCCACGACGGAGGACGTATTGAACTATGCGCGCTCGCAAGAGACCATTCCGTGTGTCCAACCCACGATTGTCGATCGGGACGGGGTCCTCTACGTGCGGATCCCGGGTGACGAGGGATTTAGCGAACTTCGCCTCTAACCTCGGTGGGCGCCGGGGTGTTCATTTGAGAGATCCTTCGCTACCATGGAAGCAAGGATTCCTAAAGGAGCTGCGCCGAGATGAGCGACTACCAACGTGAATTTGACCGCGAAGGTCAACCGAACCCGATCACGCTGACCGACGGGGGCCGTGTCGAAAGTCGCCGAACTGATTGCGGCCGCGGGCGCCGACGAGCCTTTAGCGCTGCGGGTGGCGGTTAAGTCGGGCGGTTGCTCGGGCTTTAACTACGACATGTACTTCGACTCGGAGTTTGCCGACGACGACGTCGTCAACTCCTTCGGCGAGGTCAAGGTCGTGGTCGACCCGGCCAGTGCCGAACTACTGAACGGCTGCGACGCTGGACTTTACCGACGGGCTGCAAGGGGCGGGTTTTCACATCACGAACCCCAACGCCACGCGTACCTGCGGGTGCGGCAACTCTTTTAGCTGAGTCGCGTGACTCCCGCTCGCTTCTACTCACCGTGGCGTCGCGCGGGCGATTTCATCATCGTGTCCGGGCAACTCGGACTTCTCCCAGAGACGGGAGAACTCGTCGACGGCGGCAGCGGCGGCACAACTGCGCCAGGCCCTGGTGAACGCGTCGGCCGTTCTGGCTGAAGCGGGCGCCACGTTGGCCGACGTGGTCAAGGCCACAATATTTATCTTGGACATGAGCGAGTTCTCGGCCTGCAACGAAGTCTGGTTGGCCGCCTTTAGCGAGCCGCTTCCGACCCGAAGCACCGTCGCGGTCGCCGAGCTGCCGCGTGAGCGCGAAGGCCGAAGTCGAGTTCTGGGCCTACTCGCCCGAGAACTAGTCGTTGAACGTCGGCCTGACGTCGCCGAACTTGTAGCCCACCGATCGCACCGTTTGAATCAGGTGCGCGTACTCCTCGCCTAACTTCGCGCGCAGACGTCGAACGTGCACGTCGACCGTGCGTCGCGCCGCCGTAGTACTCGTAGCCCCAGACCCGACTAAGCAAGGTGGCGCGGGTGAAGACCCGATTGGGGTTGGTCGCGAGGAAGCGCAGCAGCTCGTACTCCATGTAGGTGAGGTCCATGACTCGTCCGGCGATGGAGGCCTGGTAGGTCTCTAAGTTCATCGAGAGCTCGGCGTGTTCGATGCGCGGGGCCACGCTCTCGTTGCCGGCGCGACGCAGGCGGTGGCGAAGGCGAGTCGCTAGTTCGCTGACGTCGTAGGGACCGACCACGAAGTCGTCGAAGAGGTCTTCGCGGAAAGTCAGGTCGTCGAGCTGGTAGTGGTCGAGCAGCAAGATGATCGGCCCGACGCCGCGCTCGCGCTGACGCAGTTGTCGACAGAGGCTCATGGCGTCGCTAAAGGGCAGCGCCGCGGCGTTGATCACCGCGCCCGAAAAGCCATCGGTGGGCTCGAGGGCCGCGATCTCATTGAGACGCGCCGAGGCGGCGACGGCGGGCGTGACCCCCGTCACGTCAAAGGCTTTGCGTACCGGCCCTTCGCACGAGGGAACACAGAGCACGACGTCGATACTCACAGCAACGGGAGGTAGCGCTCGAGTTCGAAGGCGCGTGACCTGGCCCCGGTAGGCGTCCCACTCGGCGCGCTTGTTGCGAAGGAACCACTCGACTAGGTGGTTGCCGAAGGTCTCTTGCAGCAACGTCGATTTTTCCATCAGGTTGAGGGCTTCGGCCAGCGACTGGGGCAAGGGAGCCACGCGCTTGCCTTCTTTGGGAAGTTCGTAGTTGCCGGTGACGCCGCGCAGTCCGGCGGCGAGAATGACGGCAAAGGCCAGGTAGGGGTTGGCGGCCGAGTCGGGCGAACGATACTCAACCCGGGTGGAGTCGATGCGGCCGGGTTTGACCGAGGGAACGCGCACTAAGGCTCCCGCGTCGTAGCGCGCCCACTCGGCGCCGGCTGGGCGCTTCCGAGCCGGGCACCAGACGCTTATAGGAGTTAACCCACTGATTGGTGATGGCGGTGATCTCGGGCGCGTGGCTTCACTAGTCCGGCGATGAACTTGGCCGCCAGGTCACTCAGCCCGTAGGTGTGCTCGCCGATGAAGGCGTTCTTCTCATCGCGCCAGAGCGAGAGATGGGTATGCATGCCCGATCCCTGCACCCCGACCAGAGGCTTGGGCATGAAGCTGGCCGCCACGCCGTACTGACGGGCCAACTCTTTCACCACGTGGCGTAGCGACATCACCGTGTCGGCCATGGTCAGGGCGTCGGTGTAGCGCAGGTCGATCTCGTGTTGGCCGGGGGCGTCTTCGTGTTGGGCGTGCTCGACGCCGATACCCATCTCTTCGAGGGTGAGAACGGTGTGGCGCCGTAGTTGGCTGGCCGTGTCGTCGGGGAGAAGGTCGAAGTAACTGCCACTGTCGATCGGCACGGGGCCGGTCTTGGGGTCGAGGTCGTTGAAGTAGAAGAACTCGATCTCGGGCGCGACGAAGAAGGTGTAGCCCTGGGCGAGCGCGTTGTCGAGCACGCGACGCAGCTGTTGGCGCGGGCAGCCGTCAAAGGGCGTGCCGTCGATGTTGACGATGTCACAGAAGACTCGCGCCATGCCCTCACCCGGTTCGTACCAGGGGAGTAGTTGGAACGTCGTGAGGTCGGGTCGGGCCAACAGGTCGGACTCGGTGGTCCGGGAGAAGCCGTCAATGGCGCTGCCGTCAAAGGTCATGCCCTGGTCTAGGGCGTCTTCTAGCTCCGCCGGGCGTGACGTGAAAGGCCTTGTGGCGACCGAGCACGTCGGTGAACCAGAGCTGAACGAAGCGCACTCCGCGCTCTTCGACCGTTCGAAGGACGTACTGGGCCTGGCTTTGCATGCTGGCCATTCTCGCACCTTCTCTCCGGACCCGCAATTTGGCCATAAATCAAGAAGACCCGCCGCATAGTGCGGCGGGCTTCTCTTTACTTCGAAGCGTACTAGCGGGTTACTTCGTGTGCCTTCTTCGCTGGTGCCTTTTTGGCCGGCTTTCTTGGCGGCGTCTTCTTCGCTGCTGCCTTTTCGGCGGGAGCTTTCTTCGCGGCCGGCTTCGACGCGGCCCCGCAGATGGTCTCGATGATGATCGCCGACACCACATACGGGTCGATGTTGGCGTTCGGTCGACGGTCTTCTAGGTAGCCGCGCTTGGCCGCCGCGACGGCAGCGGGGATGCGCACCGAGGCGCCGCGGTTAGAGACGCCGTAGGAGAACTTCGTGTAGGGCGCCGTCTCGTGTTCGCCGGTGAGGCGGCTCTTCGATCCCGTCGCCGTAGGCGGCGATGTGCTCTTTGACATGCGTACCCAGGGCCTCGGCGCCGGCGATGATCGGCGTCAAAGCCACCGGCCGCGCGCATCTGCTTGGTCGAGAAGTTCGTGTGGGCGCCCGCGCCATTCCAGTCGCCCTTGACGGGCTTGGCGTCGAAACTGACGTCGACCTCGAACTCTTCGGCGATGCGCTCGAGCAACCACCGCGCCGTCCAGAGTTGATCCCCGATGGCGACCGCATCCAGAATGCCCACTTGGAACTCCCACTGGCCCATCATCACTTCGGCGTTGGTACCTTCGATTCCGATGCCCGCGCGCATGCAGGCGATGGTGTGGGCTTCGACGATGTCGCGCCCGGGCATTTTCGCCCCGCCGACGCCGCAGTAGTACGGACCTTGGGGACCGGGAAAGCCGTCTTCGGGCCAGCCGTAGGGTCGGCCCTCCTGGAAGAACGTGTACTCCTGCTCGATACCGAACATCGGCTCGAAGCTGGCGAACTTCTTCGCCACCTCGACGGCGCGGGCGCGGTTGTTGGTGGCGATGAGGTGAGTCCGTCCGCGTTGAGGACTTCGCACATCACCAGGACGTCTTTCGGTCCGCGCAGCGGGTCGGGGCAGACGAAGACCGGCTCGGAGCCGCAGTCCGAGCGGTCACCGGTGGCCTGGTTCGTGCTCGATCCGTCGAAGCCCCACACCGGTGGCTTCTTGCCGTCGGCGACGATCTTGGTCTTGCTACGCAAGCTTGCGGGTGGGTTCGGTCCCGTCTATCCAGATGTATTCAGCCTGATACGACAACGATGCTCCTTAGATGAGTAGTCGCGTGTCCACGCGACCACCTCTATTTTGGTGGCGCTCGGACTCGGCCTACCCCCTGTTCTGTTAATGGAGTGTGAACCTTTTGGTCGCGAGGCTCGCCCTTGGCGCGGGGGTCACCATTAGGCTCCGGCGTGGCAACGTTCGAATCGCCTTCGCCCAGATGAATGCGGTCGTCGGCGGATTCGCACAGAACGTCGAGACGCTGGGCCGTTTTCGCGCCCAAGGCGCCCTGGTCGGCGCCGACCTGGTGCTGACGCCCGAACTTTCCCTAATGGGATACCCGCCCGAAGACCTCTTACTCAAGGAGGGATTCATCGAGGCCAGCGTCCAGGCGCTCTTCGATCTCTCCAAGTCGGACAACCTGCCGCCGATTCTGGTCGGCACCGTCATGCCCGACGGCACCAACGGCGTGACGTTGGCGCCCTCGAGTGATGGCCGCGACGCGGTGCGTGACTTTGACGAGAGGCGAGCCGTGCCCACATCGCCAACGTACTGGTCGCATGCGGTGACGCCGAGGGTGTCGTGGCGATGGCCACGAAGCGACTGCTGCCCAACTACGACGTCTTTGACGAGCGCCGCTACTTTCACCCCGGCGTCGGGCCCCAGATCGATCATCAACGTCAGCGGCGTCGCGGTGGGCATGTTGGTCTGTGAAGACGTGTGGACGAGGCAAGGGGCCGGCGGCCGAGTTGGCGCTGCAGGGCGCGACGTTGCTGGTGGTGGCGAACGCTTCGCCCTACGCGCGGGGCGACGCGAGGAGCGCGAAGCGATGCTGCGCCGCGCGCGCTCGTGAGACGAACTGCCCGATCGCCTACGTGAACCTGGTCGGCGGTCAGGACGAGTTGGTCTTCGACGGTCAGAGCTTGGCGGTGAACGCCGAGGGCGAGGTGATCGCTCGCGCCAGTGCCTTCAGCGAAGAGATGTTGGTCTGTGAGCTGGACGCGCGCGCGTCCAGCGTCGGCGCAGTGTGGCCTCGAAACGCTCTACGTGCGCGACGACGCCACGCGCCCGGGCGGCGAGTGTCAATCGGGTCGAAGAGCCGCTCGATCCGAAGTCAAGAGATCTACGACGCCCTGGTGATGGGGACGCGCGACTACCTGCGCAAGAACGGCTTTCGCGAAGCGATCGTGGCGGTGTCGGGCGGCGTTGACTCCTCGCTGGTCGCGGCCATCGCCGTCGACGCGGTCGGGGCTCGCGCGGTGCGCGGATTTTCGATGCCCAGTCGTTTCTCCTCCGAGGGTTCGGTCGAGGACGCCGTGGAACTGCGCAATCGATTGGACATCGAGGTCGCGACGATTCCCATCGAAGACGAGCATCGAAGTGTTCACGTCTGTCACTGGCCGACGTGCTCGTCGGCGGTCCCGTCGGACTGACCGACGAGAACCTACAGTCACGAATTCGGGCGGTCCTGATGATGGCTATCTCCAACGCCACCGGGGCGATCGTGCTCACGACCGGCAACAAGTCCGAGATGGCGGTCGGCTACTCCACCCTCTACGGCGACTCGGCCGGCGGATTCGCCGTCATCAAGGACGTGCCGAAGACGCTCGTCTACGAGCTCTGCCACTACCGCAACGAACTGGCGCGCCGCGACGGCGACCCCGAGCCGATTCCCGACTCGGTGCTGGAAAAGGCGCCGTCGGCCGAACTTCGTGCCGACCAGCGCGACGATCAGTCGCTGCCGCCCTACGAAGTGCTCGACCCACTCCTCGAGCTCTACGTCGAAGACGACGCCACCGCCGAGGAGATCATCGCCCTCGGCTACGACCGCGCCTCTGGTCACACGTATTACTCGTCTGGTCGATCGCAGCGAGTACAAGCGTCGCCAGATGCCCCCGGGCGTGCGCATCTCAAAGAAGGCCTTCGGTCGCGATCGGCGCATGCCTATCACCAACGCCTTTCATCCCGAGGACTGAGGGCTGACGAACGCGAGGTGATGGAGTACCTCTTTTCGTGTTTCGACACGACTCTACGAGGTCTTGGGCGCGGGCGCCGTCGACCTCAGTGACGACGCCTACGTCGTTCGCACCTACGAGACGGCTCGAGCCATGGGCGAGGTGGCTATGTGTTTTCGCGAGTACCTGGGCGACGTCGAGACCGCGATGGTGCCCTCGATGCACGGGCATCCTGGTGGACGCCGTTAGCTGAACGACCTCTCGCGGAGCGATGGTGCTCTTTTGCTTCGCCATGGTGGTGGCCCCGCGGCTCCTGGTGTCGCTGCGCGACGCTCGCGAGCAGGTCGATGAACTTGAGCTGAGGGCGCGCTCAGCGTGTTGAATGATCGCCTCGGCGGTCGTCTTGAGTCGAGAGATGTTCGCGGCCGGCGCAGGTGGCCAAAACCGAAGGGACCGTGAGGAAGACGTCACTGGCAAGAGCACGCGCGGGGACTGAGCGCCACCCTCGAAGAGGGCGGGAAACGCCGAAAGTTTCGGCATTAAGATCCCGGTAAGTTGCGTACCTCCGTATAACTAGAAGTAGCGGGGGAGAACACGCCTCCACACAGCCAACAAAAGAGGAACCCAATGGCGAAAGACCGTATAGATCGTGACGATGAGGACCTCGTACGTCTCTACCTCTCTGACATTGGCCAGTACACCCTTCTTAACGAAGGACGACGAGGTTCACCTCGCCCAGACGATCGAAGAGGGCCGCGAAGCGAAGGCCGAGCTCGAGGCGTCCGAGAACGACAAGAAGATCAAGATCACCCCGAGCCGCAAGCAGGCCCTCAAGCGCGCCGTTCACCGCGGTGACCAGGCCGAGCGCGACTTCGTCCAGTCCAACCTGCGCCTCGTGGTCTCGATCGCCAAGAAGTACCAGGCCTCGGGTCTCCCGCTGCTCGACCTCATTCAAGAGGGCAACCTCGGCCTCATGCACGCCGTCGAGAAGTTCGACTGGCGCAAGGGCTTTAAGTTTTCGACCTACGCCACCTGGTGGATTCGTCAGGCCATCACTCGGGGCATCGCCAACACCGGTCGCACCATTCGCCTCCCGGTGCACGCCGGCGACACCCTGGCTCGCGTCCAAAAGGCCCAGTCGCGATTGGAACTGAAGTTCGGCCGCCCCCCACCATCAAAGAGCTCTGCGAGGAGTGCGAGATGCCGGAGGACAAGTTGATCGAGGCGCTGCGCTTTCGCTCCGAGCCGATCTCGCTCTCGGAGCCCTTGCGTGAAGACGGCGACGCCGAACTCGGCGACGTGGTTGAGGACCGCTCAGCTGAGTCGCCCTTTGACGTGGCCGCGGTGAAGATGATGCCGGCCGCGATTGAGAAGCTTCTCCAGCCCCTCGACGAGCGCGAACAGAAGATTCTTCGCATGCGCTTCGGACTCGACGGTGCCGGTGAGATTCGCACCCTAGAAGACGTGGGCGCGGAGATGAACTTGACGCGCGAACGCATTCGCCAGATCGAGGCCCGCGCCATGAGCAAGCTGCGCCACCCCTCGTCGGACACCGGCGCGCGCGACCTTTTAACGCTTTAACGACTTCTGCCCCGCCCAAGCCGCCGAGCAGAGCGGCGACTCCGACGACGATCGCACTCACGAAAAATGGCGTGTGGGACTTTGAACGACTGCAGCGCCGTTACCGGGTGGCGGAAGGTCAAGATGGGCCACTGGTGCTCGTGTGCGAACTGGCGAGCACCCGGTCGGGGTTGACCGCGTAGGGATGTCCGACCGCTTCTAGCATCGGCACGTCGGTCTCAGAGTCGGAGTAGGCCGACGACTCAGCGAGGTCGATTCCTCGATCGCTGGGCCAACTCGCTGAATAGCCAGGGCCTTGTTGGCGCCCTAAGGCGAAGAACTCCATCTCGCCGGTGAACTTGCCGTTGCTCGTCGATGGTGGCTTGTAGAGGAGATGGCCCCGGTCATGCCCAGCAGCTCGGCGAAGGGCTCGACGATCTCCGCGGGCGCGCTCGAGACGAGGTAGACCTCTTCTCCTCTGGGCCAGGTGAAAGTCAATCAGCTCGAGGGCTTCGGCGTAGATGAAGCGGCTCAATCACATCGCTGATCGTCTCTTTGACCAGTTTGCGCATCTCGTCGCGGTCCCAGCCTTGGGTGATTTTCAAGACCGACGTCGCGCACCCGTTCGAGCCGTTTCTCATCGGCTCCGAAAGCGCTGGAACCATAGTTGGGCGATGCCCGCGCGGATCAAGGTGCGCCGCTGGAGAAGACCGCGGGCGTGCAAGTTCTGGTCCGAGCGCTACCAGCGACGACTTGACGATGACCGTCTTATCCAGGTCAAAGAAGGCCGCTCGCACACCCTCATGCTAGGTGGCTACGTTCAAAAAACCTTTGCGGTGCTAGCCGATGAAGGCGGAGGTGCAGTCCTGCGGTGGCGTCGGTGCGCGCCATCAACACAACGTGATCTTGTTCTAGGAAGTGCATCGTTCCCGAGGGCACCAAAGGCTGTTCGTTGCGCACGACGGCGACCACGCGAAGTGAGTCGGGCAGGCGAAGTTCGTCCAGCGTGAGGTTATCCACGACGGCCGGAGCGTTCGAGTCGAGGGTCACTTCGATCAGGCGCATCTTGCCGTGCGCGAACGTCATGAGTTGGATGATGGCGCCGACCTCGACCGCTTCATCGACCAGGGAGGTGATCGAGCGCCGGGGTGGACACCGACACGTCCACACCCCAACTCTCGTTAAAGAGCCACTCGTTACGGGCGTTGTTGATGCGACTGATGACGCGCGGTACACCAAACTCTTGCTTGGACAGCCAACTGATCACCAAGTTGTCTTCGTCGTCGCCGGTCGCGGCGATCATGACGTCGGCGCTGCGCACGTCGGCCGCGGCGAAACTCGCGTACTCGCACGCGTCGGCCGCCATGACGGTGACGCCGGGCAGCATGGTCTTCAGCCGCTCTGCGGTCATCGGCGTTCTGCTCCATCAGGGTGACTTCGTGATGGCGATCGATCAGGTCGAGCGCGATCGACGTGCCGACCGATCCACCGCCGGCGATGACGACTTTCATGAGGGCGCCCCGGCGAGCAGGTCGTGCAGTTGTTTCGAAGACCATCGTTGGTGACGAGAAACTCCAAGAATGTCGTCCTCCTGGGCGAAGAGACCCTCGACGTTGACGCGACCCATGGCCGCCGCGGATGATACCGACCAGTCGAACGTTGTCGCCAATATTGAAGTTGGTGATCGGCTTTCCGGCCAAGGCGTCGGGCACGATGCGCTCGACGAGATGCATGGTGTTGGCGGTGTCGGTCCACTCGATGGCGTCGTCCGAGGGCAGCATCCAGCGCTTTACCTGCTGGGTCGTCCACAGCGACGTCGCGACGGTGGGAATGCCCAATTTCATGTAGATGTCGGCGCGCGCCGGGTCGTAGATGCGGGCCACCACGTTCTTGATGTTGTAGTGGTCGCGAGCGATGCGGGCACACAAGAATGTTCGTGTTGTCGCCGCTCGTTACCGCCGCCAGGGCGTCGGCCGTGGTCGCTTCGGCTTGGAAGAGTACGTCGCGATCGAAGCCCGAGCCGACGATGGTTTTCCCGTGAAAGTGGGTGAGACGGCGGAGATTGTCGCGATTCTTGTCGATCACGACGACGGAATGGCCTTCTTCGGAGAGTTCCATGGCCAGTTCTGATCCGACTCGGCCACAACCAACCACAATGATGTGCACGTCTCACCAGACTACACGTGCGCCATTTGCCATACATTTACTGCACTCGCGGCGACTACCACGAGTAAAGAGAGAAGTACGTTGGCTTAGTATCGAATCCGTGTCCGAAGACGTGTCAGAGGAGAATAGACCGGCCTCTACTGCGCGCGCCCGTTCTGACCTCCCACGCCAATCTGGCGAAGTTCTACCCCGAAACGTGGGACTACCGACTCAAGCGACTATTTCTCGGGAAGCCCTCAGTTTCTGAGCAACTAAGCGGTGAGCGACTCAATCGTCCCATCGCCCTGGGCGTCTTGGCCCCGGACTGCATCTCGTCCTCGGCGTACGGTACCGAAGAGATACTGACCCAGATGACGCCGTCCATCGGACTGGCGGCGTTCGCGCTGGTCGTGCCGATCATGTTCGTCATCATCGGTGTGTTGTTCTTCGTCACGACCTCGTACTGGACGTCATCAAGTACTACACGACGGCCGGCGGCTCCTACGTGGTGGCCCGCGACAACTTCGGTCCGAAGATCGCCCAGATCGCCGCCGTGGCGCTGTCTCATCGACTACACGGTGACGGTCGCCGTGCAGTGCTCGGCCGGAACCGCGGCGCTCACGACGGCCTTCCCGGCGCTGACCAAGCACTTTCCACTGATTGAGAAACGGCACGCTTGTTGTTGACCGTCTTCGTCGTCTTGATCTTGATCTTCGGAAACCTGCGAGGTATTCGCGAGGCCGGTAGCTACTTCGCCGTTCCGACGTACTTCTACGTCGTCATGTCTGTCGTCGACAATCATCATCGGCTACTACAAGAAGATCGTCGGGACGCTCCACATGATTCCTCAGCCGGCCACCAAATTGCTGGTGGATGGCCGCCTCGGCCACTCGGGCAGCGGGATCTTGATGGGCCTCGCCTTCTATCACTCTGCTGCGCGCCTACGCCAACGGAGGTTCATCGCTTGACGGGCCTCGAGGCGATTACCAATGGCGTGGGTAGTTTTCGCCGACCGGAGTCGAGGAACGCCCGCAGCACGCTCGTGGTGATGTCCTCGGTGCTGGCCTTTCTGCTTGATCGGCACGACGTTCCTCGCGCACTGGACGCACGCCCTGCCGTACCAGCCGGCTCGCCCACGGTGGTGGGCCAAGAGGTCTCCGACGTCTTTGGCGCGCACGGGTTCGGTCACGTCATCTTCTTCGTGGTCCAGATCGCCACGGTGATGATCCTCTACACCGGGGGCAACACCTCCTTCAACGGCTTTCCCTTCTTGGCCAACTACGTGGCGGGCGACAAGTATCTGCCGCGACAGCTGACGAAGCGAGGTCACCGCCTGGCCTTCTCCAACGGCATCTTGGTGCTGGGCGTGGTGTCGCTGATACTGATCATCGCCTTCAACGCGTCGGTCAACGCTTTGATCGCGCTCTACGCCATCGGCGTCTTTACCGGCTTCACGCTGGCCGGCGCCGGTATGGTCGCGCGCCACCTTCGACAAAAAGACGCCCACTGGCGCCGCGGCGTCTTCATTAACGCCCTGTCGGCCTGCGTGACGTCGATTGTCGTCTTAGTCTTCATCCTCGCCAAGTTCACCGAGGGCGCCTGGATCATCGTGGTGGTGGGACCTCTGATGTACTGGGGACTGATTCGCTTCCACAAGACCTACGTTCGAGAAGAGAAGGCCTTTGAGGCCAACAGCGCGCGAGCCTCCATGCACATTCGTATGAACCGCGTCATTGTCTTTGTCGACAACTACGACTTACCGACCGAGCGAGCCTTGTTGTACTGCAACTCGCTCAACCCGTACTCCGTGCGCGCGGTGCACTTTGACGTGGACAACTTGGTCACCAAGCGGCTCGAGGCGAGTTGGGGCCGCCCCAATACCGCCTCGGCCAGCATCAGCCTGGAGATTGTCGAGTGCGAGGACCGCCGCATCGATCGCGCCGCGCTGGAGTTGGTGGCTGACGCCGTGCGCGACCCCGACGTGTTCTGCATGGTGATCTTGCCGCGGCGCGGCTTCGTGTCACGACTGCAGCGCCTGCTGCACGACCGCACGGCCGACAACATTGCCAGCGCCGTGATGCACGTGCCGCGGACGGCCGCCACGATCATTCCTTATAACGCGATTCGTCGTCGGGTGCCCGAAGGCATGCGCCGACGACAGTTCGAAGCCTCCGTGGTCGAAGAACAGCCCAGCGACGAGGTCGCTCGCGGCGGCGTGCGCGTCGACGCCCACCTCGCCGCTGACGTTCAGTTGGCGGCGCGTTCGCGCGACGCGGAGCCCATCGGCGACGTGATCGAACGTGACTTCGTCGAGCTCGCCGGACGCGTGCGCTCGATGGCCATCGGCAACGAGAGCGGGGTGCACGAACTGCGCTGCGTGCTCTCCGATAACAGCGGTTCGATCACGCTCGTCTTTCAGGGTCGCACCAACGTGCCGGGCATCGAACGGGGGACGCGTTTGATGGTGAAAGGCACGGTCACCTCACTGCGACGTGAAGCGGTGATCCTGAATCCTCAGTACGAAATTGTCGCGGCGCCACAGGGTGATCACTAAGTCCTACGCCGCGCGCGCCGTTGGTCGTCACCATGGATGCCAGTATGACCGGAGAAGAGCCCTTACCCTGCCTCGTTTGTGCGGTGAGCGCGCGCGGTGACGATAGTGTGTCTCGCCGTGAGAGACCTGAGAGGTGGTGAGCATGGCTAGAGCGCTCGTCATCGTTGAATCCGTAGCCAAGGCCACTCGCATCCAGGGCATGTTGGGACCGGACTACATCGTGAAGCCCTCCATCGGTCACGTGCGCGATCTGCCACAAAGTGCCGCCGACATTCCGGCGTCGGTCAAGGGCGAAAAGTGGGCTCGACTGGGCATCAACGTGGACGATCACTTCAAGCCCGTCTACGTCGTGTCGAACGACCGCAAGAAGATTGTCGCGGAACTGAAGGCCGCCCTCAAGGAAGTAGACGAGCTCTACCTCGCTACCGACGAAGACCGCGAGGGTGAAGCGATCGCCTGGCATCTCCAAGAGGTGTTGAATCCAAAGGTTCCGGTCAAGCGGATGGTGTTCCACGAGATCACCCCCGCGGCTATTCAAAAGGCGGTCTCGGAGACTCGCGACCTCGACCTTCGACTGGTGGACGCCCAGGAAGGCCGTCGGTTCCTCGATCGATTGGTGGGATACGAAGTCTCGCCGGTGCTCTGGCGCGCCGTCGACAAAGCTCGCTCGGCCGGTCGGGTGCAGTCGGTCGCCATTCGGTTGGTCTGTGAGCGCGAACGCGAGCGCATGGCCTTTCGCTCGGCTACGTGGTTCGACGTCATGGCGACGTTGAGCGCGCAGGAGACGACCTTCGAAGCGACGCTCGACAGCGTGAACGGTGTCACGCTGGCCAGCGGTAAGAACTTTGACGCGGCCGGCGCCCTGGAGGCCAAAGCCAAGGTCGAAGTACTGAGTGAACCGGTGGCTCACTCCATCGCCCGTCAGTTAGAGGGTCGACGTCTGAAGGTGGAGTCGATCACCTCCACGCCCAGGACCCAGCGTCCCCAGCCTCCCTTCATGACCTCGTCGCTGCAGATCGAGGCCAGTCGAAAGCTGCGCTTCGATCCCGAGCGCACGATGCGCGCCGCGCAGCGACTGTACGAGCAGGGCTGGATCACCTACATGCGGACCGACTCCACCACGCTCTCCGACGAGGCCATTCGCGCGGCTCGGAGCCAGGCGGCCTCGATGTTCGGCGACGACTACGTGGCCGACAGCCCGCGCCGTTACGACCGCAAGGTGAAGAACGCGCAAGAGGCGCACGAAGCGATTCGGCCCGCGGGCGAGACGTTTCGCACCCTCGACGAGGCGCAGAGTCAGTTGAGCGGCGACGAGCGCGCGCTCTACGAACTTGGTGTGGAAGCGCACCATCGCCTCTCAGATGGTCGACGCGCGACTGACCCAGGACAAGGTTCGACTCTCGGGCACGCTGGCGAGCAGTCGAGGGCTACGACGGGACCGGTCGCGCTGGAGTTGAGCGCGACGGGGCTGCGCATCGAGTTCGCCGGTTTTCGCCGCGCCTACGTCGAAGGGACTGACGACCCCGAGGCCGAACTGGCCGACCAAGAGCGACTGTTGCCGACGCTGAACGAGGGTAGCGACGGTTCCGGTGGCGAGCGCCGAGGCGAAGTCCCACGACACCCAGCCGCCCGACCGTTACTCCGAGGCGACGCTTGATCAAGAAGTTGGAGGACCTCGGCATCGGGCGCCCCTCGACCTACGCCTCGGTGATGAAGACCATCGATACGACGCGGCTACGTCTGGAAGAAGGGCAAGTCCCTGGTTCCGACCTTTCGCGCCTTCGCCGTCGTGAATCTTCTCGAGTTCTACTTCGCCGACCTGGTCGACTATCAGTTCACCGCCGCCATGGAAGATCAGCTCGACGAGATCGCCGAGGGTCGTCAAGACTTGGAGCCGTGGCTGCGCAAGTTCTACTTCGGCGACGACGCCGCGACCAGTGAGTTTGCCCGACTCGGCCTCGAGCACGTCACCCACGAACCTCACGAGTTCGACTTCGCCGCCATTAACTCACTCCCACTCGGGGTGGCGCCCGACGGGGAGCCGGTCTCCGTGCGCTCGGGCCGCTACGGTCCGTACTTGGTGCACGGTGACGAGCGCGTCTCGATTCCCGAAGCGACCGAGCCCGACTCCCTGACCGTGGAGCACGCTCTTGACGTTGCTGGCCGCCCCGAGCAACGACCGCGAGTTGGGGCAAGACGACGACGGCGCGACCATATATCTAAAGGCTGGTCGCTACGGCCCCTACGTCCAGGTGGGCGAGTTGACCGATCCGAAGGACAAGCCCCGCACGGCGTCGCTCTTCTCCTACGATGACGCCCGAGACGTGTGACGTTGGAGGACGCCGAAAAGCCTGCTGTCCCTCCCGCGCACGGTGGGCCAACACCCCGAGGGCGGGGAGATCCTGGCCCAAAACGGTCGGTACGGTCCCGTACCTCACCTGGGGAAAGGAGACGCGCTCTCTAGAGAGATGAAGACCAGATCTTTAGCGTCGACTTGGACAGGCGCGCTAGCCCTGCTGGCCCAACCCAAACAGCGAGGACGGCGTGCCGCGGCTCGTCCACTGGCCGAACTCGGTGAAGACCCCATCACGAAACGAGAGGTGGTGGTGCGCAGTGGCCGCTTCGGTCTGTACGTAACGGACGGCGAGACGAACGCCACGTTGCGCTTGGGCGATGCGCCCGAGACCATGACGTTGGACCGCGCGGCGGAGTTGCTCGCCGAACGACGAAACGCGGAGCCGTCGACGCGACCTCGCAAGGCGACCAAGAAAACAACGAAGAAGGCGCCGACGAAGAGCGCCACCAAAACCGTCAAGAAGGCGGCGAAAAAGACAACCAAAAAGGCCACAAAGTCAGCGACCAAGTCGACCGGCAGCGCGAAGCGCGCCGCCGTTGCCCAAGGGGCGGTGGCGAACGCCGCGATGCTAAAGGGCGTGGCGACACGAGGACCGAGAGTGAGCCCCGCGGTCTTTCTCGTCTTCGAGGGGATCGACGTCAGTGGGAAGAGCACCCAGGCACGACGCGTCGCCGTCGCGCACGACGCGCTCTTCACTTTTGAGCCGGGCGATACGCCTCTGGGCCGAGAGTTACGCCACTGGGTGCTCGACGCCGCTACGCCGATGGAGCCCGAGACCGAAGCCCTCATCATGTTGAGGGATCGTTCGCACCACGTCGCAAGCGTTATCGAGCCCGCGCTGAGAGCCGGCCGGCCGGTCGTCACTGACCGATTCTTCGCCTCCACGCTGGCGTACCAGGGGTACGGGCGGGGTGTGGATCTCTCACTGCTGCGGGCGGCGAGCGAACTCGCCATCGGGTCCTGTCTGCCCACCTTGACGGTCCTTCTCGATATTCCCCTGGACGTGGTGAACGAGCGTCGCGATCACGACAAGAAGGATCGCTTCGAAGCGGAGGACCTCTCCTTTCACCAGCGAGTCCGCGAGGGTTACCTTGAACTAGCGCGGGCCGATGACTGGTTCGTGGTCGACGGCGCGATGAGCGAGGACGACGTGGCCCGCGTCATCGACCAGAGGGTGGCCCGCCTACCCTGGTGAGATGACCGACGTCTTTGATCGCTTAGTAGGTCAGGACCGGGCCGTATCGTCGTTGCGCCAATACGCCCTCGCTCCCGTGCACGCCTATCTCTTCAGTGGACCCGCGGGATCGAGTGTCCGCGATGCGCTCCTCTGCTTCGCCGCGGCGTTGCAGTGTCCTCGACACGGCTGCGGCGAGTGCGAGATCTGTCGCCTGGTGCTTAGTGAACAGGACCCCGATGTTCACTTCGCCGAGCGCTCGGGGATGTCCTGGCGAATCGAGGAGATTCGCGAGGCCGAGCGAGTATCAAGGCGACGGCCGCTGGGGGCGGGCTATCAGATTGTGGTCATTGAAGACGTCGAGTTAATGACGACCGGCGCATCCATGAGCGCGCCCGCGCTGCTCAAGTCGTTAGAGGAGCCACCGCCGCGGACGATCTTCCTTTTGAGTGCCGAGGAGTTGCCCGACGACCTCGCCACCGTGATCTCGCGGTGCGTCGACGTGAAGTTACGGGCCCTCAGCGAAGTCGACTTGCGGACCATTCTCGAAAGCGAGGGAGCGAGTGAGATCGTGGCTCGCGACGCGGCCGCCGCGGCGAACGGCAACTTGCGTCGGGCTCGCGTGCTGGTGCGCGACAGTGAACTGGCAACGCGCATGTCGAGTTGGCGAAGTGTGCCGGAGCGACTGACGGGAACGCCCGCCGCCTCGTCGCGAGTAGCGAAAGAGATCGCCGAATCCCTCGATGAGGCGATCGCTCCGCTGCAACAACTACAAGAAGAAGAGATGGCGCGACGCACCAGTGATGCGAAAGAGATGGGTCTGCGTTCGGTGGGAAGTCGCCGTGACGTAGAAGCTCAATTCAGGCGCGAACAGCGTCGTTTCCGTTTGGACGAACTTCGCTTCGGTTTCAGTGCCCTCACCGGCGTCTACCGCGAACGACTGCTGGAGAACCTAGAAGCGAGCGCCGAGGGCGACACCAAAAGTGACCGTCGCGTGAGCTCGTCGCTTCGCGCCATCGACGTCGTGGCTGAAGCGAACGAACGTCTCACGACCAACGTTGATGAGACTCTGTTGCTGCACGATCTGATGCTGTCACTGAACGAGATGTGAGCGATCTCCCAGGGAGCGCTAGGCGGCCATCGGCTAATCTTGCTCTTTGCGCCTGGGTAGCTCAGTCGGTAGAGCAACGCATTCGTAATGCGTAGGTCAGGAGTTCGAATCTCCTCCCAGGCTCCACTGTCCACCGAAATGTGTGCGGTGCCACGCACCGCGAGAGTCTCACGCACCTTCTAGGGTGTGGTCGCGAAAATCGGTGACGGCGATCGTGACGTTCTCTTCGACCGCGGCGTGTGAGACGGTCACCTTCGTAACGACGCCGCCTCCACGATCGAGGGCTCGTCGATCGTGGAGGCGGAACATCGTTCTTAGCTAGCCAGGGAGTACACCACTTCGACTTGGACGTTGACCGACTGCGTTCCCGATTCGATGGGCACACTCGAGGCCGTCTTGGCAGCGGCTTCGGCGAAGGGGAGGACGATACCGGTAGAACCCGTGTTCTCTTCGTCCGTCACTCGCACGATGTGACCAACTGTCGTTCCGCCGCCTTTGGCGATCTGAGTCGCTTCGGTGTGAGCGTTGCGCATCGCCGCGGCCCGAGCCTTAGCGAGGACGGCGGACTGGTTAGAGATAGAGAACGTCACGCCACTGAGTTGAATGTCGTTACCGACTGACTTGGCCGCTGCGCCGAGTAACGCGCCCGCCTTGGCGAGGTCGTGAGTGGTGACGTTCAGGTTGTCCTGGACCGTGTAGCCGGTGACCACGTTGTTGTTGTTGGTGTTTTGATATATGTTCAGACCCGTCGTCTGCAAGTTCTTCTTGGTAACGCCGTTACTCAGCAACGCCGCTTCGAGAGCCCTCATCTTGGCGTTGTTCTCGCTGAGCGCCGCCGAAGCGTTGGCCGCCACCGTCTGTACACCGATCTGAAAACTCATGGTGTTCGGCTCGCCGTTGACGGTGCCTGAGCCCGTCACCGAGATGGTGGCTCCCGAGGAGGAGTGACTGTGTCCGAGAGACTCGCCCACAAAGGCGATGGTCGCAATCACGACCGCGAAGACGAGTAGGAAAACCAGGCGAACTCCCACCCGCCGGCGATATTCGCCGAGGCGGGCGTGATCGTGCAGGGGTTGGTTGCCCGAGTCGGGGCTGGGTGATGCGTCGAGGTGATCGCTCACGTTCTCTCCTTAAGGGCGACGATGGTCGTACGCCTCGTATTGGTCACGTTGGCACTTCGAGGTCAATTTCTCCCTCGCTACGTACCTGTCGTCATCGACCAAGAACTTTCACACCATTTATGAGTTCTTGACGAAGCGTCGCTTACGAGAGAAGTGAGCGAACGACGTGGGTGAAGTCCTCAGAGCGCTCTTCCCAGTTGCGATAACGATCAAAGCTCGGTGCGGCCGGCGACAATAGGACGACGCCGCCGTCTGCGAGCGCCGCGCGGGCGAGTTCCACGGCCTCCCGCATGGAGACCGCACTGTGCTGAACGAGGTTCTTATCGCGTCGGCGCACCTCGTCGCTGATGCGAAGGCCGGCGTTACCCGAGGTGATGAGAGTGGTGGGCTGACGACGCGACACGATGGCGTCGGCGAGTTCTTCGTACTCGACGCCCCGGTCGAATCCGCCGGCGATGAGGGCTAGCGGTTCATCGGCGAAGACCTCCAGAGCGGCCACCGCCGGCAGCACCGAGGTGGCGAGTCCGTCGTCGACGTATCGCACCCGAGCGCCGTGGAGATTCTCCGTGGCGACCAGCGTGAGTCGGCCGCGCAACGGTGAGAAGTCACTGGCGATCGTCGCGATCGCTTGGCGTACCACGGCCGGGTTGAGACCGGTCAACGTCGCGACGGCGCTCAGCGCCAAGGCCACGTTGGAGTCGTTATGTGAACCGAGGAGCCCCAGGTCCGCGGCCAGTCCCGTCGCGTCGGGGGCCACCACCTCAACCTCGCCGCCGATCTGGTTGCGCACCTCGCGCAGAGTCGCGCTGTCGGCCACCAAAGTGTGGTGCGGGCCCGCGGCTCGAGTGAGCGAGAGCTTGTCGCTGCGGTACTGCTCCAGCGATCCGTGCCAGTCCACGTGGTCAGAGCCGAGAGAGGTCACCACGATCACCGCGGGCGCCACGTCGAGGTCGACGACTTGAAAGCTGGACACTTCCAGCACCAGCCATCCACTCGACGTATCGACGGAAGGATCGTAGGGCGGCTGGCCGATGTTGCCGAGACTTTGTGCTTCGAGTCCGAGTGCACTCAAGAAGAAGGTGATGAGCGCCGTCGTCGTGGACTTACCCTTGGTGCCGGTGACGGCAACGACGCGCGCGCGGTCGACATCGTGGAGCCACAAGTTGAGGGCGGACGTGACGATCACGCCGTGGCGTTCGAGATCGACGACGTCTTCGCGCCGTCGGGGAATGCCAGGACTCTTCAGAACGACGTCACAGGTGAGTAGCGCTTCAAGCCCTCCTCGGCTCGCCACCAGCACGTCCGCTTCGAGTCCCTCCGACTCATCGACGATCACCAGTTCGGCCACGTTCGAGAGGCGAGCGGCGGCCGCGCGGCCTTCGACGCCGTAGCCGAAGAGACCGACGCGCTGCCCGGCGAGGTCAGCGAAGCCAGTGGGCCGGAACACGGCTCGTTCCTTGACTCTCGAGAAGCTCATCGAATGACCGATCGGGGCTCACCTCGCGGGCGAGGCTGTCGAGTCGATCTATGTCGCGCCACTCGTCGAGCTCCGTCACTTTTGTCAGCGCGACCGCGCTCTCGTCGGGATCACCGACGCACTCAAAGGGTTTATAGGAGGCGCCGGCGCCGACGAGGACACGTAACTGTTGGTCAAGCGCCGGGTCACTCAGTGGTTCATGGTGAAAGATGTCGCGCAGTGTCGCACGCGGGAGGAAGGGCGCGAGCATCAGATTGATGAAGAGGCACTTATCGCACTCGCCGCACCACTCGTCGAGGCGACGCTCGGTGTTCTGGGCGAATGCGCGATTGCAACTGCGAAAGACGTGGTGGTACGTGGTGAGATGGCTGAAGACTTCGGCCACCCAGACTTCGCTTCGATCGCGTAGGAAACTCGCCACGACCAGTCCGCCGCCCACGCTCTCGTCGACGGCCTCGCCGATGAAGATTTCCGCGTCGTAGGACTTGCTCCACTGATGATTGACGTCGAGGTCGTTCCAGCGCAGGTTCGCTACGGAGGACGAGTGCTCGTTGCTCATCACGACGCCCCCGCGCCCGGTGGCCGCCGCCGCGATCGCCGCGAGCAACGTGACCATGGCGGTCACGGGCACGTGGCCCTGAAAGAACGAGGCTCGGGCGAGAGGATCTGCGGATCAAGGGAGCGCGTGGCGCGAACGAATCGTCGAGGCCGGTGACGGCAGCCGTCGCCTCCAGGGGGGCGAATCGCCCGTGCGGCGGACTCACGACGAATAGGGCCTGGTCGAGCTGGGGTGAGAGCTGCGACGTCGTGACGACCGAGTCGATGCCGCCGCCAAAGGGTACGAGTACGCGTTGGGCGTCGAGAGTGACCGTTGACGCCCACCAACTCGGTGCCGCCGACGATGGTCACGTCGTTCAGCGGAAGATCGTTGCGGTAGGCGAACTCCCCGAGCCCTTCATGAAGCGCGGCCTCGAGCAACGCGCGACCCTTGGGGCCGATCGGCGTGTTGCCGAAATCGATCCGTCGGGCGGCCCCGGCCTTGTAGTACGAGAGCCCGGCGAGGAGGAACCACAGCCCGGCGAGGGCCGTCACCGCCGGGTTGTCTTCTAGGAGGATGTCGTCGTAGGTGACGGACTCGACGAAGCGGCGACCGTCGAGTTCGTAGGTGGCGAGCAGCGTGCTCTCGTCGATCTCAAGACTGACGTAACGAAAGAGTTCGGCGCGCTGTTTCACTCCTGCGTCTCACTCATAGCGCTCTTCATGCTACGAGACCCTCTTCGCGATCAGGGCGAAGCGACCACACGGGCGCTGCGCTCGATCGCTGAAGAACACCTCGCCCCCGTCAGTGACTTGCGTCGACGCCTCGATGTTGCGTTCGAGCACGCCGGCCTGGAGCAGTTGAACCTCCGCGACGCGACGCAGGTCGAGACGCGACCGATCGCCTCCGTCGGGCCGCAGCGCCTCCGGAACGTCCTCGAAGTACTGCGAGACGTCGGGTCCCACTTGATAGGCCTCCGTAGAGATCGAGGGCCCTACAAAGGCGTACACGTCATCGGGATCCAAAAATGTGGAGAGGGCACGAGCGATGACCCCGTGGCGTAGTCCCCGCCATCCGGCGTGCACTACCGCGAAGCGCGCGGAGGAGGCGTCGACCAACAAGAGGGGCACGCAGTCGGCGACAAGATGGCCAGCGCCAGGTCGCTGGTCTCCGAGGCGAGGGCGTCAGCGTCGCTCGTCGCCGTTACGAAGGCCGCCTCTAGAACATCGGCGCCGTGAACTTGGTTGACCGTGATGAGTTGGCCTTGCGCCACTCCTGCCACCGCGGCGACTCGTCGACGATTCTCATCCACCGATTCTCGCTCGTCACCGACGTGGTCGGCGAGATTCAAGGAGTCGTACGGGTCGACACTCACCCCGCCGAAGCGATCGGTCAAAGAACGCCTCGACACCCAGTTCTCGTGCGCGGTCGACCGGGTACACCGTGAAGGCGTCGCGCGTGTCTGCGCGCAGGGTTACGCGGCCTGACATGATGCGCAGTGTCCGATGACGTCGAGCGCGTGGGACGTCGCGTGAAAGCCTTGTTGGAGGGCGAGGTCGTCGACCATGGACGCTACCGTCGCTTCAAAGTCCGAGCTGGGAGTCACGTCGATAACTTTTCCGCACAACGAACAGAGCAAGTGGTGGTGATGATGGGTCAGGTCCTCGGCCAACTCGAAGCGAGCGAACTCGTCGTTCGCGGCAATTCGCCGTACCACGCCCGCCCGCTGGAGATCGGAGAGGTGGCGATAGGCCGAACTGCGGGGCACGTCGGGAATGGCGCTCGAGATGTCTGAGATGCTGAGCGGTCGGCCAGAGCTCGCGAGTAGTTCGACGACCGCCTGGCGGCCCGAGGTGTAACGCTGGTCGATACGACGCAGATGTATCTCAACCAGTTCGTGCAGGGCAGCGAACGAGGCGTTCGCTCCGCGAGGGGCGACGTCATCTTTTCCGGGACGGACTACGGACACGGCTCCACCTCCTGACTCCCACGGGCACGTCTCAGTTGTAATGAGACTCATTCTCAATATACGTTAGTGTCATGGCTAAAACCTCATCCCCCTCCCGACCTCGTTATCGATGGTCCTTTTTTGCTGTGGCGACGGCGATCGGCGTTCTTCTTCCATTAGGCGGCTGGGCCGTTGTCTCGTCTCCCCCCGCTTCGGCCGGTACTCAGGGAGGCGTTATCAAGGCCATCGGGGCGGAGAATGAGTACGCCAACGTGCTCTCTCAGATCGGTGGAAAGTACGTCCAGGTCTCCTCGATTTTGGACAACCCCAACACCGACCCCCACACGTTCGAAGCGAGCCCCCGCGTGGCCGAAGAGGTGGGAAGCGCTCAGCTAATCGTGCAAAACGGAGTGGGATATGACGGCTTCATGAACAACATTGAGAGTGCGTCGCCGAACTCATCTCGCTTAGTCATCGTGGTACAGCACGTCCTGGATCTTCCGAACAGCACGCCCAATCCGCACCTCTGGTACAGCCCGACAACAATGCCCAAGGTCGCAGCGGCCATGGCCAAGGACCTGGCCAAGCTTGACCCCTCCCACGCCTCGTACTTTGAGGCCCACGTCACCGCTTTCGACAACTCGCTGAAGCCGTGGCTCAGCGCCATTGAGGCGTACAAGGCGGCGCACCGCGGCACGCCGGTGGCCGTCACCGAACCGGTCGCTGACTATTTGCTCCAGGCCATGGGCATGAAGATTCTCACGCCCTTTATCTTTCAAAGCGACATTATGAACGGGGTGGACCCCTCGCCCGAGGACATCACTTTGGAAAACAACCTCTTCACCAATCACCAGGTCAAGGTCTTCTGCTACAACCAACAGGTGGTGGACGCCTTGACTGCCTCGTTCAAGAACACCGCGAAGAAAGCGGACGTGCCCGTGGTCGGCGTCTACGAGACGATGCCCACGCCGGGCTATGACTATCAAACCTGGATGATGGCCGAACTCACGGCGATCGAGAAGGCCGTGGAGCATCGCACGTCCACCGAGAAACTGTGAGCGACACACCCGTTCTTGACGTCGATCACGTCAGCGTCTCTTTCGCGGACCGCGCGGTTCTAGACGACGTGTCCTTTCAGGTGGCGGCCAGTGAGTTCACCGGTCTCATTGGATCGAACGGCGTGGGAAAAACGACGCTCCTTCGCAGCATCTTGGGACTGCAGCGCGTCGACCGGGGTGAGATCCACGTCAACGGTGCGCCCCTGTCGCAACACGCTCGCTCGCTCGGCTACGTGCCCCAGAAGGTCAACCTCGACCCGGACGTGCCCGTGCGAGCTCGTGATTTTGTGGCCCTGGGCCTCGATGCCCATCGCTTTGGCTTCTCTCGGCGGACCAAAGAAGAACGCGAACTCGTCGAGCGAATGTTGATCGACGTTGATGCGGAACGCTTCGCCGACACGCGCGTGGGCATGCTCTCGGGCGGCGAACAACAACGAATCCTCATCGCCCACGCGCTGATCAGTCAGCCGTCGTTGCTCCTTTTAGACGAGCCGCTCGCCAACTTGGATCCGAAAAGCGTGCAAGAGGTAGTCGCGCTGTTGCACCGAGTGACCAAAGACCATGGGATCGCCGTCTTGCTGTCGGCGCACGAGATGAACGCCCTTCTGCCGGTGATGGACCGCATCGTGTATCTCACCAACGGCCGGGCCGCCAGCGGCACGACCGACGAGGTCGTGCGATCCGACGTCCTGAGCGCGCTCTATGGACACCACGTGGACGTCCTCAAGTTGCACGGTCGCGTCTTCGTGGTGGCCGAACCCAGTGTAGGTGACGAGCAGATACCCGAGCACTCGACCCTGACCGTCGAGTGACACCGTGACGTTTCTCTTTGAACCGGGTTTCTTCACGAGCGGTCCGGTCCACATGGCCTTGGCGATTGGCGCCGTGAGCGCACTGGTGTCCGCTGTCGTCGGCGTGTTCACCGTCGTGCGAGGTCAGTCCTTTGCGGGGCACGCCTTGACCGACGTTGCGACGACCGGCGGCTCGGCGTCCTTCTTTTATGGGATCAGCCCGTTGCTCGGTTTTCTTGGAGCGGGCGTGATCGGCGCCGGCGCTATGGACCTCGTGGGGGTGCAACGCCTGCGGGGTCGAGACATCGCGACCGGTATCGTGCTGGGCGTCGCGACCGGCGTCGCCGCTCTGTTCTTTACCTCGATACGACGAAGAGCGCGACGACCGGGGCGGCGCAGCAGATCCTCTTTGGCTCGATCTTCACGCTCGATCCCTCGACCATTCCTCTCGTCACGATCCTGAGCCTCGTGACCTTGGCGGTGATCGCGTACATTTATCGACCGCTGTTACTGTCCTCGATCAGTCCGGATCTAGCCGCGGCGCGAGGAGTCTCGGTTCGCGGCGTGGGCCTGCTTGTTCATGCTGGCTTTGGCCATCTCGGTGGGACTCTCCTCCATCGCCATCGGATCGATACTGTCGACTGCGCTTCTGATCGGGCCGGCGGCGGCCTCCCTGCGCGTTACCAGCAGTTTGCGTCATGCCTTTGTGGTGGCGGTCGCCATTGGGGTGGCGGCCACCTGGTTGGGTGTCGCTCTTCGCGTACGACAGTTATTACTGGTTTCCTTCTAGTCAGGGGCTTCCGGTCAGTTTCTTCATCGTCTCGTTGATCTTCGTGGCGTATCTCGCGTCGGGACTTCGCCGTCGCCGACGCACGCTTCGGCGCGCTCGAACGGAACCTCACGCCGTGGCCGCGGGACCGGTGCGCTGATGTTCTCGGGCTTCATGGTCAACGCCTGGGAGATTGGCACCATCGTGGCGGTCGTGGGGGGCGTCGTCGGATTCTTCGTGGTCATGCGCGGTGCGGCCTTCGCCGGCGCACGCCATCCCCAACGGGGCCTTCGCCGGTGCGGCGGGCGCCAATCTTCTGGGCATTAATCCACTCATCGGCCTCGGCGTCTTTTCTCTCGGCGCGGCCCTCGGCATTGGACGACTCACTCGACGGGGTCGGGCCGACGCGGTGACCGCGCTGGCTCTCGTGATGATGCTCGCTCTCGGTGCCGCGTTTCTCAGCCAAAGCACCGAGTACGAGCCGGAGATCTTCTCCCTTTTCTTCGGTGAGATTCTCGGGGTCAGTCGCGGACAGATCGTGGCCGTGGCCCTACTCGGCGCGCTCTGCGTTCTCTTCGTCGGAGTGTTGTACCGACCGTCTGCTCTTGACGTCCTTAGCGCCCGAGATCGCGGCCGCACAGGGACTTCGTCCGGAGTTAGTTGATACGGCCTTCTTGGTGGTCATCGCCTGTGCCACCACGATGACCGTCCCCGTGGTCGGGTGCGCTGTTGATCTTCACGTTGATGATCGGGCCGCCGGCCGCCGCGCGGTGCTTCACCGATCGAGCAGAGATGGCCCTGGGCCTGTCGGTCGCTCTTCGCGCTGGTCACGATCTGGGGGGCCCTGGCCTGTTCCTACATGACCAACTGGCCGGTCGGTTTCTACGTGAGCGTGTTGAGCGCGACGTGGTTCGCTGCGGGCGGGGCTACCTCGCGTGGTGTCGCTTCGCCTCGTCGGCGACGTCCCGGCCTTCGGGTTCACGAGTGGCGGTGTCTAACCTCTTGTCGTGACGCTCGACGCCTCCGCGCTGCTGGCCGCTTGCGCTTTTCCTCCACCGGACACGTCCGTCACCTGGCCGTGTCGGGTGGAGCGGACTCACTCGGTCTCTTGCTCTTAGCCCTAGCCGCGGGGCTCAGGGTCGAAGTGCACCACGTCGATCACCACGCCCGAGCGACCAGCGGCGAAGACGCTCGGTTCGTCGAAGAGCTGTCGCCGGACCTTGGGCGTGGCGTCGTGGTGCACGACGTGGCGGTGCCCGCCGGATCGAACTTCGAAGCTCGAGCGCGCGCCGAGCGTCGCCGCGTGCTGCCCGAGGGCGTCCTCACCGGGCACACCATGGACGACCTTGTGGAGACCGTTCTTGTTAACATGATGCGCGGGGCCGGGCTGGACGGACTCTCGCCCATGGTGAACGATCCCACCAAGCCGTCTGCGCGATCTGCGACGTCGAGACGTGTCGCGACTTCGTCGAGGGGTCGGGGTACGACCGCGCGCCACGACGAGTCCAACGACGACCTGGCGTTTCGCCGTAACCGCGTGCGCCATCAAGTTCTCCCGTTGATGTGCGAAGTCGCCGAGCGCGACGTCGTGCCCGTGATCGCGCGCCAAGCCGCCGTGCTCTACGAAGAGCGCGCCTGGCTCGAGGCCCTCTCCGTGGACGACGTAGGACTCGAACTAACCGACGTGGACTGTCGCCAACTTCGTGAGTGGCCTCGGGCCCGACTTCGCCGATGGCTGCGACTACAACTCTTTGTGATCGACGACGTGAAGGAGCGTCCATCCGCCGAGCGCGGCCGAGATCGATCGGGCGCTTGGCGGTGGTCGACGGTGACGTGGTCGCTGCGGAGTTGGAGTGGGGGACGGCGGCTCTCGCGCGACGCGATCAGCGCCTCACCCTCGAAGACGGCTCCACTACGCTGACCAGTCCATGGATAGGCATCAGCTCAGACGACTTCACCGCCACATGGGCCCGCGCGACTCGGTGAGGTGGTGGTGTCGGCCAAGGAAGTGCGCGATCGCGTCGTGCGAGTTGGGCCAGGCCGATCACCCGTCGATTACCCGACAGTCCGCCGCTGTTGGTCGGTGTCTTAAAGGGCGCGATCAACTTCATGGCCGATCTGATGCGCGCCATCGAACTGCCCGTCGAGGTCGACTTCATGGCCGTCTCCTCCTACGGCGCCGCCACGAAAACGAGCGGCGTGGTGCGCATCGTGAAGGACCTCGACGTCGATCTCTCCAACCGCGACGTCGTTGATCGTCGAGGACGTGGTGGACTCCGGTCTCACCCTTAACTACCTGCGCCAGTACTCGGGCGCGCGCAGTCCGGCCAGCCTCGAAGTCTGCGCTTTGCTCTTAAAAGAGGGCGAGCAACGGGTACGAGCAGTCCCTTAAGTACGTGGGATTTACCATCCCGGCGGATTTCGTGGTGGGATATGGCCTTGACGTGAACGAGAAGTACCGCAACCTCGACGCCATTTACACCTACGTGGGCGAGGCCTAAGCGTGGTCGACCAGCGAGCGGATGCAAGCAACTGATTCGCGAACTCTTGAGGCGATCGGTGAAGACCCCACCCGCGAAGGGCCTGGTGGAGACTCCCCGCCGGGTCGCCGAGATGTACGTCGAACTCTTTGAAGGGCATCGAAGCGATCCCGGCGAGCATCTCCGTGTGTCCTTCGAGATCGGGCACGACGAGATGGTCATGGTGCGCGACATCCCCTTTACCTCGCTGTGTGAACATCATCTCGTGCCCTTCGTGGGATTCGCCCACGTGGCCTACCTTCCCGCCGCCGACGGTCGCATCACGGGACTGTCGAAGTTGGCCCGATGGTCGAGGGATTCGCGCGGCGCCTCCAAGTGCAAGAGCGCATGACCACGCAGATCGTCGAGGCCATGGAAGAAGAACTCCATCCGCGCGGCTCCATCGTCGTCATCGAGGCCGAACACTTTTGCATGTCCATGCGCGGGGTGAAAAAAGAGGGCATGACGACCGTGACCTCGGCCGTGCGGGGCGTTTTCAAGGACGACGCCGAACTACCGGGCCGAGGCCCTGCAGTACATCCACCAACGAAGGTCTACGTGGCGTTGAGCCCGGCCGTGATGGGCATCGTCAACGTGACGCCCGACTCGTTTTTCCCCGCCTCGCGCACCTGGCTGCCGATCAGGCCATCGAGCGCGGTCTCGCCCACTTCCGCAGTCGGCGCGGACATGGTGGACGTGGGAGGCGAGTCCACTCGTCCGGGCGCCGACGCCGGTCGAGGAGGCCGAGGAACTGGCCCGCGTTCTCCCGGTCGTCGCGGCGCTGGCTCTCTGCACGGCCCGGTCTCGATTGACACTCAGAAAGAGGGGGTCGCGAGGGCCGCCATCGTGGCGGGAGCCACGATGCTTGAACGACGTCTCGGCTCACACCTCGTCACGGTCGCCGCCGAACTGGGGGTCGGCTACATCGCCATGCACCGACAGGGGGACTCCTCGGTCATGCAAGACAACCCGACCTACCAGAACGTCGTTCTAGAGATCAGCGACTTCCTCCTGGCGTGGCCGAAGAGGCGCGTCACCTCGGGATCGAGAAGTTGTGGCTCGACCCGGGCATCGGCTTTGGCAAGACGCGCGAGCACAATCTCACCGTGCTCGCGCACTGCGACCACTTCGTCGCGCTGGCCCGCGAGTACGGAGCGGGCGTGTTGATTGGCACCAGTCGCAAGCGATTCCTCGGCCTCCTTGGTCCCCGCGAGCTCACGGTGGACGAGCGACTGGAGGCGTCCTTAGCTACCGCCGCCTGGGCCTTGGTAGAAGGTGTCAGTATGGTCCGCGTGCACGACGTTCGAGAAACAGTTCAATTCGCGAGATTGTTGAGCGCCCCTTTGGAGAGCGTGTCGCCGTGAGGGGCAAGTGGGCGGCGGGCATCGAGCCACGCGGGTTCACCTGGGTCTACAAAGGAATACTGGCGGTCTCCGAGCGCCCCGGGGGCTCGACCACCGTGCACCGACAAGTGCGCCGCGACGAAGAGTTGCTCTGGCTAAAGCACCAGGGCTTTGGTCGGGTGATCTCGATCTTGCCGGTCATGCAGAACATGAGCGCCTACTTCGAGCACGGCTTGACGGCCAGCCACTACGCCCTACGAGGGGGACCTCAGCAACGAGAGGTCTTAGAGGCCTGCTACCTCGACATCGCCAACTGCATGGCTCTTAACACCACCGTGCTCTTGCACGGTGACGAAGTGTCGGACCGACTTCTCGGCGTCGTGGCGGGTTACTTGGTGTGGAGTCAGAAGGTGGCGACCGTACCGGCCTCCATCGCGCTCGTCGAGCGTCTCTTCAAGCGTTCGATCGGACCGGACGGCCGTTCCGTGATGCTCGATCTGCCCGAGGATATCCGTGAGTGACGTCATTGAGCTTCGCGAACTGCGCCTCCAGTGCGGTGGTCGGAGTACTGCAGAGAAGAGCGCGATCGCGCCCAACCACTGGCCTTCGATATCGACATGCACCGGCCCTTCGAAGAGGCGGCCATGAACGACGACTTGAGCGAGACGACCGACTACGCGGCCGTACTGGAGATCGCCTCGCGGGTGGCCCACGACGGGGCGTTTTTGCTCCTCGAGACGTTGGCCTATCGGGTGGCGCGCGAGGTGTTGGCCTTGGACCACTCGATTACCTCGGTGACGGTCGGGGTGCGCAAGCTTCGTCCTCCCGTCGCCCTCGACGTCGCGACGGCGGGCGTTCGCACCACGGTGTCGCGCGCCTAGTGCGCTACGCCTACCTCTCGCTGGGCTCTAATCTGGGCGATCGCCGAGCCCACCTCGAGGCGGCCATTCCCTTGGTGGTGGAGAACGACGACTACCGACTATCGAGCGTGTACGAAAGTGAGCCGGTCGGCGGCGTTCCTCAAGATGACTTTTGGAACATGGTGGTCGAGATCATGACGGCCGCGAGCCCGCACGAGCTCTTGCTGCGGGCGTTTCGCGCGGAGTCGGCGGCGCATCGTACGCGCGAGGTTCGTTGGGGACCTCGCACCCTCGACGTCGACGTGCTGATAGTAGGAGAAGAGACCAGTGACGACCCCGAGATTCTCGTTCCCCACCCGCGCCTTTATGATCGCTCCTTCGTCCTTGTTCCCCTGCACGAACTGGCGCCCTCGCTGGTAACCGAGGCCCAACTGGCGGCGCGGCGTCGGAGCCGTGAGTAGAACTCGGTACACTTTCGTCGTTGGGCTAAATACCGAACGGCACCTGCGGGGCCGGAACGGAAAAGGAGCCGATATGAGGATCACCATCGTCGGTGCGGGTCGCGCCGGTACGTCGCTCTTTGACGCCCTGGGCGCAGTGGGCCACGACGTCGAGCTTCGACACCACGACGAACTCCGCGGTATCGAGAGTGAGCTCGTTCTCCTCTGCGTGCCCGACGATGAGATCGGGTCGGTGTCGAACGAACTATCCCTGGGCGAGAACGCCGTGGTGGCGCACGTGGCCGGTTCGAGGGGACTGTCGGAGTTGTCGCGACACTCGCGGCGCGCCTTCATGCACCCTCTGGCCGCGTTGCCCACGCGCGACGTCGGCGCGCTGCGCCTCAAGGGCGCGCTCTACAGCGTCGGCGGTGACCGCCTGGTCGAGGAGGTGGTCGCTTCGCTGGGCGGGCGCGCAATTCGTCTCTCCGATGAACAGCGAGTCCTGTATCACGCAACGGCCAGCGTCACCGCGAATCACTTGGTGGCTCTCCTCGGGCACGCCCGCGCCCTGGCCGAGTCGGCTGGGCTTTCGCTGGAAGACTTTCTTCCCCTGGCCCAACAGGCTCTCGATGACGTCAACGCCATGGGTGTGGACGCTGCGCTCACCGGCCCGGCCTCGCGAGCCGACATGGCGACCATTGACGCCCACCTCGATGCGTTGCCCCCGTCCGAGCGTTCCACCTATGTGGCGCTCGCCAACGCCGCCTTCGAACTCGCGGAGAAGCGGCGCGCCACGTCGGGCGTCTAGCGTGCTCGAACTCAGCGACATCGAGGAGTGGCGCTCCTTCGCGAGCGATCAGCGAACGAAAGGTCTCACGGTGGGCTTCGTCCCGACCATGGGCGCTTTGCACGCCGGCCACGTGTCACTCTTTCGCGCGGCCAAGGAACAGAGCGACGTGGTTCTCGCCTCACTCTTCGTCAATCCCCGCCAGTTCGACAACGCGGACGACCTCGCGCGATATCCGCGAACGCCCGAAGCCGATCGCGACCTGGCCCTCGAGTGTGGCGTCGACTGTCTGGTGTCTCCTTCGCTCCGCGACATGTGGCCCGACTACCCCGAATCAACGCCGACCACCGTGTCGGTGGGAGAGCTCGGCGAGCGCTTCGAGGGCGCCGGTCGTCCCGGACACTTCGACGGGGTGGCCAGCGTGGTGGCCAAACTCTTCACCATTTCCGGGCCGTGTCGCAGTTTCTTCGGGGAGAAGGACTTTCAGCAACTGGCCGTGATACGCCAGATGGCGCGCGACCTCGGCTTTGACGTCGAGATCGTGGGCTGTCCCATCGTTCGCGATGACGACGGCCTGGCCCTCTCCAGTCGCAACGCCGCTCTCTCGAAGGAGGGGCGTCGTCGCGCGCTCGGGCTGTCGCGACGCTTGGCACGTGCGGCCCAGGCCACGCGGCCCGCGAGCACCCAGCGCGCCGCTGATGCGCGACGATTCTAGAGACGCGGGGTGGAGGTGGCGTACGCGGAGGTGGTTGATCCCGCCACCTTGCTGCCGTCGAACGACTTTGAGACGGGACCTCGAGGCGCGCGTTGGTGGCAGGGTATCATCGACGGCGTGCGTCTGCTCGACAACGGTCCCGTGACTCGATCGTGGAGGGTTGAGTGCTCTTGCGATGGACGTGGGAAACACGGAGACCTTGATCGGCCTTTTTGGCGAGGCGGACACCGACGCGCCCGACGCCATGGGCTTCGCGAGGGCGAGTGGCGAGCACGGACTGGCTTATCACTGGCGCACTTCGACGGTGGTCGAGCGAACGCCGGACGAACACGCCATGGCGCTCACGCAACTGCTCGACCTCGAAGGACTCGACCTGCGAGTCGACGGTGACCGAGATCGCCATCTGCTCGTCGGCGCCCGCGGTCACCACGCAACTGCGTCGCATGGCCAAGCGCTGGTTCTCGGAGCTGGAGCTCACGGTGCTCGGTCCGGGCACCAAGTAGCGGCATGCCGATTCTCTACGAGAATCCGCGCGAGGTGGGGGCCGACCGCATCGCCGACGCGGTCGCCGCCTACGACCTCTACCCCGGGCGCGTCGATCGTGGTGGATATGGGAACGGCCACGGTCTTTGACGTGATCAGCGCGAACGGCGAGTACCTAGGCGGCGCGATCGCCCCGGCGTCGCCATCTCGCTCGAAGCGCTCTACACCCACGCCGCCGCGCTGCGATCGGTGGAACTCGTGAAACCTCGTTCGGTGATTGGTCGCTCGACCGTCGAGTCGATTCAAAGCGGCGTGCTGTACGGCTTCGCGGCGCAGGTCGACGGCATCATCGACCGGATCCTCGACGAGCTCGGTGAGGCCACCATCATCGGTACTGGAGGTCTCGCTAGTCTCATCGCACCCCACACGAAATACGTGCGCATCGTCGAGCCGTGGTTGACCCTGCACGGATTGCGTATCGTTCATGAAAGGAATCATTCGAAAGAGACCACGTGACCTCGCCCTACCAGTTCGCCCACGACGCCTACGCCGCCTCACTTCAGAGCGCGTTTTCGTTATCTCGCCGATGGCGAAGAGTCGGGACAGGTCGTTCACGTGGCCGGGCGATGGTGCTGCTTCGCCGTCAGGGCAAGCTGGCCTTCGCCACCATGCGCGACTCCACGGGCGAGATTCAGCTCTTCGTCCTGGACGAGCGTGGCGGAGAACTTCGAGGAGTTCTCCAAGCTCCACCTGGGCGACTGGGTCGGAGTCGTGGGCGAAGTGGTGCGCACCAAGCGCGGCGAGCTCTCGGTCAAGGTCGCGACGTGGGAGCGGCTCGCCGAAGCCGTGCGCAACTTCGGCGACAAGTGGGCCGGCATCGCCGACTTCGACCTGCGCTATCGCCACCGCGAGGCCGACCTCTGGGCCAATGAGACGACGCCGACGATCGTTGCAACGACGAAGCGACATGATCCGCGCGGTGCGCGAGCGCTGTTGGGCGGCGGGCTTCATGGAGGTCGAGACGCCGATCCTGAACCCCATTCCCTCGGGCGCGTCCGCCCGACCCTTCGTCACGAACCACAACGCCTTCGACAGTGACTTCTACTTGCGCGTCGCGCCCGAGCTGTGGTTGAAGCGACTCGTGGTGGGGGGCTTCGAGCGCGTCTTCGAGCTCGGTCGCGTCTTTCGCAACGAAGGGCGTGAGTCCGCGTCACAACCCCGAGTTCACCATGCTCGAGCTCTACGCCGCCTACTGGGACTTTGAGGACATGATGTCCTTTACCGAAGAACTGGTCGCCGGGGTCGCCATGGACGTGCTCGGGACGACGGAGATCGAGTACCAGGGCCGCCGCATGTCCTTCACGACGCCGTGGGCCCGTCGACCGATGGCCGAGCTCGCCAGTGAAGCGATCGGCGCGGAGGTCGTCCGTGCACACGCCGCGCGAGGAGCTGGCGGGCTATCTACGTGAGCGCGGCGTCGACGTGCACGCCGTCGTGGGGTGCGGGCCGCTGCTTAGCCGAGTTGGCTCGAGGCGACTGGCCGAAGAGGGACTGTGGGACGCGACGTTCATCACCGAGTATCCGGTCGAGGTGTCACCGCTGTCGCGGCGCCATCGTCGCGACAGTGAGCTCACCGAGCGCTTCGAGTCCTACGCCGCCGTGTCGCGAACTCTCCAACGGATTCTAGCGAACTCAACGATCCCGATCGAGCAGCGCGCTCGCTTTGAGGACCAGGCTCGGCTGGCCGCGGCCGGCGAGGACGAGACGATGCCGATCGACGAGGACTACATCTGCGCCCTGGAGTGGGGACTTCCACCCACGGCCGGACTGGGCATCGGCATGGACCGGCTGGCGGTGCATGCTCGCCGATGAGTCCAACATGCGAAGAAGTGATCGCCTTTCCGACGCTGAAGCCGGTGCGCGACTAGTACGAGGGAAGATCGTGTAGTTGAGCGGTGATCAGCGAGCTAAAGCTGGTACGCAGTTTCTCGCTCGGTAGTATGTTCGAGAGCGGCGTGGGCGTCGTCGAGGAAGGTGGACGCTGCCTGAACGGTTCGATCGATGCCGTCGGTCGCTACGACGAGCTTTCGCGCGCGCTCGCGTTCGTCATCGTCCAAGGGCACGACCTAAGAGGCCTCGACAACTCGTCGCTGACGCTGGTGTCGACGCAGCGCGAAGAGAGTCGGGAGGTTGTAGATCCCTTCGGCCAAGTCCTGGCCCGCCGGTTTGCCGAGTTGGTTGTCCGTGGCGATCAAATCAAGGATGTCGTCGCGTAGTTGGTAGACCATACCAAAACACCGTCCGAACTCCGCCAGCGCGGTCGTCTCGTCGGGCGGAAGGTTCCGCGGTCATCGCGCCCATGCGACAACTCGACGACATCAGCGTCGCGGTCTTTCCCTCAATCGCGGTGAAGTAGTCCTGCTCGGTGCGCTCGAGTGAGAAGGCCGTCCGCACTTCACTGATCTGGCCGCGGGTGAGCCAGGCCAGCGTGTTGGCCATCAAACTGGCCGTCTCCGCGCCGAAGTCGGCCGCCAGTCCGGCCGAACGCGCCATGAGGTAGTCGCCCGCCACGATGGCGATCAGGTTGCCGTAGCGCGCGTTCACGCTATCGACGTTGCGGCGAATCTCGGCTTCGTCCATGACGTCGTCGTGATAGAGCGACGCTAAGTGCATCAGTTCGAGGGAGACCGCCCCCAGCAGGTCCTCGCGCGTGGCTTCTCGCTCGCCACTGGTCGCCGAGGCGAGGGCCAGCATGGGCCGCAAGCGTTTCCCTCCGGCGCGAATGAGGTGAGTCGTCACCGAATCGAGATACGAGTCACCAAATATCACGGATTCTTCAAGAACGACCTCCAGCTCCGTCAGATCACGGTCAACTGACGCAAGCCCAAGTGGTTCGTAGGGATTCACGGCACCACCTTAGATGAGGCCTCGAATATCCATCAGTGGTGGTCGGAGGGGCTCGTCCTACTGGGCCTTCACCGCCATTACACTTTTAACAAAGAAACAAAGGACGACCATTGTTTGAACGTTTCACAGACCGTGCCCGCCGAGTCCTCGTACTCGCTCAGGAAGAGGCACGCGACCTTAACCACGCCTTTATCGGTACCGAGCACATTCTGCTGGGGCTGATTCGCGAGGGTGAAGGCGTCGCGGCCAAGGCGCTGGACGCCTTGGGGGTCACGTTCGACGTGGTACGCGAGAAGGTGGAAGAGGCCATCGGGGCCAACACCAACCCCTCGCCCGGATCTCCGCCCTTTACTCCTCGCGCCAAGAAGGTGCTGGAACTCTCCTTACGTGAAGCCCTCCAACTCGGCCACTCCTACATCGGCACCGAGCACATGTTGCTCGGCCTGGTGCGCGAGGGCGAAGGCGTCGCCGCCCAGGTCTTGAACGACCTCGGCGCGGACATGGCCCGCGTTCGTACCCAGGTCATTCAGATGATGTCAGGCCAGGCCGGCAAAGAGGCCGGGGCGGCCTCCGCGGTCGGCTCCTCCAAGGGCGGCGACTCCGAAGCCGCCGGCGGATCCGCCGTTCTCGACCAGTTCGGTCGCAACCTCACGCAGTTCGCCCGCGAGGGCAAGCTCGATCCCTTGGTCGGGCGTGAGAAGGAAGTCGAGCGCGTGATGCAGGTCCTCTCGCGTCGCACCAAGAACAACCCCGTCCTCATTGGCGAGCCCGGCGTCGGCAAGACGGCCATCGTCGAGGGGCTGGCCCAGCGCATCGTGGCCAACCAAGTGCCGGTGACCCTGGCCGACAAGCAGCTCTACACCCTCGACCTCGGCGCACTGGTGGCGGGGTCTCGCTACCGAGGTGACTTCGAAGAGCGCTTGAAGAAGGTCTTGAAAGAGATCCGCACCCGCGGTGACATCATCCTCTTTATCGACGAGATCCACACCCTCGTCGGGGCCGGTGCCGCCGAAGGGGCCATCGACGCGGCCTCCATCTTGAAGCCGATGCTGGCGCGCGGTGAACTCCAGACCGTCGGGGCGACCACCATCGACGAGTACCGCAAGCACATCGAGAAGGACGCCGCCCTCGAGCGACGCTTTCAGCCCGTGAAGGTGGAGCAGCCCTCGGTCGCCATGACCATCGAGATCCTGAAGGGTCTGCGCGAGGTCTACGAAGAGTTCCACGCGGTCAAGATCACCGACCAGGCGCTCATCGCCGCCGCCAACATGTCCGACCGCTACATCTCGGATCGTTTCTTGCCCGACAAGGCCATCGACTTGATCGACGAGGCGGGCAGTCGCCTGCGCATTCGTCGCATGGATACGCCGCCCGCCGCGAAGAAGATCGACGAAGACATCTTGCGGCTCCGCCGGGACAAAGAGTCGGCCATGGACAAGGGCGCCCTCGACCAGGCCAAGGCTTTGGATGAGCAAGAGCAGCGATCTCATGGCCAAGCGAGACGAGATCGACGCTACGGTGCTGGCCTCGGGCGGCGAGTCCTTTGACCTGGTGGACGAGGAAACCATCGCCGAAGTGCTAGCCGTGTGGACCGGGATTCCGGTCTACCGCTTGACCGAAGAAGAGACCTCGAAGTTGCTGCGCATGGAAGAAGAACTCCACAAGCGCGTGGTCGGTCAAGAAGAGGCCGTCAACTCGCTCAGTCGCGCCATTCGCCGTACGCGCGCGGGTCTAAAGGACCCCAAGCGTCCCGGGGGATCGTTCATCTTCTTGGGCCCGACCGGGGTCGGCAAGACCGAACTGGCGAAGACGTTGGCCGAGTTCTTGTTCGACGACTCCGACGCGCTCATTCAACTCGACATGTCGGAGTACATGGAAAAGCACTCCGTGTCACGTCTCGTCGGTTCGCCTCCCGGCTACGTCGGCTACGACGAAGGCGGCCAGCTCACCGAGGCCGTTCGGCGTAAGCCGTTCTCCGTCGTGCTCTTTGACGAAGTGGAGAAGGCCCACCCCGACGTCTTTAACATCCTGTTGCAGATCTTGGAAGATGGACGCCTCACCGACTCCCAGGGTCGCGCCGTGGACTTCAAGAACACGATCCTCATCATGACCTCGAACTTGGGAACGTCCGACCTGCGAAAGGCCGCCATTGGCTTTGGCAAGGGCTCGGACTCCGTCACCCACGAGCGCATGAAGGAGAAGGTCAACCAGGCGTTGAAGGCTCATTTCCGTCCGGAGTTCTTGAACCGTATCGACGACACGATTGTCTTCCACGAACTGACCCGTCCCGAGGTCATCGCCGTAGCCGATCTGTTGATCTCACGCCTGCGCGAGCAGTTGAGCGCCCAGGGTCTCGGTCTGGAGCTCTCGGCCAAGGCGCAGGAGTACCTGGCCGACAAGGGTTACGACCCGGAGTTGGGCGCCCGACCGCTACGCCGAGCGATCCAGCAGTACGTCGAGGATGCTCTCAGTGAGAAGATTCTCTTCAAGGAGTTTCACGCCGGCCAGACGATTGTCGTCGACGTCGGCGAGGGTGACGACGGCACGTCTCTCACTTTCGAAGGTGTCGAGGGGCTTCCCCCGTCGGTCGACTTCGAAGACTCAACTCCTCTCTAGATCCCGGCGTCACAGCGTCTCTCTAACGTGGCCAGGGTGAAGACCCACGCCCTCTACGTCTGTCGGCTCTGTGGCACCAGCGCACCCCGGTGGCAAGGGCGATGCGGCGGGTGCGCGGAGTGGAACTCGCTGGACGAAGTCACCAACCGTCACCTCGCCCCCCGCGAGCGGACCGCCGTCACGGCCCTGGCCGATGTGGGCGAAGAGGGGACGGAGTTAACGTCCTCGGGTGTCAGCGAGTTGGATCGCGTCTTAGGCGGAGGGTTCGTCGCCGGTTCGACGACCTTGCTCTACGGTGAGCCTGGCGTCGGTAAGTCAACGCTGGCTCTCGTTACCTTGCGAGCACTCGCCCTCGCGGAGAAGAACGTGCTGTTGATCGCCGCCGAGGAGTCGGCGGCCCAAGTCGCTCGCCGGGCCCGGCGCATCGGCGAAATCCCGCGTTCGCTGGCGATGGCCACCACGACCAGTGTCGATGAGGCGTGCCAACTTCTGAGCGATGGCCGTCGGGCCCTGTGCGTGGTGGACTCGGTCTCGGCGATGAGCGATGCCAGTCTGACCAGCGTGGTGGGGTCGGTTCCTCAGATTCGCCACGCCGCGGAACGACTGTGCGCGGTCGCCAAAGCGAGTGGCACCGCGCTGTTGCTGATCGGGCACGTGACCAAAGACGGAGAACTGGCGGGGCCGCGCGCGCTGGAGCACTTGGTGGACACCGTCATTCGAATTGAAGGCGACCGCCACGGCTCGCTGCGACTACTGCGCGCGCAGAAGCACCGTTTCGGTCCGACCGGCGAGGTCGGACTCTTCGAGATGGTGGGAGAGGGGTTGCGCGAACTTCTCGACGCGTCGGTCTCACTACGGGGCCCTCAGCTCGATGTGCCGGGCGTGGTCCTGAGCGTCACCAACGATGGGTCGCGCTCCATCGTGGTGGAGATCCAAGCGCTGGTGGCGCACTCGTCGGGATCCACGCGTCGTGTCGCCTATCAGGTCTCTTCACAGCGACTGTCCTTACTACTGGCCGTCCTGGAGTCTCGTTGCGGGGTGGACACCAGCGCGCTGGACGTCTTTGCCGCGACGGCCGGAGGGCTCTCGGCCACGGAACCGGGAGTGGACGTCGCCCTCGCCCTGGCGGTCGCGTCGGCGGCCCTGGGCTTCGCGGTACCGCCGCGCCTGGTGGCCATCGGAGAGGTCGGTTTGGCTGGCGAGTTACGGTCCGTCTCGGGACTCACGCGGCGAGTGCGCGAAGCCCAGCGCCTGGGCGCCGAGGTCGTCATCGTGCCCGCCCAAGGGGAGGTCGAGGACGTGGGAGGCGTGACGCTGCGACGTTGCCACTCACTCTCCGAGGCCCTTGTCGCCGCCCAACCACTGGCGGGTGCCTCTCAGAGGTCGGAACGCTAGAGCGGAGGGGACGCGTGCTTGGGCTGGTAGAGGCCGAGTTCACCACCGCTCGGAAGGGCGATGCGGGTAAGGAAACCCCAGCTTTCCTCTTCGACCTCTTCGAGATCGACGCCCTTCGCGCGAAGAGCGGCCATATCAGAGGCCAGGTCGTCGCTTAAGAGAAAGAAGGCCCCGCCGCCTCCGCTTTCGGCCGGGTGTATTGCCACTTCGGCCGGTGGGGCGCGAAAGATGAGCCACTCTCCGCCGACGTCAACGAAGGGTAGTTCGAGCACGTCGCGAAAGAAGGCGCGATCGGCCGCCGCGTCGGTACTGAAGACGATGAAGTGCGAACCAGAGATCATGGCGACGTCCTTTGGTGGTGACTGGACCATCGTGACACGCACGGTCGGCACACGCCACGGGGGCGCTGAGCGGGGTCGAGGCGAGGCCGTTCGGAGGTCACAAGTGGCCAAAAGTCTGGTAAAATAGTAAATCCCCCAAACGCCCTTTCGATCGGGCGTTGACCCCTTTGAGGAGTGTCTCACGTAATGACCGCACGAAAGTATAAGAAGGGCGACCGTCTCGTCTACCCCCACCACGGAGCCTGTACCGTGGAAAAAATCGAGAAAATGACGGCTTTTGACGTCAAACAGGACTACCTAAAGCTCAAAGTCGCCTACACCGACCTGGTGTTGATGGTTCCGGTCGCCAACGCCGAGTCGGTCGGGCTTCGTGACGTCATCAACGACGAGGAGGTCGAGGAGGTCTTCGCCGTGCTGCGCAAGAAAGAAGCGCGTATGCCGACCAACTGGTCGCGGCGCTTTAAGAACCACTCCGAGAAGCTTCGTTCGGGTGACATCTATCAGGTGGCGGAGGTCGTGCGAAACCTCTCGATCCGTGACAAGGACAAGGGTCTGAGCGCGGGTGAGAAGCGCATGTTGACGCGCGCCCGTCAGATACTCGTCTCTGAGTTGACCTTCGCTCTTAACGTGGACACGGAAGCGGCGGAAGAAAAGCTCGCTTCGGTCCTTCCCTAGGCATGTCCGTCGCGGCCGTCGTGGTGGCCGCGGGCCAGGGCACTCGCTTTGGCGGCTTGAAACAGTTCTCTCTCTTTGACGGTGAGACGATCGCCGCGCGCAGTGTTCGAGCGTCGCGCAGCGTGGCCGACTACGCCGTTCTCGTCGTACCCGAGGGGTACGACGGCAGCGGCGAGGGCGCGGACCTGGTCGTCGCCGGCGGAGCCACCCGCGCGGAGTCCGTGCGTCATGGACTGGAGCGCTGCCTCGACGCCGAGATCGTGGTGGTGCACGACGCCGCTCGACCCCTGGCCAGTCCGGCCCTCTTTCACGCGGTGGTGGACGCCGTGCTCTCCGGAGCCGACGCCGCCATACCGGGACTGACCCTCACCGACACCGTCAAACGGGTCAGCGTGATGGGCGAGGAGACCCTCGTCGTCGAGACGCTAGAACGCGATGAGTTAGTCGCCGTGCAGACGCCGCAGGCCTTTCGCCGCGAACTCTTAGTGCGGGCTCACGCCAGCGGCGCCGACGCCAGTGACGACGCCGGACTGGTCGAGGCGATCGGTGCTCGCGTGGTGGTCGTGCCGGGCGAGGCGCACAACGTCAAGATCACCCGGCCACAAGACCTCGAACTGCTCAGCCTGTACGAGAGACTTCTCCCATGAGGATCGGCCAGGGTTTCGACGTTCACGCCTTTAGCGACGATGGCGATCGCGAGCTGTGGCTGGGACTCGTCCATATTCCCGACGCGATCGGCCTCACCGGACACTCTGACGCCGACGTTGTTACCCACGCGCTCTGTGACGCTCTGCTCGGCGCCGGCAACCTTGGCGACCTCGGACGCCACTTTCCCGACAACGATCCCGCCTTCGCGGGGATCTCGTCGCGCCAACTCTTAGAAGAGACGGTGGCACTCCTGCGCGTCGATGGATACCGCGTTCTCTCGGGTGACGTGACGATCATGGCTGAGCGACCCCGGTTGGTACCTTTCATGCTCACCATGTCGCGCGAACTCTCCGACGTAGTGGGCGCGACCGTCTCGGTGAAGGCCACGACCCTCGAGGGGCTCGGAGCCCTCGGTCGCGGTGAGGGCATCGGCGCTAGCGCGGTAGTCCTCATCGAGGAGCTGGCGTGAGTCCTCGTCCCGCACCCAAGCGCGGTCCCCAACGACCACCCCGCCCTGGAGAACGCCGTGGCAACACCAACGCTGCGCGACGCGCTCCTTCTCGAGAGCGAGACGGCGTCGGGGGAGACCAGGTTGAGGGACGCCACGCCGTGCTCGAACTGTTGAAGGCGAAACGGCGCACCGTCAAGAAGATCTTCATCGCCGAGGCCCAAGACGCCTCGTCGACCTTGGACGCGATCGAGTTCGAAGCGCAACGACAGCGAGTTCCGGTGTACATGGTGTCGATGACCCGACTTGATCGCGAGGCGAAGACCGAAGGGCATCAAGGTGTCATGGCGCTGGCGCACGCTCTCGACACGGTGAGCCTCGACGATCTCCTGTCGGTGAAAAAGCCTTTTCTTTTGGTCTGCGACGGCGTGACCGACCCGCGCAACCTGGGCGCCATGTTGCGCAGCGCCGACGGGACCGGAGTTACCGGCGTGGTGTTGCCGCGCCATCGCTCCGCGCGCATCTCACCCGCCGTCACGAAGACGGCGGCAGGGGCCATTGAGTACTTAACCTTCTGCGACGTAGGGGGAGTCCCCTCGGCCATCGATCAACTCAATAAGTCAGACGTCCTTACGGTTGGTCTCGCCGGTGACGCCAAAGACTCCCTCTACGAACTCGACCTGGGATCGGGACCGGTCGCCCTCATCGTGGGGGGCGAGGAGAAGGGACTCTCTTCTCTCACTCGCAAACGATGCGCGACCGTTGTGTCGATACCACAACTTGGTCGCATTAGTTCGTTGAACGCGGGCGTCGCCGTTTCCGTGGCGGCTTTCGAAGTCGCCCGTCAACGACGCGCCTCGAATTAAACCAAAAATTTTATTCTGCGTCTTCAATAAATTTCTCGACCACTCGAGTTCAACTCTCACTCAAAGCGCCAAGCGATGCAGTAAAAAATGAAACGCAAATCGAAGGGTTTGCCGCTTCGAGATTGAGTTCCGCTGAGCTCATCGACCTCGGGCAGAGCACAAATTGATTGGATCTCAGGTGGACGATGGAATGAGCGAAGGATTCGCGCCCAACAATAAGGATCACCAATGAAGACGCGGCTGAAGTCCGATTTACTAACGCGGAGTATTACCGTGGCGCTGCTTCTCGTGACTGCGTCTGCAGTTTCGTGGGCGAGTCCTGCTTTGGCAATACCTCCGTACCACACTGTTACGTTCGCAGAAAATGACAGCGGGTCAGACCAAGTAACTGCGATTCAAACTGCGAACGTCGCCACGACACTGACAGATTTTACAAATTTGAGTCCCCAATTCGTCAATGAGGGACACACGTTTACGGGCTGGAACACGCAATCCGATGGAACCGGAACTACTTATTCCGACGGTCAAACGTACGACTTTGATGCTGACATTGTCTTATATGCGATGTGGGTTGGGCAGTACCACACTGTGACCTTCGCTGAAAATGACAGTGGGACAGACCAGGTAACTGCAATCCAGTCTGAGAACGCTCCCGCACCGCTGCAGTCGTTTGAAAGTCTTAGCCCGCAATTCGTCAATGAGGGGTACACGTTTACGGGCTGGAACACGGAATCCAATGGATCTGGCACCGCATATTCCGATGGTCAGTCGTACGACTTTGAATCGGACATTGTCCTGTACGCAATGTGGCAAGCGACGGACGCCACCGCTGTTTTCAACCTCAACGGTGGCGCAGGCACGATCGCCCCCGTGACCGTTGGCGTCGGATCAACGATTTCACTTCCATCTGCAAGTGGCATTTCAGAGTCGGGATATTTCTTTAACGGTTGGAATACTGCGGCTAACGGAACTGGAACTTCCTATCAGGCGGGATCCTCGGTCGTCCTTAGTGCGAATGAGACGTTCTACGCCCAATGGACGCCCGCGGTGCAGATTGCCTTCTCCGCGAACGGCGGCACTGGATCGATTACTCAACTGAACGGCCAAACCGGGACGTCCGTTGTGCTTCCGGCCGCAACGAACCTGGTGTACAGCGGGTTCTCGTTTGCGTCGTGGAACACTGCCGCCAATGGATCGGGAACCTCTTACTTGCCGGGCCAGAGCGTGCCCTTGACCACGTCACTCACACTCTTCGCCCAATGGACGCCGATAGCAACAATTGAAGTGAGTTTCTCTGCGAACGGAGGAAGTGGATCGCTCGTGACTCTCACGGGCGCCGCGGGTTCGACAGTCACGCTCCCCAGTTCGTCGAGCGTGGTGAGATCCGGTTACTCGTTTGACTCGTGGAATACGGCGGCAAACGGGTCAGGGACTTCTTATACGGCCGGCCAGAGTTTCACGCTCGCGACGTCGATAATCCTCTACGCACAGTGGAAGGCAACGCCGACATCGTCGCTCTATGGAACGATCGGCGAGTTCCTGAAGAACGCCACCTCGCTGACCGCGAGCCAGAAGGCGCGGGTAACACGACTCGCTGAAGTGGTGAAGGATAAGCGGTACGACGCGGTACGGCTATTCGGTTACAGCGCCGACACTGGGTCTGCGTCACTGGATGGCGCCGTCAGTGCAGCGCGGGCCAAAAGTGTCGCCAGCTTTTTAGCGAGCCAACTTCGGTCGATGAAAGTCGAGAATGTGAAGATCTCGGTGTCGGGTGAAGGTGCGGTGCCCGGCGAGACCTCTTCGTCCTACTCGTGCGTCGAAGTGTTCGTCCAGTAACCCACACTCAGACTCGGGATTCCTGAATATTGGTTCAGAGTCGAGGACGCCGTCAGGGGGACGGGGTGAACGAATCTCCCTCCTGTCGGACTCGGATTCGAATTGCGCGGATACTGCCCGCCTCGAGATTGTCCCGTTATCTCTCCTCGCGTCAAACATCTCGACAACGTTTCGTTCGTGTGTATGAGGTGAACACCGTTCGAGTTTCACGGTGATCACCTGAATGAGGGGCATTCTTCAACTTCGGGGGACGAATTACGCTGAATCATGAGAGGGCTCTCAAGATGATTCCAATAAGGGCTGGTAGTTTGACTTTTTCTGACATGCGCAAAGGGGTTGTTGCTGGTGTCACGGAGTCGGACACAGTCGAGTAACGGGGTGTTCTCCGCGCGCGATGAGATGAGCGCCAAGGCGAGTCGTGAGAACTTTCCGGTGGCGCTGCGGCTCCTGCCCCGAGAGGTGCGCTCCAGCCTCATGGCGATCTACGGTTTCGCGCGATTCACCGACGACATAGGGGACGAGGCGGAGGGCGACCGACTGGCGCTCCTCGACTGGCTCGAGGACGAGTTGGAGCTGGCTGCCGAAGGGCACGCCGTTCATCCCGTGTTTCGACGGCTCTCGCCCGTTATCCAGAATCTTGATCTCGACCTCGGCCCGTTTCGCGCCTTGATTGAAGCTAACCGGGTTGATCAACGGGTGACCCGCTACGAAACTTTTGACGACTTAGTTGGCTACTGCATGCTCTCCGCGGCACCAGTGGGTCAACTCGTGCTGGCCGTCTTCGAAGAACTGTCGGGCGAGCGCATCGCGTACTCCGATCAGATCTGTATTGGACTGCAACTCGTGGAGCATCTCCAAGACGTAGGAGAAGATGCGCGGAGAGGACGCATCTACCTGCCGCTCGAAGACATGACGCGCTTTGGTTGCACCGAGGAGGATCTTCTTGCTACTTCCGCCACGACGGCGCTGAAAGAACTCGTCGAGATGGAGTCGCAGCGCGCGCGACACCTGTTCGAACCGGGCACTCCGCTCATGGCGTCGCTGCCGCTGCAACCTCGACTGGCTATTGGCGGGTTCGTGGCCGGAGGGATGGCGGCTCTCGACTCCATCGAGCGGGCTCGCTTTGACGTCTTCTCGGTCCAGTGCCGGCCGCGTAAGTCGGACGTGATAAGCCACGTCGTTCGAGAACTCCTCAAGGCCCGCAAAACGGGACGAGCCGCGTGAACACCGAGGCCGCGTACGAGTGGTGCGAAGGAGTCACGCGTCGAGAGGCGAAGAACTTTGCTTACGGCATTCGTCTCTTACGCAAGCCCGAACGTCAAGCAATGTCCGCCGTCTACGCGTTGGCGCGACGCATTGACGACATTGGCGACGGTGATGCGGCGCCCGAGCAGAAACTGAGCGGACTGCAGAACGTTCGAAAGGACATCAACCCGATCGATCCCCACACCAACGATCCGGTGCTCTGGGCGGTAGCCGACGCCGCTCGGCGTTATCAACTTCCCATGGAGTGCTTTGGCGAAATTATCGACGGCTGCGAGATGGACGTGCTGGGAACGTCGTACGAAACGATCGACGATCTGGTGAAGTACTGCCGCAACGTGGCCGGATCGGTGGGCCGGTTGTCGCTCGCCATCTTCGGCACCGATCACCCCACCGAAGCCGTGCCGCTGGCTGACTCCCTCGGAGTGGCTCTCCAGTTGACCAATATCTTGCGCGACGTTCTTGAAGACAAGTCCTTCGGCCGGGTCTACTTGCCCCGAGCCGACGCCGAACGCGTTCACTGTTCGCCCGATCTCAGCGGACCTCCTTCTGAGGTAGCGCGTCTGGTGGAGTTCGAGTGCGGCCGAGCGGAGGAGTGGTTCGCCGAAGGCCTGCAGCTGTTGCCGTTACTCAACCGTCGAAGTCGGGCCTGCGTCTCGGCGATGTCGGGAATCTACCGACACCTACTGAAGCGAATCGAAGGCAACCCGATCGCCGTCACGCAGGGACGCGTGTCGGTTCCGACTTGGGAAAAAGTAACGGTGGCCCTGCAAAGTGTGGCCGGTGCGCGATCATGAGTGACCTTCGCGTCGCGGTGGCGGGTGGCGGCCTGGCCGGTATAGCCGCCGCACTGAGCGCGGCCGACGCCGGTGCACACGTGACCCTGATCGAACGGCGCCCGCATCTCGGGGGATTGACGACCTCGATCGAGCGCGACGGGCTCTCTTTCGACAACGGACAGCATGTCTTTCTTCGTTGCTGCACGGCCTATCGAGCACTGTTGGATCGAATCGGCGCCACGGACCAGGTCTACCTTCAAAGACGACTCAACGTCCCCGTTCTCGGCCCCAACGGAAAGCGCAGCGCCATTCGTCGCAACGACCTTCCGGCTCCGTTTCATCTGGCGCTCTCGCTCCTCCGCTATCAGCCCCTCTCGTGGAAAGAGCGACGCCGCTTGCTCGGGCCGGTCTTGGCCCTTCGCCGAATGGATCCCCGCGACCCTTCTCTCGACCAGGTTTCCTTTGCCGAATGGCTGGGAAAGCGAGGCCAGTCCCCGCAAGCGATCGCTCGACTGTGGAACCTCATTATCCAACCGACCGTCAACGTAACTTCGCGCGAGGCCTCGCTCGCCCTTTCGACCCAAGTCTTTCGCATCGGATTTCTCGACCGATCCGACGGCGCGGACATGGGGTGGTCGACGGTGCCCTTGAGCCGCTTGCACGGCGAGAACGCGAGACGGGCGTTAGATGAGTCCGGTGTCGAGACCCTGCTCAGTACGTCGGTCACCTCGATCAGCGGTTCGCCCGGCTCCTTCACCATCGAAACCAGTAGTGGCCACGTGACGGCCGACCGCGTCATAGTGGCGACACCGCCGCGCACCGCCGCGTCGCTCGGCGTCGTGAGTGACACGGCGCTCGCCGACGAGTTGGGGATGTCACCGATCGTGAATATTCACTTTGTCTTCGATCGAAAGGTCACCGATTTCGCGCTGGCCGCCTGCCTCGAGTCACCGATTGAGTTCCTCTTTGATCGAACGGACGCGTGCGGAGTCGCCTCGGGTCAGTGCCTCGTGGTGTCGCTCTCAGCTGCTGACCAGTACATGACGATCGGATCGAGTGAGTTGATCGCGACCTTCCTCGAGGAGATGCATCGACTGTTTCCACGCTCGCGCGACGCCAAGGTCCTGACGTCGGTCGTGACCCGCGAACACGCCGCGACGTTTCGAGCCACGCCTGGCATCGAAGCTCGCCGAGCCGCGATCACCAGCGCCGTGCCCGGCGTCTTCCTCGCCGGGGCGTGGTGTGACACGGGCTGGCCCGCCACCATGGAAGGAGCCGTGCGCAGCGGCAACGAATCTGCCTTGCTCGCACTTTCACTAGGCTCTCTCCCTATCAGTGGGGGGCCACAAGATCTCGAAAGGGTACGGACGTGACGTTGGCCGATTCACTTTCCCGGCGTGACAGTGGCGCGACCGCCCTTGATTCACTGACCCGAGCAAAGTCAGTGGTCGAGCCCGCCCTCCACGAGGTCAGTCGTCGTCTGAGCCCGGAACTGCAGCCCGTCATTTTCCATCACCTCTCGGGCGGTGGCAAGTTGGTTCGCGCGACCCTGGCGTTGCTCTCGGCGAAGGCGGCGGGCGCGGAGGAGCGGACCGGCCTGGTCGGGGCGGTCGCCATCGAGCTCGTCCACAACTTCTCACTCATCCACGACGACATCATCGACGGGGACGTGGAGCGTCGCCACGTTCCCACGGTGTGGGCCAAGTTCGGTGTCGGGCCCGCGCTCATCGCGGGCGACGGTCTCTTGACTCTCGCCTTCCAGCTCCTTCTAGAAGAGCCGACCGCCGAACGCGTGAAGGCCACGCGGCTCCTGGCCGACGCCACGCAAGCGATGATCGTCGGGCAAGGTGAAGACATCAACTCCGAGCACCGCTCGTCACTGACACTCGAAGAGTGTCTTCGGATGGAGGCGGGCAAGACCGGTGCGTTGCTGGCCTGCGCGTCGTCCATCGGCGCCGTGCTCGCTGGCGCCAACGACGCGGTAGTGGCGGCGCTCTCGGACTACGGCCAACATCTCGGTCTGGCCTTCCAGGCCGTTGATGACATTCTGGGCGTGTGGGGCGATCCCCAGGTGACCGGCAAGCCCGTGGGGAACGATCTGCGCCTTCGCAAAAAGACCCTGTTGATCTCCGTCGCCAATAGCAAGGGTTTTGACGTCTTCGCCGAGACCGGCTCGGCTAACGATCAAGAGATGAGTGACGCACAGGTCAGCGACGCCATGGAACTGCTCGACGACTGCGGGGCCCGCTACGAGACCTTGGAGATGGCCGAGACGAATCTCGCCGCGGCCCTGGCCTCACTGCAGCGAGTTCCTCTCGATCCGGCTGCGGTGAGCGAACTCACCGCCATCGCGCACTACGTAATCGAGCGCGACAAATGACCGACCTCCAAAACAAGACGTCGGACGTGTCGAACGAGCCCTACGCCGCGGCCGCGCCCCCACCCGCACCGCAGGTGACGCCCTCTCCGCCGACCTTCGAGACCGACGTTAAGAACGCGGTGAAAGGGGCCGTGGACGTTCTGGTGTCCCTGCAGGATCCCGCCGGCTGGTGGAAAGGGGAACTCGAGACCAACGTCACCATGGACGCCGAAGACCTCCTCCTTCGCGAATTTCTGGGCGTGCGAACCGAGGAGCAGACCGTGGGGGCGGCCAAGTGGATCCGTTCGCAACAGCGCGACGACGGCACCTGGGCCAACTTTTACGGCGGACCGCCCGAACTCTCCACCACCATTGAGGCCTACGTGGCGCTGCGCCTCGCAGGTGACGCGCCCGAGTCCGAGCACATGGTGCGTGCGCAGAAGTTCATTCAAGCCTCGGGCGGGATAGAGAGCAGCCGAGTCTTCACGCGTATCTGGCTCGCGCTCTTTGATCTCTGGCCGTGGAGCGAACTGCCGGTCATTCCCGCCGAGTTGATGTTTCGTGCCGCATCGCGTCCCCCTCAACATTTACGACTTCGCCTGTTGGGCGCGCCAGACGGTGGTCTCGCTGACCATCGTGAGCGCCATCGCCCGACGCACCAGTTGAGCTTTCGCGTGCCGGAACTGAGAAGTGGCGTTCCCGCGGTGCGGGAGAAGTCCCTGACCACGTGGGCCGGACGCTTCCACGCGTTGGACCGATTGCGGACACGTCTACGAGCGGCACCCGCTTCGATCACTACGACGGGCGGCCCTGCATCGCGCCGAGAACTGGATCGTGGAGCGCCAAGAGGCCGACGGTTCGTGGGGCGGCATTCAGCCGCCGTGGGTCTACTCGCTCATCGCCCTTCGTCTTCGGGGGTACGGACTCGATCATCCCGTGATGCAGCGCGGGCATCTCGGGGCCTGGATGGATTCACCATCGAAGACGAGCGCGGTCGGCGATTGAGGCCTGCCAGTCACCCGTCTGGGACACGGCCCTGGCGGTCACCGCGCTGGCCGACGCCGGACTGTCGCCGGAAGATCCCGTTCTGCGGTCGGCCGCTCGCTTCTTGCTCAGTGAAGAGATCACCGTCACGGGCGACTGGTCGCTGCGACGACCCGAACTGGAGCCGAGCGGGTGGGCCTTTGAGTTCGAGAACGACTCCTACCCCGACATCGACGACGCGGCCGAGGTCATCTTGGCTCTGGGTCGCACGGCCGAGCCGCTCAACGGGGCCGACCGACGAGGATCGAACTGGATGAAGGCATGCAGTGTCGCGACGGCGGCTGGGCCGCCTTTGACGTCGACAACTTTCAGACCCTCTGTCGTGAGTTACCGTTACTGCGACTTCGGCGAGTTGATCGACCCATCCGAGCGCCGACGTCACGGCTCACGTTCTTGAAGTGCTGGGACCGCGCCGAGCACTCCACGGTGGCCGTGCACAATGGGGTGGCCTGGCTGCTACGCAGCCCAAGAAGACGACGGATCGTGGTTCGGGCGTTGGGGTGCGAACTACATCTACGGCACCGGGGCCGCTATGCCCGGGACTGGTCGCCGCGGGCTGTCAGCACCAGCAACTCGGCCATTCGACGAGGGGTCGATTGGCTGGAAGCACACCAAAACGAGGACGGCGGTTGGGGAGAGGACCTGCGCTCCTATCGCGACCCCGCCTATCGCGGACGCGGTGCCTCCACGCCGTCGCAGACCGCGTGGGCGCTTACTCGGCCTCCTCGCGGCGGGCGAGCGCTCGGAGTCACTGGAGCGCGGTATCGAGCTACTTGGTCGACACCCAGAAGCGATGACGGTATCGTGGGACGAGCCGTGGTTCACCGGAACAGGATTCCCGCGGCGACTTCTACATCAACTACCACCTCTACCGATTGGTCTTCCCCCTGATGGCCCTCGGGCGCTACGTCAGTCGAGGTGGCGGCGATGGCTGATCTCAACGTTCTGACGCCCCTTCGTATCGAGTCCATGGCCTTCGGCGGCGCGAACACCATCATCGGCGCCGGGGAAAAGATCGCGCCAAGCGCTCGGGGGCGAAACTGGCCAAGCGACTTGACGAAGAGACGGCCGTCGCCCTGGTGGGCGTGGCCGGAGGGCTGGCGCCGGAACTCGTTCCGGGCGATCTGATTATCGCCAGTGAACTTCGTAGCACCGAGTCGCGCCACGTCGCGCAACCTACCCGCCTCGTCACTGCTGGCGGCCGAGTTTCGACGAACGCGGTTCTCGATGTGCGCACGGGCCACTCGTCACGTCGCCGAAGTACGTGCAGTCCGGCGAGCGCGCGACGCTGGCGGCCTCAGGAGCGTTGGCGGTCGACATGGAGTCGTCCTGGATCATGGACTACCTCCCGAACAACCCTCTCGCGGTTATCCGATCCATCTCCGACACCACCACGACCGGACCCGTGCGCGGGGGGCTGCGCGCCCTCGCGTCACTGTCGGCCGCGCGCGGACCGCTGCAGCGATGGGCCGACGTGTGCGGCGAACACGAGATCATCTTCGCGTCGCCGCGGTCTTTTTGCGCGGGGGTCGAGCGAGCCATTGAGACGGTGGAGCGAGCGCTCGAGCAGTTCGGCTCTCCGGTCTACGTTCGACGTCAGATCGTCCACAACCTGCACGTGGTGCGGGGCTTGGAGCGACGAGGCGCCGTCTTCGTCGAAGAGATCGAGGACGTGCCCGAGGGCGCGGTCGTCGTACTCGCCGCCCACGGCGTCTCGCCTCAGGTTCGTAGCGAAGCGACGGCCCGCGACGATCTCACGGTCATCGACGCCACCTGTCCACTGGTGCCAAAGTGCATGTCGAGGCGCGCCGCTTCGCCGCGCAGGACTACAACCTCATCCTTATCGGGCACGCCGATCACGAAGAGGTCGAGGGGACGTTCGGCGAAGCCCCCGAGCACATTCGCATCGTGGCCAGCCGTCGACGACGTGGCCACGCCTGGATCTCGATCCCGACTCGGTCGCTGGCGTACCTGACGCAGACGACGCTGGCGGTCGACGAGACGGCCGAGATCATCGAGGCCCTGCGCGCGCGCTTTCCCGACGTCGACGGGCCCAACACGAACGACATCTGTTACGCCACGCAGAATCGCCAGGACGCCGTGCGCTCCATAGCCCATCGCTGCGATCTCATGTTGGTGGTGGGGTCGGCCAACTCGTCCAACACCGCTCGCCTCGTCGAAGTGGCGCAGCGCGAGGGCTGTCGGGCCGAACTGATCGAAGACGTCCAGCCAGTTGGAGCTGAGTTGGCTCATCGGGCGCGAGGTCGATCGGCATCACCGCCGGCGCGTCGGTGCCGGAAGTACTGGTTCGACGGAGTAGTGAGTTCGTTGGCCTCGCTCGGACCGGCTCACTGAGTGAGGAGAGAATCATGCAAGAGACCACCCACTTCGCACTTCCCACTAGGGTACGATAATGGCCGTCCCCTTCCGCCAGAATCTCCGCATCGGTAGCTACCTCGATCAAGCACCGCTTGAAGAGCACCAAGTACTACCCCTTCATCGTCGAGATCGAGCCGCTCTTCGCGTGCAACCTGTCGTGCCCGGGCTGCGGAAAGATCCAACACCCCACCGAGAGTTCTGCGCAACGGCTCTCCGTGGAGGACGTCTTACCGCGGTCGAGGAGAGTGGCACGCCGATGGTCTCCATCGCCGGCGGCGAGCCGCTGCTGCACCCCCAGATCGCCCAGATCGTCTCAGAGCTCATCAAGCGCAAGATCTACGTCTACCTGTGCACCAACGCGGTGCTCTTGGAGCGACGACTCGACAAGTTCACGCCGTCGCGATACTTCTCGTGGGTCATCCACATGGACGGTCTCGAAGAGCGCCACGACCTGGCGGTTAACCGCTACGGCGTCTTTCAGGAGGCGGTCTCGGCCATCAAAGCGGCCAAGGCCAAGGGTTTCGGGTACGCACGAACTCCACCTTCTTTAATACCGACGCGCCGAAGACGATCCGCGACGTGCTCGACTTTCTGAACGACGACATCAAGGTCGACGCCATGATGATCTCGCCGGCCTTCGCCTACGAGAAGGCGCCCGACCAGGAGCACTTCCTCGGGCGTGGACCAGACGCGCGAGCTGTTCAAGGAGGCCTTCGCCGACGGCCACCGCAAGAAGCTGGCGCCTCAATCACTCGCCCCTCTTCCTCGACTTCCTTGAGGGCAAGCACGACTTCCAGTGCACCGCGTGGGGCATCCCCAGTTACTCGGTCTTCGGTTGGCAGCGCCCGTGCTATCTCATGTCCGACGGGTACGCGAGAGCTACAAAGAGTTGGTCGAGACGACCGACTGGTCGGAGTACGGTCGGGGACGTGACGAGCGATGCGCGAACTGCATGGCGCACTGTGGCTACGAACCAACCGCCGTTATCGCCACGATGGACTCGCTGCAAAGAGTCCATTCGCGCGATGCTCGGCACGGGCTGATTCGCCTCTCGCCGCTGAAGGACTTCACGAGGAAGCGACTTTGACTACGCGACCGCTCACCACCCCTCTCACTAACGGCCCGGCCAAGAGATCGGCGCGCCCGACCTCGCTCTTCGCGGAGTTTCGCCGACTCTGGATGCTGGCCCGTGAGGGCTGGCAGAACGGGACTCGTCCGTGGCTCGCTCTGGCGGCCACTCTCTCGGCGGCCCTGGTGCCCACGTTCGTGCACTTTCACGTCTTGAGCCCGGAGCTCTGGAAATCGGGCGACGTCTACGCCACGCTCCCGCTCGCGACGGAGTTGGCGCGGCTGCCAATGTCGCTGTTTCTCCCGACGGCGTATCTCCCGGTGTGGGGATCGTGTTTACAACTCTTCGTCGTCATCGGTCTCGGTGAGTTGGTTCTTGGCCGTCGCCTGACGATCGCCGTGGCGATCTTCGGCCATTTCGGCGCGACACTGTTAGCGCGCGTATTGCTGGACTCGGTGCACACGTACTTGTTCGGACTCTCGCCGGCGTTAGCCCACCTCCTCGACACGGGACCGTCGGCCGCTACGACGGCGGTCGGAGCCTGTCTGCTCGTTTGTTCGCGGATGACTCGAAGTGCGATTCTGCTGAGCGTGGGTTTGCTAGCGGCGGCGCTCATTTCGCCCGGCATCGACGGGTTTGAGCACATAGTCGCTCTCGTCTGCGGGCTGGCGGCCGGGGTGACCTATCGTCTCTTCGCTTCGGCGACCTTTCGCGCTCCCTCGCTGCACGTCCTTTGGTCCCGTCGGCCCCCGTGGATGCGGCGAGTGGCTCGACTGCCTCGGCTGGCGTTGCAGGCACTCCGGGGTCGCGGCGTCTCTTCAGCCCGATCACGCTAAGAGCTCGACTCGTCTCCTCGTACGACTGCGCCGTTGCGGGATCGAACTCTCGCCCTGCGCCCTCAGAGCCGGTGGAGGGATTCGAACCCACGACCTGACGATTACAAATCGCCTGCGCTACCAGACTGCGCCACACCGGCTTGGAACTTCTCAAGGTTAGTGAAGGAAGTCACAACGTTGGAGTGAGTACAAAGAGTGACGGTGACACCTGAAAGGCACGCTCTTGTTGTGCCAAAGAAACTCCTCGCTCTCGTAAAGTTCCCCACACCATGGAACGACATGACCGAAGAGGAACAGCGCGCCGCGCTAATGAAGAAGAACCTCGGATTCAGAGTCGCAAACGGAGGAGCGAGACGCGTCTGCGTCAAGTGAGTAGTCGCTGACCGCTCTAGAGTGAGTGCAATGAGCGACACGACTTCTACGCCCGGTAACGGTCACGCGTCGGGGTCTCACTACCAACCGTCACTGGGGGTGGTTCTCGTCATTGTGGTCCTTTTCGTCGGCGCCACGTTCCTCATGGTGCGCTCCGTCTCTCCCACGACGGCCGCGACCGCAACGACCACCACCACCACCTCGACCACATCGAGCACCACTCCGCCCCACATCGTAAAGTCACGCGTCAGCGTGCAGGTAGCCAATGGCACCAACATCTCGCAGTTAGCCGCGCACTACACCCAACTGCTCACGACGCAGAACTGGGACACCCTGCCCGCTGGCAACGGGCCGCCCGAGAAGGCGACCGTCATCTACTTCAAGGCCGGGTTCCAAGCGGCGGCACAAGAGGTCGCGCGCACCATTCACGTGAGCTCCACCGACGTTCGGCCGTTAGGTAAAGCAGTGCCGGTGACCGGGGCGCAGAGCGACGACGTGATCGTGATTCTTGGTCCGAACTCGAAAGCGTCGAGCACCTAGGACTGCGGCGGAAGATCGACCTTGTAACGATCGAGGGCCGCGCGCAACACGTCTACGGCCATGGGGCGAAGTTCTTCCAGCGGTCGATTGCGATGGCGTCGAATGCCGAGATCGACCTGAGCCAGCGCCTGCACGCCAAAGAGCTGGGCGAAGTCGATGAGAAGGGCAATCTCCACGCTGTACCCGGGCTCCAGATTCACTGTCTCTAAGGCACTTCGACGCGCGGCTGTCTCTCCGGCGAGGGGTTGGCGAATCTCTCCCAGTCCGGGGTAGAGCAACGACAAGATGGGCCGGGCGGTGAGCTCATTCACGCGGCCGCCGCCCGTGGGCATGTTGTGCAGCGGACGTTCGTAGAAGCCCTTCACCAGTTGGGCGGCCGGACGCTCCAACAAGGGCTGGATGAGACGAGCCACGTAGTCCGCAGTCGTGTTCAACACGTCAGCGTCGAGAAACACAACCAAGGGGGACGAACTGGCGGCGAGCCCGGCGCCCATCGCGGCACCCTTGCCACCCGGACCTACCAGGTGGACGAGCCGGGCGCCGTGGTGATCGGCCACCGTGGCGGTGTCGTCACTCGAGTGATCGTCCACGACGATCAACTCGTCGATCAGGTGATCGTGGATCATGACGGTGTCGAGCACCGCCCCGATGGTCGAGGCCTCGTTCTTCGCCGGCACGATAACGGCCACCGCGGTCTGACGTTTCAGATCGCTGACCCGGGCGAGGTTGAAACTCTCGCGGGTCAACGTCCAGGGCACCTCGGCGTTGATCATGGAGTCGAGATTACGGGTGGAGATCTCCGCACTTGACAATCACGACCATTTAGGTAACAATTGACCCATCATCCAGAGCGACTGAGGGACGAGCCCCGTTGACGTCGCGACAACCAGTGTGAACCCAGGGAATTTCCCTTCACACCAGGTGCCAAAGGCCGATCGATGAAGAGGGAGTTATGAGTTTTGCTACCGGTCTCATATGTCGAGAGTGTGGTACCACCTACCCCGGTGAGGCCCGCTACGCCTGTGATTTCTGCTTCGGTCCCCTAGAGGTCAGCTACGACTTAGCGGCGGCCCGCGGTGCCGTCACGCGATCATCCATCCAGGAGGGACCGCTCTCCATTTGGCGTTACGGCGCGCTCTTGCCCGATCCCGGCGAGGCGCCGGTAGATCTCGGCGCCGGTTGGACGCCGCTGCGAAGGGCCACGCGACTGGCCGAAGTACTGGGTGTGCGCGAACTCTGGCTGAAAGACGACACGCGTAACCCGACCGGATCCTTTAAGGATCGCGTCGTCTCGGTGGCTCTCTCTAGCGCGCGACGACTCGGCTTCACCACCGCCGCCTGCGCGTCGACGGGCAACCTCGCCACTTCTGTTGCCGCGCACGCCGCTTTCATTGGCTGGCCCAGTGTGACGATCATCCCTGCCGACCTGGAGAAGTCGAAGATCGCCATGACGGCCATCTTCGGTGGCACCGTGCTCGGCGTTGACGGTAACTACGACGACGTCAACCGACTCTGCGTGGAACTGGCCGCCGAGCACCCCGACTGGGCCTTCGCCAACATCAACGTCCGCCCGTACTACGCCGAAGGCTCCAAGACCTTGGCCTTCGAGATCGCCGAACAACTGGGCTGGCGCACGCCGGACCAGGTGGTCGTGCCGCTCGCCTCCGGCAGTCAGTTCACCAAGGTGAAGAAGGGTTTCCAGCAGTTCCTCGAGCTGGGTCTGGTCGAGGGCGACGAGCCCATACTCTTTGGCGCGCAGGCGACGGGCTGCTCGCCGATCGCCACGGCGCACGCCCAGGGCACCAACGTCGTGACGCCGCAGCGCCCCAACACCATCGCGCGCTCGCTCGCCATCGGCAACCCCGCCGACGGCCCCTACGTGCTCGACGCGCTGCGCGCCAGTGGCGGCGACTGTGGCTCGGTCGCCGACGAAGAGACTCTCGAGTGCATTGAGTTACTGGCGCGCACCGAAGGCGTCTTCGCCGAGACGGCCGGTGGCGTGACCATCGCCTCACTGCGTCAGCTCATCCGCAAAGGTTCGATCGACCCCGAGAAGTCCATCGTGGCCATCATCTCGGGGCACGGCCTCAAGACTTTGGACGCCATCGTCGACACGGCCACCGTGAGCGCCACCATCGGACCTTCGCTGGAAGCGGCCGAAGAAGCGTTGCGCTTTCACCAACTGGTGGCGACGTCGTGAGCGTCATTGTGCGACTGCCGAGTCAGCTCCGTTCGCTGGTGGGAGGAGCCGGCGAAGTGCCGGTCGAAGCAGGCACCGTTCGTGAAGCGATCGTCGCGGTGGACGTGGCCTACCCGGGCCTCGGGGCGCGGGTCTTGGACGACGACGGATCGCTGCGCCGTTTCGTAAACGTCTTCGTGGCCGATGAGGACGTGCGATTCTTAGACGGCCTCGACACCGTGCTCGAAGCCGGTCAGACCGTCTCTTTGGTGCCGGCCGTCGCCGGGGGATAGCTCGCTACGGCGAGGTAGTCGCCAACGACGCTCGCGCCTCGCCATACGAGAGCCAACGTCCCGCCTCGAAGTCGTAGAGCTTGCAGACCTTGGTAGCCCGTCGAAAATCACCGAAACGCCACGGCTCATCGTGCACTACTTCGGGGAAGGCGGACTCGATGGCCTTGGCGGCCTTGTCGAGGTTGTACATGGGGATGCGCATGTCGACGTGGTGAGGCGTATGGATCATGATCCAGTGCAGGAAGAAGTTAAAACCCCTCGGCACGCGCAGCACGGTCGTGCCGTCCATCTGCCCCTTGAACTTGGTCCACTCGTTGCGCTTCCACCAGCGAATGTCGCGCTGCACGTGGTGAACGTGGACGACCGAGCCGATCATGACCAGAACCCGAGCAAGGGAATGATCTCGACTCGGGCGACGAGCCAGAGGGCGCCTAGGACGGAGTGGGTGCGGGCGAAACCGAGGAGGGCGAAACCGACGGCCATGGTCACGGCGAAGGCGCCAACAATGAAGCGATCGCGTCGTATGGCCTTCTTCCAGCGCACCGGCGCGGAGAACGCGATCATCTTGTGCCACCACACCTCTTTGAGGTAGTAAAGGCCGGCCCCGCTCCACGACCACTCCACGCGGTGCAGGAGCCGGCCCCACGAACTTCTGGCGGCGTACTCGGCGGCCGTTACGGGATGCCAGACGAAGTCGTAGCCCTGGCGCACAGTGAAGGCGTGGTGAATCCGGTTATGGCCGAGCACCCACGCCTCGTAGACGTGCCACGACGGGAGCATCGATATCTTGGCGACGCTGACGTTCAGTCGCCGGGAGTGAAAGAGCGCCCCGTGGGCGGCGTCGTGGCCGACCACGAACAGTCCCGTTACCGATAAGACCAGTAGAACCTCGAGTGGTATGGCCAGCAACGGGTTCGTGACGAAGACGAGCCCCGCCACGGCGCCGATGTAAAAGGCCAGATCGCGAAGGAAATATCCCAGGCCCTTCCAGGTCGGGTTCTCGTAGAGCTCTTTGGGTATCGCGTCGATGACCGGTTTGAGCGAGCCTTCGCGCGGCGCCTCGCTCGGCGCTATGGAGGGTGATTCGCGCACAGAACTCCTTTGCGCCGTACCAGACGCTTTGATCCCCCGCTTGACGCTAGAAGTTCGCCCAAACGCCGCACAGGGACAAATGTCCCAAAATCGCCCGTTAGCACTCTCCCCTGGAGACTGCTAATATTGCGTTGCACCAAAAATGGTGAATCGCACTAGGAGGAATTACCCGTGGCGAAACTGATCGCTTTCGACGAAGAGGCGCGACGCTCCCTCGAGCGTGGCATGAACAAGTTGGCCGACGCCGTCCGTGTCACCCTGGGACCCAAGGGTCGCAACGTGGTGCTGGACAAGAAGTGGGGCGCTCCCACCATTACAAACGACGGCGTGTCCATCGCGAAGGACATCGACCTGGAGGACCCTTTCGAGAAGATTGGCGCCGAGTTGGTCAAAGAAGTGGCCAAAAAGACTGACGACGTCGCTGGTGACGGAACGACGACCGCGACGGTCCTCGCCTGGGCCATGGTCCGCGAGGGACTCAAGAATGTGGCCGCAGGCGCCAACCCGATGTCGCTGAAGAAGGGTATCGAGGCCGGCGTAGAGGCCGCTGTCGCCTCGCTGCACGACCTCGCCAAGCCGGCCGACACCAAAGAGCAGATCGCCCAGGTGGCGTCGATCTCTGCCGCCGATAACGAGATCGGCCAAATGATCGCCGACGCCATCGACAAGGTCGGCAAAGACGGCGTCATCACCGTCGAAGAGAGCCAGTCCTTCGGTATGGACATGGACCTCGTCGAAGGTATGCGCTTCGATAAGGGCTACATCGCTCCGTACTTCGCGACTGACGCTGAGCGTCAAGAGGCCGTTCTGGAGAACGCCTACGTGCTGCTCGTGTCGTCCAAGATCGCGTCGGTGCGCGACGTGCTGCCCGTTCTAGAGCAGGTCATGCAGTCGGGTCGACCGCTCCTCATCATCGCCGAAGACGTCGAGGGCGAAGCGCTCGCGACACTCGTGGTGAACAAGATCCGTGGCACCTTTAAGTCCGTGGCCGTGAAGGCTCCAGGATTCGGCGAGCGCCGCAAGGCCATGCTCCAAGACATCGCCATCTTGACGGGGGCTACGGTCATCTCAGAAGAGATTGGACTCAAGCTCGACAACGCCACGCTGGAGTTGCTGGGATCTGCTCGCAAGGTCGTCGTCACCAAAGACGAGACCACCATCGTCGAAGGTGCCGGTTCCGAAGAGGACATCAAGGGCCGCATCAGCCAGATCAAGGCTGAGATCGAGAACACCGAGTCGGACTACGACCGTGAGAAGCTCCAAGAGCGTCTGGCCAAGTTGTCCGGCGGCGTAGCCGTCATCAAGGTCGGCGCCGCCACCGAAGTGGAGCTCAAGGAAAAGAAGCACCGCATCGAAGACGCTGTCTCCACCACGAAGGCCGCTATCGAAGAAGGTGTGGTACCTGGCGGTGGCGTAGCCCTGCTGCGCAGCCAGTCCCGCATCCTCGAAGCTGCGGAGAAGTTGAATGGGGACGAGCAGACCGGTGCGCGCATGGTCGCCAAGGCCGTCGAGGCCCCTCTTAACCAGATCGCCGTCAACGCGGGTCTCGAAGGTGGCGTCATCGTGGACAAGGTCCGTAACCTGCCCAAGCCCACCGAGGGCCTGAATGCGGCCACCGGAGAGTACGAAGACCTCATCGCCGCCGGCGTCATTGACGCGGCGAAGGTAACCCGTTCGGCTCTGCAGAACGCGGCCTCGATCGCGGCGCTCTTCCTCACGACCGAGTGCGTTATCGTCGACAAGCCCGAAGAGAAGGCCGCCGCCGGTATGGGCGGCGGGATGGACGACTACTAAAAAGTCGCCGACTTGCTCACTAGAACACCCCGGGGCTCTTGCCCCGGGGTGTTCTGGTGATGCGACTGAATTCGGAGATTTCCGCCTACTGATCGATGTACTGCGACCCGGGGTGTGTTCGCGGTGGAGCCTTAACATGGGCTTATGACGACACCCACGCCCCTAGTTCCTTCGCGCGGTCTCAACGTTCTGCACCTGTTTTGTCACGCCGACTACGACGTGGACGCGGGGGCGTTACGCAAAGCCATTGACGAGGCGACGGGGCAAGGCCTGCAGGTGATCACGGTCGCCATCGTGGGCGCCAAGGCCGACACCTGCTTCATGGTGCTCGGGGAGAACCTCTGGGACCTGCGGAAGTTTCAGACGAAAGTACAGTCCTCTGGCTTCAACGTCGCCGAGAGTTACGTATCTGTCACTGAAGTGAGCGAGTACGCGGCCGGTATGCCCGAGGAGATGCTGAACGCTCGGCTGTATCCGACTTTGCCGCCGGAGGGAATGAGTGCCTTCAGTTTCTATCCCATGTCCAAGCGTCGCGGTGAAGTGAACAACTGGTACGCGCTGGACTACGACGCCCGCGAAGCGCTCATGCGCCAACACGGGGCGATCGGCAAGACCTTCAAGGGCCGCATCCTTCAGCTGATTACCGGTTCGACGGGACTCGATGACTGGGAGTGGGGCGTCACGCTCTTTGGTGTCCACGTGGACGATCTCAAAGAGTGCGTGTACACCATGCGATTCGACGAAGCCACCACGTTGTACGGCGAGTTCGGTCCCTTTTACACGGGCCTGGTGGGAACCCTGGACGAAGTTCTCGACGCCACCGCTGGTTGAGCCTCGTTGCTAGCGTCGAGATCGTGAGCGACTCTATCCCGGAGAAGACCTTGCGCCGTTGGGCCGAGGCGTTGGCCGGCGTCGCCAAGACGGGTCTCGGATTCACCGAGAGTCAGTACGAGCGGGAGCGATTTGAGGAAGTTCTCAAGATCGCGGGCGACATTCTGGTTGCGGCCGATGAGGGTCTCGACGGCGTGAAGGACGCGGACGGTCGCGTCGCGCAGTGGCTCAGTGAAGTCGGTCGCGGCGTCCCGGGATATCAAACGCCAAAGGTGGCGGTCGGGGCTGCCGTGACCAACGAGAAAGGACAGTTGCTTCTCATCCGTCGCGCCGACTCGGGCATCTGGCTCTACCCCACCGGATGGTGCGACGTGGGGTACTCCGCTCCGGAGGTTGTTGTCAAAGAGGTCCTGGAAGAGACCGGAATCGAAGTAGAACCGGTGCGACTCATCGCCGTGTTGGATGGCATGCGTCTCGGTGAGTCGAGGATCCCGCTGTACTCGCTCCTCTTCTTCTGTCGCGCGACGGGCGGGGAGTTGACGCTGCACCCCTTAGAAGTAACCGACGCCGGATGGTTCGATCGTGACGCGTTACCGAGTCCCGTCATCGGTGCCGAGCGCTGGGCCGGCCCGATCTTCGCGGCGATTGACGGAGAGATGCGCGACGTCTACTACGACGATCTACGACGCCCCGTCTGGCGGGGTGAGCAGTGACGGTCACGGTAGAGAAGGCGCAGTTCGCGACGGCCGAACTCGTTACCGGGCTCAACCGACTGATGCCCCAGCTCTCCTCTAGTGCGCAGCCGTTGACGAGCGACGACGTCGAGGCCATGATCCACTCCGAGTCCACGACGCTCTTCGTCGCGCTCGACGACGCCCGGGTGGTGGGAACGTTGACCCTCATTGTCTTCGCCATACCGACGGCTCGTCGAGCCTGGATTGAGGACGTCGTGGTTGACGAAGGTTCTCGAGGCGGCGGCGTCGGTCAACTGCTCACGATGGCCGCGGTTGACGAAGCTCGAGTGCGCGGTGTTCGAACAATCGATCTCACCAGCCGACCCTCGCGAGAGGCCGCCAACGCGCTCTACGTGAAACTCGGTTTTCTGCTCCGAGAGACCAACGTGTACCGGCTCTCACTCTGATTTTGGTCTCAGAGAAACCATAAACTCTCGCTACGTCGCGTTTGCACATCGGGGACCTATGAGTGAGCAGTACTACGACCGAACTGATCGACCCGATGCTTTCGCCGGAGGGGTCAGGATGATTCCCATCACGACGCCATTGGGAACTTTCAACGTCTGGACCAAGCGGATTGGCAATAATCCCACGCTCAAAGTCCTCCTTTTGCACGGTGGCCCCGGTGCGACGCACGACTACTTTGAGGCATTTGACAGTTTCTTTCCAGCGGCAGGTGTGGAGTACTACTACTACGACCAGTTGGGATCGGGTCGCAGTGATAATCCAGCCGACTCAAGCATGTGGGACCTGAGCCGCTTCGTTGATGAGGTCGAGCAAGTGCGCAGCGCGCTCAACCTAGGACCTGACAACTTCGTTCTCCTCGGCCACTCCTGGGGTGGGCTTTTAGCGATGGAGTACGCCCTGGCGCACGGCAAAGTACTGAAGGGCCTGGTCATCTCCAACATGATGTCGAGCGCTCCGGCCTACACCCGGTACGCCAACGATGTTCTCATGCCGGCGATGAATCAAGACGATCTGGCCGAAATCCGCGAGATCGAAGCCGCGAAGGACTTTGTCAGCCCTCGTTACACGGAGTTGCTCTACCGCTCGTACTACGTCGACCACACGTTGCGAAGGGACCCTGAGGAGTGGCCGGAGCCTGTGAAGTTCGCTTTCGCAAATATCAACTACGACTTGTATATGAGAATGCAGGGCCCGAGTGAGTTGGGTATGTCCGAGGACGCGAGTTTGGCCAACTGGGATCGCACGGACGACCTTCGCTACATCACCGTCCCCACTCTGGTTCTGGGTGGCCGTTACGACACAATGGACCCCACGTTTCTCGAGATGATGGCGACCCTTATTCCTAAGGGCTCGTCGTACATTTGCGAGAACGGTAGTCACATGGCGATGTATGACGACCAGGAGGCCTACTTCGCTGCGCTGCTGAACTTTCTTTCCTCGCTCGAACTCTCATGAAAGGGACGCGACTTCTGGCAAAAGTTCGTAGACCAACGTCGATCGGTACACTCTCGAGTAACCAGCGTGCCTGATCCGGACTCACTCGCCTCACTCGCGGCTCGAGGGTTCGCCCAGGGTGATCTGTACAACTCAGCTCGACCGGACTATCCCCAAGAGGCTCTCGAGTACTTCGCAGAGACTTTCGGCCTCAATCAAGAGATGACCGTCCTCGACTTGGGTGCGGGCACGGGCATCTTTACTCGCCAGATTCGTCCCTACGTGGGCCGGGTCGTCGCCGTCGAACCGTCGGCTTCGATGCGTGCGTCGCTCGAAGCGTCGGGAGTCGACGCGGACATCCTGGACGGAAGTGACGTGGCGATCCCACTCGTCCAAGGGAGCGTCGATGTGGCCTTCGTGGCGCAGGCCTTTCACTGGTTTGACCCCCCGCGAGCGCTCAAGGAGCTTCACCGGGTGCTGGTTCCAAGAGGAGGCCTGGGACTCATTTGGAATGAACGCGACGAGTCGGTGGAGTGGGTGGCGGCACTCAGTCACGCCATGATGTGGGACACCAAGGCGCCGTACCAGGTCGGCACCGACTTCAGCCGTCAGATCGCGGACGGACCGTTTCGTGAGATCGAGCGGGTCAACCTGCATCACTCCCAGACCCTCTCGCGCGAAGGACTGTACCGGCGCGTGATGACCACGAGTTACATTTCCGCGATGGACGAAGCCGCGCGCGACGAGCTGATGACGAATGTGGCGACCGTCGTGGAAGAACTCAGCGAACCCATCGTGCTGCCCTACGTCACGGACGTGTACAGCGCGCGGGCCGTCCCTTCGGCGTAAGCGGCGACGCGGAGAGGCCAACGATATGCCGGAGGTCTCGCGCGAGGGCACTTGTGGAGCTGCGCTGGGTAATCTGTCGCTAATGGGACTCCGTCAACAGGCCGCAAGGGCACTCGGAATTGGCGTTGTTGCCTTCGCGGTGGGCGCCTTGGACTCACTCGTCAAGGGCAACGGCTACGGCATCATTGGAGCCCTCAGTGAGACCGTGGTGCCTTGGTTCGTGCTCGCGTTTCTTGCCGGCGCCTACACCAAGGAGCGGCGCTTTGTGTTAGGGGCCGTGGCCGGGCTGGAAGCGACGATGTGTGGACTGGTTGGGTTCTACTTCGTCAACAGTTTCCTCTTTTATTTTGGTGCGGTCTCCTGGCTAGGCAACTTTCACGCCTCGCTGCAAACGGGAACCGTTCCCTTCGAACTAGGTATCGTGAGCGGACTGTTATTCGGAGCGCTCGGCGTGTGGTGGAAGGAGCGTCTCTCCGTCGTTCCCGTGGTGGGCCTGGGCGTGGCGTTCGTGCTGGAGGCGCTGGTGCGGGCCGTAGAAGCCGCGAACTTCTACTACCACGGACACGCGGTGGGTCTGATCGAGTCCTTCGTCGGACTGGTGTGGATAGCGCTCGCCGTGTACGTCACCATGGCGCTTCGTCGAAAGCCTCAGGACTACTTCGCGCGGCCGAGAAACGACGGAATTCTTCGTTCTTAGTCTCGCGCGGGCCGTATCTCGCTCACGTGCGAGAGTCGCTCTAGGCACTCCCGGCGCGCGTCGCCAAGAGCCTTCGGCTCGTCGGTGCGCTCACCTCTTTCGATAAACGCCACCTGGACGTCCGTCGAACTCTCCACGGTGTCGTTGGGTCTCGCCTTGAAGAGTTGTTCCTGCGGCGATCGTCGCACGTAGGTGGTCCCACCCGAGCCTTGTTTATTGATGCTTAGTTTGGCCACCGGACTCATCACTCCGTCATTGCGCTCGATCTCGACCAACTTGTAGACGAAGCCGGGACTCGGACAGTTCTCGCCCGTGACGAGACGCGTTCCCACGCCGAATCGGTCGATGGGCGCGTCGTGACGCAGAAGTTCCGCGATTCGACTTTCGTCGAGGTCGCCGGTGGCGACGATCTTCGTGTTCGTAGCCCCGAGGGAGTCGAGCAGGTCGCGACTGGCGCGCGACAGCTCTCGTAGGTCGCCGGAGTCGAGGCGGATGGCGCCGGGTCCGTCGGCACCAAACTGATTAGCCACCTTGACCGCCGTGCGGATTCCTTCGTAGACGTCGTACGTATCAACGAGGAGGGTCGTGTCGACGCCGAGAGTTTCAACCTGCGCGAGAAAGGCATCCAGTTCACTGTCGCGGGCCAGAATGGCGGCGTGACCCGTGGTCCCGGCGGTCGGTATTCCAAAGCGCCAGCCCGCTTCTAGGTTCGAGGTGGAGTCGAAGCCCGCGAGGTAGGCCGCGCGAGCCGCGTGCACCGCGCTCTCTTCGTGGGTCCGGCGTGAGCCCATCTCGATGAGTCCTCGTCCTTTCGCACTTTGGTACATCTGAGCGGCGGTCGACGCAACGGCCGTGTCGTGATTGAGGATGGAGAGGAGCAGCGTCTCGAGCACGACACACTCGCCGAAGGTGCCTTCTACGCGCACGACGGGCGAGTGGGCGAAGTAGAGGTCACCCTCGCGATAGCCCAGCACCGTGCCCTGAAAGGAAAAGTTCAAGAGGTGGTCGCGGTACTGGGGGCTGAACGCGCCCGCCTCGATGAGCCACTCGACCTGTGATGATGAAAAGCGAAAGTTCAGCACAGCCTCGATGACTCGTTCGATGCCCGCCAGCACGCCAAACTCTCGGCCCGACGGTAAGAAACGGGAGAAGACTTCGAAGACCGCTCGTTTGGTGGCGGTTCCGTCACGGAGGGCCGAGTTCAACATGGTGAGTTCGTAGCGGTCGGTGTGAAGTGCGGGCGTCGGGCTTGCGGTCATAAGAGGCGTCGACGCGCACTCTAGCGCCCGCTATTTGTGCGGCTTGCGCGAAAAATGACGCCGCGCTGCGGCTTGCTCCCTGGAAGAGCTTTCTGCGAGACTCGGGCCATGGACGAATATCGCTGGAGTGACGTCGATGAGTATCTTGTATCGCACCTCTTACCCAAGGACGAGGCCTTAGACGAAGCTCTCGCGCGCAGCGAGGCGGCGGGGCTCCCGCGGATCAACGTCGCCGCGAATCAGGGGAAGTTGCTCGAGCTCTTGTCGAACATTCAAAGGTCCCGGCGCATTTTGGAGATAGGCACCCTGGGCGGGTACAGCACCATCTGGTTGGCTCGATCTCTTCCCGATGACGGCACGCTTCTCTCGCTCGAGCTCGAAGCGGCCAACGCGGAGGTCGCACGCGCCAACCTGGAGCGCGCCGGACTCCTGTCGCTCGTCGAAGTGCGGGTGGGGCCCGCGGCGCGGTCACTGCGAGAACTTGTCGCCGCGGGCGCCGAGCCCTTTGACTTCATCTTCATCGACGCCGACAAGGAGAGTTACCCGGAGTACTTAGAGTTCTCGGTGCAGCTGTCGCGTCCGGGCACGGTGATCGTCGCCGACAACGTCGTGCGAGAGGGGGAAGTTATCGATCCCGACAGTCCCGACTCGCGAGTGCAGGGTATACGTCAGTTCCTGGAGGCCGCGTCGCACAACGACCGACTCAACGGCACGGCCGTCCAAACGGTCGGCGCCAAGGGCTACGACGGTTTCGCCCTCTTCGTAGTGACGTGACGATCCCGTTGCCCCGAGCACGGGGCGAGAGTCAGGCTCGCTCGTAGAGCTGAAGGAGAAGTCCCCTGATGAGTTAGCGCTGTGGCTGGTCACGTCGCTGGTCGACTATCACCAGGAGCTACTCGCCGCGGGAATGTCCGAGGCCGCCGCCGATGAGAACATCGAGCGAAACAGCAGTCGACTGTTCGTCGACGATGCTCTCGTTGAAGGACAGTACGTTCTCGACGTGATAGTCGATGGCGAGAACGTGGGGACGCTGTGGCTGTCCGACAGGTCACCGCAGAGCTTGGGGGAGTGGTACATCTACGACATTGTGATTGAGGAATCGCACCGAGGTAAGGGCCTGGGTCGTCTGACCATGCTCGCCGCCGAAGACTTCGTCGCCGCCCACGGAGGTACTCGTCTCGCCCTAAACGTGTTCGGGCAAAACCGAGTAGCCCGAAATCTGTATGAGTCGATGGACTATCAGGTGAGGTCGGCCCGGATGTTCAAGGACCTCTAGAGACTGATCGCCCGAGTTATTCCTTCCTCGCGCTGTCAACGCCGCGAAAAGTCGCCACCAATGGAATTCACTTAAACTGGGCGCCTACCGAGCGGAGAGGAGACGACGTGCGAGAAGTCGACACCGATTCGTGGCACCTCTCGACCAACTTTGGTAACGCCACGCTCCACGCCGCTCTCTTCATCCGAGACGCCTTTCACCTCAAGCCAGAAGACGACGCCACATTGCCGCCTCGGCTCATGGGCGACGTCCCGAACCTCTCGGCGTTGGTCCCGGGATTCGATCCCTTCGAGGCGGCTCGGGAGTGGGCATCCTGGTGGGAGAGGGCCGTGGAGTACGAAGCCCGCGTCGCTCTCGGAGAGTTCGACGGCGAAGGTAGAGACGCTCTTCGCGATATGGCGGAAGCCCGCGCCCACGTATTCGACCCGCCAAACTTCGAGAGCATGTCGGACTCACCTTCGCTTCGTTCGTTGGCCCGAGCCGCGCACCGCGAGGCACTCCGTTGGAGCAAATACCGTCTGTCTCGATCGAATCCAGCCTTGCACCAAGGAACGCGCGACTCGGTCGTGACGCGCGTGGCATGGGAGACCTGTGTGGCGCTGCACGTCAAGCCCTCTCAGTTGAGCGCGAACGTTATCGTGTTAGACGTGGAAGGCTCGTGGCGATTGTCTCCTCGACCGGGCTTGCTTCTGTGCTCGGCCAACGTCCTGCGAAAAGAGTCCCTGTTGGAGGACTACCTGCGCGAGACCTTCGTCGAAAGCCTGGGGCTGAAAGAGGCGCCGACCATATCGGGGTGGTCGTACGACGACATGATGGCTGAGGGATTCGACTTTAACGCGGACTTCGATGAGGGTGACGCGTCGTTTGACGCGGACGACTCTCACCGCCCCGACTAAGTAGCGGCTGACTCGATGAGACGAGTGGGGCAAGCGTGACGCGACGAGTTCTTGGCGCTTCAACTCTCACTCTCCTTCTCGGCGTGTGTTCGGTGGCGGCCCTTCCCAGTGTGTCCGGAGCGACGACCTATCGAATCACCACCCCGCAAAGTGAGCGCGCCGCAGTCGGGCAGGTGAAGTGGACGTCGAACGTCTCGGTCTCCTACGCCACGAGTTCGTGGACCTTCACGTCGAACGGTCTTCCGTCGTCCGACTTTGTCGCCACCGAGTACGCGGTTCCCGCCAATCCCTTCGACGTCAGCGCGTCAGGGGCGAGCGTCATCGCCTCGGCTCAAGTCCTGAGGGATCAGAACTACGACTACACGCTTCCACTCGTCCCCAAGTACTCAAAGACGGTGACCGCGGCCAACCAGGGTCCCATCGGTTTTCTTCTCGATGGCGGCGCTCTGTACAACCCTTATGAGGCGAATCACGCCACCGTCGCGACCAGTGACAACTTTGTGGCCACCGAGAATGGCGTGTCGGCCTCCTTTCTCGACGACTGCGACGGACACCCCGGTCCCGGTGGTCAGTATCACTACCACGGCCTGCCCTCCTGTTTGGTGTCCTACGCCACGGGCGGTACGGCCAGCGTCGCGTCGGTGACGTCGACGGCGGGTGCCACGACGGACGCCGTCGTGGAGGACAACGCGGCGGCGAGACGACCTGTCATTCTCGGCTTCGCGTTCGATGGCTACGGCATTTACGACAACGTGGCCATGAACGGCGCGACGGTGCCCGTCTCGGCCCTCGACGCCTGCAACGGTATCTTCTCGCCCGTGCCGGGCTATCCGCACGGCGTGTATCACTACGTGTTGGAGAACGTGAAGGGTGCTCGATCCTCGATCGGCTGTTACCACGGTGTCGTCTCGTCCGCCTACACCCGGGCGTTGGAAGACGAGTTAGGGGGAGCCAGCGCTGCGTGGACCGCTCAGGTCTCGCCGACGCAAAGCGTTCTCGCCGCCAGCGCGAGCGAAGACCACTTTCTTCTCACCATGCTGCGCCTGCGGGGTCTGAACAAGGAGTGCTAAAAGACCCTCGTTAGAATCACCATCGTGAGTACTATTCGCCTCGGTTCTGTTTCCTTGGAGTGCGCCGAACCCGCGCCCCTGGCGGCCTTTTGGGCCAACCTGCTCGGAGGAGAGATCGCCTTCGAGTCCGATGACTTTGTCGCCGTCAAGCTCGATCACCTCTGGCTCTCCACCATCAAGGTAGAGAACTACCAGCCTCCGACCTGGCCGAGCGACGAGGTACCCAAGCAGATGCACCTGGATTTGGCCGTCGACAATCAGGCGGAGTCCGAAGCCGCCGCCATCGCGCTCGGCGCCGTGAAAGCAACGTTTCAACCCGAGCCTCTGCGCTGGACGGTCATGATTGACCCCGCCGGTCACCCCTTCTGTTTGACCACGCTCATTCCCGAGTAGACGTCCCACGTCGCCCGTCCTGATGCCGATAAAGAGGGCGGGGAGTTGACAGCCAGCCACCTCGCCACCATTCCGTGGTAGTTCCCGTAGCCGATCAATGACAACCGCAGTGATGATACGACCGGCAAGAAGTGACGAGGTGGCCAGGCTGACCCAACTCGTCTTTGAGTCCAAGCGATTCTGGGGTTACGACGACGCCTTCATGGAACGCTGTCGGCCCGAGCTCATGGTGCACGCGAGCGACGTCGTGGCGGGAAATGTGTACGTCGCCACCGATGAGCACGATGATGCACTCGGAGTGTACGTCGTCAAGGCCAGGGGCGAAGAGGAGGCGGAGCTCGACGCACTCTTTGTCGCGCCGTCCCACGTGGGAACGGGAGTGGGTGCGGCACTCTTGGCGCACGCCATGGGGCGGGCTCGCGACCACGGCTTCGTGAGGTTGCGTCTCGAGTCCGATCCGTTTGCGGCCTCGTTCTACGAGCGACAAGGGGCAACGTTGATCGGTACGGCGACATCGTCGTCGACTGGAAGAAAACTTCCAAGGTATGAGTTTCGGCTTTAGCGCGGAGGCGAACAGTTAACCTCTCGAGATGACGACCGAGCGTTACTCACACGGACATCACGAGTCGGTGCTGCGTAGCCATCGCTGGCGGACGGCCGAGAACTCCGCCAGTTTTCTCCTTCCTCACCTCTCGCCCGGCATGTCCCTGCTTGATGTCGGTTGTGGGCCGGGCAACATCACCGCGGATCTCGCGGGCCGACTCGGTGAGGGTCGCGCCGTCGGCATAGACATATCCGCGGAGATCATCGAGATGGCGACCACGCAGTACGCGACGGGAGATCGACCTCATCTTTCTTTCGAGGTGGCCGATGTGTACGGGTTGAACTTCGAGGAGGCCAGTTTCGACGTGGTCTACGCGCATCAGGTACTTCAACATCTAACCAAGCCCGTTGAGGCCCTTCGCGAGATGCGACGAGTGTTGAGGCCCGGGGGCACCCTCGCCGTTCGCGACGCCGACTACGGGACCTTCGTGTGGTCCCCCGACGACCCCCTTCTCGATCGGTGGCTCGAGTTGTACCACGAGATCACGGGGGCGAATCACGCCGAGGCCAACGCCGGTCGTTATCTCAAGTCGTGGGTGACCTCGGCCGGATTTGAGAGTCTCATCGTGTCGTCGTCCAACTGGATATTTCAAAGTCTCGACGAGCGGTCGTGGTGGGGCAGTCTGTGGGCGGACCGCGTTCTCCACAGCGAGTTCGCTCGGCAGGGGGTGGAGCACGGATTGACCTCGGTCGAAGAACTGAGGCAGATCTCTCACGCCTTCCTTCGATGGTCAGACTCGCCGGACGGTATTTTTCTGGTGGGGAATGTGGAGGTGTTAGCAACTCGCTGACGGTTCTCGACGCCAGACGATGAGCTCACCCCCGTCGTTGGTCCCTCGCCGCCCTACCTCTACGAACCCCATCTTCTCCACCACGCGTTGGCTGGCGACGTTCCACGCCAAAGTCTCCGCTTTGATCCGAAGGTCGTACTCTCGAACGAGCTCGAGCAGTTGCGCCAGAGCTCTAGTAGCGACGCCCCGGCGTTGCAACGAGGGCACGACCCCGTATCCGACTTCCAACTCCTCGTCGGCGGGCGCGCCTTTGAATCCAATAGTGCCCGCGACGAGCCCGTTGACGAGGATTAGCCATGAGGCGGACCACGGGAGTAGCTCCACATCCGCCAGAGACGACGTGTACCGAGTGGCGGCGAGGTCGCCCCGTTGCGGAAAGTCCTCGGCCCAGCCCCTCTGAGGTCGTACGCCCGCAGAAATGTCCATCGACTCCTGGATCGAAAGTTGACGGAGCGCGACGTCAACGTGAGATTCTTCGCTCATCCAGAAAGTATCGCCGAGAGATTCACTCGACGGGACGCCACGAAGGTGAGGGGGGCGAAGTCACGAAATGCGAGGGCGGAGCGTCTCAATCTGAGGAATCGCCGCCGTCCTTTAGAGTGAAGGCGAGACGTAGTGGCTCGCCCGGTCGGAGCCCAAGGAGATGAAGAGTCGTGCGGAACCCCGACATGGATGTGGCCGACAGCCCCATTGAGCTGATCGGACACACCCCGATGGTCCGTTTGAGCCAGATCGGCGCCGGACTCCGATGTGACTTCATGGCCAAACTGGAGACCACTAATCCGGGAGGAAGTTCCAAGGATCGCCCCGCTCTCACCATGATTCAAGCGGCGGAGCGCGACGGTCTTTTAGGCCCAGGCTCGACGATTATTGAACCGACCAGTGGGAACACCGGGGTCGGTCTCGCCATCGTGGCCGCCCATCGAGGCTACAAATGCATCTTCGTGATGAGCGACAAGATGGCTCCCGAGAAGATCGACGTGCTGCGCGCCTACGGGGCCGAAGTCGTGGTCTGCCCGACCGCGGTCGCGCCCGAGCACCCCGACTCGTACTACTCAACGGCGGAGCGACTGACGAAAGAGACGCCGAACTCCTTTCGCCCCGATCAGTACTCCAACCCGAATAACCCCTTGGCGCACTACCAAACGACCGGTCCGGAGATTTGGGAGCAGACCAAAGGCCGGGTCACCCACTTCGTGGCCGGGGCCGGAACAGGCGGCACACTCTCGGGGGTGAGTAAGTACCTCAAAGAACAGAACCCGAACATCAAAGTGATCGCCGCGGACCCCGAGGGTTCGGTGTACTCGGGCGGCGCCGGACGGCCGTATCTCACCGAAGGCGTGGGCGAGGACTTCTGGCCGAAGAACTACGACCCCTCACTGGTCGATGAGGTGGTGGCCGTCAGCGACGCCGACGCCTTTGCTATGGCCCGACTGGTGACGCAACGCGAAGGACTTCTGATCGGCGGCTCGGGTGGCACGGCCGTAGCGGCGGCGCTGCGCATTGCCCAGCCGCTCCCCGAGGACGCGGTGGTGGTGGTACTCATTCCCGACTCGGGACGGGGCTACCTGTCGAAGATCTTTAACGACACGTGGATGACCGACTACGGCTTCCTTCGTCCTCACCACGAGATGGACGCGGGCGACGTGTTGGAGGCGAAGATCGAGCGCCAGAACGACAGTTTGGCCGATCTGGTACTGGTCACTGAGGACACTCTGGTGCGCGACGCCATTACCGTCATGCGAGAAAAGGATGTCTCGCAGGTTCTCGTCACGGTGACCGACGAGTTGCCGCTCGCGGCCAAGGAGGTAACGGGATCACTGAGCGAGCTCGGTCTCTTAGAAGCGACCACGCGTGACTCGAGCGTTCTCGATCTCCGCGTCAAAGACATCGCTGATCCGTCCCTGCCCATGGTCGGGGTGGGGATGAGCGTCACTCAGTTGACGCGGCTTCTCAGCACCACGGCGGGCGTGTTGATCCTCGACGGCGGGCACCCGGTGGGCGTCTTGACGCGCAGCGACCTCTTGAGTTTCTTGGAAAAGAGGAGTGAAAAGTGAACGGCTTTAACACCCGAGCAATTCACGTCGGCTCCGAACCAGACCCCTTGACCGGCGCGGTCAACCCGCCCGTCTATCTGACCTCGACCTACGCGCAAGACGCCGTAGGGGTTGTCAAGTTCGCCGACTACGCGCGCGGTGACAATCCCACGCGAGCCGCGCTCGAGGCCTGCCTCGCCAATCTCGAAGGGGCTCAGCACGGTGTCGCCTTTGCGTCCGGATTAGCGGGGGAGGATGCTCTCTTTCGAACGCTGTCGCCGGGCGATCACGTCCTGTTGGGCCGTGACGCCTACGGCGGCACCTATCGGTTGCTGACGCGCATCTTCGGCGAGTGGGGGATCAAAGTTGACGCCGTCGAGCTGGACGATCCGGACTCTCTTGAAGCGGCTTTCACCGACACGACCAAGATGGTCTGGGTAGAGACGCCGAGCAACCCGCTGCTCCACGTCGTCTCGATCGCCGCGTTAGCGACGGCGGCCCACCAACACGGAGCACTGCTGGTCGTTGATAACACGTTTGCCAGCCCGTACCTGCAGCAACCTCTGGCTCTCGGGGCGGACGTCGTGGTGCACTCCACCACCAAGTACATCGGGGGCCACTCCGACGTGTTGGGGGGTTTCGTCGCGACGAACGACGACCAACTCGCCTCGAAGTTGAAGTTTCATCAGTACGCCATCGGGGCCGTGCCGGGGCCACTGGACTGCTACCTCTTACTACGGGGTGTGAAGACCTTGGGCGTTCGTATGGATCGCCACTGCGCGAACGCCCGCGCGGTCGTGGCCTTTCTCTCCGAGCACTCCTCCGTCGAGCGGGTGTACTACCCCGGACTGGCCAGCCACCCCGGACACGAAGTAGCGGCGGCGCAGATGAGCGACTTTGGTGGGATGGTCAGTTTCACTCTGAAGAGTGGTGTCGACGTTGCGAGGAAGGTCTGTGAGTCGACTACGGTCTTCACGCTCGCCGAGTCGTTGGGCGGGGTCGAAAGTCTGATCGAGTTACCCTCCGCCATGACGCATCTCTCCGTCGCCGGCTCACTCCTGGAGCCGCCTGAAGGCCTCATTCGACTCAGCGTGGGTATCGAAGATCTCGACGATCTCATTGACGACTTAGCGCAGGCGCTCGCCCTGTAGCGAATCGGCTCAGGACCAGTCGAGCAGAGCCAGGGAACGATCCCAGAGCCGTTGGGCACTCTCGGGGTTGAGAGCGTAGGCCGCCACCCCAGCGCCGATGTCGGTGAACTCGCTCACCACGGGCGCTTCATGGCAGTCCTCGAAGTACCGCCCGCCCACCCCGTCTACGAGTGGTGAAGCGGCCAGCAGAACGGACGTGGCGGCGCCTTGCTCCGGCGTTTTAAGTCGGTCCCGCGTCCTCATCGCGCCCGAGTAGCGCTGGAGGTTGGTGGGGATGGACCCGGGGTTGAGGGCGTTCGCCACGATGCCGTCTGATGACCATCGTTTCGTCAGCTCGACCGCGTGCAGCACGTTGGCCGTCTTGGACTGGCCGTACGCCGACCAAGGGTCGTAGGACCGACTCTCGTAATCGATGTCCTCAAAGACGATGTCGGACAACTGATGGGCGTTGGAACTGACGCACACGACGCGTGCGCCCAACGCAGCGGCCAGCGATCGATGCAGCGCCGTGGTGAGCGCGAAGTGCCCCAGATGATTGGTGGCGAACTGCAGTTCGTGGCCCTCAAAGGAGAGCTCCAGTTCGGGCACCGCCATGATGCCGGCGTTGTTAACCAGTATGTGCAGGGGTCCACTCCACGACGTGGCGAAGGAGCGAATCGAGTCGTGGTCAGTGAGATCGAGCCACGCGACGTGCACTCGATCGTTGGAGGTGCTGGTCGCTATCTCATGAGCCACAGCCTCGCCGGCGTTGACGTCGCGCACGGCGAGGGTCACGTCCGCGCCTGCGGACGCGAGGGCTCGCGCCGTCGCCACGCCGATTCCCGAGGCGCCGCCCGTGACCACGGCTCGTCGCAGCGAGAGATCGAGTCCGGCGACTACCTCGCTCGCGGTCGAGGAGAATCCGAAAGGGGTGGTGATGAGGTCCGTAATGAGTCGAGTGTACGGCGATGAGTCTCGCCCCGGCCGCGCCGGGACACTTCCATCTAACGTTTGGGCGTGGACCGTGACGTGATCATCGCTCGTGCTCAGGACAAGGATCTTCCTGCGCTCGCCGCCCTGCGCTACCGGTGGCGAGTGGATGAAGGGGCAGAGAGCGGCCGGGACCTCGAGGAGTTTGAGAGCGAGTTTCGTGGGTGGTACGCCGAGCACCGGCATAACCACACGGGGTACCTCTCGTTTCTCGATGATGTCGCGGTGGCTGCGCTTGGCTCTTCGTGGTCGATCGAATACCGGGGCCCGGTCGCTTCGTACGCCGCTCGGGCATGTTGCAGAGCGTGTTCGTGCGTCCGGATCTGCGCGGCACGGGGATCGGGACGCAGTTGGTTCGACTCCTCATCGACGAGGCGCACTCCATGGACCTCGATTACCTCATGGTGCACCCGTCGACGGCGTCGTTCGACTTCTATCGGCGCCTGGGATTTGGCGAGTCGGGGAAGGTGCTGGAGTTGCGCTTCGCCTAATGGCGCGAGCCAGTCAGTCGCTCTTGTCTTCGATCTCCCAGGCGTGATCGACCACGTGCCAGGCGATACGTCGTAGCGCGTAGGAGACGGGCCACTTGGCGTGGGGCGTCGTGGCTTTCAAGGTTGTTACGACGACATCGCGCTGTTCGTCCCAAGGGGTTCGTGGCGCGACCTTGAACCCCACGCGCGAACAGTACGACCGCTCGGCTTCTCGCACGTGATCGACAATGGCGTCGCGATCGCGACCGCCTCCCCGAGGACCTCTGCGCAGGGTCGCCGATGAGTTATCGACTACTACGTCGAAGTAGTTCCAACAGTCTTGCAAGACGGTGATCTGTCGCGAAAGTTCCGTCGGGCTCAGTGTTTCGTCGTCCCAGGGTCCGCGTGCATCAGGCGCGCCGAAATCGGTAGTGGCGTTGCCTTGTACTGAGCCGACAATTGTGAACGGACCAGGGCTAAAGGGGATGCTGAGGATACGGGCGTAGCGATCGCGGTAGGCGTGAAGAGACTCGAGGGCGAGGTCGGCGGTCCTGGCCCGGCGACACCAGCCGGGCCACTCCAAAGAGACGGCGAACACCGATTTCTTGCCCACTTCTACATACACTCGCGACGTCGCCACGGATCCTCCTTTTTAGAAACTACTCCCGAGCCCCGCGACGACTCACGGACCCCGTGGCGAACGAGTCGCGCGACGGGCTCGTCAAAGGGCGGCGGCCAACCGCGCCGCGTTGTCGAGCGAGAGGCGCCCCACGGCGAGATAACTAGGGTGCGACAACAGGCCAAGGGAGGTCATCAGGACACCAAAGTGGGTGGCCCATCCGACCGTTCGCCACAGCGTCGCGTCGTCGAGGGGGCCGTAGGTAGAGAAAAACTCATCCAGCGCCTCAAAGGGGAGGGCCATCAGCCCACCGGCCAGATCAGTCGCGGGGTCACCCGCGCAGAGGTCGCCGAAGTCCACGACGCCGACGAGTTGGTGATCTTGATAGAGCGTGTTGCCGGGGTGCAGGTCTCCGTGCAGCCAGAGCGGCGCCGTGTCCCAAGGAGCCGCCTTCAGACAGCGAGTCCAGATCTCGCGTGTAGCGGAAAGATCGACTACCTCCGTGACGTCAAGCACGCGCGCCTCGAACGTTGACGACCGGTCTCGAAGCGGACCACCCCGAAAAGGGTTCGCGGGCGCGTCCGGCGGTGCGATGACGTGGATCTCGCGCAAAAATGTCGCCAAGGCCGTGGCCGATCGTCCGCGATCGTCCGGAGATACTTCATCACCGGGCACGCCGTCGACCCAACGCGCAATCAGCCACGGCCACGCGTACTGCTCGGTCGCTTCGCCCGGCAAGTGCGGCAGAGGAGTCTTCAAAGTCACGCGACCCGCGATCACGGGGAGCCAGCGCAACTCGCGCAGGATAGGTTCGACGCCGACCTCCCGTCGAGGAAGGCGCACCACCAGTTCCTCGCCGAGGCGCCACAGTGAATTGTCAAAGCCTTCACCCGCTTGACGGCAGGGCAGGTGGGCGAACTGAGGGTACTGCGACTCGATCAGAGTGCGGACGAGTTCTTCGTCGATGAAGACCTCAGCGGCAGGCCACGTCATGAGTCGAGGCTACAAACGCCAGGCGGGAGTAGTTGGAGAGGTGAACTCGAGCAAGGGTGAACGAGTTAGATCGTCCACGTGGTGCAGTTGCCGACGCGGAACCACAACGTTCCCTCCAGGGGACGACTCGACGTCGCTGCTCGGAGAGCTTGCACCATCCCACCGTGCGTCACCACCAGGAGTCGAGTGGAGGGCCACTCGTCGTCGGCCCGCTGGAGGAAGTGTTGAGCTCTTGAGACGACATCGCGAAAGGACTCACCCCCCGGTGGCCGCGCGTCGGGATTGACGTACACGCTGTCTTCGATGCCGGTGAGATCGCTCGACAGGTCGTCGGTTGGTCGACCTTCGTACTCTCCGAAGCTTCGTTCGCGAAGTAACGGGTCGCTCTCGGGGTGTAGATCCAGCACTTCGCCGATAATGAGGGCGGTCTCTCGCGCGCGGTCCAAGTCGCTGGTGACGATGCGGTCAAAACCCAAGTCCCGCAAGGTATCTGCGAGGGCGCGGGCCTGTTCGCGACCCGTCTCATTCAGCGAGGAGTTGGTATGGCCTTGGATGATGCGTCGCTCATTCCACTCGGTCTCGCCATGACGTACGACGGTGATTGGAAACGTTCGCGAAGGGGTGACGGACACGACGTCAACGATACCGATCGCCGTGTACACGTCTCTCGCGTGTCGCGAAGCGACTTCGTGCTCACTCGCGTGATGCCTAAACGTGATTCACAGGAGATTCCAAAAGTACCCGCAACGAGACCGACGAGGTAAAGCCAATGTTTGATTGAAAGTTCTTGATCGATCAGCATGCGATCCTCAAAAGTAGTAAGTGCTTCACTTGTAACATTTCTTCAATGTCGTTATTACTGCCGCCGCGAGCCGTGAAGCCGCGGACGGTTGGTCTAACGATGATCATTGACAAAGGCTTGCCCGGTCGCCACTTCGCCGATCTCATCGAGAGCCACGGCGAGCACATCGACTTCGTGAAGTTCGGATGGGGTACCTCGGTCGTCACGAAGAACTTCACCGTGAAATTGGACGTGGTGCGAGAAGCGGGAGTCGACTTCTACCTCGGTGGCACTCTCTTCGAAAAGTACGTTCTCCAAGATCGCTTCGACGAGTTTCGGCGCCTCTGTGAAGGGTACGGCTGTCAGTACGTCGAGGTCTCCAACGGCACCATCGATATCACCAACGACGACAAAGCCGAATACGTCAAGAGACTGTCGGAGGACTTTCAAGTCATCTCGGAAGTTGGCTCGAAGGACCAGGCCACCTCAGACACCATGGCCCCGAATCAGTGGATTAAGTACATTCGGGCCGATCTGGACGCGGGGGCCGTTCTGGTGACGTTGGAGACGCGCGAGGGCGGCAAAGGCGGAATCTGTCGATCGAACGGAGAGCTTCGCTACGGGCTCATCGAAGAGATCTTGAGCGCAAAAATCGACCACCGCCGCCTGCTCTTCGAGGCACCGTCCACGGAGCTTCAGACGTACTTTGTCCAGCGAGTGGGCTCCGACGTCAACCTGGGGAACATTTCGGCGTCGGACATTATTCCTCTAGAGACGATCCGTCTCGGTCTGCGTAGCGAAACGCTGCTCAGCTTCGAGCCGGGCCGGCACGACTTCGACTGAGATCTCGTGAGGGAAAGCCGAGACGTATTTCATCTAGCGATTCCTGCCTACGACCTCGACGACACCGTGGCTTTCTATGTGTCGCAACTGGGCTGCAAGTTGGCCCGCCGCTACGACGACCGCGTGACGCTGGACTTCTTTGGCGATCAACTGGTCTGCCACCTTTCGCCGGGGCCGGAGACTCCCGTCCCGATGAGCGAGTTGCCCATGTATCCGCGACACTTCGGCGTCACCTTTCGCGAACAGGGGGACTTCGACGCGTTCTACCAACTCTGTCAACAGCGAGGCGTTCCCTTTTACAGTGACGTCAGCTTGCGCTTTGAGGGACGAGTCGAGGTTCATCAGACCTTCGTTATCTGTGACCCCTCGTCCAATCTGCTCGAGTTCAAGTACTACTTTGACCATCGAATGATGTACTGAGTAGATCGACCATGGCTGCTCCAACCCTCGGCGTCGAAAGTCACCGACTCGATTCGCTGATCTCTAACCAAGCCGCGGCCGGGCCCGCGGCCTCCTACCTTTTAGAGGCCCGTGGTTCTCGCGTGCTGACCTACGGAGGTCTTCAGGCCGAAGTGGTCTCTAAAGTCTCTCGGCTACGCACGTGGGGAGTGGGCTCGGGCGATCGGATCGCGCTTCTGCTCGATGATCCCATCGCTTTCGCCCAGTGGTTTCTCGCCGCGTTAAGCGCGGGAGTATGGGTGGCGCCGATGGATCCTTCACTCTCGGCGACGAGGATGGACCGCGTCGAAGATCGAGCGCGGGCGCTCTCGCTGTGCGCCATCGTGTCGGACCGCGCCGTCGAGTCCGACGCGGTGGCCTGGTTCGACGTGACTCGGCCCACCGCCGACGCACCGTCGTCTCAACCGCCGACACTCGAACAGCGCGAAGGAGGTGTCATCCTCTCGTCGTCCGGTACCACCGGCGAACCGAAGGTGGTGGCCCTCACCACGTCGCACCTGCTCGACGTTGCGACGCTCATCGCCAGACACAACCACCTGGACCCGGGCGATCGGGGCTTTAACTCCCTGCCGCTATGGCACGTCAACGCCGAAGTGGTGGGACTGTTGGCGACCTTGATCGCGGGATCATCCCTGGTCCTTGACGACACCTTTCACCGCACGGGCTTTTGGAAGATCGTCGAGGACTTCGACGTCACCTGGATCAACGCGGTGCCCGCCATCATCGCTCGACTGGTACACCTTGACGATGGCGAGCGCGTGCCCGCGCGCGTTCGATTCGTGCGTTCCGCCTCGGCTCCGCTGTCGCCCACCCTCTTTGAGCGATTCGAAGAGACCACCAAGGTCCCAATCATCCAGTCCTACGGCATGACCGAAGCGGCGAGCCAGATCTGCGTAAATCCCTTGGAGGGGGTGCGCAAGGCCGGGTCCGTGGGCCTGCCGGTCGGAGTGGAGGTTCGTGTTGCCGCGGACGAAGTGGCATCCTCCGCCGGCGAGAGGACCATCGGTCAGATTGAGATCAAGGGCTCGACCGTGATCTCTCGTTACGAAAGCCCGGGCTATGACGATCGGTTCGACGCCGAGGGGTGGCTTCGTACCGGCGACTTGGGCTATTTCGACGATGACGGCTATCTCTTTATCGTGGGTCGATCGGATGACGTGATCAATCGAGGAGGAGAGAAGGTCTATCCCTTAGAGATCGAGAACGCCCTCATCGACGTCGAGGGCGTGGCCTTGGTCGCCGTGGTCGGCGAGCCCGATGACGTCTTTGGCCAGGTCCCCGTGGTCTACGTGCAGCCTGATCCCTCCTCGCTGCTGGACGACTCCCAGGAGCTCGCGGCCCTTGTGACCCGACTCCGTCAGCGAAGCCTCGCCGCCTTTCCCAAAGCCAAGCGACCGGTCTCGGTGAAGTTCGCGCACGCTTTCCCTTTGCTGCCGACGGGCAAGGTACGCAAAGGGCTCTTTCGTGACGGCGCCGTCATTGTCGCGCACGAAGAGCGCCTCTAGCCTTACGTGAGGCGTCCCCGACACCACTCTCGTCAAGGAAGAAAATGAGTTCAGCCGCAGACGCGCCTCCGAGCGGGACTCGACAGCGGCTTGATCACGTGGACGCCATGCGTCCGATCAAGCAGTCGGCGGTCATCTCCACTCACGCCCTCATCTACTTCTCGCCACTGTCGATCAGTCTTTTGGCGTCGGGAATGTTGACGCTGACCCACTTCTCGCGCGACGCCTTCTTCTTTGTGTCCGCGTGCATGCTGACCTACAGCTATCGTGACCGAACTCACGTGCCCCTGGTGCAGTATTGGAAGCGCCGCTTCATGGCGGTCGGACTCGTGTACTTGGTGTGGACGTTGATCTACTGGCCCGTGGCTAGTGCGCAAAACTCCTCGAGCTTTCCGTACTTGCGCGTGCCTGGGTCGGCGATCTTCTCCCGCGCTGGGCTGCACAATCTTCTCTTCAACTTGGCGACGGGTTACTACCACCTGTACTTCTTGCTCGTCCTCCTTGAGTTCTACGTCATCTTTCCTCTCGTCTTCTGGCTTCTCCGCCGCTACCCGAAGTCGCACCTCTACGTCGTCTTTAGCGCTCTCGTGGCGCAGTTTCTTTTTACCTACCTGGTGCGCCGGGGGTGGCTGGGTTTTGTGATGCCATCCAAGCTCGAGACCCGACTCGTTGTCTTTTACCCGCTGTACTTGCTCGGCGGCGTCGTGGTCGCGTTTTACTTGGAAACTTTTCACGACTGGGTCGTTCAGCACTGGCGCGCGCTCATCGCCTGGACCGTCGTGGCGGGCGCCATTCCCATCATCATCGACTACTTTGCCGAGCACACGCACGGATTTCCGGCCATCGTGGTGCCTGGTGGCGACCCTTTCGCCGCCGCCGTGCTGCCCTACGACGTGGGCGCCATCGTGGCGGTCTATCTCTTGGGGGTCTATCTCGTCAGTCCCGCTCGTGGCCCTCGTACTCGCTCCATCATCGCCTCAGGCTCGGAGGCGGCGTACGGGATCTACGTCTCTCAGTTGATCTGGATCTTGCTGCTCCATCGCTGGGCGCAGAAGTTGAATCTCCTTCACACCGTGCCGTGGTTAGTGATGACGATCTTGGCGGTGATCGTTACGTATTTGGTGGGATGGCTGTTCAGCGCGCTGGCCGCTCGGACGCCACTGGCGCGTGGGCTGGTCGGACGTAGTCAACAGCCCTGGAGCACTCTGATTCCCCGCCGACGTTTCGAGGACGACTCGCCGGAACGCGACTTCGGTGAGGGACCGCTCAATCTCACCGACGTGTGACGTCACTCCACTACTTCTAGTGGAGTAAGGGCCTTTGGCGCCGAAACGAGCGTGACCCAGCACTACGCTGGCTTCGGTCAGCCAAGGTGAGGGTTCAGGTGCGTAAGTCCCGCGGCGAGAGTGAACGCATACGGATACCGCCGCCGCTCATCAAGCGCCGGATTGCGTCGGGTCGTGGCGCGATGGAGCAACCCAACGTCACCCACGACGGCGACACGAGACTGACGCCACGGTTCTGGGTCGCTGTGGTCTTAACCGGAATAGCGGCGGGTCTCTTCGGCGATCTCTTGATGTGGATCCTGGCCCTGGCTGAGCGATTCGCTTTTCACTACCACTCCGGGAGTTACCAAAACGCTGTCGCCGCGGCGTCCGGTGAGCGTCGCGTCGCGTCGCTCCTTATCGCCAGCGCGATCGGAGCGACCTCGTGGTACTTGATTCGTCGTTACCTCAAGCGCGAAAAGTCCGAGATCGACGAGTCTCTGTGGGCCGGCGACGGAGAACTCTCTCTGCGGCGGAGCCTGCTCACCTCGCTGACCTCAGAAGTGGTAATCGGCATGGGAGCCTCCGTGGGGCGTGAGGCGGCACCCAAGTTGATGGGAGGAGCTTCGGGATCACTCCTTGCCCACTGGTTCAATCTCAGCTCCGCGCAAAAGCGTCTCCTGGTGGCCTGCGGAGGAGGCGCCGGTCTGGCCGCGGTGTACAACGTGCCTCTCGGGGGCGCGCTCTTTACGGCCGAGGTTCTCTTCGGGAGTTTCACTCTTCCGGTGGTCTTCCCCGCCTTGGCCACGTCGTTCATCGCAACGGCCGTCGCCTGGATCTACCTGCCGAATGGCGCGACCTACCCCGACATTCCCAACTACCGCTTCACGGCGTCGATCATGGTGTGGTCACTTCTGGCGGGTGGAGTCGTTGGTGGACTCTCCCTGGTCTACATCCGGCTCATCGGTTGGGTCTCGTATCACCGAGCCAAGGGTGCCCATATTTTTTGGGCCATGCCGGCGGCCTTTTTGGCGGTGGGGTTGCTGGGCCTTCACTATCCGCAACTCTTCGGCAACGGCAAAGACATGGCCCACGAAGCGTTCTTGGGTGCGGCCGGCGCGGGCCTCCTCTTTGCACTTTTCGCTCTCAAACCCTTGGTGACGGCGCTCACTCTTGGCAGCGGCGCAGCCGGGGGTGTCTTTACGCCCTTCCTCGCCACCGGTGCCCTGCTGGGCGGGTTCCTCGGGGACCTCTGGATCCACCTCTGGCCGGGCTCGCCGACTGGCGCCTTCGCGTTGGTCGGAGCGGCCGCCATGATTGGTGCGGTGATGCAGGCCCCCCTCGCTGGCCTGGTGCTGGTCTTGGAGCTCACCCACGGCGGGTTTAACCTGGCGGTCCCCATGATGGCGGCCACGGTGATCGCCACGCTCATCGTCCGACAGGTCGACGGATACTCCATCTACTCTGCTCGTCTGCCGCCACGAGAGGCCTCACCGGGAGACGGAGTAGAGCAGTTGTGATGAAAGCCGCGAACGAGAGGAAACAGTTAAGAGATGAAGCGTCGTAGCACGACCCACTCACACGACGATGTTGGTGAGAGTGAACTGGTCATTCGGCGCGCGACCGCCGACGATTGGGCTGCTCTTCGGGCGATTCGACTGGAGGCACTCGCCGACACCCCCGACGCGTACGGTTCGACCTACGAAGGAACCGTCGACTACTCGGCGCGCCGTTGGAAGGCAATGGTCTCGGAGAGTCGCTATTGGCTGGCCGCGCGCGACGGAGAGGTACTCGGTATGGCCTCGGGCGGGTTCAATGACCAGCACCCTGACACGTATTGGCTCTACGGAATGTACGTGACGCCCGCGGCCCGAGGCAGCGAGGTCGCGCCTCGCTTGATGGAGGCGGTCAGCGCCTGGGCGAAGGGCGAGGGTGCGAGCGACCTATACCTCCACGTCACCACGAGTGTCGAACGGGCGCGCGCTTTCTATCAGAAGATGGGCTTCGTGGCAACGGGCGAGCGCTTCTCGATGGAGCGCGATCGTACTCTTCAGCTCATCACCATGAGGCGGTCTCTTGTCCAACACTGATTTGGTCGTGACACCCGTGAAGGCGCCGGTGCTCTACGAACTTCGACGTCGGGTTCTGCGCGGAAACGACCCGGGGGCGAGTGTCGACGACCCGCGCGACAGCGACGCCACGTCGCTGCACCTAGGCGGTTTCCTGAGTGGTCGCCTGGTGGTGAGCGCCTCTTTCTATCCCGCTGAGGCGCCGCTGCAGAAAGATCTCGTCTCGTACCAGTTGCGCTACATGGCCACGGACTTTGACGTCCAGGGGTCCGGATACGGGGCGCAGGTTCTGGCGACCGCGCAGGGCGAACTTGCGGCGCGGGGAGCGCAGCAGTTGTGGGCGAACGCGCGCGACACCGCGCTCGGTTTCTATCTCGCGACCGGTTGGAGTGTCGTAGAGGGCTCGGAGCATCTGAGTCCCTACACGCAACTACCCCACACGGTGATCGTTAAGAATCTCCTCAACACGGGGTCATTGCCCACTTCGTAAAAATGTCGTTTACTAAGTTGGACTGATGCGCAGGCTTGTGATCACTCTGGCGGTACTCGTCGTCCTCGCGGCCGGCGGATTCGCCGCGTATCACTTCACGACGACCAAGAGCGCGAGTCCCACGACGACGAGTACGACGACCACCACCACACTCCCGGCTCCCAACGCGCCCTTGACGGGGCTTCCCGATCCCTCGGGAACCGCGCTGACGCGACCGGCTCTCACCATCAAGGTGGAGAACACCCCGCAAGCGTTGCCGCAGTGGGGTATCAACGAAGCGGACGTCGTTTACGAAGAGATCGTCAACGGCGGAATCACGCGACTGGCGGCCATCTTCAACTCGCAGGCGCCCGCCAAAGTAGGACCCGTTCGCTCGGTCCGTCCGACCGACACGCAGGTCGTGTGGCCCCTCGGAGGGATCTTCGCGTACTCCGGCGGCGCCCCCTACGCCGTCGACTCCATCGAGACGGTGCCCTCGTTGACGTTGGTCAATGAGACGCAGGCCGGCGCCGCCATGTTTCGCGATAACGCCCTGGAGGCTCCGCACAACCTCTTCGCCATAGCGTCCTCGCTCTTCGCCTTTAAGGCGGCGCCGATACCGCCCCCCGCACTGTTCCAGTACCGCAGCGCCACCGACAAGGTGGTCGGGCCGAAGGTGGCTCGTTTCGTCGTACCCTTTCCGAGCATCTATCCGGTGACCTGGACCTGGGACACGGCCACCCTCTCGTGGGACCGTACGCTCTTCGGTAATCCCGACGTCACCGGCACCGGTCAGCGCGAGTCGCCGCAGAACGTGGTGGTGATGTACGTCAACTACGTCAACGGGATCGGAACCGAGAACTCTTACGCCGACCTACAAGGGTCGGGGACGGCTGACGTCTTCACAGACGGACGCGAGATTACGGGCACCTGGACGCGGGGGCCCAACAAGGCTGACATCATCCAGTATCACGACGCCGCCGGCTCGACGATTCTGCTCACCCCGGGCCAGACCTGGGTGGAGATTCTCAATGACGGGGTGGCGCTGACGATTACGAAGTAACGGCCGCTTCGAGTCGTTCGAGGGTTTTCTGCATGGCCGCTTCGTTTCGCTTCGGAAAGCCGAGGGGGATGATGAACACTCCCCAGGGCGGCGAGTAGTCGAAGGACTCCGTTACCGTGGTCGCGCCGTCGGTCTCACTCAGGTCGTAGCGCCAGGTGAACCGCGAGAAGTGGTGCCACGCGATGGATCTGTTCTCAACGAAGTCGACGACCACGTTGTTGGTTACGTAGGGCACGCCAAAGTCCTTCATGTGCATGGCGAACGTGGCGCCCAGAAAGAGACGTTCAGGGGAGGACTTCAACTGGCTGATGGCCCCCGAACCGTCGAGTCGCACGTGTTGGCGAGGGTCGGCCAGCAGATCAAAAATCGCGCTCGCCGGGGCGTGAATGGTGCGGGTGGCGCTGATGCGACGAGTCATGAGTTCAGCGTAGGTTATTGAGTCGAGGGACACCATTCGAGAGGAGGGCCGTGGAGTACCGAGAAGAACTCGTGGATCTGCCCGACGGGCGGGTCTTAGAAGTGGCCGCCGCGGGCGACCCCGCGGGTTTGACCGTGTTCTTGCACCACGGCTCACCCGGATCAGTGCGAACGCTGACGTCCTTCGAACCACTCCTGGAGCACGGGAACTTCTTCATGGTGACGCTGTCGCGACCCGGCTACGGTCGCTCGTCGCGTCGAGAAGGGCGCGCCATCGCGTCGGTCGTGGACGACACAGGCTTCGCGCTCGATGCCTTCGAGCGCTCCGGGTACGCCGCCCTCGGTTGGTCCGGCGGCGGACCTCACTCGCTGGCCTGCGCCGCACTCGACACGCCGCGCTGTCGCGGCGCGGTGTCCTTAGCGGGTGTCGTACCCGTCGACGTCGACGTCGACTGGACCGAAGGCATGGCCCCCGAGAACGTCGAGGAGTTCGCTCGGGCCAAGGAGGGGGGGCCGGCGTACGAAGCCGCCATGGAGGCGGCTGGCGCGTCGATGGCCGCGATGAACGCCGACAGCGCATTCGACACCTTCGGCGAACTCCTGAGCGAGCCCGATAGAGAGGTTCTCGGCGACCCGTTCACCATGTCGAGTTTCGTGGACGCCACCACCCACGCCTTCGTAGAAAGCTGGCGTGGCTTCTTCGACGACGACGTCGCTTTCTTGAAGCCCTGGGGCTTCGATCCCACCGCGATCGACGTCCCCGTCGAGATCTTCTACGGTGATCACGACCACATGGTCCCACCGACGCACGGGGCGTGGCTAGCCAGCCATATCACGACGGCGCGGGTGTACCACAATGAGAGCGAGGGTCACCTCTCGGTGTGGACGCGCCACTTCGACGAAGTAGCCAAAGCGCTCAACGGCATATCGGCATGAACAGGCCTCGACGGGTGGGTAGTGGCGCGTATCGGTAACCTGTACGGTCCCGACGCCACGTTCTTGGGTGTGCCGGCCGTTGACCCCATCGACGTGGAACGGTGGCGCCACTCGGCGGCCGTCATCATCGGCGCACCGTTTGACGGCGGCACGTCGCATCGCCCGGGGTGTCGATTCGGACCTCAGGCCATGCGCACGACCGACTACCTGCCTCACGACGGACTTCGCCCGAGCTTGGCCCTAGGAGTCGATCCGCTGTCGGACCTGGCCGTGGTTGACCTCGGTGACGTGGAGATGCCATCGGGCGAGACCGAGTTATCGCTCCGACGACTCGAAGACCGGGTGAGCGCCGTCGCCAAACAGAACGTCATCCCCATCGTGCTGGGTGGCGATCACACCATCGCGCTGCCCGACGTCACGGGTATCGCCCACCACGTCGGGTTCGGACGGGTGTCGGTTATCCACTTCGACGCCCACGCCGACACCGGCGAGAGTCAGATGGGTTCGCTCTACGGGCACGGCACGCCCATGAGGCGACTCATCGAATCGGGGGCGTGCCGCGGGGACCGCTTTTTACAGATCGGACTACGCGGTTACTGGCCCGAGCCTGAGACCCTGGACTGGATGGCCGCTCAGGGAATGCGTTCCTTTGAGATGGGAGAGATCGTGTCACGCGGCCTGGACGACGTCCTCGACGAGGCGATGGCCATCGCCCTCGACGACTGTGACGTCGTTTTTCTCTCGGTCGACGTTGACGTGGTCGACCCCGGTGCCGCCCCCGGCACGGGCACCCCCGAGCCGGGCGGTCTCTCGAGCCGACAACTTTTAGACGCCGTGCGACGGATCGCCATGAGCGTCCCGTTGGCGGGGATGGACGTGGTGGAAGTATCGCCGCCGTACGACCACGCCGAGATCACCGCCTACCTGGGCAATCGCCTGGTACTGGAGGCCCTCGGCGGCGTGGCGTGGCGTCGTCGCAAAGAACGCGGGGAGAGCACCCGCGATCCGAGCGACCCTCTGCTCCGGCGTTAGTCCCGCATCGAGTCGAGAATGTGGTGCACCATCTCGTCGGTCGTATTGGGGTGTAAGAAGGCGAGGCGCCCGACCGTTTCACCTTCCCACTTGGTGGGAGTAACGAACGCAATCTGACGACGGAGAAGTTCTTGACTCCACTCGCCATAGCGCTGTGCGCCCCAGCCCTTACGGCGAAAGAGGACGATGGAGAGGCTGGAGGGACGAACCATCTCGAGATAGTCGCTCTCGTTGATGAGGGCCTCGGTACGTTGGGCTAAATCGATGGCGTGTTGGACCGCCGTTTCGTAGGCCGCCGAGCCGTTCGTCACCAACGAGAACCAAAAGGGGAGGCCGCGCGCCCGGCGCGAGAGGTGGATACCGAAGTCGGAGGGGTTCCACTCGTAGTGCTGGTCGTCCCCTTCGTGCAGGACGTCGAGGTAACTGGCCTGCTGGGCCAGGACCTTTCGGGCCACCGTGGGGTTGCGATAGATCAAAGCGCAACAGTCGAGCGGCGCGAAGAGCCACTTATGGGGATCGACGATGAAACTGTCCGCGTGTCGGATGCCTTCGAAAAGGTGACGATGCGTCGGGGAGAAGATGGCCGCCCCGCCGTAGGCACCGTCGACGTGAAACCAGAGGTCGTGCTCACGCGCGTAACTGCCGAGACCCTCGAGGTCGTCCACGATGCCGGCGTTCGTGGTGCCGGCCGTGGCCACGATACCCACCACATTCTCGGGGTGCGGGTCGTGGGCGAGCGCCGCCTCCAGGGCCCCTCGCGTGAAGCGATGGTCGTCGGTCGCCACGACGAGGGCGTCGACCGCCAAGACGTGTAGGGCCTTGCCGATACTGGAGTGGGCGTCGGCCGAGATGGCGAAGCGTACGTCGCGCGGATCGACGTTCGGCCGCTTGGCGCGTCCGACGTCACGCCCCACCGTCAACGAGGAGAGGTTGCCCATCGAACCGCCCGAGACGAACGCGCCGTTTGCGCCACTCGGGAGACCGGCGGTATCGGCCAGGTACGCGAGTGCCTGATTCTCCGCGACCACGACCCCGCTCGACTCCAGCCAGCTGGTGCCGTTCAGCCCCGAGCAGGCCACCACCATGTCGAAGAGCAAGGAGTTCTTGGTGGGTGCGTTGGGAATGAAGGCCAAGAAGCCGGGAGAGTCGATGGAGACAACGGCCGGGGCCAGGGTGTCACGAAAGAGTTCGATGACGGCGTCGGCGTCGCGGCCCTCGGGCGTAATGAGTCCGTCGATCTTGTCCATGGGGATATGCATGAGGCTGCCGTAGTCGAGTGGCACGGGATCCATCTCGAGACGTTCGCGGCAGTAGGCGAAGACTTTGTCCGCGAGCTCCGCGTCGAAGTCAAACATTTCGTGCCCCATTGCACTCCCTTTCGATTTTGGTCCCTTGCCATCGTACGGCCTCAAACGATCTTGCAAAGGCCGCTCCGACAGGTCCCTCTGAGCAGGGCAAGTAGCATCCCGTCATGGAAAACGCCCGCGTCGGCTATCTCGGTCCGGAAGGTTCGTTCTCCCACGAAGCCGTCGTGACTCTGGAGCGGGTCGAGCCGGTCGCCTTCGTCTCACTAGAGGATCTCCTAGGCGCCGTCGCCGACGCCTCGATTGATCGGGGCCTCGTACCCCTCGAAAACGCCCTCGAGGGAACAGTCTCGGCGACCATCGACGGGCTCGTCTTTGACCACGATCTGGTCATCCTCCAAGAGATCGTCTTGCCGATACATCTCCACCTGCTGGCTCGCCCGGGCGTCTCGCTCGGCGAGATCGAGACTGTTCGCAGCTACGTCCACGCCCTAGCCCAAGTTCGGGGTTTTCTGCACGAGCAGGGTCTTACCTCGGTCCAGACCACTTCTACCTCGCAAGCCGCGCGCGACGTGGCCGAGTCGGACGAGCGCTGGGGGGCCGTGGGATCGGCCCTCGCGGGCGAGCTCTTCGGGCTACAGGTCGTCGCCTCCGACATCGAAGACCACCCCGACAACTCGACTCGCTTCGTGTTAGTGGGTCGTGACCACGTGGCTGCTCCCACCGGTCACGACCGCACGACCATCGTCTGTTTCCAAGACGCGGACCGTCCGGGAACGCTCTACGCCATCCTGGGCCGCTTCGCGGCACGTGACTTGAACCTAACGAAACTTGAGAGTCGCCCCACTAAGCGTGGACTGGGGGACTACTGCTTCGTGATCGAGTTCGAAGGCCACGTGGCCGACGACGTGGTGGCCGACTGCTTGAGTGACTTGCAGGCCCACTTGGCCCGAGTGAAGTTTCTGGGGTCGTATCCCGTCACCGGGGAAGGCGCGTCGGATCGTCGTCGAGAGGTCGCCGCCGCGCGCGTGGCGGCCGATCAGTGGATTGACGCCATTCGCGACCGGGTGTTGCCGACCTAGGAGTTTCGAAGCCTTTACCGAGTGAACACCGCCGCCCCAGCGACGTAGTCTTCTCCTGCCTAGGATGACGATCGGTCGCGGCGTCGCCTGGGTTGCGGCCGGGAAGGATCGACGATGACCTACGACTTTGCAGTCTCCGATGAGATTCCCGCCTCGCCCAAAGAGATCTATGAAACGTGGCTCTCGAGTGACGGCCACAGCGCGATGACGGGCTCGCCCGCACACGTTGACCCCGCGGTGGGCGGCGACTTTGACGCGTGGGATGGCTACATTCACGGCACCACGCTCGAAGCGGTGCCCTTCAGCAAGATCGTCCAGTCCTGGCGCTCGGCGAACTTTACCGATGAACACCAGGACTCGCTGATTGAAGTCATCTTGGACGGCAACGACGACGGCACACTCGTGACGGTGCGACACTCCAACGTACCCAGCGACCAGTTGGGCTACGAAGACGGCGGGTGGCAGAAGAGTTACTTCGACCCGATGAAGGCGTACTTCGCCGAGAAGTAAGTCGTCCCGCGACCGTTCCTGGTCATCGACGCGGGAGCGGTCTCTTCGCCAAATGTTAATTGACTGTTAAACCCCCTCCGTTCTTCACGTTTCGCGCTTTTTTGGCGGCCTGAGTTTGTAAGTTGACCTCAGTCATTCGACAGGCGCAACCGGCGAAAGTGGGCGTGTGAGCAACTCGGTGGAACGTTCGGCGTCGTGGCGTCGCACGTTGGGCGTCCTGCCAGAGGACGTCTTGATCGTGGACTATCTCGGTGTCGTCGGGTACGTGAGTGACGCGGTCGCCAGGATGCTGGAACGTGCTCCCGCTGATCTCGTTGGTCGACGGGTCGAGGAGATCATCGGCGAGTGGCCGCCGCGCCACAAGGAGTCGAGTGGTCGTCGTCACGATGAAGACGCTGGATCGGGGGTCCAATTCGATCTTGACGTTAATCTGCGAACGAGTGAGGGAACGAGAGTCGTGACCGCGTCGCTACTCTCACTGGCGCTCAACGGAAACTCGTGGACGGTGTTGGCCTTCGATGAGGAGGACGTGACCGACCCTGACGTGAACCGACGCGTCCGTCAAGCGCAGTTCAGGGCCGCCGCGGCGCTGGCGGAGAGTGAGGAACGCTTTCGCCACGCCTTCGATGACAACATGGCGCCGATGATGTTGACGGACCTCGAGAATCGCATCACCGAGGTCAACGCCGCGTTCTGCCACATGATTGGTTGGAGTAAAGAGGAGCTGTTGGGCAGCGACTCGATCGACTTTACCTATCCCGAGGACCTGGGAATCTCGGAATCGACGCACCGGCGGATGACGAGTGATGAACTCGGCCAAGCCCGCTACATCAAGCGGTACCTTCACAAGGACGGACGAGTGATCGTCGTGGAGATCTCCAAGGCTACGGCGCGCGACGCCTTGGGCAAGATGCAGTATTTTGTGCTCTCGGAGCGCGACATCACCCAAGAGCGAGCGCTGAGCGCCCAACTTTCGCACCAAGCACTGCACGACCCCCTCACCGGCCTGGCCAATCGGGCCGTGTTCGAGGATCGACTGGCGCAGGCGCACGCGAGACTTGCCCGCCACGGAGGTATCGCCGGCGTTCTCCTACTCGACCTCGACGATTTCAAAGGGGTGAACGACGTGCACGGCCACTTGGTGAGCGACCACGTCCTGGTCACCATCGCCGAGCGCCTCGAAGAGGTAACGCGAACGTCAGACACGCTCTGTCGTTTCGGTGACGACGAGTTCCTTTATCTGGCCGAGCAGCTCTCTTCCGTCGAAGAGGTTGACGTGCTGGCCTCACGCCTGCTGGACGTCTTCACCCAGCCCATCGCCATCGCCGGATCCCAACTTGAGGTGCACGCCAGCGTCGGCGTGGTGGTGTGGGACGGCACCTCCGGCGACTTTCGGCGGGTCATTCAACACGCCGACGACGCCCTCTACGAAGCCAAGCGCCGGGGCAAGGGGGGGTACGTCAGGTTCGAACCGGAAATGGAGCAACAGACGGTGAGCCGGTTCGCGTTGGCTCAAGAGCTACGTCACGCCTTGCACAGCGGACAACTCTCGATGCACTACCAGCCCATTCTCGACTTGGCGACTAGCGACATTCGTGGATTCGAGGCGCTGATGCGCTGGAAGCACCCCGAACGAGGCTGGATGCCCCCGACCGTCTTCATCCCCCTGGCCGAACAGAGCGAGCTGATCTACGAACTCGGAGCGTTCGCTCTGCGCACAGCGGTGGCGGCGGCCAGCACGTGGCTACCGGGGGTCGGAGGGGCACCCTTTGTCACGGTCAACATGAGTTCGCGACAGTTTCACGATCCGCAACTGGTGGCCATGATGGTTGCTTCGCTCGCCTCGAGTGGCCTCGCCCCTGATCGTCTCGTCGTGGAAATCACCGAAAGCGTCACCCTCCTAGACGTCGCAGAGACTTTGGGTGTGATCGAGCAGTTGCAGCGGCTCGATATCAGCATCGCTCTCGACGACTTCGGCACGGGCTATTCGTCACTCTCGTATCTCTCACAACTGAGACCGGCCATACTGAAAATTGACCGGTCCTTCGTAAGTCCTCCGCACGATAACGTGCACAACGACACCCTCCTTCAGACGATTATCTCGCTGGGGCAACGTCTCAAGATGACTGTCCTCGCCGAAGGAATCGAAACGACCGAACAGTTTCAACGTGTGCATAATCTCGGATGCGAACTGGGACAAGGTTTTCTCTTTTCCAAAGCCGTGCCCGAACATGAAGTGCCGGAGCTTCTCGCTCGCTCACGCGGGATTGAGGGCGTTCCGGCCTAGCGATCACGGTCGCCCACTTTCGGGTGGCTGTGGTGAGTGGATCCTGGCGGACGAACTCTAGATATCGATGGTCGGAGGCACCGATGATCTTCACGCGTTCCGGGGCGTAGGAACACGCATTTCGGAGTTAATAGTTATATATCCATAGATAAAGTCCGTTAATGTATAGATTTCTATATGTTAAGATGTCGGAATGAACCCGAAGAGAACGCCGCAAACCGTAACCAAGGCGTTGGTGACTATCGGAGAGGATATTTCCACCTGGCGAAAACTCCGAAGGCTGACGGTGGCGGAATTGGCCGACCGCGCGGATGTTTCGCCCGTCACTATTTACCATCTAGAAAAGGGCCAGGGCTCGACGCTTGAATCACTGCTAAGAGTTGCACGCGCCCTGGGCGTACTTGAGTTGATAACTAGCGCCGCGAATCCTTACAACAGCGACGTCGGGCGACTTCGAGCCGACGACATTCTTCCTGAACGAGTTCGGCGGCGGCCCGGGTGACGACGATATCGGTCCACGTGGCGATTGGCGCTGAGACGGTATTCGCCGGAAGTTTGTATAGCCACCGTAAGCGCGGAGTGGAGTCCTCCACATTTACGTATGACAACAGTTACGTCACGCGGCCAGGCGCCTATGCGTTCGAGCCAGCAATGCCACTGACCAGAGCTCCTATGCAAACGGATGTCAACGCTAAAATTTTTCGTTCGTTTGGAGACTGTGCTCCCGATACGTGGGGACGCCGACTTATCGCCCGCCGCGAGGCAGCTCTCGCCGAACGGGAGGGACGAGCAACGCGAAGTCTCGGCGAAATAGATTTCTTGCTTGGAGTCCGTGATGACCTTCGACAAGGTTCTCTGAGATTTCGCGAAGGGGACGGGGCCGGCGAAGGCGATTACCTAGCTGTCGACGTTGACGGAGTGCCGGGCTTAACAGACGTTCCTTCATTGCTAGCGCTCGCCGACAGGGTGGAGAAGGACTCGGCCCAACTCTCCGATCTGCAAAGGCTGATCCAAGTTGGTGGATCGCTTGGCGGAGCTAGGCCAAAAGCACACGTTCTCGAAAATGATGGTCGGGTTGCGATTGCAAAATTCCCCTCCGCCGATCGCGACACTTGGAAAGTAATGGCTTGGGAAAAGGTTGCTTTCGATCTCGCCTCGGCGGCGGGAATATCAGTTCCACGATCCGAGCTCTTCTGGATCGCTGATCGAGCTGTCCATATCATCGAAAGATTTGACCGTACCTCGACGGGACAACGAATTGGGTACGTCAGCGCGTTAACCATGCTTGAGGCGACCGACGGGGATGAAAGGTCATATCTTGAGATCGCTGAAGCGATCGAGCGATACTCCGATCAAGCTTCTGAAGATTTGAGAGAACTTTGGAAGAGGATTCTCTTCTCAGTGCTCATTTCGAATGTGGATGATCACCTGCGGAATCACGGTTTCTTGCACATCCACGATGATGTCTGGCGCCTATCACCAGCATTTGACCTTAACCCGAATCCGGAACCAATCGCGACAAACCTCCGCACCACCATCGACTACTCGAGAAGTGAGTTGCAAGTTGACCTTGTGATGGGCGTCGCCGATTTTTTCCGACTGGACGAGCGAGAAGCAGAGTCGACTTTGAATCAAGTCGCAAACTCTGTTCGCGAGTGGCCACGGGTCGCGAGAAAAAATGGGTTGAGCGAGTCCGAGATAAGTTCCATGGTTCCCGCTTTTGCTGCGTTGAGCCAGGTGCCCGGGGCGTAAAGCACCGAGCACTCACGTCATCGATCACATGGCGCAGAGCATGGTCTAACGAATAGGGTCCACCTCACCGAGCGGAGGGAGTGGGATTTGAACCCACGGTGGGCAAGCCCACGCCGGTTTTCAAGACCGGTACATTCGTCCGCTCTGTCATCCCTCCGGGGACAACCCTAGTGGAGGTGCCCTCTACGCTTTCTTGCGCAGGCGGTGTCGTGCCGCCACGTCGAGAACCGTTTTGCGCAGCCGCACCGACTTCGGCGTAACTTCTACGGCCTCGTCGTCGGCGATGAACTCGAGGGCCTGCTCGAGCGAGAAAACTGTCGGGGGCGCGATGCGCTCCGTGTTGTCGCTCCCCGAGGCGCGCATGTTGGTGAGCTTCTTCTCTTTGGTCGGGTTGACGTTCATCTCATCGGAGCGCGCGTTTTCACCGACGATCATGCCTTCATAGACTTCGACGCCGGGACCGACAAACAATACGCCGCGCTGCTCTAAGTCGAGCAGGGCGTTGGCCGTGGTGTCACCTCGGCGATCCGCCACCAGCGTGCCCTTTTGACGCATGCGAATATCTCCGTACCAAGGCTCGTAGCCGTCGAACGTCGTGTGCATCATGCCCGCACCGCGGGTCTCGGTCATGAACTCGGTACGTATACCAACCAGTCCCCGCGCCGGAATTCTCCACTCCATGCGCACCCAGCCGGTGCCGTGGTTGACGAGGTCGATCATGGCGCCTTTGCGCGTGGCGAGCAACGTGTTGATCGGGCCGACATACTCTTCGGGCGCGTCGATGGTGACGTGCTCCATCGGCTCATTCAACTTGCCGCCGATCATGCGCGTGACCACTTGGGGCTTACCGATGGTGAGTTCGAAGCCCTCGCGGCGCATCGTCTCAATCAGGACCGCTAACTGCAACTCGCCGCGACCCTGCACCTCCCAGGCGTCGGGGCGATCGGTGGGCAGCACCCGCAGGGCTACGTTACCGACGAGCTCTTTATCCAGACGGTCCTTCACCATGCGCGCGGTGAGAAGTTTTCCTTCGGTGCCAGCGAGCGGCGAGGTGTTGATGCCGATAGTCATCGAGAGGCTGGGCTCGTCGACGTGCAGGGGCTCGAGGGGCTCGGGGTTCTCGGCGTCGGCCAAGGTTTCGCCGATGGTGATGTCTTCGAAACCGGCGACGGCCACGATGTCACCCGGACCGGCGCTTTGGGCGGGCACGCGTTCAAGGGCTTCGGTGATGAAGAGTTCGGTGACCTTGGCGTGTTCGACCGTGCCGTCGATGCGGCACCAGGCCACGCGCTGACCCCGTTCTAAGTTGCCGTTCACCACCCGACAGAGCGCGAGTCGCCCCAGGTAAGGGGAGGCGTCCAAGTTGCAGACCAGCGCCTGGAGGCCGTGGCCCTCTTCGTACTGCGGAGCCGGCACGTAGTCGGCGATGGTTTGAAAGAGAGGCGTCAAGTCGCCCGAGGTGGCGTCGGGGTCGGACGAGGCCCACCCCTCGCGCGCACTGGCGTAGAGAATCGGGAACGAGATCTGGTGCTCGTCGGCGTCCAGGTCGAGAAAGAGATTCTCCACCTCTTCCACCACTTCTTTGATGCGCGCGTCGGGTCGATCAACCTTGTTGATGACCAGCACGACCGGCAAGCGCTTCTCGAGGGTTTTGCGCAACACGAAGCGGGTCTGGGGTAGGGGGCCCTCGGCCGCGTCGACCAGCAGGATGACCGCGTCGACCATGGCGAGACCACGCTCCACCTCGCCGCCGAAGTCGGCGTGTCCCGGCGTATCGATGATGTTGATCGTGAGGCCATTCCACTTGACCGCGGTGTTCTTCGCCAAGATGGTGATGCCCTTTTCGCGCTCCAGATCGCCGGAGTCCATCACTCGGTCGGTGATCTCTTCGTGGGCCGTAAAGGAGCCCGTTTGACGGAGCATTTTGTCCACGAGCGTCGTCTTGCCGTGGTCGACGTGGGCAATTATGGCGATATTTCTAAGGGAGGAACGCGTGGACATGACCAATCCACGTTAGTCGTTTTGGCCTCTTCTCAAAACTTACGCGGCGGTGGCCAGATGGTGACGTTGTTGGGCGACTGCGGTTCGCACGAGGTCGCGAGCTCCCGCGCGCAAGTCCTCCATGGTGCCATCAACACTCAAGACGACGCCCGCTTCGGGCCACAGCCCCACTAATCGTGTGGCGGCCACGCCCGAGGGGTCAGCGAGCGCGTCGATGGTGAGATCGGCGCGCAAACCGGGTCCTGCACTCTTGCCGGGTGCACCGCTGCGAACCCGAAGCAGAACGCGAGACGATCCGCGATCGACTACGACGTCACGACGACCGCGCAACGTGGTGCGCGCACGAGCGACGTCGTAGTAGGCGTCACTCGAACTGACCGACCACGGGTGCGACAAACCCTCAACCGCTTCACCCAACTGTGTGGCCCAGTTGGCGGCTTCGGAACGGATGAGCGCCAACACGGAGGGCGAGGACTGCGCCAAGTAGTGAGCGAGCGAGCCCGCGCGGGCGTAGCCCGAAACGGCGCGCAGTAGTTGATCGTCCATCTCCGCTTGCACCGAGGCGATACCCGAGAGGGAGGGATCACTCAACGTTCGTCGCAGGGCGGCGTTGCCGAGAACGCGACGCGCCGTGGCCGGTGACCATCGAAAGTGCCCCGAGGGCTTGCCCGCTCGCTCGACCATCCACGCATCAAGGCGGCGGTGACCGTCACCGGCCACGGCACGAAAGCGAGCGCTCAGTGAGAGTCGGTGATCGTCGGTCAACGTAGCGGGCTCCAAGGGAGCGTCATCGATGAGGCGATTGAAAACGTTCGCCGAGTGACGGCGATGCGTTAGAGCGGTCACTTAGTTGCCTCGAGTGACGTCACGACGTCGATCACGTCGTCGACCGAGCGCCTCAGCAGTTCCTCGTCCACGTCCGCACACCACAGGTCGCCGGTCGACGTGGAGAACGTGGCCGTGCGGAGCGGAACCACGCCGGTACGTAGGGTCTGGACGAGTGCGTGATAGCGCATGACGCGTTCGTGCGACTCTCCCAGTGGCGACGTGGTGAGGTCCAACAAAGCGACCGACGCCTCTTCGCTGGAGGTGGTGCCGACCATCAGGTCGATCACGTCGCGCAACACCACGTTGCCGCCCGCTAGTCGTTGATACGCGCGCAGCGACGTACGCGGCAGCCAGTGACTGGAGAGCGGACCGAGCGATCGCTGCAGAGTCACGGCGTGAGCGCTGACGTCCGTCGCCAGACGGGCGCGCCCGTCCTCGTCAAGTTGATCAACGAAGGCCGTCAGATCGTTCGTCCCCACCTCGGCGCGCCAGGCGAGCAGCGACTCAGCGAAGGCGTCCTCGACGTGAAGGCCCACACTCAGGAGTCGGAGCACTTGATTGATCAGGACGCCGCGCACCCGGGCGAGCGAGGAGAACGGAGAATCCGGTGACGCGCTGTCGCGATAGGAAGAGGCCCGAACGACGAGCGGAGTGTCTTTAAGCGACGGTCCGAGCAACTCGTAGATCGAGTCTTCCAAGAGGGCCCGAAGCCTCGCGGCGGCACGGGCGTTGGCCAGAGGGCGATTGGTTCGTTCCCCTCGCAGTACGTCCAGCACACTCAGTGGCGAAGCGTCAAGCAGGGAACTCATAGGAAGAGTTTGGCGTCACCCTGTGACACGGCCTAGCGTGAACAACGTGTTTGTCGCCGTGTTTTCGATCTTCATTCTGGCGCTACTGGTGCTGATCGTCGTCACCCTACGGTGGGCCTTTCGCAGCGATCGCGCGGCCTGGCGAAAGACCGAAAAAAAGGACTAGTCCTCTTTCTCCGATTTGCTCGGTGCGCCCTTCGTGCCCTTGGTGTCTTTGGTGTCTTTGGTGACGAGTTCGCGCAGTTCCTCGATCTCGCGGCCAAGGTCGGCGATGGCCCGTTCGATCACGGAGAGGCGATCCTTGAAGGACTCTTCCACCCGTTTGTCGACGCGCTTATCGACCTGGCCGCTCAGGCGGTTATCGATGGTGGTGACAATGGGCTCGGCCATCTGTTTGAGGCGGGCGAGTATGTCTTGGGGTTTGGCGTTGGTGGGTTCTGACGTGTCGTCGCTCATGGGCTAAGACTACGTGGAGGGTGGCGAACAGTACACGCCGGCGTTGAACTGCAACGTGTTGAACTGGCCGCTCCACGGTGGATTTTCCAGGGTGTTCGCTTCGTTGGCCAGCGTCGCGCTAGGCGTACACGCTGCGCCAAATGAGATGAAGCCGCGAACGTTGCTCCCCGTCGCGCCGGTGACCTGTATCGGGCCGTTGCCGCCGAAGGCGAGGGCCACGAAGACCGGCAGGTTCAACGACGAGAGCTGGTAGTTGCGATACTCCGACTGGGCGGCGTAGACGGCAGCGTTGAGCGACGGATCGATAGAGTCGAGCCCCTGTTGCCAGCCCTGGAGCATGGCGCTCCAGTAGGTGGCGTAGATCGCCAGAGTGGCGTTCGACGCGCCGGCCGGCGCGTCCAGACCGGAGTGATTATCGGGGTAGCCCTCCGGGTCGAAAATCACCCAGTCCGGTTTGATGCCCACGCCGAGAGCGCGGTAGGCGTCGATCTGCGTGGCTACCCACTGACCCGCCGCGAAGCCGTGCGCGTAGTAGTTGGCCGTGGTCAGTGGTTGACCGGCCAGGGGCCCGCTGACCGTCCAGAAGGACAGCCAGGTCACACGTTTGTGAGAGTTGTAGATCGCTTGACCCATGAGAAAGTCCGGCGACTCGTTCACGGTGGTGTTGGTACCGGTGAAGCCGACCCACGGAGCGCTGCGGGTGCCGAGTCCTCCCGTCTCAGAGATGATCGGCCAGCCGTCGCTGATGGCCTGGGTCCACTTGGCGCTGGGGATGGCGTAGACGCCGACACCTTGAGGCGGAGGCGAGCTGACGCCCGCCGCGTAGAGCGTCAGCTGCCCGTCGATTGAGAGGCCCGTTACGATGTTGCCGACCGTGCGGGCGGAGCTTCCGGCCGTCACCGAGACGTTCGTCGCCGTCCACGGCGACGCGCCGCTGGGGCTCGACAGGACGAAGAGGTCGCCCCAGTTGGCGGCCTGTCCCGCCACGGCCACCTGGGACGGCGTGACTTCCACGGCCAGGGTGCCGCTCAAGGGTGGCGCTCCCGCGCTGAGTGCGGTGATGTTGGCGACATTCCACGCGCCGTAGGAGACGGGGTTCGATTTGATCTTTGCCGCTGGCACGGGCGAGGTGTACTGCGTGGTGAAAAGTTCGACGGCGCCGGCGCTGGTGAGTGCGGCCAAGTCGATATCGGCGCTGCTGGTGCCGAGCGAGAGCGCTCCCGTCACCGGAGTCGAGCCCGTCAGCGACGTCAGATTCAGATCACTCCAGGAGTTAAGCGCAGTGCTGGCGCTGGTGTACACGACGAGATCGCCGTTACTGATGGTGGAGGCAAAGGTCGGCGTGGCCCCGGGCAACACGACGGGATCGCTACCAAACGCCGTGGCCGGTATCGGCAGCGTGGTGGTCGTGGTGGTGGTCGTCGAGGTGGTCGTCGTCGTCGGTGAGGCCGCGGGCGAGAGCGTGGTGTCACCGACGTTGTCGATCGTGGCAGCGTTCTGGCTGTAGATCGGAATCGGCTGGCCGTTTTGCCAACTCAGCGTCAGTACTTCCACGTCCTGGTGGACGGTGAGGTACGCGACCGTGGCGCTGGTGCCGAGGACCTGGATGCTCACGAGGCCCGGGGCTGCTTCGACCCCGGTGAGGGCCGTCAGGTCGGTCGCGACGTAAGGACGCCACGGGGTACCGAAGTGCAGTCGCGCCCAGGTTGCGCTGTCGGGTTCGTTGGGCGAGAGCAGGATAGCGTCGCCCGCTTGGTCGACATAGAGAAGATCGACGTTGCCCGAGGGATCGAAAAAGGGAACGGGGTCCGACGCGGGCGTCGGCACATTATTTTGTGTCGTGTAGTCGAGCCAGGTGGTCGTACCCGCGGCGCTTTGGGTCAGAGTCGCGAGTTGATTCGCGTTGGTGCGATAAGCCAGCACGCCTTCGCTGGCGTCGGTCGCTCCATGCGGCCCGCCGAGCATCTTGGTGGAGTCGAGTTTGCTCTCGAGCGAGACGGCGTTCCAGGGCAGGGGCGGGGCTGCGGTCTCGGCGAACTGAAAGAGCGGCAGACCGCTGAGGGTCGTGGGGGCCGGCGTCACGCCACGTGACGAGTCTTCGGCGAACAGTGTGCTCGCCGTCAAAACCAAGCCAACCAACACAAGTCGTCGAAGCTGCACACGTGTCCTTAGGGGGGTGACGGACCTACCTCGAAGTGGGCCCATCTCTCAAAAGTTTAGGGTCGCGCCTCCGTAGAACCGGGGTCAATGATCATTAAGAAGGTTGTGAATGCTTACGCTTTCGTTACAACCACTTTTGATAGGGACGGGGGCGAAGCACCCAGGGCGTTTATCGCGCGCGCGTACACGCGATACGCGTGGCCTTGTGCAAGTTTCACGACGTTGATGGACCGTGATCCTTTGGCCAAGGCCTTCCACGTTTTTCCTCCGTCGATGGAGTACTGGTACCAGGTGATCGCGCTGCCCCCGGTCGAACTCGGTGGCTTCACGATGAGAGTGAAGCCCCCCACGATGGGCGCCAACTTAGAGATGGACGGTGCGCTGGGTGCGCTCGCGGCGGCGGTGGCCTGGAAGGTCAGCGTGGTCGAGTAGATCGTCTGGTTGTTGTAGGCGATGGTGACGAGGACGTTTTGAACGACCGCCGAACCTACGGTGAAACTCACGACACCACCGGCGCTACTCGCGATGGTGCCCGTGTCGTCTCCGGGGCTGGTGGACGCTCCGTTCACCGAGTCAATACTGAGTGGGCCCGAGGGAGCGGTGGCCGTAACATCCACGTCGCTGTTGGCGAGCGGATCCCCGGCCGCGTTACGCAGCGTCGCGGTGATCGTCGGACCGGCGGTATTGATGACGCCGCTGGTGCTCGTGACCGCGAAGGAACTCTCACCCTGGGAGTAGGTCGAAGGGCACAGGCCGGCGAAGAACGCGGCGCCGTCGGGACTGCCGAGACCGGACGCCTCGTCGAACCCCGGCCCCGCGCTGTACTGGCCCACGTTGTACAGATCGTTGTTGCCACTCGTGACGTCCACGTAGCCCGTCGAGGCCATGGCGTAGAGAGAGGGATTGACGAACCCGAGGCGACTGGCTCCGCAGGCCTGCGCGGCGACGGCGATGAGTGAGCTCACCAACGGCGCGCCGATGGACGTTCCACCGATGGCGCCCCAGCCGGCCGAGCAGGAGTGCTGACAGAAGCCTGAACCGGCGCCGGTGTAGTACTGGATAAATCCGGTCGACGGATCACCCATCACCGACAGGTCCGGCACCAAGCGCATGGTGGCGCTCGCGGCGATGCCCGGCGCGTTCTGCCAACTGGGACGGCTCCACAAGGTGGAGACCCCGCCACCGCCCGCGCCACAGTTCGCGGAGGTGCACTGGTCGTTCCAGACCGACTCACTCAGGGGACTGATGTCGTTAACTTCGAGGCCGCCCACGCCCGTCACGTAGGGCTGTGACGCGGGGTCGTCCACCGCGAGCGCGGACGTGGAGCCGCCCTGGACGCCTTCACAGTCCGAGGAACCGTCGTCGCCCGCGGCCGCCACGAGGGTCTGTCCTTGCGCGGCCATCTCTTCAAAGATGGGCTGTTCGACGATGGCGCTGCCGTCGGTGTCGGCCTCGCAGATGCCCCACGAGGTCGTGACGATGGTGGCCGTGTCTTGACTGGCGATCTCGGAGTAGATGTCCGTCGGTCCCGCGCCGTTTTGCGTACCCTGGTAGACCTCAATGTTCGCTCCGGGCGCGAGGGCCGCGGTCTCTTCGACGTCGAGGGTGGCCTCATCGGGAGCGTTGTCAGCATTGTCACTATTGGTCGGTCCGCCGTCCACGTCGATAGAGGTAATCGTCGGGGACAGTCCGTAACAAGAGTCGTAGGTGGCGAGATCGCTGGAGTTATAGGTAGCGAGCTCGTAGACCCCGATGGTCTGACCCACGCCGGTATCGCCAGCTGCCCACTCCGCGTTCAGTCCGTAGAGCGCGGCCTGCTGCTGCACGGTGTAACCACCCACACTGTTGGGCGTGGTGCCGGTCGAACTCCCCGCCGAGGGACACGTCTGGGCGACCGACCCGTGAGAGGCTAGCGCCGTCGCGTTCGCCGTATCGGGAGCAACGCTCGACAGCCCCGCGACGCCGGCGATGTCCTTCGCGATGGCCTGCGGCAGTGAGGCGGCGCTGACAAAGTGGGCGTCGAGAACGCCCCCCGCCACGCGCACGGTTTCGACGGGTGCGTCAAAGGCGCGAGCGATCTTGGTGGTGGTTCCCGCCACGCGCAACACGTTGCGACCAGCGCTGAGGTCGCCCACTCGCAGTCCGAAACTCGCGAAGTACGTGCGAACCGCGTGCACGGTGGCGGCGGTGGCGCCATAGCGGTGCGCGTACTGCGAGGGACTCAAGAAGTGGTGGTAGTGGGGCGACGCCGGATTCGAGAGGTCCGAGATGAACGAACTCAACTGAGTCTGGTGCGGCTGAGTGAGCGCCAGATCGAACGACGTCGTAATCACTTTGCTGATCACGGGGTCGCTCGTCGCCACGGGAGAAAGACCCGACACGGACAGTCGTGGCTGGCTAGCACTCGCGACGAGAGCGGTGACTGGCAGAGGAAGCACGACGAGCGTGGCCGTTAACGCCACGACTCGCCACCGCCTGTGTGAGCGAGACCCGACCATGGGGCCAGCCTAGGGAGGACTATGACGGAGTTACGATCCGAGTTTCGTATTGTTAAACAATTGTTATTAATGTCACCTGATTACGACACGTCGAAACCGGCGCGGCGATAACGATCGCGTAAATCGCCGCACTCCTCGCAGATCGCCTCCGGTATGAGGCCCGCGCGAATCAACCACCCAAAGACGGTGCACCCGAGGCAGTAACCCAAAAATCCTTCGAGAGACGCTGCGCCCACGAGCGGTATCAAGATCCAGCGGGCGTCGAGCCATCCGGCGCTCAGCCACGTGATGAGGGCCGCCGATGAGAAAGCCAGCCCCATGGTTTGGGCGAAGCGCTTCGGTGGTCCGGGCACGGACCTCTGCCACGCGCTCAGACGCGGCGCGCTCACGTGCACAGCGAACCAGCCGAGCGGGGAGATCTTGGGCCCGGCTGCCACGCGCGCGGCGAAGCCGTAGGTCAGAGGAATGAGCAGCCACGCGGCACCGCTCGTAAAAGCGACGACGGACATGATCACGACGCCGATCGCCACGGTGCGGGCCGCGGCGTCGTTCACGGGATTCGGAAACGAGAAGAACGACTTCACTCGACTTACCTTAGTGAAAAAGTCAACTTTCGGAGCTACCCGAGAGCCAGTTTGACGGTCGTGACCGCGCCGACCACGATGACCAGTGCGCGCACCACCAGCGGCGAAAGTCGCACCACCAACATCGCGCCGAGCCAGCCCCCGATCAAGGTCCCGATCAACAGCATGACGACGTACTGGTCCGCGAGGTGTCCGTAGCAGACAAAGATCACCGCGGCCACCACGTTGATCATCATGGAGACCGCGTTGCGCAGACCCTGGAGCTCGAAGATCTCGTAGGGCAGCGCCAAGGCCATCACGGCGAGAAGCAAGATGCCGATCCCCGCCCCGAAGTAGCCGCCGTAGATGGAGACTAGGAAGATCCCGACGTAGAGCGCCCATCGCCGACCCCGATGCTCGCTGTCGATGTGCGCCAGGGAGCGTGTGACGTACGGGGAGACCGCGAAGAGTACGGTGCCCGCCCCGATGAGCCAGGGCACGACGTGTCGAAAGGTGGACGGGGAACCTTCCAGCAGAAGGGCGGTCCCCAAGCCACTGCCCAGTACGCACGAGGGTAGAAGCGACACGATGAGTCTCTTGTGCGGCCGTAACTGGACGCGAAAAACGCGCAGCGAACCCAGGTAACTCGGCACCACCCCGACGGTGGTCGTGATGTTGGCCGTGAGGGCCGGCACGCCCAAACTCAAGAGCGTGGGAAAGGTGATGAAGGTGCCACCACCAGCGACACCGTTGGCGATGCCTGCGCCGACTCCCGCGAGGCACACGATGCTGAGGCGCCACACGAGTGGAATGGTGCCGACAAACATTGTCACTACTCTACGTAGGATGCCTTTTCTCCCCTTGAGAGCTTGGAATCCGCCATATCGTCGACCCCGTCATCTACCGTTAGCGACGTGTACCTCTTGAGTGGCGAACTCATCATTCCCAAGGACGCACCGGACGATCTCATTCGAGCAGCGGGCGGTGTCGTGACGCGCTTCGTGCTCGGCGGCCGCGTGGAAGTCGCCTGCATCTACCGCGAAGCCCGAGGCGACTGGACATTTCCCAAAGGAAAACTGGAAGAGGGTGAGACCTTCGAACAGGGCGCGCTGCGCGAAGTGCACGAAGAGATCGGCATGAAGTGTCGCATCGTGCGTTTTATCGGCATGACCAACTACACGCACCGCAAGGGCAAGCCCAAGATCGTCGCGTACTACCTCATGAACGTGGACGACGGCGAGTTCGCGCCCAATGAAGAGGTCGACGTCCTGGTGTGGCTACCCCTGGAACAGGTGCGCGCCCACCTCACCTGGGACCGGGACCAGGAACTCTTTGATCTCGTCATGGAGATGCCCGAGGTCCGCGCGCTCGCGTCTTAACGCACGCGTTGTAAGAAGTTCCGCGTGGACTCTTGCTGGGGATTGTTGAAGATCTCCTGGGGCGTTCCCTGTTCCACCAGGACCCCTTTATCGAGGTAAACAACCTGATGGGCAACGTCGCGAGCGAAGTTCATCTCGTGGGTCGCGATCAGCATTGTCGTGCCCTGATGCGCTAAATCGCTGAGGAGATCAAGGACCTCTCCGACCAGGGTGGGATCGAGGGCACTGGTGACTTCGTCGAGCAGCAAGAGCGACGGCCGCATGGCCAGGGAGCGCACGATGGCCACGCGCTGTTGCTGGCCGCCCGAGAGTTTCTCGGGGTAGTCGTGAGCGCGATCCTTGAGTCCGATGCGATCGAGCAAGGTCATCGCTTCTTCTTCCACCTCGTTGCGCTTTCTCTTCAACGCGCGCACCGGCCCGAGAAGAATGTTGTCCAACACGTCGAGATGAGGGAAGAGGTTGTAGGACTGAAAGACCATGCCGATGTGTCGTCGCACGAGATCGGGATCGACGCGCGGATCGGTGAGGCTCTGTCCAAAGAGGGTGACCTCGCCACCGTCGATCGTCTCGAGCAAGTTCGCGCACCGCAGCAAAGTCGACTTGCCCGAGCCCGAGGCGCCGATCAAACAGACCACTTCGTGTCGATGCAGGGTGACGCTCACGCCACGCAGAACCTCGTTGTCCCCGAAGCGCTTCACCACTTCGTTGAGCTCTAGTACCACGTCGTTCACTATTCGTTCACCAACCGTTTGGCTCGGTCACGAGAAATTAACCGGTCGGTGAATCTGGTCATGGGAATGGTCAACAGGATGAAGAAAATCGCGGCCAAGACGAGGCCGCTCTCGTTGAACTGGGTGGCCGCGTAGATCTGGGCCGCCCGCACGACCTCGACCGCGCCCAGCACCGAGACGATTGCCGTGTCCTTTTGCAGCGAGATGAAGTCGTTCAGCAGAGGCGGGATGACGTTGCGCACCGCCTGGGGCAAGATGACCCGGCGCATGGTCGAGACCTGAGTGAGACCGAGCGACCGTGCGGCTAAGAGTTGGCCGTTCGGCACGGAGAAGATGCCGGCCCGCAACACCTCGGCCACGTACGCGCTGTAACACATCACGAGCGCGATGACGCCGTAGACGGACTCTGACTGGGACGAGATGACGGGAAAGCTGAGTTCGGGCAGTCCGAAGCCAATGAGCAACATGGTGAGGATCAGGGGCACCCCGCGCATGACGTCGGTGTAGAAGGTGGCCAGCACGCGAAAGGGCAGCAGCACCGGCGTCTGGCTGATGCGGATCCAAGCGATGCCCAGCGCGAAGAAGAGCACTAAGACCTCGCTGAGCAGAAACATCCAGATGTTGGTGACGATCCCATCGCGTAGGGCGTTCAGTCCGAGGGTGGGATCACCGACCCAGGACTGCCAAAGATCGTGGCCGTTGAAGAAGGTGTAGCGAACCGTGGCGCCACCGGAGGTGAAGAAGAGCGCCGACGCGAGAGCGCCGATCAAGACCACGCTAGAGAGGATGCTGGCCGCCAGCCCCCTTCGACCGACCAGGATGCGGCGGTAGCGCGGCGCGAAGAAGGTGGGCGTCAGCGCCGACGGATCCTCGTCGGTCGAGAGCGACACGTTCCTAGGGCTGAATGACGGGGACGCTTGTGTAGATGCCCAGCCACTTGGTCTGTAGCGCCGCGAGCGTGCCATTTGCCTTCAGCGCCTTGATAGCGTCATTCACGCATCCCACCAATTTGTCGCCCTTGGCGAAGAGCAGTCCGTAGTGCTCACCGGTGCTCGGGAACTGTCCCACCTGGGTGGCGATCGACTTGCCTTTTTTGTTGGTGATCTGAGCCGAGGCCATGTACTGGCCGGTGGGGGTGTCGATGACGATGGCGTCGATCTGTCCGGTCTGGAGGGCTAGGACGGCTTGGTCGAGGGTGGAGTAGACCTGCGCCGGCGTGGTGGGCTTGATGTGCGTATCGATGTACGCGAGACCCGTGGTGCCGATCTGGTCGCCGTACTTATAGGTCTTTAACTCCGCGGGGGTGTGCTTCTTCACGATCGCGTCTTTGCTCAGCGCCACGATGGACTGGTTCACGTCGTAGTAGCTAATGGAGAAGGTGACCGCCTGGGCGCGAGCCGCGGTGTAGGAGATCTCGTTGATGTCGAAGTCAAAAGACTTGGGGCCGGGGATGTAGCTGGAGTCGAAGGGCTCCACTACCCATTTGACGTCGCTTTTCGAAACGCCCAACTCGCCGGCGATGGCGTAGGCCACGGCCGACTCGTAGCCCTTTCCGTTGGTGGGCTTGTTGCTCTCGAACCAAGGAGTGTAGGCCGGCTCGTCGGTGGCCACCGTGAGTGTGCCCTTGTGAATCTCATTCGAGAGGATCGAGGTACGACATTTCACTAACGCACTCGAGGTGGAGGCTTGAGCGACCGTGCCTGTCGATAGGCCGACCGCGGTGACGAGCGACGCACCGAGAACGGTAGCGAGGACAAGGCGAGTGCTGCGCATGCGGGTCCCTTCTTAACGCGACTTCGCGTCATGGTTCACAAAGTGTAATCCTGAGTCTCGTTACGTTGAGGGCTCACTCATGATGCCCGTGATGGCGAGCAGTGGGGTTTAGTAGGCTCTTTCAAGGGAGAGGTGGGTGAGTTCGGTTTAAACCACATTCCTGCTAAGAATGCGGCCTGCGAAAGTGGGCCCGAGGGTTCAAATCCCTCCCTCTCCGCCACTTAGCACCGAGCGCGTCGCGCTCGGCGGCGCTACGCGAAGGGACTGTGGTGCGGTACTGGATCGAGACGCTCGGGTGCCCGAAGAACCACGTCGACTCCGAAAAATTAGCGGGGCTCCTGGAGTCCCAGGGTTACTTAGAAGCCACCAGCCCTGACCTCGCTGATCTCGTCGTGGCCAACACCTGCGCCTTCATCGAAGCGGCCCGCGAGGAGTCCATCGAAACCGTTCTCGACCTGGCCGATCGCAAGCGTGAAGGCTCTCGGTTGGTCGTCACCGGCTGTATGGCCGAGCGCTACGGCGTCGAACTAGCGCGCGCCTTGCCCGAAGTTGACCTGGTCGCGGGTTTCGGCGAGAGTCTGACGCCGACCCTGTCGACCCCGGTGAGTTTGCGTGAGCGTCCCACGTCGTCGTTCGATCTGCTCAATCTTCCCCGCCCCCGGGCGAAGGCGCCCTGGGCGTACGTGAAGATCGCCGAAGGGTGCGATCGCCGCTGTGGCTTCTGCGCCATTCCGACCTTTCGCGGGGACCAACGATCGCGCTCGACCGACGAGATTCTGAGCGAAGCGCGCTCGCTCGTCGACGGCGGTGTTCGAGAGTTGGTACTCATCGCCCAGGACCTGGCCAGTTGGGGACACGACCGACGACGCGCCGGACGAGGCGAGGCGTTAGAAGTGCTCGACCAGGGTGGTACGCAACCACTCATTGAACTCACCAGGACGTTGACCCGGGAAGTCGATCGCGTCCGACTGCTCTACCTCTACCCCTCTGGTCTGACGCAAGGATTGATCGAGACGATCCTCGCTACAGGCGTGCCCTACTTCGACCTCTCGTTGCAGCACGCCTCACGGCCGCTGCTACGCGCCATGCGCCGCTGGGGTGACGGCGAACGCTTCCTCGAACGAGTTGCCGCTATACGCGCCGTCGAACCGGACGCCACCTTTCGTTCGTCCTTCATTCTGGGCTACCCCGGAGAGACCGAGGACGATCAGCGACGTCTGCTCGAGTTCATCGACGAGGCCCAGTTGGATTGGGCGGGCTTTTTCACCTTCTCTTCCGAGGTCGGCACCTACGCCAACGACCTGGACGAACCGGTCCCTCACGAACTGGCCCTTGAGCGCCTACGGGAGGTCTCTGAACTCCAGGACACCATCACCGCGAAGAGGCGCGACGCGTTGGTGGGCACCTACCAACGACTCCTCGTCGACGCGCCGGGTGTGGCGCGCAGTGAGCGCGAGTGCCCCGAGATTGATGGCGTCGTTCTGGTGGACCCTGCACTTATCGTGGGTTCGATGGTGGACGCAGAGATCGTGGCGAGTCACGGTACCGACCTGGAGGCGGTGCTGCGGTGAGTACCGAGCGCACCTACGGACCGAGCGCGCTGCTGACGCCGGCCAACTTGATGACAGGTTTTCGTCTGGTCGTCGCACCGTTCTTCATTTACTTGCTCATCTTCGATCGCATCTCGTGGTGGACGGTGGCCGTGGGACTGTCCGTCGCCGCCTCGGACTACTTCGACGGCATCGTGGCGCGCCGTCACGGCACCACGACCTCGGGGGCGTTCCTCGACCCCTTGGCCGACAAGGTCATCGTCCTCGGCGGACTCTACGCCGTGATTATCTCTCGTCCTCACGGGGTGACCTTCTTCATCATCCCGGCCATCATCATCACCTTGCGCGAAATCGGCATGAGCATCTACCGCGCGCGGGCCGCGCGCCACGGCATCTCCGTTCCGGCCAGTCGCCTGGCCAAGTGGAAGACCTTTGTCCAGGACTGGGCCATCGGTTTTACCGTGCTCCCCATTACGGGGCATCACCCGGCCTTCGCCTTCGTCACGATCTGGCTAGCCGCCGTACTGACCGTCTACACCGGGTGGCAGTACTACTACTCCGGCAAGAAGGTCGTGGCGCGTGCGAGTTGAGATTGTCGCCGTCGGCACGGAACTGCTCTTGGGTCAGATCCCCGACACCAACTCGCAGTGGCTGGGCGAGAGGCTCGCGGCCAACGGTATCTCGTCGCACTTCCATCAGCACGTCGGTGACAATCACGAGCGCATCGTGCTGGCGTTTCGCACCGCACTGGCGCGCAGCGACGCCATGATCGTCTGCGGCGGCCTCGGTCCCACGCAGGACGACATTACGCGCGCCGCGTTAGCCGAAGTGATGAACGTGCCCCTCGAACGCGACGAGGCGATCGTGGCGACGATTCGCTCCCTGTTCGAATCTCGAGGTCGGGCCATGCCCGACAACAACTTGCTCCAGGCCGACGTGCCGCGCGGCGCGACGATCATTCCTCAGACTCGTGGCACGGCGCCCGGCCTTATCTGCAAGGTCGGACTCAAAGTGGTCTACGCCGTGCCCGGTGTGCCCTACGAGATGTCCGACATGTTCGAGCGCGCGATTTTGCCCGACCTTCTGGAACGACAGCGTGAGGCCGGCGAGACGTCGGTCATTCGAAGCCGCGTCCTTCGTACTTGGGGGGCCAGCGAGTCCGCGTTGGCCGAGTCGGTGGCCGATCGCTTTGACGAATTGGAGAAGGGTGGTCGCGTCACGATCGCCTTTCTCGCCTCGGGTATCGAGGGCATCAAGGTTCGCCTCACCGCCCGCGGTGACGACGACCACGAGGCCATCGACATGCTGGCGGCGGAAGAACAGAAGGTGCGTGCCCTCATTGAAGAGAAACTCGGGGACATCATCTTTGGGGTGGACGATCAGTCCATGGAGGACGTGGTGGCGGCGCAACTGTCGTCGCGCGATCTCACCCTCGGGGTGGCCGAGTCCCTGACCGGTGGACTCATCGCTAGTCGCTTGGTCAACGTCCCGGGCGCGTCGGCGTGGTTCCGCGGTGGGGTCGTGAGCTACGCCTCGCAAGTCAAATTCGACGTGCTGGGTGTGCCCGAAGGGCCCGTGGTGAGTGGCGACGCGGCCCAGGCCATGGCGTGGGGCGTGCGCCAACTCCTCAAGTCCGATATCGGTCTGAGCGTCACCGGGGTGGCCGGCCCCGAGGAGCAAGACGGTCAGGTTCCCGGGACGGTGTTCGTAGGTTTGAGTATCGCAGAGAGCCTTACCAACACCGCTCTGCGGTTGCCCGGTGACCGGCCTCGGATTCGCGCCTACAGCGCGATTAGTGCGCTGGACGTGCTGCGTCGCGCGCTCGAGCGCACCGACTAAATCGAGCCTTCATCTAGTCTCGACTCAAGAGAGCGAGGCCGCCGTGTCGAAACTACAGGTCGAAGTCGAGCCGGAGAACTTCGGGTTTTCGCTGGACCGGCTGGCTCGCATCAAACCGCACTTCGACGGCTACGTCGCGGATCGTCGCTTAGCTGGATGGCTGGCCACGGTCTCGCGGGGCGGCCAACTGATCTGGAGTGAGAAGGGCGGCCACCGCGACCGCGAGAACAACCTTGACATTGAAGACGACACCATCTGGCGGATCTTCTCGATGACCAAGCCGATCACGGCCGTCGCGGTGATGATGCTCTATGAGGAGGGCCGGTTCGATCTGAGCGATCCCGCGGGTAAGTGGATCGAGTCACTGCGCGAGTCGCGGGTCTTCGCTGGAGGAAGTTCCCTGTCGCCCAAAACCGAGCCCGCGGCGGGACCGGTCCGCGTTCATCATCTCCTCACCCACATGAGTGGTCTGACGTACGGCTTTCAGTATCGACATCCGGTGGACGCGATCTATCGCCACAAGGGTCACGACTTCGCCCTGAAGCCCCACACCACCCTGGCCGAGGCCGTCGATGACTGGTGCACTTCGCCCTTGGTCTTTCAGCCCGGGACAAAGTGGAACTACTCGGTCGCCTTTGACGTCCTCGGACGGCTCATTGAACTATGGAGCGGCCAGCCCTTGGACGTATTTATGAAAGAGCGGATCTTTGATCCCTTAGGCATGGGCGATACCGAGTGGTGGTGCCCGCCGCAGAAAGCCGATCGACTTGCCATGCTCTACGTGCCAGTGAACCGCGAGGCGGTGGCCCTCGAGTCGGGAGCCAAGACGACCTTGCATCCGCCGTCCTATCTAGGCGGGGGCGGCGGGCTGCTCTCCACGGCCTATGACTACAACCGCTTCATGGGGATGCTGTTAGGCGGCGGCGAACTAGACGGCGTGCGACTGTTATCGAATCGCACGGTGGACCTGATGACGCAGAACCACCTACCCGGCGACGTTGACTTAGAAACCATCGCGATCGACACGTACTCGGAGTACCCCTATGCGGGTGAGGGCTTTGGGTTTGGCGTGACCGTCACGGTCGATCGACGAAAGAACAAGTCACTGTCTACCGAAGGCTCATTCTCCTGGGGTGGGGCCGCCTCCACGGTCTTTTGGGTCGATCCGGTGGAGGATCTCACCGTCGCCTTCTACACTCAACTTCTGCCGAGTGGGACGTATCCGATCCGTCGTGACCTGCGCCAGCTCGTCTACCAAGCCTTGGTGGACTGAGACCGAATCGACGGGAGTAAAGAGCCTTTATTTATTGGGGTATCACGCGCCCCGGCACCTCTAAGGTTCATGATGAAAGTGGCCGGAAATCCAAAATACGAACAGGTGTTCGTAGTACTCTGAAACCTAAGAAACGACCGACCGATGTCACAAGGGCTCCCTAATTTGCCCTCATGACAAAGAATAAGGAGACAGTAATGGCAACCGACGATCGTGCGAAGGCCCTCGACGCCGCACTCGGCCAGATCGAGAAGCAGTTCGGTAAGGGTTCGATCATGCGCATGGGCGAAAACATGCACTTCAACATCGAGTCGATCCCGACCGGTGCCCTCGCCCTCGACATGGCGCTCGGTATTGGCGGTCTCCCGCGTGGTCGCATTGTTGAGTTGTACGGCCCGGAGTCCTCCGGTAAGTCGACCCTGGCCATGCACGTGGTCGCCGAAGCGCAGCGCAACGGTGGGGTGTGCGCCTACATCGACGCCGAGCACGCCATGGATCCGGTCTACGCTCGCGCCATCGGCGTCAATGTCGATGACCTTCTTATCAGCCAGCCTGATACCGGCGAGCAAGCTCTCGAGATTGTGGACATGCTGATCCGTTCGGGCGCACTGGACGTCATCGTCATTGACTCGGTGGCCGCGCTCACGCCTCGGGCCGAGATCGAAGGCGACATGGGTGACAGTCACGTCGGACTGCAAGCACGTCTCATGAGCCAAGCTCTTCGCAAGTTGACCGGTGGACTGTCCAAGTCCAACACTGTCGCTATTTTCATCAACCAGTTGAGAGAGAAGATAGGAGTGATTTACGGCTGCTTCAACTATTCGGCTCGCGTTGTTCTCGCCGACGGGACAACGGAGAAGATCGGCAAGATCGTGAATCAAAAGATGCCGGTCGAAGTGCTTTCTTATGACCCAAAAACTTGCACCGTGGTTCCGAAGCGAGTGGTGAATTGGTTTAATAACGGTCACACGGACGAATTCCTTCAGATTACGGTGGCGAAGCCCGTGAAGAATGGCCGTGCGCAGTTCGGTTGCACGCCAAACCATTCGATTCGTACTCCTGGCGGTTGGGTAGAGGCGGGGGAACTGAAGGTTGGAGACAAGGTAATAGAGGCAGTGCCGCACTATCTTTCAGACTTTCAATTGACTTCACTTCGAGGAACCTTGATGGGTGATGGCTCACTTTCGCCAACACCAAACGGCTACGGAGCGCGATTCCGCTACTCCCACTCCGAGGCCCAGACGGAGTACGCCGACTGGAAGGCCTCTCTCTTTGGAAACATTCCGATGAGTCGATTCGTTCGGGAAGACAAGGTTGTTACGTACGACTTCCAGCCCATGCCTGAGCTAGCTGAGATGCGCCAGAGCGTGTATGTCGACGGGAAGAAAGTTCTTGATGACGACTTCTTAAAGGCACTCACCCCGCTCTCTCTCGCACTCTGGTACATGGATGATGCTCACTTTGCTATTCGATCGAAGGGCCTCCAGAAGCGTACGGAAGGCCTATCTGGACGCGTTGAGATTGGCGTTCAATCGATGGAGGAACGGACACGGGAACGCCTCGTGGAATACCTAGCTGACACCTGGGGAATACGGGGAACGCTCAAGAAGAAGGGGGCAATTCAAACGGCCGCGATCACGTTTACCAACGCTGAGTCGGCAAAGTTGCAGGCCCTGATTGCTCCTTTTGTTCACTCGAGCATGGAGTACAAGCTTCTCCCTGCATTCCGTGGCCAGTTCCGCGTTGAACCGGAGTTTGTTCCGATGAGGTACGAGCTCACGGCGATGCCGGTCATCGATGTACACGTCAAGCCCAAGACTCGATCGATGAGCCGATTCGATATTGAAGTGGAAGACAGTCACAACTACTTCGTCGACGGAGTGATGGTCCACAATTCGCCGGAAGTGACGCCCGGCGGTCGTGCTCTTAAGTTCTACTCATCAGTTCGACTCGACATTCGACGCATCGAGTCCATTAAGGACGGAACAGAAGTGGTTGGAAACCGTACCCGCGTCAAGGTCGTGAAGAACAAGTGTGCCGCGCCCTTTCGCCAGGCCGAGTTTGACATCATGTACGGCCAAGGTATTAGTCGTGAGGGTTCGGTCCTTGATGTAGCCGTGGAGTTGGGCTTCGTCAAGAAGGCGGGCGCCTGGTTCACGTATGAAGGTGAGCAGATGGGACAGGGTCGCGAAAACGTGAAGACGTTCCTGCGCGAGAATCCTCAGACGATGGCTGAGATCGACGAACGCGTACGTGCTCACCTAGCTGAAGCACTTGTGCCTGATGTCGTCGGAGCGGGTGACGGCCTCGATATTGACTCGCCGATCAGCCTCGACTAACTAACGTCCGAGGTTTCCTGCGTCGAGATCCGATGATCTCTCGGATCGAAGTGGCGCGTCGACTGACGATACTTAAATGTGAAGTCGGGCCAGATGGTCGTGTTCTGACCCTCGGCATTGAGATACCAACTCGAACATCCAGTTCCCCAAACAGTGCCCGGTAATTTCGCCTGAACTTCGCGCGACCACTTGGCGGCCATGTGCGCTTTGGGCTCCACGAGGGCATTCTCTTTCAGCGCCATCGTGATGGCCTTGGTCACGTAGTTGAGCTGACTCTCGAGCATGAAAATGACGGACGAGTGCCCGAGTCCCGTATTGGGTCCTCCGAGCATGAAGAAATTCGGGAAGTCTGGGAACGTCGTGCCTTTATAGTTGTTGAGCTGGCCGCGGAAGGCGTCCGACAGTGGCTGGCCGTGCGCACCATGAACTTTCATCGCCATGGGATTGTCGCTGACGTAGAAACCGGTGGCGGCGACGATGACGTCGGCCGGGTGGAGATCTCCGTCACTAGTGCGAATGCCGTCCTTTTCGATGCCCTCGATGCCATCGATGACCAGCGTCACGTTCTCGCGATTGAGTGAGGGGTAGAAGTCGTTGCTGATGAGAACGCGCTTGCAGCCAAGTCGGTAGTGCGGCGTCAACTTTTCGCGCAGACTTTCATCCTTGATCTGGCGTTCGAGGTGTTCACGTGACAACGTTTCGGCTTTGGTCATGCGGGTCGGATCCTTCACGAACCCGAGGACCATTAACTCGCGTCGCCAGTAATCCCATACTCGAACAATGCGCTGGGACAGGGGAAGGGCGCGGAACAGTCGCTGGGATCGCTGCATCACCGGGCGGCCCACGTGAGGAAGAATCCACGAGGGGGTGCGTTGAAAGACTTCCAGGGTGCCGACAATCGGTGCAATCTGGGGCACGGCCTGAATGGCGCTGGCGCCCGTGCCGATGACGGCGACGCGCTTTCCTTCCAACTCGACCGTGTTGTCCCAACTCGCCGTGTGCATGAGAGTTCCTTCGAAGTTTTCGATTCCTTTGATGTCGGGCAAGCGAGGCTCAGCCAAACCACCGGTCGCCAGGATGACGCACTTTGCTTGGTAGGCGCCCTGAGAGGTTGCTACTCGCCAGAGCCCCGTGGAGGGGTCGAAGGAGACATCGGTGACGTCGTGGTCGACTTTGATGAACTCGCGAAGGTTGTATTTGTCGGCGACACTCTGCAAGTACCGCCAGATCTCGCCCTGGTAGCTGTAGGTGTTCGTCCAGCGCGGATTGGGGGCGAATGAGAACGAGTAAAGATTGCTCGCCACGTCGCAGCGACATCCTGGATACTTGTTGTCGCGCCACGTGCCCCCGAGGTCGTTGGCGCGCTCGAAGATCACCACGTCGTCAACGCCGCTCTGGCGAAGTCGGATGGCGGCGCCGAGTCCGCCAAAGCCTGAGCCGATGACGGCGACGTCCACTGTCATGTCTTGAACTTACCCAGTGAGGGTGAGTCGATGACCCCGGGGATAGCGTGGCTTCGGTGAGTGTGCGTCTCAAATTTCGTCGATTCTTGGGTTCGCGTGTGCGCTCGTGGCGGCGCTATCTCAATGAAGTGGCGACCGTCGGCCCCGACGACGACTACTCCCAGGCGTTCTATTACTTCGGCCGCCAAGCGGCTTTGATGGCGCCACTGGGAGTGATCTACAACGAGCGGTACCTTTCCATTGGCGATGAGACTCTGATTGGACCCAACGTGTGTCTCACCGCAGGGATCAATGGGGAACAAGCGATGCTCTTTGCGCCCACGGTAACGATTGGTCGTAAGTGCGTGATCGGACGGGGGTCTCACATCATTGGGCACTGGTCCATCGAACTCGGTGATGAGATCCAGACCGGTCCCTACGTTTACATCACTGATCAGAACCACTCGTATGAAGCGATCGACGTACCGGTGGGATGGCAGCAACCCACCGAAGCCGGTGTCAAGATCGGTTCAGGGAGTTGGCTCGGTGCGAACGTCGTGATCCTTCCCGGGACCACACTCGGCAAGAACACGACCGTGGCCGCGGGCGCCGTCGTTCGCGGTACCTTCCCCGACCACGTAGTGCTGGGCGGCGTACCGGCGAAGGTCCTTCGTCGCTACAGTTCGACCGAGGGTTGGGTAGCAGGTCCTGCGTGAGTGAAGGCTTTGTTGGCGCGGGCCTCGCGCCGTTGCGACGGTCGACGCAGTACCAACGTCTCTATAGTGCTGGCATCATCTCGATGCCTGGATCGATGACCACGAGAACGAAGCGTCCTAGCGCTCTTCTTTGCCAGTAGCGAGAACAACAGCCTCTAACCTCTATCCATGTCGCGATCAACGTTCCTCGTCACGGTTTTTGGACCTGACCGCATCGGCGTGGGCGCGGAACTCTTTCACGCACTGCACTCCCTAGAGGGCGACGACGTGCAACTGATGGACGTGGCCCAGATCACGATTCGAGGCACTCTGGTGCTCTGCGCGGAAGTGAGTTCGTCCTCGCTGACCCATGAGTCGCTGCGGGCGTCCCTCGGTGAGCGCAACATTGAGGGTGAGGGCATCCGGGTGAGCATCGAAGAGGTCACCCCGCGAGACGATGTGGGCGGTCGGCGCCTTCTAGTGACGCTCTTGGCTCCCGAGATCTCGGGCGGTCAACTTGAAGAGATCTTCCACGCCATCGCCTCGAGTGGCGCCACCTGCGAGCGCATCGTTCACCTGGCGAGTTATCCCGTGAACTGTTATGAGCTCATCGTGATCGGGCCTGATCACACTTTGTTGCGAGAGGCGCTCACGACCGTGGCGAAGACGAGCGGACTGGACCTGGCCGTCCAACGAGCAGGCCTACATCGTCGCGCCAAGCACTTGGTGGTGATGGACGCCGACTCCACGTTGCTTCAAGACGAAGTCATCGATCTGCTGGGCGAGGCCTGCGACTGCGCGGTGGAGATTGCCACCATCACGGCGTCGGCCATGGCCGGGGAGATCGATTTCGCCGAGTCGTTGCGACGGCGCGTGGCCCTGTTGAAGGGACTACCGGAGAGCGTGCTCGACGACGTGCGGTCACGTCTGCGCCTGACGCCGGGCGCGCGCACCTTGATTCGCACGCTCCAGCGCCTTGGCTACGTCCCCGCGGTCGTCTCGGGCGGGTTCCTCGAGGTATTGTCACCGCTGCTCAACGAGCTCAATGTCACTCTGGTCGCGGCCAATCGCTTGGAGATCGAGGATGGCGCCCTCACGGGACGGGTCGTTGGCGACATCGTGGACCGAGCCGGCAAGGCGACCGCACTGCGACACTTCGCCGAAGTGGTCGGCGTGCCACTCGAACAGACCGTGGCCGTGGGTGACGGAGCCAACGACATTGACATGCTGTCCGAGGCCGGTCTCGGCATCGCTTTTAACGCCAAGGCCCTCGTCCAAGAGCACGCCGATGCCGCGCTCTCGGTGCCGTATTTAGATGCCGTCCTTTACTTTCTCGGCATCAGCCGCGAGGAGATCGAGGCCAGCTGAAGCGATGAGGATCGCTTCCTCAACGGCATTACTAGGTAGTAAGGTCAGCCCTAGAACGAGTCGAGGGGGACACGTGAAGGTAGTCATTGACGCCGAACTCTGCCAAGGTCAAGGCCGCTGTTTCTCAATGGTGCCGAGCCTGTTTGAGTTCGACGATCTTGGCAACGGCGTCGTCATCGGTGACGGTACCCTCACCGAAGAGACCCTCAAGCTCGCTCGACTGGCCGAAGCCAACTGCCCAGAACACGCGATCTTCATTGAGGAGTCCTCGTGAGCGAAAAGCCCCCTGTCCTCGACTTTGCCACCGACTGGGATCACACCGATCCCCAGTGGGTGAACGACCCATACCCCATCTGGGAGGACCTGCGTCAGCGCTGTCCCGTGGCGCACACCGAGCGCTACGGCGGCGGATGGTTCCCCGCCACGCACGCCGGTGTCTCGGCTATCGCCAAGGACACCGAGAAGTTCACCAGCCGCACGGTCATCGTCGTCGACTCGCGTCCGACCGACGAAGATCTGCCCGCGCCCATCGGCGTCGCCCCGCCGATCACCTCGGACCCGCCGTTCCACGCCATCGCCCGCAAGATGATCCTGCCCGCTTTCGCTCCGGCCCTCGTCAACGCGCTCGAACCCCAGATCCGCGAACTCTGCAACTCCCTGCTCGACGACGTGATAGGCGAAGAGATCGTCAACGCTTCGACTCAGTACGCGAAGTTGATTCCGGCGGGTGTCATTCGTCGCATGCTGGGCTTTCCCGAAGAAGACACCGAGAGATTTATCGAAGTGCTGCACATCGTGGCGGAGACGGTCGACCTTCCGTTCGAAGAGCGTGTCGAACTCTTCCAGCCGGTGGAGGAGTATTTCACTCACCAGATCGAAGATCACATGGCCAACCCTCGAGATGACCTGACGTCGTTCCTCCTCAACGCCGAGATCGGGGGGCAGAAGTTGGCGATCGAGCACGTCTTTGGCACGATGATCTTGATTCTCATCGCCGGAATCGACACCACCTGGGACGCGATCGGCTCCTCGCTCTGGCACCTGGCCAAGAACCCTGATGACTTAGCGCGCCTCATCAACGAGCCTGAGTTGATGCCTTTCGCCATCGAGGAGTTCCTCCGCTTTTACGCTCCGGTCACCATGGCGCGTCTCGTGAACGAGGACATGGAGTATCTGGGGTGTCCCATGAAAAAAGACGATTGGATCTTGCTGGGCTTCCCGGTGGCCAACCGCGATCCGGATGTCTTTAAGGACGCCGATAAGTTCATCATTGACCGCGAGGAGAATCGTCACGTGGCCTTTGGACTCGGGATACACCGCTGCCTCGGTTCGAACCTGGCGCGCCTCGAACTTCGAGTGGCCATCGAGGAGTTCATCCGGCGCTACTCGAAGTTTGAAGTCGCCAACGACAAAGACGTCACCTGGGCTCCCGGTCAGTTTCGCGGGCCCAGGAGCCTGCCACTAAGGATCTTGAGCTGAGGTGACCGTCGAGAGCGAGGTCAAGCGACCCGTCGATGACTTCGCGACCGATTGGGACCACACCGATCCCCGATGGGTCAACGATCCCTATCCCATCTGGGAAGACTTGCGCGAGCGCTGTCCCGTGGCTCACACCGATCGCTACGCCGGTGGCTGGTTTCCGACCACGCACGAGATGGTCTCCCAAGTGGCCAACGATCTTGATCACTTCACCAGTCGCATGGTGGTGATCACCAACAACAAGTATCCACCCGGCTCCGTGGCCCCCATCGGAGGCGCCCCGCCCATCACCTCCGACCCTCCGTTCCACCAGTTCGCGCGGCGTCTTATTCTTCCGGCCTTCGCGCCGGGTCCCGTCAACGCCTTGGAGGGTCAGATTCGTGCGCTCTGCACCAAGCACTTAGACGCACTCGCCGGCGAGACGGAGTTCGACGCGGGGGCCAAGTTCGCGCAGTTCATCTCGCCCGGTGTGATCTCTCGGATGTTGGGTTTTCCCGAAGAGGACGAGGATCTCTTTCGAGAGTTCGTGCACCTGGTGCTCGACCTGGTGGACCTGCCGATCGAAGAGCGCGGTCCGCTGTTCGAGCCCATGGCCGGGTACTTCGCCCGACAGATCCAAGACCACCTTGATCGACCGCGTGACGACTTCACGAGTTACCTACTGAGCGCTGAGAGTAACGGCGTCAAGCTCACCACGGATCAAGTTCGTGGCGTGATGGTGCTCACCCTGGTGGCGGGTATCGACACGACGTGGTCCGCGATCGGCAGCGCGATCTGGCACTTGGCGCAGAATCCAGAGGACTTAGCGCGGTTGGTGAGTGAACCCGAGTTGATGGGGGTGGCCGTCGAAGAGTTCTTGCGCTTCTACGCTCCCGTGACCATGGCGCGCCTAGTGAAAGAAGACATGGAGTTTCATGGCTGTCCGATGAAGAAGGACGACTGGGTCCTGCTCGGCTTTCCCGCGGCCAATCGTGACCCCGAGGTCTTTGACGACGCGGGCACCTTCATCATTGACCGCGTCGTAAATCGTCACGCGGCCTTTGGCCTCGGCATTCACCGCTGCGTGGGGTCTAACCTGGCGCGCTTGGAATTTCGCGTGGCGATTGAGGAGTTCATTCAGCGCTTCCCGAAGTTCGAACTCTCTGATCCGGGCGGCGTCACCTGGGCCCCGGGACAGGTGCGGGGTCCACGCGCCATCCCCGTGAGAGTCCTTGCGTAGGGTTACAGCCCGAGATTGGGGGAGCCCGTACTCCAGAGATTCGCCATCCACGCTTCCACGTCGTCCGCGGCGTGCGGCAGGGCCGCCGAAAGGTTCCGCGCGCCCGTTGCCGTTACGAGAATGTCGTCTTCGATGCGCACGCCGATGCCGCGGTACTCCTCGGGCACGGTGAGATCGTTGGCCTGAAAGTAGAGCCCCGGCTCAACGGTGAGGACGTACCCCTCGTGTAGCTCACCAAAGAAGAACTCGTTGCGCGCTTTGACACAGTCGTGCACGTCGAGGCCGAGCATGTGACTCGTCCCGTGCAGGGTGTAGCGCCGGTGTAACTGGCGATCCTTGCGCAGCGCTTCGTCGGGACTCACTTTCAAGATGCCGAGTTCAAAGAGCCCTTCGGCGAGCACGCGCATGGCCGCGCCGTGCGGCGCGGTGAACAACGCGCCGGGCTTCACGGCCTTGATCCCGGCGCTCTGCGCGGCGAGAACCAACTCGTAGACACGGCGTTGGGCGGGGGAGAACTTTCCGCTGATGGGCATGGTCCGCGTTACGTCGGCCGTGTAGAGATTGTGTCCCTCGACGCCGGCGTCGAGCAGCAGGAGGTCGCCCCAGCGAACCATGCCGTTATTCCTCGTCCAGTGCAGCGTGGTGGCGTGGGGCCCCGCGGCGGCGATCGTGTCGTAACCGGTGTCGTTGCCTTCGACGCGAGCACGTAGGTTAAAGACGCCTTCGATGACGCGCTCTCCTCGGCCCTCAGCCGTCGGCAAGGCCCGTACCACGTCCTCGAATCCCTTCACCGTGGCGTCGACGGCCAGCTGCAACTGCTCGATCTCGAACTCGTCTTTGACCAAACGCTCTTCGCCGAGAGCCATGGCCAGCCGTTCGTCGTCGGCGGTGGGCTCGCTCATGGCGTCGATCGCCTCGTCGTAGCCTCGTAGCGTCACCACGTCGGTCACGCCCAGTTCGACGAGGTCTTTCTCTAAGTTTTCGAGCGGTGCCGTGTCAATGGCGTAGTAGAGAGCGGCTTCCTCGACACCGCGGCGTTCGCCGACCCAGAACTCGCCGTAGCGTGAGTCGGTGTAGAACTCGTGCGTGGTGGTGTCGCGCCGGTGCGGCACGTAGAGCGTCGAGCGTGGCCCCTCGGTACTGGGTGAGATGACGAGCGCGCAGTCGGGCTCTTCGCTACCGGTGAGATAAAAGAAGTCCGAACCGGGACGAAAGCGATAGTCAGCGTCGTTAGAGCGCACCTTGAAGTTGCCCGTAGGCACCACCAGCGTCTTGCCGGTAAATCGCTCACCGAGCCGCAGACGACGGGCGGCCGAGTGGCTGGCGCCGGGATGTACTTCCCGGGAGGTTTCGCCAGCGCCCCAGTGCTGGGTCAGGTTGTCAAAGAGGGCGCGCGGGCCGGGTGGGCGGTGGTGCCCAGTCCAGACCCAGTGCTCGGAGACGGGGTGTTCGGCCGAGACGTCGGGTTCGGGGATCTCAAGTTCTTCGTTCACACCGACAACTTAATACCGGGTGAAAACGCATCGTATGCTCACCCCATGGACATCTCCCTACAGCATGAGGTTTCGGTCGCGATACTCACTTGGGACGACGGAGAGAATCGCATCAACGCCGATTCTCTTGCCGCACTCAACCAACGACTCGACGAACTGGAGGCGACAACTGGGCCGCTCGCCGTGGTTTTGACGGGGACGGGCAAGTTCTTTTCCAACGGACTCGACCTCGGGCGCTTTGGTGGTAGTCCGATCGAGTTTCGCGACACGCTCAAGGAACTCAAGCGAACGGTCGGTCGGCTACTCCTCTATCCCGCCTACACCGTGGCGGCGATCAACGGGCACGCGTTCGCTGGCGGGGCGCTGATCTCTCTGGGCTTCGACTATCGAGTGATGCGGGACGACCGGGGATTCTGGTGCATGAATGAAGCGGAGATCGGCTTAGCCCTAGACGAACAGCTCTTCTCGATTCTGGAACACCGACTACCGAAGGCGACGGCTCGTGTGGCGGCCTTTACCAGCCGGCGCTTCACTGGTCCCGAGGCCCTCGCGGCCGGCATCGTCGAAGCGACCACCAGTGAGGATCAAGTCGTTCGTCACGCCATCGACGTGGCCGAGAGTCATGTGATGGGCGATCGGAGCATCTTGGCGCAACACAAGCGACTGGCCCACGGCGCCGAAGCGACGTTCTTGGGCTTCGAAAATTAGAGCGACGAGCGTGATCATCGGTGCGGTGAGACACCGTGGCTAGACACGTCGACGCCGCGTCTCTCGAAGGGTTCGAACGGAGCGTCTTTCGCGCATCATCGGGAAAGAGCCACGACGTGTATCGATTCGGCAGCGGTCCGGCCGTCATCGTCATTCACGAGGTTCCCGGGCTAACCCCTCTGGTTGCGGCCTTCGCACGAAAAGTCGCCGACCGCGGGATGACGGCGGTCATGCCCAGCCTCTTTGGCACACCGGGCCGACAGATGACCATGGGCTACGCGCTCGAGGTCGTAGGCAAAGTCTGCATCAGTGGAGAGTTCGCCGTCTTGGCAACCAAGAAGACCAGCCGGATCACTCGATTTCTGCGCGAGTTAGCAACCCACGAACACCAGGTGCGAGGGGGCCCGGGCGTCGGGGTCGTGGGCATGTGTCTAACGGGCGGTTTTGCGCTGGCCATGAGTGTGGACGACACGGTGTTGGCACCGGTGATGAGCCAACCGGGCACGCCGGCTCCTTTCGGGGCACGACGTAAGGCGGCCACGGGAGTCTCCGACAGTGATCTCGCGCAGATCAAACGACGGACGAACCAGGGACTCTGTGTCATGGGACTGCGCTTTAGCGGTGACCCCGCGTCGCCCGCCGCGCGCTTTGAGACCCTGCGTCGTGAGCTGGGCGAGAACTTCGTCGGCGTGGAGATCGACTCGTCGGAGGGAAACCCGTGGGGATATCGAAAGGGTGCTCACTCCGTGCTAACCGAGGACTACTCCGATCAACCGGGATCACCGACCCGCCAGGCGCTGGACGACGTCATGGCGTTCCTCACCACTCGTCTGAACGTGGCGCCTACGGGCTAAGAGTCCAGCCGTCGAGCGCTTTAGATCCAACCCTGGTCGCGAGCGATCTGCTCGACGTCCCCGATGCGCATGCCGGTGCGGTGTTGGAGAGTGCGAATAAGGCCCCCGGCTTCGTAGAGTGACTCGTGCGTGCCGGTGTCGAGCCACGTCGTAGCGCGTGAAAGTACCTCGACGCGAAGCTCACCTCGATCTAAGTACGCGTTGTTAAGTGCGGTGATCTCGAGCTCCCCGCGAGCACTCGGCGTCAGATGGCGCGCGAACTCCGGCGCACGTTCGTCGTAGAAGTAGATGCCGGGCACCGCGTAGTTGCTCTTCGGCGTGGCCGGCTTCTCTTCGATGGAGAGCACGTTGCCGGCCTCGTCGAACTCCACCACGCCGTAGGCGGAGGGATCACTCACTTGGTAGGCGAAGATGAGGGCACCGCTCACGTCGGTGTTCTGTTGAAGGTGCGTGCCGAGCCCGGGGCCGTAGAAGAGGTTGTCCCCCAGGATTAATGCGCATTTGTCGCCGTCTAAGAACTTCTCGCCGAGTATCAATGCTTCGGCGAGTCCGTTGGGTTGGTCTTGCACGACGTAGGAGATCTTGACGCCGATCTGGGAACCGTCACCCAGAAGTCGAAAAAAGGCGTCTTGATCGTGCGGCGTGGTGATGAGAAGAATTTCGCGTAGCCCGCTCAGCATCAACGTGCTGAGCGGATAAAAAATCATCGGCTTGTCGTAGATCGGCAGTAACTGCTTGGATACCGCGCGAGTAATGGGATGCAGGCGCGTACCGGTACCGCCAGCCAAAATGATTCCCTTCACTCCATTAGTATAGAAGTCTTCTAACCGCTTTCTAAAGGCCGGAGTGCGTGATGCGCGTAGTGATTACTGGTGCGGCGGGGTTTATCGGGTCGAGACTGAGTGAGTTGCTGGTGGCCGACGCCGAGCGACTTGGTTATGACGACGTCGTTCTCCTCGACGCACTCACCTACTCGGGCCGACTGGAGAATCTCGAGGTCGTGCTTCGCGACTCTCGCGTCTCGTTCATCCGCGGATCGATCACCGACCAACTCGTCACCGACGAGGTCTTAAGTGGCGCCCACGCCGTTCTTCACCTCGCGGCCGAGAGCCACGTGGACCGCTCCATCACGGGCGCGCGACTGTTCTTCGAGACGAACGTCCTGGGTACTCAGCAGCTCCTAGAGAGTGCGCGAGCGGCGGGAGTCGAACGATTCGTCCACGTCTCGACCGACGAGGTCTACGGTTCGATCGAGAGCGGCTCGTGGCCCGAGGATCACCTGCTGGAGCCGAACTCACCGTACTCATCGAGTAAGGCCGGATCGGACCTGGCGGCCCTGGCGTACCAGCGCACCTACGGACTCAACGTGATGGTGACGCGCTGCTCCAATAACTACGGCCCGCGACAGTTCCCCGAGAAGTTGATCCCGCTCTTCGTTACGAATCTCTTCGACGGGTTGAAGGTTCCTCTCTATGGCGACGGGCTCAACGTTCGTGACTGGCTGTTCGTCGACGACCACTGCCGAGGGCTCTTGGCCGTTCTCGAGTCCGGTCGGGCGGGGGAGATCTACAACATCGGCGGCGGCACCGAGTTGACCAATCGCGAGATTACGCACTTGCTGCTCGAACTGTGCGGGAGTGATGAGTCCATGATCGAGCCCGTCGAGGATCGACTCGGTCATGACCGTCGCTACAGCGTGGACTGGACCAAGATCCGCGAGGAGCTGGGATACCGACCCGAGGTCGACTTTGAAGAGGGATTGGCTCGCACCGTGAAGTGGTACCGCGAAAATGAACGATGGTGGCGACCGCTGAAGGAACGTGACGCGTGAAAGTAATCGAGCTGTCCATTGCGGGCGCCTATCTCATCGAGTCTCCCGTGTGGGGTGACGACCGGGGGTACTTCCGAGAGTGGTTCAAGGAGAGCGATCTTGATAACGCCGGCGGGGCGTTTCCGATTCAGCAGGCCAACCTCTCGGTGTCGAGGCGCGGGGTCATTCGTGGGCTGCACTACTCCCTGGCGCCCGAGGGCCAAGCGAAAGTGGTGACCTGCGCGTACGGCGAGGTTCTCGACGTCATCGTCGACATTCGCGTGGGATCCCCGACCTTCGGCGGTGTCGAGACGATTCACCTCGCGGCCAACGAAGGGCAGTCCGTCTTGTTGCCCGTCGGCGCGGCGCACGGATTCTGTGTGACCAGCGAAGTGGCCGCTCTGACGTACCTCTTGTCGTCACCCTTTAACGCCGAGCTCGAACTCGAGATCAATCCCTTCGACGCGTCCTTGGCGATCGCGTGGCCCTTACTGGGTGAGCCGATCGTGAGCGTCAAAGACGCCGAGGCTCCCACGCTGGCCGATCGCTTGCGCGAGGACCAACTGCCCCAGCACTTCAGCACTCCCTAGGCGATCTTTACGCGCGATTGGTAGCGTGGAACAGTGAGTACCGCCCCGCTACGCCTGGTGACCAGTGAGGACCGGGGGGTGCAACTACCCAAAACACCCACCCCGCCGGTGGTCGAAACGGAGGCGCAGTTGCGCGCCTTTCTCTCGGGACTTTCCGGAGTGGACGCCGTGGGCGCCGAGGCGCGAGCCGCGAAGCTATCGACGCGATCACTCAAGAAATCGACCAAACTGGCCGCGCTGGACCTGGCAATTTCGATGGTCGACCTCACCACGCTGGAGGGTGCCGACACCCCGGGACGGGTGCGTTCGCTCTGCGCCAAGGCGGCCCGCCCGGACGCCCTCGACCCCGATGTTCCCCACGCCGCGGCCGTGTGCGTGTATCCCGACCTGGTCGCCGTCGCCCGTGAGGCGCTCGGCACGTCGCCCGTCAAAGTCGCCGCGGTGGCGACGGCCTTTCCTTCGGGTCGCGCATCGATGAACGTGAAGTTGCTCGACGTTCGCGAAGCCATCGAGGCCGGGGCCGATGAGATCGACATGGTGATCGACCGCGGCGCCTTCCTCTCGGGACGTATCGGCAAGGTCTTCGAGGAGATCGTCGCGGTGAAAGAGGTGTGCGGGCCGGTGCACCTAAAGGTGATTCTCGAGACCGGCGAGTTGGTGACCTACGACAACGCCCGCAAGGCCAGTTGGATCGCCATGCTGGGGGGCGCTGACTTCATCAAGACCTCGACGGGCAAAGTCACCACGTCGGCCACCTTGCCCCACGCGTTGGTCATGTTGGAGGCCGTACGCGACTTCGCCGAATCAACGGGTCGTCTGGTGGGCGTCAAAGTGGCCGGTGGCATCAGGACGTCGAAAGACGCGCTGCGTTACCTGGTGGTCGTGAATGAGACGGCGGGCTCGGCCTGGCTGACCCCCGATCTCTTTCGCTTTGGCGCGTCGTCCCTCTTGAACGACCTTTTGATGCAACGACTGAAGCAGGAACGAGGCACGTACGTGCGCTCCGATGAGTTCAGCGCGGACTGATGAGCGAGGAACTCATCAACTCTCAACTCGGTTCGTTGACCTACGACGCGGCGCCGGAGTCGGCGTCCGTCGCCCACCTACGACCCTCCTACGGCCTCTTCATTAACGGGGAGTTCACCGACCCGGCGTCGCACGAGTCCTTCGAGACTCTCAACCCGGCGACGGAGACGCCACTGGCTCGGGTGGCGCTCGCGTCTGGTGCCGACGTGGATCACGCGGTCGCGGCGGCGCGCGCGGCCTACGACGGCGTCTGGTCCAAGACCACCGGCGCACAGAGGGCCAAGTATCTCTTTCGCATCGCGCGGCTGATCCAGGAGCGTTCTCGCGAACTCGCGGTCGTCGAAACGCTCGACAACGGCAAGCCGATTCGCGAGTCGCGAGACGTGGACGTCCCATTGGCAGCCGCGCACTTCTTCTACTACGCCGGGTGGGCCGACAAACTGGACTACGCCGGTTACGGCGTGAACCCCCGGCCCTTGGGCGTCGCCGGTCAGATCATTCCCTGGAACTTTCCGCTCCTCATGGCCGCGTGGAAACTTGCCCCGGCCCTGGCCGCCGGTAATACCTGCGTCTTAAAACCGGCCGAAACGACGCCGCTGTCCGCCTTGGTGCTCGCGGAGATCCTCCAACAGGCCGAGTTGCCGCCCGGCGTCGTCAACATCATCACCGGCGACGGCACGAGTGGCGCGGCCCTGGTCGACCATCCCGGGGTCAACAAGATCGCCTTTACTGGTTCGACTGAAGTGGGCCGACTCATCCAAGAACGAGTGGCCTCGAGCAAGAAGCACCTCACCCTCGAGTTGGGTGGCAAGGGCGCCAACATTGTCTTTGAGGACGCCCCGGTCGACGAGATGATCGAAGGGATCATCGACGGTATCTTCTTCAATCAGGGTCACGTCTGCTGCGCCGGCTCGCGCCTGTTGGTCCAAGAGTCGGTCGCCGACGAAGTGCTCCGTCGTTTGATTCGTCGCGTGGATCAACTGCGCGTCGGGGATCCGCTGGACAAGAACACGGACGTCGGGGCCATCAACTCGGCCGCGCAACTGGCGCGCATTAAAGAGCTCAGTGACGTCGGCGAGGTCGAAGGGGCCACGCGATACACCAGTACCTGCGTGCTACCCGATAAGGGATACTGGTTCGCACCCACCGTCTTCGCCGACGTCTCGCAGTCACATCGCATCGCCCGCGAAGAGATCTTCGGACCGGTCCTGTCGGTGCTGACGTTTCGTACGCCCGAAGAGGCGGTGGCCAAGGCGAACAACACCAACTACGGCCTGGCCTGCGGGGTATGGAGCGAAAAGGGCTCTCGCACGTTGTGGGTCGCGCAGCGGCTGCGGGCCGGCGTCATCTGGGCCAATACCTATAACAAGTTCGATCCCACCAGCCCCTTCGGCGGGGTACGCGAATCGGGCTTCGGTCGCGAAGGTGGCCGTCACGGTCTGGAGGCCTACCTCGATGTCTGACCGCCTCGACGTTCGCAAGACCTACAAACTCTTAATCGGTGGCGCTTTCCCGCGTTCGGAGTCGGGACGTAGTTACGAGGTCACCTCGGCCGACGGGCGGTTCCTGGCCAACGCGGCCCAAGGCTCACGCAAGGACGTTCGCGACGCGGTGGTGGCGGCGCGCGCAGCCCAGCCCAAGTGGTGGGCCCAGAGCGCGTACAACCGCGGGCAGGTGATTTACCGCTTGGCCGAGATGGCCGAGTCGCGACGCGACGAACTGAGTGAGAACGTCGCGTTGGCCGAAGGACTCAAAGCGAAGGACGCGAAGGCTACCGTCGCGCGATCGATCGACCGGATCGTGTGGTACGCCGGATGGACCGACAAGATCGCCCAGATTCTCGGCTCGTCCAATCCCGTGGCCGGTCCCTACTTCAACTTCTCGGTTCCCGTGCCCAGTGGAGTGGTGGGAGTCATCGCCGATCAGGACTCCTCACTGGAGTCTTTCGTCGACGCGGTACTGGCGCCGATCGCCGCCGGCAACTCGGTGGTGGTGCTCGCTAGCGAACGCCGTCCTACCCCTTCGATTCTGGTGAGCGAGATGACCGCCACGGCGGACTTCCCCGGCGGGGTGCTCAACGTGCTCACGGGCTTCACCGGTGAACTGGCGCCCACCCTGGCGGCGCACGAGGACGTGGACGGTCTGGACTTAGGGGGCGTCGACGACGCTTTCGGCGACGACCTAGCCAAGTTGGCGGCTGGCTCGATTAAGCGCGTTCTTCGCCCCCGTCACACGAAAGAGACGTCGCTTCGTCGACTGCGCGCCTTCGTCGAAACGTCCACCGTGTGGCACACGATCGGGCAGTAATGGCGAATCCCTACGAACTCGCTTCTGTCGCCGCCGACGAGTTACGCGAGCAGAGCGGCGTCGACGAGTACGACGTGGCCGTCGTCTTGGGCTCGGGGTGGAAAGAAGGGGCCGTGGCGCTCGGTGAACCTACAAGCGTGGTCGCCACCTCCTCGCTCACCGGCTTCGTCGCGCCCACCGTCGCCGGACACCACGGGCAGATTCTCTCGATCGACCTCGAGGGAAAGAAGGTCGCTCTCATCGCCGGACGGGTTCACCTCTACGAGGGCAACTCAGCCCATCAAGTGGTGCATCCCGTGCGCACCGCCGTCGCGGCCGGAGCCAAAAAAGTCGTCTTAACCAACGCCTGCGGAGGACTCGATTCGAGCATCGCCCCGGGCAGCGTCGTGGTAATACGAGACCACCTGAACTTGACGGCGACCTCACCTATGGAGGGGCCGCCGCCGCCCGACGGCTACGGCTCGCGCTTCGTGGACTTAACCGACCTCTACAGTGCGCGACTGCGCGCCGTGGCCCTCAGGCTTGAGCCAACCTTGAGTGAGGGCGTGTACGCCGGACTGCGTGGCCCGCACTACGAAACGCCGGCCGAGATCGAGATGGTGCGTCGTCTCGGCGCCACGTTGGTGGGCATGTCCACCGTGCTCGAAGCGATCGCCGCCCGTCATCTGGAGGCCGAGGTTCTAGGACTCAGCCTGGTTTCTAACTTTGCCGCGGGAGTCTCCCGCGGACCCTTGAATCACGTGGAGGTCCTCGAGACCGGGCAGAGCGCGTCGGCCAAACTCGGCGCACTGCTGTCCCAACTACTACCCGCCCTGTGAACTCATCGTTAGCGACCGAGGTCGAAGAGTGGATCGCTCGCGACCCTGATGAGAGCGATCGCGCCACGCTTCGACGGCTCCTTAACGACGACGACGAAACGGAACTGCACCGGCGTTTCGACCACCCCCTGACCTTCGGCACGGCGGGCCTGCGGGGCCCCGAAATGGCCGGACCCGCCGGGATGAACCGGGCCACCGTTCGACGAGCAACCCAAGGGGTCGTGGCGTGGCTCCGGGAGAAAGGCCTCGACGCCTCGCGCGGCGTGGTGGTCGGCCGCGACGCTCGACTCGGGTCGGAGCGATTTAACGACGAGGCCGTCGCCGTCCTGCTGGGAAGCGGCGTGGTCGTCCTCGAGATGCCGGGGCCGTTGCCCACGCCGTTCGTTCCCTACTGCGTCAAAGCTCTCGGAGCGGTGGCGGGGATTATGATCACCGCCAGTCACAACCCGCCCCAGGACAACGGGTACAAGCTCTACTCGAGCGACGGCGCGCAGATTATTCCGCCCGACGATGAGGTTGTCGAGCGTCTCGCTTGCACGGCGGGAGAAGCGGTGCTCGCCGAGCGCTCGGCGCCGGGTCACTCCTTCATTCCCCACTCGTTATTCGACGAGTATCGACGTCACTTCGTGGGTCGATTTGGCGTGGGTCACAGCGAACTGCGCATCGCCTACACGCCACTGCACGGGGTGGGTGGTGAGGTGATGACGCAGCTCTTCGCCGAGGCCGGCTTCTCCTCGGTCACGCGGGTCGCCGCACAGTTCGCGCCCGACGGGAGATTCCCCACGTTGCCCTTTCCCAATCCCGAAGAGCCCGGCGCCCTCGACCTGGCGATCGAAACGGCCGCGTCGAACGACTGCTCGCTCATCATCGCTAACGACCCCGACGCCGACCGTCTCGGCGCGGCCGTGCGCACTCCGACGGGATGGCGCGTGCTGCTCGGCGACGAGATCGGTTGGCTGTTGGCTTCCTCGCTCCTGGGCGAGATCAAAGAAAATGATGAAACCGTGGCCACGACCATCGTGTCCTCGACCATGTTGGAGGCCATGGCGAAGGACGCGGGCGTTCACTGCGTCACGACGCTGACGGGATTTAAGTGGATCTCTCGAGCGGCGGACGAGGGGGTACTTGGCTTTGGCTACGAGGAGGCGCTAGGTTTCGCGGTCGATCCCCGTGTCGCGGATAAGGATGGCCTGTCGGCCGCGTTGGCGCTCAGTTCGTTAGCTCACGCACTAGACCAACACGGTGCCACGCTGACGGATCGGCTGGACGAGCTGGAAGAACGCTTCGGCGTGCACGGGACCGACCAACTCTCGATTCGCGCCCGTGGGCCCGAGGCCCGGCGGTCGATGAGGAGTGCGGTAGAGCGACTGTTGCTCGAACCGCCGACTCGACTCGGCGACCTGGAGGTCAGTGAAGTGATTGATCTCAGCCAAGGTTGGTGCGGGCTCCCCCCACCGACGGCGTGGTACTGATGCTCGCCGGGAAGGGTCGCGTAATAGTGCGTCCCTCCGGCACGGAGGCCAAACTCAAGGCCTACTTGGAGATGACCCCGCCGCCCGAAGCGCCGTTGGCGCAGCAGCGTGAGCAGGCCAGCCAGTGGCTGGACGCGGTCAAAGCGAACCTCGCCACGCTATTGGCTCTCTAATCACCGCAGCGCCGCGTAGCCCGGCTTGATAATGGTGTTGATCATGTTGAGGCGCTGATCGAACTCATAGAACGTGCTCTTGGCGGCGTTGAGAGTGAGCCACTCCATATCGTCAAGGTTCCAGCCAAACGTCGTCGCGCACACGTCAAACTCGCCGCTGAGCGTGATGCCACTCATCAAACGGTTATCGGTGTTGAGGGTGACGCGAAAGCGCAGTCGCTTGAGTAAGTCAATCGGGTGTGAGGCGATGGAGGCGGCCGCGCCCGTGTGCACGTTCGATGTGGGACAGACTTCCAAAGGTATTCGTCGGTCCCGTACGTAGTTGGCCAAGCGACCGAGGCGGTGGTGTCCGTCGACCTCGTGGATGTCGTCAACGATGCGCACCCCGTGACCGAGGCGCTCAGCGTTGCAGAACTGGACGGCCTCCCAGATTGAGGGAAGCCCGAACGCTTCACCCGCGTGAATGGTGAGATGAAAGTCTTCGCGTTGAATCAGGTGGAAGGCGCGCAGCTGTCGGGTGGGCGGGAAACCGTCCTCGGGACCGGCGATGTCGAAGCCGCAGACGCCCTCGTCACGAAAGTCCACCGCTAGTTGGGCAATCGTTTCACTGAGCGTCGCCTGGCGCATGGCGGACAGTATCGTCCGCACGACGATGCGGTGTCCTTCGTTAGCCGCCTCTTTGGTGCCGAGGGCGAAACCATCGAGGACCGCACGCACCACTTCGGAGAGCGTGAGGCCTCCGTCGAGATGCAGCTCGGGGGCAAAACGAACCTCGACGTAGACGACACCGTCACGCGCCAAGTCGATGGCGCTCTCGGCGGCGACGCGCTCCAGTTGATCTCTCGTCTGCATTACGGCCGTGGTGTGGGCAAAGCCCGAGAGATACCCGACCAGATCGCTGCCGGGCGCGTCCACCACGAACCAGGCGCGCAGTTCGTCGGGATCTTTCGTAGGCAGACCGTCGTAGCCACTTTCCGCGGCCAGTTCCAAAACCGTTGCGGGCCGTAGACCGCCGTCTAAGTGCTCGTGCAGGAGGACCTTGGGCGCGCGACGAATGGTCTCGAGCGTCAAGGTCGCGGCGGTCATGGGGCCAGGCTAGTCACGGGTATGCGTGCTACCCACGAACGACGCTAGGCGCCGCGGGCCCTCGGGTGGGGGTGTCCTCGTCCTCGATCGAGACGGCGCGGGCAATCGCCTCTAGGCCCAAAGCCAGGTGGGCTCGGTCATCGGCGTGCAGTTCAAAAAGAGGTTGACCGGCCTCCACGCGCTCGTGTTCGCGCACCAGGCAGAGAACGCCCGCGGCGGCGCTGACCTCGTCTTCCTTTCTCGCCCGGCCCGCTCCCAGGCGCCACGCGGCGAGGCCCACGGACAGTGCGTCGACCCGCGTCACGTATCCGTCGCGCGGCGCGCCCACCACTTCGCGGATCGCGGCGACGGGCAGCGCGGCGTCGGGGTCGCCCCCTTGAGCGATGATCATCTCTCGGTAGGTCGCGTAGGCCGATCCATCGTCCAGTTTGGTCGCGGGGTCGACGTTGAGACCGACTAACTCCAACATCAGTCGCGCCAGCGAGAGAGTGAGGTCGCGCACGTCGCTCGGACCGCCGCCGCGTAGTACGTCCACCGACTCGCTGACCTCCAGGGCGTTTCCCACGGCGCGACCGAGGGGCGTGCTCATCGGTGTGAGTTGGGCGACGGTTTTGACGCCGTGTCCTACGCCGATGCTCACCATGGTGTGAGCCAACTCCTGAGCCAGTTTCACGTCCTTGATGAAGGCGCCCGTCCCGAACTTCACGTCGAGTACCAGCGCGGACGTTCCTTCGGCGATCTTTTTCGACATGATGGACGACGAGATGAGTGGTATGGACGCGACGGTTGCCGTCACGTCGCGTAACGCGTACAGCCGTCTATCGACGGGCGTGAGTTCCGCCCCCGCGGCGCAGATCACGGCGCCGATAGTTTCCAGCTGTTCGACGATCTCTTGGTTGCTGAGCGTCGCGCGCCAGCCCGGTATCGATTCGAGTTTGTCGAGCGTGCCGCCGGTGTGACCGAGTCCCCGACCAGAGAGTTGCGGCACCGCCGCTCCGCACGCGGCGACCAGGGGGGCGAGAATGAGCGAGATCTTGTCGCCGACGCCACCCGTGGAGTGCTTGTCCACCGAAGGACGCGACAGCCCCGAGAGGTCGAGGGAGTCGCCCGAGGCAATCATTCGCTCGGTCCAGGTGTTGAGTTCGGCGGGGTTCAGCCCGTTGAAGAAGATGGCCATGAGGAGGGCCGACATCTGTTCTTCGGCCACCTCGCCGCGTTGGTAGGCGTCGAGCACCCAGGCGATTGACTCGTCACTTAAGACCCCGCCGTCGCGCTTCTGAGTGATGACCTCTACCGCGGAAGGACTGCTCACGGAGATCGCCGAATACCCAGATCCTCGGGCCCAAAGGCGCCCGGCAGCAGTTCACCGAGCCTGGTGGGCTCCTGGCCTTCACCGGCGTCGACCAGTAACTCCGCCCCCCCGTGTTCGTAGAGGACCTGTCGGCATCGCCCACATGGCGCGATGGCCTCGCCGTCACCGGCCACGATAGCCACCGCGATCAGTCGTCCTCCACCGTGGCGAATGAGATCACTGACCAGTGAACACTCCGCGCAGAGGGTCAGGCCGTAGCTCGCGTTCTCCACGTTGGAGCCCACAATCGTGGTCCCGTCACCGCAGAGGGCACCCGCGCCTACCCGCACGTGAGAGTACGGAGCGTACGAACGGGTGGTGGCCTCGCGGGCCAGTTCGCGCAGCTGCGCCCAGGCAATCTCGAGGGCTGCACTCACGACCTCACTGTACACTTTGCGCTGCGTGAACAACTTTCGATTTTCACCCGTCGTCATCAGTGACGAGGTCTCCACGGCGATTCGCGAAGGCCGCGGCGTCGTGGCGTTGGAGACCACCATCGTGGTGCACGGACTTCCCTCGCCGATCAACTTTGACGTGGCACGCGAGTGCGAGGCGTCGGTACGCAAGGGCGGTGCCATCCCGGCCACCATCGGACTTCTGAACGGACGAGTCGTCGTCGGACTGAGTGAGAGCGAGCTCGAAGCGTTGGCTGACCCCGAACGACACGCCGCCAAGTTCTCGTCTCGCGATCTGGGTGTGGCCCTCGCTACCGGTACGGACGGAGCGACCACGGTGGCGGGAACGATCATTATCGCTAGCCGCGTGGGCATCAGCGTGATGGCCACGGGCGGTCTCGGTGGAGTGCACCGCGACGCCCACGACTCCTTCGATGAGTCCGCCGACCTGACCGCGCTCTCGCGCACCTCCGCCGTGGTCGTGGCGTCGGGCGTTAAGTCGATTCTCGATATTGGCGCGACACTGGAACGGCTCGATACGTTGGGCGTGCCCGTCGTGGGCTACGGAACTCGCCAGTTCCCCGGCTTCTATCTTCGCGACAGTGGCTTCAGTCTCGACTGGTCGGTCGCGAGCGCCGAAGAGGCCGCTGCCGCTTTTCTACGACACCGAGAGTTCTCCTCCACCGGCCTGCTGGTGGCGAATCCGGTAGCCGCCGAGAAGGAACTCGATCGAGGGATGCACGACGCCGCACTCGATAGTGCGCTGGCCAAGACGCAGCTCGAAGGCGTGAGTGGTAAAGACGTCACGCCCGCCCTGTTATCCGAGTTCGCTCGACACACCTCGGGCGTGAGCGTGCAGGTGAATCGCGATCTCGTGGTCGCCAACGCGGAACTCGCGGGCGAGATCGCCACGTCCCTCGCGTTCGCCCTGGCGTGAGACGTCGCGTCGCCGTCATCGGCGACATCATGCTCGACGTGGTGGTGCGACCAGAAGGACCCCTGGCACCGACCAGCGATACACCCTCGAGGATCCGCGTGTCGCGAGGAGGCTCGGGGGCCAACGTGGCGTTGGCGTTGCGCCGAAGTGGTCACCAGGTGCACTACATCGGCGCCGCGGCCGACGACCCCGCTCGTCACGTGTTCCAAACGGCGATGAACGCCGCCGGCATCGCCGTGCAACTTAAAATCGTGGAGCGGCCCACGGGAACGGTGGTCGCCCTGGTGGCTCCCGACGGTCAACGCATGATGTTGACCGACCGGGGAGCGAACGCTGAGCTCGACGAAGCCTCCGTCGACGTGTTCTTGAAAGAGCCCTTCGATCACCTGCACGTCTCGGGCTACCTTCTGCTCGATAGCGCCACGAGGAATGTTGCCGAACACGCGCTGGCGAGGGCGCAACAGTTTGGCAGCTCCACCTCGATTGACGTCTGCTCGGTCGGGCCGCTGCGGGCGGTGACGCCGGGGATCTTTCTGCAAGCGGCGACCTCCGCCTCAAAGATCTTCGCCAATGAGGAAGAGGCCCTGGTGCTGACGTCCACCGACAGCGCCGCCGCCGCGCTCGAAGTCTTGGCCGAACTCTTTCATGAGGTTTTGATAACCCTCGGACCCAAGGGCGCGTTCGCGGCGTGGGGCGAGAAGCGCTACTCCGTCGAAGCCCTGGACGTCGAGGTCCTCGACACCACCGGGGCTGGCGACGCCGCCACTGGCGCGTATCTAGGTGCCCGCCTCTACGGCGAGTCACCGGATCGCTCGTTGGAGTTGGCCATGGTGGCCGCGGCGGCGGTGGTCGGGGGACTCGGCGCGACTTAGTCGCGAATGTAGGGCTGTCCGTCGGCGGCGGGCGGTCGCACTCGGCCGATCAATCCAGCCACCACGGCGATCGTGATCAGGTACGGGAACATCTGCAAGAAGTAGATGGAGATCGGAACCTGGTAGGTGACCAGTTCGTAGGAGAGATACACCGACAGGCCGAAGATGATGGAGGCGACCACCGCTCCCGAGGGACGCCAGCGACCAAAGATAAGGGCCGCCAGGGCGATGTAGCCGTAACCCGAGGTGTAGCCGACTTGGAACTGGCCTTGGGTGGCCATGAAGGCGGCGCCCCCGATACCGGCGATCGCGCCGCCCAGGACGACGTTGATGTAGCGAACGCGAATGACGTTGATGCCGACCGTGGCGGCCGCTCGGGGATGTTCGCCGACGGCGCGCACGTGCAAGCCGTAGCGGGTCTTAAAGAGAGCGAAGCTCACGACGCCCACCAGCGCGATCATCAGATAGAAGAAGCCCGACTGGTCAAAGAAGACCGGTCCGATGATGGGAATCTTTGACAGCAGCGGAATCGGTAGGTTGGGGGCCAGGTTGCCCGTGTTGAAGTTAGGAAAGGGCGTAAAGACCTGGAGGTTGAGGTACGACGAGAGACTGCTCAACATGGTCACCAGCACGATGCCCACGATGATCTGATCCGAGCGATAGCGCAAGGCAAAGAAGGCCAGCACCAGCCCGATTAACCCTCCGATCAACGCGCCCGCGATGGCCGCGTAGAAGAAGTTGTTGGTGGTCGAGGCGATCATGCTGCCCAAGAAGGCGCCCCCGATGAACTGACCCTCGATGGCGATATTCACCACGCCGGCCCGCTCGCACATGACGCCGGAGAGCGCACCGTAGATAAGAACCATGGTGGTGGCGGACGCCCCGACCAAGAACGACGTGACGTTCACGTACTCAATGGGCGAAGGTCCGGGAGTGCGCGCCGCCCAGAACAGCAGAGCGAGCAGGAACAAGACCGCGACGACGCCGAAGCGCGCCATCACGCCTCGACGGGGCTGACGAAGAAAGACCTCGGCCGCTAAGGCCATCATGACCAGACCCAACACGAGGTCGGTCCAGCGGGTTGCCACGGTGAGCGTGCCGAGGTGCCACGGGGCGTTCGTCAAGTTGAGCGGCGTGAACGTGAGTTGGGAGTGGGTCTTGGCCGGGCTGCCGATGGCGAAGACGAAGATGGTAAAGAGCCCGACCGCCGCCATCAGGACAGCGATGACTCGCGTTCGTTTGTTTTTGACGATTGACGTGGCGCTCGCGGCGGTGGACGTGACCAGACTCATGTGCCCCACCCCGTGGTAGCGATCTGCAGGTTGGTGGTCTGGCCGGTGCCTTTGAGATGGAAGATCTCTTTGACGAGAATCGGGGTCGCCACGAACAGCACGACGGCCGACTGAATCACGGTGGCGAGGTCCAGGGGGATCCCCGTCGCGGCCTGCATGTTGCGCCCGCCCACGGACAGGGCGGCAAACAGCAACGACGCCCACACGATGCCGACCGGCCGGTTACGTCCGAGGAGCGCAACGGTGATGGCGGTGAAACCAATGCCGGCGTTGCCGATGAGAAAGCCCCCGTCGATGTAGTGAGTGGTGCTGGCCACTTGCACGAAACCGGCCAGTCCGGCCAGTCCCCCGGAGATAAGGAACACGAGCACAATGACCGACTTGGCGCTGATGCCCGACGCTCGCGCGGCCGCGGGGTTGGCTCCCGTGACGCGAAAGTCAAAACCGAGCGACGAACGATCGAGCAGCCACCACGCGAAGACCACGACCGCGGCGGCCACGAAGATGCCGTAACTCACCCGCAGCCCGGACTTGGTGCCAAAGAGCGGCGCCAAGATGGCGCTCGGGTAGAGCGTGCGGCCTATGTCGTTCTGCTGCCCGGGCTGTTGGAACGGCGTCGAGAGAACGGCGTAGAGCAAGAACGCGTAGGTGACGTAGTTAAACATCAAGGTCACGATCACTTCGTGAGCCCCGGTGTAGGCCTTCAAGAGACCGGGCACCGCGCCGCACAACATCCCGCCGAGGACTCCGCCGACCAGAGCCATGGGCAGATGAATGAACGTGGGCAGACGCAGCATGGAGCCGACCGCCGTGCCGGCGATGCCGCCGATGACGGCTTGGCCGTTAGCACCAATGTTGAAGAGCCCCGTCTGAAAGGCGATGCCCACGCCGACGCTCACGATCAAGAGAGGCGTCGCGTAGGTCAGCGTTTCCGACAGCGGCGTCAGTGTATTGGGCCAGTTCTTTCCGGTCGTGAGCGAGTGCCAGAACCCCTGGGGGTCGACGACGGATCCGGTGAAGATGGCGCGATAGGCGGCGCCGACGTTATCGAAAGAGACATTGAGTGCGTGAGGCAGCCCGCCCCAGTGGCGGAAGATCTCTCGCCAGGCGTCTAGTACCTGGGGCGTCGTGACGATGATGATGATCGCCCCAAAGACCAGCCCGAGTACGAGGGCGTAAAAGGCCACGATGATGGGGCTGGTAGAGGTGTAGCGCGCCCAGAGCCTGCGGTGAAGACCCGGCGGCATCGACGAACCGATCGGCGTCGCGTTGGGCGCCTCCTCGACGGCGTCGGTGGGGGCGAAGGGGTCAGACATGAGAGTCCGCCATGCTCGAGCCCGCCATGAGTAGGCCAATCGACTCTCGACTGATCGAAGGGTCCACGATGCCGCTGATCTTTCCTTCGTACATGACGGCGATGCGATCGCCTAGCGCGTAGACCTCGTCGAGTTCTGATGACACGATGAGCGCACCGTTGCCCCGGTTCCGGTACTCGATGATCTGCCGGTGCACGTACTCAATGGACCCCACGTCGAGCCCCCGAGTCGGCTGGCTGGCCACCAGGAAGGCCAGGTCGCGGGAGAGCTCGCGGGCGACGATTACCTTCTGTTGATTTCCGCCCGATAGCGAGCTGGCGGGCGCCTGGATGGACGTGGTTCGAATGTCGAAGTCTTTGACCAAGCGCGTGGCATTCTCATTGATCGCCGTGAAGTTTCGCGTTCCGTGCTTGGCGAAGGGGGCGCGCCGTGGTGTATTCAACACAAGATTGTCGGCGACCGACATGGACAGCACGAGTCCGTCGCGGTGTCGATCTTCGGGAATGTGACCAATACCGGCGTCGAGCGCCTCGCGGGGCGTGAGATTCGTGACGTCGCGACCGCGCAGCGTGATGGTTCCCGACTCGACGTGGCGCATGCCGACGATGGCTTCGACGAACTCGGTTTGACCATTGCCCTGGACCCCGGCCAGGGCCAATACCTCGCCCTCGCGAACATCCAACGAGACACTGTCGACGGCGACCAGGCCACGATCGTCGAGCACGACGAGGTTGCGAATCTCCAGCACGTTCTCGCCGGGATGAAAAGCGGTCTTCTCGACCGTGAGGATCACCTCACGACCCACCATCATGGAGGCCAACTCGCCTTCGGACATTGAGGGTTGGGCGGTTCCCACCACCTTGCCGAGGCGAATGACGGTGATCACGTCGGCGATGGCCTTGACCTCTTTGAGTTTGTGGGTGATGAAAAGGATCGACTTCCCGGCTGCGGCCAGGGAGCGCATGATCTCCATCAAGGCGTCAATCTCTTGGGGGGTCAAGACGGCCGTCGGTTCGTCGAGAATAAGGAGTTCGGCGTCGTGGCTCAAGGCTTTGATGATTTCGACGCGTTGTTGAATGCCGACGGGAAGGTTTTCGACGGTGGCTTCGGGGTCGACTTCGAGTTTGAAACGCTGAGAGAGCTCGCGGATCTCCGCGGTGGCGCGTTTGTAGTCGATGCGATCGATAGATTTGGTCGGTTCGAAACCGAGGACCACGTTCTCGGTCACTGTGAAGACCGGTACGAGCATGAAGTGTTGGTGGACCATGCCGATCCCGCGGCGCACGGCGTCACCGGAGTCGTGAATGGGTGTGACCACGCCGTCAATGAGAATCTCGCCCTCGTCGGGGCTGAGCAGGCCAAACAGCACGTTCATCAGCGTCGATTTACCGGCGCCGTTCTCACCGAGCAGGGAGTGAATTTGACCCGGTTCGACGGTGAGAGAGATGCGGTCGTTGGCAGTCAGTGAACCGAAACGCTTGGTAATACCGCGAAGTTCAAGTTGCATGAAGCCTCATCGTATGCCACGACAAAGACCCGGGAGAACCCCGGGTCTTTGTCGTGGTGTAGCGCGAAAGCGCTACCTCGTTATTTCGGTGTGGCCGGGTAGTTGTTCGGGTTCACGGAGATGGTGCCCGCGATGATGCCCGCCTTCACGGTCGCAATCTTGGCTTTGAGCGATGAAGGAACCATCACGCCGCCGTACTCCAACTGCGTCCCGTTGTTCGCCAACGTACCGATGTACGAACCGGCCTTGAAGGTGCCCTTCGCCGCGGACAACACGGCGGCCTCCACCGAGGGCTCGACGCCCTTGGCGACGGTGCCGACGAAGTACTTGCAGTCCGACGCGTCGGACTCACAACCATTGGAGTCGACCCACATGACGTAGTGACCCGCGCCGGCCTGCTGAGCAGCGGCCACGGAACCCAGTCCGACCGATCCGGCGACCGGGAACACGATGTCCGCGCCCTCGGAGAAGAAGGTCGTGGTGTCGGTCTTTCCGGCCGTCTGGTCCGTGAAGTTACCGATGAAGGTGCCCGTTCCGTTGCACGTGGCCAGGGTGCAAGTGCCCTTGCCCGGCGTCCAGCCGAGGACCTTGACCTTCTTGTTCCACGTCTTGTCGTAGTAGCGAACGCCCGCCACGAAACCGTTCATGTAGAGCGTGACCGCAGAGAAGTTTTCTCCACCGTAGGTCGCGACCGTTCCGGTCTTAGTCATACCAGCGGCCAAAATGCCACCGAGGAAGCCGGCCTGGTCCGTCTCGTACTGCAACGCCTCCACGTGGGTGCCGGCCTTTACGGTCGGTGCGTCGTCCACAATGGCGAACTTCTGGCTCGGGTGAGCGTTGGCGGCCGCGGCGGTCGCCGCGTCCATCAAGAAGCCGACGGTCACGATGATGCCGCAACCCTTAGAGATGAAGCTATTGATGTTGGGCGCGTAGTCCGCTGACGACGTCGACGACAGATACTGCACCGAGATATTACCGTCAGCCTTCTTGGCGTCCTTTAGACCGTCCCACGCTGATTCGTTGAACGACTTGTCGTTGATGCCACCAGTGTCGGTGACCACGCAAGCCTTGAACTTTGATGAGGCCGAGGCCGCCACCGTTGTTGAGGCCACACTCACCGTCAACGTGCCGAGAATCAATGCTCCAGTTCCCAACACGGTAACGAGGCGACGAATTCTCCCCATGAATTTCTCCCTTATTCGTTTGTCAATCCTGTACAAGGATCGTCCTCAGTTTCGATGTGCTCCCGACGCGGCACCATCACACTTGCGGATGTTTGTGGTCCCGACACTAGCCCCGAATGGTTCAGCGAATAAGGGCGAAAGGTACGTCTTGCCCGACTAATTCACTCAGAATTAACGGCTTGGGCTGCGGGGGCACGTCCCGTCAGTTTGGGAAGGAGAAAGGTGATCCCCAAAGCCAGCAACGTGATGACGGCGGAGATCTGAAAAGCCCGCTGATAGCCCGCGGTGTACGCGGCCGCTTGCCCCACACTGTGCAGCACGGACGTGGTGCGGTCAGTGGCGACCGTGGCCAGTGCCGCTAAGGCTAGAGAGCCACCCACTTGGCGTGAGGTGTTCAAGACACCCGAGGCGAGGCCGGCGTCCGCTCGATCAACCTTTGAGGTCGCGGCCATGGCCAGGGGCGAGAAGAGAAGTCCCATCGCGAAGGCCGTGATGAAAGAGGGGGCGAGCACGTGTCCCCAATAGGAACTGTGCGACTGAATGAGTGACAGCCAAAAAAAGCCCAGCGCGGCCAGCGTCGCGCCGACCTGCAGGATCGGTCGGACACCAGCCTTATTAATGAGGCGCGACGAGACCTGAGCGCCGATGATGATGGCGATGGCCGTGGGCACGAAGGCCAGTCCCGCCTTCACGGGACCGTATCCCAACACGGTCTGGAAGTAGTACGTCAGGAAGTACCACATCGCGAAGAAGGTTCCTCCGACGAGGATCATGATGGCGTTGGCGACCGAGAGCGGGCGCGATCGGAAGATACGAAAGGGCACCAGCGGGTGCGAGGCGACCTTTGCCTCCCAAAAGAAGAACGAGGCGATGAGAACCAGACCGGCAATGAGCCACTCGAGCGTGAAGGTCGAGGTCCAGGCGTGCGTCGTGGTGTTCACCACGGCGTAGATCGCCGAGGCGAGACCTCCGGTAACCAGAACGGCGCCAGTGATGTCGAGCTTCGCCGTCGCGTCCTTGTTGCGTAGTTCTTGTAGATACATCGCCGCGGCGGTGCCGGCGATAAGCCCTAGAGGAACATTGATAAAGAAGATCCAGCGCCATGAGACCAGTCCGGTCAAGATGCCGCCGAGCAGAGCGCCCACCGCACCGCCAGCGCCAGCTACGGCGCTCCACGCACCGAGGGCCTTGGGCAGGCGAGTTCCACGGAACGTGGTGATGATAATGGTGAGTGTGGCCGGAGACAAGATCGCGCCGCCGACTCCTTGGATGGCGCGCACCGTGATCATCTCAGTGCCGTTCTGAGCGACACCCGCGCCGATACTGGCCAGAGTGAAGATCGCCATACCGGTGAGATAGACGTGGCGGCGACCGAAGTAGTCCGCCGCTCTACCTCCGAGCAGCAGGAAACCGGCGAAGGTCAAGACGTAGGCATTGATAACCCACTGAGCGCTCGAGTACGTGAAGTGCAGATCATGGCCCATACGTGGAAGCGCCACGTTGACGATCGACACGTCGAGCACCACCATGAACTGCGCAATGCAGGCGATGGCGAGGATCATTCCCTCGGGCGCGTGACGTTTGGTCGGAGTGACTTCGGTCGCGTTCTCGGAAGACATCTTCCGAGTGTAACGGTGGGTCTGTGACACCATCCCACGCGAAAATAGGTACGACTCCGCAAAATGGGCCACACTAGATGGCGTGGCTGCGCAGTTCATCTTCACTATGCGAGACCTTCGGCGGTTCTATCCACCGGACCGTGAAGTGCTTCGAGGCATCAACCTCTCGTTCTATCCCGGGGCCAAGATCGGCGTCATCGGAGGTAACGGTTCGGGCAAGTCGTCGCTGCTGCGCATCATGGCGGGACTGGATGATGGTTTCACGGGCGAAGCGCGTCTGACGCCGGGCTTCAGTGTGGGTTTTCTCTCCCAAGAGCCCCGACTGGACGAGACGAAGGACGTGGTAGGAAACGTCGCCGACGGGGTCGCCGAACAACGAGATCTACTGCTCCGCTTCAACGAGGTCTGCGCGGCCTTCGGTGATCCTGACGCCGACTTCGACGCCTTACTGAGCGAACAGTCAGAGTTGCAGACCAAGATTGACGCGGCCAACGCGTGGGACCTGGAGCGAACCCTCGACATCGCCATGGACGCACTACGTCTGCCACCGTCGGACGCCAACGTCGCGACGCTCTCGGGAGGCGAACGCCGTCGGGTGGCGCTCTGTCGACTTCTACTCTCCAAGCCGGATTTACTGCTACTCGACGAACCGACGAACCACCTCGACGCCGAGTCGGTCGCCTGGCTCGAACGCACTCTCCAGGACTACAGCGGTACGGTGGTCGCCGTCACCCACGACCGCTACTTTCTCGACAGCGCGGCCCAGTGGATTCTCGAACTGGATCGCGGTCACGGTATTCCCTGGGAAGGCAACTACTCCTCGTGGCTGGAGCAGAAGCAGGAAAGACTCGCTGCGGAAGAAAAGTCCGACAAGGCCCGACAGGCGTCGTTACAGCGAGAGTTGGAGTGGATCCGTCTTTCGCCGCGCGCGCGTCAGAGCAAAGGTAAGGCGCGGGTCAGCTCCTTTAATGAACTGGTGGCTGAGTCCGAAGCGGCCGAGCGTCGCGCGGACAAACTCGAGATCGCCATACCCCCCGGTCCCCGGCTCGGTGACGTGGTGGTCAACGCGACGGACCTGACCAAGGGCTACGACGATCGGATCTTGATTGAAGAGCTCTCCTTCTTGTTGCCGCCGGGCGGCATCGTCGGGGTTATTGGACCCAACGGCGCCGGCAAGACCACGCTCTTTCGCATGATGGTTGGTGAAGAGAAACCAGACGCGGGCGCGATTGACGTGGGATCTACGGTCCAGTTCGCGTACGTTGACCAGTCTCGCGACTCACTCAATCCCGAGAACACGGTCTTTGATGAGATCAGCGGAGGGCAAGAGCACATGGTGGTCGGCAACCGCGAGATTCACGCGCGCGCCTACGTCGCCAGCTTCGGCTTTAAAGGGAGCGATCAACAGAAGAAGGTCGGCGAGATCTCCGGCGGCGAGCGCAACCGCGTGCAGCTGGCCAAGGTGCTTCGAAGTGCGGGCAACGTACTGCTACTCGATGAACCGACCAACGACCTCGACGTGGACACGCTGCGCGCTTTGGAAGACGCGCTCCTCACGTTCCCCGGTTGCGCCGTCGTGATCAGCCACGATCGCTGGTTCTTGGACCGCATCGCCACGCACGTGCTGGCTTTCGAAGACGACGCCGTGGTTCGATGGTTTGAGGGCAATTTCTCGGACTACGAGGCCGAACGCCACAAGCGGCTCGGCACCGACGCAGACCAACCCCACCGTCTTCGCTACAAGCCCATTACTCGCTAGAGCCTGGGCGTTCACCCGACCTAAGGTCTTCGGCGTGGCAAACAAGACCGATTACTCGACGTACCTGCGCATTAACGACCTCCTCAAGCTGCAGATTCCCCTCACCGAGGGCGCGGCGGACGAACTGCTCTTCATTGTCGTTCACCAGTCCTACGAGCTCTGGTTCAAGGTCATCATCGATGAGCTGTCGCGAGCCTCAACGTCCCTGCACGCGAACGAGCCGTGGCTGGCGTTGGCGCACTTAAAGAGGATCGTCGAGGTCGAAGAGTTATTGCTTTCGCACCTGCGGCTCCTCGACACCATGTCACCGGAAGGATTTTTGGCTTTTCGGGATCCTCTGGACCCAGCGTCAGGGTTTCAGTCCTTTCAGTTTCGCGCGATCGAGTTTTTGAGCGGCGGGGGAAAGAAGGCGGTCCTGAGCTACGACTTCTTCGACGACGAACAGCGCGCGTGGCTTCGCAAAATCAGTGAGATGCCGGACGTCTGGTCCGGGTTCGAACACTCACTGCGCAAGACGGTCGAGGTGTCCGCACAAGAGGATCTGCTCGACCTCGTGCGCGCCCTCTATCTCGATCACGCCAGCGCGGCGTTGACCTCGCTGCACGCGGTCGCCGAACTATTGATGGACCACGACGAGAATCTGGCGCTCTGGCGTTACCAGCATCTTCTGATGGCGGGTCGACAGATTGGGCGCCGACCCGGCACGGGAGGGAGTGAGGGCATGGCCTTTTTGGATACGACGCTGGCTCAGCGTCTCTACCCTGTGTTGTGGGAAGTGAGGTCGGTCCTATGACCACGCGAGAAGAGTGTCAAACACTGGACTTGGAGGACGAGTTAGCTCCGCTGCGCAATGAGTTTTTTCTCAACTACGACGAGATCTATCTCGACGGCAACTCACTCGGCCCCGTGTCACGTGGCGTGTCTTCACGAGTGAACGAGGTGGTGGATAACGAGTGGGGCAAGAAACTCGTGCGGGGTTGGAACGACGCCGGTTGGATGGCGCTGCCGACACGACTCGGGGATCGCATCGCCACTTTGATCGGCGCACGCCCCGGCGAGGTCGTCGTCGCGGACACGTTGACGATCGCGCTGGCCAAAATCATCGGCGGGGCCCTCCGTCTGCGACCCGATCGACACGTGCTCCTGACCGACGTGGACAACTTTCATTCCGACCTCTACATCGCCCACGCCATGGCCGCCTACGCGGGTCGACCGATCACCGTCAAGAGCATTTCGCGCGACGCGCTGGACAACGCCCTCAACGACGACGTGGCACTCGCGATGCTGACCCACGTCGATTTTAGAAATGGCGAGATGCTGGACCTCAAAGGAATTACTCAAAAGGTGCACGACGTCGGCGCACTCATGCTCTGGGACTTTGCGCACTCGACCGGAGCCGTTCCTCTCAACGTGGAGGAAGCTCACGTGGACTTCGCCGCGGGCTGTGGCTACAAGTACCTCAACGGGGGGCCGGGTGCGCCGGCCTACATGTACGTGCGCGGGTCCTGGCAGGGCGTGATCGAGAACCCGCTGCCGGGCTGGCTCGGACACGCGCGACCCTTCGATTTTGAGCCGAAGTTCGAACCGGCCAAGGGAGTGCAGTCCTTCGTCACGTCCTCACCGTCGATCCTGGCGCTCTCGGCTCTCGAGGGGGCACTCGACGTGTTCGATCAGACGTCGATGAGCGCGATTCGCGCCAAAAGCCTGCACCTCACCGACCTCTTTATGGAGTTAGTGGAAGCTAAATTGCCGGGTGTCTTTGAGATCGTTACGCCGCGCGAGTACGCACACCGCGGCAGTCAAGTCTCGATGCGCCACCAGGAGTCGTACGCGATCGTTCAAGCACTCATCGAGCGCGGAGTGATCGGCGACTTTCGTGCGCCCGACATCGCGCGCTTCGGTTTCACCCCTCTCTACCTTCGCTTCGTTGACGTTTACGACGCGGTCGAGATACTCGCCGAGGTGATGGCCACGGAGTCGTACCGGGACCCAAAATTCGCCATCCGTAATCCCGTCACGTAGGTCGGGGTTTCTCAGAGTTCGTTGGGTTCGAGATTGAGTCGCGAGGCGATCGAATCGATATCGTTGACCTCTGAACCTGCAATATCCCAGACCAGTTGAAACGCTTCGTCGTCGCTCAAGCCTGGAGCAAAACCATTCAAGTCGCAAAACACAACCGTACTGAGCCACGCGATTCTCTTGTTGCCGTCGACAAGCGCGTGATTCCTTGTCATCGAGTGCAGAAGAGCGGCGGCTTTGAGACTTAGTGTCGGATAGGCGTCCTCACCGAAGGCGCTCGATCGTGGTCTACCCACCGCTGAATCGAGTAAGCCAACATCTCGAATGGGGCCAATGGCCAGGGCCTGAATCATCGTGACGACATCCTCAAGGTCGAGATATCCGTCGTTGGTCATTCAGCGCCGAGTCGCTCCAAAACATCTCCCCAACGGACGATCATCCGATTGGTGGATTCAGTCACGCGAGACGAGTGCCCGGATCGCTCGTATCTCTCGAGGATCGCACGCCGAGTTATCTCTTGACGCGACGCGCCCTCCAGCTCCGAGAGCGCGTTGAGTGCCTCCTCGAGGGAGGCGTCAGTACGGACCGTGTACGCCATGTTTGAATGATACCACTTCGGTATCACACTAGTAAATACCACTTAATCAGGGGATATGAAAACTCCCACACGTTCCCCTTGACAAACGACTGTTAACGATATATCGTTATATACAAATAACTATCGAAAGGATACTTATGAGAAACAGAGAGTTCAATCACTCGCCACACGGGCGAGACAGGAACGCCGAAAATGTCGAAGGAAACCCCTTCGAGGCTCGCTCCAGCGAGCGCCGTCGCCACGGACCCCGCCACGGCGGAGGACGAGGAGAAGGCGGTAGAGACCGCGAAGACTTTCGCGGTGGACGAGGTCGTGGACGTCGAGGCGACGTGCGCGTCGCCATCTTGGCGCTCTTAGAAGAGCGACCGATGCACGGCTACGAGATGATGCAGGAGCTAGCGGAGAGGACTCACGGTCTGTGGCGTCCGAGCCCCGGTTCCCTGTACCCCGCGTTGCAGATGCTCGAGGACCAAGGACTCGTCAAATCCGAGACCGCCGATGGTCGTCGTCAGTACACACTGACCAACGAAGGTCGTGAGCACTTAAAGGCTCACCCCCACACCTCGGCTCCTTGGGAGACGATGGTCCGTCAAGCCGATCAGGGTGACCTTGTGTTGCGTGAAGATTTGCGTCACGTCGCCGTTGCGGTTCACCAGGTCGCCGAGGCCGGTACCGCCGAGCAGAAAACGAAGGCTGACGCGTTGCTCAAGGAGCTCCGTCGCCAAATGTATCTGCTGCTCGCGGAGTCTCTCGCTCCTCGCGAGGAGTAAGTTAAAGGCCGTTTCTATGCCCCATCGGACTCCTCCGAACGTGGGAGAGTTGGTACACCCCTAGGTCCCTTAAGGGACCTAGGGGTAGTTTCTTTCAGGACCGAGGAAAGTGGACCTAGAGTTCGAGTGTCCCCCCAGAGTGATCGAGAACGCGTGCCTTCTGTTGTCCAAAGCGAATCACTAACCAAGCGATACGGCGGTGTCGTAGCCGTCGACGATCTCTCCTTCACCATCGAAGCAGGCACGATCACGGGATTCCTGGGTCCCAACGGTGCGGGCAAGACCACCACGCTGCGCATGTTGCTCGGATTGGCCAACCCCACGAGTGGCCACGCCACGATCTTCGGCGTGCCCTACGCAGAACTTCCCACCCCGGCCCTGCGCGTGGGAGCGGTGCTTGAGGCCACGGACTTCCACCCAGGACGCAGCGGCCGGGACCATCTACGAACGCTGAGTCGAGCGGCTGGACTGCCCGATTCTCGAGTCGACGAGGTTCTCGCTCTCGTCGAACTGACGAGCGCCGCCAAGCGTCGCGTGAAGGGCTACTCGCTCGGTATGCGACAACGTCTTGGTCTCGCTGCGGCCCTGCTCGGCAACCCGGACCTGCTCGTACTGGACGAACCAGCCAACGGGCTCGACCCCGAAGGCGTGCGTTGGCTTCGGGACTTCTTGCGCAATTTCGCCTCGGGCGGACGCACGGTCCTGGTCTCCAGTCACGTACTGGCCGAGGTAGCTCAAACCGTCGATCAGGTGCTGATCATCAACCACGGTCGCCTCGTGACTGAGTCCTCTCTCGAAGACCTGACGACGCACACCACCGTTGCGGTCCGGGTGCGCAGCCCGAAGATCACGGAACTCGCCGACGCTCTAAAACGTGAGGGTCTCGACTCGATTGAGACCAACGATCACGCGCTCTTGGTGCACAACGCGACGAGCGAACGTGTGGGCGATATTGCCTTCGCGGCCGGCCTGCCGATACATGAACTGATGAGCGAGACCTCCTCGCTCGAAGAGGTATTCCTTGAACTCACCTCCGGGGAGTCCCCGTCATGAATCAGCTGCGAGCCGAGCTCCTCAAGATTCGTTCCACTCGAACCACCATCGGGCTGCTGCTGGGCATGGTCCTGTTGGCCTTGATCTTCATTATCCTGACCTGCACTCTGTCGCCCACGAACCAGATCTTCACCGAGCAAGATCAAGTAGGTCTCTTGAGTTTCGGCAGTATCGCCGGCGTCTTCTCGGCGTTGGCCGGCATCATGTTGGTCACCAGTGAGTATCGCTTTGGCACGATGCGACCCACGTTCCTTTTTAACCCCAATCGCAGCCGGTTGTTCGCTGCGAAGGCCCTCGCGGGCCTGTTAGCTGGTCTCGTCTTCGGTGTGATCGCCGAGGGTCTCACCTTCGCAATTGGCCTCGCCATTTTGGAGGGCCGTCACGTTCACATCGCGCTCAGCGGAGCCAACATGACGATGTTGATCGTCGGCTCCGTGGTCAGCACCGCGCTCTGGGGCATTATCGGCGTGGGTTTGGGTGCCATTATTCGCAATCAGGTCGGAGCGGTGATCGCGCTGCTGGCCTTCGGATTCGTCGTGGAAAACTTGGTCTTCGGACTCCTCCCCTCGGTCGGACGATTTCTCCCGGTGCACGCGGGGAACTCCATGATGGGCTTCACCGGACAGCATTACCTTTCGGGCACCATCGGCACGGTGGTGCTCGTCGCGTGGGCCGTCGTACTCGCGGGCGGCGGGCTGGCCGCCATCAAGGGCCGCGACGTTCAGTGACGCTCGCGTCGACCTCATCGTTGTGACGTAGCGCTGCCCGACCTTCGCGTCGCGCGAGCCCTAGAGCGCACCGAGATGCACCGGTGCGTACAGCAATGTACGCCGAGGAGGATCGTGAGGCCCCTCAGGATCGATGTCTCTGCGTGTGACGTGGCCACCTAGCCTCTCTGTTAGAGGACCACCACGCCACTCGACGCGGAGCGAGAACTGAGGTTGACGAGTGATCGGGATCGACCTGGTAAACATTGACGACTTTCGCCAACAGCTCGCCCCCACGGGGGAGACGTTCATGGCGACAACGTTCAACGAGGGCGAAGTAACGGAGAGCGGTATCGAGTTCCTCGCCACCTTGTGGGCCGCAAAGAAAGCCGTGGTCAAGGCCGCTCTGGACCCTCCCGACAACCTGCGAGAGATCGTGATCTTCCCCAACGAGTGCGGTCGTCTCGCCGCTCGGATCGGTGGCCACTGTTTCGACCTCTCGCTTTCGAGCTACGGCACCTACGTCGTCGCGGTGGCCATGGCCATCGAGTCGTGAGCGTCGACTTTCCCGAGTGGCCGTATCGATGGGACGTGCGCTTGGTGGGCGACGCGCTGCGCGATCACGTCTTCGCGCGACTCGTTCGCCACTGGGTGACCCTCACGGTGGAGGGCCAAGAACACTTGACTCACGTCACCAAGCCCTCACTGTTCATCTTCAACCACACCGACGACTTGGACGGTCCCGTTATCTACGAGGCACTGCCGCCGAAGTTTCGTCGTCGTATGACGGTGGCGGTCGGCGCGGACATCATGCGCGATCATCGGGCACTGGCCTTTGGCAGCAGGCTCGGCTGGGGGAGCTTCGCCTTTTCCCGCACTACGCCCTTTCGACCGAGCTTGAAGAACGTCGCCCACATGCTGGAGACGGGACATCACGTCCTGTTCGCCCCCGAAGGACGACTCAGCACCGACGGTGAACTGTTGGACTTCAAGCCGGGCATCGGCTATATGGTCGCGCGACTCAAAGTGGTGGTCGTACCGATTAAGACCAAAGGTCTCTCGGGCACGATGCCTTTGCACGCCAAGTGGCCGAAGAGAAAAAGCGAGGTTACGGTCAAGTTCGGCGAGCCGATGAGTTTCGGCACCACGAAAAACTACGTAGAAGTGACCGAGTGGCTGCGCCGGGCGGTCGAGGAACTCTAGTTACGGAATGATCCCCGCGCGTTGCTGATCGAGTGCGTCATTCAGAACCAACCAGAGCACTCCCGCGCTGAGGTTGCCGGTCTGTTCGGGGCTGTAGTTCAAGAAGGCGTTGGTCGCGAAACCCGACATCTGAAGGATGAACGTGTCGGTCAGCCAGCGAGGCGGATCGGCCTTTCCGCCGATGGCCTCCCAGGCGTTCAGGGCCATTCGTTCACCGAAGTCAAAACGGATCATCGAGGCTTCGGCGGCCCGAGAGGCCACTTGGGCCGAGATGCCGGGTCGAGAGGAGTAGAGGTCCCAGAAAGCGCGACCGACGACGCGACGCAACAAGGTATGCACGGATCTCGCGGATACGTGCAACCACTCGCGAATGTCTTCGTCCGGCGCGGGTGCTTGGGGCATGGAGCCGTCAATGATGCGCACAGCTTCGCTGATCGTGGCGACCAAAAGATCGTCGTGCGTGGCGAAGTGGCGAAAGACTGTGCGGCGACTGACGCCCGCGGCGTCGGCAATCTCGTCCACCGTGGCGTCCAGCCCGGATGCGGCCACCCCCAGAATGGCGCCCTCGATAATTCGAGCGCGGGTGCGACTGCGGGCGTCCTCGCGTAACGTCGGACGGGCGAAGAGAGCGGGATCTTCGCCTGGCTCATCTGCACTTTTCGAGCCCACCACCTGCTTGTCGTCATGTGAGGTCATGGCGCCACTCTAGCGCGCCCTCATGGCATGCTAGAGTGCCATTATGGCATTGATTGGAGACGGTCGACGACGGCGGGCAAGGACCGTCCCCCACGGGAGTTCCTCGGTGAGCTCGCCCACTCTCGCCACGGGCGCCACCACGCTGAAAGGACGTCTCGCTCTGCTTGAGCAAGTCGGCCAGCGCTCGAGCGATCTCATCGTGGTGATCGACCGAACGGGCATCGTGGTCTACGCCAACCCCGTCGCTCTGGCCCTCTTTGGCATCTCCTTTGAGGCGAGTGTGGGCACTCGCGCCTTTCGTTACCTGCACCCCGACGACGTGCGACGAGTGGCACGAAGATTCTTCACGCTGGTGCGAATACCCGGTGCGTCGATGAGCGACGAGGTCACCGTCGTCACCGAGGAGGGGGAGAGCCGTTACCTCGAGATCGTGACGACCAACTGCCTGGATAATCCCGACGTTGCTGGCATCGTCGTGAACGGGCGCGACGTCTCCGAGCGCCGCGCCTACGTCGCGGAGCTCGAGGCACGCGAGAAGTGGCATCGCACGGTGGCCGAGAACTCGACCGAGATCACCTTGGTATTGAGCACGTCGGGCACCACGCTCTGGGCCAGCCCCTCGAACGTGAACATCTCGGGCTACTCCGCGCAGGAGCGCCTGGGGCGCAGCGCCTTTGACTCCATTCACCCGGACGACCTCGAAGAGTGCCGCGAACGATTCTCCCAAGCGTGCGAGCGGCCGGGCACCAGCCGACCCTTCGTCACTCGATTCGCAACGGCCTCGGGGGACATGCGCTTTCTCGAGGTGGTCTTGACGAACTGTCTCGAGGACCCCACCATTCGCGGCATGGTGGTCAACGCGGTCGACGTGACCGACGCGAAAAACCTCACGCGGGCTTTACAGACGCTCACCGAGAGCAACCAAGTCTTGGTTCGCGCGACCAACGAGGAGGCCCTGCTCGCTGATATCTGCGAGACGATTGTCGCCTCGGGCGAGTACCGGCTGGCCTGGGTGGGCTTCGCCGAGAACGACGAGAACAAGACCGTTCGTCCGGTGACCTCGGCCGGGGACACGTCCTACTTGGGCGAGGTTCGCTTCTCCTGGGCCGATGACGAGTATGGCAACGGTGCGACCGGGACGGCCATACGCACGCGCACCACGCAGGTACTGAGCGACATCCGTCACGCCGACGACCACCTGGTCTGGTTAGAGCCGGCCCAGCGTCACGGCCTTCTTACCGGGTGCGCCTTTCCTCTCCTGGTGGGAGAGGAGGTCGTCGGGGCTTTGACCATCTACGCCGGCGAGCCCGGGGCCTTCGGCCCCGACGAGGTCGACCTCTTAGGCGAACTTGCCCAGGACCTGGCCTACGGAGTGGGACGACTCCGGGACGCGCAGCGACTCGCCGATAACGACCGCCTGCTGCGCGAGTCCGAGGAGCGCTTCCGTCTCGCCTTCGAACAGAACATGGCCCCGATGTTGTTCGTTGACCTAGACGACGTCGTCATCGCCGCCAACGACGCCTTCTGTCGGATGGTCGGCTTCTCTCGTGAGGAACTCATGGGCCGCGACTCCACGCCCTTTACCCACCCCGACGACGTCGGTATCACCGAAGAGAGTCATCGGCGCGCCGCGGCCAGCGACCTCAGTCAAGACCGCTACGTCAAGCGCTATCAGCGTAAGGACGGTCGTACGGTCATTGTGGAGGTGCTGCGCTCACCCGCCCGTGACGTGACGGGCAAGACGCTCTACTACGTCATCTCCGAACGCGACGTCACCGAAGAGCACGCCCTCACCGCTCAACTCTCGCACCAAGCGCTTCACGATCCCCTGACGGGACTCGCCAATCGAGCCCTCTTCGAAGATCGTCTCGCTCGTGCTTACGCTCGCGTCACCCGCCAGAACTCCCTCGGTGCGGTTCTGCTGTTGGACCTCGATGACTTCAAGGGCGTCAACGATGTCCACGGTCACCTGATCGGGGACCAGTTGCTGGTTGCGGTGGCGCGTCGATTTGAACAGGCCTTGCGATCAGCCGACACCATCGGACGCTTCGGTGGGGACGAGTTCCTGTACCTAGCCGAGGGTCTTGCGTCGCCCGAGGACGCCGTCGAAGTCGCCACGCGCCTCATGGAGGTACTGGCTGAGCCCTTCGTCATTGGTGGCGTACAGATAGAACAGCACGCCAGCATCGGCGTGGTGGTGTGGGAGGGCGCGAGCAAGGATCCCGCGGAGATCATTCGTGACGCGGACGTCGCGCTCTACGAGGCGAAGTCCAAGGGAAAAGGCCATCACGTCATCTTCACGCCGAGCATGCACCAGCAAGCGATCAGTCGCTTCTCCCTGGTTCAAGAGTTACACCACGCGTTGCAGAACGGCGACCTCGCCATGCACTATCAGCCCATCGTCGATCTGGCCACCTCGGAGATCGTCGGATTCGAGGCCCTGATGCGGTGGTGGCACCGAGAGCGCGGTTGGGTCCCGCCGGATGTGTTTATTCCGTTGGCGGAACAGAGCGGACTCATCGGGGAACTGGGAACGTTTGCTCTGCACCAAGCGATAGCCGCGGCCTCTTCGTGGGAACCGCACCCATCCAAGGGTTCTCGACCCTACGTGTCGGTGAACCTCTCCGCCCATCAGTTTCATGAACCGAAACTGGTGGGCCTCATTGAAGAGGTCCTCGCGGCCTACGGCGTCACGCCGGAGCGTCTGGTGATCGAGATCACCGAGGGGGTCATGCTGCGCGACGCCTCGGACGCCACCAACGTCATTAGTCGACTTCAAGAACGGGGAGTCGGTTTCGCCCTGGACGATTTCGGCACCGGCTACTCGTCGCTCTCGTACCTGGCGTCGATGCACCCGCGCGTCATCAAGATCGACCAGTCCTTCGTGCGTCCCACCCAGGAGGGGGCTCGCAACGACGCGCTCTTAGAGACGATCGTCTCTCTCGGTAGCAAGCTGTCCATCACCATGCTGGCCGAGGGAATCGAGACGCCGGCGCAACTCGAACGGCTTCGCGGTTTGGGTTGCGAACTCGGTCAGGGCTTCCTCTTTTCTCCGGCCCTGCCGAACGGGCAACTGGCGCCCCTCCTCCGCCGAGACGCGCTGGAGTGGGTGTCGCTGGTCGATGAACTTTCCAGTGAGGCTGCGGCCTTACGTGGCTCTACGGCGAGCGAACGTCGTTAGGCGTCGCGCGTGGCCATGCGCCAGGCGCCCAGTCCCGTCCACACCACAATCCACGCCACGATCACCACGATCGAGACCGTGGTTGACTCAGAGAGAATCGAGCCACCCCCGCCGCCGCGGCCTACTCCTCCGACGCCGAAGACGGGAGGCAGTCCCGACGGCTCCAGGTGGGCCATCGCCAGTCCGACAAGGGCGCGCTGGGCGTTGATCAGGTGCGGTATCGCGTTTCGCGCCAGCAGTGGCGTGAGGATTATCTCGTAGACGATGAGTAGCACCACGGGCACGGTGCGCTGTCCCAAGAGCGACGACAGACCGAGTCCCACCAAGAATCCGATGATCGCCCACAACTCGACCCAGAGGCCGGTATCGATCATCAACTTGAGCGGGGGCTTGAGAAACGTCGTGGTGTAACTCTCGTAGTTCTGCTTGGCGGACCGAATGGCTTGGGCGCGCAACTGGCTCGGGGTGGCGGGAGTGACGGTGGGGACTCCGCTCGTATTGGTCACCACCACCACTTTGTTGTGGGGGCCACAGTTGACCTGCGGGACGGAGGCGGGCTGCTTTCGATAGAAGTAGCCCATCTGGCAGATGGTGGTCGTCGGGTGGTCTTCGGCCCAGGTAATGAAGGCCTGACGGTTGAGTCCGACGGGCATGTTATTGATCCCGTCGAACGCCAACTTCGACGGCGCCGCGGCCACACAGACCGAGCTGACCACGATGACCCCGATGGCCACCATCGGGACGATGATCATGAGTCCCGCGGGGACGCGGGCGAAGTAGAGAGCCAGTCGCGAACGGCCCGTCACGACGAGATGACGAAACATTCCCTCGGTCAGATCGACCGATCCGGCCGTGCAACCGAGGGTCGCCGCCACGATGAAGCCAAAGACGTAGATGAGGCCCGCCACCAGCCCCTCAAAGACGCTGTACCCGCCGGCCGGTCCGTAGGAGTGCGGCGCGACGGCGTGGGCGATCAGGCGCACGGCCAGAAAGAGGCTGGGTATTCCGATGTTGACCATGATGAGGGCGATCATGAGACCGCGGCGCTTACGCAGGTCCATAAATCGAGTCATGATCATGGCCCCGGTGGGCAGAAAACTGCCCCGTCGGTCCCGCAGGACTGGGGTGATCGCGACGCCGGTAGCGGTCATTCGGGCGCCCCCAGACGACTGGTCACTTCGAGGAACCAGGACTCCAGGGAGGCCTGGTCGGCTTGTAGGCGATAGACCGAGATGCCGCCCTCGACGAGGACGCGGTTCACTTCGGCGATGACCTCTCGACGGGTGTTGGCGGCGAAGACGATCGTGAGACCACTTTCGGACACCGCGATGGATGCGTCCAGACGCGTCTCTCGAAGGAGGGTGGCAGCGAGAGGCGGGGTGGAACACTCCACCTGAAGGTCGAGGGGGGTGCCGGCCAGGAGTTCGGCGATGGGACCTTGGCGTATGACTTTGCCGTGGTCGACGATGGCCACGGCGTCACAGGTGCGCTCGATCTCGTCCAGAAGATGCGACGACAGCACGACGGTTCTTCCCTCGGCGACGAAGGAGCGAATCATTTCGCGCATGTCTTGCATGCCCGCGGGATCGAGGCCGTTCATTGGTTCGTCGAGTATGAGTAACTGGGGATCGCCGAGGAGGCAGCTGGCCACGCCGAGGCGTTGACGCATCCCCATCGAGTACTTAGCGACTCGGTCATTCGCGCGATGAGTGAGTCCGACGCGCTCGAGCGACGCGTCAATGCGCCCTTTCGCTTCGGGTTCTCGCGCCGCGGCCAGGATCTGGAGGTTTTGGCGACCGGTGAGATGTCCTGAGAAACGAGGCTCATCGACGATCGCACCGACCCTCACCAGCGCTTGGTCTCGGTGACGCGGAACCGAGTAACCCAAGAGGGACATCGATCCGCCATCGGCGCGTGTGAGCCCCAACAAGACGCGAATGAGGGTGGTCTTTCCCGCGCCGTTCGGCCCGAGGTAGCCGAAGGCGCTGCCGCGCGGGACGCGCAAGTCGACCCCGTCGACCGCGGTGCTGGAGCCGAAGCGCTTGATTAGTCCGTGCGTCTCGACGGCGTAGGACTCCGTTGACGCGTCCTCCAGTGTTGTCACGCTCATCGGGGCCTCTCGTCGTTGGTCCTACGGCGCGATCTTAGAAATGGATCGTCGAAGTCGCTATGGGGGGAAACCCGGACGGGACCCTCACTCGGCCCGAAGTGAAGGGAGGACGCCCGAACTACGACCGATAGGAGAAGAAACCTTGTCCCGACTTTCGACCCATCAGGCCCGCCTGGGTCATTCGCGATAACAGAGGCGGGGGAGCGAGGTGAGGCTCCTTGAACTCTTCGTACAGGGACTCGGCGACGGCCAGGGTCGTATCGAGGCCGATGAGGTCCGACAGGGCCAGCGGACCCATGGGATGCGCGCAGCCCAGCACCATGCCGGTGTCGATATCCTCCGCGCTCGCGAACCCGGACTCGAGCATCCGTATGGCGGAGAGGAGATAGGGAATGAGTAGCGCGTTCACCACGAATCCGGCACGGTCTTGTGAGGTGATGACGCGCTTGTTGAGTTGGTCCGTCGCGAAGTCCCGGGCACGCTGGCCGGTTTCCGGGCTCGTGAGGAGGGACGAGATCAGCTCCACCAACTTCAAGACCGGAACCGGATTGAAAAAGTGCATCCCGATCACTTGTTCGGGCCGCTTGGTGGCCATGGCCAACTTGATGATCGGAATGGACGACGTGTTGGTGGCGAGCAACGCGTGGGGATCGAGCACGGCGGCGTCAATCTTCTGGAAGACATCGATCTTGATCAGCTCATTCTCGGCGACCGCTTCGACGACCAACTCACGGTCCGCGAGGTCGGAAAAGTCAAGGGAGTAGACGAGATGAGCCCTCGTAGCGGAGGCGTCCTCGTCGGAAAGTTTGCCCGAGTTCACAGCGCGCGAGAGCGACTTCTCGATGCGCTCGATGCCTCTCTCCAGGGCGTCGGCGTCTTGTTCGATCACCACCACCTGAACGCCGGCGCGCGCGCAGACCTCCGCAATACCAGATCCCATGAGTCCGCATCCCACGACACCCACACGTTCCATAGAAACCTCCGTTTACAAGAAGCCTCTTCTCGCGGGCACAGTCTAGGTCGCACGTTGCGTAGGACTTTGCGCCACGAGCACTGCGGCGACTGACGATTCGGCCCGCGTTGGGGCGCGGTCGGTTGAGTACGATTGAGATGAATAGGTCGGCGTCTGTGGCGTCGAACAGTGAAGGGACCGCTCCATGGACACGGTGAACGTCATCGTCGAGATTCCTCGTTTTAGCCAAAACAAGTACGAGTACGACCACGACACGCACACCATCAAGTTGGACCGTCATCTCATCGTGGCCATGGGCTACCCGGCGGAGTACGGTTTTATCCCCGACACCCTGGGTGGCGACGGCGACCCACTCGACGCCCTGGTCATTACGGAGTTTCCGACGTTCCCGGGGTGTCTCATCGAATCGAAGATTCTCGGTATGTGCATCATGACCGACGAGAACGGCCGTGACGAGAAGCTCATCTGCGTGCCGGGCTACGACAAGAAGTGGCGAGACGCCACCGACATCGGCGACGTGCCCAAAGAGATCCTGGACCGCATCAGTCACTTCTTTACGGTGTACAAGGACCTGGACGAGGGCAAGTGGGTCAAGGTCGAGAACTACGTGGGTCGAGAAGAGGCCCTCTTAGAACTCGCGGCCGCGCGAGAGCGATTCATTCCCTAACGTCAGCGCGAGAACATGACCCTCAACATCGAACAGTTCCCTACTTCATGGCGTCCGCTATTCCAGGCGTTGCGTCTTGATTTTCGACCGGGACGTCAACCGTCCGCGTGGTCGATACTGGTGGCGTCAGTGGTGGCACTCGGCGGCTCCCTCGCGGCGGACTACCTTCTTGTCAAACTCGGCACGGCCGTCTTTCCTTCGACCAAAGGTTTCGTTCACTTCCAATTCTCGGACTACGGCAAACTGACGGTCATCGGTGTGGTGATTGCGTGTCTCGCGTGGCCGATCGTCACGCGTCTGACCTCGACGCCACGACCACTCTTCTTTCGTCTGGCCATTCTCGTCACACTGGTCTTGCTCGCGCCGGATGCGTGGATCTGGCTCCACGGTGAGTCGGGAAAGGCGGTGTTCGTCTTGGTCTGGATGCATCTGGCCATCGCCCTCGTCACCTATAACGCGCTCGTGCGTCTCGCTCCGAGCACGCGAGGTCGCCACGCCGCCCCGAGGGCGTGAAGCCCCGGAGTAGTCCCCTTAAATCCTAGAATTTGTAGGTAATACGACAGTTGTGCCGCATGAACGTATTGGTGGCCTGGTCTTTGCTATTCTCTACTAATTCAATCGTAATTACAGTAATTGGAGCACACATGAACCGTAGAATCAAGATCCTTCTGGTCCTTCCCCTCATCGCTACCTTGGGTGGCTTTGGCGCCGCTGGCGTGTCGGGGGCCTCGGGTGACCAGGTCGCCGTGGTGGGCTACTCGACTATCTCCACGGCGTACACCGCGCTGGAGACTGCCTTTGAGGCGACGCCGGCGGGTCAGGGCGTGACCTTCACGAACTCCTTCGGCGCCTCGGGCACTCAGGCTCAAGATGTTGCGGCCGGTCAACCGGCTGACATCCTTAACCTGTCGCTCATCCCCGACATGAACACCGACGTCACAGCCGGTGTGGTGCCGCGCAACTGGCAGAAGAACCCGATCTCCAAGGCCGAAGATGGCTTCGTGGCCGACTCTACTGTCGTCATCGTGGTTCGCCCGGGCAACCCTCTGGGCATCACCGGCTGGAACAGCCTGACCCAAAAGGGTGTGCAGATCGTGACACCCGACCCGATCAGCTCGGGCAGTGCCAAGTGGAACTTGCTGGCCGCGTACTACTCACAGGTCCTCCAAGGTAAGAAGGACACCGAGCCACACAACTTCCTCAGCTCGATCATCACCAACACGGTGTCCGAACCTTCCAGTGGCTCCAAGGCGCTGTCGACGTTCCTGGCGGGTACGGGCAACGTGCTGCTGGCCTATGAGAGCGACGCGCAGACCGCCCTGGCGATCCCCGCCGACGCGGCAAAGATGCAGATTATCTACCCCGCCCAGAACATACTGATTCAAACCCCGGCGGCGCTGACCGACACTGGTCTTAACAATCCCGGCGCGGTCGCCTTCTTCACGTACATCTTTTCCCAGCCGGGACAGGCCATCCTGGCGGCTCAGCACTACCGCGCGACGATTCCCAGCGACGCCGCGACGCTGAACGCAAACTTCTACAACCCGGCGAAGTTGACGACCATCACTAAATTGGGTGGTTGGTCGAAGGTGTGGGCACAGTTCTTCTCCTCGACTGGACTTTTTACGAGGATAGAGAATGCCCACGGATACACCACTTGATGTAGCCCCACTCAAAGTCCACGCGTCGCCAGCCGGTTCCGGCTGGCGACGCGTGGCGTCACGGGTCTCCCTACCGTTCCTTATGGGCGGTGGAGGGACACTGATCGTCGCCTATCTCTCGATCATCGTCTTACTGCCCATCGCGGCACTCATCAGCCACGGACTATCAATCTCCGTCGCCGGTCGCGGCGCGGGCTTGGAGTTCTGGCGATGGCACGTCTCCATCAACTTCTCCCTGTTCTGGGACTCCATTACGGCCCCCGGCGCCGAGGCCGCCATTTTTCTCTCGTTGTGGCTGTCCTTCGCGGTGGCGGCGATCAACGCCGTCATGGGTGTCGCCATTGCCTGGGTTCTGGTGCGTGACAAGTTTTTTGGTCGCACCTTGATCGATTCCGTGATTGACCTGCCCTTCGCGCTGCCGACGATCGTGGCGGGCGTGGTGTTGCTCGCCATCTACGGGCCCGACAGTCCCATTCACGTCGACCTCTTCGAGACCTGGATGGGCCTCATGCTGGCTCTCCTGTTCGTGACTTTGCCCTTCTCCGTTCGTTCCGTGCAACCGGTGCTCGCCTCGCTCGATCTTGAGAGTGAGGACGCCGCCCGCACGCTCGGCGCCGGAGGTCTGCGAACGTTTTTCGGCGTGGTCATGCCCTCGCTCTGGCCGTCGGTCCTCGCGGGGTTCGGACTGGCGTTTGCTCGGGCCATCGGGGAGTTCGGTTCTATCTCGCTGATCGCGGGGGGAGTTCCTCGCACCACCACCGCGTCCTACTACGTGTTCAACCTGACCGCGGGCTTTGAGTGGACGGCGGCGGCGGCGGTCTCCGTGGCGCTGCTAGTTATCAGTCTCGTCGTGCTCGTCACGGCCAACGTTGTCTCACACCGCTACCAGAAGCGACTCCTCTAATGGCCAGTAACACGTCTCGTCGGGCGCTTCGCACGTTGGTGTTGCTGTACCTGGCAATTCTCATCGGACTACCCGTGGTCTTTCTCGTCATCAAAGCCTTCGGCAGCGGCTTCGGCGCCTTCTGGCACGAGATCACCGAACCCGATGCGCTCAGCGCGCTCAAACTCTCCCTCGTGGTGGCCGCGATCGCCGTTCCCGTGAACACGGTGGTCGGCGTCGGAGCGGCGTTGATCATCGCGCGCCACAAATTCTTTGGTCGACGAATCTTTGACACCATCTTCGACGTGCCGGTAGCCATCTCGCCCATCATCATCGGCGTGGCACTGGTCCTGGCGTACTCGCGAATCGGCTGGTTCGGCGCGCCCCTCGAACGATGGGGTCTGAACGTACTCTTCACACCGCTTGGCGTGACCCTCGCCACCATGTCGGTATCGCTGCCCTACGTATTGCGCTCTATTGTGCCGGTCCTGACCGAGATCGGTCAGGAGCAAGAACAGGCTGCGCGTACCCTCGGCGCGGGACGTTTACGCATTTTTTGGAACGTGACCTTGCCGTCGATTCGCTGGGCCGTGTTGTATGGGGTGACTCTCACCATCGCGCGCACCCTCGGCGAGTTCGGTGCCGTTCTCGTGGTGTCGGGCAACATCGCTGGCGTAACCCAGACTCTGCCGATCTACATCTACGACAGTTGGGATCAGCGTTTCGACGTCCTCGGTTCGTACTCGGGCGCGTTAGTCCTCGCGTTAATCTCGGTACTGGTCCTTTCGGCTTTGGCCGTCTTACGAAGAAGAGAGAAGAAGCTCCTTGTCGATTTCGCTTAAGAATCTCTCCAAGCGATACGGCACGACCCACGCCGTCGAGGACGTCACCACGGAGATCACCCACGGCTCGTTGACGGCCATACTCGGACCCTCCGGATCGGGGAAGTCGACGTTGCTAAAACTCATCGCGGGCTTGGAGAGGCCCGACGAGGGCACCGTGGTGATCGACGGCGCGGACATGACTAACGTCGACCCGCGACACCGCGACATCGGTTTTTGCTTTCAGAACTACGCCCCCTTTCGTCACATGAACGTGGCGAAGAACGTGGCCTTCGGTCTCAAGGTGCGAAAGCGGCCTAAGAAAGAGATCGACGAACGAGTCGAAGAGCTCTTGGTGCTGGTGAAGCTCCAGAACAAGGCTAAGAGTTTCCCCTCTCAACTCTCCGGCGGAGAGCGTCAACGAATGGCCCTGGCAAGAGCGTTGGCCATTGAGCCGCGCGTGTTGTTACTCGACGAGCCCTTCGGGGCACTGGACGCCGTAGTGCGAGCCGAGCTTCGCCACTGGGTGAAGGAGCTGCACGCGCAGATTCACGTGACGACGGTGCTCGTGACCCACGACCAGCAAGAGGCCATGGAGGTGGCCGACCAACTGATCGTGATGAGAAACGGACGCATCGTGCAGTCCGGTAACCCGCTGACGCTCTACGAGAGCCCGGCAACCGACTTCGTGCACGAGTTTCTAGGGCCTTCCACCATTTTTCAGGGTGAGGTCACGCGTCCACACGACCTCGAGCTCGTTTCGGTCTATCAAGGCACCGAGAAGGGACGCATCACGGCGATCGTCTCGCTCGGCTTCGAAGCCCAGGTCACGGTTGAGTTGAGTGACGGGACCTCCACCTGGGTGCAGCTCTCGCGTAACGAGCTCTCCGATATGGGGCTGCGCGTAGCCCTGTTAGTTGGCGTTCGTCGGCGCCTCGACGCTGACTGACTGATTCACCTTGAGTTGACCGCTCGGAGCGCCGCGCATCCACGAGGTCACGGCCGCCAGGGCGCAGACGATCGTGGCGAAGTCGAGCGCCGGGTGTAGGCCCGCCACGAAGGCCTTTTGAATCATCATGGGAAAGAACTTCCGACCGACGATGGTCGTCCGCGCGGCCGGCGACAGGGTCGAGATCACGTGCGCTCCGAGGAGATGCACCATGGGGTTGTAGCCGAGAAACGACGCGAACAACGTCGTGACGGGCGGGAGTGTCGACACGTGTCGGGCGACGGCGGGACTCACGCCTTGGCCGGTCAGGCCCACGAACAGCGCGTGGGGCAGCGTGCCGGAGAGTCCGATGATCATCAGGGTGAAGAAGATGCCGATGGAGAGGACCTGGCCCGAGTTCTGGAACGTCGAGTTCATGCCGGAGCCCACACCGCGGTGCTCGGGCGGGAGTGAGTTCATGACCGAGACGCGGTTCGGCGCCGAGAACGCCCCCATGGCGAGGCCGTTCAAGAGGAGCAGTCCGCCAAACTCCGGGTAGGAAAAGTTCGCCGGGAGAAACTGCAACATAAAAAAGGAGACCGTTGCCCCGATCATTCCGCCCACTGTGAAAGGTCGCGACCCGTAGCGGTCGGAGAGAAAGCCACAGAGCGGGCCGGCCAGCAAGAACCCTCCCGTGAGGGGCAACAGCGCGATGCCGGCCCACAGGGGTGTTTCAGAGAAGTTGTAGCCGTGAAGAGGTAGCCAGATGCCCTGCAACCAGATCACCATGGTGAACATCAACCCTCCGCGGCCGATCGCGGCCAGAAGGGTGGAGATGCTGCCAGCCGAGAAGGCGCGAATGCGAAAGAGGCTGAGGTTGAACATGGGATCCGCCGCGCGGGCCTCAATGCGCGAGAAGAGTACAAGCGAGGCGATACCGAGGGTCAACGAGCCGAGCACGAGTGGACTGGTCCAACCCATCACGTGGCCGCCGTAGGGCTGGATGCCGTAGGTGATACCGACCATGAGCGCCACGAGTCCGAGGGCAAACGCGACGTTGCCGGCCCAGTCCACGTGGTAGTGGCGCTTCGAGGGGATCTCACGAAGTTTGGTGTAGGCCCAGATCGAACCGAAGACTCCCACCGGTACGGAGATAATAAATATGAGTCGCCATTGAATCGGCCCGAGCAGGCCTCCCAAGATGAGTCCGATGAAGGATCCGGAGATACCCGCGATCTGATTGATGCCGATCGCCATGCCGCGCTGATGCTCCGGAAAAGCGTCCGTCAGAATCGCCGTGGAGTTGGCGATCAGAAAGGCCGCGCCCACGCCCTGGAACAGCCGCATGATGACGAGCCACAGCGCCGCGGACGTGCCGGACATCCAGGTAACGGACAGCAGTAGAGAAAAAAAGGTATAGACCACAAAGCCGAGGTTGTACATCTTCACTCGGCCGAGCATGTCGCCGAGGCGCCCCAAGCTCACGACCAACACCGAGGTGACGATCATGAAGCCGAGGATCATCCACAACAGATAGAACGTGTTGCCCGGCAGCAGCGGATTGATTCGTATGCCCTTGAAGATGTCCGGTAGGGCGATCAACACAATGGAGGTATCGATGGTGGCCATCAAGACGCCGAGGGTGGTATTCGTCAGCACCAACCACTTGTAACGATCCGAGTCGGGGTGCGGGAGATCCCGCGCGTTCGCTCGCGTCGTCGTGACGCTCACGAGTGCGGTTCGCTCAACAGTCCACTGGGCACCGCGTCGAGGGTGTGCAAGATGGCGTTCGCGAGCGCTCGCGCGCTCTCGGGGCTGAGCTCCAAGGCCGCACGAGCGGAAGGACCTTGGCTGGGATTGCGCACATCGATCAGTAGTGCGTGCCCCGCGCTGTAGTGCACCGGGTGATCGAAGTAGACGGTGGCGTCGGTCATTTTCGTCCAGCCGCCCGCCGTCTTGGCGCTTGCGCTCACTTTGAGGGTTTCAGTTTGATAGGTGCACATAGGACTCCCTAGGCGACCGTGCGCTCAAGGAAGGTGAAGATCTCTTTCCACCCCTCGGTCGCCGCTTCCACCCGGTAGCTCGGACGGTCGTTCGCGAAGAAGGCGTGACCCGCCCCCTCGTACGTGCGAAAGGTGAACTCTTTGCCGGCCGCGGTGAGCGCCTCGGCCAGGGTCTCGTTCTGTTCGGGCGAGGGGTACTGGTCTTCGGCGCCGAAGAGCCCAAGCAGCGGGGCCGACAGGTTGCCGACTTCGCCCACGATGGCCTTCCACTTGATGGGGTGCTCCGAAGGGGGATCGATGACCACGAACGCGCCGTAGCAGTCGATCACCCCGTTCAGGGGAAGCCGACACCCGGCCAGCAGTGACTGTCGGCCGCCCGAGCAGTACCCGATGGAGGCCACCCGGCCGTTGGAGTGGGGAAGACCTTGCAGGTGCGCCATCGCGCCCGCGACGTCGCCGACGAGCTGATCATCCGAGACGCCGCCTTCGGCGCGCGCCGTGGCGGCCGCGTCATCGGGACTGGCGCCGGGCGCTTGACGCCAGTAGAGATTGGGCACGAGCGCCGCGTATCCGTTGGCGGCGAACTTGCGCGCGATCTCCTTGGTTCCCTCGTCGTAACCGGGCATGTGGTGAATGACGACAATCGATCCACCCTTCTCCACGTCGGTGGGGATGGCCAGATAGGCCTCAATCTCGTCGTCGTTGTGACCCTTGATGGTGATGGTGTCGGCGCGTAGGTTGTGCGTCACGTTGGTCCTTTCGATGGGCACTTCACTGGACGCGGCGTCCGGGTGCAATACTTTCACTGCTGAATTAGTTACTTATAGTTACTAAGTGCTATGTTAGCGCAATGGGCAAGGTAGTGAAAGAGTCGACCACCGACACCACCTTGGAACGCGAGTGGGGCCGACTTCGTCGAGGTCAGCTCATGGGCCTGGTGCGCGCGTCGAGCGCACCCGGTCATAGTCCCCTGGCCGTTGAGCTACTTCGGGCCGTCGTGGAGGCTGGCGAGATTCGCGCGTCGGACTTGGCCAGCGCACTCTTCGTTACCAAGACCTCGATTAGTCGCTACGTCAACGAGATGGTGAAGGAGGGACTGCTGGTGCAGCGTCGAGATCCGAGCGACGGGCGGGCCACGCTCTTACGCGCCTCGGCCAGCGGGCGACGCGAACTCGAAGAGCGCGAGGCTCGACGCAGCGCGTTGCTGCGCGACCTCTGTGACGGATGGCCCCGAGGCGACGTGGCGACCCTGACCAAACTTCTGCAGCGGCTGAACGACGGCATCAATCGACGCCTGAACGAACTGCAACCTCGCTAGAGCTGCGCGACTACTCGTCGGTGACCATCGAGCGCCGCTCGGCGGTGCCGGTGAAGTAGGCGATGCCACCGGAGACCAGAAGCAAGAGTCCCGACACGGAGAGCGCCAGGTTGAGTCCGTGGGTGAAGGCTCCATAGGCGGCGTGCACGACTTCGTTGATGATGTGGCGTACCGCCGCGCCGCTGTCTTTACTCTCCGACTCGGCCTGTTTGTTGACGGTCCCGGTGATCACGGCGGTGATGATCTCTCCGCGGAAGGCCGCCGGAATGCCGAGTTGAACGAGGCGGTGAGTGAGATTGACGGTGAGTTGCCCGTTCACGATGGAGCCGAGAATGGCGACGCCCGTTACCGCACCGAGTTCGCGACTGGTGTTGATGGTGGAGGCGGCCATGCCGGAGTTCGCGGCCGGAATGCTGATGAGAGCGGTGGCGTTGACGGGAACGACAATGATGCCGAATCCAATACCGGCCAGCCCCATGGTCCAGCCGAGGGTGCTGATACCCGCGTGGGGGCCAATGACGACGTCGGTAAAGAGCACCCCGAGTCCGGCCAGTACGCAGCCCACCGTGAGGGGGACGCGCGAGCCGACGCGCCCGACCCACTGACCGGTGAAGATGGAGGAGACGACCATGCCCGCTAACAAGGGTAAGAAGTCAATCGCCAGGGTGTAGGGACCCACGGCCGCGACGACCTCTAGGTACAGCGCGACGAAGAAGAAGATCGAAAAGATGGCGAAGTAACTGGTAAAGGCGATCACCGTCGAGCCCGCGAAGGCGCGGTTGCGGATCCATCGGACGTTGAGCATCGGGTACTTCGTTTTCGACTCCACGATGAAGTAGGCGAGGAAGCACGCCCCGGAGATCGCGTACAGCGAGAGCACGCCGGACGAGCGATATCCCCACGTTTCGCCGGCGATGGTGGCAAAGGTGGCGCAACCCAGCGCAGCGCCCGCCAACACAAAGCCGTAGTAGTCAATGCGGCGACGAATCTCGTTGACGCTTTCGGGCAAAGCAATGAAGGCCACGATCATGACGATCACGCCGAAGACGAAGTTGAACCAGAAGACCGCGCGCCAGGACCACAGGCCGACGAGGATGCCACCGATGACGGGACCGAGGGCCAGCGCGAGTCCCGATACGGCGGCCCACGCGCCGAGGGCGCGAGCGCGAAGCTTCTTGTCGGGGTAGATGTGGCGGATCATCGAGAGGGTGCTGGGCTCAGAGCCGGCGGCGCCGACGCCCATGATGACGCGCCCCACGATCAACTCCGTCGGGGACACGGAGAAGGCGCAGACAACGGAGCCGGCACAGAAGATCACGACGCCTATCAACATGATTCGTTTTCGACCGAAGTTGTCGCCGAGTGAGCCGCAGATCAGCATCAGACTGGCGAAGGCTAGGGCGTACCCGCCGACTACCCACTGCAACTGCGAGACGCCGGCGTGGAGCTTGGACTGCACACTGGTAAGAACCGCGCTGGCGATCGTGTTGTCCAGAAAGGTGAGGAAGAGAATCGCGAGTAGCGAGGCGAAACTGAAGTGCGCTTTCAGCTGGTGAACGATGGTGCGCCGACGGTCCTGAAGGACTTGCGTCAAGAGTGACGGCGGCCCGTTCCCTTCCTGCATGCTCTCCCCTCAACCCTCAAATCCTTCGCGTGCAGACACGCAGAGGATCGCTACTACTTCCTTACCCGAATCTCTGAGGCACCCTAATAAACGCTGTACTCAGAGGCAACTCACGAGAGCGATGAGATCTCTCGCGTGAACCGCGCTACTCGACTACTTCTTGGGCGACTTGAAAGCGATCGGAGCAACCGCCGAGTCGCCTCCCGCGGCGTTGCCCACGCTTACCGCGCAGTTTTTGAGATTCGCCGTGGTCGTCCCACACGCGCCGTTGCCAATTTTTCCTTCGGCCACGGTAAACGTATGACGAGGAAGGAGTCCCTTGGACGTAATCGTCTCGGACGCCGGGATGCCATTCACCAAGCAGTTCGATTCGCCCTTGGCCTTCACGAGGCACTCAACCACAAAGACGGTGTCACCGGGTTTAAACCCGGTACCGGCCACGCTGACCTTCTCTCCGTTTCGAAGATTCGTAGACGGCGTGACCACGATCTTTGGCTTGGACGCGGCCGAGGCGTTTGTCACGCCGAGAACGCCCGCGGAGAGCCCGCTGAGTCCTAGGACGGCGACGCTGATCGCCACGCGTAGACCCTTCGTCGTTAACATATTTCCTCCCGGATTGCTCTGATTCTCTCGCTCGCGACATACCTCACTCGATTTCACGCAGTGACAGTATTCAGCGAAGCGTCAAACCCTCTTGATGGCCATCGTAGTCAGGTGGGTCCACCGTTGATTCGTGCAGTTTCTTGACCGCGGCTCCCGCGAGGCGATACGCGAGCGATATCTCTACGAGAGCGCGTCTAGGAGATTTTGCTGAACTGGTCGCGTCGCACGACAATCTCACCACGAGAGGCGGACCGGATCGCGTCCAGCACATCGACGATGGGGCAGTCCTTGCCGAGAAGGCCGACGCACCCCGCGTCAAGGGCGCTCTTCAACATATCGGGGTTGCCGCTACCCGAGAGCAGAACGATGCGAGTCTCGGGCTCTTCCTTCAAGACCTCGCGAACGAGATCGAGGCAGTCCACGTTGAGGAGTCGATAGTTCATGAGAATGACGCTGGGATGTTCTCGTTTGATCAACCTAAGAGCGTCGACGACGCTGCCAGCCACGCCGACGAGTGAGAGGTCCTTCGCTTTCGAGATGGAGAGGGCCAGCATCTCAGAGACCATGATGTGATCGTCCATGACGGCCACTCGCAGGGGGAGGGGAATCTCGTTTTCCATTACACATAAAAGGCTAGCGACAACGTCTTTTTGTAATTCGAGTATCGAGCGTATTTTGTAGAAGCGAACTTTCACGATTTTTTATTTGATCTCGTGTTGTGATGTCGTCGCATTGCGGGAAGTCATGCGTCACCAACGTTCGCACCGACTCCCACTTCGGCAAGAAAAAATTTTACGAGATCTCTTTGTGCGCCGTCGTCACCTGTGATCGGCCTTAGAAGTAGAAGGTCCGCACTAAATGGATGGCGTTGTTAGCGAAAGTCCTCTTGGAGGCGGGCCAACTCTTCTGAACCGGGACAGAGCTGATCGAGCGGGATGTGACTCAGTCCGGTGACCGGCGTCTGATTCAACTCGTGCAGTTCTACTCCTGCTTCGTTGAGGTACAGAATGCCCGTGGCGATCTCGCCTCGACTCAGTCGATCTCTCAAGTACTCCTCGACCGAGGAGCGATCCCCCGGGTCGTACCCGTCGGGCAACGAGCGAAAACGCAGCACGCTGCCGTCGTGCATGGTGACGGCCTTGACGCCGTCCTGGGGAATCTTCTCTCGAATGGGCACGTGGATCGGAACGAAGTCGCCCTGTTCAAAGTCGCTCTGGACCTCTTTTACCTCGTGCTCTCGCACGAACTTGTAACTCTTGGTGGATCCTTCGTGGTCGTTGAAGGTGACGCACGGTGAGATCACGTCGATGAGCGCAAACCCCTGGTGGGCGATGGCCGCTTTCAGTATGGGAATGAGCTGCTCTTTGTCACCCGAGAAACTGCGCGCGAGAAAAGTGGCCCCGAGCGCGAGGCCGACCATGATCGGGTCGATCGGCGCTAAGTGATTCGCTTCGCCCTTCTTGGGAGCCGAGCCAATGTCGGCCGAGGCGGAGAGTTGTCCCTTGGTCAGCCCGTAGACCCCGTTGTTCTCGATGACGTAGACCATGTTGACGTTGCGGCGCATGGCGTGCATCAGATGACCCAAACCGATGGAGAGAGAGTCACCGTCACCGGAGATACCGATGTAGGTGAGCTCTCGATTCGCGGCGTTGGCGCCGGTGGCGATGGTGGCCATGCGGCCGTGGGCGCTGTTAAAGCCGTGCGCTCCGCGCACAAAGTACGTCGGGGTCTTGGAGGAGCAGCCAATGCCACTGAGTTTGGCGATGCTGCTGGGCGGCATCGAGAGTTCGAAGAACGCGTGGCTAATCGCCGCCGTCACCGAGTCGTGGCCGCATCCCGCGCACAAGGTGGACATGGCGCCTTCGTAGTCGCGGATGGTGAGGCCGAGTTCGTTCTTGGGCAAGGGACTGAGTGGAATGAAGGGTTTGGTAATCGACGGCATTAGGAGATCTCCATCTGGGTCAGCACGCTGTCGACCACTTGTCTTGCGCTAAGGGGAAAGCCGCCGTAGGCGAGAACCGAGTCCATGCGTTCGATCGCCACTCCGGTTTCTGCGCAGATGAGGGTTCGCAGCTGGGCGTCGCGATTCTGTTCAACGACGAAGCAGCGATCGTGACCCTCGACGAAGGAGCGAACCTCGTCTACGAAAGGGAATCCCCGCACGCGAAGGAAATCGCACGTCACCCCACGCTTGTCCAGCTCGTCGAGTGCTTCACGAACCGCCAGGTCGCAACTTCCCACGGTGATGACGCCCACCCGCGCGCCCGAGCGACGCTGCACGACGGGTTCGGGCAGGTGAGGAGCAGCCGCGGCGTGCTTCAGTTTCAACCGGTCGATGATCTCTTGGTACTGGTCGGGAATCTCGGTGTATCGGCCGTACTTGTCGTGGCCCGATCCGCGAACGAAGTACGCGCCCTTGGGGTCAGATCCGGGCAGGGTGCGCGGGGTCACGAACTCATCGTTTTCGTTGGTGTAGCGAAAGAACTCGGTGATCTCGGCTAAGTCCTCGTTGTTGAGCACTCGTCCGCGATCGGGTACGTAGGAGTCGTCCCAACTAAGCCTCGGCACGACCCAGTCGTTCATGCCGATGTCAAGATCCGAGAGCATGAAGACCGGCGTCTGGAACCGTTCGGCCAGGTCGAAGCTCTTCGCGGCGAACTCGAAACACTCAAAGGGATTGGCCGGGAAGAGGAGAATGTGTTTGGTGTCGCCGTGCGAGGCGTAGGCGCACATCAAGATGTCGCCTTGTTGGGTCCGGGTGGGCATACCCGTCGACGGCCCCACCCGCTGGACGTCGATGATGACGGCCGGAATCTCGGTGTAGTACGCCAGGCCGAGTAGCTCGCTCATGAGAGAGATGCCCGGTCCTGAGGTGGAGGTGAAGGCGCGCGCGCCGCTCCACGAGGCTCCAAGCACCATACCGATGGAGGCGATCTCGTCCTCGGCCTGGATGATCAGGTAGTTGTTCTTATACGTCGGGGGCGCCGCGGGGTCGTCACTCTCGACTTTCACTCGTCGATACCGAGCGCAGAGTCTGGTGAAGTTGTCCATCACCGCGGTCGCCGGGGTGATGGGGTACCAACCCGCCACGGTGGCGCCGGCGTAGAGGCAACCCAGGGCCGCCGCGGTATTGCCGTCAATGAGGATCGAGTCGTCGTTCTCGTGCAAGGCCTCGAGCCGGAACGAGAGAGGGCAGTCGAAGTTCTCTTGGGCGTAGTCGTAGCCCAGGCGCAAGGCACGCTGGTTGGACTCGCGCAGAGCCTCGTTGCGGGCAAAGGTCTCGGCGAGAAGGTTGGACACGATCTCCAGATCCACCCCCACCAGCGCGACGATGGCGCCGGCATAGGCGACGTTTTTCATCAGTATTCGTTCACGCGGCTTGGAGAAGTTCTCCAGACACATGGTGGCCAGCGGTACGCCAAGAAAGTGGACGTCGTCGCGCTCCAAGTCAGGATCGAGGGGCCACGATGAGTCGTAGAGCACGTAGCCACCGGGCGACACCTCGGCGATGTCCTCGCGGTACGTCTGAGAGTTCATCGCCACCATGAGGTCGTAGTCCAACGCGCGCGCCGTGTACCCCGAGCCGTTCACGCGGATCTCGTACCACGTGGGCAGTCCTTGAATATTGGAGGGGAAGAGGTTCTTACCCGAGACCGGAACACCCATGCGGAAGATCGCCTGCACCAGAAGTCCGTTCGCACTGGACGACCCGGTTCCGTTCACGTTGGCGAGTTTGATGGCGAAGTTGTTGACCTGGCTGCGCGCTGGTGCCGCGCTGGCGTCGGCGCTCTTTGTTTCGGTGTCCTTCGACTTGCGCGCCTTGGACTTTTCGGTCATGGTCACGAGTGGGCCCCGTTTCCGCCAAAGCCCACGGCGACGGGGATGAAGTTCTTCGATCCGGCGTAGGGAATCGCGAGGTCGAAGAGTTCCATGTCCCAGGCGGCCGTCGGACAGCGTTCTGCGCACAACCCGCAGTGGACGCAGACGTTCTCGTCCTTGACCATGACGCGACCGGTCTGGGGAAGTGGGTCGGAGACGAACAACTCCTGGCTGAGGTTGGTCGCCGGCGCCAATAGACGGGTGCGCAAGTCGGCCTCGTCGCCGTTGCTGGTGATGGTGAGGCACTGCACCGGACAGATGTCGAGGCAGGCGTCGCACTCAATGCAGAGCGGGGCCGTGAAGGCGGTCTCCACGTCACAGTTGAGGCAGCGCTGGACTTCGCGGGCCGTCTGTTCCGCACTGAAGCCGAGCTCCACTTCGAGGTTTAGTGACTCGAAGCGCTTGGTCAACTCGACGTGAGTCATCTTCTGTCGACTGCTCGGGTTGTAGTCGTTGTGATAACTCCACTCGCTCATGCCCATCTTCTGGCTGATCAACGTCATGCCTTGGGCCGGACGGTCGTTGAGGGGAATGTCGAAGCAGTAGTTGTCAATCGAGATGGCGGCGGCGTGGCCGTGCGCGACCGCCCAGATGATGTTCTTCGGACCCCAGGCGGCGTCGCCGCCGAAGAAGACACCGGGCAGACTCGACTCCATGGTGACTTCGTTCACCACCGGCATGTCCCACTCGCCGAAGGTCATCCCGAGGTCGCGCTCAATCCAGGGGAAGGAGTTCTCCTGACCGATGGCCAAGATCACGTCGTCGCAAGGGATGATCACCGTGTCGAGGGTGGTCGAGTGCGTGGCGTTCTCGTCCCAGGAGAGAACATCAAACTCCATGCCGACGAGGCGGCCGTTGTCGATGACGAAGCGGGTCGGTGCGTGATCGACCAGAATCTCTACACCCTCCTCCTCGGCGTCGTCGAGTTCCCAGGGCGAGGCCTTAAAGAACGGCCGGGGGCGCCGAGCCATTACTTTGATGTCACGACCCCCGAGACGGCGAGAGGTGCGACAGCAGTCCATGGCGGTGTTACCCACGCCGATAATGAGCACTCGTTCGCCGATGGCCTCGATATGACCGAACGCCACCGACTCGAGCCAGTCGATGCCAATGTGGATGTGCGACTCGACCTCGTCGTGACGCCCGGGGAGGTCGAGTTCCTTTCCCCGCGGCGCGCCCACGCCGACGAAAACGGCGTCGAAACCCTCGTCGACCAGATCGCGCATGCTCGTCACGGGAGAGTTGTAGCGAATGTCGACGCCCATGCCGAGGATCATCGCCGTCTCGTCGGCAAGGACCTCTTCGGGAAGACGGAAGGAGGGGATGTTCGAGCGCATGAGGCCGCCGGGCTTGTCGTACTTCTCAAAGATGGTGACCTGGTAGCCGAGGGGCATGAGATCATTGGCGACCGTCAGCGACGCGGGACCGGCCCCGACACAGGCCACGCGCTTGCCGTTCTTGACCTCGGGAATGGCGGGCAGGCGATCTTTGATGTCGCCCTTTAAGTCACTGGCCACGCGTTTCAAGCGACAGATGGCGACCGGGTCGCCGTCGACGCGATCCCTTCGACAGGCCGGCTCGCACGGTCGGTCACAGGTTCGCCCGAGGATCCCGGGGAAGACGTTCGACTCCCGGTTCAACATATAGGCGTCGTCGAATCGCCCTTGAGCGATCAAGCGGATGTAGCCGGGCACGTTGGTGTGGGCGGGACAAGCCCACTGACAGTCGACGACCTTGTGGAAGTAGTCGGGGTTCTCAGTATCCGTTGGCTGCACGACAGAAACTCCCCTCTCGCAGGCCCACGGCACCATCACACGCCAGACTGCACAGGTCTTTCGTTTCTAAGTTAGTTCTTACCCTCGGAATGGTCGGCGCATGGCGACCTCCACCGCCATTTGGGCGACTGTGGGGGGCTTCCGTGAGACAGCGCCGCTCTAGGGTGGCCCTATAGCGAAACTCTCCAGCAGCAGTGACCTCCAACGCGTGATAGACGCCGCTCGAACTCCCAACTGGAGCCTCGGACTCGACCGGCGCGGCCAGATTATGGCCACCAGTGACTCCGGCCAGATCGGTCTGCCCTGGGTGATCACCGCGTCGCGAGGCGGACGGGGAATGAAGGTCTTTAAATATCACCCCGGCGACGACGTCGAAGCGGAGGGCGAAGCCGTCGGCGAGATCACCGGCAATCCTCGTGAGATGGGTCGCCAACTCCGCGATCTCCTTAGTGACGTCAGGCTGGACGGTGACCTTACTTAGGGCCAGGGCGGAACGTTGGTCGTGCCGCCCTGCGTTAACTCGACGAAGAAGGAGTGCAGGTCGGTACTTCGCGTTACGTCGTCGCGCGTCTCGCAGTTCGCAAAGTCGACCGGCGCGATAGACCCACCCTCGAAGATGTCGGAGAAACTCTGGCAGTCCTCCCCGCGGTAAGAGAACCACGTGGTCTCCGATTTGACGAACTCGAGCTTCAGAGCCGACGTGTGAAAGAGCTCGAAGATGATCGCCACCTGTTGGTTGAGACGCTTGTCGGCCCGAAGAAGTTGCGCCTCGGCGCAACCCTCCAGGCCGAGGGTGGTGTTTTTGTGACAGGGGAGGAGAGTGAAGTGCTCGGTGATGACCGGCGCTTTCGGCGGGGCAGCCGCCATAGCGACACCACCGAGAGTGCACCACGAGCCGACCAAGGACACGACCGCGACGCACCACAGGCGCGCGAGTCGTGGCGGCCTTAGTACCAGTGCCAATGGGAGAGGGGCCAGACCTTGAAGAAGACCTTGCCGATGAGATCGGAGCGCGGTACGGGGCCCCAGTAACGACTGTCGCAGGAGCCCGCGTGGTTGTCACCCAACATGAAGTACATGTTCTTCTTGAGCGTGATGTGCTTGATGGGGACCGAACCCATGGCCTTGTAGACCGTCCACTTCTGATCCAGCGGCTTTCCGTTGACGTAGATGGTGTTGCCATCGGAGTACAAGGTGTCACCAGGCACCCCAATCACCCGCTTGACCAGATCGGCCACGTCGTCGTCGCACTTCGTCTTCACGCCCGGCGGCGCTTTGAACACCACGATGTCCCCGATGTTGACCGTGCCAAAATCGACGCTCAGTTTGTTCACCAATATCCGGTCACCGATGTCGAGGGTGGGTGTCATAGAGCCACTGGGCACGAAGTACTCCTGGACGACAAACGTCCGCACCAAAAAGGAAAGGGCTACCGCGATGATGAGAACGATGATCCACTCAATGAATCCCCGCCGACGTGACTTGGGCGGCTTGGCGCTCGGCGTCTCGTCGGTCGGCTCCATCTGATCTACGGACACCCTCTAAGAGTAGGACGTGGCGCGAGTGGGATCCCCGCGCTCTAGTGTGCGGTCAACGACAGAACGGGAGACCACGTTGCGCCGAATCCGGCAACTCGAAGGGGGCGTGATCGCTTGATCGCCGTGGCGTCGACTCTGGGGGCGCTTTTCTGGTTACTTCTCTTCTTCGTACTACCTCTGTCTGCACTCATCAGTGCCGCCATGACGCCGTCGTCCACCTTTCGCGCGGCCAACAGTTCCAAGGCGCTCTGGATCGTCATGCCCCTCTTCCTCGGCGTGATCGCCGCAGGAATTTACTGGCTGTTCGTTCAGCCGCGTCTGAAGAGAGTACGTAGGTAGAGCGGCAGGGCGCGGCGAGCGTCAGTGCGCGGCGTCGTCTCGATCGAGCGGGCCGATCGCGATCTCACCGTCCAACATCTCCTCCAGACCGATGGCCTCCTCGACGGGGAGGTCGGTGCTCCGCGAGGATATGACGGAAGGCTTCGGTTTCCCTAGGAAGGCGGCGACCACGCCTGCGGCGGCAGCCATGATCGCGATGTACGTCCAGAGGTGATGGAAGTTTCGCAGAGCCTGCTCCGCCGTCAAGGGAGTTCCGAGGATCACCACCAAAATGGCCACGCCCAGTGCCCCGCCCACTTGGCGCGCGGTCTGATTCACCGCACTGCCGACGGAGTAGCGCGACGGCTCGAGACTGGAGACCGCGGCCGCGCTGATGACCGGGAAGGTGAGCCCGATGCCGAGGCCCACGATCAGCGTCCCGGGTAGCCACACGCTGAGGTAGTGCGGCGTCAGTCCAACCCGCCAGAGATACCAGAGCAGCCCCGAGGTGAAGACGCTGAAGCCCACCATCAAGACGCGACGAAACCCGTATCGTCCGGCCATCTTTCCCGCTGTCCCGGATACCACGGCGACCACCAGCGGCCCCGGCGTGACGGCCAGGCCCGCGCGAAGAATGGAGTAGTGCCAGACGCTCGTCAAGAACAAAATGTTGCCCAGCAACATGGCGAAGAAGCCCATGGCGTAGAGAAGCGCGGTGGTGTTGGCGACGCTGAAGGAGCGAGCGCGAAAGAGTTTGAGGTCCAATACCGGCTCGGGGTGACGCGACGAACGGAAGAGAAACGTGGAGAACAACAACACCGCGAGCACGAACCCGCCGACGATGCGCGCGTTCGACCAGCCCCAGGAGGGACCCTCGGAGATGGCCAACACGAGAAGCGCTAAGGAGAGGCTGAGCAGCGCGACGCCGGGATAGTCGGGGCTGCTGGCGGAGCCGGTGCCCTGGGATGTGGTCAGCACCCGCCGTCCGACCAACCAGGCGATCAGACCGACCGGGAGGGTGACGTAGAAAGCGGCGCGCCAGCTAAAGGCGGTAATGAGAACGGCTCCGAGGGACGGACCCGTGGCCACGGCGAGTGCGCCGATGCCACCCCACAGTGCGACCACCTGGGATCGCTGCTCTTTCGAGTACGAGGTCAGCAGCAGTCCGAGCGACGCGGGTAAGACCGCCGCGGCGCCGGCGCCTTGGATGACGCGACCGATGATCAAGGTGGCGACGGAGGGTGCCACGCCACACAGCAGTGAGCCAAAGCAGAACACGCCGAGGCCGAAGAAAAAGACGCGACGACTTCCTATGCGGTCCGCCGTTCGTCCGGCCACCACCAGCAGCGAACCAAAGATGATGGAGTAACCCGTGATGACCCACGACAGGCTGGCACGGGTGTCGTGAGAGAAGGCCTTCTCGAGCGCGGGAAAGGCCACGTTCACGATGGAGAGGTCGAGCGAGGCCATGAAGGCGCCGAGGGCCGTCACTACAAAAATGGTGCGGCGACGCCGACTCGAGACCGCCGCGTCGGGGGCAGGTGTCAGTTCTTTCATGAAACGCAGAATACATGGTTGCATAGCATGATGCAACTGACTAGTCTGTGGATATGGAACGAAAGAGTTTCTCGGAAATGGACTGCTCGGTGGCCCAGTGTCTGGAGGTCGTCGGTGAGTGGTGGAGCATGTTGATCGTGCGCGACACCTTCATGGGTGTGACCAGGTTCGAGGACTTTCACAAGCGACTGGGCATCTCGAGGAATATCCTCCGCGAACGACTTAACTCTCTCGTCAACGCGGGGGTCCTCGAAAAGATCCCCTACTCCGAACACCCGCCGCGCCACGACTACAAACTCACGCAGAAGGGCAAGGATCTGTGGCCGATACTGACCGCCATGCGCCAGTGGGGCGATCTGTACGCCGCGCCGTCAGGTCCGCCGGTTGAGTTGGTGCATCGCTCGTGCGGCGAGACAACCCACGCGGAGATGGCGTGCGCGTGGTGTGGCGAGCGACTTACCTATCGCAACGTGAAGGCCGTGCCGGGTCCCGGTCGCGATAATCGACTTTTCGCGACGTCGTCGTAGCCGCGCCGATCAACCGCTTAAGTCGACCGCGTTCACTTTGGTTTCGATGATGCGCACCTGGACGCGGCTGACACCGGGTGCGTCGTACATCTTGAGATCGGCCCCATACTTCTGACCGATTTTGGCGGCGAAGGCGTAGTCGTCGTCGGGAGCGATCTCGGCGTTTCCGCGGATCTCCAAATAACGCTGAGGGTTGGCGAAGTCGACAATGAGTAGCGAGAGTTGCGGTCGCTCGCGCAGATTCTTCAGTTTCTGGCGAGTCGTATTAAAAGAGAGCGACACCGAGTCGCCGTCGCTCAGAAACCAGACCTCGGTGAGTTGGGGACCCCCATCGGGCCCGATAGTCGCGAGGGTACCGACGGGACTCGAAAGAAGGTCGCGGTGGGAGTCGGGAATACTCATGTTGTCTCCTGGGATTGGCGTAGGGGTAACACTGAAGTTACCGACACCAAACCGCGGAGTCAACCGGTTCTACGTGGGGCCAGCGGGCGGTACTTTGGGCGGGAATCGACCGTTGTCGGCACCGATCACCTTGCCGATATTGGCGATGTGAAGGTGGATCTCATCGAGAAGGTCAGTGGCGTTTTTGACCGCGGCCGTCAGCTGGGTGTTCTCTTGGATCAACTTCTTGATGTCGTCGGTATTGTTCGCCGTGTGCAGAGCAACCTCGGAGGAGATGGCGTCGGAGCGCTTCGCCGCGATCAACAACGCCGCCGCCTGCACGCCCGCCATCATTGAAAGGAACAGGTTCAAGAGGATGTACGGGTAGGGGTCGAAGGCTTTGTGGTGAAGGACGTGCTCCAGTAGACCGGTGTTGACGAGCGCCCAGGCGATCATCACCGCGAAGAAGCCGAAGACGAAGCCCCACGATCCCATCATGTTGCGCATCCGATCGGCGGCCCGCTCGCCGCGGGTGAGGTCGTCGCCGCTACGAACGCCGGGATGTTTATGCCACACGCTTTGCCAAGGTCTGTGACTCACCCCTGAATCGTGGCACACCCCGACCCGGGCGACGGCACTTCGAAACTAAAAAGTCGGCTCGAAGTCCGGCCGCAGGGGCAGGCCGCTCTTGCCGTGTAAGGGCCGAACGTTGAGAATCTGGTGGATTTCCAGGTGGTGACGTTCGAAGCCCACGGCCGACGCCGTCATGTAGAGACGCCAGACCCGAGCTCGTTCGGTGCCCACTTCATCTACCGCTTCGTCGAGTCGCTTGGTCAGGTTGTCGACCCATCGACGAAGGGTGAGGGCGTAGTGCTCGCGCAGGCTCTCGACGTGACGTACTTCAAAACCGTGCGCCTGGAACAAGGTGACCAAAGAGCCGACTTCGTGGAGCTCTCCGTCAGGAAAGACGTAGCGATCGATGAAGGAGCTGCCGGTCTTCGAAGGGCCGCGTAGTCCCAGCACAATCTGCAACTGGCGATTCAGCTCCGAGGCGCGTGAAGGCTGAGGGTCGTCGTCGTAGGTGACGGGCCGACCGATGGCGTGGTTGAGGAATCGCCCGCCGGGCTTCAGTAGATCAAAGATGATCTGGGTGTACTTCGGTAGTGAACGTCGCCCCACGTGCTCTGACATCCCGATCGAGCTCACGGCGTCAAAGGGGCCGTCGTGCACGTCGCGAAAATCTTGAAGGCGAAACTCGACCAGGTCCGAGACGCCGGCCAGCTTCGCCTGTTCGGTGGCGTAGCGACGTTGGGGCTCGGAGAGGGTCACACCGACCACGGAGGCTCCGTAGTGGCGCGCCGCGTGTATACCCATGGCCCCCCAACCACAGCCGACGTCTAGTAGTCGCATTCCGGGCTGCAGGTCAAGCTTTCGCGCCACCAAGTCGACCTTGCGCGACTGCGCCTGTTCCAGGGTGTCCTCCGGCGTGGCGAAGACCGCACAGGAGTAGGTCATGGACGGTCCCAGCACCATCTCGTAGAAGCGGTTGGACACGTTGTAGTGGTGAGTTACCACCTGGCTGTCTCGACTCCTCGAGTGAATAATGCCCCGAGGCTTCGCTTCCGCCGCCGGGGGCGCTAAGGGCTTGATGGCCGAAGCGCCCACCACGCTCAGCAAGGATCGAACGTTCCGGGCGTTGAGGAGGTGGCGCAGCGGAGGCAGTTCCAGGTCAAAGAGGGGATCGAGATCGCCGTCCACGTCGATGTCGCCCGCCACGTAGGCGCGCGCCAGCCCGAGTTCACCGGGGTGGGTCAAGATACGCGAAATCGCGTCGCGAGAGATGATTTTCAGGGTGACGCTGTTGGCGCTCGACTCGACCGTCGGCTCGGCAACGCTGCCGTCGTAAGCCTCGACACGAAAGGGCAACTTGCCGTCAAAAACGGTGGCGACAAACGAAGAGACGTTCATGATTCTCCTTTCGACCTCCGATTCGGTTGGGCGGTACTCAGTTCACGCCTTTTTGTTTTATCAGGAACTTTGTGTCTCTGTCACCTGAGTTTTCTGTGGCGGCCTTCAGGACCTTGACGCGCTGACCAGGTGGGACGCGCCGTCCGCCTACAGGAGCAAATTGTTAGGGCGATACACTTCGCCACAGAGCCAAGACACGACCAGTTACCTCGACTGCCACGCCGTTTTGGGGAGGTAGCAACACATGGATACCGGAATAGTTGTAGCGGTCATCGCGGCCATCATCGTTCTCTTGATCATTTTGATCATCTCGAAGTCCGTGCGCATTGTCCAGCAAGGTTTCGAAGGCGTGGTTACGCGATTCGGCGAGTTTAAAGACATCAAGAACCCGGGACTGACCTTCATCTTCCCGTTCATTGAGGTCATGAAGATCATTGACGTGCGCGAAACCCCTCGCACCGGTGACCGACAACAGGTCATCACGCGTGACAACGTGGCGGTCATCGTGAACGCCACCATCTTTAGTCAGGTGGTGGACGTTCGTCTGGCCCTTTTCACGAACTCCGACTACTTGGTCAGTGTCGACAACCTGGCGCGCACCTCGGTGCGTGCGGTCTTCGGTTCGATCAGTCTTGACGAAGCATTCTCTCAGCGCGAGCGCATCGGCACCCTGCTCCAGACCCAGATGGAAGAAGCGACCGACAAGTGGGGCGTGCGCATCAACCGCGTCGAAGTCTTGGAGATCACGCCGCCCGATCAGATCCTCCAGGCCATGGCCCTCCAGAAGCAGGCGGACCAGGAAAAGCGGGCGCGCATCCTTGAGTCGGAAGGCCAGCAGCAGTCGGCGGTCAACGTGGCCGACGGTCAACGACAGGCCGCCATCAAAGAGGCCGAAGGTGCGCAGCAGTCACAGATTCTCCGCGCGGAAGGCGCACGTCAGGCCCAGATTCTCGAGGCCGAGGGTCGCGCGCAAGCGATCGCCCTGGTGTACGCGGCGATCAAGGGTCAGGCCCCCGATCCCACGCTGGTGGCCATTCTCCAACTCGACACTCTCTCGAAGTTTGCCGAGAGCCCGAACACCAAGCTCATCATTCCGGCCGAGAGCTCCGCGCTGCTCGGCGCCGCGCAGGCGATCAAGAGCGTCATGGAGGGCGTGCCGGGAACGGCCTCTATCTAAGGGACGAGCGAGAGTTGCCCGCTACGAAGGAGTCGTCACGGGCTCGACCCAGAGGGTCGTGCCGTAGGTCTTCTTCACGATGACCTGCGTTCCGTCGGGGATCGCCTCTTTCGCCTCGGTGACGGCGCGCCAGGACTCGCCCTTGATTTTCACACTGCCGGGGTGTCCCTCGTCGCCGACCGTGTTCTCCACGAAGCCGGTCAAGTTGGTCATGGAACTCTTCGACGGCGCCGAGAGGTCCACTACGCCCTTGCGGCGAAACCGATGGAGTGCCGCGGGACGAAGGGCGGCCAAGAGGACGCCCGAGATGATGATCCACAGGACCGCCTGCACGGCGAAGGGCACGCTGGCGATGGCGAGAAAGAACGGCACGATGGCGCCGATGCCGATGAAGACCGTGATGAAGGCGTTGGTGTGAATCTCCGCGAAGATGCACACCAGGATGATGACGAGCCAAAAAAGTACTGCCATAAGGCGCAGTATAAGTCTGGGTATGGTTCGCGGCGCGTCGGATGGGAATTGCTTGCCCTTGGGCGCCGCGAGGCCGGTGGCGTTGCGCGCCATGGTGGACGATACCCGGATGGCATTACGTTTGACAGTGACAAAGGGGTCACGGTGAGCACGGTGGACGAGCGAGAAGAGGGGCGGGGTCTCCTCGGGGAGGTCACCGTCACGCTCGAAGCGGGCGCTGATGATCTTGACCCTCGCCGTCTGGAGTTGCGGACGTGGCTGGCCGCGCACCCCCAGCCCTCGGGACGGGAGTTGGCGGAGGCGAAATTGGTGGCGCCAGCGTGGCCCGAGCCCTGGGGCCTGAACGCTTCGGCCGAGCATCAGTTGCTTATTGACGAGGAGCTACGACGAGCCGACGTTCATCGTCCGATCAACCCCATCGGAATCGGCTGGGCCGGCCCGACCATTCTGGTCGCGGGAACCGATGAGCAGAAGACCCGCTGGCTGCTACCCCTCTTGAGTGGCGAAGAGTTCTGGTGCCAACTCTTTAGTGAACCCAATGCCGGCAGCGACTTGGCTTCTCTCACCACCTCCGCGAAGCGTGACGGGGACGAGTGGGTGATCACCGGCCAAAAACTCTGGACCAGCTACGCGCACTTAGCGACCTGGGGCATCTTGCTCGCTCGCACCTCGAACGAAGGTGCCCCGCAAAACGGCATCTCGTACTTCGTGTGCCCGATGAGGACCCCGGGAATCTCCGTTCGCCCACTGCTTGACATGACCGGAGATCACGCCTTCAACGAAGTGTTCTTCGACGACGTTCGACTTCCCGCCGACAGCCTGCTGGGCGAGGTGAACGATGGTTGGCGGCTCGCCAAGGTGACGCTCGGCAACGAGCGTGTCTCGCTCTCCGGAGAGGGAGTTCTGTGGGGCCGCGGGCCTACCGCGAACGATCTGGTCGATCTGGTTCGATCACAACAACATCGCCTTAGAAAAGTCGATCGCGATGATCTGGTGACCTGCTGGTCGCACGGCGAGATACTGCGCTTTCTGCGCATGCGGTTGACCGCCAACGCCTTGGCCGGCAAAGCCACGGGGTCGGACGCCTCGCTGCGCAAAGCCCTGGCCGACGATCACGGCCAGGAGGTAATGACGTTGGCCCAACGACTCGCGGGTAGCGCGGGTCTGCTGAGTGACCGCGGTCCGGGAGGCATCGACGGTGAGGATGGTCGCTCGTGGTCCTGGGGCTTCCTTTACTCCCAAGCACTCACGATTGGCGGCGGCACGTCGGTGGTGCAGAGGAACATCATCGCCGAACGGGTCCTGGGCCTTCCCAAGGATATTGCCACATAAAACCTGATAAATGAGCAGAAGTCCGCATCAGAGTCAAAGCGTCAATTAAAGTTGACAATCCAGCAACGTCAGGGTATATTGACGCTATGGGTTCCATGGACATCGCAACAGACGCCGGAGATCGCGACCCCCTCGTGGGCCTTCGTGGTGTTGCCGCCCTGCGCCGTTTGGTGGAGAAGTTGGAGACGCTGCAGGTGGACCGCGCGCGAGATCTCGGTTGGTCGTGGGCGCAGATCGCTGCGGAGCTCGGCGTCTCAAAGCAAGCGGTGCACCAAAAGCACGGAGGAGGGCGCGACCGCGCGCCGCAGGAGGGTCACGACAGTGTTTGAGCGTTTAAACGAAAGTGCCAGGTCGGCCATCGTCGATGCGGAGCGCATCGCCATCGAACTGCGATCGAGCACCATCGATGTGGGCCACCTCTTCTACGGCCTGGCGCACACGCGCGAGGACACGGCGGGTAAGCCCCTGCACGACAGCGGCGTCACCCCCGGTGTCGTGCGGCAACTATTACCGCATTACGGCGCGGCGGACTCGGGGGCGATCGACGCCGATTCCCTTCGCGCGATTGGTATCGACTTCGAGGTGGTGCGAAGTGCCGTCGAGAGCACCTTTGGACCCGGAGCCTTGGAGTCGGCGGCCGATCGTCGAGCGGGATCGCGGCCGACCCGGAGACCCCATTTCACGCTGGAGGCGAAGAAGGCCTTGGAGCAGTCGCTGAGAGTCGCCCTCGAACTGCACGACAAGACCATCGTGCCCGGGCATCTTCTTCTGGCACTGCTGCGACTCGATGACGACTTCGTGTCGGACGTTCTGGCCCGGTCCACCACCAATATTGCGGGCCTGTCGTCGACGGTCCTCGCGGCGTTGGCGGGTCCTTCAGCTCGTTCGGCGTGACCCTTCGCTCAGGCCGCGGCACTCAGGTTTTGGTCCGGCGCGGGTGTTGCCGTACCGGTGGTTGGTGACAGCGACACTCTGTTCGAGCAGCCAACGGGGAAGTTCAACGGCTCCTGACTGCGCCAGCGGCCGAGGATCGACGCTCAATCCCACGCTCAGAAGTGCCGAGGTGGGGGGCGTCTCGCTACTCAGCCAACGAACTTTGGCGAAGCCACCCACCCGATCCGTCAGTTCGGCCACGCTCTCGAAGGTGACATCGACCACTCCCTTGATCAACGCGTCGGCACTGAACTCGACCTCCAGGTTCGCGATCTCCACCAGTCCTCGCAGGTACGCGAGTTGATCGATTGTCTGGGTGCCATCGAGGCGAATGGCGATGGGTTTGAGCGTGTGCCGATAGCGCACCACGTTGCGTTCGGCGTTCAGGTGGACGTCATCGCGAGCCCTGGAGCCTCGCTCCTTCCACCACTCGCGCGCTTCACTCAACGCCGCTTCCCGATCGCTCATGACCGGCCACTGGCGAAGACAGTTTACGTAGTTCTCTCCTCCGGCCTTCGCCGTTGGTCCTACGCTCGAGCGCTTCCACCCGCCAAAGGGCTGACGATGGACAACGGCGCCAGTGGTGCCGCGATTGACGTAGAGGTTGCCCCCTTCGACCTTCTCGATCCACTGTTCACACTCCACTTGGTCGAGCGAGTGCAGCCCCGCGGTGAGGGCGTAGGGAGTCTGATTCTGCCAGGACAGCGCCTCGTCAAAACTGGGGGCGATCATGACGCCGAGAACCGGTCCGAACCACTCACTGAGGTGACTCCACGAGCCCGGTTGTACTCCCACCTTCACGCCGGGGCTCCAGCGAAGTCCGTTGACGTCCAGTTGCTTCGGCTCCACCAACCACGACTCGCCGTCGTCGAGGGTGGTGAGGGCTCGAAGGAGGGGCGCCTCGGGCGGGCGGATGATCGGACCCATCTGGGTCGAGAGGTCATAACCAGCACCCACGCGCAAACTGGTGACGGCGTCGATCAACTGCGCACAGAAGAGTGGATCCTCATAGACAGACCGCTCCACGATCGCCAGGCTGGCCGCGCTGCACTTTTGACCGGCGTGGCCAAAGGCCGACTGGACGAGGTCCTTGACCGCGAGGTCAATGTCGGCGCCGGAGGTGATGACGAGAGCGTTCTTGCCACTGGTTTCGGCGAGTAAGCGCAGTGACGGTTTCCAGGACGTAAACAGTTGCGCCGTTGCGAAGGACCCCGTCAACACGACCGCGCTGACCCCGACGTGAGTGACGAGGTGCTGTCCGCACTGGTCATCGCGCGTCGGGATGAGTTGCAGCACCTCGCGCGGGACGCCCGCGTCCCAGAGTTGTCGAACTAACTCGTAGGCCACGGCGACCGACTCCGGGGCGGGCTTCAAGATGACCGCGTTACCCGCCGCCAGGGAAGCCATCACTCCTCCCGCGGGGATGGCGTAAGGGAAGTTCCACGGCGGTACCACCACGATCACGCCGAGCGGCGTCGACGTTCCCTCGGCGACCGCGTTCGAAGAGTAGAAGCGAGCGAAGTCGATAGCCTCGCTGACCTCGGGGTCGGCTTCGGCGACCGTTTTGCCGCCGTCGCGCGCCATGACCGCAATGGTGTGTGTTCGGCGTTCTGCCATGACCTCGGCCGCTCGAAGCAGTGTGACGCGACGATCGTCGAGTGAGAGTCGGTGCCAGGTGGCGAAGCCGGCACTGGCGAACTCCAGCGCACGATCGATCTCCTCAGTGGTCGCCACGCGGTAGCGGTACCAGGCGCGCCCCTCGTCGTTGGGGTCGTGACCGGACTCGAACTGTGGCGTGAGTTCGACGTCGAGGTGGTCGAGCGTGTCGATGACGTATCCCTCAAGGGAGCGCACCGACTGAAACTCACGGGCGATGGCGGCAACGTACGTCTCGTTGGTGGGATCACCGTCGGGCTCGTTCTCAAAGCGCCCGGTGGAGAGGACCAGCGCCTTCCGGCGTGACGCGGCGCTCACGGAGAAGCGCGCCTCGAGGGCCTCGAGGAAGCGCTGTTGCTGCTGGTCGAAGACCGACGGGTCATTGGCGATGAAGAGCGCGGCGCGCAGGTAGTTCTCGGGAGCCGTGTTCTCATCGAGCCGGCGCACGAGGTAGGCCACGGCCGACGGGAAATCGTCGCGGTTAGCGACCGGTGCGTACAACAGCACGGGCTGGCCGCTCTTTACCAGGGCCCACGCCTCGGCGTTGGCCATGCCTTCGAGCATCTCGACGTCGAGTTGGTCAAGGACACCGCGCGCGGCGGCGAGCTCAATCGCCCACGACACGTGGAAGAGATTGTGACTCGCGACGCCGACGCGCAAGGCCTGGGCGGAGTCGGGACGAAGAGCGACATCCAACAGTCGCAGGTAACTGGCGTCGACGTCGGCTTTGGTTGAATAGGGCGCCGCCGTCCAGCCGTGAAGCTCGGCCTCCACGTGCTCCATGGCCAGGTTGGCGCCTTTCACGAGTCGGACCTTCACCGCGGCGCCGCCCGCTTCTCGACGTCGTAGGGCGAAAGCGCGCAGCTCCTCGAGCGCCCCGTGGGCCTCGGGCAGATAGGCCTGCAACACGATGCCGGCGGAGAGGGAGGTGAACGCCGGCTCCGAGAGGACCGACGTAAAGGCGTCGAGGGTGAGGCGCAGGTCGCGGAACTCTTCCATATCCAAGTTGACGAAGGTCTCCGATGAGCGGGCCTCTTGGTAGAGCACGCGCAACCTCTCGCTGACCCGACGCAGCGAGCCTTGCTCGTCGATGGTGAGCAGCTGACTCACGATCGAAGAGAGCTTGACCGACACGTAGTTCACGTCCGGCCGTCGCATCATCTGAAGGACCCGTTCGAGCCGATCCCGCGCTTCGCGTTCGCCCAGTACCGCTTCGCCCAAGACGTTGACATTGAGAGCCAGGCCGTCGCGGCGGTATTCCTCGAAGGTCGCGGTGAGAAAGGCCGACGAGTCGTCCAGTATCAGATTCTCCGTCAGCCCCCGTACCCGCCTCGTGACGAGGTGCAGAGCCAGGCGTGGAGCGGCGAGCGAGAGGGCGGCCACAGCCCGCAGACCAAAGAGGTTGACGAGGCCGAAGCCTTTCGAGGTTGAGTGGCGCGCCGCCGCGCGTAAAGCTCTGGCCGCGCTGTGCGGGGAGGTAAAGCGCATCACCTCGTCGGTCAGGGTGATCGTCACCTCCACCGCCGAAGGATCATCGAGGAGACGGCGTAGACGCTGGCGCGTTCGCCGCTCCTTTGCGTCGCGAGGCTGAGCGGCGGCGTCGATGAGTTGTCGCGCTCTCGCGAGCGCCTGGCTCAAAACGGCGGGCGGCACGTGGAGATCAGGAGTCGCGGTCACCGCAGCACGGCTTTCGACTCACGTAGAGCTGAGAGGATCGTCACCCAGGATCGTAGGGTCCTGGGACAGCGCGGCCGGCGAGCGCGTGGAGTTCCAGATTTCGCGGAAGAGAACGTGGAAGGTGGCGGCTGAGGGCACGGCCAGCATCACGCCGACGAAGCCGCCGAAGATGCCACCCACCCACGAGCCGAGCTCCGCGCCGATCAGAATCGCGATGAAGACGGTCAACGGGTTGATCTTCTCGGTGCGACTCATCACGATGGGGTTGAGGACGTGGTTCTCCAACTGCGTATAAACCATAAAGACAACGAAGGTAATGATTCCCGCCTCGAGGGAGTGGACCAACGCGAAGAGAACAGTGGGAATGCCGGCCAAGGCGCCGCCGATCTGGGGCAAGAAATCGACGAGGGCCACCCAGAGTCCCCACAGAATGGCGAAGGGCACCGAGAGGCACAGCAGCGTGACGAAGATAACGGTGCCCGCGATGATAGAGGTACACAGATTGCCGAGCATGTAGCCGAGGGCGACCTTGGAAATCTGCGCGCTCACCCGAGTGACCCACTCGGCCTTCGGCTTTGACATCATGTTGAGGCCCACCACCCGGATCTTCGGGCTCTCGAGGAGAAGCAGTACGACGAAGGCGAACAGTGTGATCGCCAGCAGAACGACCGTGGCCGCGCCCTTGCCGAGGGCGAGGGCCGGCTTACTTAGACCTTTGGCGACGTTCACCAGTTTCGAGGAGTTCTTCTTCAGCCATTTCTCTACGTGGTACCGGTGAAGAAGGTGGCCCAGCCACCCTCGATTGTGCTCGGCCTTCTTCACGATGGACGGCAAGGCGTTGGCTAAGTGGGTGGTCGAGTTGATGAGCGGGTAACCAAAGGCCACGGCCAGCCCGATGAAGGCCAAGACAGCGACGAAGACGACGACGAAGACGGCGGCGCCCCGGCGAGGCAACTTCCAGCGCTGGAGCAAGTTGACGAGAGGATTCAATAGCAAGGCGATGAACCCACCGACCAACATCAAGAGAAGGACGTCGCGCAGGCGATAAAGAACCTTGCCCACGACAAAGGTCAGGGCCACCACTAGGACGGTGGTCAGGATGGCCTTTAGGGGGACGTGATTGTCGTCCGCCTTCTTAAAGAGGCGCGATCGTCGGGAGCGAATGATGAACGGGTGATCCTGGTCGGGTCGATCGCTCATGCCGTCACGTCCTCTCTCCCGCGTTCCTGATCACGCTACCTGTTGCGAAAATGCCGGCCAGCCCTCAAGCGGCGTTCTCACTTTGGCGCAGCGCTCCATAGCGCCGGCGATACAGGAAGTAGCAGACCCCACCGGCGATGGTGGGCAACCAGTACGAACCAACACGAAAGGCCAGAGTGGCGACCACGGCGTTGGCGCTCGGGATCCGAGCCAACACGAGCAGTCCGCTCAGACTCGCTTCCACGATGCCCAGACCTCCGGGCGTGATGGGAAGCAGGGCGAGGACGGCCGTGGCCGAGTACGCCAAAAGAACGAGCGCGGGATTGGGGCGCACCCCCGTGGCGTGCAGAACGGCCAAGAGGCTCGAGTAGTCCAGTCCAATCCGACCACCCACCAGGAGAACAGCCTTCCACCAGTTCTGACCGAGGTCGGCGCGTACTTTGTCGCGCTCACCCAACAAGCGTTGACCAAGAGCAACGGGGTGCGGGTGTCGACCCGGCATTTTGTTGATGACCCACTGGAGAACCTTGCCCAGCCACAACAGCGTGCGATCGGTCGTCAAGACGACCACGCCCAGCGCCACGATCAGCACAAAACCAATCGCGCCGAGTTCACCCGCGTGGACGAGACCCGGGCTTACCGACTCGCCGCCAATAATGACGGGGAGAGCGAAGATGGGCAGGGCGAAGAGCGCGCCCACGCCGATAATGGAGCTCACCGCTAGTCCGCCCGCTGCCTGCACGGAGTCGATGCCGGTGCTCGCCAACATTCGATACTGCACGCTCGCGCCGACGGCGTCGCCGCCCGGGAGAGTATTGGTAACGGCGTTGCCCGCCAACATGGCCGTCACGACCGGGAACCACGCCTTCGAGCGCAAGACCAGTTTTAGTAGCGCGATCGCGCAGATGAAGCTCGCGACCTCGCAGGCGAATCCCACGATGAGCCACCACGGCTCTAACTGAAAGAGCCGGGGCCACGACGACGCGACGCGCACGATTTCGGGTAAGAGAATGTAGAGACTGAGACCCGCTACTACGACGGCGGCGATGCGACCAACGGTGGATCGTTTGGAGCGAGGCTTGGCGTCGATGTCGATGGGCTCAATATAGGCGAGCCGTGAAATGCCTCTGCTCTCGATGACCATGCGAACGAGTGGTCACCACGTAAACACAGCGAAATCCAAATAACCGTGGCGATTGGGCCGCCATCGAGTGCAAGCCGACGCCCATCATGGATGGGCGCCACCACCACCGATAGATTCAACGAGTAATGCGTCCGACGGAAGTCATCGACGTCTGTGTGACGTCACACCAGCAGTTGCTTAATGACGTGGTCCAACTCACCGAAGTGGATCTCCGCGCGCCGAGCCGACTCCCGGGCTGGACGCGCGCTCACGTGCTCGCACATCTGGCGCGAAACGCCGACAGCCACGTCTGGCTCTTCGAAGGCGCCATGATCGGTGAAGCTCGTCAGCAGTATCCCGAGGAGGGAATGAGAGAGCGCGACATTGAGTCGAGTAGCGCCCAGTCCAAGGACGAACTCCTGCGCGACCTCAAGAGTTCGTGTCGGGCCTTGGAAGTCGCGTGGGATGAACTCGACGACGATCTGTGGGAGTCGTTTCAGAACGTCGGCCCCGGACCTCGCACGATGTCCGATATCGCTTTTCGCCGTCTTCGCGAGGTGGAGATACACCACGTGGACCTCGACGTTGAGTACTCGTCGTCCGACTGGCCCGACCTATACGTCGAGGAGGAACTGCGTCGACAACTCCAGAACCTCCCCGCTCGCGCGGACCACGCGGCGCTGGTCGAGTGGTTGGTCGGTCGTCACGCGGTACCCGAACTCGGACCCTGGTAGGCCGGCGTCCCGCGCGTACGGATGCGGAATCATTTTCTAGGACGCCGACGAGCCCGCAGCCCTACGATGCGCCTAGGGGGTGGGGATATGAGCGAGAGTCACGAGCACGCTTCGGGCGCCATGTCCCCCGCGAACCAAGAGGCTTGGGACGTCGTCAAAGACCTCGATCTCTCCGTCGCGTTAGTGAGCACGAAGAACTACGTCGTCGTGGCCGCCACCGAAGCTTTTCTCGAAGCGGTCGGGCGCGACGCCTCCGACGTCATCGAGCGGCCCACCTTTGACCTCTTTTTTCCCAGTGAGGAGTCGAGTGTTCGCGCGGCCCTGGACGCCCTGAGTAAGGGAAAGATCGAGTTCTATCGGACGCATCGTCTCCTCTTTGAACCGCACGGCGAGCCTCGCAAGGCCACGATATGGGTCCACGCCGTCAACTTTGGCGCCGAACGTTTCGCCCTCTGTGAGTTGTCGAGCGACGGCGACGACGCCGAGAGCGCGTTGGTGAGTTACGCCGGACGCGCAGCCCCGGCGATGGCCTTCGGCATCACCGACGAGCACGGCGTGGTGACCTCGGTGTCGGACGACATTCACGACGTGATGGGCGTGAACGCCAGCGACCTCATCGGCAAGCCCTTACTGCAAGGTCCCGACATGAGTAACGCCTGGCGACTGCTCGACGCGACGCCTTCCCAAACAGGAAGGAACTGCATCTCCATGCGACTCGACTCTCCGGGCTCTCCTAGTTGCCCGCACGTCCGGTGCATTCTCACCTCCTTCGTAAAGTCGTCGAACTACGGCTTCATCTTGATTCCCGAGACGGAACTCACCAGCGCCCCCACCAACGATCGGGTGGCTGACCTGGAGAAAAGTCTGTGGAAGATCGCCACGGAGGTGAAAGCCAGCGGTATCTTCGAACATCTCTGGAGCTTCCCGGACGCCGAACGCTTTCCGCAACTCAACACCTTGAGCTCTCGACAGTGGGAGGTGCTGAGCCGCTTGCTGCGAGGCCAACGAGTGTCCACCATCGCGGACGCACTGTTCGTGAGTGAGAGTACGGTGCGCAACAGCCTCAGCACGATCTTTCGCAAGTTTGGCGTCCACTCCCAGGCGCAACTACTGAAGCTGCTTCACGAGGGGGCGTCCGAGGGTTGACCTCCTCACTGGGGCGTGGGGCGAGCGAACCGATGTAGTTGCGTTACGTGGGCCGGCGTCAGTTCCGAGAGGTCGGTGACCCCGAGGAGTCTCATGGTGCGCGCGATCTGGCCCGACAGAATGGCGATGGTTCGATCGACGCCCTCGCGCCCACCGGCCATCAGTCCGTAAAGGTAGGCCCGACCGATCAGAGTGAACTGGGCGCCGAGCGCGAGCGCCGCGACAATGTCGGCTCCGCTCATGATTCCGGTGTCGAGGAGGATCTCGAGGTCGCCGCCGACTTCCTTCACCACGCTCGGCAGCAGGTGGAAGGGGACGGGGGCGCGATCTAGCTGGCGACCACCGTGATTGGAGAGCACGATGCCGTCCACACCCGCGTCGGCGAGCGCCCGCGCGTCGTCAACACTCTGGACGCCCTTCACGACCAACTTGCCGGGCCAACGTTCTTTGATCCAGGTGAGCTCCTCGAGGGTGACCGAGGGATCAAACATCGAATCGAGAAACTCTCCGACCGTACCGGGGAAGCGCTCCAGCGTGGCAAAGGCCAGCGGTTCGGTGGTGAGAAAGTCAAACCACCAGGCTGGTCTCGTCAGGGTGTTCAACACCGTGGCCAGCGACAGCCGCGGGGGGATGGTCAACCCGTTTCGCTGGTCGCGGAGTCGAGCACCGGCGACGGGCACATCGACGGTCACTAGAAGGGTGTCGAAGCCCGCGGCGGCGGCGCGTTCTACCAAGGACATCGAGCGCTCGCGATCCTTCCACATATAGAGCTGGAACCAGTTGCGGCCGAGCGGGTTGGCCACTTTCACGTCCTCGATGGTGGTCGTGCCGAGCGTGGAAAGAGAAAAGGGGATACCCGCGGCGCCGGCGGCGCGAGCGCCCGCCTTCTCACCTTCGCTATTCGCCATGCGGGTAAAGCCGATGGGGGCGATGCCGAAGGGGAGCGCCACCTCCGCGCCCAGAACGACCGAAGAGGTCGTGACCTTCGACACGTCGCGCAGCACACGGGGTGTGAACTCAATATCCTCGAAGGCCTGGCGCGCTCGCGAAAGAGAGATCTCCCCTTCGGCGGCGCCGTCGACGTAGTCAAACGGCGCTCGCGGAGTTCGTCGCTGGGCGATGCTTCGCAGATCGTTAATAGTCAGCGCGCGCTCGAGTCGCCGGCGCCGAGCGTTTAGGTCGGGCCTTCGAAAGCGGATCAGCGCCGAGAGCTCTCGCGGATCCGGAAAGCGTCGTTTCACGCGAACCCCTTCGCCTGGGCCTAGTGGGACTCGCTCCGCACAGCTAGTGGCCGACGTAGTACTTGTCGGCCACCGACAGCGCGCGGTCCAGCCGGGCCAAACCCTCGCGGGCCTCGTCGTCGGTGATGGTGCAGGGCGGCACGACGTGCAGCCGGTGGAAGTTGTTGAAGATCAACAGTCCCTCGTCGCGGCAGGCGGCCAGAATCTCGTTGATCGCGGGTGAGACTCCTCCGTAGGGCGCGAGAGGTTCTTTGGTCGCGCGATCAGTGACGAGATCCAGGGCGAAGAAGACGCCCAGTCCCGCGCACGTCGCCGATGAGCTGGTGCTTCTTCGCCAGCTCCTCCAGTCCCGGACGCAGCACCTCGTCACCGATGCGTCGCGCGTTCTCGACGATGTGTTCGTTCTCCATCGCCTCGATGCGTCGCGACCGCGGCGGCGCAGGCCAGAGGATGGCCCGAGTACGTGAGACCGCCGGGGTAGACGCGGTCGTTGAACGTGGCGCAGATCGCCTCGTTGATAACGACGCCGCCCAGGGGTACGTAGCCGGAGTTCACCCCTTGGCGAAGGCCACGAGGTCGGGCTTGACGTCCGTGGTCCTGGTAGGCGAACCACGATCCGGTGCGGCCGAAGCCGCACATCACCTCGTCGGCGATGTAGACAATGCCGTAGCGATCGCAGATCTCGCGCACGCCTGTAAGGAAACCCTCGGGCGGCACCATGATCCCGGCGGTGCCCGGGGATGGTCTCGAAGATGATGGCGGCGAACGCCGCGGGGCCCTCGAAGAGGATGGTGTTCTCCAGGTTCTCCAGGGCGCGCTGCGCACTCCTCTTCTTCGGTGGTCGAGTGGTAGACGCTAGCGGTAGAGGAAGGGTCCGAAGAAGTGCACGACGCCCGAGGTGCCGTTGTCGTTGGGCCAGCGCCGCGGGTCGCCGGTCAGATTGATCGAGGTGGACGTGCCGCCGTGGTAACTGCGGTAGGTCGAGAGGACCTTTTGGCGCCCGTGTGAAGACGGGCCATGCGAATGGCGTGCTCCACGGACTCGGTGCCGCCGTTGGTGAAGAAGACTTTGGCCGCGCCGTCGAAGGAGTGATCGAGGATCAACTCGGCCGCGCGGTACCGCGAGTGGTAGCCGTGCTGGGGCGCGATGGTGCACAGCACGCCCGCTTGTTCTTGGATGGCCGCCACGACCGAGGGGTGTTGGTGGCCGACGTTGGTGTTGACCAGTTGCGAGGAGAAGTCGAGATAGGTCTTGCCGTCTTCGTCGGTGACGTAGACGCCCTGAGCGCTCTTTACCATCAAGGGGTTGATGGTCGACTGGGCGGACCAGGAGTGAAAGACCGAGGCCTTTTCGCGCTCTTTTGACGTCAGGCTGGATCGGTCGGTTGACATGTGGTGTCCTTTATCTACTCATTTGGAACTGTAATGCGCCACGAAATTGACGCCGCTTGGAAGGTGCGTTCGGGTGGCTCACGTGCGAAGTACCACGTTGAGGGGTTCCTTGCCCTCGCGGAGTCGAGTCGATCTGCTCTCTTAGTAAGCGGGCCATTCGTGGCACCATGGCCGACGTGGCCCCTCCGACGTGCGGGGAGATGAGCACGTTGGTGAGGGCGAAGAGGGGATGTCCCTCGGGGAGTGGTTCGGGATCGGTCACGTCGAGGGCCAGGCGAAGCCGTCCCGAGCTGGCGTGCTTCAACAGCGCGTCCGTGTCGGCGACCGGTCCCCGCGAGATATTGACGAGGAGGGCGCCCTCTGGCATGCGAGAAAGAAAGGCATCGTCCACCAGCCCCGTCGTGTCCTCACTCAAGGGCACCGCGACGATCACGATCTCGGCGGCGGGCAGTAACTCGTCCAAGGAGTCGACGGAGAAAATCTCTCCGCGTTCGTCGAAACGAGGGTGGCGAGCGACGCGCGTCACTGTCACCTCAAAGGGAAGGAGTCGTTCTTCGATGGCTTTACCCACCCCTCCGTAACCAATCAGCAGAACCCGACGGTCGGCGAGGCTCTGGTGCCACGAACGCTCCCAACGGCCCTGCTCGGCGGAGCGGACGAAATCGGGAATGCCCCGCTGGGCGGCGAGGACGAGCGCCAGCGTCAACTCCGAGGTGGAGGTCTCGTGCACGGACGCGGCGTTGGCGAACACGTGTCCCGGCGGCAAAAAGTCGGCCACGCCGTCGTAGCCCACCATCGGACTCTGCACCAGTCGCGTGGTCACGCCGGCCAACTGCGCGAGCACCTGAGGTCCCACCAGATAGGGCTGTATCGCGAGATCGATCTCGTCTCGTGGCGCGAGCCCGGACATGTCCCACTCGATGAACTCCACGTCGTCGGGCAGGTCACCGAGCGACGAGACAATGCCCCGATCGGGCACGCTAACGATAAGGGGTGGGGGGGCCATGGCAAAATCCTAAGGGCGCCGATTCACACGCATCTCGAACACCCCGGGTACGTGCCACTCCCACGAGAGGACGATGGCTTGCGCGTTGCGGGTGAAGTCGACCTCGTTGATCCTCAGTAGCGGACCGCCCACTTTGACCTCTAGCAAAGTGGCCAGCCGTCGATCGGCGACGACGGGCAGGAGAACGGCGTGGGCGTTGAGTACGGGTTGATCGAAACGACTCAAGACGTCATAGAGAGAACGGTTAAAGGTCTTATCCGGTATGGCCGAAACGAAGCGTTCGGGCATCACGTCCACCGAGTAGATGACCGGACGGCGATCGGCGGTGCGCAGACGTTCCAAACGGCGTACCGGCTCGCCCTTTTCGAGTCCCAGTTCGTGAGCCTCCTCGCTCGTTGCCGCGCGCGACTCGACGCGCAGAACTTGGAGGCCGGCCTTCATGCCGGCCTCTTCAATCATGTGGGTGTAGCTGAGCGTGGCGTCGAGGGCGTGGCGAGGACCGGGCAGGCCCACCACGTACGTGCCACTGCCGTGACGGCGCTCAAGGTAGCCCGCCGTTACCAGCGTCGACACCGCCTCACGAACAGTGAGACGACTGACGTCAAAGCGTGAGGCGAGCTCCTGCTCGTTCACCAACTTGGTACCGACCAGCAGGCGGCCCTCCAACAGGTCCGACAGCAGTCCCTGGCGGACCTCTTCGACGCGGCTGCCGCGAGCCGGGGTCAGCGTTCTCATCGGGCTCTCATGGTGTCGTCGACGCTACGTCGAGAACGTGGCGCACTTGGGCCGCCACGTCCGGCGCCCCCGGGAAAAGATTGTCGAAGATGGCCGAGCCGATGGTAAAGCCCCACGCCCCGGCCGACGCCAACATGCGGATCTGGTGGTCAGCGACGACGGACCCGGCCGCGATGACCGGTCCGGCCGACGCGTTGACGACCGCGCGGGTGAGGTCTTCGATGTCGGCGCTTTGATGGCGATAGGCGAGGAGGTCAAGACCGTACACGCCGGGCAAGGAGGTGAGTGCCGCGGCGCTACGAGCGATCTCCTCGATGCTGCCTTGAAGAATGCTCGGGTGCCCCACGACACGACCGGGAAAGGGGCAGTACTTGACCGAGGACCCTTCGAGGAGGGGAAGGGCCGCGGCACTGTGGGTTCCACCCAGAATCCAGTCGACGCCCGCAGCCAGCGCGGCTTGGACGGAGCGAAGTTCGTCGTCTTGGGTGACCGAGACGACTTCGAGCATGGTCTCGAAGCCGGCGTCGCGGGCGGCCCGGGCGATGGTTCTCTGACGCTCCGGCGTCGCGCCCACATCTTTGAACCCGATATAGCGAAGCCCCGTCTCGGCCAGGGCATCGACGTAGTCCAGGGCGTCGTCGATGGTGGAGTCGGAGTGCGTCAACATAAACACGAAATTGATCATCAGTAGTCCCTTCGTCGTTCGACGCGACGACTCATGCGATGAGTCCTCGTTGCTGTTCGAGCAGATCTTCTACGTGGTCCGCGCTCCAGATTCCCAGAAGCTCGGCCAGGTCGATGACGGTGAAGCGGTCGCGCATGAGGTGACAGTTGCTGATCGCCCAGAGGACCGACCCGGGATCGGGCGTGGGGTCGAGTTGTTCAAACGTCACCGCGGCGCCAGCGTCACGCAAGACTCCCGCGATCAGAGCGGGCGGCTTCAGCAGTGTGGCCACCGTGTCATCGTGATGACTCCACTGATCGACGACGAGCTGAACGTGTTCGAGGTGGTCCTGAATCCAGCCCGCCTTCTTCGAGTAGACGGCCCAGCACTCTCGGGAGGTGGCGCCCGTCTCGTCCAGCGCCATAAACGTCTCCTCCACCCGAGCGCGCGCCGCGAGGTGGGCGGTGCTGACCGTGGCCGAGCCACGGCCCAGCCGTGCTCGAACGCTTTGCCAGAGCAGCGCCGCGAAGACACTCGCCACGCCGACCTGGGAACCGTGTGACGATCCGCGCTCGTCGCGCGCGTCAGTCTGCATCTCAAGCACGTGGCTGATGAGATGCTCGGTCCCCGACGCGGGAGCCGTTCGCCCCGCCACGCCCATCGCTACGCCCGCGTTGGTGAGACAGTGGGCCAGGAGGTCAACCGCCTGGTGATCGCCCTGACCGAGACGGCGCGAACTCGCCATCAACTCATCCACGCGCTGGCGCATCATGGCGACCGGCGTGGAGGAGTAGGTGTCGTCGATGCCGACGGCGTTGGCCAGGTACCAGTCGGCGCCGGCGCTGAACATGGAGAGTTCGTCGCCCAGGCCCGAGCGCGTCATGGCGATCGGTGCGTCGGCCACGAGCCACGGGTCGATGATCAAGGCGTCGGGCCAGCGACTGGGGGTCGTGCGCTTCACCCCGTTCACTAACAGCACCGACTGATCGTCCGCGAAACCGTTCACGCTGGCCGCACTCTGAACCACGACGTGGGGGAGTCCCAGGTGGTGGGCCACCACTTTGCCAATGTCGACGAGGGTGCCCGATCCCAGACTCACCAGGGCGCGCGGCGAGTCCAGGCGCGAGGAGGCGATGGCGATGGCCAACGTGGCTTCGTCAGCTCGTACGAAGCCGCCGGGGCCCGGCTCAACGTTGACCAGAGCGACGTGGTGGGTGGCGCGCAGCACTTTGAGGACGGCTTTGACGACGTCGCCACCGCGATACAGCTTGGGTGTCGTGTCGGAGAGCACCACCACCCGAGAACCCACCTCCACCCCGGCTCGGGTGAGAACGTCGGGAAGCGTCTCGAGGGCGCCGCGACCGCGGACCACTTCTTTTAGTCCAATGGGGTGCAGTGACGCCGCGTCGGGGGAGCGTCGCACCTCCTCGCGCAACTCGGCGAGATCGTCGGTGACCACCATGTCCAGATCACTCACGTCAACGACCCTTCGACGCCGTCGTACAGGCGGCGGTACCGGTCGTAGTTTTCGTCGTAGAGCGAGCGTCGAGCGGGATCCGGGTGAAAAGGCTCGTCGGCCACCCGTACCGTGCGCGACACCGCGTGGGGTAGGTCGGGAAAGATGCCGGTCGCTACGCCGGCGAGAAGGGCGGCACCGAGCGCGGTCGCTTCGCTCACTAGGACGCGACGAACTTCGCGGCCGGTGACGTCGGCCTTGATCTGCATCCACGTTTCGCTGGCCGCCCCTCCGCCCACCACGCGGATCTCCCCCTCGCCCAGACCGAGTTTGGTGAAACGATCGGTCACGTCGCGCAAGGCAAAGGCGCACCCTTCGAGCACCGAGCGGGCCATTGAAGCGGCCGTATGGTGCATGGCCAACCCGGTGAAGGTGCCACGCATGCGAGCGTTCCACCTCGGCGTCATTGCACCCGACAGTGCCGGGAGAAAGAGGACATCGTCGGCTCCCGGTGGAGCGGAGGAGGCCAGTTCGAAGAACTCGACCTGCGTCACTCTTAGAACCTTCTCGGCGAGCCATAGGGTGCTGCCCCCCGAGACGAAGCCGGGATTCTCTATGAGGTAACGATCGCGTAGGGCGTGCGCGTGAGTTTCCACGAGTCCCTCGTGATCAAGGACCACGTGATCTGACCCCACCGTCACGGGCTCGGCCGTGCCCGTGACATCGGTCACGCAACCAGGCGAGAGGGCGCCCGCCCCGACCGAGGCCGCGTGCTCGTCGCCGGTTCCCACGAGCACGAGGCACTCGCGCGAAAGTCCGGTGATCTCGGCGCCGTGAGCGCTCAAAGTCCCGGCGACCTCGTCGGCGTGGAGAATCTCGCCTAACTGTTCGGGACGCAACCCGGTCCCCTCTAAGAGTTCATCCGACCACCGACGAGCGCGTAGGTCGTAGAGCAAACTTGACGAAGCGTTGGCGTGATCGATAGTGAGCCGACCGGTGAGTCGCATCACCAGATACCCGGCGGCCGGAGGAAACGCGGCCGCGCCTGCGAACAACGTCGGGCTCGTGGTCGCGAAGCCACATGATTTTGGGTCCCGAGTGGGACGAGTCGGGCACCAGTCCCGTGAGTTCGAAGAGTCGCTCCGCCCCGAAGGTCTCGGCGAGGTCGTTCACTTGATCCTCGGCTCGTCGGTCGAGCCAGATGATGGCGGGACCCAACGCTTCACCCGAGGCTGAGATCGGCACGACGCCGTCGACCTGACAGGCGAGACAGAGCGCGGTGACCTCGCGAGCCGCGACTCTCGCTCCGGCGAGAGTGCCGGCGATCACTGAGGCGAGTCCCTCCTCCCAGTGACGCGGGTCCTGCTCGGCCCAGCCACCGCGAGGATGTTTCATGGTGAGCGCGTATGAGGCGGAGGCACGCAGCGCGCCGTCGCCGTCGAGCAGGACGCCCTTCACGCTCTGTGAGCCCACGTCGACGCCGAGCACGTACGTCACGCGATGTATCTCCTCCGCGCGATCGCAACCCTGAGTGCGTTCTCTTCGGACGACCACCACATGACAACTGGGTCCCCTCGTTTTTCGCTCACCGCTTCCCCCAGTCGCGATAACCCTACGCACGCGCAGTGGCGCGGCGCTCCCGTCGGGCTGCTGAGGGACCAGCGTAAGTCATCAGATGACTTTGGTCAAACGATTCTGAGAGGTGGAAGGAAATTCTTGGCAAAACTGTTTGACAGAAGTCATCTGATGACTTACTGTGTTCGAAAATTACACGGAGAGCGGGGGGCATCTGTGGACACTCATGGACGAGACCGAAAAAGAGATTGGTCTTAAAGGCAGATTCGGTGAGTTTGTGGGGCGACTTCGTTGTCTCCATCGCGAACGTCGCGCCGTCGAGCAGTGTGGCGTACACCCTGGCGATCTTGGTGGGCTTCGCGGGACACATCGCGCCACTCGCCGTCTTGATCGTGGGACTCGTGATGAGCGCCTGCGCGGTGGGCTACGCCAGCTTGAACCGATGGCGAGCGCACGCCGGGGCGCCCTATATATGGGTGGGCGAAGCCGTGACTCCGTCGACGGGAGTAGGAACGGGATTACTCAACGTCGCGGTGTCCACCTTCGCCAACGTGGGCAACATCACTCTCGCCGGCGCCTACTTCTTATTCGTGGTGGCTCCCACCGGGGACACCTTCTCCAACCCCGTGACCTGGCTGGTGGCGACGGCCATCATGGCGGTGCTGGTCTACCTCTCCATTCGCGGCATCAAGCCTTCGGTTCGGTTGCAGTGGACCTTTGTTTTCATTGAGTACAGCGCGATGATCTCCTTCGTGGTGCTGGCCTTGATCCACGAGGCCTCGCACGTCGGCGGCGCCTCACTTCCCTCGATTCACGACTTCGCCTTCTCGGGCGCGGTGCACGGCATCGGCGGATTCGCGGGGCTGGCCAAGGCCGCCGTACCGTGTGGCTTTCTCTACCTCGGGTGGGAAGCGACCGCGGTGCTCGGCGAAGAGTCCACCAAGCGCAACATCAACCCGGGACGCGCCATGATCATGGGAACTCTCTTCTTGACGGTGTGGTACACCTTCTTGATCGCGGTCTTCGAAGGCGTGTCCAGTCAGGCCAACGTGTTAAAGGATGGGACCGACGTGCTGGCCTACGCCGGACAGTTGCTCGTTCCGGGGTTCTGGGGTCGGGCCCTGCCGCTGGCTGTTCTGGTGGCCGTGATCGGTACCTGTCAGATTCAGATGACCGAGCCGAGTCGGGTGCTCTACGCCATGGCGCGCGACAAGTTGATCCCTAGGGTCTTCGGCTTCATTAACAAGAAGCACCAGACTCCCTGGGCCGCCCTCCTTATCTTGGCGGCCATCCCGCCGATTCTGCTCATCCCGTACCTGGAGAACTCCTCGGCCAACCACGCCATCGGCAACATCATCAGCTCCGACGGCATGATCGGGCTCTTTATGTACTTCGTGGTTTCCTTGGCCAGCGTCTGGTTCTACCGCGACCATTTGAAGCGAAGTTCGGGCAAGCTTCTCATGCTCGGAATTGTGCCGCTCCTCGGGGGCCTCTTCATGGGCGCCATCTTCGGTTACGGCCTCACCACCCAAACCCACGTGGTCGCTTGGGTGGCGGTCATCATTCTCGTCATCGTCTTCGCTCTGGGCTTCATCATCCACTGGGTGCGCCCGAGTTCGCCGTACTTCGAGGAGCTAAAGGACCGTCGAGCGCGCGGCGTCCAGGGATCCGACGAGTCCAATCGCACGCACGACTCCTAGGCCCGCTTCCTCTTTCTTGCGGGCGAACCGGGAGTTGGCGCGTCGTCGATAATCATTCGTAGGGGCGCGGGGGATACCCCGTGCGCGGAGTTGAAGGAGACCCGGTGGCGAGGTTCACGGACAAGACGGTGGTGGTGACGGGCAGCGCGCACGGCATCGGACGAGCGAGCGCGTTGCGCTTCGCCTCCGAGGGGGCCAACGTGGCCGTTCTTGATCTCCGTGACGACGGGAAGGGAGTCGCCGAAGAGTGCGCGAACTTCGGCGTGCGTGCTAGGGCCTACGTCGTCGACGTCTCGAGCGAGGAGCAGGTGGCCGACGTCGTGGCCCGGGTCGAGAGCGACTTCGGAGCGATTGACGTGCTGCACTCGAACGCCGGGCGCCTGCGCGCAGGAACGGTCACCGAGACGGACCTTCAGGAGTGGAACTTGACCTTGAGCGTCAACGTGACCTCGATGTATTTGATGGTGCGCTCGGTGGCGCCGGTGATGTTGAAAAAGGGGAAGGGCTCCATTATCACGACGGGCTCGATCAGCGGACTCTTCGGCGAGCCGGCCCTGGCCGTCTACGCCACGTCCAAGGCGGCCGTCGTGAATCTCACGCGCTCGCTCGCCATTGACTACGCCCGTCTCGGCATCAGGGTCAACTGCGTCTGCCCCGGTTGGGTGGACACGGGCTTCAACGATCCGCAGTTCGCCCACGACCAGTTGAGCGAGGCCGACATCAACGATCTGATCGATCGCACCGTGCCGATGGGCCGACAGGGTCTACCAGAGGAGATGGCCGCCGCGGTGGCGTTTCTCGCCTCGGACGACGCGTCGTACATAACGGGCCAGACGTTGGTGGTGGACGGCGGGCTGCTCTGCCACGTGTGACGTCGGGCCAGACGCCGCGCCGACGACGGTAACGTGCCAAGCGGTGACAATTTTGGATCTTCGTGACGAACTGACGGCGATCGTGGGCCGCGACGCCGCGACGTTCTACCCCGATCACAACTCCGACGATCTCCACGACGAGTCGCTGCACGTCACCCACGTCCAGCCGTTCGCCGTCCTGCGGCCCGCCCACACCGAAGAGGTGGTGGCCATCGCCAAGGTCGCTTTCGCCAATGATCTGGCCATCACGGCACGGGGTTCGGGAACCGGTCTCTCCGGAGGCGCCACGCCGGTGTCGGGAGGGATCGTGGTCAGTTTCGAACGTATGAGTCGCGTGCTGCGCCTCGACACGAACGACCACGTCGTGGTCGTTCAGCCCGGTCTGACCCTGCGCGAACTCAACGAGCACTTAGCGTCGAGCGGCCTGCGCTACCCCGTCTATCCCGGTGAACTCTCGGGCTCGATCGGGGGAAACGTGAACACCAACGCCGGAGGAATGCGCGCCGTGCGCCACGGCGTCACCCGTCAACACGTGTTGGGGCTCGAACTCGTTCTCGCCGACGGCACGATGGTGCGCACCGGGGGTCCGGTCGTCAAATCCTCCTCGGGTTACGACCTCACTCAACTAGTCATCGGCAGTGAGGGCACGTTGGCGTTGGTGACCGAGATCACCTTGAAACTCTCGCCCGTCCTCGCCCACGCCGCCACGGTTCTCGTGCCCTTCGCCTCACTAGACGCGATCACGCGCGTGGTGCCGACCCTGGTGGCCTCGGGACTTCAGCCCTCGATGCTTGAGTATCTCGACGTGCGCACCATGTCCGCCGTTACGTCGGCGGCCTCGTTAGAGCTCGGGGTGGAGAGGTCGGTCGCCGAGAGAGCGCTGGCGTACCTGATCGTCGTCCTCGAAACACGAACGGCCGAACAGCTGGAGAACGACATCGTCGACCTCGGGACGTTGCTGGACGACGAGGGTGCCTTAGACGTCTACGTGTTGCCCGAGCACGCGGCCTTGCGCCTCATTGAGGCCCGCGAGAGACTGTTCTGGGTATCGAAGGACGCGGGGGCCAAGGAGATCGTGGACATCGTGGTGCCCCGTTCGGCGGTGCCGTTGTTCTTAGAGGAGGTGGCCCGCATCGGTGCGCGACACTCAACCTCCATTACCGGGTGCGGCCACGTGGGTGACGGGAATATCCACTTAGCCGTGTACTTGCCCGACGACGAGGAGCGCCGGACCCTGATGCGCGAACTTTTCGTGGTGGGTCTAGGGCTGGGAGGACAGATCTCGGGTGAGCACGGGATCGGTCGCGACAAGCAGGAGCACTACTTGGCCCTCACCGATCCCACGGTGTTGGAGTTGGAGCGAGGCATCAAGCGCGTCTTCGATCCGAAATCGCTGCTGAATCCGTATCGACTTTTTGACGATCGTGTCGCGAACGACGGTGAACTCTCGAGTTCACTCGACGCGCATCACTGAGTCGACCCGACGTCGCGTTGAGAACCAATCAACGGGTTGCTCATACAGCGTCGTAGCGCCGGCACCGTACCAATTGGATTCGACATTTTGTCGCGAGAGTGCGGCGAGTTACATTTACCTCGAGAGTGAAGAAGTGTCACTGCAAAGAGACGGAGTGTCACGCGGTGCGTCGCAAAAAAACCAAAGACCCGAAGTTAGGCTGGCCACAACTTTCGCGACGACCCGCGCAAACTGAAGGATTGATAGTGGCCACTGCATACGAAGGAGAGTTCCTTTCGCAGGGTCAACTACTCAACGAACGCGCGAAGGCGGGACGTCTGGCCGCAGAGAGGGCCGCGACGTTGGTGAACGACCGCGTGACGCACTTCGTCATCGCCGCGCGGGGATCGTCGGACTCCGCGGCCCTGTACCTGCAGTACTTGCTCGGTCAGGAACTGGGTTATCTGAGTGCTCTGGCCACGCCCTCGCTCTACGCCGATCCGCTCAAGGTGAATCTGACGGGCGCCTTAGTCGTGGGTATCTCCCAATCGGGACAGTCGCCAGACGTGGTGTCCGTGCTGGCCGCGGCGCGCGCACAAGGTCGTCCGGCCATCGCCATCACGAACGACGCCATGTCGCCTCTGGCTCAACAGGCCGACGTGGTGATTCCCCTTCTCGTCGGCGAGGAAGTCTCGCTAGCCGCGACCAAGACCTTGCTCGCTTCTTTGCAGGCGGCCGCGCAGTTCGTGCAGGCGCTGGCGGGCGCGCGCGACGTGTTGCCGCAGGAAAAGGAGTTGCCGTCGTTGGTGACGACGGCCAGTGAGTGGGCGCTCGAGCACGTGGCCTCGGCCTTTGACGGGTTGGCTCTCGACGCGCTCACCGTGGTCGGACGGGGACTCGGTCTCGGCGCCGCAGAAGAGTGTGCGCTCAAGATTCGAGAAGTCTCGGGTATACGAGCGGAAGCCTTCGCCCTGCCCGACCTTTTGCACGGACCTATTGGGGCGAACGGAAGTGGTTCCACCATGTGGCTGCTCTTAACCGACGAAGTCAGTGACCAGAGCGCAGCCGATCTGGTCGCTCGGGCTAAGTACTCCGGCATGACGACGTTGGTCTCGCGTCCGAGAAGTCGTCACGAGACCCTCGCCGATGTCGAGATGGTGTTGCCGGTTGAGACGCCGAACTGGATCACGCCGTTTATCGACATCGTGGTCGGACAGGTCATGGCGCTGCGCTTAGGCGAGCTTCGTCATCGACCCATCGATCAGCCGCCCGGTCTGAAGAAAATAACGCGAACGAACTGACGTCTTAGGCGACGTCGATCACGCCACGAGGCGTGACGCGCCGAGCAAAAGTAAGGTCCTCGTTCAAGATGTAGAAGTTGGCGGGTGTCCCCGGCGACAGTGACGACCGGTCGGAAACTCCAAGCAGCTCTGCCGGTCGCGAGAGCGCCGCACCGATCGCTTCGTTCGCCGACACTCCCAGTTGACCCAAGCGAACCAGACCGTCGCGCAACTTCGCGATACTGCCCGCGATTGTTCCGTCACTGCGCCGCGCCACGCCGTCGGCGATGGTGACGGGGACGTCACCGAGTTGTGTCACGGTGTCACGTACTCCGGCCGCGGCGAGGGCGTCGCTCACGATGAGGCAGCGACCGGGCGCGCTGCGAAAGGCCATTCGCATCATCTCGTTCGCGACGTGAACGTGATCGCCGATGAGTTGCACCGTGACGTTGTCGTTGGTGAGCGCTTCGCCCGCCAATCCGGGGACGCGAGCACTCAGTGGCTCCATGGCGTTAAACAGGTGGGTCACCGTGGTCGCTCCGGCCTCAAATCCGGCCCGGGCTTCGGCGGAACTAGCTGCGCTATGGCCGAGCGACACCACGACGCCGCGCGCCACGCAGTGTCGAATCAGTTCGAGGGCCCCGGAAAGTTCTGGCGCGATCGTCATCATGGCGACGTCGTCGCCGTCGAGCAAGGTGCGCAACAGCTCCTCGTTCGGAGCTTGCAAATAGCGAGCGGGGTGGGTGCCCGCACGCTGCGGAGAGAGAAAGGGTCCTTCGAGATGGACCCGCAGAATGGTCGCGCCGTCGTGACGGCGGCGGCGGGCCTCGCGCAAGTTCTCTCGAGCGCTCTGCATCTGATGGAGGTCGCTCGTAATAAGAGTGGGCTGAAACGCAATGACGCCGTCACGAAGAAGCGCGGCACTCATGTCGAGGATGTCATCCACGCTGGCGTGCAGGAGGTCAACGCCGTAGGAGCCGTTGACCTGTGCGTCGATGAGTCCGGCGATGGCGATGCCCTCACCGGGACTCGAGAGTCCCACCGCGACGACCTCGCCGTCGTGGATGGCCACGTCACCTTCGACCAGGGCGCCGTTGACGAAGGCCGCGGCCACCCCTAGCCGAGTCCAACCGGGCGAGTGGGATCGACGGTCGCCAGCCGGCGAGAGTCGCAGTGACTCGAGGGTTGGTCGAAGTCGTCCCTCGTAGAGAGCGAGTCGCTCGGCGGCGTCCTCGGCCGAGACGTTGCCCACGATCATGGCGGCGGCGACCTTGGTCTTCCATCCGCTGGCCACCAAGGCGTCGCGAGCCACCTCAATGGAGGTATCGGTGATGCGCGCGACGATGCGGGCCGAACGGTCACGAAGTTTCTCGTTGGTCGGGCGAAGGTCGACCATCAGGTTGCCGTAGGTCTTGCCGAGACGCACCATGGTCGCGGTCGAGAGAACATTTAGCACGATCTTCTGGGCGGTGCCGGAGTTCATCCGGGTCGAACCGGCGATGAGTTCGGGCCCGACGACGACTTCGATCGGCCGATCGACTCCCTGGGCCAGCGGAGTGTTGAAGTTGTTGACGATTCCGACGGTGACGGCGCCGAGTGACGCGGCCGCTTCGATGGCGCCCAAGACGTAGGGCGTCCGCCCGCTGGCTGAGATTCCCACCACGCAGTCGTGCTCTTGGACATCCAGTTCGCGCATCGCCTCGCGGCCCCCGTCAAAGTCGTCTTCGGCGTTCTCCTTGGGTACCCCGAAGGCGTCCAATCCACCGGCCAAGACGCCAATGACCTGGCCCTCGCCCACGTTGAAGGTCGGGCCCGCCTCTGCGGCGTCGAGCATGCCCAGGCGACCTGCGGTGCCGGCGCCCACGTAGATGAGGCGACCGCCGCGTTCGAGGCCCGCCACGATGTCCGTGACCGCGATCACGATCTGTTGCTGGGCCGCCATTAGCGCACTGGGCAACTGACGCACGTCCGCGCACATCAGATCGACCAGGTCGTCGATGGATAGTTCGTCTAGGTCCGAGAGTTCCGGACGTACCTGTTCGGTGCTGAGCTGTTCAAGGAACTCAAGGTCACTATTTTCCATTAGGCGAGACTCCTTGCGAGTGTGCGATGAATCCTGGCGCGAAAGTCGGCCTGGCGCTCGAGGTGTCGCCGAGGATGAACGGCGTTGGTAAGGAGCACGACGCCCAGGTTGGCCTTCGGAGCGACGAGCAGTGAGGTGCCGGTAAAGCCGGTGTGCCAGTACGTGCCCTCCGGCCAGGGACCCCACTCTTTGGGATCGAGCTTCCAGCCGAGCCCGCGCACGTCGGGTTGGCGGCCCGCGTGCAAGCGCGACATCTTCACTATGGAGGCGTACGACAGCACGGGATTACGACGGGGATTGAGCAGCGCCTTGACGAAGAGAGTCATGTCATCGCCCGTACTGAAGAGTCCCGCGTGACCGGCCGCACCGCCGAGCGCCCAGGCGTTCCCGTCGTGCACCTCGCCCCAGACCAGGGTGGGCTCGTTGCGTTGATCACCGTTGAGTTCGGTGGCCGCAACCCTTTCTCTCTCTCGCGCGCTCGGTCGAAAGCTCGTGTGGTCCATCCCGAGTGGCGACGCGACCACCTGGTGAAAGAGCCGCTGCAGCGACTGGCCCGCGCAGTTCGCGACGGCCCAGCCGAGCAGCATGAAGTTGAGGTCGCTGTAGAGGACGTTGCCGACCGGGCCGCCCGTCGCGGCCTCGGCGTAGACCGCGCGCCGAATTGCGCGCGGGTTCTGTCCGAGGTGGAAGAACGGCCGATGGGCAACCAGACCGGAGGTGTGGGTGAGTAACTCAAAGATCGTTAGGTCGCGGCGGGGGAATCCCGGCAGCCACCGAGCGACATGATCGCTTAACTTCCAGAGACTTTGTTGTTCAAGCCACAAAACGAGAGTGGTCGTCGAGACCACCTTGGTGAGTGAGGCCAGGTCGTAGAGGGTGTCACGTTCGGTGTAGAGAACGGGAGAGACGCGATTGGAAAACCCACCCCACGCGCGCAACAACACACCGGACTTGTCGACGACGGCGAGAGTGAAACCGGATGGAAACGACGTGTCGATGGTGGCGAGAAGCTCGGTGGTGAGTTGGTCGCGAACCTTGGCGGGAATTCGCGGTGAGGAACCGGTGTACTCGAGGTCAACGCGTGGCGAGGCGCCCCCGTTCATAGGGCAGGCGAGTCCACAGCCTGAGAAACACTTCCGTTCGAGTGGGCGCCCTCGTCGGTGCTCGCGGCGTTCGCTCGACACATCTGAATCTCGTGGGCTCGATACTCGTCTTCGATACGACGTCGCCCGTTCGGTTCGAAACCCGCGGCCCGGTAGAGACGCTGCGCGCGCTCGTTGGCTTCAAAGACCCACAGGGTGATGGAACGCTGGGATTGGGGGTCGAGGTCGCTGATGACCCGTTCCAACAAGAGTCGACCCACACCGCGACCGGCGGCGTGCGGCGCGACGTAGAGGGCGAAGAGATGACCGGTGGCCGGATCGTCGTCGTCGTCACCAAAGCGGGTAAAGCCCACGATCTCGCCGTCGGCTCGCTCGGCCACGAGTGTGGTGGCCGACGTGTCACTCACCACACCGGCGAGCCAGGAAGCAACCTCGGTGTGAGTGAGGCCGTCGATGATGTCGTCGTCGACCACGCCGCGATACCCCTCGCGCCACGCTTCGATGAAGACACTCGCCAGGGCGCGCGCGTCACCCTCCGTCGCTTCGCGCAGCGTCAGTTCCTCTGAGCCTTTGACCTGCGCCGAGATTCCCTGGCGCGGGCGTTGCAGTCCGGTCTGGAACCGGTAGCGGTCTCCGCGGTAGAGAGAACGAACAAACTCCGTGACTTGTCCCTTGGTGTCGAGGGTGCGCCGCGAGAGCATGAGGAGCGGCATGCCCGGCTGGCACTTGAGAAGGCCGGCCTCGCGACCTTCGGCCACGACGGCCTCGATGGTCTCTTCCGCGGAGGCGAGCTCGACGCCGTAGTTCGAAGAGAGGAGTTGATAGAGCGACGCGTTGTCGCCCAGGGCGGAGGTGATGCCGTCGAAACGATCGGCGTTGAGAAAGAGAACCTCCAGGGCGATGGGTTCGCCATCGGCCAGGCGGAGTCTCTCGATGCGCAACACTTCAGCTTTGGGCGAGAGTTCGAGCTGTAGGCCGACGTCGATCCCCGCCGGGATACGACGAACGTCGATCAACTTCGAACTCGGCGCGATGCCCCGTGAGCGCATGCCCTCGGTGTGACTCGTGAGCTCGAGGCTCTGCTCAATCTTCGGCCGCGCGACGAAGGTGCCCTTGCCTTGACGTCGAAAGATGCGCTGCTCGATCTCAAGTTGGCCGAGCGCTTGACGGACCGTGGCCCGCGATACGCCGTAGGTCGAACAGAGTTCGCGTTCGGTGGGCATGGCCGAGCCGGCCGCGAGGCCCTCAATGGAGAGAAGAATGGCATCGTGGACGCTTTGGTACTTGGGTGCGTTCACCGCGGCGTCGACCAACAGCGTTGGTTTGTCACTCACCACACCCTCCCCCTCGTCATCACACCTGGTTCGGTGCCAATTTTTGTAATCTACCAAGACAAATTGGTCCGGTCAAACTACTTCAAAGAAAACTAAAAGTCCATTAATTACTGCGATTTCGAAATTTAACTTGTCAGGGCGATAATAACAAGTCCTGACTTGACTGGACCAAAGGGCAACTGTAGCCTCACAAACAGGAACGGCCTTCTACATTCAACCAAAGGGGAGAAATGAAAAGAGTTTTTGGACTGCGAGGTGTCGTCTCGGCGATCCTCGCGTTAGGCAGCGTTGCGCTGTTTAGCACCAGCATCGAAGGATCGAGCGCGTCAGCCGCGAGTTCCACCTTCGTGATCGGTACGGTGAACAGCGTTCAAAAGATTGACCCGGACATCGTGACGAACTTCCTCGACTTCGAGGCGCTGGGTCTTATCTACAACACGCTCGTGCAGGAGAACGCGAACCTTCAGATCGTTCCCGACCTGGCAACTAGCTGGGCTTTCTCGAACGGCAACAAGACACTCACGTTGCAGCTGCGACAGAACGTCAAGTTCGATGACGGTTCGACCATGACCTCGGCCGACGTGGTCGCCTCACTCACTCGCGCGCAGGCCACCGCGACCGCTGACCCGTCCGCCTCGTTCATCGGCTCGGTCACCAACATCGCGGCCAGCGGGCCGAACACCGTCGTCTTGACGATGAGTCACCCCGACGTCTCGGTGCTGGAAGGTCTCGCCACCGTGAACATGGCCATCATGCCCGCCTCGGCGATTACCGCGGGCACCATCGCCACCACTCCGGACGGCACGGGCCCCTTTGAGTACTCCGCCTCGGTGCCGAACACGTCCTTCACCATGACGGCCAACCCCAACTACTGGGGCGGCAAGCCGGCACTCGCGACGGTAGAGCTCGAGACGATCCCGACCGAGCAGTCCATCGCGGCTGCGCTGGAGGCCGGAACCATTCAGATGGGTCTGCTCTCGCAGCCGACCGTGGTGAACTCGATTCCCAAGAGCTACCCACAGCAGGGCGTGTTGGACCTGTCATACCGCGCCCTGCAGCTGCAGGACAAGCACGGCATTCTCTCGAACAAGGACGCTCGACTGGCCATTGCCTGCGCCACGAACCGCAAGCAGATCCTCCAAGACGCCGTCTTTGGTAAGGGCAAGGTAGTCGGCCCCGTGCCGCTCGGGCCGTACGCCTCCAACCCGGTCTCTTCCATCTGCCCCACGCAGAACATCACCCAGGCGAAGAAGTACCTGAAGCTGGCCGGTAAGCCCAAGGGCTTCACGTTCACCGCGATCACCTCCACGGACCTCGACTCCACCAGCGCCGCGCAGGCGATCGCGATGCAGTCCGAGCTAGCGAAGGCCGGGATCAAGATGAACATCCAAAACCTGGCCTCCAACGCCTATATCCAGGACTGGCTGAAGGGTAAGTTCCAGGCGGCCTTCGCCGAGAACGGTGCCGACCCCGACCCCTACGTCATGTACGGTCGCTACTTCGGCGCCGGTGCGGACCTGGGTGTTCCCGCGGGTTACAGCTCGGCTTCTCTGAAGAGCGAACTGCTGGCCGGTGACGAGAACTCAACGGCCGCCGGACAGAAGGCTGACTGGGCTGCCTTGTCGAAGAACTTGACGAGCAACGCCGTATGGATCTGGCTGTTCGACTCCTACGACTACGCGGTGCTGTCGCCTACGGTAAAGGGATTCACGCTCTCGCCCGTCAACACCACACAGTTGTCAAGCCTGGCCAACACCTCCGTGTCCTAGAAAGCAGTTAGAGGGTCCGCCGCACAATGAGCGTGGTCTTGGCCGTTGTGCAGCGGATTCTCAGCATGATCGTCACGCTGATCGGCGTGTCGGTCATTATCTTCATCGTCTTACGTCTTTTGCCTGGTAACGCCGTGCAGGCCTCGCTGGGCGTGAGTGAAGGTCTCCTCACTCACGCCCAGATCGCGGCCCTCGATAAGTACTACGGCGTGGGCCAACCCGCTTTCCAGCAGTACTTCTCCTGGCTACACGCCACCCTCACCGGCAACCTCGGCGTCTCGCTCGTCTCGCGTTCGGCGGTCAGCACACTCATCGGTACCGCCCTTCCCGTCACCCTGGAGTTGGCCTTCTTCGCCATGTTGATTGGGGTTCTCATCGGCGTGGGTTTCGGCATGTGGAGTGGCTTGCACGCAGGTCGTTGGCAAGACGACCTCGGTCAAGGGGTCTCCGTGATCGGTCTGGCCATTCCGACATTCATCTTGGGCACGGTGCTGGTCGTGTTCATGTCCTCTAAGTTTCACTACTTCCCCTCGTCGCTGCCCTTCGTGGGCGTGGCAACGAATCCCTGGCTCAACTTTCAACAGATCATTTTCCCCGCGCTCGTCTTAAGCCTCGGCATCGGTGCGGCGATCCTTCGCACCACCCGCGCGGCCGTGTTGGAAGTTGAGAACTTGAATTTCGCGCGGACTGCTCTGGGCAAAGGCGTCTCGCGCCGCTCGTTCATGTGGCGACACATCTTTATGAACGCGCTGACGGCCGTGCTCACCATGTCCGGCATTCAACTCGGGTATCTCCTGGGAGGCACGGTCATCATCGAGCAGATCTTCATCTTGCCGGGTATGGGGAGACTGTTGATCACCGCCATCGGCAACCGCGACTTCCCCGTGGTGCAGAGCGTGACGTTGGTCTTCGCGGCCGGATTCGTGATCGTCAACATGCTGGTGGACCTCTGCTACACCCTCATTGATCCACGAACGAGGAAACGATGAGCATCGACGCCACACCGTCACCCATCGACGCTCTCCTCGGCGTCGACCAGGAGCTCGTCGTTCGCCATCGTGGCTGGGTCGGGGCGGTCTGGCACAGTCGTAACGGTCGCCTCGGCATGATCATCGTCGGTGTCATCTTGGTGGCCGGCATTCTCGGACTGGCTGGCCTCACGCCCTACGCCCCGGCCGCCCAGTATCCCAACGCGGCCCTCAAGGGAATCTCATGGGCGCACCCCATGGGCACCGACCAGTACGGCCGCGACGTCTTCTCTAATGCCCTACAGGGTCTCGGTGTTTCGCTGGAGATCGCGTTTCTCTCCGTACTCATTGCCGGCGTCATCGGCAGTCTCGGCGGCATCATCGCTGGTTTTTTCGGCAAGTGGACGTCGGCTGTGATCATGCGCTTCACCGACATGATCTTCGCCATACCGACCGTGCTGTTTGCCCTGGCCATCGTGACCGCGCTGGGGCCGAGCATTTTCGATAGTTCCATTGCTATCGGGGTGGGGTGGGTGCCTATCTTCGTGCGTGTCGTGCGTAGTCCGGTCTTGGCGTTGCGTGAATCGGACTTCGTGCGCGCCGGACGCGTGCTGGGCTACTCGCGTATTCGACTGTTGTTTCGACACATCTTGCCGAACGTGACGGGCGTCATCGCCGTCCAGACCAGCCTGGCGCTGGCGTGGGCCATCTTGGCCGAAGCGAGTTTGAGCTTCCTTGGACTCGGTCCGCCGCCGCCCACTGCCTCGCTGGGCGAGATGGTCGCGGACTCGAGTTCGCTGGCCAGCGTGGCGTGGTGGACGTTGGCCGGGCCTTCTCTGGTCATCGTGCTCGCGGTGATCGGTTTTAACTTTCTCGGCGACGGACTGCGTGACGCCTCGGACCCCAGGACAAGGACACGTTCATGAAAGTAGTGGGAATGATCTCCGGCACCTCCTTCGACGCCATCGAAGCGGTGGCCGTCGAACTGTCGCTCGTCGACCGGGTGGTCACGGCCGACCTGCTCGGACACCTCTCCGTTGAGTACTCGCCCGAGGTTCGTGACGGCGTCGCGAGCGTGTTGCCTCCCAGTAGCACGACCATCGACGAAGTCTGTCGACTCGACACGATGATCGGGCACAGTTTCGCCGAGGTCGCGGGTCTTCTCTCCGATCAGTACTTCGACGGAGCGGTCGACGTGGTCTGCTCGCACGGTCAGACGGTCTTTCACTGGGTGCAAGACGGCCGCGCGCTCGGCACGCTGCAGATCGGTCAACCGGCCTGGACCGCCGAGCGAACCGGCGCGACGATCGTCGCCGACGTGCGCAGTCGTGACGTCGCGGCCGGTGGTCACGGCGCACCGCTGGCCAGTCTGGTCGACGTGTTGCTCCTCGGTCGTCACCCCGACCACGTTCGCGGATCGCTCAATCTGGGCGGCATCTCCAATATCACTGTGGTGAGCCCGACGAACGATCCGATCGCCTTCGACATCGGGTCGGCCAACGCCCTCATGGATAGCGCCGTCACCTGGTTAACCCACGACGCCGAGACCTTCGACCGCAACGGCGAGCGCTCGGCGCGTGGTCGGGTCGATGAGTACTTCCTCCAGGAACTCTTGGACGACCCGTACTACCGTGAGCCTGCTCCTAAATCGACGGGCAAGGAGTACTTCCACCTGGCGTACCTTCGCGACAAGGTCGGCGATCGGGTGATCACGGGCGACGACTTGCTCGCCACCTTGGCCGAGCTCACCGTCGAGACGGTGGCGCGAGCGGTGGAAGAGTATGGCGTAACCGAACTGTTCTGCGCCGGAGGGGGAACGCGCAACCCCACCTTGATGAAGGGCCTCTCTCGTCGACTCCCCCACGTGGCCATCTCACTGATCGACGACTTCGGCCTTCCCGAAGCGGCCAAGGAGGCGACCCTGTTTGCGCTCATCGGCTTCCTGACCGTCAACGGTCTGGTCGGTGCCATCGCCTCGTGCACAGGAGCGCGCCGCGACAGCATCCTCGGCTCCATCGTGCCGGGTCGTCAGTCGGTGCGCTCCCTCGACGCCGACGAAGGTCCCACGTCGATGGTCGTGCACAACCTGACCGCCGCCAAGGCCACCACTTGAGCAACGCGCTTCTCTCCATCCGCGATCTTCGAATCGGCATCAAGTCGCGCCGGCGCACGGAGGAGATCGTGCGCGGCGTGAGCGTCGACGTGTCGTCGGGAGAGAAGCTCGGCATTGTCGGTGAGAGTGGCTCGGGCAAGACACTTACCATGCTGGCGATCTTGAGGCTGCTGGCCAGCCCACCGCTCAGTGTTCTCGGTGGAGAGATTCTGCTCGATGGCGAGGACTTGGCCGCGGTAAGCGATCGAAGACTTCGCGAGGTGCGCGGGGGAGAGATCGCCATGGTCTACCAGGACCCCATGAGTTCGCTCAATCCTCTGCTCCGCGTCGGAAGCCAGATCGAAGAGACGCTTCGCGCACACGGTTTTTCGCGCGAGGGAGCGCACGAGCGCACCACCGAAGTGCTGTTGCAGGTCGGACTGACCGATCCCGAGCGTGCGCGTGAGTCGTTTCCTCATCAGCTCTCCGGCGGCATGATTCAACGCGTCATGATCGCTATGGCTCTCTCTACGTCGCCGCGCGTGTTGATCGCCGACGAACCAACCACCGCCCTCGACGTCACGATTCAGCGCCAGATTTTGGAACTAGTGACCTCGCTGCAGGCCGATACCGGGATGGCCGTTCTCTGGGTCACCCACGACCTCGGTGTCGTGGCCAGTCTGGTGGATCACGTGGTCGTGATGTACGCCGGACGCATCGTGGAGAGCGCCGCGACGGTGGAGCTTTTCGAGCGACCCACTCACCCCTACACCAAGGCGCTTCTCGCCTCCTTGCCCGGACCCGAGACGGGACATCGCACCGCGTTGCACCAGATCGGCGGTACTCCGCCCGATCCGACCCAGCTCAGCGCCGGATGCCCTTTTCGTTTTCGTTGCCCCTACGTCATTGCCAAGTGCTCCGAGGAAGAACCCTCCCTCATGGAGCGGGGCAACGGCTCACGGGCCGCCTGCTGGAGGGATCCCTCCGAATGGTAGAGGTCGTTCTTCGGGCCGAGAACCTCGTGAAGGTCTACGGCGGTCGTCGCGGTCGACGCAAAGTCGTCGCCCTGAATGACGTCTCTCTCACCCTCGAACGCGGTGAGACCTTCGGCGTGGTGGGAGAGAGCGGGTGCGGGAAGTCGACGTTGGCCCGCCTCCTGGTCGGCCTCGAGGCACCGACCTCGGGAACACTCCAGATCAACGGCGAGTTCGTGCGTCTTCGCGAGCGTGGCGACAATCGTTCCCTGGCGCGAAAGATCCAACTGGTCTTTCAAGATCCCTTCTCCTCGTTGGATCCACGCCTGACGGTCGAGAAAGCTCTCAAGGAAGTTCTCCACGTTCACGGTCTCCATCCCGACAACGAGGAAGCCCGGGTCTCTGAACTTCTGTCGATGGTCGGCCTCACGGGCCGGTTCGCCGCGCGGTACCCTCACGAACTCTCGGGTGGACAGGCCCAGCGCGTGGCCATCGCGCGCGCCTTGGCCGTCGAGCCCGAGATTCTGGTGCTGGACGAACCCACGTCGGCGCTCGACGTGTCGGTGAGGGCCGAGATCGTGAACCTGCTGGTTCGTATTCAAGACGAGCTGAGCCTGACGTACATCTTCGTGAGCCACGACCTCTCGATGGTTCGCCACATCAGCGACCAGATCGCGGTGATGTACTTGGGGAAGATTGTGGAGTTCGGTCGCTACGACCAAGTCTTCGATACACCCCTGCATCCCTACACCTCGGCACTAGAAGAGGCCATCCCGATTCCCGACCCCGAACACGAACGTTCGCGCGCCGCCGCCAGCGACGTTACGGTGCACGTGCAGGTCGCCGAGGTCACCGTGGGTTGCCCCTACGCACCGCGTTGTCCGCTGGTTGAAGAGATCTGTCGAGAGGTGGCGCCCACGCTGCAGGAAAAGGGCGACGGCCACTTCGTGTCGTGTCACGTGGCCCTTCGCGCCGCGACCTAGTTGGTATGTTCCTCAGCCCCACCGACTCGCTGACGGTAATCTGGGCGCGAAGGCCGAGCAGGCCGCAAAGGGGGGCCCGTGAGCGGAGTTCGGGTACTGGTCGGAACACGAAAAGGCGCGTTCATCCTGAGTTCCGACGGTACGCGTCGCGAGTGGGACGTGAAGGGTCCCTTCTTCGGCGGGTGGGAGATCTACCACCTCAAGGGATCGCCAGTCGATCCCAATCGAATCTTCGCGTCCCAGTCGACAGGGTGGTTCGGTCAGTTGATTCAGCGCTCCGACGACGGTGGCCTGACCTGGGAACCCGTCGGTAATCAGTTTCTCTACGACGGGGTGCCCGGCACGCACCAGTGGTACGACGGGACGCCGCACCCCTGGGAGTTCGAACGGGTCTGGCACCTAGAGCCTTCCCTGAGCGACCCCGACACCCTCTTGGCCGGCGTCGAAGACGCCGCCCTCTTTCGCTCCACCGACGCGGGGGCGACCTGGACGGAACTCTCCGGCCTGCGCGAACACGGCACCGGGTCGTCGTGGCAACCCGGCGCGGGCGGCATGTGTCTGCACACCATCATCGTCAGCCCGAAGGATCCCCAGAGGATCTACGTGGCCATATCTTCGGCCGGCGCGTTTCGAAGCGACGACGGCGGCGACACCTGGCGTCCGATCAATCACGGCCTTCACTCCGAAGGTCTGCCCGACGAGGACGCCGAGGTCGGCCACTGCGTGCACCGCATCGCGCTGCACCCCTCACGCCCCGACGTCCTGTTTATGCAGAAGCACTGGGACGTGATGCGCAGCGACAACGCCGGTGACTCGTGGGTCGAAGTGAGCGGCAACCTGCCCTCGGACTTCGGCTTCGCCATCGACGTGCACGCGCACGAGCCCGAGACGATCTACGTGGTGCCCATCACCAGCGACTCCGAGCACTTCCCGCCCGAGGGAAAGTTGCGCGTCTATCGCAGTCGCAGCGGGGGCAATGAGTGGGAACCCCTCACCAAAGGCCTGCCCCAGGAGAACTGCTACGTCGACGTGCTGCGCGACGCCATGGCCGTCGACTCACTCGACGTGTGCGGGGTGTACTTCGGCACGACCGGGGGACAGGTGTACGCCTCGTCGAACGCCGGCGACTCGTGGGCGCCGATTGTGCGCGATCTTCCCGCCGTCCTCTCGGTGGAAGTGCAAACACTGGCATGATTCGGGTCGTCTTGCCGGCCCACCTCAAGACCTTGGCCAAAGTAGAGGGCGAGGTTGAGGTTGAGGTTGACGGCACGCCCACACCCCGAACGATCATCGACGCCCTAGAGCGTCTTTACCCCGTTCTCTTGGGGACCATCCGTGATCCGCGCACCCAAGAGCGTCGAAAGTTTGTCCGCTTTTACGCCTGTGAGGAAGACCTCTCTCTCGAGTCACTCGACGTCGTTTTGCCCGAAGCGGTGGGACGCGGGAGCGAACCCTTCTTTGTGATCGGCGCGATGGCTGGAGGCTAGGGGAGTTCGATCGATACGTTCGTCGACTTGACGACCGCGGAGGCCATCACGCCGGGTACCAACCCCATGTCGTCCACCGCCTCGCGACTAATGAGGGACACCACGCGGAACGGACCCGCCTGCAGTTCGACCTGGGCCATGACTTTGTCTTTGACGACCTTGGTCACGATGCCGGTGAAGTGATTACGAATCGATGCGCTGGTGGTCACGTCTGAATCGGTGTGTTCGTACAGCGACTGCGCAAATCGAGCGAGGGCCGCACCGTCGATTCGGCGTCGTCGATTCACCGTTCGCGTGGCGCCGAGACTCCCGCTATCGATCCAGCGACGAACGGTATCGGCGCTGACCCCGAGTAACCCTGCCGCCTCGCCCACGCTGTAGTCCGTCATCGGGCTGAGTTTATGCTCCGCGCGTCTGGCCCCCACGAACGAGCAGCCTTTATCATGATCACACCCGACGCGTGGGAGAGGAGCCTTCCCATCTTTAAGAAGCTTTCCTTCACTCAGACTCTCGTTGTCGCTCTGGTGGTGTCGGTGATCATCGGGTTCGCGGTCTTCGTGCTGACGGGAGCGACGACGAATAAGGGGACCACCGGCGCCATCAAGTCTGAGAGCGCCGTCATCATGAGAGCGGAGAGGGCGAGTTGCTCGAAGTTCGGTACGTACGCGACGATCTCAACACTGCGTCGAGAGCGTCTGCTGGCGTTTAAGCCTGTCTATAACTCGGTCGTGTTTGTGCCCGGGGCGAACTGCGGGACGATCGTCATCGGATCCCCGGCCTACCAATCGCCGGTCGGCTGAGAGTAGCCGCGATATCCCTCTCGGTTGCCCATCATCTCGCGCGCGATTTGCGAAGTAGAAGTCAAGTTGAGGCAACATTTGCCCACTTAGATCACGCAAAAGTTAGGAACTGCTTTGACAGTGCTCTCGGACGACTCTAGGCTCAAAAGACCCTCAGCGCCGCGATGTACAGGCCTACTCGCTGAGGAGAAGGGCTCGTATGTTGACGAAACGGCCAATCCTCAGACGGACCCGCGCGGTCGGGCTGGCACTCGTGCTCGTCCTGGGTGGCGCCGTGACGGCCGCCAGTTCGGCGTCGGCCCAACCGACCGGCACCATGTTTCTGGGCGCCTCGAACACCGAACCGGCCTTTGACTTCATGACGCAGAACTTTGTGACCACGGCCAACGGCGGCAATAGCGTGACGTTCACCTTCGGAGGCTCGGGATCTCTCGCGGGACAGATTGACGGCGGCACCGACGCCACAAAGAGTGGCGCCGGAAACTCACCCGCAGGTTTTGCTCTGTTCGCCTCGGCGGATGAAGCCAACGTCGACAAAACCATTCCCGAGGGAACGGCTGCCGCGAAGAATTCGCCCGCGGTGGAGAAGTACGACGTCGGCCAGTGCATCGATCCCAACTCATCGACGTACTCGTCGGCTAGTGGTGGCAACGCGGACGGCACGTCGTGTCCCGGCATAGGGTCTACTCGAGCGCAGTACACCACGGGACGCCTCGTCATCTTCTCGTGTAGGAGTGGCGGAAAGACGCTCGCCCCGGCGCAAGGGGCTCCCGCGTGCCAAGAACCGGTTAGTGGTTTTTTCACCAAGAGCGGCAAGGACGCGGCGCCCTCGACCATCGCGCAAGTGTGGAGTGATCTACTCGCCCACACCTCCAAAACTCACGGGGGTTTCGCGGCGCACAATGTCGGTGGGTACCTCGCCATTGCCGATCCCAAGAACGGCTGGAACTTTGCCGGCGTCGGCTGCGGCCCGACGGACGTCGCGGCGAATGCCCCCTACGGGCTCGCGGGTATGGAGGCGCTCTATGTGGCCGCCGTCGGCTACTACCACGCTCATCCGCGCCGCAACTTCGGCCCGACTCCCGCCGATCAGGCGTGCACCGAGATTGACCTCATGACTGACAAGGGGGCCAGCCTCGACAACTACGGCACGACGAGTTCCTCGTCGGGCGGACAGAACGGAAACGGTAACTACTCCGATCCGTCGCTGCCGATCATCTTTGGCGACAACGTGACCTATACCCAAGACACCGTGGTCGCCGGTACGACGCAGGTCGCGCTACTTCCCAAGTCATTCGTGGTCTCGCCGGGAGGTAACGACACCGACTTTTGGGCGGAGGTTCCAGAGTGCGGAGTCGCCAACGTGGCCGACGCGACCGTCTCGAACGGCTGGACGACGCGCATCTCCTCGGTCGAGTCGTGTACCGATAGGAACTACGTGACAGGAATGCACGACAACGCCGCGGCCTCGATTAGCTCTCGAAACTTCGGTCCAAGTGGGGCCAGCAGCCCGACGTCCTTGGTGGGCCAACACGGGTACTACCAGCCGATCAGGCAGTGGGTCGTCGTGGAAAACGACGACCAGGGCCAGAGCGCGGCGTCCGACTTGGCGAGCCCTGACGGTCTGGCTGCGTTGGCGTTTATCAAGTATTTGCTCTCGCCCACGGGACAGGCTGTCTTGGCTAGCTTCGGCTATGACCCGATCAGCTAACTGAAGCGCGATCTGCGCGCATGAGTCGAGGGCGCGACATCGCTCAGTCGCTCGGCACGAGGGAGAAGGCCGCCACCGTCGCGGTTACCGTTGTCGTCGGCGTGAGTGCCGGGTACGGACTGGCGCATCTCCTGTCGGGCTACATCGCCTACTGGGGGGTGGTCTCTGGTCCCTTCTTCATCACGTTGCGCGTCGCCATCCCGGCCACGGTGATCGCGGGCATCTTGGGAGTCGCTTCGGGTTACGCCCTAGCGAAGGGTCGTTTCCCGGGTCGCGACGTGCTGGAGTCGCTCGGGAGCCTACCGATCATCCTTCCGCCCACCGTCATTGGTTTTTACTTACTCGAAGTCCTCTCGCCGGGCACCCAGGTCGGCGGGTTTCTCACGAGAGTCGTCGGCCACGAACTCGTCTACAACGTCTATGGCTGCATCATCGCCTCGGCGCTCGCGGGCTTTCCCTTCATCATGCGCGCGGCCCGCAGCGCCATCGAGGGGGTAGATCCCTTAATCGAACAGGCCGCGCGCACCATGGGCCTACCCAACTGGAGGGTGGCCCTCCTGGTGACCCTCCCGCTCGCGCGACGCGGGATTGGCGCGGGACTCACTATCGGCTGCGCGCGCGCCCTGGGCGAGTACGGAGCGACCCTGATGGTCGGCGGTGACATCAACGGTAAGACGCGCACGATGTCGCTCGCGATACTCGACTCCTTTACGACGCCCGAGCGCAACACAATGCTCTTGATTTTGGTTCTCATGGCGCTCGCCGCAATGACCGGTGTGGGCCTTCTCTCTCGGAGCCGCGCGTGACCGCGGCCCTTGACGTGGCCGTGGCTCGCACGGTGGGCGCGTTCGAGTTGGACGTGGCCTTCACCGTGGACTCAGGGATATCAGTGCTCTTCGGCCCGTCGGGGGCCGGAAAGTCGCTCACCCTCGCCCTCGTCGCGGGTCTGCTGCGACCCGACAGAGGCACCATTGCCATCAACGGACACCTCGTCACCGACTGCGCCAACCGTCTCTATGTCCCGACCCAAGAGCGCCGCATCGGAATGGTCTTTCAAGACGGTCTGCTACTACCGCACCGCACGGTTCTCGACAACGTCGCTCTCGCGGTTCGTCAAGCCAAGGGCCGTCGGGATCGGCGAGCGGTCGCTCGCTCGTGGCTCGAAAGAGTGGGTGCGGAGGCACTGCTCGAGCGCAGACCAGGATCACTGTCGGGAGGCCAGCGTCAGCGCGTGGCGCTGGCGCGCGGACTCGCGGGCGATCCCGCACTCGTGCTTCTCGACGAACCGCTCTCCGCGCTCGACTCCCCGGTGCGCCGTGAGCTGCGCGACCTCATCCGCCAGGTACTCGTCTCGTCGGGCATTCCGGCGGTACTCGTGACCCACGACGCCGACGAAGCAGAGGAACTCGGCGACGAGGTCATCGCCTACGACGCCGGACGGGTGAAGGGGCAACGCACTATCGAGCGACCCGAGGAGGCGGACACTCCGCGAACAGCGCCGGAGAGTGAGTCACGGTGATCGCCCTGATTCCACACTCGTGGTTGAACGCGCTGCGGATACCTCCGTGGGTGTGGAACCCTCTATCGATCTCACTTCACGCCGCCCTGGAGGCGACGCTCGTGGTGGCCGTCCTGGGTACCTCTCTTGGGTACGTGTTGGCGAAGGGTCGATTCCCGGGGCGCGGCCTGATTGAGACCCTGTTCAGCCTGCCGATCGCGCTGCCCCCCACCGTGGTCGGGTACTACCTCCTCACGCGTCTCGGAGGACCAGGGCCGATTCGCTCTCTTGAGGTTCACCTGTTCGGGCACCCACTTACCTTCACCTTCGCGGGTATCGTCGTCGCGCAGATCATCGAGTCGTTCCCGTACTGTGTGCGCTTCTCGCGCGCGGCAATCGCCGAGGCGGATCCTCGATTCGAACAGGCCGCCCGTGCCATGGGTCTGTCGCGAGGGCGCGTTGCGCTTTTGGTGACGTTGCCGCTGGCGCGCCGCGGAATCGTCGCCGGTGTCGCCATGGCCTTCGGCCGCGCCATGGGCGACTTCGGGGCCACCATGATCGTCTCGGGTTCCGTGCCGATGGCCACGACCATGCCTCTCGCGCTGTACAACGCCGTGTTTTTCGGATCACACGAACAAGCGATGGTGTTAGCGCTCGTTCAAGTGGGCGTCGCCTTAACGATCCTTCTGGGCGTGAGCCGTCTCGGAAGAGTCCGACCCTGGTAAGAGAAAAGTGCGTTGAGGGCGCTTACCCGCCCGACACGGGCGGCAGCACGGTCACCACGTCGTTCGCACCCACGGGGTCGCTCAATTTGGCCGGTTCGCCGTTCACCCACACTTGGCTCGACGCCAGGAGGGTGGTGAACTCCACGCCGTAGCGGTCGGTGGCCGCTTTTAGGACGGCCGCGAGCGTGTCGCCTTCAACGGTGTCGTCCCTCGTCCCGGCCGCGTCGTGGGCGGGTCCCAGCAGTACGAGTCGCGCCACGTCAGTCCCGACTCAGTTGATCGGGATCGAGGACGATGACGCGCACCTCGTCACCGCGTGCGGCACCCTCGCCGTCGGCCAACACGACAATCGAGTTCGAATCGGCAATGGCGTTGAGGAGGTGCGACGCGTGGCGTGCGCTGCGTTCGACGTGCAGGTGGCCGTCGTCGTGAACTCGAGAGGAAACGTGCACGAGATGCACTCGTCCGTCGGGCTTTCGAGGCATGGCTTCGTCGAGCACGGCGTTGATGGTCAGCCGATCGAGAACGCGATGCCCGCCCAGGCGACGTAACGCCGGACGCACGAATACCTCGAAACCGACGAGCGTGGACACGGGATTTCCCGCGAGGCCGAACAGGGGCGTGCCACTCACGGGTACCACCCCAAACGCGAATGGTTTCCCGGGCTTCATCGCGACCTGCATGGATCGCGCACTGTCGCCGCAGAGCTCGCCGATGACCACCTTCACGAAATCGGCGTCACCGACGCTCACTCCGCCGGTCGAGACCACGGCGTCGCAGGTCTCGATGCCACGCTCAAACCCTCGGGCAATCTCTTCCTTGGTATCACCGACCACGCCGAGGTCCACGGACTCAAAACCCGACTGCGAGAGCGACGCGAGGAGTGAGGGCCGGTTGGCGTCGCGAATCTTTCCTATCGCCAGCGCACCGGCGTCGTCGGTGAGTTCGTTACCGGTGGAGAGGACGCCCACTCGAGGTCGGGGATGCGCGAGGACGTTTGTGACGCCTTGGCTTGCGAGGACCCCCACGAGCGCCGGCCCTAACTCGTCGCCCGGCGTGAGGAGCGCCTGGCCTTGCGCTACGTCGTCGCCGGCCAATCGAACGAACTCACCTAGAGCAATCTCGCGCTGGATGAGAACCGTAGCGTCGTCTCCTTCTACGCTCGCGTCTTCTCTCATGCAGACGCTGTCGGCGCCGGGAGGTATGGGCGCGCCCGTCATGATCCGCATCGCCTCACCGGCTCCGAGCGGAACGTCGCCGGCGTCGCCGGCGAAGATGGAGCCCACGATCCTGAGCCGCGTGTTGCCTCCGAGCGTGTCGACGGCCCGCAGCGCGAAGCCGTCCATGGAGGAGTTGGCGAAGCGCGGTGAGGGTTCGTTCGCGGTCACCGTGCCCGCGGCAACGCAGCCGAGGGTCAGTGAGAGATCGAGGACTTGGGGTTCGAGAGGGGAGAGGTCCCTGAGGACATAGAAGCGCGCCTCGTCAATGGAGATCATGGGCCCTGAACGTCGAGCAGCGGCGAAGTCTCCTCACTCCACGCGGAGCCGCCGGGCCAGTGCTCGCGCTTCCACATGGGCACGCTTCGCTTCAAGGTATCGATGCAAAATCGTGCCGCTTCGAAGGCGATGTCGCGGTGCGGCGAGGACGCCACGACGAGGACGGTCGGTTCAGAGAGGGCCACCATGCCCACGCGGTGGTGAAGGGCGACGGCCTCGAGGTCGGGCCATCGCGAGCGAGCCTCGTGGACGATCTCGCGCATACGTCGGTCGGCTAGTTCGTTATCGGCCTCGTACTCGAGTGCGATGACACCCTCATGAGCCTCGGAGTGGTCGCGCACGACGCCGCTGAAGGTGACGATGGCACCACAGTGGGCTCGAGTAGCCCAGGCAACCGCGTCACTCAGGTTGAGCGCGTCCGGTGTGACCAGTACCCAATCATTGAGAGGCGTCGGCGACATTCGCCTCATCCTATTAGTCGAGCAGTTTCGATCTACAGGCCCGGGGAAGTGAAACTCAGTACTTCGTCGCCAGAGAAGGTGTCGAGCGATGCAACGCTGTGGGGGTTAGTGCGGATGACCCCCGGCCATGAGGTCGAGAGCGTGTTCCAGCACGTCACTCACCGCGGCGAAACACTCGGCGACCCCCTTCGGCGATCCCGGCAGATTGAGAATCAACGAATCGCCGACCGTACCGGCAACTCCGCGCGAGAGCCGACCGAGTGGGCTGACTGCTCGCATAGCCTCGCTGAGACCGGGCGCCAGTCGCTCGAGCACGAGGAGCGTCCCCTCGGGAGTTTGATCACTCGGGGCGAAGCCCGTGCCGCCCGTGGTGACGACAAGGCCGCGGAAGTCGTGGCACAGGCGACGGAGGGCGATCGCGACACTGTCGGTCCCATCGCGAATGACCACTCGATCAACCACCGCGAAGCCAGACTGGATGAGCAAGTCTGCGACGACGTCTCCAGATCGGTCGTCTCGCGTCCCGTCAACGACCGACTCCGAGACGGTCACCACCTTGGCTTGGCGCTCCACGCATCCAGGCTAGGTGTTCACCCCGCCACGATTCGAGGTTCGCTACCCCTCGGCGACCGATGTCGCGCGAGTATCTAGCCGCCGATCATGGACATGGAGCGCGCCGGGCGCAGGAAGTCCGGTTCGTTAATGGCGTGGCCCGGGTACTTCTGCCAGACGGATCGTCGTAGCAACACCGCCAGGTCGTCGTCGCTCCCGCCGCTTCGCATGAGATCGCGTACCGACAGTTCGTCGTCGGAGAAGAGACAGTTTCGTATCGCTCCGTCGGCCGTTAAGCGGAGCCGATTACACGTGCCACAGAACGGTTCGGAGACCGAGGAGATAAGACCGATCTCGCCACGGACGTCAGCGAATCGAAATCGCTCGGCCGGAGCGGACGAGCCGGTGTCTATCCTCTCCAGGGGCCAGCGCGCGGAGATTCGCTCAAAGATCTCGTGCCCCGGCACGAGTTGACCCTTGTCCCAGGTTCCTTGCGCGTCCAACGGCATGAACTCGATGAAACGAACCACGCGACCCGTCTCGCGCGCGAAGGAAGCGAAGTCCAGAACTTCGTCGTCGTTCACGTCGCGCAGGATGACGACGTTCACTTTCAGCGGGGAAAGTCCGACTCGCTCGGCTTCGTCCATCGAGGCCAGCACCGTGGCCAAGTCTCCCCGTCGGCGAATCGCGTTGAACCGCTCGGGACGGAGCGAGTCACAACTGATGTTCACGCGCGTGAGTCCGCTCTCGGCCAAGACGCCAGCGAGCGGCGCGAGGAGCATGCCGTTGGTGGTCATCGAGAGATCGTCGAAGCCGATCGTCGCCAGACGTGCGACCAGGGACGCAAGGTTCTTGCGCACGAGAGGCTCACCGCCCGTCAGTCGTAGTGATCGCACGCCGAGGGAGTAGGCCAGGGTGGCGAGTCGGACAATCTCGTCAAAACTAAGCAGGGCGGAGGTCGGTTGAAAGGTCATGCCCACTTCGGGCATGCAGTAGACGCAGCGCAGGTTGCAGCGATCGGTCACCGATATACGTAGGTCGTCGTGAACTCGCCCGTAGCGATCACGAAGGGGACCCTCCAGGGGCAGGGCCACGGGGTCGCGCGGTGAAGCTATGAGAGAGAGTCCCTCGTCGGGACGATGTGGACGCACGGACACCGCGACGCCCGGTTGCGATCCGACGCTCACGTCAGGCTCCCCGCGCCGCATGGAAGTCAAGGAAAAGCGCGTTGATCACTGTGGATGAGTCTACGAGACCCCTATTTAACGCCGAACGCAGTGGCGACGTCATTCGCGGACGAGAGATCAGCGGGCTCCACCGCGCTGGGCGCGACGCTTGGGGGTGTTCTGCTCAGGTTCGACCAGACGACCCCAGTCACCCGACTTGCCGCCCTCTTTCTTTAAGAGCACGAGTTCGTCGATGCGCGCGTGGGGGTCGGCATCCTGCAGTGAGTCCACGATGCTCAGAGCGGCGAAGGCGCAGGCCGTGAGCGCTTCCATCTCCACGCCGGTGCTCTGGGTCGCTTTCACCGTGGCCGAGATCTCGACTCCTCCTTCACGCTCGTGCACCTCGATGTCGATGTCACTCAGGTTGAGGGAGTGGCACAGCGGGATGATGTCCGCCGTCCGCTTCGCCGCGAAGACGCCAGTCAGGCGGGCCACGTGGACGGGATCAAGTTCGTCCTCGCGGCGCTCGAGCGTGGCGAGTGCGGTGTTTGTCACCACGAGACACCGGGCCAGCGCCGCACGCGGGGTGGGGCGCTTGTTGGTGATGTCGACCATGCGAAGTTTCCCGTTGGGGGCGACGTGAGTGAAGGGACGTTCCATCGGACCTCCTTCACGTTGCTTTCGCTGTCGGCTGCGAGGTGGGCGACAGCCGCGCCCACGATTTCGACGAAGTGTACCGCCCTTCGTGGAGAGGACGTCGTGGCGACCACCAGGAGGACACCGACGAGGAGCGACGACGCTGAGGAGGCCGTCCCTCCACGAGTTCAGTTCTTCGTTGACGGATCGCGCGTTGCTTGCACTTCGTTGAACCAGCCGCGGGCGTGTGTCTTGGCCCAGCTCTCGCTGACCCATCCCTTAAAAATCGAGCGCAGCGAGTCGCGATGGGTGAGGGCCATGTAGATATGACCGGCCACCACCACGAAGATCACCAGGGCGAACACGTCGTGAACGAAGGTTGCGCCCTGTCGTAGGTCCACCGTGAAGAACCGGAACCACTGCAGCATCGATCCCGTCACCAGCATGATCAGTATCGCTACCGCCACAAAGATGGCGTTGAGCTTTTGGCCGGGGTTGAATTTGTCGGCGTCGAGACTCGATCGTCCCAAGGTGCGCAACCAGCGGATCTCACTCTTGGTCCAGTAGTTAATTCGACGGACGTCGCGGCGCATGCCGCGCCCCCATGGGCCGAGGAGCGAAATGATCAGCGGCAACGGGAGGGCGAGTCCGCACCAGAGATGGATCTGCTCGATGACGTGGCGCGGGAGAACGAGACCGAAGAACGAACCGAAGTAGAGCGGAATCGCCGTAAACATCAAGACGCCAAAGAGCGTGGCGTTGGCCCAGTGCGCCGCACGTTGGACACGGTCGAAACGAAGGAGGCGAATAGTCGCCTGCGGCGACGGTCGCGCCAACGACACGGACATTACTGAAGGCTCGGATCGGGATCAGTCGGTCCGGTGGCGCCGTCCAGCCACCCGTTCACGGGGTAGCCGTTCTGTTCCCAGTAGCCCGGCTGCTCCTGACTAACGACGCGGATGGCCGAGAGCCACTTGAGCGACTTGTAGCCGAACATGGGAGCCACGTACAGTCGTACCGGGCCTCCGTGTTCGGTGGTCACCGGTGCACCCAGCATGCTGTAGGCCACCATGACGTCGGGTAGGCGCGCTTGGTCGATGGTCAGGCTCTCGGTGTCCGCTCGGTCGTAGGACTCGAACGTGAGCGCTCGGCCCTCTGGTTTCACGCCCACGGCGTCCAAGATGTCAGAGAGCAACACACCCTCCCAGGCCACGTCGGGCACTCGCCATCCGGTGACGCACTGAAAGGTCTTGACGAAGGAGGTCGACGGCATGGCCTTGAGATCGTCCAGCGTAAAGATCTTCGGCCGTTCCACTAATCCGCTGACCCGGAGTCGATAGTCGCTGTCTTTGATCTTGGGGTACGTGCCGGTGATGGAGTAGATCCGAAAACGGTCGCCACCCGGCAGCAGCCCGCCGAGGCCGGAACCGAACGCGTTGCCGAGAAAGTTCTGCACGCTCGCTCCGAAGGCCACGCCCAGGGCGCCCAGGGCCGCCACCCCGAGAAAGACCCTGCGCCCGACGGGAACTCGCGGGGCGGGACCGTCTGTCTTTTTCATCTGACTCTCACTTTGCCCGCGTAGCGCGCTGCCCCTCCATACTGACAGCAGTCACCGGCGAGGTGTCCTGCTGTCAGCATAAGAAGTTGCTAAGCGCTGAGTTTGGCCGCGGCGATAGTCGTGCCGCTCAGAGTTCCGGTCACCGTGACCAGCGCGCCCGGCTTCAAGTTCTTCTTCGAACCCATGACCCAGTGGGTCATGCTGTCGTAGTGAACGACGTACACCTTCATGTGCACGGTCATGCTGAACGACTCGGTCGTGCCCATGGGAGCGTTCAACTTGTCGACCTTGCCATGCCAGGTCTTGGTGGCCATCGTCGCGTGGCTCTTCTCTAGGGAGAACGCGGGCGTGGTAGCGATGACGCCTACGCCGATCGTGCCGAACACGAGCGCGGCGGGTAAGACCAACTTCGTTATCAACCTCTTCATATGATTCCTCTCCTGGGCTGCGCGCAGCGCGCCACGAGTACCTCAGACGCTCTGTCTCCTCTTCCGTCCTCCTCACCGCGGATAGCGTTACAAGACCTCGCCCTTCATTCGTTTCGGGCGCCGCGGAGAGAGCCCTTTCTCGTTAGGCTTTCCCCAATGGCTGCCCAGGGAAGGCTCGCTCCTTCGCGAGTTGTGTCGCTATGGCGATATCCGGTGAAGTCGATGCAGGGCGAGAGTCTCAGCGAGCTGCGTTGCGACGTGAACGGGGTAGCGGGGGACCGCTCATTTGGCGTGCTCGACGTTGAGTCCGGGACGATCCTCTCGGCCAAGCGCGAGGGGCGCCTCCTCGCGGCGTCCGCCTTCTTGCAGTCCGGCGTACTCGGGGTGCGGCTACCCGACGGAGCGGAGTTTCGCCAAGGATCGCTGCTCGATGGGGCACTCTCTGAGTGGTTGCAACGCACCGTCCGATTGGTTCCCGCCGCCACCCACGGCGTGGGGACCTTTCAAAGCCCGGAAGATTTCGAGCGCGACGACTCGACTCTCGTCTCCTGGGAAGGGTTGGCGGGCTCGTTCGTGGACGAGAGTGCTGTGCACCTGGTGACGACGGGCGACCTGGCGCGTCTCGGCGAGGAGCGCCCCGACTTGCAGTGGGACGTGAGACGTTTTCGGCCCAACATCGTCATCGACTCGGAGGACACCCTGGAAGTGGTGCCCGGTCGACGCCTCGACTTCGGCGAGGTAGGCATCGAGATTGAAAAGGCTTGCTCTCGTTGCGTCATGACCACGCGGGCCCAACCGGGGAACCTTGAACGCCAATTGGATGTGTTGCGCCACATTGCTCAGCTGCATCACGGTGATGTCGGAGTGAGAGCGCGGATCGTTCGCGCGGGATCACTCCGAGTGGGGGACTCGGCCGTGATCCTGGCCTGAGAGCCTTCCTAGCGGTTCGTACCTCCGCCCTGCCGATTGCGTGACCCAAAATTCTCCGAGCGTTGATGGCAAACATGGTTCGTCGTTGAGCCACGATTTCGGCGACGTTGTTTTTCTTGTCCTACTCTTTCCCGATGGTCAGGAGTCTGCCGGAAAACACCGTGGAGGCGTGGGTGGCGATGGCCGTCGCTGCTACTTTCCCCAACGCGAGAATCTGGTCGCCCGCGCCACCCAATCAGCGAAGCGGCTGGGAACAGGCCGCCGACCTCGGTGAGGGGACGTCCTTCATCTTCGAAAACAAGGCCACCGAACTCGTCAAGCCCGGGAACGATCACGTGATCGAAATCAACCGTGCGCAACTCGACCGCTACTGCGATCTCTCGGCGCAGTACCAGCAGTCACCTATCTACTATCTGCTGCCCGATCCGCCCTGGTTCGCCATTCCGCGCCAAGGTACACCGGTGCCCGTCGAAGCGGCGCACCGGATCGCGCCCGTGCCTTTTAAGGAGTGGGCGTGGGTGGTCCCGTGCGAAGAACTTCGCGACTATCTCCGTGGCGCACACTCCATTCGCACCAGCGTGCTTCCTCGCCGGGGTTGGTCCACGTTGGCGAGCTTTCTTAAAGAGGTCAAAGAGCGCCGCGCCGGGAATAGGTCCGAGGCCGATCTTGCGGGCGAGCCCCACGGCAGCGAATCGTCGACGGGGAGAGAGTCGCGAAGTCGAGACACCTTGATGGCCGTCTTCGTTCCCAGTGTCGATCTTCCTAACTGGAGACCGGAGGAGCCGTCGTCTTAGAGTCCTGGGAACTCCCCCGGGGCGTCGAGCGCTCCGGCGTGCACCCCGTCGTCCGCACTGATGTGGGCCTTGGTACGCAGCGGGATCTCCTTCATCAGCCAGGCGATGGCGAACGCCACGACCGCAAAGGGAATGGCCACGATGAACACGGTCTGCAGGGTGTGACTGAAGGCATCGATGATCACGGTGCGCGCCGCCAACGGCAGGTGACTGATCTGCGCCGGGTTCTCAGAGATGTCACTGCCGCCGATCTTCTTGAGCAACGCCGGGGGCGCGGACGCCTTCAAGTTGGACAACAGCCGACTATTGAAGACGGCTCCCAGGATGGCTACTCCGAAGGCGCCGCCGATGGTGCGAAAGAACGTTGACGTCGCCGTCGCCGTACCGAGTTGGGAGTGGGGCACGGAGTTTTGCACCGCCACCACCAGCACCTGCATCACCAGACCAAGTCCGAGGCCGACCACGAACATGTCCATCGCGGCCAGTCCGTACGAGGAGTGCGATCCGAGTTCGGCCAAGAGTCCCAGCCCGATCGATAGGATCCCCGAGCCCAGGATTGGGAAGGGCTTGTAGTGACCGGTGCGAGAGACCAACTGGCCACTCACGATGAAAGTGATGAGCATGCCCGTCACCATGGGCAACAGCTCAAGGCCCGACAGGGTGGGCGACGCCCCGTGGACGATCTGCAAGTAGAGGGGCAGGTAGACGATCGAGCCAAACATCGTAAAGCCGATGACAAATCCCACCGAAGAGGCGACGTTGAACGTCCGATTACGGAAAAGCCCGAGCGGAATAATTGGCTCGGCCACCTTGGACTCCACCCAACAGAAGACGGCGAGCGCCACGATGCTGCCGATGGCGAGTAACACAATGGTGGCTGAAGTCCACGCGTAGGTGACACCGCCCCAGGTCGTGAGAAGGATCAGCCCGACGACGCCCGCGGAGAGAAGCGCCGTGCCCCACCAGTCAATCTGGTGCTGAACCTTCTTGACCGGTACGTGCAGCACGAGGGCCACCACGATGAGCGCCACGATGCCAATGGGGACGTTGATATAGAAGATCCAGCGCCAGGAGACGTGCTGGGTGAGCCAACCGCCCGCCAGGGGCCCCAGGATACTGGAGAGGCCAAAGACCGCTCCGAAGTAACCCATGTAGCGGCCTCGTTGACGGGGCGGAATGATGTCGCCGGTGATCGCCTGCGATCCGACCATCAAACCGCCCGCGCCCGCGCCTTGAATCGCGCGACAGATAATGAGCTCGAGCATGTTCTGCGAAAGGCCGGACAGAATCGATCCGATCAGGAAAACGATGATGGCGAGTTGGAAGAACTTCTTGCGTCCATAGAGGTCGCCGAACTTTCCCCAGAGGGGAAGCGAGATGGTTGAGGTGATGAGGTAGGCCGTCACGACCCAGGCCAAGTGGTTCAGGCCCTTCAAGTCCCCGGCAATCGTCGGTAGCGCCGTGGCGACGATGGTCTGATCCAACGCGGCCAAGAACATGCCGAGCATGAGCGCCGACAAAATGACCAGGATCTTGCGATGCTCCTCCTGGGTGAACTCGTGGTCCTCGGGCGCCTCAACGACGCTAGCTCGATCATCACTCACGGTTACTCTCCATTTCCACTCTCAGCGCGTCAGCGAGTTTGCCCATCGACCCGGTTAGCTCTTCGATCTCCTGCTTTGTCCAGCCGACAAAAAGTCGTCCCAGTCGTTTCTTTCCCGCCGCCATTACACGTTGGAGGGTTTCGTCGCCGCTGGGAGTGAGGGCGACGCGCTTAGCGCGCTTGTCCTCGACTTCGGGTTGTATCGAGACGTAGCCCAGTCGCTCGAGCTGTTGAACCTTGCGCGTGACGCCGGGCGTGTCAATGCCAAGTAGCTCCGCTAACTCGCTGACTCGCAGGGCACTTTTGGCGTGGTGCAACTTATAGAGAAGCATGACGCCGGCTCTATCGATGCGTACCCCCGCCTCCTGGAGGAGCAGTTCATGGGTGCGGGCTTGGTTAAAGGAGCGAGATAAAACCTGCAAACTAGAGGTGATCTGGTCGAGTTCGGCGGGGCTGGGGGAGTACGCGGCCGTCGTCTCGGGCAAGGTAGTTGCTTTTGGCATGCAACTACGTTATCAGAGATCCTAGAAGACCATTCACCTCATCAACCACTTCAGGACATTCGCTCCCCAACGGCACCTCAAACTTTGCGGGACTCGCCGCGCTCAGGGACTACATGTTTCGCCGGTAGACCCCGCCTACTTCGAAGAGTGTCTTGGTGATCTCGCCCAGCGATGCGCTTCTCACGGTTTCCATCAGCGTGGCGAAGACGTTGCCTCCGCTCAGCGCGGTGTCGCGAAGTTGAGCGAGCGCTCGGGCGCTCTCGTGGGCGTGACGTCGCTGAAAATCGTGGAGCCGTCGTATCTGCCCCTCTTTTTCTTCCTCGGTCGCACGGGCGAGTTCCACTTTGACCGGAACGTCAGCGTTCGTCGGTGAGAGGAAGGTGTTGACACCTACGATGGGCAACGACCCGTCGTGTTTGGCGTGCTCGTAGAGCATCGAGTCGTCTTGAATCTTTCCGCGCTGGTAGCCGGTCTCCATGGCTCCCAGTACCCCACCACGTTCGGAGATCCTCTCTAACTCATCGAGGACGGCTCGTTCTACGAGGTCGGTCAACTCTTCCACCACGAAACTTCCTTGCAGCGGGTTCTCGTTCATGGCGAGTCCCCACTCGCGGTTAATGATGATTTGGATAGCGAGGGCCCGACGAACCGACTCCGCTCCGGGCGTGGTGACCGCTTCGTCGAAGGCGTTGGTGTGAAGGCTGTTGGCGTTGTCGTAGATGGCGCACAGGGCTTGCAGCGTGGTGCGGATGTCGTTAAAGGCCATCTCCTGGGCGTGCAGCGACCTGCCCGAGGTCTGCACGTGATACTTCAACTTCTGGGACTTCTCCGACGCGCCGTATCGCTCGCGCATGGCCACGGCCCAGATACGGCGAGCCACCCGGCCGATGACCGTGTACTCGGGGTCCATCCCGTTCGAGAAGAAGAAGGAGAGGTTCGAGGCGAAGTCGTCAATCGACATTCCCCGAGCCAGGTACGACTCCACGTAGGTGAACCCGTTGGCCAGGGTGAACGCCAGCTGGGTGATGGGGTTCGCCCCCGCTTCGGCGATGTGATAGCCCGAGATTGAGACGGAGTAGAAGTTCTTCACGTCGTGGGCGATGAAGTACTCCTGAATGTCGGCCATGACGCCGAGAGAAAACTCGGTAGAAAAGATGCAGGTGTTCTGGCCTTGATCCTCTTTCAAGATGTCGGCTTGCACGGTCCCGCGAATGGTTCGTAGGGTGGTGGCCCGAATGTCCTCGGCTTCTTCGGCGCTGGGCGCGCGACCTTCCTCTAAGGCGAAGCGATCGACTTGTTGATCGATGGCCGTGTTCATGAACATGGCCAGGATGGTGGGGGCGGGCCCATTAATGGTCATCGACACCGAGGTCGTCGGGTCGCAGAGGTCGAAGCCGTCGTACAGCACCTTCATGTCGTCCAACGTGGCGATCGAGACGCCCGACGTACCGATCTTTCCGTAGACGTCGGGCGGGATGTCGGGATCTCGACCGTACAGAGTGACCGAGTCAAAGGCCGTGGAGAGGCGCGTCGCGGGTTGGCCCTCCGAGAGCAGGTGGAAGCGGCGATTGGTGCGATACGCGTCGCCTTCGCCCGCGAACATGCGAGCGGGATCTTCGTTCTCTCGCTTGAGGGGAAAGACGCCAGCCGTGAAGGGGAAGTATCCGGGCAGGTTTTCCGCACGAAGCCAACGATAGAGATCGGCGTTATCGCTCAGTCGAGGCAACGCGACGCGAGGAACCATCGTGCCCGAGAGAGACTCTCGCTTGAGGGGAGTGCGACGCTCGCCCAACGGGGTCTGTGTTACGAGTTCGTCCTGGGAGAGCTCGTCTTTGAGAACCCGGAAACTATCGAGCAGTTCTCGGCTCTCCGCGTCGACGTGGCGGCCCGTTGCTTCAGCCAGCGTGGCCAGCTCACTAGGCAGACTGTCCGCGGATCGTTCTCTTAACTGTTCGATGGTTCCCGCCACCTCGTCGGCTCGCCGTAGGGCACGGGACTGACTTTCGGTAACGGCGTGGTAGGACCGCAACGAAGCGGCGATCTCCGCGAGGTAGCGAATTCGCTCGGCCGGCACGATCGGCGACGACGAGACGGAGAACTTCGACCGGGCGCTCGGCAACTGAGGCTCGCTGATGACGAGTCCCTTGGCGTGCAGTTCGTCACGCACGTATTGATAGAGCGCTGTCGTGCCCTCGTCGTTGAACCGCGCCGCGATCGTGCCAAAGATCGGCGTGTCCTCTTTCTTTGTGCCAAAGGCCACGTGGTTTCGGGCCCACTGGCGGCGAACCGAGCGCAGAGCGTCGTCGGCCCCATGACGGTCGAACTTGTTAATGGCCACCACGTCGGCCAAATCGAGCATGTCGATTTTCTCGAGTTGAGACGCGGCACCAAACTCAGGCGTCATGACGTAGAGCGACAGATCGGCCACGTTGGTGACAGCGGCGTCACCCTGTCCGATACCAGGTGTCTCCAAGATGATGAAGTCGTACCCGGCAGCGCGACAGGCGGTAATGACGTCCGGGATGAGTTCGGGAATTTCCGACGAACTACCGCGAGTAGCCAGCGAACGGAAAAAGATCTGAGGCGAGTCGATGGCGTTCATGCGAATGCGGTCACCCAAGAGAGCGCCGCCACTTCGCCGCTTGGTGGGGTCCACCGCCAACACCGCGATCCGCAGTTTGTCACCCTGGTCAAGGCGAAAGCGTCGAATCAACTCATCAATCAGCGACGACTTGCCCGATCCGCCCGTTCCGGTGATGCCCAACACCGGCGCGACGTGACGTCTCGCCGCGAGTTCTAGTTCTCTCATCGACGTCGCGTCGAGAGCGTCGACCTCCAGGGCCGTGATCGCGCGAGCGAGTGATTTGACGTCCCCCAGAAGCAGTTCGTCCAGGGTCCCCAGTGGCTGGCTCGAGAGGTCGACGTCACACTCTTGGATGAGCACATTGATCATCGCCTCGAGGCCCAGGTGCTGGCCATCGGCCGGCGAGAAAATCTTCCGTACGCCATACTCTTCGAGTTCGGCGATCTCGCTCGGGATGATGACACCGCCACCACCGCCGAAGACTTTGATGTCGCCTCGGCCCTCGGCGCGGAGGCGGTCAACGAGGTACTTGAAGTACTCGAGGTGTCCGCCCTGATACGAACTGATGGCGACGCCTTGAACGTCCTCGGCGACCGCGGCGGCGACCACTTCGTCGACGGATCGGTTGTGACCGAGATGGATGACCTCGGCGCCTTGGGCCTGCAGTAGGCGGCGCATGATGTTGATCGCGGCGTCGTGGCCATCGAAGAGACTGGCGGCTGTCACGAACCTCACCGGATATCGGGGCTTGTGGAGCGAAGGGAGCGAGGTAGCCATAGGAAACACAATAGTTGGATGTCCAACTAATTTCAGGAGAACTTCCGTGCCTGGTCTGGGCGCCTAAAACCAGTCGGGGTGTGGGCTCGCTGGTAACGTCGAGGCCTTAGTGCTCGTCGGTCTGACGACTCTCTGGGTAACGAAAGTGGGCACGTGCCGTCAAAACCGCTCGATTTCGATCCGATCGAAGAGGCTCGTCGACAGTGGAACGAGCATGGGTGGCGCGACGCCGCTGACGGCATGGCGCTGGTGACGTCAGTGATTCGAGCACAACAGATATACCTTTCGCGCATTGACGCAGAACTTCGACCGCTCGATCTCACCTTCGCTCGGTTTGAGATTCTCACCCTGCTCAGTTTCACTCGATCCGGGTCGCTGCCCATGAGCAAAATAGGCGTGCGACTTCAGGTTCATCCCACCAGCATCACCAGCAGCGTCGATCGACTAGAGGATCAAAGCCTCGTACGGCGACGCGCCCACGACACGGACCGACGCACCACGTTGGTGGAGATACTCCCCGCCGGTCGTCGAATACTGAAGAAGGCGACCGCGGCCCTCAACGACAGGGTGTTTGCCGTACCGGGGGTCTCTAAGAAGGAGACGGACGCGCTGTTTTCCTTGCTCAAGTCACTTCGCGCCGCCGAGGGCGACTTCGAGGAGTAGTACCGAGGTCCTCGATGCCAGATCAAAATCGCGCTCCTCCCTACACTGGCCTAGATGAGCGGACCTCTCGAAGGACTCAAAGTGCTGGAGTTGGCGGGCATCGGCCCTTCGCCCTACGCCTGCATGTTGCTGGCCGATCTGGGCGCCGACGTTCTGCGACTTGAGCGGGGGGACCCCGACGCACCGACTGATCCCACCGGCGACATCTTGAATCGATCTCGCTACTCGGTCGCTGTCGATCTGAAGAACGAGGCGGGGCGTGATCTGGTTCTGGAACTGTGCGAACAGGCGGATGTTCTCATCGAGGGTTTTCGACCCGGTGTGACGGAGCGTCTGGGCCTTGGACCCGATGCCGTGTTGGCTCGAAACCCCCGACTGGTCTATGGGCGAATGACGGGATATGGCCAAGAGGGTCCGTTGTCACCGCGCGCCGGTCACGACATCAACTACATCTCGATCTCGGGCGCGCTCTGGGCCATTGGCCGCGAAGGCGAACGGCCCGTCCCGCCACTCAATCTTGTCGGCGACTTTGGCGGAGGGGCGATGTTTCTCCTCTTTGGAGTGCTGGCCGCAGTGTGGTCGGCCCAGCGCACGGGGGAAGGTCAGGTGGTGGACGCGGCCATGGTGGACGGCACCGCGTCCATGATGGCGATGACGCACTCGTTCATCAACAGTGGGACGTGGACGAACAAGCGGGGTGTCAATCTGTTGGATACCGGCGCACCGTTCTACGAGGTCTACGAGACCAAAGACGGTCGGTTCATGGCTGTGGGCGCTCTGGAGCCGCAGTTCTACTCCGCCTTCGTGGCGGGACTAGGAATCTCCTTGGACGAGATGCCTCAGTGGGATCGCTCAAAGTGGCCGGAGATGGAAGCGCGAGTGACCGAGGTGTTTCTCACGAAGACCCGCGATGAGTGGACCGAAATCTTTCGGGACGTGGACGCGTGCGTCACGCCGGTGCTGTCGACTCCAGAAGCTCCTAGTAATCCTTACAACGCTGATCGCAAGGTCTTCACGGCCGGTGACTCCCCTCAACCCGAACCGGCGCCTCGATTCTCGCGAACACCCGGCGCCATCGGTCAGCCTCCACAACGTCCGGGCGCGGGCACCCGAGAGGGCTTGGAAAGTTGGGGACTGGGTGAAGCACGAATCGACGAACTGCGTCAACTGGGAGCCTTCGGCATCCGCGGTAACTAGTCCTTAGGTCCGCCCGCGACGTACACCACTTGACCGCTCACGAAAGATGACTCCTCGCGAGCGAAGAACGAGACCATCGCCGCGATGTCCTCGGGCTGGCCGACTCGCCCGACAGGTATCTGCTTGGCGGCCATGGCCTTGAAGTCCTCGAAGGTGATGCCCATTCGTGTGGCCGTTTCGGCCGTCATGTCGGTCTCAATGAATCCGGGCGCAATGGCGTTCACGGTGACGCCGAACTTCCCGAGTTCGATGGCCAGAGTCTTGGTGAAGCCCTGAAGCCCAGCTTTGGCAGTTGAGTAGTTTGCCTGTCCCCGATTGCCTAGGGCAGAGACGCTGGACATGTTCACGATGCGTCCCCACTCGGCCTCGGTCATGTACTTCTGAGCAGCTCGACTCATCAAAAACGAACCGCGCAGATGCACGTTCATCACCGAGTCCCAATCGCCAACGGACATTTTAAAGAGCATGTTGTCGCGGGTGATGCCCGCGTTGTTGATGAGTACGGTGGGCGCACCCAGTCCCTCGGCGACGTGTCCGACGGCTTGCGCGACGGACTCTTCGTTAGAGACGTCCACGGCTACGGGCAGGGCGGAACCGCCCGCGGCGTTGATCTCGTCGGAGACGACTTTGCAGGCGCCCTCGTCAAGATCGAGGATGGCGACCGCGAAGCCGTCACGGCTCAGTCGCCTGGCGACAGCGGCACCGATGCCGCGGGCCGACCCGGTAACGATGGCGGTGCGAGGTTGGTCAGTCATGGATTCTCCTGGCGATCAAGTGGGTGAGTGAGAAAAGTGTACGAGACGCTACGACCACCCCCTTCTAAGCGAATGTGAGGTCTCGGCAATAATCGGGGGAACACCACCACAACCGAGGAGACTCCCGTGCCCATCAACGTGACGCCGATTCCCGGTCTCGGCCCTGAGATCAATGACATACGGCGACGTACGGCGGACCTCGTGAATGAGGAGATTCTTCCCCACGAAGAGGTCCTCTGGCGGTCTCGTCGAGGAGCCGACGAAAACGAGGAGCAGCGCGACGATCGACGCCGCGAGAGTTCGGAGTTGCGCGAGAAGATCAAAGCCAAGGTGGTGCGCGCGGGACTCTGGGCGCCGCACCTGCCCACCGAGTACGGAGGAGCGGGACTCGACTTTCTTTCTCTCGCCTATATGTACGAGATCCTGGCCTATGCCGTAGGCGCCAACGCGCTCTTTGGGATCGCGGCACCGAACTCGGGCAACGCCAGCATTCTGGTGAAGTACGGGACGGAGGAACAGAAGCAAAAGTGGCTCTTGCCGCTCATTGCGGGCGAGATGGAGTCGGGCTTCTCGATGACCGAGCCCGAGCACGCGGGCTCGGATCCGCGCTCGATCGAAACCGAGGCCGTACGAGACGGCGATGAGTGGGTCATTAACGGACACAAATGGTTCACCTCGAACGGCATCAAGGCGGACTTTTTCATCGTGATGTGTCGCGCCGTGGATCCAACCGGCGAGTTCGGCGCCACCGGCCGTATGTCGCAGATCATCGTGCCGAGCGACGCGCCGGGCGTGAACATTATTCGTGGCATCGGCATCTTTGGTCACGCGACCTCCGATCACTGTGAGATCCGTTACGAGGACGTGCGCGTGCCCATCGCCAACACGCTCGGTCTCGTGGGCGATGGCCACCAGGCGGCTCAGGATCGACTGGGGGCCGGTCGCGTCTATCACTGCATGAACTCCATCGGGCAGATGTGGCGAGCCTTCGATCTGATGGTGGAGCGCTCCCTCGTTCGCGAAGTTCACGGGGGGCTCTTGAAGGACAAGCAGTTCATCCAGGGGTTCATCGCCGAGAGCTACATGGACGTACAGTCGGCTCGACTCATGACGATTAACGCCGCCGAGAAGGTGGCTCACAACGACCCCGACGCCCGTACGGCCATCTCGGCGATCAAAGTCTTCGTGCCCGCCGCTTACCACCGCGTCGTTGATCGCGCCATTCAGGTGTGGGGAGGTGCCGGGGTCAGCAACGACCTTCCCCTTGGTCAGATGTATCTGACCGCGCGCATTCTTCGTTTGGCCGACGGACCCGACGAGGTGCACAAGATTCTCATGGCGAAGAACATCCTTCACCAGTACGCCCACGGTGAGGGTTGGAACTTCGGCGCCTGAGTCGACATTGCGGGAGATTGTCCTCTCAAGTTTCATTTGAAGAGCACACCCTCGCTCGTTAAACTCCTCGCCCAGGCAGGGGCATCAATATGGGCGCGTGGCTGAAGTTCCCGAGGGCGAGGGCATCTCACACCAGAGCCGTCCGACGCGCGCGCCGAGTCGTCGGTGGCCTCTCCTTTGTGGCCCTTGGAACGCTGGTTGTCTCTGGTACCGCGTACGCCTCAAGTTCGAACAACCTTGTCGTCAACGGCGACTTCTCCGCGGGCAACACGGGCTTTACGAGCCAGTACGTCGACAGTCCGACCGGACTGGGCGGGTTGGGCCAGTACGCCGTCGCCAGCGACCCGTCGGTGCTCAACGGAGCGTGGCCGGCGCTTAAACCATTCGGTTCTGATACCAACATGCTCATCGCCAATGGCTCGGGGACGGCGAACACGAGCGTTTGGAGCCAGAGCGTCCCGGTGGCATCCAACTCGACGTACGTGTTCTCGGTGCAAGTGGCGAGTCTCTACTCTCAGCCGGCAGTGCTTGATTTCGTCGTCAACGGAGCGTCGATCAGCACGCGCGCAGCTCCCTCCACGGTGGGGACCTGGTCCGAGATTCAGGTCGTGTGGCACTCCGGGTCAGCGGCCGTGGCCAAACTGTCGATCGTCGATACGGATCTCGACGGAGGCGGTAACGATTTCGCTCTCGACAACATCGCCTTCACTGGGGCCAGCCCCGGTGGCGCCGTGGCGCCTATCGCCTCCACGCTGGGCACCCCCGGGGAGGTCTTTCACTCGGTCACTCACGATGTGATCGGCGGGGGCATCACCATGGCCGTGCTGTTGTTCATTGCTTTTCCGGCCAATATTTTCAACCAGACGTTTTCTGATCACTACGCAGAGATCACGTCCATGATGTCGAGGGTGCGACGGCGACTTCGCCACCCTTTCAAGCCAGACCGGTCAGAGGTCGAACGGCCAGTAACCACAGTCCAGAGCGGCTCGGCCAGCGAAGAGCCGGGGCGAGTGAATCGGGTGTGGTTCGCGCTGACTCTCCTAGCCGGGGCCCTGCTAGGTGGGCTTCTTAATCCTGCGTTCGGCATAAATGCCCACACCCTCGAGGGACTGATCGCCACGATCATTGCCTTCTCGGTGGGCGCGATTGTGAGTTGGTACATATCGAAGGCCTTTCGACGAGTGCATAAATATCCGTCACACACGTACCTGCGCGCGTTGCCCATGGGTCTGCTCATCGCCGCGGCCTGCGTGGCCGTCTCGCGTCTCTCGCACTTCGAACCCGGCTACCTCTACGGCGTCGTGATCAGCGTCGCCTTCATCGAGTCAATGGAGGACCGCCACTCCGTTCATCTGATCGCGATTGAGACGCTGTCGGCGCTGGCCGTGGGGCTACTGGCGTGGTTCGCCTGGATACCGATCAACCACTACGCGCTCGACAGCGGGAACGTTTTGGTAGGCATCTTGGACGACGCGCTGGCGTCGATCTTTGCTGGTGCCTTGATGGGGTCGGTGATTGGACTGTTACCACTGCAGGGTCTGCCGGGTGGCCATCTCTCAAAGTGGCGTAAAGACGTGTGGGGCGTGATCTTCTTCATCGCGCTGTTCTTGTTGATCGAAGTAGAACTCAACCCCGACTCGGGACCGACCCATCCGGGCGGGGCACCCGTGGTGACGGCGATCATTCTCTTTATCGTGTTTGGCGGGCTCAGTGTTGGCCTTCATCGATTCTTCTCTCGTGGCAACCGCTCGAAAGAGATCGATTCGCCCGCGCCGCCTCCGACAGCGAATCAGGACTGATCACAACAAAACCCGCGAATCGCGTGGACCCGTTGGGAAGGAGTTGATGAGGGCTCGATAGCGTAGCCACAGGGCACACATTGATTCTTGACATCTGTCAGCGCTGATATCGGAGCCGCCGTGACCACCAACATCATCAACCTGCACTTTGATGATCACTGTTCAACATGTGGCGCGCACCTGCCACCATCGACCAAAGCAATGTGGGATCGCGACGCTCACGAGGCGACCTGTCTGCCGTGCGTTCTCGACAAAAAGGACTCTCAGACGATCGACGAAGCACTTCTCGAAGCAATCGGCGTTCCGAAGAGGCCCGACAGCGGCGTGGCTGGCCAGTCCGCCCGGCGAGAGTACGAGCGCCGTCACTCCAAACGAGAAGCGGAACTGGACGCTCGGTTCGGACGACTTTCGGGCGTCGTCAAATTCCTCATCGACGATCCGCAGTCAATACAGGCCTGGGCTAAAGGATCCGAGGGCGAACGGCAGTTGGCCGAGGGACTCACTCGACGTATCGGCGATCGCGCGGTTTTGTTGCACGATCGACGAATCCCGCGAAGTCGGGCCAACATCGACCACTTGGCTATCGCGCCCTCGGGCGTGTGGGTGATCAACGCCAAGACCTATAGCGGTCCGCTGCAACGTCGCGACAAGGGAAGTTGGGGGAAAGTCGACTACCGCGTCTACATCAATGGTCGTGATCAGAGCCGCTTAGTGAATGGGCCCCTTCGTCAGGCCGACGTGGTTCGAACGATTCTTGGCGACGGACTTGTGCCAATTCATACCGCGCTCTGCTTTGTCAACGTGGAGTGGGACTTCTTCCTAAAGCCGTTTCAGATCAAGGGCGTGTGGGTCACCTACAGCAAGAAGCTGAGCGAGAAGATCTCCGAACCGGGACCGCTCAGTTCCGATGAAGTGATGACCGCGGCCAATCAGTTGGCCCGAGGTTTGCCCTCCGCCGTTCGCAACTGAAGAACTTGGCGTCCGGGTTCACATCAGAGACCCGAAGCAACGAGTTTGATACCAGGCACTGGCAACTCGGCTGCGCCTACGAGGCACGCAGGTGATGGCTGACGTCACCAACGAGGTCGATTTTCAACTTCCGTCTCCCAAACATCCAGAGAGAGTCTCGTCGAATGAACTCGTCGAAGTATCGGCCAACGAGAATCGTCTGAAGTGGAAAATCGGGGGTAGATTGCATCACTGTTACGTATGAACTCGAAGTTGCCGCATCTGCGGCGGCATCAATCTCGATGGAGAGGTTGGTGACGAGGTGCTTTGTACGGGGTGTGCCGTCGGCGTACACGACCAGAGAGTTCTCGAGCATCTCTTTTACCGCTTCGCTGCCTACAAGAGAATCACCCCTGGCGACAAACGTCGCTTCCTCGAATAACGCGCCGACGCCAGCGAAATCCCCGGTGTCAACGAATCGAGCGTATGAGTAGATCAGATCCTCAATCGATCGAAGGTTGGACGTTACTGCGTCTTCATCCTTGGCGTTGGACATCCGTGGCACCCTTCGTCGATGGTGAAGAATCCTAGGACGCTGGCGACATTTTAGTGAATGTTCCCCCGCAGAGCCTTATCGGCGTCGCAGACCCGAAGCAACATGAAGAATCATGTTGCGGTGGGGTCCTCGAGGAGATAAGTGCCGTGGCCCTCTACCACCAAGGGGCCTTCAAAACGTAGTACCTCGGATACCAGCCCGTTCTTCTGGTTGCGGTAGTTGATCACGAGAACGTGGACACCGATGTAGAAGGCCAATACCTCGAAGTGCAGGTCCGGTGCGTGACGGATGCCCTCGGTCCAGTAGTGCCGTAAAGCGTCCTTGCCCCGAACTTCACCGTTGCCTCCGAGACGCTCTATCGCCAAAGGAGAGGTGAAGAACACATCGTTTGTGAAGTGCGAGAGAATCGCCTCAATATCGTGAGAGTTCCAGTCGTTCACCCACTGGCTGACGAACTGCTCGGCTTCGGTGTAGTCCATGGTTGGCGATGTTACGCGTATCGGTCCATTCAGCGAGTCGACTCGGGCTAAACACATTCCTGTACGCCGCGAAGAAGACTGAATCAACCCGAGATGTCAGACACGATGGTGGGCCGGAATCCGACGAAGAGACCCGTTCCGACGACTCCGACGACGGAGTTCAGTCGAGTGTCAAGTTCCGCAGAAACGTCGACAAACGAGACGTCGAGAATCAGATTTCGGTTCTCCGTCACCACGGGACCGTCCTTTCCTTCCGCCATGCGCAGCGCCGTGGAGTTCACCTCAAAGGACTCGGCGAGTTGGAACTCCACGAGTCGCAACGACTCCGGGACGACCTCCAAGGGGATCGGCGAACGTTGGCCTAACTTCGGGACCATCTTGGACTGGTCGACGACGACGTAGCGTTCGGGCGAGCTGGCCATGATGATCTTTTCACGCAACATCGCTCCGCCACGGCCCTTAATCATGTTGAGCGCGCCGTCAATCTCGTCGGCCCCGTCGAACGACCAGTCAGGCCGCTGTTGAAGAAGGTCGGAAGTCGGGACGCCGAGGTTCGCGCAGTTGATCTCCATCTCCAGCGACGTCGTAATGGCGGTGAAGCGCCAACCGTGTTTCTTAGCGGAATCGACCAGCGCGTGCAGGGTTAGGAGACTCGTGGAGCCACTGCCCACCCCGACGACGTCGCCGTCTCGAAGACGCGCGGCCATCTTTTGGGCGATGAGCTCCTTAGCGTCGTGGTCGCTGATCTCACCGCGCCACTCGACGTCGCGTTCCTGTGAAGCTGGCCATTCCATCTCGGGTCGGCTCCTCTGCTCGATACCTCAACGTTAAGGCAACAAAACGAACAGCCGCGTCAACGTCGTTTCCCACGTTGACGCGGCTGTTCGTCGCTGTCGGAAGTTACGCGACGGCCGAGAACTCACCTTCAAGGCTCGACGGGGCGTCGCTGCGAAGGGCCGGCTCTAAGACGTCGGCGATCGTACCCGCGAGGTGGAAGGTCATCACGTTGCGAACCTCCTCGGGGACGTCTTCTAAGTCTGGTCCGTTGCGCGCGGGCAGGATGACCTCGGTGAGTCCCGCTCGGTGGGCGGCCAGGACCTTCTGCTTCACGCCACCAATGGGGAGAACTCGACCTTGCAGGGTGACTTCGCCCGTCATGCCGACGATCGGGCGCACCGGCTCGCCTCGCAAGAGACTCACCAAGGCGGTCGTCATCGTCACGCCGGCCGAGGGGCCGTCCTTGGGAACGGCACCCGCGGGCACGTGGAGGTGGAATCGCTTGCCGCTGAACGCTGCGGGGTCAATGTTCAACTCCGCGGCGTGGCTGCGCACATACGACATGGCGATCTCGGCCGACTCCTTCATGACGTCGCCGAGCTGACCGGTGAGCGTCAAGCCCTCCGGGCCTTCGGCCACACTGGCTTCGACGAAGAGCACGTCGCCCCCGGCTCCGGTGACCGCAAGCCCTGTCGCGACACCGGGCACGCTAGTGCGATCGGCTGACTCGAAGTAGAAGTGCGGACGACCGAGCCACTCTCGAACATCCTCGGCGTTGACAACGATGGGCGCTTCGCGCTCACCGGCCGCCAGCTTGGTCGCTGCTTTGCGCAGTAGTCGACCAATCTCGCGCTCGAGGTTTCGCACACCGGCCTCCCGGGTGTAGTCGGCCACGATGGTGCGCAAAGCGTCATCATCGATCTCGACTTCATCTTCGCGTAACGCCGCTCGGGTGAGTTGACGATCCAACAAGTGGTGACGAGCGATGGAGACCTTCTCGGACTCGGTGTACCCGTCGAGCCGAATTACTTCCATTCGGTCGAGCAACGGGCCGGGAATGGTGTCGAGCACGTTGGCCGTTGCCACGAACATCACGCGTGACAGGTCGAGGTCGACTTCTAGGTAGTGGTCGCGGAACGTGTGATTCTGCGCCGGGTCCAAGACCTCTAACAACGCCGACGAGGGGTCACCCCGATAGTCCGAGCCGATCTTGTCGACTTCGTCGAGGACGATGACGGGGTTCATGGTGCCCGCCTCTCGTAGCGCGCGCACCAAGCGTCCGGGCTGAGCGCCCACGTAGGTACGTCGGTGACCACGAATCTCCGCCTCATCACGAATGCCCCCTAAGGCCACGCGGACGAACTTCCGCTCGAGGGCATTGGCGATGGATTGACCGAGCGACGTCTTGCCGACTCCCGGGGGCCCCACCAGGGCGAGAATCGCGCCCGAGCCCCGACCATCGGCGGGCTTCAGTCCCCGCTCGGCTTGCAGCTTTCGCACGGCCAAATGCTCAAGAATGCGATCCTTCACGTCTTCGAGCCCGTCGTGGTCGGCGTTCAAAATGCGCCGGGCCTCACTGACGTCGAGTCGGTCGTCCGACTCCACGCCCCAGGGGATCTCCAGAATCGTGTCGAGCCACGTGCGTATCCAACCGGTCTCGGGGCTCTGGTCGCTGGTGCGCTCCAACTTGTCGATCTCTCGCAACACGGCCGTGCGGACGTGCTCGGGCAGATCGCGATCCTCAATCTTGGCGCGGTAGTCGTCGGGGTCGACCTCGTCACTGTCGCCGAGTTGACCGAGCTCCTTCTTGATGGCCTCAAGTTGGCGACGGAGGAGAAACTCACGTTGCGTCTTTTCCATGCCCTCTTCAACGTCACTTTTGATCCGCTCACGCAGTGTGAGATCGGCCAAGACGTCACGGGCCCAGCCGAGCACAAGGCGAAGACGCGTCTCTACGTCCGTGGTCTCTAAGACTTCGACCTTCTGTGTGAGCGAGAGGTCGGGGGAGTAGCCGGCCACGTCGGCGAGACGCCCCGGCTCCGTGATCTCTCGCAACTGCGCCGCGATCTGGCGCGCGCCGCGACTCAACAGAATGTTCTCTAGGACCGCGCGATACTCACGCGCGAGTTCGACCGCCGCCGCACTGGCCTCTCCGTCATCGATCGGTTCGGCCTCGACCCACAGTGCGTCACCCGTTCCCGGAACGCCGGTGCCGATGGTGGCGCGCTGGTCACCGCGTACCGCGATGGCCTCAAGCCCGCCGGGCAGGGTTCCCTCTTCCATGACTTCGGCGATGACGCCAATGCTGGAGTAGCGACCTTCAAGGTGAGGTACCAACAAGAGGCGTCCTCCTGCCGAGCGTGCGGCCTCGACGGCGACGCGGGACTCTTCTGATTCGAGGGCCATGGTGAAGACCATGCCGGGGAGGACCACACCGGACTTCAACGGCAAGAGCGGCAGGGTGACAGTTGGGTTGGCCATAATCGTTCCTTCTCACGTGATTGAACTCACCCGATCGGTCGATCTGACCCCCAAGCAAATTCCTTCCCGGTCTGGACTTTTCTCTCTCCAGACCTGGAAAGCCGAACCGAAGTTCTGGACCGTCAATTATACCGGCCACCATAATTTTTCTGGCACTCTCGTCCAGAGAGTGCCAATTCACCAGTTAGAGATGCGCTTTCTCGGCCCGCGAGCGCCACCGACGTGTCTCGATTCGAGGAGATTTCTGGTCGTTCGAAGCGTTATATCTAGGGGTTGGATTCAAATCAGGTCGTCGTATACTCACCGTCGAAACGTCCGCTCGGGAGGTGAGCGGTGGCGAGAGGGGGGTCCGCATGGCACTAGAGGCAGGGGTGAAAGCGCCCGATTTCGCACTTCTCGCCACGCCCGATCAGAAGGTCTCGTTGTCCGAGTTCGACGGGCCGGTGGTACTCATTTTTTATCCCGCCGACTGGAGCCCCGTCTGCAGCGACGAGTTGTCCGTCTTCGGCGCCGCCAAGAAACTATTCGACAATCACGGAGCTCAGTTGCTCGGCATCTCGGTGGATGGTCCGTGGTGCCACGAAGTCTTCAAGGAACAACGACACGTGCCCTTTCCCTTGCTCGCTGACGCGAATCCGCACGCGGAAGTCGCCAAGGCGTACGGCGTGTACCGCGATGCCGATGGCACGTCAGAACGCGCGCTCTTCGTCGTCGATCGCGAGGGCCAGGTGGCGTGGAGTTATGTATCACCCGTCGGCGTTAATCCGGGCGCGGACGGAGCCCTTCGAGCAGTGGAGGCATTGGCATGAGTGACCTATCTATCCCCGTCGGACCGAGCGACCACTCCAGCGGCAACGAAGACGCGAGGCTCACGGTCGTGGAGTACGGGGACTATCAGTGCCCCTACTGCGGCCAGGCCTACCCGATCGTCAAGCAGTTGCAGAGGAAATTCGGCGACAATATGCGACTCATCTTTCGCAACTTCCCTCTCGCCGACATGCACCCTCACGCCGAGGCGGCCGCGGAAGTGGCTGAAGCGGTCGGTGATCAGGGAAAGTTCTGGGAGATACACGACACGCTCTACGAGAATCAGCGCGACTTGGGGACAGAGGCCCTGATGGGCTACATCAAAGACGTGGGCGCCGACGTCGAGCAGGCGACGAAAGACATCAGAAGCGGCGGACCGCGCCAGCGCGTAGAGGCCGACTTCGAAGGGGCGATTCGCAGCGGCGCGAACGGCACCCCGACGTTCTTCGTGAACGGGGAACGTTACGACGGCTCGTGGATGTACGAGCCGTTCGCGGAGTACCTACAGTCTCTCCTCGACTAAGTACCCCACCTACTTCGTTCGAAGATTCTGAACTTCCTTATAGCGAAAGCACGCACGCGCGTGGTCGTTCACCATACCGACGGCTTGCATCAACGAGAGACAGATCGTCGGCCCGACAAACTTGAAACCGTCTCGAGTCAGCTGCTTACTCATGACTTTCGACACAGTGTGCTCGTCACCCTTTTGAGCGCCGAGTGACCAGAGATACGCGTCAAGACTTCCGTGCTCGCGCTGCATCTCGAGCGCGGCGCGTGCGTTGTTGACGGTGGAGTTGATCTTTCCCCGATTGCGAATAACGCCCGGATCCAAGAGGATCTTGGCGATCCTCTTGTCGCTGAACTTCGCGACGCTCTCTATGTCAAAGTTCGAGAAGGCTCGGCGGTACCCCTCGCGCTTCTGCAACACCGTGTACCAGCTGAGGCCCGCCTGTGCGCCTTCAAGGGTCAGAAACTCGAAGAGCTTGTTGTCGTCGTGGTGAGGAACGCCCCACTCATCATCGTGGTACCGGACGTACAACTCGTCGACGCCGCACCAGCCGCACCGCGGACGTCCGTCGTACTCTCGAGAGATCTCCACGAGAGGGGTCGATCAATTCGTGGGCTGAAGCCCTGAGAGAACGATGTTGACGAGTCGCTGAAAGCCGGCCTCGTCGACGCCCGAGTGACCAGCGGCATGACACGTACCCGAGACGAGGTTCATGATGTCGGCCGTCTCGACGTCGCGACGAATGGCGCCCGCGTCGGCGGCCCGTTGACGAAGGATGTCAATCTTCTCCATCAGTTCCTCAATGCGCTCAGAGAATCGAGTCTTGATGTCGACCCCGTTCTGTTCGAGCGCTTCAAAGAGATCTTGTTTCTCCGAGGCCTGACGAGCGAACTCGCGGAGGAAGGAGTCCAGCGCGACGCCGGGATCGCAGTCCGGCGTCTCGATAAACACATCCGCTGTCGTTAAGAGTCCCGCGATGCGAGTGGTGACGATGGCTTCGTATAGAGACTCCTTGGTGGGGAAGTGTCGGTAGAGGGTTCCCACGCCCACCCCCGCGCGCTCGGCCACGATGTCGATGGGGACCGCCACACCGTCGAGGGCGAAGACCTCCTCGGCCGCGGCGAGAATCTTGTCGTGGTTGCGCTGGGCATCGGCGCGCATAGGGCGTGAGGGGGCCTCGGCGTCCTCACTTGTCCCCACTCGCACTTCGGTCATAAAAATCTCCCACACAAACATTTGACAAACGGAACCAACGTTACTATTATCGTTTGTTAACCGGAACCTAGGTTCCGGAAATGTCTGAATCTCCTAAAGTTTAGCGGATTTCAGCCAGTAATTCGCCCCAAAGATCGTCCCCCAGCAATGAAGGAGAGTCCGGTGACTACCGAGTTACTCATCAACGAAGTACCCAGCGAGAACGCTGGACTTGACCCCAAGCGGTACTGGGCCCTGGCGGTCATCGGTATCGCCCAGCTCATGATTGTGCTGGACGCCTCGGTCGTCATCGTGGCCCTGCCCTCGGCCCAGCACGCGTTGCACATCTCGGTTGCCAATCGCCAGTGGGTCATGAGCGCTTACACCCTGGTCTTTGGGAGTCTTCTTCTCCTCGGTGGCCGGGTGGCCGACTACCTCGGACGTCGGCGGGTCTTCATCATCGGACTCATCGGCTTTGGCGCCGCCTCGGCGCTCGCCGGACTGGCCCAGAACCAAGCCATGCTCTTTAGTGCGCGAGCCTTGCAGGGCGGGTTTGCCGCCGTCATGGCGCCGGCCGCCTTGTCCCTGCTCACCGTGACTTTCACCGAAGCCCACGAGCGCGCTCGGGCCTTCGGTGTCTATGGTGCCATCGCGGGAAGCGGGGCAGCCATCGGACTGGTCTTGGGCGGCGTTTTAACTCAGTACGCCTCGTGGCGCTGGACCCTGCTGATCAACACGCCCATTGCCCTCATCGCCGCCGTCATGGCCAGTCGCGTCATTCGCGAAAGCAAAGTGGACGTGCGTCACAGCTACGACCTTCCCGGTGCGGTCACCTCAACGGCCGGACTCTTCTTCTTGGTCTACGGCTTCACCATGGTGGCTTCGCACGGCTGGGGATCGACACTCGTGCTGATGCTGCTTAGCGCCGCCGTCATACTCCTCACCACCTTCGTAGTGATCGAAATGAGAGTGGCCCACCCCCTGTTGCCACTCAAAGTCATTTTGGAGAGGAACCGCGGGGGAGCTTTTCTCTCCTCTCTCTTCGTGGGTTTCGCCCTACTCGGTACGTTTCTCTTCCTGACGTACTTCCTTCAGGGCATCCTCGGCTACAGCGCCTTGCGCACGGGCTTTGCCTTCTTGCCGTTCTCCGGTGGCATTATTTTTGGCGCCACGCTGGCCAGTCGGCTTCTACCCCGTACGGGCCCACGAAACCTCATGATCACGGGCCTGTCGTTGGCCACCTTCGGTCTGCTCTGGTTCTCTCGTCTCGGTGCGGACAGCACGTACGTGGCTCACGTCCTAGCACCCGAGATTCTGGTCAGCATCGGTATGGGTCTGGCCTTCGTGCCGATGAACTCGACCGCTCTCTTTGGCGTAGAAGAGGACAATTCCGGTGTCGCCAGTGCGTTGGTGAACACCACCCAGCAGGTCGGCGGGGCGTTGGGCACCGCGTTCCTCAACACCGTCGCCGCTTCGTCGACCGCCGCCTATCTCGTGACGCGAGTGGCCAGCACGTCGATCACACGGTCGGCCACCGTGCACGGTTACACCACCGCGTTCGAAGTCAGCGCGCTCTTCTTGGCGATTGCCGCGGCCGCGGCCGGTGTATTGGTGCGATCGAAGCGTCACCATCCGGGATTGAACGGAGCAATTGAGACCTCGAACTTTGTACCGGGCGTGACGGTCGTTGACTAACTGAGGCGACCGGCCGTTCAAAGGGTTCAAGTAGGTTGACTCCGTGCCACTGCAGCCCGGACCGATTACGCGGATCGCCGCGGCGGTACGAGAGGGGCGACTCAGTGCGACGGCGGTGGTGAGCGCCTCCATAGAGAGACTCGAGGCGACGTCGGAGCTGAACGTTCTGGCCGAAGCGGCCTTTGACGAGGCACTCGCCTCAGCGAAGAAGATCGACGAAGGAGATCGACGAGTCGGATCGCTGTTGGGAGTCCCGACCTTGATCAAGGACCTAGAGGACTGGCGCGGTCATTCGACGAGAAAAGGGTCGCTCGCGTTGCGCGACGCGGCTCCCGCCCTCGCTAACGGTGTGGTGCCGGGTCGACTTATCGACGCCGGCGCCGTAGTGGTCGGAAAGTCGACGTTGCCCGAGTTCGCCATCGAGGGCTACACCGCGAATCTCCTGACCGGGGTCACGCGAAATCCCTGGCAAACGGACTATTCGCCCGGCGGGTCTAGCGGCGGATCGGCCGCTGCCGTGTCGGCCGGCCTGGTCGGTGTCGCGACCGCCACCGACGGCGGAGGATCCATTCGCATTCCGGCCTCCCTCTGCGGCCTGGTTGGCCTGAAGCCGACCAACGGCGTAATCGGCAGGTGGCCCGCACCGGACTGGATCGACTACTCGACCGATGGTCCTTTCGCCACGTCCAGCGACGATTTGGCACTGCTCTTTGACGTCATGGCCGGGCCCGTGGCGGGCGATCCGGCGGCCCCACCGAGAACGGCCCTTGCTTCTCTTCCTCGTTACGAAGGTGCTCCCTCGATACTGTTCGCCGCTGAACGTACGTCACCGCTCGGTCCGCTTCCCGACGCCGTGCGTCTCGCCTTTCACGATGCAGTGAGCGCCTTCGCCGATTTGGTTGGTCGCGACGTCGCCTGGCTCGACGCCGAAGGATTCTTTCTCGATGGTGATCCCGACCTTGATTGGTTCACGGTCACCACCGCCGAACACGTCGCGTCACTGGGCCGAGAGTGGGTCCTCGCGCACATGGAGGAGTTCCACGTCGCGACACAGGAGTTCTTCGAAGTCGGACTGACGGTTACGGCCGACGAGTATCTGCGAGCTCGCCGACGTCGGTATCTGTACGTTCGCACGATGGACGAGTTGCTCGGTGCCGATGGACTGCTGCTCACGCCGACGGTGGCGAGTGCGGGATGGCTCGCCGACGGTCGACTGGAGGCGAACTCGTCCCTACACGGGCTGCCACCAGAGGTCTACTCGACGGCGATGCAAAACGTCACCGGTCATCCGGCACTAACGGTGCCCGCGGGGACGCTGCCGACAGGTCTCCCTTTCGGGTTGCAGATCACCGCTCCCCACTTTCACGACCGTCGACTCCTGGACCTGGCGGTGATGTTCGAATGGGCGTACCCCTGGCCGCGCTCGGCGCCTGGGTACGCCGATCTCGGTAGCGATCTCCTGTCCTGATCGCCCGTCGGCGTCCGTCATGTTCTCTAGAGCGTTGCCGAACTCCCCTCGGCGTTCATCAGGCTCGATTTGCTCTTTTGAGCGCCGGATGACTCAGATGCCGTGAGCGCGCGAAATGATCGAAGCGCGTAGATAAATACAAAGACGGCCGACATGGAGAGAGCGGCGATCAATAGCCATCGTTCTCCCGTGGTCGCAATCGACTCGTTAACGAGCACAGCGACGGTGGCGAGTTCTCCAAAAGTGGCAAAGAGAGTAATTGTGGTTGATATCAACAGTCCGACAACCGTCCCCACGACGACCCCCGAGTGTTTTGGGTCGGGTCGTTTCGCGAACGACGCGTAAACGAGAGGCGATAAACCGACCGCACCCCCAAAGAAGATCCCCAACGCAATAAAAACGGGAGACGTGAGGGGCGAGTTCGGTACAACGCTGGCGAGAAAGGTCGTTGAACTCGTTGTTACCCCAAGCAGCGCTCCCACGGCGGTGACATTCGTAGCCCAACTATCTTTGAAACTCCAGGTTGTCGCGGTGAATACCTCACGCGTCCACCATTTCGGACTCAAACTCGTCAACCGCGTTTGATGGCCGTGGCCATCATTCAACCCCGCGCCGTTGTGGATCGGCGTGCTAACCATCAAAACAATCGCGACCAACAGGGCCGCGACGCTGCCAGCGACTAGTGGAATCCAGAACGCTTCGGGCGGCGTCAAGGCGATGAACATCATGATGGCCCCTCGGTCACCGTGACCGGCCATTCCCGCGTTAGAAAAGGCCGCACAAGTGACCGCATTCCGCGATTTATAGCAGGTTACGAAATGAAAAGTTGAGGCGGCCCACCACTGGTTCAATTACTGGCTAATACGGAAGTGGTGGTGTGTCTTGGCCGCGAAGGACGTTTGAACAACGTTCCTATTTTGTCGCGGGTGGCTTTGATGTGGCTTGCTCAAAACAGAGTCGGTCCGACCTGATCTAAAGCCCCGGCAGCTTCTCAAGCATGAGCACCAGTTCCTCCTTGCGGTATCCGTGCTGACGGGCAACCTCGAGCAACTCCTTCATCTTCGTGGCGACGACAGCACGATCGGGCCGACCAGTGACACGAATCGAACGCCCTCGACCCATCTCGATGACCCCTTCGTCGCGCAACACTCGTAGGGCGCGCAGCACTGTGTTGGTGTTGACGCCGAGCTCGGCGGCGAGATCTTTCGCTTGAGGAATCCGCTCGCCGGGACCGGCCTCGCCCTCCGCGATAGCTCGGCGAATAGCCCCCGCTACTTGTTCGTGAAGGAGAGCCGGGTCACTCCGATCAAGCGGAGTGAGAGCCAAAGACTCCTCTTTCGTTCGACGCTGGCCGGACTTGAAAGAGCTCATGAAAACAATTATAGTAGCTTCAATGATTACCGACACCGATGTTTACTCTTCACCAAGAACCTTGCCGGAACCGCTCGAATCAACGAGCGACATGGCCATCGAACTCCTTTTCAAGGAGGCGAAGCGCCGTCAGAGGCGTCGTCGCTTGCGTTGGTTCGGTGTCGCGTTGGCGCTTGCTCTGATCACGGGAACGGTCGCAGGCATCGCCCTGAGTGCGGGTGGATCGTCGCCACTTCGTCACGGAGCCGCCCGACCACTCGCTACGGGTGCCGACGCCAAGGCCTGGACCTGTCAAGGAACAGAAGTGGTTCGTCCCTCCAACTTCATTATCTCGTGCGCCGACGCGGGGGCGCGTCTTACCGATACGAAGTGGTCGAGTTGGACGTCGACGGGCGCCGTCGGAGTGACAAGGTTTGCGCTCAACCTCTGCAAGCCCTACTGCGCGGCGTCACCAATCTCGTACTTTGCGAATAGCAAGGTGACGTTCTCTGCACCCTTGCTAACGTCGCACGGCAAACTCTTTTCGCGGCTGACCGTGCGCTACCGGCTCAACGGGAAAACGGACCTGTTCAGAATCTCCTATCAGGGCGATCCTTCGTTCAAGTAAGCGATCCTTCGCTACCGGCCTCGTGGCCCCGGCGCCTGCAGGGACGCGGGTGCGAAGCGTCTCGCGCTGGCAAAGACGGCGAAGGTCAGTGTCGCCAGGCCGGCAATGACGAGCGGCACTACGTGAATACTAAAGACGGACACCATGATGCTCTCGAGGCCTGGTCCCACGATTCCCCCCGACATCATGCAGAAGATGATGAGGGCCAGGCCGTCGCTGTCGTGTGGACAGAGCACGGTGTACCAGATGAGTCCCATGGAATAGACCGACGCGAGCGCCACACCGAGCAGGGGATAGACGTAAGGCGCGGCGAGGCCCGAGTACGCGAGCAGTACCAGAAAGATGGCGATGATCAAACTTCCCAGGACGAGGGACTGGTCCGTGAGGCGCTTATGGAGAGGTCCACCAAAGATTCGCCCGAGGGATAGACCAAGCCAGAAGCCACCGGTCACGAGGCTGCCGAGGGACACGCTGTAGCCCTCGCCGTGAAGTTGCGAGGCGATCCAACCTGAGGCGCTGGACTCGGTCGCCACGTACAGCACGTAGGCCGCGACGAAGGTGACAAGGATGGCCCGACGATCATGGTGTAGCGAAGAGAGCTCGTGTCGGCGAGCTTCGATGGTCTGGGGAGGTGCGATAATGCCCCGGTTCAAAGTGGAGAGAGCGATGGCAACGACCGCGACGCCGACGAAGAGCACGGCAAAGTTGTGTGGGCGCACCGCAATGATCAACAGCGGGCCGATCACCGATCCCACCCCGTAACCCGCGTTCGCGAGACTCAGCCGGCGCGCACGCCCCGCGAGCGCGGTACGGGCGAGCATGGTGTTAAGGGTAAAGTCCAGGCCTCCGAAACCCAGGCCCACAAGAAATACTCCGACGAGGAAGAGCCCCCACCACTTGGCGAGAGCCACGTCAGTGGCGCCGAGCGCCATGATGAAGAGCATGAGGGTGACGACGCGGCTGCCCTTGTAGCGCTTCATCGCGAGCCAGCCAATCGGCACGCCCGCGAGTGCGCCCAAGAAGTGGACGCTGAGCACGACGCCGGCCTGGGGCAGCGAAATATGAAATTTGTGCGCAATAGTGAGCAGAAGTGGTCCGTACAGCGACGCGGTGGCGCCGGTAAGGATCAACATGGTGGTCACGTTGGCAAAGGCAATCCCTCGGAACGTGACCCCAGTGTTCGGAGGTTCAAGGGGCGGGGTCGAGGCGTCCATCAATCCCTACGAGCTTGGTTCTGTGGTGCCCTCCGCCAGGGTGGTCGGTCGAAGATATGTCCGTTGCCGAGCGACCTCGGCTAGGTACGTGGAAAGGGCGGCGGTCGCGGCGGAGCGCGCCGCGACCTCAGCCACAGGAACGTCCCACCACGACTCTGAGTCCGGCGCACCAACCAGTGGATCGGTCTCGATACGAATAACGGTGGTGGTGACGTTCGCCCGGGCTTGCACCAGCGCATCGCGCAGTTGATCGATGGTGTTGACGCGGATTACCGCGGCGCCCAGACTCTCCGCGTTGGCCGCGAAGTCAACGGGCAACGCCGGACCATCCAGTTGCCCGGAGGCGCCTCGGTAGCGGTACTGGGTGCCGAAGCGCTCGACGCCGACAGACTCCGACAGCGCCCCAATCGATTGGAAGCCGTGATTGACGACGAGAACGATGATGATTTTGACGCCCTCGGAGACGGCGGTGACGATCTCGGAGTTCATCATGAGGTACGAGCCGTCGCCCACCATGACGTACACCTCTCGATCGGGCGCCGCCATCTTGACGCCGAGGCCCGCCGCGATCTCGTAGCCCATGCAGGAGAAGGCATATTCGACGTGGTAGCCCTTCGGGTCGCGAACGCGCCAGAGCTTGTGTAAGTCGCCGGGCAGACTTCCGGCGGCGCCGACGACGACGTCGCGGGCGCTGGTGGACGCCTCCACCGCGCCGATCACTTCGCTTTGGGCTGGCAGCGGTTGATGGCCGAGATGGTAGGCACGCTCGACGGTGTCGTTCCACCTCGTGGCGGACGCGACGTACTCACGTTTGTACGCCTCATCAACGTGGTAATCGGTGAGCCGCTCAGCCAGAGCCAGCAAAGCTTCGCGCGCGTCCGCCACGAGGGGCGCCCCTCCGAGCTTCGTCGTATCAAACGGCGTGACGTTGATGTTGATAATGTCGACGCCCGGTCGCTGAAAGACCGAGTAGGAGGCGGTCGTGAAGTCACTCCACCTCGTACCAATGCCGATCACCAGATCGGCGTCGCGGGCGGCGTCGTTCGCGGCGGGCGTGCCGGTCGCGCCTATCGCGCCGAGGCTCGCCGAGTGATCGTAGGGTAGCGAGCCCTTGCCCGCTTGGGTCTCGGCGACGGGGATGCCGGTTGTCGCCGCGAGGTTCTGAAGTGCGGACGTGGCGTCGCTGTAGATCACGCCACCCCCGGCCACAATGAGGGGACGCGTAGCCGAACGAACACGGCGGGCCAGATCATCGATCAGACGCGCTTCGGGTGGCGGACGGCGAACCCGCCAGACCCGTTCCACGAGGAGGTCATCAGGCACCTCGAAGGCTTCGGTCTGCACGTCCTCGGGCAGCGCCAAGGTGACGGCACCTGTTTCGGCCGGATCAGTGAGGACCCGCATCGCGTGTAGCAGCGCTTGAGGGAGTTGTTCGGGGCGCCAGATTCGATCGAAGTAGCGCGACACCGGGCGAAGACAGTCGTTCACTGACACGTCGAGCGACGAGACATCCTCAAGTTCTTGTAGCACGGGATTGGCTCGACGGGTGGCAAAGACGTCGCCCGGCAGCAACAAAACGGGAAGTCGATTGGTGGTCGCTACGGCAGCCCCGGTCACCATATTGGTGGCCCCTGGCCCTACCGAGGTTGTACAGGCAAAGGCCTGCAGCCGATTGCTCATGCGAGCAAAGCCCACAGAGGTGTGAACCATGGCCTGCTCGTTGCGGGCCAAGTAGTAGCGAAAGTCGTCACTACTTTCCAGCAGCGCTTGACCGATTCCCGCCACATTGCCGTGCCCGAAGATGCCGAAGCAGCCGGCGAAAAAGCGATGGCGCTGGCCGTCTCGCTCGACCGTCTGCAGCCGGAGGAACCGGACAAGTGCCTGGGCAACGGTCAGTCTCACGGCGTCTCTTTCTCGGTGGTTAACGGGAGTCGCGGATCAATGGTTTCTCCCTCCCACGACGAGCGAATCCACGCGTGTTCAGGGTCGTCACAGAATGCCATGGTTCGAGGGGTCCCGGCGCCGGCCAAGACGTTCAAGAAGTAAAGGTTGTAGCCGGGACTGGCCATCGTGGGTCCGTGATAACCGTGGGGAATGACGATTGTGTCGCCGGTCGATACTTCGGCGAGCACGTCAATGGGCCGCCGGGGATCGCGCGAGTAGACGCGTTGGTAGCCGCCCGGTCCCGGCTGGGAGGACTGCGCTCCTCCGTCGACTTCGAAGTAGTAGATCTCTTCGAGTGCCGCTTCGCCCGGACGTTCTTCGTCATGTTTGTGCGGCGGGTAGGACGACCAGTTGCCACCCGGGGTGAGGACCTCGACGGAGATCAATCGATCCGTTTCGAATGCCTCGGGCGAGGCAAAGTTGTTGCACTGGCGACTTGATGGTCCCGCACCCCGGAACTCGACGGGCACCTTTCCTGCCGCCCCGTAGCGCGCGGGCAGTACACGCGTGGCCCGCGCGCCGGGTAACGCCACGCGGCCGCCGTCGACACTGGTGATAGTGACCTGGGAGTCGCGCGGGGCATAACAAAAGTCCGTGACGCGCGTGAACACGCTCTGTCGACCTTCGAGTTCAAATATGTCATCGTCGACGACTACCGTGAACGAACCAGCCAGCGGGAGCACGATCCACTCGCTGTCGTTTGCAGAAAAAGTGAGCGGCTGGTTGGCGGCGAGGGTTGCCACGCGCAGCGAACTATACGTCCACGCGGCATTGTGCGGATCGATATCGACGGTCCAGCCCCTCGCGTCAGGCCGACGCGAGGGGCGATAGAACGGTTCGGTCATAGCAAGTTGACGGCAGTTTTGACGGCGGACTCAACGTCGTCGTCGTGAGGATAGAGAAGGTTTCGCCCGACGACAAGGCCTCGGACTCCGGGTAGGCGGAGCGCCTTTTCCCATCGACCAAACATCTCGTCAGGGTGATCGCTCCGCTCACCGCCGAGTAGGACGATGGGCAGCGTCGCGGCTTCGGCCACCTGGTCCATCTCTTCGACGACGGGCACTTTGAGCCAGGTGAAGGCCGACGAAGCACCGAGTGCGCTGGCAATCGCCATCGAGCGGATGACGGCTTCGGTGGTCAAGATGTTGCGCGGACGCCCGTCGACTCGCTGGTTCATAAAGGGCTCCACCATGGCGTAGCGGCGAGCCGCAGCCAGTGAGGTTACCGCTGTTGCGCACGACTCTAAGGTCGCGGCCGTTCCGGGATCATCGAGGTTGATACGCAGCAGCATCTTGCCGCCGTCGAGTCCCGACGAGACGATTGACTCTGTCGTGTATCCCGTAAATCGGTCATCCATCTCAAAGACCGCTCCCGGCATTCCGCCTCGATTCATTGATCCGAAGACCAACTTGTTGTCGAGGGCGCCCAGAATCAACAGGTCGTCGATGATGTCCGGACTTCCCAGCACGCCGCGCACCCCCGGCACCCTGAGGGCCGCCGTGAGGCGATCGAGGAGCTCGTAACGACTGCGCATGGCGGTCGCGTGCGCGCCGACGTTCAGAACGCCTCTCGCCGTATGGTCAGCGGCGATGATCAGTAGCCGTTCGTGGCCCTCGAGTGCGGAGCGGCGCTGACGTTGGCTGGCCAGCGTTGCGATCGATTCCGGGCGAGAGTACCGAGTCTCCCTGAGTAACTGCTGATCTTCGCTACGCACCTCGCACCCCTTCCAAGAGGTCTTCGATCTCTTTGTTTGTCGGCATTGCTTCGGAGCAACTGAGTTGCGACGCCACGATGGCGCCCGCCGCGTTGGCGAAGCGAATGATTTTGCCGAGTGGCCAGTCAGCCAATATGCCGTGACAGAACGCTCCGCCAAAGGCGTCGCCGGCGCCAAGGCCGTTCACCACCTCAATAGCTACTGGCGGCGCTAGCACGCGCTCCTCTGCGGTTTTGGCGAGCACGCCGTCGGGGCCGAGTTTGATCACGGCAATCTTGAGGCCGAGTTCGAGTAGTCGGTCCGCCGCCTCGTCGGGATCGTTGCTGTCAACGGCGACCTCGACCTCAGCGAGATTGCCGATGCCGACCGTGGCGAGTGCTAATGCCGACCGTGACGCGCCACGGGCCTCGAGCGCCGAAGCCCAGAACGTGGGGCGGTAGTCAAGGTCCAGGACGGTGGGATGGGATCGATCTCGCGCGGCCAACGCGGCCATGGTCGCGCTTCGACTGGGCTCGACGGAGAGTCCGCTTACGGTGGCCCAAAAGAGTCGAGCGCTTCGAATGGCGTCGAGGTCAAGATCGTCGGCGAAGATCTCAAGGTCCGGCGCTTTCGGGGAGCGATAGAAGTACAGAGGGAAGTGATCGGGTGGAAACGTCTCGCAAAACGTGACCGGCGTTTGGAAACCTTCGACCTCGCGAACAAAGCGATCATCGACGCCATAACCCTTGAGGGCGGCGTGGACGAACTCGCCGAAAGGGTCAGGTCCGGTTCTTGTGATGACGGCGCTACGCTCGCCCAGTCGAGCGGACGCCACCGCCACGTTGGTGGGACTTCCGCCAAGGAACTTCTCGAAGTACTGGACGTGGACCAAACTCCCCGGAGTAGTCGGATAGAAATCAACGCCTACGCGACCCATGGTGATGACGTCAAAAAGCTCGCTCATTGGGCGTAACGAGACCAGATCGATGTCGCGGGGCAGTAACGCGTCCGGGCTCGGGCCGCAGTCAAGAAAACATCCCGTGCCGGCGCTGACGCATATGTCCTAACAATAGCAGTAGCGATTCCAAAGTGGTATAGAATTTTTCGCACTTCACCTAGAGGACCTACATGGCTCGACAAGTAGTACGCGACTATAACCCTCTCGAGACGATTGTGCTCGATCGGGACAGTCCGGTACCCCTCTACTTTCAGCTGGCCCAGCACTTCGAGAATGAGATTCACTCGGGCAATCTCGACTCGGGCGACCGCCTCGAGAACGAAGTCAAGATTGCTGAAGACCTCGGGCTCTCGCGTCCCACGGTGCGAGCGGCTTTTCGTTATCTGGTGGATAAGGGTCTAGTACTGCGTCGTCGGGGCCAAGGCACAGTGGTAACCAAAGAGAAAGTGAACCGCTCGGTCAAACTAACGAGTCTCTTCGACGACTTGGCGGTGGCCGGAAAAGTGCCCACGACGAAGGTTCTCCACAACGAAGTTATTAAGGCATCTGACCTGGTAAAAGAGGCACTTGGTTTGGCCGGCGAACAGTTCGTCATTTACCTGGAGCGACTTCGATTGGGCGACGGGGAGCCCATCGCTTTGATGCACAACTACATTCCCATCACCCTGGTCACGTTGAGTAACGAAATGCTGGAAGAGCACGGACTCTACGAGCTGCTGCGAGCGAGCGGCATCTTTCCCTTTCGAGCCTCCCAGCGGATCTCAGCGAAAAACGCATCGGCGACCGAGGCGCGCGTGCTCGATGAAACCAAAGGAACGGCGCTATTAACGATGGAGCGTACGACGTTCGATGAACGCGGCCGGGCGTTGGAATTTGCGCAACACGTATACCGTGCATCGCGTTACGCCCTCTTAACGACCGTCGCGGTAGACGACCCTTCTCGCGACCAAGCCAATGTAACGTCTAATGATAGCAGTTATTGACATAGGAGGTCTCGTGGGTTACAGTCGCTCCCAGCGCAGCCGGCGTGGGTTGTCGCGGAGTTTCCGATTCGAAGTGAAGAAACGCTAGGCCGATAAGGCCGCGGATGGGGAGGACAGTGACGACGCAAAGCAGTTCCCGAGATCACCCTCCCGCGAATCACGTTCTTTTATGGAGTGATTGGTGACGACTTCGTGAACGAGATCCGCTTTGAGAACGTGTGGAAACTCTTTGAGGGCAACGCCGTGGTCTCCGATCTCAATCTCGAGATCCGCGAAGGCGAGTTCCTGGTGTTGGTGGGCCCCTCGGGCTGTGGCAAGACCACGTCACTGCGGATGCTGGCGGGACTTGAGCGCCCCAGTCACGGTCGAATTTTCATGGGAGGCAAGGACGTCACCGATGTTCCAACTGGCGAGCGCGACATCTCCATGGTCTTTCAGAGTTACGCGCTCTACCCCAACATGACGGTCTACAAGAACCTGGCCTTTGGTCCGAAGGTTCGTCGCGAACCAAAGAAAGACCTTCAACAGCGGGTCAACGCGGTCGCCGATTTGCTTGGGATTGGCCACCTTCTCGGGCGGTCGCCTTCCGCCTTGTCGGGGGGCCAGCGTCAACGGGTCGCACTGGGAAGAGCCCTCATTCGTGAGCCTCACCTCTTTTTGATGGATGAGCCGTTGTCGAACCTGGACGCCGCTTTGCGCGTTCAGATGCGGGCCGAACTCATCCGTCTTCACAAGAGACTGGAAAGCACCACGACGGTGTACGTAACGCACGACCAGGTCGAGGCACTCACCATGGGTGACCGGGTAGCCGTCCTCAAAGACGGTGTGCTCCTACAGGTGGACAGTGCCAACGACCTCTACGAGTTCCCCGAGTCGGTGTTCGTGGGCGAGTTCATTGGTTCGCCGAAGATGAACATTGTGGCGGGAACGTTGGGCGTTTCCGACGGCGTCGCCACGTTGGAGTGCCTGGGCACGAAGTCAACGCTGTCATCAAAGATGACCGGGCGACTCGACGCGACAGGCGGACCCGTGTTGGTCGGTATTCGTCCGCACGACCTTCATCTGGCCGGCGAGTCGGGTATGGACAGTTCAAGCATCGCGGGCGTCATTGACATCTGCGAACACACGGGCACCGAGGTATTTGCCACCGTTGACATAGGAGATCTCAAAGTCATCGCGCGTCTTCCGCGTACGCCGATGCCGCAGAACGGACAACGAGTCGAATTGGTGTTCGACACCGATCGCGCGTTGCTGTTTGACGAGACGACTCGTAAGAGTCTGTTGCGTCGTGACTCAGAGCGAGAAAAAGTCAGTGTCAGGTAGGAAGGGGCCGCCTCGCAGTAGTTGACGTGAAAAAAATCGAACCGTACAACCAGGGAGAGTATCCAGACCATGAAAATAATGATGAGAAGTAGGGTGCGTCGGCTCGCCGCCGGCGCGGCAGTAATGGCCCTAGCGGCGGGAGGCGTCGTGGCAAGTGGCGTCGGATCTACGGCCGGCGCGTCGAGCAAAGTCACCATCACCGCGGCCTACGCGGCGAACACGACTTTTGACACCACTCCGCTCGGCTACACGTGGTGGACCACGGTGAAAAAGGAAGTTCAAAAGGCCTATCCCAACATCACCGTGAAGTTGGTGCCTATCGATGGCGGTGAGCCCGACTTCTTGACCAAGTTGGCGCTGCTGTATCACACACCGTCGACGGCTCCCACCGTCGCGCAGTTCCCGTCCACAGAAATCAACCTCTACGCGTCGACCGACTATCTGACGTCTATGAATAGCTTCTTGTCGAAGTCGTCGTGGTTCGCTGAGTACCCGACGGTCATTCAGAACGAGGGCAAGATCAACGGCAAGATCTACGCCGTCAGCGCTGGCGAGAACAACAACGGCATCTACTACGACAAGGCGATCCTGCAAAAGGCCGGCATCCCCTTACCGTGGCAGCCGAAGAACTGGCAGGACATCATCACCGCGGCTCAGAAGATCAAGAAGGCAGAACCCAGCGTCATCCCCTTATGGCTGGACGCCGGTACCTCGGCTGGTCCCAACGGCGCCGGGTATGGCATCTTGAATCTGTTGGCCGGCTCCAGTACGCCGACCATTCAGACGTCCTCGGGCAAGATGGTCGTGAGCAGCCCTGGGTTGTTGCAGACGCTCAACTTCTATCACGAAGCCTTCGCCGATGGGCTCGGCGCACCAACGTCGCAGCTCTTTAGTCCCAACAACGCACCGAACATTCCCTCGGCGGACTTCGCTAAGGGCACGCTCGGTATCGCGGTGGCCGCCAACTTCATCGGTGGCAACTGGACGAAGCAGGTGAGCTTTCCGTACTGGCCCAAGGCCGCTACGGCTATGGGCGTGGCGGGTCTCCCGGCCGCAGACGGCAACGGATACGCGTCCACGCTGAGTGGCTGGGACTACGGCATCTCCTCCACCGCAACCTCCGCGCAGGTCACGGCGGCCGAGGACTTCTTGAACATCGCCCAGGACTCGACGAACCTTATTGACGCGGCCAACTGGGCCGGATGGGTGCCACCCGTGAAGTCCGACTGGACCGTGCCGCTCTACACCAACTTCGCCGCTCCCTTCAACGAAGAGTTTGGCAAGATCTTGCCCTACTCCTCGGAGTTGCCGTCTAGCTCTAACTACAACGTGTGGGTTCAGGGCATCGAGCAGGCGAGCGGGGCGATCGCGGAGAAGCCGAGCACCACGGGCGCCCAAGCCGAGTCCCAGATGGCGAGCTTCATCACCAATCAGCTGGGACCCAGCGCCGTCACGACGCTCAAATAGCTGGGCTAAGAAAGCGATGAACTACGCGAGATCAGGGCGGTGACGGTGTCGACAGTCTTCCCGGACACCGTTACCGCCCCTCGCGTCGAGGATCTTTGGAAGACGCGCAAGGATAATACGCGCTTTCAATGGAGCAGTCTCGCTTTACTCACGCCTTGTTTTGCGCTCTTGGCCATTCTGTTCCTGATCCCGATGGCTTACGCCATCTACTTAGGTCTCACCAACCTCACCCTGGTGGGTCCCACGGCGATTCACTGGGGCTTCACGGGTACTCAGAACCTCATTCGTCTCAAAGAAGACAGTGAATTTTGGAGTTCACTCTGGATCACCGGCATCTTCATCGGTGGATCGATTCTCGGTGTGATCGTTATCGGGTATGGCCTGGCGTCACTCTTGATGCGTGCTCAGCCGTGGCTGCGCATCATCGTTGGCGGCATCGTGGTAGTCGCCTGGATGATGCCTGCGGTGACGGCGGGGATGACCTGGTACGCGTCGACGACGGGCGGGGGAACGTTCCCTTCGCTGCTCGGCCTCGGAGGCGCCAACTTTCTCGATAGCCAGCCGCTCCTCATTGTCACTCTCGCCAACATCTGGTCGATGACCGGGTTCGCGATGCTGGTGATGGGTGCTGCTCTTCGCAATATCCCGAGCGAGGCCATCGAAGCGGCCGTCGTCGAGAACGCCTCGACGTGGCAGCGATTTCGTATGATCGTACTGCCGCTCATGCGCTCTACCATCATCGCGGTGGTGTTGCTGGTGGCGCTACTGTCCCTAGCCAACTTCTCGCTGATTTACATCATGACCCAGGGCGGCCCGGGCACCGCGACCAACATTCTTCCGCTCTACTCGTACCAACAGGCCTTCTCTTTTAACAACTTGGCCTACGGGGCTCTGATTGGAAATGTCATGGTGCTCATCGCCACCATCTTCGGTTTTCTCTACGTTCGAGTTGCGGGGAGACGATGAGCACCGACACTGACGACAACGTTGACATCACGCTCGGGGTGGTGGAGTCCGCGACCCCTCTGCTTCCTCCAGAGAATCGCCCCACCCAGAGGACGGTTGCAAGAAAGATAACTACCAACACGGTTTTGGCCGCTATCGGGCTCCTCTTTGTCGCGCCGATGCTGTGGTTGCTACTCGCCTCCATCGACTCCAAAGCGTCGTGGGGAGTCGAGTGGCCTCACTTCTCACTCATCAACTTCGAACACGTATTGAGTGGCAGCCTGTTGCACTCGCTCTTTAATAGCGTCATTCTGGCCGTCATCTCGACGGCCATCGCTTCGGTGGCCGCCGTCTTCGCGGCGTACTCCTTCTCGCGACGCAAGATTCCTTTCAAGGGACCTCTGCTGCTTTTCATTCTCTTCTCGTCGGGTGTGCCCCTCACCATCATGGTCATACCGGTTTACGAGATCTTCTCGCGATTCGGATTCTTGAGTCTCTTTCCCACTGCGGTATTCCTCTCAGTGACGTCGCTGCCCTTCGAGGTGTATCTGATGAAGAATTTCATCGACGCCGTGCCCATCGATCTCGAAGAGGCGGCCCGGATGGAACGAGCGAGCACGTTCCAGATTCTTCGCCAAGTCATCATCCCCCTCGCGTTGCCCGGCATCGCGGCGGCGGCCATCTTCGGATTCGTCAACGCCTGGGGCTCCTTCATCGTGCCTCTCATCTTGATTACCTCGAATAACCAACAGCCGGCCCCTATCGCGATCTACACGTTCCTCACGGTGCCCAAGCCGGAGTTCGGCAATATTGCCGCCTACTCCCTGATTTTCTGCGTACCGGTGTTCATTCTCTATGCCGCGTCGGCCCGACTTTTCCGAGAGGGCTTCGTGCTCGGCGGAGGCGTGAAGGGATGAGGCGCACTCACGCGACCCTCGGCCGCTCGACGTTCGGAGTCCTCGAGTGACCCAGAGACTCAAGGTCGGCGTCATCGGCGCCGGCGTCATTGGCCAGGTCATGCACCTTCACTTCTTGCGAGAGTTGCACGATCGCTACGAGATCTCGGCGCTTTGTGACCTCTCCCAGGAAACTGCCGCCGCCTGCGCCCGGTACTACGGGGTCGACTCGGTCTTTACCGACTGGCGAGACCTCATCAAAGAGCCGCTCGACGCGGTGCTGATTCTCACCTCGGGTTCTCACGCTCCGATCGCCATCGAGGCGGCGCGTGCCGGCCTGCACGTCTTCTGCGAAAAGCCGATGTGTTTCTCCGCACTCGAGGGCGCCGAGATGATCGCGGCCGCTAAGGAAAGCCACGTCGTGCTGATGGTGGGATACCCCAAACGCTACGATCCCGCCTTCATCCGCTTCGTCGACGAGGTGTTCACGTTGTCCGACAAGAAGTTGATGCGGGTCACTACGACGGAGTCGCCGTTCCTGCCGTACGTGCGCCACTACCCCCTGTTGCCGCCACCCAGTGATGTTGACGCCACTCTCCTGAAGGCACTGGCCGACGACGCCGACACGCGACTCCGCGCCGCCATCGGTACCGATGATCCCTTTCTCGTCCGCCAGTATCAAGCGGTGCTGCTCGACACGCTGGTGCACGAGATCAACACAGTGCGAGCCGCGCTCGGCGAGCCCGCGTCGCTCGACTACGTCGACCTGCGCGACGGTCACGCCACCGTCCTACTCGGGTACGACGGACCGACGGCGGCGATCCACTGGCTCGAGACGCCCGAGATGACGCGCTACTCGATGGAGTTCTCGATGCACGCGGCCAACGGCCGGGCAATGTTGACCTTCCCCTCTCCATACCTGCGCAACGCGCCCACCACCCTGACAGTCGAACGGGGTGACGCAAACGACGTCGACTCCTGGTGTCGCGACGAGGTCATCTCCTACGAGAGCGGCTTCAAGGAAGAGTTGCGGGTGTTTCACGAGGCCGTCGCGGTGAGCGGTCCCGTGGTGACCGATGGCGTCGACGCCAACAAGGACATTGCCCTGTGTCAAGCGATCATTCGCTGCTTCGTGGAGCGCCTCCCGATCAAGAACCCCACGGGAGGCTGAGCGTGCGTGACGCGGTGAGTGAGTGTCTGCAGTACCCCCCAGCGAGAAGAGGATGAATGTCTATGAAGTTGACGGTCGCCAACGCGCCCATTAGTTTCGGAGCTTTCGAGCTCACGGTCGGTATCGACCCGAACGTGCCGGGCGCCGAGTTCGTCTTGGACGAGGTCAGTCGCGCCGGCTACGCCGGCATCGACCTGGGCCCCGTCGGTTACCTCGGCGACGGCCCCGTGTTGGCCGATCGACTGGCCAGCCGCAACCTCGGGCTCGCGGGCGCCTACCTCGAGTTTCCTTTCACCGACCAGGCGGCCCTGGAACGTCTCTACCCCGAGCTCGACGCGATGCTCGACACCTTTGACGCGGTGCGCGACAAAGTGCCCGGGCCGCTGCCGCGTCCCACCATTGCCGACGCCAGCAGCGACGTCCGGCGCCTCAAGCCCGGCCAGAGCCACGCCGATCACTCCCTTGGTCTCAACGACGACGCGTGGCAGAAGTTCGCCGTCGGGCTGCGGTCCGTGCTGGCGCGCTGTCGTGACCGCGGCTATGAACCGACGTTCCACCCCGAGACGGGTACCTTCGTGGAGGCGCCCTGGGAGATCCAGCGGGTGCTGGAGATATCGGACGTCGGCTTGTGTCTTGAGACGGGCCACATCTTTGTCTGCGGCGGCGATCCACTGGAAGTCCTACGCAGCGCGCCCGAGCGCGTCAACCACGTGCACCTAAAAGACGCGGTGCGTTCGAGAATGGACGCCGTGATCTCTGACCACGAACCCACGCCCGCCATCTGGTCCCGCGGGGTCTTCTGCGCCCTGGGCGACGGCGACGTCAACTTAGACGCCGTCCTCGCCGAACTCGAGGCGCTGAACTTCGAGGGATGGTTGGTGGTGGAACAGGACATCTTCCCGCAAACCTCGGCCCGATTCGCTCAAGCCACCGCCGATCAACAGAAGAACCGCGAGTACTTAGCCAGCCGTGGCATCTAACTCCGTGCCCACGTTTCGGCTCGGCCTGGTCGGCGCGGGTCGGATGGGACAGACGCATCTTCGTGCCCTCGTGGAGTGCAGCGACGTCGACATCGTGGCGGTGGCCGAGCCGCTCGACGCCCTTCGCGAATCGGTTGAACGGGACTTTGACGTCATCGGCTTCTCGTCGCTCGACGAGTTGATCGAGGCCGATCTCATTGACGGAGTCCTCGTCGTGACGCCGAGTGACTCCCACGTCGACGTCATCGCCCGGGTCGCGGCCGCGAAGCTGCCGATCCTCTGTGAGAAACCCTGTGGCGTAAGTGCCGATGACACTCGTCGGGCACAGCAACTGGTGGCCCGCGCGGGCGTGGCGCTGCAGATCGCCTACTGGCGTCGCTTCGTGCCGGAGCTGCACTCACTGCGCGACAGGATCGCGCGCGGCGGCTTCGGTGAGATTCTTTCGCTGTCGTGTCTGCAGTGGGACGGCTCACCACCGCCCTCAAGTTTCCGCAACCGCAGCGGGGGCATCTTCATTGATATGGGCGTGCACGAGTTCGACCAGGCCCGCTGGCTCACGGCGGGGAGTTTCACGGAACTAAAGGCGGTCGCCTCTTCGGTGGTGACCGACCCCGACGCCCAAGGTGACCCCGACAGCGCACAGGTGCTGTGTGCCACGAGCACCGGTGCGACGGTGGTGGTGTCGTTGGGCCGCTACTACGAAGGTGGTGACATGGCCAGCGTGGAGGTCTTTGGCACCGCCGATCACACGGCCAGCGTGTTCTTGAACCCACTGGACGGTGAAGCCGTTCAACTGGAGGCGCTGCGACACCAGGCCTCGGCGTTCGCCGGCTTCGCTCGCGGGGGTCCCTGCCTTGGCGCGACGGTCGACGACGCGATTGCCGCGCTGGAAGCAGCCTCGCGCGCCGCCGAGCAACTTTCTCGCGCTCCGGAGTAGTCGTGACGAGTGAACTTCGCGTCGCCATCATCGGCTACGGAATGATGGGTCGCGCTCACGCGTACGGCTACCACGCCGCGCCGATGATTCGTCCCAACGACACCCGCTTTGTCCCGGTTGTCATGACGGGGCGCCACGAAGCGGCTCTCGCCGCCGCCGCACAGAGCTGCGGCATCGCGGAGTGGTCGACCTCGTGGGAAGAGGTGATCGCGCGAGCTGATGTGGACGTCGTCGATATCTGCACGCCGCCCGGCACTCACGCGGCTATCGCCATCGCGGCCGCGCAACGCGGGAAGTCCGTCATCTGCGAGAAGCCCCTCGCCACCTCGTACGCCGAGGCGGCCGCGGCCCGCGACGCCGTGGTAGCGGCGGGCGTGCATCACGCCGTGGGCTTTAACTACCGGCGCTTGCCCGCGATCTCACTGCTGGCCGAGATGGTGGCCTCGGGCGAGTTGGGCGAGATTCGCCTCTGGCGCGGTACCTGGCTCTCCGATGAGTTCGTGGACCCCGCCATACCCTTTGACTGGCGCTTCGAGGCCGCCGTGGGCGGCACCACGATCGCCGACCTCGGCAGCCACTTGATCGATCTCGCCACGTGGATGTTGGGTCCCATTGCCGAAGTGTCGGCAACGTCATCGACCTTCACGTCGGAGCGCTCCACGAAGGACGGTTCGCGCCGCGTGGAGATTGACGACGCGTCCTCGGCGCTGCTGCGCTTCCGCTCCGGGGTCCAGGGCACTTTTGAGGTAGCCCGGGTGGCCCCGCGTCGACCGTGTGACTTCGTCGTCGAAGTCAACGGCTCGAAGGGGACGGCCGTGTTTTCCTACAGCCAACTCAATGAGCTGTGGTTCGGCAGCGTTGAGGACGACCCTCGCCTCTATGGGATGCGCCGTATCCGCACCGAGCACCCGCTGCATCCCGAGACGCAGGGTTGGTGGCCTATCGGTCAAGGCGTGGGCTACGACGCCAGTTTCGTGAATCAAACGGCGGAGTGGGCGAGTGCTTGGCCCGATCGCCCCTGGACACCGGGCTTTCAACAGGGTGCGTCAGTGGCCGCCGTCTGCGACGCGATGGCGCGAAGCGCTCACGAACGCCAGTGGGTCTGCGTTGAGGGCTAGAACGACGTGGCGTCGATGACGAAGCGGTACTTCACGTCACTCGCGACGGTGCGTTCGAACGCCGTTGGGAGGTACTCAGCGCGCACCACTTCGACGTCGCTCGTGATGGCGTGCTCTCCGCAGAAGTCCATCATCTCTTGGAGCTCTCTCATTCCGCCGGCCATGGAACCCGCAACGGAGCGCCGCTTCTGGACCAGCGGTCCGGCGCCCAGCGAGTAGGGGCTGCTGGGCAGTCCGACGAGAACGAGGGCGCCATCGACTTTTAGAAGATCCAAGTATGGCGCGAGGTCGAGATCGGCCGAGGCCGTATTGATGATGAGGTCATAGTGGCCCCGTCGGCTCTTCAGTTGGTCTTCGTCCGACGTGTCGACAAAGTCGTGCGCGCCGAGTCGTAGGGCGTCCTCACGCTTGCCCGAAGAGTGGGAGAACACCGTGGTAGTCGCACCGAGGGCGGCGGAGAACTTGACTCCCATGTGACCGAGTCCGCCTAAGCCCACGATGCCCACCGTGACACCCGTCGTGGCGTTCCAGTGGCGAAGCGGGGAGTACAGGGTGATGCCCGCGCAGAGCAGGGGAGCCGCACCCGCGAGGTCGAGTGACTCGGGCACGTGCACGGCGTATGCCTCGTCAACGACAAAGTGAGTCGAGTAGCCACCAAAGGCGATGGTGGTGCCGTCGCGCTCGTACCCGTTGTAGGTCGGCGTGTCGCTCTCTACGCAGTACTGTTGCTCGCCCCGGATGCAGTACTCGCACTCGCGACACGAGTCGACAAAGGTGCCGACGCCAATACGGTCGCCGATTTCAAACTTTGACGCCGATGGACCAACGCCCGTGACGACACCCACGATTTCGTGACCCGGCACCATCGGAAAAAGCGAGGGCCCCCAATCCTCATTGATTTGATGAATGTCGGAGTGACAGACGCCGCTGTAAAGCACGTCGAACGCCACGTCGTGCTCGCGCATCGCCCTCCGCGAAAACTCGAACGGTACCAACGTCGCGCCGGCGTGGTGGGCCACGTAGCCTCTGGCTTTCATCTCATCCCTTCGTTGACTAGATGGGGCCTGCCCGTCCCTACGAACGAGCGACGTCGAATCGATCGAGATTCATGACCTTGTCCCATGCGGCCACAAAGTCTCTCACGAACTTTTCTGAGGCGTCGTCCGAGGCGTACACCTCGGCAACGGCCCGCAGCTGTGAGTTCGAGCCGAAGACCAGATCCGCTCGGCTGGCGGTCCAGGTGAGATCTCCGGTCGTGCGACTACGCCCTTCGAAGGTCTCCTGGGTGTCAGACGTAGCCGTCCACGCGGTGTCCATATCGAGCAGGTTGACGAAGAAGTCGTTGGTTAACTTGTCGCTGCGCTTCGTGAGAACGCCTAAGTCACTCTGGCCGTAGTTCGTGCCGAGGACGCGCATGCCGCCGACGAGGACCGTCATCTCAGGCGCCGTCAGCGTGAGCAAGTGAGCGCGGTCCAAGAGCAGTTCTTCCGCGCGCCGAGTGTCATTCTCTCGTTGGTAGTTGCGAAAACCGTCGGCGACGGGCTCTAAGACGTCGAAGGACTCAGCGTCCGTGTCCTCTTGCGTGGCGTCGGTGCGGCCCGGCGTGAAGGGAACATTGACGTTGTAACCAGCGTTCTTCGCGGCCTGCTCTACGCCCGCGCAGCCTCCGAGGACAATGACGTCCGCCAACGAGACGGCTTTGTCATCAGTCTGGGCGCGATTGAACTCGCCTTGAATACCTTCGAGGATGGCCAGGGTCTTGGCGAGCACGTCGGGAGTGTTGACCTCCCAATCTTTTTGAGGGACGAGACGAATTCGCGCGCCGTTGGCGCCACCACGCTTGTCGGTGCCGCGGAAGGAGGACGCCGAGGCCCAGGCCGTCGTGACCAACTGGCCGATGGACAGACCGGACGCCAAGATCTTGGTCTTGAGATCCGTGATGTCTTGTGCGCTAATCAACTCATGTGTTCGCGCTGGCACGGGGTCTTGCCAGAGCTGCGGCTCGGCGGGCACCAGTTTGCCAAGTCCGCGTACGTACGGACCCATGTCACGGTGCGTCAACTTGAACCACGCCTTGGCGAAGGCCTCGGCAAACTCGTCAGGACTCTCCTGGAAGCGCTTGGAGATCGGACCGTAGATGGGGTCGAAGCGCAGAGCCAAATCCGTGGTCAGCATGGTCGGCGCGTGACGCTTGGAGGAGTCGTGCGCGTCAGGGACCGTGTCGGCGGCGGCGCCGTCCTTGGGCTTCCACTGGTGCGCCCCGGCGGGACTCTTGGTGAGCTCCCACTCAAAGCCAAAAAGCACGTTGAAGAAGTCGTTATCCCACTTGGCCGGACTCGTGGTCCACGCGCCCTCCAGTCCGCTCGAGATCGTGTCGCCCCCCCGTCCCGTTCCGAAGGTGCTGGTCCAGCCGAAACCTTGCTCTTGGATACTTGAGGCTTCGGGCTCACGACCTCCGTAGACGTTGGGGTCGGCGGCGCCGTGCGTTTTACCGAAGGTGTGACCGCCGGCGATCAGGGCCACCGTCTCTTCATCGTTCATGGCCATGCGGCGAAAGGTCTCGCGAATGTCGATGGCCGCGGCAAGGGGATCCGGTTCTCCATTGGGGCCTTCGGGGTTCACGTAGATGAGTCCCATCTGCACGGCCCCGAGAGGTGTTTCGAGTTGACGCTCACCGCTGTAGCGCGCGTCGCCCAGCCACGTGGTTTCGTAGCCCCAGTGAATGTCGTCTTCGGGGGCCCAGATGTCCTCGCGACCTCCGGCGAATCCGAAGGTTTTGAATCCCATGGACTCCAAGGCGCAGTTGCCGGCGAAGATCATGAGGTCGGCCCAGGAGATCTTGCGTCCGTACTTCTGCTTGACGGACCAGAGGAGTCGGCGAGCCTTATCGAGATTGACGTTGTCGGGCCAACTGTTGAGGGGGGCGAAGCGCTGAGCGCCCGATCCGGCGCCACCGCGCCCGTCAAAGATTCGATACGTGCCCGCGCTGTGCCAGGCCATACGAATAAAGAGCGGCCCGTAGTGTCCGTAGTCGGCGGGCCACCACTCCTGCGACGTGGTCATCACCGACTCGATGTCTTTTTTCAGGGCATCTAAGTCCAGCGTCTTGAACTCCGCCGCGTAGTCAAAGTCCCGTTCCATGGGGTCGGCCGCGGGTGAGTGTCCGTTCAGGATGCTCACGTTCAACTGGTTGGGCCACCACTCGGCGTTCGTCTGACTTCCACCTACGTGGGAGTAGGAACCACCCACCACTGGGCATTTGCTTTCGTCGGTCATCATTTTCTCCTCTGTTACTTCGTGCGCAGTTGCTACGAGATCTCATCGCCCATCATGGTCGAACCGTTTTACTCTTCGTCGTCGTCACCGTGATTGTTCCGTGACGGCGGTCGCTTCGTGGATCGAGTCGCGTCGCGACGCGACCCTCCTTCTGGCACTGCGGACACCTCCCCCAAAAGGCAACCTCCGCTTCGTCGATCTCGTAACCAACGTTGTCGCTCGCCTCAAGACAAGGAGCGGCGCCGACCGCGCAGTCGACGTCGACTACCTCGCCGCAGAGTCGACAGATCAGGTGATGGTGGTTGTCGTTTACGCGGTCCTCGTATCGCGCGGGCGATCCGACCGGTTGAATGCGCCGTACGAGACCTTTTTCAACCAGGACGTTGAGGGCGTCGTAGACGGCCTGTCGCGAGATAGTTCCTATGTCGAGTTGCGCCTTTTCGACGACGTCATCGGCGCTTAGGTGAGGGTGATGGGAGACAGCCCTCATGACGGCCATGCGCTGAGCCGTGGCCTGAAGGCCGTGCTGGCGAAGGTCGTCCGCGGAGATCAGGGTCACGGAAAACGAGAGTATCACGTTCCGGACTAAGTCCAGAAACAGATTTAGCCCAGATCACGCCGGGCGCAGATGGCGTGACCGCCAACTCTCGCGACGTTGCTCAAAGTTTCGACGGAAGGGAGTGACTAGAACGCGACCGAGCCGCAACAATCTTCACTCGCCCCGAGCAAACACCGGCGTTGCTCGTTACAATTCGGCCTTGCGGAGGGTCACCGCGGTGCCTCGATCGCGCCACAGAGAGCAAGCGAACTTCGATTCACTTGCGACGACGATAAAGAGAGGCTTTCCGTGTCCCACCATCTTGATACCCCACTCGCCAGTCAGAACGGCCAGCTGTACATAGATGACCTGTACGTCTTTTCAGGCGACGCCAGCACCGTGTTCATCATGGACGTCAACTCTACGATCACCGGAGCCAAGGTCCGTCCGGGGTTTCACTCTGAAGCTCGCTACGAGTTCAAAGTGCACTTCGATGGCGCTGAGTTCGAGGCCCTGACCTATCGAGTGAGTTTCGCCGACCCCGAAGAAAGCGGACAACAGAGTATAAAACTCCACGTTCTTACTGGGGACTCCGCGCGAGACGACGCCGCCGAAGGCGAACTGGTGTTAGAGGGCCGTACGGGAGAAGTGGCCAAGAGCGCGGACGCCCGTCTGTGGGCCGGTCGCGCGATCGACTCTTTTTACATTGACCTGTCGCTTCTCTCGATCGTGAACGCGGCCGTGAAAAACGGAACCGCGGCGGACCTCTCCTCATGGGATCCCACCAAGGCCCAGAACAGTTTCGCCAATACCACCGTCGAGACGATCGTTCTTGAAGTGCCGACGTCGAATCCGCAACTCTGCGAGGGTTCCCACATCGGCGTATGGTGCGCGACGAAACTCGCCACCGACGCGGGGGGCTGGCGCCAGATCAATCGCGCCGGGCGGCCCATGATGTGGCCCATCTTCTGGCCCGATGACACCGACTTTTCTAACCCCGCCGATACGAGGCACCCCTCCGAAGACTTCAACGCGGTCGGCGCCCAGATCGCGGGCCTCATCAGCAAGGTCGTCGCCGCGAGTGGAACGAGCGACCAGCCCGAAGCGTACGGCGACGCCGTCGCTCGGACTCTTTTCCCCGACGTGTTGCCCTTCGTGGTGGGCACGCCCGCGACGTTCGGGTTCGCGGGCCACAACGGTCGAACGTTGGCCGATAATGCGCCCGAAGCGATGCTCTCTCTCGTCGTGAATGAGGCCGTACCGGCTGGGCTCAAACCGGCGACGGCGGAAAAACTCCGAAACGGGAACTTCCCCTTCGTCGTCCCGGCGTAGGCGCGACCTACATCGTCGTTGCCGACGCACTCCCGGCGGGAGTTAGTCGTTGACGCTCGACAAGGCGGCGATGAGCATCTTTAGCGAGAAACGTGGCAGATTGGTTCACCATGACACTGAACGATCTGGCCGAGGAGGTCGCCGAGCTGCGACGTCGTCTCGGCGCCACCGAGAGCGTTCTCGCCATTCAGGCGATGAAAGCTCGTTACGCAGAGTTGGTGGATCAACGTTTTGCGGCGGGGGCCGTGGTGGACGAGCGAACTCTGGCCGACATTGCTAAGAAGATCTCGGAACTCTTTACTCCCGATGGTTGCTGGGACGGTGGTCCGGGACTGGGAGTCTCGCTAGGGCGCGAGGCCATAGCGAGTCGACTTCGCCACACCGCATTTGCGTTCTCGCGTCACTTCTTTTTGAATCCACGCATCGAAGTGGACGGGGAAACGGCGACGGGGCGGTGGGACCTTTTAAGCCCGTGTCGACGCGGCGATGAGTCCTATTGGATGTGCGGGATCGAGGACGACGAGTACGTCCGCGTCGAGGGCGCGTGGCTCCACCGTTCGATGAAACTGACGACCGTCTTTTTCTCTCCGGCCGATGACGCTTGGTCGAGAATTTTTGTTTGACGTTGTCAAGTGTCACGATGTAGGAACAGTCGCGAAGGGGCCGCACGGTGAACGAGAAGATTTACATCCACGAGTACATCGACATCATTGGTCACAACCGGGCGAACTACATGCATCACATGACCGCCAACTTCAGTCCTCGCGCACAGCAAGAGCGCGACCAACTGTGTTACGGCGTCTGGGGAGTACTCGGTTCCACGGGGTACTGGCCCCAAGTCGTCAATATTTGGGAAGAGGCGGGCCTTCAAGGAATGGCCAGGTCGTTTCGACACGAGTGCAGCGGCCCGGGGATGCAGGACCCGCACCTGGCGCAGTGGTGGGCGAAGGCCGCGGAGTTCCGAAGTGGAGGCCACGACCGGTTGCTACGTCCCGCGCCATGGACGCGAACCATCGAAGAACTCTGCGCCGACGGCGTTACCGGCGAGGCCTACGCCCACGAACACGTGACCGTGGCTCCTGGCAGGTCAGGCGAGTACTTAGAACTGCTTCGTCAAAGGGCGGTTCCCGCCTACGCAGAGTTCGGGTGGGAACTTGCGGGCGCCTGGGAGACGTTTATGTCCAACGACTCAGAGTGCTTCGCGGTGTGGGCCATACCCACCTGGGAACGCTGGGCCGACCTCGAAGGCGGACAACGCAGCAGTTCTCTGATGAAGCAATGGGTATCGCACCGTCGCGAGATCACGGAGTCGTTCAATCGCTTCCTCATGGTCGACGCACCGCTCAGCCCGTTTCGCACTCATCGTCAGCCAGCCTTCAGCGACCAAATCGAGACGCCCGACCACCACTAGGGCACGGCGTGGTCGATAGTTCACGCCGAAATACGTCGCGCTATTCAACGACCCCTTGTTCGCGCAACTCCGCGATCGCCGCGTCGTCCATACCTAGAACCTCGCGGAGAACCTCACTGGTGTGCTCACCGACATTCGGGAAATATCCGTCCGTCACTTCGCCGACGCGCGACATTTTGATGGGATTGCCGGCGACCAGAAAGGGCTTTTCGACCCCATCGGTGCGGGGGACCTCAATGAGCATGTGGTGCGCTTTGACATGGGGATCGGCGATGAGATCCTCGGCGGTGTAGCCGGGCGCCGACGGGATACCCGCCTCGGCCAAGAGGGTGGCCACCTCTAACTTGGTGCGCGTGCCGGCCCACTCGTTGATGGCCGGCCTCAGGATCTCGTCCATATGGTCGACCCAACCCCAGGGATCGGCGAGACGCGGGTCCTCGAGCCACTCGGGGTGTCCCAACAGTTCCGCCAGTCGCACGAACTGATGAGCGCGCGCCACCATCATCATGAACCAGCCGTCGCTCGCCTCGAAGGCGTTGTTGATGATGGGGATACGCCGGTCCTCGTTGGGGTCTCGCACCAGGCCGAGCGACGAGTAGTTGGCCGGAACGTCACAGATTGAAATCATGGAATCCAACATGGAGACGTCGATGTACTGGCCGCGTCCCATGAGGTCGCGGTGGCGCAGCGCGGCCAAGATCCCGATCAGCATGAACAGACCGGTGCCCGTGTCGCCCACGCCGCCGAGCGGATTCATCACCGGCAGTTGGTGAGCCCGGCGGCCGTACTCGTAGCCGCTGGACATCGACTCGGCGACGGCCGCGTAGGCCGGCCAACTCGCGTACGGCGAGTCGCCCTCGTTACCGAATCCTGAGAGCGAGGCCACGATCACTCTCGGATTGATGGCGTCGAGCACGTCGTAGCCGAGGCCCAGACGGTTCGCCTTTTGAGGTCCCAAATTCTCACAGATCACGTCGAAGTGTGGTGTGAGGGAGAGAATGAGGTCGCGGCCCTTGGGATTTTTTAGATCGACGGCGATGCTTCGCTTGCCCAGGTTGTAGCGAAGAAAGGTGGCGCCCGCCTGGCGTCCGGAGGTGTCGGTCACGGCGGGCAGCGAGAGACGCCCGGTCTCGCCGGTCTTCACCGGCTCCACTTTCACCACGTCGGCGCCCAGACGAACCATCATTTGGGTAGCGACGGGTAGCGACTGAAGTTGCTCAATCGCGAGTACACGCACGCCATCGAGCGGGCGCCCGAACTCGTACTCGGGTGTACTCGACGTCTCTCTCAGTTCATCTATCGCCACGCTTCTCCAGTGTTCGAATCGAGTGGATATCCACGTTTCAGGAAGTGACGTTACTCGTCACCCCGCCGCGGCTGGCAAAGAGGCCAAACGAAACACGGGAACGAGAGACGCACCATCCTCGCCCGCGGGCGCGAAGTCAACGATCACCGGCGTACCGATCCGCACCTCGGACGGCTCGACGTCAACCAGATTCGTCATCATGCGCGGACCCTCGGCCAACTCCACGATGGCGGCCACGTAGGGAACACGGTCCCTAAACATCGCGGCGTCGTTCTGACGCACGACCGAGTACGAGTAGACGTGCGCGCGTCCACTTGACCTGACCCAGCGCACCTCGGAACTCCAGCAAAATGGGCAGAACGGTCGGGGGTAGAAGTGAGATCGACCGCACGTATCACAGGATTTGATGAGCAACTCACGGCGAGTCGCCGCACTCCAAAACTCCTCGGTGCTCGGATCGGAGACCGGCGCCAAATATCGTTGATCACTCATCGTGGTGTCTCGTTTCGAAGCATCCGACGACTCTACGGCCCCGAGGTCGCTGGCGTCATCCGTTACATTGGGCACCGTAACGGGCCGCCGCGCCGCCCAAAGCAAGCAAGAGGACATCGATGAGTTCGACGAGTACCGCCAAGCGAGTGGCCATCGTGGGGGCGGCGTTGTCGGACTGCGGTCGTGTGGACGACAAGACGGCCTACGAGTTGCACTATCAGGCGACGGCGCGAGCTCTCGAGGACGCTGGCCTCACCCGCGATGACGTAGACGGGTTCATGTCGACCGGTACCGGGGTGTTGGCGCCGATTGAGGTGGCCGACTACCTGGGTCTCAAGCCGCGCTGGGTGGACGGAACCAACGTGGGCGGCAGCGCGTGGGAGTTCATGGTGCAACACGCGGTGTCGGCCATCACCAGCGGGATGGCCGACGTCATCGCCATCACCTACGGCTCCACCGCCCGGGCCGACCTAAAGCGCGGAACACGGTCCGCGAACTTGACGTACGGGGGGAGAGGGGCCGAGCAGTTCGAGATCCCCTACGGCCACACCTTGGTCGCTCGCTACGCCATGGCGGCGATGCGCCACATGTACGAGTTCGGCACCACCATCGAGCAGCTGGCCGAGATCGCCGTGTCGGCGCGCTTTAACGCGTCGCTCAACCCCGACGCCTACTACCGCGACCTCATCACCATCGATGACGTGCAGGAGTCGGCCATGATCGCGGACCCGCTGACCAAGCTGCACTGCTGCATCCGCTCCGACGGCGGTGGATCGATCATCGTGACCAGTGAAGAGCGGGCGCGCGACGCCGCGAAGACGCCGGTGTGGGTGCTCGGCACGGGAGAGGCCATCTCGCACACCACCATGAGTGAGTGGGTGGACTTTACTGAGTCGCCGTGCGTCCAGTCGGGTCGAGAGGCCTTTGGTCGCGCGGGGGTGACGCCGGCCGACATCGATGTGTGCCAGGTTTACGACTCCTTCACGCCCACGGTGCTGCTGACGCTGGAAGGGCTGGGCTTCTGTCAGAAGGGAGAGGGCGGCGCCTTCGTCGAGCACGGAACGCTGCGCGTGGGCGGGGCCCTGCCGACGAATACGGACGGCGGGGGACTGTCGTGCAGTCACCCCGGGATGCGCGGCATCTTCTTGTTGGTCGAAGCGGTGCGTCAGTTGCGCGGAGAGTGTGGCGCGCGCCAAGTGCCCGGAGCGGAGCTGGCCTGCGTCAATGGTACGGGCGGGTGGTTCTCCTCGGCGGGTACGACCATCCTGGGCCGAGACTGACGCTGGCGCGAAGAGGATATGGTGCAGGGGTTTAGCGCAGAGCCGATGCCGACGTGGATTCTCTATCGTCGCCGACGTCGCGGCGAGCGGAAAGGAAAAAGGTGAGTCGCTTACTCGAGGGAAAGGTGGCCATTGTCACGGGCGCCGGTCACGGCATCGGTCGGGGTCACGCGTTGGAGTTGGCGAAGCACGGCGCGTCCGTGGTGGTGAACGACTTGGGCTCCACCGTCGACGGTGTAGGTAAGGGAAAAGACGCCGACGAGACCGTGGGCTTAATAACGGATCGTGGCGGAGCGGCCGTCGCTAACTACGGCGACGTCGGTGACGAAGGCGACACCGAAGCGATGGTTCGTCAAGCGGTGGAAACATTTGGGCGCCTCGACATCGTGGTGAACAACGCGGGGATCGTGCGCGACCGGGTGGTCTGGAAGATGACGCCGGATGACTTTGACGTGGTGGTGCGCGTACACCTACGGGGCTCGTGGTTGATGACGCACTTCGCGGCGATTCACTGGCGCGAGGTCGCCCAGGCGACGAACCAGGCGGTGCGCGGTCGCATTATCAACACGACCTCAGGAGCGGGGCTCGTGGGAAACTTCGGTCAGAGTAACTACGCCACCGCGAAGGCGGCACTGGTCGGCCTGACGCTCACCACCAGTCTTGAGCTGTACAGCATCGGCGTTACGGTGAACGCGATTGGACCAGGGGGACTGACCAGACTCACGGCCACCATCCCCGGGTTCGACGGCGCGTTTGAGGCCAACAATCTAGGTGACGAGGAGTATCACCCGATGGACCCGGCCGGTAGTTCGCCGGTGGTCGCGTGGCTCGCCAGCGACGAAGCTCAACACGTTACGGGGCAGGTGATTCGTGTACTCCGTGACCGGATCTATCTCATGGAGGGCTGGACCGAAGCGGTGGAAGTGGCCAGTGGCGAGAAGCGATGGGACGCTACCAAACTCGGCACGGTGTTCGCGACTGACGTCTTCAAAACCCGAGCCCCCGGGCTGCGAGCGTGAGCGTCGACCAGCAGCTCGCCGAAGGGGAGTTGCTCTTTCGGGTGGACGACGGTGTGGCCTGGCTTCGATTGAACCGTCCCGACGTGGCGAACGCGCTGACCCCTCGGCAGAGAAACGGCCTCATTGATGTGCTCGGCGAGTGCGATCACAACCGAGAGGTGCGAGTTGTCGTTCTGGCGTCCACCGGCACCCACTTCTGCGGCGGCGCCGACCTCCGGGTGGCCGGAGCCGATTTGGACGCCGTCGAAGTGGAGAACGAGCTCGCGGCCGGTTCGGTGATGAAAATGATCACCTACGGAGCCAATCGGCTGCTTCCCGCCATTCAGGACTGCCAAAAGCCCGTGATCGCTTCGGTGCAAGGCACGGCCGCCGGCATTGGCGTGCAACTGGCCCTCGCCTGCGACCTCGTGATCATGGCCGAGGAAGCTAGTTTTATCGAGGTCTTCGTTCGCCGAGGCCTGGTGCCCGACGGAGGCACGGCCTATCTCCTCACCCGCTTGGCCGGCCTACAGCGGGCCAAAGAGTTGATGCTTTTAGGGGAGCGGATCAGCGCCGAGAAGGCCCGCGAGTACGGCTTGGTCACCGAGGTGGTGCCGCGCGAGCGTCTGGCGGCGCGCACCGAGGAGGTAGCAAACGTTCTCGCGCAGGGTCCTACCGTGGCCCTCGGACTGATGAAGCGTTTGGCCAATCGGGCCCTCGATTCTGACCGTGAGACCGCGCTCTTTGAAGAGGCGTTAGCGCAGGAGATGATCATGAACACCACCGACGCCCAAGAGGGTGTCACCGCGTTCGTGCAAGGTCGCCCGAACCGATTTGAAGGACGTTGAGATTGATGAGTGGGAGGAGCAGACCGTCGTGACGAGTCGAGAATTGAGCGGACTCGCCCACGTCGAGGCCGAGTTGGAGATTCGCAATCTGATCGCCCGCACGGCCCAGCTGGCCGACCACGGAGATCTGGATGAGTACATCCTTTCCTTTACCCCAGACGCGTCGTGGGAGTTTCCGGGTGGTCCTCGGCGGGGCCGCGCCGACATCCTCGACGGCGCACGCGCGCGTCGCAGTGAAGGCGTGACGGGTCCGGGCAGCGCGACGCGCCACGTCATCACGACGATGATGATTCACATCGAGGACGCCACCACGGCCACCGCCGACTCCTACTGGTCCTTCTGGCGCGAAACCACGACCTCGCCCGAGCTATTCAACATGGGCTACTACCACGACACCGTTCGCTACGACGACGGCGCCTGGCGCATCGCCCGTCGCCAGATCACACTCGGCTAAGCCCTTCAACAAAGTGAAAGTGAGATGAAACACTATGGCTGAGGTTCGCTTCGATGACTTGGAGGGACTGAACGAGCAGGTCGGAGAGTTCGGCGGGTGGAGTGATTCAATACTCGTCACCCAAGAGATGATCAACGAGTTCGCCGACCTGACCGGCGATCACCAGTGGATTCACGTGGACGTCGAACGAGCCAAAAAAGAGAGTCCCTTCGGCGGTCCGGTCGCGCACGGGTTTCTCACGCTCTCACTGATCCCGCGCCTGGTTCCCGACGACGCGCTGCGCATCGTGGGTCACGCCAGCGCCGTGAACTACGGAGCGGAGAAGTTGCGATTCTTGGCGCCCGTGCCGTCGGGCTCGGCCATCCACGCCCGCAGTCGCGTGGTGCGCGCCGAGGCCAAGCCTCGCGGCACTCTCTTAACCCGCGAGGTGGAAGTGGGCGTGGAGGGCTCGGACAAGCCGGCGTTGCTCTACGCCATGCAGATCCTCTACGTCGGTGGTGTCTGAGCGGTGCTCAGGACGGGCGAGAGAGATCGCGGGCGCGCTCGCCTAAAGCGCGCTTGTCGACTTTGCCGACCGAGGTCAGTGGCATGGCGTCGACGATCTCGATGAGGTCGGGGGCCTTGTAGTCAGCGATCGATCGCTGCGTCCACTCGCGAATTTCAGCCAGCGATGGTGGTGGCTCATTCGGTGCGGGCACAATGAAGGCGACACCCACGTCGCCGAGCACGGGGTCGGCCTTGGGAACGACGGCGGCCTGGGCCACGGCCGGCATCTCGGAGATCACTCGTTCGACTTCGACCGGGTAGATCTTGTACGACCCGCGCAAGTACATCTCGCTGCGACGGCCGCCGAGGGTCAGGTAGCCGTTCGCGTCGAGTGAACCCAAGTCCCCGGTGTCGAGCCAACCGTCCTCACTGAGTACGACTCGCGTCGTCGCGGGATCACGCCAGTAGGCGCGCATCATGGCCGGTGAGCTGCACTGGATGTTGCCGAACTCGCCGGGCTCGAGTACCGCGCCCTCGTCGCTGACGACGCGCACGCCCACGTTCTCGCGGGCCCGCCCGACGGTGCGCGCGATCAACTCTGGCTCATCCTCGGGCAGCGACCCCGTCGTCAGCGCCGCCTCGGTGCTGGTGTAACCGATCACGACGGGACAACCCAGGCGCTCGTTCATCTCGTGAATCAGGCTGGGCGGTACTGGAGCGCCCCCGGTTCCACAGATGCGAAGGGCGGAGAGGTCGGTGTCGTCGAACTCGGGCCGGTCGAGCAGGAGACGCCACTGCGAGGGCACGCCCTGACCTACGGTCACCTTCTCACGAGCCATTTGAGCCAACACGGCCTCGGCTTTCCACGGCGTGGGCGGGATCACCGTGGTGATGGCGTAGGCGATCTCTTCGCTTAGGTGCACCATGTACCCGACGTGGGCGAACGGAGTCGGTGCCACGCGACAGTCAAACGGCCCGCGAAGGGGACCGGCCCCGGCGGAGACGGCGGCCAGATTGCGGTGATCGAACAGCGCGCCCTTCGGCACTCCGGTCGTGCCACTCGTCCATACGACCGCGAGGAGCCGATCGACTTGGGGCGCCGGCAGGTTCGCGGGTCGATCGAGCGTGCGTAGGGCTCGTAGTTCCGATCGGGCGAGGGAACGAAACGGGCCCTCGACTGGTCGATCGTCCTCACTAATCACCACGCGGGGCTCGCTTCGCGCCAAGATGCTCGCCACCTCGGCCGGTCCTAGGCGAGGATTGATTCCCGAGGTGATCGCGCCGAGCCGCATGGCGGCTTGAAAGCAGATGGCGTAGTCAATGCACGAGGGAAGAATCAAAGCGACCACGTCTCCCACCGTGACACCGAGTTCGGCCAGGGCGAAGGCCGTGCCGTCGGCGGCTCGCTCCCACTGGGCAAAGGTCAGATGTTCGCCGCTCGAATCGACGTAGGCGTCGCGCTCCGGGTACTCGTCGGCCGCCCAGCGCAGCAGTTCGTGGGCCGTTCGTTCGGGGTGGGGGGCGAGGGGCTTGGGTGAGCTCGACGCGGAACCGGTCGTCACGTTGTCGAACCTTCTTGCCAATACGACCGCCAACTCTCGAAGCGCTCCGGGAGATCGGCCTTCGTGATGAAGGGATTGTTCGGGAAGTGGAAGCGACCCGGCGCGTCGAGGGGACTTTCGTTCACGTCGCACGCGTAGAAGGCGTGGACACTTCGGCTCTTGAAGTACCAGTGCCCGTCGCGGCGTTCGTAGCGATCCCAGTACTGCAGGGCCATGACGATCCAGAGACTGCCGACCTCGTGCTCCGGGCGGCAGTAAACGACGCCGGTCGCGTGGTCGGCGTCCACCAGATCGATGACGTGATTGCCAATGAGGTGAAACGTCGTCGTATAGGGACGAAGGATCTCGTTGAACCAAGCGGCGAGTGCGTCGCGACCGACGCCACCGCCCAGAGTGCCCACGTCATCGACGAACAGTGAGGCCAGCGTCGGCACGTCGCGGCTATCAAGAGCCAGGGCGTAGCGAGCGCAGATCTGACGTATCTCCTCGCGAGCTTCGAGGGCCGCCAGTCTCTCTTCAATGTCCGTCATGGGAATCCCTCTCGGTCGTTGGCTATATTGACACAGCAAGCGCTTGGTTGTTTTAACTGTCGGCGATCGCCACGACAAGGACGAAGACCCTGAGGGAAATGAGGACGTCATCATGAAATTCGGGATCTTTCCTCCAGTCGTGTCCGGAGTCACCGCCGATCCCGAGTGGATGGCGGGCTTTGCGGTGCGCGCGGATGAGCTGGGATACGAGTCGCTCGTAGTGGTGGAGCACACCGTGGTGGTGTCGGACACGAAAAGCACTTACCCCTACTCCCGCTCGGGCCGCATGCCCTTACCGGACGACTGCCCGATCCCCGATCCGCTGGACTTGTTGAGCTTCCTCGCGGCCAAGACCGAACGAATCGTCTTGGCCACGGGCGTGCTGATTATCTCGAATCACCATCCCGTGGATCTCGCCAAGCGCGTGGCCACCCTCGACTGCCTGTCACAGGGTCGAGTACGACTGTGCGTGGGGGTGGGGTGGATGAAAGAGGAGGTCGAGGCGTGCGGTGTCGACTTCTCGTCGCGGGGTCGTCGTGCCGACGAGGCCATCGACGTCATGAGAGCCCTATGGGCCGAGAGTGGTCCGGACGGGGCGTCGTTCGAGGGAGAGTTCTTCTCGTTCGATCACACGCACTCGTTTCCCAAGCCGACTCGTGGCACGGTGCCGATTCACATTGGTGGACACAGCGAAGCCGCGGCCCGTCGAGCGGGTCAGCGCGGAGACGGCCTGCAACCGCTGGGCCTCGATCCCGGCCAGTTCGCCGAGGCCGCGGCGCTCATGCGTCGTTGTGCGGAAGAGGCGGGACGTGACCCTGGCGCGCTCGAACTCACCGTAAGCGGGCTGCTCTCACGAACAGACCATGAGGCCATCCGCGTGGCGGAAGAGGCCGGGGTGGACCGCATGATCCTTCAGGCCTCGCCTACGAAGGAGCTCGACGAAGCCCTCGATGAGATGACGAATTTCGCTACGGCCTTTGGCCTCTCGGCGTGAGCGTGAAACAGGGACTGCTGAGCGACAAAGTCGCCGTGGTGACCGGCGGGGGTGGCGGCATTGGCGCAGCTATCGCGAGTCGCTTAGCGGGCGAAGGCGCGCACGTGGTGGTGAACGACATCGAGGAGTCGCTGTTAGCGGCGACGGCACGTGCCATCGAAGCAGCGGGAGGCTCCGCTACCTGCGTTCTCGGCGACATCCGCTCCTACGACGTGGTGGAGGCGCTGGCCGAAGCGGCGCTCGGTGTGGCCGAGGGTCGCGTGGACGTGCTGGTGAACAACGTCGGCGACTATCGACCGGCGGGTCGATTCCTCAAGAGTTCGCCGGAGCGCTGGGACGCCCTCTACGCCATAAACCTGGAGCACGTGTTTGCTTGCACCCACGCGCTCGCGCCGGCCATGGTGCGACAAGGGTCGGGGAGCATCGTCAACGTCTCCACCGTGGAAGCCTTTCGAGGCATTCCCGCGAACGCGGTCTACTCGGCCTTCAACGCCGGCATCAACGCGTTCACGCGAAGCATGGCCGTCGAACTGGGGCGCGACGGGGTTCGCGTCAACGCGATTGCTCCCGACCTCATGGACACGTTGCAGACGCCAGCCGACGTCATGCTGGGTGGTCGCGATCCCGCGCTGGTGCGCCAGTGGGTGCCCCTCGGACGCTTTGGCCGACCGGAGGACTGCGCGAACGTGGTGCTTTTTCTCGCCAGCGACCTCTCGAGTTTCGTCACCGGTCACGTGATACCGGTCGACGGGGGAACGACCGCGGCGAGTGGTTGGTACGAGCGATCGGATGGACGCGGCTGGACCAACCTGCCCACTAGCCCCTAGCCGCTGCGGCGAAAGGGACGACTTAGAGTCGGCTCGCCGAGGTCGCCAAGTTGATCTCCAGCACGGTGCCGCTGGTGAGGCCGGGATCATCGACGAAGTACATGAGGGCTCTCGTTACGTCCTCGGGCTCGAGCCACGGCACGCCCATGGGGGTCAGCGCTTCGAATCGAGGGCGCGCGTCCTCGATGGTGGGGTGATCAATATCGGGACAGAAGAGCCGAAAGGTCGAGTCGTTGAGGACCATGGGCGTGGCCACCGAGGTGGGACAGATGACGTTGGCCGTGATGCCATAGGTGGCGGTCTCCAGCGCGACGGACTTGATGAGACCGATGAGGCCCCACTTGGTGGCCGCGTAGTGGCCGAGGTTGGCCATGCCCGCGCGGCCCGCGCCGGAGGACGTGGCCACAATGCGCCCGTAACGTTGCTGCTTCATGTGGGGCAGCGCCGCTCGAAGGCAGTAGAACACGCCGCTCAGGTTGGTCTCGACGGTGTCGTGCCAGGCGTCATCGCCGAGTTCATCGATCGCAGAGAAACTGCAGACGCCCGCGTTGGCGACCAGGATGTCCAACGCGCCGTGTTCCGCAACCACGGTGTCGATCAGGCGACGCACGGCCTCGGCGTCGCGCACGTCGAGCGTGAATCCGAAGGCTCTCCCGCCTTCCTCGGTTATCTCTTTGACGGTGCCGACGAGTTCCTCTCGCGTGGCGAGAGGGTAGGGAACGGTCGCGATCTGCGTGTCGATGTCACCGATGATGACGGTGGCTCCGGCGCGGGCCAGCGCTCGCGCGTGCGATCGCCCTTGGCCCCGTGCGCCTCCGGTGACCAGCGCCACTCGCCCCTTAAGTCGATCCACGGCCGTACTCCTTCATCTGACGCGAGAGCGAGTCATCCCACGTCGCTCGCCGCGTTTTTCCGCAGCGTGAGTTTGTCGACTTTTCCCGAGCCGTTGCGTGGCAGTGACGGCACGACCTGGACGAAGCGAGGGACCTTGTAGTTGGCCATGCGCTCTCGGCAGTACTCAATCAGGTCGCGGTCGGTAAGTTCGGCGTGGGGTCGCAGTACCACGTAGGCCAGGCCGACCTCGCCCATGCGGTCGTCCGCGACTCCGATGACGGCTACTTCGGAGACGGCCTCGTGATGCATGATGACCTGTTCGATCTCGGCCGGGTAGGTGTTGTAGCCACCGACGACGTACATGTCCTTCGTTCGATCGGTGATCTTGAGGTTGCCGTCCTCGTCTAGTACCCCAATGTCACCGGTGTGCAACCAGCCCTGCGAGTCAATGGTGCGGGCGGTGGCCTCGGGGTTCTCGAAGTACCCGGCCATGACGTTGTACCCGCGCACCAGTACCTCGCCCGGTTCGCCGGGACCGAGTAGCTCTCCGTTCACGCTCGATATCACCACCTCGGTTCCCTCGACCGCACGGCCCGAGGTGTTGGCGATGATCTCGTCGGAGTCGTCGGCGTGACAACTCGTCGCGAAGCCGCAGGACTCGGTCAGGCCGTAGGCGTTGATCACGGTGCGAAAGCCAAGGTCACCGCGCATTCGCCGTATGAGGGCGGTGGGCACCACCGACCCTCCGGTCACCGCCACCCGCAGTGAGGAGAGGTCGAACTCGCCTCGGCGCGGGTGGTCGAGCAGCGAGATGTACAAGGTGGGCGTACCCGGGGCGATGTTGATGTTCTCGGCCTCGATGAGGGCCATGGTGTTGACCGCGTCGAAGACCGACACGGGCAACAGCGTGGCGCCCCGCATGAGCGAGGCCAGAAGGCCGGCTTTGTAGCCGAAGCAGTGAAAGAAGGGATTAACGCCCAAGAAGCGGTCGCCGGGCTGTAGCCCCACGGTGTCGCTCCAGTAGGTGTAGAGGCGCACGGTCTGTCCGTGCAGGAGCTCTGCCCCCTTGGGTCGGCCGGTCGTACCGGAGGTGAAGATGATGTCCGAGACGTCGCTCGGAACGACGGAGGCGACGGCCTCGTCCAAGATCGAGCCCGCAACTCGCTCGGCCCTAGCGAGGAACTGGTCGAACGTGGTGACGTGCGATGCCGGGGAGGCAGCGAACACCACGATCTCTTTGAGTTCGGGTAGCAACGAGACGGGCGACGTAAGACTCGGCGCCTCGCTTCCTTCGCGCAACATGTCGATCAGAGCGAGGTTGAGAAAGCCGTCGTCGATGAAGACCAGCGACGCTCGACTGGCCTCCAAGATGTAGCGGGCCTCGGCTCCCTTCAGTCGTGTGTTAACCGGAATGACGATGGCGCCGGTCGAGACAATGGCCAGGGCCATCACCACCCACTGATCGGAGTTCGGTGCCCACACAGCCACCCGGTCCCGCTTGGATACACCACTGGCCAACAGGGCTCGCGCGGCGAGGCGCACTCGGTCAGCCAACTCCAGGTAGGTCAACCGCGTGGCCCCAAATACCACGGCCTCGGCGTCGGGATACTTCATCGCGGTCGCGTTGAACGCGGCGGGGATCGTTGTTAGTTCGACGTCGTCGCCCACTTAGTGTTTCCTCATGTTTTCGTCCCGACAAGCATTCGTCAGTGAGTTCGTGTCAACGGTGACTGGTGCTCGCAGTCTTGGGTTCGATGCACAGTTGTCATTCCCGCCCGTCTAAATCTAAGTTCTGGGGAGTGCCCAAGCGGGGCCTCCCGTTCCATAGCAAGCGCTTGTTTGATATCGTAGCAAGATGCCATCAAACTTCCCAGAAGTGGGCGAGTGGCCAAAGGAAGATGGGTTGGTGAACGAGAACGCGGTCCCCGAGAAGGACCCCGGCGCCGTCTTTACGACCAGAGCGTCCACGCTCCTTGGCGTGCGTTATCCCATCGTGCAAACGGGTATGGGTTGGGTGGCGGGAGCGAGTCTCACGGCCGCCACCAGCAGCGCGGGCGGTTTTGGCATTCTCGCTTCCTCGACGATGAACTACGCGGAGTTAGAGCAGGCCATCCAACGGGTGAAAGAGCGCACGGACAAACCTTTCGGCCTCAACCTGTCGCCTGATCTGCCCGATATCGAACAGCGGATCGATTTGGCCATCGCGGAAAAGATTCCGGTCGTCTCCTTCGCTGGTGCACCTTCAAAGGGCGTGATCCAACGGCTCCACGAGGGCGGCGTGCGCACGGTAGCCACCATCGGCGCCCTGCGACACGCTCAGAAGGTGGCGGAGTTGGGCATTGACGCGGTCATCGCGCAGGGCGCCGAGGGCGGCGGTCACACGGGCGTCGTACCGACCAGCCTGTTGGTCTCTCAAGTAGTGGACGCGGTGGGCGGACAGATCCCGGTCATCGCCGCGGGAGGAATCAACGACGGTCGAGGGTTCGTCGCAGCGCTGGCGCTCGGCGCCGACGGCGTGGCGATGGGTACGCGATTCCTCCTCACCAAGGAAAGCCACGTGCCCGACGACATCAAGCTGCGCTACCTGAAGACGGGTGTCTTAGAGACCGTGGTCACCACCTCGATCGACGGACGTCCCCAACGAGTGATTCGAACCGACTTCATCAATCGACTGGAGTCGTCCACGGTGCGAAAGGCGCTCACCGCCCTACGGTCGTCCCTCGCTTTTCGCAAGGTGGGCGATACGTCACTGAGGCGCCTGATGAAGAGTGGTGCGTCGATGCACCGCGACAGCGACCTCTCGTGGAGTCAGGTCCTCATGGCCGCCAACGCCCCCATGCTCACCAAGGCCGCTCTGGTCGACGGCCAGGACGCCGGGATACTTCCCACCGGGCAGGTGGTGGGCGTGATTGACGAGGTCGTGTCGGTAGCGGAGCTGTTCGAGCGCATACTGAGAGAGGCCCTCGACGCGGTCCGGCGAATCGACGGGATCGTTCATGAGTGACGTGTCAAACGATTTTTGCCCCCCAGCGCGATGCAACAGCGATTGTGAATTAGTTTCAGAGACAAAATTGAAATGGCGTGAGCAGCCCCCACAACTGAAGAGGCGGAGTACAGCGAGATGACGAATTCCAAGGAGGAGCCTGAGGTAACGCAGGACCGCAGGTTGCGCATTGTCGAAGTGGCCGCGGAGTTCTTCGCCCAGACGAGCATCAGTACGACCACCGTGCGCGAGATCGGTGAGGCCGCGGGCATTCTCTCGGGGAGCCTCTACCACTACTTCCCCTCGAAGGACGCCATTGTTGACGAGATCATGGTGAGCTTTCTGGACGATCTGGTCAACCGCTATGACGCGGTACTCAGCCAGCCGGTCGGAGTGATTGAACAACTCCGCGGCTTGGTTCACGCCTCACTCGAGAGCACCTCGACTCACATGCATGCGGCCGAGATCTATCAGAACGACGTGAACTACATTCGTAACTCGAAGCGATTTGAACACGTGCAAAAGAAGGCCAACGAAGTTCGCACGGCCTGGTTGAGCGTCCTCGACGCGGGCGTCAGCGACGGGACGCTTCGCTCCGACGTTCCCACCTGGCTCGTGTATCACCTTCTTCGGGACTCCATCTGGCTCACCGTTCGATGGTTCAAGTCGTCCGACGAGTATGACTACAGTGCCCTGGCCGAGGACTGCTGCCGCGTCTTTCTTCGCGGTTTCGTCTCCCCCGGTGTTGACCTCGCGTTCCTCGACCACAACGTGAAGGCCCGCGTTCGAACGAAGCAGTTATAACGACGGCGCGCTCGCACTGACCGGCCGCGTATCGACTCACCGCTTCGAAACTCTCGCTCGCTCCACTGACGGCGCTTAAGGACTACATGGAATTATCGGACACTCCCAGCGAAGCCTCCTTTCGACAGGAGGCACGGCTGTGGCTCGAACGACACGTTCCCCCAGGAGATCTCCCTTCCGGCGACACGCGCGAAGGATTCGCTCGTCACCTCGAGTGGGAGCGGCAACTCTTTGACGCCAGGTGGTCGGTCGTCTCCTGGCCCGCCAAATATGGAGGGCGAGGCGCCACGGTGTGGGAGTGGATCATCTTCGAAGAGGAGTACTACCGAGCCCAGGGGCCCCAGCGCGTCACCCAAAACGGGATCTTTCTCCTCGCGCCGTCACTCTTCGCCTTCGCCACGCCGCAACAACAAGATCGGTATCTCCTTCCCATGGCGTCGGGTGAAGAGACGTGGTGCCAAGGCTGGTCTGAGCCGGGGTCGGGGAGTGACCTCGCCTCGATCGTGAGTCGCGCGGTGCGCGATGAAGCCAACGCAGGATGGCGACTGAGCGGACAGAAGACCTGGACGACGCGCGGGGCCTTCTGCACTCATCTCTTCGGACTCTTTCGCAGCGATCCCGAGAGCGAGCGTCATCGCGGGCTGACGTACTTCTTGGTCCCGCTGGAGACCGAGGGCGTGACCGTTCGGGGCTTCGGGCGACTCGATGGTGACGAGGGTTTCGCCGACGTCTTCTTCGACGACGCCTTCGTGCCCGACGACGCGGTGCTCGGCGACGTGGGCCAGGGGTGGCGCATCGCTATGTCCACCACGAGTTCCGAGCGCGGCTTAACGCTGCGGTCCCCGGGACGATTCAGCGCCAGCGTGGAGCGACTTCGTCGGCTCGCGCGTGGACGAGAGAGCGACGTCAGTGACGAGGATCGACAACGAGTGGCCCGCGCGTGGATCGGTGCCGAGGCGTATCGGCTCTTCACCCTGGGCCAGGTCTCGCGCATGCTCGAAGGGTCAGTGCGGGACGCAGAGTCCAGCCTCAACAAGGTCTACTGGAGTGAGCTGGACGTCGAAATTCAAGAGACGGCGATGGCCCTCCTGGGTCCGGAGGCCGAACTCGACGACCACTGGAGCCGGGCTTTCATGTTCTCGCTCGGTGGTCCCATTTACGCGGGCACCAACGAGATCCAGCGCAATCTGATTGCCGAACGGATGTTGGGACTGCCGCGCTCGTGAACTTCGTGCTCTCTAACGACGTCGTGGCCGTGCGCGACGGCCTCCGGGCGGCGCTGCGAGCCAACTGCCCGCCCGATCTCGTTCGCCAGGCCTCCTTTCCCGAGGGCGACGAACGACTTCGAGACCTGTGGAAGCTCCTCGGTGATCTGGGCGTTCTCGGTTTGCTTGTGCCAGAGGCCCAGGGGGGACTGGGTTCTGAGGAGATCCTCCTCGCCGTGGCGCTCGAGGAAGTGGGGTACGTCGCGGCCCCTGGACCTATCGGGGAGGTCGTAACCCTCGCCGCCCCGATCTTGGCGGCGTCGCCCGACGAGACGGTCCTGCTGCAGAAGGTGCTGGCCGGCGAGGCACTGATCGCCTGCGCGACGAGTAAGAGCCTCGTTCCCTACGCGCAAGTGAGTGACGCTGTTCTTCTCCTGCACGACGACCGCGTGGAACTGGCCCGTCGCGCCGACGTGATCGTGACACCGCTCGCTACGGTCGATGGCTCGCGTCGAGCGGGGAGCGTGGTCGTGGGTAACACATCGACCATGCTGCCGTCGACGGGGTTAGCGCGCGCGAAAGAACGCGCCACGCTCGCCGCCGCGGCCGAACTCCTCGGGCTCAGCGCGCGAATGTTGGACATGACAACGCAGTACGTGCAGTCGCGCCGACAGTTCGGCGCGGCGATCGGAAGCTTTCAGGCGGTAAAGCACATGCTGGCTAACTCCTTGATCGAGATTGAGTTCGCTCGGCCCGCGGTGTGGCGAGCTGCCCTATCTCTCACGAACGAAGACCCCGGCGCCGCGGCGCACGTCTCCATGGCGAAGGCGTTGGCCTCGGACGCCGCGCGTTACGTCGCGAAGACCTCCATTCAGTGTCACGGGGCCATGGGCTACACCGTCGAGTACGACCTGCAACTCTTCGCCAAGCGGGCCTGGGCGCGCAGCGCCGAGTGGGGCGACAGCGAACAGCACGTCGCCCGGATCGCCGACTGGCTCAGCGTCTAACGGGGTGAATACCTATGAAGAGGCGGCCGTCCTAGTCTGAGCGCAACCGCTTCGACGGCTCTCTTTTGAAGGCGTTGAGGCGAGTGGAAAAGACCAAACGGGCGGCCTTGGCGGGCCTAAGTGGCGGTTCGGTGAAGTAGGGGGAGGCGGCGAATGTCTGAGTATTTTGCGGTTTTGCACGCCTTGGGCTGCCTTGACAGGTGCCTACACCTCCGATATCATCGCATCAGCCAAGCGCTTGCTCGGTAAACGATCACCTCAAGGGGGAAACAATGAGATTGAAATTTTTAACGGTGGCCGCTAGCGCGTCCATCGTTTTGGCGGGGATTTCCATCCCATTAGGGCTGGTCTCCTCATCGGCCAGCGCGAGCGCGAAAAAGTCCTTGCCGCCGGTTCACATTCTGGTGACGACGCCGATCAGCGCCGTAGGCCTCGTGGCCAACGCCGAGATGACCGTCGACGCGGTGAAGGCCGCGACGCGCGTGCTCAACCTCCGTGGTGGAATTCTCGGCCACAAGGTCGACGTCACCTACGAAGACGACGCCAACGACCCGACGACTGCGGTCACCGAGATCGAAGCGGCCGAGAGCACTCCCGACAAGCCCCTGGCCTACATCGACGGCGGCCCGGCTCCTACGGCCGCGGCGGTTCTACCTATCTTGAACTCGGACAAGACGATCTCGTTCAACATTGGGCCGACCGCCACCTCACCCGTGGGCAAGGACTTCCCGTACAACTTCGACATGAGTCCGTCCACGGCCAACTACGCCGCGGCCTTCTGCCCGTACGTGAAAGCGCACGGCGGAACCAGCGTCGGCATCATCTACGGAGTTGACCCCTACGGCAGCAGCCTCTCGGCGTTGATCAACACGGACTGCCTCGCGGACGGCGTCAAGGTTGTGGGCATTCAGAGCTACCAGGACACCGCGATCGACGCGACCCCCCAACTCCTGGCGCTCCAGGCCCTCAACCCGTCGTACCTCCTCTTTGAGGGATACGGCAGTGTCGTGGGCTACGTCCTCCAGGACATCAACAAGATTGGCTGGAACGTTCCGATCCTTGGTGACACCGCAGTAGCGGCGTCCTCGGAGGTCATCGGTGTGCCGCCGTCACAGGGTGGCCTGCTCGGAACCCCGGAAGTGGCGAACTTGAAGGTTCTCGTCTTCCAGAGCACCGTCTACTCCAAGACCGAGAGCAACAACCTGACGACCATGATTGCCAATATCAACCGGTACTCGAACAACAACGACCCGTCGTCGTTGATCTTTGGTTACCAGTACGACTCGGTGATCCTGCTCGCCGCGGCTGCCACCCAGGCGAAGTCGTTGGATCCCAAAAAGATCACGTACGCCCTGACGCACCTCAAGCTGAATGTGGCGAGAACCGGCGTCTTCGCGAACTACTACTTCAACCCCAGCGTCCACGCGCCGAACGAGCCACCCTCAGCGTTCGACTTCGCGACGCCGTCGTTGCTGGTAAACGGTCAGTACGACAACCCCAAGGCTGCGAGTTAGTTAGTCAAGCTTGATGATTTAGAGCGATGGGCCGTCGGGGCGACAAGAGATTGTCGCCCCGACGGCTACTCGCAACATCGCTGTTAACACCGAGTTTGAACCCCGTGGAGGTAGTGAAGTGACCGCAGTGGCAAGACGCTGTGCCGCGACCATCAGAATCGGCAAACCGGGTCAAGTTAGTCTCCACAGGATGAGCAAGAAAGAAGTCTCCTCCTCTCGAACACCCGCCGTCTTCGAGGGCGTGACGTTCGCACGGTTAGCCGGCGGCGAGTCGCAACAATTCGTGAGAGTGGGCCGCCTCTCATGATGACCCTCGTATGGTCGTCCCTGACCATCGGCGCGGTGTACGCCTTGGTCGCGACGGGCTACAACGTCGTCTTTACCGCCTCGGGCGTCTTCAACTTCGCCCACGCGCAACTCATGATGCTCGGCGTGTTCGTGGCCTACGCCGGGATCGTCGTTCTCAACTTGCCCATCATCGTGGTCTTCCTCATGGCCGGCGCCATTGTCTTCGTCGTGGCGGCGGTGGAAGAGCGAATCGCCATTCGTCCCGTTCGCTTGGCCGAGGCCCAGCTCGTGACGACGGTCGGAGTCGCCACGTTTATCAACGGATCGGTGCAACGCATATGGGGGCCCAGCCCGCTCTCGGTTCCCTTCTTTGGATCGAGCAAGTCGGTCATCCTCTTTGGTGGCTTCATCCTTCCTGACGAAATTGTCATTATTGTCACCACCCTCTTCGTGGTGGCGCTGCTGATTGTCTTGAGTCGACGCACCATGATTGGCCTCGCACTGTTGGCCATTGCCGAAAACCGCGAGGCCGCACTTCTGCGAGGCGTGAACGTTCGCCGACTCGCCCTCGGAGCCTTCGCCTTCTCCGGTCTCCTAGCTGGACTCTTGGGCCCGATCATTGGACCGCAGACGTTCGCGGCCGCGGGCCTCGCGTCGGCCATCGCCCTGTACGGATTCGTGGCGCTCGCCATTGGCGGGTTCGGCAGCCTTCCCGGTGGACTCATCGGGGGTATGGTCGTCGGCTTCGCCGAGGAGTTCACGGCGCGCTATCTCAACTCCAACTACCCCGACGTGATCGTCTTCGGGATCCTCCTCGTGGTACTTCTCTTAAGGCCCAACGGTCTGTTCGGCAAGATTCGGGAACGAGCGGTTTAGTGAACACCCTGGCCCGCCGACTCAACTCCGTTCCGCCCTACGCCCTGCCCCTGCTCTGCGCTCTGGCCCTGGTTCTTCTCCCTCAACTCGGACTGAGCGCGACCAACCAGCGCCAGGTCATTCTCATCGCCTTTCTCACCTTGTTGGTGAGCGGGCTGAACTTGAGCCTCGGGTACGCCGGTGAGTTGGCCCTGGGCCAACCGGCCATCTACGCCACCGGCGCCTACGTGGCTGCCTATATGGGCGAGCACGGCGCGACTGACATCGTGGTTCAGATCTTGGCGGCCGTGGGCGCCGCCCTGGTCGTCGGACTGTTGACGGGCATACCGGGGCTGCGCCTCGGCAGTTGGTCGCTCGCCATGACCTCGTTCTTTCTGGTCCTTCTCATACCCGACATCGCCAACATCTTCCCGAACGCAACGGGCGGGATGGTGGGAGCGGTAGGGATCGAGAACGCCACCTTCTTCGGCGTCCAGGTGACCAACTACGGCTACTACATCGTGGTGGTGCTCAGCGTGATTTTCTGGCTGGGGTTCATGCGCAACCTGGTCACCTCACGACACGGCATTGCTCTGCGCGTGATGCGACAGAGTCCCGTGCTGGCGTCCTCGCTGGGCATCTCGGTCTTTCGAACGAAACTGCTGGCCTACGCGCTGGGCGCCATTCCCGCGGGCATCGCGGGGGCTCTCTTTGCGAACCTTGACCACTACGTCTCTCCGGGCACGTTCTCCTTCGCCCTAGCCATCTCCATTCTGGCCGCCTCGGTGTTGGGCGGGGCGACCAGTATCTATGGCGCGGTGATCGGCGCGACGATCATGCAACTGGGCCCCAGCGTCTCAAACTCGTTCCAACAGGACGCGCTGATTTTCTACGGCATCCTGCTCATCGTGGGAGGGGTCCTCTTAGCCAATGGGGTCAGCGGACTCGCTACCAAAGCCTGGAAGAAATTCGTGGTGCGTCGACTACACGACGCCCATCGAGAAAGAGTCGCCCCGGTCGACTTTCACTTCGCACCTATGGCGGGCGCCCGACTCTCGGTGGACGGTGTCTCTAAATCATTCGGAGGCAACGACGCGCTACGCGACGTCAGCCTGGTGGCCGAGGCGGGTCAGGTCACGGCGCTCATTGGCCCCAACGGTTCGGGCAAGACGACCCTGCTCAATATGATCTGCGGCTTCTACCGCACCGACGCGGGCGCGATCGACATCGACGGGGTGCGACTCGAACACTTGCACTCCTACGAGATCGCCAACCTCGGTCTCGCGCGCACGTTCCAGACCCCGGCCATCCCCGCGGGCATCACAGTGGCCGAGGCCGTGCTTTCGGGGCGGTACTCACCCGAGCGGGTCTCGATCGCCTCGGCCGCTCTGCGCCTCCCCAAGTATTGGAAGGTACACGCGCACGACCGAGAGAAGGTCTCTTCGATCCTCGAGATCGTGGGTCTGAGCGACCTCGCCAACGAAGCGGCCGACTCGCTGCCCCTGGGCACGCGACGACTACTCGAGATCGCCCGCTCCCTGGTCTCTGATCCTCGCGTCCTCTTGCTCGACGAGTCGGCCTCGGGACTCGACGAAGACGAGGTGGCGCGACTCGCTCTCCTCATCACCCGCGTTCGCGACGCCGGAGGCACCGTCATCTTGGTGGAGCACAACTTCCGGCTCGTCCTCTCGCTGGCCGACACCATTCACGTGCTGGCTCAGGGCGAGATCATCGCCTCGGGGACCCCCGCCGAGATCGAAGTGAACTCTCGCGTGCTCACCGAGTACCTGGGCGTCAAGGACAAGGACGTCGGCGCGGCCGCGGCGTCTATCGAAGCGGACACCGCGGGTCCCGTGCGATGACCGACGAGACGACCGACCTGACGCCGACGCAGAGCGGCGTACTGCTGAACGTTGATCACTTGGCGACCGGATACGGCGACATTCGTGCCGTGTGGGACGTCTCACTCACGGTGAACCTCGGCGAACTTACCGCGGTGCTTGGACGTAACGGCGCCGGCAAGACGACCTTGCTTCGCGCCATCGCCGGACTCAACAAGGTGGGGGCCGGTTCCATTACGTACAAGGGAGAGGACATCTCGACGCTGCCGGCCCATCGCCGGGTGGGACTGGGAATGGGCCTGGTCCAGGATGGCAAGCGCATCTTTCGACGACTGACCGTCCAAGAGAACCTTTTCCTCGGCGGTTATACCCTGGGCATCTCCAAGCGCAAAATGCCTGACGAGCTTACGCGAATCTACGACATCTTTCCCGTGTTGGGCGAGCGTCGCAAGGTGGTGGTGGGCCAACTCTCGGGGGGACAACAGCAAATGGTGGCGATCGGCCAGGCCCTGGTCGCCAAGCCGTCGCTCTTAATGTTGGACGAACCCTCGGGCGGTCTAGCCCCGTCCATCGTGGACGAGGTCATGGAGATCTTGGTAGGTCTGAAGAAGACGGGTATCGGCATCCTCCTCGTGGAGCAACAGGTCGAGTCGGCCATCGAGGCCGCCGATCACGTGGTGGTACTTGATATTGGCCGGGTGATTCTCGACGCCCCGGCGAGTGAGTTGGTCGACCTCGACATCTTGAAGCAGGCGTACTTCGGTTCGGCGAAGCTGAAGGACGACGACCCCCGTGAGGCGGGAGATGCCCCGTGAGCGAGGCTGGTCGCCCGGTCGTTCTGGTCACCGGCGGATCGCGCGGATTGGGCCAGGCGATCGCTCGGGCTTTTTCGACCGAGGGCGCCGAGGTCGTGGTCTGCGGGCGGACACCTCCTGAAAATGACGCGTTGCCCGGAACGTTTCTTCCTTGCGACGTGCGCCGACCCGAGGAAGTCGACACCCTCGTTACTCAAGTAGTTGAGCGCTTCGGATCCCTCGACGTCGTGGTGAACAACGCGGGCGGCTCCAAGACCGCACCGGCGGCCTCGATCAGTACGACGTCGTTCGCCAAGATCGTGGAGCTCAATCTGTTGGCGCCGTTTTATGTCGCGCAACGCTGTAATCAGGTGATGCAGACCCAGTCAACCGGCGGGGTCATCCTCAACATTGGCAGTGTCGCCTCGGTTCGTCCGCCGCCCGGCACGGCCGCCTACAACGCGTCCAAAGCGGGCCTGGTCGTTCTCACGCAAACGCTCGCGATTGAGTGGGCGCCTCTCGTCCGAGTCAACTGCATTAGCCCCGGACTGATCCGGACCGACGACGCGGATGATCGATACTCTTCCGTCGAGTCAGTCTCCAAGACCATTCCCCTGGGTCGACTGGCCGAACCGGCCGAGATTGCTGCGATCTGCACCATGCTCGCCTCGCCCAGCGCGTCCTACGTGACAGGCGCCAACATCTACGTGGATGGCGGCGGAGAGATTCCGAGTTTCCTTTACGATCTTCAACGTCACGAAAGTCAGGACTCATGAGTCACCGGACCAACCCAAAGAGCAACAATGGCTGAGGCCTACCTCGTCGAGGCGGTGCGTAGTCCCGTCGGTCGACGTGGCGGCGCGCTCTCCGGAGTGCACCCCACGGACCTCGGTGCGGCCGTGCTCACCGCGCTGATGGAGCGCTCGGGCGTTGATCCGAGTCTCGTGGATGACGTGGTCATGGGCTGCGTCGACGCCATCGGTCCCCAAGCCGGCGACATCGCCCGCACATGTTGGTTAGCGGCCGGATTCTCTGAAGACGTGCCCGGGGTCACGGTCGATCGCCAGTGCGGCTCGTCACAACAGGCGGTGCACTTCGCGGCACAGGCGGTCATGAGCGGCACGTCCGACTTGGTGGTCGCCGGCGGCGTTCAGAACATGAGTCAGATTCCGATCTCGGCCGCGATGCTGGCGGGTGAGGCCTTCGGTTTCAGCGATCCTTTCAGTGGATCCGTCGGCTGGCGCGCCCGCTACGGCGACGAGCCCGTGTCACAGTTTTATGCCGCGCAGAAGATCGCCGAAAAATGGGACGTCAGTCGACTCGACATGGAAAAGTTCGCCCTCGAGAGCCACCGCCGTGCCGTCGCGGCCATCGACGAAGGTCGCTTTCAGCGGGAAATCGTTGCCGTGGGCGACGTGAGCGTGGATGAGTGCCCGCGCCGCGACACGTCACTCGAAAAGATGGCCAGCTTGCCTCCTCTGACCGAGGGCGGCCGGTTGACTGCGGCCGTGTCGAGCCAGATCAGTGACGCGGCGTCCGCGGTGCTGATTGCTTCCGAGGACGCGGTGAAGAAGTACGGACTCACCCCCCGGGCACGAATCCACCACCTCTCAGCGCGCGGCGCGGACCCCATTCTCATGCTGACTGCACCGATTCCCGCCACGGAGTACGCCCTTCGTAAGACCGGCCTCTCCCTCGATGACATGGACGTCATCGAGATCAACGAGGCCTTCGCCTCCGTCGTCCTCGCGTGGCAAAAGGAAACCGGCGCGAACCTCGACAAGGTCAACGTCAATGGTGGGGCCATCGCGCTCGGGCATCCCCTGGGCGCCACCGGCACCCGACTCATGACGACGTTGCTGCACGAACTCGAGCGCACCGGTGGACGCTACGGCTTCCAGACGATGTGCGAAGGTGGAGGACAGGCCAACGTCACCATTCTCGAGCGACTCGGCTAACTCCCCGATGCGCTTGGAAGGAAAGGTGGCGATCGTCACTGGAGCCGGACGCGGCCAAGGTCGGGCTCACGCGATAGCCCTGGCGCAAGAAGGAGCCGCGGTCACTATCAGTGACGTTCCCGCGGAGATCGCGTCCGTCGCCTATCCCCTGGCTAGTAGTGATGATCTCCAAGAAACGTCGCAACTGCTGAGCGATATCGGCGCACGACACCACGTGGTCGAGGCGGACATCCGTCGGCGCGCGGACATGGACCGACTAGCGAACGAAACCATCGAGGAACTGGGGCAGATCGACATCGTGGTTGCCAACGCGGCGATCTGCGGGTTCTCTCCCTTCGAGGAACTAACTCACGCGCAGTGGTCCGACATGATGGACACCAATCTCACTGGAACGTTCCACACTGTTCAAGCGGTCGTCCCCCATATGCGCCAGCGTGACTACGGTCGGATCATCGTGACCTCGTCCATGTCAGGGAGGTCGGGTGGAACGAATCTGGCGCACTACTCTGCCACCAAATTTGGCGTGATTGGCATGGTTAAGTCGCTAGCCCTCGAGTTGGCCACTACCGGCATTACCGCCAATGTCGTTTGCCCGTCAACGACGAGCACGCCCATGATTCACAACGACGAGTGGTATCGAATCTTTCGTCCCGACATCCAGAGCCCGAGGCCAGTGGACGTGGAACCTGTCTTCGCGGCGCTGAATCCTATGCACGTCGCGTGGCTCCCTCCCGATGCGGTCTCGCGTGCGGTCCTCTACCTCGCGACCGACGAAGGATTCACCACTGGCTCGGTGCTCGAAGTAGGCCTCGGACTCTCCGCCTACAAGCCCTGAGGAGCTGAATCGCTACTCGACGACTCCGCGTTCTAGGAGGTCATCGATGCGACTCGGTGAGTAGTTCAGCTTCTGAAGTAGCCGGACAGCGACGCTCGAACCGCCCTCCGCCAACTCGTATGGCTTATCCGGTCGGGGGGTTCCGGCCCACACGGGACCGAGCTGTTTGAATCTCTCGCCGACCGGCGTGACCGCTTCGCTGACGAGTCCGCGCGCGACCACTTGGGGATCGCGGGAGATCTCATCGACCGAGAGCACCGGTGTCAGACAGGTCTCGGCCGGCGCTAGTTGCGCCACCCACTCGTCGCGCGTGCGTTGAGAGAAGGTGGAACGCAAGACGTGCGAGAGTTCCTCTTGTGACTCGTCGTCGTACTGTCGCGATGTCCACTCGCTGAGCCCTAACTCTCGACACAGGTTGGCGAAGAACTTGGTCTCGATGGCGCCCAACGCGACGAAACGTCCGTCGGCGCACTGGTAGACGGCGTAACACGCGTAGCGGCCGGTCAAGACGCCGTGTTCCGGTCCCGGCGTTACGCCCGTGGCGAGTTGCTCGTCAATATTCATCGCCATGAGTCCGAGGACACCTTCGGTCGCCGACACGTCGAGATACGTGCCCACGTCAGTGGTGGCGCGACGCAGGAGCGCGGCCATGATCGCCAAGGCCGCGTGCATGCCGCCACCCGCCGCGTCGGCGACGGTGGATCCGGGTAGGGCGGGCACACCAAGTGCGTCGCGTCCGCCGGTGCTGAGAAAGCCGGCGACGGCTAAGTAGTTGAGATCGTGGCCGACCCACTGGGAGTACGGACCGGACTGACCGTAGCCAGTAACGGCGCAGTACACCACTCGCGGGTTGGTGGCGTTGACGACGTCGTAGCCAATGCCGATGCGATCAGCGACGCCCGGGCGAAATCCTTCCATGACGACGTCGACTGCGGAGGCCAATTCGAGGACGATGGCCTTACCCTCGTCCTGCTTCATATCGACGCGGCATCGATCGATGCCGCGGAAAGCTCCGTACGCAAAGAAGGGGAGCTCTATGGAGCCGAGACGGCGCGGTGGGTCGATCCGAACGACGCGAGCCCCGAAGTCGGCCAGCATTCGCGAGGCCCGCGCGCCGGGACCCATCGTGCCAAGGTCGAGAACCTCAATCGAGTCGAGCGCCCCGCTACCCACCACGACTCCTCACGAAAGTGCACTCGGGCTCCACGGTGCTCAGTGTCCCATGGACCCGGTCGCGGGCCCCAATTTTGGGAAACATTCGCCCAGAAGACGATGGATCCACACCCAATCAATCGCTTGCTTCATTGTCGAAAAATGTTAACATGACCCACACCAACAAGGGGGTTGTAATGGTCGAATCGTCCGCTGGCGCGCCGCTTTCGGGAGTCCGCGTCATTGAGTGCGCGATGCTCGAACCTGATTCTTTGGGCATGATGCTCGCCGATCTCGGTGCTGATGTCATCAAAGTGGAGGTCCCGGGAGGCGACTACGTACGCGGCATCGGCTGGCCGATTATTGATGGCGTCTCCATCATGCACTGGCACCTCAATAGGGGAAAGCGGAGCATCGAACTGGACCTGCGTACAGACGAGGGCGCCGATGTGTTTCGAGACCTGGTGTCAAGCGCGCACGTGGTCATCGAGGGGATGCGACCCGGCGCGTTGGCGCGCCGGGGCTTGGGTTACGAGGAGCTGGCCAAGCTCAATCCCGCACTTGTCTTTTGTACGTTGTCAGGGTTTGGAACGACCGGGCCGTATCGCGATCTCCCCTCGCACGGCATGGGTTTCGACTCGTGGGCGGGCGTGGCCCCCGCCATCATTGACGAGCGCGGATTCACCGCCATCTCGAAACACACCAGCATTGGCACGAGGGTCGGAGGAGTCTGGGCGGCCTTCGGAATATGTGCCGCCTTGCTACGTGCAAAAACCACAGGAGTGGGATGCCAGTTGGACGTCGCGCAGACCGACGCGGCAGCGGCAACGAACTGGTTACTCATCGAAGGCACTCGCGCCTACGAGCGACCTGAACCCGAGGTCACCGGCAATCCCGCAGACGGAGGAGTGCGACGTGAACCCGGTCCCGGGGGGATGGGTGAGGCGGTCCGTTATCAGTACTACGCGAGCAGTGACGGAAATGTCCTGTTCATGGCGTCGGAACGAGCCTTCTGGGAGAACTTCTGTCGTGGAATCGGTCGTCTCGATCTTTTCGAGAGCCATCCTGGCGCCTCCTACGCCGATCACGCACTCGGTGACTGGGAACTCCGTAGCGAGTTACGCGACGTCTTCGCGACTCGCACGACGTCAGAGTGGGTCTCCTTTGGACTCGAAGCTAACTGTCCGATTAGTCCGGTCAATGACGCCACATCAATAACCCGCGATCCCCAGTTTCAAGAACGAATGCCGTGGCTCCCTGCGGCCGAGTACGGGGCGGATCTCATGCCGCTTCCGATACGAGTTTTGGGCGAGGAGAAATATCGAACGCTTCCCGCCCCCAAGCCCGGCGAGCAAAGCGAAGAGATTCTTTCTGATGTTCTTGGCTATTCGACGGACCAGATTACGGCGCTACGGGAGTCTGGTGGACTTGGACCAACGGCGCCCTAAGGCCTCGTCAATGCCGAAGACCGAAAGCACCGCGACCAGAAAGATCCCTACGTCCTCGCTCGCTGCCTCCGAGCATCTATTTGTCTGATTATCGATTGAGGATTAGGGGCTGATCCTGGTTCTGGATTGTAGGACTCGATTGAGGAATAGATCTGCGCCGCATCATCCAATAGTTGTTGCGCTTCTACAGCAAAATCGTGATCAGGCGGAGATTTCAACTCGTGATTGGCAATCCTCTTTGCAATGTCCACCGCATATGCCAAGTCATAATCGGAAGAGGATGATTGGTGGTACGAAATCTCCCCCGCAAGGGTCTCGAGTAGCTTTTTGAGTTGCTCCGATTCGAGTTGGACGTCCCAAATAGGCGCCCAATCGAAGTGTCTCACGTCAGTCCTGCCCCTTGATAACCCACGAGTAAGAGAATTGATCGCCGCGAAAGCGGTCAGTGCGGACAGGCCAAGTTGGCTAATCGCGCCGAAACAGGCTGAAGTGTCTGCGCCATACGTGTCCACCATTAAGTCCAGTGACTTTCCAAGTGTCTCAATCGACGTTTCTCGGAGTGAATTTGGAATACGTAGTTTGAACAGAACATTTCCTCGTATTGGGGGCGGTCCTCCGAAGCGGAGGCGGTCGCCCGACGAAGCGTTCCAACTTTCGAGTTTCTTCAGGATGAAGCTTGAAAGGAATCGAGGTTCATCTCCGCCTGGAATGCTGGCGCCCTCGGCTGAACGTGAAGAAAGTCCATTGAGAAACTCTGCCAATATTAGGCACCGGTCCTCATCAGTGTGTGCAGTCGATTCGGGGTCTAACACAATTGTGCGTAACCCCACCGAGCGATCTAATTCGGCAAGGACCGGATTCGCGTCAAGTCGAACTATGTACGATGGCAATCGGTCTTCTTGCGGGATGTCCTTCATCATTTGCATCAGTTTGAACCAGATGACCCTTATGTTGATGTCCCGAAAGCTGTAGCCCATAAAGAGGACAGATCTTCCTAGGAGGTCAGACCTGAACTTGAGGTCCATTGGAGACTCGAAATCAAGGCGACGGTAATACGACGACTCGGTGAGGACGAGAGTCTCATCGTGCCTAAGGTCGCCGTGATATTTAATTACTTGCGTGATGTCTTGGCGAGCAGTTGCGACGTCTCGAGGCAGAGTTACGCGGCTGACTGGGACTCCCAGCGAATCGAAAGTTCCCTCGATCAGGTCGTCGTAATTGGTTGTATATATTTGGCGTGCTCCCAAGTTGACCAACTCGACATGAGCCGCCGAGAGGGTTGCATCCTTCGCCGGCAAAGCGCCTTCGATTATGTGTCGAAGTGGCCCAATCGCTTTATACGAGCGTTGATACAGATACTCAGCGATCTGCAATGGGTCCTGGTTGGCAAAATTGTTGAGATCGTTCCAAGTCATATCGGGTTCGATTTGCGCCGCTATTTTCTTGAGAAGGTCGACCCAAGTTGGATAGCCGAGAGAAGCGGAAAATCCTGAACCGACGAACGGGATAACCCTGCCGTCAAAGACAAGAGCTGCCAACTCTTCCGACTGGGGCAAAGTGAATAGCGGTCCGGTCGCCATCGGGTAATCATTGCACTTAGTCCACTTGAATACCATTGAAAATCGGTCGTGCGCTCAGGGCCGTCGCGGGCCTAGCGCTGAGACTGCATTCGATACCTAGAACGAGATTAAGGAAGGGGAACCCGCAAACCTCGATACGAGAATCCTGCGGGGAGGCTGTTAACTGAGCGCGCGAAAATCGCTACCCTCGGTCGTTCGTACCACCAAAGCATCGGCTGCAACCGCACCGTGAGAAATAACAAATACAGGGTTTGCTTCCGCTTCGCTGACAAGTCCCTCAAGGCCGACCGCCATATCTTGGAATAACATAATTACGTCAAGCAGTGCCTCCACGTCTTTAGGGGCACTGCCTCGGTAGCCGAGGAGTAGAGGCGAGAACTGAAGGTCTTTCACCATTCTCTCCGCTTCGCCCCTCGTAAAGGGCGGAACTCTGAACTGAACGTCCTTCGACAGTTCTGCCGCCACTCCGCCCAAACCGACCATGACTGTCGGGCCGAAGACGGGGTCGGTGACGAAGCCCACGATCATCTCAACACCATCGCGGATCTGTTCACTCACGAGGATTCCGTCGGAGGAGCCTTCACCCGGAATCTCGGTGAGGATGGAGCTCAACTCACTGAAGGCTTCGCGCACGCTCTCGCTGTTGCGCACGTTGGTTCGCACGAGACCAAGTTCGGATTTGTGCAGCGCCATTGAGTGCAGACCCTTCATGACGACCGGATAGCCCAGCGTGTCAGCGGCGCGAACGGCGTCATCACTCGAAGTGACGACCTGTTCGCGAGTGACCGCGACGCCATAGTTGGAAAAAAGCTGTTTCGCGACGTGTTCGCTCACCTGATCGCTGCCCGACAAAATCGCTTCTGACTCGTGGCGCCGCTTCGTAGCGACAGCTTCGTCAATCTTCTTACCAAAGGGCGACTCGTACTGAGCGGCGAAGCGGTAGTACTCGAAGTACTCGGCCACGGCCCGCGCGCAGTTACGAAAGTTGCGAAAAGTGATGACACGATGCGAGTTCAAGAGCACGTCACGGTAGGCCGCTTCCGTGCCCACCGGGGAACTCCAGATAACGCAGATCGGCTTGGTCGTCGTCTCCGCCACTCGAACCAGGTCCTCGACGAAGCGGTCGCTCATGGGTGGCGTGGCCCCAGTGATGGCACAGATAAGGACGGCGACGTTCGGGTCGCTGACAAGGGTTTCGAGAATCTGTATGCCGCGCGCGTCTCCCGTGGGGTGACCGCCGCTGTCGACCGGGTTCGAGACGTCCAGCGAAGCGGGGATCCATTGATGGAGTTTTTCCTGTGTCTCCCGCGACAGTTTCGTGAGGTGCAGTCCGGCAGAGGCACAGACGTCGGCTAAGTGAGCGCCGGTGCCGCCTGAGATGGAGTAGAGACATACGCCGTCCCCCTCGGGGGGATTGGCCCGGGCGAACATCTGAGAGATCTCGATCAACTCGTCGATGTCGTCCACGCGCACAACACCGGTCTGGCGAAACGCGCCGTTGACGACACCGTCGGCTCCCGTAAGTTTTCCCGTGTGCGACAGCGCCATCGCCGATCCAGCGTTCGTCCTACCGACTTTGATGAGCACGATCGGCGTTCGCTTACTCAGGGCGTAATCGGCCGCCTGAAGCATCGTTGCGCCGTCGCGAAAACCCTCAATGTACGCAGCGATCACCCCGACTTCGGGTTGGTCAGCGTAGAACCGCACCACGTCGGCGAACTCTAAGTCCGCTTCGTTGCCGGTAGTGGCCCAGTAGGCCAGGGCCACGCCGTTTTCCTGGGTTTGAAACACCGGACGTCCCTGATGTCCACTTTGCGTGATGAGCCCGATACCTCGTTGGTCGCTCAGCAGATCGGGTTGCTTCACGTCAAAGGCGTTGGGCATGGTGTTGGGCCCGAAGAGCCGCGTGTCGGTACCCCGCAGCAACTGCTCCAGGGCCGCTTGGCTCTGTCGACCTTCTTCTCCCGACTCCGCGAATCCCGAACTGAAGACGATGACGTAGCGCGACTGGTTCCGGACCGCAGCCTCCACCGCGGGCAGGACATCGTTCACGATCACCACGCACAGGTCGACGGGCACGGGTACGTCGTCCAGGGTCTTGTACACCGGGAGTCCGGCGATCGTCTCTCGATTCGGATTCACCAAGTACATGGCGGGGTCGTCTGCTTGGGCGGCCCACTTGAGCATGAACCGCGTAATCCCCGCGCCCGGGCTTCCCTCCGTCTCCGACGCCCCGAGAATGGCGACGCTGGCGGGCGCGAAAAACCGTTCGAGATCCAGCGTTTCGATGTCGTTCGTTCCGCTTTGTGCCGCCACTTCCACTCTCCAATTCGCCGACGACCGAGCGCCGCACCGGTCGGTCGCCGGCGGACACTGAGGTCAAGTAAACAGGTTTTGACAGTCCCACGCCATGCTACATAGTGGGACAACCAAGCGCTTGCTAGATCGCAATTTCGATGGTACTGTTCTGTCGGTTGGCCGTCAAAATCCGTCTAGTAAGGGGAAAATGGCGAGCTAGTGCGGGGACCGAGCAACGGAGACGTCACGAATGGATTTTGAGTTTTCGCCTGAGCAGTTGGAGTTCGTGGCGGGCGTCGAACGCTTCCTCGACGAGCACGACGACCCCGAGGTCTTTGACCTCACCCGCGAGAACATGGCCCAGATCGTGGACACGCCGAAGCGCAGGGCCTTCATGGCCGAGCTGGGTAACCAAGGTTGGCTCGGCATCACCTGGCCCAAAGAAGACGGCGGACAAGACGGCGAGGGAGTGTACGAGTATCTCCTGAACGAGTCGCTGGCGCGACGCGGTGGGCCGCAGATAGGTAAGGGCGTCGGCATTGTGGGTAAGACCATCATTCGCCACGGCAGTGACAAGTTGAAGGCCGAGTTTCTCCCCAAGATCTTGCGCAACGAAGTGGAGTTTGCCGTCGGGTACTCCGAGCCCAACGCCGGTTCGGACGCCGCCTCGATGCGCCTCAAGGCCACCCGCGACGGCGACGGGTGGGTCTTGAACGGGCAAAAAACGTGGACGACATCGGCGCACTTCGCCGAGTGGTACTGGGTGGGTGCGCGCACCGATCCGGACGTGGCCAAACACTTCGGCATCACCCTCTTCCTCGTGCCGCTCAATCACCCGGGGATCACCATCAAGCCCATCTGGACCATGGGGGACGAGAGAACCAACGAGGTGTACCTAGACGACGTGTGGGTCTCGGATGACTACGTCGTCGGAGAACTCAATCGCGGGTTCCAGTACATCTCCGAGGCGCTCGACCTCGAGCGATTTACCCTCTTCACGTTCTCTCCTATCGAGCAGCGCCTCGAACTTTTATGTGAGTACGTGGCCACTGCCCAGCGTGACGGTGAGCCACTCAAGAACGATCCCGTCGTGCGCCAGCGCATCGCTCAACTCGTCACGCAGGCCGAGGTGGCGCGTGTGTTGGGGCTCAAGTTCGTGTATCAATCGTCCAAGGGCGGCGCGGCTCCCACCACGGAAGCCTCAGAGTACAAGTTGTACGCCACGGAGTTGTCCAAGCGGCTGGCCAACGCGTCGATGGACTTAGCCGGACCCGGCAGCCAACTGCGAGTGAAAACGTCCGGCGCGCCGATGGAAGGTCGGGCCGAGTCGACGTATCGCTACACGGTGATCGACACTATTGGCGGCGGATCCTCGGAGATCCAAAAGAACATCATCGCTCGACGCAAACTCGGCCTCCCCAAGAACTTTTGATCAGTGCTGCATTGAGGAATCTCATCATCGCGCCTCATCGCGAAGGAAAGGTAGTTGCATGACGACAATGCAAACGGGTGACCTGCCCGCCGATATCGCCGCCCTCATTGGCGTACGCCAGTACGAAGAGGAGGCGGAGTTTCCGGTGGAGCGGAGTTACATCTGGACGACGTGCGCGTCAGTGGAGGACGGTAATCCGCTGTATTGGGATGATGAAGTCGCTGAGGAGATCACGGGGGGACCGACCGCCCCGCCCACGATGATCTCGGTGTGGCTGCGAGCACACCACTGGGCGCCGGGTCGCGAAGCGGGAACCCAACTACCGCTTCGCGTGCACTTTGACTTAAAGGCTCGTTTGGAACTGCCCGAAGCCATTATGAGCGAAGACGTGCTCGTCTTTCACGAGCCCGTCCGTGTCGGCGACCGGCTGAAAAGTTTTCAGGTGCTTCGCTCGGTGAGCGAAGAGAAGACCACCAAGGTGGGCGTCGGCCGGTTCTGGGTCATCGACGTGGAGTACCACAATCAAAACGACGAACTCGTCGCGGTCGACACCATGACCGGCCTCGGTTACCGGAGGCTGGCGTCATGACCGCGCCCTCGTTGATCTTTAGCGACGTCGCCGCGGGCGACCAGTTGCCGTTGCTGACCCACGACGTCACCGCCACCACCGTGGTGCTCGGAGCGTTAGCCAGCCGCGATGACCGTCCGATGCACCACGACCGCGACTTCGCCCAGGGCCGAAACGGTGTGCGTGACATCTTCTTAAACACCCCCAACCAGGCAGCGTGGTTTGAGCGCTATCTGACTGATTGGACCGGCCCCTTTGGTCGACTCGGGCGAGTGACCTTCCGCATGCTGGGACCGGTGTTCCCGGGCGACACCATGACGTTCGCCGGGGTCGTGACGAACTCGTCGATCGATGACGTCGGTTGCGGGTGGGTAACGGTCAGCGTCGAGTTGACCGTGGCGGGAGATCTGAAGACGCGAGCATCGGCGACCCTAGCGATCCCCACCGCCGTGGATGACAATCCGTGGCGACGTCGCGGTGAGCAGTGGAGGCCCTGATGAACGCCCGATCGAATCGTCGAGGAGACCACGGTGCTTGACCTGGAGTTCACGCAAGAACAAGAGATGCTGCGCGACAGTATCCGGGGACTGCTGGCAACGCACAGTCCGTTGACCACCGTGCGCGCCCTGGAAGACGACGCAACGGGCTACGCGCCCGAGTTGTGGAAGCAACTAGGAGAGCTCGGACTTATTGGCCTCATGTTGCCCGAGAAGTATGGCGGCGGCGGTTCGAGTGCGCTCGAAGGCGTTGTTCTGTATGAGGAACTGGGCCGAAGTCTCGCTCCCACGCCACACTTCGTGAGCGCGGTGATGAGCGGGGGAGTCTTGGTTCGTGGGGCCAGCGCCGCCCAACGTGAGGAGTGGCTCCCGCGAGTTATCAGCGGTGACGCGATACTCACTCCGGCCTGGCTTGAACCAGAGAACAGTTTCGGTCCCCAAGGTGTACAACTTCGGGCCGTGTTAAATGACGGGGTCTGGGAGCTGAACGGAACGAAACGCCACGTGGCGTTCGCTCGGGCGGCCGAAGCGCTATTGGTGTTGGCTCGCACGGGCGAGGGACCCACCGACATCGACCTCTTCCTCGTCGATCCGAGTTCCTCGGGGGTGACGCTCACCCAGCAGTTCAGTGTGTCGTCCGATACGCAGTACTTGGTGGAGTTCGCATCGGTCAAGGTCAACGAGACCGAACGCCTCGGCCGCGCGGGCTCCGGCTGGTCGACGTGGAACGACGTCATGCACGACGGCATCATCTTTCTCGCGGCCCAGGCCATGGGTGGCGCGAGCTACGCCCTCGACATCACGGTGCAGTACGCCAAAGACCGCGAGCAGTTTGACAAGCCCCTTGGCGCGTTCCAGGCACTGGCTCACAACCTGGCCGACGCGTCGACGGTGGTTGATGGGGGATTCGAACTGGTGCACGAAGCGGCTTGGGCTCTCGCCACCGAACGCTCAACCGCTCGGCTAGCCCCCATGGCCAAACTGTTCGCCTGCCAAACGTTTCGCGACGTGACGGCGCTCGGTGAGCAGATCTTCGGAGGAGTCGGCTTCACCTTGGACTTTGATATTCAGCTCTACTTTCGCCGCGCCAAAGCGTTGCAAATCAGTTGGTGGGACACCCGCTACCTCGAAGAACTCGTCGCCGCGTCCGTCCTTGATCGTTGAGGTAGAAGCGACGCTGCCCTACGCGCCGTACACCGGTGCCGGTGCCGGTGTATCCCCGAGCAGTTGGCGCACCACCGGGCCGAGTTCAGAAGGCTCCCAGCGATCGTTCTTGTCGACGCGAGGACCGGGCTGCCATCCGTCGGCGATGCTGACGATGCCACCCGACACTTCGAAGACCCGGCCCGTGACTCCGCCCGACTCCTCGCTCACCAGCCAGGTGACGAGGGGCGAGACGTTGTCCGGGCTCATGGCGTCGAATCCCGTGGCCGGCGCGGCCATGGCATCGGCGAACGCCACTTCGGTCATGGACGTTCGCGCGGAAGGCGCGATCGCGTTCACGGTCACCCCGTAGCGCGCGAGTTCCACCGCTGTCACCAGGGTCAGTGCCGCGACACCCGCTTTGGCGGCCGCGTAGTTGGACTGGCCCACGCTGCCGTTGAGGCCCGCGCCCGAGGACGTATTGACGACGCGCGCGCTGACCGGCGAGCCGTTCTTGGACTGATCACGCCAGTACGCCGCGGCGTGACGAAAGGGACAGAAGTGACCCTTGAGGTCGACGCGCACCACGAGGTCCCACTCGGCCTCGCTCATGTTGGCGAACATCCGGTCGCGCACGAGCCCCGCGTTATTGACCAAGGCGTCGAGCGTGCCGAACGTAGTGATCGCGTTCTCAATCAGCGAGGCCGAGTAGTCCCAGTCCGCCACGTCCCCCACGCTGGCCGTAGCGCTGCCCCCGCCGTCGCGAATATCGGCAACGGTCTGGTGGGCGGAGTCGCCCACGTCATTTACTACGACGTGAGCGCCGTGACGGGCGAGTTCCAGGGCGTGCGAGCGACCGAGTCCTTCGCCCGCCCCCGTCACGATCACCACGCGACCTTCGACGATTCCCTTCATAAGTAAGTCCTTTCGTTATCAGGCCCGGTCAGCGGCGGAGGGCTCTCGAGGTAACCCGAGGGCGCGTTCGCCGATGATATTTCGTTGAATCTCGTCCGACCCTCCGTAGATGGTGTCGGCACGCGTAAATAAGAAGAGACGCTGAGCGCGACCTAACTCACCCGACGAAGCACCGGAGAGCATGGCGTCGCTACCCAGCGTGTCGACGAAGAACTCTCCTAGATCTCGGTGCAGTCTCGCCCAATAGAGCTTCGAGATGTACCCAGCCCCGGAGAGGTGCGGTTGATCGCCGTCGCTCAGCACGCGGAGCGAGTTAAGGCGCATGATCTCCAAGCGACTCCACAGGGCCGCAAAGCGCTGACGAAAGGCCGGTCGGGAGAACTCGCCGTTGGAGAGGGCCACCGATTTGATGGCCTCAAACTCCTCGTGAAAACCGAACTGCTGGCCCAAGGTGGAGGCACCACGCTCGAAGGCGAGAAGTCCCATGGCCACTTCCCAACCGCGATCCACTCCTCCCACCACGAGGTCCGCGGACGTCCTCGCTTCATTGAAGAAGACCTCGTTGAACTCGGCCGTTCCGGTGAGTTGCACGATGGGTCGGATGTCGATGCCGGGTGCCTGCAGGGGCACGAGGAGAAACGAGATGCCACGGTGTTTGGGCGCAGTGGGGTTCGTCCGGGCGAGTACGAAACACCAGTCGCTGATTTGGGCGAACGACGTCCAGACTTTCTGTCCCGTGATGACCCACTCGTTCCCGTCCAGCACCGCGCGCGTACTGAGTCCCGCCAGGTCCGAACCGGCGTCCGGTTCGGAGTATCCCTGACACCACAACTCCCGACCCAGACGAATCTCCGGCAGAAAACGAGCCTGCAGTTCGGGCGTACCAAAGTGAATAAGCGTCGGACCGATCAGACCTTCGCCGATGTGCCCCAGCCTCGCCGGCCCCTGAGCGCGGGCGTACTCCTCGTAGTAGATGACCTGAAGGGGAAGCGAAAGTTCTCGACCGCCGAACTCCTGAGGCCAGGCGACGCACGTCCATCCATCCGCACCAAGGCGTTGCTCGAAGGCCCGACGTTCGTCTAGGAGAGCCGGATCATCGTCCGATGCGCCGAGACCCTTGACGGAGGAGAACTCGCCGGAGAGCAGCTCGTCCAGATACTCGCGAATCTCCTGGCGAAAAGTTTCCTCCTCGGCGCTGAAGCGAAAGTCCATCTCGCCTCAGTTCACGCGGGCGCGGAGGCGACGAAAGAGCCGCGACATCGCGCTAGAAACGTTGGCGTGCGGGGCACGATTTATTTTGGCGACACCCTGGTCGCAACGCGGCATGGTCTTGAGGCTACCTTGCGCTTCGGGGCGAGGCAAGCGCTTGCTTGGCTACCCCTCCACTGCTATAGTTCCCAGTAATACGCGAGAAAGACGTCTCGTGGGGGCCTCTTTGAGTGCGTCGTGGTGGTGTCGGTGGAGGGGTGCGGTGATGGTGTCGAGAAACGAGCCTGAGTTCACGGCCGCGTCCCTATCGACCTCGGGACCCGCCAGCCACAATCTTCTCGCGGGGCGAACCGTGATCGTCACCGCCGCCGCGGGAACCGGAATCGGTTTTGCCACCGCTCAACGATGCGCCGAAGAAGGTGCTCGCGTCGTCCTCAGCGATCGTCACGAGCGGCGCCTCGCCGAGTCAGCCACCAGGCTCTCTGAGATGACCGGGGAGGCGTGTCTGGCTATTCCCTGTGACGTGACCGACGCTGTTCAAGTCGACCATCTCTTCCGCGGAGTAGTCGATCAGTACGGATCGTTCGATGTGGTGGTGAATAACGCCGGTTTGGGCGGCATGGCCAACGTCGTCGACATGACCGATGATCAGTGGAACTCCGTCTTGGGCGTATCACTAACGGGAACGTTTCTCTGCATGCGTTCGGCACTGCGGTACCTGGTCGGTCAAGGTCACGGCGTGATCGTAAATAACGCCTCGGTTCTCGGTTGGAGAGCTCAGGCCGGGCAGGCCCACTACGCGGCGGCCAAAGCGGGCGTGATGGCGCTCACCCGATGTGCCGCGCTCGAAGTGGCCCGCTCGGGAGTGCGGATCAACGCGGTGGCGCCGAGTATCGCCATGCACGAAAACCTGGCGAAAGCTGCCGACGAAGAGCTCCTCACTCAACTGTCGTCCCAAGAGGCGTTCGGAAGACCCGCGGCGCCCTGGGAAGTGGCCAACGTCATTGTCTTTTTGGCCAGTGAGTACTCCTCGTATATGACGGGCGAGGTCATTTCTGTGAGTAGTCAACATCCGTAAGATGACCTGCGCGGGAGTACGGCATGGTTAACCACGCCGCGAAAGGCTACTCCGGCGACGCGTTCAAGATGGACATAGAGCGCGGCAAGATTCGCGAGTTCGCGCGAGCTACCTGGTCGAATAATCCCAGTTATTTAGATGGTTCGTCGCCCGTCAGCGAACCGACCTTTCTCACCACGATGATCTTTTGGCAGGACGAAGCATCCGATCCATGGCACGAAGTGGCCATGGATCCTTCGCGCGGTTTGCACGCGGAACAGGAGTTCGTCTTCTTCGGTCCGCCTCCTCGCGCCGGAACGCGTCTACACGCTCGCTCTACCATCAGCGACATCTTCGAAAAAGAGGGTCGTCGCGGGGGAACTTTGACCTTCGCGGTCATGACCACCGACTTCTTCGATGACGACGGCGCACTGGTCGCCCAGTCGAAGTTGACCGGAGTTGAAACGTCACAACCGCCCGAGGAGCATCCGTGACGGTCGACGCGGTGCCCCCGCCCTTAGTTGTCGGTCCGTTGTCGATGACCGATATCGTTCGATACCAGGGTGCGTCGGGCGACTTCTATGCGATTCACCACGACGAGAACTTCGCTCGAGCCGCTGGCTTCGCCTCGCCGATCGCGTTGGGAATGATGCAAGCCGGCATGCTCGCCACGTGGGCGACGGACTGGTTAGGCGCTGAGCAAATACGTCGTTTTCGTGTTCGATTCGTCGAGCAAGTGTGGCCCGGGGACACCCTCACTTGCTCAGGAGTCGTACAACGCGAGTACCAGGAAGCGGACGAGTGGCGAGTGGACGTGGAACTGGTGTGCCATCGACAGACGGGCGGCGTTGCGGTGCTCGGGTGGGCTACGTTCGTCGCCGAAGGAAGAGAGGAGTCGTCATGACTAATGTCGCGGAGAGTAGCGACGTCACGTTCAGCGTGGACGAGTTAGGGATCGGCGAGGTCATCGTCGATCGGCCACCGGTGAATGCTCTGCCCGTCGTGGGCTGGTTCGAGTTGGCGCGCGTGGTGAAAAGTCTCGGTGATGACCCGAACGTCCGAGTAGTGGTCTTGCGGGCCGAGGGCCGAGGATTTAACGCGGGCGTCGATATTAAAGAGATTCAAGCCTCCCAGGGATTCGACGCGCTCATTGGAGCGAACCGCGGATGCGCGGCGGCCTTCGCCGCGGTGTACGAGTGCGCAGTACCGGTTGTCGCGGCGGTGCAGGGGTTCTGCCTCGGCGGCGGAATAGGTCTGGTCGGTAACTCGGACGTCATCGTCGCCAGTTCAGATGCCACGTTCGGACTTCCGGAGGTCGATCGCGGCGCGCTGGGCGCGGCCACTCACCTGTCGCGGCTGGTACCCCAACACCGAATGCGCGCGATGATGTACACGTCGGCCACCGCGACCGCTGATGAGCTTCACGCCTACGGTTCTGTCCTTCGCGTCGTTCCTCCCGAAAAGTTGCGTGAAGCGGCCTTCGCCGTGGCGCGAGAGATTGCGGCCAAGGATCCTCGCGTAATTCGCGCCGCCAAGGAGTCTCTCAACGGTATCGATCTGTGGGATGTTCGTAAGAGCTATCGCTACGAGCAGGGTTTCACCTTTGAACTGAATCTGAGCGGCGCCGCCGATGAAGTGAGAGAGGGATTCGGCCGTCACGACGATACGAGTCGTTGACTTTCGTAATTAATAGCCAACGCATCAGGGCACATTCGCGAATTGTGGCACTCGACATAACACCGCTGATGCCACCACTACGGCGCTAGGTTCACCGTGACCTACTTGGGAGGTAGTTACGCCCACGATGTATTCGGATGAACTGCATCGTGAGGCCTATTTAGTTCTTTCGAATGTCACATGTTTCCAGCCTGAATGAATTTTTGAGGATAGGTTCTTTGAAATTGATGGAAATGGCAAAGGATGGCACCGTGGGGGGCGAAGAATGACGATCACTGCCGTTTACCGAGTCGCTCGAGCCTTCGTTCCAAGGCCGCGACTATCGTGACCGACAACTTTGTAAAGGACTCGTCCTCCACCAAATAAGTATCGAAAACCGAGGGATCTCGTTGATGAGTAGTCAAAGCAGAGATGAACTGTCTTGGGGAGTACTTAAGTGGTCCTGGGCTCGCGCCCGCCAACAGCGGAGTCAGTGGATCGTTGGAGGCGTGCTATTCACCGTTCTCAGTTCCGTCGCAGCCGTTCTGGTCCCTTCGGATTGGGGAAGCCAACTCGTACGGGTGCTCGTCGGCGTTGGACTTGGTGTCGTTGGCACGGTTGTACTTTCACTTTTGACGTCACTCCTTGTCGCTCCCTATGCGCAGCGAAAGATACTCCGCCAGAAAGTCGAATTATTAGAATCGGCGCTCCACACACATAATCCACAACCAAAATTGAAGTTGGGCACGTGCGAGTGGATCAAAAAAAAGAGTCCGCGAATAACGTTTGGGGATAGCCCGTTTGAGCACACCTTCCTTGTGGAGGTGATTAACGAAGGGGATCTCGATGCGGACGACGTTCGCGCGACATTGCGTTCCACCGAACCAGCCCTCATCGGTCTACAGTTGCCCGTCGATCTGCCATGGATCGGAGAGGGGGCAGGGCGAAAGAAAACCGACGTCCTTCCTGGGGGGCACAAAATGGCAATCTTGTCTCGCGTAACGGAAGGCAAGTTTCCTTACTTTTCAGACGGACCCGTTGATCTGTACAAGGTGAGCGAATGCAAATGTTCGTGTGACATTGAAATCTGGTACGGCGGCATTGTTCGGGCTACGTGTAGCGTCACGATCGTGTCTCCGGTAAGCCGTGATCCGTAAATGGAAATTGGCGAACGGTCCGTTGGGTTTTACAATTAGTGCCGTCCTAAGGGCACGTCAGTCTCCGTCGTTCTACGGACGAACGCCTGGCCGAGACTTAGGCCCGAGGTCGTAGTTGCGCACCGCTTGGGCCGTCTCGAGCAGACGTATAAGTGTCGGGCGGGTTTCTCGGGGATCGAAAACGTCTTCTACGCCCAGCGCTTCGGCCGTTAAAAACGGCGAGCGCAGTTTGGTGATCGTCTCTTCGATCTCGGCTCGCTTAGCGTCGGGATCGGGAGCCTCTTGAATGACTCTGCGAAACGCGGCATCGACGCCACCTTCAATGGGGATGCCGCCGAACTCCGCGGAGGGCCAGGCGATACGAAGGTTCATGCGATCAGTGCGACTGGTCGTCGCGCTGCCCACGCCGTAACAACGTCGAACGATCACTTGCAGCAGCGGCACCGTGACGCTGTAGGTCATCCAAAAGGCGCGCATGCCGCGACGTAAGGCCCCTGATCGCTCAGCGTCCGGACCCACCATGAAGCCCGGGACGTCGACGAAGTAGACGAGGGGAATGTGGAACTGATCGCACAGCTCCATGAAGTGGACCTGCTTGTCCGCTCCCGGTCCGTCCAGCGCGCCACCCTGAAACATCGGGTTGTTCGCCAGAACGCCAACGACGTGACCGTTGAGTCGGGCGAAGCACGTAATGAGGCACTTGCCGTAGGAGGGCTTCAGTTCGAAGATCTCGCCGTCGTCGACGACCTTGCGGATGAGGCTCCTCATGTCGTAGGGCTGTCGGCGGTTTCGAGGAATGATGCTGAGGAGGTCCTCGTCCTTGCGGTCGGGACTGTCGGTCGGTTCGCGATACGGGGGCAGCTCCCACACGTTTCGCGGCATGTAGGACAGGAACTCGCGAATCTGTCGGAAGCAGTCGAGTTCGTCCTCGCCCTCGTTGTCGACCGTGCCACTCACGTGGACCTGCACGTCGGACCCGCCGAGTTCTTTCTTGGTGATGTCGACCCCCACCGCGCGCTTGACGACGGGCGGTCCCGCGATGAAGAAATCGGCAGTGTTTTTGGGCATTACCGACCAGTGAGAGAGCATGGTGCGGCTCGCGGGACCTCCCGCCACCGAGCCCATCACCCCGGCCACGACCGGAACCGTCGCCGTTAACCCCACCTCTCCCGCCGCGTTGAGCCAGGTCGGGATCTGCATGTAGCCCCGGCGAATGGTGTTCTCGATGTTGCCGCCGGCACCGTCGTGCAGCAAGACCAACGGAATTTTGAAGTCGTTGGCCATGTGCACGAGCAAGTGAACCTTGGTGCGTCCGTCACGCTCCGATCCTCCGCGGACCGTGAAGTCCTCGCCACCGACAGCCACTTCGCGCCCGTCGATGCGACCGAGTCCCGCCACGTAACCGGCGGGAACGAAGGAGTCCTCACCCCCCTCACCGGCCAGAGCGCCGATCTCGACGAAGGAGTTCTCATCGAGGAGCGCCCCAAGCCGTTCGCGAATAGTGAGACGACCCGCGTCGTGCTGGCGCTGCACGCGTTCCTCGCCACCCAGGTTGAGGGAGCGGCCGCGCCGTCGACGGATCTCCTCAACCTCATCGGTCCAGGTCACGGTTCATCGCTCGGTTCAATCGTCGCTACCAGTTCATTTATCGAAAGGGGCGTGGTCTCGGTCACGAATATCTCCGCCACTCGGCCCGAGCACGGCGCGACGATGGGAATCTCCATCTTCATGAGCTCGACCAAGACGAGAACGTCACCCGACTGCACGATGTCGTCGATGTCCACGAGGACCCTCCAAATGCTCCCCGCCGTTTCCGATCTGACTTCTTGTAGTGCCATGGTTTGTTTCCTTTAGAGATCGCCGAGCGGTGGGAACAGCTTCAGCTCGAGGTTTGCGTGGAGACCTAGGACGAATGTAGATCGTCGCGGCAAGGCCGTCGCTCGCGTCGACGAGTCGTGGCGGGTCAGAATTGGTTATCGACCTCTCGGTGGCGTCGCCCTTCGGGGTCGATCAGGCCGAGAAGCCGCAACTCCTCGGCCGTGGGAATACGGCTGTCCGGAATGTCATCAGGAAGAACCAACTCGAAACCGGTGGCCGCGACCACTTGGTCTACCGAGGTTCCCGGGTGAACGCTCCGTACACGCATGCGACGATCTGGCGTCTCCCAGTCCAGCACCGCCAGATTGGTGACGACTCGTCGAAGATCGAAGTACCGGGTCACCGTGGGGCCAGCGGCCAAGGCACGATCCCAACCCACCCCCGTCACCACGTCCACTTCTCCTACGAAGACCTGGGTCGAGTGGTTGGGGATCCAGTAACTGGTCGTGTTGCACACCGTGTTGCCGGGCGCTCCCCGGAATCCCAGCAGTTGGATGCGGGGCTTGGCGTAGTCGTCGCCGATGGCTGCGAAGTTTTGGTTGCCGAACGCGTCGATCTGGCTGGCTCCCATGATGACGTGCCGTCGACCGGAGTAGACGATGTCAAACATGGCCCGATAGGGGTTGTAGTACTCCACGACGCGCTCGTCGCCCCAGGAGTAAGCCTCGTCGTTGGCGATGAGCAAGGCCTCGCTATCGGTCATCATCAAGTCGGGCGCGAAGGTGGCCCGGGCCAGACGGCCGCCGACCATGGGCAAGGTACCAATGGGATTCGCGAGTATCTCGCCGTCACCCCGAAAGCACTCAGCCAGCGCCACCGCACACACGTCGGCTCGCGTGAACTCGCTCTCGCTCATGAGTGCACCTTGCGCTGATAGTCCTCTTCAGAGATGCTCAGCCACTCGTGGCGAAACGCTTCAAAGTCCTCGGGGGATCGCGCCGAGGCCGCGTAGAGAGCTTGAAAGGCTTCGTCGCGTTCGTAGTCGGGCGGGTTTTCCGTAAAGTGGGCGCCGCCCTGACGTTCGACGACGCCGTCGACCATGAGCCGACTGATCCGTAAACGCTGTTCGGTCCCCGCCTCTGCGAGAAGTTCGGCCGTCGGCACAATTTTGTCCACCGAAATGAACCGATTGGTGGCGGCCGCACGAAGGAAGAGGTCGTCAAAGTACAGATCCGGGCCGAGGAACACGGCGTTGCCGCGCTCGTCGGCCCGACTGAGGTGACAGAGCACCGCGTCGAGCGTAAGCGCGGGGGCCGCCACGAAGGTTTCTCCATCGTCGAAGGGCGATTGCACTGTTTTTAGCCGACTGTTGAGCGTCATGAGATCGGAACCCAGGCCCGCGCGACTGGGCAGAAAGGGTACGTTCCACGCCGCCGCCTGCAAACCCAGCATGAAGAGCCCCTCGTCCCAGGGCTCGTCTTCGATCTCGCCCTTCTGTCGAGCTAATCGAAAGTGGGGTTCGAGGGGGATGGTGTCGAGCGAGGCAAAGGCGTAGACAGCTCGTCGGACCTTGCCCGCGGCGCACAAGAGACCGAGGTCCGGACCGCCGTAGGTAACGATCGTGAGGTCGCTCAAAGGAGAGCGCAGGATCTCGCGGATGATCGACATAGGCTTGCGCCGACTGCCCCACCCACCGATGCCGATGGTCATGCCAGACTCGAGGCGGGCGACAACATCGCGTTCTGACATGCGCTTGTTGTTCACTTCCGCCCCCTTTCTTCCGTCACTGATCGGACGGCTAATCTCCATAAACAGAAGTGAAGTTGCCTGACGCTCGAGGCGATGCTACCATAGCGAGTCAAGCGCTTGCTTGGAAGTTTTTCGGATCTGGTGCCAGTCGATTCTCTGGTAGGCGGGTGGGGATATGACGACGCAGTCGGAACACATCGTGGAGGGATGGTTCCAAGGCGGCGACCAACCCGCGCTGCTGGGCCAGTCTTGTCACCAGTGCGGGACCGCGATTTTTCCACCGGTGGCGATCACCTGTCCAGATCCCTCCTGCTCGTCGCGGGAGTTTTCTCTCGTTCCTCTCTCTCGACGAGGGACCGTCTGGAGTTACACCGACGCGCACTATCAGCCGCCGGCCCCGTACGTCACGACGACCACTCCCTTTGAGCCCTTCGCCATCGCCGCGGTCGAGTTGGAGAAAGAGAAACTCGTCGTTCTCGGTCAAGTGGCCTCGGGCTACGGCCCCGACGATCTCACGGTGGGCCAATCGGTTGAACTGGTGTTAGAGCCGCTCGAAGTTCGTGACGGCGTCGAGTACCTCGTGTGGAAGTGGCGCCCCTTGGAAGAAGCGAGTGCATCATGAGTCATGACGTCGCGGTGCTGGGTGTGGGCATGCACCCGTGGGGCAAGTGGGGACGATCTTTTGTTGAGTACGGTGTCACCGCGGCCGACGCGGCGCTCGCTGACGCCGGAGTCGACTGGACGGACGTCGAGTTTGTCGTTGGTGGCGAGACCGTTCGCAACGGGTACGGCGGGTACGTGGCCGGCTCTACCTTCGCGCGGGCTCTGGGATGGAACGGCGCGCGCGTGGCGACGTGTTACGCCGCCTGCGCCTCGGGCTCGGCGGCGATCGAAGTGGCGCGCACGAGAATCTTGGCCGGCCTCTGCAACGTTGCCCTGGTCGTCGGCGCAGACACCACGCCCAAGGGATTCTTGGCGCCCAACAGCGGCGAGCGTTGGGACGACCCCGATTGGCTGAGGTTTCGCTTGATCGGCGCGACGAACCCGACCTACTTTGGGCTCTACGCCCGTCGGCGCATGGACCTCTACGGATCCACGACCGAGGACTTTGCCGCCGTCAAAGTGAAGAACGCGAGCCACGGGCTCCTTAATGAGAACGCCCGTTTTCGTAAGGCCGTGACGTTAGACGACGTGCGAGAGTCGCCAGTGGTGGCCGACCCGCTGCGACTACTCGACATCTGTGCGACCTCCGACGGCGGGGCCGCTGTGGTGCTCTCCTCCATGGAGTTCGCTCGACGAAAGACCACCGATCCCGTTCGCATTAAGGCGGTCTCGACCGTCACGCCGCGGTTTCCGAACACGGTGCTGGATATGCCCGACATCACGACCGACTCCACCATTGCGGTACCGGTTCCCGAGGTGAGTTTCCGAGCCTCCATCGCGCAGGCCGCCTACGAAGAGGCCGGCATCGGACCCGACGACTTGAGTTTGGCCGAGGTCTACGACCTCTCGACAGCCCTGGAACTCGATTGGTACGAAGACATCGGACTGTGCAAGCCGGGTGGGGCGGAAGGGCTGCTGCGCGACGGTGTGACCAGTCTCGGGGGCAAGCTACCCGTTAATCCCTCGGGAGGCCTGGCCTCCTTCGGTGAAGCGGTCCCCGCGCAGGCCATCGCCCAAGTGTGTGAAGTCACCTGGCAACTGCGGGGAACCGCCGGCTCTCGCCAGGTGGAGGGTGCGCGCGTGGGCATCACCGCCAACCAGGGCCTCTTCGGACACGGTTCGGCCGTACTTCTGTCCAAGTGACACTGTCTTCGCACTAGTCGCGTAGCGAGAGGGGAACTGGATGAGCGATGAACGCAACCTCGAAGGACGCGTCGCCATCGTTACCGGCGGGGCGCGAGGACAGGGAGCAGCAGACGCTCGTGTGCTCTCGAGAGCGGGCGCCTTCGTTATCGTGACCGACCTGCTGGAAGAAGAGGGTCAGGCCCTCTGTCGCGAGATCGGCGACTCGGCCGTATTTGTTCGCCACGACGTTACGAAGGACGACGACTGGCAAGCCGTCGTGTCGGCCGCGCTTAATTCGAAGGGTCGTCTCGACGTTCTCGTCAACAACGCGGGCATCCACTGGTCGACGCCACTGCGGGAAGAGAGTTTGGAGGGGTTCGAGAAGACGTTGGCGGTCAACCTCATTGGACCGTTCCTCGGCATTCGCGCCGTCAGTGGAGCGATGGAACAGAGTGGTGGTGGATCCATCATCAACATCTCGTCGACAGCGGGAGCTTCGGGCTTTCCGGGTCATGCCTCGTACGGTGCCTCGAAGTGGGGCCTGCGGGGCTTAGCCAAAGTGGCGGCCGCCGAGCTCGGCCCGTTGGGTATTCGCGTCAACACCATTCTGCCCGGCGCCATTAACACGCCCATGATGACCCCGGTGACCGAGGGAAGCACTCGTTTCGCGGGACTGCCACTACGACGTCACGGTGAACCCGACGAGGTCGCGACCGTGGTGTTGTTTCTGGCGAGCGATGCCTCGCAGTACGTGACGGGCGCGGAGATCGCGGTGGACGGGGGTGCCTTGATCAACGGATCCTCAGTTCCGGCTCCGACGTGACCAAGGGCTTCTCAGTGAAGGGCTGCCATGTCGCTTGATCCGCCTCACACGACGATGTTCGAAGGGATGACGGCCCTAGTCACGGGCGGTGCCTCGGGGATTGGTGCCGCTTGCGCTCGTCAGTTCGCTGCCGCGGGCGCGCGCGTCGTGGTGGCCGACGTTGATCTGGAGAGGGCTACCCGTGTCGCCAAAGAGATCGGCGCGCCAGCCGTGGCGTGCCACTGCGACGTCGCCACCGTCGAAGGTCCTGAAGCTGCGGTGGCGATGGCACTCGGACTGGGCAACGGTCTTCACATGGCGGCCAACTGCGCCGGCATCTCGGGAGCGCCACCAAAGTTGATCGGTGAGTTCGATCTCGACAACTGGCAGAACATCATGGACGTCAATGTCAACGGGATGTTCTATTCGCTGCGAGCGGAACTAGCGGCCATGCACTCGACGGGATCAAAGGGCTCCATCATCAATATCGCTTCCATACTGGCCGTGGTCGCCGTGCCCGGTCGCAGCGCCTACATCGCTTCAAAGCACGCGGTCATTGGCTTGACGCGCGCCGCGGCGCTGGACTACGCGCCGTTCGGTATTCGAGTGAACGCGGTCGGCCCTGGCTACACCGAAACGCCCATGCTGGCGGGCATCTCCGAGGAGATAAAGGATCGAGCAGTCACCCGACATCCGATTGGACGATTCGGCACCTCCGACGAGATCGCCAGTACCGTGTTGTTTCTCGCCTCGCCGAGCGCATCATTTATCACGGGAACGTTCTTTCCCGTGGACGGTGGCTACACCGCGCAGTAGCCCCTTTCGGGCCCAAGACGGGATTAAAGAATGATCGTGGGTTCCACTTGTTCACGGAGAAATGTGATGACCGCGTTCGAGAAGGCATCGTTTTGATCACCGGCAATCATGTGAGCCGCGCCGCCGATCTCCACCACGGTGACGTCGGGCTTGCGAGCCAACAGATCGTCGACACCTTCTTGAGTGACCACGTCGCTCAAGAGCCCGCGAATGAGCATGGTCGGCACATGAATGTTCCCAAGGGCCAGGTCGACGAGCCCTTGATAGTTCCGGCTCGGAACTTCCGTCCGTCCCAGGCTCAGTACCTCGGAGTCCCAGTGCCAGTACCAGCGACCATTACGCTCGCGAAGCACCTTCATCAGGCCGGCGGGATTTACCGCTCGGACTCGTTGGGGGGTGTAGGCGGCGATGGCCGCCGCCGCTTCGTCGAACGTGCTGAAACCGTTGATGCCCGACTCCATAAACGTCCGGACTCGAGCGACGCCCTCGGGATCGGTTTTGGGGGCGATATCGACCAGAATCAAACCGCTGGAGACTACGCGGTCGCTGTTGCCTTCGGCGAGCATGGCTGACATTCCCCCGAGCGAAGCGCCCACCAGTACCGGGGGATGTCCCAGTTGGTCAGCCACCGCGACAACGTCGGCACCGAACGCCGTGAATGAGTAGTCCTTATTGTGCGCCCAGTCGCTGTCACCGTGACCGCGCAAGTCGAGTGTGATCGAGCGCCAGCCGCTGTTGGCCACGATCTCGGCGGTCGCGCCCCAGGCGTGTCGTGTTTGGCCACCTCCGTGCAAGAACAGCACCGGCCAGGCATCGGGATCGCCTCGCACGTCCGCGACGAGCGTCAAGCCTTCGAAGCCTCGATAGGTGATCGTGTCGACGTTCATAGGTGAGAGGGTTCTTAACCCCGCGAAATATCTAAGACGGAGTAGAGGGGATCATCTGCTCCAAAGCTACCTTTGATGATCGTCGTTTCGTCGTGGCCGACGAGTTCTAAGTAGGACTGTCCTAGCGGAGCGACCGTGGACCAGTCGTACACCACCGTCCGATTAGTGATGGCCCAGCGTGAGTCGCGGTAGGCGAGCCTGTCGAGATACCGACCACCTATCTCGCAGTGCATCGGGCCGTCGTCACTCTCTCGAACGACGACGCCCAGATACGTACTCTCCACTTGGGCATTCTCTCGATCTAGCTCGATCAAGATATTCGTGAGGGAATGCCACAGACAGGTGACTCGCTGCGTCGTGCCCGGTGCACTCATCGACTGCGTCGTGAGAAAGCCTGCCGCCGTGCCGGAGTAGCCTTCGTGCTCTTCGGTAGCTCCCTCGTGATAACAGGTGAGAGCCAGTTCGATGTCACGGCGATCGCTGGCGCGCACGCGCCGATACAAAACCTCGGTGATCTCTTGCTTGGCGATCAGCTCCGCGAGTCGGCGGTCATTTTCGACTCCGCCTGCGTCGTCGTGCGCCGTCACTGCGTAATGGTCCATCCGCCATCCACCGTCAGGAGAATTCCGTTGACGTAGGAAGCGAGGGGGGAGAGCAAAAAGAGAATGGCCCAGGAGATCTCGTCCGGCGTCGCCATTCGCCCCAGCGGAATGCGACCGAGGGCGCGCTGTCCCACCTCGCTGTCCTTGAATCCCACAAGGCGCCGGGTGTCGGTCATGCCAGGTGCCACGGCGTTGGAGCGTACGTCGGCGCTGCGATAGGCCGCAAGATGACGGGTCCAGCCCATGATCGCGGCTTTGGCCGCGGGGTACCAGTCAGGCTGGGTACCAATAAGGTTGCCCGCCACCGAGGCCACGTTGACGAGCGCGGCGTTGTCGAGATGCCCTCGATCAAGCCATGCGTTGGCCACTTTGTGCATGCTCCCGGCCGATATCACGAGAGCTTCATCGAAGCCGTAGTCGCTCGCGCTGGCGGGACCCGCGTTATTAACCAGGTAGCGAAGGGGTCCCAACGTGGCGGACGACTCGAGCCCCGCGTCGATCTGCTTCTGATCGGTGGCGTCGGCGGCCACCGCCACCGCGCGGCCGCCATTGTCCTCGATCTCTTTGACCGTGTCAATCACGTAGTCCGTGTCGATGTCCCAGGCGGCGACGCCCAACCCCATCGCGGCCGCGTTGATCGCGGTGGAACGCCCGATGCCTCGGCCGGCACCGGTAATGACGATCGCGTCGGACGAGTTGAAGCCGAGGGAGATTTCCTTGGGCACGATCATGGGGTGTTGCCTTTCTTCTTGTTCACGTACTGAATCCGCCGTCCACGTTCAGTTTCTGGCCCGAGATGAATCCCGCGTTGTCGGAGGCAAGGAAAAACACCGCCTCGGCGATATCAGTGGCGGTGCCGAAGCGGCGCAGCGGTATGTTCGCGCGCGCGGCCTCGAGCGCCCGCTCGTCAATGTCGCCCGATGAGATGAGTCGTTCGGCCATGCCGTCGGTGAGCATCCCCGGACCCACGCAGTTGGCTCGCACTCCGAAACGTCCCTCTTCAACGGCGATCGCTCGCACCAGGGCCTCGACGGCGCCTTTCGGTCCTGAGGAGAGTCCGTCACGGACGGGGAAGCGGCTCGTGGCTGCCGTCGTCACCGCCACGATGTTGCCCTGCGACTGGCGCAAGTGAGGAAGTGATGGATGCACCACATTAAAGAAAGCAACCGCGTCATCCAGGATCTGTTCTCGGAACAGTGTCGGCGACACCTTGCTCAGGTGCAGCATGGGCACGTGCGGACCGGACGCGTAGATAAGCGTGTCGATGCCACCAAAATCCGTCGCGACCTCGTCAACGACACGTCGACACGCCTCTTCGTCGCCCAGGTCGAGTTGGTAGCTACGCGCCTCACCGTGGCGCGAAACGATCTCGTCAACAGTGGAAGAGGGGCGACGATAGGTCAGGGCGACGTGGTAGCCCCTCGTCAGGAATCCTTCGGCGATGACCGATCCGAGGCCTCCGCTGGCGCCGAGCACCAGCACCGCTTTTGAGGACACGTCGCCCATTAGATGACCGAATCGCTCGAGTGCTCGGGCGCAGTCGACGGTGGGTGCTCAGCCATCTTGGTAGTATAACCAAGCGCTTGATTGATCGCCGTTGACGTAGGACGGAGTCAGTGGGAGGGGTCTCGTAGTGGAATGCCATATATATGGGCGGGTGCACGTCGTGAACTCAAACTACTGGCAGCAAGGCTCGAGCGTCTGAAGTGAACAGCGCAAACCATCACCCCCGTCATGGCGTCGGCGAGATCTCGGCCGAACTGGCCCAGTCGTACCGGGACCAGGGATGGTGGTCCGACGAGCCACTCGGGGCCACGATTCGCCGCCGCGCGACCCTCGATCCGGATGGTCTCGCGTATATCGGTGACAGCGTGACGCTGACCTGGTCCGAGTACGACCGCAACGCCGACGCTCTGGCCGCGCGCTTGGTGGGCTCGGGCATCGATCGCGGTTCTCGCGTCGCCGTCTTTCTTCCCGACGGACCCTTGCTCCACACGGCCTACGTGGCCTGCGAGCGAGCGGGCGTGGTGATTGTCGGGATCCCTGAGCGGGCGGGCGATCGCGAACTCGCGCACTTGTTGTCGCGCACCGACGCCGCAGTGATGTTGTGCCCTCGACAACATCGGGAACGAAGTTCCTTCGAGATCTTGCGAGTTGTTCGCGAACTCGGCGCGCCGGTGCCGCGACACGCGGTGCTCGATGACGAGGGGACGTTCGAACTCTACGAGTGGCGCGAGGGCGTCGAGGAGCCCGTCGAGGTGGAGCCCGGCGAGATCAGCGGACGCCAACTGCGGCCCGACGAACTGTGGCTACTTAACTCCACCTCGGGCACCACGGGACTACCCAAGTGCGTGGAGCAGATTGAAGATCGCTGGTTGTACTTTGTCACCATCGCCCGCGAGGCCGCAGAGTTTCGATCAGACGACGTCATGATGAGCGTGGTGCCCGGTCCCTTTGGATTCGGCCTGTGGACAGCGCACTTTACGCCCGCTCTGCTCGGCATGACGTGCGTACTAAGGGAACGGTTTGATCCCGAGGCGACGATCCGGGCCGCGGCGAAGCACAAAGTGACGGTGCTCGCCTGCGTAACCACGCAGTTCGTGATGATGCTGGCGAGCCCCGCACTCGACGACGTCGATCTCTCCTCGCTGCGGGTGATGTACACGGGCGGCGAGAGGGTGTCGCCGGAGAAGGCGCACGAGTGGGAGGAGCGCACGGGCTCGACCATTTTGCAGTTCTACGGGTCAAATGAAATCGGCCCGTTTTCGTGCACGTCGTTGCACGAGAGCGAGGAGTTACGCCTCCATACCGTCGGGAAGGTCGTGCCGGGACTCGAGTTTCGGATCTACGACAACGAAGGTCGCGACGTGACGTCACGCGGTGTCGCCGGGCAGCCGGGCGGGCGAGGTCCCGGCGTGTGTAACGGATACTGGGACGACGACGCGGCCAACGCCGAGCTGTACAGCGCCGACGGATTCTTGTTGATGCCCGACGTGGTGACGATCGACGACGAAGGGTACGTGAGGATCGAGGGACGCAAGTCAGACATCATCATTCGGGGCGGCAAGAACATCAGCGCCGCCGCCGTGGAGGCCGACGTCGGAGCATTTCCTTCGGTGGATATGGTGGCGGCTATTGCCGCTCCCGACCCCGTCTTTGGAGAGCGCGTCTGCGTGGTGGTGTCACTACGCGCATCAGCGGCACGATTCGAACTCGCGGAGCTCGTCGAGTTCTTGAAGCAACGAGGCGTTAGTAAGGAAAACTTCCCGGAGTACCTCGCGATTGTCGATGAGATGCCGCAATCGATTGGCGGCAAGATCGCCAAGAACGAACTTAAGGCTCGCTTACCGGAACTGCTCGCCCATCGCGGAGCCTGAACCGAGGTTTCGCCTCCTCATCTCTGCACGACGCATCATCGTCGTTGCGAGATCGTCGCATCAACCATCGTCGTTAGCGTTGTGTGCGACGCGGTACTCCGAGAGGGGCTGAGCGACCGTGCCGTCGACGCTGAGTGAGGGGCGGTCATCCTCAACCTCGGTGAGTGGCTCCACCCGTCGCATCGTGGCGAGAGACCGCGCGGCGATCTGCTGGTAGACGACTGTGCCGTGGGCCTTCCAGTTCATCTCGACTTCCGTCAGTGGGCGAATCTCTTGAGCGGGGCTGCCCGCCACGAGCCATCCCTCGGGAACGATGGTGCCAGACCGAACGAAGCTGTGCGCGCCCACAAAGGCTCGGGCACCAACCACTACTTCGTCCATTAAGACGGCGTTCATCCCGATAAGAACTCCGGGCCTTGTTTCGCACCCGTGGAGAATCGCTCCGTGGCCTACGTGGCCATCGACACCTACGACCGTTGAGCGCCCAGGAAAAGCGTGCAGGACGCAGCCGTCTTGAATGTTGCTCCCTTCGCGCACTTCGACGCGGCCTAAGTCACCGCGCAACGAGGCGAACGGCCCGATGTAGCAGTGAGCCCCGATGCGCACGTCGCCAATGAGTGACGCGTCGGGGTGAACGAACGCGGTCGGATGCACGACCGGTATGACGCCCTCGATGCTGTACGCCCCGCCCATCGTCAGGACAGTCGCTGCACAACCATGGCCATGCCTTGACCACCGGCCGCACACATGGTCTCGAGACCGATTTCCTCGTCGCGCCAATCCAGAGCGTGAATCAGGGTTGTGGCCATGCGGGCGCCGGTCATGCCAAAGGGATGGCCGACGGCGATCGCCCCACCGAAGACGTTGACTTTTGAATCGTCGAAGCCGAGTTCGCGAACGCTCGGGATCACCTGGGCGGCAAAGGCCTCGTTAATCTCGACAAGGTCCACGTCGCCCACTTGCAGACCCGCTTTGGCGAGGGCGCGCCGGCTCGCCTCAATGGGCGTGACGCCCATGATCTCGGGCGAGACGGCGGATACCGCAGTGCTCAGTATCCGAGCCAGGGGAGTGATGCCCAGTTCGGTGGCTCGTCTCTCGGACATGACGACGACCGCGGCGGCACCGTCATTGAGGGGACAGGCGTTGCCAGCCGTGACGGACCCGTGGGGATTGAAGACGGGTTTGAGTGCCGACAGCCCTTCAAGGGTTACCCCCGGTCGAGGGCAGTCGTCGGCACTGACGGAGGTTCCGTCGGGGGCGATCACCGGGGTGATGTCATGGGCCCAGAAGCCGTCGGCGATGGCCTTCTCCGCCAAGTTCTGACTGCGCAGCGCGAACTCATCTTGCTCCCGTCGGCTCACGCCAAATCGGCTCGCCACGTTTTCGGCCGTCTGTCCCATCGACACGTACATGTCGGGAAGCTCTCCCTCGCTGCGAGGGTCTATCCACGGCGTGGGTTCGGTGGTTGCTCTTTCGTTCGAGCGCGCTTCAGCGTCCAGGAAGATCGCGTTGTGCGTGTCGGGCATGCCGTCGGATTTACCGAACTCGAAACGAGATACTGCCTCGACGCCCGCAGCGATGAACACGTCACCGTCGCCCGCTTCTATGGCGTGCGCCGCCATGCGAATGGCCTGCAAACTGGATGCGCAGTAGCGCTGCACCGTGGTGGCCGGTACCGAGTCGAGACCGAGCATGACGGTCACCACGCGAGCCAAGCCGTAACCCTGTTCACCGGCCGGTTGGGCGCAGCCCAGGATCAACTCATCGATCGTGGTGGGGTCGAGCTGGGGAATCTGCTCGAGGGCCGTACGGACGATGAAGGTGGCCAAGTCGTCGCCACGCATCTCTCGCAAAGAGCCCTTGTAGGCACGTCCAATAGGGGATCGCGCGATGGCGACAATGACGGCACTCGGCATGGAGTCCTCACAATCGTAGGTTTTGGGCACCTACCTAGCAAGCGCTTGGTTTTATCGTACCAGAGCCAAAGTCTGACGGTCAATGAAGAAAGGGCTGCTTCGTTCGCTACGAGGGGGTGGCTCGCAACTGGTGGGCGAAGTTCGTCGACCCCAGTTGGGAACGACGTCGTCCCTGGATAAACCACTGACCGTCTATGCGCCGCAAGTTCCACTCGTTGCTCCCGGCGGAGATCAGGTGAACCACCCCCTCCACCTCTTTGTACAGCAGCGAGTAGCTCGTCGCGACGGCGTTGTCTCCTTCGAGGTGGATGACCAGGTTCACGTCCGAGACGTGCATGGTGTGCCCGTAAAAGCCGGGCCGCGAGTGGCCGTTCGGATCAGTGATGAGGTCACGCATCCCGTCCTTGCCGTGCCACGTGCGAATCATCTCCTCGACGTGGTCGTTCTCTGTCATCACCACGCTCAACTCGTACGTGGCGTCATCCGTCCACAGCGCCACGTACTCCTCATCGCGGCGACCGTCCGCGTTATAGCCGTAGCGCGACAGTAACTCTCGAATGGCTCGCTCGTCCTCGCACTCGCGCACGCGTCGCTCGAGCTTCTCCATCGCGAGTGAAAGTTCTTCTATGGACGCCATGATGTTCTCCTTCGATGGTGGGGCGTGACTAGGTCTCTATGTTCTCGCGAGCCGGAGGCTTATCGATCATGTGGTCGAGCAGCCCCTCGGCGATGTACTGGGGGTATAAATCGACGCTGACGGGAGTGGCTTCTTGACCGGGGTATCCGATGGCGGCGCGCACTCGGGGATCGAGGTAGTAGGCACCGGCGACCGCCAGGGCGAGAACGCCGAACTCCTCGTCGCTGTGATCACGCATCTCGGCGATTCGCCGATGCGCGTCGAAAAAGTCGAGATTGAGAATCCCATGGAGGGTCGAGGCCAGATCGGGCCTCGCCGCTAACACCTCATCGAGACGGTCGCCGCCCACCCCCAGCACCGAAGGGGTCAGTTCTTCAGTCAGACCCGGAATGAGTACGTCGGCTAACTTCACGAACCTGTCACGCTCGGCCGCATTCGGCGTCCAGGCTGGAACGTCGGAGAGACGCTGGCGTGGAACGCGATGACTATCAGTGTGACGAGGACTCACATCTTCGCTCGAAGGGATGGCACTTCCTCGCCGTTCACTCAAATGCTGTGTAGCGCGAAGCGCGAGCGCGGCGATAGTACTCGTGGGGTTCACGGCACCGGCGGTAACAAAAACGCTGCCATCGATGATCCCCAAGTTGGGAATGTCGTGACTCATTCCCCAACGATCGACGACCGATGTCGAGGGGTCGTCCCCCATGCGAGCTGTGCCCAGCAGATGCGCGTTATATGTCGAGACCCTGGACTCCACCTTTAACGCACCGGCTTCTAGAAACGACTCCTCCGCTCGCGCCGCCTGATACGTCATCATCCTTTGGACGTTGTCGTCAAACCTGTAGTGAATCTCTGGTATCGCCAGACCCGCTTCATCGAGGGTCGGGGACAACTGAACCCGATTGGTGTCGCTCGGCAGGTCTTCACAAAGAGCCACCCACGTGAGGCTTCGGCCGAGTCGTTCCTGGACGTACGCGTGATGTTCACGGCCCCAGACGCCGTCTCCACTGGTCGGCACGGCGATGCGAAGCGGACCACCGGTCGGGTGAAGCGACCACTTCGATCCCCTGACGAAACCGCGCGACTCATCGCTCTTGTAAAACTGCCAGGAACCGATGGCCGAGCCATTGTGTCCCTGCCAACTTCGGAGGTTCTCTTCAAAGACTCCCGTGATGTTGACGAAAGGGTGCAGCATGAGGCGCTTTCCCACGAGACCCGACGAGTTGGCCAGACCGTCGGGAAACGAGTTGCACGCCGAGGCCAGCAGCAAACGCGCCGTGCCCACCCCGTTAGCCGCCAGGAGAACGGTGGACGCCCCGTGGAAGTGAAACTCACCGCGTCGATCCACCCACTCCGCACCACTCGCACGGCCCCGCTTGTCTAGACATATTCGAGTGACCCGGGCACCCGTAATGAGGTGCGCCCCCCGGCGAACAGCTTCGGGCCAGTGGGTAACGTCCGCGGACGATTTCGCTCCTTCGCCGCACCCTTGGGTGCAGGTGCCTCGTTGCACGCAAGGGTGTCGACCGTACATCGGAGCCGAGAGAATGGCGTTGGTGTCGGGCCACCAGTTCCAGCCGAGCCGCGCGTGCGCTCGCGCCATCCTTATCCCGCCCGCGCCAATGGGAAGTGGGGGCAACGGCGGGTCCACTGATGCGGGATAGAGGGGGTTGCCGCCTAATCCCGAGACACCAAACTGTCGATCCGTCATCTCATAAAAAGGTCGAAGCTCTTCGTAGTCGAGGGGCCAGTCATCGCCCACGCCATCGATGGTTCTGGTTTTAAAGTCGGTCGGCAGAAGTCGGGGCCATACCGCGTTGTAGAGCACGGTGCCGCCGCCGACGCCGTTGTACATGCCTACGCTCATATCCGAGTCCGTCACGTCCACCGCGTAGTCACCCTCACGGGCCCTCACGTTCGGGTTGGCGGACCACTGCTTTCGAGACGTCAGTTCACCGTCCCGCTCGCTGCCTCGATAGTCGGAGGCGTGCGACCACTCGCCTTGTTCTAAGCAGGTGACGGACACGCCACGGGACGCGAGATGCAGGGAGGCGACGCCACCCGCCGCGCCCGCGCCCACGATGAGGACGTCAGAGACCTCGCTCATCGGTCGAAGTGGAAGGGTCTCTACTGGTGCTCTGACACGAACTCTGCGAGCAGATCGCACACATAGCTGATGTCCTCGTCCGTCAGACCGTGGCTGCAGGGCAGCAACAGACCGTTCTCCATCACCAGGTCGGCGTGGGGCAGGCCGTCGTGTGGTTGGCGGTAGGTCACCCCTTTCATCATGGGATGGCGAGTCACGTTGCCGCTCCACACCGTGCGGGTATCCACCCCGTGGGCCTCGAGGTACTCCTGCAGATCGGGTCGTGAGAAACCCGCGGACTCCGCGATGAGAAAGGGATAGCACAGCCACGCGGTTTCTAGGCCTTCGAGCTGGCGGGGAGGAATAAAGACGCCCTCGTACCGCCGAAGAAACTCCGAGTACCCCTCAAAATTCAGTTGGCGTCTTTTGTAGAAACCCTCAAGCTTGTCCAGTTGCTTCAGTCCGAAGGCGGCGCCAAGTTCGGAAGGTTCAAAGTTCCAGGGAAGGACGTCAAAGATGAAGTCGTTGTCGTAGGGCACGCCGTCGAGGTCCTCGCGAAAGACCCGGCCCGTCTTTAACGATCCGAACAGGTGTGGTTCGGAGCGCCGTCCCCACCGGCGGAGCATGAGCCCTTGATCACGTAGTAGCTCGCTATTCAAGATCACCATGCCGCCGTTGCCGGCGCAGGTGATGATGTGGGACATGGCGAAACTCGTCACGCTGATGTCGGCGCGAAGACCCGTGGGCGTGCCACGGAGGGTCGCACCCAACGCGTCGCAGGAGTCCTCGATGACGGCCAGACCTCGGGCGTCCGCTATCTTACGAACCACGTCCCAGTCGGGGGCGTTACCGATCAAGTTGGGTAGGAAGAGTGCCTTGGTAAGTGGGGTGATCAACTCTTCGATGCGGCTGACGTCGGCGTTGAAGGTGTCGAGCTCAACGTCCACGAAGACGGGAACCAATCCCGCCTTCACGATCGCCGAAACGTCCGTGGAAAAGGTGAGCGCACTCGTGATCACTTCGGAACCCGCTGGCAGGTCGAGCAGAGCAAAAGCGAGGTAGATGGCGGATGAGCCCGAGTTACACATGAGACCTTGGGACTTACCGAAGAGGGCGGCGACTCGATGCTCTAGTTCGGTGACGTTCTTGCCGATCCGCAACGCTTGTGGCCCTCCAGTGAGGACTTCCATGACCGCGTCGATTTCGTCTTGGTTGTGCGCGCTTTGCGCGTAGAGAACTCGTTTCATCGAACTCCTTTGGCTTCTCGAAACTGTTGAGCAAGCGCTCGTTCAACATACATTCGTTGGTATTCTTATCACAGCTTGTGGATTCGCGCCTCCTAAAGTTTTCGCAGGAAACGCAAGGCAATGGCGACCAGTCAAACCAACCAAGACCCTGAAGGAGCCTCGAGTGGACATGCGAAACGTAGGACGTTCGGGCCTCATTACCTCGCTCGTGGGACTGGGGTGCAACAACTTTGGGATGCGACTCGATAAGGAAGAGTCAGCGCGCGTCGTGCGCGCCGCACTCGACAGTGGATACACCATGTTCGATACTTCCGACAGTTACGGAAGGGGTGTGTCGGAGGAGTTCCTCGGTGCGGCACTCGGAGCTCATCGAGAGGCCGTGCTGGTGGCCACGAAATTCTCCTCTCCCATGGGCGAAGGCCCGTACCTGCGCGGTGCGTCACGGCGTTACGTCATTCAGGCGTGTGAGGCGAGCCTTCGACGCCTGGGCACGGACTACATCGACCTCTACTATCTCCACCGGCCCGACCCTCTGACTCCCATTGAAGAGACGCTGAGCGCCTTGGACGATCTTGTGCATCAGGGCAAAGTTCGCTACGTCGCGGCATCAAACTTCGCCGGTTGGCAAGTCGCCGACGCTGCGCACCTGGCGAACGCCTCGCACTACTCGGCCTTTGTGGCGAATCAGATTGAGTGGAGCCTGTTGGCTCGACACGCCGAAGATGAGTGCGTTCCCGCGTGCCGCCACTTTGGTGTGGGGGTCATCCCCTACTTTCCGCTGGCGTCGGGGCTTCTGACGGGAAAGTATGTGAAAGGCCAGGAGTTTCCCAAGGACACTCGCCTAGGAGAGCTCGCTTTTTTTGCGGGAATGGCCACCGACCAACGTTTTGACCAGATCGAAAGGCTGCGTCGAGTGGCTGACAACTCGGGACATACGCTGGCCGAGATGGCGCTGTCCTGGCTAGCCGCGCAGGACGACGTCTCCTCGATTCTGGTGGGCGCGACCAAGGTGGAGCAGGTCGAAGCCAACGCCCAGGCGGTCAACTGGGAGTTCAGCGCCGACGAACTCGCCGAGGTGGAAAGTGCGCTCATCGCTTAGGGGTGTCGTGCGGCGATTTCCAAGCGTCGCGAAGGGCTCGAGAGGCGACGGCGAGGCTCGCGGAAAGGTGAGCGCGTTATCGGGAAACCGGACCTTCGGAAGTGCTCGACGTCTCCTTAATGCGTGCAAGCAAGAAGCTTCGCTCGACTTGGTTATCGCAGAAGGTCAGCGCTTCTTCGAAGGCGAGCGTCGCCTCACGGCCTCGACCGAGTCGGCGGAGAAACTCAGCTCGCGAGGATGACAAGTAGCTGTACGACGCGAGGGTTGGTTCCGTCGTCAACTCCTCGATGGCGTCCAGACCCGCTTGTGGTCCGAGAGCGAAACCGAGGGCAACCGCGCGATTCAGAGCGACGATGGGTGAGGGCCACACGATAACCAACGCATCGTATAACCCGACGATTTGGGTCCAGTCGGTGGCGTCCCAGGTCGGTGCTTCCGCGTGGACGGCGGCGATGGCGGCCATCAGGGCGAAGCGTTCCGGAGGCCGGGAACGAAGAGCTTCGTGGACGAGCGCGACCCCCTCGGTGATTTCGGCGTGATCCCACTTGGAGCGCTCTTGATCGGAGAGAAGGGTGAGTCGGCCATCTAAGCCCACCCGGGTTTCTCGGCGGGAGTCGGTGAGCAAAATCAGGGCGAGGAGACCCGCTACGCCGCGCTGTTCCGGTAGGAGCACCCGCAGCATCCGAGCGAGGTCGAGGGCCCGTTCCACGAGGTCACGGCGAACGAGCTGATCGCCCGTCACCGCGGTGTGGCCGGAGGTGAACAGAAGGTGTACGACCGTGAGGACCGCGTCAAGACGCACGGGAAGCTCTTCGGGCGAAGGAACAGAGTAAGGAATATGTGCGGCCACGATCTTCTTCTTGGCGCGCGTAATTCGCGCGGCCATGGTGGACTCGCTGACAAGCAAAGCTCGGCTCACTTCGACGGTCGTGAGGCCACAGACCAGGCGCAGGGTCAGGGCGATCTGGGTTTCGGAAGAAAGCGCGGGGTGACAACAGGTAAAAATCAGGCGAAGCCGATCGTCGTGAATCGGGCTCGTGTCATTCTCGCGGTCGCCATCTTCTGTCAGTAGCGGCAACAGTCGATCGAATCTGTCGCCGCGCCGGCGGAGATCGATTGCTCGGCGCCGAGCCACCGTCGTCAACCAGGCGCCCGTGTTCTTCGGTATGCCATCAGAGGGCCACTTCGCCAGGGCGCGCGAGTAGGCGTCCTGCACGCACTCTTCGGCGAGATCGATGTCGCCCGCGATGCGCACCGTAGCGGCGAGCACGTAGGCCCACTCGCGACGGTGCGCATCAGCAACGGCGGTCTCGACGTCAATCATTGCGAGCCGAGACTCCGCTCAGTCAAAGACTCGGATGGGTCGTACTTCGATTCCTCCGGACGCGGCGGGGATCTCCTTGGCCATAGCCAAGGCCTCGTCGAGGTTGGCGGCTTCCACGAGGTAGTACCCGGCGAGGGCCTCCTTCGTTTCGGTGAAAGCGCCGTCGGTCACGACGAACTCTCCGGGCGAGGACTCACGCACCGTGGTGGCGGTGCTCGTCGGCTGCAGGGCGTTGCCGCCACGAATCTTGTGGCCGTTGCGCTCGCCAAACTCGGCGTGACCCTTCATCATTTTGTCGCCGAGCTCGGGGGTGGGATTACTCCACTCGGACTCATCGCCGTAGATGAGAAGCAGGTATTCGGACATGATGTTCCTCTCCGGTCCCACTTTGGGACCCTTCACACAGACCGACGAACCAGTTTCGCGTAGATCGACAGAGTCGAGACGAAGTTTTTAGCCAGACGGCCGTTCGTTACGGCGTGGACAGGGCCAGGGCGGTTCCCCAGGCGTGCGCCTCGAAACACGTCCTCACGCCCGCCGGTGGCATGGGTCGGGCGTAGTAGTAGCCCTGAGCGGAGTGGCACCCAAGGCCCTTGAGGTAGATCGCCTGGTCCGCCTCTTCTACCCCCTCGGCGATGGTCTTGAGGCCCAGACCTATACCCAGGTCGAGGATCGCGCGCAAAATCGCGTCGCCGCCCGGATCGCCCGCCGAGGCCGCGTCCACAAACGTCTTGTCGATCTTCAGTATGTCGATCGGCAACTGGCGGAGATAGGCGAGCGAGCTGTAGCCCGTCCCGAAATCGTCAATCGCGATGGCGACGCCCAGGTCCTTTAGTTCTCGCAGGCGCGTTACCACCAGATCAACGTCGTTGACCAAGACGGACTCGGTGACCTCGAGAACAAGGTTCTCCGGCTTGAGCCCCGACTTCAAAAGGATGCGGCGAATGTCAGAGACGAGGCTCTCATGGGTGAGTTGGTGACCGGACACGTTGACTTCCATGACGAAGGGCTGACCTGGCGTCAGATCGTGGCGCCAGGCGACGGCCTGGGCGCAGGCTTGCTCCAGCACCCATCGCCCGATGGGCACGATGAGCCCCGTGCGTTCGGCGATGGGAATGAACACGTCGGGCATGATGAGACCGAGTTCGCGGTGCTGCCAGCGCAGCAACGCTTCGACCCCTTCGAGTCGCGCGCCATCAAGATCGACGCTGGGCTGGTAGTAGAGGACGAGCTCGTGGCGTTCAATAGCGTGTGAGAGATCTTCGACCAGACGAAACTGCTGGTTAGCCCGAGAGTGCATGTCGCTTTCGAAGCGCTGACGGCGGTCGCGACCAGCTCCCTTGGCGGCGTACATGGCAATGTCGGCGTCGCGAAGCAGTGATCCGGGTGTGCTGTGGGTGCCTTCGGAGAACGCCAGGCCGATGCTGGCGCTAATGCGCACGCTCCGCCCCGCCAGCGTGAAGGGTTGGCGAACGATGTCGAGGATTCGACGCGCCACGTCGTCGGCGATCGTCGTCATACTCAGATTCTCGAGAAGCACCACAAACTCGTCGCCGCCCAGTCGCGCCACGGTGTCGCTAGGTCGAGCGGATCGAGCGATGCGCGCCGCGATCTCCTGGAGGGCGCGGTCGCCCTCGGCGTGACCGAGGCTGTCGTTAATCGTCTTGAAGCCATCGAGGTCGATCATTAAGACGGCCACCGAGTCGAGAGACCGTCCGTCTCGCGCGAGGGCGTGCCCGAGACGGTCGAGCAGGAGGGCTCGGTTCGCCAGTCCCGTGAGGGAGTCTTCGAAGGCCTGTCGTTCGAGCTGCTCTTCGAGGGCTCGGCGAACGGTGACGTCACGGGAGTGCCACGCCACGGAGGGTTGTGCTGATTTTCGAGACAGGTCGTCGGCGCTCATCGAGAGGGTGCGCCAGCCCCCGTCGGCGTGACGAACGCGAACGTCGAAGGGTTCAACGACCCCCGTCGAAAGTATGGTGGCCAACCCATCGAGCGCGCGTTCCACGTCGCCGGGGTAGAGGAATCGATCGAGTGGCTTACTGCAGAAATCCTCACTGGTGACGCCAAAGAAGCGGGCCGCGGAGGGACTGCAGTAAAGGGGTTGTCCGATCTCGTCGGTCAGGAAGATGAGGTCACTGCTGTTCTCAATAATGTTTTCGAACTGGGCGCTGGTCGCTTCGCGGGTGAGGGCTACCGCTTCGTGCTCGCGTCGTCGGGAGTACCAGAGAAGCGCGAGGGCGATCAACATCACGACCACGACGAGCGCGACGATTTCGTCGGTGCGTCCGGCGACCGAGGAGCGGTGCGCCGACGCTTCGACCTGTCTGGCGGCACGGTCTTCCAGGTCACCGGCCGCCGCTGCGGCGCGGTCGATCTGGGCCGTCCGTATCAACGTGGCGGGCGTCGTCCCATCGGACGCATGTTGGGCGAGGGTGAGGAACACCCGCGAGGCCTCAAGCGCGCGCTGGAGAAGTGGCGGGGTGTCGCCGGCCTCCTCGATTTCGCCGATCTCCTCATGGGCGCCCGCGATGGCGAAGGCGATATCTTGTCGAATGTCGATCGCTCGATACGCGGCGGGCAGTTCCAGATCGGCAGTGATTTGGAAGAGATCGCCGCGGAGGTCGTAGGCATTGATGGCAACGCCGTTTTCGCGTTCCGTCGTTTGGCTGAACTGGTAGCTCGCCACGGTCCCGGCCACGAGGACCACCACCACAATCGCCGGGAGAGCTAGCGCGGAAAGCCACCGTCGAAACGCGTCACGAACTGGTGTCACTTGGTCGCCCTGGTTGGCGCCGTCGGTCGCAACCATGTGCCACCCTTCGGTTCGCGTTGACGCTTTAAAGTGCGAACCGCTTTGGTTCTTTACGAAACGCTTACCAATTCCAACGTAGTTCGCCTCACTGCGCGAGCCGTACACTCTCCGCGAGAACGCCTCGGTAGGTGGCAGGAAAGTGCCGGTGCTCTCATGTTACGGCGCTGGTCAGGGGATTTAACTACTCTTTGGGGGCTCTCCTTCAGGTTCTTCTCGCCGCGATCCACGAGCGGGGCCGCCTCGGCGACGTCGAGCCTCCCGTCCCGCGCGACTGTTGCTTCTTTCGAAGGAGCGAGAAAGTCCGGGGCCTTCGATCACCTGCCAAGATTGAACCCGACATGGTTACCGGCGGGGCTCTCAACAACGGACTCGACGATCCCAATCAGGGGATCCTGCTTCGCGGGATCACCAAACGATTCGGTTCCAGTACGGCCGTCAACAACGTCGACCTCGAGGTCTTTCGAGGTGAGTTCTTCACCATGCTGGGACCGTCCGGTTCGGGCAAGACCACCCTACTTCGGGTCATTGCGGGCTTCGAAGTACCCGACGCCGGGACAATCTGGCTTCGGGGTGTTGACGTTACGGGCGTCCCCCCCTATCAACGAGACGTGAATACGGTCTTCCAGGACTACGCCCTCTTTCCGCACTTCACGGTGGCTCAAAACGTGGCTTACGGGCTGCGCGTTCGTCACACTCCGAAGGATGAACTCACCACGCGCGTGGCCGCGGCGCTCGACATGGTGCAAATGTCGACCTTCGCCGAGCGCCGTCCCGCTCAGCTCTCGGGAGGTCAGCGCCAGCGGGTGGCTCTGGCCCGGGCCATCGTGAACGAGCCCCAGGTGCTCTTGCTCGATGAGCCGCTGGGGGCTCTCGATCTCAAACTCCGCCAAGAGATGCAGGTCGAACTCAAGCGAATACAACGCCAGATCGGCATCACCTTTATCTACGTCACCCACGACCAGGAAGAGGCGCTGACCATGAGCGACCGCCTGGCGGTGTTTCGTGACGGCCAGATCGAGCAGGTTGGCCCACCCGGCGAGGTGTACGAAAAGCCCGCCACGGAGTTCGTCGCTTCCTTCGTCGGCACCTCGAACGTCATCGATACCCCCGAGGGTCGAGCCGTTCTTCGACCCGAGAAGATCGAGATCTCGGAGTCTCCCGTCGAGGGACATCCCAACGCCCACGGACGTATCGAAGACGTGGCCTACCTCGGAATGGTCACTCGTTTCACCGTGCTACTAGAGAACGGCAAGATCATGACCGTGGCTCGCCAGAATCGCTCCGGTGGCTTGGAACGGAATAGCCTCGAACTCGAGAGTCGCGTGGTTCTCTCCTGGGATCCGCGCGACGCCTTTGTACTGGCAACACACGCCGAGACTGACGCACAGTCCGGCTAACGAAGGGGGAAATATGAAGCGGTCACGATGGTTGAGGTGGGCGAGCGCGGCAGCGGGAATGCTTCTGGTCGGCTCCTTCGTGGGTCCCATCGCTTTCAACGGAACGGCGGGCGCGTCCTTGGGCACACCGCCCACGCAGGGGATCAAACCGCCGTCATCAATCGGCAAGGGCGAAGGGAAACTCAACATCATCGCCTGGGAGGGCTACACGCAGCCCGAGTGGGTGAAGCCCTTTGAGGCGACCACTGGGTGCCAGGTGAACGTCAAGTACGCCGGGTCTTCGAGTGAGATGGTGTCCCTCATGGCCAACGGTGGGGGCCACCAGTGGGACTTGGTGTCTGCGTCCGGCGACGCGGACCTGCGACTCATCTACGGTGGCGACGTCAAACCCATCAACATCAAGTTGATCCCGTCGTGGAGTGAGTTCGAGCCCTTCCTCAAGTCGCCCTCGTTCAACACCATCAACGGCTACCACTACGGGGTGAGCTTCGAGTTTGGGCCGAATATTCTCCTGTACTCGACCAAAGTCTTTAAGACACCACCGACGTCGTGGTCAGTCATCTACAGCAAGAAGTACAAGGGCGAAGTGACCATTCCCGACAATCCCATCCAGATCGCCGACGCCGCGCTCTATCTCGAGTCGGCCCAGCCCAGTCTGGGCATTACCGACCCGTACGAGCTGACGCAGCCGCAGTTCGCTGCGGCCGTCAACCTCTTGAAGGCCGAGCACCCGCTGGTGAAGAAGTACTGGGATCTGGCGAGCCAAGAGATCTCGCTGTTCCAAAATGGTGAAGCGGTGGTCGGAGCGGCCTGGCCCTACCAGCAGTCGACCTTGGTAGCAGCCGGGGCGCCGGTCGCGTCCACCATCCCCAGGGAAGGGGCGACCGGTTGGGCTGACACCTGGATGTTGGCGGCCAACGCCCCCGACCCGAACTGCGCTTACAAGTGGATGGCCTACATGTCTACGCCGAAGATTCAGGCCGAAGACGCCATCTCCTACGGGGAGACGCCCGCCAACAAACTGGCCTGTCCCATCATGAACACCTTACAAAAGGGAGGGTGCGCCGCGTACCACGCGAACGCGCCGCAGTCGTACTTCACCACGATCAAGTTCTGGAAGACGCCGCTCTCAACGTGCGATAACGGGCAGAACGATTGCGTGGACTTCACTCAGTGGCAACAGGCCTGGACACAGATAACGGGGTAACACGCCATGTCGCTCCGCGGAGAGACTCGCCAACGACTGGGGGCGGCGCTGTGGCGCCGCCCCTGGTTGCGTGGCGCTTTCGTTCTCACGCCACCCCTGATGTGGTTCCTGGTGGTCTACATGGCGTCACTTGTGGCGCTCCTGGTGACAGCGTTCTTCAGCGTGAACTCTCTGACAGGCAACATCGTCTATCAGTGGACGTGGGCTAACTTCTCGCAAATTTTCACGCAGTCGGTCTATGGAACCATCATCCTGCGCACGGTGATTATGGCTGCCCTCGTAACGGTGACGGACGCGGTGATCGCTCTTCCCTTCGCCTTCTTCATCGCGAAAATCGCCCAGCGACGCACGCGCCAAGCGTTTTTGGCTTTGGTCTTTCTGCCGCTGTGGGCAAGTTATCTGGCGCGCGTCTACGCCTGGATCAACATTCTCTCCAACCACGGGGTCTTGCCCGACTTCGAACGCCACTTGGGACTGCCCATCACGAACCTGGCCTACACGAACGTGGCGATGTGGATCGTGTTTTCCTATCTTTGGCTGCCGTTCATGATCGTGCCGATCTATGGAGCCTTTGAACGAGTTCCTGACTCACTCCTAGAGGCTTCGGCGGACTTGGGGGCAGGAGGATGGTTTACCTTTCGGCGTATTCTCTTTCCCCTGATCTTGCCCGGCGTCGTCGCTGGCTCGATCTTTACTTTTTCGCTTACCCTCGGCGACTTCATCACGCCTCTCCTGATCGGGGGCTCGAGTTCGAATTTCATTGGAAACGCGATCTATGACAGTGCCATCAACGGGGGAGACTTGCCCTTCGCCGCGGCACTCGCCTTCGTGTCGATTGCCATCATGGCCATCTATTTGCTGCTCGCACGCTGGGCCGGCGCCTTCGAGGCGATATGAAACTATCTGGTCTCTCGCGAGGCGCCTTCGCTCTCTACGCGGCGCTCGTCGTCGTGTTCCTTCTCGGCCCACTCTTCGTCATCGTCCTCTTCGCCTTTGACAAGTCGAACGTGCAGTCACTTCCCATCGAGCATTGGACGACGCACTGGTTCTCGGTCGCGTTCAACGACCCTGCCGTGCGGAGTTCACTCTGGCTGAGTGTGAAGGCGGGCGTCGCCGCGACGGCGATTGCGCTCATCTTAGGCACTCTCGTGGCATTCGGGATCCATCGCTTTCGCTTCTTTGGCCGAGACACCGTCTCTCTCATGCTGGTGTTGCCCATCGCTCTACCGGGCATCGTGACCGGACTCGCCTTGCAGTCAGCATTCAATCTCACGCACATCGACTTATCGATCTACACGATCATCATCGGGCACGCCACCTTCTGCATGGTGGTCGTTTTCAACAATGTCGTGGCACGACTGCGTAGAACCTCGACTTCGCTTCTTGAGGCCTCGTCGGATTTGGGCGCTCGGCCGACGCAGACGTTCCGCCTCGTCACCCTGCCGATGCTGTCGACTGCGATCATCGCTGGGGGACTGCTCGCCTTCGCGCTGAGCTTCGACGAAGTGATCGTCACCACATTTACCGCGGGCGCACAGAACACCTTGCCCCTCTGGATTTTTGGAGCAATATTGCGGGGCCAACAGTTGCCTGAAGTGAATGCCGTCGTGGTTTTCGTGTTGCTCTTGACGATCCTTCCGATTGCGTACGCGGCGCGTATATCCAGCGGTGAAGGCTTTCTCGGATCTTCACGGTCGAAGTAGACGACGAGGTCGCCATCCCGATGCGGCAGTCTTATAGCCAAATCGACTACCGAGAATGGTTGTTACGACATAGACCTCGCCTTGATGCGAACGGACTCGTGAAAGAATCGTTGCAGCATTCGGAAATTGATTGGTTTCGATTCAGCGAAAGGCGAATTGATGGAATACATGTCAAATTTCTATGAAGAACTCGTTTCCGCCCTGAGATCGGATAGCCGATTGTTCACTGAGGACGGCGTACTTCTGCGAAATCTTGCCTTCGAACTTGGCTACAAAGCGGATCCTGAGTTGATTCAGACCTTACTCAGCAATCCTGTAATCCGCGCCAGGTTTTTTGTCGAAGCGAATGGAGTCCTCATTTTTGACAAACAGGAATTTGGATGGGTGATAAGCAATCGAGCCTTATTGCCCGATAGCTATACCAGGTTCAAGAACTTGATCGGTCTCGTAAGTGACACTGGGGCTTCCGTACCAAGTAAGACATCCATTGAACTCGTGTGGCCCTTCAAGGATTGTGTTCTTGAAGGAGGTCAAGAACGCGAAGGCGAGTCGCGCATAGAGGTCTTTTACAATCAGTCGCTCGCACCGGACCAGGTTGACAGGTTGCTTAGCCCAAAGGTTTTGTCTGGTGCCGTCCGATACACCCAAAATGGGATGTCCGAGATCACTGAGTTCCAAGATGATGACAATCTAATACTCAAAGGTAATAACCTTCTCGGACTTACGACCATCTCACGAAGGTTCGCCGGTCAAGTAAAGACGATTTACATCGATCCACCTTTCGGCACCAACAATGACGGATTCGAATATAACGATCGATTCTCTGTTTCCACTTGGCTGACTTTCATGAAGAATCGCCTTGACATAGCTCTCACACTTCTTCGCGATGACGGAGCCCTATTCCTTCATATAAGCGACACGAGAGTTCACCTGATACGACTGGTACTCGATGAGGTCTTCGGAAGTGAAAACTTCGTCAACATAGTTACCGTGAAAACGCGCTCTCCTTCGGGCTTCAAGACAGTGAACGCCGGCGTATTTGAAGTGGCGGAATACATATACATATATGCGAAGAGTAAATCGATATGGAAGTACAACACTCAATACGTCGCCGCTGAATATGACGCCAATTATAAATTTGAAGTCACAAACCCAGAAGATCCAGAATTCGAGTGGAAGATCGAGAATGTACGCGAGGTTGTGGCGACAGAGCTCGGCTACGAAGGGTCACGAAAGGCAATTGTAGCTTTGGGTCGAGAAGCGTTTCTCGCAAGCGTTGCACGGCACTGCCTAGAAAATCGTAACTCCATCTTCCGGACAACAGAAATTAACGATGACGCGGGTCGCGAAACTCTCGACCTGAAACAACGTTCACTCAAGGATCCCGAGAAAATTTTCCGCCTTCGCAGAGAGAACCTTGAAGACCGGATAATTCGCAACGGCAGCGAACTCTATTTTTACTCCCGAAAGGTTCGAGATCTTGAGGGTGAACTTACTCCCACAACTTTATTGACCAACATTTGGACCGATATAGCGTACGAAGGGATCGCTGCTGAGGGCGGTGTTGTGCTGAAGCGAGGCAAGAAGCCGGAGCGACTTATTCGCCGAATCATCGACATGTCAACCAATCCAGGTGACCTGGTTCTCGATTTCTTTCTTGGCTCAGGCACTACCGCAGCGGTCGCCCACAAAATGGGACGAAGGTACATTGGCATTGAGCAGCTTGACTACATCGAGTCCAAAGCGGTTTCTAGGCTCGAAGGAGTGATTGCCGGAAAGCAAGATGGTGTATCCAAGATGGTTCACTGGGAGGGTGGCGGCAGTTTCGTTTTCTGCGAACTGAAGAGGTATAACGAGCAATTGGTGGCTGAGATTCGAAGCGCTTCTTCATCCTCTGAGTTGTTATCGATATGGGACAAGATCAAATCTACCCAAGCGGTCAGCTATCGGGTGGAGCCATCCACGTTCAACGCGTCAGAATTTACAGATTTAGCCTTTAAGGATCAAAAGTGCCTACTAATGGACGTACTGGACAAAAATCTTCTCTATGTCAGCCTCTACGACATGGATGACAGCGAATACAGAGTCTCTCCAAATGAACGGCTGTTCTCAAAGCACTTCTACGCGGAGACCTCGTGACGCAGAATTTATACGAGAAGCTCACTTTCCTGGCTGAATATAGCGGAAGAAGTGCGCTTCCCGATTACATACGCGCAGGATTGCCTGCAGAGTTAGAGCTTCGTCCTTATCAAGTCAACGCGATAGGCGATTTCATTACCTATTTTGAGAGCCCTCGGCTACGCCAGAAGCCGGCACAAACGCTCTTCCATATGGCAACCGGGTCGGGCAAAACGCTGATTATGGCCGCTTTGATGCTTTATCTGTACGAGCAGGGATACCGCAACTTTCTGTTCTTTGTAAACAGCACGAATGTCCTCGATAAAACAATTGACAACTTCGTCAACACATCGTCCCGCAAATACTTGTTCAACGATGCGATCAAGGTTGGGGGCCGTACCATCGAAGTAAATCGAATAGACAATTTTCAATCGAATCTGCCGGACGCGATCAACATCTTGTTCACGACGATTCAGGCGTTGCACTCAGATCTAAGTGCGCCCCGTGAAGGTCGACTGTCTCACGAGGATTTCGATGAAAGAAAAACCGTTCTGATTTCTGATGAAGCTCACCACACAAACTCGATAACGAAGCAAAGGTTGACTCTCTCGGAGGCAGATAGAGAGCGAAGCTGGGAAAGCACCGTTTCAGGAGTGTTGGCTCGTAACGACGACAACGTTCTCTTGGAGTTTACGGCAACGTGCGATCTTGGGAATGATGCAATTGCCGCCAAATACGGCGAACTTATCGTCGCGGACTACCCACTTTCACGTTTTCGACAGGATGGCTATTCCAAGGAGATTCAACTCCTGCAATCCGACCTCGAGCCTATTCAGCGCATACTTCAGGCATTCGTCATAAGCCAGTACCGGCTGAAACTGTTTGAAAAACATGGTCTGGCCATCAAGCCAGTCGTAATGATTAAGTCAAAGACGATTTCAGCAAACAAGTTGATGCAGGTGGCTCTCAATGATCTGATCTCCAACTTGGAAGTCAGTGACCTGGAGTTGATCAGGGGACTTTCCAAAGCGCGCGTTACGGATAGGGCCTTCAAATACTTCTCAAATGAAGGCATAGACCTTCGCGCATTGGTGGCCGAAATTAAAGTCGAATTCGAAGAGTCTCGATGCCTCGCCATTGATTCCGAAAGGGTCTCGCCGCAGGTTCAGATCACCGTTAACAGTCTGGAAAGCCCAAAAAATCCAATCCGATGTGTATTGGCAGTGGACATGCTCAATGAGGGTTGGGATGTTCTGAACCTCTTCGACATCGTGCGAACGTACGACACAAGAGATTCCACGGCAAGTAAGCCTGGCAAAACAACTATGCAGGAAGCCCAGCTGATTGGTCGTGGAGCGCGGTACTGTCCATTTCGAATAACGACCGACCAGGATACGTTTCGCCGAAAATACGACGATGACTTAGACAACGAATTGAGAGTTTGCGAAGAACTCTACTTTCATAGCGCCACAAATTCAAAGTATATAGACGACCTACGCAAGGCATTGAGAGAAATCGGTGCCATTTCGAAAAATGGGGTCGAAATAGAGTACAAGATCAAAGAAAGCTTTAGAGATAGCGATCTCTACAAGACCGGGAATGTATTTTTGAACACTAGAAACGAGCGAACCTCTCAGGCACACGAAGGGCTGCCTGAATTCTTGCGAGTGCGCCAGGTGTTTCACCAGTTCGCTAGCGGAGCGAGCCAAGAGTCCGGTGCGTTTACTGAGCAAATCGCGTCATCGACTGCTGACGCTATTTCGACCACTAGGACAATGTCAGAAATTCCACAGTCAATTTTGAGCGCATCACTAAGGCAGTGCGAACTACTGCGGTTCGATCTTCTTAAACGCAAACTTCCTACTCTCAAATCATCCATTGAGTTTCTGACGGACGAAGATTATTTGGGTGGTGTTCGACTCACTTTGGTGACCGCTGGCAGCTCGCCAACCGCCGAAGAGTGGTTCCAAGCGACGACCGAATTGTTGGCGACCTTGGCGCCTGACATCCAAAAACTGGACTATGAGTACTACGGATCGAAGGAGTTTGCAGCCCAGCCGTTGCGCGCAGTCATTACGGATCGCCGCCGAGTCTTTGACGATCCAAAGGGCGACGGTGAAGGTATCGCTCAAAGTAAGGCCAGCAGCGAGTACCGCCTGAATACTCTGAAACTCGAATGGTTTGCCCAAGAAGAACACTATGGGACCACTGAAGAAAAGAGATTTCTTATTTACTTCAGTACTTTCATTGAAAAGTTGGAAGAATCCTACGAATCGGTCACATTGATTAGGAATGAACGTCAGGTCGCCATTTACGACTTTGAATCTGGGGATCGGTTCGAGCCTGACTTCTTACTATTTCTGCGGCGACCTAAGGGAATCGGTTTTGAGCAATTCCAGGTTTTTGTTGAACCGAAGGGAACTCATTTACTCGAACTTGATCGATGGAAAGAACGATTGTTGTTACGACTCAAGAAAGAGGCGATAGTAACGAAAACGTTCGTCGATGACAACGAGTACCACGTATGGGGTCTCCCGTTTTACAACCACGAAAATTCTGAGCAGTTCAAACAGTTTGCGAATGAGGCTGAAGCAAACTTCGGTCCTAGCAGTTGAGAGGGAAGAGAGGAATTCGATCAAGGTGAACGCAAAATTGTCTGGATGGATTGCGATCACAACTCCGCTTAGGCGATGTACATCCGACATGGCGATCGAGGCTAAAAGCTATGGTTGAGAGCTCTCGTTTTGCCTGTCGGAATCAGGGTCGGTGTTATTGGTAACGATTTGCGCGTCATCGGGCACCGCATGAAGCCACATTTCGCCATGCTCGCCGAAGTGATTATTTGGCTGCAAAATGTGTTTCCAGTTCCTCTGATGGTGCCAAGCAATTGACGGACGTAAAGAAGAAAAGTGAAAGAACACAGCAGGGATAGCAAAGATTTATTGCGACTGAGTGGTGAGCTACTGGCTCTTGGCGCTGCACTGCTGCCCGTCATTGGCGGGGCGGTGCGCGCAATCGCCTTCGCGTTGACGCCGGTTCATGCGGACCCCATAACCTTTGGCTGGAGCGCTCCACTTTCGGATTTGATTGCGAACGGCGTGGCCTCGCTCATTGCCCCTACTTTGCTCATATTGGTGGCGTTTGTCGGTACGAGAAATTCTCCAAAAGAGACCCAGCGTCGAGCGGTGGCGCATCGTCGCTGGAAGATTCCTGCCGCGTATGCAGCTCTTGTGGCATTGATCACAACGGGTCTGCTGGCCCTTCTCTTCTATCCCAATTTCCCGGAAATTCCGATAAGCGCGGTGGCGTCATTGGTGGCATTTCTAATGATCTCTCGAATTCGAAAGAGGAGAGAGAGGATAGGTTTTGGGGATGTCTGGCTAGTCATCGTTATCGTGTTTGCACTATCAGCCATTGGGGCAGGGATTGCCGGTATCGCGATTGGCGTCAACGTCGACGTGTACCACTTTCAAACGACGTCTGACATTCCTGGAGGTGCCTACGAACAATTGGCGTCCGCAGAAGGCATTGATTACTTGGTTCCCTGCCGGGCGCGGAACCCATCAGTGATCGGCGTTCCTGTTAGTCAAATCGAATCCATAAGGATATTGACGAACAGTGCTCGGGCATCGTTTAGGCCCAGTCTCTGGGACCTTGTTATGCATCATGAACATTACGTCGAGGGTCTTCAACTTTGTTGAAAGTGCCTTCCGTGCGGAAATGAATGTCATTTCGTACTCCTGCAGGGTACGGCGGCGATCGAAATCAGCACATCACGCGTCCGACAGAGAGTCGTTTTTGGGAGTACCAAAAAACGTTGGTTGAAACGCATTAGGCGCCGATTTGCCAGCAAGAAGTGCATTTCGTGACGCTTCAGCAGCGAACGAGCTGTTCCCGTGTGACGGCGTTTCCGGGAAAACGTTGGGCGTCGGTGACATCGATTGAAGGCAGTCGCGAAGCGCGACCATGCCATGCGATGGGTCGTGTGTCAAAGCAACTGGCGCATGGATTTGTCGTGGGTAGGATGTGCGCCCATGAGCCAACCTCCGGTCATCGTCCGCGACGCCATTCTCGCCGTCGACATTGGCGCGACCACCACGAAGTTCGCCGCGATCGACAACGACGGTGAGCTCATTGAAGAAGTTCGCCGTGAACTAACGCCGTATCCCTGTTCTCCCGAGCGGCTGGTTGACTTCGTCATGAGATACGTGGAGCGAAGTAGATGCGCGAGAGTCGGGGTGGGGTTCCCGGGCGACCTGCTCGACGGACGCGTTCTTGAACCCGGCAATCTCTCGCGAGCCGGTGGTTTTACATCTCCCATCGACCCCGCGTTGCATGAAGCCTGGCGGGGCACCGACTTAGAGCGAGCTCTTCGCGAAGCGAGCGGGCTCGATGTGCGGGTCGTCAACGACGCCACTTTGGCGGCCCTCGGGTGCTGCGAAGGTCGGGGCCGAGAACTTGTCTTTACCTTGGGGACGGGCTTTGGCATAGCGTTGGTCCACGACGACGTTAACGTGAGAATTCGCGACGTGGGCGACGAGGTCTTTCTTGAGGGCGCTACGTACGACGAGGTGTTGGGTGACCACGCTCGGTCCCGGGATGAAGCACTCTGGATCGAGCGACTGGTCTATGCGGTCACGAACTTCGTCGTGGAGTTCTCAGCCGACGTCGTCCACTTGGGCGGAGGAAACTCGCGGCGAGTCGATATCTCGCGCTTCGCAGAGCAGCCCTGGCGCGTAGTGGTGAACGACAACGTGGCCACGCTACGCGGGGCGGCCAAGCTGTTCCGCTAACTGCGGGCTCCCTTCGTCTCACCCGCTTCGTATTGGCGTGCTCCGAGACCAGGGGAGTAGAACTGCGTGATGCCCTTCGACGAGTCGTCGACACACGCCGCAGGTGTTGGCGGCTCGTCCGAGTCTGATGCGGGCACTCAATGAGCAGATGCTCCTGGAACTGATTCGACGATCGGACAGCGTGTCTCGAAGCGACTTAACCGCGCATGTCGGGGCTTTCGAAGCCAACGGTGGCAGTAGCCCTTGCGACCCTCGAAGGCGAGGGGCTCGATACGAGTGGCGGGGCGAATCTCCGGTCGCCGAGGGAGGGCGACCACTCTCTACCAACTTCGTCCCGAGGCAGGATTCGTGTTGGGACTGGACGTCGGGCGCGAGTACGTTCGCGGCGCTATTGCAGATCTCTCCGGCGTGGTCAGGGCCCGCGGACAGCGAAAGGTTCACCCGACGAGTGGCGCGGGCCGGGTCTCGGAGTTAGTGGCGTTGGCCGATGATCTGGTAGCGACCGTAAAAATAAAGCGATCAGCGGTCACCCAGACCGTGATCGGCAGCCCGGGTATCTACGATCGGCGCCGCGACGCCTTTTTCATGGCGCGCGGGCTGCCCGGGTGGCAACGCCCTCAGGTGCTCGCTGAACTGCGCCGCGCCTTCGGCGAGGACATGGTGGTCGAGAACGACGTCAATCTCGCGGCTCTCGCAGAACGCGACGTGGGGGTTGCGCAGGGAGTGAGGAACTTCGGCTTCGTCTCGGTCGGCACCGGAATTGGTCTGGGTCTCATCATTGACGGGAAACTCCATCGAGGTTCGCATGGTGGGGCCGGCGAGATCGCTTTCATGACGCTCGGGAGTGATGCCGGGGTCGATCCGGCCGATGCCCGTCGTCGAGGATGGCTAGAGGCTGCGGCGTCAGCGGCGGGCGTCGTGCGAGCCGCGAAGAATGCGAGGATGAAAGGCGCCATATCCGCACGTGAGATCTTCGCAGCGGCGGGACAAGGTGACCCTTTGTGCACCAAATCGTCGCCGACGAGGCGAACCTGATGGCTCGAGCCATCGCCTCGATCACCGCTGTCGTGGACCTCGATCTCGTCGTCCTCGGCGGTGGTATTGGACAGGCGGACTACTTCGTGGAACTCGTGAAGCGCGAACTGCGTCCGCTCGTTCGACTGCCGATCGAGGTGCGAGCCAGTGCGCTGGGTGAGGACGCCATTGTCCAGGGCAGTCTCGCGGTCGGAGCAGAGCACGCCTGGCAGCGCGTGATGAAACGCTGAACAACCGGTCGCGCCGCCGATGACCTCGACTTGCCGGTTTTATTGGTGGCAGGTCCCGTCGAGCGGTCGGAAATTGACGCCCATGGCCGCGAGTCGCCCCAGGTGGTGCGCGAGTCGACCTTCGAACTCCTCGTAGGACGTCGGGCGCTCGGGGCTCTCGATCGACCAGGCAATTTCGGCGAACGCGCAGAGCCGAGGGAAGTAGCGGTACTCGCGCCTCGCGCGGCGTCGATCACGAACTCCGTCCACAACTGGCACTGCGCTCCGAGCACGCGGTGGCGGTCTGCTGACAGGAAGGCACGCGGGTACGGGATCGTGCAGGTACACGTCCTCGAGGGTGGTCACCCCGGGGAAACCCGACGGGCTCATCGGGGTCGGTCGGACTCTGGTCGATCGAAGTACAGCCACTGCTGGGGCACCATCACGACGTCGTGCCCGCCGCGACCGCCGCGACGCCTCGTGCCTCGTCTTGCCACGCCATCAGCACGGCGTCGGGCGGCGCGAGCGCTCTCGAGCACGTCGTCCCAGGCGACGACGCGGCGATGGCTCTGGGCCAGATGCTCGGCGATACGAGTGGTGAACCAGCCCTGAAGTTGCGCTTCGTCGGCGTAACCCCTCTTCGCGCATGATCTCTTGTGCGCGTAGCGTTCGTCGTCCATTCCGTCGGTCGGGCACTCGTCGCCGCCGACGTGAACGAACGACCCGGGAAAATGTCCGCTACCTCATCGAGGACGTCGGTGCAGAAACGCAGAGTGCCCTCCTCGAGATTGAGTACGTGACTTGACACTCCCCAGGTGGGGCTCACGCTCGAAGCTGCTCGCCCGTGTTGCCCAACGAGGGGTAGGCGGCGATCGCGGCCAGCATGTGACCGGGCATGTCGATCTCGGGCAGCACCCGCACGTGGCGTTCGGCGGCGTAGGCCACGATCTCCTCGAGATCGTGGCGCGTGTAAAAACCGCCGTGCAGCGAGCGTGCCGTGTCATCGCACGTTGGTGTCAGGCGGCGACTCGCCGCGCCAGGCTCCGATCTCGGTAAGGCGGGGATAGCCCTCGACCTCGATGCGCCAGCCTTGATCGTCGGTGAGGTGAAGGTGAAGCACGTTGCACTTGTGCAGAGCGAGGAGGTCGATGAGTTCGAGGATGAAACTCTTGGGCATGAAGTGGCGCGCGACGTCGAGCAGCACACCGCGCCACGCCAGTCGCGGAGCGTCGACGATCTCCAGTTCGGGAATCGAGATGGGCTCAGACGCGGTTGAGCCTGCGAAACGTTGAGTCGGGCAGCAGTTGGCGCAGTGTCTGGAGCGCGTAGAAGGTTCCTTCCGCGCCCGGCGGACGCAATGACGAGTCGCCCGTCGGAGATTCTGAGCCGGTAGGCCGCGTCACGGGCGAAGCTCGGAACGTGTTGCGACTCGATGGGGGAGTTCGATTCGGTCGGCGAGAGCGAGCTCGATGGTCGGCGTCGGGCGCGGCATCGAGCGCGCGAGATGGATGGTCCATCCCGTGCCGGCCTCGAGCACTCGCTGAAACCAGCGAGCTTCTCCCACGAGTTCCGGAGCGTACGAGATCACGAGTCCGTCGTCGAGCACACACCTGTGGCGCCGGCGGTCGACCGAGCGTGACGCCGAGCGGACGAGGGACGATGTCGACGCTCATCGCGGTATCGAGTTCTCCTCAATCGCCGCTGTCAACAGTGTTCGTCTCATCCAACGTGGAGATCGCATCACGGACCCATCGTAGGGCGGGTGACGAGCGGTTCCGGGGTCGGCGCAGTGTCGACCATTCAGTGCCGAGCATGTCTCGACCGCACCTCAGTCGCTTGACGGGTCCACGGCGTTGCTGTAGTGTGCGGTGAATTAAGGCAATGATGTTTCTTTAATAGCTCGACGCGACAGAACTAAGGTGATCGCACGTATTCGCATCGAACAGATGAGGATGCACGCTAGCGCCATAAAGGGGGAGACGGATGACCACCATGCACATGGGGACGTACGGTTGTCGGTGATCGGCAGTGTGATCACTCTGAGCGCCGGCTTATCAACCGCCGCGTTTGGCTCGCCGAACGGCCAAAGCAGACGCCGAAGGCAAGTTCCAATACCAGCTCGCTGTCGATTTCGGACGAGTACGGGGTGGCCTGGAACTGCCAGTTCAATCCCTACAGCGGCGCCGACCAGTTCGGCTCCTTCGGGCCGATCTACGAAGAGCTCGTCTACATGGACTCGCTCAAGAACGGGGCGACGACGCCGTGGCTGGCGACCGACTGGGCCTGGTCCAACGGCGACAAGACGCTCACCTTCACCATCGCAACGGCGTGAAGTGGTCCGACGGCGTGGCCTTCAGCGCCAAGGACGTGCTCTACTCCTTCAACCTGTTGAAGGCGAACCCCGCGCTCGACCTCAACGGCGACTGGTCGGTGCTGAGCAGCGTGTCGGCCAAGGGCTCCAACCAGGTCGTCTTCCAGTTCAAGAAGCCCGCGGTGACGTACTTCTACTACATCGCCGACGAGACGCCCATCGTGCCCGAGCACATCTGGTCGAAGATCAAGGACCCGGTCACCTACCTCGACCCGACCCGATCGGCACCGGTCCGTACACCCTGCACACCTGCAGCGGCGCCAACATCCAGTACACCAAGAACGACAACTACTGGCAGCCCGGGACTTCCCAAGATCGAAACGGTGAACTTCCCCTCCTACCTCTCGAACAACGCGGCTAACGCCGACCTGGCGAGTGGTGCCGACCAGTGGGGTTCGCAGTACATCCCGAACATCAAGGCGTACTACCTGTCGAAGAACCCGAACTACCACATCTGGTTCGAGCCGATCTACAACGTCAACATGTACATCAACTTGAAGAACCCGATCCTCTCCAATCTGGCGGTTCGTCAAGCCATGGCCTACGCCATCAACCGCTCGGCGGTCTCCAAGATCGGTGAGTCCGGTTACGAGCCGGCGTCGAATCAGTCGAGCATCGTGAAGCCGACGTACTCGAGTTGGTACGACAAGACCCAGGCGGCCCAGTACGGCAACGCCTACGCCTACAACCCCGCCAAGGCGATCTCGATTCTGGAAGCCGCCGGCTACAAGAAGGGCAGCAACGGCATCTTCGCCAAGGACGGCAAGCAACTCTCCTTCACCATCATCAACAACGGTGGCTACTCCGACTGGGTGGCGTCGGTGAACGTCATCGAGACCGACCTCAAAGCCGTCGGCATCGCGCATCACCCCGGACAACCTCTCGGCCACGACCTGGGAGTCCGACCTCGACACGGGTAACTACCAGCTGGCCTACAGCTGGGACTCGGGTGGTCCGACGCCGTACTACGAACTGCGCGCCATTCTCGACTCCGTGAACACGGCGCCCATCGGCAAGTCGGCGTCCGACGACTGGGAGCGTTACAGCAACCCCGCGACCGACGCCCTCTTCACGCAGTACGCCTCGACGACGAGCGCGGCCGTTCAGCACACCGTCATCGACGAACTGCAGAAGGTCATGCTCGGCGACGTGCCGGTGATCCCGGTCACCGAGGCCGTTGACTGGTACCAGTACGACACCCAGTCCATCGCCGGGTGGGTGACGCCGAGCGACCCCTACGCGCAGCCCAATCAGTACGCCGTGCCCGACTGGGGCGTTGTGCTCTTGCACTTGCACGAAAAATAAAGTGCCGGCTCTAGCCCGAGCCGCAAGGAAGTCCGAGTGAGAGCAATCGGCCGGAGGCTAGCTCTTCTTCGCCATCACGGTCTGGGCCGCGGTGACGTTGAACTTCCTGCTGCCGCGCCTGCATGCCGGGCAACCCGGCCGAAGCCCTTCTCGCTCAGTACCCCCACATCACGCCCCAGGCGTTCCGCGCCCTGACGACTCTGCTCGGAGGCGGGCAACACCAGAGTCTGCTCGTGCAGTACGGCGAGTACTGGAAGAGGGTGGTGACGCTCAACTTCGGCATCTCGATCACCACGAGTTTCGGCACGCCGGTGCGGACCATGGTGATGAACGCCCTGCCCTGGACCCTCGGTCTGGTGGGCGTGACGACGATCCTCGCCTTCGTCCTCGGCACCTTCATCGGGCTCGTGAGCGCGTGGCGCCGGGGCACCTGGCTCGACAACTGTCCTGCCGCCCATGGCCGTGATCGGCTTCGCCCTCCCGTACTTCTGGGTCGGGCTGTTGCTCGTCTATATCTTCAGCGTCACGCTCGGATGGCTGCCCTATGAGGACGCCTACAACATCATCACCGACGTCCCGGCGTGGAACTTGGGCTACATCGGTGACGTGCTGCGCCACGCGATCCTGCCGGGCATGACGATCATCATCACCCAGATCGGCTTGTGGATCCTCTTCATGAGGAACAACACCATCACCGTGCTCGCCGAGGACTACGTCCGCATGGCGCGCGCGAAGGGCCTCAAGCCCTGGCGGGTCATGTGGGCCTACGCCGGACGAAACGCCATCCTTCCCAATCTGACGGGTTTCGCCATGGCGCTCGGCTTCGTGGTGTCGGGCGCCATCCTCGTCGAGTACGTCTTCAACTACCCGGGACTCGGGGGATCTGCTGCTGCGCGCGGTGGAGGGCCTCGACTACCCGCTGATGCAGGCCCTCTTCCTCCTCATCACCCTCGCGGTGCTGTTCAGCCTGCTCGATCTGTGACGTATTGACGGCCATCCTCGACCCTCGAACCAGAGAGTCCTCCTAATGCCATGTCGAACGCCGACCGACGAACCAGTCACCCTGCGCTCAGACACGCCGACGGACGACGCAACGACGAACGAGTTGCGACGGCACGGGCCGAGACAAGCCCGCGGAGCGTGACAACGACAGCATGTGGCTCGGCTTGCTGCGCAACCGCAAGGCGCAAATCGGTCTGCTTCTTTCTTTTGTTCTTCCTCGTGCTCGCCGTCTTCCCCGGATTGATCGCCCCCTACAGTCCGAGTTCCGAGGGACTTTCTGCCGAGCCTCGCGCCCTCGGCGGCCCACTGGTTGGGCACGACCTCCTTCGGCCAAGACATCTTTTCCCAACTCATCTGGGGAGCGCGTCAGTCCCTGATCATCGCCTTCGCCGCTGGCTTCATCGCCACCTTCGTCGCCGTCATCGTCGGGGTGGCGTCCGCCTATCTCGGCGGTGTGACCGACGGCATCCTCTCCACGGTCACCGACATCCTGCTCGTCATCCCGATCTTCCCGCTCTTCATCGTCATCGCCGCCTACCTGCGCAGCGCAGGGCTGCTCGACATCATCATCATCCTCGGCGCTCTCAACTGGTCCTACAGCGCGCGCCAGCTGCGCGTTCAAGCGCTCTCGATGCGTAACCGAGACTTCCTGAAAGCCGCCAGCGTGCGCGGCGAGCGTTCGAGTTACATCATCGTGGCCGAGATGCTGCCCTCGATGAGCTCTCTGATCGTGGCGGCCTTCTGTCTCAACGCGGTCTTCGCCGTCTTGACCGCGGCCGGGCTGCAGTTCATCGGTCTCGGTGACCCCAACGCCCAGAGTTGGGGCACGATGCTGTACTGGTCCTATCAGGAGGCGGCCCTGCAGTCGGGACTGGCCCTGTGGGCGATCATGCCCGGCGTCTGCCTCGCTCTCTTCGGCGGTTCACTGGCACTGATCAACTTCGCCTTCGACGAGATCTCGAACCCCGCGCTGCGACCGGTGCGTCGAGGTTCTCGCCCAAGACACGTGAAGTCCAACGTGGCCGCCCCCGCACACGTTGAGCCGTCGTCAGCGAACGAGGCGGTGGACCGAAGCCCAGACTCCCCTCGACGTCGAGACGTCGACGCCGGATGACCTCCTGTCGGTTCGCGACCTCTCGGTCGCCTACATGGCCGACTCCGGGCCCGTCGTCGCGGTCGATCACGTCGACCTCGACCTTCACCGCGGAGAGTTCCTCGCGGTCGTCGGGGAGTCCGGCTGTGGCAAGTCGACCCTCATGTTCGCCATCACTCGCCTCTTGTCGCCTCCGGCCGAAATCACTGGAGGCAGCGTGACCTTCCGCGGCCAAGAGATGGCCCAAATGAGTGACAAAGAGATTCGTCTGCTGCGCTGGCGCGACTTCTCCCTCGTGATGCAGAACGCCATGAACGCGCTGAATCCGGTGATGACGGTGGGCCAGCAGATGCGTGACGCCTGCAAGGCCCACTCGTCGATGTCGCACGAGGAGATCGAGAGCCGCTCGGCGGAAGTGCTGCAGCTCGTCTCCATCGACCCGATCCACTTGAACAGCTACCCTCACCAACTCTCCGGCGGCATGCGTCAGCGCGCCATGATCGCCATGGCCCTTCTCTTCACGCCCGACCTCATTGTGATGGACGAGCCCACCTCCGCCCTTGACGTCGTGGGCCAGCGCTCACTTATGCGTCAGATCAAGCAGCTGCAGAACGAGCTCGGCTTCGCCGTCATCTTCGTGACCCACGACATCTCGCTGGTGCGACACTTCTCGGATCGACTGATGGTCATGTACGCCGGACAGGTGGCGGAACTCGGCACGACGTCGACGCTCTTCGAGGTTCCGCGTCACCCCTACGCGCGCGCACTGCTCGAGGCCTATCCCTCAATCCGCGGCGTGAAGGTTACCCTCACCGGCATCGCGGGGTCCCCGCCGAATCTCGCGTCGCCACCGCCGGGCTGTCGATTTCAGCCCCGATGCGCCGACGCGATGCCCCAGTGTTCGGTGATCGAGCCGCCGATCTATGACGTGGGTGGGTCCGAAGTGCGGTGCCTGCTCTACACCAATGCGACGTCGGGGACCGGAAGTCTGGCGGGGCGTAGCGCCCGAGCGGGCGATGGCAGCGTCAGCACGACGTTACCTCCGGTGATCGTGGGGGAGCCGTCCGAGTCAGACGGAGGGCCTCTTCTCGAGGTGTCCGATCTGTCGCGAACGTTCCGGATGCGTGGATTTTGGTCGGAGAAGCTCCTGCACGCGGTCGATGACGTCAGTTTCGAGATCGGACAGCGTGAGATCGTGGCGTTGGTGGGGGAGAGCGGCAGTGGTAAGAGCACGATCGCTCGGTTGCTCTCGTTGGTGTATCAACCGAGCGCGGGGGTCATCCGCTTTGAGGGCGAACCGGTCAACCATCTCAAAGGTCGTGCCGCGAAACTGGCCTATCGCGGCGAAGTCCCGATGGTGTTTCAAGACCCCTACAGCGCCATCAATGCTTCCTACCGCGTCTCGCACGGCATCATGCGAGCGATCAAGTTGCATCGGCCGGATCTCGACGCGTCGATGCGCCGGTCCGAAGCGGTGCGGGTGATGGAGGCCGTGGGGCTGGAGCCGGCCGAAGCGATGCTCCAGAAGTATCCCTACGAACTGAGCGGGGGGCAACGTCAACGCATCGGGTTCGCACAGGCCCTCGTACTGCGTCCCAAACTGATCCTGGCTGACGAGCCGGTGTCCATGCTTGACGTGTCCATTCGAGTCGGCATCCTTAATCTCATGGCCCAACTACGCGAGAGCGAAGGCGTCTCCATTCTCTACATCACCCATGACCTCGCGTCGGCTCGCTACATCGCCGATCGGATCATCGTCATGTACGCCGGGCACGTGGTCGAGGTTGGTCCCACCGAGCAGATCTTGCGCGACCCTCGCCACCCTTACACCAAGCTTCTGCTCTCCGCGGTTCCCGATCCGCGGAACCCGCCCGATGATTCCGTCGCTGTGGACGTGGGCGAGCCCCCGAAGGTGGTAGACCCCAAGCCCGGATGCCGTTTCCAGCCTCGCTGTCCCTACGCCATTGAAGAATGCAAGTCCGTCACGCCTCAGTTGGGTCAAGTGGCGCCCGGCCAATTTGCCGCCTGCCATGTGGCCATCGCCGAGGCGCGCATTGCCATTGCATCGGGGCGTCAGTCCTGACGGCATAGATGGGGACAGGGCGACTGAGTCCCTGCGCGCTATGTCCTTGGTGGACCAGCGAGTCCTTTACCGCGCGGAGCGAGCGTGTGACGGACAATCACCGAGGGATTGAAACATCTTCTCAATAAACCATTTGCGTGGTTTGTACGACAATCCTATAATCGTTCCGAGAGCCCGTCTCGAGCGGGTACGCGCTGCCCCTACGTTTCACGTATTGGTAGGGGTACAAACAAGGGGGACTAATGGCGACCGTTGACTCGGTATGGGCGGTGAAGTACGGCGAACGAGTCGTGCGTAAGAACGACGTGTTTTGGAACTACCAGCAATACGGATTGCCCGACGGCGATCTCGACATGGACTACAACTTTTGGGTCATTAAGTCCGGGGACTCGACGATCCTCATGGACACCGGCTACGACATCCCCAAGCACGACTGGCTTGGCGAGATACTCGTAACTCCCACTCCGGAAGGTCTTCGTCGCATTGGCGTTGATCCCCAGGATGTCTCCATGGTTATTACCAGCCACTTTCACTACGACCATATCGGGTACCTGGGGATATTTGAGAACGCCCAAATCGTCTCTGGGCAGCGCGAGTACGACTACTGGTTCGCCAAGCTAAACGCCAACGAGTTGGACGGCGAGTTCACTACGGCGGAGGACTTGGGGCCTATCGAGCGTGCGCGAAATGACGGCCGACTCCGCCTGATCAGTGAACCCACGGAAGTGTTCCCGGGGATCACCGTCTATCAAGTGGGCGGGCACTGTCCCGGCGAGTTGATCTCACTTGTCGAAACGTCATCGGGCCCCCTCATTCTCGCTTCGGACGCGGCGCACTTCTACGAGCAGTTGGAACACGAATGGCCGTTCTTCGCCCACACCAACCTCGACGAGATGCGCAGCGCACTGGCCTTCATCTTGGAACTATCCAAGGAGCGCAATGCCACGGTCATTCCGGGCCACGACGGACGCACTCGCGCAAAGTTTCCCGCCGCCCCCGGTGAGGCTGGCACGGTGGCAACAGTCCTCGCTTAGCGACCTACGGAAGGAAATTGTGGCTTCGGTCTCAGATCAGTATCGCGTCACCATCGTCAAGTACGGGACACGCGACGCCACCAGGGCCGACGTGTACCTCAATTATCAGCTGTACAACGAGCCCGACGCGCCCCTGAGGATGGACTACTTTTTCTGGCTCATTCAAAACGACGAGCGCACGATCGTGGTCGATACGGGCTTCTCTCGTAAGGGCGGAGAGAACCGTCGTCGAACCACCCTCTACCCCGTCGCTCAGCTCATGAGCGACTTTGGAGTCGATCCCGATACGAGTCCCGACGTCGTCGTGACCCACGCCCATTACGACCACATCGGGAACCTCGACCTCTTTCCCACCTCACGGATTTTGATTGCCGAGGCGGAGTTCGACTTTTGGTCGGGACCTTACGCCCATCGAGTCATGTTTCATCACTCCGTTGAAGACGATGAACTCGACGCTCTGCGCGAGGCGCACAAAGAGGAACGGGTGACGACCTTTCGTGATCGCCTGGAGTTGGCGCCCGGCGTGCAGGTCATTGAAGTGGGGGGCCACACGCCGGGTCAGTCGATGGTCACGGTCAAGACAGATGAGGGCGTCGTTCTTCTGGCCAGCGACGCTATCCACTACTACGAGGAGTACGACCGCGACATGTTGTTCATGTCTGTCGCCTCGCTGGTCGATATGTACGGCGCGTTTGATCGAGTGCGCGCTCTGGAAGAGTCGGGTGCCATCGACATACTGGTGTCGGGACACGACCCCGACACCCTCTCTCGTTTCACGGCTGTTGAAGGCCCCTACCGTGACGTGGCGGCCGTGATTGGAGGGACGCGTGACTGATCGCCTTCGAGGTCAAGTCGCCGTGGTGACCGGAGCGGGCGGCGGGCTCGGTCGGGCCTCCGCGCTACGTCTCGCTGGCGAGGGGGCGCACGTGGTCGCCGTGGACGTGGACTTCGACGCCGTGAAGCAGACGGTCGCCGAACTGGCCACCGAGTCCATCGCTGTTGAAGGTGACGTGTCGCGCGAAGCCGACGTAGATCGCTATGTCGCTGAAGGAGTTGCAGCCTTTGGGCGCATCGATCTGCACCATCTCAATGCGGGCATCTTCGGGAGTTTTACCCATCTACCGGATCTCTCGCTCCAGGAGTTCACTCGGGTCATTGATGTCAATGTCGTGGGCCAGTTCCTCGGCCTGCGCGCCGCTTTTCGCCGCTACCGAGAACAGCGCAGTGCCGGCAGCGTCGTCCTTACGGCCTCCATCGCCTCTCTCACCGGCAGCGCGGACCTCCTTCCGTACGTGACCTCAAAGCACGCGGTACTCGGGCTTATTCACGGCGGCGCCGTCTACGGCGGACCGATCGGTGTGCGCGTAAACGGTGTTGCCCCCGGCATTATCCCCACCGATCTCTTCGCCGCGTCGGCGAGCGCCACGGGGGGAAAGAACGATATGGAACGACGCGCCTCGACCACCCCGTTGCGCCGGGCTGGCTCGCCGGAGGAGATCGCGTCAGTGGTTGCGTTCTTGTTGAGCGATGACAGCTCCTACGTGACGGGTCAGGTACTCAGCGCCGACGGCGGTGCCACGATCGTGAATACCGTTCGCCCCTCGGGGGGAGCTGGTGCGTGGGATACGGCCGCGCTCGATGAGGCCACGTACGGACAGGAGAACTATGAGTGACGCCATCGGATTCATCGGTCTGGGCAATATGGGAAGCCGCATGAGTCAGTGCATTGTCCGCGCTGGCGGTCAGGTACTGGGCTACGACGCCAGCCCCGAGGCCATCATCACTGCTCAAGCGGAACCCGCAGCCTCCGTGGCCGAGGTGAGTGCGAAAGCCGACATTGTCTTGTTGTCGCTGCCCGACAGTCACGTCGTAGAAGTCGTGGCGGAGGGCGAGTCGGGCTTGATTGACGTGGCGCGAGAGGGTCAGATCATTGTCGATCTCTCGACGTCGAATCCCGATTCCACGCGACGCATTCACGCCGCCCTCGAAAAGAAGGGCGCCCACTTTTTGGACGCGGGAATCTCGGGCGGCGCGGCGGCTGCGGAAAAGGGGGCGTTGACTCTCATGGTGGGCGGAGAGCGCGCGGTCCTCGAAGAGGTACAGCCCGTCCTTTCTCACTTTGCCGCCAACGTCTTCTACGTGGGCCCGTCGGGAGCCGGACACACCACGAAGATCCTGAACAACTTTTTGAACGCGGTGGCCTTATCGGCGACCGCCGAAGTGATGGTGGCCGCCAAGAAGTCGGGACTGGACTTGGACGTGGTTCTAGAGGTGTTCAACAAGAGCTCGGGCGTGAACTTCGCCACGTTGAATCGCTTCCCCAAGATCATTCACGGCGACTATCTCAAGGGCGGTCTTACCAACACGCTGATGATGAAGGACGTCGTGCTCTACAGCGACCTTCTGGCTCAACTTCAAGTCGCGGGACTGCACGCGTCGGGACCCCTCGCCGCCTTTGGGTTGGCCCGACAGTTGGGTTACGCCGACGACATCTCCAACACCGTGGTCGACGCGATTGGTGACATCTCGGGTGGCATTCGACTTCACGACGGAGGCACCGCGTGAAGATCACCTCACCTCAGGACTACGCGGGTATCGCGGGTAAGCCGGGCTCGCAGTTCACGGGAGATGTCTACCCCTATCTGACGATGCCGGCGACCGACGGCGTCACGATTAATACCGTCAATTTTACGCCGTGCGCCCGAACCTTCTGGCACCGTCACGACCAGGGCCAGATCCTGATCGTGTTGGCCGGTCGCGGGCTCATTCAGGCGGATGGCGGCTCGGTGCAGGTGATCCGTGCCGGTGACGTCGTGTGGGCGCCCGCGGGGGAGCGCCACTGGCACGGAGGATCCGCCGACTCGTTCATGACCCATATCGCGATCTCTCTCGGGCCCACTCACTGGGAGGACGAGGTTACCGACGAGGAGTATCAGTCCCAACCAACCAACGAGGAGTCACATGCCGACTGACGATACCCACCGGGAGACCTATGAAGAAGGTCTGCGTATTCGCAAGGAGGTCCTGGGAGCCGAACACGTGGAGCGCTCCTTGGCCAGCGTGAGCGAGTTCTCGCGGCCCATTCAAGAGTTGGTCACGGAGTACTGCTGGGGAGTCGTATGGTCGCGAGACTCCTTGGAACGAAAGACCCGCAGTTTAATCAACGTCGCAATGCTCACCGCGTTAAACCGCGGTCACGAACTCGGCGTACACGTGCGTGGGGCGCTCAACAACGGGGCCACGCCTGCGGAGATCCAAGAGGTTCTCCTGCAGACCGCCATCTACGCGGGCGTACCCGCCGCGCTCGAGTCTTTCCGCATCGCCGATCCGATCATCCAGGAGTATCAGGCGTGACGCGTGTCGCCGTCATCGGACTCGGAGCCATGGGCACGCCCATGACGGCTCGACTCCTGCAGGGTGGCTACCAAGTGGTGGGATTTGACGTTAGCGAGGAGGCCCGCGCACGGATCGCCGCACTGGGAGCCGAAACTGTCGAGACCGCGGCCGAAGCCATTGCCGCGTCAGACACCGTGATACTGATGCTGCCCAACTCCGATGTCGTCGAGTCCGTGGTCCTCGACGCCGAGTCACTGAAGTCGGCGCCGGGCCGCCACTTCATCGACATGAGCTCCTCGGAGCCCCTGCGAACGAGGGCACTCGCTGAGAAACTGGGGTCAGCGGGCGCCTCACTAATCGACGCGCCTGTCTCGGGCGGCGTCAAAGGCGCGGTGAACGGGACCCTCACGGTGATGGTGGGAGGCGACGCGACTCTCGTGGCGGACCTTCGTCCTCTGTTAGAGATCTTCGGGCGCGTCGTCCACGTGGGCGACGTGGGCGCGGGCCACGCGGTGAAGGCCCTCAACAACTTGATGTCCGCTACCCACCTCTGGATTACCGGCGAGGCGATGGTGGCCGGTGAGCGCTTTGGCCTCCGACCCGAGGTCATGCTCGAAGTCTTTAACTCCTCCAGCGGCAAGAGCGGCTCCACCGAGAACAAGTGGCCGAATTTCGTGCTGACCGAAACCTACAACACGGGCTTCGCCCTACGCCTCATGCTTAAGGACATGCGCATCGCCACCGCCTTGGCCGAGGCGCAAGGGACGCCCATCGCCTTGGGTGAAGAAGCCGTCGCACTGTGGGCCAAGGCCTCCGACGACCTGCCGGCCACGGCGGACCATACCGAGGTCGCGCGCTGGTTGGAGGAGCGAGGCTTATGAATCCCCCGGTCCGAGGAGCGCTCCTCTCTATGCTTTCCTTATGACGCCACTTTCTACTTCGCCGATTCTTACCCGCACCAAGCTGGAGCCCAATTCGTCGATCCCGATTCGTGAGCAGGCGGTGGCCGCCCTGCGCGAGGCGATCAACGACTTTCGTCTCCGTCCGGGCGAGCGGCTTATCGAGCGCGAGTTCATTGAGTACTTGGGCATCTCTCGTACGACATTTCGAGAGGCCATTCGAGAACTGGCGGCCGAGGGCCTGGTGACGGTCGTGGCCCAAAAAGGAGCGCGCGTGAGCGCCCCGTCGCTGGCTGAGGCCATTGACTTGTATGACATTCGCGCGGCCTTGGAGTCGCTGCTGGTGAGTCGATTCGTGGCACGAGCGACGGAAGCCGAGATGGTCGCCTTACTGGACTCGGTGGAGGTGTTTCGCCTCGTGGTCGAGGAGACCACCGACACGGTGGCCCTTCTTAACTCCAAGGAACGCTTCTATCAAGTGCTCATCGCCGGAGCGCGCAGCCCCGTGCTCGAACAGCAGTTGGTAAGTATCAAAGCGCGCTCACGGGTACTGCGCGCGACCTCGCTTTCCAAGCCGGGCCGCTCGACGGCCACGTTAAATGAGTTGTCGGAACTCGCGCGAGCGATCGTCGCGCGCGACGAGAAGCGAGCCATGGAACTGTGCGCACAGCACGTTCGAAATGCGGGGGAGATCGCCCTCGCCGGACTCCGGGCCGCCGTCGGTGCCGACGCGTCGGAGTGGCTCGGATAGGTCACGAGAAGGAGAGGCTATGGCACTGACCCCTGAGCAGGAAGCGATTAAAGAGGAGTTCATTAAGGTACGCGGTACCTGGAGTGACTCCTGGGAGACGATCCTCGAGTTAGATCCGGCCTTTATGAAGGCGTACTCAGACTTCTCCAGTGTGCCTTGGCGAAAGAACCACCTCGACGACAAGACCAAGGAACTCATCTACATCACGGTCGACGTGAACGCCACGCACATGTATCTGCCCGGCGCTCGCACTCACATCCAGAAAGCGCTGGAGTTCGGAGCCACGGTGGACGAGATCATGGAGGTCTTGGAACTGTCGGCCACCCTAGGTATTCACGCCATGAACATCGGCGTGCCGATTCTGGTCGAAGTGCTGACTGAGAAGGGACTGCGGAGCGGCCCAGCTCCTCTGAGCGAGTACCAAGAACAGGTGAAGGCCGACTTCACCGCGACGCGCGGCTACTGGCACGAGTTCTGGGACGAGATGCTCGAGTTGGATCCCGAGCTCTTCGCCGCCTACACCGAGTTCTCCTCCATACCTTGGCGCCAGGGCACGCTCTCACCCAAGGTGAAAGAGTTCATCTACATCGCCTTCGACACCGCCGCCACCCACCTTTATGTGAAAGGTCTAAAACTCCACATCGAGAACGCGCTCGGTTATGGCGCTACGCCCCAGGAGATTCTTGAGATCATGGAGATCGCCTCGACGCTCGGCATCCACGCCGTGACGACGGGCGCGACCATTTTGGCCCAAGAGGTCGCCGCGCGGAAGGCCTGAATCGAAGAAGCTCAACCGAGGTAGGCATCGATGAGAGCGCGGCCGTTCTCACCGATCTCCTCCGTTGACTTTTCGTCGACGATGTGGCCGGCGCTCAAGACATAGATCCGCTCACATACTTGGAGAGCGAGATCGACGCGCTGCTCGACTAACAAGATCGATCGCCCACGTTCGCGCAGCGTTACGAGGGCGCGGGCCATGTCGGCGATGGCCAGTGGGGCCAGACCGAGCGAGGGCTCGTCCAGCAGCATCAGCTCGGGGTCGTTCATCATCATGCGTCCAATGGCGACCATCTGCTGCTCGCCGCCGCTTAACGAGGTCGCCGGGCGCTTGCGGTAGCGCTCGACGACCGGGAAGAGTTCATAGACGCTTTGAAGTAACTCGTTCGTCTTGGCGCTGTCGCGTCGGTGGCGCATGCCTCCCAGGCGCAGGTTGTCTTCCACGCTCTGACCCACGAAAAGTCGACGACCCTCGGGCACCAGTGCGGCGTGTCCCCGGGCGACCTTGTGCGCGGGCATCTTCGAGACATCGGTGTCGCCGATCACCACCGAGCCGGAGCGGTGCCGCAACAGCCCCATGATCGCTAGTAGAAGAGTTGTCTTTCCCGCTCCGTTGGGTCCGAGCAGCCCGACGGCTTCGCCGCGAGCCACGTGCAGTGAGATATCGTGCAGCACGTCGTAACGGCCATAGCCGCCACTCACGTGCTCAAGGGCGAGGGAGTTGTCGCTCATTGTCCGAGGTAGACCTCTCGTACGCGCTCGTTCGCGCGAACGTCACTGGCGGAGCCGGTGGCTACGAGTTCTCCGGCAGCGAGAACGGTCACTTCATCGCACACCTCGAAGATGAACTTCGTTTGGTGCTCCACGATGATGATCGTGACGCCACTCTCGCGGAGCGCGCGCAGTATGTTCGACACCTGGGCCACCTCCCCGGTGGAAAGACCGGCAAGGGGTTCGTCCAACACGAGGATGGAGGGCTGTCCAACGTTGGCCGCCGCTAACTGAGTCAACTGCTCCACGCCGTGGGGTACGTCGGCCACCCGGGGCGATGACCACTCGGCATCGAGACCCACGTCGCGAAGGGCCAGGGCGGACCAACGGTTCATCTGTCGACGTTCGCCGCGCGTCCCGGGGACCACCGGCCACACCAACGCGCGTTCGTCGAGGTGCCGAAAGCGGTGATACAGGCCGATGGAGACGTTGTCTCGGGTCGATATCTCTCGCACGAGGGACGCCGTCTGGAAGGTGCGCGCCAGCCCATAGGCGGGACGCGAGGACGCCGGCTTTCGCTCCACGCGTCGGCCGTACAGCGAGATGGTGCCCTCACGGGGGCGAAGTTGTCCCGAGATCAGGTTGACGAGCGTGCTCTTACCCGAACCATTGGGTCCGATCAGTCCGTGAATCGTGGCGGGGCGAACCAAGAACTCCACGTCGTGCAGCACCGCCGGTCCGTTCTGATACCAGAACTCGATGCCACGAGCTTCGAGGGCGAAAGGAATGTCACTCGGGATGACGACCCTGCTCGCTCGGCGCTCGGTCACCTCGCTCGGCGTCTCGGGCACCATGTCCGGCTCTTTCCCACTTACCCAATCGGGCACGAGGGGCGTGCGAGCGATCAGCCGTGCGAGGCGCGCGACGAGGCCGACAAATCCCTCGGGAAAGAACACGATGACGAAGATGAAGATCGCGCCGAAGAGTACCTCCTGCCAGAGGGGGTTCCACGATACGACAACGGGGAAGAGGCCCACGAAGAGCGCGCCCACGATAGGCCCCGTACGGGTGTTCATGCCGCCCAGGATGACCATGACCAGCAGGTTGACGGCAAAGGTGCCGTTGAACTGTCCCGGAGTCAACGACCCGAGGAAACAGAAGCACCAACCAGCCAACCCGGCCAGCGCTGCCGAGAGGCCGAACATGCGAATCTTGAGACTCGCCGTGTGGACTCCCGCCGACCCCGCAAACTGTTCGGCGTCACGCACGGCCAGGGCGACGGGGTAGAGGGACGAGCCGCGGATGCTCCACACGATAAATATGGTGAGAAAGAGTGCGGCCATGGTCGTCCACACCTCAGCTGAACCGGCCCAGGCAAAGCTGCTGGGAAAAGTTGGAAAGATTGGCCCAATAAGACCGGTGTAGCCCCCGGTGATCGTCAGATCGCTGATCATGGCGTTGACGATCAGTGTGAAAATGAAGGTCGTGATGGCGAAGTACAGTCCGCTCACGCGTAACGAGAGAAAACCGATCACGAGGCCGACCACGCCGACGCCGATGACGACGACGGGCAGTATGGCGAAGAAGTTCCACCCTGCGTGCATGGCGATGATGGTCGTCGCGTAGGCCCCGAGGGCGAACAGCCCCGCGTGACCGAGCGAGAAGAGGCCGAACATGCCCGCGACGAGGTCGAGGCTCAGGGCAAGGATGGCGTAAACGGCGCCCACGAGCAACAGGCCTTCGTAGTAGTTCGAGCCGTGCGCCAAAAGTTCCGTACCCGCGACGAACGCTACGATGAGCAACCCGAACCAGCTGCTGCGAAGTAGGCGAGGAGCGCGCGGTCCTCGCTGGACGCGACCCGGCTCGACGGTGTCGCTCACGTCGCTCGCCGGCGACTGAGTCGTCGACTCAGTTCCTTGAAGCTGTCACCCGAAACGAACAGTCCCTTGGGCACGATGAGCAGGATGACCATCACCACCACGAAGGGGAACCAGTCGGATGCTTCGGGGTTGATGTACGTGCTGGCGAAGATTGTGAGTACGCCGAGTAACAGGCCTCCTCCCATGGAGGCCGCGGGTCGCTCGATGCCACCGATCATGAGGGCTACAAAGCCCGAGATGCCGAAGGTGTCACCGAGGTAAGGGTTGGCGAAGGAGATCGGAGCCTCAAGTACACCCGCCAACCCCACCAGCAGTCCGCCGAGGGCGAAGGCCAGTACCGCGTAAGCAAGGACATTGGCCCCCGTTGCCGAGGCGATGTCGGGGTCGCTCGAGATGGCCATACCGAGTTTCCCAAAGAGGGTCTTTCGCCGAAAGAGTTCGACGGCGACGGCGGCGACAACGGCCACGATGATGGTAATGATCTGTTGCCACGTAAGTTGGCCGCCCAGTAGGGAGACGTCCTTCCCATTGAGCATCACCGGTGTCGGGAGAGAAGACGTTCCCCAAATGATGGCGGCGAGGGACTCGAGGATGATGCCGACGCCCAGGGTGCTGACCAACCACGCAAAGGAGAGTCGGTTGAACCGCAGCACAGCGCGTACGGCCAAGAAGTAGATAATCACACCGCCCACCGTGGAGATGGCAACTGCGATAATCAATGCTGGCCAAATGTTCATCCCGTGCATCGTCAAGACGGCGACCGCCATGATGGCGCACATCATCAACTGACCGGTGGCGAAATTGATGACCTTGGTGACGTAGTAGACCACCGCGTAGCCCATGGCGACGAGTCCGTAAATGGCTCCTGTGGCCAGGCCGGTGAGCAGAGCCTGGAGCATCCTTTACCTTTCGGATCGATGGGGGGATCCGAAATGGATCCTAGAAGGTATGTCGATGAGGGGCCATCTGTTCAGTCCACCCTGGTTGGTGGGTGGACTGAACAGATGGAAGTGCACAACAATGGCGCTAGCTCACGGGCACCCATGAGTTAGACGTCGTGCTGTACTGCACGGTTGTCAACTGCGGTGCATTGATCGTCACGTGAATTTGCTTTGTGAAGGTCAGATTGCCGGTGAGGCCCGGGTAGTTGGTGATCTTGTTGAGTTGAGTCTGGATGGAGGTGTTCTTGGTGGACTTACCCGCCGTGATGGCCTTGGCCAACATGTAGACCGCGTCGTAGCTCAACAGTGCAAAGGGTGTCGAGGCGACGTGAAAGCGCTTCAAGTACGCAGCATTGAAAGCCTTCACCTTGGCGTTGGGCGCGAAAGCGGCGGTCAGTTCGGCGGAGATCACTCCGTTCGCGTTGGCACCGGCGAGGCTGGCGAACGTGTTGTCGGCCGAGGTCTCGTCGTTACCGAGAACGGTGAAACTGTCACCCAGGCTGTGCATCTCGTTGACGAAGGTGGCTTCGTCCTGAGGAGTGAGCCAGACATCGACGCAGTCGGCGCCCGATGACTTGACCTTGGCAATCTCTGAGTCGAGGGACTGCGTGGAGCCCGACGACCAGTCTTCGGAGATGGCGTCGTTCACCAAGAGCGTTTTCTTATACGTCTGCAGGATACCCGCGAGCCCACCCAAGCCATAGAAGGTCGGGTCGTGAAGCACGGCCAGACCCGTGGGGCAGTTCGCGTTGGCATAGTTCCCAACGGCCTGGCCCCAGGCGTAGGTGTTCAGACTGTTGCTCCACGCCCACGGGGCGGGTGCCTTTGTCGGTCCGTTCGCGTAGATGGCTGGTCCACCGTCGTCAATGGCACCAAGGTCGGGCAACTTATATTGGTCGGCCAGTTGGACGGTGGTGGTCGCCGTGTCGGGCGAGCCGAGCATTGCGACCGCGCCGTCGCTCATGTATTTCTTGAAGTCCAAAGCGGACGTGGTGGCGCTCGCGTCGTCGTTGCCCCATTTCAAGGACAACTTGCGACCAAGCACGCCGCCCGCCTTGTTGATCGCGTCGACGGCCATGATCGTTCCGTTGATCACGGCGACCCCGGTGGATCCATAGGCACCCGTCGTCCCAGCGATGGCGCCGATGACGATGGGTGGCTTTGCTGCGCTAGCGGCAGTGGCACCCTCGATTCCCGCGCCCGCTAGTCCCATCGCCGATGTGAGTGCCAAGGCGAAGGTCACGGTTAGAAATTTTCTCAATATTCCCCCTAGATAAATGAACATTGACCCCACCCAACTCTGCACCCGAATGGGCGCAACTGAACGAAGTGTCAAACGCTCGAACTGTAACTGCAACTGTACGACAATCTATGTCGGACAATCCGAGATGTCAAGAACACCCTTGTTCTAATTGGGGATTTTGACTCAAGGGGGAACGCTCGTAGCTCTTGACCTTGTACGACGGACTCCAAAACTCCAGTAAGAACCGCGGTGCGTCTGCTCCGCGTTCGAATCTCTGTAGACCGGGGACGCGAGCAAAAGAGGCCGAAATGGCCACCCGCAAGCTGAACGTGGCGGAGGAAATATTGCTTATGTCAAAGCCCCCGGTTTGTGCAAGCGATCCTTCGCTCTGGGTGGCTCGCAGCTCCTGAGGAGGCGAGATTTTCACGGTTCCCTCTTTCGCGCGAGGGCCTCACCAAGGGTGAAACCAACCATTTCCAACTTTCGCCGCGAGGAACCTCGCTCTTTGAATGTCATTCCAACTCACCGAGCGTTCTTCGGCACGAAGAACGCAATTGCGATATAAAGACTCTTGCAAGTATCTCCCCCCGTTCAAAGCGATTCAGGAGAGGGAAAGAGTCGGAGCCCTCTCCGTTAGATGGGAGTGCTCATGAGCGAGTTCACGGCCGCGACAGCGACAACAACCACCACGACAGGTGTCAACACAGATCTCGTTGGAGTGCTGGCCCTCGGCGCTCTGGCTTTGATTATTTTCGCGGTGGTTTACCTCCGAGAAAAGCAAGTCAGCGCCACGTTCGCACGGATATTTGCGCTCATCGTGGTTGCAGCTCTTGGTGTCGGTTTGGGATTCGCGAGCATCAGCGATGCATCAAGAACGGCGGCTTTCACCCTTCTGGGTACCGTTGCGGGATACCTGGCGGGGACAAAAACTCAAACCTCGCCAGCCAAGCCTGCCGCGGGACACGGGGTAGCGGTTGCGGCGGTGGAGGGTGAAGTTCACACTGCGGAGCAGAGTAAAGAAGGTCCGGTGCAGACGTATCTATAGAGCTGGCGTCATCACGAATGATCGAACGGAACTGGATCTGGCCTACAGCCTTGAGGCCCAGTCGGTAGAGTTAAGAAGTTCTGCCAGCCGAGTCAGAAAGCGCGCGGCGTAGGCGCCATCGACCGCTCGGTGGTCGAACGTGAGTGCCAGTAGTCCGATCGAGTGGATCGCGACCGACTCTTCGCCTGAGGCGGACGTGACCACCACCGGCTTGCGGGTGACGCCATCGGTGGAAAGAATCGCCACCTGCGGTTGGTTGATGATGGCCCCGGTGAGCAGCGTTCCGAAAGGTCCGGGATTGGAGATAGTAAATGTTCCACCGGCCATGTCGTCAACGGTGAGTTTCTTGGTGCGCGCCAGATGAGCCAAGTCACGAATCATGCGCGCGATCGCCGTTAAGGAAAGGTCGGCGGCTTCGCGCAGCACTGGCACCACAAGACCGTCACTGTCAAGGTCAACGGCGATGCCCAGGTTGACGTCGCGATGGAGAATCAATTCGTTGTCGCCGACTGACGCGTTGAGATGAGGGAACTCTCGGAGCGCCTCAATGACGGCCAGAGCATTGAACGGCAGGTACGTCAGGCTGAACCCTTCGCGTTCTTTGAAGACGCCACCGTGAACGCGCCGTACTATTTCGACCTGCTCGTAGTCGATCTCTTTGACCATCAGGGTGTGGGCCGACGTAGCCTTCGAGCGCACCATGTGTTCGGCGGTAAGTTGGCGAACTCGGGTGAAGGGAACGATGTCATCACCCTGCTGTCGCGCACCGGGGGACTCGGTTCGATCAATGGCCGCCTCCACGTCTCGACGGCTGATTCGCCCGTTCGGACCACTACCGGAGATTGAGGTCGGGTCCAACGCGTTCTCACTGAGGAGCCGGCGCACGATGGGCGACTGAGGTCCGCGTGTCGAGTCCTCGGACGTCTGTCGTGATGCGGCCGCGGCGAGGACATCTTCGCGCGTGATGCGACCGTTGGGGCCGGTGCCCACGACCTGTGACGGGCGGAGATCGTTCTCCGCGAGCAGACGTCGAACCACGGGCGAGAGTTGGCCTTCACCGTCGCCGCGATCTCTGGACTCCTTTGGCACCGCGGCTGCGTTCTCTGCGACGGAAGGAGCCCGAGGCGCCGCTCCCGAAGGAGTGGCGGCGTACGTCTCGCCTTCCGCCATGATGACGGCGAGCACCGTACCGACGTCCACCGTCTCGCCCTCCTCTACGAGGATCGCACCCAGGGAGCCGCTCGCCTGCGCGGGGATCTCGGTGTCGACCTTGTCGGTCGAGACTTCAAAGAGCACCTCTCCGCGCGTGACGCTGTCACCCACCTCCTTGAACCACTTCGTGACCGTTCCATCGGCGACGGTTTCACCCAGTTGCGGCATGGTGACCTCGAACATCCTGTCCCTTCTTAGGTCGGATCGGGTAGTTCCTTCGCCAACCGACGCAACGAGCCGTGCACCGTGCGAAGCAACGAAACTCCTATGAGTTCATGGCTTTCGACACGGTGACAACAATGCGCTCCACCGACGGGATCGCCAAGTCTTCGAGGGTGTCGGCGGCTGGCAAGGGGATGTGGGGAGTAGTGATGCGAACAATCGGACCGTCGAGGTCATAGAAAATCTCTTCGCTGACGATCGACGTGAGTTCCGCACCCCAGCCGCACAGCCGGGGGTTCTCTTCGACGGTGAAGAGGCGTCCGGTCGCCGCGACCTCTTTGAGCAAAGTGGCGGTGTCGAGCGGCACGAGTGAGCGCACGTCAACGACGGTGCAGTTGATTCCTTCCTCCGCAAGCCGTGCGGCCGCTTCCAACGTTTTGGGAACCATGTTGCCGAGCGCGACGAGCGTGGCGTTCTCTCCTCGACGCAGGACCTTGGCCGTGCCGAGCGTGTCGACGATCTCGCCGTCGGGTACGTCCATCTTCGAGGCGTAGAGCGCCTTCTCTTCGAGGAATATGACGGGGTCGTCGTCGCGAATCGAGGCGGCCATGAGTCCGATGACGTCTTCGGCGTTGGACGGCACCACGACCTTGAGGCCGGGGATCATCATCGCCCAGTTCTCGACGCTCTGGGAGTGTTGGGCGCCAAATCGAAGGCAGACCACCGTTACCCCCGCGAATCACCAAGGGGAACGTCACTTGACCGTTGGTCATGTAGCGGCTTTTGGCGATCTCGTTCGCCACGATGTCCCAGCACACGGCGAAGAAGTCGGCGAACATGATTTCGGCGACGGGTCGAAGTCCCGTCATGGCGGCACCCATGGCAGCGCCCAGAATGGCCTGTTCGCTGATGGGGGTATCGCGTACGCGCACGGGACCGAACTCCTCGAGCAGTCCGACGGTGCCTTTGAACACGCCACCCGCGGCGCCGATGTCCTCGCCGATCATCACGACCGACTCGTCGCGGCGCATCTCTTGGGCGATGCCGCGCGCGATGGCTTCACGGTAGGTCAGTTGCGCCATGAGGATCCTCCGTCCGCCCAGACGTCTTTCATCAACAGGTCTTCACCGGGAATGGCGCCGGCCTTCGCTTCCTCGGTCGCTCGGTCGACCTCGGCGGCCACATCTTCTTCGATGGCGAGGAGTTGCTCTTCGGTGACTCCGAGTTCCAGGAGTCGAGTTCGGTAGCGGGGGATGGGATCCTTCGCCAGCCACTCGGCGACTTCGCTGTCGGGTCGGTACTTGCCGGGGTCGGCCCGGGAGTGGCCGCCGTGACGGTAGGTCTTGGCCTCGATCAGGCTGGGCCCCTCGCCAGCTCGGGCGCGAGCGATCGCCGTGACCGCCACGTCGTAGACGGCGTCGGCGTCATTGCCGTCGACGATGATCGCCTTCGAGTCCGTAGGCGGCGGCACGATCGGCCGCGGGATTCGCCACCGCCGTGACGTCGCAGGTGCGGGTGTACTCCATCCAGAGGTTGTTCTCACAGACAAAGACCACCGGCAGTTTCCAGATGGCGGCGAAGTTGAGGGCCTCGTGAAAGGCGCCGATGTTGACCGTGCCGTCGCCGAAGAAGCAGACCGCCACTTGATCGGTGCCCCGATACTGGGCGCTCCACGCCGCCCCGCAGGCGATGGGCAGGTGGGCGCCGATGATGGCGTAACTGCCCATGACGCCGTGCTCGACGCTGGTTAAGTGCATCGAGCCGCCCTTTCCGGCCATGAGGCCGTTAGCGCGTCCGAGGAGTTCGGCGAAGACGGGGGTCATGGGAACGCCGCGCGCCAGGGTGTGGGCGTGACCGCGGTACGTGGCGAAGGTCCAGTCGCTTTCTTTCATGGCGGCGGCGAAGCCGGCCGCGATGGCCTCTTGACCGAGGGAGAGATGGCTCGTGCCCTTCACCAGATTCTCCAGGAACAAGTCGTAGGCGCGCGTCTCGAACTGACGCAGGGCCACTTGACTGCGATAGAGGTCGAGCCGCGCGTCTAGATCCAATGAACCTTCCAGGATGGTCTCAGTCGTCATGGTGCTCCTCGAACTCTTTATCGGCAGGCCTTTGGGCGCGAACGTTCACTTCCACTGAACAATAGTCCCCTGTATTTAACACGTGCCACTACGGATTCACGCGACGGTGGTGTCAATCCTCGTCGACGCTGAGGCTCAGTCCGGCGCTGCGGGCCTGTTCTGCGAGCAGGGCCGCGAAGTCACTGTCGCCGTAGCCGGCCCCGATCGCGCTGACCACCATTTCTGTAACGAGCGCGGCCACGGGCATCGAGACGCCACCGGCCTTCGCCGCGTCCATCCCGAGACGGAAGTCCTTCAGCAACAAACTGGTGGTGAAGGTGGGTGAAAAGTCAAGGTTGACCAGCGCGGGTGTCTTGTACCTCGTGAAGCGCGAACCGATGACCGAGTTGTTGATGAACTCCATCAATGCGGCGCGCTCGATACCCCCGCGCTCGGCCAGCACGATAATCTCGGCCAGAGACTGGGTCATGGCTCCGAGGAACATGTTGTGGCAAATCTTCACCAGTCGCGCCACTTCGTCGAGGCCCGCGTAGGTCACCCCGCTGCCGATCTGAAGAAGGTACGGCAACGCCTGGTCGAACGCTTCACGCTCGCCCGACACCGCGAGGGTCAAGTCGCCCGAGGCCACGACCGTCGGGTTGCCACTCACGGGAGCCGCGAGAAACTGGGTACCTCGAGCGAGACACGCTTCGCGCACCTCGGCCGAGGTCTCCGCAGAAATGGTCGAACTGTCAATGAGGATCGCCGGCGCACGGTCCGGGTCGCGCAGCACGCCGCTCGGTCCGATCGTGACGTTCAGCACGTCGTCGTCGGCCGCCACCATCACGAACACGATGTCGCACCCGGCTAAGGCAACGGGCTCTGCCGCGACGGCGGCTCCCAGTTCACCCAGGGCCAAGGCCTTCGACAGCGTTCGATTGGTGACGGAGACCTGGTTGCCCGCCGCCAGTAATCGCGTCGCCATAGCCGTGCCCATCCGCCCGCACCCGATCCAACCAAGGCGAAACTCGCTACCACTCATGACGGCTCCTTGTCACTCGAGTACGGGGGCGACTGACTACCGGGCGCCACCGACCCTCGTCAGTGCTGGCTACCCAGCATTTCGATATTCACCCAGATCGCTTCGACGGGTACGGCGCCGACGTTGGCCAGTCGGTGGGGTCGACTGGAGTCAAAGGAGATCGAGTCTCCCGCCTCGAGACGGTAGGTCTCGAAGCCCAAGGTGATCTCCAACGTTCCACTGAGCACGAAGCCATACTCGGTCCCGATGTGGCGGATGAGTCGCCCTTCGTTGGTGGAGCTGCCTCCCACGTCGTAACGCACGAACATGAAGTCGGTCTTGTCGCTTCGGGCGGTCGTTAAGGACTCCCAGGTGACGCCCGAGTCGAGGACCAGGATCTTGCGATGGTGCGGATGCACGACCGGCGATGATGACCTCGACACCACGGTGTCGCTCGCCGCGCCGTTCGCCGTGCTGCCGTAGCTCGCTGCGTTGCGCCAGGCGTTGTTACCGGCGTCTGTCGCTCCGCTGACTTCTTCCAGGAAGTCGCTGGTCTCCTCGCCCGCGGCGTCCTCGCTTTCGAAGAGTTCGTCGGTCGTGATGTCGAGGGCCGAGCAGATGGCGAAGAGGGTGGCGACCGAGGGCTGCGCCTTACCCGTCTCGAGCTGTGAGATGAAGGAGGCCGAGACCTCGAGATCCCGAGCGAACTGTCGCAGGGAGATGCCCCGGGCGAGACGCGTCGTGCGCAGGCGCGCCCCGATAAGTCCGGGCGTCATGGTGGCCGCCGGGGCGGGCTGACTGGTGATGGGGGTCACGGTCTCACTTCGTCCGTTGCTCCTAGAGGTCGTGGTCCGCCGCCGGTTGGCCGATGAACCCTTTGAAGCCGACATCGTCACCTCTAATCACGGCTGCGAAACTCTCGTTCGAGACTGTCGCATCACACTTAACTGCGCGAACCCAGAATTCTAGTGAATCTACAGATACCGCCTACTGTTTCAGCTTGTCGGCGAGGTGCTCCCACTCGCGACTGAATCGATACGAGTGTCGCGCGGGCGGCTGTGGTGCCTGGACTTCGATCCATCGCACCAGACTGGTCCCGCGATTCTCGAAGCCGTGGTCAGCACCCACGCCGGCCCAGAGGACGTCACCCGGGTGCAGGACCATCAGTTCCCCGTCGACCAGCGCGTGCACCTCGCCCTCGACGAAAGACGTAGGCCTCTTCGAAGGGATGGTCGTGGGGATGGGCGATGGCCGTCGGTTGGTAGTCGACGATGAACATGGTGTGCAGCTGGGCCCCGAGTTGCTGGTCGATGAGCATCTTGACGCCGATGCCGCTGTAGGCGAGCAGCGCCGTGGCCATGCTGGGCGAGACCGTCGGCGCGTTGACGTCCGACCCCGCCCGCGAGCTCGCGCAGGTCCATGGAGTCGGCGTCGAATCGCACGGCGTTGCGATTTCGCGGGTCGCGCATGTCGGGGACGACGGTAGCCGACTCGACAGCGGTATCGCCGGTGAAGAACGTGTCCTGGCGTCGACCGTCGTCCAATTCGGCCGGCGACGCGATCTGCAGCCACTGGACCGGGCCGTCGACGGAGTCTCGCAGCGAGTAGGTCGTGACCCAAGGGGAACGACGATGCAGTGATCGGGCGTCCAGGTGCGTCGTCTGCGCCGAGCGTCGTCACGGCGAGACGTGCCGGAAAGGACGTAGAGACTGGTCTCGAAGGAGTGCAGGACCGGCTCGACGTAACCCCCGGGCTCGAGATCTCCGACGACGAGCGTCATGTGGGGTGATCCCGGTTGCGCGAGTTATGAGGATCTGGCGGCGGAAACCCGAGGAGTGAGCCTCGTAGGCCGCGGGAGTCGTCGCTTTGTCGCTCGTCAATCTTGGTCACGTAGTACATGGTCCTCTCTCTTCGTCCTACTCGCCCTCGGCGCGTCAGATCTACTTGAGCAGCCAGCCACCGTCGAGCGGCAAGGTTCACTCCGTTGACGCCGGTGTTGAAGAACAAGAACTCGACGGCGTCCACGATTTCTTCCATCGTCACGAGACGCCCGAGCGGCGTGCGCGCGATGACGTGGCTGTTGTCCTTGTCCTCCCAGAAAGGACTGTCGCCGACGATGCCAGGGTGGATGGCGTTAACGCGAACGGGGGCCAGTTCGGTCACCAAGCAGTGCACGAGTCCCACGACGCCGCCGTTAACGGTCGACACGGTGGTCGATCCGGGGTAGGGACGTTGCAGCGCCAGTCCGCCGAAGAGAACGATCGAGGCGTCGGGCGTAAGCCGATCGCGCAGCACGTGGATGGCTTCGGCGTAGCCGACGAGCTTGAGCGTGACGAGCCGAATCGCTCGGGCGATGTTGTAGTTCGACAATCGTATTGGCGTCGCGTTCGATCGCCGCGATGACCAGGTCAGTCGACGGAGCCCGACACTGGCCAGTGCCGTCGGCGATCGACTCGGGCTCGGAGAGGTCGACCGCGAGGCCGATCGTGCCGAGCCCGATCTCCGCGGCCGCGGCCTGTCGACGTCTCGGTCGTTCGACCCGAGAGGTAGACGGTCGCGCCCTTGGCGGCGAGTGACTTGACGAGTTCCTTGCCGATGCCCTGGCGTGCCACCGAGGACGACCGCGGTGCGCGGCGCACCATCGGCTTATTTGCGTGGACATTGCCCCCCTCGTTGTTCAGTAGGAATAAACATATCCGGAATACTCATGCGAGACGAAATGTGCCTCGTTCAGCCTCGCGCGTGAGCATCGACGAATCGTTGCATCCAGTACGCAGCGTTGAACGCGGTCAGCACAATGTGAGCGAGTCAGAGCGACGTGTGAAGTCGCTCTTGACAAGAGTGAACACGGTGGTACGCTCACGGAGAATCTGAACCATATTAGCCGGGGGGAGAAATGAATAAGCCGTCAGCACGTCCGGCGAGTCGCTCGAGCACGGACGATCGATCGTCTTTCGAAACGGCATCGTCCTCACGATGGACAACCAGCACCGAGATCTGAAGGACGGCGACGTGCTGGTCGTCGATGGGGTCATCCGTGAGGTCGGTCCCGAATATCAAGGCGCCCGACGACGCGCTGGAGATCGACGCCGAGCGGTGGCATCATCATGCCCGGCATGATCGACACGCACCGCCACATGTGGCAGACCGCGATGCGCGGCCTACGGCGCGGACTGGACCTTGTCGCAGTATTTCGTGTGGTACTACCTGGAGCACGGCAAGAACTTCCGTCCCCAGGACATCTTCGCCGGGAACTTGCTCTCGGCGATCGAGGCCGTCGACGCCGGCGTCACCACGTCGGTCGACTGGTCGCACGGCCTGCAGACGACCGATCACGCCGACGCGGCGGTCGACGCGCTCGAAACCGTCCCCGCGCGATTCATCCTGGCCTACGGCAACATTCAAGCGCGCGCCGTGGGAGTGGACGGCCGACCAAGGAGTTCAAGGACTTCTACAGCCGGCGATTTGACGGCAAGGGCGACATGCTGGGATTTCAGATCGCTTTTGACGTGGTCGCGGGTCCCGAGTTTCCCGAGCGGGCCGCATTTGAGGTCGCTCGCGAACTGGGCGTCCCGGTCAATACCCACGCAGGCGTTCTCGGGGCCAACGGCGACGACAGCATTCGCCTCATGCACGAGAACGGCTTTATGACACCCGATACGGTGCTCGTTCACTGCTCCACACTGTCGGATGACTCCTACCACCGCATCGCCGCCAGCGGCGCGTCGGTCGTCGGTGGCGACCGAGAGTGAGCAGAGTGCGGGTCAGGGCTATCCCTCGTCGTGGAAACTTCGCCAGTTCGATATCCCGATCACCCTCTCGCACGACACATCGGTGTGGTGGAGCGCGGACCTCTTCACGGCCATGCGCACGACGCTCGGTGCGGACCGCTCCCGCCAACACTTCGAGGCGCAGGCCAAGGGCGAAACGGTCACGCAACTCGACGTTCGTTCTGAGCACGTCGTCGACTGGGCGACTCGCGGTGGGAGCAAGGCCTTGGGACTCGACGACAAGATCGGGAGCATCGAGGTGGGCAAGCGCGCCGACATCGTGCTCATCAAGAACGACGAGTCGCCGGTGATGTTTCCGATCGTCAATCCCTTCGGTCACGTGGCGATGCAGGCGCAACGCGCCGACGTTCACACCGTCGTGATCGACGGCAACATCCTCAAGCACGAGGGCCGTCTCATCGGCATCGACCTCGCGAAGGCGACGAAGTTCTGTCGAGGAGACCGTGGGATTCCTCGCCGACACGCTCGGTGAAGAAGCCTGGGACGCGGGCATGCACCCCGACCTGCCGCCGAAGCAAGAGATCGAGAACCCGTACCACTACAACAAGTAGTGCAGCCCCGTCGGGGCGCTACTCAGGCGCGCGCCGCAAAATTCGGCGCGGTGTTCACGCTCGCGAACAAATCTGAGAATGTTCGGTGTGACTTGACACGTTTAGTGAACACCGTTAAGGTCGCCTAGTTGGCTGTGGAACGGTCCCGAAGGGGCGGCGGTTGACAGCGGTCGCACGAGGCAGTGCGTCCGAATTCATAAGGGGGGAAACAAATGGTCAGATCAAGGACGCGTTGGATCGTCGGCTTGGCGGCAGCGTCAACACTGCTGGCGACCACGCTGACGGGATTGGGTGTCGCGCAAGCGGCGGCCAAGCAAAAGCCAAAGCATTACAAGGTCGCGTACATGTCCTACGGCGTGGCGAACAGTTACGACGCGCCGATGCTCGCCGCGGCCGAGGCGGTGGCAGCTGCTGATGGGGTGAAGGTCACGGTCTTCGACTCCCAGTCGTCGTACACCACCCAGGTGTCGCAGCTACAAGACGTCGTGGCCTCGGGCCAGTACCAGGGCATCATCGTGCAGCCCATCTACGGTGCGGCTCTCGTCCCCACGGTCAAAAAGGCCATCGCCAAGAAGATCAAGGTCGTCAACATCGACCAGATCTTGGGCTCGAACTACACCTCGGACCAGATTGAGGTTCACGGCCTCTCGGGCAACGTGGTCTTCTTCCCGTCGAAGATTGGCTCACAGCTCGCGACCTTGACCCAGCAGGCGTGCGGTACGGCGAACCCGTGCAAGATCGGCCTCATTCACAACTACATCGGCGATGAGCCGGACTCGGCGATCACGCTGGCCTTCAACGCGGGGTTGGGCGCCAATGACTCCGTGGTCGCCTCGGCGGATGGCCTCTATGAGCCCTCCACGTCACTGACCGAAGTGCAGGACATGCTCGTCGCCCACCCGTCGATCAACGTCATCGTCGGTGCGGACCAGAACTGCGAAGGAGCCCAGTCGGCCCTTACCGCGGTGAAGAACACGACGACCAAGTTGGTCTGCTACGGCGGCAGTTCTGCCGGAGTGGCGCAACTGAAGTCCGGTACCGGCCCGTGGTTCGCCGACGTGGCTCAGATGCCCGCTACCGAAGGCCAGCTCGGCATGATCGCGCTCGTCAAGGCGATGAAGACCGGCAAGGGCTCGGGCTCACAGAACCCGGTCGCGGCCTTGCCCGACAACGGAATTCTTACTCCGAGCAACGTCAGCAAGTTCACCGGAGAATGGCCGGGCTGATCCCCGCGTCACGAAGGTCCAGAGTCCGCGCAGCGTGAGATTGGATATGAGTCGACATGTCTGCACGGATGTCTGAAGAAGTACCCCCTCTGAGCGAGGACACTCCCGGCGGCGACTTAGTCGTCGCCGGGGTGTCCAAGCGGTTTGGAGGGGTTCCCGCCCTTATCGACGTGTCGCTGACCGTGGAGCCGGGAAAAGTCCACGCACTGATCGGCGAGAACGGCGCGGGCAAATCAACGTTGGGCAAGATCATTTCCGGCGTGCATGAGCCCGATGAAGGGAGCATGACGTTCGCCGGACAGCCGCTGGTGTTGCGCTCGCCGCGAGAGGCTCTGGCGCACGGCATCGTCGCCATCGCCCAGGACCCTTCGATCGTTCCTGGCTTGACCGTGGCCGAGAACGTGTACCTGGGCTCGGAGATCGCCACCTCCGGTTTCGTCCGTCGGCGTGAGATGAGACGTCAGTTCCGAGAGCTCGCGAGCCGCATCGGGTTCAATCTCTCGCCGGACGTGCGGGCCGGCAGTCTTTCCGTCGCCGATCGCCAGAAGGTCGAGATTATGCGCGCGGTGTCGCGCAACGCGTCGATCGTCGTGATGGATGAACCCTCGGCTGCTCTCTCGCGAGACGAGTCGGCGTCGCTTCATGAGATCATCCGCTCTTTGGCTCGCCAGGGAAGCGCGGTTGTCCTGATCTCTCACTTCCTTCCCGAGATCCTTTCTCTCTCGGACACCATCACCACGCTGCGTGATGGTCGCCTCGTTCGTACGGTCAGCGCCGAAGGGGCGACCGAAGACTCTCTCATCTTGGGCATGCTCGGTCGGTCTCTCTCGGCGGCCTTCCCCGAGAAGGTTCCCTTCGAGCCGGAGGCGCCCGTGGTTCTCGAGGTGGAACATCTCAGTGCGCCCGGCGTGAAGGACTGTTCCTTCGTTCTTCGACGAGGTGAGATCCTCGGCATCTCGGGGCTCGTCGGCGCCGGTCGTTCCGAACTGGCTCGAGCCATCTATCGCGACGCCAAAGTCTCCGGCGGCACCGTTCGTCTCGACGGGAAAGAACTCTCGGGGCGTCATCCCCGCCGCGCCATCGACCGCGGGCTTTTTCTCATCCCCGAGTCACGCAAGGAGATGGGCCTCATGATGGGCCGCTCGGTGAAGGAGAACGTCTCGCTGTCACGTCTGGACCTCGTCAGCCGCCTCGGATGGATCGCGGGAATTCGCGAACGCCGCTCGGTCTCGCAACTGATGACCAAGACCAACGTGAAGGCCGCCAGCATGTCGATGCCGGCGATGATGCTCTCGGGGGGCAACCAGCAGAAGTTACTCTTCGCGCGCTCGATGATGTGCACGCCCTCGGTACTGATCGCCGACGAGCCGACGCGCGGTGTCGACGTGGGATCAAAGCGCGCGATCTACGACCTCTTGGTGCAGATGGCCCAGGACGGGATGGGAATCATCATTATCTCGTCGGAACTCGAAGAAGTGCTGGGGCTCGCGCACCGCACCCTCGTCATGCGCCACGGTCGATTTACGGCCGAACTCGCCGGCGACGACATGAACGAAACGACCGTGCTGGCGGCCGCCTTTGCAGAGACCAACGCCTCGTGAGGAGAGAAGTGTGACCAACCAGGACCTTGAACAGAACGAGACGCTCCTAGAGGGCGACCCGTCCACCTCGGGGCTTCGCTTCAACGCCACCCGGATGCTGGGCTCGTGGCGCACCGCCGGTATCGCCATCCCGTTTCTCATTCTCTTCATCATTCTGTCGATCTCGAGCGGCCCGTTCTTGCACACGACGAACCTCATCAACATCCTGGACCAGCAGGCCTCGACCCTCTGTATCGCGGCCGCCGGCACGTTGGTACTGGTAGCGGGAGGCATCGACCTCTCGGTGGGGGCGACCTACGGGCTCTCTACGGTCATTGCCGGGGAGATCGCGCTTCATCACTCGCCCGTCCTGGCGATCGGTGCCGCCATCCTCGCGGGCTTGTTCATCGGACTCATCAACGGCCTCATCGTCACGGTCTTTAAGATCAACGCGCTCATCACCACGTTGGCTATGTCGTTTGTGGTTGGGGGCATCGCGCTACGCGTGTCGAGTGGCAACCTCATTGTGCTCTCGGCCAACGGGGGGTTCTACAAGTTCGCCAACGCGCAGTGGCTGACCGTCCCGAGCGCGGTGTGGATGACCCTCGTCTTCGTCGTGGTGCTGGCGCTCTTGTTATCGCGCACTACCTTCGGACGTCAGATGGTCGCCTCGGGAGGCAACGCCGAGGCGGCTCGACTCGCGGGAGTGCGCGTCAATCGCATCCGCGTCATCACCTTCGTCCTCTCCGGTGGCGCGGCCGGTCTCGGGGGAGTGATCGACATCTCGCGCCTGCTCAGCGCCCAGGCGGCCAGCGGCGGAACCACCCTGGCCTTCACGGTACTGGCGGGCATCGTCGTCGGCGGCACCTCGATCGCCGGCGGCGAGGGGTCCGTCTGGCGCACCGGTATCGGCGTGCTCTTCATCGCGCTGATCGGCAACGGCTTTAATCTGCTCAGTGTCAACCCGCTCTATCAGCAGATTGTTCTGGGGATCATCTTGCTGATTGCGGTGGGTCTTGACTCGTGGGCTCGCCAGCGTCGGCGCATCTAGTACTAGGAGGAACCATGGGGATTCATACGTACGGAAGTAACGCGGTTGACTGGGAGAGCCGCGTTGACATGCCGCGCCTGCGCGAGGAACGACTGGCCAAGCTCCAGGCCGAACTGGAGCGCTCGGACTTAGGCGCTCTGCTCACCTTCGACTTCCACAACATCCGCTACATGACCGGCACCCACATCGGCACCTGGGCCATGGACAAACTGATCCGCTTCGCCTTGTTGCCGCGCTGGGGAAAGCCCATCGTCTGGGACTTCGGCTCGGCCGCTCGACACCACCAGATCTACAACCCCTGGCTGAGTGGGATGCAGGTACTGCCCGACGGCCGTCAAGTTCCCTACGACGGCGCGCGCGCCGGCATCTCCACCCTTCGCGGCGCCATTCCTCCCGGGGCCGACCGGGCGGGAACGGTCGCAGAAAAGATCAAGGAAGTCCTGCACCAGTTCGGCCTGGAGAAGGAGCCGGTGGGGGTCGACGTGGTCGAGATGCCGGTGTTGGCGGCCTTCGCCAACGAGGGCATCACCCTGGTCGACGGTCAGCAGGTCTTCTTGGAGGCGCGACGAATCAAGACCCCCGACGAGATCTCGCTTCTCACCTACGCCGCGTCGATGGTGGACGCGGCGTACGAGGATCTCTACTCCTTCCTCCGACCGGGGGTGAAAGAGAACGAGTGCGTGGCGCTGGTGAACAAGACCCTCTACGACTTGGGCTCCGAGCACGTCGAGGGCGTGAACGCCATCTCCGGCGAGCGGTGCTCGCCGCACCCGCACGTCTACAGTGACCGCCTCATTCGTCCCGGCGACCCGGCCTTCTTTGACATCCTGCACAGCTTCAACGGATATCGGACCTGTTACTACCGCACCTTCGCGGTGGGCAGTGCCTCGGTGGCGCAGCGCGACGCGTACACCCGGTGTCGCGAACTGGTGGACACCGCCATTGCCCTCGTCAAGCCCGGAACCACCACCGCCGACATCGTCTCTATCTGGCCCAAGGCCGAGGACTTTGGCTTCGAGAACGAAGAGGCCGCCTTCGGTCTGCAGTACGGGCACGGGATCGGCCTGTCGATCTGGGAGCGTCCGATCTTCAGTCGCATGATCTCGCTCGACCACCCCGAGGTGCTCGAAGAGGGGATGGTGTTCGCGCTCGAAACGTACTGGCCCGCCAAGGACGGCTGGTCGGCCGCGCGCATTGAAGAAGAGGTCGTGGTGACCGCCAGTGGATGCGAAGTCATCACCAAGTTCCCCGCCGAGGAACTCCTGGTCGCGGGCAAGAGGTACTACGCGGCGGGCGGAGGGACCTTAGATCTTCGCGAGTCCCAGTCGAACCTGAACACCTCGTGGGGACGAGGGGAGTCGCAGTAGCCCTCGACGAGTGAGAAGTAGAGAAGTGGATTAGCCGTGCAGATACCAAGCGAAGTACCAACCAACTAACGAAGAGGACCCATGAACGATTCCGCCACCAAGATCATCGCCGTGACCGGCGCGACCGGAGCGCAAGGGGGCGGCCTCATTCGAACGATCCTCGCGCATCCCGAGGGCGGATTCAGCGCCCGCGCGATCACCCGCGACCCCCACTCCGACAAAGCCCAGGCCCTGGCCGCGTTGGGCGTCGAAGTAGTACAAGGCGACCTCGACAACGAGGCGAGCCTGGCTAGAGCGTTTGAAGGCGCCTACGGCGCGTACTGCGTCACGAACTTTTGGGAACACTTCTCACCCGAAAAAGAGAACGCCCAAGCGTCAAATATGGCGAAGGCCGCCAAAGCCGCGGGCGTCCAGCACGTGATCTGGTCGACCCTCGAGGACGTTCGCGACTGGGTTCCGCTCAGCGATGACCGTATGCCCACGCTCAATGAGAAGTACAAGGTTCCCCACTTCGACGGCAAGGGTGAGTCCAATCACTACTTCACCGACGAGGGGCTGCCGGTGACGTTTCTTAACACCTCCTTTTACTGGGAGAACATGATCTACTTCGGCATGGGGCCCAAGCGAGGCGAGGACGGCGTTCTGGCCATCACCTTTCCTATCGGCGACGCCAAACTCGCCGGGATCGCGGCGGGGGACATCGGCGCCGTGGCCTACGGCATCTTCGCCGATAGTTCGACCATCGGTACCACCATCGGCATCGCCGGAGGCCACCTCACCGGTCAGGACATGGCCGAGGGTCTCAGCAAAGCGCTCGGCGAGAAGGTTAACTACAACGCCGTGAGCCCCGAGCTCTACCGCTCCTTCGGATTCCCGGGGGCGGAGGATCTGGGAAATATGTTTCAGTTCAACGCGGAGTTCTCTGACGAGTACTGCGCCGCTCGCTCGCTCGAGGTCACACGACAGCTCGACCCCGATCTTCATACTTTCGATCAGTGGCTGGAAGAGAACGTGGCGCTGATCCCGCTCGATTAGTCGAGGAGCGGTAGCGAACCGCAGAGCAGATCGCCGGTGCCGCTGACGAGTAACGTTCGACCGATGTCGGGGGAGCTTGAGTCAGGGAACCACGTCCGCTCGCTGTCGGTAAATCTGGTCGATGTATCGAGTGTCGAGAGCCTTCAGCAGGTCATCAAGGGACTGGCCGGGGTCGGCGTACGTGAGTTCGTCCTACCCTGGTCGCTCCTCGAAGCAGCGGGTGTCGGACTCGTTCGTGGTCTACTTGCGCAAACGGCCAGTGGACTTCGGTCGATCATCGTTCCCTCATTTTTCAACCTGGCGGATCGCGCTCGGAGCGACCAAGAGGGTGTACGACTTCGAGCTGCGATCGATGCCGCGGCGACCCTCGGCTGCTCGCTCATTTATGGGACCACGGGGCCGCGAGGCGACCTCACCTTCGCACAAGCCTCGGCCGTATTCACTGAAGTGGTTCAGCCTTACGTCGAGTACGCGGGGCAGCGCAACATCCGCCTCTTGATCGAGAACACGAATGCCTTGCGAGTCGACATTAACTTCGTCTTCACGCTGCGCGATCTGGTAGATGTCACGGAACAAGCGGGCCTCGGCATGTGCGTCGATCTCGCCGCTTGTTGGATGGAGCGAGACGTTCATGAGACGTTGGCGGGCATGGCGCGAAACGTCGACATCGTTCAGATTGCCGACTTTGTGCTGGGCACTCGGACGACGGGTGATCGTGCCGTGCCGGGAGACGGAGTGATCCCACTGAGGGGACTGCTGTCGTCCCTCCTCGAGGCTGGATTCGAGGGCATGTTCGATCTCGAACTGCTCGGACCCCGCTTGGCCGACGAAGGACTCGTGCGAGCGCTGGCCAGGGGATGGAAAGTTTCGAGCTCGGTGATTGACGAACTCATGGAGATGTTCCATCCACTCTCGTGATACCAAATATCGCCTTTAATTAGGACAAATGTCCCTACGGCGGCCGACTTTTGGCTTCGTCTTCGTGGCTATTTTTTGGCCATGGGTATTTACGCGGGTATCACCACACTGACGTTGGCGCGATGGCAGTTCGGTGTGACGACCGTCTTTCACTTCTTGTTCGTGCCTCTCACCATCGGTCTCGGTTTTCTGGTGGCCTGCCTCCAGACGGCGGCGTATCGCACGAACGACGAACACTACGACCGCATGGCGCGCTTCTTTGGCAAGCTCTTCCTCATCAACTTCGCCATCGGCGTGGTGACGGGCATCGTTCAGGAGTTCCAGTTCGGTATGGACTGGTCCAGTTACTCGGTCTTCGTCGGCAATATCTTTGGGGCACCCTTAGCGATCGAAGGCCTCTTGGCCTTCTTCATGGAGTCGACGTTCCTCGGCATCTGGATCTTCGGGCGCGGTCGGGTCTCCAAGCGCGTGCACTTGGCGTCCATCTGGCTGGCCAGCCTGGGCACGATGCTGTCGGCCGTCTTCATTCTCGCGGCGAACTCGTGGATGCAGCACCCCGTCGGATTCACCATTGATAAGTCGACCGGCCAGGCCGTGATGACCGACTTTTGGGCCGTCATCACCAACTCAACGTTCTTCGGGGCGTACTTCCACGTGCTCTTCGCTGCCCTCTTGACGGGATCGGTGTTCATGCTGGCCATCGCCGCGTGGCACATTCGTCGCGATCAGCAAAAAGAAGTGTTCGTCAAGGTCGCCCGGATCGCCATCGTGGTCACGCTGCTCGCGGCGCTCGGCACCTGTTTCATGGGTGACACGCAGGCGCGCCAGATGGACACCCAGCAGCCCATGAAGATGGCCGCGGCCGAAGCCCTGTACAACACCACCGACGGGGCGAGTTTCTCTCTCCTCACTATTGGGGACCTCACCGGCAATCCGCTCTTCCAGATCCGTGTTCCCCACCTGCTCAGCCTGATCGCTGACAACTCGTGGAACGGGCAGGTGAAGGGCGTGAAGCAACTCCAAGCCGCCGACGTCAAGAAATTCGGACCAGGTAACTACATCCCCATTCTCTGGGTCACCTACTGGTCGTTCCGTCTCATGGTGGGGCTGGGACTCTTGATGATCGCGTTGGGCGGCGTGGGCCTGTGGCTGGTGCGAAAGAAGCGCCTCGAAAAGTCCGCGTGGTTCCTGCGCTTCGCCAGTTTGATGCTGCTCGCCCCCTTCCTCGCCAACAGTTTTGGTTGGATCTTCACCGAAGAGGGCCGTCAGCCCTGGGTCGTCTACGGACTGCTCAAGACCAGTCAGGCGGTCTCCAACGTCTCGGTGGGTTACGTGGCGGCGAGCCTCATCGGCTTCACCGCGATCTACAGCTTTCTGGCGGTGCTGGAGATCGGTTTGATGATCAGAGTCGCGCGCCAGGCGCCCGGGGAAGTGTCGTCACACGACGGCGAACGTCCGCTCGAACTGGTCTATTAGGAGAGTCCCGTGCCACACCTTCACGTCTTAGCATCAACGTCACCCAGTGGACTCGAGCAGCTCTGGTTCGTCCTCATCGCCGTTCTCTGGTTGGGCTACTTCTTCTTGGAGGGCTTTGACTTCGGCGTCGGAATCCTTCTACCGTTCCTCAGTCGAGACGACCTGGACCGGCGCGTGATGATCAACACGATCGGGCCCTTCTGGGATGGCAACGAGGTCTGGCTCCTGACCGCGGGCGGGGCCACCTTCGCGGCCTTTCCCCTGTGGTACGCGACGGTATTCAGTGGCTTCTACCTCGCGCTCTTCTTAGTGCTGGCGGCCCTCATTTTTCGGGGAATGGCGTTTGAACTCCGGGGGAAGAAGGACGACGCCACGTGGCGCGCTTGGTGGGATCGCGCCATCTTCTGGGGATCGGCCTTACCCGCGCTGCTCTGGGGGGTGGCCTTCGCCGACTTTCTTCACGGGGTGCCTCTCGCGGCCAACGCCACGTGGACGGGGAACTTCTTTGATCTCGTGAAGCCCTACGCGCTGCTGGGCGGACTCACCACCCTCTCGCTCTTTACCCTGCACGGTGCGACCTTCCTTGGCCTCAAGGCCGACGGTGAGGTGCGCGAGCGGGCCCGACACTCGGGACTCTTCCTCGCGCCGATCACCTTCGCCTTGATGCTGGCGTTCCTGTCGTGGACCTACGTGACGGCCCACACCACCCACCACAACGGCCTCGTCCCGCCGTTTCTACCCATCCTCGGACTGATCGTGTTGGCGGGCGTGGGTTGGTTGATGCGCGATCACTTAGAAGGCTGGGCTTTTGTCGCCACGGCGTTGGTCATTCTGATCTTCTTCGTCACGATTTTCTTGAACCTGTATCCGCGCGTGCTGGTCTCCTCCGTCGGACCACAGTTCAGCCTCACCCTTTCCCAGACGGCGTCGCATCCCTACACCCTCAAGGTCATGAGTTGGGTGGCCCTCATCTTCACCCCCTTCGTTCTCCTGTACCAGGGCTGGACGTACTGGATTTTCCGTCAACGGGTCCGTCGTGCGGAGCCGCTGCCCGAACCCTCGCGCATCGGCTCCTAGCCGGGTCCCGTGGCTCGCTCCAACAGCCCGAGTGCACTACTACGACGGCTGTGGCGAGTTACGCCCCTGGTGCGAGGGTCCCTCGCGGTGGCGGTGCTCCTGGGGATCACCAACGTCCTCTTAACCATTGGACAAGCCGTCGTGTTGGCGCACGCCCTTGGAAGTTTGTTCTCCCACGCCCACACGCCGATCGGTCGCGACCTGGTTCTCCTGGTGGTTCTCGCCGCTACGCGAGCCGTCGTGGCGTGGGCCAGCGAGCCCCTCACCTCGCGCCTCGCGCGTCCCGTGCGCCATCTGCTGCGAGTACGGACTCTTGACGCCATGTTGCGCGGAGGCCCCCGCGCCGCCCCCGACTCCTTCGTGCAACTCGGGACGCGCGGTGTCGACGCCATCGAGACGTATCTCGCGACCTACGTTCCCGCCCTCGTGCTCAGCGTGGGCGCGCCGATCGCCCTGCTCGCGTGGATGATCGTCACTGATCCGTGGAGCGCTCTCATCGTGGCCCTGACCTTGGCGCTGATGCCGATCTTCATGATCCTGTTGGGCCTCGAGGCCAAGGATCGGATGGACCACTCGTGGGCTCAGCAACAGATACTGGCCAACTACTTCGGTGACGTCGTGCGCGGCATGGCGACGTTGAAGGCTCATAATCGCTCGCGGGTCGCGACCGAGGCGCTGGGCGATGTCGGAGAAGAGCTTCGGGTGAGCACGATGAAGACCCTTCGCGTCGCGTTCCTGTCCGGATTCTCTCTCGAACTACTGTCCTCGCTGGCGACCGCGCTGGTGGCCCTGGTTCTTGGCATTCGGCTCATCAACGGCGACATGAGCTTGACGACGGCGCTGGCGGTGCTCCTCGTCACACCGGAGGTGTACGTCCCCCTGCGTCGAGCCTCCGCTCGCTTTCACGCGTCCGCCGACGCGGTGGGAGCGGCCGACTCGATCTTGGACCTTCTCGACGAGGCGCTCGTGAACTCGGCCCAGGAGATGGCCCCCGCAGCTGCGCCCCGGCTGGAACTTCGTGACGTTCGCGTGAGCGTCGAAGGACGCGACCACCACACCCTTCGCACCCTGAGCGCCCTCATCGAACCGGGCGTGGTGGCGGCCTTAGAAGGACCTTCGGGGGTGGGCAAGTCGACGTTGCTGCGCGTACTGGCCGGTCTCGAGGTCCTCTCTCACGGCGAGGTTCTCATCGACGGCACGCCGCTCACGAGCATCGCGGCGCACTCGTGGCACGCCACCTGCGCGTGGCTGTCGCAGGATCCACGACTACCGGGCACTACGGTTCGCGAGGTCTTGAGCATGGGCCAGATTTTTGACGACGGTCGTCTGCGCGAGGCACTCGACGAACTCGACCTCGATCTCGAGCTCGATTTGTCGCTCGGGGAAGGAGCCGAGGGGCTCTCGGCGGGACAGCGCCGCCGACTGGCGGTGGCGCGCACTCTGCTGCGTCCCGCCACCGTCTTGTTGCTCGACGAGCCCACCGCTCACCTCGACGACATAAACGCGGCCCGGGTGATGCGCGCCGTGCGTCGTCGCGGGGCCACCACCATCGTGGCCACCCACCGCCCCCTCGACGTCGACCTCACCTTTGTGATGTCGGCCCCGGAGCGCTTCCGTGTCTGAGGCTCGCGCACGTTCCGTGCTTCGTGAGTCGCTCGGCCTTGAGCGTCGTAGCGTCCTGATTGCTCTCGCCGCGAGCGTGGCGGTGAGCGTGATGACGGCGGCGCTCGCTGGCAGCGCGGCGTGGCTGATTGTGAGGAGCGCGCAACGCCCGGCGCTGTTGAGCCTCACCTTTTTGATGGGTGTCGTACAGTTGCTGGCCCTAGGCAAGGCGGCCGGGCGCTACGGCGAACGCGTCAGCACCCATGAGGCGGCGCTTCGCGTCATGGCGCGCGTGCGGGCGTTGACCGCGAGTCGACTCGAGCCACTGGTGCCCTCGGGACTGGGCGCTCGCAGCGCGGACGTCGTCGAGACGGTTATTGGCGACGTGGATAAGGTCCAAGACCTGCTGGTGAGCGTGGCGGGGCCGGTCAGTGCCAACCTCATTGCGGGACTCTGCGCCGTCGCCGTGGGCGCGCTGATCGCTCCCGCGACGGGTTTCGTTTTCCTGCTGGGAATCGTTCTGGTGGGCCTGGTCCTTCCCCTCGCGGCCGCGCGCGCCGGTACGAGGCCACAGAGGGAACTCAACGAGGCCCGCACGCAACTGCGTCACGCCCTCGATGACGCCGCGCAGTCGGGAGATGAGTACGTGGCTCTGGGGGCGAGCGGCGTGCTCTATCAACGACTCCACAGCGCCGAACTCGCCTACGACCGCGCCGCGCGGCGAGTGGCGCGACGAGCGGGACTCTTCGTCGCTCTGAACGTCGCGACCGTGGGCCTCACGATGGTGGCCATCGTGGCGAGTACCCAAGGCTCGCTTGAGAGTCACCGCCTCGCCGTGGCGTTGCTCGCGGTGCCCGCGCTCATGGCGTTGAGCGCCTTGGAACTGGTCAGCGCCTCGTCGGCGTCGCTTCTTGGTATTCAGAGTGGTCTTGGCGCGCTGAAGCGCCTCGACGCGTTGGTCGCAAGGCCGTGGCCGGTGCGCGACCCGGCCAGTCCCGAGGACCTCGGTTGTGGCAATGACATTTCGCTGCAGGACGTCAGCGTCTGGCGAGACGGCCACCCGGCGCTGTCGCGGGTAACGACGACGTGGCGTGCGGGCGACATCGTCGCGATTAGCGGTCCCAGTGGATCGGGCAAAACGACGTTGGCCCATCTCGTGGCTCGTTTTCTAGCGCCTCATGGGGGCGAGGCGACCTTGGGTGGCGTTGATGTTCAAGGGCTGACGGGCGTGCAGGTGCGCACGCGCGTGGGCTTCGTCGATGACGATCCCCACGTGTTCGACACCACACTGGCGGCCAACGTGCGCCTGGCACGACCGACGGCCGCGGACGCTGACATCCTCGAGGCCCTCCGGGCGGCGGGCTTGGGTGCGCTGCTCTCGACGTTGCCCTTCGGGTTGGACACCCCGCTCGGTGGTGCGATGACCGGACTGAGTGGTGGCGAGCGACGACGACTGGGAGTGGCGCGAGCACTCTTGGCCCGACGGGCCGTGCTGGTACTGGACGAACCGACCGAGGGACTGGAGGAGTCCGAGGCGCGCGATCTACTGAGTGAGGTGCGCCGTCACCAGGGAAGCGGCGCGGTAGTGGTCATCTCTCACCATGACCACGATCACCTGGGGGCCACCACTCAACTACACGTCTCGGACGGCCGAGTAACACAGCTCTAGTCTCGGCTGCGAGACCGTGGGGGCGAGTCGTTAGTAAGGCCGGGGGACGCGAAGAACGGCCTCGACGGCGGCGGCGACGGCCCCGACCACGTTCGGGTTGAAGACCGTCGGCACGATGTAGTCCGGTGACAGTTCCGATGTCTTCACCACGTCGGCGATCGCCTGGCCGGCCGCGATCTCGACATCTTCCGTGATGCGTTGGGCTCCTACGTCGAGGAGTCCTCGAAAGATGCCGGGAAAGGCGAGGACGTTATTGATCTGATTCGGTTCGTCGCTCCGGCCGGTCGCGACGATGGCCGCGTAACGCCGAGCGACGACGGGATCGACTTCGGGTTCGGGGTTGGCCAAGGCAAAGACGATGGCGTCCTTGGCCATGAGCTTGAGGTGCTCTTCGGTGACGAGGTTCGGTCCCGAGACCCCGATGAACACGTCGGCCCCGGTCATGGCGTCAGCCAGCGTGCCCGACCTCTTCTCGGCGTTCGTGTTCGCCGCCAACCATCGACGCGGCTCATCGAGTTGAGGGTCATCTTCACGGAGGATGCCGTTGCGGTTGACGCCGATGATGTCACCCACTCCCTCGGCCAGCAGCAGTTTGCTGATCGCGACGCCGGCGGCGCCGACGCCCAGCACGACCACGCGAATATCCTTCATCTGCTTTCCGACGACGCGAAGTGCGTTGAGTAGCGCGGCGTAGACCACGGTCGACGTTCCGTGCTGATCGTCGTGAAAGACCGGGATATCCAAGAGGTCGCGCAGTCGCGACTCGATCTCGAAGCACCGTGGCGCCGAGATGTCTTCTAGGTTGATCCCTCCGTAGACGGGGGCGATGCACTCCACGATGCGCACGATCTCCTCGACGTCCTGGGTCGCCAGGCACACGGGCCACGCGTCGATACCCGCGAATCGCTTGAAGAGCAGGGCCTTGCCCTCCATGACCGGTAGCGCGGCCGCGGGGCCGATATTGCCCAGTCCGAGCACCGCGGAGCCGTCCGTGACCACGGCGACCGTGTTGCGTTTGATGGTCAGTTTCCTCGCCAGCGCGGGATCCTTGGCAATGGCCATGGAGATCCTCGCCACGCCCGGCGTGTAGGCCATGGAGAGATCGTCTCGCGTTTTTAGTGACACTTTGGGCTCGACCGAGATGACGCCGCCCAGGTGGAGAAGGAACGTGCGGTCGCTGATCGCTTGGACGCTCGCTCCCTCCACGCCGTCGACCGCAGCCTTCAGCCGCTCCGCGTGCCCGTCGTCGATGGCGTTGCAGGTGATGTCGACCACCATGTGACTTCCGTGGGGCTCCACTACGTCCAATGCCGTTACCGCACCACCGGCGTCGCTGACCGCGGTGGCTAGTGAACCGATGAGTGACGCGTTGTCCACGTCAACTCTCATGGTCACCGAGTAGGAGGCACTAGGGATACTCATCGCGTCGACGACTCCTCTGTGAGTTTGCGTTCAAAGTGTCTCATCACGAAAGATGACGAAGGTCTTTTCGGTCGCGCCGACACCTTCACAAGGCTAGGGCACGCGAGGGGGCGGTTAGTGGGAGGTTCCAACGCTGCCCCTCTCCCTCGCGGGACTACGCCACGACCACGGCGGGTTCGCGACCTTCGTCCGCGGCCAGGATCGTGGCCACGCGCGAGAGGAACGAACGGACGGTGGACTGCGCTAGTCGGTGCAGAAGGGCGTGGTCGAGAACACGGCCAAAGTCGCCGAACGGCGGAAGGTACGAGGCGGCGAGCGTCAGGCGACACGAGCCAGGTCCGAGAGGGGCTAACTCCAGATCGCCGTTGAGCATCGGGAACATCCCCGCTAAATCGGTCGCTCTCCAGTCGAGCGGTATCACACTGGCGTCTCCGCGCTCGTGAGTCGGCCCGAGAGTCACTTCGACCTCGCGGGTCAGGCGTCCGCCAGCCCACTCCGGACCAATATCCAAAATCAGCGCCTCACCGTCTTGTTCCGCGGCGTCCGCGATCTTGGCCATCCGTTCTGCGGCACGATCGAAACGCCCGCGGACGGTTTCAATGGGCAGCGCAATATCGGTGAAGTCCGAGATGAGGATCACGCTTCGTCGATCCCCTGCTACCGAATCATCGCCCATGGACATGACGGTAAGGGACGGAGAAGGCGGTCGATAGGGTCATTTGCCCTTGCTCACTTCGTTTCGCCTGAGCGAGCGTCTGAATGGGGATAGACGCGACTGCGGCGGGACCTTTGCCCCTGTCTCGTCTCCCAACAGTGGGCTCGACTGGGGAATGTGGCTTCGATACCAGCGGTGACTGCGGTGAACGCACACAAAGGGGCCGCGCTGGCGGTCGTCTGTGTCTCGGCACTCGTCGTCAATGTCGACAACACCATCTTGAACGTCGCCCTGCCCACGCTCGTGCGAACCTTGCACTCCACGTCAAGTGAACTGCAGTGGATTGTTGATTCCTACGCGATGGTCTTCGCGGGGCTGTTACTGGTGGGGGGCAGCGTCGCCGATCGTTTCGGTCGTAAACGTTGCTTTCTTGCGGGCCTGGTGGTCTTCGCGGGCGGCTCCGTCGGTGCGGCGCTGTCGGGTTCGGTTGAACTGCTCATCATGTGGCGTGCGGTGATGGGCGTGGGGGCGGCGCTGACCATCCCCGCGTCGCTGGCCATCGTCAACGACGTTTTTCGTGATCCCAAACAACGAGCCGCGGCGATCGGTGCGTGGGGAGGGACCATCGGGCTGGGCATCGCGATTGGCCCGATCGCGGGCGGCCTGTTGTTGTCGAAGTTCTGGTGGGGGTCCGTCTTCTTAGTCAACGTGCCCGTGGTGGTCGTGGGACTTCTCGGCGCGATGCTGTTCGTTCCGGACTCCAAGAACGCGGCTGCGGATCGCCCCGACGTAGTGGGCGCCCTACTTTCCATCGCCGGGTTGGGACTTCTTCTCTGGGCAATTATCGAAGCGCCGATCGAGGGATGGTCGTCTCATCTCGTCGTCGGAACGGGGGTCGGAAGCCTCGTCGTTCTCGCCTCGTTCGTTACCTGGGAGGCTTTCAGTGCGCATCCGATGCTCAGTCTCGCGCTCTTTTCGAACCGCCGCTTCTCCATCGCCGCGGCGGGGGAAGTTCTCGGAACGTTTGGGCTTCTCGGAGCGCTCTTCGTGCAGACGCAGTTCTTGCAGTTCGACCTCGGCTACTCGCCGCTCCAGGCCGGGCTTCGCATACTGCCGATCGCCGCCACGTTGGTCGTGACGGCGATCTTCTCCCCATCGCTGGTCAAGGTGGCGGGGGTCAAATACGTCGTGTCCGCGGGTCTCGTGTCGATCGCGGGCGGACTGTGGCAGGTGTCCGACGTGTCGAAGCTCACTACGAGCTATGGGAGTGTGGTACCCGGACTCTTGTTGATCGGCCTGGGCGCCGGGCTTTTGTTGCCCACCGCGACGAACTCCGTTGTAAGTTCCCTTTCTCAAGGAGACTCCGGGGTCGGTTCAGCCAGCAACGCGGTGGCCCTCCAAGTCGGTGGCGCCATGGGTGTGGCGGTGATTGGCAGCGTGCTGTCGACCCGCTATCAAGACCGCATGACTGCAGCGCTTGCCGGCCACGACGTACCCGCTGCGTACCACCACGCCATCCTGGGATCGCTAGGTGGCGCCTTGTCGGTCGCGAAAAACGTCGGTGGGCCGGCCGGGTCCTTCCTCGCGGGTGCCGCGAAGAGTGCGTTCATGAGTGGCAACGCCATCTCCCTTCTCGTCGGGGCCTCGGTCGCGCTAGGAGGGGCCGTGCTGACGATCGCCCGACTTCCCTCCACGCCATCCTCGCCCCTGATCGATTCCCCCCAGCAAGGCAACGAACCACCGGCTCGTTGACCCTGAGTCGGATCCACCCGACGCAGACGTACCGTTGCCACGCTCGCTTACACCCGGTAGTTTGGATCTCCCTCCGCGGGGGCGGCGCTGGTGTAGAGGTAACTATTGAGCGCGCTTCGCTGGTGGCCGTGACCGGGAAAGTCGTACGCCAGGACGATCGCGATACGGTCGTCGGTGCCGAGCACCGCTCTCACACTGTGCAGGGTGGTGTTGCCCCGCATGATGACCAACGTGCCCTGGTGTGGTTCGACCAGCATCTGGTGGCCGAAGAGTCGCCTCACGAGGCGCAGTCGTAGCAGGTCGTCCAGTCGCCGCTGGACCCGCGGGTAACGCCCGTGGCGAAACAGCAACCGGAAGTTTGGAAAGATCTCGGTCTCGCCGCCCGGAACCTCGTTGAGATAGATAAGGGCCGTCGCGGCGTTACGGTCGTAGTGCCAGCGGTACTCTCCTCCGGGCGGTGTCACGTTGATATTGCGGGCCGCCACCACGTCGTCGATGGGCACGAGTCCCGGACCACAGACGCGCTCAAGTTCCTGTTCCACCCGCTCGGTTAGGTCGTCGACGTCGGGAAGCGCTTCGGTGATGCTCAGGCCATCGACCACCTTGTAGCGCAACGATCGTTCCCGCACTCGCCGTTCGACCAGCGGGAGGCCCTTCGCCTGATCGAGGGCCAACACGGACGCGCAGTACTTTTCACACTCCTCGGCACTGAGGAAGTGGGGCTGAATCGCTACTCCCGCTTTCCAGAAGTCAGTTGTCACTCCACACCACTTTTCGCACTCGCTCGTCGAAGCCCGACCACGTGTGGAAGCGCTCCATACTCTCGATGAGCGCCGCCTGACGCTCACGGTACTGCGTTTCGGTCCAGGCGAGAGCGGCGGCGATGGCCTCTCGATGCTGCTCGGGCTGACCGGGTTCGACGATAACGCAGTGATCGAGGACGCGATCGTCGACCCCGCTGGCTCGGGTGGTGAGGGGTACGCACCCGGCGGCGATGGCCTCGAGGGCGGTGCCCATCTGTCCCTCCACCCAGGTCGGTATGTAGGCGTAGCGACAGGAGCTGAGCAGTTCTCTGTAGCGCGTCGACGAGGACGGGATCCAGCCGTAGGTGGTGACGGCCCGCGCCCCCGAGGCGGCCAGCCGCGCGCGGTACGGCTCCTCGATCCGACCCACCACGTGCAGATGGGTCTCAGCCGCAGAGATGTCGCGCCACGTCTCGATCACGTCCAAGAACCCCTTGCGTAGCCCGCAGGTCGTGGCCGAGTAGACGAACTCACGGCGCCGCTCTCTAGGGGAGGGACGTGGCCACCGCGTGAGTCCGGGGGCGTAGTTGACCAGCATAATCTTCGAGTGCCAGCGCGCATCGAAGGTGTTAAGGGTGGTGGTGTTGCCGACCAAGAGCACCGCGTCGGCTAGTTCCATGGTGGTGTCGTGATCGAACTCTTTGGGAGGGAGGTCCCAGTCGGGGAACGGTACCTCGTAGCGTTCGGCGGCCTCGCGAAGAAGGGCGGCGGCGCGCAGCGGGTCGGAGAGGACGTAAACGGCGACCTGACGGGCGAACTCGTTGTCCCGAGCGACGTGGGCAAAGTCCCAGAAGTGCCCGACGAACACGTCAGCCACGTGGCCGACCGGACCCTGGCCGTAGTCCCAGTAGTCGACGGCGCCGCGCTCAGCGAGAATCCCGTAGAGATGCTGGGCGATCCATCCGGTGGAGTAGCCCGGTCGCGCGGCGGTTCCCTCGGGGCTGAAGTAGTCGGACCAGTAGGAGAGACCGGAGTGAATGGGGCGCAGCGTAACACGACGACGGTGTCCTAGGACAAGAGTCCGTGGCCCTCGTACTCGTTCCTCTGGTGAAGATGAAGCGGTCGCAGTTGGGCGTGGCGCTGATGCTCGCGCGGTGGGCGGGAACGCTGGTCATAAAGTCACATCACCTCGCTACCATGAGCGTCGTAACGGCAACCACGCGGGAGCCTGAGGAAAGTTCGGAGACGATCCGTGACTGAGATGCGTACACGTGGACCGAACGACGACGACGCGGTGGCGACAGCCGCGGGCTGCTTCGCGTCATTGGAGCCGGACACGCTCGCGACCCTCGCCCACGATGTTCGAGAGGGTCTTGGCTCCTTTCCCAAGTCGTTGCCCTCGAGGTGGCTGTACGAAGGTGCGGGCTCTGAGCTCTTCGAGTTGATTACCAAGCTCGAGGAGTACTACCCCACGCGCGCCGAACGGGCCATTCTGGTCGAGCACGCGACGGAGATCGTCCTCCTCTCGGGGGCCAGCACGGTCGTGGAGCTGGGGTCGGGGATGTCGGAGAAAACGAAGTTGCTTCTCGACGCGTTCTACGAGGTGGAACTGTTAGAGGCCTTCGTGGCGCTCGATACGGCCGAGCAGACGCTGCAGGGCCCCCTCAACGTGCTCGCCGATCGATATCCGAAGACGATCGTGTCGGGCGTGGTGGCGGATGTCAACACCGATCACCTACGTCTGCCCGAGGGCACCTCGCGACTTCTGGTGTTCCTCGGTGGAACCATTGGCAACTTCACGACCGAAGAGAGGTCACGTCTGCTCTCACGTTTCGCCGATCTCTTGGACGACGGCGAACATTTGCTACTGGGTACTGACCTCGTGAAGGATCCCGCTCGTCTGATTGCGGCTTACGACGATCCCCAGGGCGTCACCGCCGCCTTCGAGAAAAACGTCCTGGACGTGGTCAACCTCAACCTCGGCGCCGACTTCGACCTCGATCGCTTCGAGTACGTGGCGCGCTGGGACGCGCAGGCCGAACTCGTCGACATGCGCCTTCGTTCGATCGGCACGCAAGACGTGACGATACCGAGTCTCGATCTGGTCGTTCACTTCGACGACGGCGAAGAGATTCGTACGGAGGTCTCCGCCAAATTCCATTTAGCCGGTGTCACCCGGGAACTGACGTCGGCCGGCTTCGCGGTCGTGGGGCAGTGGCGAGACAGTGCGGGCGACTTCGCGCTGACGCTGGCTCGAAGGACGAAGGTCCCGGCACGTATCGCTTCGTACTCAGAAGTGCTGGTCGAGTCGACGCCCGCGTCGCCGACCCCCTCCCTCGAGGGGTACCGCGACGTTCGTCGCGCCACCGAAGCGCTCGCCCAGGGCCTCTCAGCCGAAGACCAGACGGTTCAGTCGATGCCCGATGTCAGTCCCACCAAGTGGCACCTCGGTCACGTCACCTGGTTCTTCGAGCAGTTCGCGCTCATTCCGCACCGACCGGGTTACCGAGCCAAGGACGACGGCTACCTCTATCTCTTCAACTCCTACTACGAAGGGGCGGGGCGTCGGCACGCGCGGAGCGAGCGCGGTTTACTCTCTCGACCCGGTGTCGTGGAGATAAAAGCCTATCGCCAGAGCGTGGATGAGTCGATGGAGGGTCTCATCGTCGCCGGCTCCTCGCCCGAGGTCTCGGCTCTTATCGAGCTCGGTCTGCACCACGAACAACAGCATCAAGAGCTCTTACTGATGGACATCAAACACGTGTTGGGTGTCCATCCTCTCGCTCCTCGTTACGCCCCTGATCGAGCTGACGTAGCCTCGGCCCGTGCCGGGTCTCTCGGATGGGTCACTCATCCCGGCGGGCTGGTGGCGATCGGGGCCGGCGCTCCCGCCAACGCCCAAGGAGCGATGGACTTTTCGTGCGGCTTCGTCTTTGACAACGAGTCGCCGCGCCACTCGGTGTGGCTGCAGCCCTTCGCGCTGGCCGACCGGCTCGTTACGGCGGGGGAGTGGCTCGAGTTCATGGAGGACGGCGGTTACGAACGTTTCTCTCTCTGGCTGGCCGACGGTTGGGCTGTGAATCAGACCGAGCATCGAGAGGCGCCGTTGTACTGGTCTCGGGGCCGCGACGGGTGGGAAGTGTTCACCCTGAGTGGCCGGCGACCCCTTCGAGGCGACGAACCCGTGGTGCACGTCAGTTACTACGAAGCGGACGCCTTCGCTCGCTGGGCCGGAGCGCGACTTCCCACCGAAGCCGAGTGGGAGGCGGTGGCCGTGACGGCAGCGCCACCCGAACTTCAGCCGGTGGCCCTGCACCCGCGGCCCGCCCCGGCCCTTCGGTTTCCGGGCGAGCCCCGTCAACTGTATGGTGAGGCCTGGCAGTGGACCTCCAGCGCCTACCTTCCCTACCCGCGATTTGAGCCGCTCAAAGGTTTGGTGGGTGAGTACAACGGCAAGTTCATGGTCAGCCAGCACGTGCTGCGAGGCAGCGCCGCCATCACGCCACCGGGCCACGCTCGCGCGACGTACCGCAACTTCTTTCCGCCCGGCGCCCGATGGCCCTTTACCGGCGTGCGCCTGGCGCGGGATCTGTGAACGACACGGAGTGAGTAGAAAGAGGTACCCATGCGCGCCGATATCGTGCCCGGGGCGACGTTCCCCGATTACGAACTCACCGATCACACGAGGACTCGTCGCCGGCTGAGCGAGATCCAAGGTATCGACCCGATGATCGTGATTCTCGCGCGGGGTAGTTTCTGCCCCAAGGACCATCAACAGCATCTGGAGTTAGCCGCGAACTACTCGAAGATCGCCGTGGCGTACACCAGTGTCGTGACCATCTCCACGGACAACCTCATCGAGACGAGCGAGTTTCGCGATCAGGTGGGCGCTCAGTGGACCTTTCTCTCTGACGCCGGTCGTCACGTGCAAAAGGATCTGGATATTCAGGAGTACACAGACCCCCACCACGACCCGATGATCCCCTACACGTTGGTCCTGAAGCCGGGGCTGGTCGTCTACAGCATCTACAACGGCTACTGGTTTTGGGGTCGGCCGTCGTTCGCTGACCTCTACCGCGATCTAAGAGAAGCGACCCGCGAGAGTCGCCGCGACTGGGACATCACCACTCCCGAGTTGCGCGCCGCGTGGGAGGCGGGGGAAACGTCACAGTTCTATCCGTACCAGTAGACCTCCACGTCGGGGACAACGTGCCGTTCATCGACGCGGGTCCGCCATGGTTTGAGAAGCGTCAGTCGGAGATAGTTTCGTGGCCGTGAAGAACATTGGATTTTTGTCGTTCGGCCACTGGGCGCCGTCGCAGCGTTCGGGGACTCGCTCGGCGTCGGACGCCTTGTTGCAGTCCCTCGATCTCGCGAGTGCGGCGGAGGATCTCGGAGCCGACGGCGCCTACTTCCGCGTTCATCACTTCGCCAACCAGTTGTCATCGCCCTTCCCGCTGCTGGCTGCCGTCGGGGCCCGGACGAGCAGGATCGAGATCGGCACGGCCGTGATCGACATGCGCTACGAGAACCCGCTCTACATGGCCGAGGACGCGGGGTCGGCCGACCTCATCTCGGGCGGGCGCCTGCAGCTAGGGATTAGCCGTGGTTCGCCCGAGCAGGTCATCGAGGGCTATCGCTACTTTGGCTACGTTCCGGCCGAGGGGAGTGATGCCGCCGACATGGCGCGCGAGCACACGCGGGTCTTCCTGGAGGTTCTTAAGGGCGAGGGCTTTGCCCAGCCGAACCCGCAACCGATGTTCGCCAACCCGCCCGGGCTGCTGCGAGTCGAGCCCTACTCGAAAGGTCTGCGGGAGCGGATTTGGTGGGGGGCGGGAACCCGCAGGACGGCCGAGTGGGCGGCCGAGCAGGGAATGAATCTCATGAGTTCAACTCTGCTGAGCGAAGACACGGGCGTCCCCTTCCATCAACTGCAGGCCGAACAGATCGAGCGGTTTCGCTCGGCCTGGACCGCTGCGGGCCATGCCCGTTCACCGCGCGTCTCGGTAAGTCGCAGCATCTTTCCGATCGTCAGCGAACTTGACCGCTCGTACTTTGGTCGCGAGGGCGACTCCCAGGACCAGATCGGCTACCTCGACGGCGGCATCGCGCGCTTCGGCAAAACCTACGCGGGGCCGCCCGAGCAACTGATCGGGCAGCTCGCCGAGGATGAGGCGATTGCCAGCGCGGACACCTTGCTACTGACCATCCCCAATCAACTCGGCGTCGAGTACTGCGCCCACGTGATTGAGGCGGTACTGAGCGATGTGGCGCCCGCGCTCGGGTGGCGATGACGCTGACTCGCGATCCGATGGAAATCTATTCGCGTGGGGTTACTCCGAGTCAGGACATCGCGTAGAGCGCCTCCTTATGTCCTCATCATCGAGCGCGGTATGTGAGGCTTACGCCCACTGCGCGGTCCACTCCCCACTGATCTGTCCCGTCGTGACGTTCAGCCGATTCCACAGATTGATGGAGGCGATCGCGACGACGAGCGCAGCCAGTGCTGGCTCGTCAAAGTTCTTCGCGGCGTCACTCCAGACCTCGTCAGGAACAGGGTTCGCGCGGTCACTCAGCCGAGTGGCCGCTTCGGTGAGCGCCAGGGCGGTGCGTTCTGTGTCGCTGAAGTAGGGCGTGTCCCTCCAGGCCGACAGCGTGAAGAGTTTTTCGTCGCTGACGCCACCCTTCTTGGCTCCGCGGCTGTGCATGTCGAGACAGACGCTGCACCCATTGATCTGACTAGCCCGAAGAGAGACCAGTTCGCGTATCTCCGGCGATAGTCCGTCACAGTTGGTGGCCGCCCCGAGTGCCTGGAGGGCGTCAAAAAGCCCTGGGATGGTGAGGGCGGGGTTTTGAATGCGTGCTTCCATGATCTTCTCCTTGTCACATCAACGTAGGTTGAGGTGTCACTACATATGACTCCCGACCACCGAGGAATGTGACATGGACGATCAAGATTTCTTGGCTCGACAGTTTGAGGATCATCGCGCCCACCTTCGTGCGGTCTCGTATCGAATGCTCGGCTCGTACGCCGAAGCCGAAGACGCCATCCAAGACGCCTGGCTCCGGGTGAGTCGGTCCGGCATCGAGGGAGTGGAGAACCTCGGAGCCTGGTTGACGACGGTGGTCGCGAGGGTCTGCCTCAACCACCTGCGAGCTCGTAGCGCGAAGCGAGAGGAAGTTCTGGAGGACGAAGCTCGCTTGACGCACCGTGATTTCGCTCCCGGTCCCGAGGATGAAGCCGAACTAGCCGACTCGGTCGGCCTCGCACTGTTGGTGGTTCTCGACACACTCGGCCCCGCCGAACGACTGGCCTTTGTCTTGCACGATATGTTTGGCGTGCCCTTCGACGAACTTGCTCTCATGCTGGATCGCTCTCCCGAGGCCACTCGACAACTCGCCAGTCGCGCACGGCGCCGGGTTCGAGGTCAGCCCGTCCGGTCGAGCGCCGAGATTGCCGGGCAGCGGGCCATCATTGACGCCTTCCTCGCCGCGTCGCGAGGTGGGATCTTTGAATCCCTACTTCAGGTCCTCGATCCAAATGTCGTCTTTCGTATCGACCCGTCGCTGGTGACACCCGGCTTGCCGACCGAGATTCGCGGAGCGCAGACCGTCGCCACTAACGCCCTGGCCTACGCCAGTCGAACGCGCGTCGCTCGAGTGGCACTCGTCAATGGACAAGTGGGAATGATCGTGGCGCCAAGAGGAGTGCTGCGCACGGCTGGATTGTTTGTCTTCGACCTCGATCGACGGGTGATCGTGGAGGTCGAACTGATTGCCGAACCTCTACGACTTCGCTCTCTGGACGTCGCCATTCTCAGCGACTGAGTCGACATAGTTCCGTGCGTGAACTAGGAAGTTAGGACGCGGGACCTTCTGCGACCCAATACCACCCGACGCCATACGCAATGAGAGCCCCGGCGGTGGCGTTGCCCAAGCGGTCTGCAGCGAGGAGTCGATTTCTTTGTAGTTGAACCCCTTCGCATAGAAGCGCAACGCCAGCGCTCGCTGTTGGGCGGTAAAGGTGAGGCTTTCCCACGGGGTCTCCTTCTGTGAATCTTGTCAACTCACCGAGAAGTTGCGCTCACCCCTTGAAACCGCCATATGAAAGTAGTTCGTCAGTTGAAGCCGAGAGGGCTGCTTCTAGAGCGCTCGCAAGCTCGTCGCAATTGTCAGGGTCGACTACGAGGGGTGGCGCGATTATTAACCAGTCCCCAAATCTTCCTTCGTTTTGACGTCGCGAGTACAAGAGCAAGCCATGGTTCAGGCCATGGCGAAGTACGACTGCGGCCGGATCAACCGTGGAGGAGAATCGCTCGAAGGTGTCCTTGTTGGCGACGAGTTCAATCGCGAGCAGAAGTCCTCGACCGCGGACGTCTCCAATCAGTGGTGATTGAAGCGCGAGTGCTTCCAGTTGCGTTCGCAGGTACTGCCCCATTACTTGCGCGTTGACGACGAGGTCGCGTTCGACAATCTCGTCGAGGACAGCACTACCAGCTGCGCACGCAATCGGGTTTGCGTCGTAGGAGTGAGAAACGACGAATCCGGAGGAAGCGGCGAGTTCCTCGACCATGTCGCGAGAGAACAGGGCAGCACCAAGTGGCGCGTAGCCTGCGCCGAGTCCTTTCGCCAGCACGATCACATCTGGGAGGGCTTGGAAGTCGGCGTGTGCGGCAAGGAAATAGCCCGTTCGAAACGCGGTGACAACTTCGTCAAAGACGAGCTTGATGCCGTGCCTATCGCAGAGGATTCTCATTCCCCTCGCGAACGAAGGGTGCGGGACGTTGGCTCCGGACGACTGTCCACCGACTGGTTCCATAACGACGGCGAGAATCGAATCTCCCCCTAGTCGATCGATCACCTCTTCGAAGGCGGAAAGGCTGGATGTCGCAGCAGCCACCGCACTGGGAGAGCGATATGTGAGTGGAGCGGGGATTTTTTCGGAGTACACGGTCATGTCGCCCCAAAGTGACTTTGCGTTGACGTCCCCGTTGAGTCCAATCGTCTGAAAGGTGGCGCCGTGATAGCCAGGTAAGAGCGAGATTAGGTGCGTACGTTGGGATTGACCCGTCGCAACAGCGTGCGCCCGAAGAAACTTGATCGCCATTTCGATGGCTTCAGATCCCCCTGACGTGAGGTGGGCGCGCTCAAAGCCGGGCCCGGCAAGCGAAGTTAGTCGTTCCGCAAGGTCGGCATTAGCGTCGTTTCGCGTGGTACGCGAGTACGTGTACGTGAGTTTGTGGCCTTGGTCCACCATTGCTTGGAGAACCCGCTCATTTCCTTGACCGAGGCAGGCCAGGAACGGACCAGAACAAGCGTCAAGCAGGCGTCGTCCGTGCTCGTCGACGAGGTGGACACCCTCTCCAGCAACAATGCGGGGGAGCAGTTTCGCCCCCGCACGGTCAAAGAAAACGTCTTGAGTACCACCGATAGCTGGGTATTTCGGGTCGTTCACGTGGTGTCCTTTTTCGGATGGTTTCGCCCAAAACTGTGGGCGAGAGCGACTCGCGCAAGTTGAAGCGGCGAATGAATATTCGGAAACTCTAAGGGACACTTCATCGTTTCAGTTACTCCCGCTCGCGCGATGGGAGGAAAACTGGTGCGCTTTGATTTGCCGGACGTGTGCACGCTCGGAAAGACAGATTTCTCCGTCTATCCGCTGGAAAGAAGTCGAATTGATCTCTTCAAAGTTAAATAACACTGGATATTGGAGGTCTCTATATCGGAGTTTCAACCATATGACTCTGCCAAGTGGAGCTCAGAATTCTGAGGGGCAATGACGACGCCCCACTCAATCTGATTTGGGTACGACTTCGCGCCATAACGTAGCGCCATCCTTGGTAACAAGAAGTCGTGAGCTTCCATTGGGCAGCGACTCGAGTATCCAGCCTCTCGACGGTGTTATGAACTCCATTTCGATCACGTGGACTTCCGTATTGGTAGGGACTGCGTTTTCGCCGACGCCCACCCACGCTTTCGAATTCCAGGTTTTCCCTCCATCCGAACTCGAGAAAAGTCTTCCTGATTCAAGTTGCCACAAATGGTTGGGAACCTCAAAAGAAGGCAGAAGTACTCCGCCTCCTTTGTTGTACCCGTATTGACAGGTCCCAGTCTCACGCCACGATCCTGACACCAGAGCGGATTTCTCAAAAACTGAACACTTTGTTGATCCGGCGCTCTGTGAGGTCTTGGCTCGTCCGAAGAGAATCCATTCTTTCTCACGCGGAAGGAATTGGGGCACTGCAAGAGGGACATCCTGGTGCGGAAGAGTCGATTTCGACCACCTCGCGCCCGACGACTGAGTGAAATAGAGGACCGGCGAGCTAGTGGTCGTTGACTGCGCCAAGAAGTAGCCGTCACGATGGTTCGAATAGGACATTTGGCCGATGCTTGAGGGTACAGTCGACCTACCACCCGTGGAACTCACAGTTTTCCCGTGGCCGGAAAGTGAGGCCAGAAGGAGGACCCCGCTGGGATTATTCATTCCGACGTTGGGTCGCACTAGCACGAGAAGATTCGTGTTGTCAACCCAATTGAGACTCGCTGGATAGGCGACGCCGTAGTGCGCGAGCACTCTTGATACTTGGCGTGAAGTCGTCCAGCTGGTGCCGCCGCTCGACGTTGTATAAAGAACCACGCCTCCTGGTACCTTTTCGTAACCCCCAATGGCGACTGCGGCTGACGTTGTTGATAAAACTGCAACGGCCACCCGCGAATCCACGTTTGGAATGGCAAGGACCTTCGTCCAATTTTGGCCGTCGTCGACAGTCCGCCAAATGGCGCCATCGCCCCGTCCCCAAGCTGTCGCTCCACCGGTCAACCAGAAATTCTCGAGTGCCACATCGCTCGATGTGGGTGCGGCAGAGGCGTTCATGAAACACAGCATGCTGAGGGCGCAAAGCACCAGCGCAACGCTCGACCTCCGAGCAATACCGGAGGCAGATTTCATTGCCGAAGGCCGCATTGAGATATGCGCCTCAGGTTTGAATGGGATTGGAAGACGGGTCCAGGTATAGCGATGAGTCCAGATCCACTCCATAAGTGGATGTGCCATTCGAGATCGTGCAGCCCTGGGCGTATTGAAGAGAGGTCGCATGGGAGTACGCCGAACTCGGGGTTGGCTTGGGGAAAGGCGAGTACTCCTGGCAACTGTCAATGTTCAAGTCCCACACCCAAATATTTACGTTACTGGCGCCGACCTTACTAACGATTTGGCCCGCGGAAACGTCGTATGAGCAATAGACACCTGCCCAGTATTCGGTATTGTTGTTCATCTGATCTACCCACGCCCCGATGTAGTTCAGGAACGCGGTGGACAGCGATCCCCCGAGTTCTACGTCTAGCCAGCAAACCGACGCTGCGGGGAATCCAGCGGCATCCATCAAATTTGATGCGTGATTGGCATCATCGGTGCCTTGGGCACTCGTCAACGTGTCGCACGATGGACACTCGGAGTCATTTTCCTGCTGGCCCACGTAAATCGGAAGGAAACCAAATCCCAGGCCCTCGAGGTAGGTCCGAACGCTTCCCGGGCTCGATGTTGGCATCCACGCACTCGACTCGTGGCAACAGGGGCCGACAAGTGTGCTTGTTTCGCCAAGATAAAACCCCGTGAAAGCAATATTGGTTTCATTCCAGAGGCCCTCCATAAATGCGTTGCCCGGATAGCCACTTGAGTCCATTCCGGCGTAGGTAGTCACGTCAGGTCCTTGGAATCGAGCGAGTTTCTCTTCAAGGGTAAGGGGTTTCGGCATGCGGATCCTTTCGATATGAGGCGGAACGTAGTCGGTGTGCGATCGCATGTCAACGGAATCTCTTTAAGGAATTGCATTACCAACGAGGCACCTCTGCCGAGAGAAGCGCCTGGTCCTTCCGCATCCCCTGACTAGACCTCGTCGAGGAGGCAATCACTGACCACCGTCAATCGCGAACGGCTCACGTCGTTCACGAATCACACGGCATTGGAGGCCAGCTCCTTCTCAATGTTGAAGATGCGGGAAGTTACGCGCTCTGGAGAGATCGTAAATTCCACGTATGTTCCCTTGTCAACATCGGGTGCGATGAAAGAGAATCGAAAGAAGCTGTTGCAGCCCTCGCGCCGATGGACCCTAGAACTCAAGTCAATAGCCATCAATCGTCGCAATCTTAGATACTCGCGAGCGCGACGCATTCTCAGAACCTCGTCGTAGGTACCAAAGATCAATGGACGGCCGCAATGCCACTTCGTTAACAGCCAGAATTCGGGACTAAGAATTACGATTAGGGACACCCACATCACGAAGCCGACGGCGCTGTAGGGGCCGGAGGTGGGTCTAATGAAACTGCTAAGGCCAGCGCAAAGTATTGCCGTTGCGCGCAGGAGCGAAGTCGTTGCGAATCCAGTGTCTTCGTTCGATCGCTTTACACACCCACAGCCCTGGTCCGGCTGGATTGAGAATCGAAGAATTAATATTCCCAGAAAAGTAACCCCTGCAGACGCCAAGATGGCACCCCCTACGGAAAACCAACCCAGCACGAAAAAGAGGAATGAAGCAAAACCGATCGCAGTCTCAGCAGCACCAAGAGTGCGGTGGAGGTCGTCGATAATTCGTAGGACATTCTGACCGACATCATGCGACGCGGAAACCGGACTCGTTCCATGTCTATTCGAGACCTTAGGACGACCGATCGCCTTACTTATTGTCCGAGTCGGCCGGCGAACCTAAGAAGTCCCGCAGTGGCGACCGTAATTGAGGTTGAAAACGAGACGCCAGCTAGGAATTGCGACTCGAGCATAGTTTGATCCGGCTTTCTGAAATAAGAGCAACCCATACGGCAGTCTCCCCAACTCGTGGAAGACCTCGCAACGCCACGGTACTCATCGCGCTTTAGGAATTCAATTCAAAAGTTCACGTAGCAAAGGGCATCAATTGTCTTACCCGTTGTGCAGGATATGTCGAAGTCCACCCGCGTCCGCCCTTCAGATCCATGGCGTAACCCTCTGCTCCTGTGGACGTTGACATAGCTCGATACTTCTCCAAAGTGAGTTCGAAGTGATACCACCGTGCGCCGCGATCGCTCGAAATGTTGCAGGAAGAGTAAGGACGATTGTGTTTCAATCAATCATGTCGAGGGCATTTCCGCCAATTACGCGTAGCGCACTCCATTTACGATCGACCCACCTTCTAATCGTCGCGTGGTGTCGATCTGGTTGCGTAAGTCAATGTATTCAAGGAAAATTGTCGATTTCGTCCCATGGGGTTGCGGAAATATGAGGTGCCTAAATTGGGGCCTGTCGGGTGCCTTACTCACTCGCGTCCTCGCAGCCCTTACTGGCCGTAGAATGGGAGGCATGACGCGTCGTCTGACCACGATCGAAGAACGAATTGCTCTGTTGGAGCATGCTCCGCACGCGACCGGTGACGAAGTGACCACGCTTACTGATGGCCGTCGACTCGACTCCAGCGAAGCAGTTCAGGCCTGGTTGGCAGAGGACGCTCGTGCTCGTCACTCAGAGGTCGTGCGATAGTTCTCTACAGCGATGGTCCGTCCCTTGACTTTCGCAGGCTCATCACGGTGCTTGACCGGCACGGTGTGGACTACGTGCTCGTCGGAGGAGCCGCGGCGGCCATGCTGGGTGCTGAGCGTCTCACGCAGGACGTGGACTGCGTGATCAGCCGCCAACTTGCCAATCTGGAGCGAGTCGCCTCGGCCCTTCAAGAGCTTGGTGCGCGCCTTCGAGTCGCAGGAATGACCGACGAAGAAGCCCGCTCTCTGAACGTCCAACTCGACGTCCGCTCCCTGGGGCAAATGGGCAACTCGACCTGGACCACCGACGCCGGACAATTTGACATTCTTAGCGACTTAAAGGATAAGACGGGTGGACCTGTCCCTTACGAGGTGCTGGTCACTCGCAGTTCGGTGGTGGCCGTCGATGGCTTTCACGTGCGCGTCGCCGCTGTCAGCGACGTGATCGCCGCTAAGACCTTCGCAAACCGCGCCAAGGATCTCGACGCGCTTCCCGAACTCAGGGAGATCGAGGGTGAAGCAAAAACGCGTCCGCCCTCGACTCGATTCATCAGCGCACCGGCATCCAGCGATGCTGCAGTGGAGCAGCACTTCGACCTCGAGTCGTAGGGGAATGGTCGCCGTAGCCGGTTGCGGCCCATGATATTTCTGGTTCCGAAGCTTCACGGAATCTACGTTTGGCTCGCGGGAAGAACGGAGGCACCATGACCGAAGTTGACGAGCGCGACGGATTGCTGTTGCTTGAGACAATCAATCCGATCGACATGACCGAAGAAGATCTCCTAGAACTCGCTACGACTCTCAATCGAGAGATGGGCATTCCTATTGGGATTGCGTATGAGGACCAATTCGGTGCAGGCGTGTCCTGGCACGAGGTCCTTTACCTTTGGCTTCCCAACTACGAATTCTTCAAGGACGAGATATGGGCGACCGTCCTGGGAGCGGTGATGGAAAACCTTAGGCAGCGGTTCAAACGCAAGGGCTGCGAACGCAGGCCTAAGTCATTGATTGTTCGTGACCCAAGTACGGGTGATGTGGTGGCGACCTACCACATTGAAGAGATGGAATCTGAGGTAAAGCAAGAAGAAGCAGATCAGTCTCCGCGTCGACGGCCTCCGCTCCGGCGAAAAATTCAGTAGATGCGACGGCCCCATCACACCGTGGAGCCATGGGCGCCGGCCCCACGAGCGCCAATCGCGCCGAAAGTGCCCGGGGACTTCTGGGCGCTCGGCAAGCAGATCGATGAACTGGGTGGTGAATGGACGTTCCATCTCTTTATCCCTCGAACAGCGAACTTTCATCTGCCGAGTCAGCCCGTCCAGTACTACGAGTTCTTAAGTGATTTCGATGTAGTAGCAACTGCGGCCTTCCTAAACAGCCGAGCGCGAAAGTACGAGGTTCCGGTGGAGCAGACCGGCTCGGTGATGGTGGACTACGCGGCCTATCCCTCGGTATTCAATCCGCTTGACGGCTTTATCTCGATGCCTTCGACGGAAGAGAAAAGCATAGGTCGACACGTCGCTGGCGCCATTGGTTTGGTCGATGAAGACACGCTCCTCGTTCGGCACGCTTGGAGCGGTTGGACGGAGGATGGTACTGCGAAGATGTCAAGGGAGTTCTTCGAAACATACTGTCGAGCGGCGATGTTGGTGCGGCCTTGGGATCGGGGGCCGCTGCAAGAGACTGTGCAGGAACTACTTCGAACGTCGAATCCCGACACCTTCCAGTCCTTGTGGGGTCAGAGCGGGGGCCCTGTTTTCGCTCGTCAGGCTGATACGCCGTGGCGATCACTTACGCTCTCGTCTCACCCGACCTGGAGCCTAAATTTCGAGGTCCCCGCGGAGGTTCTCACTCTCACGGATCACGCCGGAGTGCGCATTGGTGTAGCAGTCCTGATACACGAGGGCGACGAATCCGTGATCAGCGATCTGTTTATCTGGCCAAGCTATCGACGTCGTGGACTCGGAACTGTCCTGGAGCAATTCGCTGCGGAGAGGGCTACGGATTCAGGCAGTCGGAATGTGATTGCGTATGTCTTTGAAGCCGACGCCGAAAAGGGAATGCTACGCGCATCGGGTTTTCTCGAATCGAGAGGGTATGAGGTAGCACATACTTCTAATGCACAATTCGTGGCGAGGGCGCTGCGATCAATCACTTGACCACAGAATGTCGATCATCAACTCTGAAATGGGCCTGTCACAGGGTCGAAGAACCTAATGTCTGTCGCAATTTATGGCCAATTCGCTCTGCGATACCTTGGTCGGAATTGCGCCTGAGGGGCCGAATCGGACCGACTGCTGTCACTTAATTGGTCCGACAGGTTCTAAAAGTCGTCGGGTGGATGGGCAGACATTTAATCGTTTAGTGCTCACACTTGCATGGACGCGGAGCCAAGCGCGATGTTGGCTTATCGCGGGTTAACGAATCGAAGGAAGTACGAGTCCACGTCTGCTCGAGAGAATGTGCAGGTCTTTCAAGTTCGTCTTGTGCTGAAGCTTCGTCATAATGGCGTGCTGGGTTTCGGGAGTCCAATATATTCGTAGATTCTCGCGAGCCCGAGTTATCGCAGTGTAGAAAATGCTGTGAGAGATGTCTTCCTCATTGTCGTCAGTAATCACAATCTTGACGGAGTCATACTCAAGCCCCTGCGCCTTATGAATGGACACCGCGTAAGCCACTTGAAAGGGCACTTTCGTGCTGATCGGGTCGTCGTCCTCGTCACTGTTCGCGTATTCATGAACGATGAAGCGAACGACTGATTCCCCGAGCCACTCAAGATCTACGCCTTCAACGTCAAAGGCGGTGATAACCGTGTCAAGTTCTACGTCGAACTTGATCTTGCCCGCGGTTCGAGATATTCCAACTATTTTTCCCTTGAGGTTGTTGTAAATGATCGGCTTAAACCGGTTCGTATCATCGAAAAGAATCGGGTCCCCGACCTTATAGGTAGACGCCCCCCACTCAATGACTGGATTAGGGTTACCGCTCTGAAGGAATCGATTGACATTGTTGATTCCGTACAGACCGTCGTAGTTAAGACAGAGAATGATCTCATCATCGCGAGACTCCTTGAACAAACTTCTATCGAGCACGCGCGAGTAACCGCCTCGTGAAATGGCTTCGGCGACGTCGTCGTCGATATTCCGTACTTTGTTCCATAGCTGAAGTAGACCGTCGCTTTTTGTTCTAAATGGCGTCGTAAGTTCGAAGACCGACGTATCGGGAATGAATGAGCGAATGGCTCCAAACCAGTTGCCGAATTGAATTGACTCGATCTGATACTCGTCACCGACAAGAACTAGGAGCTTGAAGGACGTCTTATCAAGAATCTTGACGAGGTCAGAGTTACTGACAGTGCTGCACTCATCAATTATGAGCAAGTCATACGCTGCCTCCGTTGCGCTCCTCCAGATCTGGCTCGCAATGGTGCGAAAAGTTGCGTTCTGCGCACCCACTCTTCGCTTGAGATTGTCCAGCGCTGGGTGAGTCTGAGCGAGGAAGAGCTTGCTGTTCGCGTTGAAATAACTCGCGATGTAGTTGATCATCGTGGACTTACCCGTGCCAGCCGCGCCGTATATGAGAGCAACCCGCGACTCGCTGAAGAGACTCTTCATGGCATCCTCTTTGGCGGGGTCATCGAAGGCGGGCGGCGATTCGTCCAACCATCGAGTGACCGCGGCGCTATAGCCATCTATCCCCACTGCGGCGTACTCTTGGAGACGTTCGATGATGGAGACGGTGTCATCCTCGTATTCCCGAATGAACAAGTGACCCATGTCTCGTTCCAGCGTTCGCCGTCCGTGGGTTTGATACAGCCTGGCGTTGAACTGCGAAATGAGGGTGACTACATCTCCGAAGCTCGCAAGATCCTCGATAGGCGTATACAGCATTGCCCTTTGTTCGACGTTGATCCTCACCTGTCGGGCGAGTAACTCATGGATTCGATCGCCCACTTCGATGCTTCCCACGAGATCCGCAAACTTCGGATTGTGGCCCGGCAGCGATGTGCAAAAAGGCATCGTGTCAAAGGGCTTGCAGCCATAAGGCATGTTGAGTCCGGAGAGTAGGCCGCACTCTCGGTAGTCGTACTGCTGCTTAAGTATCTGATTGTTCATACGCAGCAACAAATATCTCAGAACGTTGGCTCCTGGAGCGTTCTGAAGGATGATTTGGCGGGCTCGAGTTAGTGCCGGGAGGATCAGCAACTTCTGATTGGACAGTGCGACGGCCGACCTCATCCTGTCAAAGGCGATGTCCGGCAGTTGAACAATATCGAGGAGGGTAGCGCCATGACTTGTCAGGTGCTGCATTAGATATCGATATTCTGGGCTTGCCGATCTTACGCTCACTCGCTGGCCCACCAGCCTCGCGAAGTTGTTGAGCTCACAGGGTCGTATGGATATTTCCCACGCGCGGATGATCGTTATTGGCATCGTCTGCCCAAGTACTTCAATAGAGTCCCCCTGAAGAGTGAGCATTGCCGAGTAGTTATCCGTGATGTCGATGTCTGTGAACGCGATGATGCGGTCGAACTTGCTCACATTGTTTCTCGCCTCGAAGAACGTCACCTCGTAGTAGATACGTCCCTCCACAAAAAACGGCCTGACCCTGTGTATGTAGTAACGCGCTCGATGATCCGCATCCCTCGGCCGTAAGCCTTCCGACAATATTCTCAAAGAGATTTTTTCGTGATATTCACGCAGCGAGGGGTCGAGATCGACCGGGAATCTTTCGAGGTTATCTAGTAAGTCAACGCCTGCGGTGTCCAATACGAGGTTCCGAACACGGAGAAGGTACTCGAAGTACTTGAGCATTAGTCGCTCTGAAGCGTCGCCGTCCAGCGTGTAATGCGAGGCACTGGCTTGAATAAGTTTGTGAAAGCGGCCGAGAAAATTCAGGTTGGCCCTCGACTTCACATAGGCCATTGCGGGACCGACGGCATCGTAGTCAAACTCGGCGGTGCCGTCTCTAAGGTATACCCGAACCGCGACAGCTTCGATGAGATTCCGTAGCTGGGCAAGAAGGTTCTGCGATAGGAGTGCTCGATCGCCACTGAGTGCAGCGATATTGCCGCATATCGCTTGATCCGCGCTGCGTAATTGCTCGTCTACTGTGCTCGTCACCTCAGTCTTACCGACATCGTCGATGGATCGACGAGTCGTAGAATGCTCGTCGGCGGATTCGAAAAGGTGCGGACTCTTTGAGGTCGAGGGCCAGGATGGCGTGGCGACGTGCGCGAGTCGTAGTCGACCAAAACAACAGATTGCGTGGGACAAATAATCCGAGGCCTGAAATGAGACCTGTCGAACCCTTCACGGCTCGAACTGAGTTGGTCGCCCCGGGATATTAATTTGATTGACAAGCATAACGATTACAAAATACCTGGTGGGCCGCCTGGGTCTCGATCCCAGCGCCTGAGGATTAAAAGAAACTTTCTAGCCGTTGCGTGGCGTCGGTCTGGTTGTTTTGGTCGTTCATTTTCAAGAAAATCCGTTGTTCTGGTCTATCTGGTCTCGTGGTGTTGCAAAAATATGAGGCCTAAAATGAGGCCTGGGAGCGCAATATTCGTGTTCCATGAGACTCAAACGACGGTAAGCAACCGGACCCCGACGGCGCGCATCACATTCGTCACCGACAATTCTGCGTACCTGAGGAAGTAGCTGTTGAACGGAGTTCCGTAACGACCTTCTATTGAAACTCCTCCTCGCGGAACATATCCTGACGACGATGAGCGAAACGAGGACGAAGCAAAGTCAATAACTCCTCCTGTCCGCGAAGTGAAGTTCTCTAGGAGGGCTTCATGAACGTAATGAAAGTTTCACGCGTCAAAGTCGCTAGCGCGCTGTTGGCCTCGGCAGCGCTTGTGCTATCTGCAATTGGCTTGCAAATGGCAACCCGGTCGAGCGCCCTAATCAGGCCTGAAGCATCGAGATCAGCATCGTCTGGGTATGCCTCGACTGAATTGACATCTTCCTCAACACTTCGAAGTTCTAACTCTGCCACTACTGGTTCAGTGGAGGTGGCTGCATCTGTCAGTCCTATTGCCGATGGCGGAAGCCAATATACCTACAACTTTCCGGACGGCGAAATTGAGGAGGTCCCGGTTCCCCCTCCTGGCTTCGATCCATCGACCGCTTCCGCTGCACAACTCGCAATGTACGACTTCCCCCCTAGGCCATCACAACCTGGACCTCTCAGCCTTTGGGAGTCTGCAATGAATGCATATGTCAACGGCGGCGCGCCATCGAGTGAAGTGTCATATCCCGCGTCATCGCCGGGTATCTCACCGCCGACTACCTCGTCGACTGCAAGTTTTAACTGGAGCGGCTATAACGCCGGCACTTACGAGCCCAACACGCCGACTTACGTCGCCATCGATGGAGAGTCGGTTGCGCCCGTCCTCGGTAACGACAGTTCTTGTTACACAAACGGCGTTTTGACCGGAGTTTCCATATGGGTGGGGTTGGGAGGAACCAACACTCAGAGCCCTGGGCTCGTTCAACAGGGCATTGTGGACTGTGGATTCGGTAACCCTGCGTGGTATCCCTTCACCCAATTCCCAGAGCAGCAGGCGGCAAGTAACTACTTCTGCGGTTACTCCACATGGACGATCCCACAAGGTGATGTTGTCCTGGACGAAATGAGTTTCGTGCAAAGTTCGGATCTCGCATACTTCTACTTGGAGAATGTCACGACGGGCGTAGGACACGGCTGTTCCGATAGTCCGCCGAGCGGTTGGTCGTTTGATGGAAGTACGGCGGAGTGGATAACCGAGCAGATTTGGTCATCGGGGACCTCGGAAGGTCTCGCTAAATACAACTCGTTCTCGTTCCACGATGACTACGCAGAGCTGGATTCCAACGGTGACTTCGTGTCGTTAGGTAGTCAGAGCAATAATGAGTACTACACGGGTTGTCCCACCTCAATTACTCAGGAACCTGGAGCGATCAATTCTGATCAGACAGACTTCTCTCAGTATTGGGAGGCCTATAGGTACAGTTGCTAGTGCTTCGACTCGGGGATTGAATTAGGGGTGAATGCGGACTTATCCGATGAAAGCGGCGGTTCAGTATTGCGGCGACTTTGGGGCGTAGGCATTGAATAGTTCGAGGCATCGTAAACTCAAAATTCTCGGAGTTTTCTGCATTTCTCTGACCTTATCTTTGCTGTTGGGCATTGCCCGTCAGGGCGGGGCGCAAGCAACTGCGAAGAGACCTAAGTTGCACCCGGCAAGGTGTGGCACGAGCAAACTGAGAGTTTCAGTTGGGAAGGTCACTTCTGGGTCTGGTTTCCTAGACGCCGAAAGTCGCCTCATAGTTATCAGAATTACCAATGTGGGGCCCACTTGTGATATCGGAGGTGTGCCTCGAGTACGTCTCGCGGACTTCGCACGAAATGTGAAGAACGTTCCGCAACCAATACCTATTACGGAGAAATTCGAAGTGTTTTCTTTGGACAAGGGTCATTCATTGTTCTCAGCACTCGGGTATTGGTGGGTTCCCTCTACCTTCAGCAATTGGAAATCTTGGAATTCGACTTGCAAACCCGTTGGAGCACGACACTTCATGGTTTCAATTACTCCCGCTCGCGCGATGGGAGGAAAACTGGTGCGCTTTGATTTGCCGGACGTGTGCGTGCTCGGAAAGACAAATTTCTCCGTCTATCCGCTGGAAAGAAGTCGAATTGATCTCTTCAAAGTTAAATAACACTGGAACGAAGAATCAATGAGTGTGTCGAGTTTCAATTTTCCCAGCCACGAAGTCCTAGCTTCGAGGCCTAATCCGAGGCCTGTCTGACGCTGGCAGGGGACAAAGTTTCGGAGTTGAGGCTCGAAAATGCTTCAAATCTCCTGGTGGGCCGCCCGGGTCTCGATCCCGGCACCTTGGGATTAAAAGTCCCCTGCTCTTCCCGATGAGCTAGCGGCCCCTTCGATGGTGCGTCCTAACCCACGGCCACCGACCCGTCACTTTACTTCACCCCAAAACGGGGTCCACGAAGGGAAGCCACGTGGGCTTTTCTGACGACACCTGCGAGACGAGATGAAGTCGAATGAAAACTGACGCGACCGCTTTTTCAACCTCACTGGAAGAAGGGTAACTTGCGCTCTTCAGTAGGCAGGTCGCTTGAAGTGCGTGGGTGAGTGCGGTCAGTTGATGACGAAATAGTGCGTCCGACTCCGTCGTGTTGTCGACGGTTTTGCTCAGGGCGGGCTCAAGTGCATCCAAGAGGGCCTGCACCGTGCCGACTTCGGAGGATAGAGAGGCGACGACGCCAAGAAGTTCGCCCCTCAGCCATTTGAAGACCACGCTCGCGAGGCCTAACTTGGCGCAGTCGCGCCGCACCTGAGCGCAGAGGACGTTATGCGTTCCCTCCCAACTTTCAAAGACCACGGCATCTCGGTAAAGACGGGGCAGCGGCGAGAAGTCTTCGATCGTCCCGTTGCCACCGAGAACCTCGATTCCGCGATGTACTACCTCGGAGGCGGTGACCGACGTGACATATTTATTGGCGTTGACGAGGAATCGATGAAGGCAGAGATCGTCGGGGGTGGCGGTACCGTCGTCGATCTTGCCGACCAAGTGCGTCAGCGCCATGGTTGAGGCGAGGGCGGCGGACGTTTCGACCTTGATAATGGCCAGTTGCTCGCGCACCCCGTCGTACGAGTCGATGGAGTGGCCAAAGGCGCTGCGATGGTGCGCAAAGGTCGAGGCCTCTATGAAGACGCGGCTCATGATGCCGGTTGAGCCCCACGCGTTCAGCCACCGTGACGTATTGAGAAGTTCGTTGACGGCGATTTGAAATCCCTCGTCGACCTGGCCGATGGGGTAGGCGACCGCGTTCTCGAAGTCGATCTCCGCCGACGCCAAGCCTCGGGTGCCCAATTTATCTTTCAGACGACGGATTCGAAAGCCGTTGGGGGTGACACCGTCCAGGGTGCGGGGAACGAGAAAACAACCGAGGCCCTTCGTTCCCGACGGAGCTCCTGCGGGCCGAGCCACCACGGCAAAGAGGTCAGCGTCGGCCACTGAGCAGAACCACTTCTCGCCGGTCAGTCGCCACGCGCCCGGTATCTCGGAGTCGGGCGTGGCGACGGTGGCGATGGCTCCGACATCAGAGCCGCCTTGCACCTCTGTGAGGAACTGCGACCCGCGAAGGGCGACGGTCTCGTACGTCACCGTCAGCCCCGGTAGGTAGCGATCCTTGAGGTCCTGTGAACCACGGTTCTCTAGAGCCCGTCGCAGCCCGATCGTGCAGACCATCGGGCACGCTTGGCCTCCTTCGCCGACGTGCGAGAGCAAAAAGAAAAGCCCCGCGAGCTCAAAGGCGCCGTCGTAGTCCAGAGTTGTGGCGAGCATGCCTGAGGACCACGCCGCCCGAGCGGCGCGATGGTGGTCGGGGTGAAACTCGATTCTCTCGCGGGACTCTCCCAGCTCGTCGAAAGGGTGAAGTTTGGGGAACTCTCGATTGCTTTCGACGACCTGCACGGCTGGTTCGATCTCCGTCGCCACGACCTGGCCGAAATCTCTGAGCTTCGTTGTGAGCGTCGCGCCACAACGCGGGCCCATCCACTCCTTCAGCGACGCCTCCAGTGCCGGAGTGGCGTCAAAGTAGTTGGTGGGCTTCGAATCCCTCCAGGCGAGAAGGTCTTGGCGTCCTGGCTGTTCCGTCACGTTGTTCCTTTCCTGCTGACAGAGTTAGCACGTAAGGGGAGTGGGTGCATCGACGCTTACTCCCCGTGCGCGACTGTGGGTTCTCCATGGCGCGAGTAGATTCTCCTCATGAGCGAGATTACGAATGAGAGTGTGCTCTCCATCGAAGCGACGCTCAACGACGTCGATCGAGCGCTGGAGCGTTTGCGCCTCGGGACCTATCGAGAGTGCCAGGTCTGCTCAACGCCCATTGACGAGGCGGAGTTAGAAGCCAACCCCCTTCTCTCTAACTGCGTCGCCCACCCCGAACTGGCGTGAACGCGTAGAAATAAAGGTTCTGGCGCCTCGAGCCGCCGGGATCTCTCGCCTTAGATGGCGGTTACTTCTTGGTGGCCCAGAAGATCTCCGCGATGTCGTCGATCTCGGCCAGTAGTCGATCGGCCACCACTACATCGTTGGTCTTTTTCGTTTCCCCGGCCGACTTCGTGGCCATCCAAAAGAGGTCATTCAGGTTCGGGTACGCCTTCAAGTGCTCAGTCTTGAAGTAGTCGGTCCACAGCACCCAGAGGTGGTGCTTTACCAGGTCGGCGCGCTCTTCTTTGATGAACGTGGCGCGGACCTTGAACGTCTCGTCACTGGACGCGTTGAACTTCTCCATACAGGCCTTAACGGACTGTGCTTCGATTCGCGCTTGAGCCGGGTCGTACACACCACAGGGCAGATCGCAGTGAGCCGAGACGACGAGCGGCGTCGTCGAGGCGTCGAGCAGGGCATTGAGACGGTTAAGCAGGGTCATAACGTTGCCTTTCATATCGTCGCGCTCAGGGAGACGAACGCACTATCACCTGAAGGATAGTCAGGGCCTTGGAGTATCGTTTCGCCGTGTCTCGGCTCGTGGAGTTCGTCGTTCGACGCGTGACGGTGGAGGGAAACTCCATGGCGCCGACCTATCAGCCGGGCGAACGTTTGACGGCCCTTCGCCCGTGGCGTCGGGTTCGACCAGGTGACGTCGTCGTGGTCCGCGATCCCCACATTCCTTCCGGCTGGATGCTCAAGCGCTGCGTCGCGAGAGACGGCACCCTGCTGGACCTTCGAGGCGACAACGCGCACGCCTCAACAGACTCTCGCGACTTCGGTCTCGTGCCGAGTTCCGCGGTCAAGTACATCGTTGTCGCCACACCCTAGGGGTGCACGATATCCGCCAGGTTTTCACCCAAAGCCGGGTTCGTAGTTCCTGATAGTGGCTGGTTTCGACTTCGCCGCAGGTCAATTGTTGACCAGTATGATCAGGAAATGGCCCGTCTCGCCGTTCTCTCCTACCACACCTCGCCGCTGGCCCAGCCCGGCACGGGCGACGGCGGGGGAATGAACGTCTATGTTCGTGAGCTCTCGAGCGCCCTGGCGCGCCTCGGGCACGAAGTGGATGTCTACACGCGTCGCGACAACACCACGGTTCGTGAGGTGGTCAATGTCGAGCCGGGCTTTCGAGTGCATCACGTGACGGCCGGACCGCCTACGCCGCTCGACCGCGATGAGCTAACGAATCACGTCGGTGAGTACACGGACACCGTCAAGACACTCTTTCGTCTCTCCGGCCACCCGGACGCCATTCACGCCAACTACTGGCTGAGCGGTCTGGCCGGACATCGTTTGAAGCATGAACTCAACATTCCCCTGATCATGACCTTTCACACCCTGGAGAGAGTCAAGGCCGACACCTTTGAAGCCGAGTCCGATGACCGCGCCTTCCAAGAGGCGGCCATCGTGGCCTGCGCCGACGCGGTGCTCGCCAGTTGCGACGTGGAGGCAGACCAGTTTGTCCACCTCTATAACGCCGATCCTTCGCGGGTGCACGTCGTCCCACTCGGGGTGGAGCACGCCTTCTTTTCTCCGGGGTACCGGCCCCAGGCACGCAGCGCGCTGGGTCTCGACAAAGACGCCACCATGTTGCTCTTTGTGGGACGCCTGCAGGCTCTGAAGGGTGCCGATCTGGCCCTGGAAACGCTGATTGAACTTCGCCAACGAGGTCGCCACGCGACCCTGGCCATTGTGGGTGGCCCTTCGGGCCCTGACGGGGCCGCCACTCTCGAACGACTACATCGGCGCGTGGTCGAGGCCGGCGTCATTCATCACGTGATGTTCGTCGCGCCCCAGAGCCACCGTTTGCTGTCGTCGTGGATGCGGGCGGCCGACGTCACGCTGGTGCCGTCGCGCGCCGAGAGTTTCGGACTGGTGGCGCTTGAGTCCTCAGCCTGTGGCACCCCCGTGGTGGCGAGCGACGTCGGCGGACTGACGTCACTGATCGACGACGGCGTCACCGGATTCTTAGTCGGGGAGCGCGACGTGGATCACTGGGCCGACGTGGTCGAGCGAGCCCTCGACGCCGACGACGCGATGTCGCTCTCGAACGCGGCCGTGATTCGCGCCCGCCGTTACACCTGGCGCGGTGCGGCGAGCTCGTTGGCCGCGCTGATCGAGCACCTCTCTTCGGAGAGCCTCGTTCGCTGTTAGGTGACGCGCGCTCCACTCAGCGATGAGGACGCGGCCGCGCGTCTTAACGAGACACTTCAACAGTGGGCGGCCCTTTGGAACGCCAACTCCTTCGTCGGGCACATTGAACATCAGCCGCTCCCCGATGACCGGGGCCACTTTCACTGGCTGATTCGCCTCAAGGGAGAAGAGAAAGACGTCATTACCTTGTGGCTGTCGCTTCGTCAGCGCACCGTCTTCGCCGAGACGGAACTGATGCCTGCTCCCGATGAACACCAGGGGGAGTTGTACCGGTACTTGCTGGTCAAGAATCACGAGTTACGCGAACTGCATCTGGCCATCGGTCCCGAAGAGGGCATCTATCTCGTGACGCAGATACCCATCAACGAACTCACGATCGAGCGACTAGATGAGCTGGTGGGCGCCACGGTTCACTACGTCGATGAGATGTATCCGACCGTGATGATCATGGGTCTGCCCTCGATCTATCGTCGTCGCCCGACGCGCTGAAGTTCACCTTGTAGCGTTGTCGCGTGGCGTACAAACTCGTAATCGCTGGCGGCGGACGCATGGGATCGGCCCTGGCGGCCGGACTGCTCAGCGCGAACTGGTGCGCGCCTGATGAGTTGGCGATCCTGGCGCGCTCGGTCGAGAACCGCCAGGTGCTGGAGGACCGATTCTCCGGCGCGGGGGTCTTTGCCTCCATCGAACTGGTCGACGTGGACCCCGACACCGGTGCGGTGTTGAGCGTCAAGCCGGACTACGCCGAGGGGGTAGCGCGAAGTATCGGGGCGGTCGGCATCACGCGCCTTCTCTCGGTCGTCGCGGGGCTCTCCACCCAGCGACTCGAATCCGCCTTTCCTCAGCCCGTGGCCGTCATTCGGTCAATGCCCAACACCCCGGTGCTGGTGCGCAAGGGGGTGAGCGGCATGGCGGGGGGATCTCACGTGACGAGCGCCGATCTTGACTGGGCGGAGTCCATCCTCGGCGCGGTCGGCACGGTCGTGCGGGTCACCGAGCGCAACATCGACGCGGTGACGGGTCTCTCCGGACCGATGCCGGCGTACCTCTACCTCGTCGTCGAAGCCTTGATTGAAGCGGGCGTGCATCAAGGCCTGCCGCGCGACGTGTCGCGCACACTGGTCGTCGATACCTTTGAAGGTTCGGCTGCGCTGTTGAGTGCGACGGGCGAGTCGCCCGAAGTGTTGCGCGCGCAAGTCACCTCGCCCGGCGGCACGACGGCCGCGGGCTTGCGAGCGTTGGAATCACACGCCGTGCGGGCCGCGTTTCTCGACGCGGTGGCCGCCGCCGCAGAACGTAGCCGCCAACTGGGAAGATAGACCGGCCGACAGTATCGTTAGGTCATGGCGACGCCCCGTCTTCGTTCGAAGAAACTCTCCGAGCCCACCATCGCTCGCCTGCCGGTGTATCAACGTATCGCCGAGGGTCGACTCCAACGCGGTGAACTCAAGGTGGACTCTCGACAGATCGGGGAACTAGCGGGCGTGACCGCCACCACGGTTCGCCGCGACCTAGCCGGGCTCGGTTCCTTCGGCACCCGTGGTGCGGGCTACGACGTCGCGGTCCTGATTGAACGCATCGCCGAGGCCCTGGGGCACGACCGTCTCTACGACGTGGTGGTGGTGGGCATCGGCAACTTGGGTCGTGCGCTGGTGAACTCGTCGAACTTTCTCATTCGCGGCGCGCGCCTGGTGGCTCTCTTCGACGTCGATCCGGACGTGGTCGGACACGAGGTAGCCGGTCTCACGGTTCTTCCCCTCAGCGATCCGATCCCTTCGGCGACCGTCGGGGTCATCTGCACGCCCGGCAGCGCCGCGCAGGACGTGGCCGACCGACTGGTCGAAGCGAACATCCACGCGATCCTCAACTTCGCGCCACAGGTCGTCACCGTGCCGATCGGCACGGCCGTGCACTACGTCGACTTCTCCATCGAACTGCAGATCTTGATGTACCACCTCAACAACGGCACCGGGCCATTGGGCGGGGGACTCTTGCACTCACTGGGCATCGCCAGCACCAGTCCCCTGCGGGGCTCGTAGCATGAGAGAGATCCAGGAGACAACGTGGCACTGATTTCGGTTGGCATCGACCACGAACACGCCTCGCTCGACCTTTTAGAGCGCGCCACTCTGCCAGAGCACGAGTGGGCCAAGATGCTGCGCACGCTGGTGAGCCACCGGAACATTCACGAGGCCGTCTTCGTCTCTACGTGCCTGCGCACCGAAGTGGTGGCGGTCATCGACCGCTTTCACGGCGCGATTGACGAGATCACCGAAGCGTTGGCCGACGCGACGGGACTGTCGCCCGCGGAGTTTGAAGATCGATTGACGGTCAACTTCGAGCACGACGTGGCCACGCACCTCTTCAGCGTGGCGGCCGGTCTTAAGTCCGTCGTGCCGGGCGAGTTCGAGATCTTGGGACAACTGCGTCGAGCGTTGGAGCTGGCCATTGAAGAGCAGAGCGCCGGTAGCGAAGTGACCGACATTTTTCAGCGGGCCATCGCCTCGGGGCGACGCGTGCGTTCCGAGACGTCAATTTCGCGCGGTACCACCAGCTTTGCTCAGGCCGCGGCGGCGGCCGCTATCGATGAGTTGGGCCAGCAGCTAGTTGGTGCGCGGGTCGTGATACTCGGAGCCGGTCAAATGGCGAGCGGCGTGGCCAAGAGTCTGCTCGGCGCGACCCCGACGATCGCTAACGTCACCATCCTCAATCGGACCCTGTCGCGGGCTGAGTCACTGCGCGACGAGCTCGATGATCCTCGCGTAAAAATCGACGCACTGGAGCGCGCGTCGGACCATCTTCGCGGGGCGCGCCTGGTGGTTAGTGCCCTCGAAGTCTCCTCGCCCGTACTCTCTCGCCAGGATTTCGCAGAGGTCGAAGGAGAGTTGCTCGTCGTGGACCTCGGCATGCCCCGGGCCGTGGCCGGCGACGTGAGTGGACTGTCCCACGTGCGGCGTATTGATATCAGCGATCTACGCGACCGCGTGGAGCAGGCTCTCGGCGACCGACGCGGAGCCATCGATGAGGCGCGCCTGATCGTCGCCGACGACGTCGAGCGATTCCTCAACGAACAGCGGGCCAAAGGAGCGGCGGTAATTGTGCGCGAGCTGCGAGAGCACTTTGACGTACTGGTATCGGCCGAGATCGCGCGGCGTAGTCACGACTTGGAAGATCTGACCGACGAGCAGCGCGAGACGGTCGTGTCGCTGATTCGTTCTGTTGTCGCCAAGATCGCTCACCGCCCGACCATTGCCCTCAAAGAGGCCGCGGGCACCGATCAGGGCACCCGACTTAGTGAGGCGACACGCAACCTCTTTGACCTATGACGCTTCGCCTCGCGACCCGTCGGTCGCCCTTGGCGCTCATCCAGTCTCGTTACGTGCAGCAGCGGTTGGCGGAGTTCGGCGTCGAGAGTGAGTTAGTGCTGGTCGAGACGAGGGGCGACCGGGAAAAGGACGTCGACCTCTCGACGCTGGGCGGACAGGGCGTGTTTGCGGTCGAGATCCAACGAGCGCTGCTCTGGAACGAGGCGGACGTGGCGGTCCATAGTGCCAAGGACCTACCGAGCGTGACGCCCGAGGGCCTTCGATTGGCCAGCGTGCCGCAACGTCTGGATCCCGCTGACGTCTTGGTCGGTCGCTCGCTGGCTGGACTCGGCCCTGGTGCCCGGGTCGCCACGGGCTCTCCTCGTCGACGCGCCCTGCTACTCGAGCGTCGACCCGATTTAGAGGTTGTCCCCCTCCGGGGCAATATGGCCACTCGCTTAAGCGCCGCCGGAAAGAGCGGCGTCGATGCCGTGGTGGCCGCGCGGGCCGCTTTAGAACGCATGGAGGAGTTGAACCTCGTGAGCGAGCGGTTAGACCCCCTTTGGTTTGTGCCGCAGGTCGGCCAAGGTGCGCTGGCGCTCGAAGCGCGCGCCGACGACGACGAGACGAACAAGACGCTGGAGGCGATCAACGATTCGTCCGCGTACAAGGCGGTCGAAGCGGAGCGAGCGTTTCTCGGGGAACTCGGCGCCGGCTGCTCGATCCCGGGAGGCGCCAGTGCCGAGGTCACCGACGAGAGGGTGACCCTGCGCGGCGTCATGCTGGCGCCCGACGGCTCGAAGAGCGTGCGCGCCGAACTAGTGGGCGACGATCCGCGCTCGCTCGGCGCACAACTCGCTCGACTGCTACGCGATGAGATGAACGGTGGCTCACTGCTCGGCTGGGAGTCCTGAGTCGTGCGCGTAGTGTTGACGCGCGAAAAAGGGTTCAACGACGAACTGCGAGCCTGGCTGCCGACAGAAGCGATCGTGGATGAGGTTCCCCTCACCACCACTCACTACTTCGAGGTCACCGACGTGATCGACCCACTGCGCGCCGACTCACGCTGCGGTTCTTTCGCGGCCTTGGTGGCGAGCAGCGCGCGCTGCGCCCTGTACGTTCCCAAGGCGCGCAAGGCGCTGCGTGAAGGCGGGGTGGTCCTGGCGGTGGGCGAGGCCACGGCTCGCGCATTGCGGGAGAAGGATGTCGTCGTCGACCTCGTGGGTCAGGGGAGTGCCGTCAACTTGGCGCCCTCGATCAGCGAAGGTCCCGTGCTGGTGTTAGGGGCCGCCTCGCCCCGCGACGAACTTCGAACTGCTCTCGAAGCAAGAGACCTGGACGTCATGTCGCTCGCCTGTTACGAAACGTGGCCGACGATGTTGCGAGCGTCCGACGAGCAGGCGTTACGAAGTGGCGACGTCATCTTCATTGGCGCTCCGTCGGCCTGGGCCGCAGCTCAAGGTCTGGTGCGACCCGAGTCGCTGGTCGTGGTTCCTGGCGCCACCACGGCCGAGGTCGTTCGTGCTGTGCACCAGAACGTGATGGAGGGCTGGGGTCCTGATCTGAAGGAGCGACTTTCTGGTCATACGTAATCGTCCAGAGACGTGATCGCCCTGTAGATCCACGTGACCGTACGTGAGGCCATCCTGCAGCGGTACGCGTCCCAAGTGTCGGAAAACCAACGGGAACAACGACGCACGCCCCTAATAGGCTGGCCTTGTGTTTCCTGCCCAGCGCCCTCGGCGACTTCGTCGCACGCCCGCGATTCGTCGACTGGTGGCGGAGACCTCGCTCGAGCCCAGCGACTTTGTCGCGCCACTCTTCGTCGCCGAAGGTCTGAGCGAACCCAAAGCGATTCACTCCTTGCCGGGGCACTTTCAGCACACACTCGACTCCCTCCACGACGAGGTCAAGGCCCTCCTCGCGACCGGTGTAACGAGCACCATTCTTTTTGGGGTGCCCTCAACGAAAGACGAGCTCGGCAGCGAGGCGTGGAACCGCGACGGGATTGCCCAGGTCGCCATTCGTTCGTTGAAAGACGCCTTCGGCGACGACGTGGTGGTGATGGCCGATCTCTGTCTGGACGAGTACACCAGCCACGGGCACTGCGGTGTGGTGCGCAGTGACGGCAGCGTGGACAACGATGCCACCATTGAGCTCTACGCGCGGGTGGCCCTGGCCCAAGCCGAGGCGGGAGCGGACGTGGTCGCACCCAGCGGGATGATGGACGGCCAGGTGGGCGAGATCCGCGGGGCCTTGGAAGAAAACGGGTACAGCGAGACCATTATTCTCGCCTACGCCGCCAAGTACGCCAGTGGACTCTACGGGCCCTTTCGCGAGGCGGTCAAGGTAGAGATCGTCGGCGGGGGCAACCGCAAGGGCTACCAACAGGACTCCTCGAACCGACGCGAGGCGCTTCTCGAAGCGCGCGCCGACGTAGAACAAGGTGCCGACATGGTGATGGTGAAACCCGCGATGACGTACCTGGAGATCGTCAGCGACCTGAAGTCCGCCCTCGACGTGCCCATCGCCGCGTATCACGTGAGCGGTGAGTACGCCATGGTCAAAGCGGCCGCGGAAAAGGGTTGGATCGACGGCACGGCGGTCGCCTTGGAGCAGTTAACGGCGATTCGGCGAGCCGGGGCGGACTTTGTCCTGACGTACTTTGCTCGCGAACTCGCCGAGGAGTTGAGTCGTTGAGCTCGAATCAGGCGTGGTTCGAACGAGCGCAGGCCGTCATCCCCGGAGGCGTCGACTCACCGGTACGTTCCTTTCGCTCGGTCGGGGGTGTGCCCTATACGGTGGCCAGCGGTGACGGCGCCTACGTCACTGACGTCGAGGGCACCCGCTACCTGGACTACGTCCAGTCCTACGGCGCGTCACTCCTGGGACACGCCCATCCCCTGATCGTCAAGACCCTGCAGGAGACCGCCACGCTGGGCACGACCTTCGGGGCGCCCACGCCCGGTGAGGTTCTCCTGGCCGAGGCGATGACCTCGCGGGTGAAGGGTCTCGAACAAGTTCGCTTGGTCTCCTCCGGCACCGAAGCCACCATGAGTGCCGTTCGTCTAGCGCGAGGCTTTACCCGGCGCGACAAGATCGTGAAGTTCGACGGCTGTTATCACGGCCACTCCGACGCCCTGCTCGTGGCGGGCGGCAGCGGCGTCGCCCAGATGGGGTTGCCCGGTTCGGCGGGCGTCACCGAAGGCGCGGTGAAAGACACCATCGTCGCGCCCTACAACGAGGTACCGACCTTGGACGGCTCGGTGGCGGCCGTCCTCGTGGAGCCGGTGGCGGCGAACATGAACCTCGTCGCGCCCGTCCCGGGTTTTCTAGAGCAGCTGCGCCTCGAGTGCGATCGCGTGGGAGCGCTGTTGATCTTTGATGAGGTCATCACGGGCTTTCGCCTGGCCCAGGGTGGGGCGGAAGAGTACTTCGGCGTGACCCCGGATCTCTGGTGTTTTGGCAAAGTCATTGGCGGTGGTCTTCCGGTCGGCGCCTTCGGCGGCAGCCGGCACGTTCTGTCCGCGCTCGCCCCACTGGGCCCGGTCTATCAGGCGGGCACCTTGTCGGGTAATCCCTTAGCCACCGCGGCGGGCGTGGCCGTGTTGGATCACGTCACCCCGGACGACCTCTCTCTTCTAGCCGAGCGGGTGACGAACTTCGCTCGAGAGCTTCGCGAGGTGATCTCTAGCGCCGGGCTCTACGCTCTCACCCCGAGCGTCGGTGCCCTCATGGGTCTGTATCTTTCGCTAGAAGAAGTGAGGGCGCCTCGGAACTTCAACGAGGCCAAAGCGCTGTGCGAGAACGGTCTCTACAAGAAGTTCTTTCACGCCATGTTGTCGCGCGGCGTCGCTCTGGCGCCGGGCGCCTTCGAGATCGTCTTCGTCTCGCTGGCCCACACCAAGGAGGATCTCGAGCGCACGGTGTCCCTCGCGAGTGACGCGGCGAAAGAGGTCGTGTCGTGAGCACCCTGCGCAGCGAAGACTGGGCGGTGCGGCCGTCCTTCGTGCCGAATGGGCCGACCTCGCCCGTGGTGTTGTTGGCGGACGACGCCACCTTGACGCAACTGGCCGGGATCCCGGCCGTGGCCTGGCAGACGCCGTGGAGTGAGATCTCTAACCTCGAGTTGATTCGCTTCTCCCACCAGATGGCGCTCTTCGCCACGATTGGCGGCGTTCGCTACTGCTGGCGGCATCGTGACCTGACCGACTACGACGCGGTGCGAGCGTTGGTGCTGGAGCACGGCGGCGTGGTGAGTCGCCGTCGTCGGCGCGCGGGCGTCCTGGTGGTGGTCGCGATCGTCGTCGTGGCCAGTTTCGCGGGTGGCATCGTCGCCTGGTTCAACCGGGGGAGTCACCAGGTCAACGAGGTGGCCGACGCCCGCTCGGTCAACCTCACGCTCAACGATCTGCCGAGCAGTTGGTACACCACCTCGAACGCGGTGCTCAACTACCTCGTGCCACCGGCCGGAAAAGTGTTTCGCTTCTCCAACACGACCACGACGACCGCCCCGGCCCAAAACAGCTCGTTCGCCAAAGCGGCCACGCTCTTTCAGACCTGCCTCGGGATCACCAACCGCCGCGACCGCATCTACGGCGCCGCGGGACAAGAGCCCGATGTGCAGGTCTCGTCACCGATTTTCACCACCAACACCCTGGGCGGCGTAGAGCTGGCCTCCACGACGCAGTATTACCGCACCCGCGTCATGGTCGATAAGGACACGCACGAGATGTCGATGACCAACTTCGGTTCGTGCTTCGTGAAGTCCAGTGCCTCTCTCATACTGTCGGGCTTTGGACTCACGGTGCCAAAAACAGCGGTCGCTACCGACTGGCAACCCAAGACGTTCGCCAAAGGGTGGCGCCGCGGCGGGCTGGTGTCTATCACGGTTCCGGGTGTGTCGGCCAAGTTGCAACTGGCGGTGGTCGTGATCACGCACGGACACTACGAAGTGACCTTAAGTGCGATCGTGCAGTCGTTCACCAAGTCGCAGTCGTTTTTGGCTAACGAGGCCAACGTATTGCTCTCACGAATGACGTCGTCGACGTCCAAAGCCGTCTAGTTAGCGGCGTTCGCGGTCTCGTTGAAAAGAAGGTCCCAGGCTTGGTCGGGGATGGCGCTCGCGAGACGCTGTATCGCGCGATAACCCACTTCGGCCGGCCCCTTTTTGTCGTTGCGCATCAGATTGGCCATGATGGCGAGCAACTCTTCCATCAAGGGTCGGATGCGCATCCCCGCCCCGACTAACACCGACAGCACCTTCGGCTCGGAGATCAGTCGGACGAAGCCTCGGGCCACCTTGTAGTAGTCGCCGTAGGACGCTTCCACCCGCTCGTCGTAGAGACCCAACATGGTGGCGTCTCCCGCGAGGAGCGCCTCGCCCAGCACGGCGGCGGCCAGTCGACCGGACTCGTAGCCATACGCAATGCCCTCGCCGTTAAAGGGATTGATCATGCCGCTGGCGTCGCCGATCACCAGGGTGTTCTCGCCGTGGCGCGGACCGATCGACATTCCCATGGGGAGTCGCCCGCCGGTCGGCGCCCCGAGGCAGGTCTCGTCGCTGAGTCCCCACTCGTCGGCCACCTGAGCCACGAAGTGATCTTGAAGTTTCGTGGTGTTGACGCCCTTCCAGGCCCCCCCGGTGGAGAGAAGTCCGACGCCCACGTTGACCCGACCATCGCCCAGAGGAAAGATCCACCCGTAGCCCGGCACCACGACGCCGTGGGCGTCACGGATGTCTAAGTGCGAGTCGATCCACGGCTCGTCGTGGCGCTCGCTGGTGTAGTAACCGCGCAGCGCCATGCCCATGGGCCAGTTGCGATTGCGCGTCACCCCGAGCTCGCGCCCGAGTCGCGAGTTTTGCCCGTCGGCCGCCACCACGAAGCGTCCACGGATCTCGGCGGTTGCTCCCGTGTCCTTGTCCTTTACCACCACGCCGGTCGCGGATTTGAGCCCACCATGTGGACTTTCGCTGGCGTTCAGTAGATCGATGGCCTCGGCCCCGTTCAGTACGTCGGCTCCGTGTTTCTCGGCGTTGTCGGCGACGAGGCCGTCTAAGTTGAAACGCGTAATGGTGTAGCCGTAGTTCGGGAAAATTGGGTGCTCGGGCCACTCCATAGCCAGGGACGCGCCGAAACCAAAACCCCGGAGCCCCTTGTATCTATGGCCATTGGCCGCCACAATTCCTTCGAGTCCCATCTCGGCGAGTTGGTGGACCGCGCGTGGGGTGAGTCCATCGCCGCAGGTCTTTTCGCGAGGAAAATGTTTCTTCTCGATTAAACAGACCGACCAACCGGCCTGGGCCAACCAGTACGCGCAGGCCGAGCCCGAGGGTCCTCCGCCGACGATAACGACGTCGTACACGGTCGCTTTCGCGGCGACCTCGTCGAGGCTTTTCACGCGACAATCCTACGAGACTCTCTGCACGGTGCAACCCGTCGGGGAGTGCCTCTCATTCCTGGTAGAAATGAAGCCTGTGGACCAGTACTTGTCAATACTTGGACTCCTCATCCTCGGAGTGCTGTTCGCGTCAGGATCGTTTGTAGCGTCGGCTTTGTTGGCGCCGCACAAGCGGCCCACTGACGCCAAGATGGCGCCGTACGAGTGTGGGATTGTCCCCGAGATCGAGCCCCCGCAGCGCTTTCCCGTTCGTTTTTATCTCGTGGCGATGATCTTCGTAATCTTCGACATCGAAGTGGTCTTCCTCTATCCCTTCGCGGTGGTCTTTCGTCAGTTGGGCCTCTTTGGTCTGGTGGAGATTCTGATCTTCTCCGCCGCCGTCTTTGGCGCGCTGCTCTTTTTGGTCTCCGAAGGCGCGCTCACCTGGGGTCCGGCGAAGCACTTGGTGCCCGGCATGCCGTCTCGCACGAGTAGTTCGACCATCGTGCGCATCGGTGCCGATCCCGACAAGGCGGCGTAGTGGCCTTCGAAGACTTACAACACAACTTCTTGACGGGTCAACTCGAAGACCTGGTGCGCTGGGCGCGCCGAGCGTCGGTGTGGCCCGCCACCTTTGGACTGGCGTGCTGCGCTATTGAGATGATGGCGGCCGGCGCCGCCGACTACGACCTGGCGCGTTACGGCATGGAGGTCTTTCGCAACTCCCCGCGCCAGGCCGACCTGATGATCGTGGCCGGTCGCGTCTCGCAAAAGATGGCGCCGGTGCTGCGTCAGGTCTACGACCAGATGATGGAGCCCAAGTGGGTCATCTCCATGGGGGTCTGCGCCTCGACCGGTGGCCTCTTCAACAACTACGCCATCGTCCAAGGTGTCGACCAGGTAGTACCGGTCGACGTGTACGCGCCGGGCTGTCCGCCCAGCCCCGAGACCCTGATGCACGCCATCCTCACGTTGCACGAGCAGATCCGCACCGGTGAGATCCTGAAGCGCCGCAGCGAGGGTCGTCCCACCCACGTCGAGGACCAGTCGAACGTTTGGACTCCCGAGGTCCCCGTCGCGGTGAGGGTGGGAACGCCGAAGTGATCCCCCTTCCCCTTACGGCCCCCCCAGGTGTCGTTACCGCCGACGTGATGGCGAGCGACCTGGGCTGCTTCGTTGAGCGCGACAGTTACTTCGAACTAGTGCGATCGTTTAAGAACGACGGCTTCGAGATGTGCGTTGATCTCTGTGGCGTCGACTACTTAGAACACCTGGAGCGACCACTGCCCGAGGGCGTGGTGGGTACGCGATTTGAGATCGTGGTGAACCTACTGAGCCTCTACAAGCGTCAACGCGTGCGTATCCGCGTGCAGGCCGGCGACAACGAGCCGCGCGTGGACTCGTTGTTTACTCTCTACCCCGGCACCGAAGCCATGGAGCGCGAAGCCTTCGACCTCTTCGGCGTGCTCTTTACCAACCACCCCGACATGACGCGCATCTTGATGCCCGAAGACTGGGAAGGTCACCCCTTGCGCAAGGACTACGCCGTCGGCAAAGTGCCGGTGCAGTTCAAAGAAGCCCCGGGTCCGCGGTGAGTGACGACAGCGTACGAGTGGCGGAGCGCGTCGACCTCCTCGTGGCCGAGACGTCCGAGGGAGCCCAAGGTCTACAGCCTCGAAAAGGCACCGGCGTTAACGAACTAGGTCGCGAGGTCGGCGCCGTGCTTCGACCCAGTGGTCTCAACCTCGACCCGACCGACGTGGACTACGAGCGCCGCGACGACGAGACGATGATCATCAACATGGGTCCGGCCCACCCGTCGACCCACGGCGTCCTCCGGCTCATGCTCGAGTTGGACGGCGAGTTCGTTCTTCGCACCAAGCCCGTCATCGGATATCTACACACCGGCATGGAGAAGACCGGCGAGGTGTTGAGTTACGTCCAGGGCGGCACCAACGTCACCCGCATGGATTACGTGAGTCCGGTCGCCAACGAGCTCAACTACTGCCTGGCCGTCGAGAAACTTCTCGGGGTCGACGTGCCAGCGCGCGCCGTCTGGATTCGCATGCTGATGGCCGAACTCAACCGCATCGCCTCGCACCTGGTCTGGCTGGCCACCAACGGCATGGACTTGGGCGCCACCTCGATGATGATCTACGGCTTTCGAGAGCGGGAGTTGATCCTCGCCTTCTTCGAGAAGACGGCCGGGCTTCGCATGAACCTTAACTACGTGCGCCCGGGCGGCGTGGCGGCCGACCTGCCCGACGGCTGGGAAGACGACGTCATCCTCATCTGCGACACGATCTACGAGCGCACCTTCGAGTACGACGAACTCATCACCGGTCAGCCCATCTTTCGCAATCGCATGATCGGAGTCGCGCCCATCAGCGCCGAAGAGGCCCTGGCCCTCAGCCTGACCGGGCCTTTGTTGCGCTCGACCGGCGTGCCGTGGGACTTACGGCGCAGCATGCCCTACTGCTACTACGACCAGGTGGAGTTCGACGTCATCGTCGGTACCTACGGGGACAACTTTGATCGCTACGCCATCCGACTCAACGAGATTCGTGAGTCGGTGCGCATCGTGCGCCAGTGCGTGGAGAAGATGCCCCGCGGCGACTACCGGGCCCAAGACCCCAAGGTCACGCCACCGCCTCGCGCTCGCATCGACGAGTCCATGGAAGCACTGATCCACCACTTCAAACTGCAGACCGAGGGCTTCCACGTGCCGCCGGGCGAGGTCTACAGCGCGATCGAGTCGCCGCGCGGGGAGCTGGGCTGCTACCTAGTGGCCGACGGCGGACCGAAGCCCTACCGCCTTCACGTGCGCGGACCGAGCTTCGTCAACCTTCAGGCCATACCTCTCATGATGCGTGGCGGTCTGATCTCTCGACGCCATCACCGTGATCTCGAGTGTCGATCCCATCATGGGCGAGGTGGATCGGTGAGCCACTTGCGCGTCGAACTGCGCCAGCGCGCCGAAGAGCTCATCGCGCTCTACCCGCGTCCGCGTTCGGCCATGTTGCCGCTGTTGCACCTAGCCCAAGAGCAGGACGGCTACTTAAGCGAGGCGGGCATCGAGGAGGTCGCGCAGCTGACCGGAACCACGCCCGCTGACGTGCGCGGTACGGCGGCCTTCTACGACATGTACCACCTAGAGCCGGTGGGCAAGTACGTCGTGGGCGTCTGTACCAATATCGCCTGTCTGTTGGCCGGGGGCATCGAACTCCTGGAGCACGCCACTTTGACGCTCGGTTGTGCGGTGGGAGAGACCTCGGACGATGGTCTCTTCACCTTAGAAGAGAGCGAGTGTCTGGCCGACTGCGACTTCGCTCCCTGCGTGCAGGTGAATCATCGCTTCGTGCGCACCACGACCTCCGAGACGTTCGACGCACTGATGAGCGACCTGCGCGAAGGGAAGCGTGAGAACGAGATTCCCCCTCACGGCACGTTGGTGCGGGTACGACGCAACGGCGGACTTCGCGCGCAGAAGACGGAAGTGAATACCGAGCGCGCCGACGCCAAGGCCGCCCGCGATCAGCGTGCCGAGGAGAAGGCCTAATGGCCGTTTTGGACTCCCCTCGCATCGTGACCGCCCGAGCGCAGTACGACGACTCCTACACCCTCGCTCGCTACGTGGCCACGGGCGGGTACGACGGACTTCGCAAGGCCCTCACGATGTTTCCCGAAGCGGTGGCCCGCGAAGTCGACGAAGCGTCACTGCTCGGGCGTGGTGGCGCGGGGTTCCCGGCGGGGCGTAAGTGGTCGATGTTGCGCAAATCGCCGATCTCCTATCTGGTGGTGAACGGCGACGAGTCCGAGCCGGCGACCTTCAAGGATCACTTTCTGGTCGAGCGTGACCCCCACCAGCTCATCGAGGGCGTCATCATCGCGGCCTACGCCTTGCAGGTCAACCAGGCCTTCATCTTCATGCGCGGCGAGTTCGCCCTCGGCTTGGAGCGGGTACAACAGGCCCTCAACGACGCGTACGAGCTCGGGGCGTTGGGGTCAAAGATCTTCGACTCAAACTTCTCACTCGACATCGTGGTGCACCCCGGGGCCGGGGCGTACATCTGCGGTGAAGAGACGGCCCTTATTGAGGCCCTCGAAGGCAAGCGCGGATTCCCGCGCATTAAGCCGCCCTTCTTCCCGGCGGTGAACGGCCTCTACGGAGAGCCGACGGTCGTCAACAACGTCGAGACGATGGCCAACCTGCCGTGGATCGTTCTTAACGGCGGCAAGGCCTTCGCCGCTCTCGGCGGGGGACGTTCCACCGGCACGAGACTCTTCGCCCTCGCCGGTCGCGTGAAGAAACCCGGCATCTACGAGATCGAGATGGTGAAGAACACCTTTCGCGATCTCATCTACAACCCCGCGCTGGGTGGGGGTATCACCAACGACGCCCGCATCAAGGCCTTCATTCCCGGGGGTGTCTCCGCGCCGTGGTTTGGCCCGGACATGTTGGACCTGCCCATCGGTCAAGACGAGGTAGCGGAGAAGGCCTCCATGCTCGGATCGGGATCGGTCGTGGTTTTTGACGAGACCAGTTGCGTGGTGCGCGCCGCGTGGCGCATCAGCAAGTTCTTCTCTCGTGAGTCGTGCGGTCAGTGCACCCCGTGTCGCGAAGGCTCGGGCTGGATTGAGCGCGCGATGTACCGCCTCGAGCACGGCGGTGGGCGCATGGAAGACCTCGACATGTTGCTTGATCTCATGGACAACATCGCCCCCGGTCTCACCTGGCCGCCTCAGCAGACCACCATCTGCGTACTCGGCCCTTCTATCCCGTCCTCGGTTCACGCCGCCATCGCCATGTTCCGTGATGAGTTCGCGGAACACGTACGGCTCCAAGGATGTCCCTTTGACTGACGTCACGACCACCGTCACCATCTCCGTCAATGGACGAAGCGTCGAGGCCGCTCCCGGCGAGCTCTTGATCGAAGCGGCCGAGCGCGCCGGTAACTACATCCCGCGATTCTGCTACCACCCGCGTATGGAGCCCGTGGGTTTTTGCCGCATGTGCCTGGTCGAGGTCGATGGGCCCCGGGGCGCGACCCTGCAGCCGGCCTGTTACATCAAGGTGAGCGACGGCATGAGCGTGGTCACGGACTCCGACAAAGTCAAAAAGGCCCAGGACGGTGTCTTGGAGTTTCTCCTGGCCAACCACCCCCTCGACTGTCCGGTCTGCGACAAGGGCGGGGAGTGCCCGTTGCAGGATCAGACCCTGGCGCACGGCTCGGGCGAGACGAGGTTCATCGAAGAGAAGCGTCACTTCGTCAAGCCCATCGAAATCGGCGAACTGGTGTTGCTCGACCGCGAGCGCTGCATTCAGTGCGCGCGCTGCACCCGCTTCAGTTCTGACGTATCGGGCGACACGGAGATCGCCTTCTCCGGGCGCGGTGACCTGATCGAAGTGGCACCCTCACCCACGGTGCCCTTTGACTCGACGTTCTCCGGTAACACCGTTCAGATCTGCCCGGTGGGCGCCCTCACGGCCAAGCCCTACCGCTTCACGGCCCGACCGTGGGACCTAGAGCAGGTCGAGAGCACCTGTACGACCTGTGCGGTCGGGTGCCGCGTGGCGGTGCAGTCGTCGGGGAATCGACTGACCCGGGTGCTGGGCGTCGACAGTGACCCCGTCAACCACGGGTGGCTCTGCGACAAAGGTCGCTTCACGTTGGACTCGATCGACGGCAACCAAGAGTCTCTCGATCCTCTGAGTGCGTTGACCCGCATTCGCGAGCCCCTGATCCGAGAGAAGGGCGTGCTCACTCCCACCAACTGGGGCGAGGCGTTGGCTCGCGCGGCCACGCTTCTTCAAGAGGCCGCGCAGACGGGTGACGGCGTGGGCGCTATCGGCGGCGCCGCTCTCACCAACGAGGGGGCCTTCGCCTGGGAGCGCTTCGTGCGCGGAGTGCTGGGCTCTCATCACCTCGACGCGCAGTACGGCGACGGACTGGACGGGGCGCTCCTCCAAGCACTTCCCAAAGCCACCATTGACGACGCGGCCCACGCCCGCGTCGTCGTAACGCTGACCGGCGACCTGCGTGAAGAGTTGCCCGTCCTCTTCCTTCGACTACGCGAAAACTTTGTGAAGCGCCAGAACGCTCTGGTGGAGTTCTCCTTCGGCTCCAGCGCCCTGCGATCGCTCGCCACCGTGTCGCTGCCCGTTCGTCCCGGGGAGGCTCACGTGGTGGCCGAGGCACTCACCAAGAACGAGGGCTCCATGCCGAAAGGCACGACGGTCAGCGACGCCGATCTGGTTGACGCGCGACGTCTCTTGGGCGAGAGCGGCGAGGGCGTCGTCTTCGTGGTGGGACGACCCAACATGGCCGAAGACGCGAGCGTGCTGGAGCGGGCGATTCGCCTCTTGGCCGAGAGGTTCCCGTCGGCCACGTTCCTTCCCGCGCTTCGTCGATCCAACGTCATCGGCGCACTCGACATGGGTCTCGGACCCAAGCTTCGACCGGGTCGCGGCTACGCGGCCCACGAGGACGGTCGCGACGCGTTGGCGCAACTGGCCGCCCTTCGTTCGAAAGAGCAGTCGGCGGTGCTGCTGCTCGGGTGTCTGCTCGGCAACGTTCTCGATGTCGACGGGGCGAAGGAAGCGTTAGAAGCGGCCAGCGTCGTCGTGGTCACCGGTCACGGGGGCAAGACCCTGGCGTACGCCGACGTGGTGCTACCGGCCGCCGTGCAGCACGAACGTCGGGGTACCGTCACCAACATTGAAGGTCGCGTCACCGCGGTCACGCCCAAGATCGTCGCTCCGGGATCGGCCTGGGCCGACGTGGCGATCGCCTCGGAGTTGGCCGAACAGTGTGGTCAGAACTTGGGGCTTGGCTCGGTCGAACAGACGGCCAAGGTCATCGAAGAGACGACGGGCTACCCGGCCTTGAGTGTCTTGCGGGACGTCACCGATGAGGGCGCCTTGGTGGGTCGACCTTCCGAGCGCGTCGAGCGAAGGGCCCTCGACCCCATGGCCTTCCCCGGGATTCGTTCGACCAACACGGTGGGCCTGGGCGAACTCTCGGGTGCCCTGGTCGAAGAGAGCGTCGCCGCCTCCGCCGCTCCCGCCTCAGCCACTCTCGATGAGGTGAGCACCGGTCGACGTGTCGACGTGCCGCCCTACGACAACTACGCCCTCGCCCTTGACGTCTCGCACCGCCTCTACGACCACGGGGTGGCCGTGCAAGGTTCCCCGGCCTTGAAGAATCTGGTGGCCACGTCGATCGCCCATCTCAATCACTTCGATCTCGACCGTATGGGCTTAGCGACCGGTGACGTGGTGGACGTAACGGCCCTGAAGGGGGCGCTCAGCCTTCCGGTCGCGCTGAGTGACGACACGCCGCGCGGCACCCTGGCGATCGCGTTCGGATCCCTTGACGCCGAGGGCGACGATGGCGCGGCGCGCTTCCTCTTCGACCCGGCCAGTGCCCTCACGCACGTGCGTTTGGAGTCACGATGAACCTGGCGACCGATCCGCTCTTGGTGCACGGCGTCAATGGCTGGGGCGTCATTCTTCTCATCCTGGTGATTCGTTTGCTGGTGGGGTTTGGTGCCTTGATGGGTGCCGTGACCATGATGATCTGGTTCGAGCGCAAGGCCATCTCGGACATGCAGAGTCGCATTGGCCCCCAACGTTGGGGCCCTTTTGGCACCCTGCAGACGTTGGCCGACGGCATCAAACTCTTCTTCAAAGAGGACCTGGTGCCGACTGAGTCCGACCGCTTTGTCTTCAAGCTGGCCCCGTACCTGGCGCTGGTGCCGGCCATCATCACCTTCGCCATTGTTCCCGTCGGGGGCACCTTGCATATCGCCGGTCACGCGGTGATGCTCCAGATCGCCAACCCGCCGATCGGCATACTGGTTCTCCTGGCCATGTCCGGCATCTCGGTATACGGCGTCATGCTGGCCGGTTGGGCCTCGGGATCGAAGTACCCGCTCATCTCGTCGGTGCGGGCCAGCGCGCAGATGATCAGTTACGAAGCGGCGCTCGGTATCACCATCGTCACCGTGGTCTTGGTGACCGGATCTCTCTCGACCCACGCCATCGTGACCTCACAAGGCGGGGGCATCTGGCATTGGAACGTCATTCGCTTAGGCCTGGTGCCCTTCGTCATCTTCTGGATGGCCATCACCGCGGAGTTGCACCGCCCGCCCTTTGACGTCGTCGAAGCAGACAGCGAACTGGTCGGTGGCTTTAACACCGAGTACTCCTCCATTCGATTCGCGCTCTTCTACATGGCCGAGTTCATGAACACGATCACCATGTCGGCCATCATCGTGACGCTGTTTTTCGGCGGGCCGGCCGGTTGGGTCCCTGACGTCGCGCACTTGAAGTGGGTCTTTCCCATCATCTGGTTCCTCTTGAAGACGGTCTTCTTTTGCTTCTGTTACATCTGGTTCCGCGCGGCCTTGCCCCGTTTTCGCTACGACCAAGTCATGGACCTCGGCTGGAAGCGGCTCATCCCTCTGAGTCTGGGGTGGATGCTCATCGTGGCGGGCTTCATCGTGAAGCCGGCCTGGGGCCTCATCATGGCCGCCGCAATCTTGCTCGCCTCCATTGTGTTGGGTCGAGCGTTCCTGCTCGGCTCCTCGCGAGAGACCGGGGTGGACTCCGTCCTGCCCACGGTCGGTCGTCGCCCGTTACCCGAAGACGTGTTGCGCGCCCTGAGCGAAGGGGAAGAGGAGTAGTGCCGAATAGTCCTCTCAACTTCTTTGGCGGCTTCAAGTTGACCATCCAGCACTTGACTCGTCCCCGAGTCACTACCAGCTACCCCCAGAAGAAGCGACCCAAGCAGCCCCGCCAACACGGTCGCCACGTGCTGAACCGCTACGAAGACGGGATGGAGAAGTGCATCGGCTGTGAGTTATGCGCCGGGGCCTGTCCCGTTAACTGCATCTACGTTCGCGGTCTCGACAACCCGCCCGACCACCCGGTCAGTCCCGGCGAACGCTACGGCTACATCTACGAGATCAACTACCTGCGCTGCATCCACTGTGACCTCTGCGTGGAGGCCTGTCCCACGCAGGCCATTACCGAGTCGAAGATGTTCGAGTTCTCCTTCACCAACCGGGCCGACGCCATCTACACCAAAGCCGAACTGGTCGTCGACGACCAGGGCTTCCCCAAGCACCTACCGTGGGAAGACTGGCGCGAGGGCGAAGCCGAGATGACCGGCGGCTGGATGCGCGCCACCTCTCCCTCGGGCGAGGCGGCCTACGAGGGAGTCGTCCAGTGGACCGGCGACTTGGGCAACGGCATCCGAGCCCCCGAAGGGGGGCAGTCGGCCAACCGCGACGACGAAAAGACGGGATCGAAGCAGTTGCGTCGAGCCTTCCCCAAGCACCTTCAGCCCGAGGACGTCAACGCCGACCAGGCGGGCCTGCAGGGCAAGATGAACGAAATGCAAGAGAAGTTGAATGAGGCCCGTTCAAAGATGCCCAAGTTCTTAAAGAGAGATCGCTCGTGATCGCGGCCGAGTTCTCCGTCCCGGCGATCTTGGTCTTCGCCACCTCGGCCTTACTGATTCTGGGGGGAGCCGTTGGCGTCATCTCGGTGAGGAACCCGGTTCACGCGGCCATCTGTCTCATCACCACGCTCTTTGGCGTGGCCGTGGCCTTCATCGCTCAACAGGCCGACTTCTTAGCCGCCGTGCAGATCATCGTCTACGCCGGCGCCATCGTGGTGCTCTTCCTCTTCGTCATCATGTTCTTGGGCGTCGATGAGAACTTTCACGTCAGCGCCGACCCCTTGGTCGGCCAGCGAGCCTTCGCCCTCGCCGGGGTCGTCATCACGGTCGGCGGACTCATCACCTTGATGGCTAGCTCGCACTGGGTGACCGGAGCGACCAGCGTCTCGGGCTCCGCACTCGCGGGCGGCAACGGCAACGTGAAGCAGCTCGGCACGGCCGTCTTTACGACGTACCTCTACGCCTTCGAAGTCACCTCGGCTCTACTGATTATCGCGGTCGTCGGGGCGGTCCTGCTCGCTCGACGCGAACGGGCCACCACCAAAGAGGAGGTGGACGCGTGAACGTTCCCGCCGCCTGGTACTTGGTGTTGGCCGCGCTGCTGTTCGGTGTCGGCGCCTTCGGCATTCTCACTCGTCGCAGCGCCCTCATCATGTTCATGTGCATTGAGCTCATGTTGAACGCCGTCAACTTAACCTTCGTGACGTTCTCTCGCACCTTGGGCGACATCGGCGGTCAGGCCAGTGTCTTCTTCGTCATGGTGGTGGCGGCCGCCGAGGTGACGGTGGGACTCGGCATCGTGGTCGCCGTCTTTCGCCGTCGCAACTCCACCTCGGTGGACGAACTCTCTGAGTTGAAGGGCTGAGATGGCTCCTCTGGCCACCCTGATCTTGCTCTTACCGCTGGTCGGTTTTCTCTTGGTGCTGGCCAACGGCACGTCCCTCAAAGAGAAGGCCATCGGGATTATCGGCACCACGGTCGTCGCGCTGAGCTTCCTCTGCAGCGTGGGCGCTTTCTTCGTCGTGCTGCACCACTCCGATCGAGAGTTCACCGTCAAACTCTTCAGTTGGATCGACGTGGGATCGCTCCACGTGCCCGCGGCGCTCTTGGTTGACCCGCTGTCCATCACCATGTGTCTCTTCGTCACCGGAATCTCGGCGCTGATTCACCTGTACTCCATTGGTTACATGAAGGGGGAGAAGGACTTTCGAAAGTTCTTTCTGTACCTCAACCTCTTCGTCTTCTCCATGCTGCTCTTGGTACTGGCCAACAACCTCGTGCTCACCTTCGTCGGGTGGGAGGGCGTCGGGGTGTGCTCGTACTGGTTGGTGAGCTACTACTTCGAGAGGCCGAGCGCGGCCTCGGCCGGTAAGAAGGCTTTCATCTATAACCGGGTCGGCGACGTCGGCCTGCTGATCGCCATGTTCTTGATCTTCCACCAGGCGCACACGCTGACCTACCTCAAGGTCTTCCACGTGGCGGGTACGTTCTCACCGACCGTGGCGACGTTGACCGTGCTCGCCCTGCTCTTGGCGGCCACCGGTAAGAGTGCGCAGATCCCCCTCTTTAACTGGCTGCCCGACGCTATGGAAGGCCCCACGCCGGTCTCGGCTTTGATTCACGCGGCCACCATGGTGACGGCCGGTGTCTATCTCTTGGTACGGATGTCGCCGGTCCTCACCATGTCGCCCGACGGCCGGGCGACCATCGCGGTGATTGGTGGCGTCACGGCCTTCGTGGCCGCCACGATCGCCACCTCGCAAAAGGACATCAAGAAGGTCCTGGCCTTCTCCACCGTGTCGCAGATCGGCTACATGGTGTTGGCCGTCGGCGTGGGGGCCTACGCCGCGGCCATCTTCTTGATGGTGGCCCACGCCTTCTTCAAGGCGCTCCTCTTCCTCGGCTCGGGCTCGGTCATTCACTCGCTCAACGGTGAACAGGACATGCGCAAGATGGGCGGTTTGGCCAAGTACCTGCCCTACACCTTCCCCACGTTCTTGATCGGTTGGCTCACCATCTCGGGCATTCCGCCCTTCGCCGGCTTCTTCGCCAAGGGTGACGTGTTGACCAACGTCTTTCAACACAACAAACCACTCTGGGTGCTCGGCATCGTGACGGCCGTGTTGACCGCCTACTACATGACCCGACTGTTCGTCCTGACCTTTCGAGGTACCGAGCGCTTCCGCGAGGAGACCCACGGTCACGATCCCCACGAGTCGCCCTGGGTCATGACCTTCCCTCTCGTGGTGCTGGCCGTTCTCTCGGTGCTGGGGGGACTTATCAATCTGCCCTGGGCCCACTCGGCCTCGCTGTCGGGGTTCCTGGGGCCGGTCTTTGGGTACGTGCCGGCCGTGGCGGGATCGAGCACCGTGGCCCAGTGGGGGCTGGCCGCCGTCGACGTGGTGGTGGCCGTCTTCGGGCTGCTGGCCGCCTTCTCCATCTGGAAGAACATCACCGAGTCCTCGCGGTACGAGTCGTCGTTCTTAGAACACGTCTGGCACTGGGATGACTTCTACGACGCCACCATCGGTCGACCCCTCACGCACCTGGCCTACTTCAGCGACGACGTGATTGAGCCCAAGGTCATCGACGGCGCCGTCATCGGCGTCGGGGTGGCCGTACGCAACAGCGCCGAAGGTCTGCGCAAGGTGCAGTCGGGCTTCGCGCGTCAGTACGCGTTGGCTATGGTGCTCGGCTTCGCCGTCATCATTGTCTTCCTCGTCGCGAGGGTCTTCTAACGATGCACTCGTCGGCCTACTTAAGCATCCTCATCGTCGTGCCCTTGGTCGGGGCGCTTCTGGCGGCCCTGGCCGCCAAAACGCCGGGACTCTCCTACGCCGTCGGCGTGGGCACGGCGACGGTTGAGATGGTGTTGGCCCTCGTCGTGGCCTGCCTCTACAACCCTCACATCGCGGGGGCTGGCACATGGGACTTCGCCACTCGGCACGTCGTATCGGCGCCACTCGGCCTGGCCTACGACGTAGCCCTCGACGGTATCTCGCTCTTGATGGTCGTCTTAACGGCGTTGGTGTTGTTGCTCGCCTTGCTCGGCGCGCGTGACAAGCGTCGCGAGGCCTCCTTCGTGGGGTGGCTACTGGCTCTGACGTCGTTCACCATGGCGAGCTTTCTGAGCCACGACGTGCTCGAGTTCTTCATCTTCTTTGAACTGACCCTCGTACCGAGCTACTTTCTCATCGCCGGCTGGGGAGGAATGCAGCGGGCCAAGGCCGCCCTTAAGTTCTTCATCTACACCTTCACCGGCTCGGCCTTTCTCTTCATCGGGATCATCTACCTCGGTTTTCTCCACCAACACCAACTCGGCGGCGCGCTGACCTTCTCCTACAGCGCGTTGTACTCCACGTCGATGTCGCACGGGACGGCGGTGTGGTTGTTTCTGGCCTTCGCCATCGCCTTCGCCATCAAGTCCCCGATCTGGCCCTTTCACACCTGGTCACCGATCACCTACGCCGAAGCCCCCACGGCCGGCTCGATCGAGCTCTCGGCGCTGCTCGCGAAGTTGGGCTCCTACGGACTGCTTCGTTTCGCGGTCGGACTCTTTCCCTTGGCCCTGCCAACCATGCGTCCCCTACTCCTCACCCTGGCGGTGATCGGCATCATCTACGGCTCGTTGGTGGCCTGCGCGACGCCCGACATGAAGCGACTGGTGGCGTACTCCTCTTTGGCCCAGATGGGCTTCATCACGCTCGGCATCATGACCGGGTCGAAGATCGCCATGGTCGGCGCGGTCTTGTTGATGTTCAACCACGGGGTCATCACCATCGGCTTCTTTCTCATTATCGGCTTCATCGAACAGCGGCGCGGCACCTACACGGTGAAGGACTTGATGGGCCTGCAAGGTCCGGCCCCGGTGTTGGCCGCCCTCTTCACCGTGGTGATGATGGCCTCCATCGGACTGCCCGGTCTCTCCGGGTTCGTCAGTGAGTACTTGATCTTGATTGGCACGTTCGGCACGCACGCCTGGTGGGGCGCGTTCGCCACCCTGGGCGTCTTGGCCGCCGCGGCCTATCTGCTCTGGGCCTACCAACGCGTCTTCCAGGGCAAGGCCGAGGGCGCCAACGCCCACATTCCCGACGCCACCGCCAAAGAGCGCTGGGTCCTGGTGCCGGTGGTGGTTCTCATCGTGGCCTTGGGTGTCTTTCCCAAGCCGGTCCTTGATCGCATTACGCCGTCGGTCACTCAGCTGATTCACCACGTCGCGCCCACCGGGGTGAACAAGTGATCGCCACCGTCGTCATTCCTTCCATTCACTACCTGGCGATCCTGCCCGTCCTCATCTTCTTCGGCGCGTCGCTTCTGTTGCTGGTCGCCAGCGCCCTGGTCGATACCAAGATCAGAATTGCCGTCGCCACCGGCGTCACGGTCGCCGCGTCGGCGGCCACCATCATCGTCTCGATCTTCCAGTGGTCCTACGTGGCTAACCACGGAGCGACGACCACCCTGGCCCACGCCGTGGTCCTCGACGGCTTCGCCGTCGTGGGCACCGTGGTGATCGCCGCGAGCACCGCGCTGTCGGCTCTAGTGGCGCACGACTGGTCGAAGCGCGAGCGCATCGCGGGCGCGGACTTTCACATTCTGGCCCTGGCCTCGGCGGCCGGCGCGCTGTTGATGGTCCAGGCCAACGATCTCATCGTCGTCTTCTTGGGCCTCGAGATTCTCTCCATCGGCCTCTACGTGTTGGTGGGTTTCGATCGCCAACGCTCCGCCTCGTCGGAGGCGTCGCTCAAGTACTTCTTGCTGGGTGGTTTCGCCTCGGCGATCTTCATCTACGGCGCGGCCCTCGTCTACGGGGCCACGGGGTCGACCAACCTCAGTGCCATCTCCTACTTCTTGAGCGCCAACGTCCTCGTGCACCCGGGACTGCTCTACGCCGGCGGGGCTCTGTTGCTCATTGGCTTCGCCTTCAAGGTGGCCGCCGTCCCGTTCCATCTCTGGTCGCCCGACGTGTACGAAGGCGCTCCCACCCCGGTGACCGGGGTCATGGCCTCCATCGTCAAGGTCGGGGCCTTCGCCGCGCTGTTGCGGGTGTTGATCTCGGCCCTGGGCACCCAGTTAGACACCTGGCGTCCCATTCTCTTTGTCGTGATCGTCGTCACCTGCGTGGTGGGTGCCACCGTGGCCTTGGTGCAGCGCAACGTCAAGCGCCTGCTGGCCTACTCCTCGATCAACCAGGCCGGTTTTATGTTGCTCGGCGTCTGGTCGGGGAGCGCCCGCGGCGTGGCGGCCACCCTGTTCTTCATCCTCACCTACGCACCGGTCGTGATCGCCACCTTCGCCATCGTGACGTTGGTGGGCGGACGCGGTGATGAACTGCACTCGATCGATCACTACCGCGGTCTGGCCCGTCGACAGCCCTGGTTGGGCGGCGCCTTGGCGGTTCTGTTGTTGAGCCAACTCGGCGCGCCCCTCACGGTCGGTTTCTACGCCAAGTACACGGTGCTGGCCGCGACCATCGACTCCGGCGGCGGGGCCCTGGCGCTGATCGCCATTCTGTCGGCCGCTATCGCCGCCTACTTCTATCTGCGCTGGATCATGTGGCTCTACGTCGAGGACGACGTGGAGGGCACGCGAGTCAAGGTGCCGCTCTTTAGCGCCAAGGTCATCGCGTTCGGCGTGATCGTGGCGGTGCTCTTTGGTGTCTGGCCCGGTCCCCTCGTGACCTGGTGTCAGCACGCCACGCTGTTGTTCCTGCCGTGAGCCGCGTGGCCATCGCTACGTGCCGTGGCATCGACGTCGACCCCGATAGTCCGTTTCTCATCGACGCGCTCGAAGAGATTGGCGTGAAAGCAGAGTTGGCCGTCTGGGACGACCCCTCGGTCGATTGGGCTTCCTACGAGATCGTGGTCATTCGCTCAACCTGGGACTACTGGTCGCGACGCTCGGAGTTCTTAGCGTGGGCCAAGTCCCTCAAGCACCTCTTCAACCCGTATCCGGTGATTGAGTACTCGACCGACAAGCACTATCTGGCCGACCTCGAGAAGCACGGGCTCAGGATCATCCCCTCGCACTTCTGCGACATCGGCAAGAAGCCCCGATTCTTCGATCACGACTTTGTGGTGAAGCCCTGCGTGGCCGCCGGATCGCGCGACGCCGAGCGCTACCGGGCCGAGCAACACGACGAGGCGCGCCACCACGTGGACGTGCTGCACGCCAAAGGACTAGACGCCGTCCTTCAGCCCTACGTCGACACCGTCGACACCGAGGGGGAGCGGGCCATCATCTTCATCGACGGGAAGTTCTCCCACGCCATGCGCAAGGGCGCGATGTTGAACGTGACGGCTCTCGATCGCAACAGCCTCTACCGCGAAGAGCAGATTCGCCTCGGCGAAACGGAACGCGACGCCGTCGCCTTCGCCGAACACGTGTTGGAGGTCAAGGGTTACTCGCACTTGTTGTACGCGCGGGTGGACTTGGTGCGACTCGGAAACGAGTGGGCCATCATGGAGTTAGAGCTGGTGGAGCCCTCGTTGTATCTGATCTACGATGACGACGCCGCCGCCAAGCTGGCGCTAGCCATCGCCCAGCGCCTCCACCATCACTAACGAGTAGCGGCCTCGTCCACTTCGCGCGCGGCGGCCATCACCTCTTCGGGCACCACCGTGCCCGGTCGGTTGGAGGGGTCATTGACGAGGAGACGGCCAATGACCGGGAGCTCGGTGATGCTCTCGGCGCGCAACGTGGCGACCACCACCGGGACAAAGCTCTCGGCGGCGGGATAGACCAAGTGACGAGGCAGCCAACTCGGCTGGTACTTCGAGTTGAAGGTCCACAACGACTCCAACGGCAAGATGCCCGATAGTCGCTTGATGGCCCATCGTTCCACCCGGGTGAAGGTGCCGTCCCCTCGTTCTCCGTCGAGGACCGAGCGAAAGGCCGCGAAGTTGAGGCTGAGCCCACCCGCACCCTGGAGGCGCAGGAACTCAATGGTCGAGCAGAGCGCGTAGTCGATGAGTCCGTTCGGATGCGGGCCCGGGTCCCGTCGCATGAGGTCGAGGGAGTACCCGTTGAGAGCGGGTGAGGGAACGAACTGACAGACGGCGGCCGGCTCTCCGGTCGGTCCGTAGACGACGGTGAGGAGGAGCCCCTTGTCCTTGGGATCAAAGAGGCGCCCGAGCATCATGGAAAATCCCCGCTCGCCGCCGCCTCGTCGTAGCAACGAGATCAACTCCACCAAGGGCAGCACGCGGGCCGGATCGATCTTGGAAGGGTCTAAGAACTCGACGGTGTAGCCGTAGCGCGACAGCCGAGTGCAGGCTTGGCGAAGACCCTTCATCTTGTGACCCGACAGTGAGAACGACTGACAGTCGACGATCGCTTCATCGCCCAGGTAGAGATAGTGCAGCCCGGCTGCGTGGTAGATGGGCAACCACTCTTCGCCCGCGGCCATCACGCCGATGGTCCATCCGCGCGCCTCGGCGAAGTCGCGAAAGGCGCTGAAGACCTCGGTGCGCTCGGCCTCCGGCCCGACGGGATCGGGTGAGATTAAGGCCACGCCACCGTAGACGGCGTACGCCACCAAGGAGTCGCGGAAAAAGAAGAACTGCTTGTCGTCGCGCAACGCGAAGTAGTCGAGCGTCCCTCGACCGTGTCGTCGAACGATCTCCCGGGCGCGCAACTCACCCAGACGACGCTCCGTCACACTCGCCGAGGTCGAGAGACGGCGGTCGACGACGGGGCGGGTCACGAGATAGAGCGTCGTCACCACCAGCGAGACGCCGATGGCGAGCAGGACCGGTGAGACGAAATCGGCGACGCGATCGGGTAGCGCGATGTCGTACTGGCCAAAGAGTCGCTCCACGCAGGCCACAAAGACGACGCCGATATTGGGCAGGTGCTGGTGGTGACGGTGGGAGACGGCCTCGATGCCCAGGGTCGCCGCGATCAGCGCAACCATGGCCACGAGAACGAGACGAGGTAGGGCGTCGGAGATGCTGGTGCGGTCCGACGTGGCGCGAAAGAAGCGACGTTGGCCGACCAGCAACGCCAAAATACCCGCCGCGATCAGCAGCGACACGATGGTGCCCCCTCGTAAGGCGTGAGCCACCAGGGTGATCGCGAGCAGTCCGACCGCCATGTACCACGACCGCCGCTGGCCTCGCCGCAGTCCCCTCGCCAGCATGATCATGGCGATCCCCGCCACGGCGGTCAAGGCGGCGGCCGACTGAGCGACGGCTAGGGGAAGGAACGACAAGACGAGGTGCAGGTGACTGCGCAATGGTCGCACCGTGGTGACGACGATGTTGAGCACGCCGTCGATGAAGATAAGGCCCGCGGCCCAGCGTCGAATCGTTCGCTGGCGATGCTGCTCGCGCAGTCGCTCTATGTTCAGAGGGAAGGGGCGACCGCCGGGCCATGAACCGATGGTGGTAGTGACCCGAGAGGGCTCGGGCTGCACCGGCGCGCCGGCGAAGAGCCGCTCCAACAACCAGCCGCGTCGTCGCGGTGTCTCCCCCGCGAAGAGACGCACGCGTACCGTGCTCGCGGCTTCGAGTTCGACCACGCAGAGTCGGTCGTAGGCACTGAAGATCGGAGGGAGTCCGAAGAGACCTCGACGTTCCACCATCACCGTGCGCGAGGGCCCGGGCGTCGCGGCGAAACCGTCGTCCAAGTAGGACAGCGCCGGTCGGGGGGCCCCGCCAATGATCGCTCCGGCCCCGCCGCGTTCGACGACGCGGCGCGCGAACTCGGTGCCGTCGACCTCATCGACGGTGGTGACGGCGAGTGGCTCACTGATCTCGCCGATACGTGCGACACGGGCGTGGCGATCGAATCGGCGCCGCACCACCAGTCCGGCCAGCGCGGCCACGATGGTTTCGGCGAAGGCCAGGATGACGAGATCGAAGAAGAGATTGACCCAGAAGTGGTGCGAGTGCAGAACGCGCATGCTGTAGTCGCGGTGGGTGAAGTGGCCCACCAGGGCGATACCTGCGCTCCAGAGATCAAAGAACGCGATCGCCAGCAGCGGAAGCCAGACCCATCCGGCCAGTCGTCGATAGAGAACGCGCGAGGCTACGAAACGTTCGATGGCTTGGGGGTCATCGAGCTCCGCCGCGTCGCGGCGATCCTGGGGGTCTACCGGTGTGAGATCGAGGTCGTAGCTTCCCGCCGCGACCGCGACGTCGCGTACCCCGTTCGCCGTGGCCACCTGCAAAACCAGATCAGTGGCGATCGTGGCGCCAAGGTCTTCTACGAGAAGCTGAGCTCGTACGTTGTTGCGAAGGTCGTGATCAACACTGCCCGGGAGCACCACGAAACGGTGTTGCTCGCGAGCGCAGAAGGCACGTATCTCCTCACGCAGCGTGGGTAGCGCGGCCAACGTCGCCTCGATGAACTTGGCCACATCGGACGTCGGCTCGGGGTGGAACAGGTTGCCGGCCACGACCACGAGGGCGGCGTCGTCGATGTCACCCAATAAGTCAAGAAGTTCGCGTATCGGCCGACTGGTGACATCGCTCTCGGGAGAGAGTGAGACGTCGCTCACCACGTAGACGTGATGGCCGTACGGGACAGGAATGGTACGTCGTTCAGTTCCCGCCACCCGTCTAGTCTCGCAGAGATCATCCCTTCACATTCACTTCGACAAAAGCACTGATGACGACGGACAGCCCGCACGAGAACTGGCACTGGCGTGACGAACCGCTCTCACCTCGTGAAGCGGTCATCTTCGATATTGACGGCGTCTTGGCCGACGCCGCCGGTCGTCAGCACTATCTGGACTGGGGTGATTGGAAGAGCTTCTTCGACGCGGTCAGCGACGATCCCATCATCGAAGAGATCGAACGACTGTTAGAACTGCTCGATCACTCACTGGCCGTCGTGTTAGTGACCGGTCGCCCTCGCCGCGTACAGTCCCCGACGGTGGCGTGGCTGGAGCGCTACAAACTTCGCTGGGACCTGCTGGTGATGCGCGAGTACGGCGACTACTCGGGCGTTGATCGCTTTAAGCGCGAGACTCTCCACGATCTGGTGCGCCACGGCTTTGACGTACGACTGGCCTTGGACGACGATCCGAAGAATCACGCCATGTACGTGAGCGAGGGCGTCCCGTGCATTTACATTCACTCGGGGTACTACCTCTAACGCTCGGCGAGGGCCTTTCGGTACCGCACTTCAATGAGAGGATGCCCCCCCAGTTCCACGACCTGCTGGTCGGGGTCGGCGCTCCATCCCTGAGCCTCATAAAAGGCCCGACCGCGCGCGTTCTCCTCCAGCACCCACAGGACGGCGCTGTCGTGACCCCGCGCGGCGAGAAGGTCTTCGCCCTTTTTCAGGAGCGTCGATCCGATGCCGGAGCGCCATCGATCGTTGGCGACGTAGAGCGCTTGCACTTCTCCGAGTGGCGTCGCGTCGCCCGTGCGCCTCTGTCCCACGGTGACAAATCCGACCACCGTGCCGTGATCCAGCGCGATCCAGGTGAGGGGGTTGTCGGGTTCCGGTGCGTCAAAGGTGTAGCTGCGAGCACGTCGCTGCACGCTGAGGGTGTCCAAGAACTCTTGGGGCACGATGCCTCGATAAGCGCTGCGCCACGTGCCAATGTGCACGCGCGCGACACCCATGGCGTCGTCGGAGGTGGCTCGGCGCAGTTCGACTGGTTCGTCCCTGGGTGCAGTTGTTTCTCGCTTGACCTTCACCTTGGGACAGATTGTACGTTGGGATTCGTCGGGAAATCTCCCGACGCGAGGAGGACTGTGGAGCAGTTAAGTATCGGAGAGTTTTCGAGAGCGACGCGACTGTCCCAGAAGGCCCTGCGTCTGTACGACGAGTTGGGCCTCTTGCCGCCAGCGTTCGTCGATCCCGAGAACGGGTACCGCTACTACGACGAGAGCCAGTTGGATGAGGCGCGACAGATTTCGCGACTTCGTCAACTCGACGTACCGCTGGCACAGATCAGTGCCTTGATCGCGATGGAGCCCCAGGCCGCCGCGAAGGCCCTCTCTGAGTTCTGGGCCAGCGCTGAAACGCTCCACGGCGACCGCAGAACGCTCGCCCACTTTCTCATCAGTCAATTAAAAGGAGAGATGCCCGTTATGTATGACGTCACGACCCGAGAGATTCCTGAGCGCACCCTGCTCTGCCTCAAGCGACACGTGGACGGCCAGCCAGCCGTCTGGGACCTGGGCAAAGAGTTCATCGGTTACTTCAAAGAGAAGCCCCTACCTCTCCTCGACGGCAAAGCGGGAGCTGCTTTTCTGATCTACTACAGCGAAGTCAATGCCGACAGTGACGGACCCGTCGAGATGTGTCGCCCAATTCCCCGAGACCAGGCAGAGGAACTGGCCCGGGAGTACCCCGCACTGACCCTTCGCGACGAGCCCGCTCACGAGGAGGCGGCCGTGCACATGGGAAAGGGAGAAACCACGGAGGCGCAGTGGCAGTTGGCCGGGGCGTCCATCGTGGAGTGGGCCGCGCAGCACCAACGCCACTTCAGTGGTCTCGGCGTTCGCATTGTCTACTTCGTCGAACCGCCGAGGACGAGCGAGAGCGTTCCTGATCTGGACTTCGTCTTTCCTCTGGCCAACTAGTTGAGCGTCGGCGCCCCGCTTGGTTGAGTAACGAGGGCGAGAACGTCGCGCGCGGCGCGGCGTCCGGAGCCAATGCTGGCGGGTACCCCGACGCCGTCGTAGGCGTTGCCACAGAGCGCGACGCAGAGTCGCGCACTGGCGGCTCGGGCGCGTTGCACCCGGAGTTCATGCGACACGCGATACTGCGGGAGTCCGTTCGGCCAACGCTGAACAAGTGAGTCTCTGGGAGAACAAAAGCGCGGCAGCAGCACACTCAGTTCGTCACTGACGCGCCGCACGAGTTCCTCATCACTCAACTCCATCCAGCGCAGGTCGTCTATTCGCCCCACGTGGGCGCGAAGAACTACGTCGGCCTCGCGAGCACGACCCGGCCACTTGCGATCGAGCAGGGTGATGGCCGTGACCATCATCGTTCCTTCTCCGCGCCATCCCGTCTTGAGGGGAACAAGCAGACCGGTTCCGGTCTCGAGCACTTCGATCTCGTCGCGCGGGAGCGCCAACGTGATGATGGCGGCGCCGGCACTTTCGATCTGGCGCAACTCCTCGATGGCTCGATCGTGCGCACCGAGCAATGCTCCCGCCACCGGTGCGGGCGTCGCGAGAACGACGGCATTAGCGGGCGTCGTGGTGTCCCGGGTGTCGACCTCCCAGGGGTAGGCCGCGGCGGGCGTGCGTCGAAGCGCGGTAACCGGAACACCCCGGCGAAGAATGACACCGCGCTCTTTGAGTTGGCGCGCCAACTCCTCGGGCAGTGAGCCCACTCCTCGAGTGAGCGAGTAGAAGACCGGCGTGTTCTCGACGGTGTCGCTCGTCGGTCCGGGGTTGACCGGTCCGCTCGGGCGCAGCGCCTTCATCAGCGACCCGCCCTTGTGGGCCGCTTCGAGGAGCGAGGGGAAGACCGACTGCGCGGAGAGTTCATCGATCCGTCCCGCTTGGATGCCACCGATCATCGGTTCAATGAGCTGATAGCTGATTTCGCGCCCGAGTTTGGTGCGCACGATCTCACCGATGGTGGCGTCCGAGCCGACCTTCAGATGTTTAGGGAAGTAGTAATCGCGGCGTGCGGCCCACTTCGCTCGCCACGTGAGTCCGTCAAAGTGAACCAGCGCGGACAGATTGGTCGGCACCCCCAGAACGAGACCGGGAGGGAGTTCGTGACGAGCGCCGCGGAGCCAGATGGACGCGCCGCTGGCGTTGATCGGCTCCAACTCATCTTCGAGACCCAGTTCGCGAACGAGTTGCGTGGCTTCGGGGCGACGGGCCAAAAAGCCGTCCGCTCCGAGGTCGATCGTTCGTTCGGCGAACGTGGTCGTGGCGAGCGAGCCGCCGACGCGTTCGCTGGCCTCGATGATCTCCACCCTCGGGGTGGCGTCGCTCGGACCCTGCGCGCCGCCTGTCAGCTCCCACGCGGCCGCCAGCCCACTGATACCGCCGCCGACGACCACGACGGAGGCTCGACTCATCTACGGCGCCGCGGATCGCACGATGTTCGCGAGGATCGTGGTGAACTTCGGATCGTCGTTGAGCGAGACCGTGCGCACAAGGTGCAGTCCGATCTCGTCGGCCACAGCCCGGGCTTCGATGTCGATGTCGAAGAGTACTTCTAAGTGATCTGAGACGAAGCCAATCGGACATGACACCACGTCGGTGAAGCCCTGCTCGCGTTTTTCACGAAGGGTCACCAAGATGTCCGGCCCCAGCCACGGGTCAGGGGTGCGTCCGGCCGATTGCCAGGCCACGTCGTAGGAGGAGAGGCCCGCCAAGTCGGCCGCAATCTCGGCGCTCTCGTGGAGTTGCTCGGCGTAGGTGTCGCCTTGCTCTACGACGCGTTGGGGGAGGGAGTGCGCGCTGAAGAGTACCTCGGTGCTCTCGCGTCGTTCGTCGGGAACGGTGGCCAGAGCGTCGCTGACGCGCTCGGCGATGAGTTCTAAGAAACCGGGCGCGTCGTACCAGGCACCGATGGGGATGAACTGAATGTCGCCGCCGAGGACCGCGCGGGCGCGACTCATGTACTGCTCGGTGGACATGGAGGACGAGTGAGGCGCGAGCACGATGCCCACCACCGTGGTGAAGCCGTCCTGACGAAAACTCTCCGCCGCTTCTTCCAGGAGGGGCGGCTCGAATTTGGAGCCAAAGCGCACGTCGAACTCACCGGGCGCCTCGCGCTCGAGGGCCTCGCGGATACCCACCACTTGGGCGGCGGTGCGCTCGGTGAGAGGAGAGACTCCCCCGATGGCGAGATAGCGCCGCGTGAGATCGTCCAGTTGCTCCGCCGAGGGCGGGCTGCCCCTGCGAATCCTGGTGTAGAACGCCTCGATGTCCTCCGGTTTAGAGGGTGTGCCGTGCGCCATGACCAGAACGCCGACGCTCATCGCACCCCGGCTTTGCCTTCGTCGTGCACCACGCGCACCACGGCCTCTAAAACGGCGGGGTCGGTCGAGGGAAGCACCCCGTGGCCAAGGTTGAAGATGTGGCCCGGTTCGGATCCGGCCTTGGCGAGAACCTCTCGGGCGGCCTCAACGGCGAGCGCCTCGCCGCCCAGACAGCGCGCGGGGTCGAGGTTGCCTTGCACCGGACGATCACCCACGCGGCGTCGACCCTCGTCGAGGTCGACGTGCCAGTCGATGCCCACCACGCTGCACCCGGATTCACTCATGAGGCCAAGGAGTTCACCCGTCCCGACACCAAAGAGAATGGTCGGCACGTCCAGGTCGGCGATCCCCTCGAAGACGCGCTTCGTAGCGGGCAAAGCGAAGCGACGGTACTCCTCGCGCGTAAGTGCTCCGGCCCACGAGTCGAAGAGCTGCACGGCGCGAGCGCCGTGAGTTATCTGTGCGCGCAAAAACTGCACGGTGATGGCCACGAGACGCTCGAGCAGTTGATCAAACAGTTGGGGCTCTCGGTGCATCATCGTCTTGATGACGGCGAACTCTCGCGTGGGCGCACCTTCGACGAGGTAGCTCGCCACCGTGAAGGGCGCACCGGCGAAGCCGATGAGTGGCGTCTCGCTCGGCAGCGACTCGACCACGAGATCGACGGTGGTCGTGACGTGGGCCACGTCACGATCCTCTAAGTCGCGCAAACGCGAGAGGTCCGAGGTGGAGGAGAAGGGATGCTCGATCACGGGTCCTCGACCAGGTTCGACGTCCACGCCGAACCCGAGGGCGTGATAGGGGACCACGATGTCGGAGAACAAGATGGCCGCGTCGACGCCGTAGCGTCGAACGGGCTGCAGGGTCACTTCGGCCGCGATGCTGGGTTGGGCGATGGCTTCGAGAATCGATCCGGTCGATCGCAACGCGCGGTACTCGGGAAGGGAGCGTCCCGCTTGGCGCATGAACCAGACGGGCACGTGGTCCACCGACTCGCCCCGACAGGCCCGTAAGAAAACTGGCTCGCTCAAAATGCTCCCTCTAAACGTCCAATCTAATGGGGCGTCGCCTGTCCCCAAAAGTGAGCGGTAAGGGATCGAAGTGAAAACGCGAGTTGCCCGACTACGTCTCCATAGGGGTGGCGAGTTGAAAGTAGTTACCCTCGGGGTCGGCCAGCGTGGCCAGCCAGAAGTCCTCTTCGTCCTCTTGCGGGTGGTAGGGCTCGGCCACCACGGCGGCCCCCACGCCTTTGAGTTCCTCGAAGGTGGCCTTCACGTCGTCGACTTGGAGCATGATCATCAGGCGCTCGGGATTCTGACTCTTGCCCTTGACCTCACTGTGGGGGCCGAGCATGATCCCCGCCCCGTCGATCCAGCCGTACCAGTCACCGTCGTGGAAAGTGGGTTCGCCGAGGACTGCTGTGTAAAACGTGGCAAGTGTGTCCACATCGCTTGCCCCAATCATGACGCCGCTGATTTTCATGAGCCCCCTCGTTCGCGAGAACTGATTTCATGGAGAACATTAGAGCGACGTATCGCCACGCGCTTGTCCGGCGCGATGTCGTCACGGCTCCACGATCGGCGTCGTCGAGATCTCATCTTTGGTTGCATCTGATATTTCGGGCATCTCCTTACGTGGCCCGAAGTTCGGCTCGCCTTCAATGGGGAGCAAGAGGATGAGAACCGACAGAGCGACGACCGCGGCGATGATCGTCAGTTCGCCGTGATACCCGAGCACCGTGATCAGGGCCGCGCCGACGGCGATCGAGATGGTTTGGGGGAGCGTGGCGATGAGGTCGAAAGCCGAGAAGGCCCGACCCTGCAGTTCGGCCGGGGTGCGCACCTGCACGAGGGTGTAGGCACCCACAATGACGGGCGGTAGGGCGAAGCCAAAGAGTACCGATCCCACCAGGACGATCGGCAGCGAACCACCCTCGTAGAGCACCGCCCCGACGGAGAAGAGCAAGAGGCCCAGGCCACTGAGCCAACGCTCACCGAGCCGGCGCATCATGGGAGCTGACAGGGGACCTCCAACGACCGCACCCACGCCCTGCGCCGCCACCAGAACACCGATGAAACTGGCGGGGCGATGCAGTTCGTTGCTCGTCACGGCGAAGATGGCGGTCTCGGCAAAACCCACCACGCTGAGGGCCACGGCAAAGGCGATCACCGTGCGGCGAAGTATGGGAGTTCGTCCCACGTGTCGAAAGCCCCCGGAGATCTCTTCGAGGAAGTGGCTGGGCGTTCGCGTGAGCGGCTCTTCTCGAACGTGCAACACCGTGACCGTGAGGGCGGCGGCGACGAAGGTTGCCGAGTCGATGACGGCGATCCAGTGGCCGCCGATGAGGACGAAGAGACCAGCGCCCACCAAAGGAGCCACCAGGCGCAGACCCTCTCGCACCGTGCGAAGGAAACCGTTGGCGTCGCCCAACAACTCAGCGGGCAGCAGGATCGTCAGAAACGCCGACTGAGCGGAGCCGATAAACGTCCCGGCAACTCCGTAGAGGAAAATCGTGGTGTAGATGATCCACAACTGGGCCGAGGTGTGAACGAAGAGAAGGAGCAGTACTAACAGCGCCCCCAGAACGTTGGCGATGATGAGCGTCGGTCGGCGACGGACGCGATCAACCACCATGCCCGCCACGGGGGACGACAGAAACCCCAGTGTTCCGAAGAACCACGTGAGGCCGGCGTCGGCGTTGGAGTGCGTCAGCTCCTTCACCCATATACCGAGCGCCAAGAACAGCGAGGTGTCCCCGAAGAGGGAGAGTCCTTGCCCAATCAAGTAGACGCGCGCGTCGCGGAGGGAGAAAAGTTTGCGCGCGCTCACGGCATCACGCTCGGACCCTGCACCGGGAAGGCGAAGACGAGTAGTTCGATGGGCATTGAGTTCTCGGGCCGTAGCGAGTGGTTCTCCAGTCGGGGATGAAACGATTTGAGGATCGACAGAAGCTGCGTGGTGACCTCTCTCAACTCTTCCGGTGTCACGTAGAGGACGGCCTGCGTACTGTCGGAGGCCTCTTGCCACACCTTGGGGAGCTCGGCCTTCGTCTCGTAGAAACGCCGAATGCGCGCCACGCCACGTTCGAAGAGGAGTCGCTCAAGCCCCTTGGCCGCGATGTTGGCCTCAGGGTCGTCATTCGTATCGCTGAAGTTCATCCAGACGTCGACTCGCTTCCAGGGCCGTTGACGCCCGGGCCCCCCGCCCGCCTCTTCGACGAAGCCATATTTCGCAAGTTGGCGAAAGTGAAACGAGCACGTGGTGGGCGACTCACCAATAAGTTCTCCGGCCTGCGTGGCCGTCAGTGGCCCTTCGAGGGCGAGCGCTTCGAGCAACGCGAGCCGAACCGGATGGGTGAGTGCGCGCATGGTCTTGGGATCGGTGATGTGGCGCATCTCGGGCATCACGGACACTTCGGTGGACTCGTTCGCTGTTTCAGGAGTGGTCATCACTCGACAGTATCGTTTCGAGAGAACAATATCGAGAGATTCCTCTTATAACTTGAAAAACCCTTGGATTACTGCGTTTCTGTCGGAGACGAAGCATAAAGCCTCCCCGGTTCGAGCGCAGGGAGTCGGCGCAGGGGGGCTAGCGAATCTGATTCTGAGGTCCTCCCGTGAGGCGTTGATTTGACGTTCACGACGATTCGGTGATCTCGAATCGACCTCACGGTGTCGGTCGCGCGAAGCGTAATCCAACGGGTCATTGACGTTTGAAAGGACAGCGACGTCGTACTTCGAGCGTTCCGTCGTTCCCATTAGACTTGAATCTTCCCGTTTTTGGGAACTACAGAGAGGTCGTCAATGGCGCACGAGCGTGAGATTGCCGAGGAGCAAGAGTTCCTCGATCTCGCCCTAGAGGCACTTGATCACATGCGCCAAGGTGCGCGTTCTTTGCGCGACAGCGCGGCCGTCGCGAACATGCGCGGTGCCGGCGACCTCGTCGAGCGCGACGTGGTCATGGGTACCGCGCTGCACCGACTCGATCAACTCGCCATAGGAGACCAACCGCTCTTCTTTGGTCGCATTGACTATCAAGCCAACGGCAACGGCAACGGCAACGCCCACTCGAACGGGCACGGTAACGGAATCGTGAATGCCAAAGCGGTGGGCGACACGTATCACGTCGGTCGTCTGGCCGTCTCCGACGAGTCCCTCAACCCCCTGGTCATTGATTGGCGAGCTCCCGTGGCCGAAGCCTTTTACCGAGCGACGGGGGTCGAGTCACTCGGTCTCGCGCGACGTCGTCACGTGGCGATTCACGCCAATCAAGTGACCGGGGTGGAGGATGAGTACTTCGCCGACGCCAACGGGGAACTCGATCTGCCTGAAGATGAAGTTCGTTCCGCGACCGCCGAAGGACTGATCGAGGGTGGCCTCGCGGTCGGCGGTCCTGGTGCCTTGCTGGCGGCGCTCGGACGGGCGCGCACCGGTCGCATGGGCGACATCATCGCGACGATTCAGGGCGAACAGGATCAAATTATCCGCAGTCCGCTGGCCGGCGTGCTACTCGTGCAAGGTGGCCCGGGGACGGGAAAAACGGCCGTCGCGCTGCATCGCGCCGCCTACCTGCTCTTTACGCACCGCGCGACCCTGGAACGTCAGGGTGTCTTGGTGGTCGGTCCGAACCCCTTGTTCTTGAACTACATCGAAAACGTGCTGCCCTCACTCGGAGAGTCGGGCGTCACGCTCTCCACCATCGCCGGTCTGGTGACCAACGTCGAAGTGCGCGCCGTTGACTTCGAAGAGGTGGACGAACTGAAGGGCGACCTCCGAATGGCCAAGGTGTTGGCTCGCGCTCTTCGCACGCGCGAACGGGCCCTGCGCAGCGACGTGGAGATCCCGGTGGGCCGAGCGATCGTCGTCTTGCGCGCGTCGTACACCGCCGAGGCCGTCGAGCGAGCGCGCCGACGACCGGGTAACCACAACCAGCGTCGCTCCGCGGTCGGACGCGAGCTGGCCACGCGACTCGCCCACGAGTACCACGACCGCTTCGTGCACGACTCGACAGAAGAGGTCAACGCGGTGGGCGAACTGGCCGACCTGATTCGCTCGACGCCACAGTTCAAAGAGGCCCTGCAGCGCATCTGGCCCCGACTCTCCGGACAGGAACTGTTGCACGACCTCCTCGGCGCGCCGGCACTGTTGAAGGCCGCGGGCAAGGGCGTGTTGAGTGACGACGAGATCGAACTGCTCTACCGCCCTCGCTTTACGTCGAGCGAGGAGATCGCCTGGACCAAAGCGGACGCCGCGCTGATTGACGAGGCGCGCGTGCTGGTGGGTCCGCGCCGCCGACCCCGACCGCAGCCAAAGCCGGCGGAGAACAACGTCTTGGCGGGCGTGGACCTTGATGCGTACTCCGGTGATCACCGCGCCGCGGCCCTTCGCGAAGCGCAGCGGTTGGCGGTCGCTCAATCTCAAGAGCTCGATGAAGCCGAGTTCGTGACCTACGGCCACATTGTGGTGGACGAGGCCCAGGACCTCTCGCCGATGGAGCTTCGCGTGCTGAAGCGACGGGACCTCACGGGCTCCATGACCATCGTCGGTGACATGGGTCAGGCCACCACGGCCGGATCGTCCGCGTCGTGGGACGCGCTTCTCGAGGTGCTCGCACCGCGCCGTGATCCCGTACGCGTAGACCTGACGGTGAGCTATCGCACGCCCGAAGAGGTGCTCGACTTCGCCGCAGCCACACTGCTCGCGGCCGCCCCTGGACTGGAACCGCCGCGCCCCGTACGCCGCGCCGGAACCTCTCCGACGGTCCTCGAAGTGTCCAGTGACGAGTTCGACCACGCACTCGTGGCGTTAGTCAAAAACGAGATCGACTCCGTCGCTCCGGGACGCACCGCGGTGATCGTGCCGGGCATTCGCGTAGCCGAAATTGTGTCGACGTTGCGCGCGGGTGGACTCGACGCGGTCGATCCGCGAGACCAAGAGTCGAGAGGACTTTCGGCCGACCTCGTGGTGCTCTCGGCGGAAGGCGCGAACGGTCTGGAGTTCGACGCGGTGGTCGTTGTTGAACCTGGTCAGATCGCTAATCGTGGCGCTCTCGACGACACCAGTACCACACCGCGCGGACTGCGCACCTTGTACGTCGCGTTAACACGCCCGACACGAAGACTCGCCGTCATTGCGAGTCAGCAACTTCCGCCCACGCTTCGATAGAACGTATCTCCCAGAGCGTCACTCGGGGGTCACGATTTCTACTAGAAATGTAGGCGTGAGTCAGGCAGTTTCCCCCGATAGCCTGGCGAAGCAAGAGAAGATCGTCCACGATCGACCGCCGATGTTGGCGATCGGCGTGATGATTTGGCTCGGTTCTGAGCTGATGTTCTTCTCGGGACTCTTCGCCGCATTATTTACCATTCGCGCGCACCTTGCGTCCTGGCCGCCCGTCGGCACGAAGCTCGACACGATTCAAGCGGGCATCTTCACCGTGATCCTGATCGCCTCGTCCTTCACCATGCAGCGAGCCGTCTGGCTCATTGAGCACCGCCGCCGCGGTGCCGCCCGAAACTGGATTATCGCCACCATCGTGATGGGCACCTTGTTCGTGTCGAACCAGGCCTACGAGTGGACTCACCTGGCAACGCGTTGGTACACCAACTCCTATGGCTCGATTTTCTTCATTACGACGGGCCTGCACGGACTCCACGTGTTCCTCGGTCTGGTGGCCATGCTCTTTCTGCTCTTTCGTATGCGCGGTCGTCAAGGTGACCCCGGTGAGTTGGCCACGTTTCAAGCGGTCAGCTACTACTGGCACTTTGTGGACGTCGTCTGGATCGGGCTGTACTCGGCCCTCTTCTTGTTGAAGTAGTGGGTGTGACGCTCTCTCTCCCTCGGCGCGCGCTACTGCTTTCTGCGTGCCTCGTGCTCTCGGCCGGTCCGGTGCTGTTGTTCTTAGCGCCAGCTAATGCCTCCACCTACGGCCAGACGACTCGCAAGAACGCGGGCACCCCCAACTCCACGATCGTGGTGAAGAAGAACGGCCTCGTCGTCAAGTACGGCGACAAATACATCACCTACCAAGCCCCGTCCACCTCCTTGAACGATCTGGGCGAAGCGCTGTACATGGAGAACTGCGCGTCGTGCCACGGCGACGAGGCCAACGGGGTGCCAGCCAGTGGCACCTCGGGCGCTTACCCCGACCTGGTCGGCCTGGGACCCGCCACCATCGACTTCTGGGTCGACTCTGGTCGTATGCCCGCTAAGAACGTGCGCGCCATTGAAGCACCCCGACGTCAGCCCGCCCTCACCCCCGATCAGGCCCTCGCTATCTCGGCCTGGGTGAACTCGCTCTCGCCGAGCTACCCCAGTATCCCTACGCCTCACCTGAAGAACGCCAACGTCGCCGAAGGTGCCGCGATCTTCGCTCTGAACTGCGCGGCCTGCCACACCATTGAAGGTGACGGCGACGCCTTGGCTGAGAGCACGTTCGCGCCGTCCCTTCGTCACATCCCGGCCTTTCAGGTCGTCGAAGCGGTACGCACTGGTCCGGGCGACATGCCGCGCTTCACGGGCAACCTGAGCGACCAACAGGTTGACGACGTGGTCGCTTACGTGACCACCGAGATTCAGCACCCCAACAACCCCGGTGGTTTTGGTCTCGGAGGACTGGGACCGGTCGCCGAAGGCTTCGTCGGCCTTCTCATCGGGGTCGGTCTGCTGGTACTCGTGTGTTACTGGATCGGGGAGCGCTCGTGAGCGACCACGAACACCGCACCCCCGTAGAGATCGGCACCGTTAGTGAGAACGATCCGCACCTGCAGCCGGCCGCTAAGAATCCCGACACGGTCGAACACGTCACCGCCTTCACGTTCGTGTTGGGGCTGCTGGGCGTGGCGGGATTTGGCGCCGCCTACTGGGTTAACGCCAAGCCCTGGATCCTCGGCGCCACCATGGGCTTCGGGCTTTTCTTCTTGGGCGTGGGTCTGGTGGCCTGGGGCAAGTACCTCATGCCACGTGGGCCCTTTATGGAGTCACGTCACCCCCTCGCGAACTCCGAAGCTGATCGCGACGCCTTCGCGGCCGCCATCGTCGAGCGAGGCGGCGGTGTGGTCAAACGGCGCAAGATGCTGGCCGGACTGCTCGGTGGAGGACTCGGCGTCTTCAGCATCGTGGCGATCTTCCCGTTACTGCGAAGCTTGGGGCCTCTTCCCAAGGGCACGCTCTTTCACACCGACTGGCGCAAGGGCTCCTTCGCCGTGGATCAAACGGGTCGACGCGTGAACGTCGGAGAGTTGACCGTCGGATCGATCATCACCGTCTTTCCCGAAGGCACGCAGAACACCGACCGCGGACAGGCCGTCGACCAAACCGTTTTAATCCGCATCTCCGATGAGGACTACGTCACGCAAAAGGGCCGAGAGTCGTGGGGACCGAAGGGTTACCTGGCCTACTCCAAGATGTGCACGCACCTCGGGTGTCCCGTCGGTCTCTATGAGCAGGAGCTGCAGGTGCTGGTCTGTCCCTGCCACCAGTCGATGTTCAACGTCACCAACGGCGCTATTCCGGAGTTTGGACCCGCGCCGCGCCCTCTGCCGCAACTGCCGCTCTACATCGACGCGGACGGCTATATCCGTTCGCAAAGTGACTACCACCAACCGGTGGGCCCTGGCTTCTGGGAGCGTACGACGACATGAGCGACACGACGACTCCCAACACCAAGCGAGCCAAGCGCGAAGCCGAAGGCCCCTACGGCAAGATCGGCAAGTCGCTCAACGAGCTGGACGATCGCCTCGGTATCGCCAAGGGCGGGCGAACCTTCATGGACAAGATCTTCCCCGATCACTGGTCCTTCATGCTCGGAGAGATTGCCCTCTACTCGTTCCTCATACTTCTCGTCACGGGCGTCTTTCTCACTCTTTACTTCGTACCGAGTTCGGCGATGGTGATCTACCACGGCGCCTACAAGCCCTTGAACGGGCAGCGCGTCACCGAGGCGTTCGAGTCGACGGTCAACATCTCCTTCGCCGTGCGTGGCGGTCTGTTGATGCGTCAGATGCACCACTGGGCCTGCGACATTTTTGTCGGCGCCATCGTCGTGCACATGGCCCGCGTGTTCTTCACCGGCGCGTTCCGCAAGCCCCGTGAGCTCAACTGGACGATAGGTCTCACCCTCTTGATCCTGGCGATCGCCAACGGCTTTCTCGGCTACTCCCTGCCCGACGACCTGGTGTCGGGCACCGGAATCCGCATCGCGTACTCGATCATGTTGTCGATTCCCTTTGTGGGCACGTACCTGGCCTTCTTTGTCTTCGGGGGTAACTTCCCCGGTACGGCCGTCATACCGAGATTCTTCATCTTGCACTGTTTGATCGTGCCGCTCATCATTATCGGATTAGTTGGGGCGCATCTCTTCTTGTTGGTGAGACAGAAGCACACCCAGTTCCCCGGTGAGGGCAAGACCGAAGAGAACGTGGTGGGTTCTCCGATGTACCCCGTTTTCATGGCCAAGACCACGGGCTTTCTCTTCATCGTGGGTGGCGTCATCGCGCTACTCGGGGCCTTCGCGCAGATCAACCCGATCTGGCAGTTCGGGCCCTACGACGCGGCGCGCATCTCCTACGCCGTCCAGCCCGACTGGTACATGGGTTTCCTCGACGGCGCGCTGCGCATTTTCCCGTCGTGGGAGTTCACGGGCTTCGGCCATACGTGGCCTCTCGAGGTCTTCATCCCGGCCGTCCTCTTCCCCGGCATCATCTTCAACTTGTGTTTCGCCTGGCCCCTCATAGAACGAAAGTTGACCGGAGATAACGAGATCCATCATCTCCTGGATCGACCGCGCGATAGACCAAAGCGCACCGCCGCCGGCATGGCCATGTTCGCTCTCTTGGCCATGCTCTTCATCGCGAGTTCGACCGACGTCATCGCCAACTTCTTTCATCTCTCACTCAACACCGTTCTGTGGGCCATGCGCGTCTTGGTGATCTTGTCGCCGATCGTGGCCTACCCGATCACCTACAAGATCTGCAAAGAACTCCAGGGCGTGGCGGGCGGGGGTAAACGTAAAACTCCGAACCTCGTTACTCGCACCGCCGAGGGTGAGTACGTCGCCACCCCGACGCCGCGCTACGGCGAGGACATTGAGCACGAACTGCGCCCGGAGCGCGTCCCTCTCTTCATCGAAGAAGAGCCGGACGAGCCCGCCGAGAGCGGCGTGAGAACCGTCGACCGCTAGCGGCTCCGCCTCCGGGCGCGATCGTTTTGGGCCCAGTTATCAGGTTCATCGGAACAAGGTCGTATGCCTAACATGGGCTGGATGGCCGCCACGACCGATCCCCACTGGCCCTCGGCCGCCTCGTTGTTGCGCGATGAGCCCATCGTGGGCCGTCGCAACGTCGCCCTCTTCGGGGTCTCTACCTACTCAACCTCCGTCTCCACGCGCTCGTCGTCGAGCACGCCCGCGGCGGTGCGCGCGGCCCTGGAGCGCTACTCCACCTGGTCCTTTCACGGTCGATTCGACCTCGCGGAGAACGTGGTGCTGGTGGACCACGGTGACGTCGAGGATCCCGACGGTGAGGGTGGACACGAACGCGTGGCCGACGCCCTCGCCACGATCGAAAGGTTCGCGGCGCTGACGATAGTCCTGGGCGGCGATAACGCCGCGACCTGGCACGCGCTCAGCGCCCTGGCCAAGGATCACGTCGAGGACTTCGGACTTATCACCCTCGACGCCCATCTCGACATGCGCGAAGGTCGATCGAACGGCTCTCCCGTGCGTCAACTGCTCGACGAGGGGCTCGATCCTCGACACGTGGTGCAAGTCGGTCTGGGGGACTTCTCGAACTCGGCCGCGTACGCGCGCGAGTCCTTGGAGAGAGGCGTGCGGATCATCGAACGCGACGCCTTTCACCATGAAGATGCCGCCTCGATTGCCCGGCGCGCCTTGGAGATCGCGAGTCACGGGGGTCGCAAGGTCTACGTGGACGTCGACCTGGACGCCGCTGATCGCTCGGTGGTTCCGGGCTGTCCCGCGTCGGCGCCGGGGGGACTGAGCGCCGATGAGGTGAGGAACTTCGTGCGCGAAGTCACCTCCTATAAATCGGTCGTGGCGATTGACTTCACCGAGGTGGACGTGGAACAGGACAGCCCCGATCAGCGGACGGTTCGTTTGGCGGCTCTGTTGGTGTTAGAGGCGCTCGCTGGCGTGAGAAGGAGAGCGGCGTGACCATCGTCCTGGGCGTGGAACCCCTGTCGAGGGAACAACTGATCGCGGTGGCTCGATTTTTTGAGCCCCTCGAACTGAGCGAGCAGGTGATAGAACGTCTGCACCGTCAGCGAGAGGCCATTGACGCCCTCGTCACGAGTGGCGAGCCCATCTACGGTCTCTCCACCGGCTTCGGCTCGTTGGCCACCACCAGTATCTCGCCCGAACTTCGACGGGACCTCCAGCGGTCCCTTATTCGCTCGCACGCAGCCGGGGTGGGAGCCGAAGTTGAAGGAGAGGTCGTGCGCGCCATGATGGTGTCGCGACTGAGCAATCTCTGCAGCGGCGTCTCCGGTGTACGGGCGTCCACGGCCCGGGCCTACGCCGCACTCTTGAACGCCAACATCACCCCGATCGTTCACGAGTACGGTTCCCTGGGCTGCTCGGGGGACCTCGCCCCCCTGGCTCACGTGGCCCTGGCCCTCATGGGGGAGGGGGACGTTCGTGACGCCGGCGGCGTCCGACGCCGGGCGGACGACGCGCTGGCCGACGCGGGACTGGAGCCCGTTGAGTTGGCCGAGAAAGAGGGGCTCGCCCTCATTAACGGGACGGACGGCATGTTGGGCCAACTTATTTTGGCCCTCGACGACGGACTCGCGCTGCTGCGACAGATGGATATTGCCGCGTCGCTCTCGATTCAGGCGCTGCGCGGAACCGACCGCGTCTTCTCCGCCGAAGTGAACGAACTGCGGCCTCACCCCGGGCAACTCGACAGCGCCGAGAATCTCTTCGCGCTCTTGGCCGACTCCAATATCGTCAGCTCGCACCTGGACGATCCCTCACAAGTCCAAGACGCCTACTCGCTGCGCTGCGCCCCCCAGGTGCACGGCGCGGCGCGCGACATCTTTTCCTACGCCACCGGGGTCGCCGACATTGAGTTAGCGGCGGCGATCGACAACCCGTCGGTGATGTTGGACGGTTCGCTGGTGTCGAACGGCAACTTCCACGGCGCGCCCATCGGTTACGTCCTCGACTTCTTAGCCATCGCCCTGGCCGACGTGGCCTCCATGTCCGAGCGCCGGACCGATCGGTTGCTGGACGTCAATCGAAGTTTCGGGCTCCCGCCGTTTTTGGCTCACGAGGCCGGCGTGGACTCTGGTCTCATGATCGCCCAGTACGCGCAAGCGGGGTTGGTCACCGAGATGAAACGTCTGGCCGCACCGGCCAGTGTCGACTCCATTCCCTCCTCAGGGATGCAAGAGGATCACGTCTCCATGGGCTGGCACTCGGCGAGGAAACTACGCACGACCCTCGACGCCTTTCGTGACGTGGTGGCGATCGAACTACTCGCCGCGGCGCGAGCTCTCCAACTTCGTGCGCCTCTGGCGCCGTCCCCCGTGACGGCTGCGATCGCCGAGCGCGTCAACGCGGTCTCGGGTGGGCCGGGACCGGACCGCTGGCTCTCGCCCGAGATCGCCGCGGTCTCGGATCTGGTGGCGAATCGCGAGCTGCTCGACATCGCTGCGCGTTACGTCACGCTGCACTAGGAGGAACCATGGAAGGCGCCCGTCCCGTTCGAGCGGCCCGAGGTAGCTCGATCACTGCGCAGGGGTGGCCCCAAGAGGCCGCGATGCGCATGCTGCAAAACAATCTCGATCCTGAGGTGGCCGAACGGCCCGACGACCTCGTCGTCTACGGCGGTACCGGTAAAGCGGCGAGAGACTGGCGAAGTTTCGACGCCCTCATACGCACCCTGACCACCCTGAAGGACGACGAGACAATGTTGGTGCAGTCCGGGCGCCCGGTTGGGGTGTTGCGCACGCACGAGTGGGCCCCGCGAGTCTTGATCGCTAACTCCAACCTGGTGCCCGACTGGGCCACGTGGCCGGAGTTTCGCCGCTTGGAGGCGCTCGGCCTCACCATGTACGGACAGATGACCGCCGGTTCGTGGATCTACATCGGCACCCAGGGCATCCTGCAAGGGACGTACGAAACGTTCGCCGCCGTGGCGGCCAAGCGTTTCCACGGCACGTTGGCGGGCACGCTCACGGTGACGAGTGGTGCCGGCGGCATGGGGGGTGCGCAACCTCTGGCGGTCACCATGAATGACGGCGTCTGCCTCTGTATTGACGTGGACCCCACCCGACTACAGCGCCGAGTCGATCAGCGATACCTCGATGAGTGGACCGACGATCTCGACGACGCCCTCGAACGCGTGCTCGCGGCGAAGAAGAGTCGCCAGGCGCTCAGCGTCGGCCTCTTAGGCAACGCGGCCACCGTGTTGCCGGAACTGCTGCGGCGCGGGGTGGAGGTCGACATCGTGACGGATCAAACCTCGGCCCACGACCCCTTAAGTTACCTGCCCGAGGGTATCGACCTCAGCGACTGGCACGACTACGCCGAGAAGAAGCCCGAGGAGTTCACCGACCGCGCGAGGACCTCCATGGTGCGCCACGTAGAAGCCATGGTCGGCTTTATGGACGAGGGGGCGGAAGTCTTTGACTACGGCAACTCGCTGCGCGGTGAGGCGCAACTCGGCGGCTACGGCCGCGCTTTTGAGTATCCGGGCTTCGTGCCGGCCTACATTCGCCCCCTCTTCTGCGAAGGAAAGGGACCGTTTCGCTGGGCCGCGCTCTCGGGCGATCCGGCCGATATCGCCGTGACCGACCAAACGGTCCTGGACCTCTTTCCCGAGAACGATCTCCTGCGCCGCTGGATCACCAAGGCCCAGGACAAGGTCGCCTTTCAAGGACTCCCCGCTCGGATCTGCTGGCTCGGGTACGGCGAGCGCGACAAGGCCGGCGTGGCCTTTAACGACTTGGTGACCTCCGGTGCGGTGAAGGCGCCGCTCGTTATCGGCCGTGACCACCTCGACAGCGGCTCCGTGGCGTCGCCCTATCGCGAGACCGAAGCGATGATCGACGGCTCGGACGCCATCGCTGACTGGCCCCTACTGAACGCCCTCGTCAATACCGCCTCGGGCGCCTCCTGGGTCTCGATCCATCACGGCGGCGGAGTGGGTATCGGTCGGTCCATCCACGCGGGTCAGGTCTGCGTCGCCGACGGCACGGCGCTCGCGCGGGAGAAACTGTCACGGGTTCTTACTAACGACCCCGCGATGGGGGTACTGCGTCACGTGGACGCTGGTTACGAGATCGCCGACGAAACGGCCGAGCGCACGGGCCTGCGCGTGCCGATGCGCGAGACCTGATGGGCACGCTCGTTGTCACCAACATCAGCGAACTCACCACCAACGACCCCACCCTCGGTGACGAGAGTCGATGGGGGCGACTCATTGACGCCGCCCTCGTGGTGGACGACGACGAAGTGCTGTGGGTAGGCCCCAGCGACGAAGCTCCCGATGCGGACGACGCGCTCGACGCCGAGGGCCGCGCGGTGATTCCCGGCTTCGTGGACTCCCATACCCACCTCGTCTTCGCGGGCGAGCGCAGCGACGAGTTCGAAGCCCGCATGGCCGGGGTGCACTACGACGGCGGGGGGATCACGCGTACCGTCGAGGCAACGCGCGCCGCGTCGGATGAAGAACTTCTGAGTGGCGCGCGAAAGCGCGTACACGAACTGCTCTTGGGCGGCGTCACCACGATCGAGATTAAGTCGGGCTACGAACTCACTGTGGGTGGCGAAGAGCGTGAGTTGGGCGTAGCCCGCCACTTCAGCGACGAGGTCACGTGGCTGGGAGCGCACATCGTGCCGCCCGAGTTCAAGAGTGATCGCCCGGGCTACCTCACTCTCTTGACCACGACGATGCTCGCGGCGTGTGCACCCAAGGCCAAGTGGGCCGACGTCTTCTGCGACCGCGGCGCTTTCAGCGTTGAGGAGGCGAGAGTGATCTTGGAAGCGAGTCGTAGCGCCGGGCTGTCCCCTCGGTTGCACGCCAATCAACTCGCGCACAGCGGCGCCATCGAGTTGGCGGTGGAGCTCGACTGCGCGAGTGTCGACCACTGCACCTACTTAGAGGACAACGACATCGATCTTCTGAGCGCGAGCGCGACGGTGGCGACGTTGCTTCCGGGGGCCGAGTTCTCGACTCGCTCTCCCTATCCGTCAGCCCGTCGGCTCCTCGACGCGGGGGCGACGGTCGCTCTCGCCACGGACTGCAATCCCGGATCGTCCTACGTGACCAGCATGGCCTTCGTGATCGCTTTGGCGGTGCGAGAGATGGCCATGAGCGTGGACGAAGCGCTCTGGAGCGCGACCAAGGGTGGCGCGCTGGCCCTTCGCCGCGACGACATCGGACACCTGGGTCTCGGCGCTCGATGTGACTTCGCCCTCCTCGATGCACCTCGGGCCGCCCATCTGGCCTATCGCCCCGGAGGAAATATCGTTGCGCGAACCCATCGTTCCACTCGTCACGGCCCCGCGGAGCGGGTCTAGAGAGGCACTACCTCATCTACGGCTCAAGACGGGCACGACGCGGCCTTGATGGCAAGGGAGCTGCGCCGGTGCGGGCGATGCTGAGAGTCTGGTCATAGGCTCGCAGTGGTATCGCACGACTTCGGCCTGTTGCTGAGGACCAGTCGTCAGATCGTTCTTGAGCCTCGCGAAACTCAACTAACTTTTTGCCCAGGTGTTCTCACGAGCACCATGACATCGTTCTGGGGGGAAAGATGAGCGAAGGTTTTACGCCGGATTCACTAGGTGCGAAAGTACCCGTCGTCTATGGAGAGCACGAACGACTTCGTCAAGGAGCCCTAGGACTCCTCGACATCTCCGCCGCCACCATGGCCAACATCGGACCGGCCATGAGTTTCTATTTCGCCTTTGGCTACCTCGCCTTTACGGCGGGCCTGGCGTCGCCACTGACCATCATTGCCGCGGGTGTGGCCATTCTCTTTCTCGGTAACACACTTTCGGAGTTCACGAAAGTTCTGCCGTCAACCGGAGGGTTCATCTCCTTTGTGGGCAAGACTTTCGGTGGGCGTACCGCGGTAACGACGGCGATTCTCACGGGGTGCGGCTACATCGCGGCGATGGCCTCGGTCATCGCCATCGTCGGTGGGTTCTTTCAGTACATCCTCCAGAACTACAACGTCTCGGGACTCGAGAGCGTGCCGTGGATCGTGTGGGTCCTCGTTTTCCTGGCCTTCGCCGCCTTCATGATGGCCAGGGGCATCGCCATCTCCACCAAGATCGCGGGATTCTTCTTTGCCTTCGAGATCACCATCATGACGATCGTCGCCATCATCTCGTTGGTCAAGTTTCACAGCCACATCAACTTTCAGCCCTTTGAGCCGAAGAACATCACGGGTGGCTTCAAAGGGCTGGCCGCCGGGTTTCCCCTGGCCATCTACCTCTTCATCGGCTGGGAGAACTCCGCGGCGCTGGCCGAGGAGACCGACAATCCCCGCAAGAACGTGCCCAAGGCCGTCTTCACCTCGATCTGCATCATGCTTGTTATGTACACCTTCTTCGCCTTTTCGACCGTGGTGGGATTCAAGGACAACGTCGGCACGTTGGGCAGCTCGGCCATTCCCTTTGTCACCGTGGCTAAGGAGTCCTTCGCGGTCATCTTGTTCTTCGCGCTCTTGGCGGGCATGACGTCCACCTTGGGGGCTCTCATCGCGGGCACGAACTCACAAGCGCGGTTGATCTTCAACGCCGGCCGTGAGGGTTTGTTGCCCACGTTTATTGGCAAAGTCGATCCCAAGCGACGCACGCCCATCAACGCGCTGGGCTTCTTCTTGGGCATCAGCCTCCTCATCATCGGCATCTGGGGACTCGGGCACATCATCGGAGGTTCTTCCTCCGGACCGATGAGCGCGTTCGCCATGTACGACTACTCCGCGACCTTCGGCACGATTTTGGTGCTTCTCGTCTACGGACTCTCCAACCTGGCGCTGCCGTTTTACTACCGGCGCCATCACCCCGAGCTCTTCAACTCCTTCCGCCACGCCGTCTTACCGGCGATCGGGGTGCTCTGGATTCTGGTCCCGCTGTACTACCTGGCCAAGCCTGGTCAGTCCCAGCCATACAACTGGTATCCCTACGCGGCGCTCGGTGCAATCGTCTTGGCGATCATCTACGCCTCGGTACTCGTCAAGCGCGACCCCGGGGTCGCCGATCGCGTGGGGTCGATCGTCGCCGACGAGTAGTCGCGCCCTACGAGAGAACAGTGAAAACCGGCGCTACGAGAAAGCGCCGCGGCTAACTCGCGACGGAGAGGTCTTCGTTGGCCTGCGTCTCGAACTGCATCGGTGCCACCTTGACGGGCTCACCGCACGACGGACACGAGGTCGCCGTCTCGAGCGGTATGGCTACCACGTGAGCCGAGCGGAGGTGCCTGATCTTCTCCTCCACCACGGCCAAATGCATTCCATAGAGGACGGGGACCAAGGCCAGCGTTACCCCTAACGCCACCAGTGCCCAACCCAACGTTGTTCCTAACATGCCCTCGCCCTTCGCCTCGCGCCCGCAACGTCGTTCCCGTTGCAGGCACAGGGTACGCAGGGTGTCGGCGGTCGCGTCGGGCTCGGAATGTTGGTTTTGGTCAACGTTGACGCTTTTCCACGCACTCGCGCGTCGCTCCCTCTACCATCTCGTTATGAACCGGACCACTGTTCGCAACATCCTCGTGGTGGTGGCGTCGGCGGCGGTCCTGGTGGTGGCGTGGGTTGCCCCCGATACTTTGATCAATCGTCGCGCCCCGGTCGTCGACGCGGTCGTGCAGACCTCGATCGCGCTGACGGGTACCTTGGTCGCCCTTTTGATGCTCGGCCGCTATCGGCGCTTTCTCGATAATCGCGATCTCTTGGTCCTCTTCGCGGTTCTGCTTCTCGCTTGGGTGCACATGTTCTTCAAGGTCGTGCCTGATCTCATTAACCCGAACTCGGTGGGCAATGGTTTCAGCGAGCGGCTGGAGCTCTGGGGCGGCAGCCTGACGAAAATTCTAGCGGCCTGGTACGTCCTCTCCTCGACGATGGTGGGCGAGCCCTCCGCGACCACGGGCCTGCGTCGACAGCGTCGCCGCACCTTGTACGCACCGGGACTAGTGGCGGCACTGGCTTTGGTGCTATTGGTCTGGTTCGCCCCCATCACCCACGGGGGCCTCATGCACCCCGTTCCGGCCTCCCGGTTGGCGTCGGTGCTGGTGGAGTTCCTGGGGGCGCTTCTCTTCTTCGCGGCGGGCTGGCGCTTGACCCAGGAGTCGACCCGGTTGGGCGACTCGTTCCTCTCCTGGATCGCCGCGGGCTGCCTCTTCGGCGCGTTCGCCATGATCAGCTCGGGGCTCTTTGGGGCTCAGGACGGAGAGTGGCTGCAGCCGAGCGACATCTTTCGCATGGCTCTGGTCGGTGCCTGGGCCTGGGGCGCGGTCATCGAGATTCGTCAGTACTGGTCGACCGTCTCGGAGGCATCTCGTCGCCAGGCCCAACGAAGCGTCGCGCTCGACTTGCACGACGGCACGGCGCAGGAGTTGGCGCTCATCTCTAGCTATCTCTACGCCACGGCGGATGAACGTGGCTCCGACGAGTGGCACCGTCGAATTCAGACCACGGCGGAACGGGCTCTCGCCGAAGTTCGTCGCACCATCACCACACTGTCGGAGGATCTCGGTCAGTCCAGTGTCGCCCTGCTTGACAACAACGTGTTCATTGACGCGGCGTCACCCACGGCGGAAGGACTCGATGATCCGCGGTCTCGAGAAGCGATTGTTTTCATCGTGCGCGAAGCCGTGACCAACGCCGTGCGACATGGTCGAGCCGAGTGCGTCAACGTTCAACTCTCCAGTGAGGACGGTGTGCCGATCTTGCGCGTTATCGACAACGGCGTGGGATTCGACTCCGAGGCCATGGTCGACACCGGTCGTTTTGGTGTCGCCAGTATGAGAGAGCAAGCCGCCTCGATGGGCGCCTCGCTCTCGATCGTCTCGGTCCCCGGGGCGGGCACCACGGTGGAGCTCCTATGGACGTAGTCACGGCGCCCAGGGTCGTTATCGCCGATGATCACGACGCCACCCGCGCCGTAGTTCGACGTGCCCTAGAGGACGACGGTTTCGACGTCTGCGCGGAGGCGTCAGACGCCAGCGCCGCCGTCCAGGCGACGCGCGAGACGAAACCGATGGCCGCACTGCTGGACGTGCGCATGCCCGGTAACGGCATCCGCGCGGCCGAGAGTATCCATCGCGAGTTTCCCGAGGTCGCGGTGGTGATGTTGACCGTCTCGGCCGAGGACGCTGATCTCTTCGCCGCCCTAGCCGCGGGAGCGTCCGGTTACTGGCTAAAGGGCCAAGACCCCTCCACCATTCCCGCGCTCATTCACCGCGTCTTAGCCGACGAGGCCGTCCTCCCCGGGACTCTCGTCAAGCGCCTGGTGGCGGAGTGGCGAAACCACGACGTTCGACATCGCTCGCAGTCCGAACTCTTTAGCGGTGTCCGTCTTTCGGCTCGAGAGCGCGAGGTTATTGAGTTGTTGGCCGAGGGCCTCACCACCGCCCAGATCGCGCACCGTCTCTACATCGCTCAGGCCACGGTGAGGTCTCACGTCGCGAACATCGCTCACAAACTGCGGGTAAAGGATCGCGCCGACATCGTGCGACGGCTGCGACCAGCTCCGAGCGACATCGAGGAGGAGGTCCCCTAGAAGGTCGCCGCGGGACGAAAGAGGCTGTTGATAAGTGGCCCGGTGAGGCGGAGTGGCGCTGTTCTAACCTCTAGGGTGCTTTTATGAGCACCCCAATTACCCCTCCCGACCTGCCCACGACCCTCGGCGCGCTTCGTTCGTCGAACTACCAACCCCAGTCCATCCGTGACGAAATACGGCGCAACTTAGAGGCGCGCCTCGCGGCGGGCGTACCACTCACGTCCTCGGTCCTCGGATACGAAGACACGGTCTTGCCGCAGTTAGAGACGGCCTTGCTGGCCGGCCACGACATCATCTTGTTGGGCGAGCGCGGCCAGGCGAAGACGCGCATTATTCGCTCCCTGGTGGAACTCCTGGATGAGTGGCTGCCCATCGTGGCGGGCTCGGACGTGCGCGACGACCCCTTTCATCCCATCTCGGCCTTCGCCGTGGACCTGGTCAATCAGAAGGGCGACAAGACGCCCCTCGCCTGGGTCCACCGCAGTCGCCGTTTCGCTGAGAAGCTCGCCTCTCCGGACACTTCCATGGCTGATCTCATCGGCGAAGTTGACCCCATCAAAGTGGCCGGCGGCCTCTTCCTTGATGACCCCAACGCGTTAAGTTACGGCCTGGTGCCCAAGTCGAACCGCGGCATCTTCGCAATTAACGAGCTGCCCGACCTGTCCGAACGCATTCAGGTAGGACTACTCAACGTGTTAGAAGAGCGCGACGTGCAGATTCGCGGCCACCTGGTGCGACTAGAGCTCGACGTCTTGGTGGTGGCGACGGCGAACCCCGAGGACTACACCAACCGTGGTCGTCTCATTACGCCCTTGAAGGACCGCTTCGGTTCTCAGATTCGCACGCACTACCCCTACGAGGTGTCGACCGAGATTGAGATCATGCACCAAGAAGCGCACCTGCCGGTCTCGCCGGTACCGATCGTCGTGCCCTGGTTCATCGATGACATCGTGGCGCGGGTCTCGCACGTGGCCCGGCGTAGTCACGTGATCTCGCAGAGCTCCGGGGTGTCGGTGCGTCTCTCCATCGCCAACTACGAGACGGTGATCGCCAACGCCCTGCGACGAACGCTGCGGACGAAGGACGCGGTCGTCGTGCCCCGCGTGAGCGACTTGAGCGCCATGGTGCAGTCCACCCAGGGCAAGATCGAGTTCGACACCATGGACGACAGCGACTCCGATCAAGTCATCGCCGCCCTCGTCTCACTGGCCGTGCGTCAGTGCTTCGGCGACGTGCTTCTAGAAGAGGCCAGTGAGATCGTCGAGGCTTTTCACTCCGAGGCCATCGTGCACACCGGCGACGACCTTCCCGACGCCGACTATCTGGCCGTACTGGACGCCATGCCGGCCCTGGACGCCCCGGTCGAGCGCATCGCCGGGCCCGGAGCGAGCGACGGTGAAAAGGCGGCCGCCGTGGAGTTTGTCCTCGAAGGGCTCTATCTCACCAAGCGACTGGCGAAAGACGCCTCGGGCGCGAGGGCTCTGTACCGGTCGAGGACTCGGTAGTGCCCGTTCGCTACGGTTATCGCCGCTTCGGTGACGACGATGACTTCGATGACCTCGACGTCGAGGAGTTGTTGGCGCACCTGGCCGACGACTTCATGGAGAGCGGCGACCTCGACGAGGCCATGGATCGTCTGCTGCGTGAGGGCTACACCAACGAGGACGGCGAGCGAGTCGAGGGTCTGCGTGAGATGTTGGAACGCACGCGAGCCAAGCGTCGTGAGCTCGAACAACAGGCCGACCCCGATGGCGAGATGCAGCGCTACCGCGACTGGCTGGAGGACATTGAAGCCATCGAGTCGGGCGAGCTCGAGGAGCTGAGCGCTGAAGCCGAGGCCTCGGGCGACGAGCGACGACGGGAAGTCACGCGCGATCTGGTTGACCAAAAGAGGATGCAGCGCGACCTCATGAGCGACCGGCTGGCCGAGCGACTGGGCGAGTACCGGAACTACGAGTTTGTCTCGTCCACTGCGCGTGAAGAGTTCGACGAGATGATGAGCGAACTCGAACGCGACGTGTTGGACACCTACTTCGAACAGAGCAAGGAGTTCATGGGTCGTCCCGACCCCGAGGAACTCGCTCGCATGCGCGACATGATGGACGCGCTCTCGACCATGATCGAGCAGGATCGACGGGGCGACGACCTCGACCCCACCTTCGAGAGTTTCATGGACCAGTTCGGCGACTACTTTCCGGGGGCCGAAACGCTGGAGGACGTGGTGCGCATGATGGCCGAGCGAGCCGCCGCGGCCGAAGCGATGTTCAACTCGCTCTCCTCGGAGCAACAGGGCGAACTGCGCGCGCTCTTCGATCAGATGATGCAGAACATGGAACTGAACTTTTCGATGAACCGCCTCGTCTCCAACCTGCGCCAAGCGACGCCGGACATTGACTGGAGTCGCGCGCATCGCATGCGCGGCCAGAACGGATCACCCTTCGCCCAAGCCGCGTCGGTGGCCGAACAGTTGGGTGAGCTAAAAGGTCTAGAAGAGTTCCTGGGCCAAAGCCACGCGGCCCAAGGGCTGCCCGAGGTCGACGTGGAGGCGGTGCGCCGGAACCTCGGCGACGACGCCGCCCGTCACGTCCAGCGACTACAAAAAGCCTTGCAGGGACTGAAGGATCAGGGTTTCATCGACCGTCAGAGCAACCGTTTGAAACTGAGCCCGAAAGGCATCCGAAAGATCGGCCAGATCGCCCTCAAGGACATCTTCAACCAACTGCGCGACTCACCCACCCTGGGCTCTCATCCCGTCGCCACCCTGGCGCGGGGCGGGGACCGCGAGGAGACGACCAAACCGTGGGAGCCGGGCGAACCCTTCTCCCTGCACCTGCCCAAGACTCTGCGCAACGCGCTGCTCCGATCGGGTGCGGGCACGCCGATTCGCTTACACCCCGATGACTTTGAAGTGGAGGAGTACGAAGCGACGCGACGGTCGGCCACGGTCTTCGCCATCGACCTTTCGCTCTCGATGGCCATGCGGGGCAACCTGGTGCCGGCCAAGAAGATGGTGTTGGCCTTGACCCAGTTGATTCGTTCGAAGTACCCGCGCGACTTCGTCGCCGTGGTCGGTTTTGGAGAGCGAGCCCAAGAGCTCAAGATCGACGATATTCCCGCCCTCACCATCGACTACAACTACGGCACGAACTTGCAACACGCCTTAGCCCTCAGTCGCCACCTGCTGCGCAACGAACGCGGGGAGCGTCAAGTGGTCGTGGTGACCGACGGCGAACCAACCGCGCACCTGACCTCCACCGGCGAGCCCTTTTTCGCCTGGCCGCCGGTGCGCGAAACCCTGGAAAAGACCATGGCCGAAGTTCTTCGCACCACCAAAGCCGGTATCACGATCAATACCTTCGCCCTCGATATCGAGCGGAGCCAGTTTCCTTTCGTCGAACAGATCGCTCGCGTGAACGGTGGGCGACTGTTCTACACCGACGTGAACGATCTGGGAACATACGCCCTCGACGACTTCGTAAAACACCGCCAAGCGGGCTAATTCAAAACCCGTCTCACCAGGTTGTTTAAAAATTCGATTTGCATTGTGCCCCATTTCCCGCAACAATGACACCGTTGTAATTACATCGGTGGCAGAAGTCACCGACGGGGAGGATCACAACGTGGAAATCGTCGAACTCTTAAGCGGCATGGAAGATCGTGGCTGGCAGGCGAGGTCGAACTGCATGGGGGTTGATCCCGACCTCTTCTTTCCCGAGCGCGGTGCGTCAACCCGCGAGGCCAAAGAGGTCTGTCGCGGCTGTGTGGTTCGCGAAGACTGTCTGGAGTACGCCCTCGATAACGGGGAAAAGTTCGGGATTTGGGGCGGTATGAGCGAGCGCGAGCGCCGGCGCCTGCGCCGGGCCCGGGCCATTGAGCGCCGAGCGCAGGCGGGCTAAGCCACCCTCGACTCGATGGTGGTGTGCTCGCTGAGCCCTAGTTGTTCCCAACGTTCTCGATCTTCATTCTCCAAGACCTCTTGGGGTATCAGGCCCACCAGTTCGGCGTGGTCAATCGTCCCCGAACGCAGCAGTGAACGAACCTGGTCGTAGACGCGCGACGGTCCGACGGCCCACGGATCGATCAAGTTACAGCTGATCTGAGCGTACTCCCCAATGGCGAAGGCGAGGGCCCGAACCTCGGGGCTGCGAATGGCCTTCACGACGTCGTTGGCTTCGCCGAGTGAGACGCCGCGCAGCCACAGATTCCACGCCACCAGGATGGCGCGCGCGCCCACCGCGCTGGCCCCGCGAGCGGGGTGCGCTTCACGTGGGCCGTAGTCGGGCCACAACGTGGTAAAGGCGTGGCGTCGCACGTCCGGCAGGGTGCGCGTGGTGCCGTCGGCCAACTTGCCGTAAAGAAAGACCGGCACGTCGAAGGTCTTGGCGATGAAGATCGCGGCCTCGTTTCGCAAGATCTCCGCCTCCAGGGCTTGGCGACGATCGAGCGCCACAAAGGGAACGACGTCCAACACCCCAAAGCGTGGGTGCACCCCCTCGTGTTCGCGCAGATCGAGACGTTTCATCGCGGCCGTGATGAGGGCGTGAACGTTTCGTCGCAACTCGTCAGGATCGTCAATCAGCGTGAAAACACTGCGGTTGTGGGCTCGATCGCTGTGCAAGTCGCGCAGCGACAGACCGGCCGCCAGGCTGAGTGCGTCGATAGCCTCGCGGTTACGTCCCTCGGAGACGTTGAGGACGCACTCAAACAAGAGTTACTCAGCGAAGGTCGCGAGTGAAGAGCCGCTGGCGACGTCGTTCGCGCAGAAGACGACGTCGTTCGCGTTCGCTCTTACCGCCCCACACACCGTGATCAATGTGATTGTCGAGCGCGTAGACGAGGCACTCGCTCGCGACGGGGCACGTCGCGCAGATTCGTTGGGCCACGATGACGCCGGTACCGTCGCGGGGGAAGAAGGTCTCCGCGGGGTACTCGCGGCACTTGCCATCGGCCATCCATTCGGCGGTCATACCTACCTCGCTTCCCACTTCTCCTCTCACAGTAGCCACATTGCGACGGGCGCTTGGCGACTACCTTTACAACCGCTTTACAACTCCTTTACAACCGAATGTGGATATTTATTACCGGTGAACTGGCTTAATCATGACAATTTTTGTAACCGGTACAATGGGGCAGCGACGTTCGTTTATGAGGAGTTTTGTGAGCCAGGTCCCCACTACTGAGGTAACTGAGGTGGTTGACCCGGTCGGCCACGTCCAGGTGATTTACTTAGGCCCCGTCGCGCCCCACTGGGAGTGCCGCATGGTCTTTGGCGACGAGGAGCAGATCCAGGCTTTCGTCGACCGCGTGGACGCGCGGCTGCGTTTTCTGCCACCGCACGACCCTCAGTTCCGACGCAACCGCGAGCGGGTGAATCGTGACGCCGAGCGCGAGAATCTTCTCGTCGAGTGGAACCTCGGTTACGACGAAGAGAGTTAAGCCAGTGGCGAGTTCGTCACTCGCTCGTACCACGCAGCCGGGTCGTAGAGCTCTGCCGAGCTGGGAAGACCGTCGACTCGCAGCAAGGCCCCAAACACGCTGAGCGTGTGCTGGGCGGCGAGCGTGGCGACAAACGACAGCGCCGCCTCGTGGTGGGGACCCTGCGTGGAAATGCCAAAGAGAGCCGCCGCCGCGTCTTCGCCGCGCGCGTCACTGCGGCGGTGGCGGGCGTAAGCCTCGGCGAGGGCGGGCTTCGGTCCGAGAATGGTCTCGGTGATGTTCTGCGCGGCGGCGCCGAAGAACGCCAACAGCACGGCGGCGGCAGCGTTGATGGCGCGGGTGGCGTCGCTCTCCTCAGGTAGGGAGATCGCGTCAAGGAGCGACTCGGGGTTGTTCATCAGTGAGTTGACGTCGCCGCTTTCGAACATCGACTGGAGTCGCTCTAAGAGGTCGCCCTGAACCGCGGCCGCTTCGTTGACGGCGTCAATCAACAGGGCCCGCAGCGCGTCACCGGTACCGGGCTGGCTCAGAATTAATGAGGCGACAAACTCCTGGGCCAAAGCGAACACGTACACGTCGTCGCGTTCGAGCGACCACTCGCTGGCGAAGTTGGTCAAGTTGTTCACCACCAGGAGTCGTCGCGAGTCCAGTCGCGGCAGTGGCAACGCGGCCAGCGACCACGCGCGTTCAGAGAAGTGTCCCGCGACCGAGCCCATCTGGAATCCCGTGAAGAGCGGCCCGATGGTAGAGGAGATCTGCGACAACAGTTGATTCTCGGAGACGTCCAACTCTTCGGTGTTGACGCTGGGCGCGCTCCGTTTGGTCATGGGTTCCATCAGTGGTCGCCACTGTTCGAGTGCGGCGAGGGTGAGCGCCGAGCGATTGACGGCCGTGACGGTCGGCTCGCTGGAGACGCCGAAGAGCGCGTCCACGTGTCGACCCACTAGTGGCGCTAACTCTTCGAGGCGCTGACGTTCGGTGGGCTGGGGGTTGGGGTCGCCGTCGTCACCGCGAGCAATGTTCAGCGCCATCTGGGTAGCGGTTGAGTACCACGCGTCGGGACCTTGTTGACTCAACATCGAAAAGATGTCGCCGAACATGTCACCGAAGGGGTTGGTGGTCACGGGACCAACCTAAAGGGACAGCCCAGCGTCACGACCGCGTGCAAGACCGTCGTTTTGTGGTCGTAGGTGACGTGGGCCGTGGTGTACGCCGGCGTGAGATAGAGGGTCGACGCCAGTTGGTCCCAGGTGTTGAGGTCGGCGCCGTTCCAGTTGGTGATCACGTCGCCCACCTTGAGGTCCGCGTGGGCCGCCGCGCTGTAGGGCTTGATCTTGGTGATGAGAACGCCGCCGCCTTGTTCGTTGGTGCCCGAGATTCCGAGATCGGCGTGACAACCGCGACCCGTGGCCACGACGTCGGCCACTTGGGCTACGAAGGTGGCGGGGTACCAGAAATGTCGTGACGACAGCACGGCCACCACGTGACCCTTGGAGTCAACGGCGATGGCGTCGACAAAGCCGCTCAAACTGGAGTCGCTCTGCGTGGCCAAATATCGCACCACGCCTTGGGCGTTATTGGTGGGATCGCCGAGCGTCGTCATCGACCAGTCGAACTCGGGAGATTTCGTCGAGCCCTTCACGATGGGCGCCACCGCCACCACCGCCGTGCTGGCGGGCATGGCGTCGAGTGGCAGGGCGGTGATGGGGACACTGAGTTTCACAATGGAGAAGCCCATCACGTTGTCGCGGCCTTCCAGGGTGACCGGGAAGTTGACCTTGGTCGTAGTCGAGCCCGAGATGATGGCGTTGGCGGGAATGACGGTGGTGGTGACAGCGAGGTCGTGGGGAAGAACGAGCGCCGCCACGTCGGTGACGTGACCGGGCCAGTTGATGGTGAGGTCCACCGTGGCCGATGCGGCGTTGCGGCTGGAGGCCGGTAGAGCCTTCACCGTTGATGCCAAGTGAGTGGGCAGGTTGTTGGGGGTGGTTGACCCCCGATTGGCCATCAGAACGATGCCCCCGACGACCAGCACCACCAGCATCACCACGCCGACGATGCGCGGGTTCTTGGCGTAGGCCCTCACCGTGGCGGTCGTTTCGAGTTTGTCGAAGTTGGGCAGTTCGCTCGGATGCACCCAGTGGCGGCTCTCCGCCGACGGGCGCGCGCGACGAGGTGAACGCCACCAACTGCTCTTCTTCCTCCGCGCCACCCTTGAAAGGCTAGTAACGAAAGGCTTCTTCAGAGGGTCGCCCTAACATCGATACTCATGGCTTTAGACGTCGCGCTGGATATAGGTACCTCTCATACGCGACTCGCCACCGCCCAGCGCGGTGTTCTCTTCGATGAACCGACGATGGTCGCTATCGACACCAACACCGGCGACGTCCTCGAACTCGGTCACGGCGCGCTTGAACTCGTCGGGCGCACGGCACGGCACGTGGTTGTCTTTCGCCCCTTCAACCAAGGTGCCACCGTCGATTTCGACGTGACGGCGCGGCTCATCGCCGCGCTCTTTGACCGCGCCGGCGTGTCGAAACTCAGTCGCGCCCGCGTGGTTATGAGCGTGCCTTCGCTAGCGACGGCCATCGAACGGCGAGCCCTGCGTCAAGCGGCCATCCAAGCGGGCGCTCGCGAGGTCAGCCTGGTGGAGGCGCCACTCGCCGCGGCCATCGGTCTCGGTCTGCCCGTTCAGGATCCCGTCGGCTCGGCCGTGACGTTGTTGGGCGCGGGCGCGTCGGAGGCGGCGGTCATTTCGCTCGGCGGCATCGTCACCGGCGGGGCGCGACGACTGGGGGGCAACGACGTCGACGCGGCCATCGCCACTCTCCTTCGTCTCAATCTCGGCGTGGTCGTGTCTCCCAGCGTGGTGGAGGCGCTCAAGTGCACGTTGGTCTCGGCGCTGGGTCGAACGAACGGTCTGAGTGAAGTAGTGCTCGCGCGCAGCGTGGACCGCGGCGAGTTGGTCGAAGTGGAGGTCAGCGCGGACCTGGTGAACGTGGCGGCGCGCGACGTCCTCAACTCCACCATGCGCATGATCCAAGAGTGCCTCGGCGATACGCCGCCGGACCTCTCCCAAGACGTGAGCGCTCGTGGGATGACCCTGGTCGGGGGTCAGGCCAACCTTCTCGACATCGACGAACTGGTAGCCACCAGTTCCGGCGTCGAAGTGAACGTGGCAGCTCAGGCCGACCTCGTGGTCATCCTCGGTTTGGTGGCCTGTCTCGAGGAGATGGCGTCGTTGCACGCGCTCTTTCGCAGCGCTGACCGCTAACTACTCATCGTCGCGTAACTGCGCGACCGCGGAGCGCACCTGCCAATCCCTATCCTCGCCCGCCTCGCTGAGAGCCGCCTCGATGTCGGGTCCCTCGAAGTTCGCGAGGGCCACGACGGCCCGTCGACGTACTGGGGGTTTGTCCCGTAACGCCGCGATGATGGTAGAGCGCGCTCGGTTGTCGCCGATGGCGCCGAGTGAGGCAATGGCCGACTCGCGACAGCGCGCATCATCATGACCGGCCGCCGTCGCACACAGCGGGAGAACGGCGGCGACGTACAGGTGTTCACCGAGCGCGAAGGCCGCGGCGTCCACCACGAGGGCGTCCTCCTCCTCCAGCATGGTGACGACGTCGTCCAACACCGAGGTGTCCTCTAACGCAGCGTGGGCCAACTGTTGAAGAGCGTCGCGGCGCACGTCGACGTCGCCGTCCATTAAAACGACTCGCCAGAGGACGTCGGTCATGAGAGAGAGTCGGACGAGTCCCCGCAGCGCGAGGACGCGATGACGCGTCTCGGGGGAGTGAAGCGCGCGTACCAAGAGAGCTGAGCCTTCGTCGGAAGGATGAAAACTGGCCCGCAGGAGCTCATTCTCGAACGGCTCAACTAGCGTTGGTTCATCTCCCGGCACGAACCCATTCCATCATCTCCTCCCCGCGGTCGTCGACTCCAAGGGCTGTTGATTGGCCTTTTGGTCCTCCTGGTGATCATCATCGTGCTCGGACGGTGGCCGACCAATGAGTACGCCATCACCCCCGGCGAGGCCCAGCCCGTGGCTCCGCTCATCACCATTCACGGGATTAAGACCAACTCTCACCACGACCAGATTCTGCTGACCGACGTCTATCTCTCCACGTTGACCCTCTGGCAGGAGATCGCCGATCACTTCAAGTCACACGTGCAGTTCGTCCCCGCCGACGAGCTCACCGAACCAGGCGTCTCGACCAGCGAGCTCACCGCGCAGGGTTTTCTCGAGATGAGCGACGCCAAGCAAGCGGCCGAAGTCGCAGCCTTCCGCTCGCTCGGCTGGCGCGTGCCCTCGACCCCAGCGGGAACAGTCGTCACCGGGGTGGTGGAGTCCTCGCCGGCCGCCGCGGCGAACCTTCACGTGGGTGATGAGATCGTGGGAGTGAACACCACGGCGATTCACTCGAACTGCCAGCTGGTGAGTTACTTCCACGACAAGGCTCCGGGCACGCAGGTGACCCTCAAGGTCGATCGCGTCAAGATCTCGAATACCGGTGTCCTCACTTACGGTTCGGTGTCCTCGGTGCCCCTCGTCACCGGCGCCGCCCCGAACTACGTGGCACCGTCCGGCTGCCCGGGGCTGAGCGGGGTGGATCGCTCGTGGCTCGGCGTGTCCCTCGAAGACGGTTTTCACTTTCACCTTCCGGCCACCGTCAACATCAATACGGCCGATATCGGAGGTCCGTCCGCCGGACTGGCCATGACCCTCACCTTGATCAACAAGCTCAGCGCCGGTTCACTGACGGGCGGTCACGTGATCGCGGCCACCGGGACGATGTCCGTCGATGGCCAAGTCGGCGCCGTGGGCGGCGTGGAGGAGAAGGCCGTCGCCGTCCATCGCGCGGGCGCCACCTACTTCCTTGTGCCCGACGGCGATGGCGACGTCGACGCCGCGCGCGCCGCGGATCAGCCGGACCTGACGATTCTGCCGGTGAGATCACTAAAACAGGCGCTCAATGACCTGCGACGCCTCGGCGGCGTGAAGCCGATCGCCCTTTCCAAGCCTCTTTAAGTTCCGGTATTGGCGTTTTACGCCGTAGTCTGGAAGGAATGGATGACCGCCGAACCCTCTCTCCAACGCGTCAGGCGTCGTCCGAGGTCACCCGGGTGAACTTCACGCCGCTGCGCAAAGGCGGCATCGATCCCAACGAAGTACGCCTCCACCTCGAGGCGGTGGCCCGCGAGATGGGTCACCTCGAAAACCGAATTCGAGAACTACAAGATCAGGTCGTCGAGGCCCAACGTCGAGCCGCCAACCCTACGTTTGACGAGGCCACCCTCGCCGGAGCGCTGGGAGCCCAAAGCGCCGCCATCCTTCGCTCCGCGCACGAAGAGGCCGGGCGCGTCACGGCCGAGGCCCAGGAGCGCAGCGCGCAGGTGTTCGCCGAGACCCAGCAGCGAAGTGCCAACCATCTCATCGAAGCCCAAGAGCGATCGACCGCGGTCATCACGGAAGCGGAGAACACCGCCGCGCAGATCGATCACGACGCGCGCGCCTCCGCCGAGCGTCTGATCGAATCGGCGAAGGTCAACGGGGAAGCACTGGTCGAGCACGCACGCGAGCAAGGCCGGGCCATCGTCGAGCAGTCGAATGAAGCACGACGATCGGTGCTCAACGATCTGGCCGTCAAGCGCAAGGCGCTGCACCTGCAGATCGAACAACTGCGCGTCGCTCGCGACACACTCGGTTCGTTCGTGGCCTCGGTTCGACAGCAGATCGATGAGGTACTGAACGGCATCAACGCTTCCGACGAGGTGGCTCGCAACGCCGCGCTCGAGGCCCTGCGCTACCACCAGGTCGCTCCCGAACCGACCGAAGAGGAGTTGCTCGCGGGCACGCCTCTGCGCGAGGTGTCCTCCACCCCGGTTGAGAAGTCGAGCCAGGGCGACGAGGCGCCGGCCAAAACGCCGCGCCGCCCCAAGAGTGTTCCGGTTAACGAAGAGTCACTCCTCGACGACGATCCCTCGGGAACAGACGTCGTGAACGAGATCTTCGCGCGTTTGCGCAAAGCGACGCTGGAAGAACGCGGGGTCACGCTGCCCCAACCGAAGAAGGCCACCGTCGCCAAGCCCGAGACGCCGGTGGGCGTACTCTTTCGCCGTCGCGATGAGGCTCTCCAGGACTCCCTCGCCGTGCTGACTCGCCGGGTGAAGCGAGCACTGCAGGACGATCAAAACATCATGCTGGATCGACTGCGCACCGTGCAAGCGATGATCACGACCGAACTGGAAGACGAGCACACCCAGCGCGCTCGCTACGCCGACGCAGCCTTCGAAGCGCTATCGCACGCGGCACAAGCCGGCGTGCTGTTCGCCCGAGAGGAAGGCGGCGTGGCGGAAGTGGATGTCTCGGTCGGAGCCCTCGAAGAGTGCACGACCGACCTCGCGGTGACGGTCGTCCTCGCGCTCCGAAAGAAGATTCTCTCTGACAGCAGCGGTGATGGCCCGGAGCGCGCCAACGCTGCCTATCGCGAGTGGCGCGGCGCGAGGGTGGAGAGGCTCTGCACCGACGCCGCACGTCGAGCGTTTCATCTGGGCGTGGTGACGGCGTCGAAGGGTCGTTCGATTCGATTCTTCGCGGTACCCAATGACGCCCCGTGTGATCTGTGCGCACACGACTCGGAGTCCGGCGAGCGCATCGCCGGAGAGAACTTTCCCAGCGGCGCTCCGTATCCGCCGCTGCACGCGGGCTGCGCCTGCACTGTTGTACCCGTTTGAGAAAGTCGTAGGCTCGTCTCGTGCGCAGTCCCACCGACGTTCCTCAGAGGCCGCGCCGTCTCGGTCGCCTCTCCCGGCGGTTTTGGCTCGGGCTGATCTTCATTGTTCTCCTGGTTGGCTTTCTCTCCTTGCGCAATCTTGCGGTGCTCTGGACCGACGAGATGTGGTTCTCTTCGGTGCACCTGTCGAGCGTCTGGTCCACCCTCTTCTTCGTCAAAGTGGGGTTGGGTTTTACCTTTGGCGCCATTTTCTTCTTCATGATGTGGGGAAACCTTCTCCTCACCGATCGATTCGGCGCTCGCGATCTCACCTTCGACGCGGAGGACGAGGTGGTGCGGCGGTTCCAGAACGCGGTGCGGCCCTACGCCAAGCGGATTTACGCGGCCATTGCCTTCGTGATGGCCCTCATCGCCGGCTTCAACGCCACCGGCGAGTGGAACAACTTCATCCTCTTTAGTCACTCTCAGTCGTTCCACGCGACCGACCCTCTCTTTCACAAGGACCTCGGCTTCTACATCTTCACCCTGCCCTTTGTTAACTACGTGATCACCTGGTTCTTGGTCTCGCTGATCATCATCATTATCGTGACGACCGGTTTTCACTTTCTGAACGGTGGCATTCGCACCACGCGCGTCTCTCCCCGAGTCTCGCCGCGGGTGAAGGCCCATCTTTCGGTGATCGGTGCGGCGATCGCCCTGGCCAAGGCCGCGGGCTATCTCATCGCCAAGTGGGAGCTCGTCAACTCCACCAACGGCTACGTCCAGGGCGCTCTGTACACCGACATTCACGCTCGCGAGCCCGCCTTTACCATCTTGTTCTTTCTTTCCCTCGCGGCGGCCGGAATACTGCTCTACAACGTGCGCGCGCGTGGTTGGTCCCTACCCGTCGTGGCGGTCGGACTGTGGGCCTTCGTGGCCCTGGTGATCGGCGTGTTGTATCCGACCTTCTTGCAAGCTTTAAAGGTCAGTCCGAACCAGCAGTCGCTGGAGCGGCCCTACATCCAGCGCAATATCGACGCCACCCGCGCGGCCTTCGGGATCGACGACGTGCGCTATCACGCCTTCGCCGGCTCCACGTCGATCAGCAAGGCGCAGATTAAAGCGGACATGCCCACGCTGGACAACATCCGACTCTGGGACCCGGCCAACGCCATCTCCTTAGAGACGGTCACGCGACGTCAGTCGATCCGCTCGTACTACAACTTCACCACGCTGTCGGTCGATCGCTACTACATCGATGGCAAGTTGACCCCGGTTCTCATCGGGGCCCGTCAACTCAGCACCGCGAATCTGCCCTCTCCCAGCTGGGTCAACGAGCACCTGCAGTACACGCACGGCGTGGGGGCGGCGGTGGTGCAAGCCAACACGGTGGACTCCTCGACCGGCAACCCCATCTTTGACGTGTCGAACGTCCCGCCGGTTTCGACCGACGGCATGCCGAACTTGACCGAGCCGGACATCTACTTCGGCATCGGCTACAACGGCTGGGTCGTGGCCAACTCCAAGCAGCCCGAGTTGAACTACCAGGTGAACTCCGGACCAAACGCCGGCCAGCAGGTCGAGTCGCACTACTCCAGCACCGGTGGGGTGCCGGTCGGGAACATCTTCTCGCGCATGGCCTTGGCCTTGCGTCTGGGGAACTTTAATTTCTTGATCTCGGATCAGATCACGTCCAAGAGCCGCGTCATGTTCGTGCGCGATGTTCGCCAGATGGCCCAGAAGGCCGCTCCCTTCCTCACGTTTGACTCACAGCCGTACGCGGTGATCGCCAACGGCTCGGTGCAGTTCGTCTTGAACGGCTACACCACCACCACGCAGTATCCCTACAGCGAGAACGCCAGCAACCTGAACATCAACATGGGCGGTCTACCCAGCAGTTTCAACTACGCGCGCAACTCGGTCATCGCCGTGGTCAACGCCTACACCGGGTCCATCAAGTACTACGCGAAGGACCCCAACGACCCCATACTGAAGGCGTACCGCTCGGCCTTTCCCTCGATGTTCCTGCCCATGAGCGCCATGCCCTCGACGATTCAGTCCCACCTGCGCTACCCCTCGGACCTCTTTTCGGTGCAGGCCGCCACCTACGGCCGTTACCACATCAAGTCGGCCAGCGCCTTCTACTCCGCGTCGGACCGATGGGACGTATCACCTACCACGGGGGCGGGATCGCCGTCGGCCACGCTGCAGGCCACCACCCAGACCGACGCCGCGGGCAACATCGTCTCCACCGGACTGGCGCCCATGAGTCCCATCTTTCAGGTCGGATCGCTACCAAACGCCAATCAACAACAGCTTCTAGAGACCCTGGACTTCGTCCCGGCGGGCAACTCCTCCACGGTGCAGAGTCTGACGGCGTTCATGATCGCCACCAGTAACGCCAATAATTACGGTCAACTCAACGTCTACGAAACACCTCGAGGGACGACGGTCAACGGACCACTGCAGGCGGACTCCGAGATACAGCAGACGGCCAAAGTCAGTTCGAACATCACGCTGCTCGACCAACACGGCTCGAACGTCATCCTGGGGAATAACTTGACCGTGCCGCTCGACTCGGCCATCCTCTACATCCGCCCCTTGTACGTCTCGAGCTCCTCTGATCCCATGCCGCAGCTGCGCTACGTCATCGCCGTCTTTAACCAGAACGTGAGCATCGAGCCGACTCTCTCCCAGGCGCTCTCTGATGTCCTCGGGGCGAATATCACGGGCATCTCCTCGGGGACTACACCGACCAAGCCGGGCGGCGGTTCGAAGAAGACGGTGGCCGGGTACTTAGCGGCCGCATCGCAGGACTACACCAACGCACAGGCCGCGTTAGATAAAGGCAATCTCGGCCTCTATCAGTCCGACGTCGAGCGGATGAATGAGCAGTTGCAACTTGCCCAAAACCTTCTCAGTGGCGCGACGACCAACTCGTCCACCGGTACCTCCACCACGACCACTACCACGACCACGACGACGACCTCTCCGTCGACTTAGTCGTCTCGTTCATCGAGGTGACGATAGGGATTGAGGAGTCCCCGGGGATCAAAGACCCGTTTGATGCCGCGCTGCAGCTCAATCAGAGCGGGATCGCTCAGCGTCACATAGGCGCCGCGTTTGTCGAGCCCGAGTCCGTGCTCGCCCGAGATGGCGCCGCCCAGATTGACGCCTACCGTGAACAGCTCTAACAAGAACGCCTCTCGTTGTTGGTCGTTCGGCTGAAAGACCGACATGTGTACGTTGCCGTCACCGATGTGGCCACAGCCCGCGACGAAGGCGCCGTGACGGGCGGCCAGCGCGGCCACCTCATCTAAAAACTTTGGCACACTCGATCTCGGAACGACCACGTCGATGATGTCATTGGCGCCGGCGGCCTTCGCCACCCAGAAGGCCCGCTCTCTCGCTTCGATCAACTCCTGAGCCTGGGCGCCTTCGAGCACGTACACGTCGAGCGCGCCAGCCGCACCCACGAGCCGGGCCGCCTCTTCCACATCGGTCTCCAGCTGCTCGGTCGTTCGCGTTTCCAACACGATCACCAGATACGCCGACGTCACCTCGGCGATGTCGGGACTCACGCCTAGCTGCAAGCCGGTGTTCTTCGTGAGCGATGCCATGGTGAGTACGTCCAAGTACTCGAGCAGAGACGGCGCCATCCCCGAGGCGATGAGCGTGGGGACGATCTGGGAGATGGCGTCGAGTTCCCGAAAGGGCACGAGCAGCGTGGCGCGGTAATCGAGGACGGGAGAGAGCTTCAGTGTGACTTCGGTCACCACGGCGAGCGTCCCTTCGGAGCCGATGATGAGTTGCGTGAGGTCATAGCCGGAGGAGCTCTTCACCACGGGGCCACCGGTGCGCACGACGGTGCCGTCCGCGAGCACGACCTCGAGACCAAGAACGTGGTGGCGCGTCACGCCGTGGCGAACGGCGCGCATGCCACCGGCGTTGGTGTTCACGTTCCCGCCGAGTGAGCCGGAGAGCTCTCCCGGGTAGACGGGGTAGTGCAGCCCCGTCCCTTCTAGGTGTTCGTTCAGTTCCCGCAAGGTGATACCCGCTTGCACCACGACTACGTGATCATCGGAGTCGAGGCGCACGACGTCGCGCATCTGATCAAAGCAGATGACCAGGCCCCCGTTGACGGGAAGGGCACCGCCCGAGAGTCCGGTGCCCGACCCCCTCGGCGTCACCGCCATCGCGTGGCCAGAAGCCCACCGCAGGAGTGCCGACACCTCGTCGGTTGAAGAAGGACGAACCACGGCGAAGGGCTCGCGGGGGCGTGGGTGGAGGGACTCGTCACGGAGGTCGCTGGGATCGTGGCCACCGGCGAAGGTCACGGGGGCGCTGGTTGCCCGTCGCAGGCCCTCGCGAAGATCCAAGTCGCTCATCACCGCGTCACCCTACCCTTGTCTCCGGCGGTGCGGGCGACGAACCCCCTCACGAACCGGAGAGTCGTGAGGGGGTTCGCGCGGGCGACGGAACTATTTGACGCCGTAACTCACCGACGTTTTCTTGCCACTAGCGAATTGAATAGTGAAACGGTACGTTCCCCTTTTCCCACTGGCCACCTCGCGCACCTTGACGACGATCTTCGACGCGGTGTGGCTCACCACGGAGACCACAGTGCCGGCGTGGCCGATGATCTTCGGTCCGGCCGTGAAGTTCTTGCCCAAGATGGTGATATCGACCGTGCGACCCGGGATGGCGAAGCCATCAACTCGCGTCGCTGTCGGCGCGGCCGACGCGGACACGGCCGGCGCCACGAAGTCGATGGTAACGGCACCCTTATCGGTGCCTTGAATGTTGGCGACTTCGATAATGCAGGAGTTGTAGTTGGTGGCGCTAGTGCCACAGGTACCGTTGCCGACCGCGCCCGTGACGACCTTGAACGAGGTTGACGGCAATGTGCCGGTCGAACTGACCGTGATCGGTGTGGCGGTGCCGGTGTCACAACCGGCCTCGGTGGTGGCGGTCTCCAGACACTCCACGGCGTAGACCGAGTCGCCCGGAGTGAAATCAGCTCCCGTGATGGAGACCGACGCGTTATTAGCCAGATTTGTAGACGGCGTCACCGCGACGCCCGGACCGGTGGCGAAGCTAATCGAGGCGTAGGCCACTACCGAGTTGGTGGCCGTCGAACCGATGGAGATCAAACAGGTGGCGTCGGCCGCCGAGGTGCCGCACGTACCGTTACCGATGGGTCCCGTGGCGACGTAGAAGGATGAGGTCAACTGGCCGCTGGCGTTGACCGTAATGGGGTCGAGGGCCGTAGCGTTGCAGCCAGCGATCGAGGTCGCGGTCTCGACGCACTCGAGAGCCACGAGGGACGCTTGATTCGGTGCGAAACCCGTGCCCGTAATGGTGACCTCCTGGTTGTTGGTCAGGCCGATGCTGGGCGAGATCGAGATGGAGGGTACGGCCGTCGACGCCGCCGACGCGGTACCCACACCCAGTAGCGAGAGTGGCGCTAAGGCCAGGACAACCGCCGCAATGCTGGACACCATTCGTTTCATGTTTTCTCCTCTTTCGTGGTTCATGTACTTCGCTATCGGACGCCAGGCGTGCTCACGGGCACCGCCGAGATGGGCGAGTACTTCACTAAACGAAACTCAGCGCCTCACCGATACTGCTTTCAAAGTGTAACGGGCGTAACTCGCCCCCGGGGGTCGGTCCTTTAGCGGCGCCACGCCACCACGCCGCCGTGCACGGCCAGTGAGACCGTCGCATTCCTGGTGGGCAACTGCTTGGCGTGTGAGGTACGGGCGATGAGTTTCGCGCTCGCGTCAAAGTCGGGCCGTAGTTTGAGGACGGCGTCGTGACCGTAGAACTCCGTCTCGACAACCGTGGCACGAGGTTGATCCGAGTGGAGCGTCGTACTCACGATGAGTTGTTCGGGGCGGATGAGAACCAGCAACTCCGTACCTTCGACGATGCCGCCGACAATGGACGTGGGGTCTTCTAACTCCAGCACTCCGAACGGCGTCGCAACGGCTCCCTGTTTCGCGACGCCCCGTACAAAGTTGGCGTCGCCCAGTTCGTGGGCCAACTCGGGGGTCCTCGGTCGCGCGTAGAGATGAGCGGGCGTATCCAACTGACTGATCTCTCCATCGCGAATGATCGCCACGCGATCAGCGAGCGAGAGCGCTTCGTCCTGATCGTGCGTGACGAGGATCGCGGTGGTGCCGGCCTCGCGCAGTATTCGCCGCACATCGTGGCGAACCGCGGCACGCAGAGTGGCGTCGAGTGAGGAGAAGGGCTCGTCGAGCAACACGAGCGAAGGGTCGATGGCGAGGCCTCGCGCGAGTGCCACGCGCTGCTGTTGACCGCCGGACAGTTGGTGGGGGTAGCGCTGGGCCATTCCGGACAGTCCCACCATCTCGAGGAGTTCGTTGACCCGCGGACCTCGGCGTTTGTCCCGCGCGAGTCCGAAGCCGACGTTGCGTTCAACCGAGAGGTGGGGGAAGAGATTGCCTTCCTGGGGCACGTAGCCAATGCGTCGATGCTCGGAGGAGACAAAGTTCGACTCGTCGTCGACGACCACACCGCGAAGCCGCACACAGCCCCGGTCGGCTCGTTCGAAGCCGGCGATCACCCGAAGCAGGGTCGTCTTTCCGCTACCCGAGGGCCCGAGGATCGAGACGAAGGATCCCTCCTCCACGGTGAGATCGAGCTGGCGTAACACGTTCTGCGTGGCGTAGGACTTCTCGAGTCCGGTGACCTCCAGTTCGCTCATGTGACGACCATAGGAACTGACGAGGGACCAGCGTGCACTGGTAGGCGGTCAAAGAACCGACCGAGCAGATACGCCGGGCCGGCCGCGATGGCGATCATGACCAAGGCAAAGGGCGCGGCCTGTCCGTAGGAGAGGTTCTGCTGGTAGGCCCAGAACTGCGTGGCCAGCGTTTGCACGCCGGTCGGGATCAGTATCAAGGTGGCGGTCAACTCGGTGACGGCCGATAAGAACACTAAACAGAACGCGGCCCCGAGTCCGGGGGCGATCAGAGGCAGGGTGACTCGAAGTAGCACGTGGTGTCTGCGGACACCGAGTGAGCTGGCGACCTCCTCTAGCGCCGCCGGCGCTTGAGCCACGGAGGCCCTCACTCCCACGAGCGCCAGGGGAAAGAACATCAGAGCGTACGCGAAGATCAACATCCACGCGCTCTGATAGGCGAAACCATCGGCGTGTTGCTCCGAGAAGTACGACAGGGCGAGGGCCACTACCAGACCGGGCATGGCTAGCACGAGAAACGTGGTTCGTGTGAGCAGCCGATTCACTTTGGTGGGTCGACGCACTACCAGAAGAGCCACGGGCAAGGCCATGAGGGTGGCCAGTACTCCGGCGGCTGCGCTGTAGCCCGCTGTGTAGAGCGCAGCGGAGAGTAGTGAGACGCCGCCGATGCCTCCCGCGCCGCCTTCGATCATCCAGTAGATCGACGAGCCAACGGGAACGCCGAGAGCTCCGCCACCAGCAGAGTAAAGCCAACGATCACCGGAATTTTCATTCGTCCGAGCGGTCGCCGGGCGAGGACGCGCTGCACTCCAGGACCGCTTCGACTGACGTGTCCGGCTCCTCGAATGGAACTCTCGCCCACCATGACGAAGAGGGAGAGAACGACCAGCACGAGCGAGAGCGCGCAGGCCGACGCGACGTCAAAGCCCGAGTTGAACTCACTGAAAATCTCGGTGGTAAAGGTTCGATAACCAAGGATCTCGAAGGCTCCGTACTCGGCGAGAATCACCAGGGCCACGAGAAGGCACCCGCCGAGAATGGCTCGTCGGGCCTGTCCGATCGTCACGCGATAGAACGTGGAAAGTCGGCTCGCGCCCAGGCTTCGGGCGATCTCTTCCTGACCGGGATCGGCGCCACGAAGACTGGCCGCGACCGGCAGGTAGACCAGTGGGTAGACGGCCAGGGTCATCACCAAGACGGCGCCTCGAAATCCCACCACCCACGTAGAGAGGGACGACCAACCGAAACTGACCACGAAATCGGGAATGGCGAAGGGGATGACCACCAAGACGGCCCAAACGTGTCGGCCGGGCAGATCAGTGCGCTCGACGCAGTACGCGGCGAGCGTGCCGATCACCGCGCAGAGAAACGTCACGACCACGGTGAGGCGTACGGTGTTCCAGAGCAGAGATGCGGTGAGGGAGCGCCAAATCAGGTGCCAGACAGTGGAGACACCCGCGTCCGAGGCCTCGGTTAACAAGAAGATGAGAGGTAGGGCGACGACCACGACGACGAAGGTGCTCAAGATCGCTAGCGTCATGGGACGTGGTCGGCGTCGCGCGTGGGGGTTCGATCGGAGGGACGACGGGGAGTCGGGGCGGTCCAGCGTGGAGAGGGTCATAGTAGTTGGACCTCGCGCAGCAGGGCTATCGCTCGTTGTCCCGTACCGAGCTGGGCGATGGTAATCGGGTACGGGGCGAGATCGCGGAACGGGGTTTCGGGCTGAGTGGTGGTGACCCCAGAAGCGATGGGGTACTCGTAACTAATCGAGTGAGCGATGATCTCTTGGCCAGCCTTGGAGACGAGGTAGTGCAGGAAGAGTTGTGCCGCCGCTTGGTGCTTCGATGACTTCAAGATTCCCGCACCCGACACGTCCAGCACGTATCCCGGATTCTTGGGAGCGAAGTATGCGATTTGGGAGTGAACGTTCGACGCCCCGATCTCGGCTTGCATGCGGTACCAGTAGTACTGGTTGACCACCCCGAAGGCCACGGCACCACGGTTCACTTCGTCGGCGATGGTTTCGTTGTCGGGGTAGACGTGACTACCCGCGTTGGATTTGATGCCGTTCAGCCACTTGAGGGTGGCCTGTTTCCCGTAGGCCTGGAGAACCGAGGTCACGATGGGTTGAAAGTCAGTCTCGCCGGCGGCGAAGGCCAACTGGCCTCGATACTTGGGGTCGGCGAGTGCGAGAACGCTGGTCGGGAGCGCGCTCTTTTTGATGAGCGAGGGGTTGTAGATCAACACGCTGACGCGCGCCGAGACTCCGACCCAGTCACCGTCGGGCGAACTGTACTTCGAGGGCGTCAGCGCGAGAGTCGACGCGTCGACCTTGGCCAGGAGACCCTTTTGCTGCAGGTACTCGAGCGCCGGGGAGTTCTCGGTATAAAAAACATCGGCCGGTGAACGGGACCCTTCCTGCACAATTTCGGCGTCGAAGGTGTCTTCGTCGTCACTGCGCACCGCGACGCTGATGTGGGGATACGCCTTTTCGAATCCGGCGACGAGAGAGTCGGTGGTCTGGACGTGTTGGCCGCTGTACAAGGTGAGGGTTGTGCGCCCTGTGGCGCTCGGCGAGCCGCCACCGCACGCCGCGAGGGTCAATGACGCGACCGAGCCCACGCACAGAGCAATGATCCATCGACGTGTGCTCACGACGTCGCCCCGGGACAGTAGTGATCGACATTTTTTGCAGCCGCGCTGACGAGCTTCTTAGAGGACGCGGCGCCGTTCTCTTGGTAAAACGACTGGTAGGCGGAACTGAGTTGAAGGACGGCGGTGTGAAGTCCCGCGTTGGAGGTCGTAATGTCTCGCAAGGGGAGTACCTGAGCTTCCGCGTAACCGACCGGGTCAACGCGGGGATCGGGTCCATTAGCGAGCGCCGCGCTGACCGCTTGGCAGGATGCGGCGGGTGCCGATATCGGATGGCCGTTCACGCTCATAATCCACACGCCGATGAGGACGGGAATGGCCACGACGAGGGCAATGAAGACAATCGTCCAGCGGCGCTGACGTGACGGTGGGGGAAAGGAAGCGGTGGACTCGGGAATGGAAGAACGAGCAGTCACGGACCGACCTGCGTATTCATTTAGCTTAGGCTAACCTAACAACGCGAAATCGTCAACGTTGGGCTCGGCGTTGATGGTTGTGAGACTCCTTAGAGCGCGTGAAAACGCAGAAAATATCAGTAGTTTCCTGTTAGTTTTGCGCTTAGGACGTCAAGACCCTGCATCCTTCTCACCCGACACTCCGTTGGGCTCTCAGAAGAAGGTTGGCAGTTCCATGAAATCACCTCCTGGCCGTGTTTCGGTCGTTTTCCCCCTGGTTGCCGTGTTGGCCACCTCTGGGCTCCTCATTGCCAGCGTCCTCTCTCTGGCGGCCACCTCCGCGAGCGCCGTCGGCACGTCTAATAACTCGATCACCGCGAGCTCCGCGCCCTCCGCGGCGAGCGCGCGCGGCTCTTACGCAGCCAGCGCTACCGCCACGTCGGGCGACAAAGTGGGTATCACGCTCGACTCCACCTCAACCGGTTGCACTCTCTCAACCGGAACCGTCACGTTTACGGTTGCCGGCACGTGCGTGGTCAATTTCAACGATCCTGGTAACGCCACCTACGCCGCCGCAGCTCTGGTAAGTCAATCCATCAAGGTGTACGCCGCGAATACCATCACCGTGAGCAAGTCGCCCGCCGCGGGAAGCAGCGGGGGCTCCTACTCTCCGGGAGCGACCGCCACATCAAACGACACTGTCGCCAGGACGCTCTCGAGTGCGTCGACGGGGTGTTCCCTCTCGGACGGCAAGGTGTCATTCAACGGCGCTGGAACGTGTCGGGTCGACTTCAACGACGCGGGCAACGGGGCTTTTGCCGCGGCCACCGAGGTACAACAGTCCGTCAAGGTCTACGCCGAAAACCTGATTCACCCGAGCACGGCGCCAGCGGCGGGGACGATACATGGCACCTACACCGCGAGCGCGTCGGCGACATCCGGCGACGTCGTGTCGATCACTCTGGGCGGCTCATCCACGGGATGCACTCTCGACAAAGACGTCGTGACGTTCACCAAGAACGGTGTCTGCGAAGTTGACTTCAACGACGCTGGCAACGGAGCCTTTGGAGGAGCGGTGCAGATTCGCCAGTCGATCACCGTGGGAACGGGCAACCCTAAGTCACAAGTGACGCTCACCTTGACTAGTGTCGCCGACGAGTACGGCACCCCCTTGACGCTCACGTCGAGCGGAGGATCGGGAACGGGTACGGTCACCTACTCCGTCACATGGATCGGTACCGCGGGCTGCTCGATCACCACTGGGGTACTTCACTCCTCGCGCGCGGGAACCTGCTCGATTATGGCGACGAAGGCCGGCGATGACACGTACGCGTCCATCAGTTCGGTCGCGACGGCCGTCAACATTGCGCCGCCGATTCCGCACGCCTCTCGCATGAGTGGCCCGGTGTGGACGGGGCGCACCTCGACGACCAGCATCATCGGCTCAGGATTTTACGGGACGCCCCGCATTGTCAGCAACGCGCGCGGCACACGGGTCTCCGTAACTCGCGACAATGGTCACGTGCTGACTATTCGCGTCAAGGTGGGAACGCACTCAGCTAAAGGGGAGCACCGGTTCACGCTGGTCTTCGCCCACGGCCAGCGGGCCTCGCTTCGCTATAGACAGAGGTAGAAGTACGAACCCGAGGCCAACGGCGCCCCACTAACGCTTGGCCGGGACCTCTACGAAACTCGCCTCGGGGTAAACCCCCATGTGGCGTACAAGTGGTTCCGAGCCCTAGGGGATGTCCCCGATTGTTCGAATCGCCAGAGACGCCTACCGTCGTCGATGAGGGCGACGTCGTCTCTGGAGGGATGAAAAGTGAGCGAGGTAAGTTGGAGGTTAGCGATCGCGTGCTTTCTCACGATGGCTGGCGTCGCCGTCATCGGTGCGGGCACGTCGGGCGCTTCGAGTTCTCGTCTTCCCGCTGGCCCGCGCGTTCCCAAATCCGGTGGGCAGGTGAACCTCACCGCGTACAGCAGTAGCGACGGGCCAAACTCTGTCGTCATTCTGACCGGCGCGATCGCCGACTTTGGTACCGCCACTCGGATGAGTGGTCCGTCGGGAAAAGACAGTGAACTCCTGGTGACGGTCAAGCGAGGGTCCTTTCTCCTCAACATTTCCAAGATCGAGGGTGCGCTAGAGGCGTCGATCTTCGGCAAGTTTCCAACCAACTCCAACACCTGCTCCGGCCAGGTCACCGTCAAAGGAACGACTCCCGTCGTTGCCGGATCGGGAAGTCGCGCTTACACGGGGCTACAGGGGACCTTCCAGATGACCGTCGTCATCAACGAGGTCGAGACGTGGCCCTCCTGCCCCAAAACCGATACGTCGCCGTACCTGGCGCAGTCGGTCTTCACCACGGCCTCGGGGACGCTGACCCTGAGGTAGCTCCTGTTTGGACTTGACAGAGGTTTGTATATTGAGTAGCATACTCAGTATGGTTACTTCAATGAGGCCCAAATGAGCGTTCGGCACTCGTTGCTAGCCCTTTTGAGTGAGGGCCCGAAGTATGGATTCCAACTTCGTCAGGAGTTCGAGGCGAGTACGGGGGACGTATGGCCTCTCAACGTGGGTCAGGTCTATACGACCTTGGACCGACTCGAGAGAGACGGCCTCGCCGAGACGGACGATCTTGACGACGACGAGCGCCAGAAGAACTACCGGATCACCGATCAAGGTGAGGAGGAGTTGTCGCGATGGTTGCGCACGCCGCCCGACCTCACCCAACCACCGCGCGACGAACTAGTGATCAAGGTCTTGGTGGCGTCTCGTTTGCCCGGGGTGGACGTGCATGGGGTTATCCAGGTGCACCGCCGGTACGTCGTCGAGCTTATGCAGCAGTGGACTCGCCTGAAAGAAGACGAGGCTCGCTTCGATCTGGCGTTTGCTCTCGCGGTGGACGCGGAGCTCTTTCGATTAGACGCCGTGGTGCGGTGGCTGGACGCCGCCGATGGCCGACTACATCGCGCTGAAGTCGAAGCACCGATCGATGCCGCGGCCCCCGCGCGGCTTCGAAGAAGGATGGTGATGCCCCAATGAGCATGTTGGAACTCCGACACGTGTCAAAGATCTATGGAGAGGGCACGACCGAAGTAGACGCGATCAGCGACATCGATCTCACCGTTGAGCGCGGATCCCTGGTGGCGATCATGGGGCCAAGTGGCTCAGGTAAGTCAACGCTGCTGACCATTGCCGGGACCTTGGAGTCTCCTACGACGGGTGACGTCATGATCAACGGCTCGAACGTCGTTGGAATGTCGCGCAACGACAAGGCGCGTCTGCGACGTCGCACGATCGGTTACGTCTTTCAAGACTTCAACCTGCTAGCGGGCTTGACCGCGGTGGAGAACGTATCGCTTCCCCTCGAACTCGATGGAGTGCCCATGAAGAAGGCGCGCGCGCAAGGCATGTCCGCTTTAGAGGAACTGGGATTGACGGATCGCGCCGAGAGTTATCCCGATCAACTATCGGGCGGCGAACGCCAGCGTGTCGCCATCGCTCGAGCCGTGGTGGGGGAGCGTAGTCTTCTCCTCGCCGACGAGCCGTCGGGTGCGCTCGACTCGGTGAACGGCGAAGCAGTGATGCGCATGATCCTCGCTGCGTGCCACCATGGCGTTGCCGCGCTCGTCGTTACGCACGACGCCAAGTTGGCGTCGTGGGCCGACCGGGTGGTCTTTCTGCGCGACGGGAGGGCCGTCGACGAGACGCTTCCGCCACCACGCCCCGAGGATTTGCTGGAATCCAATGGCGCGAACCCCTCCGAGTCGTGACCCGAGATTCACAGCAAGTGACTGATCGTCCCCCCGACGGAGGGCTGCCCGCCCGGCGGGCCGTGACCCGCTGGGCCTGGCGCCTCGTTCGAAAAGAGTGGCGCCAACAGATATTGGTGCTCGCGCTGATCGCGGTGGCCGTGGCTGTTACGACCGTCGGCGTCGGCGTCTCTACGAATACACCACTCTCACCGTACGTAGGTTTCGGGACGGCTCACGACCTGGCCACCTTCTCGGGCAATAGTTCGACCTACGCGTCAAAGATCGCGTCACTCCACCACCGCTACGGTGCGATCGACGTCATTGACAATGAACTAGTGAACGTGCCCGGGTCGATAGAAACCTTCGACTTGCGCGCGCAGAACCCGGACGGACCGTTCGGAAAGTCCCTTCTCTCCCTCGTGTCGGGCCACTTTCCTACGGGCGTCCACCAGGTCGCGGTGACCCCCAGCGTGGCGTCGGATTTTCACTTGAGCGTGGGCGAGGAGTGGCGCGTGGCCGGAGTGACGCGGCGGGTGGTGGGCATCGTCGAGAACCCGAAGAATCTCCTGGACGCCTTCGCTCTGGTCATACCCGGTCAAGTAACCAACCCGACGCAAGTCACGGTTCTCTTCGACGCGCCGCTAACGAAGTCGCTTCCTTCGAACGTCGTGACCCAGGCGTCGCTGGCTCAGGACAATGTGTTGAATCCACAGACCATCTCGATCGCGCTGGTGACGATGGCCATGTTGCTCATCGCGCTCGTGGCCATCGCGGGATTCACGGTAGTCGCCCAACGCCGGTTGCGATCCATCGGCATGTTGGGCGCCCTCGGCGCCACGGATAACGACATCAGGTTGGTGGTTCGCGCGAATGGCTTCTTTGTCGGGGTTGTCGGGGCGGTCGTCGGATTCATCGTGGGTTTCGCCGCCTGGTTGGCGTATCGACCAATACTGGAGTCCAGCGCGCACCACGTGGTCGGAGTATTTCAACTGCCGTGGGCCGTCGTCATCGTGGCCGTGGTTCTCGCGGTGGCGGCCTCGTACTTCGCCTCAACGAAACCGGCGCGCGCCATGACGCGTATCTCCATCGTGTCCGCACTAGCGGGACGACCAGCCGCGCCGCGACAACTCAGTCGTACCGCCGTGCCGGGGATCGTCTCCGCGGTGGCGGCCTTCTTTTTGCTGGGCGTTGCCGGTGCGAAGGGAGGCAACGGGGGCACCGGCACACTGGCGCTGTTGGTGGGCTTCGTTGCGCTCACCGTCTCCGTCGTACTGTTGTCGCCCTTCCTCTTAACGGTCTTCAACCGATGCGCGCGCGGTGCTCCGTTCTCCATTCGCATGGCCATGCGCGACCTCGCTCGCTATCGAGCTCGCTCGGGGTCGGCCCTCGGCGCCATCAGCGTGGCGGTCCTGATCGCCATGGTCGTCATTATTGCGTCCGCGGCCCGTTTCGGCAACGTACTCGACTACGCCGGACCCAACGTCTCTTCGACACAACTCATCATCTACACGCCGAACGGACCGTACGGTCCCCACGGTCCGGGCCGGGCCAATGAAAAAGGCGCGGCCCCCACGACCTCGTCAATGTCGAAGAGTGCTCACGACATCGCCGCCGATCTTGGAGCCGTAAAAGTGGTCACGTTAGAGTCCACGAGCGCAACGATCCAGCACGCCGCAGCGGGCCGCAGCTACTCGGGCCCCCTGTACATCGCGACGCCTCAGCTGCTACGGGCGTTCGGAATCTCGAGGTCGCAGATCAACCCCACCGCGGAAATTCTCTCCATGCGACCGGGCTTCGCGGGGATCTCCAAAATGCAGATCGTCTACGGCAACTACTTCGCTGGCGGACCGAGTGCCCAATGGGTCTGTCCCAAGAGGGAGTGCCTGGCCAATCCCACTATGCAGGAAGTGAGTTCTCTTCCCTCGGGCACGTCTGCTCCGAACACCGTGATCACGGAGTACGCGGTTCACAAGTTAGGGCTCACGTCCGTGACGTCCGGTTGGTTCGTCGAGACTGCCAAGCCGCTGAGCGCCGCCCAGATCACCAGTGCCCGGGCCAGCGCCGCGGCGGACGGGCTATCGATCGAAACCAAGTCGAGCATTCCGTCGTCGTCCACCATCATCAACTGGGCCACCTTGGTGGGCGTCCTTCTGGCTCTGGGCATTCTCGCGATGACCATCGGCCTTATTCGCAGTGAAACGGCCGGTGACCTTCGCATCCTTTGGGGATCCGGGGCCAGCACCCGCACCCGCCGTAACCTCACCGCGGCGACGGCCGGCGCCTTGGCGTTCATCGGCGCCATCGTCGGCACCGCCGCGGCTTATTTGGCGATGATTGGATTCAGTCGCACCAGTGCCCTGGACGGCATCTCCTCGCTAGCCAGTGTCCCCATCACCAACTTGCTCTTGATTCTCGTTGCGATGCCACTGGCTGCGGCGATGGTCGGTTGGCTCAGCGCGTGGAGAGATCCGAAGGGTCTCTCGGCGCAGGTGGTTCAGTAGGTACGCATGTTGGCGTCTTTGAAATTAGTGTGAGTCCGGTTACGGCATTATGACGATTTCAGAGTGAACAAATAGGTTCATTCTTTTCGGCCCAAACGCCCAGAAACTATTGCGTTCTAGAGATTCTGTGCGTCCTCTGTGTTCTCCTAAAACGCCGAGCGTGATTCGACGCGAGCGTCAAGGCTTGGGGCATGAGAAAAATAACGAACCTTCAGAAACGACGAGCACACGGGATGGCTCCGGTTCGATGGTCGACAGCGGGGGCGGTTCTCACACTCGTTATCGGCGCCATCGGACTGACGGCCTCTCCAGTCTTCGCCGTGGGCAGTCAGAGCAATACCATCAGCGCCAGTTCCGCCCCGTCCGCGGGCAGTACCCACGGCTCCTATACACCCAGTGCGACCGCGAGTTCGGGAGACAAGGTGGCGATCACCTTGGACAAGAGCTCGTCGGGCTGTTCACTGAGCGACGGCAAAGTGACCTTCACTGGTGACGGCACGTGCGTGGTGGACTTCAACGACCCTGGCAACAGCGACTACGCCGCGGCCGCCCAAGTTCAGGAGAGCATCAAGGTCTACTCTTCGAACACCATTTCGACGAGCAACTTTCCCTCGGCGGGCAGCAAAGGCGGCTCATACGCGCCCGGTTCGTCGGCTACGTCCGGGGACAAGGTGCTCATGACTCTGTCCAGCGATTCGAGTGGCTGTTCGCTCAACTCAGGCTGGGTGGACTTCACCGGGTCGGGCACGTGCAAGGTCGACTTCAACGACCCCGGCAACGGCGCCTTCGCCGCGGCCAGTGAGGTTCAGCGATCAGTCAGGGTCTACTCGGCCAACACCATCTACCCGAGCACGCCACCGGCCGCTGGCCCCCTCAACGGTACGTACACCCCGTCGGCTTCGGCGACGTCGGGTGACACCGTCAAGATCACTCTGAACAGTGAGTCAACGGGCTGTTCACTCAGCAGTGGCAAAGTGACCTTTACCGGCAACGGAGTGTGCATCGTAGAGTTCAACGACCCGGGCAACGGCGCCTTCGCCGCCGCCTCGGAGATCAAGCAGTACATCACCATCGGCTCAGGTAACCCGAAGTCGCAAGGCGCCATCGCCATCACGAGTACCTCGGTGGACTTTCGCCACGAACTCGTCTTGACGACGTCTGGTGGTTCCGGCGCCGGAGCGGTCAGTTACAGCGTGACGTCGCCGGGCACGGCCCTCTGCGTCGTGAGCGGTGACTTGCTCACCAGCACGCGCGCCGGTACCTGCGTGGTGACGGCCTACAAGGCCTCCGACGGTACGTACGCGGCGGCTTCGTCGCTTGCCACCACCATCACCGTGATTGCTCCGGCTCCGACGGCGACACGTATGGCGGGCTTTGTTCGACCGGGACGTACCATGACCGCGCGCATCATCGGTTCGGGCTTCTACGGCCGACCGCTCATCGTGAGCGACAGGGTGGGAACCAGTGCGGTCGTGACCCACGACAATGGCCGCGTCCTTACTATTCGCGTGGTCGCCGTTCGAGGGAGTCACCCTGGTCGATACCGCTTCACGATTGTCTTTGCGCACGGCGAACGTGACACCGTTCTTTACACGTTGGTGTAAGGGGCACTCGTTGGCGCAGGGAGATCGCCGTTGATCGGTTCAGCAAACTCCACTAGTGTGTATCAGGCAGCGCGGGGTGGAGCAGTCTGGTAGCTCGTCGGGCTCATAACCCGAAGGTCGCAAGTTCAAATCTTGCCCCCGCCACGAAGCGAGCCGAAGAGCCGGTGCGAGAGCACCGGCTCTTCGGCTTTCAAGACCTCTTGTTGAGCGCTTCCAACCTCAGAGTCGTCAGTTCCGTCCGCGCCCCTACGGCGCAACGAACGACACAGACGTAATTCGTCATCCGATTAGTCGTTTTGACAGCGAGACCGCGCGCCGTAAAAAATGTCGTGATGAGGAGGTCTCTGGAACTGGGCATGGTTGTGATCGTCATTCTTTTGGCGGTCATCATCTCCCTGGCCGTACATAAAGGCTCCAACCCCTCCGAGGCGGCCGTACTGAAGGAGGCTCCGCAGATGTGCGTCGCCGGTTACGGCTACCCGAAGTGCTGGTCCGTTTCGGCCACCCCTCGCGAGGGATCGACGCACAAGGCCGTCACTCACTTTCTCTCCGCGCTTCGTCAGGCCAACGGAGCGGGCACCACGTCGGCGCTGGGCGTTTATCAGATGCAGCGATGTGAAGGCCCCCAGGCGGGTTCCGGGGTGGTCTGCACCCTCTGGTCCACCGGCACCAAAAGTGACGCCCACGCCCTTGAGACTCAGTTCGTCGACTCTGGTCTTTTTAGCGACGTCGCCGCGGCGAACTCGTAAACCGCCGGACGTGCGAAACGCTCGACAACGGCCCTAATCGCTCTTGGTCGCCTCTTTGAAGAGGTCGCGCCAGTCGCCCTCAGAGATGTCGACGTCAAACTCCTTGGCGGCTTCTTTGATTCGTTCCCACGCGCGATCCCTTTCTTCGTCGCTGACGTCGGTCACCTGATCGAAGCGGGCGATGGCGTTGCGGACGTGAGAGGCGTCGTCGAGGGGCTCTTTTCGCTCGTCCGGGAAGGCAAACTTTGACTCGGGTAGTTCGTTGCGCTCTTCTGTGTCGAGGGAGTGCGAACTGACCTCTTTGGCGGGACGACGGGTTCTTGTTGCCTTCACGCTCGTCGGACTTTTCTTGGCCTTGGCGGCCTTCGCCACTTTCTTGACCTTCTTCGTTTTCGTCGCCGTGGCCACCTTGGACGACTTCTTCACTTTCGCGACCTTGGCGCTCTTCGCTTTGGCCGTCTTCGCACCCTTCTTCGCCTTCTTGGCCTTGGCGGCCTTGGCCACCTTCTTCGTCTTGGACGACTTCTTTACTTTCGCGACCTTGGCGCTCTTCGCTTTGGCCGCCTTCGCACCCTTCTTCACCTTTTTGGCCTTCGCGGCCTTGGCCACCTTCTTCGTCGTGGGGGACTTTGACGACTTCTTGGCCTTCGCCGCTTTGGACGACTTCTTCGCCTTGGTTGACTTCTTGGTTTTCTTTGTTGGCATCTTCAAACCTCCGCTAGATATTTCGTGGTCAAAAAACTCTGGTCGCTCGAACGTCCGGTGCCCCGCTATCCGCAACTTCACCGCTGTTCACTGCGGACGTGAGGTTCCTCTTCCTTTCAAACTTCCCCCGAGGCCGGAGTCTAGAAGTAGCGGGGGAGTGAGTGCTGAGGCGCCGCGCCCCTCCCGCGCAGGCGGCGTGGAAGCGGGTGAACTCGCTACGCTGAGCCGAGAGACCGATATGTGGAGCGGCTCCAGGTCCTAGGAGGCTTCTATGCCGATTGAAGGAGAGTACGAACCGAGCCCGTCAGAGTGGGTTCGCAATCAGGTCGAGGAGTACGAGAGTTCGGGCGGCACGCGCGCGAACACCTTGCTCGACACCGGAATGCCCATTGTCATCTTCACGACGCGAGGGAATCGCAGCGGCAAGATCCGAAAGACCCCTGTCATGCGAGTCGAACACGACGGCGAGTACGCGTTGGTGGCCTCAAAGGGCGGCGCGCCGGAGAATCCCGAGTGGTACTACAACCTCTTGCACTATCCCGATGACGTCAAGCTCCAAGACGGCCCCGAGCCCTTTGACGTAGTGGTTCGCCAGATCAGCGGCGACGAGCGAGCGACCTGGTGGAAGAGGGCGGTGGACGCGTATCCGCCCTACGCCGAGTACCAAACGAAGACGACCCGCGAGATTCCAGTTTTCGTCGCGCGACGCAAGGGCTCGTAAGACTCCTAGGTCGTGCGCCCGGGCCTAGCCCGCGAGACTGTCGGTCAGCGGTCCGATACCCCGAAGGTTATTGACGAGTTCTGGCGCCAGGTCGTAACGGCTAGCCAGCGCGTCCGGGTCGGTGTACGCGACCCGAGTTGTACCTTGGTCATCCCAGATCAACACCTTGAGCGGGAGATCGAGTGCCACCAGCGGGGCGGACTGCATCACCGGTGTTCCGGCCTTCGGACTTCCGAAGATGACCACCTTGGTGTCGCGCAACGTCAGGCCCACTTCGTGAGCTGCTCCACTGTGGTCGATGACGTCGAAGACCGTAAGGCCGTGGGACGTGGCCCGCGCGACGAAGGCGGCGACCACGTCATCGACGCGGCCCACCGCCGTTTTCTCGATGATGTCGCGCATGGTCTCTCCTTAGAGCGATTCGGGGTGAAGGCTGTAGCCCACGCCGGGCGCGGTTTGGATGAGTGTGCCCGCCTCGTCGCCGAGCTTCTGACGGAGTCGATGAACGTAGGCGTGCACGTACTGGGCTTCGTCGCCGTATCCCACGCCCCAGACGGCCTGAAGAATCATCTGATAAGTGCACGTGCGCTCCGCGTGCCGGGCGAGAAACGCGAGCAGGTTGAACTCCTTGGTGGTGAGCTCGATGCGCGCTCCCCGTAAGTGGACTTCGTGGTGCACGAAGTCGAGGTCAAGATCCCCCAGCGATAGTTCGGCCGGTAACTGATCGGGCGCGCCACTCGGTCGATTGCGAAGGGCCGCGCGGATGCGCGCCTCCAACTCACCCAGGCTGAAGGGCTTTGTCACGTAGTCGTTGGCACCGCCGTCGAGGGCTTCGATCTTTCGATGCTCGGATCCGGTGGCGGAGAGGACGATGATCGGCACGTCACTCCACTGACGAATGCGCTGACTCACGCTCAGGCCGTCCATATCCGGCAGTCCTATATCGAGCACCACGATGTCGGGAGAGGTCAGCGCGGTCTGGGAGATGCCGCGCTCGCCGTTGACGGCAGTCGTGACCTCGTGGCCATCGGCTTCTAACCCCACCCGCAGCGCTCGCAAGAGCGAGGGATCATCGTCGATGACGAGGACGCGGGCCACGCGCTATCCTCCCGCGCCGCGCGCACGGGGCAACGAGATGAGGAACCGCGCACCACCCTCGGGGACCTCTTCGTACCAGACGCTCTCGCCGTGGGCCTCGACAAAAGTCTTGGCGATCGTAAGCCCGAGCCCCGCACGACCGCCGGTGCTCAGTTGGGTGAAGCGATCAAATATGGTCTCGCGGTCGGCCGGCGGCACCCCCGGGCCTTGGTCGGCCACCGAGACGACAATCTGGTCGCCACGAGATTCCCCTCGGACCGTGATCGTTCCGTGGGGCGGGGAGTGACGAACAGCGTTGTCCAGCAGGTTCACGAGGGCCTGGCCGATCAAAACGTGGTCGACGTCGACGTCGGGCAGCGAGTCAGGTACGTCGACTTCGAGGTGCAGATCACGCAGGGTCGAGCCGATGGCGGTGATGGCTTCTTTCACCAACTCCGACGTCGGCGTCCTGGTTCGATCCAACTTAAGAACGCCGGCTTCGATTCGTGTCATATCGAGGAGGTTGGTCACGAGTCGTGTCAGTCGGTCGGACTCGATCTCGATCAGTTGATGGAGTTCCCGGGAGTTCGCTTCTGAGAGGAAGGCCGCGCGGTTGTTCAGGGTCGAGGACGCCACTTTGATGGTGGCCAAGGGAGTTCGGAGGTCGTGGGAGACGGCGCCCAAGAGTCCGCGGCGAAAGCGGTCGGCTTCTTCTAAGAGTTTCGAGCGGAGAGCTTGTTCGCGTAGTTGGGCGCGTTCGAGCGCGAGGGCCGCGTCGTTGGCGAAGGTATTGAGCAGGGCGCGATCGTTCTCTTCGACGGGCACGCTGCGCATGGCGAGAATGCCTAACGGGCGGCCCGATGACGAGAGCGCCACGGTGCGAAGTTCGTTGACGGCCCCCGGCGCGGTACCGACGCGAATGGGCAGTCCCGAGTGGGGATCGAGTTGGTGCAGTTCCTCAGGGGTGAGCGGCTCGCCCGCACTCGCCACGACCACCAGACGTCCACCTTCGAGTTCGAGCAGAGAGACGCCGGGCACGTTAAAGACCGTCTGCGCCGTCCCCACAATGGTCTTTAGGAGACTCTCGACGGGTTGGTCGCCCACCAGTAGTTCAGAGACCTCCGACACGCGCAGCATGACGTCGTGACTGTGTTGGGCGTCACCCCGGGTTCTTTCGAGCGCGTCGACGATTCGCGCCACGAGGAGCATCACCACGACGTAGACCAACAGGGCCGTCCAGTTTTGGGCGGCGCCGACGTGCAGCGTGTTGTAGGGAGGGATAAAGGCGAAGTCGTAGATAAGAAAACCGGCGACGACGGCGATCGCGCCCGCGGTGAATCCGCCGACGACGGCCCCGACGACGACCGGTACCACGAGCACCAAGGCCGTCGTCGAGACGCTGACGTGGGACCGAAGCGGGAGCAGCGCCGCGCCGAAAGCGAGCGCCGCCCCGACACCGATGATGGAGCCTAAGAGACGTCGCTGCACTCACTCAGTATCGTCGCAAACTCCTGGAGAGGCCGCGACGAAGCAAAAGAAGAAAAAATGAAGAGACCTAAGAGCATTTAAAGAATCTATTTAGAGCCGTCCCGCCAGGCTGGCTTCATGGCAGATATCTACTCAATTCTCGGGTTCTTGGTCTTTACCTTGGCCGCACTCGGACTGATCAAAGTGTTGGACAAAGTATGAGCTACTCCCAAATCATCCTGTTTGTGATCTCCGTGGCGATGTTCTTCTACCTCGGCTACGCGATGTTTAAGCCAGAGAAGTTCTGATGAGTCTCTTCTTCGTCCTTCTCTTACTCGTGGTCGCCCTCGGGCTGACCTGGCGCTACCTCGGTTCGTACATGGCCGCCGTCTTCGAGGGCCGCGTTCACTGGTTGGGCTTCATCGAGCGACCCGTGTACCGGCTGCTCGGAACGAGCCCCGAGCAAGAGCAGACCTGGAAGCGCTACGCCGGCGCCATGATGGTCTTCTCCTTCGTCTCTCTCGTTTTTACCTACGTCATCCTCCGCATTCAGGGTTCCCTGCCCCTGAACCCCCAGCACTTGGGCGCCGTGGCGCCCGCCTTGGACTTCAACACCTCGGTGTCCTTCTTGACGAACACCAACTGGCAGAACTACGGCGGTGAGACGACCATGTCGTACTTCTCCCAGATCGGCGCGCTCACCGTCCAGCAGTTCGTGTCGCCAGCCGTCGGCATCGCGGTGGCCATCGCCATGGTGCGTGGCTTCGCGCGTCGCAAGTCTCCGACCATTGGCAACTTCTGGGTCGACATCACCCGCTGCTTGTTCTACATCTTGTTGCCCATCGCTTTCATCTTCGGCTTGGTGTTTGTTGGTCAGGGCGCGGTGGAGACCTTGGCGGGGACGGCCTCATTTCACGACGTGCTCAACGGCGTCAGCCAGACCATCGCGCGAGGACCGATCGGCTTCATGGAGGCCATCAAGCAACTCGGCACCAACGGTGGTGGTTTCTTGAACGCGAACTCGGCGACGACCTTCGAAAACCCGACGGGTCTCACCAACTTCCTCTCGATCTATCTCCTGCTCTCCATACCGTTTGCACTGACGTACACCTTCGGCAAGATGGTGGGCAGCGTGAAGCACGGGGCCACCCTGCTAGCCGCCATGGTTCTGCTCTTTGGCATCTGGGTCGGCTTTACGACTTTCGGCGAGCACCAGAACAACCCGGCCATCGCGAAGGCGGGAATTACTGCCACGGTCGGTAACACCGAAGGCAAAGAGGTCCGATTCGGCGACACCCAGTCTGCCCTTCTCGGAGTCGCCTCGACCAGCACGTCGACCGGTTCGGCCGACGCTTCCTACGACTCCTTTAACCCCCTCGGTGACTTGGGTCTGCTCACGGGAATGATGATGGGCGAAGTCACCCCCGGCGGTACCGGGAGCGGTCTCTACACCATCTTGATTTACGCGATTATCGCCGTCTTCATCGGCGGACTCATGATCGGACGAACCCCGGAGTATCTCGGCAAAAAGATTCAGGCCAAAGAGGTGAAGCTCGCGGGGTTGGGCTCGCTGGTGATGCCGCTCATCGTGCTCATCCTCACCGCGGTGGCCGTCTCCACCGTGGAGGGTCGTGCGGGCCCACTCAACAGCGGCCCCCACGGCTTCTCGGAGATTCTCTACGCGATGACCTCGCAGGGAAACAACAACGGTTCGGCGATGGGCGGGCTGACCGGTGACACTGCCTTTTACAACATTGTGGGCGCCATCGCTATGTTCATCGGACGCTTCGGCATCATGATTCCTGCCCTGGCCCTGGGCGGAGCACTCGCGGAGAAGGAAGTGGTTCCTGAATCGCTGGGCACTTTCCGCACCGACAATGGCATGTTCGCGGGTCTCACCATCGGTGTCATCTTGATCATCGGTGGACTCACGTTCTTCCCCGCCGTATCCCTCGGCCCCGTGGTCGAGCAACTAATTCACACGAGGTTCTTCTAATGACGACCGTACTTAACCCGCCAACGAGCCAACCGTCGGAGCCGCACGGCGTCGCTCAGGCCAAAGGTCTTTTCGACGGACCCATCTTGCGCCAGGCACTGAAGGACTCCTTCAAGAAGTTGGACCCGCGCACGCAGGTCAAAAACCCCGTCATGTTCGTGGTGCTGGTGGGTTCGGTCATCACCTTCATCGAGGCGATCGCGCACCCGAGCAAGTTCACCTGGTCCATCACGGTGTGGCTCGTTCTGACCGTGTTGTTTGCCAACTTCGCCGAAGCGATGGCCGAAGGTCGCGGCAAGGCGCAAGCCGACACGCTTCGAAAGATGCGCTCAGAAACTGAGGCCCGTCGCCTGCGCGCAGATGGCACCGAGGAGTTGGTGCCCGCGGCAGAGCTCAACAAAGGCGACCTGGTGGTCTGTGAGGCCGGCGACGTCATTCCCTCCGACGGCGAGATCATCGAAGGCATCGCCTCGGTGGACGAGTCCGCTATTACCGGTGAGTCGGCTCCCGTCATTCGTGAGTCCGGCGGCGACCGTTCGGCGGTCACCGGGGGCACCAAGGTCTTGAGCGACCGCATCGTGGTGCGCATCACCGCGGAGCGGGGCAGGACCTTCATCGACCGCATGATCACCCTGGTCGAGGGCGCCAACCGACAGAAGACGCCCAACGAGATCGCGCTCACCATCTTGTTGGCCGTCTTAACCATCATCTTCATCCCGGTGGTGGTGACGTTGGTACCGTTCGCGAACTTTGGAGGTTCGTCCGTCTCCGTAGTGGTGCTCGTCGCGCTACTGGTCTGTCTCATCCCCACCACCATCGGCGCGCTTCTCTCGGCGATCGGCATTGCCGGCATGGACCGCCTGGTGCAGCGAAACGTGCTGGCCATGAGCGGGCGGGCGGTGGAGGCCGCGGGCGACGTACAGACGTTGTTACTGGACAAGACCGGCACCATCACGCTGGGCAACCGAATGGCAGCCAACTTCTTTCCCGTCGGCGGTCACTCCGAGCAAGAGGTCGCCGACGTGGCTCAGTTGGCCTCCTTGGCCGACGAGACGCCCGAGGGTCGCTCCATCGTGGTATTGGCGAAGCAGCTCTTCGACATCCGAGGGCGCGAGCTCGAGGGCGACCACTCCTTCATTCCCTTCACGGCCACTACGCGTATGTCAGGCCTTGACGTCGGGTCTCGACAGATCCGCAAAGGTGCGGGCGACTCCGTGAAACGGTGGGTGACCGAACTCGGTGGGACGATTCCGTCAGACCTGGACGAGATTGTCGAGCGCGTCTCGCGGGCCGGTTCGACGCCGCTCGTGGTGACCGACGGCCCCGACATCGTGGGCGTGATTGAACTCAAGGACGTCGTGAAGCAAGGCATCCGCGAGAAGTTCGAAGAGATGCGCCAGATGGGCATTCGCACGGTCATGATCACGGGCGACAACCCCTTGACCGCCGCAGCGATTGCCCAAGAGGCGGGCGTCGACGACTTCCTCGCCGAAGCGACACCCGAAGCGAAGATGGCCCTCATCAAGCAAGAACAAGAAGGCGGGAAATTAGTGGCCATGACGGGGGACGGCACCAACGACGCCCCCGCGCTGGCGCAGGCCGACGTGGGAGTGGCGATGAATACGGGAACTACCGCGGCCAAAGAGGCCGGCAACATGGTCGACCTCGACTCCAACCCGACCAAGTTGATCGACATCGTCGAGATCGGCAAGCAGCTGTTAATTACCCGCGGCTCCTTGACCACGTTCTCGATCGCCAACGACATCGCCAAGTACTTCGCCATCATTCCGGCGCTGTTCGTCTTCGCGTACGGTCTGAAAAACAAACCATTGGGTGCACTCAACGTTATGAAGTTGCACAGCCCGGAGAGCGCCGTCCTGGCCGCCGTGATTTTCAACGCGCTAGTCATTATCGCGCTCATTCCCTTGGCCCTTCGCGGTGTGAAGTTCCGCGCGTCGAAGTCGTCCGTGATCTTGCGGCGCAACGTCTTGATTTACGGCGTGGGTGGCATCATCGTGCCGTTCATCTTCATCAAACTCATTGACCTGGTGCTCGTCGCACTGCACGCTTACTAAAAGAGGACTCATCATGCTCGTACACCTACGCCGATCAGTGGTCATGGCGGTCATCTGCCTGGTCTTCTTCGGCTTCATCTACGCCTTCGCCGGCACCGGGGTCTCGCAGTTGATGTTCAAGCACCAAGCGGACGGTTCGCTCACCGCGGAGGGCTCGACCCTCATCGGTCAGCCGTGGAACTTGACCAAGTGCCCCGGTCACCCGCTCGGGAGTTGCGTCTTCCAGGGTCGACCCGACGACTTGGGGCCGTACGCCAGTGCCACCTTGAGCCCGGCCGAACACCCTGGCGACGACCCGCTCGTTTTGAATGGGGTGCCGGGTGAGTCGGGGGCGACGAACCTAGGTCCGCGCTCGGCCGAACTGGTTAAGTACACCAAGGAACTCGTGAAGTACTGGCACGCGAGGGGCGTGGACCCCACGCCCGACCTCGTAACGACCTCGGCCAGTGGCTACGACCCGGACATCTCGCAGCGAGACGCGTTGGTGCAGATTCCGATGGTGGCCCGAGCCACCGGGATCTCTCCTTCGAAACTGCGAACGCTCATCGTCAAAGAGACGCACTCACCGGAGTGGGGATTCTTGGGGTCGCAGTACATCGACGTCTTGCAGTTGAACGAAGGGCTCGCGGCGCTTAAATAGGGGGCGAGGGAGAGGGAAGGGAATCATCGTGCTGACGTTTCTCCAGAAGAATCGCCCAGGACTGATGTTCGCCCTCGCTCTCCTCATGCCTCTGGCGGTGGCGGCGATACTGGTGCCGTTTCGCGGAACCTTCGCCAACGCCGCGGCTGGTCTCATCTTGGTCGTGGTGATTGTCGCGGTGGCGGTGGGGGGTAACCGCTTTACCGGTTTTGTCGCGAGCGTCTCCGCGGCCCTCTGGTTCGATTTCTTTCTGACCAAGCCGTACGATCGCTTCGTTATTAGCCAACGATCCGCGATTGAGACCACGGTGGCGCTGGTGGTGGTCGGCGTACTGGTGTCGGAGTTGGCCGCGCGCACCCGACACTTCTCCAAAGTCTCCAGTGAGGAGTCGGGTTTCGTGGCGACGATACGCGACCTCACCGAGTTCGCCAAGGGCGGGGCTTCGAGTTCATCAGTGATCGAGCGCACCGCGGCCTCGCTGACGGAGTTGCTCGACCTGCGCGCGTGTCACTTCGACTCACAGCCGTCAGATCCCCCCATGGCCCAGATCGACGCCCATGGCGACGTCGTTCACGTCGGAATGCTCTGGCCGGCCGAGTCCATGGGCATACCCGGACCAGAGGCCGAAATCGTCGTGGCCTGGGGTGGTCGGTTCCTCGGTCGATTCGTGATCACGCCCACCCCGGGCGAGCCCGTCTCGCTCGAGCGTCGAGTGGTAGCGGCGCTCCTAGCGAGCGTGGTCGGAGCCGCCCTGGCAGCGAGAGACGAGTCCCGTCGGTGACGACCGACCGTTCGCCAACGCCGACCGCGGCCTCAAGGTAGGTCGTGGTGGCCCGAGGTCAGTTGCGCGTCTATCTCGGTTCGGCGCCCGGCGTCGGGAAGACCTATCGGATGTTGGACGAGGGCTATCGCCGCCGGTTGCGCGGTACCGACGTGGTGGTGGGCTACGTCGAGACGCACCACCGTCCTAACACCGACGCCCAGGTGCGAGACCTCGAGATCGTGCCGCGCGTCACCCGCGAGTACCGGGGGGCCGAACTCGAAGAGATGGACTTAGAGGGGGTCCTGCGACGGGCCCCGGAGGTCGCTCTGGTCGACGAGTTAGCCCACACCAACGTTCCCGGCAGTACCAACGAGAAGCGCTGGCAGGACGTCGAGGTGCTCCTCGACGCCGGCATTGACGTGATTACCACGGTCAACATTCAACACCTCGAGTCGGTCAACGACGTCGTGGAGAGGATCACCGGCATCACGCAACAAGAGACCGTTCCTGACGCCGTAGTGCGTCGCGCCGAGCAGATCGAGTTGGTCGACGTGACGCCGGAGGCCCTCCGTCGGCGAATGGCCCACGGCAATATTTACGCCGCCGACAAGATCGACGCGTCGCTCTCCAACTACTTCCGCGTCGGGAACCTCAGCGCCTTGCGCGAGCTCGCGCTGCTGTGGTTGGCCGACCGCGTCGAAGACGCTATTCAGCAGTACCAAGACGATCACGACATCGCCCAGACGTGGGAAACGCGCGAGCGACTCATCGTGGGAGTTACGGGCAGTCCGGTCGATGAGATGCTGCTTCGGCGCGCCGCGCGTATCGCTTCGCGCACCGGCGCCGAACTCTACGCCGTGCACGTCGTCAGCGCCGACGGCGTGCAGCACGGGGGGACGGATACCGCGTTGGCCCGCGGACTGGTGGAGGAGTTCGAGGGAAAGTATCAAGAGATCGTCGACGACAATGTCGCCACGGCGTTGGTCTCCTTCGCGCGCTCAGAGCGTGGCACGCAACTTCTACTCGGTGCTAGTCGACCGCCGTCGGCGCGTCGGCCCTTCGGCGGGGTAGTGGAGAAAGTGCTACGGCACAGCCAAGACTTGGACGTCCACGTCATCGCCGTCGGCGACGCCCAACCGCCGCACTCGCATCGCCGTCGACAGAGTCGCCAGTTCTCGTGGTTCCGACGTCTTACCGGCTTCGCGCTCACCGCCGTCACCATGGCCCTTCTCACCGTGATACTGGCGAGCGCCCGCTCCAGTCTCTCCCTCTCTACCGAGTTCCTGTGTTACCTCGTGCTGGTGTTGGCCCTGACCACGTGGGGCGGAGTGGCGGTGGGCTTGGTCTCCGCCGTCGCCGCGTCGGCCCTTGAGAACTACTACTTCGTCCCACCCCTCCATACGCTGCGCATCGCGCGACCCGACGACCTAGTCTCGATCATCGCTTTTCTGGTCTTCGCGGCCGGGGCGAGTGTGTTGGTGAGTCGGTTCACTCAGCGCTCTCAAGAGGCGGAGCGCGCTCGCGCCGAGGCCCAAGTCCTGGCGACGGCCGTGGCGACGGCCGGAACGTCGCACGACGATCTCTTGCCGTTGCTCGATTCCCTGCGCGCGGTCTTCGCCGCCTCCAGCGTGGCGATCCTGGCTCGAGAGGGAGAGACGTGGCGCAACGATGTGGTCAGTGGACCGACGCCGCGCGACGACGCACCTTCAGAGCGATTTCCCATCGACGACCAGTACGAACTGTTGCTCCAAAACGTCACCCTTGACGGCGAAGGTCGCAACCTGGTGAGCGCTTTCTCGCAGCGGATCGGTGTAGGTCTTCGGGTCATGAGCAGCGCGCGCGACGCGGCCGAACTCGAAGTTCGCGCCGAAAATAACGCCGCGCGTTCATCGTTGTTACGCAGTGTCTCGCACGACCTGCGCGATCCCCTGACGACGATTCAGTTCAAGGTGGCCGCACTGTTGGACGGCACCTCGACAGCTCCGGCCCCCGTGCAACGAGAACGACTGGAGGCCGTCGACGTTGAGGTGAAGCGCCTCACGCGTCTCATTAACAACCTCATCGATGTCGGTCGGCTGGAGACCGGGAGCGTCACGCCCCAACTGGCGTCGGCGTCCCTGAGTGACTTGTTAGAGCAGGCCCTCACGACCGTAGAGACCAAGGGGCGCGCGATCGATGAGGATGTGCCGACGACCCTGCCGCGCTTCACAACTGATCCGTCCATGGTGGAACGGGCCATCGCCATTGTGGTCGGGAACGCACTGCAGTTTGGACCAGTGAAGGAGCCAGTGCGTATCGCCGCAGGAGCACTCGAGCACTCGCTCGAACTTCTGGTGATCGACCGGGGGCCCGGCATGAGTGAGGAACGCCGAGAGGCGATTCTTGATCCGAGCCAGCGATTGAGAATGGATAATCGGGGCGTCGATCTCGGGCTCACCGTGGCGTCGAGCTATATGCGCATGCTGGGCGGGGACCTTCGATTTGAAGACACGCCGGGCGGGGGACTGACGGTGGTGATGGAGTTCCCACTTCGTAGTGCGAAGTGATCAGTACCTCACCGCGAGACCGTTGAGGACCGGCGAGGCGACGCGATCGACACTGAAATGTTGGCCAATCCTTGTGGTCCTGCGGCGCGGCAACGGAGACGGCTCAGTCGAAAGGGACGTCGAGAGGCACGTCGCCCGCCCAAAACTCTCCCTGGCCGAGAGGTCGCGCCTCTTCGGCCGCCGCTTTTAACTTGGAGCCCCACTTCTCTTCGATGTGCCCGTAGCGCCAGATGAGCATGGCGCCCGCCCACACGACGATGAACAGCCCGACGATGATGTAGCCGGCGGTGTTGATGTTGAAGTGCTCCATGACGCGCCAGAACTGTCCGTGCCAATGAAGTTCGGTGGGCAGGAGCCCGAGAACCTCAATCGCGCCGACGATAAAACAGATCGCAATCGAGAGGCCCGTGATCGCCAAGTTGTAGTAGATCTTGCGCACCGGATTGAAGAACGCCCAACCGTAGGCGAAGTTCATGAAGCAGCCATCCAGAGTGTCGAGGAGCGACATGCCTGCGGTGAAGAGGATGGGCAGGCACATTATCGAGTACCACGGCAGAGCCTTAGCTGCGAGTAACGCCGTCGTGGCGATTAAGACGACCTCGGTCGCCGTGTCGAAGCCCAGCCCGAAGACCACGCCCACCGGATACATCTGCCACTCCTTGGTGATGGACTTCATCCACTTGCCGAAAAAGCGGAACATCATTCCGCGGTTGTTGAGCTGGCGTTCGAGTTCGGCTTCGTCGTAACTGCCGTTGCGCATCGAGTTAAAGACCTTCACGATGCCGACCAGGATCACGATATTGAGAATCGCGATAAGAAAGAGGAACGTCGCCGACACGATGGTGCCGAAGACTCCGCCGAACTGTTCGAGACCCGAGCCTTGGTGTGAGACCGCGCGGTAGACGGCCTTCTCAGCTATTACGATGCCCACGCCAATGGCCACCACGATGGTCGAGTGGCCGAGGGAGAACCAGTAACCGACGCTGAGCGGGCGCCGGGCGCCAGGCACGCTCTGTCGGTCGTTCATCAACTTGCGCGTGGTGTTGTCGATGGCCGAAATGTGATCGGCGTCAAAGGCGTGCCTCGAACCGAGGGTGTAGGCCAGAATGCTCACGCCGATGCCCAAGCCCTTGTAGTGACCCGGTACTACGAACAAAATGAAGATGCCAAAGCCAATGAGGTGGAGCGCCAGAATCGAACCAAACATCCAACGGGTGCGTCGCCAGTCGTCGGGGCTGAGGGATCCCTTCAAGGTCTCCATGCGACCCACGGGCGACGGTCGATCGATTATTGCCATGGCGCCGCCGTCTGGCGGGAGGGTCGACAAACGTGGCCGGCGTTCATGGCGTCTCCTCCGTGCTAATGGCAAATACTGTCATAAATACGAACTGGACGCAAGAACACCCTGAGCGCAGGAAGCTAGGTAGTCTGTCACCATGAGTTCACCCTCCTCTCATTCGTCACCGACGACGAAAGAGATGACAGAAAGCGCGGAACGCGTCGAAAAAGTGTTGGATCTGCTCCGCGAAAGTGGAGGTCGGGCCACCACGTCGCGGCGCATTCTGCTCCGGTGCCTCTTTGAGGAAGGTCCCCATCGCACCGCCGAGGAGCTAGCCGAAGAGGTACAGCGCGTGGCGCCCGACGTGCACCTCTCCACCATCTACCGCAACCTCGATGAACTAGAGCGCTTAGGAGTCGTCGTTCACGCCCACCTCGGTCACGGACCGGCCACGTATCACTTGGCCTCCGAAACGCACGGCCATCTCGTGTGTGAGGTGTGCGGCGGGACGCTCGAAGCGCCCGAGGGGTTCTTCAGCGAACTCACCGACGCCGCGGCGCGTGAGTACCACTTCGCTATCGACCCCCGACACTTCGCCGTCCTCGGGCGGTGCGCGGCGTGCGCCGAGGACGGGCCCGAGACCTCGGAACTAGGACATCGAGCCGTCTAACAGAGCGATCTGGCGTTTCGTAGCGACACAGCGATACGCGTCCTCACAGAACATCTCGATCTCTTCGTAGTCCACGTCGCCGTCGAGGCGTACGCCGATCCACCCCCGCACGCCGACGTAGGGCGGCTTGAAGATCCGATCGGGGGACACGGCCATGAGATCGCTCTGCGCGCCCGGCGCCGCGGCGCACCAGAGGTGAGGAAAGTGATGGGCGTGGTGCCCATTCGGCCACACCGCCACAAACTGCTTACGCACGAAGAAAGCGGGCGAGCCGTGGCTCTCGCGCTCGGTTACGTCGGGCAGGGCGAGACAGAGGGAACGGACACGCTCAACTACGTCGCCGGAGGCCACGTGGTGACTCTAGACCGGCTCGCAAATGATCGCACTTGTTTGAGGCCGATCCGCGAGAGATATCCCACCCCCATGACCGCGGCTTCGCAGCCGACGCGCGCGAGAGCCTCGACGTCGTCGTCGTTGCGCACGCCGCCGGCCGCCACGACGGCGAGTCCGCTGGCGCAAGCCTGCTCGTACAGGGGGAGATCGGGACCGCTCATGGTGCCGTCGCGCGAAATGGCCGTGACGTGCACGCGCACCACGCCCGCGTCCTTACAGCGCTGCAGCGCTTCGTCGACGGTGACGGGTGAGATGTTGGTCCATCCGCGTACCCCCAATCGACCGTCCTTCACGTCGATGGCCGCCAACAACTGGTCGCCGAGCGCGTCGGCAAAGATCTTCAGTGCCTCATCGTCGGCCCATAGCGCCGTGCCAACGATGACGCGAGACGCGCCGGCGCCAAGAGCGTCGCGAGCTGCCTCGATGGAGCGAATCCCGCCGGAGACCTGGAGGGGGATACCGTGCGCGGCGGCTCGACAGCGCTCGATGAGGGCGGGTCGCAGGGCCCCGTCGCGGGCCCCTTCTAGGTCCACCACGTGAATAAGCGCCGGTTCGGTCGCGACGAGACGCCCCATGAACTCTTCCAGCGGTTGGCGAAAGAGGACGCGGTCGTAGTCACCTTGCTCTAGTCGAACGGCCTCGTCGCCGAGCAGGTCAATGGCGGGGATTATTTGCATAGCAGCGAATTAGCATGTTAGCATATTAAAATGACAAGTGGAAAAGTAATTCCCGCAGAAGCAAGCCCCGAGACGGCGACCCGCTTCGATGAACTGGTCGCCGCCTTCAGCCAACTACGAGAACCCACCACGGTGGCCGCGTTCTTGCGCGACATCTGCACCACCAACGAACTCGACGCCATGGGCCAGCGACTCCAAGTGGCTCGTCTGGTGGACGAGGGTGTGCCCTACCAAGAGATCTCGCGGCGCACGGGGGCCTCGACAGCCACCGTCACTCGAGTGGCGCAGTGGCTGCACCACGGAGAAGGCGGCTACCGGGCCGTGTTGGGGCAGGCGCGACCGTGACTCGCCGACTCACTATGGCGCTGCCGTCCAAAGGCCGACTGCGCGAGCCTTCGTGGGCGTTGCTCGAGGCGAGCGGCGTGTCACCACAAGAACCGGGCGAACGCATGTTGCAGGCCCACTGCCGCAACGCGGACATCGACCTTCTGTTCGTTCGCGCCGATGACGTGCCCGAGTACGTGCAAGACGGCGTCGTGGACTGCGGCATTACTGGTCTCGATTTGATCTACGAACGCGAGTGCAGCGTCGACGTGCTCCTTAAGTTGGGATACGGTACGTGTTCCTTGCAGGCCGCCGTCTCCAACGAAGACTCAGCCACGCGCATCGAGGATCTCGAGGGACGGCGAGTGGCGACGTCGCACCCGCGCATCGCCGCCAAGTCGTTGGCCGATCGTGGCGTGAACGCGGAGATCGTGACCGTCGCGGGATCGGTGGAGATCTCGCCGCGCCTCGGACTGGCCGACGCGATCATCGACCTGGTCTCGACGGGCAGCACGCTTCGCACGAACGGACTGCGGTCGATCGGCACTCTGTTCGACTCCGAAGCCGTGTTGATTGGTCGCGTCAACTCAAAAGACTTCGAAGCTCGTCGCACCCTCACTACCGTGCTCGGATCGGTGATCAACGCTCGCGCTAACCGCTATCTCCTCTGCAACGTCTCCAAAGATCGCCTAGAGGAGGTCACCGCAGTCCTGCCCACCGCGGGCTCGCCCACCGTCATGGACCTGGCGACCCCCGGGGTGGTCGCCGTTCACGCCCTGGTACCCGCTGCGGACATTTGGGCTCTCCTGCCACGACTCGAAGCCGCCGGCGCGAGTTCGATTCTCACCCTGCCCATCGAACGGATGGTCCCGTGAGCACGCCGGTGAAGACCGACAAGGCGGTTTCGATCGAAGAGATCGTCAACGACGTCCGTGAGCGCGGCGACGCCGCGGTGAGTGAGTGGTCCGCCAAGTTCGACGCCACCACGTCGAGCACCCCAGAGCGAGCGGTCGCCTACGGCGACATTCCCACGGCAGCGGTGCTGGCCGCCGCGCAAGCGGTCCGCACTTGGCACGCCGCGCAACGTCCGGCGGATGTGATGATGGAAGTCTCTCCCGGCGTCACGCTCGAGCGCCGGTGGTCCCCTCTTCGCTCCGTGGGCATCTACGTTCCGAAGGGGCTCGTCTCGTCGCTCATCATGACGGCCGTTCCGGCACAGGTGGCGGGTGTCGAACGCATCGTCGTCTGCACGCCGCCCAACGGCTCGGCCGCGGTGGCCGCCACTGCCGCACTCCTGGGCGTCGATGAAGTGTGGGCGATCGGTGGCGCCCAAGCGATCGCCGCCATGGCGTACGGGACCGAATCAATCGCTCCCGTGGACAAGATCTTCGGCCCCGGGAGCGGGCCGGTCAATATGGCCAAGCTCATCGTTAGCCGCGATGTGGCGATCGACCTTCCCGCCGGTCCGAGCGAGATCGTGGTGGTGGCCGACGATGGCATCGACGAAGCGTTGATCGCTCAAGAGATCGCCGCGCAGATGGAGCATGGCCCTGACTCCAAGGGGTACGTGGTGCGCGTGGGCGACGATCTCGACGCGGCCCTCGCGCAAGTCGAAGGGTACGCCGCCGAACACGTGGCCCTGTTGGGCGAACGTGCGGAGTCCTTAGCTAGCCGCATTCGAAATGCCGGCGCCGTCTTTGTGGGGCCGTACTCGCCGGTGCCCGCCGGGGACTACGCCACCGGGGGCAATCACGTCCTTCCCACCGGCGGCTGGGCGAAGTCCACGGGGGGCCTCGGTCTCGAAGGCTTCATGAAAACAGTCACCGTGCAGCGCGTGACCAAAGAAGGTCTCGAGCGACTCGCCCCGACCATCGAGGCACTGGCCGAACTCGAAGGCATGGAGGCCCACAAAGCGACGGCCCGACGATGACGACCGAGATTCTCGAGTCCTACACCTGGCCGCCTTCCACCGAGGCACTGGCCCAGCGCGTTGGCATTGATGCTCGCTCCATCGTTCGTTTTGACGGCAACGTGGCCGCCGCTCCTCCCGCGAGCGCCCGCCCGGCGGCGTTGGCCCGCGCGCTGGCCGACGTGAATGAGTACGATCGCGGCCGCTACCTGCCGCTTCGCGAGGCGATCGCTCGTTATCACCACGTCGGTCTTGACCAAGTGGCACTGGGGGCCGGCAGCGACGAGTTCATTATTCTTCTAACGCGAATGTTCGCCGAAGGCGGAACCATCGCGACGGTGCCGGCTTTTTCGTACTCGATGTACCGCTATGCGGCCATCATGGCCGGGGCCAGCGTGATCGACGATCCGGCCCAGGCCGACCTGGTCTTCGTCTGTCGGCCGAATAACCCGACGGGGGAGATGTGCGAAATCCCTGCCGTGCGCGGACAGATCGTGGTGGACGAGGCCTACGCCCAGTACGCGGGCGTTGACGCGTTGGACCGGATCGATGACGGCGTCATCGTGCTTCGAACGTTCTCCAAGGCCTTCGGACTGGCCGGAGCTCGCGTGGGGTACGCCTTGGCCACGCCAGCGCTGATAGCGGCGATCACGTCGCGCCAAGCGCCACTCGGGGTCTCGTCACTATCGGCCGCGTTGGCGTTGGCCGCTATCTCCACGCCACTCGACATGAGCGCGGTGCTGAAGGAGCGTGATCGACTCTCAGAGGAGCTGAGCGCCCTAGGGCTCACGCCCTTGCCGTCGTTTACCAACTTCCTCTTCATCCCGATGGACGACCCGGAGAAGCTCGTGGATCAGTTGCTGCCCTACGGCGCGGTGACGAGGGCCTATCCCGGTGGGTTACGGGTGAGCGTTCGCGACGAGATTGACAACGATTTCCTGCTCGACGCGCTACGCGCCGTCCTTTTCGATATGCCCATGCCCCCGCAGTTTCTCCGCTACGAGAGAAACACCGCCGAGACGCTGCTGAGCGTACGGCTGCGAGTACCCGGTCAAGGTCGAGTCCTCGTGAGTACCGGCGCGGGCTTTTACGATCACATGCTCCAACAGCTGGCCTTTCACGCCGGCATGGATCTTCGCCTTGAAGGAGTCGGCGACCTAGAGACCGGCGATCACCACACCGTCGAAGACATGATGCGAACCTTCGGCGAGGCGCTCGATCTTGCGCTCGGCGATCGAAAGGGACTCACGCGCTACGGCGAAGCGAGGGTGCCCATGGACGAGGCCCTCGCGCACGCCGTCGTGGATCTCTCCGGTCGGGCCACCGCCGTTATCTCCGTGACTCCCGACGAAGGCATGGTGACGCACGCCTTTGAGTCGCTGGTTCAAACGGCCCGCATCACGCTGCACGTCACGGCCAGCGGCGAGAACGCCCACCACGTGGCCGAAGCCGCCTTCAAAGCCGTTGGTCGAGCCATGGCCCAGGCGCTCACCAAAAACGGCGACCTCGTGCGGTCCACCAAAGGGTCACTGTGAACGACGTGGTCATCGTCGACTACGGAGCGGGCAACACGCGCTCGGTCTGCGCGGCTCTCAGCCACCTTGGTCGCGACAGCGTCGTGACGAGTGATCCGGCATCTATTCGCGACGCGACGTTCGTCGTCCTGCCGGGCGTCGGATCAGCGCGGAGCGCGATGAAACACTTGAACGACTCCGGTGCCGCGTCGGCCCTCAAAGAGCGATTTCGCGAGGGCGGAGCGATCCTGGGCATCTGTTTGGGACTGCAACTCGCTATGGAGCACAGCGAGGAAGACGGTGGGGTCGCCTGCCTCGGACTGCTGTCGGGGGACGTTATTCGTCTTAATGAGACCCGCGTGCCACGGCTGGGGTGGTCCGTCGTTGAGCCGTGGGGCGAGGCCTTTTACTTCGCGCACTCCTACGCCGTGCGCTCGGTGGACGCTATCGCCAGCGTGGACGGTGTCACCGTCGCCGTTCGTCGTGACGCGTTCCTCGGGGTCCAATTCCACCCGGAGAAGAGCGGCCCGGCCGGCCTTGAGTTTCTCGACCAGTGCCTCTCCCTCGTTTAATTCCCTGCCTCGACGTCGCGCACGGTCGAGTCGTCAAGGGAGTCAGTTTCGTGGGACTTCGTGACGTCGGTGACCCGGTCGAGCTGGCCCAGTACTACAGCGACGGGGGCGCCGACGAGCTGGTGTTTCTCGATATCGCCGCGACGCCGGACGACTCGGCGACGATGACCTCGGTGGTCGCTCAAGTGGCCGACGTCTTAGAGATCCCCTTCACCGTCGGTGGCGGCGTGCGCACAGTCGAGGACGCGTCGCGGATTATTGAAGCGGGCGCCGATCGCGTCTCACTCAACTCTGCGGCGTTGGCCGATCCGTCACTCATTAGCGCTATCGCTTCGCGCTTTGGATCACAGGCGGTGGTCGTCGCCATTGACGCCGGGGAGGGTGTCGTCCACACCCACGGCGGACGCATCGCAACGAAAGTGAAGACGGTGCCGTGGGCGATCGAAGCCTGCGAGCGAGGAGCCGGAGAGATCCTCTTAACCTCGATTCGTCAAGACGGACAGCGAACCGGTTTCGATTTAGAACTCACGCGAGAAGTGCGCGACGCCATCTCCATTCCGGTGATCGCTTCGGGAGGAGCCGGATCCGCGGCCCACGTCGCCGCGGCGTTGCGTGTCGCTGACGCGGCGCTCATCGCGTCGATCGTGCACGAAGATCCGGCGGGACTCGCCGGTCTTCGACGCGAGATTGAAGAAGAAGGCATCCGCCTGCGACCACTAAAGGAGCGTCATGGCTGAAGAACTGCGCGCCGCGATCATTCAAGACGACGCCACCGGACGAGTGCTGATGCTCGGCTGGATGGACGACGAGGCTCTTGCCCTCACGCGTTCGACGGGCTTGGTACATTTTTTTTCCCGGTCCCGACAGAAACTTTGGAGGAAGGGCGAAACCTCGGGGAATAGCTTCCACGTGGTCGAGGTTCTGCCTGACTGTGATGACGACGCGCTGTTGGTGCGCGTGAACGCCGACGGGCCCGCCTGTCACGACGGCTCGACGTCCTGTTTCACCCCCTGGCTGTGGAGAAAGATTCTGCGGCGAGAAGAGAGCGGCGATCCGGCGTCGTACGTGGTGAGCCAACTGGCGGGGGGCACCTCACAGACCGCCCGCAAGGTGGGTGAGGAGAGCGTCGAACTGATCGTGGCCGCTCTCAGCGAAGACGACGAACGCGTGGTCAGCGAAGCGGCCGACCTCTGGTTCCATCAGTTGCTGGTGCTGCGAAGTCGCGGGTTGGACCCGGCGGCGGTGGAGGACGAGTTACGTCGCCGGGAGCGATAGAGCCTGCTCACCTTACGCGTCATACATGCCTTGACAATTATATAAGTAGATGATTATATATAGAACGTGACCACTCTCAGCGTGTTCGACGTTCTGGCCGAACCCCATCGCCGGGACATCCTCGAGTTACTGCGAAGCGGCGAGCGACCGGTCGGGGACTTGGTTGACACTCTGGCCATTAGTCAGCCGGCGGTGTCCCAACACCTTCGCGTGCTGAGAGACGCCGGACTGGTGGAGGTACGTTCGGAAGCCCAGCGGCGCCTCTATCGGCTGTCTCCTAGTCCGCTCGAAGCGCTCGATGAGTGGCTGGAACCTTTTCGACAGTTCTGGACGATTCATCTCGATCGCTTGGAATCCCAACTTGATGTGAGGAGAAAGAAATGACGGACCCCACTGCCTCTACCGAGGGCGGCCGAGCCTCGGTACGCCTCGAACGTCACCTCGTCGATCCGCCAGCGATCGTGTGGCAGGCACTCACCGACCGGGACCAACTTCGTTCGTGGTTTCCCTGCGACGTCGTGGTGGACGGCGGCCGCTGGATACTGGGGGCGAAGATCACCTTTATCTTTCCGCCCGAGGTCATCGATATGACCCTCCGGGGTGAGGTCTTAGAGGTGGAAGAACCATCGCGACTGGCCTATCGATGGGGCGATGAGGTGCTTCGTTTTGAGTTGAGTGAAGAAGACGGCGGAACGCTCCTGGTCCTCATCGACGAACTTCCTCCGGCCTTTGCCGCCAGGAACGCCGCAGGGTGGGACGACTGTCTCGATCGACTAGCGGGAGGAAAGGCGACGTCCGGGGCGTGGCGCGAGCACTTCCACCAGTACCAGAAGGAGTTTGAGCCGATTCTCGGTCCCCAAGAGGGGCCGCCGGCCGAGTACCAGGGAGAGCTGTGACCGAGTCCCAGTAGAAAGGTCTCATGGTCTTCGCGGCGTCGCCCTCCTCTGACGTCGCTGTCCTTGTGGCGGCCGTCTTTGTTGCGAGCGCCGTTGAGATGGTGGAGGCGCTCACCATCGTGGTCGCAGTGGGTCATACCGAGGGATGGCGATCAGCGTTACAAGGTTCGGCGCTGGCGGTCGTGTCCCTGGGGGCCCTGGTCGCGGCGATAGGCCCCGCGTTAGTGCACTTCCCGATCGATGTCCTGCGGCTCCTGGTCGGCGGGGTACTGCTCATCTTTGGCCTGCAGTGGTTACGAAAAGCGATTCTTCGAGCCGTCGGGCTAAAGGCCCCACACGACGAAGATCAAATCTACGACGAGACGGTGCGGAGCATCGAGGTCGACCGCTCGAGCCCCGAGCGCCGTCACGTTGCCTTCGTCCTCGCCTTCAAAGGCGTCTTTCTCGAGGGTCTGGAAGTTGTCATCATTGTTCTCACACTCGGTACGTCGGCGAAGCATCTGGGACTGGCGGCGCTCAGTGCGCTGGCGGCCCTCGTCGTGGTCGGCGCCGTCGGAGTGGCGGTAGCCCGCCAACTGTCCCGGGTCCCCGAGAACGCGATGAAGATGACGGTCGGCATCCTTCTTGTTAGTTACGGCACGTTCTTCTCGGGCGAAGGTCTCAAGATTCGTTGGCCCGGTGGTGACGGAACGTTGCTGGTAATGGTGGGGGGCTACGCCGTGATCACGTGGTTGTTCATCGTTGGACTGAAAGCCGTTTCGCATCAAGTAGAGGCCCGGTCATGAAGTCATCCTGGGTCCTTCGGATGGTCCGGGGATTCGGCCGATTCTGGTGGGACTTTCTCGTCGGCGACACGCCGGAACTTTTTCTTGCGGTGCTCGTCATCCTGGGCGGCGTGGCACTCGTGAGTCTCGTGGGGCACGACAACGGTGCGGCTCTCGTGACGCTCCCCGTCTTGTGCGTCGTGGCCCTGGGCGCGACACTGTGGCGCGCTCGGCGGGCCTCTCGTCGCCGTTAGACGGTACTTCCCGCGAGTTCGTAGGCGGTCATCGACAACGAACCCATCTCGTAGCCGTCGATGATGGTCGTTGTCGGTGTCTGCGCCGCGGCGCTCAGGCCCGCGATATAGGCCAGCGGAAGAAAGTGGTCGGGGGTGGGGACGGCGAGGCCGTAGTCCCGGTGCGACGAGGCGGTGCCCAGGTCGGTGGCGTCGCTGGTCATGATCTCTCGCACGTCGTCGTCGAAGCGGTGGGCCCACTCGGTCCCCTCACCTGGTGAACGCCAATCGATGAGTCGCAAATTGTGGACGACATTGCCGCTACCCACGATGAAGACGCCTTCTTTGCGTAACTCGTGCAACCTGGCTCCGAGGTTGAAGTGGTAGTCAAAGGGCAGTTCGGCGTTAATGGAAAGTTGCAGCACGGGCACGTCCGCCTGGGGGTACATGTGCACCAGGACCGACCAGGTGCCGTGATCGATACCCCAGGAGTCAGTGTCGAGTCCGACGTACGTCGGTTCCACCACGTCAGTAATGCGCTGGGCGAGCTCCGGGTTCCCTGGAGCCGGATACTCGACGTCGAAGAGAGGTTGAGGAAAGCCGTAGAAGTCATGAATGGTGCGCGGAACCCTCATGGCCGTTACCGCGGTGATGTTGACGTACCAGTGGGCCGACACCACGAGCACGGCCTGAGGTTTGGGAAAGGTGGCGGCGAAGGTCGACCACGCCTCGGTGTAGCGGTTGCTCTCGATCGCGTTCATCGGACTGCCGTGGCCGATGAACGCGGCGGGCATCAGCTCTGACATGGCGACCTCACTTTTGAAAGCAGCGTAGTGGTCGCCCCCGCGATGAAAACTGGTGGTGGGCGAGGAAGACGCAAGACGATCTCGGCAATCTGCTCGTCGGGAGTTTGCTCGATAGCGATTCGAACTCCTCGCTCGTCTGAGCCCAACGGCTCCAGGGTCTCGTACTGAGACGCGAGAAGCGAGGCGGGCATGAAGTGGTGGGCGCGCCCTTCGATACGTGAACGGACTAACTCCTGGGGACCGTCGAGGAAGACGAAGAAGATGTCCGCTACGTACTCGCGCAATAGGTCGCGATAGGAACGCTTGAGAGCGGAACACGCCGCGACCGTGCGGCGGCCCAGATCCGACTCTTCTCGCAGCCGTTCGCCGACGCTGCGAAGCCACGGCCATCGATCGTCGTCGCTCAGGGGATGGCCACGGGCCATCGTCTCTCGGTTCTCGCGAGAGTGAAACCAGTCGGCGTCGAGGTACTCCGCATCGAGTTTCTCGCTCAGGGCCCGAGCGATGGTGCTTTTGCCCGAGCCCTCAACGCCCATCACCACTACGCACAGGGGGCCGCTCATCGCCTGCATCATAGGGAGCACGACGCGAGGCAGCCTTTGTCCTCGGTCGATACAGTGGGCTCGACGCGACCAGAGAGGTGAACCACCATGGCGAGAAACCCGTACGACGAACTACCCGACCTACCAACGTTCGAGTTGACCTCCGACGACGTGATAGATGGCGCGACCCTCGCCACGGCTCAGGTGAGCGGTCTCATGGGCGCGGGAGGTTCCGATACGTCGCCGCAACTCAGTTGGAGCGGGTTTCCCGACACGACGAAGAGTTTCGCGGTCACGGTGTACGACCCCGACGCGCCCACGGCGTCGGGTTTTTGGCACTGGGCCGTGGCCGACATCCCCGTGACTACGACGTCGCTCCCCTCCGGCGCCGGTGACGACGAGGGAAGCGGCCTGCCCGAGGGCGCGGTTCAGTTCGCCAACGACGCGGGCCTCAAGCGCTACGTCGGTGCGGCGCCTCCCGCGGGGCACGGCCCTCACCACTACTACGTGGTGGTGCACGCCCTGGACGTGGAGAGTTTGGGGTTGCCCCCCGGCGCGACGCCGGCCTATCTCGGCTTCAACCTCTTCTCGCACGGGATCGCTCGCGCCACCCTGGTGGGGACCTACGAGAACTCCTAAGTAATTGGTCCGCTCTAGAGGTAGTGAGGGGGGCGCTCCTCGCGCTCTCCGCGAAGACGAGCAATCTCGGCCTTAAGACGATCTACCTCGTCGCGTAGCGCTCGGATCGTCGACTCGAGTTGTTCTCTCTCGTTCTTCTCGCCGCTCACGACACCACACTGGCATACTCGCGTTCGGCTGTGCCGCACCTGAGAACACCATCCGGCGATGGACCCGCGCACTGGATAACGTGAGTTCCGGCTGGCCCAACGACGGGTTCATCAAGGGGGATTACATGACGATGAGTGAATCGGATACGAGAGATCACGATCGGCTTCACGCTCTGGGTTATCGCCAAGAGCTAAAGCGAGTGCTCTCGCTCTTCGACAACTTCTCGGTGGCGTTCAGCTACCTCAGTCCGGTCGTTGGCATCTTCTCCATCTTTGTCATCGGCCTCGGCGCGGGAGGCCCGCGCTACATCTGGACGATTCCCGTGGTCGTTCTCTTCATGACGTTGGTGGCCCTGGTCTTTGGTGAACTGGCGAGCGAGTACCCCCTCTCGGGCGCTCTCTATCAGTACGGCAAGCACAACATCGGGCCTCGTTTCGGCTGGTTCGTCGGTTGGATCTACGGATTCGCACTCCTAGCCACCGTGGCGTCCGTGGACTCGGGCATCGTCTCCTACGTCACGACACTGTTCAACATCTGGTTCAAGACCAGCCTCAACCCGGCCAACCACGTCACGATCTTCGTCATCGTGGCCATCGTGATCGTGATCTCGGCGATTTTGAACTCAATCGGCGCCAAGTTTCTCGGTTACGCCGCGCGCTTGGGCGTGTACGTCGAGACGATCGGCACCTTCGGAGTCTTCATTGCTCTGGCCATCAAGGGTTTTCACCAAAACCTCGGCTACTTGGCGACCACCCAGGGGGTGCAGTACGCCAAGACCAACCCCTTCGGCGTGAACTTCGGCGGCCACTGGCTGACCGGCGCCGCGTTGGTGGCGGTGCTGGCCAACGTCTACATCTTCTACGGCTTTGAGTCGGCCGGTGACATCTCCGAAGAGACGAAAGACGCCAGTCGACAGGTCCCCAAGGCCATGCGCAACGCCATCCTTTATGGCGGCATTGCCTCCTTCGTGTTGGTACTCGGACTGCTACTCGCGATTCCCAAAGGCGGCATCGACAAGATTGTCACCGGCGGTATTCCATTGATCCTCGCCACGCTGCCCAGTTGGTTGCAGGACTTCTTCTTGATCATGGTGATCATCGCCTTCTTCAGCTGCGGCACGGCGGTGATGGGCGCGGGATCGCGCGTGGTGTTCGCCCTGGCCCGAGATAACGCGCTACCGGCCAGCCCGACCCTGAAGCAGGTGACGCCGACGCACAAGACACCGCGCAACGCCATCTTGGTGGCCACGGTGGTGCCGTTCCTCTTCTTGCTGCTCGTGCTCATCAACCCCTCGAAGAACGTGCACGTGCTCTGGTTCTACTACCCGGCTCACGTCAACGCGCTCTTCGCGCTCGTCTCCTTCGCCACGTCGGGCATCTACCTCTCGTTCTTTCTCACGGTTGTGGGATCCTTCATCGCCAAGCGACGCGGATGGAAGCCCAGCGGGCCCTTCACGCTCGGTAAGTGGAGTACCCCGGTCACCCTGGCGGGAGGTATCTACCTCTTCTTGATGCTGCTCAACATCGTGTGGCCGAGTTCACTGTCCAGTGGTCGAGGTGTCCTCTTCAACTACGGCTGGATCACTCTGATCGTGATGTTCATCATCGTGCTCATCGGTGGACTCTACGAGGGACTCTCGCGACCAGACAAAAAGCCGAATCAAGTGAGTCTTAGCGACTAGTTCCTTATCGACGTTACGAACGTCGTGGGTCATAGTCTGGGGTCGTCCACAACGAGAGGGTGATCCTTGCCGTACTGCAGGAACTGCGGGACTCAGGAGTCAGAGAATCAGAGCTACTGCGCGATGTGCGGCACCCCGACACGGGTGACGACCGGAGTCGAGCCCATGGCGAGTCTGCCGATGAGTACTTCGGACTCTTCAACGACGGTCCAACTCGCGAGTTTCTGGCGCCGCTTCTCGGGCTTTCTCATCGACTCGATCATTCTGGGCGTCGTTATCTCGCTCCCGCTACGCCATTTGGTGGCGTCGGCCGAGACGGACTCCTTTCTGACGGTTCTCGTTGCCTTTATCTACGGCGACTTCTTTATGGCCTTTGGCGGAGGGGCGACGCTCGGTATGCGGGCGGTCGGTACCCGAGCCGTCAACGAGAGTGATCACGCGCGCCTCACGCCGGCGCAGGCCTTTCGCCGCGCCTTCGCCTACAGCGCCCTGCTCTTCGTGGGGAGCCTCTATCACGCCCACACCACGACCGTGAACGGCGTTCGGACGCTTGACAGCAACGATCTTCTCTTCGTGTATCTGTTCAACATTCCTCACTTCCTCGACCTTCTCTGGGTGGCCTGGGACGGAAAGAGGCAAGCGCTGCACGACAAGTTCGCCCGCACCGTAGTTCTGCACACCTCGAGAAGTAGAGGGCAGTCGTGAGTTCGCTGACGACGACGGTCTTCAGCGCGTGGAGACGCGGCAGTGATGCGCGGGGCGGGCGCGGCGACTTACGGAAAGAGTCCGCGCAGTTCCGTCGCCTCCGCTATTCGTTCGACGCCCACCACCAGGGCGGTGTCACGTAGAGCCACGCTCAGTTGTTCGTGGCGCAACCAGATGGCGTCGAAGGCGTCGTGCATGGTCTTCTCTAGACGCTGCTTGAACAACTCGCCTTCCCACATGAAGCCTTGAAGGTCCTGAGCCCACTCGAAGTACGAGGCCACAACCCCGCCGGCGTTCGCCAGCACATCGGGCACCACCGGGATGTTGCGAGCGCTGAGAATGGCCGCACCCTCGCCGGTGGTCGGTCCGTTGGCCGCCTCCACCATCATCGACGCGGCCATTGTTTGAGCGACCTTCTCGGTGATCACGCCGCCCAAGGCCGCCGGGATGGCGATGTCGCTCGGCAAGGCGAAGAGTTCATCGGCGTGGATCTCTTCTCCGCCCGGGTAGCCCATGATCGACTTCGCCTCCTCAAAGTGAAGGCTCATCTTTTCGTGGTCGATCCCTTCGGGTACGTGGATCGCTCCGTGCACGTCGGCCAGGCCGACCACCTTCATGCCGCGCTCGCTCAGTAGCTTCACGAGCGGCGCCCCGACTTTGCCGTAGCCCTGAATGACGACGCGCTCACCTTCGGGGTTTCGGCCGAGGCGGTTGAGGAGGGCCACCGTACAGATCGTCACTCCCAGCGAGGTCGCGCCGGCGTGGCCCAGCGTGCCACCGATGGCTAGTGGTTTTCCGGTGACCACGCCCGGCGTGTTGTGGCCGGTGAGCATTGACACGGTGTCCATGATCCAACTCATGACCTGAGGGTCCGTATTGATGTCGGGCGCGGGAATGTCGCGATCCGGTCCGATCATGGGGGCGATGGCGAAGGCGTAGCGACGAGTGAGCCGTTCGAGTTCGCCGCGCGTGAGTAGCGAGGGATCGACCTTCACGCCACCCTTCGCTCCGCCGTAGGGAATGTTGACGACCGCGCACTTGATCGACATGTCGGCGCTCAGGGCCGCGATCTCATCGACGTTCACGCTGGGGTGAAAACGTATACCGCCTTTGCCCGGCCCGCGCGCCGTGTTGTGCTGAATTCGCCAGCCGGAGAACATCTCGACCTCGCCGGAGTCCATGCGAATGGGAACCGCCACTTCCAAGATTCGCTCGGGCCTGACGATGCGTTTGATGAGTCCCTCGTCAAGGCCGAGCAGAGCGCCGGCCTCTTCGATCAGAGAAACGATACGAAACCACGGGTTGAACTCGTCGGGGATTTCGTCGTGAAGACGCGTGACCACGTGTCACCAGCCTTTGTGGTAGTAGAAAGCGCCGTTGCTTTCCACGAACAGGTTAGGCCAGCGAACGTATGCCCTTTGACAACACCGCGTGAATTTCTGCCCATACTCGCTCCGGTACTGTGACCTCTAGAGCGAAAGGCCAACGATGAAGATCACCACGATGCTGGGTTACGCCGGCGGCTTTAAGCAAGCCGCGCGAGATGTTACCGAGATGGAACAGGCCGGACTTGACCTCGTCTGGGTGGCCGAGGCCTACGGCTTCGACAGCCCCTCCCTGATGGGGTACCTCGCGGCCCTCACGCAGAAGGTCGAGATTGGCGCCGCGATCTTGCCGATCTACACGCGCACCCCGACGCTCTTGGCCATGACCGCGGCCGGCATCGACGCGCTCTCGGACGGGCGATTTCACCTGGGCCTGGGAGCCTCCGGTCCCCAGGTCATCGAGGGATTTCATGGCGTGCCCTACGCCAACCCCCTAGGTCGCACCCGCGAGATCGTGGAAATCTGTCGCGACGTGTGGAAGCGCGAGGCCCCCCTGGTCCACGAAGGTCGCAACTTCACGCTGCCCTTGCCGGCCGACCAAGGGACCGGGCTGGGTAAGCCTCTCAAGATCATCGCCCACCCGGTGCGCAGCGAGATTCCCATCTGGATCGCCTCGCTGGGCGAGAAAAACGTGGAGATGACCGCCGAGATCGCGGACGGCTGGCTGCCCATCTTCTTCATCCCCGAGCGCGCCCACCACGTGTGGGGCGACGCTCTCGCCGCGGGTGGCGCCAAGCGCAACGCGAGCCTCGGCGATCTGATGATCAGCGCGGGCGGACTGTTGGCCATCGGTGAGGGTAGTGAGGTGACGGCGCTTCGCGAACTGCAGCGGCCCGCCATCGCTCTCTACGTCGGCGGGATGGGGGCGCGAGGAAAGAACTTCTACAACGAGTTGGCCATTCGCTACGGCTTCGAAAAGGAAGCGGCCACCATTCAAGACCTCTATCTCGAGGGCAAGAAGCGCGAAGCGGAAGCGGCCGTGCCCGACGAGTTCTTGGAACTGACGACGCTCTGTGGGCCGGCCACCTACGTGAAAGAACGAGTGGATGCTTTTCGAGAGGCCGGGGTGACGCACCTACAGGTCCTTCCGATTCCCCAAGGGGATCAGACGTCGGCCTCACTCATCGGCGCCGTGAAAGAGATGGCCTCTTAGTTAGCCGCTCGTGAGGCGTCGCGTCCGCCCGAGGCGAGCCACGCTTCGTACATGACGGCGTAGGCGCCGCCCAAGGCCAGAAGTTCTTCCGGCGTGCCCATCTCGACGATGCCGCCCTCATCGATGACGACAATGCGGTCGGCCCGCTGCGCGGTCGTCAGTCGGTGGGCTATGAGAATCGCGGAGCGACCCTCGAGCAGTCGATCGAGGGCGCGTTCGATCACCGTCTCACTTTGCAGGTCGAGAGAGGACGTCGCTTCATCCAAGATCAGCACGCGAGGCCGCGCCAAGAACGCGCGCGCCAGGGCCAACTGTTGACGCTCCCCGGCGGAGAGAGTCTGTCCGCGCTCGTGCACCGGAGTATCGAGACCCTCAGGAAGGCGATCGACCAGTTCGCGAAGGCCCACCACGTCAACCGCGGTCTCGATCTCGTCGTCGGTAGCGTTGGGGTGACCGAAGGCCAGGTTGGTGCGAATCGATCCGGCGAAGAGGAACGGCTCTTGGGGCACTACCCCGAGTTGGGAGCGCAGCGAGCGCAGCGTGACGGTCTTCACGTCGATGCCGTCCACCAAGACACGGCCCGAGGTGGGGTCGTAGAAGCGGTTCGCCAGCTTGGCCATCGTCGACTTGCCGGCGCCGGTCGGACCGACAAAGGCGACGGACTCACCGGGGGAGATCTCTAGGTTCACGTTATGGAGCACGGGCTCGTCGGCTAGGTAACCGAAGTCGACGTGGTCGAAGGTGATGCGACCTTCGATGGTGGGTAGGACGGTGGCGTTAGGCAGTTCGTCCACCGTCGGGGTGATCTCTAAGAGTTCGCGCAAGCGAATGATGGAGGATCGTCCTTGCTGCAACGTCGTGTACTGCTGAACGAGTAGCTGGATGGGCGCGAAGAAGCGGTTGAGATAGAGGAAGAAGACGATGAGTTGCGCCACGTTGAGCTGTTGGTTCAACACCATGTGGCCACCGATGCCCAGCAGCATCGCTTGGCCCAGGATGCCGATCATCAACGTCGACGGGCCGTAGATGGCGTTCACGCGGCCGGTGTAAGCGTTGGCGTCGCGATAGGCGCCCACCACGTGTCGGTGGTTGCGAATGTTGCGGCGTTGTCGGTTGTTCGCCGTGACCACACGAATGCCGTAGAGCGACTCCGAGAGGTCGGCCAATACCAGGGCGATGCGGTCGCGCGCTAAGAGGTATCCCTTCTCCGACGCGTGGTGGTACCAGATGGAAAAGCCGATGAGAATCGGCACCACGATGAGCACGGTCCACGCGGCGAGTTCCACGTTGGTGAGAAACAGAATGACCGTGATCACGATCATGGTGAGGCCCTGAAGGGCGAACTGACTGATGCCGTCTTGAATGAGCTGCTGCAGGTTTTCGATGTCGCTGGTCATGCGACTCATCAGCACGCCAGCCTTCTCCTCAGTGAAGAAGTCAAGGCTGAGACGTTGAAACTGAGTAAAGACACGGATGCGAAGGTCGTGCATCACGCGCGAGGAGAGTTTTCCGGTGACCTCGACCTGCTCGCGCTGGAAAAACACGCTCACCAGAGCGAGGGCCAGATAGAGCAGGGCGCAGACGACGATGACCGCCAGACTCTTGTGACTCTCCATGCCGTGGCGGATGGCGTACTCCGTCAGGAGGGGACCGGCCTGCAAGGTCAAGCTGATGACGATCACCAGGGCCGAGCCGGCGATGAGCCACTTGGGATAGACAAAGAGCAACTTCGGCAACGTCAGGCGTTCGCGCTCTTTCTGGCTGGGTCGTTGGGTAAAAGAGAGGCGGGACTCGGGATGAACCGGCTCGGTGGCGAGAAGTTTCGTCGCCTCGTCCATCAGTTCTTCAGGGATGCCACCGAAAGGCAGCCCCGCGCGCCCACTCGTCGAAGCCGCGCTGGGTCCAAACATCGCCCCGCCGCCCGGTCCGCCGCCCCAACCCATCAGGAGTCCTCTGCGGAGGTTGTTTGGGCCAGTATCTCGGAGTACAACGGAACGTGGGCGAGAAGTTCCTCGTGGGTGCCACTCGCCACCACGTGACCCTCGTCCAGGAGAAGTACCCGGCTGGCCAAGGCGATGGTGGAGATGCGGTGCGCGATGACGATGGTGGTGCGCTGCACCAAGAGTTCACGTAGCGCGGCGTAGATACCGGACTCGACGTGCACGTCAATCGCGCTGGTGGCGTCGTCGAGAATCAAGATGGGAGGATTGAGTAAGAGGGTTCGGGCAATGGCGATGCGCTGTCGCTGTCCGCCCGAGAGCGTGTACCCCCGCTCACCCACCACGGTGTCGTACCCCTCGGGAAGGCGGACGATGAACTCGTCGGCGTTGGCCGCTCGGGCGGCCGCCTCGATCATCTCGAGGGAAGCGTCGGGCAGGCCGTAGGCGATGTTGTCGCGGATGGAGATGGAGAAGAGGAAGGGCTCGTCCAAGACGACCCCCACGTTTTCGCGCAGCGAGGTCAGCGTCACGTCACGAATGTCGTGATGGTCAATGGTGATGGCTCCCTCGGTCACGTCGTAAAACCGGTCGAGCAGTCTCGCGATGGTGGACTTGCCCGATCCGGTACGGCCCACGATGGCGACCGTCTCACCGGGCGCGATATGGGCGTCAAAGTCCTTGAGGATCTCCGCCCCGTTGTCGTAGGTGAAGGTGACGTGATGGAAGTCAATGGTCCCTTGGACGTCGACCAAGTCGTAGGCCCCGGGACGCTCCACGATCTCGGGACTCTCATCGAGTATTTCGAAGATCCGTCCGGCGCTGGCTTTGGCGCGCTGTCCCATCATGACCAGTTGTCCGAGCATCATGAACGGCGCTTGGAGCATGAGGAGATAGAGGCTGAAGGCGAGGATCTGGGGATACTGCAGATCTCCGTGCAAGACCATCCAGCCGCCACAGAGCAGCACCAAGGCGAGACCCAACTGGGGGAGGTTCTGAACCCAGGGCGACCAGATCGCGCGAATGTTGGCGTCCTTGATGTAAGCCCACGCCACGCCCTCGGCCGCGTCGGCCAATCGATTGATCTCGGCCTCTTCTTGCGCGAAGGACTTCACCACGCGTACGCCGTTCACGTTCTCATCGACGACGGTGGCTACTTCGGCCAGGCGCGACTGCGTGATCCACGAGATGGGGAACATGACGCGGCGCATCTTGATGCCGACGACGTAGAGGATCGGCATGACCACCATGGAGATCAACGCGAGCACCCAGTTGATGCTGAGCATGAAGCCGAAGGCCACCACGCCAATGAAGCACTGCACGATGATGAGGGGCGCGAAGATCGAGTACATCTGTACGCTGCGGATATCGCTGTTGGCCCGACTGATGAGCTGACCGGACTGGACGCGGTCATAGAAACTAAAGGAGAGCCAGGTGAGGTGCTCGTAGATGAGCGAGCGCAGATCGGCTTCGACGTTGTAGGCGGTGTAGTAGAGGAACTGGCGCGAGATAATGCCCGTCGCACCGGCGAGCAGACCCACGATCACAATGGAGATGACATCGCCGTGTAGCGACGCCAGATGCCGCACGAAGGTGTGGTCGATGTCGTTGCTCAACATGTTGGGGATCAGCACTTGGAAGATCAGGCTCATGAAGGAGAGAACGATCGCCGTGACAAAAGTGGCGCGATGGGACTGAATGACGGGCAGGACCCGTCGCCACCAGGCAAGACTCTGATCGCGTGAGATCTGGTGGCGAGGCCCCGGATACTTCGAAGTCACGCCCCCGAGGGGATTTACTGAACTCTCTCGGTCAAGCTTGGCGCGCTCGGAGAGGGAAGATGACACTGAGCAATTCTAATGGCGGCCCTGTAACGCCCTGTCGGCGACGCGCGTCGCCGCAGACGTCCTTTGCGTTCGCGACGTAGTGTGACGACGTGGAATCGCTGCTCGTCGTGGAACATCCTGTAGTGGAAGACAAGATTCGCCAACTTCGCGATCTCAACACCTCGAACGCCGACTTTTTGCGCCTGGCGCGGGAGATCTCGCGATTTGTCGCCTACGAAGCATTCCGTCACGCGCCGGTGAGTGTGACGGCCGTGGACACTCCCGTAACGAAGGGGGCTCCGGCGATTCGCATGGACACCGAGTACGTCATCGTGCCCATTCTTCGCGCGGGCCTTGGTATGAGTCCGGCGGTCCAAGAAGTACTGCCGCGTCACCGCGTCTGTCTGGTCGGGCTTCGCCGAAACGAAAAAACTTTGAAGCCCGACGTCTACCTCGACGGACTGCCCGACGACCTTGATGGTGTTCACGTCGTCATCTGTGATCCCATGCTGGCGACGGGTGGCTCCCTTGACTGTGTGCTCGAGATGCTGGAGAGTCGAGGGGCCGGGGAGACCACGATCCTCTGTCTTATCGCCGCTCAACCCGGTGTGGACTTTGTGCTCTCTCGTCACCCCCGCGTCATGATCGTCGCGGCCGCCCTGGACGCACAGTTGAACGACGTGGGCTACATCACGCCAGGACTGGGCGACGCGGGCGATCGGCTCTTCGGACCGCCCGTCCGCTAACTACAGTCCAATATCCTCGTTCCAGAGTTGTGGGTGCTCGCGGATGAACGTGCCGAGCAGTTGGATGCACTCTTCATCGTGGAGCTGCACGATCTCCACACCCAGTTCTTCGAGCCAGTCGTGTCCCCCGTGGAAGTTTTCGCTCTCGCCAATGACCACGGCACCGATGTTGAACTGACGCACGAGCCCCGAGCAGTACCAACAGGGCGAGAGGGTCGTGACCATGACGCACTCGGGGTAGTCCCGTCGACGGCCGGCCTTGCGAAAGGCGTCGGTCTCGGCGTGAACCGAGGCGTCGTCCTCTTGGACTCGACGATTATGGCCCGATCCAAGAAGCGTCCCGTCGCGCGTATAGAGCGCCGCTCCGATGGGTATGCCGCCCTCGTTGAGTCCGAGAACGGCTTCGTAGTAGGCCAACTTCAGCATGGACGCGGCTGCGGATCGATCGAGTGGTGTACGAGACAGGGACATGAGATCAGTATGCTCCAGCACCGTGAACAGAGGCACGTATTCGGTCGACATCGGCTCTCAGCATTTGGACCTGCCGATCGTGTCGCTGAACGAGAACTTGGCCTTGGCACTCCTAATCACGGTGGACGTCGGCGTGAGCTTTATGGCCAAGGCCGGTGAAGAGCTAGCCGCCGTCCTCAAGCCCTACGACGTCGACATCGTCGCCACCGTTGCCACCATGGGCATTCCCTTGGCCGTGGAAGTGACGCGCCACCTCGGCCTTGACCAGTACGTGGTCTTACACAAGACACCCAAGATCCATCTGGCCGACGCCATCAGCGAACCGGTTCGTTCCATTACCACCGACGCCGATCAGCGTCTGCTCTTCGATCGAGCCCGCGTCCCCGTGGTGCACGGTCGACGCGTGGCTATCGTCGACGACGTGATCTCGACCGGGGCTTCGACCGGTGCGACCCTGCGACTGCTGCGTGGCGTGGGCGCCGAGGTCGTCGCCATCGGAACCATCGTCACCGAAGCCGGTCTCTGGCGAGGCGCCTTGGGCGAGGACGCGAAGATGGTGCGAGCCCTCGGATCGATCCCCGTGTTCCGCCCCGACGGGTCCGGCGGACTCGTCGAGGACTGGAACGGGTAGGCGTTACTGCGCCGGTTGGGCCGCGAGAAGAACGTCTTGTTCGTCGGCCTGCTTTCGCACGCCTTTCCAGGCGAGGGCCAGGTACAACAGTCCGGCGGCGCCGATGCCCATAAAGACGCTGAAGTCGGCGCCGTAGCCATAACTGTCACGGGTGGCGTAGGTGATGGGGTTCAACCAGTGCGGAACGGAGAACGTGGTCGAGAGGGCCGTCAAGGCGGCGTACATTCCGACTATCTGCGCGATCAGCGCCGGCCAGTAGAAGCCGCCGTCGCGATAGTAGAGACCGTCCCGGTCGGTGCGCTGAAGCTCCGAGGGCACGTAGCGCCACCGTCGTAGCGCCCAGTCCACCATGAAGATGGCGAACCAGGGAGCGATCCACACGATGACCACGTCGACGAAGTCCGAGAGGTACGTGGTGAAGGACGCGCTGAAGACGGCGTACAGCGTGACCAGGAAGGCGACAGCGCAGTCAATGAGGACGGCCTGGTAGCGCTTGACCTTTACCCCCATGGCCTGGAGCGTCACGCCCGAGGAGTACATGTCCAGGCTGTTGATGCCAAACAGCTGCACGATCGCGAAGAGGAGGAAGACCACCACGAACCAGGACGGGATGTTCGAGGTGTGGGCAAAGGGGTACAGCGAGCCGTACCCGTGGTTAGAGGCCCCGATGCCCGGCAAGAACGTGGCGACGGCCGCTCCCAGCGTCATCACCACGATCTCGGGCACCGCCGTGCCGAGGAAGACCCAGCCGACGATGGCCTTTTTCGAGGCGTCGGGGGCGCAGTAGCGCGTGTAGTCGTTGCCGCACTCAGTCCAGCCGAGTCCGGAGAGCGTGATGGTAAAGGCCAGCCCTTCCATGTAGGTCTGCCAGTCCGCGCCCTGCGCGACCCCGTGAACGGTGGCGTGCGGCAGGGTGAAGATCAACAGGATGGCGAAAAGTATGACGAAGGGAATCGTGAGCACGCGCAGCGTCTTGATGATCGTCGCGTGGCCGAGAACCGGCAGAATCGCTTGGATCACGATCGCGATAATGACGTAGATCACCTTGGAGGCGTCGCCGGGTGCGAAGCCGGCTTTGAGACCGAGCACCAGGGCCGCCCCCACGATCAAGATCAGACCTTCCACCTCGAAGCCGATCTGCGTCACCCAGTTAAAGAAAGAGATGATCCGAGAGCCGTTGGGTCCGTAACTGGCTCGGTTGATGGCGAACACCGTGGTGCCCGTTTGGGGACCCTGCAGGCTGGCTAGGCCCAACAAGAAATACGTCAGGTTGCCGATGACGATGAGCGACAGCGCCTGCCAGAAGGTGAAGCCAAACGACATCAAAATGGCGCCGTAGATGAAGTACTCAATCTGGACGCTGGCGCCGGCCCACATTCCCCCCACGTTGCGCGGGGACGCCCAGCGCTCGGAGAGCGGGACGTAGTCGATGCCGTGCACTTCTATATGAAAGGCCTCGTCGCCCGTTGATCCGTCCTGCGTGTCGATGGTTGTCGCCACTGTCGTAGCCCTCCCTGATAGATGTCCTGAACGTGACGATTCCGTGAGGCGCTAATCGTCCGCGCCCAGTATGGCCGAAACAAAATCGCGGGGTCGGGGAAATACTGAGGAATTCTCACACCGTTCACAAAGTCTGGATTTAGGTCCTTCTTATGCTCATTCAATAGCCAGCACACACTCACTCGCCAGACTGTTCGAAGTCCGCGACACGGCGATGAAAGGAGACGGTTTGATGGTTTCGTTCACCGGTCGAAGCACACCGATCGAGCCCAACACTTCTCCTCGTCGGATCCAAACGGGCACTCGGGTACTGCACTTCCCCCAACGTAACGACGTGTAGTTACCCCACGCTCTCAGCATCCAGGCGGCCCCTCCCTCCGCCTGGATGCTGAAGTTTCGCTTGGTTTACAACCTGCCTCGTGTACTGGCCAGTAGCCCAGTTCTTGCTAAGTTTCGCCCAGTGGAGAAACTCAAGGCGGGCTCTCCGGGGGAAAGCAGGGCAAGATGTCGTCAACGTTCGATCGTCGTTCGTTTCTTACGCACTCAGCGGCCACTTTGGGTGGCGTGGCGCTGGCGGGCACCGTTGTAGACGGAATGCTCTCGGGCGTCGCCGGTGCGGCAACGGGCATAAGTAAAGCCAAGCCAAAGTTGGGCGGAACGCTGACCGTGGGAACGCTCTCGGACGTGCCGAACTATCACATCTTTAACGGCTCTCAGGGAAAGATGGACGACTCGGGATTCTGTGTCGCCAACGCCCTGTACGACCCGCTCTTCGTGATGTCCGCCGACGGCAAAACGGCCCTGCCGATGCTGGCCCTCTCGGCGACCCCCAACTCCACCTACACGGTGTGGAGGATCAAACTTCGTCGCGGGGTGGCCTTTACGAATGGGGCGACCTTCGACGCCGATATCTGCGTGGCGAACTACACCGCCGCTGCGGCTGACCCCACGGTCGGGCTGGCCATCCAGCCCTTCATCACCTCGGTGACCAAGGTCGATGACTTCACCGTTGACTACAACATGGTGATCCCCTACGCCTCGTTTCCGATCCTTCTGGCCGAGCAGCAGATCGCCTACATGGCTCACCCGGTCTCCTTCGTGCCGACCTACACCGGGGATCCCATTGGCACGGGGCCTTTTAAGGTCAAGTCGTGGCAGGTGGGTGTGGAGTCGCAGTTGGTGAAGAACCACAAGTACTGGCGCAAGGACGGCGCGGGCCGTCGCCTGCCGTACCTTGACGGCATCAACTTCAAGACCATCGTGGACTCGCAGTCTCGCAACGAGGCTCTCCAGAGCGGCGCCGTCGACATGATGCTGCAAGAGACGGGCCAGCAGATCAAAGAGTTGAAGAAAATGTCGGGTATCTCCATGGTCACCGACCAGACGCAGCCGCGCGACCCTTCGCTGAACTGCCTGATCATCAACACAACCGGAACGCTGAACCAGTACTTCTGTTGGGCGGGTGAGTTCGCTTCCATTGGCGTACCCGGGGCTCTTCCCACCTACATCGAAAAAGGAATGCCCGTACCGACCGCCGTGCAGGACGCGGACTGGCTCGGCACCCAAGGCGCCGTCAACCCTTCGACCCTGCAGTGGGACACGACCCTGAAGCCCGTGTTGAACAACCTGTCAATTCGCCAGGCCTGCGCCATGGCGATCAATCGCAACACGTACTTCAAGATTATTGACGGCAGCGTCGGCTCCGTGGCGAACGGCCTCTACCGCAAGACGTCACCGTTCTACGACAACCCGAACTACCCGAACTACAACCCGACGGCAGCCAAGGCTCTCGTCCAGGCGTACAAGACGGCCAACAATCTGTCGACAGTGGGATTCGTGATCGACATTCTTTCGGGTGACGCGTCGGCCACGCAAGCCTTCTCTCTGTTCCAACAGCAACTTGGTGCGGTCGGCATCACGGTGACGCCGCGTCCGTTGGTGCAGAGCACGTTGATCAACAACGTGATCTATGGGGAGTACGACTGCGCCACCTGGAACCAGTTCGGCGGCGTGGACCCGTCGCTTAACTACGTGTGGTTCCTCTCGCTTTCGGCCACGGCCTCGCCGACCGAAGGCGGCCTGGGACTCACCTCGCTACCAGCGGGAACCAACATCGCCGGCGCGGTCAACTTTGCCCATCAGGGAGACCCCGTGGTGGAGGACGCCATGTTGGCTGCCCTCGCCGCCAAGCCCAGTTCGCCCGTCGAGGTCCGCTCGTGGCGAACGGTGAACTCCCAGTTCGCCAAGGACATCCCGTATCTGTGGCTCGACATTTTGGTCAACGCTTGGGCGGCTCGTGACAACGTACAGAACTGGGCGTACGGCACGGCCGCGGACGGCACCACGCAGTGCCTCAGCCCCGACGGTGGCTCGGCGCGCTGGGACCAAATCTGGCTGTCGTAGCCGCACGCCTTCTACAACACGGGGCGGCCTCGCGGTGCGGGGCCGCCCCGTGCTTTTACGTGCGGCGAGTGGACGTCCTTAGGGGTTGAGTTCGTGAAGTTCGTTCTGGCCCCCGACTCCTTTAAGGAGTCCATGAGCGCCCCGGTCGCCGCGGCCGCTATGGAACGCGGTATTCGCTCCGTCTTCGCCGACGCCGAGTGCCTGGCCGTTCCGATGGCGGACGGTGGCGAAGGGACCGTCGAGGCGCTCATCGAAGCGTCGGGTGGTGAGTACGTCACGGTGGACGTTCGCGACGGCCTCGGCCGGTTGGTGCCCGCCCGCTACGGCTACGTGGCGGGCGAACGCCTGGCCATTCTCGAGATGGCGGCGGCGGCGGGTATCGACATGATCCCCGAGGCCGACCGCGACCCTCGGGTCACCAGCACCTTCGGCGTGGGTCAGTTGATTCTCGACGCGCTCGATCGCGGCGCGCGCCAGTTCATCGTGGGCCTCGGTAGTTCAGTGACGAACGACGGTGGAGCGGGGATGCTCCAGGCGCTCGGCGCCCGCCTCCTCGACGAGCGCGGCGCGGAGTTGCCCCCGGGTGGAGCGGCGCTGGCTCGTCTGGACCGAATTGATCTCGGTCACTTTGACGCTCGACTCGCGGCGGCGGAGTTTCAGATCGCCAGTGACGTGACCAGCCCACTCCTAGGCCCCCATGGGGCGAGCGCCGTCTTTGGACCACAGAAAGGAGCCGATGACGCTACGGTCGCTGAACTGGACGCCGCTCTCGGCCACTGGGCTCGCGTCATCGCTTCGACGACCGGTCGCGAGGTCGCGATGATTCCCGGCTCGGGATCGGCCGGGGGACTCGGCGCCGCGTTTCTGGCCTTTCTGCCAGCAAAGATGCGTCGAGGCGTGGACGTCGTGGTGTCGGCCACGCACTTGGCGGAGAAAGTCGCCGGCGCGGACTACGTGTTCACGGGTGAGGGCAGCGTCGACGCCCAGACGGCGAGTGGCAAGACGCTGCTCGGCGTGGCCGAAGTTGCTCGCCAACGTGGTGTCCCCGTCATCGCCTTCGCCGGGCGCATCGGGGAGGGAGCCGACACGCTCTACGCCCTCGGAGTGGACGCCATCGTGCCGATCGTCCAGGGTGTGAGTGAACTCGCGGACGCGCTGGCAGAGGGGCCCAAGAACTTGGAACGAGCGGTCGTCAATACCTGTCGGTTGCTGGCTTTAGGTCACCGCGGTGATGTGACCCGCGACGTGACGCCACCAAAAGAGCGTGGTCAGTGAGAGCGCGACCGAGATGACGGCAATCAGAGTGAAGGGCAGCGCGGAGTTAATGGTGAAGAGAAAACCTGACGTGCCGGCGGCGAGTGCCAGGGCGGCGGTGTTGGACGTCGTATAGAGACCTTGGCGTCGGCCGAGCTCGCGATTAGCCGCACCCTGACTCATGAGCGACGAGATGGACGGCACCGAGAGCGAGCCCCCGATGGACTCACACGAGCCCAGAGCGAGCATGAGGTTGGTGTTGTGAATATGCGGGTAGAGCGATAAAAAGGCGGCCCCGTTAATCAGTCCGGCCAGCGCCACGAATCGGCGATTGGCGTGGTCGGCGAGCCACCCTCCCCAGCGCGACAGCACCACCCAGGGCACGCTGAAAAAGGTCCAACTGAGTCGGATCTGCAACGTACTGGCGTGGTGGGCCTGCATCAGCAAGCTCCAGCACGCTTCGTAGACGCCGATCGTGATGCCCGCCGCGGCCGCGGCGAAGAGGGAACCGGTCAGTTGGCTACTCCACTGCAGCGGGGGCAACGGTGTGGGGTCGTACTCTTTGTCGCCGAGGTCCGTCTTCATGGCGACGACCGCGGCAAGAAGGCTCATCACACCTGTCGCAAAAAAGGCCCAGCCGAGGTCGCGCACCGACGCGATGACGCCGACGACAGGACCGATGGCTAAACCGAAGAGTTGCGCGGCAAAGATTCGCGAGACGGCACGACCGCGTTCGGCCTCGGGGAAGAGTGAGGCGACCGTCGACAGGGACGTGACCTCAATCGCGCCGGCCCCGGCGCCCTGGACGGCTCGCGTTAGTGCGAGCCACGGCGCCGCCACGGGAAGCAGGTAGGTCATGCTCGCCAGTCCGTACGTCACGAGACTGATCATCAAGAGTTTTCGACGCCCGAATCGGTCGGCGAGATGTCCCATGCCGAACTGAGTCAACACTCCGGCGACGAAAAACGACGCCATCACGAGCCCGATGATCGACGGGGTTCCTCCGCGTCGCTCTAAGAAGAGTGGGAGCAGCGGCAGACCGAGCGTGGCGCCCATCCACTGAATCGCCACGATGATCGTAAGACGGCGCAGAGTTCGCTGCGCACCACTCTGTGCCATGAGTCCACGCTACCTAGAAGGTGCGGCACTCCAGCAAAATCAGAACGCCGAGTAACACGTACACGTAAGGCATGAGTCCGGGCATGTGCGCGCGTCCCCACTCCACGACCTTGGGGTGCGTGGCGAGCTCCTTCGCGCAGTAGAGGAAGATGAGATCCCATACGACGAACGTGGCCAGCGCGATGGCTCCGTGACGTAGGCCGGCCGAACGAAAGAGTGGGATCCACACCGCCACGTTGTCCCCTCCGATAGCCAGAGTGACCAAGAACGTCGTGACGGCTCCGCGTCGAAACTGTTCGTGGGGTGCCTCTCGATGGCGCCACGCGTGAAGGGCGAAACCGAAGGGCGCGACACAGAGCAGACCTACCCAGCGCACCGGTATCGCGTCTAAGAGGGTGCCGACCCCCGCGGCGAGGACGACCAGCACGGCCACGGCCGCGGCGTGGGCCCAGCTAACTCGTCGGTAGCGAGCGGGTTCGGTGAGGACCAGTTGCGCGGAGAAGGCAAAAAAGTTATCGATCATCGTGCCCAGAAAAGCGAGCGACGCGACGAGAACGACGCCGACGATCGTGTGCACGCGCTGACCTTACTTGAGAGTACGAAATGGCTAAAAAGTCGGGCTATAGGCTCAACGTGATGATTCGCCAGGTGTCGGCCCCCACGAATGAGCAACTCGAGCATGCCCGAGAGATCATCGCGCGCACGCTCACGCCGACTCCGACCGTGACGATCTTGGCTCGCGGTCGCCAGGTCTTCGCGAAACTCGAGAACCTGCAGGTCACCGGTTCGTTCAAGGTGCGAGGTGCTCTAGCGGCCGTGGACGCGGCTCACCAACATGACCCCGGTGGCGCCGTTATCACTGCCTCGGCTGGAAATCACGGGCTTGGTGTGGCCTACGCGTCCAACCTCTTAGGCGTGCGGGCCACGGTGGTGGTACCGGCTAACGCCTCGGTCGCCAAAGTGAAGAAGCTCTCCACCTTCGACGTTGAGCTCATTCAGTTCGGCTGGTCGTACGACGACGCCCAAGCCCACGCTCTCACCTTGGCGGACGAGCGGGGGATACGTTTTATCTCGCCCTTTAACGACAGCGATGTGATCGCCGGTCAGTCGACTGTCTTTGAAGAGATGCTGCGACAGGCGCCGGAACTGGAGCACCTCGTCGTGTCGGTCGGCGGCGGGGGACTGATGTCAGGAACCCTGCTGTCGCGCGATCGCCAAGGGCGCTCCGATATTCGTGTGACCGGCGTGCAACCGGAGGAAAGTTCAGCGCTCTATCACGTCCTTCGAGGCGTGGCCATGAGCGATGTCGTTCATCGACCAACGATCGCCGACGGCTTGGCCGGCGGCGGCGACGAAGGTGCCATTACCAACGAGATCATCGCCAAGAGTGGGGTCGACTTAGTGCTGGTGCCCGAGAGTGAGATTCGTCAGGCGGTGCGAGAGATCGCCGAGAACAATGGCCTGGTGATGGAAGGTTCGGCCGCCGCCGCGTACGCCGCCATCACATCGAACCGGATCGAGGACTCTCGTTCGCGAATCGGATTCATTGCGAGCGGGCGTAATATCTCGCACGAACTCTTTGTGGAGCTCCTAGAAGAACCTCTCAACTAGTGCCGCAGGGGTGTGGTGGTGTGAACCCAAGGGTGCAACGGTGGCCGTAAAGAAGCGCGTCATGGCCGTCACGATCGCCGTCGTCGCCGTGCTCCTCACCGTCGTGGGTGTAGTGGTAGCCGCCACCAACTCGAACTCCGCCCACCCGGGAAAAGATCCACTCGCTCTGAATGGCTACCCGCCCAAGACGGCCGATCTGTTGGTCACGCTGTCAACGGGCTCGAACGTCAAACTGACCGCGAACGTGGACGTGAGTTTCACCAGCGATCGTGTTAGTGCGGTCGTGTACTTCCCCCTCGTCATCACCACCGCCTCGGTTGATGTGGTCGCCGCTCGCGGCCACCTATACGCCCGCTCGGCGGACGTCTCGAGCGGCCCGTGGCTCTCGACGCACCTCTCACTTCCCGATCTCTATGGCGTATCGCTCGAACTCACCAAGCCCGATATCGACTTGATTACCGGATTCGAAGAAACGGTGTCCAAGAGCGGATACTCAACCACCTACCATCTCTCTCGTGACGACGTCGCCCTTTCGCCCCTCTTTTCCAAGACCGGTGCCACCTCCACGCTGGGTTCCCTGCGGTGGTCCATCACGGTGGGAAGTCAGGGTGAACTCACGCAGAGCACCGTGGTGGAACGGACCAAGAAGTCAATCGTGAAACTGAGCGTCACCGTCGTGTCCTACAACCATCCGGTGCACGTGGTGGTCCCCGCGGCGGGAAACCTCACGCCACTTTCGCGCAGCGCATTCGGCAAGCTACTGAAGAGCGTGAACTTCACCTCGCTGTTAATTCCGAGTGCTCTGACGTCGTTCTCACAAAGTTCGCTCACCTGATGGTGAGGGACAACGGACTCGGTGAACCGCGCTGGCCCGCCGACGTCGCCCTTCTCGCTTGCGCCGGACTCTACGTCCTGCTGCCCAGTCGATTAGCCGTGGGACCCAAGTGGCTGCTGCCGGTGCTGGTGGTACTGCCCCTCATTCCACTTTCGGCGCGACGCCACCGACGACCCGACGACGGACCTTGGGTGCACATGCTGGCGGTCTCCCTGGTGATCATTATCACGGTGGCCAACGTGGTGTCGGGTGTCTTACTCATCCACCACGTCTTCCACACGGCGCAGATCTCTGGGCGGCAGTTGCTCTTCTCAGCGGCCCTCATTTGGGCCACCAACGTCATCATTTTTGGCCTGTGGTATTGGGAAGTCGATCGCGGGGGACCACACGTTCGCGCCGGCAACAGTGCCCGGCTTCCGGACCTTCAGTTTCCCCAGATGACCCAGCCCTCCATCGCGCCGCGCGACTGGCGGCCCCGCTTCGTTGACTACTTGTACACGTCGTTCGCCAACGGCACGAGTTTCGCACCGGCCGACGCGATGCCACTCACCTTTCAGATGAAAGGTCTCTTCGCCGCAGAAGCGTTGATCTCCTTTATCACCATCGCCGTCGTGGCTGGCGAAGCAGTGAACATCATCCGCTAAGAGAGCAACCGCTCAAGAACGCGCGTGGCGCGACTGTGGCGACCGGTGCGACGTTCCACGCGATCGGCCCAGGCCGCCAAGCCCAACCCCACGTTGATGCCAGCCCAACGAAGGGGCTCGACTTCCCAGCGCTTGAACCGGTGCTGGACGAACGGCAACACGGTGAGCTCGGTCTGCGTTCCCGGCGACACAATGAGGTCGGCCATCGTCCGGCCCGCGAGGTGGCTCAAGACCACCCCATCGCCCGTGTACCCCCCCGCGCTCGCCAGGCCCGTCGTGTAGTCGACGGTCACCGAGGGGGAGTGATCGCGCGGCAGCGCCAGCGGTCCGCCCCAACGGTGGGTGACCCCACCTTCCAGCTGGGGAAACAACTCGCGCAGCGTCGACTCCAAGAGTGAAAAGACCTTGGCGTTTTCGTCAAATCGCTGCTCCACCGTGGAGCCAAAGTGATACGGCGCGCCGCGCCCACCGAAGGCGAACCGTCCGTCGGCGGTTCGTTGGCCGTAGATAATGAGATGTCGATCGTCGGCGAAGGTCTCGAACTCGCGCAGTCCCGCCTCGTCCCAGAAGGAGGCCGACTGGGGTTCGGTGGCGATCATCAACGAGTAGAGAGGGGCCACACTCCGGCGTTCTTTCGGCAGCGTCGGGGTAAATCCTTCCGTCGCGCGAACCACGAACCTGGCGTGCACGGTGGCTCCTGCGGTGATGACCTCGGGGGGTCGCGTCCCTCGCGCGGGCACCAGGCGAGTCACCGGCGTGTTCTCGAAGATTCGTACACCGAGTCGTTCGTTGACGTCAGCGAGTCCACGAACCAAGCGCGCCGGATGTATCCGCGCGCAGTGCGGCGAGTACGCCGCCCCGAGAGAGTCGCTGACGTCCGCTCGTTCTCGCGCTTCGTCGTGGTCGAGCCAGCGGTAGTCATCCTCGGTGTAGCCGAGTTCGCGCGAGTCTTCGACGCGCTGTTGGAGTCGCGCCGACTGAAGGCCGCTGCGAGCAAACGTCAGCGTGCCGCCCCGCACGTAGTGGGCGTCGATGCCGTCAGCGTGAAGCGACTCACCCAGGGTGCGGACGCCACTTTGCAACTGGTGTCGCAGATGCGTGAAGGCGTCCCTGCCGTGGCTAGCGATGAGCGCCTCGTCGGACACAGGATAGAGCGCGGAGGCCCACCCGCCGTTGCGACCCGACGCGCCGAATCCGCAGACCGACCGTTCGAGGACCGCAATCGACAGTGCGCGATCGCGCCGCTTCAACTCTCGGGCCGTCCACAGCCCCGTGAATCCGCCGCCCACGATGGCGACGTCGACGTCGAGATGCTCAGTGAGAGTCGCCCTCGGTGTGACCACGCCGTCGAGGGTCGACCACCACAGAGAGTGTGGAGGCAGCACTAGATGTTGAGCTTGGACGCTCCGGTAAAGACATCGCGCAAGATGCTGACCATGAGGTCAATGTCGTCGCGAGTCGAGATCAGCGGCGGCGCCAGCTGCACCACGGGGTCACCCCGGTCGTCCGAACGACAGATGAGTCCGCGCCGGAACATCTCGGGGGAGACGTAGCCCCGCAGGAGTTGCTCGGCGTCATCGCCCGCCCACGTCTCTTTCGTCCCTTGATCTTTCACCAGCTCGATTCCCCAGAAGTAGCCCGTGCCACGCACGTCACCCACGATGGGAATGTCCTTTAAGGACTCCAGGCCGGTCTGGAAGTAGCTCTGGTTCTTTTGAACGTTCTCGATCACGTTTTCACTTTCGAGGATGTCGAGAGCCTTCAAGGCAATGGCGCACGAGACCGGGTGACCCGACCAGGTGAAGCCGTGGAGGAACGCTACGTCGTCGTGCTGGAACGGTTCGGCCACTCGGTCCGAGACGATCATCGCGCCGAGTGGGGCGTAGCCGGCGGTGATGCCCTTGGCGCAGGTGATGATGTCGGGCACGTAGTCGTACTTCTGGCCTCCGAACCACGAGCCGATTCGTCCGAAGGCGCAGATCACTTCGTCCGAGACGAGCAAGACGCCGTAGCGAGAACAGATCTCGCGTACCTCTTTCCAGTAACTCTGAGGCGGTACGAAGCAGCCGCCGGCGTTCTGGACCGGCTCTAAGAAGACGGCCGCGACGGTTTCGGGGCCTTCGCGCAAAATGGCCTCTTCGATCTGCTGTGCGGACCACAGTCCGAAAGCCTCAAAGTCATCGGCGTGCTTCTCGGCGCGGTAGAAGTTAACGGCCGGTACCTTGATGGCTCCCGGCACCAGTGGCTCAAACTGTTCGCGATACACCTCGAGGGAGGTAATGGTCAACGCGCCCAGCGTGGTGCCGTGATAGGCGATATCGCGACTGATGACCTTGTAGCGATCGATGTCACCTCGCATCTTGTGGTACTGACGAGCCAACTTCCAGGCGCTCTCATTCGCCTCGGCGCCGCCGGTGGTGAAGAAGACGCGATTGAGATCGCCCGGGGTCAGGCTCGCCAGGCGCTCGGCCAACTCGATGGCCTTAGGGTGGGCGTAGGTCCACAGCGGGAAGAACGCCATCTCGCTGATCTGCGCCGCGGCCGCCTCGCCGATGTCGCGTCGACCGTGACCGAGAGAGTTCGTAAAGAGTCCCGACAGTCCGTCGAAGTACTCGTTGCCGTTGGCGTCATAGACGCGCGTTCCCTCGCCCCGGACCATGATCGGCACTTCGTTGTGGTCGCTGTAGGCCCCCATGCGCGACATCTGCAACCAGAGGTTGCGTCGGGCGCGTTCCGAGTACTGATGACTCGGTTGTCGTTCGTCGGTAACGGAAATACCGTCCGAAATAGTTTCGTGAAGTGTCACTTGGTCCCCCATGCATAGGTCTGCTTCGCTAATTTCAAATACAAAAACGTCTCGACTTCGGTCACGCCCGGAATGGAGCGGATCGAGTCGTTGAGAAGGTGCACCAAGTCGTTGTCGTCTTCGGCGATGACTTCGGCGATGATGTCGAAACTGCCCGCGGTCATGACGACGTAGTTCGCTTCGTCGATAGCGGCGATCTTGTCGGCCACTAATCGAACGTCGCCGTGCACGCGAATGCCGATCAAGGCTTCGCGACCGTACCCCAAGAGCAGTGGATCAGTGATGGCGACGATCTGCATGACGCCGGAGTCCTTCAGGCGCTGCACGCGGCGTCGAACGGCCGCTTCGGAGAGTCCGATCTCTTCCGCGATCGCTCCGTAGGCGCGCCGCCCGTCTTGTTGGAGCAGGCTGATGATCTTTCGATCGGGCGAGTCGAGGACGCCGGGGGCTGTGTTGATGAGTTCGAAGGTCGAACGGTTCTCGTTCGCTTCACTCTCTCGTTGAGGTTTGTTCCCTGGCATTGGCTGCTCCTGGCCCGAACCATAACGGCTCCGGCGCTGCGGATAGAGACAGTATAGGACCGTTTGGCGACGGAATGCGTCGTGTTTTCCCTCTGACGTGACTCATTCCTTAGTTGTAAGGTAGCGAACGATGCGCCGAGTCTGGCAAAGTAGCGAGGGGCTGCGATCAACAGCCCAACTCTAGGAGGGGTTCATGGACCGTTTGGCCAACTTTATTGGGGGCGAATCCGTTCCGCCGAAGAGCGGTCAGTACGTCGAGTTAATTAGTCCGGTCACGGGGCAAGCGTTTGCTGAGTCGCCCGTTTCGGACGCGTCCGACGTCGATCACGCCGTCACGGTGGCGGCCCAGGCCTTCGCCTCGTGGAAGCGCACCACGCCGTCGCAGCGCTCGCTGGCCCTCTTGAAGATCGCTGACCTCCTAGAAGCGAACGCTGAGGAGCTCGTAGCAATTGAAGCGGAGAACACCGGCAAGATCATCTCTCTCACCATGAGTGAAGAGATTCCTCCGATGATCGATCAGATTCGATTCTTCGCCGGCGCGGCCCGACTCTTAGAGGGCCGTGGCGCGTCGGAGTACATGGAAGGCATGACCAGCTACGTTCGCCGCGAGCCGGTGGGAGTGTGCGCCGCGGTGACGCCCTGGAACTACCCGATGATGATGGCGGTGTGGAAGTGGGCCCCCGCCATCGCCGCGGGCAACACCATGGTCCTCAAGCCGAGCGACACCACGCCCGCCTCGACGCTCTTTATGGCCCAGCTCATGAGCGAAGTCCTGCCCCCAGGGGTCTTCGGCGTCGTGTGCGGCGACCGCGATACGGGTCGCGCGCTGGCCGAACACCCCGTACCCGCCATGGTCTCCATCACGGGTTCGGTGCGCGCCGGAATGGAAGTGGCGGGATCGGCGGCGAAGGATCTCAAGCGCGTCCACTTAGAGCTGGGCGGCAAAGCCCCAGTGATCGTCTTTGACGACGTGGACCTCGCCTCCGCGGCGGAGAACATCGCCATCGCGGGCTACTTCAACGCCGGCCAGGACTGCACCGCCGCCACGCGGGTGTTGGTGGGTGCGCAGGTGTACGGCGACTTCGTGGACGCCCTGGCCGAGCAGGCGAAGAACACCGTGGTCGGCAATCCCGACAACGACGACGCGCTCTTCGGGCCCGTCAACAACCACAGCCAGTTTGATCGGGTCACGGGATTCTTAAGCCGTGCCCCGAAGCACGCGTCGGTGGTGGCGGGCGGCTCCCAGGTCGGTAGCGAGGGTTTCTTCCTCGAGCCCACCGTGGTGGCCGGACTACTCCAGGATGACGAAATGATCCAGAGCGAGATCTTCGGGCCGGTCATCACCGTGCAGAAGTTCACGGACGAAGCGGAGGCCCTGTCCTGGGCTAACGGGGTCGAGTACGGACTGGCCTCGTCGGTCTGGACGCGCGATCACGGTCGGGCCATGCGAATGTCGCGGGACCTGGACTTCGGTTGCGTGTGGATCAACACCCACATTCCCTTGGTGGCCGAGATGCCTCACGGCGGTTTCAAGAAGTCGGGGTACGGGAAGGACCTGTCGGTCTATGGCTTCGAGGACTACACGCGCATCAAGCACGTCATGCACAACATCGACTTCTAAGTCGATCGTGCGTCGCGGGCGATTCGCTGTAGCGTGGCAGAGGCGTTTTCGAGTGAAAGTGTGATCAACGATGATCATCGGCGTAGCTAAAGAGATCAAGACCGACGAGTACCGGGTGGCCCTCACGCCTCACGGCGCGAGAGAACTCACCGACGCCGGGCACATGGTACTCGTCGAAGAAGGCGCCGGTGTGGGATCGTCGATCGCCGACGCGGACTACGTCGCCAACGGCGCAAAAATTGTCGCCAGTGCCGACGACGTGTGGGCTGACAGCGACCTTCTGCTGAAAGTGAAGGAACCGGTCGAGGCCGAGTATCACCGACTCGGAGCGCGCAAAAACCAAGTGCTCTTTACCTACCTTCACCTCGCCGCGTCCCAGCAGTGCACCGATGCGTTGGTGGCGGCCAACAACGTCGCGATCGCCTATGAGACGGTACGACTTCGCGACAACTCACTTCCTCTCCTCACGCCCATGAGCGAGGTGGCGGGACGGATGGCCACCTTGATGGGTGCCCATCACCTCATGCGGCCGGGAGGAGGACACGGAACCCTCATCTCGGGCGTACCCGGCGTGGTCCCCGCCAACGTGGTGGTGATCGGTGCCGGTGTCTCGGGTCTGGCCGCCGCGACGATGGCGGCCGGTCTGCACGCCAACGTCAAAGTCTTGGACCGTAACCTCGAGCGACTGCGCCAGCTCGATATCTACTTTGACGGCCGCGTGGAGACGATCGCGTCGTCGACCTTGGCCATTGAAGAGGCCTGTCTTCAGGCCGACATCGTTATCGGCGCCGTCCTGGTGGTCGGCGCCAAGGCGCCCAAGCTGGTGAGCAACGACCTCGTGGCCCGGATGCGCGAAGGTTCAGTCCTCGTCGACATCTCGGTCGACCAGGGCGGCTGTTTCGAGGCGACTCGTCCTACCACCCACTCCAATCCCACGTTTAAAGTGGCCGGATCGATTTTTTACTGTGTGGCCAACATGCCCGGTGCCGTACCCGCCACGTCCACGCGAGCACTCTCGAACGCCACGTTGCCCTACGTGGTCGAGCTGGCCCGGCACGACTGGCGAGAAGCCGTCGTGGCTGACGATGCCTTGGCCGAGGGGGTCAACGTCGTCAACGGCAAGGTCACGTATGCCGCCGTCGCCGACGCGCTTGGGATGAGTTATACCCCTCTTCGTTCGCTCCTCTAAATCACGCCGGACGCACTCAACAACTCGTGGCGAACTCTGGGGAAGCCCGGGGTTGGAGTTGAGATAGCCTCAACGCGTGAGTACCGAAGGGGGAGCCGACATCGGCTCCGAAAATGAGGGCGAAAAAGCAGCGCCCCGAAAGAGGGGCTCGATTCGCTCGCATGAGCAGTTAATCGGACTGATCCTCCTCTCGGCCGCGTTCATTGTCGGCTCGTTCTCGGTGTCGTCAGGGATCCGAGCCCGCAATCAAGCGCAGAACAATCAGATCACGATTACCGGTTCCGCGGAACAGGCCGTCACTTCTAACGTGTTCCAGTGGATGGCCAATGTTTCAAGTACCCAGACGACAACCTCGGCCGCGCTGGCGCAGTTGAACGGGTGGACCGACCAGATTCGTAGCGCGCTTCTCGCCGCCGGGGCTCTCAGCAGCGAAATCTCTTTTGGCACGGCGAACGTGCAACCCAACACGCAAGAGAACGGTCAGGTGGCTAGTTTCACCATGAGTGAGACGGTTACCGTGCAGTCCTCGCGCCTGACCGCCATGCAGCGTGTTCTGGGCGTCAGCAATGTCCTCCTCGCCAAGAACATTCCCTTTATCGCCCAACAACCCCAGTACACCTTTAATGGGTTGAAGAAACTGCGACCCAAACTCACGGCCGAAGCGGCCGCCAACGCTCGACAGCGCGCCCAAGCCGCGCTGGGCAAGCAGGTCAAATTAGGGAAGCCGATTTCCATCACGGTGGGACAAGTGTCGGTAGATGTGCCGGGTTCCGTCAATTACGGCAGCGGCGACTTCGACACCAGTTCGATTCCCAAGGTCGTCTCGGTGGTCGTGTACGCCACCTACGCCACGTAGTAAAGGCGCGTCAGTCCTCTAGATAAGGGCAGTGCCGACACCCGCTCTCACAGCAGGTTCCGCGAGCCACGTGGGTGGCTACCGTTAAGACGCTGAGCCCGGTCGAGGGATCTCGATACGTGGGGTTGCCGGCCGCCACTGCTTCTTCGTGGGCGCGCATGATCGCCGCGTAGTCACTTCGCGCGGGATCGCAACGCGTCGGGTGGGGGAGCGGCGCAGCGGACGACACAGGCTTAACCTAACGGCGTTACTCGCTGACTCGAAGGACGACCTTTCCGAACTTGCCCGGTTGAGCAAAGAACTCATAGGCCGCGGCGGCGTCGTAGAGGCTAAAGACACCGGCCAGGGGGACGCCGATCTCGCCCTTGGTCCAGCGCGGCACGAGAGCGTCGCCCACCAGACGCGCGACCTCGGCCTTCTCTTCGCGCGACCTTCCGCGCAGCGTGGAGCCGGTGATAGTTGCACGAAGTCGCATCACGTTTAAGAGGTCGATCTCGAGACGACTTCCGCCACCCACGCCGATGACCACGACGCGAGCGAAGGGACTCAGCGCGTACTGCGCTAAAGAAAGATGGGCCGCGCCCAAGAGTTCCAGCACCACGTCGATGTCTTTGCAACCTCCCACCTCCTCCAGGGTGATAGTGGACGCGGCGCCGATGGCCAACAGGCGATCGTGGTGCTCGTTCGTTCTCGTGACGGCGATGACCTCAGCACCGAGGGCGTGCGCGATCTGTACCGCCGCGACGCCGACGCCCCCGGTTGCGCCCGAGATCAAGACGCGTTGGCCACTCGCCAGTTGTCCCTGCGTGACGAGCGCGTCGTAGGCGGTGCTGAACGCCTCGGGAAACCCACCGGCCCGCTCGAAATCGACGTGATCGGGCAAAAAGAGCAGGTGCTCACTCGGGACAACGCAGTGCGAGGCCTGCGCCCCTCCGCCCACCACCGCGCAGACCCGCCGGCCCAACAAGGGCTCCGACACGCGGTCGCCGACGTCGCTGACGACGCCCGCCACTTCCATGCCCGGTATGTCGGCGGGCCACCCCGGGGGCGCCGGGTAAAAACCGTCTCGCTGCATCAGGTCGGCCGCGTTGACGCCGGCGGAGTGGGTGGCGACGACCACGTCGTACGGCTCGGGTTGGGGTGTCTCTCGCTCTTCGATCTCTAAGGATTTGTCCCGAATTACCAGCGCTCTCACGCACAAATTCTACGACGAGCACGCCCGAGAATCGCTGACATTAGGTTCATGGAATGACTATCTACGACATTCCAGTTAAGACGCTCTCGGGTGAGGAGAGTTCACTCGCGGGCTTTAAAGACGAGGCGATTCTTATCGTCAACGTGGCCTCCAAGTGTGGGCTGACTCCTCAGTACGAGGGTCTCGAAGAGTTGCAGAAGAAGTACGGCGACAAGGGATTCAGCGTGGTCGGTTTTCCCTGCAACCAGTTTGCGGGCCAAGAGCCCGGTTCCGCCGAAGAGATTCAGACGTTCTGTTCCACCACCTACGGCGTGACCTTCCCGCTCTTTGAGAAGATCGACGTCAACGGCGAGAACCAGAGCCCCATCTACCGAGAGCTCGAGGCCGTGGCCGACGCCGAGGGTTACTCCGGCGATATCCGGTGGAACTTCGAAAAGTTTCTGGTTACGAAGGACGGAACCATTACCCGTTTCGCTCCCCAGGTGGCCCCCGAGGATCCGACGATCGTCGGAGCGATCGAGGCGGCGCTTAACTAGTCCGCATCGACGGTGCGACGCAGCCGCACGAACGTGCGAACGAAACCGTACCGAGTCCAGAAGTTGTCCGCTCGCTCGTTCGCCACGTCCCAGTTCGCCTCAGCGTAGAGAAATCCCCGGCTTCGAGCGTCGTGCAGCGCCGCGGTGATCATGGCGCGAGCCACCCCCCGATGCTCGTGGTCGCGTCGAACGGCCACCGCGCTCACGTGAAGGGTGTGATCGAAGGACCCACGACGCGGCTCTAGGGGGTACGTCACGCACTGGGCCACGCCTTGGCCGTCGAACTCCACGACGTAGTGACTCACCTCCTCATCCTCGAGAAGTTCCCGCCAGCTCTTCGTGGCGTCGTCGATCTCCGAGGCGCGCGGAACGAACCGGGTCGACTCCGCTTCATCGATCAGTCGGTCTAACTCCACGGCGAGAGTGAGGTCCGCCGCGACGCCGCGGCGAATGATGTAGCCGGTGGGAAAGGCGCCGTTCCCGAGGTTGTTGAGGTCCAAGAGGCCCCGTCGGTGCACGGGTGCGAATCCGAGGAGGAGCCAGGGACGAAGGTCCTCCTCGGCTTCGTAGACCCACGCGAAGTGACTCTTGGCGCCGCGACGAGCCCAGGCCTCACTGGCCCGGCCGTAGAGGGCGGCCAGGACGGCGTCGGTGTCGAAGGATACGCCGTCGGGTCCGATCCAGGCTCCTCGCCCGTGCTCTCGACTCTCGAGAACCGCGCCGTAGAGGTGACCGACGATTCGGCCGTGGTCGTCCTCGACCCAGGTCTGATCCGTGGCGTTGGCCAGCGCCGTCCTAAAAAGTTCCGTCGAGAAGTGCGGATTGATGAGCGCATTGCGTCGCGCGTCGAGGGTGAGTCGCTCTTCAACGCGGGTGGCCACGGCCTCCAGATCGGTGATTCCGAGCGGACGCACGGTCATGAACTCACCATCCTTCGGCGTGTGTAAAGGTTGCGTGGTGACTTTACGGGCGACCTTATTCGATATGGACGGGCTCCTTCTTGACTCCGAAGTGCTTTGGCACAAGGCCGAGATCGAGATCTTTGGATCGCTCGGCGTACCAATCGACGAGACGATGGGTCGTTCCACCAAGGGGATGTTCGTCAACGAGGTCGTCGAGTACTGGTACTCGCGCTACCCCTGGAGCGGTCCCGCCGAAAGCACCGTGGTTGACCTGCTTCTAAATCGAGTGGGAGACCTCGTGGAGTCCGAAGGTCGACTCCTGCCCGGCGCGCTGCGCGCGCTGGAGCTGACGGGCGAGCGGGGACCACTGGCTCTGGCTAGCTCCACGCCCATGGAGCTCATCATTCGATGCTTGAAGCATTTTTCTTTGTTAGATCGATTCGTCTCAATTCACTCGGCCGAACACGAGCCCTACGGCAAGCCTCACCCTGGCGTGTTCCTCTCGGCCGCAATGTCGCTGGAGGTGGCGCCGAGCGAGTGTCTGGTGCTGGAAGACTCGGCCGCCGGCGTCATCGCGGCCAAGGCCGGTAGCATGACGGTCGTTGCCGTGCCCGTGGCGGAAGACCGCGGCCAGGCTGCTTTCGTCCTAGCCGATCTGGTGCTCTGGTCGCTCGAGGAGCTCTCGCGTGAGTGGCTGGACGAGCGCTTTTCCTAAAGCACTTTGGTAAAGCGATTGGCGATGGGGTAGGAGAAGGCGCCGGGCGGATACTCCTCCACCGCCTCCCAACCGCTCCCTCGATAAAGTTCGAGCGCCTCGGGCTGGGCGTAGCCCGACTCTAAGTAGAGGCGCCGGTAGCGAAGTTGCCGGGCCCGCTCTTCGACCTCGTTCATGAGAGCCACGCCGTATCCCAAGCGTCGGCAGTCCGGCCGCACCCAGAGTCGCTTGACCTCGGCCACCTCGAGTGCCGGATCGCTAATGGGCCGCAGACCCACCCCGCCCACAAGATGATCGTCGACGCGCGCCACCAGGAAGAGACCACGGGGCGGCAGGAGTTCTTCCAGCGAGACGTGCTTGTCTTCGTCGCTGCCGCCGTAGCGACGATTCAGTTCGTCGAGCGCGGCGTGGTACACGCTGAGAGCGCCGTTCGACGTGATGAGTTCAGCGTCAATGCGGAGATCGGACACGTGACCACAGTAGAGGTCGGATCGGTGCCGTTATCAGGTTCACTACGATGGACAGATCACTAAAGGAGATGAATGTTTCGCCCGGTCAGCGCGGATCTTGATTTTGTGGCCATTGAGGAGGCCGAACTTGCTCGCTGGAAGGCCAACAACGTCTTCGAGCGATCACTCGCGCTGCGCGCGGGGGCCGAGCCCTGGGTCTTCTACGAAGGTCCGCCGACCGCCAACGGACAGCCCGGCCTGCACCACGTGTGGGCACGTGTGTACAAGGACCTCTTCTGTCGGTACCAGACCATGCAAGGCCGCTTCGTGGCGCGCCGAGCCGGGTGGGACACGCACGGCCTGCCCGTTGAGGTCCAGGTCGAGAAGCAACTAGGCATCTCGGGCAAAAAAGAGATCGAAGAGAAGGTCGGCATCGCCGAGTTCACGCGGCTTCGTCGCCAGTCCGTCCTCACCTACGTCGGAGACTTTGAGCGACTGACCGAGCGCATCGGGTACTGGACCGACATGGAACACGCGTACTACACGTTCCATCCCTCCTACATTGAGTCCGTCTGGTGGGAGTTAAAACAACTCTTCGAGAACGGTCTGCTCTACGAGGACTACAAGGTAATTCCGTACTGCCAACGCTGCGAAACTGGTCTATCCTCACACGAACTAGGCCAGCCGGGTGTCTACGTGGACGAGACCGACGAGAGCGCCTACGTGCGGCTCGCTCTCACCGACGCAGCAGGACGCACTGACCTCGGCGGCGCGACGCACCTGGCGGTCTGGACCACGACTCCGTGGACCTTGCTCTCGAACGTCGCGGTGGCCGTCAATCCCGATGTGACGTACGGGGTGGTCAACGGAGTGATCGTGGCCCAAGAGTTGGCGACCGCCGTCTTCGGCGAGGACGCGGTCGTCTCGGCTACGTTTCCGGGGAGCGCACTGCTCGGGCTGCACTACGAGCGACCCTTTAGCGACGTGGCCATGCCCGAGGGAGTGGACGTCAACTACGTCGTCGGGGCGGACTACGTCACTACCGAGGACGGTACGGGCCTCGTCCACCAGGCCCCGGGATTTGGCGAGATAGACCGCGTGACCGCTCGCGAGTACGGGCTGCCCACTCTCAATCCAGTCGGCCCCGACGGAACCTTCAACGCCTCAGTTCCGTGGTTGGAGGGCCAGCACGTTCGCGACACGAATCACACCATCAACGATGAACTAGATCGACGCGGCCTCTTGATTCGCCGCTTTAACTACACCCACTCGCTGCCGCACTGCTGGCGCTGCTCGACGGTTCTCATCTACTGGGCGAAGCCCAGTTGGTACGTCGCTACCAGCAAACTGAAAAATCAGTTGATGAGCGAAAACGCGACCGTCGACTGGCACCCCGCGCACATTCGCGACGGACGGATGGGCGAGTGGCTGGCCAACAACGTGGACTGGGCGCTCTCGCGAGACCGCTATTGGGGGACGCCGCTGCCCATCTGGCGCTGCAGCGAAGGACATCTCACCTGCGTGGGTTCGCGCGACGAGTTAACGGTGTTGACGGGCCGCGACCAGAGTGATGTCGAGCCCCACCGACCCGAGATCGACGACGTCGTCTTTCCCTGTCCCACGTGTTCTCGCGAAGCCCGACGGGTCGAGCCGGTGATTGACGCCTGGTTCGATTCCGGATCGATGCCGGCCGCCCAGGTCGGCTATCCGCATGTTCCGGGCAGTGCCGAGGCGATGCAGTTCCCGGCGCAGTTGATCTGTGAAGCCATCGATCAGACCAGGGGATGGTTCTACTCCCTGTTGGCCGTCAACACACTCGTCTTTGGCGCCAAGCCCTACGAGCACGTGCTCTGCCTCGGGCACATCGTGGACGAAAACGGCAAAAAGATGAGTAAATCCTTGGGAAACGTGATCGATCCCTGGGAGGTACTGAACACCCGCGGCGCCGACGCGTTGCGCTGGTGGATGTTCTCCCAGGGTTCGCCCTGGACCTCCACCCGAGCGGGCCTCGGGGCCATCGACGCCTCGCTGCGCGAGACGCTGGCCACCCTGTGGAACACGGTCAGTTTTTTCACGACGTACGCGTCACTCAATGGATTTGATCCTCAGGACCCCGCCATCCCTCGCTTCGAAGAACGCAGCGCCATTGATCAGTGGATACTTTCGCGCACGGAGAGCGTGACCGACGCGGTCACCGTGGCACTGGACGGTTACGAACCACTCGGTGGTACGCAGGCCCTCATCGAGTTAGTCGATGACCTCTCGAACTGGTACGTGCGCCGAAGTCGACGACGTTTCTGGCGCACCGACCCGAAGACGCCGCCCTCGGACTCATTGGCGGCCCAGGCGACCCTGCTCGAAGTCCTACAGCGCGTGACGGTGCTGCTGGCCCCGTTCTGCCCCCTACTGACCGAACGCCTGTACCAGGATCTCTTTCGAAGCAGCGATCAGGACTCGGTCCACTTCCTCGACTGGCCCGAAGCGAACCTCGCCCGACGCAATCACGCCCTGGAAGAGTCGATGGCGGTGGCGCGACGTCTGACCTCGCTGGGTCGAGCCGCGCGGGCCGAAGCCGGGGTCAAGGTTCGCCAGCCGCTGGCCCGAGCTCTCGTGTTCTTGGCCTCGAGTTCACCCCTCCCGCCCGCGGGCGTCGTCGAGGACGAACTCAACGTGGACCATCTGGAGTACGGCCGGGAGCTGGCCGACGTCTTGACCTTCGAGTTGGTGCCCAACTTTCGCGTCGTGGGTCCTCGCCTCGGCGAAGCGGTCAAAGAGCTCAAGCCCGCCTTGGCCGCCCTTAACTCACTCGACGCGGCGAGCGCTCTCGAAAGTGGCCAACCGATCAGCGTCTCGTTGTCGACGGGCACGTTTGAACTCGGAACCGACGATGTCGAACTGCGGGTGCGAGGTCAAGAGGGGTTCGCCGTGTCACGCGACGGGGCCGAAGTGGTGGCCCTCGATCTCACCTTGAACGATGAACTCCGTCGACGCGGTTACTTACGCGATGTGGTGCGCCAGATTCAGGACCTTCGAAAGAACTCCGGTCTTGACGTCTCTGACCGCATTCAGTTGCACGTGACCGGACTCGACGATCTGGACGAGGGGTTCGAGTTGCTGGCCAGCGAAGTGCTGGCGACGGAGATACTGACCACGCCCGGAGTAGGCCAGGGGACCGCCTTGGAACTTGACGACGATCGCCAAGCCCTCGCTTGGATCAAAAAGGACTAACGCGAAGCGTTGAGTTTGGTGAGCAGTCCCGAGAGTGATTCACGATCGGCCGCGCTGAGCCGCTCGCCCAGAAGTTCATCCAAGAAATCGAGGTGCACGTTGAGCGCTTCGTCGAGTTTGGCGTTGCCTTCGTGGGTAATGGCCACGTACACGGCCCGTCGGTCGCTCGCGCAGTGCTCTCGACGTACGAACTTCGACTCCTCGAGGCGGTCGATGAGGCGCGTCGTGCCACCCGTGGAGTGAACAATGGCGTCCGCCATCTCATTCATTTTGAGACGGCCGTCGACATTTTGTCTAAGTTGAAGCAGGACCTCAAACCAGGCGAGGGGTAACTGACACTCGGACTCTAAAACGGCGCCCAACTCCTTGCACAGGCGGGCGTTGGTCTCCATGAGCAGGCCAAACAGCGTCACTTTCTCGTCCCCTGAAGGGCAGGCGCTCGTCGACACCGTCACCGCAACAGTATTCACCATGCCCGCCATCATAGCACTTAATTGCTGCCTAAGATACTGCTTGACAAGTAATTGCATGAGCAACTATACTGAGGAAAGACAGCTTTCTGTCCCGTATATATAAGGAGAACCACACCATGAGCACCCAACCCACTCCTGGCGTTTACAACATCGATGTGCTGCACTCGAACGTTGACTTTGTCGCGCGGCACCTCGTCGCGTCCAAGGTTCGCGGTAATTTTGAGGACTTTGCTGGCGTTATCACCATTGGCGACTCGATCGAGGACTCCTCGGTGGTAGCCACCGTGCAGGCGGCCAGCATCACCACTCGCAACGAGATGCGTGACGGACACTTGCGAAGCGCCGACTTCTTGGAGCAAGAGAAGTACCCGACCTTGGACTTCAAGTCGACCAAGATCACGTCCAAGGGTGGCGACGACTACGAGATGGTCGGCGACTTCACCCTTCACGGCGTGACCAAGCCTCTGACGTTCTCGCTCGAGTACCTGGGCACCGGCCCCTCCACGCAGCCCGGTATCTCGATCATCGGTTTCGAGGCCAAGAGCGAGTTTGACCGTCGTGACTTCAACATCAACTTTGAAGGTGCCCTCGAAAACGGCAGTCTGATCGTTGGTAACAAAGTCGGCATTCAGCTGACCGTTGAAGCAGCGTTGGTGCCCGCTGAGGTTTCGGCCTAAGCACGCTGTCGTTTGTCGTGTGATACCGGGGGCTTTCGCCCCCGGTATTTTGCGTCTGTACCATGTAACGATGGCGAACACGAATAAAGGTAAAGCCGTGAAGTCGAGCATTGGGGTCCTCGGTGCTCTGGCCACGATCATCTCCGTGTGGTGGTTCGCCCTGCGTCCGCATCGTAAAAAGGGCGAGTCGTAATTTTCTAGGTACGCGATCACTTCGCCATTAAGTTGGCGGTGATGGCGTGGTCTTCGTTGAGTCCCTTACGACACCGAAGCTTCGCCCTCGCGATGACCTCGTCCTTCGTCTCGTCGATCGGCACGTGGATGCAGAGCGTGGCGCTCGGTATCTATCTCACTGAAACCACGCGGAACCCCCTCTGGCTGGGCCTCCTGACCGTGTCGGCGTGGACGCCCGCCATCATCGGAGCGCCGGTCGGCGGCGTGGTGGCCGATCGTTGGAGCCGTCAGCGATGGATTCAGTTCAATAACTTCGTCATGGCGTGTACCGCGAGCGCGCTCGCCGTTGCCGCCGTGACCCATCACCTCTCACCCAGCTTGGCCTGCTATCTGGCCGTCGGCGAAGGTCTCTGCGGCTCCGCTTCGTGGGCCGCCTGGCAGTCACTTTTGCCGGACCTCGTGGACAACGACGAGGTGCTGGCGGCCGTGTCGCTCTCCTCGGCCCAGTTCAATCTGGGCCGAGTGATCGGGCCGGTGTTCGCGGCAATCGCCTTGGCGCTCGGTTCCGTGGGGCTCTGTTTCGCCATCAACGCCGCGTCGTTCATCTTCGTCCTGGTGGTCTTTTCCTTCGTGCGCACCCCGTCACGCCCGAAGCCGACGACCAGCGTGCGCTTCTTTGGCGAAACCGTCGCGGGCGCCAAGCGGGCGTGGCAGGTGCGGGGCTGTCGCAACCCCATCGTGGGCATCGGCGTCATCGCCATCATCGCCAGTCCCTTCATCGCACTCGTACCAGCGATGGCCATCATTGTGCTTCACGCCGACACGGCGTGGCTGGTGACGGCCCAAGGGGTGGGCGCGGTCCTCGGCGCCTTGACGTTACCGATCCTCGCCAAACGGACGTCTCGCCTCGCGGTTCTCCAGGGGTCCGTGTTGGCGTTGGCCGCCGCTCTGGGTTTCTACGCCCTCGCGCCGAACCTGGCGTGCTCGCTCCTCGCCCTGTTGTTCTTGGGCGGTGCCTACGTCGGCACGCTGACGGGTCTCAATACCTCGGTCCAAGTCCACGCGCCCCGGGCAGAGCGCTCGAGGATCCTCGCGCTCTACACGCTGTCGCTGTCGATCTTCTATCCCTTGGGTGCCTTCGTGCAGTCCGACTTCGCTCGTCACTTTGGCGTTCGCTGGGTCACCACTGTGGCGGCCCTTCTCTTGATCGCGGTGCTGGCGGCCGTACGGCTCGCGGCTCCTGGTTACTGGTCGGCCATGGGCTCAGCCCCGGTTGAATCACCGATATTGCTGGCAGACTAGGTGCATGCCCTTTACTTCGATCAACCCCGCGACGGAAGAGATTGTCGCTGAGTACCCGACGCACGCGCCCGCCGACGTCGACCACGCCCTCAAGGTCGCCGCGGGAGGGTTTCAACACTGGAGGTCGATGTCCTTCGTGGAACGCGGCGAGGTTATGACCCGTGCGGGCGAACTCTTAGAGAGCGAAGTGCCCGTGGTGGCGCAGTTGATGACCAGTGAGATGGGCAAGACCTTCGCCGCCGCGAAGGGCGAGGCCATGAAGTGCGCCGCCACCATGCGCTACTACGCGCAACACACCGAGTCCATGCTCGTCGAGCAGAGTCTGGCGACCAACGGACGACGAAGCGGCGTGCGGTTTGAACCGGTGGGGCCGATCTTCGCCGTGATGCCGTGGAACTTTCCCCTGTGGCAGGTGGTACGCATGGCGGTGCCGACGATCATGGCGGGCAACGTCGTCGTCTTCAAACACGCGCCGAACGTGCCCGGATGCGCCCAGTACATCGAAGACTTGTTCTTGCGCGCGGGCTTTCCCGAGGGCGTGCTCACCACCCTCTTCGTTGAGATCGACCAAATACCCGACATCATCGCCGACTCGCGAATTGTCGGGGTTACCCTGACCGGCTCGGACCGGGCGGGACGTTCGATCGCCGAACTCGCGGGCAAGAATCTTAAGAAGTGTGTTCTCGAGCTCGGGGGATCGGACCCCTTCGTGGTCGCTAGCTCCGCGGACATGGAGCACACCGTCTCGATGGCCGTGACCGCGCGAATACAGAACAACGGCCAGGCCTGCATCGCGGCCAAGCGCTTCATCGTGGTGAAGGAGCGCTACGACGAGTTCCTGGAGAAGTTCGTTGACGCCATGTCCAAGGTCCAACTAGGTGACCCGATGGATCCGGCCACGGGCTTGGGTCCTCTGGTCTCCAAGACCCAGCGTGACCTTCTCGCCGCCCAGGTCGCCTCGTCGATTGAAGCGGGCGCCGTGGCTCTCACGGGCGGCGTGGCTCCCGAGGGGCTCGGTTACTACTACCCGGCCACGGTGCTGGTGAACGTGCCGGCCGATTCTCGCGCGGGCTGTGAAGAGCTCTTCGGACCCGTGGCGGTCGTCTATCAAGCCCAGGACTTGGCCGACGCGATACGTATCGCCAACAACACCCCCTGGGGTCTCGGCGGATCGATCTGGGCGCAAGACGAGGACGAGATTGAACAAGGCATTAGCGGCCTGGTGGTGGGCACCGTCTTCGCCAACGCCATGGTGGCCTCGATGAACGAACTGCCCTTCGGCGGGACCAAAAGTTCGGGCTTTGGCCGCGAGCTCTCGGCGCTGGGTGTGCGCGAGTTTACGAACGCCAAGTCCTTCTTCGTCGCATGAGCGAGCAGTACTACTTCGATCACGCCGCTTCGGCTCCTCGACGGGCGGAAGTGACCGAGGCCATGGCGCGTTGGCAGCACGGTGTGGTGGGCAACCCCTCTGGCAGCCACCGCGCCGCCCGCGAAGCGCGGCGGGCGCTCGAAGAGGCGCGCGATGAGGTCGCCGCTTTCGTCGGAGCGTCTCCTGGTGAGGTCATCTTCACGGGTGGGGGGACGGAGTCCTGCCACCTCGCCATCGTGGGCGTCACCAATCGGCATCGGCGCTCGCACGCGCGCAGCGAGATCGTCATCTCCAAAGTAGAACATCACGCCGTCACCGACGCGGCCGAGATGATGGCGCGCGACTTCGAGAGCGTTCACGTGCGCTACGTCGACGTCGACGCCGACGGCGTGGTCGACCTCGACTCGCTCCGCGACGTCCTGAGCGAGGACACGTCGCTGGTAAGTGTGATGGCGGTCAATAACGAGACCGGCGTGCGCGAGCCACTGGACGGCGTGAACTCGGTGGCCAAGAGCTCCGTGCCGGGAGGCGTGCCGACCCACACCGACGCCGTGGCGGCCGCGCCGTGGTTGAGTCTGCCGGTGATTACCGCTTCCACCGACCTGGTATCGATCTGCGCTCACAAGTTGGGTGGCCCCGTGAACTCGGGAGCGCTGATTGCGCGCAACGCAGTGGCCTTCGACGCGGTTACGCCCGGTGGGGGACAGGAGCGAGGTCGACGAGGAGGCACCGTTGATGTCGCCGCGGCGGTCGGACTGGCCGTCGCGCTGCGCCTCACCGATCGTGACCTGGTGGAGGTGAACGAACGGGTCGTCGACTTTCAAGAGAAGTTGACGGCGGCCCTGAGTTTTCTCCCCGGCTGTCAGATCACTGCCCCGAACGCCCTTCGCGTACCGGGCACCGTGCACGTCACCTTCGAAGGTCTGGCGAGCGACGAACTGCTCTTCCTTCTCGATCAGCAAGGTATCTGTGCCTCGGCGGCGGCCAGTTGTTCCAGCGGCGCATCGACCTCGAGCCACGTGCTCGCCGCCATGGGTGTCTCGCCTGAGCGTTCGCGCGGTTCACTTCGTTTTTCGATGGGGAGCGAAACTACCCAAGGGGACGTGGATCACTTGATCGCTGTTCTCTCCTCGGTCGTCTTTCAGCTTCGCGCGCAGACCTCGCCCGCCGAACGGGGCCAGTAGTTCGATGAAGGTTCTCGTGGCGATGAGCGGGGGTGTGGACTCTTCGGTGGCGGCCGGGCTTCTCATCGAAGAGGGTCACGAGGTGGTGGGCGCCACGCTCAAACTGTGGGGCGGGGCGTCGGACTCGGGCTGTTGTTCGGTGGCTGACGTCGACGATGCTCGCCGCGTGGCCCAGGTGCTGGGCATCGACCATCACGTGTTCAACTACACCGAGGAGTTCGAGCGCCGCGTGGTGGCGCCCTTCGTCGAAGGACACCTGGCGGGACGCTCTCCCAACCCGTGCATTGAGTGCAACCGCCACATTAAGTTCGACCTCCTCTTTGAGCGAGCGACCCGGTTGGGCTTCGACGTCGTCGCCACCGGCCATCACGCTCAGGTGCGCGAGAGCGAGGGTCGCCACTACTTAGTGCGTGGGGCGGACGATCAAAAAGATCAGAGTTACGTGCTCGGCTATCTACGAGAAGAGCAGTTGGCCATGTTGCACCTGCCCATCGGTCACCTCAATAAGAGTGACGTCCGTAGGGAAGCTGAACGGCTAGGACTTCGCACCTGGGACAAGCCCGATAGCCAAGACGTGTGTTTTATCGAAGCCTCGAAAGGTCGCGAGGTCTTTCTTCGTCAACGAGCCCCCCTCACGACCGCCGAGATCGTGGACGTTCGTAGCGGAGAGGTGCTCGGTGAGAGTTCGGCCGCGGAGTTGATGACCGTCGGGCAGCGCCGAGGTGTTCTGCCCGGACGAGACGGCGAGCGTCGCTACGTGTCGCGCATCGACCTGGCCAACAAACGCGTCGAGGTCGGTCTCTTAGAGGAGATTCTGGTGGATCGCCTCTCCTTGGACTCGGCCTCTTTGAGCTTCGCGCACGATGACCTGCTCGACGGCGACACCGTTCTCATCCAGTGCAGCGCGCACGGAACACCACAGCCGGCCACGCTGCGGCGGGGCGCCTCGTGGTGGCTCGAACTGCACGCGCCGTCACGTCCGGTGGCGGCCGGACAGTCCGTCGTTCTCTATCGCCTCGATGATCCCACGGTGGTCGAAGGCGCGGCGACCGTTTCCTCGTCGTGACGAACGCGGAGCGCGTTGCCTGGTTGCGCGGGGAGATCGCTCGACACAACGACGCGTACTTCGTCAATGACGCGCCGACCATTCCTGACGCCGAGTACGACGCACTCGCCAGAGAGTTGCGTGCTCTCGAAGCCGACCACCCCGAGTTGCGAGCTGACGACTCCGTTTCCACTACCGTCGGGGCGCCGGTCTCCGCCGTGTTCGATCCGGTGGTGCACGCGGAGGCGATGTTGAGCCTCGACAACGTCTTTGACGTCGAGGAACTTCGCCAGTGGAGCGATCGGGCGGCCAAAACTCTGCAACGTGACCCTGAGTCACTACGTTTCGTGGTCGAACCCAAGATCGACGGTCTGGCGCTCTCCATCACCTACCACGGTGGTCGTCTCGTTCAAGCCGCCACCAGGGGCGACGGTCGCGTGGGCGAGGACGTGACCGAGAACGTGCGGACTATCCGCAACGTGCCCTCACAACTCGAAGGTGCGAGTGGGCGAGTGGAAGTACGTGGTGAAGTGTTTTTGGCGCGCGACGACTTTCTTGAGATGAATCGACAACAGCGTGAGGCCGGAGCGAAGGAGTTCGCCAATCCCCGCAACGCGGCGGCGGGGAGTCTTCGCCAAAAGGATCCGAAGGCCACCGCGAAGCGCCCACTTTCTTTTCTGGCCTATCAACTGGTCGACCTCGATCGGTCGTTGGAGTTCGCCTACTACAGCGAGACCATTCGTCAACTATCCGAGTGGGGCTTCTTGACGGCCGGGGAGTCGCGCATCGAAGAGGGTGCCGAGGCGATGGCGCAGATGAGTAGCTGGTTCGAAGAGCACCGCCACGATCTGCGCTACGACATTGACGGCGCCGTGATCAAAGTCGATGACTTGGCCCAGCGCGAACAACTGGGCTTTACCAGTCGGGCCCCCCGATGGGCCATCGCTCGAAAGTTCCCTCCCGAGGAGCGCACCACGCGGCTTCTCACTATCGAAGTCTCGATCGGCCGCACCGGACGGGCCACGCCCTTCGCCGTGTTAGAGCCCGTCGTGGTCGCGGGATCGACCGTCTCGATGGCCACTTTGCACAACCAAGACCAGGTGGCTTTGAAGGACGTTCGTCCCGGTGACCTGGTCATTGTTCGCAAAGCCGGCGACGTTATTCCCGAAGTGGTCTCCGCCGTGCCCGAGACGGGACGACGTCGGGCGAAGAAGTGGACCTTTCCCACGCACTGTCCGGTGTGCGGCAAACCTCTCGTGCGGCGCGACGACGAGAGCGACACGTACTGCGTGAATCCCGCCTGCCCGGCACAGGTGCAGGAACAGATCGTCCACTTCGCGTCGCGCGGCGCGCTGGATATCGAAGGACTCGGCGAGCAGCGAGTAGCCCAACTCATCGAGGAGGGCCTTATCGCCGACGTGGCCGATCTCTTCTTCCTCCGCGTCGAACAGCTCGAGGTGCTCGAGGGACTGGGCGAGTTGTCCGCCACGTCGCTCGTGCGCGAGATCGACAAAGCGAAGTCCGCGCCACTCAGTCGCGTGCTGGTCGGCCTCGGCATTCGCCACGTGGGTCCCGTCGCCGCCCGCGAGTTGGCGCGACGATTCCACAGTTATGACGCCGTGGCCAGCGCGCCCTTAGAAGAGCTCGAAGCCGTCGAGGGAGTGGGGCCGGTGATCGCTCAGTCGGTCTTTCAGTACTTCCGCGACGAGGAGAGTCACGATCGAGTGACCCGTTTTCACCAGGCCGGACTGGCTCTCGTCGAGCCCCGCGACGAGACGACCTTGGAGGCCACCCTGGCCGCCAAGGCGGTCGTCGTCACGGGCGCGGTGCCGGGCTATACCCGTGACGAGGCGGAAGCCGCCATCATCGCGCGAGGTGGAACCTCGCCCGGTTCGGTCTCCAAGAAGACCTACTGCGTGGTGGTGGGCGAGGCGCCGGGCGCTTCGAAACTGACCAAAGCCGAGGAGTTGGGCGTTCCGTTGGTCGGCGCGGGCGAGTTCGAGACGCTACTTCGAACGGGGCGATGGCGGGACTCGCTACATTGAGCGTCAGTTACTAAGGTTTTGCGGATGGCGTCCACTTTCGCACCCGACTACACGCTCGCCGGACGCTATCGAATCCTTGAACTGGTGGGGGTCGGTCGCACGGCCGAGGTCTACGCCGCGGAGGATCTGTCACTCCAGCGTCGCGTCGCGGTCAAGGTTCTCCTGCCCGATCTCGCGGCCCACGAAGATATTCGTCGAGCCTTCCGTGATCGGATCATTCGGGCCTCGAAGCTAAGTCATCCCCACCTGGCTCGCGTCTTTGACGGTGGCCAAGAGCACGGGGCCATCTTCATGATCAGCGAGTATCTCTCGGGTGGCTCATTAGAGGATGTCTTGCGCCGCGGACGACGCCTCAGCGTGGACGAGGGCGCTCGCCTCGGACGCGACGTGGCCGACGCGCTCGCCTACGTGCACGAACACGGCTTCATTCTCGGCTCGCTCTCTCCCTCCAAACTGCTCTTTGACGACGAAGGACGCGTGCGCGTGAGCGACATCGCGCTCTCGGGACTGGCCGCGGGGTACCGCGAACGTATGTCGCTCGACGACGCGCGCTACCTCTCACCGGAGCAGGCGATCGGCGAACCCGCCGGAGCGGAGAGTGACATCTACGCCCTGGCCCTCATCCTCTTTGAAGCGGTGACCGGGAGCGCGGCCTACGAGGGAACGACCCCCGAGGCCATCCTCCGGGCTCGACTGAGCGCACCGCTGCCGGTGCGCCTGGAGCTCGGGACACTCGACATGGTCTTAGCCCAGGCCGCCTTGCCGGACCCGCGACTTCGCCTCGACTCTGAGCAGTTCTCTACTCGGTTGGGCGGCCTACTCGGTGACGACGCCCCCCTGGTGATCCGTGGGGGGGTCCAGGAGGCGCCACTGCTTTCTCAGTTTGAACGTCCCGAACCGCGCAGCTCCATCGGATTTCGACCACCCTCGGCTGAACAGATCGTCAACTCGCCCTCGGGATCACCGACGGGCGCCTTCCCTCGCGTGTCGCGCGCGGGCGTCAGTGCCGCCTCGAGTGGTGCCCCGCCCAGGGGACCGATCAGCCCGCTTGGACGAACGCCGAGGTTCGATAGAGGGCAGTACGACCTACCTCGAACACCGCGACGACGCACGGGATTTCTCGTGGCCGCCGTGGTGCTCGTGATTCTGGCTCTGGGCGCGGGCGCGGCGTGGAAGTTGGGGGTGTTTTCCAAGAGTCACACCGTGCCGACGTTGACGGGTCTCACCCTCAAACAGGCGACGACCGCGGTGAAGGGTGATGGTTTCACCTTGGTGGTGACCGACGTGGAGTCGAACACCGTGGCGAAGCACGACATCGTCAGCCAGTCACCCGCGGCCGGGGCCAGCGCCAAGTCGGGCTCCTCGATCACGGTGGACGTCTCACTCGGGCCGAAGTTGGTGACGATACCGACCGATCTCGTGCGTCGCACCTGCGCGGGGGCGACGGCCGCGCTCAAGTCGCTGCACATCACCGCGACGTGTCCCACGTCTGATGAGATGTACTCATCGAGCGTGCCAGCCAACGACGTGGCCCAAGTGGTCTACAACAAGACGGACAATCCCCTGGCCGTACCGCGGGGTGCCTCGGTGATTCTCGACATCTCGAAGGGTCCTTCGTCGTCGGGTACCACCACCACGACCACCACCCTGGCCGGTCAGGGCCTTCGCGCCGTGCCCAACGTCGTCGGCGATACCTACGCCGAGACGGTGGCCGCCTTCCAAAAGGCGGTCCTGTACTTCTCCACCACGGGCACCGGCGCGGGAACCACCACGTGGACCAGCGTGGTCTCTGAAAACCCGGGCGCCGGCACCATGGTCGCCTATAAGTCGACGGTCACCTTGACGGTGAAATGAGCGACGGCTGTGACCTCTGCGAAGCGGCGGTCGTGACCACGCGCTACTTCGAAGACGAGATCTGTTGGGTCGGAGACTGCGAGATCTGCCTGGTGCCGATGGTGGTGTGGCGAGAGCACGACGCCTCTCCACCCGACGAGGTACGACGCCATCTTCACGACGTTCTCGGTGCCGTGGCCAACGAAGAATTTCTATCGACACCGTGGACTATTGATGACCACATGCGTAACATCCCCGATCACTATCACGCTCACGCGAGGCCCCCGTACTTCTGGCGTCGCAATCGCGCCTAAGGACTCGTCGGGCCTCGCTTACAATCGATTCACCACAACTTTTGGAGGACTCCATGGGAGCACTCGATGGCCGCGTGGCCATCATTACCGGAGCCGGTCGAGGGATTGGACGTGAGCACGCCCTGCTCTTCGCCGCCGAGGGCGCCAAGGTGGTGGTCAACGACCTCGGGGGAGCGCTCGACGGGTCATCGAGTGAGGCGACGCCCGCCGAAGAAGTCGTAGCGGAGATCAGATCCTTTGGTGGTGAGGCGATCGCTAATCACGACAACGTCGCCACCTGGGACGGTGGAGAGCGTCTCGTGAGCAGCGCCGTCGAGCACTACGGCGACCTTCACGTGCTGGTCAACAACGCCGGGATCTTGCGTGACCGCGTGATTGTCAATCTCTCTGAAGAAGACTGGGACTCGGTGATCTCGGTTCACCTAAAGGGCCACTTTGTTCCGACTCGACACGCGGCCGCCTACTGGCGCGAGCAGGCCAAGGTCGGGAAGGTCGTAAAGGCCTCCATTATTAATACGTCGTCCACGTCCGGGCTGCTCGGCAACGTGGGTCAATCCAACTACGGAGCGGCCAAGGCCGGCATCGCCGCGTTCACCGTGATTGCGGCCGAAGAACTCGGTCGCTACGGCGTGCGAGTGAACGCGATCGCGCCCGCGGCGCGCACCCGCATGACCGAGTCCACCCCGGGTCTCTCGGACTACGTGGTGAAGCCGCCGGACCCCGCGGTCTTTGACCTGTGGGATCCCGCCAACATCTCACCCTTGGTGGCGACGTTAGCCATGGAGAACTGTGCGGCCACGGGCGAGGTCTTCTTCGTGCAGGGTGGGACCGTCCGAAAGTTCCAGAACTGGACGATGACCGAGACGCTCGAGAAAAACGACCGCTGGTCGGTGAGTGAACTAGCTCAGCAACTGCCGACACTGCTCTAGTGAGCGACGAGCGCCCGCTGGCGCATCTTGACCGCGAAGACCCCGACGGACTCCTCAACGCACGAAGCGATCCGGCGGGTGCCGCCTTTGGCACATTGGGCAGTGAGGCCGGGAGTGATCTCAACTGGGTTCTCCTACTCCGTCAGCGAGTGCAAGAACGAGCGACGTCGTCCTCGAGGTATCAGTGGTGGGTTCTGTGGTCCTTGCTGGCCGGGCTCTTCGCACTCAACTTCACCTTCACCGTGTTCATCGTGGCCCTGCCGACGGTGGCGGCGCAGTTTCATACCTCGGTGACCGTCTTGACCTGGACCATGGTGGGGCCGCTCCTGGCCTACGGACTCGCCGCACCCATCCTGGGTAAGACCGGCGACATCTACGGACATCGTCGCCTCTACCTCTTTGGACTGGCCGGGGCGATGGTGTCCGCGATTCTGACGGCCCTTAGCCACAACGTGGACATGTTGCTCTTCGCGCGCACCCTGGACGGCGTCCAAGGTGCGGCCACCGGTACGGCGTCGGGGGCTCTCATCAACACGGTCTTCGCTCGCGAGGAACGAGTCAAGGCCATGGGGTGGTGGAGCCTCATCGGCGCCGGTGGCCCGGTGATCGGCGTGTCGCTGGGCTCACCCATCATCGCGGCCTTTGGATGGCGAGCGCTCTTTTGGTTTCAGCTGGTCCTGATCGTCGTGGCCTTCAGCGTGGTCGTGATCGTCCTGCCGCGACGTCGCGGAGCCGACGACGAAGAAGCGGCGAAGAAGGCGCGGGCTCGACAAGAGTTCAAGAAGATGGACTGGCTGGGTAGCTGGTCGCTGTCACTCGCCGTGACCATGTTGATGCTCGGCCTCTCCATCGGACCTTCGCTCGGTTGGACCAGCCTCTGGACTCTGGGCATGTTCGTGGTGAGCGCGGGCACCACGGGGGTCTTCATCTATCGACTGAACCACGCGGACAATCCCCTCATCCCGCCGTACTACTTTCATCGTCGGAACTTCGTCATGCCCATGATCTTGCGGGCCGCCTCGAACTTCGCGTACTTCGGCGCTTTTTTCTTGTTCCCGTTGCTCATGGAACAGGCGTACGGCTACTCGATTCCCCGCGTGGGCGCGCTGGCCATCGCCCGGCCGCTCACCTTTGCGCTCTCGTCGCCAATCGCGGGCTACGTGGCCATTCGGATCGGTGAGCGACGCAGCGCGGTCGCCGGCGCCGCGTTCTTGAGCGCCTCCTTGGCGCTCTTTGCCCTGCTCCAACCGAGCTCGGGGGAGTGGGTGGTCGCGATCGCCCTGGCCCTCTCGGGACTCGGCATGGGGGTGGCCATGCCCTCCTCGAGCTCGGTGATGGCGAACGAGGTACGGGTTAGCGAGTTCGGTGTGATGTCGGCGGCGCAACTGCTGGCGATGCAGGTGGGAGAGGTGGCGGGCATCCAGGTTCTTGAGACGGTCCAACAGTCGATCGCTCGCCGCCGCGGTCTACTCCACGCTCGCCCCGGCGCGGCGGTCCTGGCTACCTTTCACCTCTCCTTCGTCATCGGCGCCTGCGTCGGCGCGGTCGGCCTCGTGGCCACGGGCTTCATCCGCTCCATTCCGCGCGATCGGGCCACGAAGAGTATTTAGGTGTGCCGGTAGTCTGGAGGACTATGACGAACGACGTGACGCCCGGCCGAGAGTCGTATTCACACGAAGGAAACTCGCACGGAGTGCTGGTGTTGCACGGCTTCACGGGCAGCCCCCCGACCGTGCGGTCTCTCGCGGAGCGCTGTGCCGAGGCGGGCTACAGCGTCGAGTTGCCGCGACTGCCGGGCCATGGCACCACCGTCGAGGACATGATGACGACGACGTGGAGTGATTGGAGTGCCACCGCCGAAGAGAGCTTCGACGCGCTGGCCCAACGCTGCGAGAAGGTAGCGATTGTGGGCCTCTCCATGGGAGGCGGGCTCACGGCCTACGTGGCGGAACGTCGCCCGGAGGTCGCGGGTTGCGTTTTCATCAATCCGATACTGACGTCGCCCCCGGCGGAGTTGGTGGAGGGCCTCACGCAACTGCTCGACGCCGGAGTCGAGAGTTTTGAGTCGATTGGCTCCGACATCAAGAAAGAGGGCGGCGACGGCATGGCTTACGACTCGACGCCGCTGCGCCCGTTGAAGACGCTCTTCGAAGGGATCGTCGGGGTCAATGAGAACTTGGTACGCATCACGGCGCCGAGTCTCTTACTGACCAGCCGGGAAGACCACGTCGTCATGTGGGACAACGCCAGTGACTTCGTGGCGAAGGTGTCAGGGCCGGTGGAGCAGGTCTGGTTGGAGGACTCGTATCACGTCGCGACGTTAGATAACGATCAGGAGCTCGTGGAGTCCCTGACGTTGGACTTCCTCGCGCGCGTTTTTTCATAATGTCCTCGCCCCTGCGTCGCGAGGACGTCGCCAAGGTGGCCAAGTTGGCCCGTCTCACTCTCAGTGAGGGTGAGCTGGACATGTTTACTGAACAACTCGGGCAGGTTCTCGAACACGCGCGGGACATCGAGGCCCTCGATCTGGCCGACACCATTCCCACCGCTCACCCCTTCGGGTTGGTCAACGTGGTGCGCGGAGACCTGATTCGCCCCTGCCTCGCCCGCGAGGACGTTCTCGCCATGGCGCCCGACGCCGAAGACGGCCGCTTCGCCGTGCCGCGCATCATGGGAGAAGCCCCGTGAAAAGCGCCCTCGAGATCGCGCGCGACGTGCGCAGCGGCGACAGCACCGCCGACGCCGAGCTCTCCCGCTCCCTTACGTCCATCGCCGCGGGCAACGACGAGCTTCACGTCTTTCTCCACATCGATGAGGAGGGCGCGCGCCGCGCGGCGCGCGCCGTTGATGAGCGAGTCGCCAAGGGTGAAGACGTCGGTCCCCTGGCCGGCGTGCCCATTGCCTTCAAGGACAATCTCTGCCAGGTCGGCGTGCCGACCACCGCCGCGTCGCGAATTCTGAGCGGGTGGTGCCCGCCCTATAGCGCCACGGTGGTCGAGCGAGTGTTGGCGGCGGGCGCCGTGCCGGTGGGAAAGACGAACCTCGACGAGTTCGCCATGGGATCGTCGACCGAGAACTCGGCCTTTGGACCTACGCGTAATCCTCACGACCCCTCGCGGGTGCCCGGTGGCTCGTCTGGCGGTTCCGCCGCCGCCGTGGCGGCCGGCATGACGCCGATATCGCTTGGTTCTGACACCGGGGGCTCGATTCGACAGCCCGCCGCGCTCTGTGGGGTGGTGGGCGTCAAGCCCACCTACGGGCTCGTCTCTCGTTATGGTCTCATCGCCTTTGCCAGCTCACTCGACCAGATCGGGCCCTTCGCCAAAAACGTCAGCGACGCCGCGTTGTTGTTGGAAGTGATCGCCGGACACGACTCGTGGGACTCGACCTCACTGCCCGAGGAGTCGCCGTCGCTGCTCTCTCATATTGAGGACGGGGTGGCGGGAAAGCGGATCGGTCTGGCTCGCGAACTCGTTGAGGGAGCCGACGACGACGTGGTGGGCGCCGTCACGAGAGCGGCGGACGCCCTGCGCGACGCGGGCGCCACGGTGGTCGACCTCTCGGTACCCGAGTTTCGTTTGGGGCTGAGCGCCTACTACCTCATCGCGCCGGCCGAGGCGTCGAGTAATCTCGCGCGCTACGACGGCGTGCGCTACGGACTGCGCGTGGACGCCGACGACGTCACCGCCATGAACGAGGCGACCCGCACCGCCGGCTTTGGACCAGAAGTGAAGCGTCGCATCATGTTGGGCACTTACGCGTTGTCGGCCGGGTACTACGACGCGTACTACGGCCAGGCACTGAAAGTTCGCACCCTCATGATCGACGCCTTTCGACGGGCCTACCTCGACGTCGATCTCCTACTCGGGGCCACCGCACCGTCGGTGGCCTTTAAGTTCGGAGCTAAGACCGACAACCCGCTGGCCATGTACCTCTCGGACGTCTTTACGATTCCCACCAATCTGGCGGGCGACCCCGCGATCTCGGTACCGTTCGGACTCGGCGAGGGCGATATGCCGATCGGCGTGCAGTTGCTCGGACCCGGCCGTAGTGAGGCGCGGTTACTCGCGGCGGGGCGGGTGCTCGAAGTAGCGGGGGGCGCGACATGACGCTGCCCGAAGGGTGGGAGATGGTCGTCGGCCTGGAGGTTCATACCGAACTCAAGACCGCCACCAAGATGTTTTGCGGCTGTCCCAACGAGTTTGGCGCCGAGGCCAATACCCACGTCTGCCCGGTCTGTCTCGGCCTGCCCGGTTCGCTGCCCGTCCTCAACGTTCGCGCGGTCGATCTGGCCATGGCCATCGGCTTCGCACTGCACTCGACTATCGGCTTTTCGACGTTTCACCGAAAGAACTACTTCTACCCCGACATGCCCAAGGACTTTCAGATATCCCAGTACGACCTGCCGATCAACAAGGGCGGCTACTTAGATCTACCCGACGGCTCTCGCGTCTCGATCGAACGGGCCCACTTAGAAGAGGACACCGGTAAGTCGACGCACCTCGGCGGCAGCGGCCGTATCCACGGGGCCGATCGCTCGTTGGTGGACTACAACCGCTCGGGCGTGCCGTTAGTAGAGATCGTCTCGGGTCCCGATATCCGCTCCTCGGCCCAGGCGCGCGCTTACGCCAGTGAACTTCGGGGGATCCTGATCGCCACGGGCGCGTCGGACGGGCGAATGGAAGAAGGCTCGATGCGCATCGACGCCAACGTCTCGGTGCATCATCCCGGGGAGCCTTTCGGCACGCGGTGCGAAATTAAGAACCTGAACTCTCTTCGCAGTTTGGTGCGCGCCATTGACTTCGAGGCGCTGCGACAGATCGAACTTCTCGAAGCCGGAGGCACCGTTCGACAGGAGACCCGACACTGGGATGAGAACCTCGAAGCGACCTCGACCATGCGCACCAAAGAAGAGGCCGAGGACTATCGCTACTTTCGCGAACCCGACCTGGTGGATCTCATCCCCGACGCCGCCTGGCAAGAGAGGGTTTCCCACTCACTCGGGGCAATGCCCGCGCAGCGCCGCGCCTTACTGTTGGCGCGACTCGATAACCCCACCTCGGCGCAGTTGGACGCCGTGAACGTAATAATCGATCTCGGCTTCGATCACTTCGTCTTTGCCGCGCTGGACGCCGACGTCGACGGGGGACTGGCCCTCGCGCGGGCCGCCAATGAGTTGGCCTCGGACGTTGAGCACCTGGACAACCTCTCGACCGAGGCGTACGTGGCGACCTTGAAAATGGAACAGGGCGGTGAACTTTCCGCCACCCAAGCCAAGTTGGTGCTCTTGGAGCTTCTCTCTCACGGAGGCGATCCTCGAGAGGTGGCGCACGTGAAGGGCTTTGAGCAGTTGTCCGCGGACTCCCTCGACGTCACGGTCAACGGTCTCATCGCGCAGTACCCCGATGAGTGGCGGAGGTACCGCGACGGCGACGACAAACTGGCGCAGTTCTTCATCGGCCAGGTCATGAAGGTCACCAAGGGTCAAGCGAACGGGAAAGCCGTCATCGCGCAGTTACAGTCGCGCCGCTGAGTTACTCCCTCTAGGGATTTCATAGACTTTCTCCATGACAGTCCATCCCACGCCCCGCAGTTCCGAAGTCACCCTCGGCAAGGGACGAGCGCCCGCCCGGGCCATGTTGCGCGCGATGGGCATGGATGACGCCGACATGGCGAAGCCCCAGATCGGCGTGGCTTCGAGTTGGAACGAGGTCACCCCTTGTAACTTGCCGCTCGATCGCCTGGCGAAGCGAGCCAAGGTGGCCGTGCGCGACGGGGGCGGCGTGCCGTTTGAGTTCGTCACCATCGCGGTCTCCGACGGCATCTCCATGGGGCACGAGGGAATGCACGCCTCGTTGGTGTCGCGAGAGATCATCGCCGACTCGGTCGAAGTCGTGATGCACGCGGAACGATTTGACGCGATGGTCACCTTGGCCGGATGTGACAAGTCCCTGCCCGGCATGTTGATGGCCGCGGCCCGACTCGACGTGCCGAGCGTCTTCCTCTACGGCGGCACGATCCTCCCGGGACAGCTCGACGGTGAGGCCCTCGACATCACCTCGGTCTTTGAGGCGGTCGGCGCCAACGCCGTGGGCGCGATGAGTGACGAGAAGCTAAAGGCCATTGAGTGCGCGGCCTGTCCCGGGGAAGGGAGTTGCGCTGGCATGTTCACGGCGAACACCATGGCCAGTGTCGGAGAGGCCCTCGGCATGTCGTTGCTCGGAAGCGCGTCGGTGCCCTCCATTGATCCGCGCCGAGATCAGTACGCCTACGACTCGGGAGTGGCGGTGTTAAACCTCTTGGACCGAGGCATCAGCGCGCGACAGATCATGACCAAAGAGGCCTTCGAGAACGCCATCGCCGTGGTGATGGCCCTCGGTGGTTCGACCAACGCGGTGCTGCACCTGTTGGCCATCGCCCACGAAGCCAGGGTAGAGCTCGAACTCGATGACTTCAATCGCGTCGCTCAGCGCGTACCCCACATCGCCGACACCAAACCTCACGGCAAGTACCACATGAGTGACCTCGATCACATTGGCGGCGTGCCGGTCATCCTCCAGCACCTGCTCGATCACGATCTTCTTCACGGGGACGTGATGACCGTGAGCGGTAGCACGATGGCGGAGAATCTCTCTCGGTTTCACGCTCCGACGCCCGACGGCGAGGTGGTGCACGACGTGGAGCATCCCATACACGTCCAGGGCGGCATCGCAATTTTGCGCGGGTCGCTCGCGCCCAAGGGCGCGGTGGTCAAGGTCGCCGGCATCGATCAACTGAGTTTTCGTGGCACGGCGCGCGTCTTTGACGGCGAGGTGGAGGCCATGAGTGCCATCATGGCCAACGAGATCGAGCCGAACACGGTGGTGGTGATTCGCTACGAAGGCCCCAAAGGCGGACCGGGAATGCGTGAGATGCTGGCCATCACCGGCGCCATGAAGGGGGTGGGGCGCGGGGCCGACTGCGCCTTGGTGACCGACGGACGATTTAGCGGGGGCACGCATGGCTTCTGCGTCGGGCACGTCGCCCCCGAAGCGCTGGACGGAGGGCCGATCGCTTTGGTGCGCGACGGCGACGAGATCGTCATCGACGTGGACGCTCTGTCCATCGATCTGCTGGTGGACGCCGACGAGCTAGCCGAGCGAGCCAAGGAAGTGAAGCCCTTCACGCCGCGCTATACGACGGGCGCCCTGGAGAAGTTTGCGCGCACGACTCAAGGGGCCGACAAGGGCGCCGTCACCACGAGTTAGACCTCGTTCACTCCGAGTGATCGTCCTCGGGCTCTGACGTCTCCGGTGCGGCGGTGAGGCTGGCGGTCGTGGGGGCCGGCAGCGCAGCGGTCGCGGCCAGGGCCGGTGCGGCGTTCTTCGCCTTGGCGCGTTGGGCGAAGAAGTGGCGCATCCACAGGGTGGCCCCGCCGAAGCCGACGAAGAGCACGAGGGCGGTCACGACCGGGGCGCTGCCGTGATGGGTGGGACCCGACGCGGGGTTGAGTTCAATCTCCACCAAGAGGAAGACCGCGATGAAAAAGACGATGACCCACACATCCTTGCGCCAGCGCAGCAGCGTTCCTCCCGGCATCATCGAAAGGGGCATGAGACCGACCACGGTGCCCACGAGGCCACCCACGAAGATCGATCCGAGCACGTCGTCAACCAGTCCGATAGGGACGTTGCCCACGTGGTTCAGCGCCGTGTGGTTCACCGGTACCCAGATGAACCACGCAATGAGTGCCACGGCCAGGGTGGAGAACGTTGAGATGACCGTCAGATGCGCGTTGTGACGCTCTTCGAGAGACTCCGCGAAGGCGATGCCCACCACCACCCCGTAGAGATAACCGGGCTCAAAGTGCGTGAACCTCGAGATCAAGACGCACAGCACGGCGACCCCCAAACCGAAGGGCAGGGCGCGCAGGTAGGTGCTGGTCGGATACTTGTGATGCTTGCGAAAGACCTTGGTGATGTACCACGAAAAGATGGCGCCGATGGCGAAGGAGATAAAAGTGGCGCAGAGGTCCGTGGCCGACTGCCGGTTGAAGCCGAACTTCGGGTCGAGTAGTCCGCCGAGAATGGAGCCCAGTACGAGAACACACAAGAACCCCACGCGACCCGTTCGACCTGGCTCGTCGGCGTTCTGCTTGACAGCCGGGAGGTTGCTCGCAGCGACGTCGGATTCACGATCCTTGAGTCCGAAGGCTCGGCGGACCCGACGTCGAAAGCCCGCCACGATGAGCAGGATCTCGCCATAGTTCGACGAGAACGTGTTGTTAAAGATGGTCGCGGGAAAGGTGATGAACAAGAGAACGGCTACCGTGATCCCCGCGTTGACGAGGTTGTGACCCATCGAGTGAAAGACCTCACCGGGCGTTCCGATGGTCGAGGCGATGGGAGCCGCCGCCGCTTTGAGACCGAGTCCGCTGGGAGTAGCGGGGGCCTTGGTGGTCGGCGGACCGGCCACCCCGGGGCCCGATTTGGTGGCGGTCCATGTGCCGCTCTGATTGGCGTTACTAAACCACGTGCCGGACTCGGTTTTACCGTTCGCTGAGATGACGCCGTTGAAGGTCGCGACGTAACTTGAGTTGACGTAGGTCGTAATGATCTGGAGTTTCGGATAGTTGAACGAGGCGGTAATGGTCGCGAACTCGCTGCCGCCGATACTCGTGTCGCCGATGCCCGAGTTGCCCTTGATGACGAAGACCTGTTCGCTGGCCCCACCGGCGCCGCAGCACTGCCAGGTTCCGTTAAAGGGATCCGAGGCCGCTTGGGCCACGGCGGCGTGCGTGCCCAGCAGAGAGAAGGCGGCGATAAACACCAACAACGCCGTACTGAAGAATCTGCCCCCGCGACCCATCGCCGCATGATAGACGTCCCTCGACGTGTTGTCGACCAGGCGGATACACGATCTCACGAGCGGTCGTAGCCCTCGTGGTACCCTTCTGCTAGGACGTCAGGACCCTGCATCCTTCTCGCCGGACTCTTTTCCGGTCTATACGAAGAAGGTTGGAATGAGTTGTTCGGACGAATCTCGTGTTCTCGGGTGGTACCCACGCGCGCGACGAGGACAGCGATGAGGTTCCCCCACGTCGCGCGAGTCCGCGTACAGCGTGCGGCGAGTTCCCGTCACTACAAGCTCCCCCGGAGCACGCCAGGGGACGAACTGAAAATCAAGAACCTCAAGCAAGCGGGCGAACGGTTTGTTGAGGCCTTTACCCGGCGTTCTAACGCCGCAACCCCCGAGGAGTAACGCCTCCCCTTCGACCACGGCGGGGCCGACCCCGCCGTGGTCCGTCCCACGGTCCTCGTGTTGGGCCCTGTGAGCGAAATCGACGGTTGTGTGTGACGCCGTTCTGTGCTTAAACTGTCCGTGTGATCACCGTTATTGAGATTCTGGTAGAAGTAGGCGCCTGGCGCCGGTAGTCACGCGTATACGTACACCGGAGGCCTCCCAAAAAAGGGAGGCCTTTTTCTTTATCTATGACCAAAGGAGCGTTGTGCAACTTACAGGAGCGCAAGCACTCATCAAGAGCCTCGAGAAAGAGGGCGTCGACACGATCTTCGGCCTGCCCGGCGGGGCCATTCTGCCGGTCTACGACCCCATCTTGGACTCTTCCATCCGTCACATCCTGGTGCGCCACGAACAGGGCGCCGGCCACATGGCCGAGGGATACGCCTTGGCGACCGGCAGGCCCGGGGTAGCCATGGTCACCAGCGGTCCGGGAGCGACCAATATCGTCACCCCGATCGGTAACGCTCACATGGACTCGACGCCGCTCGTGGTAATCACCGGTCAAGTAGCCACGGCCGCCATCGGTTCGGACGCCTTCCAAGAGTGCGACATCACGGGAATCACCATGGGCATCACTAAGCACAACTTTCTCATTCAGTCGGCGCACGAGATTCCCCGCGTGGTGGCGGCCGCCTTTCATCTCGCGACGACCGGTCGTCCGGGACCTGTCTTGATTGACTTGCCCAAAGACATCTCTCAGTCCACGATGGAGTGGTGGTACCCCTCTTCCATCGAGGAACTCGATCTCCCCGGTTATCACCCCGATGTCGAGATCGACCCTCGGGCGGTGGCGCACGCCGTGGAACTCATCGGTCTTTCGGAGCGACCGGTTCTCTACGTCGGCGGCGGGGCGCTGAAGTCGCGAGCCAACGACGCGCTCTTGGCCTTCGCGGAACGAACCAACATTCCCGTGGTCACTACTCTGATGGCTCGCGGGGCGTTTCCCGACTCCCACGTTCAGCACCTCGGCATGCCCGGGATGCACGGCACGTATCCCGCCGTGACGGCCCTGCAAAAGTCCGATCTGCTGATCGCGCTTGGCGCACGCTTCGATGACCGCGTTACCGGTCAACTCTCAAGTTTCGCGGCGGGGGCCAAAGTAATCCACGTGGACATCGACCGGGCCGAGTTCAATAAAGTCCGAAAGGCCGACGTCACTCTTCAGACCAACGTGGCGCTAGCCCTCGCCGCCTTTGACGACGCGAACGCGACGCCACTCAATCTCGATGTGTGGTGGAAAGAGATTCGCACGTGGCAAGAGAGGTACCCTCTCGCCTACGACGCACCGAGTGAGGACGGGCCACTGCGCCCTCAACACGTGATCGAAGCTATCGCTCGCGCGGCGGCGCCCGGCACGATTGTGTCGGCTGGCGTTGGACAGCACCAGATGTGGGCGTCGCAGTACTGGCAGTTCGAAGAGCCCGGCACCTGGGTCAACTCGGGTGGCGCGGGCACGATGGGTTTTGGCGTGCCCGCGGCCATTGGGGCCAAGGTCGGTCGACCCGATCGCACGGTGTGGTGCATCGACGGCGATGGCTGTTTTCAAATGACGGCCCAAGAACTCGTCACCGCTCGCTCCGAAGGGATACCGATCAAGGTGGCCATCTTGAATAACGCCTACCTCGGCATGGTGCGTCAGTGGCAAGAGATGTTCTACGACGAGCGTTACTCCGAGGTGTACTTGAGCGCCGATCTGCCCGACTACGTGAAGTGGGCGGAGGCCATGGGCTGCGTGGGACTGCGGGCCACCAACCTACGCGAGATGCACGAGGTCATCGCCAGGGCGAACGAGATCAACGACGTGCCCGTCGTCATCGACTTTCGCACCGACTCCTCTGAAAAGGTCTTTCCCATGGTGGCGAGTGGATCGAGCAATGACGACATCATGGTGCATCCCTCTTTGCGCGGGTCGTCGCAGTGAGCCCCGAACCCTTTCTGGGCAACGCTGACCGCACGCCCGTGCGGCACCACATTCTCTCGGTGCTGGTGGAGAACAAGGCCGGGGTGTTGGCGCGCATCGCGGGACTGTTCGCGCGACGCGGGTTCAATATCTACTCCCTGGCGGTGGCCCCGGCCGAGGGAAACGCGCGGTTTTCGCGCGTCACCATTGTGGTGGACGCCGAGTCCGCCCCCTTGGAGCAGATCGTCGGGCAGCTCGACAAGTTGGTCAACGTGGTGGCCATCAAAGACCTGGCGCCGCGCGACGCCTTAGAACGCGAGCTCTTGCTCGCTACCCTGAACGTCGACAACGTCAACCGCGCCTCGGTACTCGACGTGGCCGCCAACACCGGAGCGTCCATCGTGGACGTGAACGCGCGATCGGTCACCGTGATGTTGGCCGGTACGCCGACCGCGTGCGACCACCTGGAAAAAGCCTTGGAGAGTTTTTCTGACGTCGAACTACAGCGAACGGGTCGCGTGGCACTCCCTAGACTCGATCAAACGGCGACGGCCTGACCCCCCAAGAGAAAGATTTCACCGATGACCACCATGTACTACCAAAAGGATGCCAAACCCGAGCTACTGAAGTCGAAGAAGATCGCCATTCTCGGCTACGGCTCACAGGGCCACGCTCACGCCCTCAACCTTCACGACAGCGGGTACGACGTGCGCGTCGGCTTGCGACTGGAGTCGAAGTCCGTCTTGAAGGCGGAAGAGGCCGGCCTTCGCGTCGTCTCCATCGCCCAGGCCAGTGAAGAGGCCGACGTCATCATGGTGCTCGTACCCGATACCGAGCAGAAGCGCACCTACGACGCCGACATCGCGCCGCACTTGACGGCGGGCAAGTGCCTGCTCTTCGCGCACGGCTTCAATATCCGCTTCAACCTCATCACCCCACCTAGTGACGTCGACGTCGCCATGGTGGCACCGAAGGGCCCCGGTCACTTGGTGCGACGTACCTACCTTGAAGGCGGCGGCGTCCCTTCACTCATCGCGGTCTACCAGGACGCGACGGGTGAGGCTCACGACATCGCCCTGGCCTACGCCGATGGCATCGGCGCTACACGAGCCGGTGTCTTGGAGACAACCTTCGCCGAAGAGACCGAGACGGATCTGTTCGGCGAGCAGGTGGTGCTCTGTGGGGGAGTGACCGCGCTCGTTCGCGCGGGCTACGAAACCCTGGTGGAGGCTGGCTACCAGCCCGAGAGTGCCTACTTCGAGTGCCTGCATGAACTGAAGCTCATCGTTGACCTGATGTACGAAGAGGGCATTACCGGCATGCGCTTCAGCGTCTCGGACACGGCCGAGTACGGGGACCTCACTCGAGGTTCGCGAGTCATCACCGAAACGGTGAAGGGTGAGATGAAGAAGATCTTGACCGAGATCCAAGACGGCACGTTCGCGGCCGAGTGGATTCTCGAAAACGAGATCGGTCGTCCTCGCTACCGCGAGCTTCGCGAAGCCGGAAAGAATCACCCCATCGAAAAGATTGGCACCACGCTGCGCGCCATGATGCCGTTCGTGTCGGCCGGTAAGCAGAAGGTCTCCGAAATCTCTGGCGGCGATACCGACTCATAAGCGGTTGCGGTCGCAATCGGGAGCTGATGGGCCGTCGCAACCGCGACGGCGTAAATAACAGTCGAGGGTCGCGAACTACGCGACGCGATTGCGTTGAGTCGGTGCCGCACACTCACGACACAGCACGACGGAGGTTCGAGGAGCGCCCACCGGGTCGGCGACTCGCAAGATACGCACAATCCCGCTGCCCCGACAGTCTCTCGAGTGCCAGCACGTACGCCGAACGCACCGGCACGGTCCACTGGCCGGAGAGCGTGTGGCTCGCTGACTGGGCGCATCGGTGCGCGTGATCTGGAGGGTGAGGAGATCACTCATAGATGTCCGCCCCCTGCTCAGAAATGATCCCCCCGCTGACGTTGGTCCAGGCGATACGTTGAACGACCTGAATGTCGTTTCGTGGACCTCGTCGAAGTCGGGAAGTTAGGAACTTGTGGGCTAGGGTCACGGAAACATCCGATCCACTGGAAACTGCCTTTTTCACCATCGCACCTCGCTCGTCACGTTGACTGCATGAAACCCACGAGGTCCGGAGGGTAAAGCCCTATTAACGCGCACCATATTCCGTGTCGGTCGCCAAAAAAGCACACGAATCTCTATTAATGATCAATTTTCGAGCGACCGTCTGATTGTCCGGGGCCCCGTCGGTCGCCCCTCTGCCACCACGCCGTAAATTCCTTGATATTCCGGATAAAATAAGCGGAGCAAACTTTTCGGTGCTGATGACTTCGTGCAGTGGTGAAGCGCCGACCGGAAAGTGGAATGGTGGTGCTTCACGACTGATCGAGCCGACGGTAAGCAGTCAGTGCTCGACGTTCTCGACGGTAGCGCCCGGAGCAGAGTCCTACCCTTTGCGGTCGTCGCTCTTGCGTGCGAGGCGAGCGTTCTGTTGCCACCAGGCCCGGCGTCTGATCTCGACGCCTATCTCAGCTTGCTCTTCCTCGGTCTCACGGCGGCGCTGTTTCTCTGGACTCCGCCCACTCTGTCGCGGAGGTTCGCGGTCGTAGCCCCGTTGGTCTATCTCCTGTCCGTTCTCTTTCTCATCCTCGCCGTCGGTAACTCATCCGCGGGAATCGGTCTCACAGTTCTTCTCCCCGTGTTATGGGCTTCTCTCACCCTCGAGGTTTGGGAGTCCACCGCCGTCGTCGCGGCGATGGCGGTGGTGGAGCTGATACTTACCTACTCCCCAGTTGACCTTTCCGCCACTACGCGTCTACGACGAGAGGTGTCCTTCCTTTTTGTCGGTGGTTTGCTCATCTTCCCGATCCAACAACTCCGCCGGCGAGTGAAACGATCAAATGACGCACGGGACTCTCGTGAAGTGGAACTGAGATCCACGATCGCGCAGTTGAGTGAGCAGAGGCGAGTCACTTCGGTGATTAACGATCTGGTGGACATGCTCAACTTCTGTGACGATGTCGAAGAGGCCTACGAAGTCTTTGGTTTTGCCGCGCGACAGATCTTCAAAGGGGGTGAGGGGATTTTCATTCTCAACAGGGATAACGGCATGGTGGAGCCGAAGTACTCGTGGTCGGAGCGCGACGACGCGCTGACGCCATTTGCCGTTGAACACTGTTACGCGCTCGAGAGAGGTCAGGCCTACGCGTCGGACGCCGAGCACCCCGCCTGCGCTCACTTCGGCGAGGGCCGCGGCTCGCCCACTTACTGCCTCCCACTCCTCATCAATCGCGAAGTGATCGGTCTGCTGGTCGTTCGCGCGCCCGAGGTCGGCGGCGAGTCACTGCCCGAATCGCTCGAGACCTTTCATCAGTACGCGCGACGCATTGGAGATCAGATCTCGATTTGGCTCGCCAATCTTCGGCTTCGTGAGACTCTCAAGAATCTCTCGATACGCGACCCCCTGACGAATCTCTTCAACCGGCGCTTCATGATCGAAACCCTGCATCGTGAGATCGCCATCACGACGCGAAGTCATGAGCAGACGAGCATCATTCAGATTGACATCGATCACTTCAAAGACTTCAATGACTCCTTTGGTCATGAGGTGGGCGACGCCGTTTTGCGTGGCGTGGCCGACGTGCTGCTCGGTCTCTTTAGAGAGTCTGACGTTCCCTGTCGTAGTGGTGGCGAAGAGTTCACACTGATTCTTCCGAGGTGCACCTGGCTCGTGGCCAACGATCGTGCCACGGAACTGCAGTCAAGGGTGGCGCTGATGGAGATTGAGGTTCCCGAGAACAGGGCCAGACCCCAGCCGCCGACGCTCTCCATAGGGATTGCGACCTCGCCCGAGCACGGGGTCACGGGTGACGAGCTTCTTCGCGGTGCGGACTTGGCCATGTATCGCGCTAAGAGTTCCGGTCGTAACCGAATCGTTCGCGCCGAAGTCGTAGAAAGCATCTAGGGACCAATCGGCGAAAGCGCCGTCACTACCTGCCCTCTCATTACATACAAGTTGTTAAGGAATTGTCATTTGACGGGTTATGATGATTCTGTAGACATCTGGCGGCCAGCCAGAGTGAACGCTTTTCCCCCAGACATCGCGGGTTCTGCCACTTCGAATACCTGGAAGAGGTCATCCGCATGAGTCTCCTGATTCACCCCTCGATGTCGCTGGTACCCGCCGGTGACTAGCGCGTCATCGCTTAAAGATCCTGTTCGCGTGGTCGTTATTGACGATCACGAGATGATCCTGCAGAGCGTCGTGCGCCTGTTGACAGCCGACGTGAGAATCGACGTGGTCGGGACGGGACTGACGGCCGCCGAAGGAATAGAAGTGATGTCCGAACTACGGCCCGACGTGGTCGTCATTGACTATCACCTCCCCGATATGGATGCGCCCGAAGCCATCAAACTTATGCGCGAGATCGACGCCGACGTCAAGATTGTCACGATCTCCGGGTCCGACCGCCCCGGCTCCTTTTACGAGTCGATGAAGGCCGGTAGCGAGGCGTGGGTGCGAAAAACCAGGGCGATTCAGGAACTTCGCCTCGCCATCTTCAAGGTGGCCTCGGGCGAACCGTACGTGAATGAAGAGATGGAGGCTCAACCCAAACTCGACCAACTCGTCATCCACTACCAGCCCATCGTGTCCCTGGAGGACTGGCGCATTGTCGGATTCGAGGCCCTCGTTCGCTGGCAGCACCCCGAACGTGGACTGCTGTTTCCCGACGCCTTTCTCCCGAATCTTGTCGATTCGGCTCTTATGGAAGAGATTGATCTGTGGGTCGTGCACCAAGCGCTTCTCCAACTCCGGATCTGGCAGCAGGAGTACTCCAAAGATCCCGCACTGTTCGTCACCATCAACATCTCTCGGAGCAGCCTGAAGAGTTCACGAACACGAACCTCGATCGTGCGAGAGATCGGACGCGGCGGGGTCGATCCCCACGACGTCGTCCTGGAGATAAAAGAGTCCCTACTCGTGGAGAGTCCTGAGGAGACGATTGCCTTCTTAACTCAGTTGAACGAGGCGGGGGGCGCGCGGTTGGCCCTCGACGATTTTGGCGCCTCGTTTTCGACGATCTCGCACATACAAAAGATTCCTTTTGACTGCATCAAGATCGGTCGATCGTTCACCCGAGACCTACCGGCTTCGACGGGCACGCTGTGGCTCATGGAGGGTATCCGCGCCGTTACGACGACGATGAATACCCTCTGCATCGCTGAAGGCGTCGAGAAGATGGAACAGTTCGATTCCCTGCGCGACACGGGTCTGGAGTTAGGTCAGGGATTCCTCTTCTCACCGGCGTTACGTCCGTCCGCCTGCGAAGCCCTTCTGGCTCGAGCCTCTCTGGAACCCACGGTCACGACGGGTACCGCGGCACGCTCCGCGATACGTCCCGCGTAGGGGGTCACGAGTGTCTCCACTTACCAACTCGATACTCGTCAAGCTATTAGACGAAGCTCCTGACGCGATGATCTCTATTGACGCCAGCGGCGCGATCCTCATGGCGAATCTTCGCGCCGAGCGCCTCTTTGGCTACGAGCACGGATCTCTCATCGGCTCTCCGATTTCCCCCTTACTTCCCATCGACTCCTCGAGCGGTTCCGAGGGCCCTCGCGGTGCGCAAGTGGTAGGTCGACACCGTGACGGTCGAGAGTTTCCGGCCGAGATCTCTCTGTCCACGCTTTCAGTGGGTTCCAAGAACATTCTGACGGTGATCGTTCGCGACGTGTCGGTACGAAGCGAAATCGATGCGGAACGGGTTCGCGTGAAGTCCGAGGCGGAACGGGTGCGCCTTTCAGCGGAAGCCGTTCGCGTCACCGCCGAAGGCGAGAAGTCCGTTGCCGAAGACGTCCGTCTCGAAGCGGAAGTTCAGCGCGTGAGGGCCGAGGAAGAGAAGGCTGTCGCCGAACACGTTCGTCTGGAAGCCGAAGTCCAAAGGGTCAAGGCCGAGGGCGAAAAAGCCGAGGCCGAACACGTTCGTCTAGAAGCCGAAGTCCAAAGAGTACGCGCCGAGGGCGAGAAGACGGAGGCGGAAAGAGTTCGCCTAGAGGCTGAGGTGCAAAGGGTCATTGCCGAAGGTGAAAAGACTGAGGCAGAGCGAGTGCGTCTAGAGGCCGCCATTGAACTCGAACGCCTCGAAGGTCAGCTTCACCAGTCTCAACGAATGGAGAGTCTCGGCCAACTGGCCGGCGGAGTGGCGCACGACTTTAACAACCTTCTGGCGGTCATCTTGAACTACGCCGCGTTCGTCACCGAAGAGTTGACCCTGGCGGTGAGTAGCGAGGAGGGGGCCCACTGGGAAGGACCGTTACAGGACCTCAAACAGATTCAGGTGGCCGCAGAGCGGGCCAGCGTTCTCACCCACCAACTGCTGGCCTTCGCTCGCCGAGAAGTAATTCAGGCCCGACCACTACGAATTAACGAGGCGATCAAGAGCATCGAAGAGATTCTCCGTCGCACAATTGGCGAGCAGATCGAGCTCACGACGTCGCTCGAGCCTGATTTGGCGCCTGTGGTGGCCGACCCTGGGCATATCGAACAGATCATCCTCAATCTGGCGATCAACGCCCGTGACGCCATGCCGCTGGGCGGAACCCTGTCGATCGAGACGTCTGAGAGGACCATCACTGCGGACGAGTGGGAGCTCTTTGGGGCACCGGCGGGCGCTTACAACTGCATTCGAATTAGCGACAACGGCTCGGGAATGACCGACGAAGTTCGCGAGCGTGCCTTCGAACCGTTCTTCACTACGAAGCCACGAGGAGAGGGTTCGGGTCTCGGACTGGCCACCGTCTACGGCATCATTCTTCAGTCGGGTGGATTTACCAAGATCTATACCGATGAAGGAGTTGGAACCACCATCACCGTCTTGCTTCCTTCGGCTGACGACGACGAAAAAAGCCGTCGCGACGACCGCCATTCGCGGTCCCCGACGGGATCCGAGACCATTTTGGTGGTAGATGATGAAGAGGGCCTACGCGAAGTGGCCAAGCGCATCTTGGCTCGGAGTGGGTACACCGTGCTCGTAGCCACCGGCGGTGACGAAGCGCTGGGCATCGCCGACTCCTACGCCGGACGCATCGACCTCATACTTACCGATGTCATTATGCCCAAGATGCAGGGTCCGACGGTGGCGAAAGAGGTCAAGAAGCTTCGACCCGACATCAAGGTTCTCTTTATGTCGGGGCACGCGCAGCCTGTCCTAGAGGCGGAGGACGTTCTCAGAACAGAGTTTCAACTGGTAGAAAAGCCGTTCGACCAACGTATTCTGCTGGAGCACGTTCGACGGGCCTTGGACGTCGACGACGAGCCCAGCGGCTAGCTGCGTCGCGTCGTCACCTTTCCCTGACGGAGGTTCGTACGGTGGCCTTCGGTACGATCAAGCCCGGAGTCGACGCGTTGCGTTGGTAGCAATCGATGACGTGGCGAAAGTGATCAAGGGAGATCGTGGTGAAATCGACACCCATCATCATTGGAAGTGAACGGAGCGAGGCGGGACTGTTCGAAGGCGCGAGGCTACTCAACGAAGGCGCCTCGGCCCTCGACGCGGTCGAAGCCGCGTTGCGACTCTGTGAAGACAATCTCAATGATCACTACGTCGGTACCGGAGGGCTGCCCAACGCGCGCGGTGAGGTTGAGTTGGACGCGTCGATAATGGTGGGCTCCTCGCGGGCCTTCGGGGCAGTGGGGGCGATAAAAGGGTTTGCCCACCCCATCTCTATCGCCCGGGCCGTGCTCGAACAACTCCCGCAGCACTGTCTCTTGGTGGGTGAAGGGGCGGAGCTCTTTGGCGACGAAGGCGGCTTCGAACGTCGCGACCTCATCACCGAGGAGTCCTGGAAGCTGTTCCGTGACGCCCTCACCTCGTCGGACGAGTCGGTTGAGGGAGAAGGGACGTTCGCCACCGAAGGCGACGAGGCCTATCGACGCTCCGCCCTCGCTCTGATGAGTAGGTTTCGTCCGCACGAAGGCCCGTGGGGAACGATCAACGTGCTTGCCCTCGACGAACAGGGGGAACTGGTGGTGGGGGTGTCCACCAGTGGATACCCCTGGAAGTACCCGGGCCGAGTGGGCGACTCGGCCGTGCCGGGAGCGGGTAACTACGCGGATCTGAGATTTGGTGGCGCCGCCTGCACCGGGCGCGGCGAACTCAGCATGCGAGTAACGGGGGCTCGCGCGGTCGTGGACAACCTGGCCCGCGGGGACGATCCCGACCAGGCCTGTCGGGCCATGCTGGCGCAAGCGGCCGAACTACCGGACGAGTTTCGCGCCGAGCTGCGGACGCTCTGTCTTACCCCGGACGGCCAACACGGTGCCGCGGCCAGTCAATCGGGTTCGACGTACAACGTGATCAGCGCAAAAGACGGCGAACTCGTGGTACGTCGGAGAGTCCCACTGTGATGCTCGTACTACGTGTCTAGAGGTTGCCGACAATCCAGTTGATGCTGGCGCACAACGAGGCCACGTCTTCGGAGTCGACGCTGGGGAACATGGCAATTCTCAACTGGTTGCGGCCCAACTTGCGATAGGGGTCGGTGTCCACCACGCCGTTGGCCCGCAGGACCTTGGCGACCACGTTGGCGTCAACGTCGTCATGAAAGTCGATAGTCCCGACCACGTTGCTACGGTCGGCCGGGTTCGAGACGAAGGGAGTGGCGAAGTCCGAGGCCTCGGCCCAGCTGTAAAGGATCTCGGCTGACTTGCGTGAACGGCCCGCGGAGAACTCTAAACCGCCGTTCTCGTTCATCCACTTGATCTGGGTAGCCAATAGGTGGATGGTGGCGAGCGCGGGGGTGTTATAGGTCTGATTCAGGCGCGAGTTGTCCAGGGCGATCTTGAGGTCGAAGAAGGCCGGGGTCCAGCGATCGGACGCCGCCAACGACTCAATTCGCTCGACGGCCGCGGGCGAGCACAGCGCTATCCACAGTCCGCCGTCCGAGGAGAAGGACTTCTGCGGTGCGAAGTAGTAGCAGTCGAACTGGGTGGGGTCAACCATGAGACCGCCCGCACCGGACGTGGCGTCGACCGCGACGATGCCCCGGGCGCCATCGGGACGCTCGATGTTCATCATGACGCCGGTCGAGGTCTCATTGTGCGTGAGGGCGTACAGATCGACCGAGTCGTCAGCCACGGCGTAGGGGTGCGTTCCCACCTCGCTGGTGATAATCATGGGATCTTTAATCTGTGGCGCTTCCTTGGCGGCACTCGCGAACTTCGAAGAGAACTCTCCGAAGCTCAAGTGCTGGGACTGACTCTCAATGAGGTGAAAGGTGGCCGCGTCCCAGAAGCAGGTGGTGCCTCCGTTACCGAGGAGAACTTCGTACCCGTCGGGAAGAGTGAAAAGCGAAGAGAGTCCGTCGCGGACTTCACCGACCTTGTTGCGCACGGTCGACTGTCGGTGCGACGTACCGAGGTACGTCGTCGAGTCGGCGACCAGTGCCTCGATCTGCTCGGGACGAATCTTCGACGGGCCCGATCCAAATCGCCCATCGCTGGGCAAAAGTTCGGCGGGAATCTTGAGGGAGTCAGGGGAGCTCATAGACTTATTCTTACGGAAATCGAACGGAGCCATGCATGAGCGCCAGAGTCAGTGACCTTCTCGCGGGCTTAGCCCCCAGCGCGACGTTGGCCGTAGACGCAAAGGCGCGGGCCCTGAAGCTCGCCGGGGAGCCCGTCATTGGCTACGGAGCGGGTGAACCGGACTTTCCCACCCCGGTACATATCGTCGAAGCGGCGGCCAAGGCCTGTTACGACCCGGTCAACTACAAGTACACCCCGGTAGCCGGGTTGCCGGAACTTCGCGAGGCGATCGCCGCCAAATCCATGCGCGACAGTGGGCTCGAGGTAAAGCCCAGTCAAGTACTGGTGACGAACGGTGGAAAGCACGCGGTTATCAGCGCCTACATGAGCGTTCTCAACCCGGGCGATGAGGTTCTCATTCCGGCCCCGTACTGGACGACGTACCCCGAAGCGGTCTACCTCACCGGGGCGACGGCGGTACCGGTGATGACGGAAGAGGCGAACGGATTTCGCGTCACCGTCGAGGAGCTAGAGAAGGCGCGTACTAACAAGACGAAACTTCTCATGCTGGTATCGCCCAACAACCCCTCGGGCGCGGTTCTTCGCCCCGACGAGGTGGTGGCCATTGGTCGCTGGGCGGCGGAGCACGACATCTGGGTGATGTCGGACGAGATCTACGAGCACCTGGTCTACGGCGACGCCCGCTTTGTGTCGCTGCCGGTCGTCACCCCGGAGTTAGGGGACCGGTGGATCGTGGTGAACGGCGTCGCCAAGTCCTACGCCATGACCGGATGGCGCATCGGCTGGATGATCAGCGCGCCCGACGTCATGGACGCGGCCGTGAACTATCAAAGCCAGACGACGTCGAACATCTCTAACATCTCCCAGCGCGCGGCGATCGCCGCCCTGACGGGCGATCTCATGGCCGTTGGAGAGATGCGCGAGGTTTTCGATCGTCGTCGACAGATCATGACCTCGATGCTGAACGGCGTTGACGGCATCACCTGCGCCGAACCCGAAGGCGCCTTCTACTGCTTCCCCAATGTTTCGGGGCTGTTGGGCCGCCCCCTCGGCGGACGAGTTTCCACCACGTCCGCGGAACTGGCCGAAGTGCTGTTAGAGACCATCAAGATCGCGGTCGTGCCGGGCGAAGCCTTTGGCACGCCAGGGTTTTTCCGACTGAGTTACGCGCTCAGTGATAGCGATCTCGTCGAGGGGCTCGAGCGCCTCGGCAACTTCGTCGCCGCGGGCTGAGAGCCCCCCACCACCCTTTAGTCTGGCCCCTACAAGTGAAAGGTTTTCCGTGGCCCGTGTACTCGTGACAGAAGAGATTGCCGACTCCGGTCTGCAGAAACTGCGCAACGCCGGACACGAGGTGGACATCCGCCTCGGCCTCTCGCCGGAGGAGCTCTTGGGCGCGGTGGTCGGCGCACACGCCCTCATCATTCGTTCGGCGACCAACGTCGACGCCGCGACGCTCGAGGCCGCCCAGGACATGGTCGTCGTCGGTCGCGCCGGGATCGGTCTTGACAACGTCGACGTCGTCAAAGCCACCGAACTGGGCGTCATGGTCGTGAACGCGCCCGTCTCCAACATTCTCTCCGCCGCAGAACAGACCATGGCGTTACTGCTCGCTCAGGCCCGCAATATTCCTCAGGCTCACGCCGCGCTCAAGAACGGAAAGTGGGAGCGCAGTAAGTGGGAGGGAGTCGAACTGCACGGGAAGACCCTGGGCGTGATCGGTCTGGGCAAGATTGGTGCGCTGGTGGCCCAACGCGCGATGGCCTTTGGCATGCGGCTCATCGCGTACGACCCGTACATCACGGAAGAGCGGGCTCGTCACATGGGCATTGAACTGGTCGATCTCGACACGCTGTTAGAGCAGAGCGACTTCATCACGATTCACCTACCCAAGAACAAGGAGACGACCAATCTCTTGAACGCGGCCTCTTTCAAAAAGGTCAAGCCCGGGGTGCGCATCATCAACGTGGCGCGCGGTGGCATCGTGAACGAAGCGGACCTGGCGGAGGCCATCAAGTCGGGCGACGTTCAGGGCGCGGCGCTCGACGTGTTCGAAAAAGAACCCACCACCGAGTCGCCCTTGTTTGAGTTGTCCTCGGTTGTGGTGGTCCCGCACCTGGGCGCCTCGACCGCCGAGGCCCAGGACAAGGCGGGCGTGACCATCGCCGAGCAGGTGGAGTTGGCTCTCGCAGGAGACTTCGTCCCCTACGCCGTCAACGTCTCCGCGGGAGAGGTATCGAACTCCGTCAGTCCGTTCATGAGTCTGGCCGAACTCCTCGGTCGCTTCATCGGGGGGCTGTTGGACGGCCAACCGGCGGACCTCGAGGTGACCTACCAAGGTGAGTTGGCCGGCGCCGGCACCAAAATACTGACCCTGTGCGCACTGAAGGGCCTGCTCAGTTCGACTGGTCATCAGGGCGTGTCCTTCGTCAACGCCCCACAGTTAGCCGCGGAGCACTCGCTCACCTACAACGAGACGTCGTCCTTTGCGACGGCCGAGTACGTGAGTCTCATCACCGTGCGCTCCGACGGACACACGGTGGCCGGCACGCTGATGACCATCGGCACGCGGGTCGAGACGCGCATCGTGAGTGTTGACGGACACGCCGTTGAGATTGCCCCGGCCTCTTCAATGCTGGTGGTGCATAACGACGACCGACCAGGGATGATCGGGCTCGTGGGCGTCGCCCTCGGGGAGGCGGACATCTCTATTTCGTCGATGGCGGTGGGACCCGACCCCGAAACAAAGACCGCGTTAATGGTGCTCTCGACGGAGGCGCCAACGCCGGCGTCCGTGATCGAGCAGCTGCGAACGACCGACGGTATCCAAGACATTCACCTCATCGCTCTGCGCTAGTGCACTAGTCGACTCGGCGGTTAGGCCTTGGCTAGGGCTGCGGCGCTCAGTTCGTTGGTTCGTTTTCGAATCGAGGGCAGGCGATTTATCTGCGCCTCGGCCGTTTCGGGATTGAGACAGAGCCGAAAGGTGACGTCGATCAAAGCTCGAGTCATTAGAAGATCGGGCAGACGGCGGCGCTCGTCTTCATTGAGCTCAATGAATCTTGCGTAACCGCGAAGAAAGGGCGGACCGGCCCAACTCGAGCGCAGGATCATCGTCAGTGACGCCAGACGCGGTCCGTACCCGGCGCCCGTCCAGTCAACCAACACGGGACCGTCCTTGGTGAAAATAGCGTTCTTTGGGACGGGGTCGGGATGGATGAAGGCAAGAGGGAGTCCGGACCCGTCGTCCGCATCACGGAGAGTCTGATCGAGCAGTTCTAGTTGGTCGCGCTCAGCACCCGCCACGCGCGACTCAATGTCCCTGAGCCAACCTCGCGCGGCGCGTAACTCGTCGGCCGGCGTGCCCTCGGCGAAGTGATGCAGCGCCCCCGCGGGACGGTCCGCGTGGCCGCTCGGTCGGGGGAGTTGGTGGAGTTGTCCGACCAACGATCCGAGGGCCACGATCGGATGCCCCTTCGGTCTCGCCGCCCTCGGGACCTCTCGAACAAAGTGGGTCAGGAGCAGTGCCTGGCCCGCGTGCGATGACAGCGATACGTCCTCCAGTGGTCGCTCGGCTGGCAACCCCGCGTCACGCACTTGCTCGAGCACCGCGAGATCGCCGAGAGCCAATTCATGAGATCGCCTTTTCGAGAAGAGGCGAGCCACGAGGGGAGTCCCGCCCTTTCGATCAACTCGAAACACGCCCACGTCCAGCTGCTTCATCTTCGAGACGTGGCCGCCCAGGAGTTCCTGGAGGCGCGAGGGTAGCTTCTCGAGGCCCTCGCGATCAAACATTCGCTCGCGCGTGACATCGATTGATGGCCCGGGCGGGCCGTTTGTCGCGATACCCGGGGAGAGCTCTTCCACGTGGGCGCCGCCCTCGGTACCTACTCCGCCTTGCCCATTAGCCAGACCAGATCGACGCGCTCCATCACTTCGTCACTGAGAAGCGGAATGACGTCGAGGGCCTTCATGTTGTCCCTGACCTGATCGGCCGAGGAGGCGCCGGTAATAACGGTGGAAACATTCGGGTTCTTGGCGCACCAGGCGAGCGAGAACTGAGAGAGCGGAACGTCGAGCTCGTCGGAAATCTTCTTAAGTTCGGCGACTTGCTTGTTGCTCTCTTCGTCCGTCAAGATCTTGCGGAGCCACTCGTATCCGGGCAATGTGGCGCGTGAACCTTCGGGGACGCCGTTCAGGTATTTGCCGGTGAGAAGGCCTGAGGCGAGAGGCGACCAGATCGTGGTGCCGAGACCGAGGTCCTCGTACAGCCGCTTGTACTCCTTCTCGACGCGGTTCCGCCAGAGGATGTTGTACTGCGGCTGTTCCATGACGGGCTTGTGGAGGTTGTAGCGATCGGCGATGTCCCAGGCCGCGCGAATCTCGTCGGCGGTCCACTCTGAGGTTCCCCAGTACAGAGCCTGACCGCGGCTCACCATGTCGCTCATGGCCCACACCGTCTCTTCGATGGGGGTATTGGGGTCGGCGCGGTGACAGAACACCAGGTCGACGAAGTCGAGGCCCAGGCGTTCGAGTGAGCCTTCGATGGCCTGGCTCAGGTACTTGCGATTCAGGGTGTTGCTCATGTTGGGGATGTCTTTATGAATGCCCCAGAACAGCTTGGTGGACACGACGTACTCGTATCGCTTCCATCCCAGTTCCCTGAACGCAGCACCCATGACTCGCTCGGATTCGCCCGCGGAGTACGCCTCGGCGTTGTCGTAGAAGTTCACCCCCGCCTCATGCGCCGCCGCGAGGCACTCGGCTGCCTGGTGGGCCGTTTCGATCTGATCGGCGTTGCCGAAGGTGACCCAACTGCCGAAGGATAGAACGCTGAGTTTGAGACCCGAACGTCCGAGCCGGCGATACTCCATGTCAGCCATGAGGGCTCCTTGAACTAGTGGTGAACGAGGGAACTACTCGACCGGGTTGCGAGGAACGCTCGGCCATTCGTCAAAGGAGATCGACGACTCGTCGGCCGGTCGCTTAACCAAGAACACGACGCCCGCGACGACCGCACCCACCACGAGGAGAAGCGACAACTTGAAGAGTGTCTTGAGTAGTCCCATGACCGTTCAGGATAGTGGCGATCCCTCTGGACATTTCGTAGAACCGAGGTACAATGGTCTTGTGACAAGTGGCCAGAGCGAACTGCTGCTGTAAAAGGGTGAGCGCCGCTCACCCTCGCCCCCGCGTTTGCGGGGGCATTTTTGTTTCTCGCTGGCCGTGACGAAAGGATGGACATGCCGGTCGACCCACAACAGCCGAGCCCCATGGCGTTCACCAAGTATCGCGCGACGGTACCGGTGGACTTGCCCGACCGCACTTGGCCCGACCGGCGTCTGACCAAGGCCCCGCGCTGGTGCAGCGTTGATCTGCGCGATGGCAATCAGGCCTTGATCGACCCGATGGACCTCGAGCGAAAAAACATCATGTTCGACCACTTGGTGGAGATGGGCTTTAAGGAGATCGAGGTTGGTTTTCCCTCGGCCTCCCAACCGGACTTCGACTTCGTTCGAGAGATCATCGAAGACGACCGAGTACCCCACGACGTGACCATCCAGGTACTCACCCAGTGCCGCGACGATCTCATCCGTCGCACGTATGAGTCGCTCCGCGGGGCGCGTCAAGCCATTGTCCACTTCTACAACTCGACGTCGACTTTGCAACGTCGCGTCGTCTTCGGCCTCGACCGCGAGGGCATCACCAAGATCGCCACCGACGCCGCTCGGCTGTGTCGATCTCTGGAAGCAACCTCGCCCCACACGGTGTTTCTCTACGAGTACTCTCCCGAAAGTTTTACGGGAACCGAACTCGACTACGCCCTGGAGATCTGCAACGCGGTTATTGAGGTCATCGAACCGACCCCCGAACGACCGTTGATCTTGAACTTGCCGGCCACCGTGGAGATGTACTCACCCAATCTCTACGCCGACGCCATTGAGTGGTTTCTGCGCCACGTTGATCGCCGTGACGCGGTGGTGCTCTCTCTACACCCCCACAACGATCGCGGAACGGCCGTGGCGGCCGCCGAGCTGGGCGTGTTAGCGGGGGCTGACCGGGTGGAAGGCACGTTGTTCGGCAACGGCGAGCGCACCGGGAACGTGGACGTCGTGAACTTGGCTCTCAATCTCTTCTCTCAGGGAGTCGATCCGGAACTCGACGTGCGCGACATCGACAAAGCCCGCCACGTGGCCGAGTACGCCAATCGACTTCCCATCCACGTGCGCCACCCCTACGTCGGCGAACTCGTGTACACGGCCTTTTCCGGTTCGCACCAGGACGCCATCAAGAAGGGGATGACCGCCATTGGCGACAGCTACGAGTTCTGGGAGGTGCCCTACCTACCGATCGACCCGAAGCACACCGGTCGAACGTACGAGGCCATCATCAGGGTGAACTCCCAGTCGGGCAAGGGCGGCGTGGCCTATCTTCTGAGCACGGAACACGGCCTCGACCTGCCACGTGCGATGCAGGTGGAGTTCTCCAAGCAGGTCCAAGAGCTCACCGAAGCAACCGGCACCGAGATCTCGCCTGCCGAAATCTGGGACGTCTTCACGACGACGTACCAACCCGAGAATGCGACGATCCAGTTGCTCTCGAGCGAGGTCACGGCCGATCAACATCTAACGCGGATCTTCGCTCAGTTGATCGTGAACGGTCAGCACGTCACCGTCAAGGGCGAGGGTAACGGACCAATTGACGCCCTGATGTCGGGACTGAGCAGCGAGATGGACGTGAGTTTCAAGGTGCGCGACTACCACGAGCACGCCTTGACCGCCGGCTCCGAGGCGTCGGCCGTGGCCTACGTCGAAGCAGAAGGGGACGATGGATCCACCTGGTGGGGCGTGGGCATGAGTTCGTCCATCCTCGATGCGTCACTCGAAGCGGTCATCTCGGCCGCAAATCGCCGCCGCTAGCGACTCGTCCGTTTAAACTTCAGTAGTGAACTACCACGATCTAGCCCTGACGTTCGGTTGGATCGCCGTAGTGCTCACGGTCTGGGGAACCGGCGCGCAGTTCCTTCGTATCCTGCGGCGTGGCACTGAAGGGGTGTCCCTGGCCACGTGGAGCCTCTTTACCTACATGGGCATTTTTTGGACGTGCTACGGGTTCGACCAGCGTTCACTCATCATTGTGCTCGGTAGCGCCGTCACTCTGCCCTTCCAGGCGGGCGTCACGTTATACCTCCGGCCGTGGCAGTCCTGGCCCGTTTTCTCGCGCGTGACGCTCTACGCGGTGCTCGTGTGCTTCGCCCCCATGATCTTTTTCGGATGGTCAGCGGGCGTCTACGGCGCGGGCGTCACCATGGTCATTACCCGCGGCCCGCAACTGGTGGAGCTCATCCGTAATCCCCACGCTACGGGTGTGTCGGTACCGATGTGGGCGCTGAGTTCTCTGGCGCTGTTCTCCTGGGTGGTGTACTACGAGAACGCGCGTCTCTGGGCGGCCTTTACGTCGGTTCTCTGCGCCGGCCTCGCCAGTACGGCGATTGCCCTGCTGGCCTGGCGACGCCACCGACAAAGCCAAGCGCGACTCGAAGTCTCCGCCGCGCTCGTTCGGCCGTAGGTACTTTTTGGGGCTCTTGGGAGTCGGAATTACGATGGCGCGATGAGCGTCGAAGAAGTCACCGATGACGACGTAGACGCCGTGACCTCACTGTGGGATGAGGTCGGCCTCACTAGGCCGTGGAATGACCCCCGGTCCGACTTTCGCCGCGCGCTAGAGGGCCCGTCGTCGGCGATTCTGGGGGTGAGGCAGAACGGAAGGCTCGCCGGTTCCGTCATGGTCGGACACGACGGCCATCGTGGTTGGGTGTACTACCTCGCGGTGGCGCCCGACCGACAGCGTCAAGGACTTGGTCGCGAGTTAATGGCTGCAGCGGAAGGGTGGCTACGCGATCGCGGCGCCGTCAAGGTCCAGCTCATGGTGAGAAACGAGAACGCCGCGACGCGCCGCTTCTACGAGCGTCGTGGGTACCAAGAGAGCGACGTCGTGGTGTTCGCGAAGTGGTTGAACGCCTGAGGTTGTGATCGGCCACTTACTCGTGGAGGGCGTGGCCCGCGGGGTCGAAGACGTCACTCATTTTGGTGGCCCCACTGGTCGTTTCGTAGCGGTCGATCTCTGGTGCGCGGCGCAGGGTGAGACCAATGTCGTCCCAGCCCTCGAGCAGCCGTTCCTGGGTCATGGGATCGAGGACAAAGTCGCGGTGCCAGCCCGCCTCGGGAACCTCGACCGTCAGACGCTCCACGTCCACGACGACCAGTCGCGACGGATCTTCTTTCACCATGTCGCTGAGCTCGTCGACCTCGTTCACCGTGAGCTGGACGATGACGAGTCCTTGCTTGGAGGAGTTGTTACGAAAGATGTCGCCAAAGGAGGGCGCGATGATGGCTTCGAATCCATAGTCCATGAGCGCCCAGACCGCGTGCTCCCGAGATGACCCCGTGCCAAAGCGCGGCCCGGCGAGCAGGATGGTGGCACCGGAGTACTCCGGCTGGTTCAAGACGAAGGTCGTATCGTCGCGCCACTCGCTGAAGAGACCACGACCAAACCCGGTGCGCTCGACACGCTTGAGCCAGTCCGACGGAATGATCTGATCAGTGTCGACGTCGGAACGATCAAGGGGGACGGCTCGACCCTCGAGGACGCGAACCGATCTCACGCGACCTCTTGCGGTGAAGCAAATCGACCCATGATGGCGGTCGCCGCGGCCACCACCGGTGAGACCAGGTGCGTGCGCCCCCCTCGTCCCTGACGGCCTTCGAAGTTGCGATTGGAGGTGGAAGCACAACGTTGGCCGGGACTGAGGATGTCCGGGTTCATGCCTAAGCACATCGAACACCCGGGCTCGCGCCACTCGAAGCCGGCGTCGAGGAAGATCTGGTCGAGGCCCTCTAACTCCGCTTGATTCTTGACCCTCCGCGAACCGGGGACGACCAGCGCTCGTACGCCGTCTTGAACGCTGTGGCCCTGGGCGACCGCCGCCGCCGCGCGAAGGTCCTCGATGCGCGAGTTCGTGCAGGATCCAATAAAGACGACGTCAACGGGTATGGAGCGAAGGGGGGTGCCGGGGGTGAGGTCCATGTACTCGAGCGCCCGCTCCACCGTGCCTCTCTCGTCGAGGTCGGAGGTGTCGACAGGTGACGGCACGACGCCGTTCAGCGCCACCACCTGGGCCGGGTTAGTACCCCAGGTCACGAAGGGCACTAGGTCGGCCGCGTCGAGTGCGACCTCGGCGTCGAACGCGGCGTCGTCGTCAGAGACGAAACCTCGCCAACGTTCGGCCGCCTCCTCGAACTCCTCGCCTTGTGGCACGCCCGCTCGACCGCGCAGGTACTCAACGGTGGTCTCATCAACGGCGACGAGACCGGCGCGGGCACCGGCTTCGATACTCATGTTGCAGATCGTCATTCGACCTTCCATGGAAAGCCCTCGGATGACCTCGCCGCGGTACTCAATCACGTAGCCCGCCCCACCGCCCGTGCCCAATCGACCGACGATCGCGAGGACGACATCCTTGGCGCTCACCCCCTCCGGAAGCGCACCATCGATCGTCACCGACATGGTCTTGGCTTTTTGTTGCGGCAGGGTCTGGGTGGCGAGGACGTGCTCGACTTCGCTGGTGCCGATCCCGAAGGCCAGCGCTCCGAGGGCTCCGTGCGTGGAGGTGTGCGAGTCGCCGCACACGATGGTCATGCCCGGTTGGGTGACACCCAGCTCGGGACCGATGACGTGAACAATTCCCTGGTTCTCGTGACCCCGGGGAAAGACCGTGATGCCGAACTCCGCACAGTTCTCGTCGAGAACTTCGAGTTGACGTCGTGAGATCGGATCGGATACGGGGGTGGAGAGGGGGTCAGTGGGGACGTTGTGGTCGGCCGTCGCCAAGGTGAGATCGGGGCGGCGAACGCCACGGCCGTTCAGTCGCAGGCCATCAAAGGCCTGGGGGCTGGTTACTTCGTGCACCAGGTGCAAGTCAATGTAGAGAAGCGTCGTGTCGCTCTCGGGTGAGGCGAGCACGTGGTTCTCCCAGATCTTCTCGTAGAGGGTCTTACCGCTCACGATCTAGCGTTGCCCCACAATTTTCACCTTGAGCACCCCGGAAGGTGCCTCGTACTCGACCGTGTCGCCGACGGAGCGGCCGAGCAACGCCTCGCCCAAGGGCGAGGTGGGGGAGGCGACTGAGACGCCCTCGGGCTTCTCCTCGATGGAGCCGATAAAGAACTCCTGATAGTCGCTGTCGTCGTCGCCCTCGTAGACCACCTGGACGATAGAGGCGTGCTGGACTTTGCCGGCGTGCTCGTCGCGCTGGACGATCTCGTGATTGCGCAGGACCTGATCGATCTGGCGAATCCGCGCCTCCATTTTCCCCTGCTCGTCCTTGGCCGCGTGATAGTCCCCGTTTTCCGATAGATCACCGAGAAGGCGGGCCGCTTCAATGGTGCGCGCGATCTCGGTACGACCCACGGTCGTGAGGTATTGGTACTCGGCCTCGAGCTTCTCCAGCGTCTCTTTGGTAATCCGGTGAATTTCGTCGGCCATGCCGCAACCTCAACTAATAGAGAGTCCCGATTCTACCGTCGGCCCTCTTTTTAGTCCCCTCGGTTTGCTCCGTGCGTCCGTGAGCGAGCAAAATGGAGAAAAGGGAGAGCGAACGATGAGTGACCAGCGAAGCCATCGCGTGGCCGTCATCGGTGGCGACGGCATTGGCCCCCAAGTGACCGCGGCCGCCCTCGACGTCGTCGCGGCGGCCGGGATGCGACTGGCGACCACCCCCTTTGATCTCGGAGCGGCCCGTTATCTTCGAGACGGGTTCGTTCTCGATGACGCGACCTTAGAAGAGTTGCGAGGCTTTGACGCCATCTTGCTCGGAGCCGTCGGTCCCGCGATCGGGGACACGAGAATCCCCGGTGGCGTCCTCGAGCGCGGTCTACTCCTTCGACTTCGTTTCGGGCTTGATCTCTATATCAACTATCGGCCCTTCGCCGGCCAGCCCGGCTCATTAGCCGACGGGCACTCCTTCGCCATCGTGCGCGAGAACACGGAAGGTCCCTACGGGGGCGAGGGGGGAGTGCTGCGCTACGGCACGCCGCACGAGGTCGCCACTCAGGGTTCGGTCAACACTCGCTTCGGCGTCGAGCGTTGCGTGCGCTTCGCTTTTGCCCGCGCCAGCCAACTCGACCGTCCGAAGCTAACCCTCGTGCACAAGACGAACGTGTTGACCTTTGCCGGGGACCTGTGGCGCCGAGTGGTCGCTGAGGTCGCCACCGAGTTTCCCGGCGTTGAGGTCGACTACCACCACGTGGACGCGGCGTGTATCTATCTGGTGGACGACCCACGGCGCTACGGGATCATCGTGACCGACAATCTTTTCGGCGACATCCTCTCGGATCTGGCCGGCGCGGTGACCGGCGGCATCGGCTTCGCCGCCAGCGCCAACCTCAATCCCACCAAGAGTGGTGCTTCCCTCTTTGAACCCGTCCACGGCGCTGCTCACGATCTCGTAGGGACCGACCGCGCCAATCCCATCGCGGCGATTCTTTCGGCGGTCTTGATGCTCGAACACCTCGGCGAAGAAGAGGCCGCGCGGCGCATTGCTCGCGCGGTGGCAGACTTTGAAGGTGACGCCACGGCGTTAGGCACCAGTGAAGTTACTCAAAAGATAAAAGAAAGGTTGTAATGCCGATAACCCCCACGAAGAAGATATGGATGGACGGACAGTTCGTCAACTGGGACGACGCCACCGTTCACGTACTGAGCCACACGCTGCACTACGGCATGGGCGCCTTCGAGGGTATTCGTGCGTACAAGACGCCCAACGGGGTAGCGATCTTTCGTCTGAAGGATCACATGGAACGACTGTTACGCAGTTGTCGCATCTTGATGATGGACGTGCCCTACAGCCTGAACGATCTCTGCGAGACGGCCAAGGAGTTGGTGCGCGTCAACGAACTGCACGACGGGTGCTACCTGCGACCGATCGTCTACTTGGGTTACGGCGAGATTGGGGTCAATCCCATTGGGGCCCCGGTGCAGACGGCCATCGCCGCCTGGCCCTGGGGTGCCTACCTGGGTGAGCACGCCGAGAAGGGCGTGCGCATGAAGATCTCTTCGTGGTCGCGTCACCACCCCAACGCCATGCCTACGGCGTCGAAGACCATTGGCGGTTACGTGAACGCGAGTCTCGCCAAGGTCGAGGCCATTAAGGCGGGCTACGACGAGGCGATCATGTTGGGTCCCGACGGTCGCGTGAGTGAGTGCACGGGAGAGAACCTCTTCATCGTCAAAGACGGCGTCATACTGAGTCCGCCGCCGTCGGAAGCGGGGGCCTTGCGCGGCATCACCCAGGCCAGCATCGTGAAGATCGCCACCGACCTGCAGTATGAGGTGAGTTTCGAGGCCCTGCGCCGTGACGATCTGTACCTGGCCGACGAGGCCTTCCTTACCGGAACGGCCGCCGAGGTCGTGCCGATCTCTTCGGTCGACGACCGAGTTGTGGGTGACGGCAAACCGGGCCCGATCACCACCGCGATCAAGACCACCTACCACCAGGCCATCCGGGGCGAGCGCCCGCAGTACGAGGAGTGGCTCGCGCGAGTATGAGACGACGAGGGCAGTAACCTCGACTCGTGGCACAACCCTCCTTTTCCCCTGTTCCCTTAGCCGGTGAGGTTCGACCGGTCATGACGACGGGCACGCCCGAGATCGGTCGGCTCAAGAAGCCCGGCATGGAGCGTTCGGCCGTGCGGGCCGAGGGCACCGGCTACGGCACTCCCGCGCCGGGCGAGGGGTTCGCCCTCACCATCGCCGAGCGTGAGTGCGAAAAACTCACCTTCGAACACCCTCACGACCGCGACGACGTCACTGTCGGGGTAGCGGTCGTAGCGGCCAAGCGGGCCAGTCTCATTGGTCGCGGTCCAACCCTCGGCGACGTTCACGTGGCGTTGGACTACTTCGACCTTCGAAGGGAATCGCCGGTTCCGCGGGTCACTACCGCACCCTTTCTCGGTCTGGCGCACAGCTACGCCGCCCAACGACGCTTTAGCGACGCGGTACCCGGCGACCTTCTGATTACCGGCGAAAACGCCCCCGGCTCACGGCACTAGCTTGCCCACCTAAAGGACCGCATCATGAGTTTTGATCTCACGGCTGAACAACGAAGTTTCCGTGATGTACTGCGGACGTTTGTGGACCAACGCATCGCGCCCCACGCCGCTCGCTACGACCGCGAACAGGTTTTTCCCCAAGAGAGTTTCGACGCGTGCGTGGAGATGGACATCCCGTCACTGGGCGTACCCGAGGCCTACGGTGGCGCAGGGGCCGACATGGTGACTCAGGCCATCGCGACCGAAGAGATTGCGCGTGGGTGCGCGTCGACCTCGGTGACGATGTTGATCTCGAAGCTGGGCATGCTGCCGGTGATGAACTTCGGCTCGGAAGAGCTCAAGCGTCAGTACCTGCCTCGTATCGCTCGCGGCGAGATTCAGGCGAGCTACTGCCTCTCCGAGGCCGACGCTGGCTCCGACGTGGCCTCGCTTCGCTGCCGGGCTGTTCGTGACGGCGATGACTACATCTTGAACGGCTCGAAATTCTGGATCACCAACGCCGGCGTCTCGGACACGTACACCGTGTTCGCCAAGACCGACCCCGAGGCCCGCGGCCGGGGCATTACGTGCTTCTTGGTGGAAAAGGAGTGGGGCGTCGAGTTTCCGAGCCACGAAGACAAGATGGGACTACGCGCCTCTCCCACCGGCGAAGTGGTGCTGCACGACGTGCGGGTGCCGGCTACCCATCGCATTGGCGAGGAGGGTGAGGGATTCAAGATCGCCATGCACACGCTCGATCGTTCGCGCCCCACCATTGGAGCGCAGGCCGTAGGTATCGCTCAAGCGTCGATCGACTACGCGGGAACCTACATGAAAGGTCGCAAAGCCTTCGGCGAGCCGATCAGTGAGTTTCAAGGTCTTCGATTCATGTTGGCCGACATGGCCATTCGCACCGAAGCGGCCCGGGCCCTGGTCTATCGGGCCTGCCAGACCATCGACGAGGGCGACCCGGACGGTTCGCTCAGTTATCTGGGGGCCGCGGCCAAATCCTTCGCCTCGGACACGGCCATGAGCGTGGCGACTGACGCCGTGCAACTCCTTGGCGGATACGGCTTCACCAAAGAGTTCCCGGTCGAACGTTTCATGCGCGACGCCAAGATCACGCAGATCTACGAAGGCACGAATCAAGTTCAGCGCATCGTCGTCGCCAAGCACTTACTGAAGTAGCACTTTCGTTCGATACCTAGACAGCCGCAATAGCAAGTTATCGAATCCTTCCCTATTTCATCCCTACTTGATTTCATCCGATAGGCCCGACTCAAAAGTGGTCTTGAGTTCTTGCGCAAAACTGGCGTCATCAAAGAAGAATTCTTCTGAACACAGCAATAGCCCCGGCGCGGCTAGATGAAACCACCTACCGTTCACCTCTAACACGATCACGGCAGCACTTACTCGATCAGGCGAGACGTGGCGTTCCTCAATGACTTGCTCAGCAACCATCTTCGGTGTTGGAGATCGGTGCCCTGCCGAAGACGGTCTAAACCTCGAAGAACCACGCGTCTTTGACCATTCGTATCCTTGGGGCCAACTTCGCTGTGCCGCGGATCGTAGAACCGGATACTCGCTCAAACTCTTGAAACCCTCGAGCGGATCCCACACCGACTGACGAGCCTCAAAGTGCGCTTGACGGTAGCCGTCTCTCGAAAAAGAACCCAGGCCTCGACCCAACTGAGTTGCTCCGATAACTCGAACGAGTCGCCGCCACCACATCTGCCAGGCCAGAGCCAGATCACGATGATCAGACGTCATAATGTCCAACTCGATTGGTTGAACGCCACCACTCAGCGGCGGGGGTATGTCTGATCCGCTCACATCCAGACTAAGTGCATCTCGAACGTAGAGACAGAAGTCCGCCGCTTGGTCACTCGAAGTACTGAGTCTCCATGATTTGGATCCAGCAACTCGCATGATGGCACCCTATTCGCCCTACTTGCCGACCACCGGGTTGGTCAATCGAGCGGAGAGGGTCTCTAGCGCCTGTTAGCAGATCCGTTGCTTCGGGTCACCAATGCTTACGATTAGTGATCTTCAGAATCGCCACCCATGCGCGAATTGACTTCCGCAATGAAGTGATTTGCGCGTGAGACGTTCTCGGAGTCAAAGCCGTCTTTCTCTGAGTAGATGTTTCGTGCTTCGAGCAGCAATCTCCTAGCCTCGAGATTTTCTCCAACACCCATCAATGTCAATGCAAGCCACATTTCGGCCGCGACTGTCTCAGGGTGCTCGGGTCCTTTATTCACCGTGAAAAGCTCAAACTGAGTCTGCCTAAGGGGAAGGGCATCGGAGTATCTCCTCATCTCCTCCAAGTGCGTCGCCAAAATATGTCTTGCATTGGCGGTACGATAACCGTCAATCCCTGAACGTTCGTTCTCCTGCTCGAATACAAGCCACCACTCTTCGAGATCATCCTCGCTAGCTTTGCCATGAGCACGACGTTTGAGATACCAGTTCAGTGGGCGCATTATCCATCTGAGGCTCCTGTGTCCGTGATTGTCACGAATAGACGCGTCACGATATGGTGCCACGAAGAAACACTAGGTGCCGCAATCGAACATTGACAGATCGAAAAGATTCAGGCTCCGGCAAGTCGCCAATGCTTGGTAGCAGATCTGCTGCTTCGTTTCTCAGACACCAACAATCTCAGAGTGGTTGAATAGACGATAAACGCTTGCGACGACGGAACTGGCTTGAGACACGTAGTTTGCGGGTGCTGTTATACAGAGATCGCACCCGCCGCGACCTTATGGGTTCAAGTTAGGCCCGGGCCAAGGTTCTTTGGAACGGGGGGTTCCTTTCCCTTCCCGAGATTTTTGAACTGTTCACTTTCTTTTGACGTCATGACATGCAAATCCAGGTATGAATTCCTCTTGAATATGGTGGAAAACATTGCGATGGGCGAACTGCGTCCACGACAGGCCAGTTCGAGAACTTCTCCCTCCACGGGGGCGACATGCAACTCATTCGAGCTCATGAAGTCGATCCTCACGCGAACCAGATGTTCTCCTGAACTTACGTCGAACCATTCGCTTTGCGAGGGCCAGAGTTCACCCACAGCAGACCCGTCAATTACGACTTTGTATACCCGGTTTCGGTCCATCCAGATGTCAGGAAAGCGGGCAACTCGTATTTGCGAAGGCATTGCTCAAAATCTACCGTGGCGATTATTTGGGCGCCTTGAGTTCGGGTAAACCAGAATATGTTGCGCCAACCTTCAATCCTCCAGTCGGAGATTGTTGACGTCGGCTCTCCGACGTGAACCCGCACGCTTTCATCCCAACTTCATTCCTACAACTCGGGCGAACTACCTTCGCTCAAGTGGCGAACTTCACATTTCGGGACGCTGACTCGCTCGGCGGAGGTAGTGGATAGTTCGTTCAGACCACGCAGATCTACGAAGGCACGAATCAAGTTCAGCGCATCGTCGTCGCCGAGCACTTGTTGAAGTAGAGCCCCGCGTCGCGAGAGTCGGTTGGTCACCCTCGTTGACGGAGTCGTATTTCCGCACTGGCATAATGGTCGCTATGCACGAAGCCCGAAGGATCGCTGGACCGCCTCGGTTGCCCTGGATTGTCGCCCCTCGAGCGGGCTCGCGGTAGTTTGATGGCCGACGCGTCGAGTAGTGCGAACGCGGTGATGCGCGCGGCTCTCATGAAGATGGACCCCGAGACCGTGCTCGCCAAGGTTGCCACCCTTGATCTGCGCGCCCACGCGAGGGTGAGCGCGGTTATTGGCGTCCCCCTGCGCCAACTCCAACAGCGTCGTGACGTCACCGCTTTTGCCTCGGCGGCGCCCGTCGCTGCCGTGAGAGCCACTCTCGAACTCCTGGCGATGTCGCCCCTCGAAACAGTCATTGGACTCTTGGGCGATCACTCCGAGAGTCCGACCTACGAGCAACTGGCAGGAGCGATCGACGAGTTCCTAGCTGGCGGGGCCACCGCGGATGAGGCGGTGGCCGTCCTGGCCTACGCGGTGGGGGAGTCCTTTCCTGCCGCGGCGCACTGTCGGCGACTCTTGGACGAGCGCGAGGAGTTTGCGCTGCCGCCACTGCCCGAAGTGGCCGCTCCCAGCGTGCTAGCCGCTCCGCGAGAAGTGAGCGCCGAACTTCGCGAGCAACGCCGGGCCCGACGTGAAGAAGAGAAGCGTCGTAAGAAGCCCGGCACGCCCTCTCGGCCGCCCCGCCCGGCGAAGACCAAGCCCACGTCGCCGCCGCGTAGCGAGACCACGTCAAAGGACGGTGCACGAGCGACGCTTCCGCCACTCGAGCGTCGACGACTCCTGCTCACCCCGCTCGAGAGTTCTCGATTCGACGTTGACCATCCCCTGGTCGGAACGGTCCTACTGGCCGACGTACTTTTCGATGCGGTCGACCCCGATCAGCCCGAGACGAGGTCCAAAGAGCGACCGGCGCTCGTGGTGGCCGCGTCCCAGGAGGAGGCGCTGGTTCGTCCGATCTACTCGAACCAGTCACCCTCGCGGTCGGTTTTTCAACCGTGGCGGCGCGTCGGGCTCGATCACGTGTCCTTCATCGACGACGCACGCGTCAGCCTGTCACTGGCCCACGTCGATCTTCAGCGGCCTCTGGCCCAACTCACGATCGAGGAGTGGAACTCCATCTCGTAAAACGCTCGACTCAGGTGAGCGAGGTGGGGGAGTGATGAGTCGCGGTGTCGCCGCTTTGACGGCGCCCTCGCGAAGGCCAATGCATCGCCAGGGTCACCGCGCCGGCCACGGCGAGGGCGACGCCTGCGGCCTGTACGCCGAGTGAACCGCTGTGGGACTCCTGGCCTAAGAGCAGCCGCTCGTCCGTGGCGCGCACGAGACCCCACACCATCATCCCCACCGCAGTAATGACGCCCACGGCGTTCCTGAGACGCGTTCGCTCTAGAGCGATCAGGATCAGCCACAAGAGGCCGTCCTCCAGACCCTGGATGAGAGGTACCGGAACGCGCTTTCCGACCTGTCCGTGATAGTGCAGTCCGAACCACTGATGGGTGAGGTGCCCGCCGCCATCGACCATGAACTGGGGACCGAGAAAACGTCCGATGGCCCATCCGGCAATGAGCGCGGGCACCAACGCGTCAGTAAAGGCAGCCAATCTGGTGCCGGGCCACCAGCGACGCTGGAGAACGAGCCCGACGGCGAGCGCTAACGCGATGCCCCCGAAACTGGCGAGGCCCCCCTGCCAGACGGCGATCCAACGCCCGGGGTGACCGTCGTAGTAGCTCCAGTTCGTCGCGATGTTGGCCAAGCGTGCGCCGACCAGGCCACTGATGAGCACCCAGACGGTCCACTTGGCGAAGGGACCGACATCAAAACCGGCCCGGGTTAAGCGACGGCGGGCGTAGAGGTACGCCACGTACGCGGCGATGGCTAAGCCGAATCCGTAGGTGTGAAAGATCAGGGGGCCGAGGTGAAAAGCGGTCGGAAATCCTGTCACTTAGCGAGGACGTCCCAGTCCGACAAACCCGCCGTAGAGACGCACGGGGGTCACGTGCACGACCTCACCGGTCTCGGGGGCCTCGATCATCTCTCCGTGACCCAGGTACATCGCCACGTGCTCGTCACCCCCCGGGCCGTAGAACAAGAGGTCGCCGGGTTCGATGTCGTACAGCGGAACTCGTTCGGTGTCCTCGTACTGGGCACCCGAGTAGTGCGGGAGATCGATGCCCGCGGCGTCGTAGGCCAACATGACGAGGCCAGAGCAGTCAACCCCCGATCGACTCGCTCCGCCCCAGACGTAGGGCACGCCGAGGAAACTCAACGCAGCGCGTATCGCGATGTTGGCTCGCGAGTCCGGCGGGGGCGCGGGAAAGCCGGCGACCGGTCCCGCACTGTTGAGTGTTCCCGCCGAGGCCGCGGCCGCCGCGGCCTCCTCTTGGTTGACGTCGGTCGCGATCTGGCCCTTGACCTGAGCCAATGTCTGGTTGAGGGATGCCTGAAGAATCTTCGACTTGTGAAACGACGTCGCGGCGTCGACGGCCACGGCGCGCGCGTGCCTATCCTCGGACTTCAACAGTCCGCGCTCTTGAATGAGTTTGATGCGGTAGTTCTTTAGGTTGGCGATGGTGGCGTTGATATTGCCCTCGGCCAGTTGGGTGTAGACGTTGGTCGAGCCCAGTTTGGAGGCGTTGGCCGAGAACAGCGGGTTGTCGCCCTCGGTGGCTCCACTGGTGACGAAGGCGAAGATGACGTCCGAACGCAGTTGACTGTTGCCCTTGGCCACGTCGGCTTTGATCTCTTCGACGGTGGCCTTGGTATTGGCGATGATGTTGTTCAGCCGATGAAGTTTGATCTGGGCTTCGTCGTACTTCTGGCCCAGACGGCCCACCTCACCGTTGATGCGGTTGATCTGGTGGAGGAGAATCGTGGCCTTTTGGCGCGCGTTGGAGAGACCCGAGGCCCCCGCCGCGCGGGGGAGGACGGCGAGGGTGCTGCACGAGAGGGCGAGCGCTACCAACAGAGGGAAGAGTCGTCGTCGACACTCAAGAACCCTTGCCGGCCGATAAGTCGACAGCACCACGTGCTCGACGTCAGTCACCTGACCAGGCTAGTTGGTGGGGGTCGTTTCAGTCGGAGGCGCCTCAGGTGGGAGCCACGTAGCTCCTGGTCGAAAGCGCTATCTCGGCGAACGACAGCGCAAGCTCCCGGAAGAAACTTCGACGTTAATTCTCGACACAATAGGCTCGCGACATGTCTCTTCGCTCTCGCTCACTGCCTCGTCGATCGTGTCTCTCTACGCCGGGCTCGTCTGATCGGTTTCTGGCCAAGGCGCCCACGGCCGTAGCGGACTTCTCCTTCTTGGACCTCGAGGACTCCGTCGCCCCGAAAGAGAAGGTGGAGGCCCGCGCCAAAGTGGTGAACGCCATTCGGACGCTCCCCTGGGACGACCGAGTCCTGTGCGTGAGGATCAACGCGTGGGACACGCCGTGGACCTACGGCGATGTCATTGAGGTGGTGGGCAGCGCCGGAGAGCGTCTGGACGAGGTCATGCTGCCTAAAGTGCGTCGCGCCTCGGACGTGGTGGCTCTCGATCTCTTGCTCAGCCAGGTCGAAACGAACGCGGGACTTCCCCCGGGGCACATTGGCATCGAGGCCCAGATCGAGACGGCAGAAGGCCTGATCAACGTGGAAGAAATCTGTGCGGCTTCCGCGCGGTTGGAGTCCATTGTCTTTGGACCGGCCGACTTTGCCGCGTCGATCGGCATGCCGGTCACCACCATTGATCACACGATTCACCACGCCCCGTCGAACCCCTTTAGCTACGTGTTTGCGAAAATCTTGATGGCGGGACGAGCGAACGGCCTCAACGTCATTGACGGGCCTTTTTTGAAAGTCCGCGACCTCGAGGCGCTGCGCTACGCCGCGTCGATCACCGCGTCGTACGGCTTTGACGGGAAGTGGGCGCTCACGCCGGATCAGGCCCTGGTGCTCAATGAGGTCTACTCACCCAGTCAGGAGTTGTTCGATAAGTCGATCGATATCTTGAACGCCTACCGGGTCGCTACCGAAGAGAACCTCACCGGTGCGGTCATGTTCGGTGACGAGATGATCGACGAGGCGTCGGCCAAGATTGCTCACTCGTTTGTGGCTCGAGGCGAGCGCGCCGGCATGACCCCCTCAGTGTGAGGGCGCCTCCGAGAGCTGGTCGACCAGTCGTCGGGCGATGACCTTGAGACAGAGGGTCTCGTCCGCGCCTTCGAAGATAGAGAGCACGCGGGCGTCGAGAAAGTAGCGGCTGACGGCGTACTCCTCGGCGTATCCCATCCCGCCGTGAATCTGCATGGCCTCTCGGGTGACCCACTCGGCCGCCCGACAGACGTAGGCCTTGGCCATGGAGGCCTCCAGCGCACCCGCGCCACCACTCATCTCACGCGCCACCGACAGGGAGAACTGGCGCGCGCACTGGATGACCGCGGCCATGGTGCCGAGTTTCACGCGGGTGAGTTCGAAGTCAATCAAAGGCTGGCCGAAGACAACGCGCGTGCGGGCGTACTCCAGGGCGGCGTCGTACGCGGCCTGCATCACGCCGACGGCGCGAGCCGCGGTTTGTAGACGCCCGTTCTCGAAGCCGGCCATCTGAAAATAGAAGCCCTTCCCCAAACCCGCCTCTCTGCCGATGAGATGGTTGTCGCTCACGAACCAGTTCTCGAAGCTGAGTTCGTAGGAGTGCATGCCGCGGTAGCCAATCGTGTCGATGGGACGGCCCTCCAGCCGACCGGGCGAGCCGTCGTGACCCTCGCCGGCCGGGTCTTGCAGGAAGAGGAACCCCCGGCTGTCCCCTTGGGGTTTCTCGACTAAAAAGAGGGAAAGTCCGCGGTGGGCGAGTGATCGGTCGGGATCGCTGCGAGCGAGCAAGACCAGCACGTCGGCGCGCGCGGCGAAGGTGCACCACGTCTTCGCGCCGTTGAGGAGCCAACCGCCCTGGACCTTGGTGGCGCTGGTCGTGAGACTGGCCACGTCGGAGCCAAAGTCGGGTTCGGTCACCGCAATGGCGCACAGCACGTCGGCGTTCGCCAGCCGCGGTAGCCAGGCGGCCTGCTGATCGTTCGTGCCGCCGCGCAGGAGCGCACGGGTCATAATCTCCGGCCGCGTAATCAGTGATCCCCCGATGCCGAGCGATCCCCAGGAGAGCTCTTCCGTGGCGACGACCATGCCGAGGTACTCCGACTCGCCGCCGTTCGAGAACCCTCCAAACTCTTCGGGGACGGACAGTCCGAACCCCCCGAGCTCGTTGAGACCCGCGATGATCGACTCGGGGATGTCGCCGTTGGCCCGATGAACCTCTTCGGCATGGGGACGGACCTGCTCGGCGGCAAAACGGTGAAAGGTGTCAGCGACCATGGAGAAGTCGTCGCCGAGGTGCCGGGGGCCGGGTGTCTCGGCCAGCGATGAGAGAAACTCGGGATCCCGGTACGTAGCGACAAAGTCGTGAAAGGGGTCGAACCAGTTCGCCTCCACACCCCACGTCGTCTCTCGGCCGAGCACGCTGGCTGCGACCTCACTGAGCGCCAGGGCGAGGAAAGCCCCGACGAGGCGCGCTTCGACGTCACCTTTCGTGGCGTAGGTAAGCGAGGCGCGCGCGGTGGCTAAGGCGCTCGCGGCGTGGGCGAGGTCGTAGGCGAATGACTCATTCGCGTCAATGCCGCCTCGAACCACGAGTTCCTTGAGCGCCGCCTCAACGACTTCGTCGGCCCGATGGAGAAGGCCGGTGGCGGCGTTGACATCGAAGGGGGGCGTGGCCACACGTAGAAATGTACAGGTTCGCGTCGGAGGCCTCGGCCTAGGCTGTGCGCGTGAATATAACTATGTTGCTCGCAGACTCCGCCCAAGTGGCCGACGGCAAGCTCTTCATCTTGGGCGGTGGGTGGTCGGTCACCGGCCCGGATCCCACCCCTTCGGCCGTTGCCATCAAAGTCGGCGTCGACTCGCACGAGTTCAACATCTCACACCACTGGGAACTCTTCTTAGAAGACGCCGACGGTCAACCCGTGCGATTCGAGACGCCCGAAGGTTCTCAGATCATCGAAGTACGCGGTGACTTTTCGGCCACCGCGCCCGAGGACGTACCCGTAGGGACCCCGGTCGACGTACCCATCGCCGTCAACTTTGGTCCGATTCCCCTGAGTGACGGGGCTCGTTACACCTGGCGCATGATGGTCGACGGCGAAACCTTGCCCGGGGGCCTCGTCTCATTCACCACGCGTCCCGCCCGCGAGTTCGTCGAAGAGTAAGTCCGAGACACCGAAAGGTCCAGCCATGACCACCTTTGATCGTCCCTTCGGCCGCTACTTCGAGGAGTTCGAGGTCGGCGACGTCTATAAGCACTGGCCCGGCAAAACGATCACCGAAGCCGATGATCACCTCTTTTGCATGATCACCATGAATCACCACCCGCTGCACACGAACGCCTGGTTCGCCGAGAACGAAACGATTCAAAAGAAGAACGTGGTGGTGGGCAACCTTGTCTACTCTTTGGTGCTCGGCATGAGCGTGCCCGACGTCTCGGGCTCGGCGATCGCCAACTTAGAGGTGGAGTCGCTCATTCATCGACACCCGACGTTTCACGGTGACACGATCTACGCCGAGTCGCGAGTTCTGGCCGCGAACCCCTCGACGTCCAAGAACGATCGCGGGGTGGTGACCATCGAGACCAAAGGTTTTAACCAGGAGGGACTCGAGGTCTGTTACTTCCGTCGCAAAGTCATGGTCTGGAAGCGAGAGTGTGCCCCCGAAAGGCGACGTCCGTACGGTGACGACATCTGGTCTTAGCCAGCACGCCGCCTTTCGGCGCGCGCTGGTTCACCGTTCACGCTCCCTGCGCCGGGATCTTCCCTGGATCAACGACCCTCGACCGTGGGCGGTGTTGGTCAGCGAAGTGATGCTCCAACAGACCTCGACGTCGCGCGTCCTCGAGCCGTGGCGGCGCTTTATGGAGCGATTTCCGACCCCCGGTGCGTGCGCCGAGGCGAGCCTCGCCGACGTTCTCTCCCTGTGGCGAGGACTCGGATACCCTCGGCGGGCCAAGGCCCTTCACGAAACCGCGCGCATTCTTCGTGACGACTACGAAGGCATCGTGCCCCGCGACGTCGACGCCCTTCGCCGACTCCCGGGCGTGGGTGACTACACCTCGGCCGCGGTCGCCTCCTTCGCCTACGGCGAGGCGGTGGCGGTGCTCGATACCAACGTCGGGCGCGTGCTCTCGCGCGCGCTCGCCAATCGCCGACTGCGACCGAAGGAGGCCCGAAGGCTGGCGAACGAGCTCCTTCCTCGCGTGAACGCGCCGGCCTTTAATCAGTCGCTGCTCGATCTCGGCGCCCAGTTCTGTCGGGCCACCCCGCGCTGTGAGGAGTGCCCCGTGGCTCGGCACTGCCGTTGGCAACAAGAAGGCGGGGAGGACCCCGCACCGCGCAGCGCAGCCGTGTCGCGTCCCCAGTCGCCCTTCGAAGGTTCGAATCGACAACTGCGCGGGCGCGTCTTGAGTGCTCTGGTCGACGGGCCGCGCTCTCGTCACGAACTCTCCGCTCTGCTGAGCGGTCTCACGTCGGTGCGCGGCGAGGAGGTGCTGGCCGGACTGTTAAAGGATGGTCTCATCGCTGAGCGATCGGCGATCTACTCTCTACCTTCTCGCTGACCGTCTTCTCGGGAAAATCGTGACCGGTAGTCTGGGCCTCGTGACGGCCTTTGACAACGCGCACTGCAAAGAGGTGCTGGGTCACTACGCCACGGGCGTCGTGGTGATCACGGCGCTCTCTCCAACGGGTCCGGCCGGCTTTACCTGTCAGACCTTCGGCTCGCTCTCGGTTGACTCGGCGTTGGTCTTCTTCGCCGCCTCCAGCGCGTCGGTCTCGTGGCAGCGAATCCGCGACACGGGCGTGCTGGGCGTCAACATCTTGAGCAGTGATCAAGAACCCCTGGCCCGAGTCTTCTCCGCGAGCGGAACCGACAAGTTCGCCCAGGTGAAGTGGTTTGCCGCACCCAACGGTTCGCCGTTTCTAGAGGGGGCTCACGCCTACGTGGAAGGGACCATCCGAGAGGTGACTAACCACGGTGACCACGACATTGTGGTCGCGGAGATGGACTACGCCTCGACCGAGCCGGGCGAGCCTCTGATCTACTACCGCGGTGGATATCGCGCCCTCGCCTGAGAAGGTGACGTCCGCTACCCTGCGGTGAGTGAGAGCTGACGTCCGCGCGAAGGACACCCGGGGGAGACGGCCGTGATGCTCGCCCTCAAGATCGTCGTGGCCGTGGTCGTCGTGTTGCTCCTGCTCGGCACGGTTCTTCGCATTCGCAAATTGCGTCGCGATGAGATGCGCGAACTTTCACGACCGGTGGAACGTCGTCTGATGGCGCCGCCGCCGTCGCCCTACGCACCCTCGAAGGGCTTTCGACTGTTGGACGAGACGGGAGAGCCCTTGGCGCGCCCTCCCGTCGAGCGCCCTCGGCTCGATCCGAATCGCCACTACGTCTTTAGTGAGTTGTCGGGAACGGGCGACGAGACCGTCTCGTCGCACCTGCGACACAACGACGACTGGTTTCTCTCTCGTTCTTCCCAGCGTTCCACGTTGTCCATCGTGCTGCGTCGCTTGGCGATTCTCGCCGTGATTGCCCTCGTGGGAGTGGTGGTGGGGACCTACTACGTGGATCATCACTCCAAAAAGCCTCCCGCGTCCACTACGACGTCGACCAGCTCGACCACCACGACGACGACATCATTCCCTTCATCATTCGTCGCGACGAGCGCCAGCGGCGATGACGCGACCTTCAGCGTCCCCGCGACGACGTATCAGGTAGTGGTGAGGGGTCTCAAGGGTCCGACCTGGGTGGTCTTCGAGATGGGTCCTTCTAACACCCTGGAGTGGCAGGGCACGGTGGCGATGGGCAAGGTGGAGGCCCTCACCATGACGGGCGACTCGCGAATCACTATCGGCTCTCCCTCCAACGCCAGCGTCCACGTGAAGGGCTCACCGGTCGTCTTCCCGACGTCGCTCCCGCCGACACTCGTGCTCGTCTTTACGTCAACGGCACCGAAGTGATCTCGTTCAGTATCCAGGCGAGCACCTGGGCTTCGTCGCGCCACGCGTCGTAACGACCCGAGACGCCCCCGTGGCCCGCGCCCATCTCCATCTTCAAAACTGCGTAGTTGTCGGGATTGGTGTCGCGTAGCTTCAACACCCACTTGGCGGGCTCCCAAAAACCCACGCGGGAGTCGTTAAGACCGCCCGAGGCGAACAGTCGCGGGTACACCAAGGGGGTACCGTCGGGCCGTGCGGCGTGCACGTTGTCGTAGGGGGAGTAGCTCTTCATGGTGCGATAGCTGGTAGCGCTGGCGTCGGGGTTGCCCCACTCCTCCCACTCGCCCGTCGTAAGCGGCAGCGAGTCGTCCAGCATGGTGGTGACGACGTCAACGAAGGGGACTTCAGCCACCACGGCGCGAAACAGTTCCGGGGCGTCGTTCATGACGGCGCCCATCAGAAGCCCGCCGGCCGATCCGCCGCGAATCGCCAAGTGCTCCGAAGTCGTCCAGCCGGTATGGATGAGTTCGCGAGCGACGGCGATGAAGTCGCTGAAGGTGGTGGGCTTTTGAGCCAGGCGTCCCATCTCGTACCACGATCGACCCATCTCACCGCCGCCACGGATGTGGGCGATCGCAAAGATCACTCCGCGATCGAGGAGCGAGAGTCGTAGGGAGGAGAAGGTGGGATCAATCGAGATCTCGTAGCTCCCGTAGCCGTACAGCAGGAAAGGGGAGGGCTGTAGCGCTTCGAGGAGACCGTTCTCGCTCACGCGAACGAGGTCGCCCCGGGCGACGACGGAGACCGGAATGGCGACGCCGTCGCTGGCCGTGACCCACAGTCGGCCGGTGACGTACTGCGACTCGTCGTAGCCCCCGAGAACTTTTTGCTGCTTACGAACGATGAGCTCGCCCGTCGCCACTACCACGTCAGCCACCAGTCGCGGCGTGGTGAGCGAGGTGATGAGGACGCGGAGCTGCGGGGTATCGAAATTGGGATTCGAGGTGGCCACCACCGTGTTCGGGAATGCGCCGCCCTCGACCAAACGAGAGCGACCGATCAGGTCATCGCCAAAGGGGTCGTCGCCTTCGAGCAGTGGCACGAGGCGCAGGGCCGCGCAGCCGTTCTCTCGATCGCCCAGGGCGAGAAAATTCGCGAAGGCGTCGACGCCGTCGAGCCGGCAGCCGCGCCGCTCGGGCACGATCTCGCGCCACTCTCCTCCCAGGACGGGGCGAGCGAGGAGTCGAAAGTCGGTCGCGCCCTGGTTGGTCATCTTCAGCCACCAGGCTCGACCTCGCTGGTCCACGAAGTGCTCGACACCGTACTCGACGCCGTGGCGCCGCTCTTCGAGGAGCGCCAACTCTCCGGTGGGGGTGTCGGCGGCCAGGTAACGAACCTCGCTCGTCATCGAGGAGTTCAACATCACGAGGATCATGAGATCGTCGCGACTGCGTCCGACCGACACGTTGTACTGCTCGTCGTCCTCTTGGTAGACGAGGACGTCGTCGTCGCTCGAGGTGGTCAACTCGTGGCGCCAGACCTGCCACGGTCGCATGGCCTCATCGACCCGCGTGTAGAAAAAATGGCGGTTGTCCGTGGCCCAGGCGAAGCCGTAGTAGACGTCGTCCAGTTCATCGGGGATCGGTTCTTGCCCGGCCATCGGTCGCACCGTGACGTGGTGGCGCTCACTGCCCTCAAAGTCAGTGCCGACAGCCACCCACCGTTCATCGGGGCTGAGTGCCAAGACCCCCACCGAGAGAAAGTCGTGACCTTCAGCTTCGAGGTTCTCGTCAAGGATCACCTGCTCACCATCGAGGGTGGTTTCGGGATCAATCTCGGGTGGGGTGAAGTCGTCACCCACGGCCGGGAGGCGGACGTTGATGGAGTAACTCAGACCCTCGCGCGTCCTCACGAAGTACCACCAGTCACCCTTTCGAACCGGCACGGAGATGTCCGTCTCTTCGACGCGGGACTTGATCTCTTCAAAGAGCTCGTCTTCGAGCGGCTTCAGGGGCGCCAACTCCGCCTCCAGGTACTCGTTCTCCGCGCGCAGCAGCGACAGGACCTCGTCGCTGTCGCGGTCCATGAGCCAGTAGTACGGGTCAATACGGGTGTCGCCGTGGCGGGTGATGGCGTAGGGGCGTTGCGGAGCGCTCGGTGGGGTGGGCATCTCTCCACTTTGCCAGTGTTTTAGGGTCATGGGGGGCGGCACCCTTACTACTATGGACGTAGGAAGTATCCCAAAGGAGAGCAATGGCGATCGACAATCTGGACTTCAGCCGTTATCAGTTGGGCTGGTCGGACGAGCAGTTGCCGGTCTTCAAGCCGAAGAAGGGCTTGAACGAGGCCATCGTGCGCGAGATGTCCGAGATGAAGAGCGAAGAGCCCTGGATGTTGAAGTTCCGCCTCGACGCGCTGAAGCGTTTTGAGAAGAAGCCCATGCTGCCGTGGTTTGCCGACCGCATGCCCGACCTTGACTTCGACGACATTTACTACTACATCAAGCCCACCGACCACCAGGTCAACAGTTGGGAAGACCTCCCCGACGCCATCAAGAACACGTACGAACGACTCGGTATTCCCGAGGCCGAGCGCAAGTATCTGGCCGGCGTCACCGCTCAGTACGAGTCGGAAGTGGTCTTTCACCGCAACCGCGAGGACCTAGAGCGCCTGGGTGTCCTCTTCTGTGACATGGACACCGCGGTGCGCGAGTACCCCGAGCTGGTGCGTAAGTACTTCGGCACCATCATTCCGCCCAACGACAACAAGTTCGCCGCGCTCAACTCCGCCGTCTGGAGTGGGGGGTCCTTTATCTACGTGCCGCCGGGCGTCAAGGTCGACCAGCCCTTGCAGGCGTACTTCCGCATCAACACCGAGAACATGGGTCAGTTTGAGCGAACCCTTATCATCGCCGACGAGGGTTCACAGGTTCACTACGTCGAGGGCTGCTCCGCTCCCGTCTACTCCACGGACTCACTGCACTCCGCCGTCGTGGAACTCGTCGCTCTGCCCGGTTCACGTATTACCTACACCACCATTCAAAACTGGTCGAACAACGTCTACAACCTGGTGACCAAGCGAGCCCGAGCCGAAGCGGAGGCTCACGTGGAGTGGATCGACGGCAACATCGGTTCGCGCCTCACCATGAAGTACCCCTCGGTCTACCTGATGGGTCCCAAGGCCTCCGGTGAGGTTCTCTCCGTCGCTTACGCCGGACCCGGACAGGTGCAGGACGCGGGCGCCAAGATGGTGCACTGCGCTCCCGAGACGACGTCGACGATCATTTCAAAGTCCATCTCGAAGGACGGCGGTCTCACCGCGTACCGGGGCCTCGTCAAGGTTGAAGAAGGCGCCACCGGAGCCAAGAGTTTCGTGCGTTGCGACGCGTTGCTGCTCGACGAGCAGTCCGTCTCCGAGACTCGCCCCTACATGGAAGTGGGCGAGCAGGACGCCTCGATCGGTCACGAGGCCACCGTCTCCAAGATCGGCGACGACCAACTGTTCTATCTGATGAGTAGGGGACTGACCGAGAGCCAGGCCATGGGCATGATCGTCAACGGCTTTATTGAGCCGGTGACACGCACGCTGCCCATGGAGTATGCCGTCGAGTGGTCGCGCCTCATTGAACTGCAGATGGAAGGCTCGATCGGTTAGCGAGCCGCTCGCCACATCGTGTAATACGGTGGGCCGCCGGCGACCGGGTTCAAGGTCTGCGCTAACACAAAACCGAACCGCCGGTAGTACGCCAGGTTCTCTTCTTTCTGTGTCTCTAAGTACGCCCCCACCCCTTGTTGGTCGGCGAGGGCGAGGCCCCGCTCCACCAGCATCGTTCCCGCCCCGCGTCGCTGAGATGGGGGGTCCACCGCCAACAACATGAGATACCAGTGCGGCTCTTTGGGGTGAACCCTTAACAGGGTTCGTAGGTACGTCCCCACGATGCGTAGCGCGCCCAGTTGACGGAAGAACGCTCGTAGCGATCCGGGCAGTTGAGCGAGTTGAACCCGCAGCGACGGTGGCCACGCGAGCGGAGGCAACCACGCGGACACCCCCACAATCGCTCCGCTCTGGTCGCGAACGGTGGCGATCTTCCCGTGGGGTCCGATGTGTTGGAGTTGGGTACGAAAAATCTTTCGCTGGACTCGCGCTCTCACCGCGTCGTCGGGGAAGAGATAACGAAAGTACGAGTCATCAAAAAACGCGCGACTGGCGACGAGCGCAGCGTCGGTGAGCTCGTGTTCACTAAGGGGCCGTTCATCGACGCGGAGGTCTCCAGTCACAAGGGCGCAGCCTAGGCCCCCGCGTGGCGTGAAACAATGGTGCGATGGGCATGCGTGAAGAGTGCAAACACTTCCAGAGCCGAACGTATAAATCAGGCGAGGTCGTTCGGTTCTGCAAACTCGGACTGGCGCCCGATCAACCCTGGTCCTGCCCGGAGAACTGTCTGACCTTCGAGCCCCGCTTGGTGGACATTGGATGGTCCCACGGATCCCTCGTGGACCGACCCGTGGAAGCGGCTCCGCCGGACGTGTCGGTCGAAGATCGACGTTCCATACTCGAGTCAGCCGGTGAGATCGTCGACGCCGTCGCGCCCGAGCTGCTAGAGGAGCGGCGTAAGTACTTAGAGGAACAACAGAGAAAAAATAATCGCGGCTGGAAGTTCTGGCGCCGCTAGTCGCCGTTGAACTGAGGGGGACGACCTTCGATGAAGGCCGTCATGGCTTCGCGGAGATCGTTGCTCTGTAGGTACATGGTGTTCCAGCGCGCCACGAAGTCCAGCCCCTCGTCTACCGTTCGTCCGTCATTCGCCGCCAGGACGGCCTTCGTTCCTCTCACCGCGAGCGGTGCGTTTGCGGCGATCTCCTGGGCCAGTTCGCGGGCTGCCGCCAGTACGTCGTCGGGACCGGCTTCGTGAACGGAGTTCACGAGCCCCATGGCGTGCGCCCGCGCCGCGTCGATGTCCTTGCCGGTGAAGGCCAACTCGGCGACGTAACCCGCACTGACGATCCGGGGAAGACGCTGCAGGGTGCCGAGGTCGGCCACGATGGCGACCTTGGTCTCGCGAACGGAAAAGACGGCGTCACTGGAGGCGAGACGAATGTCGCACGCGGTAATGACGTCGACACCGCCGCCGATGCAGTACCCGTGCACGGCGGCGATCACCGGGATCTTCAGGGTGGCGAGTGAGGTGACTGAATCCTGCATCGCGCGTATGGCCTCGTACTGACGCTCGTTGGAGGTCGCTCGTGACGAGTGGTCCGCGCCGGAGAGGAACCCCCCGCCGTACTCCTTCAGATCGAGCCCCACGGTGAAGTGAGGGCCCTTGGCCGCGACGACGAGGGCGCCTATCGACGGATCCTTGGTCACCTCGGACACGGCCAGGGGCAGGTCGCGCCAGAAAGCGCTGCCCAGGGCGTTTCGCTTCTCGGCGCGGTCGAGCCAGAGCGTCGCCACGTCGCCCGCTACGTCAAGAGAGAGAACATCCGATGAGAACGCCACGTGCACCTACCTATCGATGGCAGAGCCTAGGTCCCTCCACGCCGAGCGGTGGATTTCGACCAGTACACTGCCTGAGGCTTATTTCCTTATGAACGCCTTCGCTGACTCAGCTTCCCTCTTTATAGATGACCGGCCCGACGCGGCCGCTCGACGCCGCGCCTGGACACTTTTTGAAGCGACGGGCCTGCCGACGACGAGCGACGAGGTGTGGCGCTACGCCCCTTTGGGCGATCTGGCCATCGACCGCTTCCTTGTGCCGAGCGCTCCCACCACGCAAAGCGACTCCGAGTTCGCTACGAAACTGCGACAGCGCGCGGGAGTGGTGGTTCGTGTCGTTGATGGTTTCTGCGTCAGCACGGGCGAGACCGTCGAGGGTCTCAGCGTAGAGATCGACGAGACCAATGACTCTCTCTCGGGCGAGACGTTGCTCCAACGCTACGAAAGTGACTCCTTCGCTCTCTTGAACGCGGCGCTGGCGCCTAGCACCACGGTGCTTCGCGTGGAGGCGGGCGTGAATCTCGCTCAGCCCATCGTCGTGCTCAACGAATCGAGCGCCGGGGCCACCTTTCCCCGAACGCAGATCGTCCTGGGCCGTGGAGCCAGCGTGACGGTGGTTGAGTACTTCGAAGGCGGAGCGAACGCGCTCGTCGTTCCCGTGAGTGAGTATCGACTGGACGACAACGCCTCCTTGCAACTGATTACCTACCAGCGCCTCGACTCCTCGGCCTGGCACGTGGCTCGTACGACGGGATTTTTAGCCCGCGACGCGCGCCTTCATCAGGCCGTGGTGGGCTTGGGCGCGCACTACGACCGTTCGAGAAACGACGCCGAACTGCTCGGGGCCGGCGCCAGTAACGAACTGCGCACGACCTTTCTGGGAGTCGGCGATCAGGTGCACGACTTTCGCACTCGTCAGTATCACGTCGCGCCGCGCACGACGTCCACCTTGCTCTCTAAAGGCGCGGTCGCGGGGGAGTCGCGATCGGTGTACACCGGTCTCATCGAGATTGAAAAGGGTGCCAAACGCACCGACGCGCGCCAGACGAACCACAACCTTCTGCTCTCGCCGCACGCCCACGCCGACAGCGTGCCCAACCTCGACATACGAGAGAACGACGTGATGTGCGCGCACGCTTCGAGCGTCGGTCCACTGGACGAGCTCCAGCGCTGGTACCTCGAGTCGCGCGGGATTACCCGCGAAGACGCGCAACGTCTCCTCATCCAAGGTTTCTTCTACGAGATGCTCTCGGCTCTCCCCGTAGAACTGGCCGAGTTGGTAGAGAGCGACGTGACCTCGGTGTTGGCCAGCGTCGACGTGGTGGCCACGTGACGAGTTTTTACGACGTGGGCACGTTGGAAGAGTTCGACGAGGGCGTCCCTCGCCAGTTGCACGTGGGTGAACGCGTACTGGTCGGCGTGCGGATCGACGAGCAGTTGTTCGTTTTGGACGATCGCTGCAGCCACGAAGAGTTCAGCCTCTCCGAGGGCGACGTGGACATAGAGAGCGCCGAGATCGAGTGCGCTCGACACGGGGCCATGTTCCGTCTCAGTGACGGCGCGGCCATGACCCTGCCCGCGACGCGTCCCGTCGGTCACTACCTGGTGCGTCACCTGGACGGTCGACTCGAAGTGGAGCTGCCGTGACCTCGACTCTGGCCATCGAAGGACTTCGGGTAGAGGTCGCGGGACGTGAGGTTCTAAAGGGTTTCGACCTCACCATGCGCTCGGGTGAGGTGCACGCGATCATGGGACCGAACGGGTCGGGAAAGTCGACGCTGGCCCACGCCCTGACCGGTCACCCGGGCTATCACGTGACCGCGGGCTCGGTCACCATCGATGGCGTCGAACTTCTTACGATGACGCCGACCGAACGCGCGCGCGAGGGACTCATGCTGGTTCTTCAGCAGCCCTTCGAGATTCCCGGTGTGCGGGCCTACGACCTCTTGGTCGCGGCCGGAGCGGATCCGTCCGCGCTGAGAGGCCGCATGCTCGAAGAGGCGCACCGCATCGAACTCGCGCCCGAGCTGCTCGATCGCTTCGTGAATGTCGACCTCTCGGGAGGCGAGCGTAAGCGCGCCGAGATGGTGCAGCTCGGTGTCCTGCGTCCCAAGTTTGCCGTGTTAGATGAGATTGACTCGGGGCTTGACGTGGACGCGCTGGACGCGGTGGCCCACCGACTGCTCGACGCCACTACCGAGTGGAACTGTGGCGTCCTGGCCATTACGCACTTCCGCCGACTGCTGCTTGAGCTGACGCCGACCATGATTCACGTGGTGAGCGACGGGCGCGTGGTGGCGACGGGCGGTCCAGAGTTAGCGATCACCCTCGAACGAGACGGTTACGAAGTCTTTCGGGGGGCCGGGCTGCCTCAGTCTCTTTAACTCCGAGAGATAAACTCCTTCGATGCCCAAAGGAAGTGACGACTCTCCCGAGGAGCCCCGGTCAACACGAAGGTCGCGGAGAGAACTCGCTAACCAGGATCGACTGGTGGCGCTGGGCGAGGCGGTCGATCAAAAGAGTGGCACGCGGCACCGACGCAAAAAGGTGCGAGCCCACCGCGTTCGTCGTCGCATCATCATGGGGCTGGTCTTCGTGCTCGTCCTGATCGTCGCGGTAGTCGGAGGCGGATACTTCTACGCCAACTACAAGTTCGACAAGTTCCACAAGGTCAAAGTGGCCGACGAAGTGCCGGCCGCCGCCGGTCAGCCGTTCAACATCCTCCTCATCGGATCGGACTCGCGCGCGGGCCTCTCCGGGTTGGCCTACCGTCAAACGGGCGCCGCGAGCGGCTCGGTCGGCGGGCAGCGGAGCGACGTGGTCAAAATTATCCACATCGACCCGACCGCCGGCACCATCTCCATGGTCTCCATCCCGCGCGACACCATGGTGACGCTGCTCGCCAACCAGTCTCTCTACGGGCAGTTCAACCGCATCAACGTCAACTTTGGTAACGGCCCCTCGCTGCTGGCCCAGACCATCACCGCAAACTTTGGCATTCCCATCCACCAGACCGTGGTGATGAGCTTTGCTGGCGTGATCAACGCGGCCGACGCGATCGGCGGGGTGTACCTCGACTTCCCGTACCCCTCGTGGGACCCCTACTCGGGGCTTCGCATCTTGCACCCGGGCTGTCAGTTGGTCGAAGGGTTCCAGGCGTTGGCTCTGACGCGCAGCCGCCACTTCTACTACAACGTCGATCACGCCAAGGTCTTCCCGAGTGTTAACGCGTCGCCCGATGCGCTCTACAACGCCGGGTGGTACTACGACGGTTCGAGTGACTTCGGTCGCATCGACCGCCAGGACGCCTTCCTGCGCGGCATGGTCGACCAGGCCAAGAAGCTGTACAACCCCTTCAAACTCGACACCTTCATCACCAAGTTGACGCAGGGCGTGACGCTCGACAGCACCTTCACGCTCGACGAGCTCATAGGTCTGGCCGAGCGCTTTCACGGCATTAACGCCAACTCCATCCTCACCTATACGCTGCCCACCACCGCGGTGAACAACACCGCTCTGGGCGACGTGCTCTACGTGGAACAGCCCTACGCGCAGCAGCAGCTCGTCAGCATCTTCGGCAACCAACTGGAGAAGCCCGCCGACCCGCCGCCCAATACCGACAACGTGTCGACGCCACCGCCGTACGTGCCGGTGACGACCACCACCACGACGCCCACGACCACGACCAAGCCGACGAAAAAACACACGTCCTCTACCACCGTGCCAACGACGACGACGACCAATCCCACCCTGGCCGTACCGTCCTTCGACCCGACGACCTGCACGCCCTAAGGGTTAGGCGATCTCTTCCAAGCCCTGTCGCAGGGTGTTCCACGCCAACGTGGCGCACTTGATGCGAACGGGAAACTTGACCACGCCCTGGAGCGCGGCGAGTTCGCCCAGGGTGCGCAGGTCCACTTCGGCGTCGACGTCCGTCTCGGTCAGTGCCGACTCGTGTCCGGTCATCAACTGCTTGAAGTTGTCGATGGTCGCGTTCACGTCCTCGAGCGGCTTGCCTTTGACGGCCGCGCTCATGAGTGAGGACGATGACTGGGAGATCGAACATCCGTGTCCGGTGAGCTTGAGGTCCTGAAGAACCCCGTCGCGCACGTCAAGATAAATGGTCACTTCGTCACCGCAGAGGGGGTTGAATCCCTCCACCTTGTGCGCGGGGGGCGAGGGAAGCTCGCCCCGGTTGCGCGGGGAGCGGTAGTGGTCAAGGATGATCTCGCGGTAGAGGTCTTCTAAGTTCGACATCGTCTAGCCAAACATGGTGACGGCGCTGGCGAGCGCCTCGAGGAGAACGTCAGTGTCTCGCGTCATGGAGTAGGGGCCAAAGGACGCTCGGGCCGTCGCGGCCAGACCGAATCGCTTCATGAGTGGCTTGGCGCAGTGATGTCCTGGCCGCACGCAGACGCCAAACTGATCGAGGACTTGGGCCACGTCGTGGGGGTGTACGCCCTGCACGTCCAGGCTGATCACGCCGCCCCGATCCTTGGTGTCAGAGGGGCCAATCACGCGAACTCGTCCGTCAAAGGACGACTCCAGGCGGGTGAGCGCATCGACCGTCAACTCGTGGTCGTGGTCGGCCACGTTCTCCATCCCCAGACCGCTGAGGTAGCGAATGGCCGCGTGCAGCCCGACCGTCTCGGCGATAGGTGGGGTTCCGGCCTCGAAGCGGGCCACGCCCTTGGCGGGGGTGAAGCCGTCGACCCGCACATCGGCGATCATGCCACCGCCGCCCAGGAAGGGCCCCATCGTGTCCAGGACGCTCTCGCGTGTCCAGAGCACGCCGATGCCCGTCGGTCCGAGCATCTTGTGGCCGGAGAAGGCGAGAAAGTCGATATCGAGCTCTCGTACGTCGGTCGGGCCGTGAACGACCGACTGCGCGCCATCGACAGCGATGAGAGCCCCGACCCGGTGGGCCGCTTCGGCCAACTCCCCGATGGGGTTCTTGGTGCCGAGGACGTTGGACATGGCCGTAACGGAGAGCAGTTTCACGCCCTCGAGAAGTTCGTCGAGCTTGGTCAGATCGAGTCGGTAGTCATCGCCCACGGGTATGAAGCGGACCTCGACGCCGGTGGCCTCGCGAAGCTGAAACCACGGAACAATGTTCGCGTGATGTTCCATCTCGGTCACCAGCACCACGTCGCCCTCACCGAGATTGGCCGCGCCCCACGACTTGGCGACCAGGTTGAGGGACTCCGTGGTGTTCTTCGTGAAGACGACCTCGTCGGCACCACCGGGCGCGTTGAGAAACGTCGCCACCGCGGCCCGCGAACCCTCGTAGGCCTCGGTCGCCTCGTTCGCCGTTTGATACACCCCGCGGTGCACGTTGGCGTGGCGTAGTTCGTAGTAACGACTCATGGCGTCAATGACCGCGTGGGGCTGCAACGAACTGGCCCCAGAGTCCAGGTAGGTGATCTTTCGCCCGTTGATCCGGCGTTGTAAGAGAGGAATGTCCGCGCGAACCCGCCGAGGGCTGAAGCTGCTCACGCGTTCACCGGTCGCCAGGCGTCGTAGCCGTCGCGGTCGATCTGGGTGGCGAGCTCGGGCCCGCCGCTGTGGACGATCTGGCCGTCGAACAGGACGTGCACGTAGTTGGGTTGAATCTCGTCCAGGAGTTTCACGTAGTGCGTGACCACAATCGCGCCCATCGAGGGGTGCTGCTCTCTTACCGTGCGCACGCCCTTCGCCACGACGCGCAGGGCGTCGATATCGAGTCCGGAGTCGGTCTCGTCGAGCAGAGCAATGACGGGGTCGAGCAGGGCCATCTGAAGGACTTCATTGCGTTTGCGCTCGCCGCCAGAAAAGCCGTCGTTCAAGTGACGCTCGGCAAAGGCGCTGTCGATGCCTAAGCGGTCCATCCACTCGGCCAGATCCAGGCGCACTTCCAGCACGCTCAGTTCGTCCAAACCCTTGCGGGCGGCGATGGCCTGGCGAAGGAACTGAATGACCGAAACCCCACTGATTGCTTCGGGGTACTGAAAGGCGAGAAAGATGCCGGCTCGTGCGCGAACGTCGGGCGTCCAGCTGGCGATGTTCTCACCGAACAGCAGGATCTCGCCCTCGGTGACGGTGTAACCGGGATGTCCCATGATGACGCTCGCCAGCGTCGACTTACCGGCGCCGTTCGGTCCCATAAGCGCGTGCACTTCGCCCTCATTGACGATGAGGTCGACGCCACGAAGGATGACCGAACCTTCGGCCTCGGCGTGAAGATTTCGCAACTCGAGTAACGGTTTTGGCACGCAGAGAGCCTACTGGTGCGGTCGAAACGGCCGTTCGACTCCTACCAGCCGCGCTCGACCCACTCATCGAGGTGGGGTGATTCGGTTCCAATGGTCGAGGGCGCGCCGTGTCCGGGCCAGAAGGTCGTCGCAGCGTCGTAGACGCGAAAGAGTCGCTCCTCAATGGAGGCGATAATGGTGGCGAAGTCGCCGCCTTCAAACGTCGTGTTCCCCGGCCCGCCGGGAAACAACGTGTCGCCCGTGAAGAGCACCGGCGTGTTTTCGAGAGCGAAGCTGACGCTGCCGGGCGTGTGGCCGGGCGTGTGCACGACGCGAAGTCGAAGATGGCCCACGACGTGCACGGCGTCGTCGTCTAAGACGTGGTCGTAGCTAGGCAGCAGATGGGCGTCCTCTGCGCGCACCCACACGTCGATGCCCGCCGCTCGCACTTGTTCAACGGCGCCGATGTGATCCCAGTGGCCGTGCGTTTCGAGCACTGAGGTGACCCCCAGGCGCTGGGCCACCCGCAGCAGACGATCGTGCTCGTTGGCGGCGTCGAGCAAGGTCGCCTGGCCGCTTCGTCGACACCGCACGACGTAGACGTTGTTCTCGAGGGGACCGACCACGAATCGATGTACCTCCGCGGCGGCATCGGACCAGACCAGCGCTACGTTGTCCACCCACCCAGAATGTCACGGAATCGAGTTATCCGGGATTTGAGTATTCTCGACTTGGACGCCTACGGCACAAGGAAGATGAGGGCCGACGATGAACTTTGGTTTCAGCGAAGAGCAGGACGAGCTTCGCAAGATGGTGCGACGCTTCCTCGAAGAGAAGTCTCCCGAGAGCGAAGTTCGTCGACTCATGGCGACGACGGAGGGCTACGACCCGGCGGTCTGGGCCCAGATGGCCAATGAGCTCGCCCTTCAGGGACTCGGCATTCCCGAGGAGTTCGGCGGGCAGGGCTACGGCCCGGTTGAGTTGTACGTGGTCTTTGAAGAGATGGGGGCCGCTCTCTTTTGCTCTCCGTACTTCTCGACCGTCGCGTTGGCCGCCAACGCGCTTCTGCTCGTCGGAAATGAAGGGAACCAGGCCGAGTATCTGCCCGGTATCGCCTCGGGAGAGACCATCGCGACGGTGGCTCTCACGGACGACGCGGGCCTGTGGGACCTCTCGAACACCTCGACCACGGCGAAGCGATCGGGAGACGGCTACGTCATCGACGGGATTCGTAGTTACGTCACCGACGGATCGACGGCGTCGCTCCTCCTAGTACCCGCCACGACCGACAAGGGAGTCTCGCTCTTCGCGGTCGCCGGTGACGCCGCGGGCGTCACGCGTGAGTCGCTCGCCACCATGGATCAGACGCGCAAGCAGAGCCGCATTGAGTTCAAGAACGCGCCGGCCGCGCTGATTGGCGACGACGGAGGTGCGCTGGCGGGACTGGAAGCCACGATGCAGATCGCGGCGGCCGCCCTCGCGGCCGAGCAGGTGGGCGGAGCGCAACGGGTGCTCGACAGTTCCGTTGAGTACGCCAAGAACCGCGTGCAGTTCGGTCGCCCGATCGGATCCTTCCAGGCGATCAAGCACAAGTGTGCGGACATGTTGTTAGACGTGGAGTCGGCCAAGTCGGCGGCGTACTACGCCGCCTGGGCCGCGCAAGAACGCAACGAAGAGTTGCCCATCGCGGCGAGCCTGGCGAAGTCGTTCTGCTCCGAGGCCTACTTTCACTGCGCTGCCGAGAACATTCAGATTCACGGTGGCATCGGCTTTACGTGGGAACACCCCGCCCACCTGTACTTCAAGCGCGCCAAGAGCTCCGAGCTGTTCTTAGGGGACCCGGCCTACCACCGCGAACTCCTGGCGCAACAACTAGGTATCTAGCGTTTCGTGCTCGACCACGAGCAACTGCGCAGCGGCGGGTCCATCCTCGACCTACGAATTTCGAACTCGAACGCCCGCCCGGTCGCGGGTCACGTCCTGGTACTAGTGCACGGTCTGCCGCGTCTCGTGGGGATGGGCCGTCAGGCGGCGGGTCTCCTACCGGAGTTAGCCGAGCACGTGGCCAATGAGTCGGGCTGGCTGGTTGCGACGGGCACGCTCTCGGGAGTGGGGGGCAGCACGGGAACGTTTTCCGCGTCGCAGTGGCGAGAAGACTTGGGACGCATTATCGATCGCGTGTCCGGCGACGAGCAACGTATCTCCCTAGCGGGCTTCGGCTTTGGCGGATCGCTGGCGCTGGCGGTAGCGGCGAAGGACGATCGCGTGCGCGGGGTAGCCACGTTCGCGGCCCCGGCTCACCTCGGAGCGTGGTCGGGCTCGCCCGAGGAGATTCACCGGGCCGTGCAGGTGTCGGGCGTGGTGGGCGACGAGAAAGATCTACTTGAGCCGCGCAAGCTCTACAAGGACCTCCTCAACATCAACCCCATGGGGGCTATCGCCAAGATTCCTCCGCGTCGGTTGTTGATCGGACACGGCACCGACGACGTGGAAGTTCCCGCCTCGGACGCCCGAGACCTCGTGGCGGCGGCCGAGGGTCGCGCCGAACTTCGCCTCATTCAAGGGGCCGGTCACCAACTGCGCGCCGATCCGAGAATGGTCGCGACGTTGTTAGGTTGGCTCGATCGTCACCGTTAAAAAGGCCTCGTCCAACGCTCGGCGCAACGCCGCCGCCGCGACGAAGGGTTGATCGGCATCGGTGAGCGCTCGCACCACGACGAAGTGACGAAGTCCCGCCACCACGAGATCACCTACGTTGTCAGCGTTGACGCCGCCGGTGACAAACACGGGCCTCCGCGTCTTGGCTTGACTTCGTCGCGCGTACTCAACCCCCGTGCCCGTTCTGCCCTGTTTGGTCGGCGTCTCGACGATGGGTCCGGCGCTCAGGTACGCGACGTCCTCTCTGAGCGCTGCGTCAAACTCGGCGTCGGAGTGGGTGGAGAGGCCGATCAGTGCGTCGCTCCCAAGGGTCTCGCGACAGTGAGCGACGGTGGCGTCCTCTTGTCCTACGTGCACCCCGTCGGCGTCCGCCTCCAGCGCTAACTCCGGCGAATCGTTAACGAGGAAGGGCACGTTGAAGTCGTGGCAGATGGAACCCATGAGGCGGGCCGCCTCGAGTTGATCGGCGACGGGGAGCGTCTTTTCTCGCAACTGGACCACGTCCACCCCGCCGCGCAACACCGCCGGTAGAAAACTCGACATGTCGTCACGTTGCCCTACGCAGAGATAGAGCCGGCGCGTCGCGAGGTCGAACATTCGATCACCTTATGAGGCGACGAGAGGGGTGCCACGCCGCAGGACGGGTTGCGGCAGAATGGCTACATGCAGATCCCCGCGAAGGCCGAGTACGCGATTCGCGCGCTCTTGACCCTGGCGGCGAGCAACGTCTCAGTCAGCGTCGATCACCTGGCCCATGAGCAAGATCTGCCGGCCAAGTTTTTGGGGGCCATCATGAGCGACCTTCGGCGGGGGGACTGGTGACCAGCCAACGCGGTCCCGACGGTGGCTTTAAGTTGGCGAAAGACCCCGACTCAATCATGATCGCTGATATTTTGCGTGTCGTCAGTGGACCCATGGCGGGCGTTCGGGGCATGCGCCCCGAGACGCTGGTCTACGAGGGGGAAGCGAAGCATCTGCGAGAGGTGTGGGTGGCGGTGCGCGGAACACTGCGTGAGGTGTTAGAACACGTCACGCTCGGCCAGGTGCTCCGAGGCGAGCTCCCCGACGCGGTGACGCGTTTCACCAACGACCCTGACGCCTGGATCACCCGGGTCATATGATCCGAATTCATACCGACGGCGCCTGCCGCGGCAATCCCGGTCCCGGAGGGTGGGCCTGGGCTAGCGACGCCGAGGCCTACGCCAGCGGTGCCGAACCACACACCACGAACCAGCGGATGGAAGTGCTGGCGGTAATTGAGGCACTGTGTGAACACCCCGAGGGGCCCATTGAGATCGTGAGTGACTCCACCTACGTGGTGAAGTGCTTCCACGACAAGTGGTACGCGGGCTGGTTACGGCGCGGCTGGAGAAACTCCAAGGGCGAACCCGTGGCTAACCGCGACCTGTGGGAACAACTCCTACCCCTGGTTCTAGAGGGCGGACGAGAAGTCACGTTCTCCTGGGTCAAGGGACACTCCGGCGATCGGATGAACGACTTTGTCGATCAACTCGCCACCCTCGCCGCCGACACGCAGCGCCCCCAGCACTCCTGACCTTCTGTCAGGAGAATTGTTGAAAAACATTAGGATTTCCCGCGGGGGACGTCGAAGTTCTACTGAAGGGAAACGCCGTGGTTGATGAGGTCCAGCAGTTCGATGTCGTGGTCATCGGCGGAGGGCCGGGAGGTTACGCCGCCGCTCTCTACGGTGCCGCCGCGGGTTTGAATATCGCGATCGTCGAGTTGGACAAGGTCGGTGGCACGTGTCTGCACCGAGGCTGCGTGCCGGCGAAGGAGTTCTTAGAGACCGCCCACGTGCGCCGCACGGTCGAGCACTCCTCTAACTTTGGCATCGACATCACCGGCGTCACGGTGGACTTCTCGGTCAGTCAGAGTCGTAAGAACGAGGTCGTGGATCGGCTCTTCAAGGGGCTCTCGGGACTCCTCAAGGGCCGCAAGGTCACCATCTTTCAGGGAACCGGTCGATTGGAAAAGGACCTTACGGTCAGTGTCGTTGACGGCGCGGACGCCGGCGTAGTGGCGAAGGGTGCCCACGTCATATTGGCCGCCGGATCAGTGCCCCGCACGATTCCCGGTTTTGACATTGACGGGAAGATCGTCGTGACGTCCGATGAGTTCTTGGATCTCACCACCTTGCCCGAACGAGCCACCGTGATTGGTGGCGGCGCCATCGGGTGCGAGTTCGCCTCGTTGCTTTCCGACATGGGTACTCAGGTGACGATTCTCGAAGGCCTTCCCTCCATCTTGGCTGGATGCGATAGTGAAGTGGCGGCTGTCGTGCAGCGCTCCTTCAAAAAGCGCGGCATTGAAACCCGCGTCGGCGTAAAGATCACCGGGCACAAGCCAAAGAAAAACTCGACCACCATTTCGATGGACGGCGAAGAAGACGTGGTCACCGACATGGTGGTCATGTCGGTGGGACGACGCCCCCGTACCGAAGGACTCCTCGCCGATGGCACCGGCGTGGAGCTGAACCCCGGTGGCTTCGTGGTGGCGGACGGTTACATGCGCACTACCGCGCCGAACGTCTTTGCCGTGGGTGACGTCGTAGCTGGCACCCCACAACTGGCCCACGTCGGCTTCGCTGAAGCGATCGTGGCGATTAAGACCATTCTCGGAGAGCCCGCCGTGCCGGTCGACTACGACCGCGTGCCCTGGGCCATTTACTCGAATCCCGAAGTGGCCTTCTGCGGTCTTACCGAAGCGTCGGCCAAGGAGCGTGGCTACGACGTGGTGGTGAAGAAGGATCCCTTCGGAGGAAACTCACGCGCGCAGATCATCGGCGACACCGAAGGCGTCGTGAAGATCATCGCCGAGAAGCGGTCGGACGGTTCGGGCGGACAGATCTTGGGCGTGCACATGGCTGGCCCGTGGGTGACCGAGCAACTCGGCGCGGGATACTTCGCCGTGAACTGGGAGGCCACCGCGGAAGAAGCGGCCGCACTGATTCAACCGCACCCCTCACTCTCGGAGACTTTCGGTGAAACGCTCCTCGCGTTAGCTGGCCGAGGGTTACACGTTGGCTGACGTCACTCTTCCCTCGCTCGGTGAGTCTGTCACCGAAGGAATCATCACCCAGTGGTTCAAGAAAGTAGGCGACGTCGTCGCGCGCGATGAGCCGCTCTTTGAAGTGTCGACTGACAAGGTGGACTCGGAGATGCCCTCGCCGGCCGCGGGAGTTCTAGTCGAGATTTTGGCCGCCGAAGGCGACACCGTCGAGACTGGTTCTCGCGTGGCGGTCATTGACGAGTCCGCTTCGGCTGGTGCGACGAAGGCGAATCCGGTCGTACCTGCGACGCCACCCACTGAGACTTCCGTCGTCGAAGCGGCTCCCCAGGCAGCAGCGCCCGCGCCCGTCGCGAGCGTCCCGACGCCGAAGCGGACGGCCAACGAGGGAGTTAATGGCGTCGTCGTCTCTCCCGTGGTGCGCCGGATTCTTAGTGACGGCGGTGTCGAGGCCCAGAGTGTTCAAGGTTCCGGGCCCGGCGGCGCGATTACGCGCCGGGACGCCGAGCGTGCTGTGGCGCAGGGTCCGAGCGAAGAGGTCGTGGTCACGCTCAGTAACGGACGTCGCCGCATGGGCCACCACATGTCGGTGTCGAGTCAGAGCACTCCGCACGGCTTCGTCGCCGTCGACGTGGACGGCTCCATCTTCGGCGAGCTCGAGCGGCTGAATCGCGTTACCCGCGACGGTGAGCCGATCACCGACGAGATGGTGGTGAGTCTCGCCGCGGTGCGGGCGCTCGCGGAGTTCGAACTTCTCAACGCGACGTTCTCGGGTGACGAGTTGGTCATTCACCGCACGGTCAACCTCGGCATCGTCCGCGGCGTGGCGGACGATGGCATGCTGGTGCCGGTCGTCCACGCGGCCGCGGGGCTGACGTTGCGCGCGCTGGCTCGACGGGTGAACGAACTCGATGACCGGCTGGCGTCGCGTCAACTAACGACTGATGACCTGATGGGTGGGACGTTCACCATTGCGGGCGCACCGAGCGAGCACACGCTGTGGACGACGCCTATCATCATTCAACCCGAAGTAGCCATCCTTTCGATGGGCGCGGTGCGCCTCGAGCCCGTGGTCACCACCAAGGGTGGCGCACCCGAGGTGGAGATCGGACGACGCCTTGTCCTGGGTCTCTCGTTCGATCATCGAGTCTGTGAACCTGTCACCGCAGCTAGTTATCTCGAGCGGGTAGCTGAACTACTCGCCGGCATGGATCTTGAGAGCGAGCGCTAGATGCTTCGACGGCGCCATCTGGGTCGCGTGAGCTTCGCCGAAGCTAACGACCTTCAACGGGCGCTGTTGCAGTCGAGGGACGACTACGTTTTGTTGTTCGAGCACCCGCCGACCTATACGCGCGGCGTGCGCACCCTCGAAGAGCACTTTCTCATCCCGCCCTCCGAACTCAACGCGGTCGTCATTGACGCCGATCGTGGCGGTGATGTGACCTATCACGCGCCCGGTCAGGTGGTCGCTTGGGCCATCGTCACCGTCGACGACGATCCCGCCGCAGGCAAGAATCATGTCCGCCACCTCGAAGACGCGGTCATTGACGCCGTGCGGCGCGCCGATTCGCAGGGTCTTCTCGGCGGGGTCGGTCGCCTGGACGGTTATCCCGGGGTGTGGGCAGACCTCACGGGAGTGCCGAAGAAAATCGCCGCGGTTGGTGTGCGAACGGAGCGCAACGCGTTTGGTGCTCGTCGAACGCTGCACGGCGTGGCTCTTAACGTCGATATCGATCTCGACGGCTTCAAAGCCATCGTGCCCTGCGGGATCCCCGACAAGCCCGTCGCGTCGTTGCGCTCGCTGGGCGTTGACGTGACCTCGATCGAGGTCGAAGAACTGCTGGGTGAAGAGCTGGAGCGCCACTTAGGGGGAGAGTCACGCGTCGCCCGCGTGGACCGCAGCGTGGCCACCACGTCGGACGAACGCCCTCTTCTTCGCCGTCTTCGCAAGGCCGGCGTCGATCCTGACGCGGGGCTCGCGATCGGTACCCGTAAGCCCGAGTGGCTGAGAATCGAAGCCCACATGGGGGCGGAGTATCAGTCGCTGCGCAAACTCACGGAAGATCTGCGACTGGTCACCGTCTGTGAGGAGGCGGGCTGCCCCAACATCTTCGAGTGCTGGGCCTCGGGGACGGCAACGTTCATGGTGAACGGAGAGCGCTGCACTCGGGCGTGTGGGTTCTGTCTGGTCGATACACGGAAGCCGTTACCCCTTGACCCCACCGAGCCGGAACGGGTCGCCGAAGCGGTGGTGCGCCTGAAGTTGGCTCACGCGGTGATCACGTGCGTGGCGCGAGATGACCTGGATGACGGGGGAGCGGGGGCCATCGCGGCCAGTGTGCGCGCCATCCGAGAGAGGTCGCCCGGTACCGACGTCGAGGTCTTGACGAGCGACCTCAAGGGCGACATCGGCGTCACTGCAGTTGATTATCGACGCTCAGCCCGACGTCTTAAACCACAACGTCGAGACCGTGGCGCGCTTGCAGCGAGCCGTTCGCCCGAGCGCGGGCTATTTGCGTTCACTCACCGTGCTGGCGCGCAGCGCCCACGCCGGTCTCACCACGAAATCGGGACTCATGGTCGGACTCGGCGAGTCGGCCGACGAAGTGGAAGAGGCCCTGGCCGATATGGCCGCGGTGGGCGTGCAGATCGCCACCATCGGCCAGTACCTTCGACCGACCGAACGCCACCTGCCCGTCGCTCGCTTCTGGGAGCCGGCGGAGTTCGACGATTTCGCCGAACGCGGTCGCCGTCTCGGTCTTCGCCACGTGCAGTCCTCGCCGCTCACGCGATCGAGTTACCACGCGCGTGAGGCGCTCAGTCAGGCGACGCCGGTGGGGGCTCCCGCTCTTCGCCGTTAGTTCGGACGCATTAGTTCAATCGGCTAGCGAGGATCGCCACGCCCTCGCCGGAAAGATCGCCCATCGCCTGGCCGCGTCCGGTCATGACCAGAACAAGTGACTGCAGTGATCCTCTGACGTCGGGTCCGTCGCCGTGCGTCCAGGTGGCGTCCGTCGCCGTCAGTCGCAAGCCCTCGATGCGCCTCTTGGAACCAATAAGTAGATTCGTCTTCTTCCACGCATCGGCCACGGTGACGAGTGCGGCCTCGGGAGTGGCGTGAGTCAGACCTAAGGGGCGGCGCATGTCGTCGCCGTGCACGACGATCTCGCCGAGCATCGCGGTGACGGGACCGGGCGGGTGATTAGTGGTGGTGGTGCGAGCGCGCAATCGTCGTATGAGCTCTTCGGGAGGGAGCTGGCTGAGTTTCTGCGCCCCGTGGTCGGCAAAGACGTTGAACTGAAAGCCCGCGGAGGCGAACTCTTTAAAGAAATTGGGTGGTGTCTGTTCGGCGGCCGCGAGCACGTGGCCAGCGACTTTCTGCACCGACCAGCCCTCGCACCACGACGGGGCACTCCACTGTTCGGGCGTGAGCGATTCCCAGGTGTCGGCCATGGCCGAACGTTCCGATCCGATGTAGCGCCACACCTCTGATGTCTTCACCACGTCATCTTCTCACTAGCGCGACACGAACGCACTACTCGTGAGAGCGGGCCTCGGGGCCGGGGTCGATACCGCTCATGACTTTTTCCAGTCGATCGAGGTAGAAGCCCCAACCACTGTGGTGATCGGCGACCGCGTCATCGGGGAGACCGCGATGAGTGAGGCGCACGAGGGTGTCGTCGCCCTCGGGCGTCAGGCTGATCTCGACCTGCGTCGAGCCGGGGGGAATGGGGTGTCCGGGCTCGTCCCAACCGAAGGTAAAGACGACCTTCTCATTGGTGACGATCTCGATGAACTCGCCGACTCCGGGGTGCCCCTGGCAGCGAACGCGAACCTCGCCCCCCACGACCGGGCTGAGCGACGTTTCGGATCCCAACCACTGGACCATCAGGTCGGGATCGATCAAGTAGGGGAACACCGCGGCGGGGGGTGCCTTCACCACAATCTCCTGGACGGCATCGGTACTCATGTCATTCCTTTCATTGATTCACTCGATTCAGCGAGATCGCGCAGCCGCTCAAGGCTGTCGGTCCAAAAGGAGTCCAGAAAGGAGCGCAGGCGCACCACCTCTCGATGGTCGACGGAGTAGAGCCGTCGCGTTCCCTCTCGTCGCTCCTTGACCAGACCACTGCGACGAAGAACGCCGAGATGCTGAGAGATCGCGGACCGCGTGACGTCGGGAAAGTGCGACGCGATATCGGCCGCGGCCTTCTCTTCTGACCAGACGAGCCGCACGATCTCGCAGCGCTTGGGCTCGGCCAGCGTCTTCAGGAGAGTGTCCACGGCGTTACGTTAGCAAATCCTTACGTAAGTAGCAACTTACGAAGTTCTCACCCGCGAGAGGGCTGACCAGGTAACTCATTGGTCGATTCGTCGCTGGTGTGCGCCTCAGGCGATGAAATACTTTGCTTTCGGGTGCGGGCAGATGATGGCGTCAGTCGTCTGTTCCGGGTGAAGTTGGAACCCTTCGGAGACGGAGACGCCCACGCGTTCTGACTCGAGCAACGTCGCCACTTTGGCGTTGTCGGTGAGATCGGGGCAGGCGGGATAGCCCCACGAGTAGCGGCCCCCGCGATACTGCTGACGGAAAAGCCCCGTCAGGGTGGGGCCGTCTTCCTGGACAAATCCGAGCTCTTCTCTAATGCGCTTGTGCCACAGTTCGGCCAGGGCCTCGGCCATCTCCACGCCCAGGCCGTGCAACATCAGATAATCGTTGTAGCGATTCTCGCTGAAGAGCTGGTGGGTGCGTTCCGAGACGCGATTGCCCATCGTGACGAGCATGAAGCTCGCGTAGTCGTGATCGGGGCTCTCCAGGGGTCGAAAGAAGTCTGCAATGCAGAGGTAGGGCGCCTCACGTTGACGCGGGAAGACGAAGCGCGTGACCTCTCCGTCGCGAGCATCGTCAGAGTAGATGGCGAGTTCGTTGCCGTCGGAGGCGGCGGGGAAGTGGCCCCACACGACCTGGGGGACCAGGAGGTCTTCCTCCTTCGCGATGGAGAGCTGCTCGCGCAGAATCGCGCTGACGCGGTCCTTAAAGGCCGCGTCGTCTTCGCCGTCCTCTGGGCGATAGCCCCACTGATTGCGAAAGAGAGCCGTCAAATTCAAGTACTCGCTGATGTCGTCGAGCGAGATACCCTTCGCCACTCGACTGCCGAGAAAAGGGGGCACAAAGAGTTGGTTATCGAGCTCGACCTCCGGGCTTCGCCGCGGAAGAGTGGGGTCGACGCTGGGCGCGACCTCGCGAAAACGACGTTGCACCTTGCTGGTGGAGATTTCGCGTCCGAAGGTGGGATTATCGTCGCCGCTTCGTCGCAGTTCGCCTAATTGGTCGAGCACCCGCAATCCCTCGAAGGCATCCTTACCGTAGAAGAGTCGGCCGTCGTAGATCTCGCGAAGGTCGCGTTCGACGTAGGTGCGAGTCAGCGCCGCGCCGCCCAACAGTACGGGCACGTTCGACATCGCCCGCTCGTTCATGATCTCTAGGTTCTCGCGCATGATGAGCGTTGACTTGACGAGTAGTCCACTCATGCCGAGGGCGTCCGCGTTGTTCTCTTCGACGGCGTTCAGCATCTCGTTCACCCCGACTTTGATGCCGAGGTTGATGACTTCATAGCCGTTGTTGGTGAGAATGATATCGACGAGGTTCTTGCCGATGTCGTGGACGTCGCCCTTGACGGTGGCCAGTACCACGCGGCCGCGACCGCCCTGATCGCTCTTCTCCATCAAGGGCTCGAGGTGAGAGACGGCCGACTTCATCGTCTCGGCGCTCTGAAGAACGAAGGGCAATTGCATTTCGCCGCTGGCGAAGAGGTCGCCCACGACCCGCATGCCGTCGAGCAGGATCTCGTTGACGATGTCGAGCGGTTGGGCGCCCCCGGCCATCGCGGCGTTCAGATCGTCTTCGAGCCCGACGCGAGCGCCGTCAATGATCCGTCGCTTCAACCGCTCATTGAGTGGCAGGTCGTCCAGAGAGGGCCCGTCGTTCTTCGACGCGCTGACTCCCTCAAAAAGTCGTAGGAGTTCACTGAGCGGGTCGTAACCCTCGCCCCGGCGGTCGTAGATCAGATCCAAACAGACCTGACGCGCCTCTTCATCGATCCGGTGGAGGGGCAGGATCTTTGAGGCGTGGACGATGGCCGCGTCCAGGCCCGCTTCGGCGGCTTCGTGCAGAAAAACGCTGTTCAGTACCTGGCGAGCCGCCGGGTTTAAGCCAAAGGAGATATTCGAGAGGCCCAAAATGGTGCGAACGCCGGGTAGTTCCGTCTTGAGTCGGCGTATGGCGTTAAGGGTCTCGATCCCGTCGCGACGAGACTCGATCATTCCCGTCGACAGAGGCAGCGCCAGCGTGTCGATAAATATGTCGTGGACGTCCAGCCCGTATCGGTTGACGGCTAGGTCGGTGATGGCTTTGGCCGCACGAACCTTCCAGTCGGCGGTACGGGCCTGCCCCTCTTCGTCGATGCACGTCGCCACGATGGCCGCACCGAACTCCGCGGCCAGCGACAAGAAACTGTCCAGCCGGGTGCCCGCGGCGTCGCCCTCCTCGAGGTTGACGGAGTTGAGCATGGCCTTTCCACCCAGCCAGGTCAGAGCTTGACGGGCCACGGGCGCTTCGGTGGTGTCGATCATGATGGGCACCGAGGACTGCGTGGCCAGCCGGCTCATCAGTTCGTTCATGTCGTCGACGCCGTTCGCGCCGGTGTAGTCAACGCAGACGTCCAGGAGGTGGGCGCCCTCTTTGATCTGCTCGCGTCCGATCTCGACGCAGGTGTCCCAGTCCCCCTCGAGCATGGCTTCGCGGAACTTCTTCGAGCCGTTGGCGTTCGTTCGCTCACCGACCAACAGCACCGAGCGGTCCTGTTGGTAGTTCACGCTCGAGTAGATAGAGGCCACGGCGGGCTCGGGACTGGGGGTGCGCTTGGCGGCCGTGAGCGGTCGGATCACTTCGATGACGCGCGAGAGGTGTTCGGGCGTGGTGCCACAGCACCCACCCACCACCTGCACCCCGCACTCGGTGACGAACTTGGACAGGTGCTCGGCCAACGCATCGGGGGTCAGGTCGTAGTGCATCTGCCCGTTCACCACGCTGGGCAACCCGGCGTTGGGCATGCACGAGAGAGGAAGGGGAGCACTGTCGCAGAGAGTGCGCAGCGGCTCGTACATCTCGACCGGGCCGGTCGCACAGTTGAGGCCGAGCACGTCGATGCCGAGCGGCGAGAGTGACGCAATGGCCGCGCCGATCTCGGTACCGGGCAACATGCGACCCGTCAGCTCGATCGTGACCTGCACTTGAAGGGGCACGATGCGACCGTGTCGGGCCATGGCCCGATGGCAGGCCGCGATCGCGGCCTTGCCGGAGAGCAGGTCGAACATCGTCTCGATCAGTAAGAGGTCGACGCCACCTTCGAGAAGGCCGTAGGCCAACTCTTCGTAGCTGGCGGATAGGTCGTCGTAGGAGATCTGGCCGAGCGTGGGAAACTTGGTTCCCGGTCCCATGGAACCGGCCACGAACTTGGGACTCCCCGGGCTGGCGTAACTATCGGCCACTCGGCGCGCGATCTGGGCCGAGGCGAGAGCCAGTTCGTGCGCTCGTTCGGCGATGCCGTACTCATTGAGAACCACAGAAAAGGTGCCAAAGGAGTCGGTCTCGATGGCGTCGACCCCCACGTCAAGGAATGATCGGTGCAACTCTTCGACGACGGTGGGTTTGGTGATCGTCAGGATCTCATTGCAGCCCTCGAGGGCGGACCCGCCAAAGTCGTCGGCGTTGAGGTGTCGGAGTTGGAGATTGGTGCCGGTGGCGCCGTCAAAGATCAGTACGCGTTCGGAGAGCGCCTTGAGATACGGATCGTCGAGACCCGGGCGAGCGTACGGCGGTCGTAAGGGCTCCATTGCATGTTCAGGTTACTGGCACCACTTTGTTTAACTACGCTGACGACGTGAAGATCTACACGCGCGGGGGTGACGACGGAACGACGGGACTCTATTTCGGAGGCCGTGTACCAAAGAGTTCACAGCCCATCGAAGTGAACGGCGCGGTCGATGAGGCGCAGGCCGCCTTGGGCTGGGCGCGTTCACTCAGCGAGAAGTCATCTCGAATGAACGAGTTGCTCATTTCCATCGAACGAGACCTCTGGGTGTTGATGGCCGAAGTGGCCACGTTGCCCGAGAATCGCCGCAAACTCGTGGCCGAGAAGTCGCTCATCACGGCGGCCATGGTGCAGCGGCTCGAACACGAGATTGACGCCCTGGCCGACGAGACGGACATGCCCAGCGATTTTCTGGTGCCGGGTGAGAGTCAACTCTCCGCCGCCCTCGACGTGGCGCGCACGGTGGTGCGCCGCGCCGAGCGGGTCGCCGTAACGTATCCGCTCGAGAACTCGTTGGTGAATCAGTACCTCAATCGGTTGAGTGACTTGGTGTGGGCGATGGCACGTTGGGCCGAGGGTCCAACGCACCTCACGGCCAAGACGAAGAAGTTGTCCTCGTGAGTCGATTCGCGCGGGTGTCCTCCATCAAGGAGGCTTTGAGTCAACCGACCGTGGTCATACCGGTGCTCTTTCGCGACGGTGTCGGCACGATCAGCAAGGCCATCCCCTCGAGCGTGGGCGGCCTCGATGTCCCTCGCACCCTGTCCAAGGAGTGGAACACCCGCCAAGGTTTAAAGGGTGAAGCGGGGAGTGCGGTGGTGCTCCGGTCACTTCGCGAGACCAACGTGATCTTCGTGTCGTTGGGTGCGAGTGATCAACTCCTGCAGAACTATCGATTGGCCGGCGCCAGTGCGGTGCGGGCCGCGGGAGAGTTACCGCTGGCCTTTCTCTTGCCGACGGAAGGGGTAGAGAGTCCCGCGGGCGTGGCCCAGGCACTCACCGAAGGCGCCCTGTTGTCGGCGTACAGTTTCAAAGATCACGGCCCTTCGATCAACTTTGACGTCGTGCCCGTCGGCGTGCCGCTGCCCACGGTTGAGGTTCACGATGCGGTGACCGAAGGCGTGGCCACCGGCGCACTCGTCGCCGAGGCCGTCAACTGGGCCAAGTTCCTCGTCGATACGCCGGCCGGTGACATGTCGCCGAGGACTCTCGCGAGCGCCATTGACGATCGTCTGAGCAGCGACGAGCACGTACGAGTTGAGGTCTGGACCGAGACGAAGATCAGAGAGGAGCGACTGGGTGGGCTGCTAGGAGTGGGCCTGGGCTCGGCGCAACCGACCCGGCTGGTCTACGCCCGTTACGACCCGATGCCCGGCGTCACGATTCCTCACGTCGCCCTGGTGGGCAAGGGGGTTACCTTCGACTCGGGCGGTCTCTCGATGAAGACGCCCGAGGGCATGATGGCGATGAAGACCGACATGACCGGGGCGGCCGTCGTGATGGCCGTCACGTCGTTGGCCAGCCGATTAAAGTTGCCCGTTCGCGTTACCGCCATCGCGCCGCTCACGGAGAACCTGGTGGGCGACAAAGCCACCAAGCCCGGCGACATCCTCACGATTCGCAACGGTATGACCATTGAGGTGCTCAACACCGACGCCGAAGGTCGATTGATCTTGGCCGACGGGCTGAGTCTGGCCGTTGACGCCGAGCCCGACGTCATCGTGGACGTGGCGACGCTGACGGGCGCGCAGAACGTGGCGCTCGGTGACGAAGTAGGGGCCATGTACGTGTCCAATGACGAACTGGCGACGCAACTGGCGGCCGCCAGTGAACGATCGGGCGAGATGCTGTGGCGGATGCCACTCGTCGATAGCTACGAGAGCGCACATTGAGTCCGACATCGCCGACATGAAGAACATCGGCAAGCCACCGCGGGCCGGTTCGATTGTCGGCGCCCTGATCCTGCGGCGTTTTACCTCGGGCAAGCCGTGGGCCCACCTTGATATCGCCGGACCCGGCCGGGCCGACGCGCCTCGGGGCTATGTGACAAAGGCGGGACCGCGTTCTCGGCTCGAACTCTCGTCGAGTATCTCAGCGACCTCTCGACGACCACGTTGCGCGGCGCTACGTCCGCGCCCACCTCGGCTACGACGGAACGTCCCTCGGACTAAGTCGCGTCACCCTCGTCTGACGGGAAGGAACCCGACGAGAGAGTGACGAAGACGCTGCGATCGTTGCCATCACCCCGGCCGATGAAAACGGTCGCGAAGAGCTCTTCGTCGTCGGACGTTGAGCCAGCCCAAGCACGGCGTCGCCGTGTCGGAAGTTGCCCCATAATGCCGCCTGCCAGCCGCTCTCTTCGAGCAGGAGCAAAAGGCCATCGTGGCCATCGCGGCGTCGGTATGCCAGTAGGGAAGGGGCCAGGCGGACTCGTCACCGAGCGCGGACTCGGACTTGTCGTTCTCGCCGTAGCGCTGTAAGTAGTCATTCGACGCGCGCCGTGACGAGCACGAGCGCGCCCGCCCGACGCAATCCCTCGTAGCGGCGTGAACTTCTCGCCATTCGTCGTCGGTAGCGACCGCCAGGTACTCCTCCACGTACGACGAGTCGAGGGTGTAGAAACGAACGCCCGCGGCGTTGCCCGCCGTGGGCGCCCAGAGCGCCGTCGGCACAGGTGATCGAGCCAGCCCACGTCAACCGCGGTTCCGTCAAAGGAGCGCGTCATTCGCCGTTGGGCCAAGAGGAGCGCAGATCCACGGCCTCGGGTTTAGCAGGGGCCCGACGACGGAATGTTGACCCAGCAGGTAAGATTTCTCCACCGAAAGAGGAGTGTCCCTGTGTCATCACCGCGAGACCTACTGAACGCCGCGAAGGCCGAGATCCGTGAGGTTAACCCCCGACGAGGTCGCGGCGAGCCTCGAGCACTAGACGATTCTTGACGTTCGCGAGCCCGACGAGTACGAGCAAGGTGCGGTTCCGGGGGCCGTTCACGTGCCGCGCGGCCAGTTGGAGTTCTCCATTGAGGGTCGCATCAGCGACAAGAACGCGCCCATTGCCGTCTACTGCGCGGGGGAACGCGCAGCGCCTTCGCCGCCAAGACTCTCCAAGACCTCGGCTACGCGACGTGGTCTCCGTGGCGGGCGGGTTCAACAAGTGGAAGGACGAGGGTCACACCTGGACCACGCCTCGGACTTTGACCTCCGATCAGCGCAACCGTTACCAGCGCCACACCCTGCTGCCCGAAGTGGGCGAAAAGGGCCAGATGAAGTTCTTGGCGTCCAAGGTCTTACTGCTCGGCGCGGGCGGACTCGGCTCTCCCGCGGCCCTCTATCTGGCGGCCGCGGGAGTGGGCACGATTGGCATCATCGACATGGACGTGGTCGACTGCGTCCAACCTTCAGCGACAGATCTTGCACACATCTCGATCGCGTGGGCATGCGCAAGGTCGACAGCGCGAAAGCGGCCCTCACGGCGATGAACCCCGACGTCAACGTCGTGACCTACGACACGCGACTCGGCGCAGACAACATTCTCGACATCATCGATGGCTACGACGTCATCGTGGACGGCACCGACAACTTCCCGACGCGCTACCTGGTGAACGACGCCGCGCTGCTGAAGAACATTCCGGTGGTGCACGGTTCGATCTTTCGCTTCGAGGGTCAGGTCACGGTCTTCAGCCCCTACGTCGGGCCGTGTTATCGCTGCATGATCCCCGAGCCGCCGCCCGCTGAACTCGCCCCCAGTTGCGCTGAGGCCGGCGTGTTCGGCGTGCTGCCGGGCATCATCGGTTCGATTCAGGCGGTCGAAGCGATCAAGATTGTTACTCGACTTGGGGAGCCGCTCGTCGGCCGTCTTGTTGACGTACGACTCGCTGGAGCAAGAGTTCCGGACCTTCAAGGTCCGTCGCGATCCCGAAGTGCCCGGCCTGTGGCGAGGACGCCGGTGAGATCGTCATCGCCGAGTACGACGATCTCTGCATGCCACACCCGGTGAGGCGTTTAAGCGACCACCACAATGGTGTTGGCGAACTTGTCGTGCAAGAGTTTGATTCCTGGGGTCCCAGAGCGGATAGAGGCATGTCGCCAGGACGATGACCAGGAACGCCACAATCGCGTGAGGCGACCACGGGATCAAACCGATGGCCAAGTGCAGCGCCACGAAGCCCAACGCTTGAACGATTGGAGCTCGGCGAGACGATGGCCGCTGGTGGCGTCGCGAACTCGCGTGATCGCCACGCGATTGCCGACCGTCTGTCCGCCCGTGCGCCGCTCAACATGGGGACGAAGTAGACGCCCTGGGCCGCTAGATGGTGCACGAGGGAGCCGATCTGCAGTCCGTCGAGTTCGGCGAACATAGAGTAGATGAGCAACGTCGGGAGAAACATGCACGATGTAGTCGGCGAAAATGTCGAGCCCACCCGTCGCCACCATCCCGCGAGCATGAGGCCCGTACGCAGGTCGATCGTGCCTCGAGCGGTCGGCGGCAAGGATTACGTTGGCACGACGGACAGGCGTTCCGTCGTTCATGGTGGGCGTAACAGTTTGAGCAGTACATCCAGCTATCTTGACCGATTTCGAGATGGCGCTCTCCGCAGGTTTACCCGTCGGTTAGCGCGTGGCCCCCGCGTTTTTTCGGGTCAACGGCGTAATCTTTGGAGCGGTGACTTCTGAACGAGCGCGTCACCGATTCGGGGATCGAAATTAAGACCGTCTATCGCAGCGCGGACTTGAAGGACTTCGACGAAGCGATCCAATTGGGCGAGCCCGGGTCACTATCCCTACACCCGCGGTGTGCAAGAGACCATGTACCGCGGACGGCTCTGGACCATGCGCCAGTACGCCGGATTCGGCACGGCCGAGGCGACCAACGAACGCTTCAAGTTCCTTCTCGAGGCGGGCCAGACCGGTCTCTCGTGCGCCTTCGACCTGCCGACGCAGATGGGCCTGGACGCCGACCACGTGCGCGCCGAGGGGGAGGTGGGCAAGGTCGGGGTGGCCATCTCGTCGCTCGAGGACATGCGCCTTCTCCTCGCGGGTCTGCCCCTCGATGAGGTAACGACGTCGATGACGATCAACGCGACGGCCTCGACTTTGTTGTTGCTCTACCAATTCGTCGCCGAAGAGCAGGGCGTGTCGGGGTGCACAACTGCGCGGAACAATTCAGAACGACATCTTGAAGGAGTACGTGGCGCGCGGCACGTACATCTATCCGCCGCGACCGTCAATGCGTCTCGTGGTGGACACCTTCGCCTACTGCGCGAAAGAGATGCCCAACGTGGAACACCATCTCCATCTCGGGCTATCACATTCGAGAGGCGGGTTCGACCGCGGTCCAGGAGATCGCCTTCACCCTGGCCAACGGCATCGCCTACGTGGAGGCGGCCCTGGCCGCCGGCCTGGCGCTCGACGACTTCGCGCCGCGGCTCAGCTTCTTCTTCAACGCCCACAACAACCTCTTTGAAGAGGTCGCCAAGTACCGCGCCGCCAGGCGTCTGTGGGCGTCGATCATGCGCGAACGCTTTCACTCAACCGACCCTAAGTCCACCATGCTGCGATTTCACACCCAGACCGGCGGCTCGACGCTGACCGCCCAACAGCCCGAGAACAACATCGTGCGCGTGACGCTTCAAGCGCTGGCCGCCACGCTCGGCGGCACGCAGAGCCTGCACACCAACGGCTTTGACGAGGCGCTCGGTCTGCCCACGGAACGGGCGGCCGAGCTGGCTCTGCGCACTCAGCAGATCATTGGGCTACGAGTCGGGGATCGCCGACACCGTAGACCCCCTGGCCGGCTCATACTTCCTCGAGACGCTAACCGACGAGGTGGAACAACTGGCCCGCGAGTACATCAAGGCATTGACGAACTGGGGGGATCCGTCGCGGCCATCGAAGCCCACTACCTCCAAGACGAGATTGAGGCGGCGGCCTACGAGTTCGCGCGCCACGTGGAGCGGGGCGAGAAGATAGTCGTGGGCGTCAATCAAGTTCGCGGACGACGAGACGACGAAGACGGATGTCTTTCCCATCGATGAACTCCAACAACGTGCCCAGGTCGAACGAGTGCGCCTGCTCAAGACGTCGCGCGACAACGACGGGGTTCGCGTGGCCCTGGAGGACGTGAGCACGGCCGCCCGGGGATCGGCCAATCTGCTGTATCCCATGAAAGTCGCGCTGTCGCGACTGGCCACGCTTGGGCGAAGTCGCTGACGTCTTGCGACGAGTTCGGCCTCTATCAGCGAGTTAAGGCTCGATCGGCTCGTGAAAGTGCGTGACCTCGAGCGCTCCGACGTAGAACGGGTGGGTCAACGCGCGCCACGCAGACGTAGAGATCGGTCTCTCGAAAGGCCATGTGCGCCTCAACGGAGTCCCAGCGCACGAGAAGAAGATAGACCGAGGGATCTTCCGCCTGACGGCGAAACTCCGCGCCGTGGCAGCCCGGTGCCGACTCGATGATCGGTAGCGCCGTACGCAGCGGAAGCTTCGAAGTTGTCTTCTTCACCCGGTCTTGGACGTGCAAGACGAGCGTGTTCGAGCATCATGTGCGGGCTCATGCAGTCGTTGGCGCAGCTTCGGCGTCCTTGGCTACGGCGATGGCGGTGTGGCCAGTGCGAGCGGCGCCGTCGATGACCGCTTGATCGGCGCCGGGCGTGATGCAGGCCGCCGTGAACTCCGGCTGGTGGTTGACCGCGCCGTTGGTGGGGATCATAAGGAGTGGGTGGATGGACGGGACCACGAGAGAGACGTTGGCCATGTCGGTGGAGATGGTCGGTCGAGGACGCTTCCTCGTCGTCGAGGTGGAAACTCACGCCCGAGCGCTTCGGCGGCGTGGCGGTAGTGAAGCGAGGATGTCCGGATCGGACTCCAGGTGGGAGAAGGGATGCCCCAATTCTTCGAAGGCGATGGTGGCGCCGGTGGCGAGCGCACCCGCCTCGAAGCAGGCGTTCACGCGCTCTCTCAGTTCGGCCAGACGATCAAACGTGGCCGATCGGGCCATAAAGCGCCCGACCGCCCGGCTGGGGATGATGTTGGCGGCCGAACCGCCCTCGGTCACGATGCCGTGCAACTGGTCGCCGGGCCGGAACTGCTGGCGAAGAAGGCCGAGGGCTACCTGGGCGATCGTGAGCGCGTCGAGGGCGTTGACGCCCTCCCACGGGGCGGCGGAGGCGTGGGCCTCTTTTCCAGGTAGATCACGTCGAAATGATCAACGGCGAGCACGGTCGCCTCCAGGCGATCGCTCGGGAAGGGATGCACCATCATGGCGGCGTGCTCGTCGTCGAAGTATCCCGCGTTTAAAAGGTCGATCTTGCCGCCGCCACCTTCCTCCGACGGAGTTCCGAGCAGGGTGACGGTGACGCCCGCGTCGTCGGCGACCGCGCCGAGCCCGATGGCCGCGCCGAGAGAGGAGGTCGCGATGATGTTGTGACCGCAGGCGTGTCCGACATCGGGCAGGGCGTCGTACTCCGCGCAGTAGACGACGTGAAGATCTCCGGTGCCCTTGGTCGCCCGAAAGGCCGTGGGTAGTCCGGCCGAGCCTCGTTCGACCTCAAAACCGTGGCCCTCGACGAAGTCAGCGAGGACGGCGGAGGACTCGTACTCTTCGTAGCCGAGTTCGGGGTGATCGTGAATGAAGTGACTTAGCGAGATCAGCTCGTCGCGCAGGCCTTCGATGACGTCACTGGCCCGCTCTTGGAGCGTCATTCGATCTCCACGACCACGTCGCCGCCGCCGACTTGATCACCGGTCGCTACGTTGACGGCGGTTACCACGCCCGACTTTTCTGCGTTCACGGTGTTTTCCATCTTCATGGCTTCGAGGATGACCACGGTGTCGCCCGCCTCAACGGCCTGTCCCACTTCAACGTTGACCTTGACAATGGTGCCCTGCATCGGGACCGTTACTTTGCCAGATCCACTGCCCAAAACGCCCGAGTGGTGCTGACGTCGGGGCTTGCGAGCTGTGCTCTGGGGTCGCTCGGACACGTCGTCGTCGTTGTCGGGCACCCAGAGGGCGACCGTGATGCGACGCCCGTTTACCTCCGCGGTGACGTCTTTGCGCACCGCCCCGTCGCCAATCGAGACGACCGGCGACGCAGCAGGGTGCAACTCGGAGAAATCCAGGTTGGTCTCCACCCACCGGGTGGAGTGGGTGCCGTGGACGAAGTCCTCGCTGGAGAGAATGATGACGTCGGCCGGCAAGGTGGTGGCCACACCCTCAATGACCGTCTCTTCAATGGCGCGCAACATTCGACGACGAGCCTTTTCCCGGTCGGTGCCCCACACCACGAGCTTGCCGATCAAGTTGTCGTAGAACTGCGAGATCGTGTCGCCCGCGCTGTAACCGGCGTCGAGTCGAACACCCGGGCCGGCGGGCTGATCGAACCGGGTGATAGTTCCAGGGGAGGGGATGAAGCGGCCACCGGTGGGATCTTCGGCGTTGATACGAACTTCAATGGCGTGCCCGTCGCGACGAACATCGTCTTGTCCAAAGTCCAGCGCTTCGCCCGAGGCGATACGCAGCTGCCACTCCACGAGGTCGAGCCCCGTAACGAGTTCGGTGACGGGGTGCTCCACCTGGAGACGCGTGTTCATCTCCAAGAAGAAGAACTCACCGTCTTGGTAGAGGAACTCGACGGTGCCGGCGTTCACGTAGCCACAAGCCTTGGAGACCTTGACGGCCGCTTCACCCATGGCCCGGCGCACCTCGTCGGGAAAGTTGGGAGCCGGTGACTCCTCGATCAACTTCTGGTGGCGCCGCTGGGCCGAGCAGTCACGTTCTCCAAGCCACAAGGTGTTGCCGTGCGTGTCAGCGAGCACTTGCATCTCGATGTGGCGCGGCCAGGTGAGATAGCGCTCTAAGTAGCACTCGTCGCGACCGAAGTAGCTAAGCGCTTCGCGCTGGGCGCTCTCGAGGGCCGGTGCGGCTTCGCTCTCTTCGTTGACCACCTTCATGCCGCGTCCGCCACCGCCGTAGGCGGCCTTGATGGCGACGGGCCACCCGAACTCGCGACCGAAGGCGACTACCTCATCGGCGCTCGTCAAGGTTTCACTTCGACCAGGCACGCCGGCGACCCCGGCCGCTTCGGCGGCCAAGCGTGAGGAGATCTTGTCGCCCATCACCTCGATCGCTTCGGGCGGAGGCCCGATGAAGGTCACGCCCATGGAGGTAATGGCCCGCGCGAAGTCGGTGTTCTCCGAGAAAAAGCCATAGCCCGGGTGCACCGCGTCCGCGCCTGAGCGGGCGATGACGTCCAGAATCGCTTCGGTGTTGAGATAACTCTCCGCGGCGGTTTGACCCCCGAGGGCGTAGGCCTCATCGGCCAGACGGACGTGCAGAGCGTTGCGATCAAGTTCGGAGTAGACGGCCACCGTGGCGATGCCCATTTCGCGGCAGGTGCGGATCACGCGAACGGCGATCTCTCCCCGATTGGCGATGAGCACTTTCTTTATCACGATGATCCTCCGTAGCGAGCCCGTCATTTCTAGCACTTGCCCTCTAAACCCTAATCTTTGGATGTGGGTCCCTTGGTCTGGCGTGTCGAGCACTTCGAAGAGATCGACTCGACGAATACCTACCTCAAGCAACTAGTGACCGACGACCTGGCCGAGGGACACGTCGTCCTCGCTGATTTTCAGCGGGCCGGTCGGGGACGCCTGGACCGCCAGTGGGTCTCGCCTCCTCGCGCGTCGCTGCTCTGTTCGGTCCTTCTCCGCCCGCCCCTCGACGCCGATCAACTACAACTCGTCGTGGCTGCTGGTGGCGCTCACGGCCCGCACGCGCCATAGAGCGACTGAGCGGGCTTCGTGCTCAGTTGAAGTGGCCGAACGACTTGGTCGTGGGCGACCGCAAACTGGCGGGACTGCTGGCCGAGGTGATCGAGACCGGGCGGGGATTCGCCGTCGTGGTCGGCCTCGGCGTCAATCTGGCCTTCGACGGACCCGAGGACGTCCCCGCGACCTCGGTGCGTCGCGAGACTGGGCTCACCATCGTTCCCCGGGCGCTTCTCGACATTCTCTTAGAGGAGATGGAGGGTCGTCGCGAGCGATTGGCCAGTGACGAGGGTCGAGCCGCAGTGCGAGGCGAGTATGAGCGCGCACTGTCGACGATCGGCTCACTCGTGCGAGTGGAGCAGCAGCATGCCACCTTCGTGGGTTTCGCCGTGGGCGTCGACGACGAAGGTCGCCTTCTTGTGGTGGTGGAGGGCGAGACCCGGACGTTCGGCGTCGGCGACGTGGTGCACGTACGCCCTCGCGAGAGCGAACGAACGTGAGTCGCGCCACGCGGGTAATGGTGACGGGGGCCGGCGGACAGGTCGGTGTCGACCTTCTCGATGTCCTCGCCGGGGTGACGCCGCTGGGCGGCGACTCGTCGTTTCAGCCGGACGAAGAGATCAGGGACGATGAGTTTGAGGTTCTCGGGCTCACGCATCACGAACTCGACGTCACTGATCGAGACGCCGTCCTTCGATCCCTGACGCGACCCGACCCGACGTGGTCGTGCATCTCGCCGCCTACACCGCGGTCGATCGAGCCGAAGGTGACGTGGACGCCTGCTTCGCCGTGAACGAGCGTGGGACTGCGAACATGTCGTGGGGCGCGCACGACGTGGGCGCACATCTCGTCACTATCTCGACGGACTACGTCTTCGACGGTAGGAAAGGTGAGGCGTACGTGGAGAGCGACGAGCCGAACCCGCTGAACGTCTACGGCGCGTCCAAGCGTGACGGTGAGCTCACTGCACGCCGGAGGACACCATCGTGCGCACCTCGTGGGTGATGGGCGTGCGCGGCAAGAACGTGGTCCACACCATCGCTGATCGCGCGACCTCGGGCGCCGACGTGCGATTCGTCGAACGACCAGACGGGCACCGTGACCGCGTCGAGCGACTTAGCACGAGCTCTCGTACGCTTCGTGCGTGCACGTCCCGGCGGGCTGTGGCACGTGGCGAACAGCGGGGCTACGACCTGGTTCGACATCGCTGAGTACGTCGGAGCGTTGCTGGGTAGAGACGAGGGCTTTGCGACACCGATTGAGTCTCGCGAGCTGGCCGCGTTTCAGGTCGCCGCCCGACCAACTCGCAGCGACCTCGACACCCACCGGTTCGCCGCGAGGTGGGAGTCACTGCCCGAGTGGCACGGCGCCGTCGAACGCCTAGTGAACGATCGTCGTTTTCTTGAGACACCACGTGAGCACGTCGAGAACGACGTCATGGCCGTCGTCGTTGACTATCACGCTGATGACATTCTCGTCGAGTGCGTCGGATTCGCTGCATGACAACGACGTCTCCCACGTCGTTGTCGTGGAGAACGGCGAGGTGGGTTCGGTGCCGTCGGAGTTGAACGCATTGGGGATCGTTCTGGTATCCCCGGGGGTCAACCTGGGCTATGGCCGCGGCGTGAATCGCGGAGTGGCGTTGGCGGGAGCTACTACCTACGTGCTCGTCTCCAACCCCGATGTGGTCGTTCATCGCGGAGCGGTGAAGGCGTTGGTTGACTACTTAGACGAACACCCGAACGTGGCTCTCGTCGGCCCGACCATTCTTCGACCCGACGGCACGGTCTATCCCTCGCTGCGCGTCTTCCCCAACATGTGGCTGGCGGGAGTGCACGCGCTGCTCTCTCCGCTGTGGCCGAACAACCCGGCCACCCAGCACTATCGCTCGGCTCGTACTGACGGCACGGTGGACTGGGTGTCGGGGGCTTTTTTTCTCGTGCGACGCTCCGCCTTCGAACTGGTCGGGGGTTTCGACGAGCGCTACTTCATGTTTGCTGAAGAGATGGCGCTCTGCTGGGCAACTCCGCGAACACGGCTTCAGCGTGGCGGCGACCAGCGATGCTGTGGTCACCCACATCGAAGGCGTTTCACGCGCCCGCGCGCCGCGCGCCATGTTGATAGCCCACCACCGCAGCGCACTTCGCTTCGAGAATCAAACGGCCCGGGGTTGGCGCCGCATGCTGGTGCCTCTCGCCAGCGTGGTCTTGAGCGTGCGGCTCCTCCTCGTACTGGCCGAGCGCCCGAAGGTCTGAGCGCCAAGGCCGTAGACTGTTCCCTGGGCTGCGAGTGGTCTGTGGTTGAAAGTCGATGCCAGTCGCGGGCAAAACGACCCACGTAAGGCGTCTCATGGACGCTGAGCATGGCGCGGTTTAGAAGTAAGTCCTGCCCTGACGTGATCACGCGGTCATCGAGGGAGCCGGTGAAGTGTGCGATTCCACTTCAGGAGAGCGGGAAGCTGCCCGAAGTGCGCACGGACACCGCCGCAGGCAAGTGTGGGGTCAAAGACCAGGTCAGCACTCGCAGCCCACTTAATAGCCTTGTGGACCGGTAGGGTAAAGCACGATATGAGCGTATTTCAGAAGATTTTGAAGGCCGGCGAGGGCAAGCGAGTTCGTCAACTCGCGGAGTTGGTCGGGCCGATCAACGACCTCGGCAGACGAGATGGCGGCCCTCAGCGACGAGGAATTGCGGCGAAGACCGACGAGTTTCGCGCCCGCTTGGCCGACGGCGAGACGCTGGACGACCTCTTAATCGAGGCCTTCGCCGTGGTGCGCGAGGCCGCCACCCGAGTACTGGGCCAGCGCCACTACGACGTCCAACTCATGGGCGGGATGGCCCTGCACTTCGGGTGGATCGCCGAAATGAAGACCGGTGAAGGCAAGACGCTGGTCTCGACGTTGCCGGTGTACTTGAACGCGCTGGCCGGCGAGGGCGTTCACGTCGTGACCGTCAACGACTACCTGGCCTCTCGCGACGCCAACTGGATGGGCAAGTGCACCGATGGCTTGGGATTTACGGTCGGACGCGTCGGCCCCGATCTGCCGGACTTTGACGACAAGCGCGCGGCCTACGCCGCCGACGTCACGTACGGCACCAACACCGAGTTCGGTTTTGACTACCTGCGCGACAACATGGCGCGACGCACGTGAGCACATGGTCCAGCGTGGTCACCACTACGCCATCGTCGACGAGGTCGACTCCATCTTGATCGACGAGGCCCGTACTCCGCTCATCATCTCAGGACCGGCCTCGGACGTCACCAAGCTCTACTACCAGTTCGCCTCCATTGCGCGGTCGCTCACCCGCGACACCGACTACGAAGTGGACGAAGAGAAGAAGACCGTCGTGCCGACCGAAGCGGGTATTGAGAAGGTGGAGCGCCAACTCGGCGTGACCAACCTCTACGACGCCGTCGCCACCAACTACGTCCATCAGCTAGGTCAGGCCCTTCGCGCGAAGGAGCTCTTCCACCGCGATAAGGACTATCTCGTGGACGCCGGCGAAGTGAAGATCGTCGACGAGTTCACGGGCCGCACCCTCGAGGGGCGACGGTGGAGTGATGGCCTCCACCAGGCGGTCGAGGCGAAAGAGCGCGTGCGTATCCAAGAAGAGAATCACACCTGGGCCACGGTCACCCTGCAGAACTACTTCCGTCTCTACGAGAAGTTGGCCGGCATGACCGGTACCGCGGAGACCGAGGCGGCCGAGTTCGGCAACACCTATGGTCTCTCGGTCGTGCCCATACCGACTAACCAACCGGCCATTCGTGACGACAAGCCGGACCTCATCTATAAGACCGAGGCGGCGAAGTTCGGGGCCATCGTGGACGACGTGCGCGAGCGCTCCGACAGCGGCCAGCCGGTGCTTCTCGGTACGGCCTCGGTCGAGAAGTCAGAACTGCTCTCGCGCGAACTGTCGAAGGCCGGTATTCCGCACGAGGTGTTGAACGCGAAACAGCACTTTCGCGAAGCCGAGATCGTGGCTCAAGCGGGCCGTAAGGGCGCCGTGACCGTGGCCACCAACATGGCCGGTCGAGGCGTTGACGTGATTCTGGGTGGCAACTTCGAAGGTCTGGCCGCGCGTGACGCCATCGGCCAAGGTTTGTCTCCGGGCACCGAGGAGTTCGACGCCGCCTACGAGAAGGCGCTGAGCCAAGTGGAAGCCCGTTACCCAAGCCGAAGGTGACGACGTGCGGCGAGTTGGGCGGGCTCTACGTGCTGGGGACCGAGCGACACGACTCGCGGCGCATCGACAATCAGTTGCGCGGTCGTTCGGGCCGCCAGGGTGACCCGGGGGAGAGCCGCTTCTATCTCTCCTTAGAAGACGACCTGTTGCGCATGTTTGCCACGGGCGCCGTCTCGTGGGTGATGGACCGTGCCATGCCCGATGAAGAGGCCATCGAAGCCAAGATGGTGTCGAGAGCGATCGAGCGAGCGCAAAACACAGTAGAAGGTCGTAACGCCGAGATTCGTAAGGACGTCCTCAAGTACGACGAGGTCATGAACGAGCAGCGCAAGGTGATCTACAAGCGCCGCCAGCAGGTGATCGACGGAGAAGACATTCACGACGCCACGATCGAGCTCATTGAAGAGCGCATCGACTGACGTGGTCGATCAGCACGTTGGCGCGGGCTTCCACGAAGAGTGGGACCTCAACGCCCTGGTGCTGGACCTCCAGACGTATTACCCGACCGAGCTGAACGTCGAGACCCTAAAGGCGTACGACGACGTGGAAGAGGTGGCGCGGTCTCGTCATCGACGAGGCGGTGGCTAAGTACGAGAAGAAGTCGGAGGACTATCCCGGCGGACTCGACACGGCCAAAGAGATCGAACGCGACGTGATGCTCCAGATCCTCGATCAACGCTGGCGTGATCATCTCTCGGAGATGGACTACCTACGAGACGGTATTCATCTTCGCCAGGTGGCGCAGCAGGACCCCTTGACCGCGTGGCAAAAAGAGGGGTACTTGATGTTCGAGCACCTTCTCGAAGCGGTTGACATTGACTACGTGCGCTACATCACCCACGTCGAAGCGGCGCCGGCGGCCAGCGAAGTGACCGACGACGACCAAGGCCTCGAAGGCGCGCTGACCAACGCCAATCAAGTCGCACCCGGTGCGACGGAGCTGCCCGCGCACGCCTCGCCGCTCACACCGCCTGTCGCCGCCGGGCGCGCGACCACTAAGCCCGCGCCCCAACGCGAAAAGCTTGGTCGCAACGACGTCTGCTGGTGTGGCTCGGGCCGCAAGTTCGGCAAATGCCATGGCCGACCCTAAGGCGGAAAACGCCCTACGTCTCGCTCTGCTCATCCATTGAAGAGCTAGAGACCAGGTGGACGGCTGCTCGCGACTATCTCAAGATTGACGCGAGCCGGGCGCGACACGCCCTCTTGAACGATCTGGCGGCGAATCCCAATCTTTGGGACGACCAAGACCACGCTCGCGAAGTCACGACGGAGCTCGGGCGTCTCAGCAACGACCTAGAGTCCTTCGACGCACTAAGAAGCGCGCTCGATGACGCCGCCGTCCTGGCAGAGTTTGCTAGCGACTCGCTCGAGTCGGGGGAGGCCGATGGGTCGGTCTTTGACGAACTGGCGCAGTCCGTAGACGACCTCGGGCGAGCTATCGCGGCGCTCGAGACGCAGAGTCTTTTCAGTGGCCCCTACGACGAGAACGACGCCATCGTCGAACTGCACGCCGGTGCGGGGGGCACCGACGCTCAGGACTGGACCGAGATGTTGCTCCGCATGTACTCGCGCTGGGCCGAGCGACGAAAGTTTGGTGTGGAGATCGACGAGGCCAGCGAGGGTCAAGAGGCCGGACTCTTGTCCTCGACGTTCATTGTGAAGGGTCGCTTCGCTTACGGGTGGCTCTCGGCCGAACGAGGGGTGCACCGCCTCGTTCGCATTAGCCCCTTTGACTCCCAGGCACGGCGTCAGACGAGTTTCGCCAGTTTCGAAGTGACGCCGCTGCTCGACGACAACGCCGCCGAAGTGGAGATCGACGAGAAGGACCTGCGCATTGACACCTTCCGTTCCTCGGGCGCGGGGGGACAGCACATCAATAAAACGGACTCGGCGGTGCGCATCACGCACTTGCCCACCGGTGTCGTGGTGACGTGTCAGAACGAACGTTCGCAGCATCAGAATCGGGCGCGCGCCATGCAGATCCTCGAAGCCAAGCTGGCCGAGCGCGCTCGCGCGCAGCGTCAGTCCGAAATGGATGCGCTGAGCGGTAATCGTGGAGACAACGCGTGGGGATCACAGATACGCAGTTACGTGCAGGCGCCCTATCAATTAGTGAAGGATCACCGCACGGACTTTGAGACCGGCAACGTGGACGCGGTTCTCGACGGTGACCTCGACGACTTTATGGAAGCCGAACTACGTCGACAGCGCAGTTCCGCATCCTAAGAGTTTGTAGACGCAACAAATGACTGGTTTTCGTGGTTCAATCTCGCAAGAGGCCCAAAGTAGAATGCGTGTATCGCTGTGTCCGAAACGCACCACAACACTGAACTCGAGGGGGTGACGCCGTGATCCGATTCGAAAATGTATCGAAGACGTACAAGAACGGGACACCCGCGCTCAAGGACATCACCCTCGACATCGAAAAGGGCGAGTTCGTCTTTCTGGTGGGTGCTTCGGGATCGGGCAAGACGACGTTCCTGCGACTCCTTCTGCGCGAGGAGCACCCCGATCAAGGCCGCATCCTGGAAGCCGGTCGGGACATCGGAGAACTGCCCAAGTGGCGTGTTCCCTATCTGCGGCGCAATATCGGCTGCGTCTTCCAGGACTTTCGACTTTTGCCGAATAAAAGCGTCTTTGACAACGTGGCCTTCGCCCTCGAAGTGATCGGGCGGCCCCGCTCGACGGTGGAGTCCCAGGTCCCCCAGATCCTCGAGTTGGTCGGCCTGGCCGACAAGTCGAAGAACCTTCCTCACGAACTCTCCGGCGGAGAACAGCAACGAGTGGCCGTGGCGCGGGCCTTCGTGAATCGCCCTCTCATTCTTTTGGCCGACGAGCCGACGGGCAATCTCGATCCGTCGAACTCCGAGTCCATTATGGCGCTGCTCGAACGGATTAATCGCACCGGCACCACCGTGGTCATGGCGACGCACGACAAGGCGTTGGTCGACCGAATGCGTCGCCGTGTCGTGGAACTCGATCGTGGTGAGATGATCCGCGACCAGGTTCGAGGCGTCTACGGGGTCGACGAAGGTATTGCTATCTAATGAGGGTCTATCTTCGCTACGCCGTCAAAGAGACGTTCAGCAACCTCTGGCGAAACCGCATGATGACCATTGCCGCCGTCCTGTGCGTCGCGGTCTCGCTGGCCCTCGTCGGATCGGCTCTGTTGCTCAAGCAGAGCGCGGCCCAAGCGTCCGTCGTCTGGCAGCAGGGAACCCGCGTGACGGTCTGGATGCAGCCCACCGCGTCGTCCAGTGAAATTAGCGGCGGTGCAGAGCCAGTTGAAGAGTCTGCCGATTGTCAAGAGCTGCAAGTTCTACACCCAGGCCGAGGACTATGCGCAAGCCAAGGTTGAACTGCCGGCCAACGAGTTTGAAGTTCTCACCGTGGCCGACATGCCCACGTCGTTTCAGTGCATACCGGTGGTTCCGTCCGACGCCTTTGGCGTACAGAACATTTTTGAGCACGAGCCGGGCATCTACCAGGTGACCACCCCCGGCCAACAGATTCGCGAAATGAACAAGGTGATCCGTATCTTGCAGATCGTCTTTCTGGCGCTAGCCGCCGTACTGTTGCTCTCGGCGACGGTGTTGATCTTGAACACGATTCGCATGGCCATCTTCGCCCGGCGACGCGAGGTATCGGTGATGAAGTTGGTGGGAGCCACCAACTGGTTCATTCGCATTCCCTACATCACCGAGGGATTCGTGCAGGGGCTTTTGGGTTCGGTGGTGGCGATCCTTGCCGTGACGGCCTTGCACACGTGGTATCCACTGCACAACGAGTTCCAACTCGATACGGCAAAACTGATCGGGACGAACCTCGTCGTTCTGGTGGTAGGCGTCGTCATCGGTTCGGTCGGATCGGCTATTGCGATTCGACGATTCCTCGACGTCTAGTTCGCCGTTTCGTCGTAGTCAAGGGCGAGGGAGTTAACGCAGTAGCGAAGCCCCGTCGGTGTTGGACCATCGTCAAAGACGTGGCCTAGGTGTCCGCCACAGCTCGCGCAGAGAATCTCGGTGCGCGTACGAAAAAGGGAACGGTCCTCTCTCTCGACAACGGTGCCCTCTTCGCAAGCGTCAAAACTCGGCCAGCCGCAGCCCGAGTCGAACTTCTGCTCACTGCGAAAAAGTACTTGACCGCAGCCGCCGCAGCGAAACACTCCGTCGCCATCGACGTGAAGCAGCGATCCGGAGAAGGGAGCCTCGGTCGCCGCCTTCCGTAAAACGGCGTACCGGTCGGGCGAGAGTTGCGCCTTCCACTCGGCCTCAGACTTTTCAACGTCGTTTGTCACGAGCAAAGTGTAGAGGGAGAGTTCCTAAAAGTAGCGAGGCCGCGGCGCCTCGGGAACAGCCGGGGGGAACTCCGGCTGATCCGCGAGGAGACGAGCAAAGGCGCTGGCGAGACCTTCGGCATCAAGGCCGAGTTCCGCGAGAAGGTCGTCCGGTTTGTTGTGTTCGAGATACGCGCGAGGCACACCCATGATGCGAGTGGTGGGGAAGGGGCGCCCCAGTTCCTGGGCTCGGGAACGCACGGCAGAGACCATGAATGTTCCGGCACCACCCTGTCGGGTGCCATCTTCAATGGTGATGACACGTTCGTGGGCCACGGCATCGTCAATCATGCGGCCATCGGGAGGCAGCACTCGTACGTCGTAGAGCGTGACGCGCTGGGCGTCCTCGCCCAGAAGTTCCAGTGCGGCGTACGCGGTGGGCGCCATTTTGCCGACGGCCAAAACGCACAGGGATCCGTCGCCGCGCGCTACTTCACGCGCGTCCAAACCTGATCCGACCTTTCCGTCGAAAGGTTTGGGATCGGTCTTGGGGTAGCGAATAGCGGTCGGTGAACTCATCGAGAGCGCCGTCTCGAGCATGACCGGGATCTCCTCGGCGCTGGAGGGCGCGAAGATCGTGAGGTTCGGGATGGCCAGACACAGCGCCATGTCCAGTAGTCCGTGGTGGCTGGGCCCATCATCGCCGGTGATGCCGGAACTCTTGAAAACGAAGACCACGGGCAGGTTTAACAGCCCCACGTCCAAGTTGGCTTGGTCAAAGGCCCGTGAAAAAAAGGTGGAGTACACGGCAAAGACCGGCTTGAGCCCGCCCATGGCCATACCGGCCGCCGCTGTCACCGCGTGTTGCTCGGCGATGCCGACGTCGAAAAATCGGCCGGGAAACTTGGTCTGAAAGTCTAAGAGCCCGGTGGGCCCGGCCATGGCCGCCGTGATGGCCACGATGCGCTCATCACGATCGGCCAGGGCTATCAGCGACTCGGAGAACGCCTGGGTGAACGATGTCGCGACGGCGTGGCCCTCGCTAAAAGCGGGGAGTTTGTAGTCGTGCATCTTGAGGTCGTCGGTCATAGCCGGTTCGTAGCCGCGACCTTTCTGGGTAAGTGCGTGAACGACGATCGGCCCGTCCCACTCGGCGGCACCCTTGATGGCGCTCTCTAGGGCCTCGATGTTGTGTCCGTCGATCGGACCGACGTAGCGGACGCCGAGATTCTCGAAAAAGGCGTGCGGGGTCACTATTTCGCGCGCGACCGACGTCACGCCGTGAATGCCGAGGTAGGCCGCTTGACCGACACGCGGCAGCCGCGGCACGAATCCGCGAATTCGTTCGCGCACGGTTAAGTACGTCTTGTTAAGTCGCAGTGAGGTCAGGGACTCCGAGAGTTTTGAGATGGTCGGGGCGTAACTACGTCCGTTGTCGTTCAAGATGATGACGACACGCTGATTGGAGTGGCCCAAGTTATTGAGCGCCTCGAAGGCCATGCCACCGGTGAGTGAACCGTCGCCCACCACCGCCACCACGTGACGCTTGCCGCCGTGTCCGATGAGTTCCTTGCGCTGCTCGAGGGCCACCGAGAGGCCGTGCGCGTAAGAAAGTGCGGTGGAGGCGTGACTGGACTCGATCCAGTCGTGCTGGCTCTCGGAGCGGTTGGGATAGCCCGAGAGTCCGCCTCGTTGTCGGAGGTTCTTAAATCCGTAACGACGACCGGTGAGGAGTTTGTGCACGTAGGCCTGGTGCCCGGTGTCCCACAGGATGATGTCTTTGGGGGACTCGAAGACGCGGTGGAGGGCCAGGGTGAGCTCCACCACCCCGAGGTTGGAGCCGAGGTGCCCGCCCGTCTTGGTGACGTTCGAGATGATGAACTCTCGAATCTCCTGACTGAGTTGCGTGAGCTGCTCGTACGAGAGTGGCTGGAGATCGTCGGGGGTCTCGATCGAGGGGAGAATCACGTTGCCCAGCCTACCGTTGACCCTGCTGCGCCGCCGGGTCGTGGAACGTCGATGCGGTATCGAGAGGCCTTTATTTACGGGACTTTGCTAGTCGGTGGTACTGGATGAGGACGACGTCGTGGTTGACGCCGTCGGGCTACTGGCTTCGGTCTTGGTTGCGCTGGTCTCGCTCGACGTCGCGGAGTTACCAGCAGCGCTGGCGGACTCTTTGGAGGTCGACTTAGCCCCCCGACTGTCGTTCTTGTAGAAGCCACTGCCCTTAAAGGCGATGCCCACCGCGGAGAAGACCTTGCGAAGTTCGCCCCCACAGTGCGGACAGACGGTCAGGGAGGGGTCGGTGAATTTCTGTACCGCCTCGACACGCTGGCGGCACTGTTGGCACTCATATTCGTAGGTAGGCATGCGGTCACTCCGGGTGAAAATGCAATCAAAGTATTCTACTGGCCAAGGACCAATTCTCATTCCTGACGTAGCATTATGCGGTGGACGACTTCCACCAACTACGACGGGGTGGACCTACCGGTGCGGCCTTTCCCCGGGACATCGGGCCCTCTGAGGTCAGTGCTCGTCGCGCCCTGGCCCGGTGTCGGGTGACCATGCTCGCCTCGACCACCGAGGCCGTCGCCGCCAATACTTTTACCAAAGGAGACGTGTTGGCTACCGCCCGCGTAGCGGGCATCCAGGCGGCCAAGCAGGCGTCGGCGCTACTGCCTCTGGCTCACCCGGTGCTGGTAGGAAACGTCTACGTGAACTTCACTATCGCCGATCTGTACATCGACATCGAAGCCGAAGTGGACACCGTTGACCGCACGGGCGTCGAGATGGAAGCTCTGGTGGCCGCCACGGTGGCCGCTCTCACCATCTATGACATGTGCAAGTCGAGCGATCGCACGATGACCGTCGAGCGAGTGGCCCTCTGGGAGAAATCCGGTGGGCGATCGGGCACGTGGCGTCGCGAGGAGACACCCGACCTCTAGAAGGTGGACTCGTTACTCACGTCACGGGTTGCCCTCGACCGCTCGCTCGCCCGCTACCCTCGTGACATGCGAGAACGGGAAGAACAGTGAGCACGATTAGAGGGGGCGTGGAGCAGAGCCGCGAACGCCTCGTCGCGCTGGTCTTGCTCCTCCAGCGGGCTTGGCAGTACGGGCCGCTGACCCAAGAGGAGATCCTGCGCGATCTGAAAATAGATGAGTATCCCGTGTCGGCAAAAGGGCCCAAGAAGATTCGCGCCTACGAGGGAGCCGACGCCACGGTGCGCCAGAAGTTCGAGCGGGACAAGGCCCGCATTCGCGACCTGGGCTTCGACATCGAGACGGTTGCCCACGACGACGGTTCGGTGGGTTATCGGATCGACCCCAAGAGTGGGTACGCGCCACTGCTCTACTTCACCCCCGCCGAGGAGCGGGTCGTGAAGCTGGCTTTGGCCTTCTGCGGTTTCGGGACGTCGGGTGCCTTCAGTGTCTTTAACGAGGTGCCCGCCAGTGACGGGGGACTGGAAGCGTCGAACTACTACACCCCCGTTCTTCGGGCCCTCAATCTTCGCCGCGCCCTCGCTTTTGACTATCTCTCGGCGACCAGCAAGGCGCGTCTGGTCGAGCCGCTGGTCATCGACGTCTTTAACGGCGCCAGTTATCTCGTCGCGCGCGTGAAGGACACCGACGAGATCAAGGGCTATCGCTTTTCGCGTATGACCTCGATGCCGGTCGTGTTGCCGGACACCTTTGAGGCCAGCGACGAAGTGGTGGCGATAGCCCGGGCCTGGCGCCCGGAGTACGCAAAGTCCCCGCGGCCGGTGGACGTCGTGGTGTCCACCAACGAGAACTACGCCGACCTGCTGGTGCGTCAGTATCCCCAGGCCATCGCCGCGACCAAGAGCAACGGGAAGGTGGAAGTGGAACTCAGCTTCGAGAGCCCCCGAGGAGCCCTTCGCTTTGTGCTGGACGGGGCCGATCGTGTCCGCCTGGAGTCGCCCAAGTCGGTGAAGAATGAACTCCTCACCTGGCTGAGCGAGGTAAACCGGGGCGACGTGCCCGATATTTCTGGCTTCTCCTTTGACTCGGCGCCCGCCAACGACGTGCTGGGCCAGACACTGCAACTGCTGCACGCCGTCTACGTGAGCGAGGACGGGCTGACGGTGAGTGAGCTGGCGACTCGGTTCGCTCTCAGCCCCGACCACGTCCGCCTCATCATGGACCGGCTGGTCTCGCTCGAGCCGATGGCCGAGCGCACGGACGGCACCAACACCTTCCCGGCTCACGTCATCAAGGAGTGTGAAGACTGGGACGACGAGGCCCACGACGACTCGGTCTATCGCGCCGACTTCTCGGATCTTCCGGCCGGCGCCGAGGACCCTTCGTCTCTCATGTGGCGGGACCTCTTCGAGCTCAACATCGCGTTGCGCGAAGCCTCGCGCATCTATACCGATCCCGCAATCTTCTCGGCGATCGAGAAGATCGAGCGGGCTACGAGGGTACCGGTCCAGATAGAGATGACATCAAACGAGTCGCTCTTAGAACACGTAGAACGCGCCATTGAGAATCACGAACAGATCAAGATCGAGTACACCTCGGGGGTGAGCGACGAGTCGCACGCCCGCGCCATTGAGCCCCGTGAGATGAAGGTTCTCAACGGTCACACCTACGTGCGGGCCTACTGCACCAGCCGCCAAGACTGGCGAACCTTTCGCGTGGATCGTATCAACGCGGTACTGGCCACCTCGCCCGCTACCGAGAGCCGCCCTTCGGACCTCGTCACCAACTGGCTGACCCAGGTGGGCGACGAAGGCGATGAGATCATCGTCATCGTGGAGGCGGCGAATCGCTGGCTCTTCGAGCCACTGCCCGGTGCGCAGTGGCTGGCCCTGAGCGACGGGCGCCACGCGGTGAAGTTCCGCGCGTCTGATGAACGTTTCGTCGACTACTTAATGTTGCGCGCCGGTGCGGGAGCCGTCGTCGCCACGCCGAAGTACGCCAAAGCCGGGCACGAGCTCGCGAAGAGGATCGCCGCCCAGCTCTAGGCGACCGTTGGGCCTCTCGAAGGGGGCTCCTTGCTTCGACTATTTCCTCATCGCACGAAGGACGCGTCCTATTTCACCAACGACGCCGCACGCGAACTTGACGGCGTACGTGAGGGCGGTCCCGGCTGGTGGCTACGCGGCGAGGGCAACACCCGTGACCCGCGCAGCGTGGAACGAGTGTTCGCGACGAGCGAACGGTCCCGGGTGCAGGGATATGACATCGTCATCGCCGCACCACGGCCGGTCTCGATCCTGTTGGCCCTCGATCCTGAGGGCGCCCGCGGCGTCGTGGAGGCTCACCGCGTCTCGGTGCGCGCCGCCATGTCGTATCTGGAGGAGCGCGCGCTGGTGGTGCGCGATCGGCGCGGTGGCGAGGACCGTGATCACGGCGCACGCTGGGAGAGCGTGGTTAGTTTCACCCACGGTCTGAACCGTCACGGCGAGCCGCACTTGCACGACCACGTATTGATTGGCGCTCGCCCCGCGGGGGAACGTAACGTTCTCGACGCTCGCGCGCTCTACGCACACGCCGAAGCCGCCGACGCTCTCTATCGAGCGTCACTTCGACACGAAGTAGGCGAACGCACATCCTGGTCAGTGTGGCGGTCATTCGAGGGGGTGGAGCGAGTGGTCGGCCTCGATGAGGGGTATCGCGCGCTCTGGCGGGGTCATCACCGCGAACGAGGAGAAAAACTGGCGTGGAGTCGCGACCAGACCGTGGAGTCGTGGTCCCGCGATCGAGAACGCTTTGAGGCGTTAGGCGCAGTGGACGCCCCGCCCCGTGGCCGCAATCTCTTGGACGAACATCGGTTCGCCGGGGCCTTCGAAGGTCGGCCGGACGTGGCTCGACGCCACGTGATCGCCGCCTGGGCCAACGCCGCTCCCTACGGCCAAGACCCACGGGAACTCTCGCGAAGTATCGACGATCTGTTCCCGCAATTAGATGGTCGAGGGGTGAAGGAACGGGCTATAGCCGTCCGTGAGGCTCGCATGATCTCGAGTGTGCGAGAGATCGGTCCGCGCCCACTCGAACGAACGTCGCTCAATGAGTGGAGTCAACGATCGCGCGAGACCGTGCGCTCTCGCGAGGGTCGCTCGAGGTAGGGGCGAAAACGCGCGTCCCGATAGGCCGGCGTCAGCTGAATCCACTGAAGGTGGTTGCGGGCGTCGAGGCCGAGCGCAAAACCATCGCGACCCTGGGCTAGTTCGCTCACACTGACCCGGTCGCGTTCCACCCAATTGGTCGAGTGACTGAGCGTACGACCCTTGCGGTCACGTTGGACGCTCGGCGAGGGCGTGAGTTCGCGACCCGCGAGGTGGCGAAGCATCTCGAGAGTAGAGCGATCGGCAATACCCGGGAGAACGACCGTCGACGGAAAGAGGGAGAGGAAACCTTCCGCGGAGGTTCCCCAGCGGCTCCGGGCCTGGCTGAGATCTTGGAGACAGGCGAGGGTGATGACACCCTGGCCACCACCTTCGGAGACGATGCTGGCCAGACGGGGCAGCGGGGCCACGTTGGCGAGTTCGTCCAGCGCGAGCAGCAGTCGCGCGCCCTGGGTGTGACGATCGTAGGTGGCGTGGACCAGCTCTTCGATGAGACCGACCACGAGGGGGATCGACACCGCTTGGTGGCGACTGGGCGCCACGATGTGCAACTGATGGGGACCTCGCAGAAACTCATCTATGTCGAGCGGCGCCTCGCGAGCCGACGCCCGGGCCGCCTCCGTGCGCACTCCGGCAAAGAGCCCCGCGGCGGTCGACCAGATACTCGACCGTTCGCGCTCTTCGGTGGCCAGGACACCCCGCAAGAGCGTGACCGAGGGATGCAGATCGCCATGATGGTCGCTCAGTTCGCGCAAGAGATCGTCGCACGATCGCTGATCCACGCGCGCGGCCAACTGACCGAGCGACTCGCCTCGCACCGCGCTCGCGTGCATCATGGGAGCGACCAATGCGCCCGCGCGTTCGGTCCAATGGTCGTCACTTCGATCTCCGCGACCGCGTCGCGCGACGTCAAGAAGGCTCCGCGAAGCCAAAACAGCGCCATCCCAAGTTAAGGATTGTCTTAGAGGTGAGTAACCAATTCGGTGCACTCTTGGTGGTGTCGTGACCGTTCCCGACGGATCGAAGAGCAAGGTTGCGCCATCACGACGCGCGTTCGACATCAACGACACGACATCATCCTTGGTCGACGTCACTACGCATGCATCAGTTGTCATCAGGAGATTCGGAAGAATGATGGAGGTGGTCTTTCCACTCCGCGTAGGACCCAACACGAGTGTCGAACGTTCACTGCCACTCATCGCATCGCCGTTCACACCTCGACCTAAGTAGACGCCCGAGTGAAAGTGCACGATGCACATCGTTCGTAAAAAACTTCGAAATGCTTGACATTGGTGTGAATAACGACTGAACTTTTAGTTGTCCTTCTGCGGAGGAGGCCAACGTTGTTCGTTGCAATTATTTATTGCGGCGAAAAACGCTCCTTCGTGTAGGGCCGTGCACTGCGATCAGTCGCCGTACAGCCGTGAGGTTGGGTGGCACATGGCCGAGTTCATGAGATATCAATGCGGTGACTGTATTGAGAACACCACGTAGGTGCCTCGGGGTCCCAATTTGATTCAACGTTGAGTCCCAAGGAGGGAAAGTGGCACCAGCCGCGAAGAAGAAGGCTCCAGCCAAGAAGGCTCCAGCCAAGAAGAAGGCCGCCGCCAAGAAGGCTCCGGCTAAGAAGAAGGCCCCCGCCAAGAAGGCTCCGGCTAAGAAGCGTCCTGCTGCGAAGAAGGCCGCGAAGAAGCGTCCCGCTGCAAAGAAGGCCGCGAAGAAGCGTCCTGCTGCGAAGAAGGCCGCGAAGAAGCGTCCTGCGGCGAAGAAGGTCGCGAAGAAGCGTCCTGCCGCGAAGAAGGCTGCAAAGTAGATGTAACGAACTCTCACTAGAGAGTTTGTGTTGGAGGGGGCCGCGAGGCCCCCTCCAATGCTGTCTAGAGGTCGTGGAGGTCGCCCGCCTCGTCCACGTCAAAACGCCAGGGGCTATCGGCAATCACGCGGAACTCAAGCCCCAGGCGCTGTGCTTCTTGCGCGTGGCGCCTACGAGAACCCGGCCCGTAGGCGAAGTGAAAGTCGAGGCCCGCGGGCAGGGCAAGGACGTTGGTCCCCTCACCGTGGTGATCGGTGACGATGGTGATCCCTGGTTCGAAGTTGAACGTTCCCAAGCCTTCGGGAAAGCGCAGGTCACCGTGCGCGAGGATGAGGAAGTCAAAGCGAACGGCGAGCGTCTCATACGCGGCGCGCATCGCGGCGTTGAGTCCGGCGGATCGTAAGCGCAGCACTTCGGCCCCGCGTTCTTGGGCAAACTCGCTCACGTCATCGGACTCGCTCACCACCACCACGGGTCGGGGTGCCGAGGCCTGCAGGACGCTCGCGGCCAGGGAGCGGGCCAGTGAGGTGACGTCAACCACACCGCCGAGTCGCAGGCGCTCTTTGGCCACGTCGAAGCGTTTCATAGGAACTACGACGACGTCGTTCGGCATGATGATGAATGTTAGATGCCTGCATCGTCGGTACGATTTTCATGTGAGCACTGCCGCGCCTAATCTGCTGGCCTACGAACGACCACTGATCCGGCGCGGTGAGATCGTGGTGGGGGTAGACGAAGTGGGGCGTGGCGCGCTGGCCGGCCCTCTCACGGTTGGTGCGGTGGTGCTCACGCGCACCACGCGCGCGCCGAAGGGCTTGACCGACTCCAAGCTCCTCACGCCGAGTGAACGCGAGGCGTTGGTCGGACCGTTGGAGTCGTGGGCCGCGGACTGGTCGCTCGGGTCGGTGAGTTCGAATGAGATCGACCGTTGGGGACTGCGCTTGGCGCTGGCCGTGGCGGCCACCCGCGCGATTGATGGGCTCTCGGTCGCACCCACCTACGCCCTCTTGGACGGAGCGTTTAATCTGCTCGACGCCCCTCTTCGACTTGAGGACCAATGGAACGGCGCGCCCGAGTTGCGTTACGCCACCATGTCGCACACCACGCTCATCAAGGGAGACCAACTGTCGGCGTCGATCGCGGCCGCCTCGGTTCTTGCCAAGGTCCATCGTGATCGAACGATGGTCGAGTTGTCGGACGAGTTCCCCCCGTACGGTTGGGCGGACAACAAAGGGTACGGCGTTCCGCATCATCGTCGGGCGCTGTTCGAGTTGGGGCCGTGCTGCTATCACCGCGTGAGTTGGAACTTAGATGTTCCGTGTGAACTTGAAACTGGCCAATAACCTAGGAGCCAGTTTTCTGCAATGAGAATTCTCTTTACCTTCACCGGGGGCAGCGGCCACTTACTGCCACTGGTCGCGATCGCACGAGCCGCGCAGGCGTCCGGTCACGGTGTGGCGATAGCGGGTTCGAGGAGCACGCTCTCCTCAATTGAAACCTACGGGTTCACGGCGTTTCCCACCAGCCCGCCGCGCGCCGGATCGAACTCTCTACCCTCAGAAAAGGTTGAACCGATCGATCTCCAACGTGAGAACGAGACCATGCGGGTCGGGTTTGCCGGTACGGGGGCCCGTCGACACGTTGAGAAGTTGCCCGCCATCGTTCGTGAGTGGGGGCCGGACGTCCTAGTGCGCGACGAGGTTGACTTCGGCACGGCCATCGTCGCCGAAGTGCTCGACATCCCTTGCGCCAGCGTGCTGGTGCTGGCCGCCGGGTCGTTTCCCACGAAGAACGTGATCTCCGAGCCGCTCAACGATCTGCGTTTAGAGCTCGGACTTAGTTCCGATCCCGAGCTCACGATGCTCGAACGCGGCCTCGTTCTCTCACCCTTCCCGCCGAGCTTTCGCGTGGCTCCGTTGCCGGCCACCGCCTTCTCGTACCGAGCGACTCCGGCGACAGACTTCATCCCGCCCCACGAACCAGGCGTGTACTTCACCTTGGGAACGTTCGATACCCACCACGACCTGTACGAGCGAGTCCTTGAGGGGCTCCGCGAGCTTGCCGTCAGCGTGGTCATGACGATCGGCGAGCGCAACGACCCGGCCGACTTTGGCCCCCAGCCCGCGAACGTCCGAATAGAGAGGTTCATCCCCCAAGAAGAAGTACTGCCCTACAGCGACCTGGTCGTCTCGCACGCCGGATCCGGAACCCTTCTCGGCGCCTTTTCCCACGGGCTGCCCTTGATCTCGCTTCCCATGGGTGCCGATCAGCCCTACAACGCGCGACGATGCGCGGAACTTGGCCTTGGCCAGACCTTGGACGCCGTGAGCGTCACACCGCGGGAAGTGCGTAAGGCGGCCGAACAGGTTCTCGCCAGCGTGAGTAACCGCCGGAGCGCCGAACGCCTGCGCGACGAGATCAATGGGCTGCCCGGCATCAGTCATGCGGTTCGCCAGATCGAGGACCTCGTTACTCGCTAGAAGCACCCCGACCGGGGTCGACGGGCGCCATTTTTAGCGTCGGCGGCTTCTTGACCACACCAGTAAGACGCCAATAACGATTAGTCCCACCACGATGTCGGGTGTTGGTGCGGAGTGAGAGGCCGCGAGCACCGGACGATGCTAGTGCTCGTGGGAGCACCTCTTGGGGTCCTCGTCGCCTCTTCCGTCTGAGGGTCCGACGAGGAGGCGGTCGAGAGAATCGCGGAACAGCGAATGTGGAAGTTTCCGGCCAGCGACGACTGAGCAAACGTTGTTGGGCCAGTGAGTGATCACGCGACAAGTTCGGCAGAGCCGACCCCGATATATTGGGGGCGGTTGCCGCAACGATGCGGCCGGATTTAGGGAGATGCCATGGGAGTGAAGGGCGCAGTTAGAAAGTGGGGGACCGTGGCCGCGGCGGCCAGCATGTTGGCTCTGGGCGCCACCGCCAGTTTGGGGTCCGCAGCAGCCTCGGCGGGCAACCTGAAGGGCCAGTACGGCAACCTTCCCAATGAGTCCGGCAAGCCGGCCAAGGGCGGGATTGTCACCTTTGCCGAGCAGCCCAGTTCCGGGCCGACCTACATATTTCCTGTCACCCCCGCGTCGGACCTCAGTGTCTATGACGTTGACCAGTTCCAGCAACTCTTCTGGCCAGCTCTGTGGTGGTCGCCTAAAGGCCCCAACCCCCAGGTCGACTACAGCGAGAGCATTGGTCTAGCCCCCAAGTACAGCAATGACGACAAGACCATCACTATCACTCTCAAGTCTGGTTGGAAGTGGTCCGACGGCACCCCGGTGACGTCAAAGGACGTGGAGTTCTACATCGATCTGTTAAAGGCCGCCGTGGCCATTAGCCCGGCGAACGACGGTGACTACACGCCGGGTCTCTTCCCCGACAATCTCGTCTCCATGACGACGCCGAACCCTCTCACACTGGTCCTGAAACTGTCCAAGACCTACAACCAGCCATTCATCCAACTGGATCAGTTGGGCGCTATCGAGCCCCTGCCGGCGCAGGCGTGGTCCAAGACAAGCGCCAGCGGGCCGATCGTCAGTTTCACCAACCCGGCCAACGCCAAGGCGATCTACAAGTTTCTGGCCGCCCAGTCGAGTTCCTTGTCCACCTACGGAAGCAACCCGTTGTGGCAAGTGGTCGACGGTCCCTTCAAGATCAAGTCCTTCGATCCGTCGACCGACGCCACTGACCTCGTCGCGAACAGCAAGTACACGGGCACACAGAAGGCCCACATCGCGGGCATCGACGAACTCGCTTTCACCTCGACGTCGTCTGAGTTCAACCAGCTACTGACGGGCAAACTCGACGTGGGTTACGTGGACTTCAGCGACTTGGCCCAGGTGCCGACACTCAAAAAGGACGGCTACAACGTCTGGGGCTACCCGGAGTTCGGGTTCGAGTACATCGTCTACAACTTCAAGGACAAGACGGGAGACTTCGACAAGATCATCAGCCAGCTCTACATCCGCCAGGCTCTGGCGCATCTCCAGGATGAGCCGGCGCTCTTGAAGTCAAGGGGCGTCTTTGACAACGCGGGTGGCGAGGCGTACGCCTCAGTGCCGGTTGTGCCGACGTCACCCTTCACGCCCTCTAACGCCAAGGTCAATCCCTATCCCTACAGCATCTCGGCCGCCTCTGCACTTCTGAAGTCTCACGGATGGGACGTGAAGCCGGGCGGAACTACCACCTGCACCAAGCCGGGCACGGGATCCAACGAGTGCGGAGCAGGCATACCCAAGGGCACGGCGCTCAGTTGGAATCTTCTCTACTCCAACCAGCCCGATGTCATCGCGTCGCAGGACGAGCAGTTGGCCTCGGCCGCCAAGCAGGTCGGTATCAATATCAGTCTGTCGGCGAAGACGTTCAACTACTTGATCTCGAACCTCTCGGACGTCTCTAACCCCAACAACGACAACGTCTGGGCCATGGACGACTTCGGCGGATTTACCGACGACCTGTACCCGAGCACGAACGAGCTGTTCAACACCACCGGGTCGTTTAACTTGGGAGGGTTCAGCAACCCGACGGTCGACCAGGACATTCTGAACTCGGCGAGCTCCCTCAACACCAACGCGGTGAAGACGGAGCTGGACGAGGTCGCCAAGGAGTTGCCGGGCCTGTTCCAGATCGAGCCGGACCAAGTGTTTGCCTTCAAGAACACGCTGTCGGGTCCCGCGGCGAGCTTCGACGTCTCTGTCGCAGTACCAGCCGGTCCCGCAGTACTGGTACTTCAAGAAGAGTTAAGAACACGTAGTCAGATCAATGGCATCACCTCGCGGTTATAGGGCTAGGTACCGGCACATGCGTCAGCAGTGACCGCGTACCTAGTCCGGCGCGGGCTGGCATCGCTGATCGTGATTGTGGGCATTGCGCTTCTCACCTTCGTCATGTTGCACGCCCTGTCACCGACGCCCGGTCGGGCCGTGCTCGGAGACCGCGCCTCGCCGGCCGCGGTCAACGCCTTCAATCGGGCTCATGGATACGACCGGCCAGTCCTCCTGCAGTTCTTCACCTACATATGGCAACTCCTGAACGGGAACCTTGGTTACTCCTACAAGTTGAACCAGACGGTCGACTCGCTGTTGGCCGAGAACTGTCTGCGCAGCCTGTGGCTGTCGGGAGTGTCGCTGGTTCTCGCGATCTTCGTCGCGTTCCCCCTCGGAATCTTTCAGGCCGTCAGGCGCAACTCGATTGCCGACCAGACGCTCACGGCGGGCGCCTTCACCGCCTACTCGACGCCGCAGAACTTTCTCGGGCTCCTCGTAATCGGCCTCTTCGCCGTCAACCTGGGCTGGTTTCCGGCTGAAGCACCCCAGTCGGAGTCCATGATCACCTACATCACGGACGTCCGCGCGATGTTCTTGCCGATTCTCGTGCTCACGGTCACCTCCGTAGCCGGTTACTCGCGCTACATGCGCTCGTCGGCGTTAGACGCCTACGCCCAGGACTACATTCGACTGGCCCGAGCCAAGGGACTGCCCGAGCGTCGGGTGTTGCGCCGTCACCTTGTGCGCAACTCAAGCCTCTCAATGATTACGCTGATCGGTCTCTCCATCCCGGCCCTGCTCGGCGGCAACCTCATCGTCGAGAACCTCTTTAATTCGCACGGTTTAGGGCTTCTCTTCATCAATGAACTCAATAATGAGGACTACCCGACGGTGATCGCTCTCGTCCTCATCGGCGGTGTCTTGACCGTGGTTGGTAACTTCGTCGCCGACATTGCGCTCAGCGTGGCCGACCCCCGAATCAGGATCGCCTGAGCATGATTATCGGTGACGCCGCCGAGGGACTGTTGGTACCGCCCGAGGGCGGTGAGATCCAAGGTCCTCGCTCCGGGTGGCGTCTCGCCCTGTCGACCTTTTTGGAGAACAAGCTCGCCGTCGTGGGAGCCGGAATCATTGTGTTCTTCTTGTTGTTTTGCTTCCTGGGGCCGTATTTTTACCACACCAACCAGGTTGATACGAATGTCTTGAACGCCTTCGACCCGCCGGGGAAAGGCGCACCGCTCGGCACTGACGGCAATGGGTTCGACGAACTCGGGCAGGTGATGCTCGGGGGTCAGGCCGCCCTGGAGATCGGCCTGTTCGCCTCGCTGATCGCCACCGTCATCGGGACCCTGGTCGGTGCGATCGCGGGCCTGGTGGGCGGGTTTCTGGACGGGCTTCTCATGCGCATCGTCGACGTTCTCCTGTCGTTACCCGTCCTGTTCGTTATCCTCATCATCTCGGCGCACTACGGGGCCTCGGTGATCAAGCTCTCTTTGATCATCGGTGCCTTCTCGTGGTTGGTCTCGGCCCGCCTCGTGCGAGGCGAAGTGCTCACCTTGCGGGTGCGCGACTTCGTCCTGGCCTCACGGACGATGGGCGCGACGCAGCGTCGGCTGATCTACAGACACCTCATCCCGAACGCCCTCGGGCGTCGTCATCGTCAATATCACTTTCCAGGTCGCCGACTCCATCAACTTCTTGGCCATCCTGGGTTTTCTTGGCTTCGGGCTCAACTATCCCCAGGTGGACTGGGGCGACATGCTCTCCGGCGGCCTCAACTATCTGCAGGACGGATACTGGTGGCTGGTGTACCCGGTCGGGATCTGCCTCGTGCTGGTGGTGATGGCCTTCAACTTCATCGGCGACGCACTTCGCGACACTGTCGACGTCCGCATGCGGCGACGCTGAGGAACGTTAAGACCGTGCCCCTTCTCCAGGTCGACGACCTCTCTGTCGACATCAAACTGTCGCGCTCGGTGGTGCATCCGGTGGGCAACGTGAGTTTTACCATCGAAGCGGGAGAGACCCTTGGTCTGGTGGGCGAGTCGGGCTGCGGCAAGTCGATGACAGGGCTTTCCATCATGCGCCTGCTGCCGGGCGACGGGCACGTCGTGGGGGGGTCGATCAAACTCGACGGTCGAGAGTTAGTGACCATGAGCGAACGCGAGATTCGCACGGTGCGGGGCAACGACATCGGCATGATCTTTCAGGACTCGTTGACCTCGCTGAACCCCACCATGCCCATCGGAGACCAGATTGCCGAGCCGTTTCGTCTCCACCGTGAGGCGACGAAGGCGGAGGCCATGGATCGGGCGGCGGAGATGCTGGGGCTGGTGGGTTTCCCTCAGCCCAAGAACTCACCTGGAGACCTACCCCCATCAACTCTCGGGCGGCCAACGTCAGCGAGTGATGATCGCCATCGCCCTGGCCTGTGATCCGAAGGTCCTCATCGCCGACGAACCGACGACCGCCCTCGATGTCACGATTCAGGCGCAGATCCTGGCTCTGCTGGACGATCTGAAGGCCCGACTGGGCATGGCCATCCTGCTCATCACCCACGACATGGGCGTGGTGGCGGGCCGAGCCGATCGCGTGAACGTCATGTACGCGGGTCGCATCGTCGAGACGGCTCCTACGTCGCCGCTGTTCAAGCACATGCGTCACCCCTACACCCAGGCCCTGCTCGGCTCGATACCGAAACTCACTCAAGACCCGGACATCAGTTGTTCTCCATCCCGGGTATCCCTCCCGATCTCACCGCGCCACCTCCCGGGTGCCGGTTCGCGCCGCGATGCCGCCACGCGACCGATAAGTGCGTGGTCGATGAACCGCCTCTTTTGTCCGACGGTAGCGGTCACGCCTTCGCCTGTTGGCACCCCGTCGACGGGCCGGTCGACGTCGAGGCCGGGGTTCGTCGCTCACCCGTCGTCCCCACCAACGAGCGGGGTCCGGTTCTCGTGTTGGAGAACCTAGTGCGCGAGTACCCGATCACCTCGGGGATGATTCTTAAACGGGAGACGTCCTCGGTGAAGGCGGTGAGCGACGTGTCCTTCTCCGTCGAGCGGGGTGAGACCTTTGGGCTCGTGGGGGAGTCGGGGTGCGGCAAAACGACGTTGGGCAAACTCGTGGTCGGTTTGGAGGTTCCCGACGGTGGTCACGTGGTGTTCGACAATACCGACATCGCCAGCCTGAGCCCACGAGCCCTGCGCCACTTTCGACGCGACATTCAGATGATGTTCCAAGATCCCATCGGATCGTTGGACCCGCGCATGCGCGTCGGCGCCGTGCTACGCGAGCCGATGGAGATCCAAGGCATCGGCAATCGGCGAAGCCAGGATGCCGTGGTTCGAGAGCTACTCGGTGAGGTCGGCCTTCCGCCCAACGCCGTCGAGCGGTTTCCCCACGAGTTCTCGGGGGGCCAGCGTCAGCGCATCGGGTTGGCCCGCGTGCTCACGCTCAGTCCCAAACTGATTGTCGCCGACGAGCCCGTCTCCGCGTTAGACGTCTCTATCCGCAGTCAGGTCCTTAACTTAATGAAGCGACTACAAGACACTCACGGGATGACCTATCTGGTCATCTCGCACGACTTGGCCGTGGTGAAGTACCTCTCGAACCGGATCGGCGTGATGTACCTGGGCAAACTGGTGGAGACGGGATCGGCCGACGATATCTATGAGAGGGCGGTGCATCACTACACCGCCGGTCTAATCGCTACCATTCCCGAGCCTGATCCTGATCGGGAGCGATCAAAATCGGTCGTGGCGATCAAGGGCGAGCTGCCCAGCGCCGTCAACCCCCCCACGGGGTGCCGATTTAGGACCCGTTGCCCGGCCGCTCAAGATCTCTGCGCTCTCGAGGAGCCGCCGCTACGAAGCTTCGGGGCGGGAGGTCATTTGGCCGCCTGCCACTTTCCTCTGCGAGAGCCCGTCCCCGTTGAAATCGCGACGCCGACCGCGCGGGCTTGATCCCACGACCTGACGACGCTGCAGCGCTCTCTGAGGGCGCATGCGGGGCGTACACGAGCGCGACGACGCACGTTCTCGCGGCAAATACCGGGCTCTTTCGCCACGGCGGCGACGACGAGGGAAGCGGCCGATTGTTCAAGTAAGAGTATGATTTCCCTTCATGTGTCCGTTGCTGAGCGTCAGTGATCTAGAGGTTCAGTTCGTCACTCGCAACAGTTTCGCCACCGCCGTCGACGGCTTTTCTCTCGAGATTGACGAGGGCGAGTGCGTGGGTCTGGTGGGCGAATCGGGGTGCGGTAAGACGACCACGGGCCTAGCCATCATGCGACTCCTCCCCGGAAATGGACATATCGCCGGGGGTCGGGTGGAACTCGGTGGGGTCGACCTGGTCTCTTTGAGCGAGAAGCAGATGCAACACATCCGTGGCGACGACGTCGCGCTCATTCCTCAAGACCCGATGAGCTCGCTCAACCCGACCACCAAGATCGGCCGTCAGATCGGCGAGGGGCTGCGCATCCATCGCGGGGTCAGCGACGAAGAGGCCCGCAAACGATCGATCGAAGTCTTGGAGATGGTCGAGATGCCCCGGCCCGCCGAGCGCATGAACCAGTACCCCTTCGAACTCTCCGGCGGTCTGCGCCAGCGCGTCATCATCGCGATGGGGCTCGTCTGCTCGCCCAAGCTCTTAATCGCCGACGAGCCCACCACGGCCCTGGACGTGACGATCCAGGCCCAGATCCTCGACATCCTCGACAACTTGCGCAAAGAACTCAAAATGGCGGTTCTCCTCATCACCCACGACATGGGAGTGATCGCGGGCCGCGCCGATCGCGTGGTCGTGATGTACGCGGGTAAGAAGGCCGAAGAGTCCTCGACGTCAGAGCTCTTCCACTCGATGCGACACCCCTACACCCAGGCCCTCTTGGCTTCCATGCCCAATTTGGAGAACGCTTCCAAGCACAAGCTGGCCTCGATCGCGGGCATGCCACCGGCCCTCACGCGAGAGATCGTGAACTGTCGTTTCGCGCCGCGCTGTGCGTACGCGACCGACCAGTGTCGAGAAGAGGATCCCTCGATCACTCTGGAGGGCGAGCACGCCTTTGCCTGCTTTCACCCCACCGACGGCCCTCTGCCCGTCGTGGCGGTCGCGCCCGGGCCCGCGGCGGTCACGGGCGGCGTCAAGACGGAACTCTTGCGGGCCGTGGATCTGGTCAAGGAGTTCGAGGTCAAGGGCGGCATCATTCGCCACAAGGTCGGTGCCATTCACGCGGTCTCCAACGTGAGTTTCACGCTGACCGAGGGTGAGACCTTCGGACTGGTGGGCGAGTCGGGCTGCGGCAAGACCACGATCGGTCGAATGCTGGTGGGTCTTGAGCCCTTAACGGGCGGGGAGATCTACTTTGACGACAAGTTGGTGTCGGCGCGCGGACACAAGCCCTCGCGAGTCGATCGCCGCGATCGCCAGATGATGTTTCAAGATCCTTACTCGTCGCTCGAATCCACGGATGAAAGTCGCCCAGATTATTGGTGAACCCCTCGCCGTGCAGGGCGATGGTGACAAGATGCAGCAAAGAAAGCGCGTGTACGACCTGCTGGCCGCGGTGGGACTCGACCGATCGGCGGCCGATCGCTACCCTCACGAGTTTTCGGGCGGTCAGCGCCAGCGCATCGGCTTCGCCCGGGCGCTGGCGCTCAATCCCCGACTGATCGTGGCCGACGAGCCGGTCTCGGCTCTCGACGTTTCGGTCCAGGCTCAGATCTTGAATCTCATGAAAGAGCTCCAACGCGAGCACCGCCTCTCCTACGTGATGGTGAGCCACGACCTGGCCGTGATTTACTACATGGCCGACACCATCGCCGTCATGTACCTCGGCAAGATTGTGGAGTTGGGCGACGCGGAGTCGGTCTTTCGCTCACCGGCACACCCCTACACCCAGGGACTGCTGGACGCCGTGCCCGTGCCCGAACCCACCCGCGCTCGTGAACGCCGCGGCACTCAGGTGCGCGGGGAGCTACCGTCGGCGGTGCACCCGCCTTCCGGGTGCCGTTTTCGTACCCGCTGCCCCCAGCGCACAAGAACTATGTTCCGTCGAAGAGCCACCGTTGCGTAGTTTCGGTGCGACCCAGGAAGCGGCCTGCCACTTTCCCTATAAAGACGCCGGTCACCCTGGCGTCGCGAACCTAGTTCGCCGTCGGCGAACCAGACGTCGACTTAACGCTCGAGAAGACGCACCTCGAAGGCGTCGCGCAACGCTTCTCCCACGTAGGTAATAGCGACGATCACCAGCACGAACAACAGAGCCGTGGGGTAGATCTCCCACCAGAAGCCGTTCGACTGTTGCACGGACCCCGCCTGCATCATGGTGCCCCAGTCGGTCTGGGGAGCCTGGATACCGAGTCCGAGAAAACCGAGCGTGGAGAGGAACAAGATCGCGTCGGCCACCGAGAAGGTCGCCACGGTGACGATGTTGCTCATGGAGTTGGGAAAGACGTGGCGCCAGATGATGTGCCACTTGCTCCCGCCCATGGCGGCGGCCGCCTGGGAGTACTCCAACTTCTTGATCAGTAGGGCGTCACCTCGAATGATGCGCCCGTTGGCGAACCACCCCGTTACGCCGATGATCGCGATGAGAAAGACCGTGGAGCGCTGAAAGACTGAGATGAGCGTGATCAACAAGAAGAGCAGCGGGATCGACAAGAAAGCGTCAAGCAGTCGCATCATCAAGGTGTCGACGATGCCACCGAGGAATCCCGAGACCATGCCGTAGATGGTCCCCACCACGATGGTGATGAGTCCGGCGATCATTCCGAGGCTGAGGGAGTACTCGCCGCCAAACATGATGCGACCTAGTTCGTCGTACCCCGAACTGTCCGTGCCGAGCCAGTGCTTCGCCGAGGGCGCGGCGTTGAAGGCCACGTTGAGGGCGGACGCCTGATTGGTCTGATTCGTGTGGTAGAGGATGGGACCGACGAAGCAGAACAACACGACGCCGATGAGAAAAAGTACGGACGCCACCGCGAGTCTGTTGTGGACGAAGATGCGCGTTCGTTGCTTCCACATGGGCACCACTTCGAGGCTGGCCTCGGTGTCAGCCACGTTCTCGGTCACCAGGCTGGGGAGCTCCAATGCGGGTTCATCCTTGATCATCGCGAGCCCTGGATTCGTATTCGAGGGTTCACCAGACCGAGGGCGACGTCAGCCATCAGGTTGCCGAGCAAGGTCAAGATGGCCACGAGCAGGGTGATGCCGAGGACCGTTGGTACGTCGGAGATGGTGGCGGCGTTGACCACCTGAATCCCGAGACCGCTGTAGTTAAAGACAGCCTCGATGACGACGGCGCCGCCCAGGAGCCCCGGAAAGTAGAGACCAAGGATGATCACGATGGGACCGAGGGCGTTGCGAAAGGCGTGATGAATGAGCATTCGGCGCCGGCCGCAGCCCTTGGCGATCGCGGTCCGCACGTAGTCCTGCACCAGAACTTCCAGTACCGCGCTGCGCATAAAGCGACTGAGGAAGGCGATGCTCAAGAGAGTGAGGGTTAGCACGGGCAGGATAAAGCCGACGGGACTCGGTGAACATGGCCCAGGGCGCCACCCCGTTCGGTGGTGAGGTGGGCAAGTGGGGCCAGCCAAAACTGAAGAACTGCAGCATCAAGATGCCCAGCAAAAAGGCGGGAATGCCGTACAGCACAAAGGCCGTGCCGGTGGCGATGTAGTCGACCGTGGTGTTGCGCTTTGAGGCTTGGTAGATGCCCAAGGGGAGGGCGATGATGACGGTCAAGATCAGTGACGTAAGGGCCAGCCAGAGCGTGCGGGGTACGTAGATAGAAATGATCGCCCACACCGAGAGGTTCTGCTTGTAGGAGTGGCCCAGATTGAAGTGGATGAATACCTGGTCGATGTACTCCCAGAATCGAACGAAGTAGGGGCGGAACATTCCGTGTTGCACGCCCCACAGGTGGATGGTGTGCGGATTCGCGTGAGTGCCCAGCACCGCGTAGGCCGGAGCTAAGAGGCCGCCGACTTCAAAGTAGGGAAGGGTGAAGGTAATGAGCATCACTAGAAGCAGCACGATGAAGGACTGACCGAGCCGCCGCAGGATGTAGTTAAACATCGGATGAGTTTAACCCCGGGAATACCCTCCCGCAGGTTGGCGCCTCACGTCTCGCGCACATAAGAGCATCCCTTGACGACGACAAACGGCCCCCTCCTTCGAGGGGGCCGTTTGTCGTCGGGCCGAGGCCCTGGTGGTGATGCGTGGTTACCAGTAGTAGTACTCCGGCGTGAACGTCTGCAGAGGGTTCGGCGAGAAGCCGATCTTGCTCTTTAGGCCGTTCTTGACCTCACCAATGCCGCCCGCGACGAAGTCGTTGGTGACGTTGGGCTGGTACATGTCGGGGAGCACCTGGGCCGCGGTGTTGGCGAAGGCGCCAAGGCTAGCCGTACCAAAGTCGGTGGCGTTCGTCTCCGCGTTGATCGTCGCGTTGTTGAAGTCACCGATGTTAAAGCTCGCACCAGGTGTGAACAGGGTCTCGCCCGAGGGGTAGTACTCAGGGGAGTAGATCCATCCCGCACCCCAGTAGCAGATGCTCCATTTGCCCGAGTTAGCCGAGCACTCCGAGATGACGGTGTCGAACGGTGCCGAAGAGACCTTCATCGATATGCCGATGGCAGCCCACTCCGAGACCTCAGCGTCAACCTGCAGCGCCGTGACCGGGGCGCCCGAGTCGTAGATGAAGCTCAGGTCCAACTTCTCGCCGCTCGTAATCCCGGCGCCACAGTCGGTGGCTCCCGTGCCGGGACTCGCGCACTCGAGAGTCGTGCCCGACATCTTCCAACCGTGGCTCTTCAGCAGGCTCGAGGCCTTCGCCGGGTCGTACGGGTAGGGGTTCTTGGTCGAGACGCCGGAGTCGATCGAGGACGGAGTTATCGGAGGCAGCGGGTTGATCTGCACGAAGCCGTAGCCCTTAAACACCTTGTTGATAATGCCGGGCTGGTTGATCGTGTCCTGGAGCGCCTGGCGGATGTAGAGCTGATCGAGCAGCGGTGCCTGGGGGTTCAACTTGTTGAAGTTGTAGGCGGAGTAGTCAACGGACCACGGTGACGCCACCTTGATGGTGTACGTGTTCGCAATCGGTCCCCAGTTCGCGCCGGGTTTGGTGGGCGTTCCATTCGAGGTCAGCACGGTGTTGTCCACGAAGCCGATGTCGAGCGTGCCTGCGCGCAGGGCGTTCTCCTCGGCGGTGGCCGACGCGAACGCCTCTTCCTTCACCTCTGCAACCTGGGCCTTCTGGGGCCCGGAGTACTTGGTGTTGGGTACGAGCGTCAAGTTGCCCAGGTTGTCGAACGCGGTCAACTTCCACGGTCCGCTGTCGCCACTCTGCCACATGGCGTCGGTGAAGGTCGAGGTGTCCGAGGACTGCTTGTTCAGATACTTATAGACCGCAGCGCACGCCGCGTTGGTGGACTTGGCGTCATACGCGCCAGAAGCGCAGGTGGACGTCTTTCCTGGAGCCGTGATGTCCCACGTGTTCGGCATCGGGGTAATTTCCGCGAGGTAGTTATACAGGATCCAGTAGGGGTTCACCGAGGTCGTGTAGTTGATAGTCACGGTATTGCCCGTGCCACTCGCGCTCTTCACCATGTTGGGGATTCCGTACTTGCCGTTGAAACCGCAGTAGTCCGTGGGCACGGCGCGGTACATATTCAAGAAGAACATGACCGACTCCGCGTCGATGGTCTGACCATCGGCGAACTTCCAGCCCTTCAGGTCGATGGTGGACGTCTTGTTGTCGTTGCTCATCACGGGCATCTTGGCCAGAGAGAGAGTCGGCTGAACGGCCGCCGAGGCGCCGAGACCGAAGTAGTACAGCGGACGGTAGAGCTGCTGGTCAAAGCCGTCAATATCGGCGACCGAGAACGTGGCGCAGGTCATGTAGGGGAAGATGTAGTTCGGGGTGGTACCGACCTGTTCAGCGAAGGTGATCGTGCCCGATGGCCCGCTCGACGCCGATGCTCCGCCCGCCGAGAGTCCGATCAGGCTCAGTGACAGTGCCGCTGCCGCCGATGCGAGCGTTATAGCCACCCGCATCCTGTGTTTGAATTGCATATTGATATTGCCTCCCCGTACCATTGCTGGTCACATTCAGTTGTCGCATCCCTCAAGGATGACTGAAGGCCACTGTATCGGCACCGCTGGAACGAAACAAGTTAGCGGCGGGTGTCTCGACGGTCCGGGCGGCCCGTGGCGGGGAGGGTCCCAAGAGTGAGAAGCCTTACGGTTACTGCACTTTGCCCGTAATTTCGACTCCGTGAAGATTTATTACGACTCTCGTCGGGCCAACAAAAGCGCGTGAAAGACATCGTCCGGACCCAAACAACTCATCAGTGAAGCCCCTTCGAGAACCGTTAGACCCGCAGATACTCCGGGAGGAAGTTTCCGAGCGGGTTGGGCGCCCAGCCAATCGAACTAACCAGGGCGCGATTGATCTCGGTGAGGTTTTCGAAGTCGGGCATGTAGAGCATGGGCACTTGGTCCGCCGCGTACTGCTCGTACGCGCTCAGGGAGGTCTTTCCTTGCGTGTCGGCGGCGATCAAGGCGTTCATCTGTCCGTTGTCGTAGCCACCCCAGTTGGAACTGGCCCCGGAGAGCAGCGTCTGATCTCCCGAGGGATAGAAGTTCGGATCGTACGTCCAACTCTCGCCCGACCAGCAGATGGACCACGGGGTGCCGCTGGCGACGGTGCAGGCGGAGGCCAGGTTATTAAAGGTGTTAGCGCTCGCCGTGGCGTCAATGCCAATGGCGGCCCAGTCCGCCACGAGGGCGTCCACCGTGTCATCGATTGAGGGGTTACCGGTGGCGTACATGATGCTGAAGCTCAGTTGGGCCCCGGCCGCCACGTTGGCGCCGCACTCGTTCGCCGCCGTACCGGGCGTAGCGCAGTTCATCACGCCGTTCACCTCGCTCCATCCGTGCGAGGTGAGCAGTGCTTTGGCGGCCGTGTCGTTGAAGGCATAGGGATTCGTCGGAGGTTTGGCGATCGCCGCCGGCGCGCCGACGGGTAGCGGACTGAAAGCGGGCACGGCGTAGTTATCGTCGGCGCTTCGCACCACGCTCGCTTGATTGAAGGACTCCTCTAAGGCTTGGCGAAAGTAGAGCTGATTAAAGACAGCGGAGAGTGGATTGGACGAGGAGTAGTTCATCTGCGCGAAGTCAAAGCTGTACGGCGTCACGACCGAGAGGCGGTAGTGGGCGTTCAGCGACCCGAGGTTCGCGCCGACCTTTCCCGGTCCGGGGGCGGGCGCCGTGAGGTCAGACGGGTCGACGTATCCGAGGTCGAGCTTGTTGGCCTGCAGGTCCGTGAGTTCCGTGGCCTCCGAGGTATAGGCGATCTCTTTGACGTAACGAACTTGGGCGTGCTGGGGGCCGGAGTAGGCGTTGTTCGCCTGGAAGGTGGCGTTCCCGGCGCTGTCGAAACTGGTGAGTCGCCACGGGCCATCAACGCCGCTCTGCCAAAAGCCCGAGGCGAAGGTACTGGTCGTAGAGGCCAACTTGTCGAGATAGGCCTCAACCGCTTTGCACGACGCGATGGTGGAGGCGGCGCCGTAAGGGCCCGACGCGCACGACCCGCTGACGTGCGGTGCGGTCACGTCCCAACTGTTGGGCAGGGGCGTGATCTCCGAGAGATAGTTGTAGAGCACCCAGTCGGGATTGACGGGCACCTTCATGTGGATGACCACGCGCAGTCCCGAGCCACTCACGCCCGCGACCTGGTCGGGAATGCCGACGCCCGGGGTGTACTCGCCGTACCCCGTGGGGTCGGCGTCGTAGAGATTGAGAAAGAACATCACCGACTCGGCGTTGACGATCTGCCCGTCCGCGAAACGCCAACCCTTGAGATTAAGAACGATTGTCTTGTTGGCGTTGACGAGAACGGGAGTCGCGGCCAGGGAGAGTGAAGGAACGTAGGCGGCCGTCGACCCCAGGCCGAAAAAGTAGAGCGGGCGAAACATCAACTGCTGAAACTGATTGATGTTTGAGGCCGAAAAGTCCTGGTAACCGGTGAAGGGGAAGATCCAGTCGGGTGCCGCCCCGGGCGCCTCGGCGTAGGTAATGGTTCCACTCGGCTGCGAGGCGGAGCTGACGGTGACCCCCACAAGTCCTGCTGCCATGGCGCTCAGGGCGGCCACCAGAATGGCAAATCTCAACTTGAGGTGAAACTTCATGGTTAGGTGCCTGCCAGTAACTACCGGAACGGATAGGGGCGAGATGCCAAATCACAGTCGCGTGGTTGCCTCCACTGTACTGGAGGCCCCTCGAAATCTTGGGTCATGACGGTGGCGCCGCCGCGCCACCGTGGACTTTCTTCGGCTCACGTCGAAGCAAGCGCCCAGGAGAGAGCGGAGGCGGCGTCGCGATGAGCGAAGGGATAGCCCGAGGCCAGAAGAGTCTGAGGCGTCACCCGTTGGCTCGCGAGCACCAACTCATCGGCCATCTCGAAACCCAACGTGACGCGCAGCGCGGCGGCCGGGACGGCGAAGACGCCGGGTCGATGCAGTGCGGCGGCCAGATCGCGCGTAAAGGCACGATTAGTGAGGGGCACGGGAGCGACGAGATTGACGGGACCGTCGAGACGGTGATCGAGCACCCACAGGATCGCCGAGACCTCGTCGCGCAGTGAGATGGGGCTGAGCCACTGGCGTCCCGAGCCGAGGCGACCTCCGACGCCCGCGCGAAAGAGTGGAAGTTGTTGTCGCAGAGCACCCCCGCGAGTACTCAGCACCACGCCGCTGCGCAGGCGCGCCACCGAGGTGCCGGTGGCCGAGAGCGCGAGTGCGGCGTTTTCCCACGCCTCACACACGTCGGCCAGAAAACCTTCGCCCCGCGCGGAGGTCTCATCGAGTTGCTCGTCGCCCCGCGAGCCGTACCATCCGATCGGCCGAGGCACTCGCGAGAAAACCCAGACCGCTGGCGGACGCCTGGGCCACTTCGGCCAGGAGGGACGTGGCCGACACCCTCGACTCCAAGATCTCCTTTTTCCTTTCCGCGCTCCAGCGCCGATCACCAATGCCGGCACCCGCGAGATTGACGATCGCGTCGAAACCTACCGACGCGACGAAGGTCGTCCTCGTCGAGGAGATGGCGTGAGGGATCCCAGTGCACCACGTTCTCCTGGGTCTCGCGCGACGAGGGTCGAACGAAGGTCACGACCGAGTCGTTTCGCTCGTGCAGGGCGGCCACAAGGGACGAACCGATGAGTCCCGAGGCCCCGGTCACACCGACGCGCACAGACGCTCCCATCGTTCTCGAATGATCTGCGCCAAGGCGGCGGAGTTTCTCAAGTGGGCCGCGTGATCGGCCTCGCGTATCTCCACTGTCTCAATTGCGGGATTTACCGCGGCCAATTTGAGGGCCAGGGATCGGTAGTAAGGGGCTTGGGAGCCGTAGACGTACGTGAAGGGCACCGGAAAGGTGGAGAGGTCAGCCGGGACGTCGCGTTGGCGCACCGCCGTGAGATCGATGAGCAGGGCCGGACCGTCTAGTCGTCGTGACTCGCGCTGGGGTTCGCTCAGTCGCTCCCAGGCGCGGTCGGACATGACGCGTCGGAAGAATCTCTCGGCCTCGGCCCGGGGGTCGTCGCCGAGAGGTGGGCGAAAACCTTCGCGAGGTAAGACCCAGGACATCGGAGACTCGTAGTTCACCACGAGGCTCGACGTCGAACTCGAGGCGCGCGGCGGCGCCCAGAGGTGACGACGCCGCCGAAGCTGTGACCAAAGAGGATGACGTCTTGACGGCGGACTCTCGCGCTCGACCAGCGCTTCGAGGTCCTCAATGTGATGCTGCAGATCAACGGGAGCCAGGTCGCGCGAGCCCTGATAGCCCCGCCGGTCGTAGACAATGACGTCGAATCTCGTTAAGTCGGCGAACGAGGCGGGCGAAGGAGCCTCCCCGATCCAGTGCCCCGTGGACACAGATCACGCAGGCCACGGGATCCTCGACGCGGCGTTCCGCGACGGCGAGTCCTTTGACCGGGGAGTCGGCCACGAAGTGAAGGCGTGTGTGACGTCGTCGACGGGGTGGTCACGAAGAGAAACCTACTGGTCCCCAAAGCCCGTGTCGTCAACCGATTTGTCCGAAGTGAGCCCTAGGCTGGAGGGGTGACTACGCCCTCGGAAACATCGTCGTCTCAAGCCGCGAAGGGGTCCTTTGGACCGAACGCCTGGCTCGTTGATGACCTCTATGACCGCTACCTCGCCGATCCTTCGTCCGTGGCGGAGAGTTGGCGTGAGTTTTTCGCTGACTATCAGCGCTCCACGCTTCCCACCGTCGCTACGGCCACCGTCGCCGCGGCGCCCGCAGGGCCTACGGCGACCTCGGTAGCGATCGACGACGAAGCCACGCCGCTACGAGGGGCGGCCGCCCGCATCGTCTCCAACATGAACGCCAGCCTGTCCGTTCCCACCGCGACCAGCGTTCGCACGGTGGCCGCACGACTTTTGGAGATCAATCGAGCGGCGCTCAATGAGTCGTTGGCCCGATCGAGCGGGGCGAAGGTCTCCTTCACTCACCTCATCGCCTTCGCCCTCGTGAGAGGGCTGCGCGAGATTCCCGCTTTGAACGCCACCTTCGTCGAGGCCGTGGACGACAAGGGCACGCCGGGGGTGCGCCGACCACGAGCACGTCGGTCTCGGACTCGCGGTCGACGTCACGAAGAAGGACGGATCGCACAATCTGCTGGTGCCCGGTGATTCGTGACGCGGACGCGATGGACTTTCGTTCGTTCCTTTTCGCCTACGAGGACTTGGTGCGTAAAGTGCACGCCGGCACCTTTGGGGCCGACGACCTCGCGGGCGCCACGGTGTCGATCACGAATCCCGGCACCCTCGGCACCATCCAATCCGTGCCGCGTCTCATGCCCGGGCAGGGGGCCATCTTCGGCGTAGGCGCACTCACGTGGCCGGCTGGCTTCGAAGCGGCCGACCCGCGCGCCTTGGCCGACCTCGGGGTGGGCAAGGTGCTCACCCTTACGTCGACCTACGACCACCGCATCATTCAAGGTGCAGAGTCCGGTCTTTTCTTAAAGTACGTGGCCGAGTGCCTCACGGGTGCGCACGACTTCTACGACGAGATCTTCGCGTCGCTGGGAATTCCCTACGAGCCGGCGCGCTGGGCCAACGACTCGAACCCGTCGGCGAACGAGGCGGAGTCCGAGCGGATCTTGAAGCAGATTCGCGTGCAAGAGCTCATCAACATGTACCGCGTTCGCGGGCACTTGAACGCCCACCTCGACCCGCTCAGTAGTGAGCCCCCGCCGCTGCACGCCGAACTGGACTTGGCCTCGTACGGGCTGACGATCTGGGACCTTCAGCGCACCTTCGTGGTCGACGGTCTAGCCGGTCTTCACGAAGCGACGCTGGAAAAAATTCTGGCCATTCTGCGCGACGCGTACTGTCGCACCACCGGCATTGAGTACGGCCACATCATGGACCCGGCGCAGAAGCGATGGATCCAAGAGCGGGTGGAGGGAGTGAACTCCTCGGCGAGTTTAGAAGAGCAGCGACGCATTCTCAATGTGCTGAGCGAGGCGGAGCTCTTCGAGAAGTTCCTCCACACTCGCTACGTCGGCCAAAAGCGGTTCGGCCTCGAGGGGGCGGAGTCCACCATCGTGGCCCTCCAGACGGTGCTGGACGAGGCCGCCGATCGCGGCGTGAAAGAAGCGGTCATCGGTATGGCCCACCGCGGACGACTGAACGTTCTGGCCAACATCGTGGGCAAGTCCTATAGCGACATTTTCTCTGAGTTTGAAGGCAACCTGGATCCCGAGAGCGTCCAGGGGAGCGGCGACGTCAAGTACCACAAGGGTGCGCGCGGGGTGTTCAAGAACCCGCGTGGCATCACCATCGACGTGTCGATGGCCTCCAACCCGTCACACCTAGAAGCCGTGAGTCCCGTGGTCGAAGGAATCGTTCGCGCGAAGCAGGACTCGTCATTCGTCCAAGTGACGGCACTGACCTCGATCCGCCCTTCGTCGATCACCCGTACCTCCCGTTCTCATTCACGGCGACGCGGCCTTCGCGGGCCAAGGCGTCGTGGCCGAGACCCTGAATCTCTCCCAGCTCTCGGGGTACCGCGTCGGTGGAGCGATGCACATCGTGATGAACAACCAAGTGGGCTTTACGACGGCCCCGGAGTCGGCGCGCTCAAGCTTCTATCCGACCGACGTCGCCAAGATGATTCAGGCGCCGATCTTTCACGTGAACGGCGATGACCCCGAGGCCTGTGCCCGCGCGGCTCGTCTGGCTTTTGAGTATCGCGAAGCGTTCCAGCGTGACGTCGTGCTCGACATCGTTTGCTATCGCCGCTTCGGCCACAACGAGGGCGACGACCCGAGTTACACCCAGCCCCAGATGTACAAGATCATCGACCAGATGCGCTCAGTGCGAAAGATCTACACCGAGACGCTGGTGCGTCGCGGCGACATCTCTCTCGAGGAGGCCGAGGCGGCGCTCAACGAGTTCAACACTCGCTCTACAGAGCGTGCTCGACGAGGTGCGTACCGTTCCCGTGCCGCAGCTGAGCGGCGTCCCGGTCGCCGGACGCGCCGAAGGACTTTCCGGCGCCCGAAACGGGCGTCGATCGCGATACGTTGCTCGACGATCGCCACGCGCCGTCGTGAGCGCTCCCGAGGGGTTCACGATTCATCCCAAGTTGGAGCGTCAGTTCGCGCAGCGCATGGCGTTGCTCGAGTCGGGCGAAGTCGACTGGGCCTTCGGCGAGGCCTTGGCCATCGGCTCGCTGGTGCTCGCCGGCTCGAACGTTCGTCTCACGGGTCAAGACACGCGCCGCGGCACGTTCTCCCACCGCCACGCCGCTTTGATTGACTACGAGAACGGGACCCAGTACGTGCCGCTCGCCAGCATGGGCGCGCCCGGTTTCTTCACGGTGCGTGACTCGTTCCTGTCGGAGTACGCGGTGCTGGGCTTTGAGTACGGGTACTCGGTCGAAGCGAAGAACACACTGGTCGCGTGGGAAGCGCAGTTCGGTGACTTCGCCAACGGGGCGGAGATCATCATGGATAACTTCCTCGTCGCGGCCGAGGACAAGTGGGGCCAGCACGCGTCGCTGGTCATGCTGTTACCCCACGGCTACGAGGGCCAAGGCCCCGAGCACTCCAGTGGTCGTATTGAGCGGTTCTTGTCGCTGAGCGCGCGCAATAACATTCGCGTGGCCGAGCCCACCACCGCGGCGCAGTACTTCCACTTGCTTGCGCAGCCAGGTTCTGCGAGAGCACCCGACACCCCTCATCGTCTTTACGCCCAAATCGATGCTGCGGGCCGTGGCGACACGCTCGCCCCTGAGCGATTTCGAGCACGGCTCATTCCAGACAGTGTCCTCGACGACCACGTCGATGGATCCCGCCGCGGTGACGCGCGTCGTCTTGGCGTCCGGAAAGGTCGCTCACGAAGCGCTGGCCCGTCGTGACGAAGTAGGTGCGCCGTCCACGTCGCCGTCGTGCGAGTCGAGCAGCTCTACCCGTGGCCGCGCCGAAGAGATCGAACGCGTCCTAGCGAACTACCCCAACTCGCGGACGTGGTCTGGCTCCAGGAAGAGCCAGAGAACATGGGCGCGTGGCCCTTCGTCCATCTCCAGATGCACGATCACCTTCGCCACCTCAAGGTGTCGCACGTCGCGCGCGCCGAGTCGGCCAGCCCGGCGACGGGCAGCGGACTGGTGCACAGCCGCGGAGCAGGCCGATCTTCTGGTACGAGCCGTCGGGTGAGTCCCGCCAAGAGTCCGCGACTGCGCGTCGTGGTGGACGGTTCCAACCTCGCCACCGAGGGTCGCTCCACGCCGAGCCTCACGCAACTCGACGAAGCGGTGAGCGCCTTTAGCCGAAGAGAACCCCAGCGCGGAGATCATCGTGGTGGCGGACGCTACCTTCGAGCATCGCGCCGCGGCCAACGAGCGCTCGATTTTCAACGACGCCGTCATTGGCCGGCGAGATCGTGACGCCGCCGGCCGGTGCCGTGGGTCGTGGTGACGCCTTCATCTTGAAGATCGCGGACCGTATCGACGGGGTCGTCTTGAGCAACGACTCCTTTCAAGAGTTTCAAGACGAGTACCCCTGGCTCTTCGACGTCGGTCGACTCATCGGCGGCAAACCCGTGCGCGGAGTGGGCTGGGTCTTTACACCCGCGTCTGCCGGTGCGCAACGTCAAAGTGACGCGACGCGGTCAAGAAGCTGGCGGTGACCTTGCCGAGCGGAGCGAAGCCCACCATCGGAACGACCCTCACGCCAGGTGAAGGCGGCCAAGAAGGCACCGTCACGAAGAAGACCGCGGCGAAGGCTGAGTTGGCTGTCGGAGAAGGCGGAGAAGCCAGCAAGGCGCCCTCGAAGGCAACGAAAAAGAAGGCGACTGAAGACGCGGCCAAGAAGACGCGCGGCGAAGAAAGCGCTCAAGGCTCCGCCCCGCAAGACGGTTAAGCGGGCCACCAAGGCGGCGCTGAGTGAGCCGGCGCCCGTCGCCGTGCCGGCCGTTGCGCTGCGACGAGGCCGTCACCCGGTGAACCCTGAAGTCGGACTTCGCGCTCTTTATGAGTACCTATCGCGTGGGTTCGCGCGTGCCCGGGGAGGTCACCGCCTTCACGTCGCACGGGGCCGTCATCAAGGTACGACTCAAAGGTGACAAAGAAGTCGAGTGTTACGCCCCCACGACGTCGTTGGGCACTCCGCCGCCGGCGCGCGCGCGCGACGTCTTAAAGCGTGGAGACCAGCGCAACTTTCGCTTGGTGACCGTCGACAGTGAGCGGCGCATCGCGGAGCTGGCTCTGCTGTGAGTGACCTCTCGCTCGATCCGGCCGACTGGCTCCCTCATCGCCCCCCGTTTCTGTTGCTCGACACCCTCGTCAGCATCGAGCCCGGAGTGCGGGCGAGCGGACGCTGGACGCTGCGCGGTGACGAGTGGTTCTTCCCCGGACACTTCCCGGGACGTCCCACGACCCCGGGGGTCTTGCTCTTGGAGTCGATCGCCCAGTGTGGCGCGGTCGTCGTCCTGAGTGACCCGCGCTACGCCGGACGCCTACCCCTGTTTGGTGGCGTTGAGGGCGCCCGCTTTCGCCGACAGGTACTTCCCGGGGAGACCGTCGACCTGGAGTGCGAGATGACGAAGCTGTCGGCGCGTGGAGGGAAGGGCCGAGGTAGCGCGTCAGTCGACGGCGCACTCGCCGCGCAAGCCGACATCTTTTTCATTCTCGCCGACGCTCCGTGAAAGTAGTCACCTGGAACGTCAACTCGCTGAGCGCGCGCTGGCCCCGGGTGTCGGCCTGGCTGGAAGAGAAGAGTCCGGATGTTGCCCTCTTGCAAGAGACCAAGCAGACCGACGAGAAGTTCCCGTTCGCTGGGTTTCGAGAACTCGGGTACGAGTCCGCGCACTACGGCGAGGGCCGCTGGAACGGGGTGGCCATTCTCTCCAAGGTCGGTCTGGAGGACGTCACGCGGGGTTTTGGCGACGACGATCTCGAAGCGCGCGTCATCGGGGCTCGTTGCGGCGGGGTGCAGGTGTACTCGTGTTACGTGCCCAACGGTCGGGCGCTCGACCACGACCACTATCAGTACAAGTTGCGCTGGCTCTCGTCACTGGGCCAGACCCTCGCGCGACGCGAGTGGGACGAGCACGTCGTCGTCGGTGGCGACTTCAACGTCGCGCCCACCGATCTCGACGTCTATGACCCGAGCCTCTTCGTCGGCGCGACGCACGTGAGCGAGCCCGAACGCGAGGCGCTGCGCACTCTGGAGTCGGGCGGCCTCGTTGATCTCACCCGACGACTTCATCCCGACGAGACGATCTACTCCTGGTGGGACTACCGCAACGGGGCGTTCCACCGAGGGTGGGGACTACGCATCGACCTGCTCTTCGTTGATCGAGCGCTGGCCGAGTTGGCCACCGAGAGTTACGTCGATCGTGACGCACGAAAGGGCGAGAAACCCTCCGACCACGCCCCGGTCGTCGGAGTCTTTGCCCTCTAGTGCAGCCCCTTGGGTAGCACGGCTTCAATAAACATCGGACCGGGCGTGGCGTACGAGCGCTCGAGGGCGGCCACTAACTCCTCGCCGGTGGTGACGCGAACGCTGGGCACCCCCTGGGCGCGGGCCAGACCGGCCAGATCGAGCGTGGGATCATCCAGTTCGAGCATGCGGGCGCTGGTGGCACTCTCGCTCACCGCACCCACGCGCGACAACTCCATGGTGAGCACCGCGTAACTGCGATTAGAGAGTCCCACGACCGTGACGTCCAGACCTTCGCGCGCCATGGTCCACAACGCTTGGAGCGTGTACATCATCGAGCCGTCGGACTCCAAGGCCAGCACACGACGACCCGAGGCAACGGCGGCCCCGAGGGCGACGGGAAGGCCGTAGCCAATAGCCCCACCGGTCAACGTCATCCACTGGTGTTCGGGCGAGAAACGCGTCGCGCCAAAGAGTGGCACGCCGCTGGTGTTGGACTCGTCGGCGACAATGAGCCCCTCGCGCAACGTGGCGCCGACCGCCGCGGCGAAGCTCTGCGTAGTGAGCTCTCCCGTGGGGGCGGCGGGCGCGTGGCCCTCCTCGAGGGTGAGAGGCGCGGGGCGTAACGCGTCGCGGAGGGCCTCGAGGGCCTCGAGCACATCGCTGCCCGGAGGAGCGAGATTGATCACGGTGCTTCCGTCGGCGGCGAGTCGGCTGGGCACGTTCGGATAGGCGAAGAAGCCCACCGGTTCACGAGCGCCGATCAAGATGATCGCCTCGCAGTCCTGAAGTTGACTGACGGCGAACTCGCTGACGTAAATCAACCGCTCGGGGTCGGGCACGCCGTGTCCGCGGTCCATGAGCGAGGGGAACGTCTCCATGAGAAGTTTGGCGCCGGTGGCCTCGGCGACGCGCTGGGCCAGTCCTAAGGGTTCCTTTCGCACGGCCGCTCCGCCCACGAACAGGGCGCACCGTTTTGTGCGCAGCGCCACCAGTGCGCGGGCGAGTTCGACCTCGTCAATGTCGAGGAGTTTGGGCGGAGAGATAACCGGCGCCACCACGTCACCGGGCACCTCACTCCACGACACGTCGGCCGGCAAGACCAAGGTGGCGACCCGGCCGGGCGGTCCGTACGAGGCGAGTATCGCGTCGGCGCTGTCGCGGGCGATGTCGCTCGGCGAGGTGGAACGACGAAACCATCCCTCCAAGGGGCGAGCCAAGCTCTCGATATCGCTCTGCAGCGGCGCGTCGAACTCGGCGTGAGAGATTGCGTGGTCGCCGACAATATTTAGTAGCGGCGTGCGGGCGCGTCGCGCGTTGTGCAGGTTGGCCCAGCCGTTGCCCAGTCCGGGACCGAGGTGCAGGAGGGTCGCGGCGGGTGTCCCGGCGATGCGCCCGTAGCCGTCGGCCGCGCCCGTCGCTACTCCCTCGAAGAGACAGAGGACCGCGCGCATCGTGGCGGCGTCGTCGAGGGCGGCCACGAAGTGCATCTCCGAGGTGCCGGGGTTGGCGAAACAGACGTCCACGCCATTCGCTCGCAGAGTGGCGAGAAGAGCGTGCGCTCCGTTCATCGTGTCCCCGTTTCACAGTGGTGCGTCGACTCGCAGCGACTATAGCGAAGGCACCGTATTACTTCGGTGACGACGAGTTGCTCTCGACCTTCTCCAGACTCTCCTCAAGGGAAGCGCGAATCGCGGCCAGGCGGGCCTTTCGTTCGTCACCGCGTAGAGGTGCGTTGCGGGCCTCGATCTCGCGTACCACGTCCTCGATGGGACCGAGGAAGCGCGAGGGTGAGCGGTCCGGGTAGCGCGGATCGTTTCGACCCCGACTCCACGTGATCAGTAGTGACTGCTCGGCTCGACTGAGCGCTACGTAGGCCAGGCGTTGCTCTTCCGCCAACTCCTCGGGTGACCTCGCGTTGTAGTTCGGTAACTGCCCCTCGGCCCAGCCGATGGCCGCGACGTGTTGGAACTCCAGCCCCTTGGCCCGATGAATCGTGGAGAGGGCGACCGCGTCGCGCTCGACGTCATCGTGGCGACCCCGGATTTCACTGACCAGAAGGTCCGAGGCGGGGGAGTGTTCGGGTCCGCGTCGCTCGTTCGGTACGCCGGCCGCGTCAAGGTAACTGGCCACCACTTCGAGCTGGGCGTTGGTGCGTGCCAGCACGGCCATCTCCCGCCACGGACTGCCGGGCTGATGTTTGGCGGCCAACCAGGTCGCCACGTGTTCGGCTTCCTCCTCGTCGGTGTTGTAGGAGCGAAGGAGAGGAACGTCACCCTCGTCCTGGGCCGGGATGATGCCGCGCGCCCCCTCCTCCAAAAGGGTGTTCGCCACGGCGATGATGTTGGCGGTCGAACGATGGTTTCGAGTGAGATCGAGAACCACCGTGTCGGGCCAGGTCGCTAAGAGGTCGTTGATGAGGGAAGGATTGGCCCCGTTGAATCCGTAGATGGACTGATTCGGGTCACCGACGCAAAAGAGATCGGGGTCGTCGCCGGCCATCTGGCGCAGCAACATGAACTGCAGGGGATTCATGTCTTGGGTCTCATCGACGTACAGCGATCGGTTGCGGTAACGAAAAGACGCCAGGACGTCGGGTTCGTCGCGAAGCAGAGCGATCGCCTCACTCAGCAAGAGATCGAAGTCGAGTTGGCCGCGACTCTTGCACAGTCCGACGTAGCGATCGAGGACGTCGGCCAGTTGGGCCGGGGGGAGTGGCGCGTCGCGACGGAGCCGGCGCGCGTTCTTCGCGTACTGCGTCCCGTTGAAGCCTTGACTGAGCGCCCAACCGATCTCCTGTTCGAGTCGGGGCAACTGCCAGTCTTCGAGCTTTAACTCGCCGCTCTCGCGGAGCTGTTGGGCCAGGGCCCCCACCAGTTTCCTTCGATTGGGCTCCAGGGTAAGGGGGCGTAAGTGGTGGTCCTCTCGATACTGCGTGACGAGATTCAGCGCGGCGCGGTGGAAGGTGCCGGCCCGCACGTCGCGGATGCCCGCGCGAAAGAGTCGTTTACGCAGTTCGTCACCGGCCTTGCGGGTGAAGGTCATGGCCAGGATCTGATCGGCCGCAATCTCTTCGTCGGCCACGCGGCGTTGAATTCGCAGGGTTAAGACGTGGGTCTTTCCCGATCCGGCCGTGGCGCGAACCAAAAGTCGGCGCGCCGGCGACATGACCGCCTCACGCTGCTCGGGCGTTAACCCGACCAGTAACTCGTGGGAGAAGGTGGCCTCGTCGCTCATGCTAGTGAGAACGCTACCGGGAGGGGGTGACGTGGTTTTCGGCCGGGCGAGGGTCTCAGTAACCTGAAATACGTGCTTCGAACCTACGGTGACGTCAACCTCTTTGGTGAGTCCTTCGGGGAGGGGAAGGTTCGCGTTCTCTGGCTACACGGCTGGGCCCGGCGCGGCGACGACTTCACCTTGGCCGCCGCCTCCCTGGCCCAACAAGGCGTCGCCTCGGTCGCCCTCGACTTGCCGGGATTCGGCGCCTCACCGCTGCCCCACTCACCGGGTGGGGCGCGTCACTACGCCGAGTTGATCCTCCCGGCGGTACGCGAACTAGCCGATCAGCCCCTGGTCCTCGTGGGACACTCCTTCGGCGGCACGGTGGCGGCGGTCCTGGCCAGTGAGCACCCCGAGTTGGTCGCGTCGATGGTACTGACGGGTGCGCCGCTCCTACGAAATCCCTCTACCTCACCTTCCCCGTCGGCCTATCGAGTTCTTCGTTGGCTCCACGCCAAAGGGCTCCTGAGCGACGCGCGAATGGAAAAGGCTCGTCAAAAGTACGGCTCGAGCGACTACCGCCGCGCGCAGGGTATCCTGCGCGAGGTTCTGGTAGCCAGCGTGAATGAAAGTTACGAGCCCGAACTGTCCTCGTTGGAGGTCCCGGTGACACTGCTCTGGGGGGAGAACGACCGCGACGTTCCCCTCGACGTGGCGGCGCGCGCCGGGGCGATGCTGCGTGGTCCCCACTCGCTCCTCGTCCTTCCGGGTGTAGGCCACCTCCTACCGCTGGAGGCGTCCGAAGAGTTGACGAACGCTGTGGTGAAGGCCCTGGCTCAGTGAACGTCGCGCGCGCGGCGGTCCTCGCTGCCCTACTGGCTTTGGCCTACGGCGCACAGATGCTCCGGTGGCTGCGGGTACTGCAACGAGAGCACTACGAGCCCGAGTCGCTCTTTCGCTTCCTCGGTCGCTGGATATCGCCGCCGTATCCGGGCGCCAAGTCGACTCAGCGCCCCCGCCCCCGTCGTCCCCTCACCCTGAGCCACCTTCTCATCGTCGCCATGCTCGTCGCGGCGATCCTTCGCGCGCAGTACGTGGTCGTCGTGTTGTGTGCTCTCTACGGCCTCTTTACCCCGTGGGGACTGAGCGTGCGCGGACGAACGGGCGCTCTGGAGTGGACCCGGCGACTGCGCACCGTGGCGGGCCTGGCCCTAGCGATCTCTCTTCTGGTCAGTCTCCTCGGTGCGTTGACCTCGGTGCCGTTCGACGGGGCGATCATCGTGGTGATCGCCGTTCCTCCGGTGCTCGACCTCTCGACCCGACTACTTGGACCGTGGGAGCGCCGCAAAGCGCGGGGCTTCGTCGAGCAGGCGCAGCGACGGCTCGCCCAGGTGGCTCCCCGCGTGGTGGCGATTACCGGTTCCTACGGCAAGACGTCGACTAAGAATCATCTGGCTGAGTTGCTCCGTCCCGACTTCGCAGTAGTGGCGTCGCCGCGCAGTTTCAACAACCGAGCGGGCCTCTCTCGAGCGATCAACGAAAACTTGGCGGACGGCACCCAGATCTTCATCGCGGAGATGGGGACGTACGGGCCGGGCGAGATTCGAGAACTCGCGTCGTGGTGCGTTCCTGAAGTGGCGATCGTGACCGCCATCGGTCCGGTGCACCTGGAGCGAATGAAAACGATGGACACCATCGACGCGGCGAAGCGAGAGATTACCGAACGCGCCGCGGTCGTGGTGCTGAACGTGGACGATCCACGGCTGGCCGCCTGGGTCACTTCGTTGCAAGCGGAGGGTAAGAAAGTCCTGACCGCAAGTTCACGTCGCGAAGAGGTGGATGTGCGGGTAGCCCTCGAGGCTCATCGCTGGACCGTCTACGTGGACGGCGCTGACCTCGGCACGGTGGACGAGATCGTCGGTGTGCAGCCCACCAATCTGGCCTGCGCCATCGCCGCCGCACTGGCCCTCGGCGTCAACCCCTCCTCGGTGCTCTCTCGCATCGCGGGCCTGAGCGCCGTCGCCCATCGACTACAGGTGGCCCGCGCCGACTCCGGGGTTCTCGTGATTGACGACACCTTCAACGCCAACCCCACCAGCGCGCTGGCCGCACTCAGCGTCCTTTCGTCTCTCGACATCACGGGTCGACACGTGGTAGTGACCCCGGGCCTAGTCGAACTGGGCCGCGAGCAGTACGGAGAGAACCTTCGACTGGCCCAACGCGTGGCGGCCCTGCCCGCGGAGTTGGTGGTGGTGGGTCGCACCAACGCGGCGGCCCTGGCCGCCGGGTACGAGGCGCCACCCCAGCGCTTTGATACGCGCGAGGAAGCGGTGAAGTGGGTTCGCCAGACACTTCTGGCGGGCGATGGTGTGTTGTATCTCAACGATCTGCCCGACCACTACCCTTAAGGTCGCCATGATGACTTTGCGGGGTGTTCGGTGACCATCGGGGTGGTCTTCGGCGGTCCCACACCGGAACACGACATCTCGATTCTCACCGGCCTACAGGCACTGCGCGAACTCAGTCGCACCTCGCCCGATGTGCGCGGTCTCTACTGGACGAAGACGGGCGCCTTCTTCTCGGTGGACCCGGACGTGGAAGCTTCGGCCTTTATCGACGGCGTGCCGAAGGGGGCGGGAGAGTTGACCCTGCGAGTGGGCGAGCACGGTGGTTTTTACGCGCCCGGTGCGCGACTCGGTCGCGACCGGCCGCTCGATCTCGAGGTGATTGTCCTGGCCACGCACGGCAGTCCCGGGGAAGACGGGACCTTGCAAGGGGCCCTCGACCTCGCGGGACTTAACTACACCGGCCCCACCGTGGCCGGAGCGGCTCTCGGCATGGACAAGTGGGCCTTTGGGGCGTTGATGGTTCAAGCGGGACTCCCGTCGCTGCCGCGATGGCTACTCGGCGCCGAGATGACGTCGCTACCGATCGACGGCCCTTTCATCTTGAAGCCTCGATACGGCGGTTCATCCATCGGCATCGAAGTGGTGGCCGACTTCGCCACGGCCACGGCCCGACTCACGACCAACCCCCACCTGGCTAACGGCTGTGTGGTCGAACCTTTTCGCGACGACCTCACCGATGTGCAGATCGCGATGCGCACCTACCCGACGCTCGAGCTGTCGGCCATTGAGCGGCCGCTTCGCACCTCGCCGGGGGCTGAGTTTCTCAACTACCGCGACAAGTACGTGGCCGGCGAGGGGATGGTCGCCGCCCCCCGGGAGTTGCCGGCCGCGCTTCCCGGCACGCAGGCGGACGACGTGCGCCGCTACGCCCGTGCGGTGGCGTCGCTGTGCAACGTGCGAGGGGTGGCCCGTCTTGACTTCTTGGCCAACGATCGTGAGCTCTACGTGAACGAGATCAACACGATTCCCGGTTCGCTGGCTAAGTATCTCTTCGTCGACCCGCCGTTGAGCTTCGCGACCTTACTGCGAGACCTGTTGAGTGAAGCGCGCGAACGACCAGCTCATCGCTACAGCGCCGCGGGGGCCGACGGCTCGGTGTTGCGTAGCGCCGGCTCCATCGCCGCCAAACTCGCGTAAGCGCGGGACCCGACTGAGGGCCTCACTGAGGGCGTCGCTAAAGGGATCGATCAAGAGGCCCTGCTGCAGTGACCAGAAGGCCAACTCGTACTTCCCTCGCTGCAGCGCCTCGTGGTGCAGCACCAGCGCGGCCCACTCCCCGTCGCGGGCCAGACGCGCGGCGTGACCCTCGGCCAGGAACCACTCAAATCCCCGCAACGCGCTGGCGAGCGGCTCGCCTTTGATGAGGAGCAGCGCTTGGTGGGCGAGCGTCGAGGCGTCGGCCACCGGTAACTGGCGAGCGCGAGCGACCAGCGTGGAAAAGACCTCTACGTCACTGGAGAGACCGTGGGTGACGTAGAGCCCGGAGGAAGAGACGGGATGAAGACGCGGGCCCACCGCGTCCACGCCCAGGCTTCGACGCACCGCGCTGGCGGTATTGGCCAGGGTGCGAAGTGACGCGTCGACGTCGGCGTGCGTGAGAACGCGAGTGCGGAGTCGCTCACCGGTGACGGGTTCGTGGCGGTGCAGAGCGAGATAGGCCACCATCTCGACGCAGCGCCGTCGAAGTGTGGCCGTAAAGGGTTCCACCAGTCCTACGACCTGGGGGTCGGCACGGAGAAGTTCCACGCGAAGGTCGCTCGACTGCGGCGCGGGCCGGGGCGCGACGAGGGGCGTACCGGTGGACACACCGCGCTCGACGTAGGGACGAACGGTGATCGTGCACGCCGCGAGCTCGTCGTCCACCTCGTCAGCGGGACCGAGGTAGACGACCAAGCACTGTCGGAGTGATCGCGTGGCGAGAGCCCGTAGGAGATCGGGTTCGCTCCGTACGAGGAGAACGCGACCGTCGTGCAACGCCACTACGTTTCTCTCGAGATCCTCGCTGCTCCACGAGGGGCGAACCGGGAGCTGGCCGCCCTCGCGAGCAAAGCCGACGAGAGTACCGGTGGCGCTCGGCCCGAGGGGACAGGCCACCATCGCCGACGCGCGAGCGTCGCTTGGCGTCGTGGTCATCTCCTCGGAGACGTCGAGAACGCCGTCGACTCGGTCGCCCGCGAGTCCCGCGAGCCGGGCGACGAGATCGCGATCGCGATGGCGCAGCAGTTCGATGGACTCATCGACGTCGAAGTCCAAGGGGTCATCGTTCGCTTCTCGAAGCAGATCCTCACGTCGTTTGGCCATCAGAGCGAGGGGCACGCTGGCGGCATCACCGATCGGGTGGGGAAGGCGTGGGCGCGGGGAGGGTGTCGCTGTTTCCAAGGCGCGGCGCGAGATGCTCTGGGCGGCGGGGGTGTGGGTCGCGTGGGCGGCCGGGATGAGCAAGGCCATCAGCGCCACCACCAGCCCGGCCAGCCAGGCACTGGCCCCCGCGTTTACTCGGCGACCGCTACGAAGACGGCGAATATTGGTGATGAGTTGTCCGAGGGAGGCGCACCAAAACAGGATCAAAAGGATGAGGAGGGTGTGGATGGTGTGGGCGTGGGCGTCGTGACTTACCTGGCGCCACTTCGCACCGACCACGTAGGGCAGGAGCGCAAAATACATAACCATGGCTGCCCCTTGTGCCCGGGTGACCAGAGGGCGTCTTAGGTGCTGGGGGTGAGTTGCCACGTGAGGGAGGTGGTCGCCGAGGCGGGAGTAATCGTCACCTGACACTCCTCGTGAGCCCCGATCTCGAACTGCGTCTGGACGTCGATCGCCGTGCCCTGACAACTCAGGGTCACGTCGATCGGGGCGCTGTCGGAGACCAGCCAGGTTCCCGGACCTTCGAGGGGAACGACCGCCACCGCGAAGCGAGCGCTGAGTTGCCCGCTCAGCGCGCCGCTCGCGCTGGTCTCGGCGGGTGCGTTCGCGATGAACGTGTCGTTCGAATCGGTCACGCTCAAGGAGGAGGCGCCGTTGGGTGCGCTGGTCGAGGTCGGGCGGCGTGCGAGGGCCACGCGGGGCGTCTGTGTCGAGGTCACGATCACCGGTCGCCTCCGTCTCCGCGCTCGACTCGTCGGTGACGTCGTGGTGGTGGCCGGGGTCGCGGCCAAGGTCGTGGTGGTCGAGACTGTCACGGGGACGCGCGGCGGCGTCTGGTTGGTCGCCTTGGACGGCGTGGACGTCAACGTGAAAACCAAGACGAGGAGAAGGAGCGGGCTTGACCACATCACCCAATGAGTGCTCTTGAGTGAACGAATCGATCTCATGGTCCCTGAAGGGTACCGGCGAGGACGGCGCAAAATATTTTTTCATTCACAACCTTTGTCAACATTTAGAGCAAGTAACGAAGAGCGAAGAGTTGAAGTTCGGACTGCAGTGACACGGGAGCACTGTGGTCGTGCGCGGCGAGTTCGCGAAGTGATCGGCCCTCAAAGACGCGCGCGTAGGTGAGACGGGCGAGTCGGTCATGTTCCCCGCCGCGCAGGCTCTCGAGGCGAGTCAGCAACGGCGAGGACTCTTCGGCCGCGCGCTCGACCTGGTCGTAATGAGAGATACTCACACGGGCCTCCTTCTCCTTAAGAAGCGACCGTCGAAGCCTCCCTCGCAGAGCGCTCAAGAGGTCGGGCGCGGCGTACTGTCGGGACTGTCCGGCCCAATCCACGAGGAGTTCGCTCAAGAGCGAAATAGCCATAGCCAAGGTCTCGCTCGGATCGTCGATGATTCCTTCACCGAAGCGCAGTTGCCGACAGACGCTCACTACTCCGGGTAGCAGCGTCTGTAAGAGGGCGCGGTGGATGTACGGATCGCTCGCTTCTTGCAGCAAGGCTCGCACGATCGCCGCCCGCTCTAAGACGGTGCGTCCTCCGCGCGACTCCAGCAGACCCACCACGTCGCCGAGGTCGCCGTGGGGGTCGAGTGAAAGATGGGGGTAACCCTCCGCCAGACGACGAGCTGCCTCGCGCGCCGCCGGGGTGCGACCGAAGCGCCGCCACTCGTGTCGAAGTGATTCTAGGTAGTCGGTTTTGGTAGTCATGGGTTCCAGTGAAGGTCCGCGCCCGCACTGAGTGGCACCCGATCTCACAACCCACGCGGCACCATTTCGCACACCCACAGACTGGACCCGGCCGCGCACAGAGCAGCGCACATAGTGGCGGCGTAGGCTAGGCCCATGGATATTGAGGCCTTCTACGACCAGAACGAAGCGCGCCGCGAAAGTGCGGAGTTTGAGTTCGGCAGCGAGTGGACCGACTCAGCGGACAACGAGTACGAACTGTCCTGGGTGGAGGCGACGGGCGAGCTCTACCTCATGGTCGAGCCCGACGCCGTGGTGACCGAGGACATGTTCGGCGACTTCTTAATGTCCGACGAGCCGGTCAACGACCTCACTGTGGTCGTCATCGGCAAGGTTCCTTCCCTGGCCGGTTTGGAAGACCTGCTGGAAGGGTGGGAAGAGGCCATGCTCGAAGAGAACTCGCTGGCCTGGCTCTACGAGCGCTTACCGGCCCAGTCCTAAGAACCTAAGTACGGGGTAGAGGAGTCGGCCACTCGACAGAGGCGGGTGAGCGAGGCCACGAGGTTCGCCAGTGGAACGCGCTCCGCTTCGTTAATGGTGGTCATGAGCGGATTCCAACTTCCGTCAATGGACGTAGCGGCCGCTGCCGCCGGCATTGCCTTTAATAGTTCGCTTTCCGCTCGGGCATTGAGAATATTGGTCTGCCCCGCACTCAGTCCGGGTTGCACGCTGCGTTGGTAAAGAAGGAGGGCGGCCTTCACGTCGACGCAACTTCGACGAGCGTCCGTGACCGCTCCACTCGAGCCGCAGGCGCTGAGTAACGCACCCGCCACCGTCAGTGTCGCTAGTACGCCGAAGGATCGAGCTAGCCGAGCCACGAGTCGGCGGATTGGAGCAGGAAGTCACTGACACTCCGGCCGCGCTCAAAAATGTCACACAGAGGGTCCTCGCCCTTGGCTACCTGGCTCAGAGAGATGGCTCGTCGAGCGACGATAGATATGCGGCGCTCGGACGATTCGGTGGGGGAGGCGAAGGCGTCGGTGGCCGTTACTTCTAGGGGCATTTCGAGTCCGCCAATGGGCGCTAAATCAATGGCCAAGCGAAGGAGGTCTGGTCCGTGAGGCATCGGGGGCAGGCTCCACGTCAAGACGAGAGGAAAGTGAAACTCGTCGGGCGGGTCGACCTCATCGGGTAGTCCGAGAACGGCGTCCTCAAAGGCCAGCAAGGTTCGTGGATCGACATCGAGTTCGATATGGAGATCAACGGGACCACCGCAACCGTCTTCGGGGTGAAGGTCTACTTCCCACGCTTGGCGTAGCGAGTAGGTCTCCACAAAGTGACGTTCGTCGTGCACGTGAAATCCGTGAGTCACCGCGTGGTCCTTGAGATCGGCAACAAAACCAGCGACGTCAATGGCGGCCATCACTACTCAGGTTAGCCGCGAACCCCACTAGCGTTACTGCGTGAAAGAGACGATGATGTCCTCGCTTCGTGAGTGTGCGCACGAGATTGGCGCTGTGGTGCGCGCGGGACGACACGAGGGGTTATCGGGGCAGCGCTCAAGTCAGTACCGCCTCGACGTGGTGGCTGACGAGGTCGCGCTTCGTGTGCTGCACGGTGCGGGGTTTCGCGTAGTGAGTGAAGAGTCGGGTGTATCGGGGAGTGGTGAGTACACCGTCGTTCTCGATCCCATCGATGGTTCGACGAACTGCGATCACGGTGTTCCCTTCTACGCCACGAGCCTGGCCGTACTTCGTGACACGGAACTGGTTGCCGCCCTGGTGATGAATCAGGCGACGGAGACTGTCTACGAGGCGGAGCTGGCCAGCGGAGCCCAAAGGAACGGCGAGTCCATCAAGGGGAGCGGTCAGCGTGACTTTGCGAAATCGATTATGAGCTTCTCGGGGCTACCGCAGCGATATCTGGGCTGGGCTCAGTACCGTTCGCTTGGTGCCGCCAGCCTAGAGATCTGTCTTGTGGCAGACGGATCGCTCGATGTGTTTGCGGTTGCTCACAAGTCAACGCTCAACCCCTGGGACTACCTCGGGGGACTGCTGATAGCGCGGGAGGCGAACGTGGTCGCGGCGGAACTCGACGACGAGGAACTCGTCACTGCCGAAAGGGTTCGCCGCCGTCCGGTCTTCGCGGCGACAAATGAGTTGTTGACCTACGTGCGAAGCGCTGGCGCCTTCTAGATTTTCGATTCCCGTTAGGCTTGTCTTCTTCGGGCGCTTAGCTCAGTTGGCTAGAGCAGCTGATTTACACTCAGCAGGTCGGGGGTTCGAGTCCCTCAGCGCCCACTAAGTTTTAGTTAATTCCCCGAAGGTACTCCGTCACCTCGCAACTCGAAATAATTTTTAATCCATCGAACGCGCCGTCCGAAAGGAGCTTGCTCGGTGCATTGCTGTTAAGCCAAGCGCACAATTTGGATGCACATGGCAAGGCGACCGCGAGATGATCAAGCGCGGGGTCTCATGGCGGATGCCAACCGGGAAGTCAACCTCGCAAGCTCAGTTATCTCAGCTTGGCTCCACCCATCGAGAGTTTCGTTCATTACCAATTTGCGAGCACGGTCGATTTTCTTGACGGTGTTCTTGCCCGCTACGGTCACGCTCAGCAAGCGTTGGCGACGGTCGATTTTGGAAAGTTCTGCCCGGATAAGCCCGAGTGCTTGTAGGCGACCCACTTGCCGGCTAACGGTGGAGTAGTCACGCCCGACTTGATCAGCAAGCGCGCCGACAGTGAGGTTGGGCTGCATCGAGACGCGCACGAGCAGCGGAAACAGTGCGGTGTCTAGGGAAACGCCAGCACGGTTCAGGATCACATTGTCGCCCTGTGGCCGGTTGAGCACGCTGACTATCTGCAGTAGGGACTCGTGCAGCACTTTTAGTGGGTCAGCTTGATCAATCATTCCTCCAATGATAGCATGTATGTATCATGCACATAATGCCCGCTACGCCCCCAAAAATATCCGTAGTGATTGGCAGCAATCGACCTCAACGGATCTGTCCACAGATTGCGGCGTGGGTCCAGCGAGCGCTTCAGAGCGCTGGTTTGCACGACATCGAGCTCATCGACCTTCAAGAGATCAACCTGCCCTTTCTCGACGAACCGATTTTGCCCGCACAGGGGCACTACGAGCATGAGCACTCGGTCCGGTGGAGTGAGCTTGTTAGCTCCTACGACGGATTCGTGTTCGTATTTCCTCAGTACAACTGGGGCTACCCGGCGGTACTCAAGAATGCCTTGGACTTCCTCTATCACGAGTGGTCCGACAAACCCGCCGGTCTTGTGACTTACGGCAGACACGGCGGAGGCTTGGCAGCGGCTCAACTCAGACAGGTTCTACAGGGTCTGCACATGCGCAGCCTTGACACGAATATCGAGCTCGAGACCGATGAGACGATGCTCACGGGCGACGGCAATTTCCATGACATCGATGCGGCGTTCGCGGATCATCTTCCTGAGATGGCCGAGTTTGCCGTCGAGCTCGACCGCTTAGTAGACGAACGTCTTTGGGCAAGCCAATCGCGCCCACGTAACCAGACTCAAAAGGAGACCTCATGATTGTTGTCACAACACCTACCGGCAATGTCGGAAGCCAATTGCTAGTTGAACTTCTAAACGCCGAGACTGAGCCAATCCGCGTCATTGTCCGAGACCCGTCTCGACTACCGGACATCGTCCGCAATCGAGTGCAGGTGATCATCGGCAGCCATGATGATCCGGCGGTCCTCAATCAAGCACTCGATGGAGCAGAAGGCCTCTTCTGGCTTATCCCACCGAGCATGCGGGCAAACTCTGCCGAGGAGTACTACCTCTCTTTTACACGCCCGGCGGTGGAGTCAATACGTCGCCACCAGCTTGGTCATGTGGTCGGAATCTCAAGTGCGGGATGGAACTGGCCACATCCCGCGGGCCTGCTCTCAGCAGCGCATGCGATGGACGCCGAGCTTCAAAGCTCTGGCGCTGCCTACCGTTCGCTCGGAATGGGTTTCTACATGGAAAATCTGCTCAGGTCGCTACCCCAAATGACCTCCGAGGGAGTTCTCTCGCTGCCGCTGAATCCGGACCGCCCGCTGGCCACGATCGCGACCCAGGACATCGCGGCGATCGCTGCCGGACTCCTGCTGGACCGCACCTGGGAGGGAACGGACCGAATCCCTGTGTTCGGCGACAACCTCACGCCGAACGAAATGACAACCACCATTAGCAATGTCCTGGGGTTAGAGGTCATCTTTGACCGGACCGAGCTTGAGCAGGTCACCGCTTCATCGATTCAGCGCGGGGTCCCCGAACGTATGGCACATGACTTTATGGCGATGTACTGGGCACAGCAGAACGGGATCTACGACGAAGACTGGTCCCGCGCCACACCGGCTCCCACCAATTTCCGGATGTGGTGCGAGACCGTGCTCGCCTCTGCAGCCCAGTGAAGTCTGTTCAAATTGTGCTGGCCTGAGCGATTGTGCGTCTCGTCCCGGACCGTAAGGGGCCGAGGTCTACGGAGGAGAGTCTTTAGGTAGCTATATTGAGCGTCCTTCCAGTTCTTTATTTCATCTCGTTCGACAGTTTCATCTCACTTTCGAGCGAGGCAAGAAAATTCTGTGCCGCGTCCTGAACTCGGCGCACGTCACCGGTGGCCAGAAGATCGAGCAGGAGGCCGCGGATCGTGGCGATCACCAATGTGGCCCTGCGAGTTGCCGTCACCGGGTCGGTATCTGGACCTTGGGCATTGATGAGAGCGTTCATCCAGTCGGCGACGACGCGATCGAGGAAGCCAGCGAACTGTTGCGGGGCCTGGAGCGCGCGTCCGTAGACCGCAAAGAACAGCCTGAACTCGGACTCCAGCTGGGAGTTCGAACTCCGCGACCAAACAGCGCGGGCCGCCGTCGCTAAGTCAGGCCGTTCGCCCGCGACCTCTCTCGTGGCCTCAAAGACGCGCTCGCGCAACCGTCCGAGGATCTCCACGAGCATCTGCTCCTTGGTGCCGAAGTGATGTACCAGTGTGGTAGGTGACACACCGACCGCGGCAGCTACCGGCCGCCACGACACCTCGGAGAAACCGTGATCGATCGTGTAGTCGACCACCGCGTCGAGTAGTTCGGCCCGTCTCAGGTGATCGACTGGCCGTCCCACCATTGATGCCTCCCTAGTCCGAATGGTTTTGGTTCTTCCCGGATTGACATTCTTAGCACGAGTGTACTATAAAAGTAGTTTCACACGTCATGGCGGTTCGAACCGACTCCGCCCGGCGGACAGTCACGTTCTGGAGGTTTGTGATGCACGTATTTGTCACTGGAGCGTCGGGCTGGGTCGGACGCGGCTTAATCCCCGAGCTCATCGCTGCGGGGCATGGGGTGAGCGCGCTCGCACGTTCGGACACCGCAATCGAAGCCCTGCATGCCGAGGGGGTGAAGACCGTTGCCGGATCGCTCGACGACCTCGACATCCTGCGGGAGGCCTCCTTATCGTCCGACGGAGTCATTCACCTTGCGTTTAGACACGACATCGCGTTCAGCGGTGACTTCGCTGGCGCCGCTGCCTCAGACCGAAAAGCCATCGAGACCTTCGGCGAGGCGCTCGCCGGCAGCGGGAAGCCGTTAGTCATCGCTTCGGGCATCCTGGGCGTGCTCGGGCTTGCGCCCGGGATCGTCGCGACCGAGCACGATGGTTTAGTTGCGCCCGCAGCCGGGAGCGCCGTTTCGATAAGTGCCGGAAACGATCGGATCTCCAATGCCCATCTCACGCTCGCCTTAGCCGAGCGTGGAATCCGTTCTGCGGTCGTTCGGTTACCGCCATCCACTCATGGCAAGGGCGACAACGGCTTCATTCCGATCGCAATTGGCTTTGCTCGGGAGAAGGGTGCCGCGACCTACGTCGGAGACGGCGCTAACCGCTGGCCCGCGGTCCACCGCGATGACGCCGCCCGCCTGTTCCGTCTCGCATTTGAATCCGCGCCGGCCGGGTCGGTGCTGCACGCGGTCGGTGACGAAGGCGTTCCGATCCGTGAAGTTGCCGAGATATTCGCTAAGGGTCTCGGCCTACCCGCTATCTCTGTCACCCCTGAGCAGGTCCGGGAATACGTGGGCTTCCTCGGCGGCTTCTGGGCGGTCGACGGACCTGCTTCGGCAAAGATCACGCGTGACCTGCTCGGATGGGAGCCCACGCGCCCAGGATTGATCGCCGACCTAGAGGAGGGCCACTACTTCGTCTAACGACGTTGGGCGCTCCTGCCTTCCCATTGTCGAGAAGTGCGGCTCAACGACGAGATCCGGTCGGACCATTTGAAATGGTCTGGGCGGGTCCTGGTGGTCTGTCGCAAGAAATCGCTTGGTTGGCTCCGGGAATCGACTCCGGTCTGGAACCAGATCTTCATAAGTGGGCGAGGGAGTTCATGAATCTTTAAGAACACAAGTTACGAAGTTGTTCGTGGGAAGCCAACTAATTTCTTCGATGTTTCTGGTTAGTACCCCTTATTTGCTCGTCGTTGATTCTTAAGTGGCTTCGCACTGTGTTTGCGCAGAACCCGAGTTGCTTGCCGATTTTCTGAGGTGACACACCGGTCGGGTACAAGTGCACCATCAAATCGATGGCTTCGGAGGTTGGAGACTGGCCCCGCATTTCGACTCCTGCCTTCTTCAGTCGCTCAGCCACAGTCGCCCGATGACAGCCGAATTCAGCAGCTAACTCGTACACTGTGGCTCCTGCCACGTATTTCGTGGCCATTTCGGCCACCTGAGCTTCAGTGAGCCGCCTCTGTCGTTGACGGATTGAGCCATTTAGTCGATAATCAGTGGAGGTGATAACTTCCGGGGCTTGCTTCTCCAGATGGCCTTCTTTAAGAAGTACCCATTTGTTTGAGTCAGCAGTGGATAGGGCCACTGCGGAGCAGGTAGAGAACCGTGCGTCAATACTCGGAAGTATCAGCGCTCCATCCCTCGATCTTCGCGGTCCTTGTTGCGTGAGCGTTCGAGGACTTGACGAAGAATCGGGAGTACCGCGCGATCTTTTTCTCGGCCAGCTGCTTCTTTTGAACGGATGACGTCGGCGAGTGCAGCTACGAAGATTGAGACGGTGTCTGTTAATTGCTCTCGCGTGGCCGAGCGCCGCAGGTCGTCATAGCCCCGCGTGCCGTCTGGACGAAGAGCGATGTCCAGATATCCATGTTTTGTTACGAAGGTCCAAGTTGTACCTTGCTCAAATGATCGCTCATCGAGTGTTATTGCCAACGGTTCTTTCACGTCCGGAATCCGAAGTTTGGCGTCGAGTTCTCTCAGCGCCGCTGCAAGCTTCGTGAAGTTTTCACGGGTGCGAGCAGGCGTGACGTCGACATCACGAGTGGCGTACGGTGATCCACGCAGTTCGGCGGCGAGTCCACCGATGACGATATAGAGAACTAGGTGTCGCTCCAGCACTTCAAGGATTTCGTCGGGGCGATAGGGGACCGTTTCAGTCAAGGCGGCTCGTCGTCCGTTGGTTTCGACGATCGTGGAATCTGACGCGGTCCATCAGATCGGCAAATCGTTCGGCTGGTGTCATCCGAAGATGTTGATCAATTATCGTCACGTTCGAGTCATCGAACTTGGACATGAAGAACGTGAGTTCTAGTCCGCACGCACGTATTACGTCGCGTACGGTTTCAAGACTCGGTGACACCTCATCACGTTCCCATCGGGCAATAACGGACTGCGCCTTGCCGATTCGTGCGCCCAGTCCGGTTTGAGTTAGTCCGGCTCGCAATCGAGCTTCCTTTATCAGGTCCCCACTTATCATGTCGCCAGCATAGTACATATATGCTATATTGGCACTTTTGACATTGCTGCTGCCTTTGGGTCCCAACGGCCGTCGTTCGGATTTGGGCGGGCCACGTATATTCATCTCGTCGCATCAGCAACTTGGTCCCTTTGGGTTTACCAATGGCGCGCCTCAGACGGTGCGACGCCGGTTCCTATTCTGTGACTCAAGGCCCACCACTTGGCCTGTACCCCACCAAGTGGACCACCGAAAAGCGGGCGGGGAGTGCCCAAGTCCTGATTGTGGGATGGCCCATGAAAAGGAGAGACAACCGCTGCATTCATCGAGTCCATCTGAAGTTTCTTCGGGAAATGCGACATTAGTTGGTGATGCGTACTAATATAGTTGGTGATACGTACTACTTCAAGGAGGGGTCGTGACTACCCTGATCCAGACACCGACGAAGACAGTGGAGTTGAGTGCCGTGGACGGACTTGCGCAGCTGTCATTTCTAATTCAGGACGTGCTGTCGTCGCGGGCGTCCCAGCACGGACTTTCACTGAGCCTGGCTCGTCTCTTGGGTGAATTGCGCGACCGCACGCCGAGCGTCAATGAACTCGCGGTGCTTCTCGAACTCGACAAGTCCAGCGTCTCGGGACTCATTTCCCGAGCGGAGGAACGCGGCCTCGTCGAACGGGTTCCCTCGATGGATGACGGTCGGGTCGTCGTGGTTCGCCTCACGAAGCGGGGTCGCTCAAAGGTGCGAAAAGTCGCCTCCGAATATGAGGCGGACGCCGTCTCGCTGTTGTCGCTGCTGTCCTATAAGGACGCGAGTGCTCTCGCTTCTCTCATCAGTCGTCTCCTAGTCGCGCATGCCGAGGCACACGGAGTGGATCTCTTCGCGTGATCACGGTCCGCAAGAACTGAGTCACGGCTGTGATTTTTGTGTCTCAATCGTGAAAATCTGGTGAGGTCTATCACCTGACGGGCTCGAAGTGGGTGTTATACATGGCCCCGTGGGGGACTTTGAGACATCGGAAAATATCGCAGCGCACGCGGAAAAAGAGCGGCGTAGCCGGGAACGCCGTCGCGGTGAGGACCGCCGTCGTGAAGACGTGGGTCCTCAAGACGGGCTAGAACGTCGCAAAGGAGAACGTCGCACCGGCGAGCGTCGCCGCAAGTAGGGCGGTAGCCGCCAAGGCGAGACGACTTCGGGAGTTGAGACGTGAGAACTGCGGGAGATCGCTTTTGCCACCGCTCGTATTTTGAGCGCCCCTCTGATGTGGTGGCCAAAGACCTCATCGGCGCTCTCATCGTCGTTCGTGATGGAAAACATGAAAAGCGCGCGATGGTGGTGGAGGCCGAAGCCTACGGAGGTTTGGATGATCCCGCCTCACACGCGTTTCGAGGTTCTACGCCGCGCTCTGCGATCATGTTCGGCCCCGCGGGCTTTCTCTACGTCTATCTGAGTTATGGCGTTCACTGGTGTGCCAACGTGGTGACCGAGGGCGTAGGAATTCCGAACGCAGTATTGCTGCGTGCGGCTCAGATGGTGAGTGTCGACGGGGTCCTCAGCGATAACGATCCTTCTCTATTGCGCGGGCCAGGAAAGCTGACGCGCGGGCTCGGGATCACCGGCGCGGACAATACGGAGGACTGTTGCGACGAGGCTCACTCGCGAATCTCGTTCCGTCAGCGTTCCAGCGATCTTCCGGTGCGTGTCGGACGGTCACCGCGAGTGGGAATTTCGCGGGCCCAGGAGCGCCTTTCGCGTTACTTTCTCGAAGGCAGTTCTGCGGTTTCGGCCACCAAGAAATCCAAAACTGAACGGAAACGACGCTCCTAGCTCGCGAATGGCGAGGGGACGGGAACAGTTGATTTCAATAGTGAGTCGATAGCATTTACACCGGGACGGTACTTCTTGATCGCTACTTTGACGCAAACCGAAAACAGTGTGCAACTTGTGGCGGTCATTGCTTTCGCCGTGGCGGCCTCCTCGCTTGTTCGAAAGGGGCGCGCCGACCCGCAGGCGGCCTATCTTCTACCTCGTCAGCGCATCCGACCCCTGGCGCTGGAGGTCATTGATCCCATCATGACGATGATCGTCGTGGGTCCCGTTCTCGCCCAGGAACTCAACGTCAGCGCGTGGCACATCGTGGCGGGTTTGTTGGGTATTTCCGCGGGAGTACCCATCGGAATGCTGCGATCTCGCGTGCAATTCGTCCGCGCGATCAAAGCATCGACCAGCGTGGTCCTCACTCGTTCGCGGGCCGAGTATGGACTGCTCGCACTTCTTATCGTCCTACGCTCGGCCGAAGACGCGATACGCAACGTTCACACGACAAGCATCACGCTGTTGTTCGCCGGTTTGCTCGCGCTTCCGGTGGGTGAGTCCTTCGCACGTTCGATTGCCATCGTGGGAAAGTATCGCAACTCCGTCGACGAGGCCCCGTCGATGGGACTCACGTCGTGAGGGCTTCACTCGTGTCGACGAAGGCTAGATTCCTCGCCCGCCGCTACTGAGAACAGCCGCGGGCATCAACCGGAACGGCGTCGACGACCGCGTCGCCGCGCACCAGCCACATCACGTCGTAGCGATCGACCGTGGGATCACAGTGCGGTGGAACCAGTTCCACGCGGTCCCCTCGGACCAGGGACTCATCGGGCGAACGGAGGAGCAAACCTTGCTCGTCCCCGAAAAACTGATAGCGAGAAGGGTCGTCGCTTCCGACGAGGAGGGGCGAGCCGGCGTCCGTGGCCATGGCTTTAAGGCCAGCGTCCAAGGTCACGAACCCACGTTGATTGGTCGAGATTACCGTGGTGGCGATGGTCAGGCTTTGGGCGAATCGACCTTCGGGATCACCTCCGAGCGCCTCACGGTACTCGCGGTCCATAAACACGTAGCTACCGCACTGGAGCTCGTTCAAACAGCCGAGCTCAATGTCGATCGACGACGTCCCCGTCCCTCCGCCGGTTCGAATATCGACGAAATGACCCTCGGCCTCAAGTGCCTCGATAACGGAGCGAAGCCGACCGGTGGACTCAGCGGTCGCCGCCGTACGGCGCTCGCGCCCCGGGAGATGCTGCAGGTGTCCGCCGTAGCCTTGGACCCCCGCGAAACGTAGGCCCGGGTATCGCGCGATCGCCTCGGCCACTTCGATGGCCTCCCTCGTTGACGCGACCCCCGTGCGACCAAGGCCGACGTCAACGTCACAAAGAACACCAAGCGAGCCTTCGCTATCGGCCACCAACTCTCCGAGCTCTCGAACGCCCTCGAGATCATCGGCCACGACGAGTAGCGAGCAGCGCTGAGCCAGGGCGAGGGCGCGTTCAGCCAACGCGCGACCGACGAGTGGCGACGTGATTAGCGCGGATAACTCATCCCCGCGACCCACGTTCAACAGTCGATCGACGATGACTTCAGCTTCAGAGAGTTTGGCGAAGGCCAGGCCGACCGCGCCGGCGTCGAGTTGCAGTGACGCCACGTACGCCGATTTGTGCGACTTCACGTGCGGGCGCAGTGTCACTCGCGAGGACGTCACCAGTCGTGCCATCGAGAGCACGTTGTCCTCGAGCAGGTCGAGGTCGCACAGGAGCGCGGGCGTCGCCAGGCGATGTCGCGACCCGGGCTCGCCAAGGTGGGCGAGAACGTCACGAAATCGTGGTTGATCGAGGAGGCTGTCCATCAACTCCATTGTCACATCCTCAACACGAGGAGACAGCCAAGAACGGTCGAGGAGCGGTTGAGTTCTTTCGCCATTCTTATGAGAACGCGAATATGGCCCGCTAGGGTGCGAAGGCGTATCAAAACGAGGAGGACACCGTGTTAGGTGACAAGGAAGAACACTTTGCAGGCAAGGGCACCGAGATCAGCGCCCTCCAGTCGCACATTGAGCAGTACTTGAAGAACGACGGCTTCACCGTGCAAACGACGGCGGCGAGCGATCAAGGGACCGTCATCCAGGCGAAAAAGGGCGGGTTTCTTCGCGAGGTCGTCGCGGCCGATCGAGCGCTGACGATCACTATTACCGGGAGTCCCAATGATTTCAAGGTGCGTTTTGGCATCGGGAAGTGGCTCGAGCACCTGGGTGTCGCGGCCATCGAGACACTTCTGCTCTCTGAGTTGTTTCTCGTGGTTGACGTCGCGGACGCCCTCTGGAATCTCGAGATCGAAGACAAGCTCATTGCCGACGTGAAGAAGTACGTCGGCTAATCGCCAAGGCGAGGAGACCTCACCGCACGTTTGCCTGACTAACGAAAGCCCGCGACGGCGTGGGGTCGATAGTCGCGCTCGAGTCTCTCGATCTCGGCGCTGTCGAGGCGCAGGTCGAGCGCGGCCACGGCGTCGCTGAGATGTTGGGGCTTCGTCGCCCCCACGATGGGACTACTGACAGCGGGGTTCACCAGCACCCAGGCGAGCGCGACCTGCGCCGGGGCCACGCCGCGCTGTTGAGCGATGTCAATGACGGTGTCCACTATCGGCTGATCGCTGTCGTCGTAGAGGCTGCGGCCGAACTCGTCTTTCTCGGAACGATTGGTTTGCTCGCTCCACGGGCGCGTCAGGCGACCCCGGGCCAGTGGGCTCCAGGGAATGGAGCCCACGCCTTGGTCCACGCACAGAGGGAGCATCTCGCGCTCTTCTTCGCGATAGAGGAGGTTGTAGTAGTTCTGCATGCTGACAAACCGAGTCCATCCATTGAGGTCGGAGAGGTAGAGAGCTTGAGCGAACTGCCAGGCGTGCATCGAGGACGCGCCGATGTAACGGGCCTTGCCCGCTTTCACCACGTCGTGGAGTGCTTCGAGGGTCTCTTCAATGGGAGTCTCGTAGTCCCATCGATGAATCTGATATAGATCCACGTACTCGGTGCCGAGACGACGCAGGCTGTTGTCGATCTCACTCAATATGGCTTTGCGCGACAGGCCCTGGCCGTTGGGGCCGGGCCCCATTCGCCCGTGCACTTTCGTGGCGATGACGAGCTCCTCGCGGGGAGCCATCGAGAGCAGCGCCCCTCCGGTGATCTCTTCACTGCTGCCAGCCGAGTACACGTTGGCGGTGTCGAAGAAATTGATGCCCGCGTCGAGGGCCTGGCGAAAAAATGGCTCGGCCTCGGCCTTGCCGAGCGACCACGGCTGGTTACCCCGGCTGGGTTCGCCGTAGCTCATGCACCCCAGACAGATGCGAGAGACCTTGAGGCCGGTCGTGCCTAGAGAGACGTACTCCACGTCACTACTCCTGTCGTTCGTAACTGAGTTTCAAGTTAACCGTCTGCACCTTTACTGGTGCGCACGGCGTTCGCCGACAGTGAATGCCGTGGTAACGCGGCCGAAACATGGGCGTGATAGGAAAAGGACATCAACTCGACATTTGTAGACATTGACGCCTCCCTGGCCTGGGACGAGGTGTTCTCGGCGCCCGGGGTACCACGGCCTCTCTATAAGGAGATCGTCGACGTCCTCGCCGATCTCAAGACGGCCGAGATTCGCTCACGCTTTGACCAACTCGGACGAACTTTTGCCGAACGGGGAGTCACGTTTGCCCTGGGCGGAGAGGAACGGCCCTTTCCCCTTGATCTGATTCCCCGCATCTTCGCGGCCAGTGAGTGGGACGTGCTGGCGGCCGGCATCCGCCAGCGGGTGAAGGCCCTAGAGCTCTTCCTCGATGACGTGTACGGGAAAGGGGAGTGCTTTGACGACGGGGTCGTCCCGCGTCGGCTTGTCACCTCGAGCGTTCACTTTCGTAGAGAGGCCATGGGCATCGTGTCGCGTTTCGGCCCGCGCGTGACCGTGTCGGGGATCGACATCATCCGCGACGAGTCAGGCGCCCTTCGTGTTCTCGAGGACAACGTCCGCATACCCTCGGGGATTTCGTACGTCATCGAAAATCGGCGCGCCATGACCCAGAGTTTCGGCTCGCTTTTCTCTCACTATCGCGTTCACCCGGTCGATGAGTACCCGGCGCGACTGCTTCGTGCCCTGCGGCTCTCCGCCCCCGAAGGCGTGCGGGATCCCACCGTGGTGGTTCTCACTCCCGGGGTGCACAACGCCGCGTACTTCGAGCACGTCCTACTCGCTCGTTTGATGGGAGTCGAACTGGTCGAAGGCGGCGACCTGCGAGTGGTGGGCGACCACGTCCATATGCGCACCACGCAGGGGGAGCGTCCGGTTCACGTCATCTATCGACGGGTGGATGATGACTGGATCGACCCCTTACACTTTCGCCCCGACTCCGTGGTCGGCGTGGCGGGGCTCGTGAACGCGGCACGGGCTCAGACGGTTACCATCGCAAACGCCATCGGCAACGGCGTGGCTGACGACAAGCTCGTCTACACCTACGTACCGGATCTCATTCGCTACTACCTCCACGACGAGCCGATCCTCGACAACGTGGAGTCCTATCGCCTGGAAGACGAGGAGGTCCTGCACGACGTCCTGGAGAATCTTGAGCGCTACGTGGTCAAGCCGGTCGACGGCTCGGGAGGCAAGGGTATCGTGATCGGCCCCCAGATGGATGAGGCCACCCTGTCGGAGTTGCGCCCCACGCTGCTCGAGAATCCGCGGGGCTATATCGCCCAGCGCACCGTCGCGCTCTCCACCGTGCCGACCTTCGTCGACGATCTGTTGGTACCGCGTCACGTGGACCTGCGTCCCTTCGCGGTGAACGACGGGCGTGACGTCTGGGTGCTCCCGGGGGGCCTCACTCGGGTGGCCCTCCCCGAAGGCGCCCTGGTCGTGAACTCGAGCCAAGGTGGAGGTTCCAAGGACACGTGGGTGTTGGCCGACGCCCCCGGATCGTCGCGCGAACGAGTGTTCCAGGACTCGGCCTCGGCGACCTTGGAGGTGATGTCGCGCCAGGAAAAGAGTGTGCGACAGTACGGCCCGCCACCGCAGTCGGGGTCTGACCAGTGACGAGGGGAATGTTGGCCCGACTGGCCGAGTTGGTCTATTGGACCGGTCGCTACGTCGAACGGGCCGACGACACGTCGCGGATTGTGGACGCCTACATCCACCGGATCGCCGAGGATCCCTTTGGCGACTCCAAGGTGACCTGTCGATCGCTCTTCGCCATCCTGGGCATCGGCGTGGAGGACTCCGACGAGGTGACGATTCAAGCGGTGTTGGACCAACTCGTCTACGACCCCGACAACCCCAGCGCGATCACCGGTGCCGTCCTGGCGGCGTACGAGAACGCTCGGCGCGCTCGCGAGGTGATCTCGTCGGAGATGTGGGTCTGCTTGAACTCAACGCGAAACGACCTGTCGGCACAGCGGGCCGAGGCAGATCGGGTGGGAGCGGCGAGCTACCTGAGGTTCATTCGTGATCGATCGGCGCTCTTCGCGGGCCTCACTGACGCCACCATCAGCCACGACGAGACGTGGTCCTTTCTCGTCCTAGGGCGAAGTTTGGAACGTATCGACATGACGGCGCGACTGCTCCAAGGTCGCCTGTTCGCCGCGGAGCACTCGCCCGACTGGCTGACCCTGCTTCGAGCAGCCGGGGCCATGGAGTCCTATCTGCGGGCGTCGGTTCGGCGCTCGGACCCCGAATCGATCGCGTCGTTCTTACTCTTGGATCGTGTCTTTCCGCGCTCGGCCTATCACTCACTGAGCGTGGCCGACCAGTGCCTGGACGAGCTCACGCGCGCGAGCACTCACCTGGACGTGATCGATCAGGCGCGACGCACGATTCGCACGACGCAGTCGCGCCTCGAGTACATGGACTCACGGACCCTGTTGAACAACCTCGCCGAGATTCTCACCCTCCTGGAAAAGACGAGTGCCACCGCTAACAACCAGATAACCTCCACCTACTTTCGCCAAGCCGTCCCCACCATGTGGGCGAGCGAGGTCGGCACATGACCACGGAGTCGATTCTCTTCTCGATTCGTCACGTCACGGGATTTAACTACGACGGGGTAGCCGACTCGTCCTACAACGAGGCGAGAATGACTCCGCCCACCTCGTCGCGTCAGCGCGTCATTGACTCGGCCATCGTCGTTCACCCCTTCGCCGTGCAGACGACCTATCGCGACTACTTCGGGACCATCGTGACGACGTTTGATCTTCAGGAGCGACACCACCGCCTCCAGGTCGTGGCCGAGGCCACCGTGGAGACATTGACCCAACCCGCCACGCAACTCGATATACCTCTGGATGCTCTCCAAGATCACGCGACGAGCGACCGGTTCGCCGAGTACCTCGCCTCGACACCTCGAACCACCATGTCCTCTGACGTCATGGACGAGCTTCGCGCCGTGGTGGGGCCCAGCGATCGGGTGGAGGACGTCGTCGTCGCCGTGACCAATTGGGTTCGCGACCGCGTGGCCTACGTGCGCGGCGTGACCCGCGTGTCCTCGACGGCCCAAGAGGTCTGGGAGCAGCGCGAAGGAGTCTGTCAAGACCTCACGCACGTGACCATCTCCTTGTTACGTCGCTTGGGGATTCCCGCTCGTTACGTCTCGGGCTACCTCTACTCGAAAGAGGACGAGGAGGTCGGTGAAAAAGTGGTCGGCGAGAGCCACGCCTGGGTGGAGTACTTCGCGGGCGAGTGGCGAGGCATCGATCCCACGAACGGCGGCCCCGTTGGTCTTCATCACATCGTCGTCGCCAAGGGCCGCGAGTACGGTGACGTCCCTCCGCTCAAGGGGATCTACCACGGCGATCCTTCCAGCGCCATCGGCGTCGTGGTCGAGATCACCCGCGTGGCCTAGGACTCGGGCTCGGCGACGCGAAGTAGCCGAATATTAAGGTGAGTTTGGTTCTTTCGGCCCCTTAGGAGTTCTATGTCCACTCACCCCACCATCGTCGTCTGCGAGGGGGACCAAACCGGGCAAGAGCTCTTGGACGCCGCACTGCGGGCCCTGGAGCCGTCGGTGATCGGCTTCGAACTCACCCTGGAGCGATTTGATCTCTCCCTGGCCTCTCGGGAACGAACGGACAACGGCATCGTCTTCGACGCCGCGACGAGGATGAAAGAGACCGGGCTCGGTTTGAAGGCGGCGACCATTACGCCCACGGCGATTGGCAGCGTGGGCTCCCCGAATCGGATCCTGCGCGAGGGCATCGACGGCAAGGTCATTGTGCGAACCGGTCGTCGCATACCGGGCGTGACGCCGATCGTGGCCCTGTCGCATCCGGTGGTGGTGGTGCGCATGGCGGTGGGCGACGCGTACGGGGCCGCCGAGGGACGAGACGGCGCGCCCGACTCGAGAGACGAGACGGCCTGGCGCACGGAACGAATTGAACGCTCCGTCTGTCGATCGGTGGCGGAGTTTTCCTTTCGTGCGGGCGCGTCTCTCGCCGGCTTGGTCTACGGGGGACCGAAGTGGACGGTATCGCCCGCCTACGAGGGCATGCTCAAAGAGGAGATGGACGCCGCCGCCGCGCGCTACCCGGAGGTCGCGTACCGGCCGATGTTGATCGACGCCGCCTACGCCGGACTGATGACCGAGGGGTGGGACCTACCCGTCGTCATCCCGGCCCTCAACCGCGACGGCGACTGCTTGAGCGACTTGGTCCTCGCGATGTTCGGTTCGATCGCCGGCGCTGAGTCGGTGTTGTTGTCACTGGACGAGAACCTCCAACCCACCGTGGCCATGGCCGAAGCGCCCCACGGCACGGCGCCCTCGCTGGAAGGCAAAAACGTGGCCAATCCCATGGCCATGCTCTTGGCCTGCGCGGCCGTGCTGGAACACGCCGGCTACCGGGGCGACCCGGACTGCGCCGCGGCGTCGGTGGCCCTACGCGAGGCCACCCTTTCGGCGGCGGCCGACGGCGTGCGGACCTTCGACCTGGGGGGCGAAGCGTCAACCAGCGACGTGGTCGATGAGGTCATTGCTCGAGTGCGTCAACGTCTGACTTAGCCACGTTCCTGCGCGAGGGTGAGCCAAGCCTCGACACCGGAGTGGGAGAATCATCATCGCGGCACTCCTGACGTGACGCGAGCGAAGGAGCCGAAGTGAACAATCGACAGATCGTGCTCAACGAGCGGCCCGTCGGAAAGGTGACGAGCTCGACGACTCGGCTGGTCAGCGCGCCGGCGCCCGAGCTCGCTAACGGTGACGCACTGATCAAGGTGGCGATGTTGAGTATCGATCCCACCATTCGCACCTGGATGGACGACGCGCCCGGATACCTTCCTCCCATCCAAGTGGGCGAGGTGATTCGCGGTGGCGGCGCGGGCGTGGTGGTCGAGTCGAAGTCGTCGCGGTACCACGAGGGCGACATCGTCTTTGGCATGACCGGCTGGCAAGAGTTCGCCGTGGCCAACGACGAGAACCGCTTCGCGGTGCTGCCCAAGGGACTCGGCCTGGATCTGGGCACCGTGATGAACGTGCTCGGCGTAACGGGCGTGACGGCATACTTCGGGCTGCTCGACGTGGGGGCCATGACGCCGGGCGACGTGGTGGTCGTCTCGGGGGCCGCCGGGGCGACTGGTTCGGTCGCCGGGCAGATCGCCAAGGCCCGCGGGGCGAGCAAGGTCGTCGGTATCGCCGGCGGCCCCGAGAAGTGTGCCGACGTCGTCGAGCGCTACGGCTTCGACGAGTGCTTGGACTACCGCGAGGCCCACCTTCGCCGACGACTGCGATCCGCGTGTCCCTCCGGGGTGGATCTCTACTTTGACAACGTCGGCGGCGAGATCCTCGACGACGTCCTGACCAATCTGGCGATGCGCGCGCGCATCGTGCTCTGCGGCGCGATCTCGCAGTACAACGCGGTCGGTACGCGCCGCGGGCTAGAGAATACGTCTTCGTTGATTACGCGCCGCGCTCGCATGGAGGGCTTCATCATCCTCGACTACGCCTCGCGCTTCGACGAGGCCCGCGCGGAGTCTAGCGGCCATGGTCCTCTCGGGTGCACTCCGGCACCAAGAGCACATCGTCAAAGGCCTCGAGCGCGCCCCCGAGGCGCTGAATCATCTCTTTAGCGGGGAAAACCGCGGCAAGACTCTGGTGGAAGTGGACGAGAGCGTCCTACTTGGTTGAGGTGTCGCTGGACGCGACGGCCCGACGTGCCTGGCTGCGCGTTACCGTAGCGCTCTTCGTCATCGCCTCAGTGGCGGGCTTCGCGCAGTTCGGCGCGGTCGCCTCCCTCGACGACGTGGCGCGACACTTCGGGCACCACGCCTCGGCCAAGACGCTCCAAGACGTGGTCGGACTCTCCGGTTCGGAACTGGGGATCGGCCTGGCGATTCTTCGCCTGGCCTCGCTCGGCGCGCTGCCCCTCGCGTCGTTGGCCGACCACTGGGGGCGAACGTACCGTGCTCCGTCGCACGCTGCTCATCGGACTCGTCATCACGGCCTGCGCCTCGCTGAGTCCCACGTACTGGATCTTCGTGCTCTGCTTTGCGCTCGCTCGTCCCCTTCTCTCCGCTACCACGACGCTCGTTCAGGTCATCACCGTCGAACTCTCGAGTACCAAGGGCCGCATTGATCGACTGGTGATCGTCTCGGCGGGCGCGGGCATTGGCTCGGGACTGGCCGCGATTTTTCACGGACTGATTCGAGGAGCGGACTCCTTTCGCTGGCTGTTCGCCCTCGCTCTGGTGCCGGTGCTCTTTATGCGTCCCATGCTGCGGGCCGTGCCCGAGCCCAGCTTTTCGCAGCTCGGCCGCTCCCACTGGCGCGATTCGGCGCCGTGCCGAAGGGCGTTCGCGGACGGGTGGCCATCGTGGGCGTGGTGGTCTTCGTGATCGGCATCATCTCGGGTCCGGCGAGTGGATTTACCTTCGTCTACGGCGAAGGGGTTCTCAAGATCCGCCCCGACGTGGTGGCCCTGGTGGTCACGCTCAGTGCGCTCACCGGGCTGCTCGGGCTGTTGGCCAGTCGCTACTTCGCTCGCGTCTTCGGTCGACGCTGGACGGTCGCCCTCGGCACGCTCGCCACGGCCGCCACTTCGGCCATCGCCTACGGCGGAGGGAAAACGGCCTTCATCATTGGCTACATGAGCGGGGTCGCGGCCGGAGGGCTGCTTGGCGCCGGCCATCGCGGCCATGGGCACGGAGCTGTTCTCGCACTCGTTTCGCGCGACCGCCGCCGGATGGATCGTGGTGGCGGGGGTGCTCGGGCGCCATGGTCGGACTGTTGATCTTTGGCGTCATTGGCGACAGCGTGCACGTGACGGGCGCGGGCTCGTTCCGCCTGCCAGCGCTGTTGACGTTCTTACCGCTTTTGCCGCTCTTGTTGTTGATGACGCGACTGCCCGAGAGCTCCAGAATGGAGTTGACCTAGGGCAAGCTCGACGTCGGCGACCAGGGCCAGGTGATCACTTCCTCCGTCGCGGGTGAAGCTCGTCGTTGACGACCCACCCTCCGCGCCCGAAGAGGTGGTCGATCTGCGAGTGCGGATGACGCGACTCGGCCAGGTGCGACCCTTGGCGAACGAACGCCATCCCGGCAAGAAGACGCGCAGCAGTGGGCGCCAGCAGTTGAAGTCGCCGCCGAGCAGGATCGGCAAGGCGGGATCGAGCGTGGCGGCGATCGCGTTGACCCGTCGATACTGCAGGTACGAACCGTGACTGATGTGGGCTCCGTGGATGGCCAGCACGTAGAAGGAACGGCCCTGGTCGCTGAGGCGCGCGACGATCAGGGCCCGTTGCACCTTTTCGCGGGGGAGTCGACCGAGGGAGACGACGTCGAAGCTCTTCGACCTCGAAACGGGTCAGGAGGCCCAGCCCCCACGTGCCCTTCTCGACGTGGTCGAGCAGCGGCCCGAGCGGCGATCTGGTCTTTGGTGAGGTCGCGATGTTCCTGAAGAGACAGACCCCGCGTTCGCCCGACGAAGTGAGCAAGGCGGGGCTGCCACGGGCTTTCCCCCGACCCCCGTGGTGACGCGCTCGCCGCGCGCCAAAGGAACGAAACCTCCCGTCGACGTGAAGCGACGAGCTGAGGTCCTCAAGAAGTCGGGACCCTCGTCGGCGCGCCACAGTCTCGGGCAGGATCATGACGTCGGCGTCGAGCTCTTTGACGACATCGAGCGCCCGGGTGGGCCGACCCCAACCGTCGACGCCGGCGTGAAGGTTAAACGTCGCGACACGCACCGCTCAACACTAACGGGGCCATCCGTTCGCCATGTGGCAGTCTCTAAAGGTGGAATCCGTCGACGTGACCTTCGGGCATCGACTGTGGTGGGTTGACGCGTTCATCGGCGAGGGCGGAGCGCGGCAACCCGCCGTCGTCGTGCTGCTCGAGCACCCTCTACCCGACGACGAACTCCAACAGATCGCCTTCGAGCTGGGGGTCTCGGAGACCGCGTTCGTGCGACGGGTCGGCGATCAGTGGTCACTGCGTTGGTTCACGCCGACCGTCGAGGTCGATCTGTGTGGGCACGCCACGCTGGCGACCGTGCACGTGTTGTTGAACGAGCTGGAGGCGCCGCGGCTTGAGAGATACTTCTTCGCCACGCGCTCGGGCGTGCTCTCGGGCTGTCGACCCACGGCGACGGCTGTTGGGCATCGACCTGCCGCGGGCCTACTTAGAGCCCTCGATCCCGCGGTCTTAACGGCGCGCTCGGGCAGGTGAGCGAGGCCTACCAGTCGGGGCCGTCCACGCGTGCTGGCCATCGTGGAGGACTACGAGGCGCTCTGCGCGTCTGAACTGTTGACCCCATCAGTCTTTTTGCGGTGCCGAGTTCGGTCATCATCGCCGCCGGCGACGGCGGGCCCGGACGTGGACGTGTCGATTCGGGTCTTCGCCCCGCGACTCGGACTGAGCGAAGACCCCGTGACCGGTAGCGCTCTGTGCGCCCTCGCTCCGTGGTGGGTGGAAAAAGTCGGTTCGCCAACGGTCACGGTGCGTCAGGCGAGTGCCCGTGGAGGACTCATGTACGCGCGACTCTTCGAACGAAACGTCGAAGTCGCCGGGATGGCCCGAACCTTTTTCAGCGGCGAGATTCGTCCGTGAGCGACGACGCGTTGGGCCCGGGACCGCGCACGCGTGTGCGACGTCTTCCCAAAAAGGCGACCTACAGGAGTCCACCGATCTATCGCGGTGCTGGACGAGGCTCGGTTCTGTCACGTGGCCGCCACCGTGCGCGGAAAGGCCGCGGCCCTGCCTACCTTGCATCGCGAGAGACGGTCATACGCTCTATCTTCACGGCAGTCCCTCCAACGAAGTCATGAAGGCGGTCGTTCGCTAGGGCGAGGCTTTCGTCACCGTGACGCTGTACGACGGACTGCGACTGGCGCGCAGTGGCTTTGAGTCATCGATCGCGTACCGCTCGGTCGTGGTGATCGGTGCGGCGAGCGAAGTCACCGACGACGAGGAGAAGACGAGAGTGCTGAATCTCTTCGTCGATCGAGTGCTGCCCGGTCGGGCCCGAGAGGTACGGCCTCTCACTGACCAAGAGCGTCGTCTTACCCTGGTGGTGGCCGTTTCGATCGACGAGGCGTCCGCCAAGATCTCCGCCGGGCCAACCGACGACGAGCCCGAGGACCAAGCACTGGACATCTGGTCGGGGACGGTACCGGCCCGCTTGGTGTTCGACGCGCCCGTGCCCGACACCAACGGGGCAATGGCCCGGGGGGAGATCACCGTGCCTTCCTCCGTTGCCACGCTGCTGGGCGGGGCGTGATCGACAACCTTCGCGTCGACTTAGAGCGCATCACGCCGGTCGACCAACGCGAGACGAACTCACGGGCTCTGACCTTGGATCGTCTCACCTGGCCCGGGGATCCCTTCTCCGAGGGCGAGAACGATCATCACGTCACGGCCTCGGCCTTCGTTGTCTCCTCGCGTGGCGTGATTCTTCATCTCCACCGCCGCCTGGGAATCTGGGTGCAACCGGGCGGCCACGTCGACCCGGGGGAGTCGCCCGAGGAGGCGTGCGTTCGCGAGACGCGCGAAGAGACCGGACTCGAGGTGCGACACGTCGACCCACCGTTGCTCTTTCACGTTGATGTCCATCCGGGGCCGAAGGGTCACACGCACTACGACCTTCGCTACGCTCTTCGTCGCCGACGCCCTCGATCCGACGCCGCCCGACCACGAGAGCCCCGAGGTGTACTGGTTCGACTTTGATGAGGCTCCGCGGCGCGCGGAGCCTACGCTCTCGGCGGCACTGATCAAGTTGGGCGCGTGGGTGGGTGAAGTAGGCGTGAAAGACTCGTCCCGTGAGTGAGACCGACGACGTTCGCGCCCTCATGGAGGCCGATCGCTGGATCGATCGCGTGACGTCACAGAAGACGCACCTGCCGGAGCTGTCAGAACTGAACTCGCTGGAAGCGGACTTACGACGACTACTACAGGACCTTCACGAGGCGGAGTCTGTCGTGGCGCCCGTGAGAAGTGAGTACGAGAGTGCGGCGCGAGAGTCCGCGCACTTAAAAGAACGAGCGCGTGACCTCGACGCCCGGTTATCGTCCTCCACCGCGGGTGCTCGAGAACTGACTGCTATCCAAGGCGAACTTACCCACGTGCGAGGTCTGCTCGGTGAGAGCGAAGACCGTGAGTTGGAACTTCTGATGCAGGTGGAGCCGCTGGAGGAGAGGGTCGCTTCGATTAAGGCGACCGCGCAACCCGGTGTCGCTCGACGAGCAGAACTCGTCGACACCATTGCTCAACTCCGTACGACTTTGGACGAGGAGCTGGTGGCCCTGCGAGAGTCGCGCACCGCGAAGGCCGCGGCCCTTCCTGCCACGCTCTTGTCGCGCTACGACGCCGCGTGGAAACGTTCGGGGACCTCGGGCGCCGCGCAGGTGATCGACGGACGCTGTGACGGGTGCCGCATCGCCCTCTCACCCCTCGACTTCGATCGCTTTAAGTCTCTTGCTCCTGACACCTTCATGGACTGTCCGGAGTGCGGGCGACTTCTTCTTCCATGATCATCTCTGATCCGCCACGGTCAAACGACCACCAACGCCGACGGCCTCTTGGTGGGGCGCAGTGACCCGCACTTGACGGCCTTGGGCGAGCGCCAGGCCCGAGCGCTGGTGCCGTACTTGGGGGGAGTAGAAGAAGTGTGGGTGTCGCCTCTGGCGAGGGCCCGCGAGACGGCGGCCCTGGCGCTGCCGGACTTTGAAGCGGCGGTGGCGGAGTCCTTTATCGAGGTCGACTACGGCGACCTCGACGGGAAGCCGGTGAGTGCGATCTCTCCCGAGCAGTGGCGCGGCTTCGAGCACGGCCACGACCTCGCCTTTGGCGGGGGCGAGTCGCTCGCCTCGGTGGATACTCGGGTGCACGCGCAACTCGAGTCGCTTCTGGCTGATCCCGAGAGTCTCCTGCATTCGACGCGTCGTCACTTGGCCATCGTCAGTCACGTCTCGCCGATCAAGTCGGCGGTGGTGTGGGCTCTGGGAGTATCGCGCCTCGACCGCGTGGCGAACGCGACTAGAAAATGGATCCATCACGACCATCGGCACGCGCGCAGCGACGCCGCAGTTAGTGCGTTTCAACATGGTGCCCGCCCTGGCGGACTAGCGCAGCGCCACGTAGATCGCGCAGAAGGTAAATCCGACACCCACCAGCGTGCTGGCGTGAAAGAGTTCGTGAAACCCAAAGACGCGCGGCGAGAGACGGGGCCGCTTGAAGGCGAAGGCGATGGCGCCCGCCGTGTAGGCGAGACCCCCGGCGACGATAAAAGAGAAGCACAAAGGCCCGCCGCCCCGATAGATCTGGGGCATGACCGCCACCGCGGCCCAGGCCACCAGTAGGAACGGCACCGTGCTGAACCAGCGCTTCGTATCGAGCTTCAACTGGCGGCCCGCGATGCCAATAGCCGCCCCGACACACTCGATCAGCAGTAAGACGAGGCGGATCGTCCCGTGCATGGTGAGTCCGGCGATGGCCAGATAGCTGCCGGTGATGGCGAGATAAATGGCGGAGTAGTCGGCGCGGCGAAAGGCGCGACGGTGCGCCGGTGACCAGCGTCCGCGATGGTACAGCGCGCTGGTGATGAGCATGATCTCCACCCCGATGAGATAGCAGAGAACCCAGCCCGCCTGAGACCAACTATGGGCCCGCACCAGCAAGATGGGGGAGCATCCCACGAGGACCACTGCTCCGGCGACGTGCAGCCAACCTCGAAGAAGAGGCTGCGTCGGCGTGGCCGTCGCCGTAGTGGTCACACCTTCACCATAAGGTGGAACGTGGTAGCAACCAGAGACAACGGAGCCCGCCCGTTCCGTTGCCAGAACAGGCGGGCTGTCGATGTTTGGCCCCCCCAGCCAATAGCCAAGAAATTAGTTCGTCCGTGACCACTACAGTGATGCGCAAAGCCTTTAAAACAAGGAATTGTGAGCAAGTTCACATGAAGGGGTCGAGATGGAACGACGAACGCTGGGCGAGGGATTAGAGGTTTCCGAGGAAGGCCTCGGCTGCATGGGCATGAGCGAGTTCTACGGCGCGGGCGACGACGCCGAGTCACTCGCCACCATCCACGAGGCGTTAGACAGCGGCGTCAACTTCCTCGACACGGCCGACATGTACGGCCCCTTTACGAATGAGCTGCTAGTCGGACGGGCCATCAAAGGCCGTCGCGACGAGGTCGTTCTCGCTACCAAGTTCGGCAACGAACGAGGGGTCGATGGTTCGTTCATCGGTATCAACGGCTCGCCGGAGTACGTCCGGGCCGCGTGTGACGCCTCGCTGGAGCGTCTGGGCGTCGACGTCATCGACCTCTACTACCAGCACCGGGTCGATCGAAGTGTTCCCGTCGAAGAGACCTGGGGGGCGATGAAGTCGCTCGTCGAGGCGGGCAAAGTTCGCCACCTGGGGATCTCCGAAGCCTCGTCGGCCACCATCGAGCGCGCCCACGCCGTGCACCCGATCACCGCCTTGCAAAGTGAGTACTCCCTGTGGTCACGCGATCCCGAAGACGGCACGCTCGCTACGTGTCGCCGACTGGGCATTGGTTTCGTGGCCTACAGTCCGCTCGGTCGAGGTTTTCTTACCAACGAGGCCTCGACGCAGTCCTCCGACGAGCGAGACTTTCGCAAAAATAACCCGCGCTTCAGGGGCGAGGCGTACGAACACAACTTGGCTTTGGTGCGGAACTTAGAGGAGATCGCTGAAGAGAAGGGCGTGACGGTAGCTCAACTCTCACTGGCCTGGGTGCTCTCACGGGGTAACGACGTCGTTCCCATACCGGGAACGAAGAGACGCAAGTGGCTGAGGGAGAACATTGCCGCGGCGGATCTTCAGTTGAGCGATGACGACGTCGCACGCTTGGAGGCGGCTGTTCCGCGTGACGCCGTCGAGGGCGAGCGTTACCATCCCTCCGCGATGGTGAACCTCAACGCGTAACGAGGTGGAGGCTGGCGTCGCGTAACTCATAGACCTCGTCACTCCACTCGATCACGAGGGGGTCGTGCGTGGCCACAATGACCGTGGAGCCCGTTTGAGAGAACAGTTCGAGCACCAACGCCGTCTCGTCGGCGCCGAGTCCGGCCGTCGGCTCGTCGAGCAAATAGATATCGGGTTCGGACACGAGTGATCGCACGAGTGCGACCCGGGTACGCTCGCCCCGGGAGAGATCCTCGAAGCGGCTCGTTCGATCACTCTCGATTCCGAGCGCGGCGAGGTCGCGCAGGGGCTCTCTCCGGGTGGCTCTCCCGAGGGTGAGGACGTCCCAGGCGTAGCCACGAGCGAGACCCGGTTCACTCACCACGTAGGCGAGGTGTCGGCGCAACTCCTCGTCGCCTATCTCCGCCAGCACCGTGCCACCCACGCTGACGGTTCCCGTGGCGGGCTCGTCAAGGAAGGCCATGACGCGCAGCAGCGTCGATTTCCCGACGCCCGACTCTCCCACCAGAGCCACGTGCCGTCCCGGTGCTATCGAGAGATGCGCGTGGCGCAGCATCGCGCGATCCCCCTCTTGAAGGGTTACGTTGTTGAGGGCCACGGTAGCGTCACTCGGCCACGGTTGGCGCCCGGTGCGACTAGCGGCGTCGAGTGCTTCAAGACGTTCGCCACCCCCGCTGACCTGCACCGCGGCGATGAGCGAGGAGCGAAGGGAGTTCAACGCGTCGTACGAAGCGAGGCCAATGAGGGCCGCCACGATCAACCAGACGTTGGACGTTCGTGGATGCTCTACGATCCCGGCGACCGCGATGAGACTGATCACCAGGACAAGAACTCCTGAAGCTCGACGCCGACGACGCAGGCCCGCTTCGGCGTGTGCCAGACGATTCGCCGCGTCCACGAGACGCGCCACCGCGAAGTCCGCACGTCCCAGCAGCGTCAGTTCGGGCGCCACGGCACCGAGCTCCACGACCTGGGCACGGTAGAGGCCGCGCGCGCGGCGTACCTCGCGATCGCGGGCGACTTCTACCCGGGCCAACGTTGAGAGAGCGACCACGCCAATGATCTGGACGACGAGAAGGTTGAGTGCGTACGTCCACCAGTGACCGTGGGGTGGAAGAACGGCCACCACCGCGTCGCCCAGCACCATGACGCACGCGACGTCGACGAAGGGCACCACGAATCGCAGCCAGAGGTCTTGAAGTTCGTCCGTGTCGCCGAGAGCTCGCTCCAACAGATCGCCCGACGCGTACGTCCTCCACTGCGAGAAGTTGAGTCGCCCCACCACGACCACCAACCAGCGTCGCCACCGGGTGACGGCGCTGTAACCGAGACGGTGGGTGGCTAGCCGTTCGCTGAAGCGAAGAGGGGAGCGCAGAAATGCGAAGAGTTCAATGACGACCAAGGCGAGCGCGACGGCGCGCAGCCCGGGGCGGCGGGCGCTCTCCACCAACAACGCCACGGCGCCGACAAAGAGGGCCACGCTGGTGGCCGTCGCCGCTAATCCTGCCACTAGGGCGCGGAGCAGTTCGACGCGGGGCGGTTGAGCCCGACGGAGCCAGCGTCGAAGCCTCGCGAGGTCGCTGCTCATGCGGGAATGTCCAACTGAAGAGTAGGTCTCTCGACCAACGGTGTGTCGACGGTCGCCTCGAGAACAGCGAGCCCCGTCGTCTGAGCGAGGGTCGCTTGAACGCAACGGCGCGCCTCGGCGTCCAAGACGCCAGCCACGTCGTCGAGGACGAGGAGTGACACGGGAATGAGCAGTGCCCGGGCCACGAGAAGCCGCACCCGTTCTCCGGAACTCATGCCGCGACCGTCACTCAGCAGTTCCACGTCAAGGTCCTCGAAGCGAGATCCCACCAGGCCGAGGGATCGTAGTTGCGCGCGCACCACCTCATCGGGCAGGTCAACTCCGAGTGTGACGTTCTCGCGAAGAGTTCCCGAGAAGAGTGCGCTCTCCACGTCCACGTAGCCGGTCGGACCTCCCGAACGTTCTACGACGCCCGCGCGCACCTCGCGCCATCCCAGGAGTGAGTGCAACAGCGTCGTCTTGCCACTGCCCGAAGGTCCCGTCACCAGTACTCGGTCACCCGTACGCACTCGCATCGTGATCTCCACCGGACTGGCCTGGGTGACCACGTTCGAGGCGACGAGGAGTTCGTCGCCTCGAAAGGATGAGTGTGGAAGGTCGGGCTCTACCAGCGCGGAGAGCGCGCGCTGGGCGTCGTCACGTCGGTGAAACTCCACGCCGAAGCGGCGCACCTGAACAAAAAGTTCGCTGGTGACGAGTACAGCGATCAGAGCACGAAGAAGGGAGATGCGCCCGCCGAGTAGTCCGAAGCCCACCACCATGGCCACCAGCCCGATGCTCACCCCGCTCAAGAACTCGGTCACCAGTGAGGACTCCAACGCGACGCGAATGGCTCGCAGGGCCAAAACGTGCTCGCTCTCAGAGATGGCGGCGATCTCGTTGGCGCCGTAGGTGACAGCGCCGAGGGCCCGAAGTTCCGGCGCGTGTTGAAGAACCTCTAACTGGCGCTCTTCGAGGGTCGCGCGCCGACGCTGATACTCGAGGGCCATCACTTCGCTTCGGCGCCCCGCACGCTGATAGAAGGGGACGGCCAGCGCCAACAGAGTGAGGGTGACAACCAGAGGGAGCCAGCCGGCCGCCACGAAGACGACGGCCACGCCCAGTAAGGACACCGCCGCGCTGGCGCGCAGCCGTTCGAGGGAGGGGGCCTCCGCCGCGTGATCAACGGCCAAGGCCAGATCGCCGCGCGCTCGCTCGCCGCCCCGACGAGGGGTGGCAAAGTGACCGACCAGGCCTCCTCGCCACCGCGCGCGCAGTCGGGCGGCGAGGTGATCGCCCCACCCGTCAAGCGCGAGGGCGAGCGATCCTCGAAGAAGAAGCGCCAGTAATAACAGAACGAGTCCCCGGGTGAACTCACGATGCGCGAGTTCACTGAGGGCCAGGGCGCTAAGGACCGCCAGCGAGATGGAGGCCGCACTGGAAAGGCCGCCCAAAACTCGCGCACTGAGAAGGTACGTGGAACTCGAAGAACGTTCCGACGTTACGAGAGCCACTAGTTGATGCTAACGGTGGACGTGATCGCTACAGTGGGTCGTCGCGGTGGGGAAGAGATCGAGCGGCACCGTTGAGCCAGTCGCGCAACGCCTTGGTCGCGCGACAGTCGTCTTCGTTGTACTCCATGAGCCGCGCTCGCGCCGCGCGGGACAGCGTCTCATCGGCGCCGGTGGCCTCTTCGTACCAGAGGATCGACGCCTCGCCGCTGGGGTTGGCATCGCGCCACCGAAATCCGGCGGCCATAGCCAGTTGCTTGAGCCCGAGCGGACCCTCCGTTTGAAGTTGGCGCTTCGCGACGTCGTGGAGGTCGATCCACTGCGCCGGCTGGGCGCGGCGAAACTCGGTGAGCGTCTCGATCGTGGGACCTCCCGCCAGGGGTGGCGTGACCGCCCGATTCATGGCCCCGTCCTCGGCTTGGGCCCAAAAACAGTAGGCCGCAAAGGTCCGTCCTTGGTCGTGGCAGGCCCCGCGCAGGCTATTCAGCCACTCCCAAAAGTCGCGGAAAATGGTGGCTTCGGAGTCGTGGTCGAGGCGTTCCCACTCAACAAACGCCTGATACCCCTCGCGTACGTCGCTGGTGGGAACGTTGACGCTCACGTACGCGCCCCAAAGATACGTCGCGTCCTCGTAACTCTCCATGTCGACGTCGACCTCTATATCCGCCGTGGTGCACCCCATCTCGTCGGCCGGCACGACACGAAGTGAGGTGCCTCGCTCGTGGGCGCGGGCTCGGTAGATCAAGTCGTCGAGTTTGTCGATGGATCGTCCGAGCACCTCTTCTGGCTGGTGCGGCGCTAAGGGATTCAGTGGTCGATGGCGGGCCCGGCGAGCTCGATCGGGGTCAAGTCGCGCGAGGCTCGCGCGTGTGCCGACCAGGTGCTCGCGCAACAGGAGCTGTTGATCGAAGGAGGTGAAGCGCACGAGAGACACGTCGTCGAGCGCGTTGAGCTGCTCTTCGCAGTGTTCCCTGTAGGGGCACTCGGGACAGTCGCGGTGCCAGTACGGGGCCGTGGGAAACGGTGCGCCCGAGGTCCGCCAGGCGTCGTGGGCCGCGACGACGCTGAGGCGCTCATCGTAGAGCTGGTCGTAGCGAGCCAAGTTAAAACGTGGGTAGCCGTCGCCTTCTAACTCGAACCACCAGAGTCGTCGTTGTCGATCAACTATGGCGCCCCGGGCGGCGGTGTCCGCGTGCCCCAGAGCCTCGAGTACGCGTAACGCGTGTGCCAGGGAGAGTCCCGACCGGGTCATCGGCGGCGCCGCGCGCGTACCCACTCCGTCCAGATACTGCGCGTCACTGGGCCGCAGCCGCTCGAGCGAGCCCTCCAGCGTTCGCCGGGTGCTGGCGGACTCCACGACTTCGTGGTTCTTTATGAGGAGTGGCGCGTAGGTGAATCGCTCATTCACGCGTCCCACGCGAATGAGCGCCTGTACCGCGGCGCTGCGTCGCCCCGCGCGATCATCGCTGAGCCGGGGCGACAGAATGATCTCCACTCCCTCGTCAAGGGCGCGGGACGTGGCGGTACGACTCGGAGGCGTGAGCGCGTCAGGGTGTAGTTGGCGAAGGAGTTCGAGTGTCGATCGACGGTGTTCACGCGCGGTGTCGCGCCGGCGCAACATCTCGGGGGTCTCTACGGGGGGCTCGAAATCGAATGGCGCGCCGCGACTGAGGGCTACCCGGTGGACGCACGCGAGTATCTCGTCGCTGCGCAGGTACTCGGACACGAAGAAAGCCTACGAGGCGGTCGGCTTCTCATTTCGCCAGCTTCGCCACAGGGCCGCGTACTCGCCCTGCATCGCCACGAGTTCGTCGTGCGTGCCCACCTCCGCCACCTCACCGTCCACGACGACACAGACACGGTCGGCGTCGTGAGCGGTGTGGAGACGGTGCGCGATGGCTATCACGGTTCGTCCCTTCATGACGGCGTGCAGGGAGCGCTCGAGGTGTCGCGCGGCGCGGGGATCGAGAAGGGCCGTTGCTTCATCCAGCACCAGGGTGTGAGGGTCACTCAGGACGAGTCGAGCGAGCGCCAGCTGTTGCGCTTGGGCGGGTGTGATCGGGTGTCCCGTGGTGCCGAGTTCGGTGTGCACGCCCTCGGGAAGGAGGGTCACCCACTCCAGGGCGTCCACGGCATCGAGGGCGGCCGTGATGTCCGCGTCGCTCGCTTCAGGACGGGCCAGAGCCAGATTCTCGCGCACCGATCCGATAAAGATGTGGTGCTCTTGCGTGACGAGGGCTACGTGCCCGCGCAGCGTCGCCATGGGCATGAGTGCCAACTCCACTTCGCCCACGCGAACCGAACCCCTTCGTGGTGCGTCGATCCCGGCCAAGAGTCGTCCGATGGTCGACTTACCGGCTCCCGAGGGACCGACGATGGCGAGCCGCTCCCCGGGCTTGACGGTGAGGGTCACGCCCTTCAAGACGTCGTGCCCTTCGCGGTAGGAGTAGTAGACGTCGTCCATGGTGATCGTCTCGTTGGTGGGCGTGGGGCCCGACGTCGGGCGATCGTCCTTCACCACCGAGACGCCCACCAATCGCGCGAGTGAGGTCTGACCGATCTGGAGTTCGTCGAGCCACGACACGATGCGGTCCAGCGGGTCGTTCAGCTGCACCACGTAGAGCGTGACGGTGGTGGCGGCGCCGATCGTGACGTGACCATTAATCGCCAGCCACCCGCTCCAGGCCAACGTGGCGGCCACGGCGAGCGCGAAGGCGCTCTCGACGGTGGGAAACCAGACCATGCGCATCAGCAGTGTGTACATTTCGGCGTAGAAGGACTCGCGCACGTCCCCGTCGATACGACGCACCTGGCGCGCCCCCAAGCGGTGCGCGTCGATGGTGCGCGCGCCCTCCGCCGACTCCGCCACGGATCCGGACATGGTGGCGTAGCTCATTCGCTCGCGCCGGTAGCCGGGGTTGGCGTAACGGAGGTACCAGCGCGTGGAGAAGAAGAGAATGGGAAGCGAGACGAGACTGGCCACGCTGGCCAGCGGGCTGACCAACAACATCGCGCCGATGGTGAGCAGCGCTTGCAAGATGGCCACGAGCCACTCGGGCATGGCGAAGCGCACGGTGCGCGCGAGGGACTCCATGTCGTTCGTGGTGCGACTTAAGAGATCCCCGGTGCCCGCCTGTTCGACCTCAATGAGGGGCAGGGCCAAGACGCTCTGAAGAAACTCTTCGCGCAACTGCGCGAAGACGGTCTCGCCCAACACGTAGCTACGGCGTCGCGCGAAGAAGGTCAGCAGCGCACAGCCCAGGGACGAGACGACCAAGGTGCCGACGTAGAGGTCGACGCGATGGGACGTCAGTCGGTGGTCGGAAGCGAAGTTGGTGATCTCGCCGATGACCCACGCGGGAATGAGCGCCAGAACGGCCGCCAGCGCGTAGAGCGAGAGCATGCGACTGAGCGCCCCACGATGACGTCGCATCAGGACGCGCGCGTAGGCGCCGACCTCTTTGGTCGTGGCGATGGGCAACTGCCCGGGGTTGCGGTTGCGTGTTCGATCAGACATCAGCCGTCCTCCCGCAAGACAATCTGGCGATAGAGGGACGAACGCGAGATCAACTCATCGTGGGTCCCCTGGTCGACGACACGCCCGTCGACCTCCACGAAGACCAGGTCCATCTTCTCGAGCAGCAGGGGACTGGTCGTGGTGATCAGGGTGGTGTGATCGCCTCGCACCTCACGAATTCGCGCGGCGATGCGCCCCTCGGTGTGCGTGTCCACGGCGGAGGTGGGCTCGACCAACAAGAGGACGTCGGCGTTGGTCAGAATGGCCCGGGCCAGACTCAGTCGTTGGCGCTGACCCCCCGAAAAGCCCCGGCCGCGCTCCTCTACCGTGGTGGAAAGTCCCTCCTCCAGGGCGTCGAGCACGTCGAGTGAACTGGTCGCGGTCAACACTTGAAGGATTCGTTCGTCGTCGATGAGACCGTGCGGCATCAACTCGAAACGCAACTCACCCGTGAAGAGTCGTGGTTCTATCTCACTCACCACGATCTGTGATCGGACGTCCGCTACGGCGTAGGCGTCGATGGCGGCGCCGTTGACCGTAACGCCGTTGGTGTCGGGGACAAAGCGCCCGAGACGATCCACCTGCTCGGCCGCCTCGTCGGGCGTTTCGGTCACCAGTCCTACGAGTTGACCGCGCTCGAGCACCAGACCGCTCGCGCGATCCTCCAGTCGTACGAGGCGCACCGGCCAGGCGAGGGGATGTTCGGGGTCGTTCACCGTCGGCTCCACCGCCATGATGCGCAAGACTCGACTCGCGCCGACGTAGGCGCGCGTCGACATGATCACGTAGTCGATCGCCGTTCGAAGGGGGGTGGTGAGAAACGTGGTGTAACCGAAGAACGCCACTAACTGTCCGGGTTGGAGGGTACCGTTCATGACGTCGCGCGCACCAATAAAAGTGACGACGCCCGTCAAGATGGCCGGGAGGAGCACCTGGCCCGACTCGAGACCGGCTTGGGGCGAGGCGATGCGCGTGCCCGCGACGCGCACGCGCTGGCTCTGCGCGCGATAGTTGTTAAGAAATACGTCTTCGCCACCCACGCCGCGAAGGATGCGCAACCCGGCCACGGTGTCCGATCCCAACGAGGCGAGCCGCCCGGCCTGCTCGCGTTGGGCCGCCTGCGTGCGATGGAGGGGTCGCATGAGGGGCACGGTGAGAGAGCCCAGTATCGGTACCCCCAAGAGCACGATGAGCCCCAGTTGCACGGAGGTCGCGAACAAGATGAAGGACACGACGATCCAGGCCACGATGGCTCCCGAGAATCGGGCGAAGCTGTCGAAGACGCTGCCGATACGGGGGGCGTCGGCCGCCACCGTGTTGACGATGTCGCCCGAGGGGATCTCATCGGTCATGGCCGAGCCGGTGTGGGCGAGCTGGCGGCCGACGAGCTGAATGGTTCGATAGGTCGCACTCATCCAGTTCGTGACGGCCAGTTGGTGGCGAAAAGAGCCACAGGCGGCTTGAAAGAGACCGAGGGCCATCACGATGGCGACCCACTCGAAGAGGGCCCCGCTGTTGTGGCGCTCGACGCCATGGTCGATGGCGGCACCGACGGCCGCCCACACGAGGGCCTGAGACACCATCCAGCCGATGCCAAACAGGGCGTTCAAACTGAGCAGCCAGCGCTGGTGTCCCGCCAACCACGCCAGGTATCGCCCCGGCGAGCGCGTTTCGGGCGCGCCGGGCTCCGCGACGGGAAGCTCTTGGTACGGCAGATGCGGCACGATGCGGCCCTTTAGATAGGTAGCGAGTTATTGAATAAATACGAAAAGGATGGTGAGTCGACCTGTAAGCGGGGTTCTGTCCACCTTCATAAGAAGGATGAGTGACCATCCATCTGAGCGATCTACCTAGGGAGTGCCTCAGTTACGAGGCGCGCGGGCGGCCTCCCATGTTTGATCTTGCTCCGGGTGGGGTTTACCGAGCCACCTTGATCGCTCAAGGCGCTGGTGCGCTTTTACCGCACCGTTTCACCCTTACCTGTTCTTAGTCTCCCAAGTCATCGGCGGTCTCTTTTCTGTGGCACTGTCCTGCACGTCACCGTGACTCACGTTTCGTGAGCACCCTGCCCTTTGGAGCCCCGACTTTCCTCACCGCCCGTTCCCGAGCGGCGCGGTCACTCAGCCGACTCACCATCCCACTCAAGTCTGACACATCCCTTCAAAACCGGCAAGGAGATTTTCATTACGAAATGTTGAAGAGTTTGCGGGAGTCAGCCATGAGTGCAAGGGGCGTCGTGACGGGTGGGCGGTAACCTCGCGACGTGGTGAGCGACGCGGCCGACGAAGACGTCATTCTGGAAGTAGGAGAGTTTTATCAACTCTTGACGGCCCACCTCGAGTCGAGTTTTGGGCGACGCCGACCTCGCTGGGTGCGCGGTGAGATCGCCAAGGTATACGAGAAGGGCCACGTCTACGTCGACCTGGTGGACGCGGGCTCTTCGTCATCCGACACCAAAAGGCCAGTCTTGAACGCGCACTGTTGGGCTACGCCGTGGGCCCCGCTGAAGCGCCGACTCGCCGGCGAGGGCGTTGTCCTCAAGGCCGGCATGGTGGTGAGTTTCCTCGGTTACGTGGACGTCTACGCCCCCCAGGGCAAACTTGGTTTTTCGATCTTGGAGATCGACGTGGAGGGGCTTCTCGGCGACGTGGCGCGGCGACGTCAGGAGTTGATCACGCGACTACGCGAGGAGGGCCTGCTGGATCGAAATCGGCAGACCGAACTCACGCCGGTCCCTCTTCACGTGGGGCTCGTGGCGAGCCCGGGGACGGAGGGCTACTCCGACTTCACCGGCCAACTCCTGGGTTCTGGCTTTGGCTTCCAGATCACTTTGGTCAAGACCTTGGTGCAAGGAGACGGAGCACCGCCGCAGATCGCCGCCGCACTGCGCACCCTCGATGAACACGGCGTCGACGTGATCTGTGTCGTCCGGGGCGGCGGCTCCAAGGGCGACTTGGCCTGCTTTGACGATGAGAGGGTGGCGCGGGCCATCGCGCACTCGTCAACGCCCGTGTTCACCGGCATCGGCCACACCGGCGATGAGTCGGTGGCGGACCTGGTGGCGCACACTCGCTCCATCACGCCGACCAAATTGGGCGAAGAGTTGGCCGCCCTGGTCGCCGCGTGGTACGGGAGGAACGTTCGCGATCCGGCCCAACGCGTTCTGGAGTCGACGTTAGAAGTGCTGGAAGAGGCGGACGCCTACCTTGGCGAGCGACGACGCACGATGATCTTTGCCGTGCGCGATCGACTGCGCGCCGAGGAGCGCCATCTCACCAGCACGCGTGAACGACTGGTGATTCAGGCGCGTCACCTCGTGACCTCGGCCACCCTCACGCTGGCCAACCAGCGTCAGCTCCTCGCAGCCTACGACCCCACGCGGCGACTAGCCCAGGGGTGGTCGATTGTGACTGACGCGTCAGGTGCCGTCATCACGTCGCTCCACGACGTGGCGGTGGGGGATGACGTACACGTTCTCGTGAGTGACGGAACGTTGCTCACGCAAGTGAAAGAGATGAGGGAACCACATGAGCAACGTCGGCGACTGGAATGAAGCGGCCAATGAACTCAACGCCATTGTCGCTTCGTTCGATGAGGGTGAGGTGTCGGTCGATGACCTTTTTGCCAAGTTAGAGCGAGCGACGTTCATCATCGAGTCACTAGAGGAACGTCTTACCGCTACCAAAGCGAGGGTCGACGAGCTGGCGCCGCGTATCGCCAAGGTGGTGAACGAAGAGTGAGCGATCACCTCTATTTTCGACAACTGCTCTCCGGTCGCGACTATGCGGTGGGCGACGAGATGGCGACGTCGATGCGCAACTTCACCTACGTCGTGGGTGATCGCGAGAGCGGCGAAGCGGTCTTCGTCGATCCCGCCTATCGACCAAGCGAACTGATCGAGTTGGTGGCCGCGGACGGCATGACCATTGTCGGCGTCTTCGCTACCCACTTTCACGCCGATCACATCGGGGGGACCTTGATGGCGGGCCACTACATCGCCGGGGTGAAAGAGCTCCTCGAACTCATCGACGTGCCGCTCCACGCCCAGGGTGCCGAGGTGCCCTGGATCGTCGAACGTACGGGTCTGAGCGCGGAGGCGATCACCGAGCACGATGACGGCGACGTGGTGGCGGTGGGCCAGGCGGCGATCACCACCATCGCTACGCCCGGTCACACGCCGGGGAGTCAGTGTCTCTACGTCGAGGACCGCCTCTTGAGCGGAGACACGCTCTTCATCGACGGGTGTGGACGAACGGACTTTCCCGGCGGCGACCCCCACGAGATGTTTCGAACCCTGCACCAGCGTCTCGCCTTTATCAGCGACGAGACCACTCTCTTTCCGGGTCACCTGTACTCAGCGGAGGCCTCGTTGGCGATGGGTGAGGTTCGTCAGCGCAACTTCGTCTTCGCGCCGAGCTCGCTCGAGCAGTGGTTGGCCGCGTTCGGATCGTGACGACACTTCAGTCGCACGATCACGTGGTCGTCGTCGGCGCCGGCCTCGCGGGGTGGCGCCTCGTGGAGTCACTTCGAAACGAGGGGTACCAGGGCTCGTTGACCTTGATCGGCGATGAGCCGTACGCGCCGTACGACCGGCCGCCACTCTCCAAGCAGGTGCTGGCCGGCAAGTGGGACATCGAAAAAGCGTCCCTCGCCACGCACGACCACGTCACGTCGCTCGACGCGACGCTGCGTCTCGGCACGGCCGTGACCGGGCTGGATGCGACGTCGAGGTCGATCACGCTCGCCGACTCGACCACCATCGAAGCGACCCACGTAGCGCTCGCTCTCGGTTGCCGGGCCCGTGCGCTTCACACCCCGTCGAGCGGCGTGTTGCCCTCGCTGCGAAGTCGAGATGATCTGGAGCGACTAAATGGCGCTCTGGCCCCTTTGGCACCGGGCACCGTGGTGGCCATCGTGGGGGGAGGGTTCGTCGGCGCGGAAGTGGCGACGTCACTCCTGGCGCGCGGCTTCACGCCGATCGTGATCGAAGCGGCCGCTCGGCCACTCCTCGGCGCGCTGGGTGAGGAGATCTCGCAGTGGCTGGCTCGCCTGCCCGGTGACTTTGGAATCGAGTTACGAACGCATCAGCAACTAGAGGACGTGAGGAAAGTCGACGCGGGCTATCGCCTCGTTTTCGCCGACGGCTCTACCCTCGACGCCGGTGCGGTGCTGGCGGCCGTGGGGTCGTCGCTGGACTTGGGATGGCTGGAAGGCTCGGGTCTTCACGTCGACAACGGCATCGTCGTCGACCGCGACTTTCAGGCGGCCCCGGGCGTGGCCGCGCTAGGGGACGTTGCCCGCTTTCCCTTTTCCAACGCCGCCGGCGACGAGTTAATCCGTATCGAGCACTGGGAGGTGGCCGTCAATCAGGCCGCACACCTGGCCCACTTCTGGATCAGCGGCGAGAGCGCCGCGAGTACCGTGCCGTACTTCTGGTCGGATCAGTACGGAAAGAAGATTCAGCAACTCGGCCACCCTCACCCGAGCGATGACGTCACGCGCGTCGTGGGGAGTCCCGAGGAGGGAAAGTGGGTTGCCCTCTACTCGCGCGGCGGCCAGGTGACCGGGGTGGTCGCGCTGAGTCAACCCCGAGGTCTCTCGCTCTCGCGAGGGCTGCTCGAGACCCCGACCACCCTTGACGCGGCCTTGGCCGCGGCGCCCTGGAGCAGTTAGAACGAGACGCTTGACAGATCGGGCAGAGTCTTCTCGGCCCGCGCGATATCGGTAAGCCACGTCGCGCGCGCCTGCGCTCGCTCCTCGTCACTGAAGCTCGGCGTCGCGACGAAGGCCGGGGACCAGAGTTTCTCCACGTCGTCGAGCGAGAGGTGACCGAGTGCCACCTGGCCCAACAGCCCCGCACCCCGGGCGGTGGCCTCACGCTCGGAGGACACCGACACGACGTGACCGGACAGGTCGGACAGGTGTTGAACGAAGAACTCGTTTGCGCTCATGCCGCCGTCCACGCGTAGTTCGTCCACCCTGGTGCCGATCTCTTGCTCGGCCGCATCCAAGAGGTCAGCCCCGCGCTGTGCGACGCCCTCAAGCACCGCGCGTACCAGATGAGCTCGCGTCGACCCGCGTGTGAGACCGAAGAAGCCGGCGCGGGCTCCGAAGTCCCACTTCGGCGTGCCGAGGCCCGACATGGCGGGCACGAAGGAGACGCCCTCCGTGCTGTCGACCGATCGCGAGAGCGCGTCGCTCTCGCTCGGCTCGCCGATCAGGCCGAGATCCTGGAGCCACTCCACACAGGACCCGGCGCTAAAGACGATGCCTTCAATGCCCCACGTGATGACGCCCTCGGTGCTGCGAAGGGCGGTGGGGTAACAGCCCGAGTCGAAGCGCCGCAGTGACGTGGGGGTGGCGCTGGTGTGCACCATGTCCAACATGGCGCCCGTGCCGAACGTGATTTTGGCGCCGCGGTGTACGCAGGACTGGCCAAAGAGTGACGCGGGTTGATCTCCGATGAGGGCAACGAGTGGCGGTGCGCCCGGCAGAGCGGTGGCCACGCCGAAGCCCCCGGTGGTGTCGACGAGTTGGGGAAGTCGTACTTCTTCTAACTCGAGTAGGTGGAGAGTTCGCTCGTCCCACCCATCGAGCGACTCGCTAATGAGTCCATTGACGCTGGCGTTGGTTCGGTCGGTGGCGAACACCTCGCCTCGGCTTAGGTGCCAGGCGATCCAGGTTTCGATGGTGGCAAAGTTCAGATCACTCGGGCGACGGTCGGACTGCTGAAGAAGCCAACGAATCTTGGTCGCCGACTGATTCGGCGCGATTCGAAGACCTTCGCCTTGAAAGATAAGGCAGTCGATCACCGTGCGAAGGTCTTGCCAACTGAGGGCCGGACCGACCGGTACGCCGGTCACCGGGTCGAAAACAATGGTGGTGGCCCGCTGATTCGTGATGGCGACGCCGTCGCACCCTCCGCCCTCAGTGACGGTGCTCGTCGCTAGCTCGATCGCCGAGGTGGCGATCTCCAAGGGGTCGAGTTCAACGAAGCCGGGGCTCGGCGTGGCGACATTCAGTCGCCGTCGATGTTCGCACGACACCGCGCCTCGTTCGTCGACGAGGGCCGTGCGGATAGAAGAGGAGCCGACGTCGATCGCGAGGACTCTCACCACGGCTCGCCTCCGAGTCCTAAGACGCCCGGGTTTAAGAGGTGCTGAGGGTCAAGAACGTCTTTCACACTCTCCAGCACCGAGTAGGCGCTGCCCAGCGCCGGGCCCACAAACCGCGCGCGATTTCGACCGATTCCGTGATGATGGCTGATCGACGCTCCGAGGTTGATGGCCTCGTCCATAGCCACGTCCCAGGCTCGCCGATAAAAGGCCGTGACATCCTCGTTCGGTTGGCCGGCGAACGTGAAGTACAGGCAGGCTCCGTCGAGATAGGCGTGCGACTGATGTACCGAGACGACGATCATTCCCTCCACAGTGGAGAGAGCCGCTTTTACTCGTTCATGCAACGCGGGAAGAACCGTCCACAGTCCCGAGACCTCGATCGTGTCCACGACCAGTCCGCGCTCCCAGAGGGGCGCCAGCGCGCTGACGTCGTTTCGTCGTTCCAGCCAGTGCCCGACCACATCAACGTCGAGCACGTTGGCATCGGCGCACTCATCGGCGAGGACGTCCATCGTGGCGCGCACGAAGGGACCGTCGCCCTCGTCGAGCGCGACGAGGGCGCAGCCCTCTACGTGGAAATTTCGTTGAGACTCCGTTGCGTCGTAGAGACGCAGCACGGCGGGATGGGCGTCTCGTTGCAGCGTGCGACGACAGGCCTCGAGCCCGTCGTCAAAGGTAGAGAAGAGAAAGGCGGCGCGCTCTTCGACGCGGGGCACTCGTCGGGCTAGCAACGTCGCTTCGGTGATGACGCCCAGTGCTCCCTCGGAGCCCACGAACAGTTGCATCAGATCGGGCCCGACTGCTCCCTTGGGACCGTGGCCCCCGAGGGTGATGACCTCGCCATTGGCCAGCACCACGCTCAGCCCGCGAACCATGTCCTCGATCTTTCCGTAGCGGTTGGAGTACTGACCAGCGCCACGACAGGCGATCCATCCACCGACCGTGGCGAGGTCGTAGGACTGGGGAAAGTGGCCCACCGTAAAACCTCGTGGGCGAAGGGTGGCTTCGAGATCGGGGCCAAAGACCCCGGCCTCCACTCGCACCGTGCCCGCGTGCTCGTCGAGTTCGATCACGTTGTTAAGACCGGTGAGATCGAGTGCGATCGCCCCCGGCGACGGTGTTGCGCCTCCCACCACGCCTGAACGTCCCCCCTGAGGGGTCACGGCGACGCCGTAGCGAGTGGCCACTCGCAGCGCGGCTTGCACGTCGTCCGTGGACTGCGCCATAACGACGACGCCCGGCCAGTACTCGACTCGACCGTGGGCCGTGGCGGGGATAAGTCGAGGCCACCAATCGCGTCCGTGCTCGGCCCGTTCCAAGGGTTCGACGTTGACCGAGAGGCCACTCGCTCGTAGCGCGGCCAACAACTCCTCCGGTGCCGGGGCCGGTGCGTCAAAGGAGAGCACGGTGAACGCGTTCGGCATGAGGGGTGAGCGACTCACGGTTCAGACCTTGAGGCCGGCGAGGGAGAACTCGTGGTTGACGAGAGCGCGGTAGGCCTCCACCTGCGCTGCCACTTCCTCGTCGTCCCAGCCCATCGTCGGCGCCACCAGCCGAGCGATAGCGGGCGCGGCGGCGAGCGTGGCCCGAGCATCGTGGAGATGAGCTCGAGTGCGGCGAGTCAAGAGGTCGACCAACGAGGTCACCATCTCCTCGCGTGCGCTGAAGAGAAACTCCGCCCCGACGTAGGGCTGATTCTCGATCAGCGCGTCGCCGAGTGAGGGATCCTCGCGAATCAGTTGCAGAAGGGACGGCGTATCCGATCCGAAACGGTGATAGAGGTGCGTCGCTAGCTCGCCCTCTGGTCGCCACGCGCTCACCCCGTGGAGGGGGAGCGACTTGGTGCGCCCGCGCGAGAGATGTTCGACGTAGGGCGAGAGGGCGTCCACGGCGTCCTGGGCCATCTGTCGGTACGTCGTCCACTTGCCGCCGGTCACGTGCACCACGCCGTCACCGCTGTCGCTGACGCGATGGCGCCGGGAGAGATCGGCCGTTCTCTCTTTCACCGCTCTGCCCTTCACGGGAGCGAGCAGGGGCCTAAGACCAGCCCACACGCCGGTAACGTCGTCGACCCGCAGGTCAGACGTGGTGGAGGCGTTCACGGCGTTGAGAAGATACGTCACGTCGTCGGGAGTGCAGGTCGGATCTTCGAGGGAGCCGTCATAGGCGGTGTCGGTCGTACCCACGTAGGTAAACGGCGCGTCGTCGAAGGGCACGACGAAGACGCTTCGTCGATCGTGGGGGACACTAAAGACGGCCGCCACGTCGGCGGGGAGCCGTTCGCGGGGCACGCTCACGTGCACGCCCTTGGCCGGGGTGATGCGGTGTGACGGCGTGTGCTCGGTCATCGAAAAGATGTCGTCGGCCCACACCCCTGAGGCGTTCACCACAGCCGCCGTGCGTACGGCGAACTCCTCATGGGTCACTTCATCGCGACATTGCACCGCGTTCACGCGCCCGCGTTCGTCGTGACTCACCTCGATCGCTCGCACGTAGTTCGCCACCGTCGCGCGGTAGTCCAGCGCCGCGGTCTTGGCCAAGGTGAGGGCCACGCGAGCGTCGTCGCCTCGCGCGTCATAGTAGAGAAAGCCCGCCACCAGTCGGCTGGCGTTGAGCGTGGGCAGGTGCGAGAGCGTCTCGTCGCGGGTGATCCGTCGGTAGCGGTGACCGATGCGCCAGCCACCGCTCAAGTCGTAGATGCGTAACGCCGTCGAGTAGCCCTTGACCAAGGCTTTGGCGGCTACCCCGTTGGAGCCGAAGAGCGGAATCAAGAAGGGCAGGGGCTGCACCAGATACGGAGCGTTCAACAAGAGGCGTTGTCGCTCGCGGAGGTTTTCGTAGACCAAGCGGAACTCTTTTTGTTGGAGATAGCGAAGTCCGCCGTGAACCATTTTCGACGATTTGGAGCTCGTCCCCGAGGCGATGTCCCCGGCGTCGATGAGGGCGACGCGTAGTCCCCGCGAAGCCGCATCCACGGCCACGCCGGCGCCCGTCATACCGGCGCCAATCACGAGAACATCGAACGACGACGACCCCAGCGAACGCACGTCGTCGGCGCGTTGGAATCCCGTCACCCCGTTATGTTGGCACACGCCCCGAACTATCTTGCTGGGTATGGACTTTGAGCTATCGAATGAGATGCGCGAACTTCAGCTCACGGTTCGCCATCTCGCCCAAGCGAAGATTAAGCCCCGGGCGCGTGAGATTGACGCGACGGGCGCGTACCCCCAGGACATCTTCGACGAGTTTAAGAAGGCCGACCTCCTGGGCCTCTGCATCCCCGAGGAGTATGGGGGTTCGGGCGCGGGGATCATGGGACTCACCCTCGCGATCGAAGAGGTCACGAAGTACTCCAACGTCCTCGGGCTCATGTTGCTACTGACCCGCCTGCCCACCGGACCGATCATGATCGCGGGCAACGAGGAACAGAAGCAGCGATACTTACCCGGCATCGCCCACGGTCTTCAACGAGCCGCTTTCTGCCTCTCCGAACCGGGCGCGGGATCGGACGTCGCCGGGATGCGCACGCGCGCGATCGAGGATCCGAAGCGCGAAGGCAGCTACCTCCTCAGTGGCACCAAGTGCTGGATCTCCGGGGGGATGCAGGCTGACTGGCTTGTGGTCTTCGCCAAGGTTGGTGATCCGACGTCGCGTCTGCACACCGGCATTTGGGGATTCATTGTCGACGCGAACGCCGAAGGTGTCACCCGACCTCGAGTGGACAAGAAGATGGGCGTCAAGGGCATCGACACCACCGAGATCGTCTTTGACAATGTGGCCGTGGGCCCGCGCGATCTCATCGGTGGGGGATTCGCGTTAGCTATGGAGTCACTCAACGCCATGCGGCCTGTCGTCGCGGCTCGTGGCATCGGTCTCGCCGAAGGTGCCCTCATGTACGCGACCGAGTACGTGAAGGAACGTCAGGCCTTCACCAAAACAATCGCCGAGTTTCAAGGGATTCAGTGGGAGATCGCCAAGTGCGCCACTGAGATCGAGGCCGCCCGTCTCTTAACGTATCGCGCGGCTTGGCTGGCCGATCAAGGTAAGTACACCAAGGAGCACGTGCCCATGTTGTCCATGGCCAAGTACTACGCCTCGGAGGTGGCCGTTAAGGCGTCGCGTCTGGCCCTTCAACTACTCGGTGCCGCGGGCTACATGGAGGACCACCCCACGGAGCAGTACTACCGCGACGCCCCACAACTCACCATCGTCGAAGGCACGAGCCAGGTTCAACTCGGGCTGATCGCCCGCGGGGTTCTAGGTCACGACCTGTGGTGGGACTAGCGTCGCCTGGCTAGATATTGACGACGGGGCAGGTCAAAGTACGAGTGATGCCGGGAACTCTTTGAATGGCCCCCACGATGAACTTTCCAAGGTCGTCGACGCTCTCGGCTTCGCAGCGAACTATGACGTCGTAGGGCCCCGTGACCTCGAAGGACTCGAGCACACCCGGCACGGCGCGCGTGGCGAGGACCACTTTTTCGCTCGAACCAATTTCGGACTGAATCAAGATGTACGCCTGGACCGACATGAGCAACCTTTCGTTTCGAGTGCCTCCATACTGCCCGTTTTTCAATCGCCCCGCTAATCGTCGCGAAATCGCTTGCCCACGTGCCACTGGTGGCAGTAGTCGCAGCGGTACGCGTTGAGGTCAGCCCGGCTCAAGGTCCACGCCAACTGCGCCGCGCTCTGCGCTTCTCGTTCGGTGCGGTACGGAGTTTTGGGCGTGCCGTCGCGGGTGAAGTGCGACGCGACGCGACCGAGGGGACGGGTCGGGGTGGGCCGTCGGCGTCGACTTTTCATGGCCCTTACCCTAGACACTTACTAAATTGTTCAAGGTGAGCATTCAAGCGGAGACGGAACTCGTCGTTCGTTCCACCACGCAAGTGGACGAAGGTGATCACGAGCGATTTACCCACATCGTGCTGGAGGGCTACACCCCCAAAGACGGTGAGTTCGTGGCTATCAACAACTCGGTGGTGGAGGGAATGATTAACGCCACGCCGGTGCGCGCCCTCTGCGGCAAGGTGTGGGTACCCGGACGCGACCCTCAGAAGTACCCGGTCTGTCCTACCTGCAGGGAGATTGCCACCTCGTTGGGCTGGTCGCTTCCCGGAAGCTAGGCCGGAAAATAAGATCACTCTCGGTAGAGTCGAGAGAACCATGTCGCGCGCACTCGTTCTTCGACACCACTTAGAGGACTCGCCGGGACTCATCGGCGAAGCCTTCGAGGCGCGAGGATTCGAGTTGGACGTGGCCATGATGGACGAAGCCTCGCCCTCACCTTCCTTGCAGGGGTACGACGTCCTCATCATTCTTGGCTCCAAGTGCGCCGTGTACGACCACGAGGTCGAAGCGGCGTGGTTCCATCGCGAACTCGACCTGATTGGCGAGGCCGAACGGCGCGCCCTGCCCATTCTCGGCATCTGTTTCGGTGCCCAGGCGCTCTGTCGCTACTACGGGGGCACCGTCACTCGCGCCCCCGATGGCGAGGTGGGATGGTTCGAGATTGATCTCGTCGCGGACGTGGGGCTCGAGCAAGGCCCCTGGTTCGAGTTTCACTTCGATCACTGTGCGCTCCCCGACGTGGCCGAACTCTGGGCTACGTCACCTCGCGCGGTGCAGGCCTTCGCCGTTGGCGCCAACGTGGGCGTGCAGTTCCACCCCGAGGTCGATGACGCTCAACTGAAGGAGTGGCTTGCGGCGGACGAAGACGACGCGCGTGAGTTGGGACTGGATGTCGACGCGCTTCTCGCTCAGACGGCTCGAGAGACGCCGGCGGCGCGAGTGCGCGCGCGCGGGTTGGTGGATCTCTTTCTAAGCCGTCTTCCCTAGGTGGCTCCCTCACCCCCACCAACCGGAGAGATCACCACGGTGCGCGTTGAGCGACCGGCCACAGGCGGGGGAGTGGGTCGCGCCGACGACGGCAAGGTCATTTTCGTTCGCCACGCTCTCCCGGGTGAGCTCGTTCGCGTGGCGGTGACCGAGTCGACGGCGAGTTTCTACCGCGGCGACGCCGTCGAGGTGATGGAGGCCAGTCCTCAACGGGTGACGCCGCCCTGTCCCTTCGCCCATCCCGGAGGGTGTGGCGGCTGTGACTTGCAACACGCCTCTCCGTCAGCCCAACTGTCCTGGAAGGCGTCCCTGGTTGAAGAGCATCTTCGACGCATTGCTGGTGTCGACCTGTCCGTCGACGTGATCGCCATGTCCGGCGGCCCGAAAGGGACGAGGACGCGACTTCGCTGCGCCGTCAACGACGAGGGACGCCTCTCTCTTCGACAGTCGCGCTCGCACAACCTGGTGGCTATTAACCCTTGCTGGATCGCTGATGAGTCCTTCGCCCCGGCCTTTAACACCTCGTGGTCGGGCAACAGCGAAGTCGAACTCAGAGCCATCGGTGACGGCGTACCTTTCGCGGTTGCTCAGAGGCTGAGTGAGCGCGGCACCACCTATGAGTTGCGCGGTCTGACCGGCGAGACCCTCGATCCTTCGACGCAGTCGCGCGTCGACGTCACGGGACACGTCTACTCGGTCGGTCCACTCTCGTTCTGGCAGTCCCATCGCGACGCTCCCACGGTGCTGCTCGACACGGTGCTCGAGTTCGCTCGTCTCGAGGCGGGCGACGACGTGACCGATCTTTTTAGCGGAGTGGGACTCTTCAGCGTCGCTTTGGCTAAAGCGGTCGGACCGGGTGGGCGGGTCACCGCCGTCGAGTCCTCGCCTTTCGCGGTACGCGACGCGCGCGCCAACGCTCAAGGACTGAAGACTCTCAAAGTTCGCGAGTGGTCCGTCACACCTCGCTCAATCAATGACACGGTGCGCGAAAACGCCATCGTGGTGGTGGACCCGCCACGACACGGTCTGGCCAAGGGTGTGGCTGCGAGTATCGCGCGCCGGTCTCCGCGCCGGGTGATCTACGTCTCGTGTGACGCGGCGACGTTCGCGCGCGACCTTAAGGAGTTCTTAGGAAGTGGTTTTGCCCTAAGTGACCTGCGAGTATTTGATCTCTTCCCCATGACCGAGCACGTCGAACTCGTGGCGCTCCTTGACAGTCCCGCCTAAAAGGTGGATAGTGCTGATGAGGCCGAAAATCTCGGAACCCGCTGAGGGGGTTAAGTATGTCGATCAAGTTAGATCATCACCACCGCGTCACCGCCCAGAAGCTGTTTTGTCACCCGCTGAATCACAACATTCAGTGGCACGACGTGTGTTCTTTACTCGCACGTTTTGGTGAAGTTCACGAGACTCACCGTGGCAATTGGGCTGTGACGGTAGAAGGGGAGACGGTCTCGTTTGGATCGACACGTACGCGTGAACTGACCGAAGATCAAGTCGTGAGGGTTCGAAACTTTCTTCGATCCTTCGGCTTGACGAAGGACGTCCTCACCGCCGCGTAACGCATCGTCCACTACCTTGGGCTGGTGGCGGCGCGACCCCTGGTGTTGATACCGCCTTCACTCACGAAGGCGTCGGGGGGTCGGCGCACCACGCGTCACGGCCTCTTTGATGATCAACTCTCGGCCTCACGCCAGCGCGTCCGAGAGGCCCTGCAAGACCGCGTCGCCGCCGCGTCTCCCAAGGAACTCGAGGTCCTCTTGAACGCGCGCGGCGCGCTGCTCGGTGCGGCCCTGGACTCCACGAGGCGTCTCGGGGAGGGCCCCGCGCGGACGACACCCGCCTGGCGTCGTTATCAAGGGGTGGTCTGGTCGCACCTGGATGCGCAGACGTTGAGTGCCTCGCTTCGCCGGCGCCTTCTGATTCCCTCGGGGCTCTACGGCCTCGTCTGCGGTGACGATCCCATCGAGGACTACCGCCTCGCCATGGGAGCGAGCCTCGCTCCTCTCGGCCCGCTCGCTCGCTTCTGGAGAGATGAGCTGACCGAACTGTTGGGGGCTTATCAACCGCGCGCTCCTCTGGTAAACCTCCTGCCGGCGGAGCACGCGATCAGCCTCGACTTCGCCGCCCTCTCGAAGAGTCGTCGCGTGATCACGGTTCGTTTTCTCTCCCCCGACGGTGAGCGAGCCGTCGGACATGACGCCAAAGCGGTCAAGGGGGTACTGGCGCGACGAATACTCCTTGACGGCGTGAACTCGCTCGACGGCGCGGCCTGGAATGGCTGGTCCGTGAGGCACGAGGGAAACGAAGTCGCGGTCTACGCCCCCCTCGAGCGGTCATGGGGGACTAAGCGGCTGTAGGTTCACCCCCGCCGCGAGGGCGTTCGACACCCCGGGGAGGAGTGGGGTGCCGAGTGCCGACAGACTGAGGAGGGCCACGCAGGCGCAAATGCGCACTGAACGCGAATACGTTCTCCTGAAGCTGGACAATTTTGACCTTATATCTACATTGACGGTTCGAACTCAAGAAGATGCGTAGCGGTGCAGAAGTTGTTGGTCCGTTGAGGTGCGAGGTCCGTCGGGAGTGGTTTCACCTCCAACAACGTTCAGGGTGACCCTGAGCGTCCTTGGAGGTGCGGGGTATCGAAACCCCGGTCCGTCAACTTCTTGGTGAACATTCTCCGAGCGCAGCTGGCGGTTGATTGTCGGGAGCGTCGCCGTTGCCAGCGCCTGCGGCGTTCCGTAGTTAGCTGAAGTGTCCCGTCGTAATCACTAACGAACTACGAGGGTAAGCCCTGCTTTATGACACCCGTTTACTCAACCGCAGGGCCGGGTCAAGGCGGATGTTGCTACCTAAGCAGCAAACGCAAGCTGAGGCTTGGCGTTTATTTTTTGTTTCCGGCTCTTTAACGTGGCTCCGGAGACCACGGCTCGCTTCTTTCACCTCGACGACTGACGTCGAAACCAATCACCCCCTCGTTACGTCGCGACCTTAGGCCGCTGTAGAAGTGTACCGGGAGAGAAAACACCACTGTTCGCTCGGCAATTAGCTGAACTTCTCGGCGTGGCGAGCGGCGCGGGCCATGTCTCTTTCGGCGTCGCGCTTCGCCAGTGCCTGGCGCTGGTCTTGCTGTTTGCGACCCCTGGCGAGTCCGATTTCCACCTTGGCTCGTCCTTCTTTGAAGTAGAGCTTGAGCGGGACGATGGTCAGTGACTGGGTCGCCACCTTTCGCTTCCACTGGTCGAGTTCGTGGCGATGAACCAGAAGTTTGCGCTTACGGTCGGGGTCGTGGCTTCCAAAACCCACGGCGTAACTCCACGGCGGCACGTGCATCTGGAAGATCCAGAGTTCCCCGTCATCCACCCTCGCGTAGCTACCGGCAATCTGGGCCGTTCCCTCTCGGAGAGACTTGACCTCAGAGCCGACCAGCACGATGCCGCACTCCAAGGTCTCGAGAATCTCAAAGTCGTGACGGGCACGTCGATTGGTGGCCACGACCTTGTCGTTGCCCGCGTCCTCGCGCTTTTTCGCCCGTCGATCCTGGATCTGCTTGGCCCGTGCCACCTCGTCAGCGTAGTGACGCCAACCTGCGTGAGGAGTCGTTACTAGGGTGAACACGTGCTGACACTCTCCGCGCTGCAACGAGAGGCCATCCTCGCCACCTGCGTACGCGCGTTACCCAATGAAGGGTGCGGCCTGCTTCTTGGCAGTGCGGAGGGCGTCGTCAGCGAGGTGGTGGTGAGTGAGAACGTGGCGGACTCGGCCAAGATCTACGAGATCGATCCGAAGGTTCTGCTGGCCACGTTTCGCCGCGTTGACCGCGAGGGACTCACGATGCTCGGGGTCTTTCACTCCCACACCCACTCCGAGGCGTACCCCAGCCCCACGGACGTGCGCCAAGCGCCCGACCCCACGTGGCACTACGTCCTGGCTTCGCTAGCCACAACACCGCCGGAACTCCGGAGTTTTCGGGTAGTGGACGGTGAGGTTCGCGAGGAGTCGCTCTCGATAGACGCCTGAGAGTGGCTGAAAATTCTGGTCACGGGGGCACCTCCGGCCTGTAATGTTGACTCAGAAGGTCAGGAATCAACCAGAGTCGAAAAGAGGCGCACATGTCGGCCGTACTACGAATCCCCACCGTTCTTCGTCCCGTCATGGGCGGCGAAAGCGTCATCGCGGTTGAGGGCTCCACGGTGGGCGAGGTCCTCTCCACCCTCACCTCGACGTATCCCGCTATCAAGGGCCAACTGTTGAACGACGACGGAACCCTGCACCGATTTCTCAACGTCTACGTCAACGACGACGACGTCAGGTACCTCGGAGGGGTGAAAGCGTCGGTGCGCAACAACGACGAGATCACCTTGCTCCCCGCGGTCGCGGGGGGCGCTCATTAGTGGCGAGGTACGCCTCCGTCCTTGAACTCATTGGGCGTACCCCGATAGTCGACGTCAGCGCCTTATCACCGAAAGTAAATGTCACCATTCTGGCCAAACTGGAAGGCCGCAATCCCGCCGGCTCGGTGAAGGATCGCGTGGCCCTCTCTCTCATCGAAGCCGCAGAGCGCGAGGGACGGCTCATCCCCGGTGAAACCGGTCAGACCCTCATTGAACCCTCCTCGGGCAATACCGGCATCGCTCTGGCCCTGGTCTGTCGACTGCGGGGTTACCACCTCAAGGTGGTGCTCCCGACCAACGTGTCGCCGGAACGTCGCCAACTCCTGTTGGCCTTCGGCGCCGAGATCATTGACTCACCCGGTGGCGAAGGATCGAACGGCGCGGTACGCCTCGCGCAACGCCTCAGCCAGGAGAACCCCGAGTGGGTCTTTCTCTATCAGTACGCGAACCCCGCCAACCCACTCGCGCACTACGAGACGACCGGTCCGGAGATTCTCGAGGACGTTCCCGAAATAACGCATTTCGTGGCGGGACTCGGAACATCGGGCACGCTGATGGGGGTAGGCCGGTTTCTCAAAGAGCGCCGCCCCGACGTGCAGATCTGGGCGGTGGAACCTCCCAGTGGTGAGAGCGTCGACGGGCTGCGCAACCTCGATGACGGTTACGTGCCGCCGATCTTCACCGAAAACCATGGCGAGACCTTGCTCGATCGAAAAGTTATCGTGCGCCCCCGTGAGTCCGTTGAGTGGACTCGACGTCTCACCGAGGTAGGGCTCTTCGTCGGTCTCTCCTCGGGTGCGGCGATGGCGGGGGCCGTCAAGTGTGCCGGGAGTATCCCCGACGACGCGACGGCCACCATCGTGACCGTTATTGCCGACGACGGTTGGAAGTATCTGTCGACCGGAGCCTGGAGCGACGACTTGGACGAGGTTGTCGAGCGCGCCCAAGCGACCATCTACTTCTAAAGTTCGAACCGGTCCTATCGTTTACTAGCGTTACTGCGCACCTCCCGTGCGAACAGAGGAGACACATGTCCGCACTACGCGCTGACGGACGCGCGAACGACGAGGCTCGCCCTCTGTCGTTCGAACGTGACTACACCGAGATGGCGGCCGGCTCCGTGCTGGTGAGTTTCGGACGGACGCGCGTGCTGTGCACCGCGTCCGTCGATGCCGACGTCCCTCGATGGCTGAAGGGCAAGGGGCGCGGGTGGGTGAGCGCGGAGTACTCGATGCTGCCCGGTTCGACGCCCGAGCGCGCCTCGCGCGAGGCGGCCAAGGGGAAACAGTCGGGGCGCACGCAGGAGATTCAACGACTCATCGGACGATCGCTGCGCAGCGTTACTAATCTAGAACTTCTGCCCGACCTGCAGATCTTGGTTGACTGCGACGTCCTGCAGGCGGACGGGGGAACGCGCACGGCTTCCATCTGCGGAGGGTACGTGGCCCTGCACGACGCCATCACTCGACTGATCTTCGCGGGGACGATCTCGCAACACGCTCTCACCGACTCGGTAGCGGCGGTGTCCGTGGGCATCGTCGGTGGGGTCGCCATGCTGGACCTGCCCTACGAAGAAGACGTCCGCGCCGATACCGACATGAACGTGGTCATGACCGGATCGGGCACCTTCGTCGAGGTGCAAGGCACGGCGGAGCACCAGGCCTTCGACCGCGCCGAACTCAACCAACTCCTAGACCTGGCGGCTCTGGGCATCTCTCGCATTAACGAGGCCCAGCGTGTGGTCCTGGCGACGCCACCGGCGCCGCGCACGCCGTGATCACCCTCGTTCTCGCCACCGCTAATCCTCACAAGACCGAGGAGATTCGTCAGGTTCTCTCGGCCTTCGATGTGGAGTTACTCCCGCGGCCCGAGGATGTCCCCGACGTCGACGAGACCGACGACACGCTGGAGGGAAACGCCTACTTAAAAGCGCACGCCTTGGCCCGAGCCACGGGAGTGCCCGCGATCGCGGACGACACGGGACTCTTCGTCGACGCGTTGGGCGGTCTGCCCGGCGTCCTCAGCGCGCGGTACGCCGGCGAGGGCGCCACCTTCGATGACAACGTCAACAAGGTCCTGGCGGAGTTAGAAAACGTGGCGCCGAAGGATCGTACGGCACGATTTCGCACCGTGATCGCGCTGGCGAACCCCGACGGCACGTGGTGGTGGGTGGACGGTTCGGTCGAGGGAACGGTGTTGCCGAGACGACGCGGCCAGCACGGCTTCGGTTATGACCCGATCTTTGCACCCCTCGGTGAGGGCGGGCGTTCTCTGGCTGAACTGAGCGCCGAGGAGAAGAATGCCCTCTCGCATCGCGGCAACGCGCTTCGCGCCTTCGCGGCGAGGCTCGAGCGATCGTAGGGCGCTTCGCAAGTGTTCACCCGTAGGGTGGGAGTGTGATGGACCGAGAGTTGGCGATGTTCCCCTTGGGGATGGTGGTCTTTCCCCATCAGACCGTCGGGCTGTGCGTCTTCGAGCCTCGCTATCACCAACTTCTCTTCGACGTAGAGGCCGAGCGTCGCTTCGGTACCTGTCTCATCGAGCAGGGTTCTGAGGTGGGCGGCTACGACGAGCGCACCTCGGTGGGCACGTTGGTCGAGATCCTCGGCTCGCATCGACTGAGCAACGGTCAGACGCTGATCGTGATCGAGGGCATGGAGTGTTTCGAGGTCGATGAGTGGCTCGACGATGAGCCCTACCCGCGCGCTCAGGTGGGCCAGCGCTGTTGCGACGACGTGTCGATCGACGCGGGACTCCTGAAGTCCACCGAGTCCGCCGTTCGCGCCTTGCGAGCCCTGCAGAGTGAGATCTTCGCTGATCAGTGCTTACAGCGCGACTGCGCCATGGACGGCGACGCCCACGTACGCAGTTGGCAACTCTGCGCCCTCACGCCCATGTCGGTACTGGATCAGTTCAAGGTGCTGAGTTTGAGCAATCCCAACGACCGTCTCCGCTTGGTGGCGGAGATCTGTTGTGAGCGCTACGGCGACTACCAGCGCATGTTGGCCGTCGACGAACTACGCGCCCCGCTTACTTAGCGAAGCTCCAAGAGGTCGACGACAAAGATCAGCGTCTCGTGGGGTGCGATCACGCCGCCCGCGCCGCGCTCGCCGTATCCCAGTCGCGAGGGGATCACGAGACGCCGGCGACCGCCAATCTTCATGCCGACGACGCCTTCGTCCCACCCCTTGATGACCTGTCCGGCGCCGAGGCGAAAGCTGAACGGCTCGCCTCGATTCCACGAGGCGTCAAACTCTTCGCCGCTGGTTACGCCAACGCCCACGTAGTGAACGACGGCGGTCTGGCCGGCGGTGGCCTCTTGGCCCTCGCCCACGATGAGATCCTCGACCAAAAGGTCATCGGGCGCTGGCCCGAGGTGGGGATCAACGAGTGGTTTCTCTGACATCTCCGCGAACCTTAGTAGCGGCGAGCTCGCCCGCCACCGACGACGCGAACGTTCTTTGCCTCGCGGCCCTTGGGACCTTGCGCCTCTTCAAAGGTGATCTTCTGACCCTGGCTCAGTGACTTAAAGCCATCGCCCACGATGCTGGAAAAGTGAATAAAGAGGTCGTCGCCTTTGTCGTCGCTGGCGAAGCCAAATCCCTTGGAGTCGTTGAAGAAACTAACGACGGCTTCTTTCCCGCGGGGGCGAGTGTTGCCTTCGCCGCGCGCCGGCTGGTTCTCGCGACGCTCAAAACCGCGCGCGGGACGAGGGGCCCCCTCGCTCGGACGGTGCTCCCGACGACTCGAGGCCACCCGCTCACGTGACTCGCGCGGCGCGCGAGTTTCACGAGTCTCGCGGGACTCACGAGGTTCGCGTCGCTCGAAGCTGCGAGGTGCTCGCTCGCGCGGTGACTCGGTGCGGCGCTTCATGGGCGCATCGTCCAGGCGTTCAGCCGCGACGGCGTCGTCGACGGCGCCGAGGCGAATGGCCGGGGCGTCTTCGCGTAACTCAATGGAGGGGTTGATGCCGAGCGCGCGTTGCAGTCGTTTCACTTGGCCAACGACGTCTTCACCCACCAATGAGATGACGGCACCCGTTGCGCCGGCCCGGCCCGTTCGTCCCGAACGGTGCAGATAGTCAGTCGCTTGGGCCGGCGGGTCGTAGTGGACCACGACCGGCAGAAGGTCGATGTGAATACCGCGCGCGGCGACGTCGGTCGCGACCAGGACTTGGACCTGGCCGTTCTTGACACTGCGCAGTGCACGTTCGCGTTGGGCCTGGGTGCGGTCACCGTGCAACGGCACCGCGGAGATGCCGCGCTCGCCGAGCTGACGGGCGAGGCGATCGGCCCCGTGCTTGGTGCGGGTGAAGATAATGGCTCGCTCGTAGGTCTCAATGATGTCGGCCGTGAAATCGGGTCGACGGTCGCGTGGCACGCGCCAGAAGTAGTGATCAACGTCGCTCGGCGCTTCGTCACCCACCACGTCGTGGATAGCGGCTCCACGGGTGAACTCTCGCACCAAGGAGGAGACGTCGGGTCCTAAGGTCGCCGAGAACAACATGACGTGGCGCTCGGGCGAGGTCGCGGCTACGATGCGCCGCACCGCGGGGAGAAAGCCCATGTCGGCCATGCGGTCGGCTTCGTCGACGACAACGGTTTTCACGTCACTGAGGTCGAGGCCCCGTTGTTCGAGCATGTCCTCCAGTCGACCGGGGCAGGCCACCACCACGTCGACACCGAAGTTGAGAGCCTTACGCGCGACGTTATAGGAGGTGCCCCCGTAGATGCAGATGACCCGACGACCGCGGTCCTCGGTGAGTTGGGCGATCTCTTTTTGGACCTGGGCCGCGAGTTCGCGCGTGGGAACCAGCACCAGCGCGGTGGGCTTACGGGGACGGGCTTTACTCAGGTTGGCGAGCAGGGGAAGGGCGAAGGCGAGGGTTTTGCCCGAGCCGGTGATGGCCTTTCCCACGATGTCACGGCCCTCCAGGGCGTCCGGAATGGCCGCCTCTTGAATGGGGAACGCCTCGGTAATACCGCGGGCGCGCAAGCGCTCCACGAGACGTGAGGGCACGCCGAGATCGGCAAAAGACACAGACATAGAACTCCTACGAGTTGAGGTGAGCCCAACTCGCAGAAATAGTCGAATCGGTCTCTATCGCGAGATGCGACGAAACAGCGTTTTCTATCCTAGCAGACGCTCGCTCGCCTCCATCACCACGGTGAGCGTGGTGCGGGCGGAGGGACTCGAACCCACACTCCGAAGAACTGGTACCTAAAACCAGCGCGTCTGCCAATTCCGCCACGCCCGCGAGCCACCCCACTCTACGTCGTGAGAGGAGAGTATTGAGAGTCTCACACGGTAGATTGGTCAGCATGATTAACTCCCAATTGGCCGAAGGATATGGCGCGAACGACCTGAATCAGCGTCTCTTACGTGAGCGGATCGTGTTTTTGGGATCTCAGGTGGACCAAAGCACGGCGAACCGCATCTGCGCTGAGCTTCTCCTACTGGAGGCTGAGGACCGCGACAAGGACATCAGTATCTACATCAACTCACCCGGGGGCTCGGTGACCGACGGTTTTGCCATCTATGACACGATGCAGTACGTCAACTGCGACGTGCGTACCATCTGCATCGGCATGGCCGCTTCCATGGGCCAATTCCTCCTCAGCGCCGGCGCACCCGGCAAGCGTTTCTCACTGCCGCACAGTCGCATCTTGATGCATCAGCCCTCGATGGGGGGTATGCAGGGCCAGGCTTCCGACATTGCGATCCAAGCTGAGCAGATTATCTACATGAAGAAGACGCTCGCGGAGCGCACCGCCTTTCACACCGGTCAGACCGTGGAGCGGATCGAGATCGACTCCGACCGTGATCGCTGGTTCACCGCCCACGAGGCACTGGACTACGGCTTCATCGACGCCGTCATTGAGCGTTCGGCTATTCGCCAAGGCGTCTAGTGAACGAAGCCCCCTTGGTGGGCCAACAACATCGTTCGCTCGACGACACCCCGGTACGTGTTGTCAGCGCACGTCCTACGCTCTCGACTCGACTAAAGAATCTCTGGTCGCGTCGAGAGTTACTACTCGGACTCATCTGGTCCGACATCCGCATCAAGTACAAGAACTCGACGCTCGGGATCTTCTGGTCGATGCTGTCGCCGGCCTTTACGCTCGGCGTGTACTACCTCGTGTTCTCGGTCTTTCTCCGAAACGGTATTCCCAATTTCGTGATTTACCTCTTCTCGGGTCTCGTCGTCTGGAACATGTTTCAGAACTCCATTAATACCGCCACCGGCGTGATCGTGGACCGCGCGGCGCTGGTAAAGAAGGTCTCGTTCCCGCGAGAGATTCTGGCGCTGTCGAACGTGGGCGCGGCGGTCGTGTATTTCGTGGTGCAACTCGGGGTCCTGATTATTTTCGTGGCCGCGGTTGGGCACGCCCCGGCGTGGCGCTTCATCTTGATTCTCCCCATCTCCTTTCTCTCCCTCTATTTCTTTACGTCGGCCTTAGCCATGGTCATGTCGGCCATCAATGTCTACTTGCGCGACATGAAACATCTGATGGAAGTTCTGCTGCAGCTGTGGTTCTGGCTGACGCCCGTGGTGTACTCCTACGAGCACTCGATCGCCCCGCACCTCTCGCGACACGGGCTCTCTCTCATCTACTTTCTCAACCCCATCACCCTGATCGTGGTGACCTTCCAACGCGTCTTTTACGTGGGTACCGTGGTGAGGTCCACCGTCGCGCCGTACTCGATGATCAACATCCTGCCGACCTGGAGTTTCGATAAGTTTCTCGAACTCAACCTGGCCCTCTTCGGCGTCACGGTGGTGCTCTTCTTCGTGGCCGAGGCCATCTTCGGACGCCTCGAGGGAAACTTCGAGTCCGAACTCTAATGGTGGCCGTCATCGACGTTCAAGGTGTTTCGAAGTCCTTCAAAATACATCACGAACGCAGCCAGTCCCTAAAGGAGCGTCTCCTCCACCCTCGAACGGGCTCCACCGAGATGTTTCACGCGCTGAACGACATCAACTTTGCCGTGGGTCAGGGCGAGACGGTCGGCATCGTCGGACACAACGGATCGGGAAAGTCCACGTTGCTGAAGTGCATCTGCGGCGTCTTAAAGCCCACCTCCGGCGAGATTCGCCTGCGGGGGTCCCTGGCCGCCCTCCTCGAGTTAGGCGCAGGATTCCAGACCGAACTCTCCGGTCGGGACAACGTCTATCTCTACGGCGCCATGTTGGGATTCTCTAAGAAAATGGTCGACGCCATCTTCGACGAGGTGGTGGACTTCAGCGAGATCGAGCAGTTCATCGACACGCAGGTCAAGTTCTACTCGAGCGGTATGTACGTGCGCCTGGCCTTCGCGGTGGCGGTCAACGTGGACCCCGACATCTTGGTGGTCGACGAGGTGTTAGCGGTCGGCGACGAGCGCTTCCAGGCCAAGTGCGTCGACCGGATTCAGCGCTTTAAAGAAGAGGGCCGAACGATCCTCTTCGTCACTCACAACGCTGATCAGGTGCGCGCCCTGTGTGATCGAGCGGTGGTGCTCGACAGCGGTGACATGATTGCGGACGGTCCGACCCAGGACTCCCTTCGGATCTTTCGCGAGCACCTCATGCAAGACGCCGTGGCCCACGACAGCGCACAACTCCTCGGCACCATCACGATTGACTCGGTGACGACGCCCGAAGGGTCCTTCGATATCAAGAGCGGCTCGAGTCTGCACCTTGATGCCGCCGTGACGTCACAGACGGCCTACAGCGGCAACTTTGTCATCGAACTCTTTACCCGTGGGGGCCTTCTCGTGAGTCGCAGCGACGCTCAGGGCTCTCCGGTCAATCTGCTTCCGGGGCGCAACGTCATCGGTATCGATCTGGCCCAGGTTCCCCTGTTGGACGGGATCTACGACCTCAACGTCGGCGTGCTCGACCACCACGGCCACACCGTGATCGCGTGGAGCGAAAAGGCGGCGTCCATTCAAGTCACCTACGACGGTCGCGAAGGCGGCATCGTGGAACTCGGCGCCTCTATTCGTCAGCAGTAGGGGAGACGATCTCGTCCTTCGACAGTCGGGGGAAGTGTCGCAGTGCGCCGAGAGGCCCGAGACGACCCACGTTGAAAGGAAAGTTGGCCGCGCGTAAGAGGCGCCGATCACCTCGCGAGTTTCCGTAGGCGTAGAGCGTCACTTCCGCGTCGCCAAAACGGGCCTCGGTCCACTCGGTTAACCGCCGGGCCTTTTCCTTGCCGCGGCAATTCTTTCCGAGATAGCTACCGGTGAGAGTCCCGCGCGCGTCGACCGCGAGCCGGGTGCCGAGCCCCCCGTCGGCGTCGAACATCTCGACTACGACGTCGACATAGATCTGAGGCGAGGCCGACACGATGACGACGTCGTGACCCTCTCGCAAGTGACGTTGAAGCCGCGCCAGTACGTCGGGGCGACCGTGCTCTTCAAAGTGGGCCAAGGCAAACTGGCGCGACCTTTCCCGCACGTCGTTTTCATCAAGTCCGCGCAGTAGTCGACCAAAGAGACGTTCCTTCGCGCGGTCGGCCCAGCGGCCGCTGCGCACGGCGCCCACCAGCAGCGGGAGAGCGAGTCGGGTTGCCGCGGCGTACGTGGCTCGAGAACCTCGCAAATACCGCAGCCACTTAAAGACGCTGCCGCCGTCGCTCAACGTGCCGTCGAGGTCGAAGGCCGCCACGGTGGCGGGGGGAGAGGTCATCACGCCACCAGTCTCACAGGGCCTCTCGCTCGACGGGAGCGAATAATCTACAAATCCCATTGTTAATTGCAAGATTCAAAAAACGGCCGCTAAGGTGTGCGCGTGCGGTCGAGTGACTGACACTGCTGGCAAGGAGCAATCATGGCAATTCGATTGGGCGACGTCGCCCCCGACTTCACCGCGGAGACCACCGAAGGAACGCTTAACTTCTATGAGTATCTCGGCGATAACTGGGGCATCCTCTTCTCTCACCCCAAGGACTTCACCCCTGTGTGCACCACTGAACTCGGTGCTTTCTCCGCTCGAAAGGGCGAGTTCGACAAGCGCGACACCAAGCTGATTGCGGTCTCGGTGGACAGCGTCGAGTCTCACCACCGTTGGAAGAAGGACGTGGACGAAGTTCAGGGTTCCGAACTGAACTTTCCGCTGATCGGTGACGAAGACCACAAGGTCGCAGATCTCTACGACATGATTCACCCGAACGCCAGCGACACGCTGACCGTTCGCAGCGTCTTCATCATCGCACCCGACAAGAAGGTCAAACTGACTCTGACCTACCCGGCTTCGGTGGGCCGCAACGTCGACGAGATCGTACGCGTCTTGGACTCTCTCCAGCTCAGCGCGAAGTATCCGGTCTCGACACCGGTGGACTGGAAAGACGGCGAGGACGTCATCATCGCGCCGGCCGTTAGTGACGAAGACGCCAAGGAGAAGTTCCCGAAGGGCTTTCGCAAGATAAAGGACTACCTCCGCTTCACACCCCAACCGAACAAATAGCTTTTACCTCCAGATCGGGCTGGCTTCGCGCGGCCCGATCTGGTTGTAAGAGGACGCCGGGGGCCCGTCGTTACGACGGAGAGTTGAGTTGGTCGAGCACCGAGTTGCGCAGCTCTCTCTTCAGTACTTTGCCCTGGGGGTTACGCGGGAGTGCGGGGGAAAAGATGACGCGCGTCGGTACTTCAAACTTGGCCAGACGTTTCGCCACGTGGCGAGCGATCTCGTCGGCCTCCACCACGCGACCGGGTCGCAGGACGACGATCGCGGCAACCTCTTCACCCCACGTGGGGTGGGGGATCCCAATGACGGCGCAGTCTTCGACGTCCGGGTGTTCGTAAATGGCCGCCTCGACGATCACCGAGTACACGTTCTCCCCGCCTCGTATGATCATGTCCTTCGCTCGATCGACGATGAAAATGAATCCCTCTTCATCGATACGGGCGATGTCGCCTGAGTGCAACCAGCCGTTGGTAAAGGCCCTCGCCGTCGCTTCAGGCTTGTTCCAGTAGCCGCGAATGACGTTGGGTCCTTTAATCCAGAGTTCGCCGATCACGTCGGGACCACGAGGAAGTTCGTCGCCGGGCTCGAGGCCGTCGTAGCCCTCGGGGACGACGGCCACCTCGTTGACCGGGAAGGCCGGCCCGCAACTGTCGGGTTTGGCGACGTAGTCGGGGCCCGAGTTGGTACTGATGCCCGCCGACGTCTCGGTGAGACCGTAGCCGTTGCTCGGCTGCCCGAGTGGAAAGAGGTTTCGAAGGCGGCGCACCAACTCCGGGGGCGCGGGGGCCCCGCCGTAGGCCACGCTCTTCACGCTCGAGGTGTCGTACTTGTCGAAATCGGGGTGATTGATGATCTGCATGGCGACGGTGGGAACGCCGCCGATACTGGTGATCCGTTCGCTCTCGATGATCTTTAGCGCCCTGCCCGCGTCAAAGTGGTGCATCATAACGATCTTGGCGCCCACCGCGATGCTCGGTACCAGCACCGCGAAACAGCCCGTCGCGTGAAAGAAGGGAATGCTCAGTAGCCCCGCGTTTTGGACACTCTCGCTCCCGGCCGTGCTCGGCGGGGCGAATCGAAGGTTGGAGCGTTGAGCCGAGAAAGCCAGGTTCATGAAGTTGGTGATGATGTTGCGATGAGAGCCCACGGCTCCTTTCGGGTGACCGGTCGTTCCCGACGTGTAGAGCATCGTGGCGTCGTCATCGGCGTCGAGTGCGACCTCCGGCGATGTCGCGCTGGGGTCGACCGCACCGAGGAACTCCTCGAAGGAAAGAAGTCGAACGCGCGAGTCAGGTTCACCCAGGCGAGCGGGGCGTCCGGGTTGCTCGCTTAAGACGACGACGGTCCTTAACTCGGTCAGTTCCTCGAGACGCGGGCGGATTCGATCGAGGCGCTCTTCGTCGACGAAGAGCACTGACGTGCCGGAGTCGTTGAGCCCATAAATCAGTTCATCCGTGGTCCACCAGGCGTTGAGGGGAACGACGACCGCGCCCGTGATCACCGAGCCCCAAAAGGCGGCAACCCACTCGGGGAGGTTTCTCGCCGCGATGGCTACCCGGTCGCCCTTGCGCACACCGTCGTCGAGCAGGCGTTGGGCGAGCGTGGCGGCCAGGTGGTAGTGCTCTTCAAAGGTGTAGTGCTGGTCTTCGTAGACGAGAAAGTCTTTGGTTCCGTGGAACAGCGAGAGATCAAAGATCTGTCGAAGAGTGGCGGGAGCGTTCTTCCACACCGTGAGCTCGAGCCCGCCGACCACAGCGCGATCTGTTTCAAACATTTGGCCGGGCGCGGTGAGACGCTCCGTTGCCTCGGTGAGCGTCAGTTGTTCATCACTCATGAACGCGGAGGTTACTGCTTCTCTTCGATCGGTTGAAAGAGGGTGTCGCGGTAGTGCACCAACTCGTTAATGGACTCGCGAATGTCATCGAGAGCTCGGTGAGCCGAGTCCTTTTCGGGAACCGCCGCCACCGCGTGGGGATACCACCGACGGGCCAGTTCCTTGATGGTGGAGACGTCGACGTTGCGGTAGTGGAAAAACGACTCGAGTTCGGGCATGTACTCCTGGAGAAACCGTCGGTCGGTACCGATGGAGTTTCCGCACAGGGGTACCGCGCCCGGCTCGACGCCCTGAGCTTTTAAGAACTCCAGGGTCGCTTGTTGCGCTTCGTCGACGGTGATAGTGGAGGCGATGATCTGAGGTAACAGGCCTGACTTCGTGTGCATCTCGGTGACGTAGGAGCCCATCTGCGCCAACTGCTCGGGCGAAGCGTGGATCACGAGGTCCGGGCCTTCGGCGACAATGTTGAGGTGATCGTCGGTAAGCAGGGTGGCGATCTCGACGATGACGTGACGTTCGGGCTCCAGTCCCGTCATTTCGAGGTCCATCCACACCAGCACAGTGCGACACTACTTAATAAGAGGCCTCTCGAGGCATGTGTAGCCTTCGCGCTATGGAAATCTTCGCCAAGCTGCTCCATCCCGACGCCGTCGCGCCTCGCTACGCCCACGAGGGTGACGCCGGCTGTGACCTCGTGGCCGTGGAGTCGGCCACCCTGCGAGCGGGCGGCGGCCGAGCGCTCGTCGCGACGGGACTGTCCGTGGCAATTCCCGAGGGATTCGGAGGATTCGTGTTGCCGCGCAGCGGTCTGGCCTCTCGCCACGGGGTCACGTGTGCGAACGCCCCCGGGCTCATCGACCCTGGCTATCGCGGCGAACTGAAGGTGGCTCTCGTGAACTTGGATCCCGAGCGCGACTATCGGGTCGAAAAGGGTGATCGCATCGCCCAACTGGTGATCTTGGCAGTGCAGGCAGCGGAGTTTTCTCTGGTCGACGAGCTTCCGAGCGCGACGCGGGGTGAGGGCGGCTTTGGCAGCAGCGGGCGATGACCAAATTTCTTGACCCACTCGACAGTGCCTTCATTCTGTTGGAGACGCCTGGCACGTCCATGAACATTGGAGCCGTGGTTGAACTTGAAGCGGACGGCGTGGGCGACCCCCGGGAGCGATTTGACACTATTCGGCGCAACATTGCCGACAGGATTCACGAGATTCCCGTTCTAACTCAACGCGTAGTTCGATCCCCCTTTGATATGACCTGGCCGATCTTGATCCGCGACGAGAGATTTGACCTCGATCGACACGTCGTGCGCGTAGCCCTGCCGACACCCGGCTCCCGGGCACAACTCGACGTAATGATTGCCGAGTTTCTTTCGCGCACCCTCTCACCGCAGCGCCCACTCTGGCAGCTACTGGTCATCGAGGGACTGGATGATGGACGAACGGCCCTCGTGTTAAAGGCTCATCACGCGTTAGCTGACGGCGTCTCTTTCGCCGAGACCTTCGCTAACCTCTTCGACATCTCGCCTGAGGTGCGCCCGCCCGCACCGCACGAAGAGGACGACGACGCCGACGAGACCGTCACGACGTCCCTTGGACTCCTGCGCGAAGGCCTCCGCAAGATTTGGCAGCGTCCGTCTCTCGTCGTCGAGAGCCTCGCCTCGTGGGGGTCTCGGCTCTATGAGATGGTGCGCGCCTTCGTGAGCGTGGTGTCGCTCCATGGACGACGCCACGCGACGCCAGACCAGCCCTCTATCTTCGAAGCGCGCGAGACGTCGCTCAACGGAGCCGCGGGCATCGAAAAGGCCTACCTACGCACCCGTGTTCCTCTGTCCGACGTCAAGCGCGCGGCCAAGGCGCGCGGGGTAACGGTCACTGACTTCGTCATCTCCACGACCAGCGGAGCGTTGAAGCGGCTGCTCGATGAACGAGGCGAAGTGCTCAAACGAGACTTGATCGCCTTCGTGCCCATCAACGTTCGCGGCGAGGGCGACACCGCGGACCTCGGCAATCAGATCTCGGGAATGCTGGTGGCTCTACATACCGACATCGACGACGCCGAGGAGCGGGTACGGGCTATCTCGAGCGACGCACTGAAGACCGTGGGAGAGCAGCGTGCCCACCGGGCGAAGATCTTTCAGGACACGCCCCGCGTCCTCGGGCCTACCCTTCTCTCGCTGGGTGGCAAGTTCATCTCGGCCTTCAATCTCTTTGATCGCATTCCCATGGCCAACGTCATGATCTCCTCGGTGGCCGGACCGCCGATACCACTGTGGTTGAGTGGTCGTCACGTTGCCTCGGCGACCCCTTTTGGACCCTTGGTCGGAGCGTTTTCTCTCAATATCACGGTCCTCGGATTTGGTGAGAACTTGGAGTTTGGACTCTTCGCCTGCGCCGACCGATTCGACGATCTCTCGCTGTTACGCGACTTTCTCGTCGACGAGGCGCAGACTCTGATCGCCGCGACCGAGTCGTAAGTCGGCTTGGTTCGCCCGAGGACGTCGGCTACAATCGATGTACCACGCGGACGTAGCTCAGTTGGTAGAGCGCGACCTTGCCAAGGTCGAGGTCGCCGGTTCGAGCCCGGTCGTCCGCTCCACAGGGACCATGCTTGGCGGATGTGGCGTGGCGGCCTACATTGAAGATAAGCCGCTGACGCGGGCACGAGACGCCGAGGGGAGTGTCGAACTTGAGTCGGGCCATCCAACGCATCGTCGCGGTGACGGCATTGGCGTCACTTGCGTGCACCGCAGTGTGGTCGCTCGGTGCGGGCGGCGACCAGGTGGGCACGGGCGTCATTACGGGTCGCGTCATCGAGTGCGATCCGCTCCCGGTAGTCGCCGCGCCAGGTTTTCCCGCCCCCACGCCCACTCCCTCTTCGGTGATTGTGATCCACCACCACGTGGCCTACGCCAGCGAAGCGATCAGTTTTCCCTCCAAAGAACCATGGGTGGGGGAGTTCTCTTTTACGGTGCCGGCCGGACGGTACGAGATCGTCTCGACCTATCAGGGGTATATCCGCTGGGTTGACGTGCGGCCCGGTGACTCTACGGACGTGACACTCGGCACCCTGATCTGCCCGGAGTGACTTCTTTGACCTAGCGAGGTCGCCAGTCGGCGCTGGAGGGATCGTCCAGTGCCGCACGAGCTACGTCATCGTACTGATGCAGGTTGACCGAAACAGCCGCGTCGTCCTCATCGAACGATGGCTGCGGGGTAAGAACGATGAGGCGGCGCTGCTCGTAGACCGCCGACTGGCCGTCGGTGTCAACCGCGGAACTGGCGAGCGTCGCTGCGTCATCGTCGAGTAGCTCCGCGACAAAGGCCGTGAAGGAGGTCCCTCCCACGGCTTCGGCCACAAAGCTCAAGCACCCCGAGGTGGGGATGTAGGAACCGGCAACGGCCATCGAGAAGGAAGAGGCCGCCAACTGATCTTGACCAATCGGTCCCGTGGTCACGTCGCGCGTGGCGTCAAGAGCGTCGGCTAGCGTCACGGCGAGTTGGGCCAAATTGGTGGTGGGTCGATAAGGCACCTCGTTGTCACCGAGGCGAGAGGGAGCTCCGAAAACGCCAAAGGTGGGGGAGTTGCGAAAGACGAGCGTCTCTAAGAATCCCGTGCCGTAGGTCGTGGTGACTTCGACAATGTGACACTGCGAGAGCTCATCGACTCGGCGCATGGACTCTTGGGCGATATCGAAGCGGTCGCTGGAACGTTCGCTCGCCACGTCAAGGAAGTTCGTACGCAGCAGATCGAGGTTCTCGCCGAGGGATCGAGCGACGAAGAGCGTGGCCTTGAGCCAGGACTCCCACGGGACGTCCTTCTGAGGCAACAGGGCGTAGGCACTAGTCGCCTCGACGATGAGGGCGAGCGATGCGCTGCGACGCGCTTGGAGGGTGCGACGCATGGCGAAGAGAAGAAGCGTCTCCGTTTCCTCCTCGGAGAGGGCGCGACGAAACTCCACGCGCTCGCTCGGGTTCAGAGTTGACGCGGTGCGCACGAGAGCTCCCACGGAGTCATCAGTGGCGTCGACGCGAAAGCGCACTAACTCTGCGGCGTTCACGTGGTAGGGGTGCGCGGAGAGTTCCGCTACCAGGTCGCGAGCGCTCGTGTGAAAACTCACGACGAGGGTCGGCTTGATGTCAGCGGGGCGGCGACCACCTCGCCACCCTACGGCCCGCAAGGCCAACGCCAGAAATGAACGTCGTCGGTCGAGCGCTAACCCACTACTGTCGCCATCGTCGTCCTAAATGTGCAGCGGGGAGGTGGTCATGATTAATCCAGCGTTTGAGCCCTATCTTCGCCAGGCTCGAGAGAATCCCGAGCCTTTACCTCCGACTAAGAGCGCCGACGAGCGCCGCAGAGCCTTTCGATTGGAGTCCGAAGCGATTCGCGGCGACGCCGCGCCGATGGCTTCGGTGGAGGACCGGCAGATCCACCTCGAGGGGCGATCGCTCGCGAGTCGACTCTATGTCCCGCTGGAAGAAGCGGCCTCCGCTCTCATCATCTACTTCCACGGTGGCTCCTTTGTAGTTGGAGACCTCGAAACGCACGATTGGCTCTGTCGGCGTCTCGTCTTTGACACCGGTCTGCGCCTTTTGGCGATTGACTATCGCTTGGCTCCCGAACACCCCTTCCCCGCGGCCCTGGAGGACACCGCCGACGTGGTTCGCTACGTCGCGCAACGACGCGGTGAGTTCGGTGCGGTCGGCGCGCCGCTGATTGTGATGGGGGAGTCAGCCGGAGGGAATCTAGTGGCCGTCGCGGCGCGGCAACTTCGTGACGACGGCGTTGATATCGCCGCACAGGTCCTCATCTATCCCACGCTCGGTCCCGAAGTGGTCACCGACTCCGCGCATCGATTCGGCACCGGATTCCTGCTGGATCTCGACACACTTCGTTATGACTACTCCCAGTATCTAAACGGCTTTGCCGATCACACCGATCCCCGGGTGACGCCGCTGTTGTGCAACGACCTCTCGGGTGTCGCCCCGGCCGTCGTCGTGGTCGCCGAGTGCGATCCTCTACGCGACGAAGGCGTGGCCTACGCCGGGCTGCTAGAGCACTTCGGCGTCTCGGTCGAACTCCTCGAGGCCGAGGAGATGGTGCACGGCTTCTTAGAGATGGGCGGCGTGGTGCCCGACGCGCTCGCGATTCTCGATGATTTGGCTTCGCACGTTCATCGCTTGGTGGAAGCCGCGACGTGAACGTTCTGTTCATCACGTTGGATCAGTTTCGAGGTGACGCCTACGGCGCGGCCGGGCACCCACTCGTCACTACCCCGACTCTTGACCGCATCGCCGCCGAAGGCGTGCGTCTCGAGAACCACTACTCCCAGGCCGCGCCCTGCGCTCCGGGGCGGGCCGCTCTGTTCACGGGCATGTATCAGATGAACAATCGCGTGGTGGCCAATGGCACACCCTTGGCGAGCAGCCTCGACAACCTGGCCTTCGTGGCGCGTCGCGCGGGCTACGACCCGACCCTCTTTGGCTACACGGATCAGGGGATCGATCCCTATCGCGCTAACGGCGCCGACGACCCGCGACTGAACGATTACGACGGCATCCTGCCCGGGCTCTCCGTCGGCCTCTATCTTCCCGAGAGTCAGGCCGGGTGGACGCAGTACTTGCGCGCGAAGGGCTACGACGTCCAAGGTAACTGGCAACAGTTGCTCTACGACGAACCCACCCGACCGGCCGAGGACTCTCTCAGTGGTTTTCTCACCACGCGGTTCTTGCAGTGGCTGGAGCACGAAGAGAGCGGTTGGTTTGCCCACCTCAGTTACCTCCGGCCTCATCCGCCCTACGCCGCGGCCGGCGAGTACTCAACCCTCTACGATCCGGCCGACGTCCCCCTGCCGATCGCGCCCGTTGCGGCCGGCGACCGCCACCCTCTGCACGAGGCGGCCCTGACGTCACCCCAGGCCGCGGCGCCCACCGACGAGGACGCCATTCGCGCCCTGCGTGCTCAGTACTACGGCATGATCTCCGAAGTTGACTTTCAACTGGGGCGGATCGTGGTGGCTCTCGAAGAGCGAGGGGAGTGGCAGGACACACTGGTCGTCATCACGGCCGATCACGGCGATCAACTCGGCGACCATGGTCTGATTGAGAAGCTGGGTTTCTTCCCCGAGAGTTACCACATCATTGGACTGTGGCGTGACCCTCGAATGTCCGGTGGACGCTCCGTCTCGCGTTTCACGGAGAACGTCGACCTGCTGCCCACCCTGGCTGAGGCCCTCGGCGTGGAACAACCCGTCCAGTGCGACGGACGCTCCTTGGGGCCTCTCTTCGCCGGCGACGACGTGAGCTGGCGCGAAGCCGCGCACTACGAGTGGGACAGTCGGTTTATCTTTTTAGGGGCCGCCCAATCAGCCCCCAGTTGGACCTTGGCCCGCTGCAACTTGGCGGTCTCGGTGAGCGATGACCTGGCCTACGTGCAGTTCGGTGACGGATCGTTTCGCTGTTTCGACCTCTCAAGAGATCCCACCTGGCGAACCGAGTGCCGCGACGCTGAACGCGTGCTGCACGCCGCGCAAGAGCAGTTGCTGTGGCGCCAGCGTCATATGCGTCACGAGCTCACCGACATGTTGCTCACGCCCGATCGCCGGGGCTATTGGCCGAGCGACCTGCACTACGGCGCCCTAGCGGAGTCCGTTCTGTAACGTCGCGAGTACCAGCTCGAAGGTCGCGTCGCGGTCGGCGGCGAAGTTGATGCCGAGAAGTTCGAGTGCGACGTACCCGTGACAGGCCGACCAGATCACCTGCGCCGTGTCACGGGCCTTCGAGTGATCGAAGAGACCGAGGGTCTGACAGCGTTCTACGTTCACCACCAAGGCCTCGTACGTCTGGGCGGCGACCTGGGAGGCCTCCTGTGAGGGTTCGAAGTTCCGGAACCGGTGCATGAACATGACCGTGTAGAGGCCCTGATTCTCTAGAGCAAACGTTCGGTACCCGAGACCGGCCCGTAGGAGGTCATCTTCGGCGCTGGTCGACTCAAACGTAATGGACTGCCGCAAGGTATCGAAGCCCTCGATCCACAGCGCCTCCAAGACGCCGTTCACTCCTTGAAAGTGGTTGTAGATAGCCATCGGCGCGACACCGGCGCGCTGGGCAATGGCTCGCACCGTGAAGCCGTCCGGTCCCTCCTCATCGAGGATGGCGAGAGCGGCGCGCAGGACGTCGGGTCCGATCTGACTCGAGGGTGTTCGCGCGATGCGTTCCATACTTGACAAGTATAGAACACTGTTCTACAGTAATGGAACATTGTTCTACTGGAGGTTCACGGTGCCTACGTCTCTTCACGATCGCCGCTGGTGGGTGCTGGGCGTTCTCTGCACGGTGGTGCTGATCGTGGTCATCGACAACACGATCGTGAACGTGGCGCTCCCGGTCCTGTCCAAGGACCTACACGCTTCCAACTCGTCGCTGCAGTGGATCGTCGACGCGTACTCGCTACCTTTTGCTGCCTTGCTCTTGGCGGGGGGAGGGCTCTCCGACCGATTAGGTCGCAAACGAGTGATGATGTCCGGACTGGCCCTGTTCGGCATCTTTTCGGTCATGGCGGCATTTTCGAGCAGCGTGGCGACCCTACTGGTCGCCCGTTCGTTGATGGGCGCGTCGGCCGCCTTCATCTTTCCCGCCACCCTGTCGACCGTGACGATTACCTTTGACGATCTGAGCGAGCGGGCCAAGGCCTTCGGCGTATGGGGCGCGGCGGCCGGAGCGGCTATCGCCATTGGTCCCGTGGTGGGCGGCGCTCTCCTCGTTCACTTTTGGTACGGTTCGATCTTTTTAATCAACGCGCCCCTCGTGGTCATCACCCTCGTCGCTTCGGCCTTCGTAATTCCCGAGTCGAAGAGCCCGAGCCGTCGGCGCGTGGACGCGGGCGGACTGGTTCTTGGTACGACGGGCGTCGCCACGTTGACGCTAGCCATCATTGAAGGCCCCTCGTGGGGTTGGCGCAGCGCGAGCACGCTCTCGGTGTTTGTGATCGCCGCTCTCTCGCTCTCCTCCTTCATCCTCTATGAACTGCGACGCGAGGGACCGCTGTTGGACGTGCGCATCTTCTCCAATCGAAGTTTCTCCGCCGGGGCCGGGGCCATCGCGATCAACTACTTCTGTCTGCTCGGCTTCATCTTCCTCATTACGCAGTACTTCCAACTAATTCGTGGCTACTCGGCGCTGTCCGCCGGCGTACACACCCTGCCGTTCGCCGCCGTCGTCATGGTGGCGACGCCCCTCAGCGCCGTGGCCGCACTGAGGTTCGGCGCCCGCTACGTGGTATCGGCGGGCCTGCTGATTTTGGCGGGGGCCCTCGCGTGGGGCGACGTGGTGAGCGCGCACGCCGCGTACTTCGGTCCCGTCATAGGGCTGATGATCATCCTGGCGTTCGGTTTCTCCTTGGTGAACGCTCCTTCGACCGCGTCACTGATGAGCACGCTGGCGCCAGAGCAGATCGGTGCCGGGGCGGCCGTCAACGAAACGACGCGCGAACTAGCGGGAACCATGGGGGTTGCCGTCATTGGCTCGGTCTTCTCTTCGCTCTTTGGTCCCGCGATACGACGCGCGTTGCGCCCGTATCTGGCGCATGGACTGACCAGCGCTCAACTGCGCGTGGCGGTGAGCTCGACGCACGCCGCTCAAGTTACGGTCGCGCACTTTCCTCTCGCTCTGCAATCACACCTGAACGCGCAGGTGACCAACGCGTTCATGGGTGGACTGCACCGAGGATGTCTGGTCGGCGCGGTGGTCGCCGTTGCGGCGGCGGCCCTCGTCTTCACCCGACTGCCCCAGACCGGGCGCACGAGTGAGGCCACCGCTCTCGCGCACGTGTAGTTGTTCGCCCCCGTGCGGACTGTTTTGGGTTGATATCTGGTATCAATGGTCCCTGAGCAAGTCCGCGGTGGAACAGAGAGAGTTTGAAACAGTTGGTGCAGCGGATTTCACTTTTTCGTCGCGTTCTGCTGATAGCGGGTGTTACGTCGCTGCTGCTCAGTTCCAATGGTCTCGCGGGAGCGGCGAGCGTCTACGCCAGGTTCGACGCCACCGACGCCAACCTGGTGCCTCCCTCCCTGCGTGGCGTGACCTGGCAGATCGCCACCGACGCGTCCTACCCGCCCGACGAGTGGATGAGGGGAACCAAGATGGTCGGACTCGACATCTCGATCATGAGTGCGGTGGCGGCGACCTTGGGCGTTAAGTTCGTCGAAAATAACATCACGTTCTCGGCCATCATCGCCGGCATTAGGAGCGGCAAGTATCAGGTGGGCAACTCGTCCTTTACCGACACCAAGTCGTTAGAAAAATCTGTCAACTTCGTCGACTACTTCAAAGCGGGTGAAGGTATCTACGCCGACAGTGGTTCGCCGGCTTCGTTTAGGTCGCTCAAGGATCTCTGTGGCCTCACACTCGCCGTTGTCGCGAACAGCCCCGAACAGGTCACGGCCAACGCTCAAGCGGTCAAGTGTCCGAGCAATGAGTCGCTGAGCGTTCACTCGTTTCGCACGGAGGCTGACGTGGAGGCGGCCGTCCTCTCGGGACAAGCTCAAGAGGCCTTCGTCGACAGCCAAGTGGCGGGCTACCTCGTCTCCATCTCCAAGGGACGACTGGAGCTAGTCGGTAAGCCGTACGAGGCCGCCCCGTACGGACTGGCCACGGCCAAAACGTCGACCGGCAAAGCTCTGGCCGCCGCCCTTCGCGCGGCTCTTCGCACGTTGGTGGCCAACGGCACCTACCAGGCGATTCTCGAGCAGTGGGGAGTCACTCAAGGAGATCTGTCGTCCGACCAGATTGTCATCAACGGGGCCATTTTCTAGCCGTTTCATGGGAGAAAAGGCGAGGGCGCTCTACGTCTCTAAGGTCGTCTCGTGACCTGGGACCTCGATCCGACGAACGTCGGCACGGGACTGCCCCTTGAGGGCGTTCGGGTGTTGGACCTCTCGCGAGTTCTAGCCGGCCCCCTCTGTGCGATGGTGGTGGGCGATCTCGGCGCTGACGTCATCAAAGTAGAGGGCCCCGAAGGGGACCCGGTTCGATCCATGTCGCCGCCCTCCTTCGGGGGCGACGCGACGTATTACCTGTCGGTCAATCGACATCGCCGCAACGTGGTGGCCGATTTGCGCGACGAGGAGGACTTTCGTCGCGTGGGCGAACTGGTCAAGGTCGCTGACGCCGTCGTAGAGAACTACCTTCCGCGCCAGTACCAGAGCTTGGGTATTGACCGACTGCGCGCGCTCAACCCGGAGTGTGTCTGGGTGAGCATTACGCCCGCGAGCCAGGGCGGCCCGCTAGCGAATCTTCCTTCCTTCGACCTGCTGGCTCAGGCGCGATCGGGACTGATGGGGGTCACCGGTGACGCGCACGGCGTGCCGAGCAAAGTCGGGGCGCCGATCGCCGACGTGGTAACCGGCCTGTACGGGGCCATCGGCCTCGTGAGTGGTCTCTTCGCTCGGGCGAAGGGAGGTCGCGGAGGGCACTACGAAGCTCCCCTGTTGGAGTCGGCCATGAGCGCTCTGATCAATCAGGCGCAGGGCTATCTCTCGACGGGAGTGAATCCCGAACGCCTCGGCAACGATCACCCCAGCATCGCTCCGTATGGTCCCGTCCCCACCGCCGACGGCCATCTTCTTCTCGCGATTGGGACGGACGCGCAGTTTGAGTCACTCGTGCGCGTCCTAGGTGACGAGCGGCTGGCGAGAGGTGAGTGGTCGACCAACGCCGCGCGCGTGAGGGACCGCACGGCCCTCGCAGAGATCTTGAGTGAGAGTTTTGCGCGTGAGACCACGGGCGTGTGGCTGATGCGTCTTGACGCGACCGGCGTTCCCAGCGCGCCGATTCTCGACGTGCGAGGGGCCTTCGCGCAGGACCAAGTCGCCCAGGGTGACTTCCTCGGCGTCATGTCAACGACGGGCGGCGAGACCCCTGCCATGAAGACGCCGCTACTTCTCGATGGACGACGACCAGGAATTCGTCGGGGCCCGCGAGCCCTCGGAGAAGACACTGACGAACTTTTTGGCGACCTTGAGCACTAGGGGCGAAACGGGGGGCCGTCGAAGGTATCAACCGTCGTGAACTCTTCGACTCCGTAGCGCGTGAGTTTGGTGACGTGGTGTTCGGGGTAACCGAGCGCCACGATCGCGGCCACGATGGTGGTCGCGGGGAGTCTCAGAATCTCTTGGAGGCGCGGTTCGTTTCGCGTGCCCACGGTCGTCATCACACCGCCCAGGCCACGTTCGTGGGCGGCCAAGAGAATGCTCCAGACGAACGGATAGATCGAGGCGCCACCGACGAGGTGATAGCGCGGGAGGTCGCGGTCGGTGGCCGCGAGAACGGTCAAGTCGGCCGTGACCACGAGCATCACGGGAACGGCGGCCAGGGTCTCCGCGAAACCGTCCGCGACCGATCTCGCTTCCGCCGCACCGCGCTGACTGGCAGCGGCGATGCGGTCGTCGTCGCTCGCTAAGGGCGAGAAGGGAATAATGCCAGCCAGGGCGTGAGCCACGTAGTCGTGCCACGCGTCGAGATAGGACTCCGCGATCTGGTGGCGACGGAGCTGATCCTTCACCACGATGACGCGCCACGGTTGCCGGTTTCCACCCGAGGGTGCGAAGCGGGCGTCGTCCAGGACGGCGAACACCGCGTCATCGCTAACGAGTTCATCGCGAAAGCGACGAACCGAGCCGGTGCTTCGTAGTGCGTCGCGCAACTCCATGACGTCACCCTAGGGCGGGCGCCGCGAACGCTTAGGTGTCGCGACGAAGAAAGACGCTCACACCCACCACGTAAAGCACCACAACGTAGAGCACGAGGACGACGAGCGACCCGGTGGCCCCAAAGTCGTGGGGCACGCTCGCGGTGGAGATCATGGCGTGTCCCATCTCCGAGGGAAAGAAGCGCTGCATGTCGTTCTGCCAACTAGTGGGGAAGAAGAGCGAGATGATCGGAATAATCAACAGGACGGAGACGAAGACGCTGATGCAGGCGGCGCTCTGGCGAAGGAGCAGTCCCAAAGAGAAGGCCAGGATCGAGAGCAACGTAAGGTAGAGGCCGGCGAAAAAAACGGCTCGCAGGACGCTGGCGTTCGACAGCGAGGCCGTCGGCACGACGCCGGAGAAGATGGCCTGCCCCATGGAGAAGGTCACGAAGCTGGCCACCTCGCCGACGAGGAACATCGACACCACGAGAACGATCAGTTTGCCTAGCGCCAACTCGTAGCGCTTCGGTACCGCGGTCAAGGTGGTGCGGATCGAGCCGGTGGAGAACTCGCTGGTGACGAAGAGGGAACCGATAACGCCGACGGCAAACTGCGCGAAGAGTATGCCGACGAGGCTCGTCGAGACGGGATCGAAGGTTGCGCGCTGGAGGGGGTTGACCATGTTCCAGTGGACTCGGGTGAGGATGGTGACCAGCGCACCCAGTCCGATGGTGAGAAACAGGGTGACGATGACCCCGATGACGGTGGACCGAACGGAGCGGAACTTGATCCACTCCGAACGTACGACCGACCATAGGGTAACGTCACGACTCACGGCGTACCCCCGTCGAGCCGTACTCCACCGCGTCAGAGGTCAGGTCCATGAAGACTTCCTCTAAGGACGCGCGTTGCGGGGTTAGCTCGTAGAGCACGACGCCGGCGTCAAAAGCGACCTGCCCCACCTCTTCGGCACTGAGGTCGCTCACGCTCAGACCGTCATCGTTGAGCTCGGTGACGTGGGCCTGCTTGGCGCGCAGGGCGACCACCAGTCGTTGATGGTCGTTGGCGCGAACCAACACCGTTCCTTTGGCGTTGGCCGTGAGGGCGTCAATGGATCCCTGCGTAATGAACTTGCCCCGTCCGATCACAATGATCTGGTCGGCGCTGACCGCCATCTCACTCATCAAGTGGGATGAGACGAAGACGGTTCGGCCCTCGTTGGCCAGCGAGCGGAAAAAGTCGCGTATCCATCGGATGCCTTCGGGGTCGAGGCCGTTGACCGGCTCGTCGAAGAGGAGAACTTCCGGGTCACCCAGCAGCGCGCCCGCGATGCCCAGGCGCTGGCTCATACCGAGGGAGAAATTCCCCACTTTTTTATTGGCCACCGAGGCGATCCCGACGAACTCGAGTACCTCATCGACGCGGGAGAAGGGAATACGGTTCGACGCGGCGAGGGAGCGAAGGTGGTTGCGAGCGCTGCGGCCGGGATGAATGGCCTTGGCGTCGAGCAGCGCGCCCACTTCGTGCAGCGGATCGCGCAGCTCGGCGTAGCGCTTGCCCTTGACCGTCGCCTGGCCTTTGGTGGGTCGATCGAGACCAAGGATGATGCGCATGGTGGTCGATTTGCCGGAACCGTTCGGTCCAAGAAACCCCGTGACGACGCCGGGGAGGACCTCAAAGTCGAGGTCGTCGATGGCGAGCGTGTCGTGATAACGCTTGGTGAGGTGTTCAACTTTGATCATGTGGCCACCACGAATCTAGTGAGTGTGACGAGGTCGGCTTTCCGCCGTACACGTCGCGCCGCGTGGTGGCACTACAGAGTGGAGAGCCGGGCGATGGACGCCTCGGCCTCGTCGACCATGAGCCGAACGATCTCCCCGGCCGGGAGGATCTCGCGGATCGCGCCCACGGCCTGTCCCGCCGGATAGCCCTCGCGGTGCGGATCGACTCCGACGGTGTTCTCATCGCCACCGAGATGAAACGTCCCCGCCTCGTGCGAGACGAAGAGCTGCTCAGGAAACTTCTTGAGAAGTGAAGGATCGCTCTCGTAGAGCGCGGTCGTTTCATTCTTAATGACGCGCATGGTCTTGCCGCTGAAGGCGCGAGAGATGATGGTGCCGTCCTCACGGGCCTCAAGGATGCTCTCTCGAAAGCCGGGGAGTGCTCGAGCCTCGATCGTCGCAATAAAACGCGTCCCGACCCAGACGCCGTCGGCGCCGAGGGCGAGCGCGGCGGCCAGTCCGCGACCGTCAAAGATGCCACCGGCGGCCACGACGGGAATGGAGTCGCCTACGGCATCGACGATCAGAGGGACGAGTGGAAACGTGGCGACCGTCCCGGTGTGACCTCCCGCTTCGGTTCCTTGCGCGACGACCACGTCACAGCCCGCATCGAGGGCGCGCAACGCGTGCTCCACTTTGCCGCACATCGAAATGACTAAGACGCCGTGGCGATGACAGAGCTCGATGACGTGAGTAGGCACGCCCAGGCCAGCGACGAAGGTACTGGCGCCACCTTCGATGAGCAGTTCTACGTTGCGAGTCAGACTGTCGGGAAACGCCGTGAGGAGATCGACGCCAAAGGGGAGTGAGGTGAGTGTCCGGGTGGCGGCGATTTCTTGGGCCAGCTGTTCACTCGTCATCGTCGACGCGCCAAGGCAGCCGTACCCACCTGCGTTGGAGACGGCGGCCGCGAGCGAGCTATAAGAGACGCCGCCCATTCCCGCCAGCATCACGGGATGTTCGATACCTAACAGAGTGGTGAGTCGTGTCTTCATAGTTCTCTCAACCTACTCAGGGTCAACTATCAGTTATCGAGAAGCGCTCGGCCGTCAAGTCGTTGGTGCAGCAGCGAGAGCAGTGCCGGTGAGGCGTTCGCGAGAGCCGCCAGGCACTCGTCAAACTCCCGGTCGTCCCCGTAGTAGGGATCGGCCAGATCGAGATCGGGCGTCGCTTCGAAGAGGTCACGCCAGAGAATGACCTCGGGGGTGGCGCGCCGAAGCCGTTCGCGCACGTCGTCACGGTGCTCCCGGGTCATGACCAGGATCAGATCTTGGCGATCGAGAAAGTCCGAGTCGGCGTAGATCCCGGGCGCCCCGGGGAGGTGGTAACCCGCCCGATCCAGCGCGCGTCGGGCTCGGGGGTCCATCGGATCGCCCACGTGCCAGCGGGCGGTGCCCGCGCTCGCCACGCTGACCCGTTCGCTCAGGAAGGGATCGGCGGCGACGAGGTGCTTAAGGACGACCTCGGCCATGGGCGATCGGCAGATGTTGCCCGTACAGATTGCCGCGACCTGGAACTTCGGACCCACCACGTTCCTCCTAGGGAATTTTTACATTCTGGTCACCCAAATCACGTCGCGCGACGTGCGAATGTTAGGCGCAGAAAGATAAAGTACGTTTAGGTCGAGCGGAAGGAGACGCGATGCCCCTGTCGGAGCACGAGCAGAAGATCCTTGCCGAACTAGAGGAGTCGCTGTCAAAGCAGGACCCTCGCTTCGCTAAAAACGTTCGCGAGACCAATATTTACTCTCACAGTGGACGCCGCGTCCGCTGGGGGGTGGCGGGCTTCGTGGTGGGTCTCGTGGTTCTCGTCCTCTGCTTCTCTCACTCCGTGCTCCTCGGGCTCGCCGGAGTCGCCCTCATGTTTATTTCCGCAGTTGTCGTTGAGCGAAATGCTCGCCTCTTAGGGCGCGCGTCATGGCAGGACATCACCCGTTCTGGCCAAGGCGACGACGCCCAAGCGAACTATGGTCCCCGAACCAGTTCGCTCCGCGACTGGTTGTCGCGTCATCGCCATAAAAGCGAATGATCGACATCGGAGGCGCGCGCCGCGCGTCTCCGTGCCTGGCCATTGACATTGGGGCGAGCAAGTTTGACGCTGCCATCGTTGCTCCCGACGGTTCTTTCGTGCGTCGCCGCCGTATGGAAGTCGCGCGTCACGGGGACGACCTCTTCGCGTCGCTCGTCTCGTTGGTGGGCGAGGTCTTAGACGGCGACCACGTTGACCTCATCGGGGTGGGCTGTGCCGGACCAATGACGCGAGGCGGCGAGACCGTCTCGCCACTCAATATTCCCGCGTGGCGGGCGTTTCCACTTCGCTCGTTGCTCCGAGACGCGACGGGCGTAGACGTCTTTGTTGATGGTGACGCGCGCGCGCTGGCCCTGGCCGAGGGAGTGTACGGAGGCGCACTCGCTATGTCGTCGTATCTTTCGATGGTCGTGTCCACCGGTGTCGGGGGAGGCATTGTTCTGAACGGCGAGTTGCTCGACGGCGACACCGGCAACGCCGGTCATATCGGTCATCTCAATGTCGTGCCGGACGGCGCGCTCTGCTCGTGTGGCGCCTACGGCTGTCTGGAAGCCGAAGTGTCGGGTCGCGCGATTGAAGAGCGCACGGGTAAGCCAGCCGAGGAGGCCGATCACGCCACGCGGTTGCGCGTCGCGGAACTCGTCGGTCGCGCCGTGGGCACTCTCAGTTCTGTCCTGGATTTTGGCCACTGCTTTATTGCCGGCTCGGTGGCTCTGGGTTACGGCGACGAGTTCTTCAGCGAGGCCAACAAGGCCGCACGCTCCGTGGCCATGATGTTCTACTCGCACGACATAGAGATTCGACGATCAGCTCTCGGCGCCGACGGTCCTCTCTTGGGTGCGGCGCTCGTGGGATGGCGAGGGGCAGCGTGACCGGAATCGATAGTCGTGAGATGGCCCGATACCTCTCGCGCCACCCGACCCAACTGCCCGTCGTTCTACGGGCCGGGTGGCGTCTTCGTGCGCGGCGGTGGTGGCGGCGGCCCCCGTTCTTGCCCCTGCCGGGAGAGTCGTACTGGCACTTCCGCATGATCACGGCCGCGGGCTCGACCTCGGCGACGCTGAGCGCTCGCGAGGTGGTCGAGGCGGCCACGTGGTCAGTTCGCCAGCGAGATGAGAGGTAGTTGACCGTGGCGCGAGTGCTGTTACTGAACGCGACGTTCGAGCCGCTGCAGCTCGTCTCGGAGCGTCGAGCCGTGGTTCTCATGTTGGCCGGTCGCGCCGAACCGATCGCTATGCCCGACGAACCCAGTGTCTGCCGGTCGTCCAGCATCGTGATCGAGATTCCCGCGATCGTTCGCCTCCACGACATGGTGAAGTTGCCGACCAAGATCAGAACACCTCCGCTCACGCGGCGCTCATTGTTGCTTCGCGACAGTTATCGATGCGCGTACTGCCTTGAGCACGCCGACACCATCGATCACGTGGTTCCTCGTTCGCGAGGCGGGCGGCACGAGTGGACCAACGTGGTGGCGGCCTGTCGACGACACAACATGCAAAAGGGCGACCGACTTCTTGAAGAGATCGGATGGCGCATGCACTTCGAACCTCGCGTGCCCGACGGCCCGTGGTGGCGTTGGCGGCACGTGCCCGATCCTGATCCCCTGTGGGCGCCGTACCTTCCACGGGCCTCGTGATTGAGGTCCGGGACCTCTACGACTACAGCGACATTCGAGGCCTGACCCAGGCAACGATGTTCGTGGCGCACGTCGCGCGTCCGACCCTGGTACTGGGTGGAAGTCAGTCCGTCGACGTCGTGAACCTGTCAACTCTCTCTTCTACCTCGATCCGTCGTCGTCGAGGCGGTGGGGGACTGGTGCTCCTCCGTCCCTTGGACGTCTGGATCGACTGGTGGATACCGGCGGACGATGTCCGATGGGTACAAGACGTTCGCGCCACTTCGTATCAAGCGGGCGCCTGGTGGGTTCAAGCCCTGGGAGGCGAGATTGAGGGCTCACTGAGCGTGCATCGGGGCCCACTCGTGGGTGATCTCACACTTCGTCCGGTGTGTTTTGCAGGGCGGGGACCGGGAGAGGTCTTCGTGGACGAGCGGAAAGTAGTCGGCCTGACCCAGTGGCGCGTGCGCGAAGGAACCTTCCTCTCGACCGTCTTTCCGAGGGAGGACACGCGCGTCATCGTCGACTATTTGGCGACGGTGCCCGAGGGATTGACCGAGGCGCTCCCTTCGCACGTGCCGGTCTCCCTGGACGTTTCTGGGTTGGTTGATCGACTTGAAGAACGCAGCGGACCGTGGGCTCGCCGAGAGATCTTTCTCACCGGCTGAGCTGACTCTTACGAACAAGTGATCGCCTTTACGCGAGTCCCCGATGGTGCGCGTCCCGACGACTCAAATATCGATCAAAAGTGTGGCGATTTGGTGAGAGGTGGCGAGTAGTGGTGTAATGTGTCACGAAGTGGGGGAAAGTGGTGATCCCGCGGAAGGACAGGGATGCTCGGGTTCGTCGGTCAGTTTCAGCACTCGCTGGACGCGAAGGGTCGACTCATCCTGCCCGCCAAGTTTCGTCTCGAGTTCGAACGAGGCGGCCACCTCAGTCCCAACACCGAAGGTTGCGTCGCGCTGTGGACACCGGGGGAGTTCTCTCGCCAGATGGACGAGCGGCTTCAGATGAGTCGGTCCGGCGGATCGTCGGAGAGACAGCAGGTTCGGTACTGGTCGGCTAACTCTTCGGACGTTGAGTTCGACAAGCAGGGTCGCTTTGCTCTACCGACGTCGATTCGTGACTACGGTCAACTCTCCGGTGACGTGTTGATCGTTGGCGCCATTGACCACGTCGAACTGTGGAATCCGACCACCTACGCCGAGAAGGTGAACGCCGCCGAAGAGATCTTTAAGCAGGGCAGTGACTAGTGACGGGAGCAACTCAGCAGTACCGGCCGCGGACCACGCGCAGCCTGACAATCGTGACAGCGACGCGGGATTCCTCCTCCGCCCTCTCGCCCGTTGTCCCGATTGACAGGCTGCGGATGGCCCGAGACAGTTACCACGACCCCGTACTCGCGACTGAGATCGTCGAGATGTTTGCCGGCCTCCCCGCTGGCGTGGTGGTCGACGCCACGCTAGGAGGCGGCGGTCACGCCGCGGCCCTCTTGCGATTGGCACCTCAACTTCGAGTACTCGGCATCGACCGAGACCCCGATGCGCGCGCAGTCGCGCTCGAGCGACTGCGCGAGTTCGGTGATCGGGTGCGGGTGGTGGCGTCCACGTTCGCGGAGATCCGAGAAGTGGTGCGAGAGAACGCCGACTTCCTCGGTGGCAACGACGTGGTCGGCGTGCTCATGGATCTGGGAGTCTCGTCGCATCAACTCGACGAGTCAGTTCGAGGATTTTCCTTTCGTGCCGACGCTCCTCTGGACATGAGAATGGATCCGACCAAGGGCGAGACAGCCGCGCAGTACCTGGCGCGTGTGGATCAGCACGAGTTCGCCCGGCTTCTTCGTGAGAATGGCGAGTCTCGGTTCGCTGGCTCGATTGCCAAATCGGTTCTAGAGCGCCAGCCACAGACCACGATGGAACTAAGCGACGCCGTAGAACGCGCCGTCCCGATGGCCGCCCGGCGGCGCGGACACGTGGCTACGAGGGTCTTCCAAGCGCTGCGCGTCGTGGTCAATGACGAAGAAGAGCAGTTGCGCGAGGGATTAATCGCCGCGCTGGACGAACTGGCGGTCGGGGGAGTGGTGGCGGTCATCTCGTATCACTCGGGCGAAGACCAAGTCGTGAAGGCGTACTTTGCGGAACAACAGAGCGGCGGATGTCGCTGCTCGCCGGAACTCGGCTGCGTCTGTGGCGCCGTCAAGCGCGTCGCGGTCTTCAAGGCCAGTGCGCAGCTCGCCAAGCCGAGTGAGATCGCTCTAAACCCTCGAGCACGCGCCGCGCGCCTTCGCGCGGCGCGAAAGGTGGCGCCGTGAGCGTCATAAGTTTTCCGCGCCGCGCTGAACCACGTCGTCCCGTTGCGCGTCCGGTCTCGACGCGTCCGGCGTCGCACCGTGCGAGGGCACCGCGACGGGACGTTGCGGTTCAGCGTTGGCGCGGGACCCCCTCGTCTCGAAAAGCGGCCGTCATCGTCGTGCTGGCGCTCTCGTTGTCGCTAGCGGGATCGATGATTGAAGCCAACCGCCAGATTGAGATCCACACGCTGCAGACTCAACTGCTCCAAGAGCAATCGGCCTACGCCGTGCAAGTGGGCTCGCTGACGAATCTTTCCGCGCCAAGTCAGATCGCGACACAGGCGGGAGCGTTGCACTTGGTGGACCCCACCACGGTTACGCAAATTCCCTCTACGTCACTTGATGCGCCTCTGCCGCTACCGAAGTTCCTGGGTTATGCACCGGCGACATCAAGGACGATTCGGTGAGCGTCCATCAGACTTCGACGCACAGTCGCACTCAGGTTCGCCGCGAGGTCGTCCGCAAGAAATCTGTAGGCCCGCGCCGGCTCCTCTTGCTTCGCGCGGGGTTGGCCTTGGCCTTTTGCGCGTTGGGTGTGCGACTCGTGTACCTGCAAGTGATCGACCACGCGCACTACGCCGCGATGTCGGTGGCCCAGGTCAAAGAGAAGATCGTCACGACGGCTCTCCGCGGGGGAATCTACGATCGCTACGGTCAGACTTTGGCGGTGTCGCGTCCCACGTCACTGGTAATCGCCGACGACTTTCAGATTCGTCACCCCTCGAGTGAGGCGCTGGCCATGTCGCCCCTGGTGCACGTGCCCGTGGCAACGTTGACAGAACTGCTCTCAAAGAACAGCGGTTACGTCGTCGTTAATAGTTCGCTGGATCTCAACGACGGTCACAAGCTCTCCTCGCTGATGTTTCCGGGCATCGTGGTGGAGAATTCGTCCGTTCGTACGTACCCTGATGGAACGTTGGCCACCTCGGTGCTCGGCAACGTCAACGCCAGCGGCTCGGGCACCACGGGCCTGGAGTACGAGTACCAGAGTCTCCTGGCGGGCAAGACCGGTATTACTCGGGCGTACGCGTCCGCGTCGGGGGTCAATCTTCCCGCCTCACGCTCCGTCGTGGTGAAAAAGGCTCAGCCGGGGGTGGGACTAGAACTCACGCTGGACTCGTCGCTGCAGTACGTCACCGAGCGCGACCTAGCCCGTCAACTTAAGATCGAAGACGGACTAACCGGCCTTGCCGTCGTCATGGATGTGAAGACGGGCGAGATTCTGGCCGACGCCTCGTTGGTCAATACGAAGACGCAGGCGGGAGCGCTCGGCCCGGTCCCCTCGTGGGGCAAGAGCGTCGGGTACGACGGCATCGACCAGACGATCAACAATCTGCCCTTCTCCCAGGCTTATGAGCCCGGGTCGGTCTTCAAGGTGGTGACGTTCTCCGCGGCACTCCAGGCCGGCCTCATTACGCCCGACACCGTGTTCCCGGTTCCTAACTCGGTGGTCGTCGGGGGTCGCTACTTTCACGACGCCGAAAACCACGGCCTGGAGCATTTGACGGCCACCGAAGTGTTGGCCCAGTCTTCCAACATCGGCACGTACGAAATCGGTCGGCGAGTGGGTGAGACGGGGATCTTGACCCAGGTGGAGCGGATGGGATTCGGCTCCGCCACCGATATTGACTTCCCCGACCAGACGCCCGGACTTTTGGTGGACGCCAGTGACTGGTACGCGAGTGACCAGGTCGCGCTCCCCATTGGACAAGTGGACGCGGTACCGGCCATACAGGTGTTGGACGCGTACAACGCCATCGCCAACGGCGGCGTTTTCGTGGAGCCGAAGCTGGTGAGGGGCTACGTCTACGCGAACGGGGCACTCAAGGCCACGCCCAAGAGTGCGACCCACGAAGTGCTGTCGCCCGCGGTGGACGAGACCATGGTCAAGATGCTCGAGCAGGTCGTCCTGGTCGGGACCGGCACCAACGCGATCATCCCCGGCTACAGCGTGGCCGGAAAGACCGGCACCGCGACCATTCCTGTTCCCGGGCAAGACAAGCTGACGAACGAGTACAACGCGAGCTTCGTCGGGTTCGCTCCGGCCAACGACCCCGTGCTCTCGATGATCGTGGTGATTCAACGCCCCCTCAATGACATCTACGGGGGAGCGGTCTCCGCGCCCGTGTTCCAAGAAGTGATGTCGTACGCCCTTCACCACTACGGCATCCCCTCGAACGGCGCCGTCCAAAAGCCTCTCGTCGGCTCGGCGGCTGACATCGCCTCGGACGTGACGTGATGCAACTCGGCGACATCTTGGACGACCTCGCCTTGGACGTGGCGACGAGCAGTTTAGAGATCACGCGTGTCGAGAACGACTCGCGACTTTGTGAGCCGGGCACGCTCTTTTTCGCGATGCCGGGAACCCACCAACACGGGGCCTCTTTTGCTCGCGACGCCGTCTCGCGCGGCGCGAGTTGCGTGGTCACGGACGAACGTCTCACGCTGGATGCGCCGGTCGTCGTTGTCCCGACCAGTCAGCTCGCCGTGCTGTTGGCGCACGCCAGCGCCACCGTCGTGGGACACCCCGAAACGCGCGCCAAGTTGGTCGGCATCACGGGAACGAACGGGAAGACCAGTGTGAGCAGCATCGTGTCGTCATTGGCGGCGGCCCTCTCCTGGAACGCTGGCAGCATCGGCACGTTGACGAACGAACGAACGACCCCGGCGGCGCCGGAGCTCTATCGAACCTTCGCTTCCCTCGTCGCCGGCTTTGATCCGGCGATTACGAAGTCCCTGATTGCGCTCGAAGTCTCCAGTCACGCTTTGGAACAACATCGCGTGGACGGTCTTCGTTTTTGCGTGGCCGCTTTTACAAATTTGAGTCATGACCACCTGGACTATCACGGCACGATGGAGCGATACTTCGAGGCGAAGGCGTCGCTCTTTACGAACGAGTACGCCAAACGAGCGGTCATTTGGATGGACGACGAGTACGGTCAGCGTCTGGCCGCCACCACGGTGCTTCCGGTGACACCAGTGTCGCGACGCGACGCCGACGAGGTCGTTTCCACCCTTCGGGGCTCGACCTACTTTTGGCGAGGGCACTTGGTGAACTCACCACTCGTCGGGGATTACAACGTGGACAATGCCCTCCTGGCCATGGCCATCATGAGTACCCTCGGCGCAGCCGACGAGGATGTGGCGGCCGCGATGGCCGATGTCTCATCGGTTCCAGGACGCTTTGAAGTCCTCTACGGACGTGGCATCACCGTGGTGGTGGACTACGCGCACACGCCCGACGGGTTACAACGCCTGTTGAGCGACGTGCGCCGTCTCCAGCCCGGAGGACGACTCCTGACGGTCTTTGGTGCGGGAGGAGATCGCGACCGATCCAAGCGGCCCGAGATGGGCCGGGTCGCCTCGGCCCTCTCCGATATAACCGTCGTGACCTCGGATAACCCGAGATCCGAGAGGCCAGATGCCATCATTGATGAGGTGATGTCGGGTGTGGCAACGGAGGCCGAAGTCCTTCGAGAAGCCGACCGACGAGGCGCCATCACGCTGGCCCTTGATCTCGCGCGCTCGGGCGACGTCGTCGTCCTCGCGGGTAAGGGTCACGAGACCACCCAGACCGTGGGTGATCGAGTGCTGCCGTTCGACGATCGCGTGGTGGCCAAGGAGTTGCTGCGGGTGGGTGGCGCATGCTGAGTCTGATGGAGTCGGGCGGCGTGGGCTTCCTCTTGGCCCTACTACTGACACCCTTCTGGATGCGCTTCGTGCAAGCCCGAGCCTTCGGTCACCAAGTCAGTGAGTATGTCTCCACCCATCAACACAAGTCGGGCATCCCCACGATGGGCGGTGTCGTCATCGTCTTCGCCGCGGTCATGGGATACGCGATGGGCCACATCGGTACGTCGGTCGTCTTTACTCGCTCGGGCATTCTCGTCGTTCTCGTCACGGTCGCCTCGGCGCTCCTCGGGTTCCTCGACGACTTTTTGGCTATCCGCAACGAGCGGAACCTGGGACTGAACAAACGCGGAAAGTTTGTCGGACAGCTCGCTATCGCCGTTGTCTTCGCCGTCTTGGCCATTAACTGGGTACACACGTCCGCGAACCTCTCCTTTACCCGATACTCGTTGCCGGGATGGAACCTGACCGCGACGGGATGGATCATCCTCGCCGTCTTTATCATCGTGGGCACCTCCAACGCCGTGAACCTGACCGACGGCCTTGACGGGCTGGCGGCCGGCTCGTCCACGTTCTGCTTTGGCGTACTGGCCATCATCGGGTACTGGCAGTTTCGTCACTTTGACATCTACCGTCTTCACGCGGCGTTGGACCTCGCGCTCTTCGCGGTCGGTCTGGTCGGTGCCTGTCTCGGTTTCCTGTGGTGGAACGCGCCGCCCGCGCGGATCATCATGGGCGATACCGGGGCGCTTGCGATTGGTACCGGACTCGCCGCGCTCTGTCTGTTAATGAACCTGGACCTCCTCCTGGTGATTATCGGCGGGCTGTTTGTCACGGAGACGGCGTCGGTGATCTTGCAGGTCTTTAGTTATCGCGTCTTCGGGCGCCGGATCTTTCGCATCGCGCCCTTTCATCACCACTTCGAGTTCGGCGGCTGGCCCGAGACGACCGTGCTCATCCGTTTTTGGATCTTGGCCGGGTTGCTCGCCATGCTCGGGCTCGGCATCTTCTACGGCGACTTCTTAAAAATCGCGAAGGTGGTGTAGCTATGTCCGTTCGCGACGACTACCGACGCGCCCCCACCGGACCACGGGCCAGCGGATGGCTGCACCCCCTGCCCCGGGGCAACGCCGCCGGCCGGGTGCTGCTCCTCGTCACCACGGCCCTGGTTATCTTCGGGACGATCTTTGTGGCGTCGGCCAGTGAGGGTCAGTCCGCGGCGAACGGCGGCTCGGCCTTCTCCATCATGGCGCACGACGTTGCCTATTTGTGCCTCGGTATCTTCGCGCTCTACGGAGCGTCGAGGATTCGACTCGATCGTTTGGTCAAGAGCGCGCCGCTCCTCATCGGCGTGGGCGTCGGCCTACTGCTCGCCGTGAAAGCCATCGGCGTGAGCGCCAATGGCGGCAAGCGATGGCTGGACCTTCGCGTCATTGACCTCCAGCCGAGTGAGCTCTTTAAACTCTGCTGCGTCCTCTTTATTGCGTGGCTCGTGCAACACCACCACGACGAACTTAATCACTGGGTGCAACTTTTCATGTGGACTCTGCCGGTGTCGCTGGGTTGCGGGCTCATTGTTTTGGAGCCGGACATCGGTACGGCGTCGGTGGTCTTGGTGATCGTGGTGGCCATGCTGGCGGTGGCTGGCCTGTCGCGACGACTGCTCTGTTCGGTGCTGGGACTTACCTGTGTGGCGGTCGGCGGCTACTTACTGGCCGAGCCCTACTCGGCCAAGCGGTTCTTCTCCTTCCTTCACCCCAACGCCAACCTCTTGGGAAGCGGCTACCAACTCGTCCAATCCAAGATCGGTCTCGGGGCGGGGGGAGTGACGGGCCTGGGACTCGGCCACTCGCGAGAGAAGTGGGGACTGCTACCGAACCCCCACACCGACTTCATCTTCACCATCGTCGGCGAGGAGTTGGGGCTCATCGGCACGCTGGCGGTCATCGCCCTCTTCATTGCCTTCCTGATGGCCGCGGTGCGCATCGCTCAACAGTGCTCCAACCAGGTGTACCGGATCATCGCGGTGGGGATTACGAGCTGGATCGCCGTGGAAGCGCTGATCAACATCGCCTCGGTCGTGGGGTGGTGGGCCGTGACCGGCGTACCTTTACCCTTCTTCTCGTATGGAGGAACCGCGCTCATCACCGAACTCGCGGCCGTCGGCTTGCTGTACAACATTGCCCACGACCGCAGCCGCACCGGCGATCTCACTATTCGTGAGTATCGGTTGACCAGTTTCCGAGAGGCGCTGCCTCGGTCTCGGCCGACGCATCCTCCTCGGCCTCACGAGCGTCGCGGGGGCACTCGCCCGTACCCCCAGGAGTACTAATGCCCGGTCCCGTCGTCATCACCGGCGGCGGTACGGGCGGCCACGTCTTTCCCATGCAGGCCATCGCGGAGGCGCTCGTCGCCCGGGGGTTAACCCCCCACGATCTTCGCTACGTCGGAAGCCGCCGCGGGCAAGAGGGCGTCCTGCTCGGCGCCAGCGGCATCTCTCTCACCCTGTTGCCCGGGCGAGGACTGCGACGGTCGTGGCGCGCCCACGATGTGCTGGCCAACTCCGTGGCCGCCGTCGGACTGGTGGTCGCTCTTCTTCGGGCTCTCGCTCTGGTGCGCCAGTGGCGTCCCTCGGTGGTCGTCTCCGTGGGTGGGTACGCGGCCTTCGCCGTCTCTTTCGCCGCGGTCTGTTGGCGCGTCCCGCTCGTTCTCGTCGAGTTTGACGCCACGCCCGGCGCGGTGCATCGCTACGTCGGTCGTTTCGCCGTCAAGCGTTGTTGCGCTTTTCCCGCCTCCGGCGACAACGTGGTGGTGACCGGAGCGCCGTTGCGCGAATCGATCGAAGAGATCGACCGTTCGACCGCGGCGCGCCGAGAAGCCAAAAGTCGACTCTCACCCCCCATCGACCACGACCGTTCCGTGGTGGTGGTGATGACGGGCTCACTCGGCTCGGGGCGAGTCAACGCGGCCGTCCACGATCTAGCCGATCTGTGGTCGGAGCGTCGCGACCGCACGATCGTGCACGTCACCGGTCGTCGCGACTACGTCGAGTACCTCGCCCTCAAGCCCCTTAGCGAGGGACTGGACTATCGAGTGGTGGCCTTTGGGGACATGGAGGAACTCTGGGGCGTGGCCGACGTGGCGGTCTGTCGGGCGGGCGCCATTACCGTGGCCGAACTGACCGCCCTGGCTATTCCGTCGGTCTTAGTGCCCTTGCCGGGCGCGCCCCACGACCACCAGACGAAAAACGCTGCTCAGGTAGAGAGGGCCGGCGGCGCGGTGCTGGTGAGTGACAGCCAGTGCACCGGCGCGACGCTGGCTCTGACCCTGGACTCCATGATGGAGCCCACCACGCTCGACTCGATGGTCCAGGGCGCGGCGTCACTGGCTCACCGCGGTGCTGCCCACGCCATCGCGGACGTCGTACTCGGTGTGCGAGGCGACCCGTGAGCGCGCTGGAGGTGGGACGTCGAATTCACGTGGTGGGCGTGGCGGGAGCGGGAATGAGCGGCCTCGCCATTTTGCTCGCCGAGAGGGGAGCCGTCGTCAGTGGCAGCGACCTCAGCGATACCGAGATCTTCGAACAACTTCGCGCGCGCCGCGTCACCACTTACGTCGGTCACGACCCCACGCACGTGGAGGGCGCCGACGTGGTCCTCTGGTCGCCGGCGGTGTCACCCGACAACGTGGAGCTCGTCGCGGCTCGCGAGGCGAAGGCCGAACTCCTAACGCGCGCGCACGTGTTTCGTGAGTTGGCCGCTACCAAACGGGTGATTGGACTGACGGGCACGCACGGTAAGACCACCGCGACCTCGATGATGGTGCAGGTCTCGCTGGCTGCCGGTCGCGACGACGGATGGCTACTCGGAGCCCCCGTCCTCGGGGTGGGCGCCAACGGACACTGGGGCGAGGGCGATCTCGTGGTGGAAGTGGACGAGAGCTACGGCACGTTCAGCGAACTGCGTCCTTACGCGTTGGGGCTCTTGAACGTGGAAGCCGATCATCTGGATCACTACGGAACGCTGGCTGGTCTCGAAGCGGCCTTTCGCGATCTTCTCGGTCGTACCTCTGGCCCTGTCGTCGCGTGGAGTGACGACGCCGGTGTTCGACGAGTGACCAACTCACTCGAGCGCCAGGTCATCAAGGTGGGCGTCACGAGTCGGGCGCCCTGGAAGGTCACCAACGTCGTCTTGGAACGACGGAGTTCCTCGTTTCAACTTCGCGGACCCGGCGAGAGTTTCGACGTGACCCTGCGGGTAACGGGGGCGCACAACGTCGCCAACGCCGCCGTGGTGGCGGTACTGGCGCGCTCCCTCGGAATAGATCGCGACGCCGTGATGCGTGGTCTGTCGAACTTCGTGGGCGCGCCGCGGCGCTATCAGTATCGGGGGGCGTGGCGAGGCGTCGACGTCTACGAGGACTACGGGCACTTACCGGGAGAGATCGCGGCCATCCTGGCCACGACGCGCGCCACCGGGTACGAGCGACCGACGGTGGTCTTTCAACCCCATCGGGTGACGCGAACGCTCTCGTTGGCCGATCAGTTCGCCTCCGCTTTCGACGGTGCTCGCCACGTGATCGTGACCGACCTCTACCTCGCCGGCGAGGCCAACCCCGACGCCGTGACGGGCGAGGTCGTCGCCAACGCCTTAATTCGCCGGGACCCCTCACTGGACACGCTCTACTGCGGCGACCTCTCCCTCGTCGGAGAGTTGCTCGAACATCTCGTCACCGACAGTGACGTGATTCTCTTCTTGGGGGCCGGCGACGTCGGATCGGTGATCGCCACCCTTCCGGGCGGTCTGACGTGAACGCGATCGAAGTCTTGGTAGATCGCGGAGGGGATCGAGTCGAAGAGCACGCCTCACTCGGCGCTCGCACCACCTACCGCGTCGGTGGTACGGCGCGGGTGTGGGTCACGCTGTCCTCCGTCGAAGATATCGAGGAGCTCTCGGGCCTCATGACCGCGACCGGGCTGGTGTGGGTCATCGTAGGTAACGGATCGAACCTGCTGGTGCAAGACGGTGAGCACCCGGTTCTCGCGATACATCTCGAAGGGTCACTCAGCGATCTGGCGTGGCGAGACGAGGGCGAGGACGTCCTCGTCACGGCCGGCGGGGGGCTCGACCTGCCCGTCGCGGCGCGGCGCCTGGCGAGCGCGGGCGTGGTCGGCTTCGAGTGGGCCGTCGGAGTGCCCGGAACTTTTGGGGGAGCCGTCGCCATGAACGCGGGCGGTCACGGGTCGGATATGGCGGCCACCCTGGACGAGGTGACCGTTTGGCGTGACGGCGCTCTCGAGACCTGGTCGCCGGATCGCCTGGCCCTGGGCTATCGCACCAGCGCGGTGGGCAACGAAGATCTGGTGATCAGCGCGACCCTGCGGCTGCGGCGCGGCGACGCGGACGAGGCGCAAGAGAGAGTGCGCGCGATCGTTCGCTGGCGACGTGAGCATCAACCGGGTGGGGCGAATGGCGGCAGCGTCTTTACCAACCCGCCCGGCGATCACGCCGCGCGACTTATTGAAGCGGCCGGATGCAAGGGACTGCGTCACGGCAGCGCGCAGGTCAGCGAGAAACACGCGAACTTCATTCAAGTTGACGCGCGGGGTAGTGCCGACGACGTCTATGAGCTGATGAACATCGTGAAGGAGCGCGTCGAAGCGAGTAGCGGTGTCTCCCTCGTCAGTGAACACCGTTTTGTGGGTTTCGGGGTAACTCCGTGAGTCGCCGCACGGAGAACACCGCCACCGTGTCACGGCGGGCCAGCACGGCGCGAGAGACCCCCGGCGGGCCGCGTCGAGCGCGCGTGCCGCGTCCGCGCCCTCTGCGCCGACTAACGAAGTGGCTGGTGGGTATCGGCGTCGTGGTGACGGCACTCGTCTTCGCCGGTCAGTGGACTCTGCACCAGTCGTACTTTCGGGTCCAACACGTCACCTTCGTCGGGCTTCGTCACGAGGGCGTGGTCGAGGTCTTAGCGGCCTCGGGCCTCGCGGAGCATCCGAGCATGCTGAGCCTGAGTAACGCCACCATCCAGCACAACCTCTCGCGCTTTCCCTGGATCAACTCCGTCGAGGTGACCAAACACTGGCCCAACACGGTCGTGGTGACGGTACACGAAAGCGTGGCGGTGGCGGTGGCTTTTTCGAGCGCGCATCATCTCTACTTCGTCGACGGCTCGGGACGGGCGCTCGGTCCCGCGCCGTTGAACGCGAACCTGCCCACGTTGCAGTACCTCGATCCCACGTCGAGTTCGTGGCCGTATCAGCGGGCCGGACGCGCCGCCGCGTACGTGGCGAGCCAACTGCCTCGCGCATTTACGACTCAGGTGTCGAGCATCACCGACGACGCCAAAGGCTCCGTGACGCTGCGCATGACGACGCCCGTGACCTTTATCTTGGGTCCGCCGAGCGGCCTGCACGCGAAGTTCGTCGCGATCGCGTCCGTCATCGCGCACAGCACGTTGGTGCCCGGTGACGTTGTCGATGTCACGGTTCCCGATGAGTTAGCGGTCACACCACCATCGTGATGCGAAAAGCCAAGCATTTGACCAATATTCAGTCACTGACTAGCCTTCAATGACTGTTCGCCACGCCGCCCCCGCGAAGGCGGTAACAATAGAAGAGATAGCCAAGGGGAGCCCATGAGTCTCAATCAGAGCAACTACCACGCCGTGATCAAGGTCATCGGCGTTGGTGGTGGTGGTGCGAACGCCGTTAACCGAATGATCACCTCCGGGTTGAAAAACATCGAGTTCATCGCCGCCAATACCGACGCGCAAGCGTTGTTGCTCTCCGAGGCCGACCTCAAGATCGACATCGGCCGACAGCTCACGCGGGGCCTGGGGGCGGGGAGCGACCCCGAGGTCGGTCGCCAGGCCGCCGAGGATCACCGCGCCGAGATTGAAGAGGCCTTAAAAGATACCGACATGGTCTTCATTACGGCCGGTGAGGGCGGTGGTACCGGCACCGGGGCGGCCCCGGTCGTGGCCGAGATTGCCCGCGCCCTCGGAATACTGACCATCGGCGTCGTCACGCGCCCGTTCTCTTTCGAAGGCAAGCGGCGCGCCACCCAGGCCGAAAAGGGAATACAAGCCCTTCGCGACAAGGTCGACACGCTCATCGTCATCCCCAACGACCGACTGCTCTCGGTCACCGCACCCGACACCTCCATGTTGGATGCGTTCAAGATCGCCGACGACGTACTGCTCTCAGCGGTGCGTGGCGTGACGGACCTCATTACCGTGCCCGGTCTGATCAACACCGACTTCGCCGACGTGAACACCGTCATGCGCAACGCCGGAACCGCCATTATGGGCGTGGGGAGTTCCACGGGCGAGGGGCGCGCCGTCAACGCCGCGCGGGCCGCCATTACCTCGCCGCTGCTCGAAGCCTCGATCGATGGCGCGCGGGGCATCTTGATGAATATCGTCGGTGGATCCGGCGTGACGCTGAACGAAGTCACCCAGGCCGCGGAGATCATTCACTCGGTTGCCCATCCCGACGCCAACATCATTTTCGGCAGCGTGATCGACGACTCCATCGGCGAGTCCGTCCGCGTCACCGTCATCGCGGCCGGATTTGACGCGAACGCGCCGAAGGCCTCGGTGACCGCCGAGCCCTCGATGACCGAAGGTCCGCGCAGTGACATCTTCACTTCGACCAGCGATGACTTCTTCGACGTCGGTGGCGATGACGACCTTCCCAGCTTCCTCCGCTGACCACGAACTTCTCGAGCGCGTCGCCGCGAACCTAACTCTGGTACAGGCTCGCATCGCCTCGACGGGAAGAGACCCCCAGAGCGTTCGAGTGGTGGCGGTGACCAAAACGTTTTCGCCCGCCGAAGTGCGCGCGGCCTACGACGTGGGCCTGCGCGACGTGGGCGAGAACTACGTGGACGAACTGTGCGAGAAGCGCGAGGCCACGCCCGAGCTCGACCTCCACTGGCACTTCTTGGGCGCGCTCCAGACGAACAAGATCCCTCGGATCGTTCGCTGCGCCGATCTTCTGAGCGGCGTAACCCGCACCCGCGAGATCGACGTGATCGCCAAAGTGTCGCCCGGTCAGCGCGTCGACTTACAGGTCGACTTCACCGGCGAGGGCCAGCGCAACGGGGCCGCGCCGCGCGAGGTGGCCGAGCTCGTGGCGTACGCGCGAGCCCGCACGCTCTTCGTTCGCGGGCTGATGGTGGTGGCGCCGAGGGGAGAAAAAGAGACGCGCGACGCCTTTCGTCGCACGCGAGATCTCGCCGACCAACTGGGGCTCACGGAGCGATCGATGGGTATGAGCGACGACCTGGAGATCGCTTGTGAACTTGGTAGCACTGAGGTGCGCGTAGGGCGCGCGCTCTTTGGAGCGCGAGTGGTCTAAGGCCCGCTGGCCTAACATGGTTTTGGGCGCTTCCGCCAAGGAGAGGTAAATGAAAGAAAAGTTGCGAGGATTTCTCGGGTTTCTCGGGCTCGTTGAGGACGAGTACAGCGAGTACGGCCCGAGCAACGCGCCTCGACCCTTCTCTGAGCAGTCCGAAGAGTTTGAGCCGGAGTGGACGGCGACGCCCGCTCCCGCGGCGCGAGTCTTTCCGACGCAGCCGGCCAACCCCTCACCGTTTCGAGCGACCCCCACCACCTCGTCGCCGTCACCCGTCGCCTCGACGTCACGTTCGAGCGCGCCCATCTCGCTCAACGACGGCCGGAACGGCGTGTCACGCGTGCGACCGATTGCCAACCCCAACGCCGGTCGAGGCATGTCGCCCTTCAATCAAGAGCGCGACGTCGCCGTTATCTCTCCGGGCAACTACGACGACTCGCGCCGCATTACTGACTTGTTGCGATCGAATCGCGCGGTCGTGCTCACTACGCTGGACGTCGACCAAGGTCTGGCGCGCCGCTTAGTGGACTTCACCGCCGGCACGGCCTACGCGCTCAACGCCAAGGTCGAGATGCTGATCCGCGGGGTGTACCTAGTAAGTCCCCAGGGTATGCACCTCGGGCCCGAGATGAAAGAACGGCTGCGCGCGGGTAACTACCACGCTTACGATCAGGCATGAGATTCATCCACGATCTGATCACCCTGTACATCTGGATTCTCATCATCGCCGCACTCCTCAGTTGGGTGCCGACCACTAATCCCCACGGGGGCTTAGCCAGTACCAAGCATCTCTTGGCTCGTCTCACCGAGCCGGTGCTCCGACCACTTCGAGCGATACTGCCGCGACCCAACTTTGGCGGCGTGGGTATCGACCTCTCGGTCATCGTCGCCGTCCTCCTGCTCGAGTTCATCAACGTCATCATTTAGTGACCATTAGTTCTTCACTGTGTGAAGTCGAGGGCGGTAGGGTGGCGTGATGGACAGCACGGACAACACGCACTCGGCGCTCGACGCCATTGACACCGTCGCCTTTAAGGTCGGCCTGAAGGGCTACAACGTTGACGAGGTCGACGAGTTTTTGGAACGCCTGTCGGTGGAGGTTCGCCAACTGAAGGACCTCGCCCAACAGCAGCGTCAACAGCTGCGACAGGCGGCGGAGCGAATCAGTCAGCTCGACGCGCGAGGAGCCGCCGGACCGTTGCCCGCCGCCCCGCCGGCCGCACCGTCCGCCCCCGCTATTCGCACCGGGGGATCGGCTGGGGCCGAACAGATCACCTCGATGATCGCCATGGCCCAACGATTCATTGACCAAGCTCAAGAAGAAGCCGAAGCGAAAGCGCGAGAGTTCACCGTGGCCGCGCAAGATCGCGCCCGCGAGATCGTCAACGAAGCGAGGAGTCGCGCCGAAGACGAAGTGAATCGACTCAACGGCCTAAAGCAACGTCTGAGCGAAGACGTCGAGACGTTGGCTCATCAACTCCAGGCCGAGCGCACTCGTATCAACCAGGTGCTCGCGGAGTTCACGCACTGGGTGCAGACGTCGTTACAGGCGGGTTCGGCGAAGTCGGCCACCGCCGCGCCCCCGGCGCCACCGGCGCCGGCCGATACTTCTGCGGCACCGAGCGCGCCGCCACGTCCTCTTCAGACACCTCCGCCCGCGCCCGCGCCGACGCAGTCACAGCCGACGATCGGTCAAGTTCTTAAATTCGAGCAGTCTTCTCGCGACGATCGGTAGAAACCTGCTCGCTGACTGCTAGGGTCGGCGGGCACTTGTTCTAAGGATCGCGAGGAGTTGAGCATGGCGTCAAAGATCACCAAGCACCCATCAAAGAAGGTGGTCGCGAAGAAGGCCGTGGCTAAGGCTTCCAAGAAGTCGCCCGCTAAGAAGGCGGCCGCCAAGAAGGCCCCCGCCAAGAAGGTGGCGAAGAAGGTCCCCGCGAAAAAAACTTCGACGGCGACGGCCGCTCAGAAGGCCGCGGCGGCCAAAAAGGCTAAGGCGCTGGCCGCCGAGAAGGCTAAGAAGGACCGCGAGGCCAAGGCCAAGGCCGCCGCCCAGAAGGCGCTCGCTCGCCAGAAGGCCCTTGACGCCGCCAAGGCCAAGAAGGAGCGAGAGACGAAGGCCCGTGCGGCGGCCAAGGAGAAGGCCGCCGAACTGAAGGCGCGCGCCGCAGCGGCCGCCAAAGCCAAGAAGGAACGTGAAGCCAAGGCCAAGATCGCGGCCAAGGAGCGAGAGGTTGCGAAGAAGGCGCGCGAGAAGGCCGCCATCGAAGCGAAGAAGCAGCGCGAGATCGACGCCAAGCGCAAGGCCATCGAAGCAGAAAAGCTACGCAAGTTGCGCGAGATCGAACGCCGCGACGCCGAGGAGCGCAAGCGTCAAGAGCGCCGTGAGGCTGAGGAGAAGAGGCGCGTGGAGGCCCTTGAGCGCAAGATGCACTCCAAGCCCTACGCCGAGGACGCCGAGTTCTTAGAAGAGTTGCGCCAGTTGCTGACCGAGACGCGCGAGGCGACTCGCTCTCAGATCGCCGTCAGCGAGTCCCAGGCCGACGAGATGCTGGTGGACCGCGAGCGACTCGAGTACGACGACGAAGACGGCAGCAGCGTGGCCTCGGACATCCAGCGCGACCAGCTGAAGGAGTTCGCCACCGCGCTACGGCTGAAAGTCGACGAGATCGACGTGGCATTGGCGCGACTCGACGACGGCAGCTACGGGCGTTGCGATGAGTGCTTCGAGGCGATTTCCCAACCGAGGTTGCGCGCGCAGTTGCCGGTATTCACCTGCGTGTCGTGCCGCGCCAGCGTTTAACGTTTCGCCTCAACTTCACCGTTCTGGCGGTGGCCCTCGGGGTCACCGTGATCGACGCGCTGACCAAGTACTGGGCTCGACGTTCCCTCGCGCATCACGGCGATCACGTGGTGGGGCCCGTATGGCTGAAGTTGCAGTACAACACGGGTGTCTCCTTTTCGATCGATAAGTCTCTGCCGTTGGTCACCACGATCGTCACGGTGGTCATTGCCGTGGTCGTGGTGGTGGTGGGGCTGCGCGCGAACTACGGCACGCCCACCTTCGGCTTCGGACTGCTGATCGGCGGAGGGGTCGCCAACGTGATCGATCGTCTGGCCGCTTCGCCGCACGAGGTCACGGACTTCATCGCCGTGGGTTCTTTCCCTGTCTTTAACGTCGCCGACGCCGCCATTACGGTCGGGTTCCTCGTTTTGATGTTCGCGGCCTTACGGGGCGAGAGACTGTTGGCCCGATGAGCGACGACGAAGGACCCGACGTTGTTGACGCAGAGGTTCTCGACGTCATCGTGCCCGCGTCGTTAAACGAACTTCGCGTTGATCGAGTGATCGCGCTCTTGACAGGGATCTCGCGCTCTGACGCCCATCAGGCCATCGCCGCCGGTGCCGTCTCCATTGACGACAAAGTGGTGGTGAAGCCCTCCAGCTCACTGCTAGAGGGCCAGCACCTGGTGGCGCTGATACCGGCTCGAACCAGCGACAGCGTGCAACCCGACGACTCGGTCGAGGTTGACGTGGCACTGGACGACGAGGATTTTGTGGTGGTCAACAAGAGGGCGGGACAGGTGGTTCACCCGGGCGCCGGACAGCGCACGGGTACCTTGATATCGGGACTGCTCGCTCGCTACCCGCAGATAGAAGAACTGGGGGCCGAGGGACTTGGTGACCCCTTGCGCCCCGGCGTGATGCACCGCTTGGATAAAGGAACGTCCGGTCTGCTCGTCGTGGCGAAGACCCCCGAAGGCTTCATCTCCCTCCAACGGCAACTCGCCGATCGTCTGATGGAACGCACCTATCTGGGATTGGCCCAGGGGCACGTGAGCGAGGAACGCGGTGTCGTGGACGCGCCGGTCGGTCGTTCCATGCGCACGCCCACGATGATGGCGGTGCGATCGGGAGGACGGCCCGCTCGCACCGGGTACGAAGTGGTGGCGCGGCTCGACTCCGCGCCGGCGACGACCTTGCTACGACTCCGTCTCGAGACGGGCCGAACGCATCAGATTCGAGTGCACTTGTCGTCGATCGGACACCCGATCGTGAACGATCTTCGCTACGGACATCGCCGCGATAAGCGACTCGACGAGGAAAGGTTTTTCTTACACTCGGCCACGCTGGCCTTCTCTCATCCGCGTAGCGGCGAGTGGGTGAGCACCCACGCGCCGCTACCGAGTGATCTGACCGCTCTTCTACCTTCTGATATCGAAGGGCTCGAGTACTAGGCGACCTCGTGCGCGGCGAGCACGTTGGAGTCGTCACGCAGCATGGCGAGGGCCTCGTCTTCGGCGCGGCGTACACGGCGAACACCGATGTCCATCTTGGTCGCGGTGGCCTGCAGGGACAGGGGAGTGGCACCGTTCAGACCGAAGCGAAGGGTTAAAACATCGCGTTGGAGATCGCTCAACTTCGAGAGAGCGCCGTGCAACTGGTCGTTCATCATGGTCTGTTCGATGTCGCCAACCCAGTCGTGCTGGCTCGGAGCTACTAGGTCCCCGAGCGTCGTCGCGGAGTCGGAACTCGCGGGCTGGTCCAAACTGGCGGTCACGCCGGCCAGGCCCTTTAAGTTCTCGCGCTCGGCCTTCGACATGCCGGTCGCTTCGGTCAACTCTTCGTCGGTGGGCTTACGCGCCAACAACGAGGTCAACTCCGCGGTCGTTGCTTCGAGACGCTGCAGCTGCTCACCGACTTCGAGAGGAATGCGAATGGTGCGTCCGTGCTGCTGGACGGCTCGTTGGAGGGCCTGACGAATCCACCAGGTGGCGTAGGTCGAGAACTTAAAGCCGCGCTCCCAGTCGAACTTCTCCACGGCGCGCAACAGCCCGAAGGTTCCCTCTTGGACGAGGTCCACCATCTCCACGCCGCGGTCCTGGTAGCGACGGGCCCAGTGAAGTACCAGACGAAGGTTGGCCGCCACCATCTGCTTTTTGGCCTCTTCGTCCCCGGCGGTGACTCGCTTGGCGAGTTCGACCTGCTCGTCGTAGTTGGGCATGGGGTAGCGATCGAGGTCACGCATGAGAAGTCCCAACATGTCGTTGGTATTCACAGCGGATCGGCGGGGGGTCGTATTCACGGCATCTCCTTGTCTTGGGGGATCGAAGTCGATGCGTCCTGGGCGGGGTATTTCTCCTATGGGCGCCTTACTAATTTACCACGAGGTAAAACGGTTTTCAAGCCCCCCGGACCAGGTGCAGCCTACCTCTAACTCAGCCGCTGTGGGTGCGAGCCACGGGTTTGCCGCCCCGGGCCTGGCTGACCATGTCGGCCAAGGTGAAACTCGACAGATGCTCGCGCATGTGATTGCCCACGTCGGCCCAGACGCCCAGCAAGACGCACTGGCCTTCGTGGTCGCAGGCCCCGTCTTGATGGGGCTCGCCAAAGTCGCCGGCGTTGATGGGACCATCCACAGCGGCCACGATCTCAGCCAAGGTGATGGCCTCGGCGGGACGGGCCAACACATAGCCGCCGCCCACGCCGCGCTTGGAGCGTACGAGGCCTACGCCCTTCAAGCTAAGGAGGATCTGCTCGAGGTAGGGCTGGGGGAGTCCGGTGCGTTCGGCCAGGTCGCGAACGGACGTCGGGGTCGCGTAGTTGTCGCGAAGCGCCAGGCTTAGTAGGGCCCGGCTGGCGTAGTCCCCGCGGGTGGATACTCTCACGGCGCCATCCTATCGACGTGAGGTGAGTTCATCAGGGGTCATAGCGACGCGGGGGATTTGTCTGACACACTGCTTCTATGAGCGATGCGACCAACGACGACGTGACCGTCGATCCGGACCAAGTTCTCTCGCCCGGCGAGAGCGAACCAACCGAGGAGGAGGCCTCCTCGGACTACATCAGTCAACCGGCCAAGGTCATGCGCATTGGTTCGATGGTGAAACAACTTCTCGAAGAAGCACGCAGCGCACCGCTCGACGAGGCCGGCCGCACCCGATTGCGCGAGATCTACGACACCAGCGTTCATGAGCTCTCCGACGCGCTCTCTCCCGACCTCGCGAAAGAGCTCAGTCGAATGGCGATTCCCTTTAGTGCCGATGTCCCCTCGGAGTCGGAGCTTCGCATCGCGCAGGCCCAACTGGTCGGTTGGCTCGAGGGCCTCTTTCACGGAATCCAGGCCTCTCTCTTCGCCCAGCAGGCGGCCGCGGCAGCTCAACTGGAGAAGATGCGTGATCGCTCTCTCGCCCCGGGAGCTAACGAGCCCCGGGCCGGGACCTATCTATAGGAACGTTGAGTGGGGGGCTTCGCGGAGGGACTAGCCTCTAAATCCCATCCGTGTAGTTCTCGGGGGATCGACAGAAAGGGTGCGGGTGATGGCTGACGGCTTCGTCCATCTGCACAACCACACCGAGTACTCCATGCTGGACGGCGCGGCGCGAGTAGAGGATATGGTACTCGCGGCCAAAGCGGACGGACAGAGCGCCATCGCCATTACGGATCACGGCAACCTCTACGGCGTGATCGACTTCTACGAGACCTGCCGCAAGCACGAGATCACGCCCATCATCGGACTCGAGGCGTACATGGCGGCCAACTCGCGCTTCGATCGTCCGCCGCGTCGAGGGAAGATGGACGACACCGGGGGCGACACCGAAGGGGGCCAAAAGCTCTACCACCACCTGACCCTGCTCGCCGTGACGAACGAGGGATACCGTAACCTTCGGATCCTCTCGTCCATGGCCTTTCTCGAGGGCTACTACTACAAGCCCCGCCTGGACTGGGATCTCCTCGAGCGAAACGCCGGGGGGCTGATCGCGACGTCGGGCTGTCTCGGGGGAGTGGTGCTTCAGGCCTTGCTGCAAGGTGATCACCAAAAAGCCCTGGAACTCGCGGGGCGCCTCCAGACCATCTTCGGCCGCGAGAACTTCTTTATCGAGTTACAGGACCACGGCATGGCGTCGCAGCATCGAACGAATCCTCAGTTGCTTCGCATCGCCGAAGAGTTACGCGCGCCGCTGCTCGCGACGAATGACCTGCACTACGTGCGCCCGGATGACTCAGAGATGCACGACGCGCTTCTCTGCATCGGCACCGGATCGCGCGTCGCGGACCCGGACCGTTTTCGATTTGAGAGCGACCAGCACTATCTGAAATCCGCCGCCGAGATGCGCTACCTCTTTCGAGAGCTCCCTCAGGCCTGTGACAATACGCTGCTGATCGCCGAACGAGCCAACGTCACTATCGACTTCGACAACGACGGGTTGCCGGAGTTCCCTTTGCCCTCGGAGTTCGTCGGTGACTCCCATAAAGAAGGGGCGACGCGCTACCTACGAGAACTCACCTACCGCGGCGCGGCCGAACGATACGGCGAAGCGCTGACCGAGGAGGTTCGCGCTCGACTCGACTACGAACTGAGCGTCATCGCCGACATGGGCTTCTCCGACTACTTCTTGGTGGTCTGGGACCTGATTCGTCACGCGCGCGAAGAGGGCATTCGCGTCGGGCCGGGGCGAGGTTCGTCAGCCGGCTGTTGCGTGGCGTACTGCCTGCGCATTGTCGACCTCGACCCGCTGCGGTACGGACTGATTTTCGAACGGTTTCTCAACCCGGGTCGGCGCCAGATGCCCGACATCGACATGGACTTTGACGAGCGCTATCGCGGCGACATGATTCGTTACGCGGCCGAACGCTACGGATCCGATCACGTGGCCCAGATCGTGACCTTCTCGACCATCAAAGCTCGCGCTGCCGTGCGCGACGCGGCCCGCGTGCTGGGGTACCCGCCGCAACTGGGCGACAAGATCGCCAAGGCTATGCCGCCTCTCATCATGGGCCAGGATCTCCCCCTGGCGGCCTGTTTTGCCCCGATCGCGGGCTACGAGTCGCGCTACGGAGAAGCGGCCGAACTGCGCTCGCTCTACGGCAGTGACGGCGAGGTGAAACACGTGGTCGACGTGGCCAAGGGCTTCGTCGACAAACGGCGTCAGGACGGCATCCACGCCGCCGCCGTCGTGATCACGAAGGAACCGCTCCTTGAGTACGTGCCCATCCAGCGAAAGAGTGGCGCGAACGGTTCGAACGAGGGCGCCCCCATCGTCACCCAGTACGAAGCGACGGCCATTGAAAAACTGGGTCTTCTCAAGATGGACTTCTTAGGACTGCGCAACCTGGCGATCATCGAGCGTGCGCTCGAGCACATCAAACGTCGACACGGCCTGGACGTGGACATCGACCGGGTTCCCTTGGACGACCCCAAGGTCTATGAGATGCTCCGACTGGGCAACTCGATCGGGATCTTCCAGCTGGAGGGTGACAAGATGCGCCAGCTCATGCGTCGCCTGGCCCCTACCAGTTTCGACGACATCGCCGCCCTCAACGCCCTCTATCGTCCGGGTCCGCTCAGTGAGAACGTGCACAACGACTACGCCGACCGCAAGAATCTGCGTCAAGGCGTCAGTTACGACCATCACGACTTAGAAGAGGTTCTCTCTGACACCTACGGCCTGATGATCTACCAAGAAGACATCATGCGCGTGGCGACCACCGTGGCGGGCTTCTCGATGACCGAAGCGGACGACCTGCGTAAGGCCTGCTCCAAGAAGATTCGTGAGATGATTCGCGCCCAGCGCGCGAAGTTCGTGGACGGCGCCGAGCGTCAGGGTTACGGTCGGGCTCTCGGCGACGCCATCTTCGACAAGATCGAACCCTTCGCCGACTACGCCTTCCCCAAGGGTCACGCCTACGGGTACGCGCTCATCGGGTACCAAAACGCCTGGCTCAAGGCGAACTACCCGGTTGAGTACATGGCCGCGCTACTGACCTCATTCCGCGAAGACAAGGACAAGGCGGCCCTCTATCTAAATGAGGCGCGCCTGATGGGCATCACCGTGGGCGTGCCGGACGTAAACGAGTCGTTCGCCGAGTACGCGCCTTCTCTTAAGGCGGATAACACGATCCTCTTTGGCTTGGCCGCCGTGCGCAACGTCGGCGAAGCGCTGGTGGAGAAGATCGTGCGCGAACGCGAGGGGAATGGGCCCTTTGAGAGTGTCTTCGACTTCGTGCGCCGCGTCGATCCCATGGTGCTTAATCGACGCACCATGGAGTCCCTCATCAAAGCCGGCGCCTTTGACTCTCTGGGGGTGGGTCGACTTTCTTTCCTGCTCAAGGTCGACGAGATTGTCGACGTGACCCTTAGTCGACGCAAAGATCTCTCCCTCGGTATCACCACCCTCTTTGCCGCGTTCGGCGAGGGGGCCGGTAACGACTGGGAAGGTACGGAGGTCGCCCTTTCGGACATCGAGTTTGAGCCTTCCGTCAAACTCGATTTCGAGCGCGAGATGCTCGGCACGTATCTCTCGGACCACCCGCTTAACGAGGTCGCGGCCAGCCTCAGCGCTCGCGTCGACGGCACCGTGCTGTCGATTCGCGAGCGTTCGGAGGAACTGGCTCAGACCCACCAGGCCGTGATGGTCGGTGGCATCTTGAGCGAGGTGCAGATTCGACAGACCAAAGCCAACCGGCCGTACGCTCGCGTGGTCCTTGAAGACCTGAGTGGATCGATGGAGATCAACTTCTCCGTCGCCTCGTTTGAGAAGTTCAGTGGTTTCTTGTCAAAGGACAGCATCGTCGTGATGAAAGTTCGCGTGAGCGACAACGACGAAGAACTCCGCTGGAGTGCCGTTGAGGTAGAGCGCTTTCGCGCCGAGTCGGTGAATCTCGAACTTCGCCTCTCATTTCAGCCCGAGGACTTAACGCAGCGTTCCATCGCCACCTTGCGAGAGATTCTCACGAGATATCCCGGTCCTTCTCCGGTCATTGTGGACACGGGATCTACCGGAAAAGTGTTTAAGCTCGGCCCCGCATTTAACGTGAACATTGCGCGAGTTGTCGCCGATCTTCGCTCAGAATTTGGCTTAAACGTCATTAAGGCCTAGGCCCGTTTGAGAGGGTATGAAACTCCCGTAGAATGGTTTCTATGGCAATGACGGTCACCACAAAAGATACGACTGCCCTTAGTGACGCTGAGCTCGCCGAAATGGCTGATCTCTGCGTTGACCGAGAGCCCAACTTCGATATTGGCTTCCTGTCCAAGCAGCGAGAGGAGTGGGTCCTCGTCACCCACGTGCGCGAAGGCAACAAGCTTCGTGGCTACTCCTTTTGCACGTTGGAGAGGATCGGCGGCACTCCGTCACTTCTCCTCGGACTTCTGCTGGTCGATCGAAACGCCAAGTCTGATCAGACCCTGAAGACGATCCTGCACGATCAGTTTCGACGAGCTTTGCTCGCTTTCCCTGATGAGGACGTACTGCTTGGCGCGCGCCTGACGTCGGCCGACGGATACCGTGCCTTCACTGGCCTCGATGACGTGGTGCCGCGTCTCGGGTATCGACCCACGGGCGAAGACCGCGCGTGGGGCCGACGACTGGCCAAGCGCTTCGGCTCGGAGAAGTCCATCGACGACAAGACCTTCGTCATGACGGTCACGCCCGGCCCGGTGGGCGGCTTGGACTACGTGGCGAGCAAGGGTGCGATTCCCGAAGGCGCCGACAGCTTCTTCAAGGGCCTCAAGCCCGAAAAAGGTCAGCGCTTAGTGGTCTTTGGTTGGGCCATGGCCGAGTCGCTGGCCACCGGAAAACTGCCCAAGTAACCGATCAGCCGCGGGGCAGTAGACCGGTGCAGCTCTTGTAGCAGTGCCCGTCGAGCGGTCGCGACAGCGTCGTCAGTACGTAAGTAGGACGAAATCCGAGCGCCGTGGCGAGATCCTTACCGGCCAGGGACGTTCGTCGAGTCGACTCAATAGTGCGAATGGCGTGCGCGTCTTCACAGAGCAACCACACGTCGTCGCCGAACCATCCAAAACGAACCCAGGTCGAGCCGTCGTCGGGGCGGCGCAGAAGTTGCGGTCCGCGGTCGGCTGCGATAAGGGCCACGCTGGGGCGTTCGCCACGAAACTCCCAGTAGGGGGCACTGGGACCGCGAAACCCGAAGAGGGGGCCGTCGGCCGGGCTGGCTAACTGTTCGAGCCATCCTCGAACACGTCGCCCGCGATACGTGCCCAAGCGACGAGGCAGATCGGCGAGCGAGACGGCCTCGGGCTGGGCCAGGTCGTCGCGTTCGATGTTCTCGGCCAGGTCACCCTCTACGACGTCGAAGGCGGCGAGGTCGGTTTCGATATGCGCGGGCCAGGGCACGCGCCAGCGCACGATCGCCTGACTGGCGAGGTCCACGACGGTCGTGGACTCGTGCGTGGAACCAAGAACCAGGCCGTGCACGGTGGCGCCGCTCGAGAGATCAACCGACGTGCGCTGGGGCATGCGATGAATCAGTCGTTTGGTCGCGCGAACGGCGGGATCGCGACTTAGGAGGGCCACGCGGTGAGACTCTCTTTCAGCTCGGCGTCGAGTGCGGTCGCGCTGTCAACGGGCAGGCGACAGACCCCGCCGCGACAGACGTAGGCCCACCCTTCATTTCGTCCCCGCAAGAGGGGAGACGAGCCCACGCCAGTGATCAAGACGGTGCGTGGCATTGACTTTGATCGTACGTGATCGGCCAGTTCGCTCTGACGACCAGGAATGACAACCTCTATTCCTTGGAGGGCGTAACCGGCCGCCTCGACCAGGTCGGGCACGGCCACCGGGTGAGAAATCAGAAGTGCCGCGGCCAGATCCACCAGTCGCTGGGCCACCGTGAGCAACTCGGGATCCCCAAGGCAGAGGGCCAGACGAGCGAGCGATCGTGTCACCACGGCGTGCGCTGACGGCGTCGCTCCGTCGAAGATCTCCTTGGGACGAGTTACCAGATCGGCGGCTAAGTCACTCTGGCTGAAAATTCCGCGACCGATGTTCGGGCTCGATGACGTCGGCACGGGCCCGTCCCAATAGTGATCGAGTAAGTAGTCGCTCACGCTTCGCGCGGCCTGGAGCCACTGGTCGTCACCGCTTACTTCGAAGGCGTCGACGTCGGCGTCGACCAGCCACGCGAGGTCGCTAGCCGTTGCGTGGGCTCGACGGTGAGAAGTCCGCCACCACACTCCTTTGGCTAGGTGGGTTCTCGTTAGCTCCGTGAGTAGTTCAAATCCTCTCAACGCGAAGTCGTCATCGCCGCTGCGCAGGAAGGCCGAAGCCAGCATGGCGTTCCACTCGAGAATTACCTTCTCGTCACGGCCGGGTTGAACTCGTTGGCCGCGACCCACCACCAGCGCGTCGCGCGCGGCCGCCAGAGCCACGGGCGTAGTGAACGGTTCGCCCTCCCCAAGACGGGGAATAGAACGGCCCTCGAAGGCGCCGGGACTTTCGATGCGCCAGCGACGGAGAACGCGACGGCGAACGTCCTCACTCTCGTGGGCCAAGATCTCGACGACCTCGGGCGTCGACCACGTGACGTGGGAGCCTTCACGGCCCCCGGCATCGGCGTCCAGCGACGCGGCGTACCCGTGGGGTACGCGTAAGGATCGAACCACGAAGGTGAGGGTGTCAAGAGCCACCTCGCGCCACTCCTGTCGACCGGAGGTCCGGGCCGCGTCCAGGTAGCACCGCGCGAGCAGCGCCTGGTCGCTCAGCATTTTCTCAAAGTGCGGCACGTGCCACTCGCCGTCGACACTGTAGCGAGCGAACCCCCCGCCGAGGTGGTCGTAGAGGCCGCGCCGGGACATCGCGTCCAGGGTGATCTCTACCGCTCGGCGCGACGCGTCGTCGTCAAACTCAAGGAGCGCCTCGACGAAACTCGGTCGCGGAAACTTCGGGGCCTCACCAAAGCCTCCGTCCTCGTCGAACCGCTCGAGGAGCTCACGGCGAAGTGTCTCTCGGACGCTCTCGAGGTCAAGTGACGCGCTGGCCGGCGCGAGATGGTCAACGAACCTCACCTCGCGCGAGAGCGCTCGAGTGAGATCGCTGGCTTGGGACTCGATCGTCTCGCGCTGCGTCGTCCACGCGTCGTGAAGGGCCAGCAGGAGGCGATCGAATCCGACTTGACCCCCACGATCGCGGGGCGGATAGTACGTTCCGGCCATAAAGGGACGTCCATCGGGCAAGAGGAACACGGACATGGGCCAGCCACCGTGACCGGAGACGAGTTGAGTGGCGGCCATGTATAACGCGTCAACATCGGGCCGCTCTTCGCGATCCACTTTGATGGGCACGAAGTACTGATTTAACAGTCCGGCGATCTCCTCGTTCTCGAAGGACTCGTGGGCCATCACGTGGCACCAGTGGCAGGCGGCGTACCCGACGGAGAGAAAGATCGGACGATCCAAGGTCGCCGCTTCGTTAAGGGCGTCATCGCCCCACGTGCGCCAGTGAACGGGGTTGTCGGCGTGATCCAATAAGTAAGAAGAACCGAGTTGGCTCTTGATGTCTCGTAACAGTGGCATGGTGGATCTCTCAGGCGACCTTAGGCGTTACCGGTTCACCGCGATTCCACATTCCCTAAGATCCGCGGTGTCGGTTCTCCCACTCGCTGCGACGTATGGCCATGATGACCTCGTCCGTCCACTCGCCCTTGACGAACTCGTTCTCGATGAGATGGGCTTCTTGACGAAGCCCAGACTTTTCGAGCGAACGGATCGATGCGGTATTTCGCCCGTCACATCGGCCCACTACGCGATGGAGTTGGTAGACGTCGAAAGCGAGCGCCAGCAAGGCCTCGTAGATCTCGACCGCGTAGCCTCGGCCGTGAACATCGGGGTGGAGTGAGCCGCCGATCTCGCCCTGGCGGTTTTCGTCCTCCCTCCAGTGCAACATGAAGTCTCCGATCACGCCACTCCGGTCACGTCGTTCGATCACCACGTTGATGATGTTGTCGTCCTCTAGTGCTTCCGTTCGTTCCACTCGAGCGGTTAACACTTTGAGCGTCTCATGACGGTCCCGCGGTTCCCAGTAGAGGTAGCGACAGACATCCTCGCGCCCGAAGATCAAAGCGAGGTCGTCTAGGTCGTCGAAAGTGGGTCGACGCAGGGTCAGTCGAGGAGTGACGAGGGGAGCCGGAAGTTGCGCCACGTTACGTTTCTACTTTCCGGTCGTGACTTACACCTGGTCGGCGCGAGATCGAGGAAACAGGAGAAGGGTCATTGCGGCGCCGGCCGTGGCCCCGATAACCTGCCCGGCCACGTAGACCGGCAGCGAGCTCGGCGCGATCCCGGTGAAACTATTGGTAAACGCCCGCGCTACCGTGACCGCGGGGTTGGCGAAGGTGGCCGACGACGTCGCAAAGCACGCGGCGAAGATGTAGAGACCGACCGCTCCTGCGCTCAGGCCCTGTCGGCCACTGCGTTGGAGCGCGAAGACGAGCAAGATGAGTCCCCCGGTGGCGACGATCTCGGAAAGAAAGTGTGGCGCACTGGCGCGGTGATGCGTGGACCACGAAATCCACGTCGAACCAAACATCAAGTTGGCGAGTACCGTCCCGGCCACACACCCGAGGAACTGAAACGGCATGTAGCCGAACGCACGGAACCACGACGAGGTGCCGAACCAGGCGTCGACGAGCGAGACCAGCGGGTTGAGGTGGGCACCCGACACCGGCCCAAAGATGTTGATGATGACGAAAAGGCCGGCGCCAATGGCGAGCGCGTTCTCGAGGAGTTCGAGCCCCACGTTGCCTGGTGACAGCCTCTGGGCGGCGTAACCCGAACCCACGACCACCACCATCAACATCGCGCAGCCCACGAGTTCGCCTACGAGGGCGCGCCACGTCACGGGGTGGGCCCCGGCCGATGAGTGGGCCTCCGGGCTTGCTCGCGAACCGCGGCGCTCGTAACCAAAACCGCGACCGTCAGTCACGGTCAGGCGCCGGGGGAGTGGGTTGTTCCGCGCGAGACGAAGGTAGCTGACTCTGATAGGCGAGCGCGGCTCCTCACCCGTTCAGTGTATTCGAGCCGATTCTTTCATCCCGAGGACCAAAGTAAGTAGCCTCAGTGATCGTGCGCGGGAGGGACCGCCGCGAGACCAGGGTGGAGATATGACAGAACCAGTGCGGTGGGGAATCATCAGTACCGGGGGCATCGCGCATAAGTTCGTCGACGACCTTCAGTACACCGAGGGCGACATTGCCGTGGCGGTCGGGTCGCGGTCCCTCGAATCGGCCACTGCCTTCGCCGACCAATACAACATTTCGAGTCGTTATGGCTCGTACGAGGAGATGGTAAGGGACCCGGACGTGGACGTCGTCTACGTCGGCACCCCTCACCCGATGCACTTCGAAAACGCCAAACTGGCACTAGAGAACGGGAAGCCCGTTCTGGTGGAGAAGCCGTTCACCATGACCGAACGCGAGGCAACCGATCTCGTGGATCTGGCGAGGTCGCGGAATCTGTTCCTGATGGAAGCTATGTGGACGAGGTGTCTGCCGCACATTGCCGCCGTGAGGGAGTTGATTGCCGACGGGGAGATCGGGGAGATCGTGGCGGTCGAGGCCGATCACGGCCAGCGTTTTGAGTACGATCCCTCGTCGCGCTGGTTTAGTCCAGAACTGGGCGGTGGCGCCCTCTTAGATCTTGGCGTGTACCCGGTCTCCTTTGCTTCGATGCTCCTCGGAGAGCCCGAGGCGATGTTACGAATGATCGATTACGCACCCACCGGCGTTGACCAACAGATGTCGATGATCTTCGGCTATAGCGGCGGCGCTCAGTCGTATCTCAATACGACGACACTCGCCAAGACCCCCACCACCGCCAGCATCTCGGGCACCAAGGCTCGCATTGAGATCGAGGGAGATTTCTACTCGCCCTCGACCTTTTCCCTAAAAGGGCGTGACGTCTCAGATCGTCGATTCGAGTTTGCCACGCGGGGCCGTGGTATGCACTACGAGGCTTCGGAGGTTGCTCGCTGTCTGCGAGAAGGCCTCACAGAAAGTCCCCTGATGCCACTGGACGAGAGCGTCGCCATCATGCGCACCATGGAGAGGCTTCTTGAGTCGTCATAGATGAGCGTTTGTCACCGGACCTTCGAGCATTCTTGATGGCAACAAGGTCGGGGACGTTGATGGCAGGTGCACGAGCAAACGGGGCGTCACCGACGAGGGGTCCCATTCGGTTCGTTGCGGTGACCAGTGAGTTTTCGGATGAAATCTGTGAATCCCCACCCACCCTCGGCGGCTGAGGAATATCGAGGTGCTGTACTGTGCCGGACGATTGATCATGCTATCTTCACTTGTCGGCATTGCATTTCACCGGATGCTCACATAGAAGTAAATTGAAATCGGCATTGTATTGATGCCTCTAATTGGTTGGGGGATTATGAAATTCAAAACTGGAAGGGTTCTTGCGTGTGCTGCATTGGTCGGCGGTTTGGTCGTCGCACTAGTGCCAGGCGTGAGTTCCGGAGCCGCGAAGACGGTGTCGGACGCAACGTTCAATCCGAACTTCACGACGATGAAGTACCTGAAGGGCGTTGTGGCGAAAGGCAAGGGCAGCATTGCTGTCATCCTTCCGGACACCGTTTCTTCGGCTCGATGGGTGGACTACGACGCTCCTTCCTTTAAGAAGGCGTTCCTGGCGGCGGGCCTGAAGCCGAGCCAGTTCATCATTCAAAACGGTCACGGTAGCCCGCAAGAGCAGCTCACCGACGCGCAAGGTGACATCGCCAAGGGCGCCAAGGTTCTTATCTTGACGTCGCTTGACAGTTCGTCCGGCGCGATCATTGAGTCCTATGCTCAGTCGCGCGGAGTGAAAGTCATTGACTACGACCGTTTGACGTTGGGTGGAGACCGCGCGTACTACGTGAGCTTCAACAACGTGGCGGTTGGAACCTTGATTGGCAAGGGCATGCTCTCGTGCATCACTAACTGGAAAGTTGCCAACCCGGACATCTTCGTTATGAAGGGTGCACCCACGGACAACAACGCCACGTTGTTTGCCGAGGGCTACGACGCCGTTCTTGACGGCGCTGGCTACAACACCACGTCGGGTTCTTCGAACACGGTGAATGAGAGTGTTGGAACGTGGACGCCTTCGCAGGCGCTCACTGACTTCCAGGGCGCCTACACGGCGAACCCGAAGATCAACGCCGTCTTGACGCCTAACGACGAGAACGCCGCGCCGATCATCAGCTACTTGCAGTCGCAAGGTCTGAAGCCGCAGACGATTCCGTTTACGGGCCAAGACGCCACACCGGTGGGGATCCAGAACATCATCTCTGGCTACCAGTGCGGTACGGTCTTCAAGCCGTCGTACATTGAGGCTCAGGCCACGGCCGCGTTGGCGATCTACCTGCGTGCGCACGAGAAGCCACCAGCGGGCATTATCAACGGCACTACCACGGACTCGGGTGCGACCATCTCGTCGCTCAAGAACGTTCCATCGGTTCTGTTGACGCCGCTGTGGGAGACCGCCTCGACCATCGAGTCGCAGGTCATCGCGTCGAAGCAAGTAACTGTCTCGGAGGTGTGCACCAGCTCATCTCCCACGGTTCAGGGCGACACGAGTCTTCCGACCTACGCTGCGGACTGCACGACGTACGGCATTAAGTAACACTCGACCATGACTGACGTCCCCGAGTCACCGATTACCCTCTCGCCCAGTATTGGGATTGAGGCGAAACGTGACTCGGGGCCGTCGGTTTCGGCTGACACGCCGCTCCTCGGCCTTCGGGGGATTACGAAACACTTCGGTCCCGTTGAGGCACTGCGTTACTGCGATCTAGATATTCCCGCGGGGAAGGTGACTGCCCTCATTGGGGACAACGGTGCGGGAAAGTCCACGCTGATCAAAACGATTGCGGGAATATACGCTCCGAGTAGCGGTCAGATGTTCTGGGAAGGTAAGGAAGTTCACATCCATACCCCTCGCGAGGCCGACGAACTTGGCATCACGACCGTGTACCAGGACCTCGCCCTGTGTGACAACCTCGACATCGTCCAGAACATGTATCTCGGGCACGAGATAACGAAGGCCGGGCTTCTCAACGAGATCTCTATGGAGCTCGAGACCAAGAAGCTTCTCAACGATCTGTCCGTTTTCACGGTGCAGTCAGTTCGTCAACTCGTGGGATCGCTGTCGGGTGGTCAACGCCAGGCGATCGCCGTTGCTCGCGCCGTGATGCGTGATGCCAAGTTGGTCATTATGGACGAACCGACAGCCGCGCTCGGCGTCTCCCAGACTCGTCTCGTGCTCGATCTCATTCAAACGCTTGCCGGACGCGGCATTGCGGTCCTGGTCATCTCGCACAACCTCACTGACGTCTTCGCGGTCGCTGATCGCATAGCGGTCCTGCATCTCGGCACGCTGATCAGTAGTGGACCGGCGTCGGACTACGACACCGCGAGTGCCGTTGACTTGATTACTACGGGTGGAACGACGAGGAGTCATTCCTCCGTGTCCTCCACCTCCTAACTGCAGCGAAAGGCTCGACACTCGTGTCAGACACAGTCGTGGCACCCGCCAGCCCCGAGGGCGGCGGTTCTCCATCTCCAACGAGCATTCTAAAAACGCGCTTTAAAGAGCTGCGTCGCGGCGACACCGGGATGCTCCCCATCATCGTGGGACTCATCATTCTCGGCGGCTACTTCGAAATTCGAAGTTCCACCTTTCTTTCAGCCGGAAACCTCACCAATCTCTTTATACAATCCACCGTCTTCATCCTTTTGGGTATGGCCGAGATTTGGTTGCTCCTACTCGGTGACATTGACCTCTCGGCCGGTTGGATTGCCGCCGTGGGCGCCGCCATCGGTTCAATCCTTTTGGACCTCAATTTCAATTGGCCGTGGTGGGCCGCTCTTCTGGTCGCCATGGCCGCCACGACGGCGATCGGTACGCTGCAAGGTTTCATCACGATCGCGCTGAAAGTTCCCTCGTTCATCATCACCTTGGGTGGTTCGCTCTTTTGGGAAGGAATCGCCATCTATCTGATCGACGGCCAAAACAACGGCGGCGCGATTGAGATCAAAGAGAAAGTTCTTTACGGAATAGTCAATATCAACATGTCGACCAGCGCGACGTGGATCGTGAGCATCGCCGCGGCGGCGGGAATGTCCTTTCTTGTGTTCACGAAGGACCGCTCGCGCCGCTCGAGTGGTCTCGACAGCGTCACCATCTACGAAACCTTCATCAAGATCGCGGCACTGTTTGCTCTGGCTATTGTGCTCATTCTTATCTTCAATACCAACCGCGGTACATTCATCGTTCTAGAGGGCATGCCCTACGCCATACCCCTCGTGGTCGTGGTGCTCGGTCTGTATAGCTTCATCTTGTCCCGCACCAAGCCGGGTCGTTATCTCTACGCCATCGGTGGCAACGTGGAGGCGGCCCGCCGATCCGGAGTGTCCGTCAATGGATATCGCCTGCTGGCCTTCGCCCTTTCGGGATTGACCGCGGGTATCGCCGGCCTGGTCTACGCCTCACAACTCGGTGGAATATCAGACGCCATACCCGGCGGCACCCTGGTGCTCTACGCCGTGGCCGCCGCCGTTATTGGCGGAACGAGTCTCTTTGGCGGACGCGGTCGCATGATCAACGCGCTGATCGGCGGACTCGTCATCGCGACGATTTACAACGGTATGGCGCTCATCCAACTCAGTGCGTCGGTGGAGTTGATGGTCCAAGGCGTCGTCCTGATCGCGGCCATCGCCATTGACTCCATTGCCCGACGTGGTGCGGCCAAGATCGGTGGAATGTAGTTCCTGTCCGTCTCAACTCCACCGAGGTGGCGGAAAGAGCTCTAGTGAAGTTCGCGTTGGGCGAGGGAACGGTAACGATCTCGTAGTTCGGCCGACTGCGTGGCGTCGATTCTCGGCTCGGTGGTGACGACAATCTTCTCGTTGGCCGCCCAGGACGCGCCTACCTGATCGGGATTCGTCCCGTGGAGGACGGCGGCCGCCTGGGCGGCCGCGCCCACCGCGACCCGGTCGACCGCCGGGTCCAACGTGATGATCTGGTTCTGGGAGAGATCGGCGAGCACCTGACGATAGAGGGCAGATCGCGCCCCACCCCCCACCGCGAGCATTCGCCCGCCGGTATTGACGCCGCAGCGTTCGAGAGCCTCTACGCCGCCCAGGAGACCACACACCACGCCTTCAACGGAGGCTCGGACGATATCGGCGATCGTCGTCGTTGTTCGCAGTCCACTGAGCGTACCCGTTGAATCGGGAAGCAGCGGAGTTCGTTCGCCGTCGAGATAGGGAATAAGTACCACGCCGTTAGATCCCGGCGGGGCGAGTGCGCCGATGCGATCGAGGTCGCGGGCCTTGCCACCCGCGAGACCGATCGCCCACTCGGTCACCTTGGTGGCGTTCAGCGTGCAGACCAGAGGCAAGTGGCGACTGGCTGCGTCGGCGAAACCGGCGACCTCGCCTCGCACGTCGCAGGTGGGTTCTTTCGACGAGGTGAACACCGTCCCGCTGGTACCAAAGGAGATCGCCAGGTCTCCCGGAGCGAGGCCGAGGGCTAAGGCCGCGCCCATGTTGTCGCCCGTGCCGGGCCCAACCAGCGCACCACGCACCATAGTTTGGGCGTGTCCGGCGACGACGTTGGGTCCGAGGATCTCGGGCAGCCACTCGAGTCGTCCTCCCGCGAGGGCCAGAAGCCCCTCGTCGGTCTCACCGGAACGAGGTGACCACCAACCGGTGCCCGAGGCGTCGCCGCGGTCACCGATGGCGCGCGGCGGGCGACCCATCATCTGCCAGGTCAACCACTCGTGCGGGAGAAGTACTCGTCGCACCGATGCGAACTCGTCGGGATGACTCTCGCGCAGCCAGGCCAACTTGGTGATGGTGAAGGACGGGGTGAGAACACTGCCGCAGCGCCGAGCCCACTCCTCGGCCCCCAACTCTCTCGTCAGTTCCTCGGACTGCGCGGCGGACTCCGAGTCGTTCCAGAGTTTCGCCGGATGTACGGGGGTGCCGTCGGCGTCGAGTGCCACCAGGCCGTGTTGTTGCGCGGCGATGGAAAGGGCTTTGACCGAGCGAGTGATCGGTCCGCACTCCGACCAGGCCCTCGAAAGTGCTCGCCACCACGCCGCGGGATCCTGCTCGCTGTGCGGGGGAGTGGTGGGCGGATGGGGTGAGGTGGCCGAGGCGACAATGGAACCATCGTCGCTCTCGACGATGACCACCTTGGTGCTCTTCGTCGACGAGTCGACCCCCGCGACCAGCGCCACGCTAGAGAACTGTTATCGCACGCCGAGGAGCAGCTCGGTCACCAGTTGATCGAGGTTCTCGTGGGCGTAGTTCGTCTGGCCGAGGGCGGTCTCGTCAAGTGTCTTGACGTACGTACGCAACTCCTCCGCCGAACCGTCACCCACCTTGGTCGGCGTTGAGAGGTCGGGAACGCGAGCGACCCGCAGGGCCGCTTGTATCTCCGCGTCGGCCTCGAACCGCGCGGCCTTCTCCTTCAAGATGAGATAGGTGCGAATGCAACCGCGCGCGAAGTCCCACACGCCGGTCGGACCGTCGGTTCGATAGGGGTGAGCATCGAAGTGACGCATACCCGCGTAGCCCGACGTCTCTAACAGGTGCACCAGGTAGAAGGCCTCTTTGACCTCTTCGCTCCCGAAGCGGAAGTCCTGGTCAAAGCGGCCAATGCGTTGGGCGTTGAGGTCGATGTGGAAGAGTTTGCCGGCCCACAGCGCCTGCGCCACTCCGTGGTGGAAGGAGAGCCCGCTCATGGTCTCGTGCGCGAACTCCGGGTTCACCCCCACCTGATCGGGCGAGTCCAGACTCTCGATGAAGGCGAGGGCGTGACCAACGGTGGGTAACAAAATATCGCCCCGCGGTTCGTTGGGCTTGGGCTCGATAGCAATTCGTACGTCGTAGCGACGCTCGGTGATGTACGAGCACATAGCGTTGATGGCTTCGGCGTAACGATCCAACGCCTCCGCGACGGGCTTGGCGGCGTGCGCCTCGGTTCCTTCGCGCCCGCCCCACAACACAAAGACGTTGGCCCCGAGTTCGGCCCCGAGGTCGATGGCGTCCAGGGCCTTGGCCAGGGCGAAGCGACGAACGTCGGGGTCGTTGGCCGTTAAGGCGCCCTCTTTGAAGATGGGCCGGGTGAAGAGGTTCACCGTCGTCATGGGGACCTTGAGACCGGTGCTGTCGAGCGCCGCGCGGAATCGCTTGATGAGAGCTTCGCGTTCGGCGGCGGTGGAGCCGGCGGGGACCAGATCATTGTCGTGCAGGGTCACGCCGTAGGCGCCAATTTCGGCGAGGTGGTGGACGGTGTCGACGGGATCGAGCGGTTCACGAACTTCAACCCCGAAGGGGTCGCGTCCCGTGTTGCCGACCGTCCAGAGGCCGAACGTGAAATGGTCTTCGGGTGTCGGTTCGTAAGTAGATGTCACGGTGAAGTCACTTTCATTGGTGCGCGCCTGGTTGGCAACCCAAAAAATGAAACATAGAAGTGACTCGAGTCCCCAACCAGAGGTCGATAAACGAACGCTAACAGTCCCCAGTAAAACCCGCAACTACGTGACACTTAAGGTCGGCTCTAATCGGGGGCGAGCGCGAACGTCCGAAGTTCGGCCTTCGCCGCGCCGACGCTCGGTTGCGCCGTCCACACGGTGAATACTTTATTCCCGTCCAACACTGCCAAAGTCCCCACGTCGCCCACGCACTGACCCGAGGGATTACAACCCGGAACGATCTCCACGGCTGCCAAATGTCCCTGTCGATCGATGATCCGACCGCCGTGAGCGCTGGCTAAAAAACTCCGAAGAAAGGCCCGGGCCCTTTTCCTCGGAACAACGTTGGTCAGGGTCTCCACCGACACGTTGACGGTGGGAGGAGCGCCACTTCCACTCGAGTACTCCACGTCGTTCAGCGCGCCGACGCCGTACTGGGGTTGCCGCGTTCCCGCGTCGAGGTACGTCGTCTCGCGCACTCGTGAGGGGAACGACGCCTCGAACCGACCGCCGGACTGGCCGTAATGAGAAGCGCTCGACAGGGAGGGCGAGTTAGCAGCGACACCGCAGGAACTCAACGCGAGCCCGACGACTCCGGCGCTCAGGACCGAGATCCCACTAACCACCCGCCTCATTGGACGCAGCGTCAGCGGCGCAGAGCCCTTAGTGAAGATGGCCGAGCGCCTGGCGTTGGATTTTACCGTTGCCGGTTCGTGGGATGGCCACCACGTAGCGGATCTCCTTGGGCTTGGCCCACGGCCCAATCTGTTCCGCGGCCGTCGAACGAATGGCGTCGTCGTGATTCTCGCCGTCTCCTACTACGAGGGCGATGACTCGCTGACCCCACTCCGGATCGGGGACGCCAGTTATCGCGACGTCGCTAATACCCTCCAAGTGCGAAAGAGCCGCCTCTAAGTCCTCGGGCCACAGTTTCTCTCCGCCGGTGGTGATGACGAAGCCCAATCGCCCGTGCACGTGGACTCGTCCCTCGTGGACTTCTCCTCCGTCACCGGTGGGGAACCAGTCCCTTCGCCCATCGGGACCGACGATGGAGGGACGTGGGGCGTCGCGATAGGAGCGAAACAGCGTGGGTGTTCGCACGCACAGCTCACCGTTAATGGCGACCACGTCGACGCCGGGCAACGGGACACCGTCATAGACCACGCCCGACCCGGTCTCGGTCATTCCCCAGGTGGCGATCACGTTGCTTGGACGCGACGCCGGCGGGCGCGCACCTCCCAAGAGCACGCGGTAGTAGCCGCTCACGTCATTGCGGGCGAGTTGGGTTCGCACGATCGACACGTGCGTCGCGCCGTCGCGCGCGGCGCGATCGATCTGTTCACTCTCACCCCAGAGGAGCTCGGCGTCACTCAAGATGGCTCGCAGTACGACAGCGAGCCCGCCGATGTGGTTGGCCGGAAGGCAAGGGAACCAGACAGGGGGAGCGTCGCCGCGTAACGTCCGCTGCGTCAACTCGGCGCTAGCGCGCAGGGCGTCCCAGGTCAGTTCGGCTGCCTTCGGTGTCCCACTGGAGCCCGACGTGAGCATGACGAGACCGATCGACTCGTCTACTTCGCGCCCTTCGGGCAGGTCGAAACGACCGTCGCGGGTGAGGAGCGACGTCGCACCGAGGGCCTGGAGGTCTTCCAGTCGGCGACGCTTAGAGAGTCGTTGATCGAGAACACAGAAGGCCTCGCCCTGCTCGACGCACTCACGAAGGGCCGTCTCGAGTGGCGGACCTAACGGGAGGTCGAGAGCGACGAGAGATGGCACGTAGAGAGATTACGACCGAGTATCGCGGGGCCAGGTACTAGACATGAGAGTCATGGCGTCTTTGCGACACGAACGGCGAATTGCCGCCGGCGCTGACACGGTGTGGAGCGTGATCACTCGTCCCGAATCGATTGTGGAGTGGTTCCCCGGTGTCGTCTCGTGCACCATCGAGGGCAACCTTCGAACCATTACGCTGGCGACCGGTCTCGAGATGCCCGAAGAGATCCTGGTGAACGACGCCCTCCAGCGACGCTTCGCGTATCGCATCACCTCACCCCTCTATCGATTTCACTTCGCCACGATCGACGTGATTGAGCTCGGTACCAAAGACTCGCTGTGCGTCTACTCCACCAGCGCGGAACCCGACACGCTGGCGCTACTCATCGCCGGTGGCACGGTGGGAGCGCTCGAACAGATCAAGTCCTTCGCCGAGGCGCGAGAGCAGAAGTAAGTATGGGCCGCAAGATCCTCTTTATTACGACCGATCAACAGCGCTTCGACACTCTGGGGGCCAACGGTGGTTTCTTGTCGCGAACCCCGGTGCTGGACCGTTTGGCCTCGCAGGGCATTCGTTATGAGCGATGTCAGCCGACCTCGGTCGTCTGCATGCCCTCGCGTGCGTCGATGCTCACTGGGCAGTATCCCTCGACGCACGGCGCGTGGATGAACGGGGTCACCTTGCCCGTCGACGCGCCCTCGGTGGCCGAAAGTCTTCACGACGTCGGCTACGCCACTGCTCTTATCGGCAAAGCTCACTTCGAACCCTTCATGGATCCCTTCGGTCGATTCGCGGAGAACGCCCTCGCCAATCTGGGTGTGCCGACCATCGAGCAGCCCTGGTTCGATGGTCGCCGCGGCGTGCACCGTGGCTTCGACTATCTCGAGTTCGCCACCCACGGGGTGATGGGGCCGCTGCACTACGCCAAGTGGATGCGCGACCAGCATCCCGAGTCGCTGGCTGGTTTCTACAACGTGGTGGACGGTGACTTCAACGTCAACGCCGCGGGTGGCGGCGATACCGGCGCACCGCAAGTGAAGTTCAACGACGTACCGCGCGAGTGGTACCACACCGACTGGGTCGCTGATCGAACCATCGGGTGGCTCAACGCTCAGAGCGACGAGGCCGACTGGTTCTGCTGGATGAGTTTCCCCGACCCCCATCACCCCTGGGATCCGCCCTCCTCGGAGCGTCACCGCGTCAACTGGCACGACGTTCCCCTCCCGGCGAACTACCCCGAGACCGCGGCGTTGCGAGAGTCGATCCTGGACGAGAAGGCTCGACACTGGCGGGCCTGGTACGACGGACGCGTCGTGTCGAACTACGAAGCTCCCGCGAAGTGGGTGCCCGCCTCGATGACGGCCGAACAAGTGCGAGAAGTAAACGCCCTGAACGCCATCGAGGTGGAACTGATCGATGAAGCGGTGGGACGAGTGCTCTCGGCGCTGGAGGCTAAGGGATGGTCGTCTGACGTGGACGTGATCTTCACGTCCGATCACGGGGAACTGCAAGGCGACTTTGGACTCCTCTTTAAGGGCCCGTATCACGTCGACGCCCTCATGCGCCTGCCGCTCATCTGGCGTCCGGCGCCGTCGACCAACCCCGCGCCGTCGGTCGTTCACGCGCCGGTCAGTCTGGTCTCACTGGCCGCCACCTTTCTCAGCGTCGCCGGGGTCGCGGCTCCGTCCTGGGTCGAGGGGGCGGTGCTTCCCGTGTCCGATGACGACGCGTCCGCGCGACACTTCGAGGCCACCGTCACCGAGTGGGACTCCGCGTTCTTTGGTATTGGTGTCCACGTGCGATCGATTGTCACGACGGACTATCTCTACACCGAGTACTTGCCCGGCACGATGCATGACGGAACCGAAGGGGAGTTGTACGACTTGCGCGATGATCCCTTGCAGCGAGTAAACCGCTACAGCGACCCCGACTTGGCGGCCCTTCGCGCCGACCTCTCCGAGCGTTTACGGCTCCACGCCGAACGACCCGGGGACCGCGCGACGCCCGGCGTGGTGGTCGCGCCGGTTTGAGGGCTGCGCGGACGAGAACGGTAGCGTGGGAGCCATGGCATCAACCGTCATTTCCGGCCCTCCGTCCGATCCCCTCGAGGAGCTTCGCTCCCAGCCCCTGCCCGAGTGGGTCCGAGGCGGCGAGTACCGCGACATTATCTACGAAGTCGCCGACGGTATCGCGCGCATCACGATCAATCGTCCCGAAGTACGCAACGCCTTCCGACCTCAAACCCTCTTCGAACTCGCTCGCGCCTTCGAGACGGCTCGCGATGACATCACCGTCGGCGTCATCGTCTTAACGGGCGCGGGTTTCGACGCCTTCTGTTCCGGGGGCGACCAGCGAATTCGCGGCGACGACGGCTACATGGGTGACGATGACGTGGCCGAACAGGGCGTGGGTCGGCTCAACGTGTTGGATCTTCAGATTCAGATTCGTCGGCTACCCAAGCCCGTCATTGCTCAGGTCGCGGGATACGCCATTGGCGGCGGACATATTTTGCACCTGGTGTGCGACCTCTCCCTGGCGGCCGACAACGCCCGCTTTGGTCAGACCGGACCGCGCGTCGGTTCCTTCGACGGGGGGTACGGTTCGTCGCTCTTGGCGCGAACCATCGGGCTCAAACGAGCAAAAGAGGTGTGGTTTCTCTGTCGTCAGTACGACGCGGCGCAGGCGCTTGAGTGGGGACTCGTCAATACGGTGGTGCCCCTCGATGATCTTGAAAGAGAGACGGTGGCTTGGTGCCGACAGATTTTGACCCTCTCGCCGATCGCCCTTCGAATGCTGAAGGCGGGCTTCAACGCCGCCGACGACGGACTCGCCGGTGTGCAGCAACTGGCCGGGGACGCCACCATGCTTTTTTACATGTCCGAAGAGGGACAAGAAGGTCGCAACGCGTACCTTGAGAGGCGAAAGCCAGACTTCTCGAAGTTTCCCAAGCGTCCATGACCGACGTTCCGGGGCCGTTTCGGCGATGGGTCCTCGCGGCGCGTCCTCGCACGCTGCCGGCGGCGGGTGTGCCCGTGGTGGTCGGCGTGTTGCTGGTGCGTCCCGCAACACTGAACTGGCTAAACGGCGCCCTCTGTCTCGTGATCGCCCTTTTGCTGCAGATCGCCACGAACTTCGCCAACGACTACTCCGACGGTGTTCGAGGAACCGACGCCGTTCGCGTAGGCCCTTTTCGTTTGACGGCGTCGAAGTTGGTGGCTGCTAGCCGCGTGCGCGACGCGGCGTTCAGCGGCTTCGCGTTGGCCTGCCTTGCGGGCTTGTGGTTGGCGTCGCGCACCTCGTGGTGGTTGGTGTTTATCGGTGCGACGGCCGTCCTGGCGGGCTGGTTCTACACCGGGGGACCGAGACCTTATGGCTACTACGGGTTCGGCGAACTCTTCGTCTTTGTCTACTTCGGCCTGGTAGCGACGGTCGGCACCACCTACACGCAGCATCTATCGATTCCCTCGAGAGCGTGGTGGTTAGGGGTGGCCACCGGATCTATGGCGTGTGCACTACTCGAAGCGAACAATCTGCGCGACGTGGACGGCGATCGCGCCGCGGGAAAGAAGACGTTGGCGGCACGCCTGGGCCGAGAGCGTGCGTCGTGGCTCTACGTGACCTGTGTCGTCGGCGTCGTGGTCGGCGCACTCGGTGCGAAACAGCTGGCCGCGGCCCTCGTGGCCCTCGTGGTGTACTTTCCCGCGCTGCGCTTCGCTTTCTCGCCACGCTCGGGTCGAGAGTTACTGGTCATGTTGAAGTACTCAGCCCGGGCCCAGCTGCAGTTGGGCGCACTACTGGCGGTGCTGCTCGCGCTTCATAGCTACTGGGGTTAGAGGTCGCTCACGAGTTCCGCGACGAGGCCCGGTCGTTCCAGGTGGGCCGCGTGACCGGCGTCAGCGACGAAAGCGCAGGAAGCGTCGCGAAGCGCGTCTTGAAGGCGCCGAGCTTCGGTGACGAACTTCTTGTCGTTGGCGCCGGCGAGCACCAACGAGGGGCGATCGAATACCGATAAGACGTCGCCCAACCAATGTTGGGTGCCCGTGCCGGCTAATCGAAGCGAGGTGGCCAGCCCGTGGGTGTCGTGGCTGCGCGACCGGCGCTCTCGTTCGTCGCGGGGGAGCGACGCGAACATCGGCTGAGCCAGCCACTCGTCGAGGAAGGCGTCGGCGCCTACCTCTTCTAGGTGCTCGGCTAGTCGTTCGTCGCGCTCGCGCCGCTCGCGCCGTTGGTCTTCGTCACGAATGCCGAGAGTGGCGCTCAAGACGACGAGGTGCGAGAGTCGCTCGGGATGGCGATGCGCGACGTGCAGCGCCACGCGCCCTCCGAAGGAGTAGCCACCGAGAATGAAGGGTTCCCGTGGCAGTACCTCGGCGAGTAGATCGGCGGTCTGTTCCAGTGACGCGCTCACGTTCGCGTTCTCCCCGTGTCCTGGTAGGTCGATCGTTAGCAACTCGTGGGTTCCTGCCAGAATGGAGAGAAACTCGTGCGCTGAGTCCTTGGTTTGGGTAAACCCGTGGAGCCAAACCAGCGTCGGACCAGAGCCAACGCGTTGTAGACCGAGGAGCGACATTGTCACGTAGCGTACCGAGCGCGAGCGAGGCTCAGGCTACGTTTGCGGCGACGCTCTTCGATGAGTGGTCTCAGTGGGGACTGCGTGACGTTGTGCTGTGCCCCGGGTCGCGATCGACCCCTCTGGCCCTGGCCGCGGCTGCACGTAGGGAGATGCGACTCCACGTGCGCCTCGATGAACGAAGCGCCGGGTTCTTTGCTCTCGGTCGATCGCTGGCCACGAAGACCCCCGTGGTCGTGGTCGTCACTAGTGGCACGGCCGCGGCCGAGTTACACGCCGCCGTCGCCGAAGCGGACCTATCCTTCGTGCCGCTGATCATCGTGACGGCCGATCGTCCACCCGAACTGCACGGCGTCGGCGCGCCGCAGGTTATCGATCAGCACGAGCTGTACGGCAACATGGTCAGGTCCTTCGAAGAGCCCGGGGTGGCTCGCGCCGAACGCGCGCCCACGTGGCGGCCCCTGGCACGGCGCCTGTGGCGTAGTGCCCGGGGCGTGGCTGATGCACCCGGGCCGGTGCACTTGAACGCTGCGTTCGTGGAACCACTGTTGGCAACGCCCTTCGCCCTTCCCTCTCGCGTCGGCGTCGAGGCCGAACCGTTAACGGACCTGCTCGCGTCGACGTCATTGGCGACGTTGAACGTGAGTGGAAAGCGCGTTCTGTGCGTCGTGGGGCGCGGGGTGGAGAGGGACCTCATCAACCAGTTGACCTCGCTGCACTGGGTGGTGCTGGGCGACGCCACGGCGGAAGGTTCACTGGCTCACTTCGACTCCCTGTTGCGAGTAAGTGAGTTCGTGGACAGAGCGAGGCCCGACGTCGTGATACGACTGGGTGGCCTGCCTGCTTCGAAGGTTCTCGGAGAACGACTTCGGGAGTGGCACGTTCGAACACTCGCCTTCGACGGCGCGGGCTTTGTGTCAGACCCCGATCGATTGATCGAGACGACCGTCGAGGGTCTGCCGAGAGTCGGGAGCGGCGAGTCGGCCGACCCGTCGTACGCGGCGCTCTGGAGTAACGCGTCGAGCGCCGTGGAGACGTGGTTGGTCGGTCTCGACGCGTCGGGAGCGTTGAACGAGCCGTTGGTGGCTCGCGCGATGGTCGAGACGGCCAACCTCGAGCGGGTCCCTCTGGTGGTGGGCTCGTCGATGCCCGTGCGCGACGTGGAGTGGTGGGGAACAACCCGCCAGTATGCGACCTACGCCAACCGTGGGGTGAACGGCATCGACGGCGTGGTGTCGACCGTCTTGGGGGTCGGCTCGGGATCATCGGTGCTGGGTCTCGTCGGCGACCTCACCATGCTCCATGATGTGTCAGGACTTATGGATGGTTTTGGTGAGGGTGGCGGCACGGGCGTGCTGGTCGTGGTCGACAACCACGGCGGTGGCATCTTTTCGTTTCTGCCCCAAGCGGGCGCTCTCGAGCGCGAAGAGTTCGAGTTGCTCTTCGGCACGCCTCGAGCACACAACCTTGCAGCGATTGCCCTCGCCTTTGGCCACGACGCCATCACCGTCTCGACGCTGGAGGAGTTGAGACGCGCCGTTGAGAAGGGCCTGTCGCGCAAGGGACTCAGCGTCGTGGTCGCGAGTGTTCCCACGCGCGAGGAGAACGTTCGGGTGCACGACGAATGGAACGAGCACGTTGCTTCGCTAGTGAGAGGGGCGGGCGAGTGATCGCCGCACTGCCGGCGTCGCTGTTTCTGGCGATTCCCTTGGCGGTCGCCGCGGGGCTTGTCTCCTTCCTCTCTCCCTGCGTTCTTCCTCTCCTTCCCGGCTATCTGGCGTTTCTGTCGGGCGCCACGGGTCGCATCGAAGGCCCCTCGGGACGGGGTCGAGCGGTGTTGGGATCCATCGCCTTCATCCTTGGCTTTGCCCTGGTCTTTGTGAGCATCGGCGCTCTTTTCGGGGCGTTCGGCGCGGCACTGCACAACCACGAACGAGTACTCGAGCGCATCTTTGGTGTGGTCACTATCGCCCTCGGTTTTTTCTTTGCCGGATGGTTGCCCTCGTCGTGGTTGCAACGCGAGCGCCGCGTCCATCATCTCCCGCACGCCACGGTTCTTGGTGCCGGCGCGTTGGGCTTTACCTTCGGACTCGGTTGGACCCCGTGTATTGGTCCGACCCTGGCGGCCATCTTGGGCTTGGCCAGTTCGCTGCACGGCGCCACGGCTCTTCGGGGATCAATCCTTGTCTTGTTTTACTGCTTCGGTCTGGGCATTCCTTTCTTGGTGGCCGCCATCGCCACGGAGTGGATGGCGACGGCGTCCACCTGGTTGCGTCGTCACGCCCGCGTGATCGGCATCGCCGGCGGCGTGTTACTCATTGCCATTGGCATCTGCGAAGTGACGGGTTGGTGGAACACGCTGTTGGTCTGGCTCCAGGTCCATGTTCCCGCTTCTCACGAACTCCTCTAGCAAAAGGGTCTCGTAGACTGAGGTGATGAAACTCGAGGAAGATTGGCGTTTTCGCGGTCTGATTGCCCAGGTCACCGACGAGGCCATCTTCGCGCGCCTGAACGCGGGCGCGGTGACGGCCTACGTGGGATTCGACCCCACGGCGTCGTCTCTGCACTTGGGCTCCCTGCTGCCGCTGTGCAATCTTCGTCGTCTCCAACTCGCCGGGAACTGTCCGATCGCGCTTGCCGGTGGGGGCACCGGACTGGTGGGGGACCCCAGTTTCAAGGACACCGAGCGTCCGCTTCTGACGCTCGAGCAACTCGACACCAACCTCGCGGGTATTCGCGGGCAGATGGCGAAGTTCCTGGACTTCTCTCCTAGCGCGGGGGGGGCGCAGGCCAAGCTCCTCAACAACGCCGACTGGCTCACGACGATCCCCCTCACGGACTTCTTACGCGACGTCGGCAAGCATTTCACGGTGAATCAGATGATCGCCAAGGAGTCGGTGAAGAGTCGCCTGGACCGCGACGACGTGGGGCTTTCCTTCACGGAGTTCACGTACATGTTGTTGCAGGCCTATGACTTTCTCCGACTGAATCTCGACCAGGGGTGCACGCTGCAGATGGGGGGCTCCGATCAGTGGGGCAACATCACCATGGGCACGGAACTCGTGCGCAAGCAGACGGGCGAGACCGCGTACGGGCTGACCTCGCCGCTTCTCCTGCGCGCCGACGGTACCAAGTTCGGCAAGTCGGAGACGGGAGAGAATATCTGGCTCGATCCCCAACGCACCTCGCCGTTCAAGATGTTCCAGTACCTCTTAAACAGCGATGACGTCATCGTGTCCCAACTACTTCGTTTTTTCACCTTCCTCGACCACGACACGATTCTCGAACTCGACGCGGCCACGAAAGCCCGGCCCGAGGAACGTCGAGCCCAACGCGCCCTGGCGCTCGCCGTCGTCAGCATGGTCCACGGCGAGGGCGCTGCGCTCAAAGCCGAGCGCGCCGGCGAGGCCCTCTTTTCGACCTCCATTGCCGACCTCGACGAAGCGACCTTGCTCGACGTCTTAGAGGACGCGCCATCGTCGTCGTGGTCGCGCAGCGAACTGCTCGAAGGGGCTGACCCCGTGGATTTGCTGGTGAGCAGCGAACTCGCCAAATCGAAGGGCGAGGCGCGGCGCTTCATCGAACAAGGTGGCGTCTACTTGAACAACGAGCGCCTGAACGCCGAGTCGCGCGTCGAAGTCTCGGACGCGCTGCACGGGCGATACCTGGTGTTGCGCCGCGGGCCCCGGCAGCTTCGTCTCGTGGTCGTCGAGTGATTAAAGTCCTCGGCGTGTTGTTGATCGCCGGTCTGTTGTTGAGCGCCTGTGGAACGGTGAGTCTGGCCAGCGCGATGTCCAAGTGGGTGAGCCAGAGTAACTACGTCGCCAACAATCACACGCTGCTCAACGACGCGCGTCACTCGGCCAACGCGTTGCGCCACAACTCCACGACCACTCTTGATCTTCACACCGTCTGCGCTGTGATGCTGCTGGAAAGCGAGCAAGCCAACTCCGCGCTACCGACACCTGATCACCAGACAACCACCATTCTCGCCAAGGCCTACAACAACCTGGGCGCGGGGGCCAACGTCTGTTACGACGCCGCCCAGAGCGCGGTGAAACGCGCCAAGGCTCTTCACTACTTAACCCAGGGCGTCGCTCAACTCTCCGAAGCGTCGGCCCGTATTGCGAGCGTCACGTCGAACTAGTTGCTCGGCGGTCGCAGATCGATCTCGAGTCGCAGGACGCCGTCGTCCAGTGTGGCCGTGGCGTCACCAAGCATCGCGAAGTCTTGGAAGTCGATCTTGGCCGCTTCGATGAAGCGAAGACGCTCCGGTCCTTCAACCGGGGGGAGGCCCCGACGTTTCACCGCCTCGGCGCGTTCACGAAAGCGCAGAATCATCTCATTGGGATCAAAGGCTTGGCTCACAGGCAAATGTTAGGGGCATTGTTGCGGACCCGACTTGGTAGTATGGATACTCAACTCAGGCTTTTTTGGGTTGTGGTCGCCGCCAGGTATTGGCCCGCGACCAGTGAGGAGTTGACGTGAAAAAGGGCCGCCATCGCCGTTTTGTAGAAGCCCGAGAACTCAAGCGGTCAACGGGTCCTCGCGCTACCACCTGTGCCGAGTGCAGTGCCGCCCCCGATGACGTGCACGCCGAGTGGTGTCTGGCCGAGGAAGATCGCTACGACGAGATCCTGGGTTCCCTTCCTCGAACCTCGTTTAACGAAGAGGATCCTCTCGCCGCAGAAGGCTAAGCCTTCTTCCGCAGCACCGGGTGAGCGAGTCGCGTGGCCTTGGGTTGGGTGGCCCGCTGGTCCATGTAGGCCCGAAGCCGGTCGTAGACCGGAGAGCCCACCATGGCGGTGAGTTCTTCTTGCATGGAGTCGACCACTCGCGTCTTGCCGACGAAGGCCGACGCGGACTCGGTGCACCACCAGTGGAACTCCGCGCCGCCCGGTCCCCAGTCGCGCCGGTCCCACTGCGAGATGCGCGTGATGACGTGACCGTCGTCTTGAACCTCGTCGTCTCGACGCAGAGGTAGTTGCCAACAGACTTCGGGCTTGAGAGGTATGTAACTCTCTTCGTTGTCGATGGCCATCACGTGCAGGGCACACCCCGGGCCACGATCAAAGCCGGGACGATTGAGAAAGATGCAGGCGTCCTGGACCAGGCGGGTAACGATCTCGCCGTTCTTCTTTACGCGGGTGGTGCCGTTTTTCCCCTTGGACTTGAACTGCCACTGTTCCGCCGTCAGGCGCTTGGCCGCTTTCTCCACCCGTCGCTGATCCTTTTCATCGACGAAGTGAGCCCCGTAACTGCAACACCCCTGGACCAACTCGGGCGTCGCGCCGGTGAGCACGCCTTGGCAGCCGTTGCCGAAGATGCAGGTCCAATTGCTCTCCAAGAAGGTGACGTCGAACATCCAGGTTCGCTCGCGCTTGGTGTCTTCGAAGCTCACCCACTCGTGCGCGTCGCTCGGAATAGATGCCACGGAGAAAACTTAGTTGCCGTGACGTGTCCCGTGAGGCACCTCTAGACTTCGTCCATGACTTCCATCGACACATTTGACGTGCTCACCATGACTGATGAAGCGCGCAACGTCGTCCTTGACGCGCTCGCGGGTGAGGCGCCCAGTGACTCGTTAGCGCTCTGGATTGAAGTGACGGGGACGAAGGGCGCGGGCTACACCTACGACCTTTATTTCTCGGAACTCAACTTGGCGCCCAGCGACGCGGCCGTGGGTCGTGACGGCGAGGTGACCATTGTGGTTCCGGCCGCCAGCGTCGATCGACTGAAGGGGAGCCGACTGGAGTTTCAAAGCGACGGCGGCGGTGGACTCGTGCTCGTGAATCCGAACAGCCCGACCCCCGAGGAGGCCAACCCCGGACTGCCGGCCGAGATCTTGGCCTACGGCATCAGTGGGCCCACCGCGCTCGTGGCCTTGGATGTTCTGGAGGATCAAGTCAATCCGGCCATCGCCTCGCACGGCGGCCGCGCCGACTTGGTGGCCCTGGACGAGGAGAAGAAGGTCGCCTACATCAAGCTCTCGGGGGGCTGTCAAGGCTGCGCCATGAGTCGCATGACCTTGTCACAAGGTATTGAGACGATGTTGAAAGAGTCGATCCCCGAACTGACCGGTGTGCTCGATGTCACGGATCACGCCTCGGGAGAGAATCCCTTTTACTCCAAGGAGTAGAGGCCCGAGGGCTTCGCTCTAGAATTGTTAAATGTTGCGCTTCCTCACGGCGGGTGAGAGTCACGGTCCCTCACTGAGCGTCATCGTTGAGGGTCTGCCGTCGGGACTCTGCGTGAAAGAGGACGACCTGGCCGATGAACTAGCCCGTCGCCGACTGGGATACGGTCGAGGTCCTCGCATGCGATTCGAGCGCGACGAACTACGACTGATCGGCGGCATTCGACACGGCCGCACGCTGGGTTCACCGGTGGCGGTCGAGATCTTAAACTCGGAGTGGCCGAAGTGGCAGGAGGAGATGTCAGCGGCCCCCGGGTTCCCGGGCAAAAAGTTGACCGCGCCTCGCCCCGGTCACGCCGATCTCGCCGGCATGCAGAAGTACGCCTTCGACGACGCGCGTGACGTCCTGGAACGCGCCAGTGCGCGCGAGACCGCGGCGCGCGTGGTGGCCGGTCGACTAGCCAAGTCCTTGCTCGCGACCATCGGCGTCGCCATCGTCAGCCACGTCATTCGCATCGGGGAAGCGCAGACCGGTGGGGCCCGGCCCTTGCCGGAGGACCTTGACACGATCGACGACAGTGAGGTGCGTTGTTTTGACCCGTCGGTCGAAGCAGCCATGATTAGCGAGATCAAGGCGGCGGCCAAGGTCGGGGACTCGCTCGGCGGGATCGTCGAAGTGATCGCCTACGGAGTGCCGGTCGGACTCGGAAGCCACGTTCACTGGGACCGAAAGTTAGACGGACTCTTGGCGGGGGCGTTGATGAGCATCCAGGCCGTCAAGGCCGTGGAGATCGGCGACGGAATGACCCAGGCCAGCCAGCGGGGTAGCGTGGCGCACGACGCGATCGCCGCTGATCCTTCGTACCTGATCGGCGGCGGGTACATCCGTCGCAGCAACCACGCCGGAGGACTGGAGGGGGGCATCTCCTCGGGTGCGCCCATCATCGCCAAAGTAGCCATGAAACCTCTCTCCACCTTGAATCGACCGGTCCTCGAAACGGTGGATCTGGCGACGGGTGAGTCAACCATCTCCTTTAAGGAGCGAACCGACGTCACCGCCGTGCCGGCGCTCGGTGTGGTCGCAGAAGCGATGATGGCCCTCGTCATCGCCAACGAAGCACTGCGAAAGTTTGGTGGCGACACCGTCGAGGAGTTCGTGCGCAACCGTGACGCTTACGTAGCGCACCTGGGCTCGACGGCGTCGGCCGCTTCGTCGGACTAAGGGTGGCCCGCGTGGTGTTGGTGGGGTTGCCCGGGACGGGGAAGACGTCGCTCGCCCGAGCGCTCGGTGAACGGTGGGGCTGCGTCGCGATTGACACCGACGACGCCGTTGCCCGCGACGTGGGCATGCCAGCCGCCCAGTACCTGCGCGAGCACGGGGAGACTGCCTTTCGTGAAAGAGAACTCGACGCGTTGCGCCCGGCACTGGCGAGTAACGGCGTGGTAGCGACGGGCGCCGGGGTGGTGACGACCCCTGAGGCGAGAGACCTCCTCGAGGCGGAGTTCACGCTCTGGCTCGACTGCGAGGACACCACCCTGCTCGAACGAGTGGGCGACGGGGATCGCCCTCTACTGGGGGACGATCACGCCGCGGCGCTGAGAGATCTGCGCCAACGACGAGAGCCCTGGTACCGCCAGTGCAGTCAGGCCCGAGTGGACTCCTCCGGTTCGTTCGACGACGTGGTGCAGAAGGTCCTCGAAGCGATCGAGAGCTATCCCTCGTGAACATCACCGTGGATCTCAAAGAACGTAGTTACGAGGTCGTCATCGACGAGGGAGCTCGCGACGGCTTGTCCGCGCTTGTGGCGCGTCGCGCTCCGAACGCCCAGTGTGCCGCCATCGTGACCTCAACATCGCTTCAAGAACAGCCGTGGTTCGATTTGTCGAGCGGTGTGGATCAGTTCACCGTCGTCGTGCCGGAGGGTGAGTCGGCCAAGACGATCGGCTCGTACGAGCGGCTGCTCGACTCTCTGGCCGAACACCGTCTCTCACGCGACGACGTGGTAGTAGGAGTTGGGGGAGGGGCCATTACTGATCTGGCGGGTTTTGCGGCGGCCACCTTCTTGCGCGGCGTCGCCCTTGTTCAGGTGCCGACCTCATTGGTGGCGCAGGTTGACGCGGCGGTCGGCGGCAAAACCGGTATCAACATTCCGGCGGGAAAGAATCTCGTCGGCGCGTTTCACCAGCCTCTCGGTGTACTCTGCGACACGAGCGTCTTGTCCACTCTGCCCGAGCGAGAACGACGAAACGGCCTGGGCGAAGTCGCCAAGTGCTGGCTCTTGGAGGGTCGCGACGCCGCGAACGTCGAGGCCACTCCGCTGACGGACCTCATTGAACTCTCGGTGCAACTCAAGGCGACCATCGTGGCCAGCGACGAACGCGAGGGCGACGCCCGCGCTCTATTGAACTACGGACACACGCTGGCTCACGCCCTCGAAGCGGTAGTGCTCTCTGAGAACTCCGATGAGCTCCGACACGGTGAGGCGGTCGCCGTGGGCCTCGCCTTCGCCGCCCGGCTGGCTCGCGCTCTTGGACGCGTGGGCGAGGACGTGGTGATCACGCACGACGCCGTGCTCGACGGTTTTGGACTTCAACGGCGCTTAAGCGGTCACTTCGACGTGGACACGCTGATCGACTTTATGACCCACGACAAAAAGGCCCGTCACGACTTGAGCTTCGTGTTAGACGGTCCCCAGGGCTTTGAGTTAGTTCGCGCAGTGGAGTCGTCCATCGTTCGCAGTACCCTCGAACTCTTCAAAGGAGAATCATGAGTGGCGTCATTTTGCTGTTGTCGGGTCCGAACCTCGAACAACTTGGCACCCGGAGCCCTGAGATCTACGGCGCAACCACGCTGGCCGAACACGTAGCGAACTTCACTTCTCGCGCGGCCGAGGCCGGTTTCGTAGTGCGCGACGTGCAATCAAACTTTGAGGGAGACCTCATCGAAGCCATTCGTGACGCACGGGGCGAAGCCATCGCCGTCGTGTTGAACGCAGGCGCTCTCACTCACACTTCCTGGGCGCTCGCCGACGCACTAGCAACGTTCGAAGGCGTGAAAGTCGAAGTCCACCTCTCAAATCCCGCCGCCCGCGAGCCCTATCGACACGTCAGCACCTTGGCCGGAGTGGTGAATGGCTCGATCGCGGGATTTGGGCCCCTTAGTTACGACCTCGCCCTCGACGCGGTGCGCTACTTGCTGGGGGCCTCCTCGTAGGACTCGAAGACGCATCTCCTAGAATGGTGAACGCACTAAACGCGAAAGGCAATCAGGCCCATGGCCGCCATCTCTACCTCGGACATTAAAAACGGCATCACCATCAAAATCGACGACGGCCTCTTCACCGTGATGGAGTTCCAGCACGTCAAGCCCGGCAAGGGCGGTGCCTTCGTGCGGACCAAGCTTCGCAACGCTCGTACGGGAGCGGTCATCGAAAGAACGTACCGGTCGGACGAGCGACTCGAACAGGCCATCATCGATAAGCGCGACACCCAGTACCTCTACCGCGACGGTGACGACTACATCTTCATGGACCAGGTCAACTTCGATCAGGTCCCGGTCTCGTCGAAGAGCCTGGGCGAGGCGACCAACTTCCTCAAAGAGACGGGCAAGGCCATGCTGATCTCCTTTAACGACGAAATCATCGGTGTGGAGCTACCCGCCTCCGTGGAACTCACCATCGCCGAGACCGAGCCCGGCGTGCAGGGCGACCGGGTCTCGGGGGCGCGTAAGCCGGCCACGCTCGAGACGGGCTACGTCGTGCAGGTGCCGCTGTTCGTCGGTCCGGGTGAGGCCATCAAGGTCGACACTCGCACCGGCGAGTACATGACTCGCGCGTAGTGAGCGAACTCGGGCGCAACCGTCACCGAGCTCGCGAGCGAGCTCTTGAGATCTTCTACGAGTCGGCCATCAAAGAACGACCGGTGGCGGTCATCGTGACGGAGTTGAACACGCGACCTGATGAGTACACGCTCTCTCTGCTCACCTCAGCGGAGTCCCATCAACCGCGCGCCAATGAACTCATCAGCGAGTTCTCTATCGACTGGCCCCTAGAGCGCATCGCGCTCGTCGATCGATTGATCATGACGTTGGCGGTCGGGGAGATGCTGATGGAAAATCCCCCACCACCCGCGGTTATTCTGGACGAGGCCGTGGAGTTGGCGAAGGTGTTCTCGACTGACGGTTCATCAGCGTTCGTCAACGGGGTCTTGTCGTCGATTGCGCAGACGGTTCTCGAGTAGGAAGGAGTTCCGCATGCCGGGGATGTTCAGGAACAACGTCTCTCTCGACAACCCGATCGTGGTCTCGCTCTTTCACCACAGCGTCTACGTCGAAAGCGTGTACTGGATCATCGCGATCGCCCTCGCTGTACTGCTCGGCGCCACTCTGTTGCGTCGCCTGAACACCTTCAACCTCTCGAAGGGTGGGCTCAACGAACCGCGGGCGAGAACCTACCTGCGTCTCGCCTTCGGGGTCATTTGGGTGGTCGACGGAATCTTGCAGTTTCAGCCCGGGATGCCGCTCGGTCTTGCCAACGACGTCGTAAAGCCCACCATCGCAGGGGCTCCGACGTGGCTACACCCGCTCATGTACTCGAGCATTCACTTGTGGAACGCGCACCCCATCGCGTTAGCCACGGGAACCGCTTGGATTCAGATGGGTATCGGGCTGGGGCTCATCGTGTCCAACGCCGCGACCGGGCGACTGATCGCGGTCGCCGGTGCGGGCTGGGCTTTGTTGATTTGGGTGGTAGGAAATGGCTTCGGCGGGGCCTTCGCCTCAGGAAGTTCCATTCTCTTTGGATGGCCGGGCGCGACGTTCTTCTACTTCGTGGCGATGGTGTGGATCGCTCTCCCTCCGCGATATTTTGCCGAGCACTTCTCTCACTTCACCTTGCGACTGATGGCCCTCGTCCTCGGTATTGGGGCGATCCTGCAGGTACTTCCGAACGCGGGTTTTTGGCACGGTGGTAACGCCAACGCCCTGACGGCGATGGCGAGAACGATGACCTCTACAGCGCAGCCTCACCCCTTGGCTTGGATCGTCAATCGCGTCGGCGACGTCGCGGGCACTCTCGGCGGGGGATTCAACGTGGTCGTGGTTTTGTGGTTGGTGGTGTGCGCTGTCGGGCTGTGGTATTCGAGTACGCACGCCGTCAATTGGCCCGCCTACGCGGTGGCGGTGGGCGCCGTATTTTTTTGGGTGGCGGGCGAGGACGTGCCAATCTTTGGCGGTCTGGCTACGGACCTCAACTCGCTCATACCCCTGGCGGTGCTTACCTTCTGTGCTCAAGCGCGGTATCGTGCCGCTCCGCCCTTGCCCCGTCGGCTACCCGAGGAACTTCGCTCGAGCTCCGGAGCAGTGGTGGCCGCCTTCGCCTTCGCCATGGTTGCCTTTTCGGTGGTATCCATGGGAGTGGCGTCGGTGTCGGCGGCCGAGCCGACTCTGTTTGTGGCGCAGAACGGGCAGGCCGCGGCGGTCAATACCAAGGCACCTGTTTTCACCTTGACCGATCAGTTCGACCGGCCCTATTCGCTGGAAGAGCACAAAGGGCGCTACACCTTGCTGACGTTCTTAGACCCTGTCTGTTGGACGGACTGTCCGTTGCTGGCCGCTCAGTTGCGACAAGTGCGTTCCGAGTGGCCCGCGTCCACTCCTCTTGACATCGTGGTCGTCGCGGCCAATCCCTTGCATCAGACAATCGATAACGTCCGACACTTCATTTACATCCATCATCTCAAGGGGATGAAGAACTTTTACTTCGTCACGGGCAAGACAAGTGCCACGCGCAAAGTTTGGAACGAATACGGGATTAGTGTGACAAATGAGCCGGGAGATCTTATGAGTATCCACTCGGATTACATGTTCATCATTAAGCCCTCCGGGCGACTGCGTTGGATCATTCCCGACGAACCTCTCGCTAACGTGGCTGGTCAGCGTTCGGCCGAGAGCGAGTTGATGACGCTTCTCGGTCAAGCCGGACTGCACTGATGTTGTCCCCGCTGGGGGTCGTCGCGATTCTCGGCGCTATCGCCTCGATGCTGGCCTACTCGCGGCGACCAGGCCGTTCGCGACGCATCAACATCCAATTCGCCGTCTCCCTGTTGACCTTTGGCCTCCTGTGGTTCGCGACGGGCTCGAGTTTTGCTCGCGAGGGGATGATGAGTTTGCCGATTCACATGATCTGTCACATTTTGGTGATGTTCATTGTGCCCGTGGGCGTGGTGGCCTCGAGTTTCATCCGCTCACTGTGGTGGCTCCTGGACACGCCCACCCGGCGACGGGTCCTGACGTGGTGGTACCGGGAGAGAACCTGGCGCCCCCCCCGGTGGCTCTTTCACCCGCTGACCGCAGCGCTGGTGCTCAATGTCGTGATGGTCTCGGCGCACGTGCCCGTCGTTTTCGACTTCGTGATGGGACGCACGTGGGCCATGGAATGGCTGATGGAGCCGGCCTTTCTCTTTTCGGGGCTCTTCTTCTTTCACTTCCTTATTCCGTCGCCGCCTCGAAGGAACCACGTCAAGATTCGCTACCAGTTCGCCATGGTGTTGGTGACCGTCGCGGAGATGTTCTTCCTCGCCATGGCCATGTCGATCTTTACGTCGTCCTCGTGGTACACCGTGATGACGCCGGGCCACGGCATGGCAATGATGCCCGGTATGGCGCGAACCGCGGCCGCCGCCTTCAGCCAGCAGCGACTCGCGGCGGGCATTCTCTGGATCTGTGGCGACTTCTGGGCCGGGCCGGTGCTCATTGTGATCCTTCTTCGCCTCATCAGACGCGACGGCTCTGTGTTTAAGGCTTTAGAGCGTCAGTCGTCTCGACTCTCGGGGGTACCGGGTTGATCGAGTCGATGAACCGAAGCTAGGTACGCGTTCCACTCGGCCAGACGCGGATCGTCTTTGTCGTGCGGCGTTCGCGGTTTGGAAACCTCGAGCCCGCGCTCTTGGCGCAGCATCTTGCGCCACATATAAATTGCGTATACCCCAAACAGAGGCCACTCAAAAACGTACGCCCAAGAGAGTTCGTTTCCCCCTAGTGCGCGGAAAATCTCAATGATGAACGCGGGAATGCAGATCAGTTCCGCCAGAAAAAGCCCGAGGTAGATCCTGAAAATATTCTTATGAATTTCGGGCACATCGTTGATTTTAGTAAACGCATGGTTAAAACTTCCGATACCTTTAACACGGCTGCCTTTCGCGAGTCTCATCACGGTTTTTGGTAATTCGTCGAAGGAGGGGGCATGGACAGATCTAAGTCGCTGGGTGTGGCCTTGGCGTCAGTGCTTCTCGGTGGGGGGGCCTTGGCATTGGGAGGTTTTGTTCTCGCCAGCAGTACTCCGCACCAAAAGGCCCTCCACTGCGTTGAAAGCACCACGCAGGCTCACACCTGTTCGGTGACTCTGGCCACCTATCCCGACTCCCTTGAGGGTGTTCATGGGGCTAACGGCGGCCCGCATCCCGACTGGGTGACCTACTCCAATGACAATGTGGTGGTCCCGCCGAATACCACCGTTGACGTGACCATCAATCAGTACGACACGGGCGGCAACGTGAACAATCAGTTCTTTGACAACGTCATTGGCACGATTGGCGGTACCGACACGGTGAACGGAAAGACAGAAACGCACGTCGCCTACGGCGATGTAGGGCACACGTTCACGATGCGGGGTATTCCGGGCAACGGCAAGACCCTGTTCGTCTCGGTCCCACTTCCCTACAACTTCGGCACGAAGTTCCCCGTGAAGATAGGCGCGGGGGCCTATCCGAAGCCCGTCGTCGTGAAGTTTTCGTTCAAGACCGGTGGGCCCGCGGTCTATGAGTTCAACTGCGAGTTTCCCTGCGGTGGATCTCGTCTAGGAAACGGCTTTGGCGAGGCGATGTCGTCGTTTGGCTACATGTCCGGCACCATCACGGTTAGTTAGGGAGCAACGTGGATACCTCACCGAAGAAGTCGCTTCGAAGCTTTTACTGGACGTGGGTAATACTGACGGCCGTCGGCGTGGGCCTGTCGCTCTGGCTCCCACGGCGTTACATGCCCGAGGCTATGAGCAACGATGCTCACCTCACGATGACCACGCTGATCCTCTTCAGCGTGTGCGCGGCGCCGGTCGCGGCGGGCGTGTACGCCAGCGCGCTCCACGTGCTGCGGCATTCTCGTTATCGCGGCGACGGAGTGCCGCCGCCCGCACCGCAGATTCGAGAAAGCACCAAGATTTTGACCTCGTGGATTACCGCGTCGGCGATCTTGACCGTGTTCGTGTTGGTGTGGGGCCTCGGAGCCTTGGCGGCAGAGAACAATAACTCCTCGTCGGACCCGTTGATCGTCAACGTCACGGGACAGCAGTGGGTGTGGACGTTTGCCTATCCCGGGACCCACGTGGTGTCCAACGAGCTCTACCTGCCCGAGAATCGTGAAGTGGAGTTTCGCGTGACCTCCGTTGACGTGACCCACGGCTTCTGGGTGGTCAACATGGGCGTTCAGGTCGACGCCAACCCAGGCACGATCACCACGATTCACACCACGCCCGACAAGTTGGGCGTCTTTGAAGTGCGCTGTGAGCAGTTCTGCGGACTCAACCACGCCTTCATGGACGCGGTGGGTTACGTGGTCACCCCGCAGAAATTCTCTAGCTGGCTGGCCGCGCAGCCAGCACGAGCGTAGGAGGAACCATGACAACGACATTGGAGCACACCGCGACCACCGCGCAGCCCCAGGGCGGGGGACTGGCTCGTCATCAGAACTTTGCGACGGCCATCGTCGCGGGAGTAGTCCTGGCCTGGGTCGGCTGGTTCCTCGCACGCCACCTTTTTTGGAGCGGGAGTGACGACTTTAGCGATCAGGTCACGATCCTGACTATCACGGGATGGATGTTCGGCTTTTGGATTGGCATTGGCGCGTTCAACGCTCCTTTCCAATGGCTTCTCGGTCGCGACAACACCCGGGCGGACAACCTGTACTACGCCGGCGACAAACAGGGCCGTATGCGCTACTGGAAGTACACGACGGATCACAAAGTGGTCGGCGTGCAGTACATCATGGTCACCATGGGTCTGTTGGCCGTGGGCGGCATCTTGGCCATGGCCATTCGAACCGAGTTGATCACGCCGGGAACGCACTTCGTCAATCAGCAGGTCTATAACAGCTTCATCGCGATTCACGGCATGGTGATGATCTTGGCGTTGATTGTCGCCGTGGCCGGACCGTGGGGCAACTTTGTCATGCCGATCATGATCGGCGCACGAGACATGGCCTTCCCCCGACTTAACGCCCTCAGTCTGTGGACGTTGGTCAGCGCGGCGGTGGCTCTGGTGGGAACCCTGGCCGTCGGAGGGCTACCCGTCGGCTGGGTGGCGCTGGGCACCATCGGGGACCAAGCGGGCCCCGGTATGGACTTTTTCGCGATGGCCATTGTCATATTTACAGTGTCGACCACCGTGGCGAGCGTCAATCTCATCACCACCGTGATCACGATGAGAACCCGCGGGATGACGCTGGATCGCCTTCCGATATTTGTGTGGGGAACGATCATCACGGCCGCCTTAGCGCTCTACGCCTTCCCGTTCTTCTTTATCGCCGAAGCGAACCAGATCTTCGACCGCGCGACGTCAACCAGTTTCTACATCGCGGCCGGAGGTGGGACGAGTTGGTTGCAGGCAAACCTCTTCTGGCTCATGGGGCACCCCGAGGTCTACGTCATTCTGATTCCAGCGGTCGCCGCCCTCTTTGAGATCTCCTCCACCATGGCCCGTAAACCGGTCTTCAGTTATCGAACGGCGGTCGGCGCCATGGTGGCATTAGCGGGGCTCTCCGCTGTCGTGTGGGCTCACCACATGTTCACGTCGGGTTGGGCGCCGTCGCTGGGCGGACCTTTCATGGTCACGACCGAGCTCATCTCCATTCCGACGGGGATCTTCTTCTTGGTGCTGGTCGGGACGCTGTGGCGAGGCAACGTGTGGATGAAGCTTCCCACTGTCTGGATGTTTGGCTTCATCTTTAACTTCATCATCGGTGGAGTGACGGGAATCTATCTCTCGGACGTGCCACTGGACGAACAGTTGCACGGGACGATGTTCGTCACCGCGCACTTCCATTACATCTTTGTGGGATCGGTGCTCTTTGGCGCTATCGCGGCCTTGGCGTACTGGTTCCCGAAGGTCTCGGGGCGATATCTCAATGAGTCTCTTGGTCGTATCTCCTTCTGGTTCGTCTTTATCGGCGTCCAGGTGACCTTCGGAGCGATGTTCCTCTCGGGACTAAAGGGCATGCCGCGACGCGACGCGTCGTACAGCTTCGCCTTTGAGCACACCAACTTCATCTCAACCATGGGGGCGTACATCATCATGGCGGGCATGCTCATTCTCTTGGGTGCGGTCATCACCTCGTGGCGCAGTGGCGAGCCTTCGGGACCGAATCCCTGGCACGCCAACACGCTCGAGTGGCAGGTGCCGACGCCGCCACCGCTGGAGAACTTTGACGTCCTTCCGGTGATTACGGAAGACCCCTATCACTACGACGAGACCACGGTGAACGCATGAGCATCGACAGTCCTCCTCAGGACCAGACGCACGACCACGGAGAAGGTCATCACGACTCCCCGGAGAAAGTAGACGGCCGAGAGCGCCTCGGAGTGTGGCTCTTCATCGGGGCCGACGTGGTGACAGTGGCGGCTCTGCTCTTCACCTATCTCTATCTGCGCGGTGTTAACACGGCAGGTCACTGGATGAGCATGTGGGGCTACAAAGGCAGCCTGCACACCTACGCGTATTGGGATAACGCCGCCGCGAACGGGACCCTCAAGAGCCCGACGCTGATCCATGTGGGCACCGTCTCAGCCGGACTTCAGTGGTTGATTGCCGCTATCACGGTAGTAAGCGCCATTCTCCTCTGGGTGGGCGAGAAGGGATTACGCACTAACAAGAACGCTAAGTCGTTCTCTGGCACCGCCTTGGTAGCGGCTCTTCTGCCGATCGTGGGCATCATCTTCGCCGCCGTGCTGTTAAAGGATCTTCCTCAGATCTTCGTCTCGGTCAACGACTCGAACACCATGTCCTACACCACGTACGACTCGGCGATGATGACCCTGCTCAGTTCGACCATTTTCCACCTCGCCATCCTGACCTTCTTGGGTCTGGGGCTCTCGATCCGGGCGGCGCGCGGGGTGATTAGTGGTGACCGCTGGTATCAGGTTCGCCTGGTGCGGTTCTTCTGGGTCTGGGTGGCGATCTCGTCCGTCGTCGCCACGTTGATAACGACTACGATTACTTCAGTTCATTAAGCCAGCAGTTCTCCGGAGCCCCTGAAAGGCCCGGAGACTGTCGTGAAACGAGTCCCGTGAGGCTCGTACGGCAGGAGAGAGATGGAAGACGAGGACGAACGTCAGGCGCGAGAACGCGGCCTGACGTTTTTTGCGAAAAGTCAACTCCTCTCTGGCGACGATGTGGCGCGGGCCCTCAAGCGCATGGCCCACGAGATCGTGGAACGTAATCACGACAGCACTCCGCTGACATTGGTCGGCTTGCAAACGGGCGGCGTGCCGTTCGCTGAACGCCTGGCGACCCTGCTGGCCGACGTTACGGGTGAGCCGCCCGCGCTGGGATTCCTTGACGTGTCCTTCTACCGCGACGACCTGTCGGTCAATCCGATCCCGGCTTCCTCGAGCACCACCATCGACCACGATCTGACGGGACGAACGGTGGTGGTCGTTGATGACGTTCTCTTCACGGGCCGCACCATTCGGGCCGCCCTGAACGCGCTCTCGGACTGGGGCCGCCCTCGCTCGGTCCAGCTGGCCGTCATGATCGATCGAGGTCATCGCGAGCTTCCGATTCGCCCGGACTACGTGGGCAAGAATCTCCCCACGTCCCGCGGCGAAGCGATCCGGGCCACCCTCGAGGGCGTGTGGATCGGTACGAAAGGTGAGCCCGAGTGAACTCGCTTCGAGGCGAAAGTCTCCTCTCCCTCGAGGATCTCACTCGCGACGCCCTTGTCGAGATTCTCGATACCGCGGAATCCTTCGTCGAAGTCAGTCAACGAACGATCAAGAAGGTGCCCGCCCTGAAGGGCCGCGTGGTGGCGTCGCTGTTCTTCGAAGAGTCCACGAGAACACGACTCAGTTTCGAGACTGCCGCGAAGCGACTGAGCGCTGACGTCCTCTCCTTGGCCATCGCCTCGAGCAGTGTAAAAAAGGGTGAGTCGCTTCGCGACACCATTGCCACGGTAGACGCCCTGGGCATCGACGCCGTCGTGATGCGCCACTCCTCGAGTGGCGCAGCGTTGCAGGTGAGCCGCTACGTACCTCACGTGCGGGTGATCAACGGCGGCGACGGACAACACCAGCATCCCACGCAGGGACTCCTCGACGCGTTCACCATTCGACAGATCGTGGCCGAGCGCCAAGGGACCAGAGGACCCGAGAGCGGCGCCGAACTCTTTCACGGACTCAAGATTCTGATCGTCGGAGACCTGCGCCATAGCCGAGTGGCGCGAAGTGATGTCGACGCCTACACGACGCTCGGGGCCGAGGTTCGCGTGGCGGCGCCGGGAACTCTGTTGCCCGATGATCTCTCGAGTTGGCCGGTGACCGTAGCCGACGACTTTGACGAAGCCTTGGAGTGGGCGGACGTGGTCGGCCTCTTGCGACTGCAACAAGAGCGCGGTACGGGGTCCTACGTGCCAACCCTTCACGAGTTCACGGCCACCTACGGACTTACCATCGAACGCGCCCGACGACTCGACCCGGCGACCATCATCATGCACCCGGGTCCGATTAACCGCGGCGTGGAGATCGACTCGCGAGTAGCCGACCTCCCCTCAACCGTCATTGATCGCCAGGTGACTAATGGCGTACCCATACGTATGGCCGTGCTCTATCTGAGCGTGGCCGGAACGAGAGAGGCGCTATGAGCGCAGTACTTCTACGTCACGGCTTGGTGGTCGGTGAGTCCTCCACGCGAGTGGCCGACGTCTTGATCGATGACGGCGTGATTCGCGAGGTCGCCGACAGCGTGGCGGCCCCCGCTGGGGCCACGGTGATTGACGTAGAAGGGTGTTGGATCGGTCCCGGCTTCGTCGACTTACACGCCCATCTTCGCGAGCCGGGACGAGAGGAAGCCGAGACCATCGAGTCGGGCGCTCGCGCCGCCGCGATGGGCGGCTACAGCGCGGTGGTGGCTATGCCGAACACCGAGCCGGCGCTCGATACCCCGGCCCTGGTCGCGTACGTGCTGGCGCGCGGCGCCGCGACGCCGATCGATGTGGCCGTCGCGGGCGCCATTACGCAGGGTCGTCGCGGCGAGCTGTTAGCGCCGATGGCGGAGATGGCCGCGTTGGGCGTTCGACTCTTCACCGACGACGGGACGGGAGTGCAGAACCCTTCGGTCATGCGTCGCGCCCTCACGTACGCCAAGCCCTTGCGGGTACGACTCGCTCAACACTGCGAAGACGAAGCGCTCGCGGCGGGCGGGGTCATGAACGAAGGGGCTCTGAGCAGCCGTTTAGGACTCACCGGGCGCCCCGCGCTGTCCGAAGAACTCATGGTGCTGCGCGACCTGGAACTCGTTCGACTGACCGGCTGCCCTCTTCATTTCTTGCACCTCTCCACGGCTCGCTCTCTCGCTTTGGTGGTGGCGGCCCGCAACGAGGGGCTTCCCGTCACGTGCGAAGTGGCGCCGCACCACTTCACCCTGGACGAAGGCCGCCTGTCGGACTTCGATCCTCTCTTCAAGGTTCATCCACCTCTTCGATCCAGGGTGGACGTTGACGCGCTTCGAGCGGGACTGTTGCGCGGCGAGGTCGACGCGGTCGCCACCGATCACGCTCCTCACGCTCCTGAGTTGAAGGACCTTCCCTTTGACGAAGCCCCTCCCGGTATGTTGGGACTCGAACACGCGGCCTCGCTAACCTACGAAGCGCTGGGGACTGATCCCGAACCGGTGGCCCTGTTTTCCCTGCTCAGCAGAGGTCCCGCGCGGATCGCGCAACTTCGACGTGGTGACGCGCGCCTTGGCCTCAGCGCCCACGGGGCGGCAATGCTCGAAGGGGAGGACGCCAACGTCGTTGTCTTTAATCCCGACGAGCGGTGGATTGCCTCGCGTGACTCCCTGCAAAGTCGCGCGATGAACACCCCCTACGACGCCCGGGCGATGAAGGGCCGAGTGCGAACTCTGATTGTCAAAGGATCACTCGTCGTCCATGAAGGACAACTGACGTGAGTCGACCGATTGCGACCTTGATGCTGGGCGACGGCGCCACCTTCGAGGGCTACGCCGCGGGGTACTTACCTCCGGCGGGAACAACGTCGGGTGAGTTCGTTTTCAATACCGCGCTGAGTGGCTACCAAGAGGTCATCACGGATCCCAGTTACGCCGGCCAGATCATCTCGTTCACCTATCCGCACATCGGCAACTACGGCGTCACGCCCTTAGACGACGAGGCCGTGCGACCGTGGTGCCAAGGCGTGGTCGTGCGTGAGTTGAGCGACATGCCGTCGAACTGGCGCTCGCGCGGTGGCCTCGAGGCCTTCCTACGAGATCATCGGATTCCGGCCATCGTCGGCGTCGATACGCGGCGACTCACCCGACATCTACGAGCGCACGGCGCCTTGCCCGGCGCCTTCGGCCACGCCGAAGAGGACGTGGTGCGGCGAGCGGCCCGCCAGGCGCGCACCACGGACGGTGGTGATTTCGTCACCGGAGTGACCACACGAGAGCCCTACACGCGGGGGGAGGGCGATCTTCACGTGGTGGCCTTGGACTACGGGGTTAAGGCCACCATGGTGCGAGAACTGGCTCGGCGATTTCGCGTGACGGTGGTGTCAGCCGGCACCAGCGCCGAGGAGATTCTCGAGTACCGACCCGACGGGGTCTTCCTCTCGAACGGTCCCGGCGACCCGGCGGCCCTCGGCGCGCAGGTCAGAGTCCTTCAATCGATCGTGGGCCGAGTTCCTCTCTTTGGCATCTGTCTTGGACATCAGCTCTTAGCCGACGCGCTGGGCGGAACTACTTTCAAGTTGCCCTTTGGTCATCACGGCTCGAATCATCCGGTGCAAGATCTCTCCACCGGGCGTATCGAGATCACGGCTCAGAATCACAACTACGCGGTGGTGCCCGACTCACTGGAGCGCGCGGTGGTGAGTCACGTCAACCTGAACGACGGTGTCATCGAAGGCATTAGCGGTCCCAGCGAACGGTGCTTCTCAGTGCAGTACCACCCCGAGGCCGGTCCGGGACCTCACGACGCGCGCTACCTCTTCGAGCGCTTCGAGACGCTGCTGCGGACGAACGAAGTGGTGCGGTAGTGCCGCGACGCGACGATATCGCCAGCATTATGGTGATCGGTTCCGGCCCGATCGTCATCGGTCAGGCCTGCGAGTTCGACTACTCCGGCACCCAGGCCTGCCAGGTCTTGCGCGCCGAGGGTTACCGCGTGGTGCTCGTCAACTCCAACCCCGCCACGATTATGACCGACCCCGCCACGGCCGACGCGACGTACGTCGAACCACTCGACGCCGACGTGTTGATCGACATCCTCGAACGCGAACGGCCTGACGCGTTGTTACCGACCCTGGGCGGACAGACCGCCCTCAACCTCACGATGGAGTTGGTGCGTCGCGGGGAGTTGGAGCGGCTCGGCGTCGAGGTGATCGGGGCGAGACCCGAGGCGATCGCCACGGCCGAAGACCGTGAGCAGTTCAAAGAGGCCATGGCCGAGATCGGTCTCGCCGTGCCGGAGTCGGGCTTCGCTCACTCCGTCGAGCAGGCTCTCTCCACTGCTCACGCCATCGGCTGGCCCATCATCATCCGGCCGAGTTACATCTTGGGCGGAGCCGGTACCGGAATCGCGCACGACGACGAGACGTTTGAGCGCCTCGCCCGAGAGGGCCTCGCCGCCTCGCCCATCGGCGAGATTTTGGTGGAAAAGTCCATCGCCGGCTGGAAAGAGTTCGAGTTGGAGGTGATGCGCGACCAGGCCGACAACTGCGTAGTGATCTGTTCCATCGAGAACTTTGACCCCATGGGAGTGCACACCGGCGACTCGATCACCGTGGCCCCGCAGCAGACACTCTCCGACGTCGAGTACCAAGAGATGCGCGACGACGCCTTCCGCATCCTTCGACGCGTGGGCGTAGAGACGGGTGGCTCCAACGTGCAGTTCGCCGTGAACCCTTCGACGGGTGAGCGACTGGTGATCGAGATGAACCCCCGCGTCTCTCGCTCGAGCGCCTTGGCTTCGAAGGCGACGGGTTTTCCCATCGCCAAGATCGCGGCGCGTTTGGCGGTCGGCTACACGCTCAACGAGATTCAAAACGACATCACCCGAGTGACGCCCGCCAGCTTCGAGCCGGTCATCGACTACGTAGTCACGAAGATTCCCCGCTGGGCCTTCGAGAAACTTCCGGGCTCCTCTCCTTACCTCGGTACCAGGATGCAGTCCGTCGGTGAAGTGATGGCGATCGGGCGGAACTTCGCCGAGTCGCTCCAAAAAGCCGTTCGCTCGCTGGAGCAAGGTCGCGTGGGATTCGCTCTGGGGGAGAACTCGGAGTTCGCCGTCTTGGACGAGGCCACGCTGTGGGACCGGTGCGTCGTGCCCACGCCGGAGCGACTCTTCGCGCTCTACGAAGTACTCCGCCGAGGGGCGAGCGTGTCGGAGGTGGCGGCTCGAACCGGGATAGATCCCTGGTTTGTCCATCAACTCTCGCTGATTGTTGAGCGTGAGCGAGAACTGCTCGGCGCGGACCTCGCGTCCTTTGACGCGCGTTCCTGGCGTCGCTATAAGCAGTGGGGCTTCTCCGATGAACAGATCGCGGGTTACGGGGGAGTGACGAGCGCCCGGGTGCGCGCGCTTCGCGTCGCCCGCGGCGTGGTGACGACCTTTAAAACGGTCGATACGTGTGCCGCGGAGTTCGAGGCCTCGACGCCCTATCACTACAGCACCTACGAAGACACCAGCGAAGTGGAGATGTCCTCGCGTGACCGCGTCATCATCCTGGGCTCGGGGCCCAATCGCATCGGTCAGGGCATTGAGTTCGACTACTGCTGCGTGCACGCCTCCATGGCGCTGCGCGACCTCGGCTACGAGACGGTCATGGTGAACTGCAACCCTGAGACGGTGTCGACCGACTACTCCACGTCCGATCGCCTCTACTTCGAACCCCTCACCCCCGACGACGTGGCCGAGGTCATCGTCGCGGAACAGGCGGCCTGCAGTGACGGCGCGACGCTGAAGGGTGTCATCGTGGCCCTCGGGGGCCAGACGCCACTCAAGCTCTCGCACTCTCTCGACCCGGCCCTCGTGCTCGGTACCCCGGTGTCCGCCATCGACGTGGCCGAGGACCGCCAACAGTGGTCGGCCATCTGCGCCTCATTGGGACTGGCCCAACCGCCGGGCGACGTGGCCGTAAACCTAGAGGAGGCGCGCAGCATCGTTCGCCGCGTCGGTTTTCCGGTCCTGGTGCGACCGAGTTACGTGCTCGGTGGTCGGGCCATGGAGATCGTCTACGACGACTCCTCGCTCGAACGGGTGATGAAGGATCTCACCAGCCTCCACGGTTCTCTGGCTCGAGAAGGTGGCGTCTCGCAGAGCCGACCCATCTTGATTGACAGTTTCTTAGAGGACGCCATCGAAGTGGACGTGGACGCCATCCGCGACAGCGAGGGGGACGTCTTCGTGGCGGGGGTCATGGAACACGTCGAAGAGGCGGGCGTGCACTCGGGGGACTCGGCCTGCGCCTTGCCACCCCAGTCGCTCAGCACGTCGACCATCGAGACGCTGCACGCCCACACGGCCAAGATCGCCCACGCGCTCGGCGTGGTCGGACTCATCAACGTGCAGTTCGCGGTAAAGAACGAAGAGGTCTTCGTGCTCGAAGCAAACCCTCGAGCGAGTCGTACCGTACCCTTCGTGGCCAAAGCAACGGGCGTGCCGGTCGCCCAGGTAGCCGTGCGCGTCATGATGGGTCACTCGCTCGCCTCGATGCGCCACGAAGGAATCGTGCCCGACTCGACACCTGTGCCGAGTTACGTCTCGGTCAAAGAGGCGGTTCTACCCTTCAGTCGCTTTCCCGGCGTCGACACCGTCCTGGGACCAGAGATGCGCTCGACGGGGGAGGTGATGGGTATCGGCGAGAGTTTCGGTATCGCCTTCGCTAAGTCGCAGCTGGCCGCGGGAACCCGTCTGCCCGACTCGGGTCAGGTCTTTTTCTCCCTGGCCGATCGCGACAAAGTGGCCGGACTGGAGTTGGCTCGCGAGCTGTCACGGCTGGGATTTCGACTAGCCGCCACCGTCGGCACCGCCGGGTTCCTTCGCTCCCACGACGTGAGCGTGGACACCCTGGTGGGCAAGGTCGGCCTCGGCGACCTCGCCATCGACGCCCTCAAGTTGATCTCTTCGGGTGAGGTCCAAATGGTGGTGAACACGCCCTCGGGATCAAGTGCGCACTCCGACGGTGCCGAGATTCGCACGGCCTGCGTCGGACACGGGGTGGCCTGCGTGACGACACTTAGTGCCGGGTTCGCCGCGGCGAAGGGTATCGCCGACACCCGGGAACAAGGGTGGCGTGTCCATACACTCCAGGAGCTGCACCGATGACGAGTCTCGCCACCGCCGTCGGGTCCGTTTCACTGAGAAGCGCGGTAATGACGGCGTCGGGAACGGCCGGTTACGGTGATGAGCTCGCGGCCTACGGCGACCTTCGCCACCTCGGCGCCGTCGTCACGAAATCGCTCGCGGCCTTTGCCTGGCCCGGCAACCCCGCGCCGCGCGTTGCCTCCTCCGGCGAGCACATGGTGAACGCCGTGGGTCTGGCCGGGCCCGGCGTCACCGCGTGGCGCGAGAACGATCTGCCGACCCTCGAGCGCGCCGGCGCCACGGTCGTGGCCTCCCTGTGGGGACGCAGCGTTCACGAGTTCGCCCAGGCCGCCGCCCTGCTCTACGGGGCGAACGTGGTGGCCGCCGAGGTCAACGCGAGCTGTCCCAACTTAGAGAGCCGTCGAGAGATCTTCGCGCACTCGCCCTTAGCCACCGCGGAGATCGTCGAAGCAGCCAGCGCGGCCGGCGTGCCGCTGTGGGCGAAACTGAGCCCCAACACTCCACAACTGTTGGAGGTCGCACGAGCCGCCCTCGAGGCGGGGGCGGAGGCCTTGGTGCTCGTAAACACGATTTTGGGACTCGTCATCGATATCGAAGCGCGTCGTCCCAGCTTGGGCAACATCGGCGGGGGAGTGAGCGGGCCGGGTATTCTGCCCGTCGCCCTGCGCGCCGTCTACGAGTGTCGCGAGGCCTTCCCTGATGTGGCCATCGTGGGAGTCGGCGGGGTTAGATCCGGCGAGGACGCGGTGGCCATGTTGATGGCGGGGGCCAACGCCCTCGAAGTCGGGACGGCTACTTTCGCCGATCCGCGCGCGCCCTGGCGAGTGCAGCGCGAACTAGAGAAGTGGATGACGAGGCACCACGTGGTCTCTCTCAGTGAACTGATAGGAGCCGCCCATGGCTGACTCGTTTGGCGTCCAACTGCAAGAACGTATTAAGGAGTTCGGACCACTCTGCGTGGGCGTCGATCCGAGCAGCGCGCTACTCAGCGCGTGGGATCGCCCCGACAACGCCGACGGCCTGGAGTTCTTCGCCCTCGCGGTGCTAGAGGCGGTGACCGGCGTCGTGAGCGTCATCAAACCGCAGGTGGCCTTCTTCGAGCGATTCGGATCGGCCGGTTTTCGTGTGCTGGAACGACTGATCGCCGACGCGCACGACGCGCAGATCATGGTCATCGCCGACGCTAAGCGCGGCGACTTCGTCGTCACCAATGAGGGGTACGCCCAGGCCTGGTTGCGAGAGGAGTCTCCTCTCTGCGTCGATGCGGTGACCGCCAGTCCCTACCTCGGCGTGAACGCGCTGGAGCCTCTTTTTGTCGCGGCGCGCGCGAGTGGTCGCGGCGTCTTCGTGCTGGCGGCCACCTCGAACGAGGATGGCCGGGTGATTCAACAGGCCACGACGGACGAGGGCGATCGAGTGGAGGACGTGGTCATGGAGACAGTGGCCCAGTTGAACCACCGCGAGGAAGGGCTCGGTTCTTTGGGTGTCGTGCTGGGCGCTACCCGTTCAGCGCCGCGCTTCGATCTCACAACGCTGGCCGGTCCCTACCTCGTGCCTGGCGTGGGGGCGCAGGGCGCGGGGGCGGCCGACGTGGCGCGGTTGTTTGAGCGGTGCGAAGAAGGAACGGTGCTGGCGAGCGTGTCCCGAGATATTCTGCGCACGGGGCCGGAACGACGGAGCTTGCGCGACGCCGCACAACGTTGGCGCGACGATTTGAGATCCGTTCTCTAGACGATTGATCGTCCGAGGAGTAGTCTGACCAACGTGACTCCGACACCGCCGACACTGTCGCAAGAGCAGCGAGTGGAAGCGTCACGACTGGCGGTGGCGAACCGTCGACGGCGCGCCGAAGTGAAGCGAATGGTGAAATCGGGTGAGCTTTCACTCGATGAGCTCTTCGCGCTCGCCTCGCACGAAGAGTGCGTAGCCCAGATGCGCGCGTACGACCTCATCAGCGCCCTGCCCGCCATCGGCGAGGTGAAGGCCGAACGCATCATGAAGAGCGCCTCCATCGCCAAGACGCGTCGCATTCGTGGACTGGGTCCCAAGCAACGCGCCGAACTGTTTCGAGCTCTTGTCCGCTGAGCCGTTCGTCGTCATCTTCATCGGTCCCGGCGGTGTGGGCAAAGGTACGCTGGCCCGCCGCCTCGTCGACTCCGACGAGCAGTTATGGCTCAGTAAGAGCTGGACCACTCGAGCGCGCCGGGCGAGCGAGTCGGGTGACGAGTACCACTTTGTCGACCGTCGAGACCTTCGAAGACGCCATCTCGAACGGCGCCTTTTTGGAGTGGGCTGAGTTCCACGGCCATCTCTACGGCACGCCCCTGCCTCACTCTCCCGACGGCTGCGACGTGCTCTTAGAGATCGAAGTTCAAGGGGCCGAGCAGGTGCTAAAGAAAGAGCCGTCGGCGGTCGTGTTCTTGATACTTCCGCCCTCGATGGAACGCCTGGAGGAGCGACTACGCCGTCGCGGGGACGACGACGAGCACGTCGATGACCGGCTGAAGAGCGCCCCCGCGGAGCTAGAAAAAGGCCGCGAACTGGCCTCATACGTGGTGGTGAACGACGACGTAGAGAGAGCGAGTGAGGAAATCCTCTCTATACTGGAGGGACTTCGCCGAACTCGGCGCGGCCCCTCGTCAAAGGACTAAACACCATGGCCGAACGCCCAACGCTCGTCGACCCGCCCATCGAGAACCTGCTCGAGAAGGTCGGCGACTCAAAATTCACCCTCGTGGCGGTTACCGCCATCCGCGCCCGCGAGATCAACGAGTACTACAACGGCCTCGGTTCGGGCCACGGTGCGCTGATCCCGCCGCAGGTGACCTCACTCTCTAACAAGTCGCTCTCCCTCGCCATGGAAGAGTTGTACGAAGGCAAACTGCTCTTTCACCGACCCACGGTGGACGAGCTCGAGATGGAGCGTCTCCAGGCCGAAGCGGCCGAGCAGGCTCGCCAGGAGGCCAACAGTGACCTGGACGCCTTCACCGATGCCCTCCGCGACGCCTAGTTCGTCGACTCCACGCATTGTTCTCGGCGTTGCGGGCGGCATTGCCGCCTACAAGTCAGTAGAACTTCTTCGTCTCCTGCGGGACCGGGGCTACCACGTCGCGTGCGCGCTCACGCCCGACGCCACCCGTTTCGTTGGCGCCGTGACGTTTTCGGCCTTGGCCAGTGAGCCGACGCGCACCAGCCTCTACGGCGATCCCACCACCCCGATTCCTCATACCTACCTCGGTACCAACGCCAGCGTGGTGGTCGTGGCGCCCGCTACCGCGCACCTCATCGCTCGCTACGCCACCGGCCTGGCGGACGATCTCCTTACGGCCACACTGTTGGCGACGCGTGCCCCGGTCTTGCTCTGTCCCGCCATGCACACCGAGATGTGGGAGCAGCCGTCGGTGCAGGAGAATCTCGCCACGTTGCGCCGGCGCGGGGTGATGATTCTCGAACCCGACTCCGGTCCCTTGGCCGGGGGTGACGAGGGGGCGGGGCGGCTCCCTGAGCCCGGAGCGATTGCCGAACTTGTTGTCCGAATTGTGGAAGGTTATCGAGGGGTTCTCAGCGGCCGGCGCGTCTTAGTGAGCGCCGGCGGCACCCGAGAGGCCATTGACCCCGTCCGCGTTATATCCAATCGCTCGTCGGGACGACAGGGCGTGGCTCTGGCCGAGGTAGCGGCTCGCTTGGGGGCCGAGGTCACGCTGGTCTCGACCGTCTCCACTCCCGCTCGCCCTTGATGTGGTGAGCGCCGTGGAGGTCGTTCGCGTGGAGAGTTCCGCCGAGATGCACGAAGCGATGCTCAAGCGATCCCTCGAGAGCGACGTGGTGGTGATGGCCGCCGCGCCCGCGGACTTTACGGTGACGGCTTCGGAGGTGAAGCTCAAAAAACGCGACGGCCTTCCCGATCTGCAACTCAAACCGGCCGTCGATATCGTGAGCGATCTGGTGGCCCGGCGTCACGAGGGTCAACTCATCGTCGGGTTCGCTGCGGAAACGACGGATGTCATGCGCAACGCCGAGGCGAAGATGCAAGAAAAGGGTGTCGACCTTCTGATTGCCAACGACGTGGGAGCACCGGGCGCGGGCTTTGGTCACCACACCAACGAGGTCGTTATATTCGCTCGTGAGGCGGCTCCCGAGCGCGTATCGTTGCGCTCGAAAGAAGCCGTTGCCTACGAGATCTTGGCTAGGGTGGCTGCATTGTTACCTCAAGGAGCCCAATGAACGATCGGACCCTCTTCACGTCGGAGTCGGTGACCGAAGGACACCCGGACAAGATCGCCGACCAGGTCTCCGATAGCGTGCTCGACGCCATTTTGGCGCAAGACCCCTACGCCCGGGTGGCCTGTGAGACCCTGCTCACGACGGGCCTGTGTGTGGTGGCCGGAGAGATAACCACCAGCGCGGTCGTGGACATCAGTTCCATTGCGCGACGCACCATTTTGGACATCGGGTACGACGACGGGGCCAAGGGTTTCGACGGCAAAAACTGCGCGGTATTGGTCTCGCTCGATAAGCAGAGCCCCGACATCGCGGGTGGCGTGGACGTCGCGCTTGAGATGCGCAGCGGTGCCGCCGGGGAGGATGAGTTGAACGCCCTCGGGGCCGGCGACCAGGGCATGATGTTCGGCTACGCCTGCAGCGACAACGACGACTACATGCCTCTTCCCATTTGGCTGGCTCATCGCCTGTCGATGCGACTCTCCCAGGTGCGACGCTCCGGGCAGGTTCCCTACCTCCGTCCCGACGGTAAGACCCAGGTGACGGTGACGTACGAAGACGGTCGACCGGTTGGAATCGATACCGTGCTGGTCTCCACGCAGCACGAAGACGGTTACGACCACGAGACGATTCATCGCGACGTCTTAGAGCACGTCATCCGTCCGATGCTGCCGAGTGACCTCGACACGAGTTCCACCCGAGTGTTCGTCAACCCGTCGGGCAACTTTGTCCTCGGTGGACCGCACGCCGACACCGGACTCACCGGGCGCAAGATCATGGTGGACACCTACGGTGGCATGGCCCGACACGGCGGCGGCGCCTTCTCCGGTAAGGACCCGTCGAAGGTGGACCGCTCGGCGGCCTACGCCGCGCGGTGGGTGGCGAAGCACGTGGTCGCCTCGGGCGCGGCCGAGCGATGCGAAGTGCAGGTGGCCTACGCCATCGGCGTCGCACGACCCGTCTCGTTGCTGGTGGAGACGTTTGGTACCGAACGCGTCGATCGTCAAAAGATCGCTAAGGCCGTGGACGCGCTCTTTGATCTGCGACCCGCGGCCATCATCCGCGACCTCGACCTGCGACGACCGATCTACCAACGAACGGCGGCCTACGGCCACTTCGGTCGCACCGACCTCGGATTTACGTGGGAGCAGACGCCGCGCCTCGATGACCTTCGCCGGGAACTGTCACTGACCGAGTGACCGCTCGCGCGGTTCGCATCATCACCGAGGTCGCGGCCGTGGATCGACCCTTCGACTACGCGCTAGACGACGTGACCGCACGCACCCAGGTCGGAGATCGGGTACGCGTGGACTTCAACCACCGCTCGGTGCGGGGATGGGTCATCGGCGACGCCGAGTACTCCACGGATCTAAAGACCGTCAAGAAGTGGCTGGGCTATGGCCCGCCAGCCTCGATGCTGGATCTGTTGAAGTGGGCGAGCGAACGCTGGTACGGATCCTGGTCGCGCTTTCTGCTGAGCGCGTCGCCGCATCACCTCGTGCACGAACTACCCGTGGCGCCTTCGGCGGCGCCACTGAGTGGCGCCGTGCGCGACGCGGCGTGGGAAACGGCGCCCGGTGTCATTCAACTAGCACCCACCACCGATCCGTTGTCGTTGGTACTGGGAGCCTATGAGGCGACGCGAGAGTTTCCGGGGTCCTTGGTGGTGCTGGTTCCGAACGAGCGCTGGGCCACGCGTCTTCGCGGTCGACTAGAACAGCGTGGCTGCGCCGTGGCGGCCGACGATGAGCAGTGGGATCGGGCCCGGGCGGGCTGGCCGGTCGTCGTCGGCGCGCGCGGCGCCGCACTTGCTCCGGTGCCCCGGGTCGCGGGCGCCGTAATTATCGACGCCGACGACGAGTCCTATCGTTCGTCCTCGGCGCCGACCTGGGAGGCGGTAGCGATACTGCGCGAACGCTGTCGCCGCGATAACGCGCCGCTGTGGTGCACGTCCATGCTTCCCTCGCCCTCGCTGTTGAACGACGACGGGTACGTGACTGGTCCGGACTTCGTCGCGGGCTGGCCCCGCGTTGAGGTCGTGGATCAGCGTGCGAGAGACCCCCACGAGGGGGTGCTCTCTCGTGGAGCACTCGACGCGGCGCGCCGCGCGCTGGACGGCGACGAGGCGGTCGCGGTCGTCGTCATACTTCAACGACTGGGTACCGGTCGACTCCTAGCGTGTTCGAGTTGCGGTGAGTTAGCGCGATGTGCGACCTGCGCTCAAGCGGAAGGGGAGGTCGGGGACCGTCTCGTCTGCGCCGAGGGCCACGAGACGCGCGAGCGTTTTTGTCGGCAGTGCGGATCCACCAAACTCAAGCGCGTTCGCGTGGGCGTCACCACGTTGGCTCGCGACGTGGCGGCGCAGTTGCGTCAACCCGTGAGTGAGATTACGGCCGCGCTCGACCCGTCGGTCCCGCTAGCGCGCGTGGTGGTGGGGACCGAGGCCACCTGGCAACGGGTGCGGCGCTGCGGCGTGGTGATCTTCGTGGACTTCGATCAGTACTTGTTGGCCCCGCGCGAGTCGGCCCGGCGCGCGGCGATCTACGCGGTGGGCAAGGCGGCACGGCTGGTGGGCTCACGACGCGACGGGCGTGGGGAGGTAGTCCTCCAAACTCGACGCGGTGACGATGCAGTGATCGCAGCCCTGGTGGAGGCCCGGTTCGACGAGATCGTGGACGAAGACGTGGCCACGGCGCGGCTCCTCGGCCTCGCCCCCTACGGAGCGAGTGCCGATGTCTCGGGGGAGGGAGCGCTCGACTTCGTCGCGACGCTTCGCGACGATCCTTCCGTCACCGTTGAGGAGAGTGCCGCGGGATTCATCGTTCGCGCCGCGGACGTCGACACCCTCGCGCGTGCGTTGCACGACGCTCCTCGACCGTCGGAGAAGTTTCGCGTGGCGGTGCAGTAAGTACCGCGTCTCCAGGTTCGAGGCCGTGAGCGATTTTTGTCGCACGGTAACGTAGTGGAGTGAGTACTCTTCCTATTCGCACCTACGGCGATCCCGTTCTGGGCACCCCGACGACCAACGTGGAGAACATCGACGCGAAAATCGCGGCCCTCGCCGCGTCGATGATTGAGACGATGCACGAGGCTCCCGGGGTCGGTCTCGCGGCGAATCAGGTGGGCGTACAAAAGCGTCTGTTCGTCTACGACAAGGGCGACGGTCCCCACGTCGTAGTGAACCCGGTGATCGTGGAGACCTCGGGCGAGTGGACCTACGAGGAGGGCTGTCTCTCCGTGCCGGGACTCAGTTGGGAGATCGTTCGCCCCAACGCCGTTCACCTGAAGGGATTCGATCTGGACGGCAATGAACTGGACATCGAGACCGACGAGTACCAAGGGCGAATCTTCCAGCATGAAGTAGACCACCTCGATGGCGTGTTGCTGTTAGAACGACTTACCGACGACCAGAAGAAAGAGGCGAAGAAGTTCTTGCGCAAGCGGCGACTCTCGTTTCTGCGCGACGACCACGACGGGCACAAGCAACTGCTCGGCGAGTAGATGCGTCTCGTGTTCCTCGGCACACCCGAGGCCGCAGTACCGTCGCTCGAGGCCCTGATTGACGCCGGCCACGACGTGGCGCTCGTCATCACGCGGCCCGATCGGAGACGCGGCCGGGGGAGCGAGCTCAGTCCGAGTCCCGTGAAGACGGCGGCCACCCGCCTAGGCCTTCGCGTGGGCCATCGTCTCGCGGACATTCACGAGGTCGACGTCGAGCGCGGGGTGGTGGTGGCCTACGGCGCCATCATCCCTGAGCTGTTGCTCGACAAGGTGCCGATGTTGAACGTCCACTTTTCGCTGTTGCCCCGTTGGCGAGGGGCGGCACCCGTGCAGCGCGCGATCCTCGCCGGCGACGAGGAAACGGGCGTCTCGATTATCTCCCTCGAGGCGTCGCTCGATACCGGTCCGGTTCACGTAGAGCGCCGAGTTCGGGTCGACGACAAAACCTCTCACGAGTTGACAGGCGAGCTCTCTCACGTGGGCGCGGCCGCGCTGATCGAAGTATTAGCGACGCCCGCCCTGCTCGAACACCCTCGGGCTCAGGTCGGTGAAGCCACGTACGCCGAGAAGATCACCAAAGAGATGCTGCATTTGAACACCCACGGAGTCGGCCGAGAAGGCCCTTCGTACTGTTCGTCTGGGCGGTGCCTACTTCTTCGTCGGCGGCAAACGAGTAGCCGTGTTGTCAGCGCGCGCCAGCGACGATCACGTTCCTTCCGGCCGCCTCGCGCTTCGCGAGGACAAGGTCGTCGTCGGATCCCACGAGGACTCGTGGGTGCGTCGAAGCGGTGCGGCCCGAGGGCTCGAAGACGATGACGGCGAAGGCGTGGTGGCACGGCCTGCGCACGGAGTCGAACGAGCTGGAGTGGTCGTAGGTCCAGGTGAGAGGGCCTAGGCTGCTGTCGTGACGGTGATAGAGGCTGGCCCGCCGGGCGAGATTCGCATCGCTCCTTCCATCCTCTCAGCCGATTTCGGGCAGTTGGGGCTGGACGTCAAAGAGGTCGACCCCGAGACGGACTGGTTACACGTTGACGTCATGGACGGTCACTTCGTGCCCAACGTGTCGCTTGGCCCGCCCGTCGTGAAGTCGCTGCGCCACTACAGCGAACGCTTCTTCGACTGTCACCTCATGATGAGTGAGCCTGGTCGCTACCTCGAGGCCTTTCGCACCGTGGGGGCCAACGGTTGCACCGTGCACGTGGAGGTCGGCCATACGGCGCAGCTCATCGACGACATGCGCTCCCTGGGGCTTCGCGTCGGCCTGGCCGCGAACCCCGACACGCCCTTTCACGTAGTAGCGCCCTTTCTCGCCGATATCGATCTCTTGTTACTCATGACGGTCTTCCCCGGCTTTGGCGGTCAGGCCTTCATTGAGGACGTCCTAGAAAAGGTCGAGATCGCCCGGCGCGAGATCGAGCGCAACGATCTCTCCTTGGACCTCGAAGTCGACGGCGGCATCGACGTCTTGACGGCGACGCGGGCGGTACGCGCCGGGGCCAACGTCCTGGTCGCGGGCTCGGCCATCTTCGGTCAACCAGATCCACTGATCGCGGCGAGCGCGCTTCGCGCCGCGGCGTTGGACGGGCTCTAGTGAAGTTCTCTCTCTCAGAACTGATGTCGATGGCCATGGCCGAAGGCGAGAAGGCGCGCCTGCACGCACCCCCCAATCCCTGGGTGGGGGCACTCGTCGTGGATCCCCGTGGCGTGATCGTGGGCGAGGGCCACACCCAGGCGCCGGGCGAGTCGCACGCCGAAGTTGAGGCGCTGCGTCGCGCCGGGGCCAGCGCGCGCGGAGCCACCATGATCGTGACCTTGGAGCCGTGCTCTCACGTCGGACGAACGGGACCCTGCGCCGAAGCCATCATCGAAGCCGGCGTCGCGCGGGTGGTGGTCGGCATGATCGACCCTGACCCCCGCGTCTCGGGCCGAGGCGTCGAACTGCTCAAGGCCTCGGGCGTTGACGTCGAGGTCGGGGTGGAGGGAGACGAGGTACGCGCCCAACTCGCTCCCTACGTGTGGCATCGCGCCACCGGTCGACCGTACGTGGTGGCGAAGATCGCCAGCACCCTCGACGGCGCTGTGGCGATGGGTGACGGTACCAGCCAGTGGATCACCAGCGCCGACGCGCGCCGCGACGCGCACGTCCTGCGCGCGCAGAGCCAAGCGATCCTGGTGGGCGCGGGCACCGTGCGCAGCGACGATCCCGCGCTGACCGCTCGACTGGATGACATTGTGCTCGAACCCCTTCGCGTGGTGTTGGGCCACGCCCCCGAGGGCGCTCGGGTGCGACCGTGCGTGGAACTGTCGGGGGACCTCGGCGCGGTTCTTGACGACCTCGGGGGCCGCGACGTGTTGCAACTGCTCGTGGAGGGTGGCCCTACGACAACGGCGGCGTTTCTGGACGAGGGTCTGGTGAACCACGTGGTCTGGTACGCGGCGCCGGCCTTCGCCGGCGACGAGGGGACGCTGTCGGCACTGCACGGACTTTCGACCCCTACGATGGAAGCCTTACGACGCGGTCGGATCGTCGATGTGCAGCGCGTCGGTGAGGATATACGCATAGACGTGGAGGTTTAATGGCGCTATCGACGATTGAAGAGGCCGTGGATCAGTTACGCCGCGGCGGCATGGTGGTCGTCGTGGACGACGAAGACCGCGAGAACGAGGGCGACCTCGTCATGGCCGCCGAAGACGTCACCCCCGAGTCGATGGCCTTCTTTCTAGAGCACACCTCGGGCGTGTTCTGCGTGCCCATGGAGAGTTCTCGCGCCGACGAGTTAGATCTCCCCCTGATGGTCGTGGCCAATACCGAGTCGCAGCGAACGGCCTTTACCGTGTCGGTGGACTACCGCCACGGCACCACGACGGGGATATCGGCGAACGACCGCGCGGCCACCGTGCGAGCGTTGGTCGACCCCGCCACCCGGGCCACCGACCTCAACCGTCCCGGCCACATCTTTCCGCTGCGCTACCGTCCGGGCGGCGTGCTCCGTCGCGCGGGCCACACCGAAGCGACGGTCGACCTCTGCCGTCTGGCGGGGAAGTTTCCCTCGGGCGTCTTATGCGAGATCGTGACGGCCGATAAGTCCGACATGGCGCGACTTCCCGAGTTAGAGACGTTCGCCGCGCAACACGGTCTGCCGATCGTCACGATCGCCGACCTCATTCGCTACCGGCGCCAAAACGAGAAGCTCATCAAGCACGTGGCCGAGGCCTCACTTCCTACCGAGTGGGGCACCTTCCAGGCCCACGTCTTTGAGAGTCTCCTCGACGGAGAACAACACCTGGCAATGGTCTACGGCGACGTTCGTGACGTTCCCGAGGTTCTGGTGCGGGTGCACTCTGAGTGTCTGACCGGTGACGCCCTGGGGTCGCTGCGTTGCGACTGCGGTCCCCAGTTACACACGGCCCTGGCCAAGGTGGCGGCCGAGGGCTCGGGTGTGGTGGTCTACCTGCGCAACCACGAAGGTCGGGGTATCGGCCTCGGTCACAAGATCCGCGCCTACGCCCTTCAAGAAGAAGGGCACGACACGGTCGACGCCAACCTGGTGCAGGGTCTTCCGGTGGACTCGCGCGAGTACGGCATCGGCGCACAGATCTTGGTTGAGCTGGGCGTTACCTCCATGCGTCTGCTCACGAACAACCCCACCAAGCGTGGTGGTCTCGAAGGTTTCGGCCTCAACATCGTCGAGCGGGTGCCCTTAGAGAGTCGACCGACCTCGTTCAACATCGACTACTTGCGAACCAAGCGCGAGCGAATGGGCCACCTGCTCGAAGGCCTCGATGACGTCGAGTGACGAGACGACCTTTGACGCCAGCGCCCTCGCGGCGTTGCGTGCACGGGTCGGCGAGTCGTTAGAACCGACAGTCGTCGGACGAGGTCTGCGCGTGGGGCTTGTCTGCGCGCGGTTCAACGGCGCTATCACCACGCGTCTGTTGGTCGGTGCCCTCGACGCGTTGGAAGAGTCGGGCGTCGATCGGCGCGACATCTCCCTCGCCTGGGTGCCCGGGGCCTTCGAGATACCCCTGGCCGCCTTGGCCTACGCCGACGCCGATCGCCCCTACGACGCGGTGATTGCCTTGGGCGCCGTCATTCGTGGCGACACCGGGCACTACGAACTGGTGGCCGGAGAGTGCGCGCGTGGCGTACAAGACGTGCAACTCAGTACCCGCGTGCCGGTCATCTTCGGCGTGCTCACGACCAACACGGTCGAGCAGGCTCTCGAGCGTTCACAACCCGACGAGACCAATAAGGGCCGCGAGTCGGCGCTCAGCGCCCTCTCTATGGTGAGCGTTCTGCGTCAGGGCACCCTCGCTCCGTCGTGAAGGTCGTGGGGATCGTTGAGACCTTCGACGATCGTCGAGGCGACGGCTTCATCGTCAGCGACACGGGCGAGAGGTTCTACTTTCACTGCGTGAGCATTGCCGACGGTACGCGCGAGATTCTCATCGGTCAGCGTGTGCGCGCCGAACGACACGTGGGGCACGTCGGTCGCGACGAAGTGGTAGCGGTGGAGAAGGTCGAGAGCCACTAGAGGGCAAAGCGACGGGCCACGCTCTGGAGTTCAGTGGCTTCGCTCGAGGTCGCTACGGCTTGACGGGCTGGCTGCCGAGAGCCGTGAGGGCGGCGCTTCGCGCGGAGGCGGCCTGAATAATTGCCGTGACCATCGCTTGTTGGGCCGCGCTGCGCTGGGCGGCGTTGATGGCTACCGAGAGAGACTCGTTGTAGGTGGCGCGGGCGCTGGTCACCGCCGCACGAAAGGTGAGTTGAATGGCTTGGCGCGACTCGCGGTAGGCCACGATCTCTTTGTCGTAGGTTCGCATGGCCTTGGACGGGGTCCCCGACGTCGAGTTGGTCGAACCAGCTGAGGCCCACATTGGCGTCGAAAAGGCCAGCGCGGCCACGATACCGAGGGTCACCATTGTTCTCACGACCAAGGACTTCATGAGTCCAAATGTAGTTTTGCAACGTAAGAAAGTGCTGTGAACAAACTGTCGATAGCTTGAGAATTTCCCTTGAATACCCTCACTCTCGACCCTCATCGCACCCAGTACGCTCACTTTATGGCGGTACCACAATGACGACCATCCTCATCGTTGACGACGAGCCCGGGGTGCGCGACTTACTCCAGGACGCGTTGAGCAACGCCGGCTATCAGGTGCAGTGCGCGACGAACGGCGCCGACGGCCTTGACCAACTTCGCCGACGCAGCGCCGATCTCTGCGTGGTCGACATCAACATGCCCACCATGAACGGCTTCGAGTTTCTAGAGAAGCTCCGCGAGCACGACACCAAAACGCCCGTCTTGATGCTCACCGCTCGCGACAGCGACGTCGACGTGGAGCACGGGCTGCGGGTGGGGGCCGACGACTACGTAAAGAAGCCCTTCAGCCTGGAAGAACTTCTGTTGCGAGTGGCGGCGATTCTTCGTCGCACCAGCGGGGAAGTGATGGACGAACAGGTCTTCACCTGCGGTCCGCTGGTGATGAATATTGATCGTCACATCGTCTCGGTCGACGGGAACGAGATCGACCTGTCGGCTACCGAGTTCCGTTTGCTCGAGGTGCTGCTCGAACATCAAGACCGGGTAGTGACCCGAGAACAGTTGCTGCGTGACGTGTGGAATATCGACTTTGACTCCGAGACCTCCGTACTGGACACCTACATTTCGTACGTACGACGCAAGATCCATCACGATGACTTCGCTCCGATAACCACGATTCGCGGCGTGGGCTTTAAGTTGGTGGACCAGGCCGCTCGCAAGTGAGGATTGCTACACGCCTTACCCTCCTCTTCGTCCTCTTGACCCTTCTCGTGGCACTCACCATTGGCTGGTTCGCCGTTGACATGAGCTCGCGGGCCCAGTACGCGACCCTCGACAGTTCGATTAACTCCGTCGTCGATAGCGGGCAGACCAACCCGAACGACGCGTTGAGCGACGCGCTCTACGTCGTGCAACGTAACCAGTACGACCTCACCTTGGACGTGGTCTTCCCCTCGGGAGTCATTACCCAGGTCAGCACGCCCACCGACGCGCTGCGACGAGATCCGACCCTGGCGGACGTCAGAGACTCCCTGCAGCACGTCACCTCCGAAGGAAACTTGCCAGGGTACGTGATTCGCTCGGTCAACGTCGGTGGCGGGGACTACCTGGTGGTGGCCGGCTCGACGGCGGGCATCAAGAAGCAGAACCAGCACCTGGCTCTGCTGGTGGCCAGTGCCGCGTTGGTGGTGGCTCTCATCGGACTGGTCCTGGCGCGCCAAGTGATGCGTCGGGACCTGCGCTCCATGGGGCGACTCATTGACTACGCCGGGGACGTGGCCAGCGGCGGCGACACCGGTCCCGCGCCCCCCAGTGAGGGGAGTCGCGACATTCAGGAGTTGCGAGGAGCCCTGGTCTACGTGGTCGACGCGTTACAGGAGCGCATCGCCTTCGAAGCGCAGAACGCCAACGCCATGCAACAGTTCATTGACGACGCGTCGCACGAACTGAGGACCCCGCTCACCGTGGTGAAGGGATACAACGAACTGTTAGCGAGCGGCAAGGCGAGCCCCGAGCAACAAGCGCGGGCCGTCTCGCGGGTACAGCGCGAGGTTGATCGGATGGAGTCGTTGGTGCGGGACCTTCTGTTGTTGGCCGAAGTGCGTGAGGCTCCCTACCACCCCGAACAGCCTGTCAACCTGAGTGAACTGGTCAGCGCCAGCGTGTCGGAGTTCGCTGCGGAGCATCCCGAGCGACGACTGACGAGCGAGGTGGCTGGCGGCGTCACGGTCACCGCCCGAGCGGAGTACGTAGATCGACTACTGCGAAACGCCCTTACTAACGTGCTGCGCCACACTCCCGATGACGCGGCCGTGCGGGTGGGCCTGAGGAAAAGGGCCGAGTGGGCGGTGCTCGTCGTGGAAGACGGTGGGCCGGGGCTCCCCATCTACGGGGTGCGGCCGCAGCGTTTTCAGCGCTTCGACGAGTCTCGCTCTCGTGACACCGGAGGATCGGGCCTCGGCATGAGCATTATGGCTGACGTGGCGGAGTCGCTCGGGGGATCGATGACCACCGAGGCCAGCTCACTCGGCGGTTTGCGGCTGCGTTTTGAGGTGCCCTTGGCGTCGGGCTAGTTGGTCGACGCCTTGGCTCGAACGTAGGCCTGTTGCAGTTCCGCGAGGGCGCTGCGATAAAGGTCCACATGCTCACCGAGGCGTTCACTCCCCGCGCTCACCATGGCGGCGACCGTGTCGATCACCAGTTGAGCGGCCGGCAGGTCGGGGGGAGTTTCGGAGAGTCGCAGAGCGGCTAACTGGAGCAAAACGAAGAGGTGATTGCCGAGAATCGTTTCAACGGGCGTGTCGCGCAGGTACGCCGCCTCTTGGGCCTCGTCGAACTCCGCGGAGGGCTCTTGAGTACTCACGCGAACCAACGTAGCGGTTAGCGATTCAGTTTCGCCTGGCTAAGCGGGCGGAGGCCCACCACGATGGTGCCGTGACGAGCCGGGCTGTGGTGGGCCGTAGGACGGAGCGCCACCCGGATACCCCTGACCCGGACCGTACGCGGGCACGCCGCCGGGGAAGTGTCCCGAGGGATGACCCCCCGCGATGCCGCTGCCGGCCATGGCGTAGAACGAAAAGAGACTGGCTAGCACCAGGGCCGCGAGAACGCCCGCGCTCAGCGTCGCCGTCAGCTTTGAGAGCAGCCAGGTAGCCAGGAGAACGATGAGGCCGAGGGCGGGGAGATAGAAGCGAATGAGGTGGACAGTGTCCGAGCCGCCGCCGGGACCGTGCCCCGCCATCTGCGCCGTCCAGGTGTAGGTGAAGTAGAGGAGCCACATGGAGAGCCAACCCACCGCCAGGACACCCGCCACCGCGAGGTCGCGGTGCGCCTCGTCGCGCCCGGACGCCATCGATCCGCGTCGGCGTACCCAGCGCGCGGCAATCCACGCGAGCGCGATCGCCGCCACGATCCACACCGGCATGGAACTAGAGAGCTGGGCGGGCATGAGTTTCAAATTGGGCCAGAAGGCGGAGAAAGAGAAGGTGATCTCTCCGGGGTCGTAGCCGGTTGACGTCGCGGAACCGTAGGCCCAGGCGTTAAAGGCCAGGTCGAAGGCGCCAAAGAGGATCGCCGATCCCCACCAGGTCGCCAACATCCCCACGCGGAAGCGAGCGCGACGGAAAAAGACAAGGCCCGCGATCAACGCCACCACGAGTTCCGCGACGTCGGTGTAGCGAATGAACACCGCGCCTTCCAGCGCGAGGAAGCTGACCAGTCCCACGATGAGTCGTCGGGCGGGTCGGGCGCTCGTTTCCAAGGCAGTCCACAAGAGACCGCCCGCGCCCGCGGCGATGAGCGACGCGTCGGTGAAGGTGGGCATGGTCGCGCGCCAGGCGAAGACCAGGGCCGCGCCCGAGAAGCAGTAGGCCCACACCGCGTACGTGCCGGCCCAGCGCCCGAGCCACGACCGCGCTCCCATGTACAGACCGACGCAGGCGAGGGCACCGTAAAAGAGGGGAGCGAGCCGCAGGACTTTCGCCATATAGAACAGAACGGCGAAGAAGGGGTATCCCGGGTTCTTCTCGCTGATCCACTTGCCCGAGGCCAGGTGATGCCACTGCGCAATGCCGCTTTCACCGTGTTGAGAGAGGAAGCTCTCCAGCGCCTTGAACTGTGCGGTGCTGAGAAGGATGTGGCCTTGGGAGAGCGCCACGATCGACGCCCGATAGGCGTAGTCGTCGGGCTCCAATAGCGCGCTGGCGTGGCTGAGGACGATCGCGCTGAAACCAATGAATCCGAGAACGGCCACCACGACGTCACCTCGGCGCCACCAGGGCGTGGCGGAAGGAGGAGCGATCACGGGGTTGTCGTCAGTCAGTAGTGGCACGACCAGCTCGTTCATCTCGGCGAGGCTAGAGAGGCACGCTAATGGGACGGCGTCGTTGCGCTAAAGCCTGCTTAAGAATATGCCCGACGGGGCCGCGGTACTCGTCTGGTATCGTAGAAAGGCAGTTCAGCAAGCGAGGTTGGCAGTGCCAACGTCCACCTGGCCACCTACGTGCGCCCAGGTTCAGGGAGTTTTGCGCCTCGCTTGCCGCGGCGACACCATGTCGGTGTCGCACAGAGCAAGGAGAGAACTATCGCAACAGTGCCTGGAGACCACCGCGTCAACGAACGGATTCGTGTTGAGACGGTCCGCCTGATCGACCAAGACGGTAATCAGCGCGGAGTGATGCCCACACGAGACGCGTTGGCGTTGGCAAAGAGCCTCGATTTGGATCTGGTGGAGATTGCGCCGACGGCGCAGCCACCGGTCTGCCGCATCATGGATTACGGCAAGTTCAAATTCGACGAGGCCCAAAAAGCCAAGGAGTCGCGTCGTAAGACTCTCAACGTGGGTGTCAAGGAGATGAAGTACCGGCCGAAAATCGGTAACGGCGACTTCGATACCAAGACGCGCCTCGTAGAGAAGTTCTTGAGCGAAGGTCACAAGGTCAAGGTCACCATCATGTTCCGCGGACGCGAGTCGGCCCACCCCGAGTTGGGGAAGAAGATCCTCGATCGAATCGTCGAGAAGCTCGAGGACGTGGCCAAGGTGGAGTCGGCGCCCAAACTTGATGGGCGCAACATGATCATGGTGCTCGGTCCGGAGAAGAAGTCCAAACCGAAGAGCGCCGAAGCTTCGAAAGCAGTAGCGGTTCAAGAGGTCGCACCATCGGGTGCAGAAGTATCGATTGAGGAGGGCTGAGATGCCAAAGATGAAGACGGACAGTGGCGCGAAGAAGCGCATCAAGGTGACCGGTAGCGGGAAGTTGCGTCGCCGCAAGGCCTTCCGTGGTCACCTCATGGAGAAGAAGTCGTCAGTGCGCTCTCGTCGCCTGGGCCGCGAAACCGACATCGCGCCCGGTCAAGAGAAGCACGTCAAGCGCATGCTGGGCCTGTAAAGAGTTCGAGTTAGGAAAGAGGTAACACCATGGCACGAGTCAAGAGGGCGGTCAACGCCAAGAAACACCACAAGGCAATCCTGGAAGAGGCGAAGGGTTACTACGGCGATCGCAGTCGCACCTTCCGCAGCGCTAACCAAGCGGTTCAGCACTCCGGCGTCTACGCCTTTCGCGACCGACGCGCGCGCAAGGGCGAGATGCGCAAGCTCTGGATTCAGCGCATCAACGCCGGCACCCGTCAGCACGGCATGAGTTACAGCCGCTTCATCGCGGGCCTGAACGCGGCCGGCATCGAGGTCGACCGACGCATGTTGGCTGACCTGGCCGTGAACGACGCGAACGCCTTTGGCGCCATCGTGGCTCAGGCTGGCGCTGCACTGACGAAGTAGGTCGCTGATCGAGGCGCTGGGGTCTTCACACCAACGGGTGCGTCGACTCCGACGCTTGATTCAAAAACGCACACTGCGCTGGAGCGAGGGCGTCTGCGTCATCGAAGGCCCCGACCTGGTTCGCTCGGCCCTAGACGCGTCAGTCGAGTTTGAAGCGATCTACGTTGACGCCGACGAGTCGCGAGACGAGGCCCTACGGTCTCTGGTGTCCGACGCGGCGAAGAGCGGCGTGCGCGTGTTCTCACTGGCGGCCGGGGTTTTGGATCGCGTGGCCGACACCTCGACCCCCCAGCCGATCATGGCGGCCGTTCGCCTTCCGATCTCGGAGGTCTCGGCGATTTCGCCTGACGGCCTGGTCCTTATCTTGCACGACGTCCGCGACCCCGGCAACGCCGGCACGCTCATTCGTTCCGCCGACGCCGCGGGGGTGAGCGGTCTCATCTTCACCGGCACCTCGGTCGATCCCTTCAATCCCAAAACTCTGAGGTCCACGGCCGGATCCATTTTTCACGTGCCGGTGGCGGTGACCTCCCTGGACGCCGCCGTCTCCTCTTTGCGCTCGCGCGGGACCCGCATCTGGGCGACGGTCGTTCGCGGGGGATCCGATCTGCGCGAGGTCGATTTCTCCCCGTCATCCGCTGTCGTGATAGGCAACGAAGCGAGTGGTCTTGACGATCAGGTCATCGCTCTCTGCGACGGATCGATCACCGTCGAAATGGCTGGCACAAGTGAGTCACTGAACGCGGGTGTGGCCGGTTCGCTAATAGCTTTTCAGGCGCTCTGGCAGCGCCAAGACACGAAAAGACCACCGACACCCCCTAGCCTTTAGACGACATGACCACCTCGCCGCTCGCTCACTTAGATGAGCAGACCCAAGAACTTCTGCGCACCATTGACGCCACCACCACGCTGGACGCCCTGGTGGAAGCGGAACCCACGCTCACCGGCAAGCGTTCGATTCTGTCAACCTTGCAGAAGTCGCTCGGATCGCTTGAACCGGACGATCGACGCAGCGCGGGCGCGCAACTGCAAGAGGCCCGCCGGGTCGTCGAAGCGGCCCTCGCCGCCCGCCGTTCGACCTTGGAAAAGGAGGCGCGGGCGCGCCAACTCGAGAGTGACCGCCTGGACTTAGGTGACGTCGTCGACGCCACCGTGTCCCACCCGCTCGCCCTGGGTCACCCCGGACTGATCGCCATCACCCAGCGTGAACTGGAGGACGTCTTCGTGGGTATGGGTTTCACCGTGGCTGACGGGCCCGAAGTTGAGAGCGACTGGTACAACTTCGAGGCGCTCAACATTCCCCCGGCCCATCCCGCTCGAGGCATGTGGGACACCTTCTACGTCGAACTGGGCGACCCCGAGACGGTGGTGCTGCGCACCCACACCTCTCCCACCCAAATTCACCTCATGGAAGAAGGGGTCAAGAACAACTCGCTGCCGATTCACTCGGTCATGCCGGGGCGGTGTTATCGCCGCGACACCCCCGACGCCAGCCACCTCTACTCGTTCCACCAGATAGAAGGCCTGGTCGTGGACCGAGGGATCACCTTCGCCGATTTGGCCGGAGTTATCGAGACGTTCACGCACGCCTACTTCGGGCCGGACATCTCCTCGCGGCTGCGCCCGGCCTACTTCCCCTTTACGGAGCCGTCGGCTGAGTTCGAAGTGACGTGCACCATCTGTCGCGGCGCCGGGTGTCGCACGTGTTCTTACACCGGGTGGATCGAACTCGGGGGCAGCGGCATGCTCGACCCGGCCGTCTTAGAGGCGGTCGGCATTGACGGAGATGAGTGGAGCGGCTTCGCCTTTGGCTTCGGCATCGATCGCTGCGCGCAGATGCGACACCAGGTCAGCGACATGCGCGCGCTCATCGACAACGACGCTCGCTTCATCGAGCAGATCTCATGAAGATCTCGCTCGCCTGGCTGCGCGAGTTTGTGGACCTCCCAGAGTCCGCCGAAGAACTCCGCCCCGTCTTAGACGACCTCGGGCTGGTGGTCGAGGGGATCGAGCGGGTCGGCGAGGGGCTGGACGACGTCATCGTGGCGCGCATTGATGACGTTCGGGCCATCAAGGGGGCCGATCGCGTGCGTCTGGTGACCGTCGACGCGGGCCAGGGACCCCTCGAGATTGTCTGTGGGGCGACCAACTTTGAGGTCGGGAACTACGTGCCGCTCGCGCCCGTGGGCGCGGTACTGCCGGGTGGTCTCGAGATCGCTGAACGGTCCATGCGGGGCGTCACCTCTCACGGCATGTTGTGCTCGTCGCGCGAACTGCATCTGAGTGACGACCACGAAGGCCTAATGATCCTGGACCTACTGACCAGCGCGACGGTGGGGGAGAGTCTGCTGAGCGCGCTGTCCATCACCCCGGACTCCATCTTCGACATCTCGATTGAGGGCAACCGACCTGACGCCTGGTCCGTCGAGGGGATGGCTCGCGACCTCGCCACCCGACTGCAACGCCCGCTGAAGAGTCCTGCTCTCGCGACGCCCAACTCTAAGACGGCGAGCGATACGTTCGCGGCCGCGGGGATTGACGCGCCCGATCTGTGCGGGCGCCTCACGGTCTCGGTGATTCGACAGGTCAGAGTCGCTCCGTCGCCGCCGTGGGTGGCGCAGCGTCTTCTGAGCGCGGGCATGCGGCCGATCTCCAACGTGGTGGACGCCTCGAACTACGTCATGCTCGAACTGGGACAGCCCACACACCCCTACGACGCGGCGAAGGTAGCGAAGCACACCTTGAGAGCGCGACGAGCGAGGTCCGGCGAGACCCTGACGACCCTGGACGGGGTGGAGCGAGTGCTCGCTCGCGGGGGCCGCGGACTCGGCGACACGGGCGAGGACTGCGTCATCGTAGATGGCGACGACACGGTGCTGGGTCTGGCGGGAATCATGGGCGGTGCCGCGAGCGAGATCAGCGAGGACACGAGGGACGTTCTCTTAGAGGCCGCTTTCTTTGATCCCATGACTATCGCGCGATCGTCCAAACGCCACGCCCTGCGCAGCGAAGCGTCCAATCGTTTTGAGCGAGGCGTTGATCCGAACCTCGGGCTGCGCGCCGCCGCGCGCTACGTCGAGGTGCTGCGTTCCAGCGTGCCCGACCTCGAGTGGTTGAGTGCCCCGCTCGACGAGCGTGGCGTCCTTCCGACGCCTCCCACTGTCACCGTTAGCGAAGCCGATGTTGAGCGTCTTTTGGGAGTCAGCATCCCGCTCGACGTCGTCACGTCTCTCCTCACGGGTCTTGAGTTTGCGGTGAAGAAGAAAGGTGACGCGCTGAGCGTTACCGCCCCCAGCCGCCGACTCGACATTCGAGAGGGCGGTCCGGGCCGCGCCGACGTGATCGAAGAGATCGCCCGCCTCTACGGGTACGGGCGAATCCCCCGCCACTCTCCGTCCTGGCCCGAGTTCGGGGCCCTCACCGCCCGTCAGCAGTTTCGCCGGCTGGTTCGCGACGTCATGGTCGATCTCGGCATGCTGGAAGCCTGGACGCCCTCGCTCGGCAGCGACGCGGACTTCGACCTTCTTCACCCGGGCGTCGCTCGCGTGCGCGTCACCAACCCCTTCGCCGCCGATGAGTCGGTGCTTCGCGCCACCATCCTCACCGGACTTCTGCGCGCCTGGGCCAAGAACTACGAGCGCGGTCTTGGCGACGTCGATCTTGGGCGAGTTCGGCGTGGTCTTTCAACACCCCAGCTTGGCGACGACGCCACGCCTGGCTCGCGGGGGTGCGGGCGGAACGATCATGTTGGAGTTGCCGACCGAGAACGAGCGTCTTACCGTCGTGTTCGGTCGGCCGGACGACGACGCGAAGAGCGCGGTGACGACGTGGCGGATCCTGAGTCAGCGCCTGGGGCTGGACGACGTGGTGGTTCGCAGTACCACTGAGGCCCCGGCGGGCCTGCACCCCACCAGGGCGGCGGCGTTGGTCGATCGCGCGTCGGGCGCGCTGCTCGGTCACGTGGGCGAGGTGGACGGAGAACTTCTGCGGGCCATCACGGCCACCACGGGGATGCGACGACTCGGCCTGCTCGACCTCGACCTCGACGTCCTCGCTGATCCGACGAGGGCCACGCGCGCCTCCGAGGCGGTGCGCGTGCCCAGTCGCTACCCGAGCGCCATCATCGATCTGGCCTTCGCGACGCCGCGGCGTGTGAACGCGGGCGACGTGGCTCATGCCTTGCGAGGGGTGAGCGATCTCGTGGAGTCGGTCACCCTCTTTGATGTCTACGAAGGACCCGGTCTCGATGAGGACGCGCGCAGCCTGGCCTTCACTGTGCGACTCAGTTCTGTTGAGCGCACGTTGAGCGACGAGGAGATCACCCAGTGCCGTGCGGATCTGATCGCCAGCGCCGCCGCGCTCGGCGCCGTCCTGCGATAGCCGTGTCCGACCCCGCGGCGATTGAGTTCGTCCCGCTCGGCCCGGATGGTCGCCGCTTCACGGAGGAGTACATCATTCGTCTCGGCGACGCCGACGAGAAGGGACTTCTTCGTCTCGACGGGGCCGCGCGATTCCTGCAAGATGTCGGCACCGACGACTGGACGGACACGGGGGTGCAGTCCGACGTCACGTGGGTGGTGCGTCGGACGTCGCTGCGACTGGTGGAGGGTGGCCGCTGGCCCCGCTACCTCGATCACGTGATGCTCACCACCTGGTGCGGGGGCACCGGTGCCGCGTGGGCCGAGCGGCGAACGAACTTCGAGTTCGAGGACGTGCTGGCCTTAGAGGCCGTAGCGCTGTGGGTGCCGATTGATCTCGCGGGTCATCCCGTGCGCATGCGCGAGAGTTTCTTCGACGTCTACGGCGAAGAGGCGCGTCAGCGTAAGGTCTCGGGCCGGGTGACGATGCCTCCCGTGCCCGAGAACGCCGCGGTGCGTGCGTGGCCCCTTCGCGACTCCGATCTGGACATCGTTCAACACGTCAACAACGCGGCCGTCTGGCAAGCGGTGAGTGAGATCGTGAAGTCACCCGTGAGCCAGATCAGTGTCACGCATCACGCGTCCATTGAGCGCGACGACGAGGTGCTTCTCTTCGACGCTCCGGGGGCGCTGTGGCTGACCGTGGGCGGCGACGTTAAGGTGTCGGCTCGATTTCAAGAGTGATAGGCAGCGACTCTCGAGGTTTGCTGGTAGCGATCACGCAGCCCACGATGACCAGCGGGAAGCCGACAATAATGCCCGCGGTCAATGGTTCGTGGAGTCCCACAATGCCCAGTACTACGGCGATGGCGGTGTTGAAGTAGGTCACCACCACGGCGCGCGTCGCTCCCACCTCTTTGATGAGCTCGAAGAAGCAGAGGAAGGCGGCGACGGTGCAGACGACCGAGAGGATCGCCACGCAACTCCACGTCTCGCTCGACACGTGGGTGGGCCAGTGGGTGACCGACCACGGGATCCAACCCAGAGCCACGATGGCGGTCGCTCCCATGACGACGGTCGGGCCGTCGACACTCTTTAACTTGGTCGCCAGAATGAGGGGTCCGAGGGTGTAGCCGAGGCACACCAACAACATGAATCCGATCCACTTCAAGTTGCCGCCGTGAACGTCCAGTCCCACTAAGAACGCCACCCCGGCGGCGCCGATGGCGAGGCCGGCGTAACGACGCGGGGCGATGTGATCCTCGGTGCGCCGAATGCGCTGCGCCACGACGGACAGGAGTGGCACGCCGCAGATGAGGAGGCTGGTGAGAGAACTGGTGATGTGCTGTTCCGCGGTCGACATCAAGAACCAGGGAATGCCAAACTCAACGACACCGAAGATGGCAATCCACGGAAGGTTCGCTTGGAGAGCCCGCAGTTGCCCGCGGGCGATGACCAGGGGAGCCAAGAGAATCGCCGCCGGACCGGTTCGTAAGAGGACCACCACGCCGGGGTCGAGTTGGCGCACGGCGACTCGGATGAGGAGGTACGGCAACCCCCAAATGACGGCCATTGCGAGAAAGTACGCCCAGCCGCGTCGAGACATGGCCAAAGTGTAACGGATATGAGAAAAAGTTGCACTTTTAGTCTGCGCTATGCATAAAATGGCATATGCGCGTAGGTGTGATGGGAGCGACCGGTTACGCCGGATCCGAGGTACTGCGACTCGTGGCGTCCCATCCGGACCTCGACATTGTGCTGGCGACTGGCGCCTCCAGCGTGACCAAGCGAGTCGCCGATCACGTGCCCGCCTTAGCGGCGTGCTATCCCGAGTTGGTCGTCGAGGAGTCGACGGCCGTCTTCTCGCACGACCTCGACGTGGTCTTCTTGGCGCTGCCCCATGGAGAGAGTCAGGCCTTCATCCCACAACTGGTGGACCACGGGGTACAGGTCGTCGATCTGGGGGCGGACTTTCGCCTGCGCAGCGCGCAGGAGTACGCCCAGTGGTACGGACACGAGCATCACGCCCCGCAACTGCTCTCCCAGGCCGTCTACGGACTGGTCGAGCGTCATCGCGACGAACTGAAGGGTGCCTCGCTCATTGCAGTTCCGGGCTGTTACCCGACGGCGAGCGTGCTGGCCCTCGGACCGTTCGTCGATGCGGGCGTGATCGAGCGCGAACAGATCGTCGTCAACGCACTAAGCGGCGTCTCGGGCGCGGGGCGAGCCACTAGTGAGCGCCTGCACTTTTCGCGCCTGTCGGGCAACGCCGAGGCCTACGGACTCTTGACCCATCGACACACGCCCGAGATGCAACAAGAACTTGGTGCCACCCTGCTCTTCACTCCTCACCTCCTGCCGGTGAGCCGAGGCATGTTGGTCAGCGCCTATGGGCGCCTCGCCCCAGGTTCGTTCACGACCGAGAGCGCGCTGTCCCTCCTTCGTTTGACGTACGCCGATGACCCCTTCGTGGTGGTGACGGACGAGGCACCGACCCTGAAGGATCCCCTCGGGAGCAACCTCTGTTTCGTCAGCGCGCGGGTAGATGAGCGCACGGGATGGCTGCTGGCGATGAGTTCCCTCGACAACCTCGGCAAGGGTGCGGCGGGCCAAGCGATTCAGGCCTGGAACGTCTCGACGGGACGCGCCGAGTCGTTAGGACTTCCGATGTCCGGGGTGACGCCGTGACGAGCGTCGTGGTCAAGTTGGGTGGGCACGCTTTGGACTCCCTCGAACCCACCTCCGAGATTTTGGTGGCGCTCGCCCAGGACGTGGCGTCGCTCACCAACGACGACGCCCACGTCGCCATTGTCCATGGAGGTGGTCCTCAGATACAAGCGCTCTTAGAGGCGGTGGGGCGCGAGAGTCTCTTTTACGACGGTCTGCGCGTGACGGACGCCGACACGATGGAGTTCGTCGCCATGGGCCTCAGTCAGGTGAACCTTCATCTGGTGGCCGCCTTGAACGCCGGGGGACTGGCCAGCGTGGGTCTCTCCGGCGTCGACCACTCGACCCTTCGGGCCACGGCCCTCGGCGAACCGTGGGGCCGCGCGGGCGCCTCGCCCAAAGTCGACGTCGGTCTCATTCAACTCCTGTGGGAACACGGACTCACCCCGGTGGTGAGTCCTCTGGCCGTCGACGAGTGGGGTGAGTTAGTGAACTGCAACGCCGACAGCGCGGCCGGTGCTCTGGCCGGTGCTCTCGATGCCACGGCGCTAGTTCTGCTGAGCGACGTCGATCAACTACGGCGCGAGGCCCTCGATGAGTCGAGCGCGTTAGCGCGTGTGACGGGCGAAGAAGTTCGCGACCTCATCAGCGAAGGGGCGGTGAAGGACGGTATGCGCCCCAAAATGATCGCGGCCTTGGACGCGCTGGAGGGTGGCGCCCGTCGGGTGTTGGTGGCCAATGGCACGCGACCACACGCCTTGCGCGAAGTTCTAGCCGGGAGGGCCAAGCAAACGGAGGTCGTGCCGTGACCCGCTACTTCACGACCATCGACACCGTGAGCGACGCCGACCTACAGACCATCTACTCACTGGCCACGTCACCCTTCGATGACGAGACGTTAAAAGGCCAGGGCGTGGCGTTGGTTTTCGAGCGACCGAGCCTTCGCACCCGCGCGTCGTCGTCAACGGCCGTTCAGGAGCTGGGAGGCTTCGCGACGTTCTTCAGTGACGAGGAGATCGGTCTCGACAGTCGAGAGTCCGCCGAAGACGTGGGTCGTACCCTGGCCGAGATGTACGCGATCGCGGCTCTGCGCGTTCGCCGTCATGAGGTCTTCGCTCGCCTGCGCGCGGCCACCGACGAACGACTGGCCTTGATCAATCTTCTTTCCAACGCGGCCCATCCCACGCAAGCGGTGGCCGACGTGTTGACCATCGCCGACGAGTTCGCCCACGGTGACGTGACGAAGCTCGCGGGTCTCGAGGTGGCCTACGTGGGCGACGCCACGAACGTCACGCGTTCTCTGGCCGTCGCTTTGCTACGACTCGGTGTCAACGTCACGGTGGGAGCCCCGTCGGGCTATCAACTGGTGACAGGTCAGCCCGAGGATCCCTTTGGCATCACCGGTGGCGGCACGTTGCGGCTCACCGACTCGGCCGACGAGGCGGTGAAGGACGTCGACGTCGTCTATACCGACGCGTGGGTCTCCATGGGCGCGGAGGCCGAGACCGAACAGCGACGCCGCGAGCTGGCCGCCTTTCAAGTCACTCAACGCCTGATGCGTGAGGCCAAGAAGCACGCCATCGCCCTTCACTGCCTACCGGCGCACCGCGGTGACGAGATCACCGACGAGGTTCTCGACGGTGGACAGTCGCGGGTGTGGCGCCAAGTCTTTCATCGCCGATCGGCGATGCTCGGAGTCCTTCGATGGATCAAAGGAGAGTCATGACCAAGACCCAACGGCAGCACCGCATTGGTGAACTGATCGATCACGACGTCATCTCGACGGCCGCCCAGATCGTCGCACGGCTGCGTGACGAGGGAATCGCCGCGACGCAGGCGACTGTCACACGTGACCTTCAAGAGCTCGGCACCGTGAAGGTACGCGACGAAAACGGCACGCGACGTATCGTGCTGGCGGCCTCGCCGAAGCTGGCGCCCGCACCCCTGGACCACTTGCGACGCATGATGGGCGAGTGGGTCGTGTCGGTTGACAGTTCGCTCAATCTGGTGGTGGTTCGCACGCCGCCGGGCTGCGCGCACGTGGTGGCCTCGGCCCTGGACCGCAGCGCCCTGCGAGGGGTGTTGGGCTCCGTCGCCGGCGACGACACGATTCTCGTCATCGCGGCGGAAGAGCAGGGCGGCCGCGCGCTGGCCAATGAGTTTCGGGCGCTGGCGGGCTTGAGTGGTCCGTCCGACGCGATAGCGAAGGGACGATAACCATGGCCAAGCGAGTGGTGCTGGCCTACAGCGGGGGACTGGATACGTCGGTCGCCATCCGTTGGATGATCGAAGAGTGGGGCGTCGAGATCATCGCCGTCTTGGTCGATGTCGGTCAGGACCCGAATAGTTCTGAGAGCTTTGACGACCTCAGGGCTCGCGCCCTCGCGGCCGGAGCGTTGGAGTGCGTCATTGTCGACGCCCGGCGCGAGATGGCCGAAGAGTTCTGCGCGAAGGCCATCGCCACCAACGCTCTCTACGAAGGGAAGTATCCCTTGGTGTCGGCCCTCTCGCGGCCGGTCATCGTGCGTCACCTGGTCGATCAGGCCCGCAAGTTCAACGCTCAGGCCGTGGCCCACGGATGCACCGGTAAGGGGAACGACCAAGTTCGTTTTGAGGTGGGCACCCACGCGCTCGCGCCCGAGTTAGAGGTCTTGGCTCCGGCTCGTAACTGGGGGATGACCCGGGCCGACTCGGTGGACTTCGCCGAGAAGTGGGAGATCCCCATTAAAGCGACGAAGGACAAGATCTACTCCATCGACGAGAACCTCTGGGGACGGGCCATCGAGTGCGGGGCCATCGAGGACCCGTGGGCTGCTCCACCCGAGGAGCCATATAACTTGACCAGAGTCACCACCCTCGAACCGGTAGAAGTGACGGTGAGCTTTAAAGAGGGCCTGCCCACGGAACTCGACGGCGTCGCTATGGACTTGGCGGACCTCATCGCGGCGCTCAACCTGCGCGCCGGATCGACGGGATACGGACGACTCGATATGGTCGAAAATCGACGCGTCGGCATTAAGAGTCGCGAACTCTACGAGTGTCCGGCCGCCCTGGCTCTGATCACCGCTCACGCGGACTTAGAGGACATGGTGCTCGAGCGGGACCTGGCGCACGAGAAGTCGCGCCTCGCTATTCGCTGGGCCGAACTGGTCTACGACGGAATGTGGTTCTCGCCCTTAAAGGAGGCGCTCGACGCCTTCGTCAGTGAGTCACAGCGCCACGTCACCGGCGACGTTCGTCTGCGTTTTGAAGCCCCGGGGCTGCTGCGCATCGTCGGGCGACGAAGTCCCTCCGCACTGTACGACTACGGTTTGGCCACCTACGACGCCGCTGACACCTTCCGTCACAGTGACTCGGAGGGCTTTGTACGTATCTACGGTCTTGGCGTGAAGACCTGGGCCCAACGCCAAGGCGCCAAGAACGCCACCCCCCCGTCGCCATGACCCTTTGGAGCGGACGGTTCTCGTCGCCCATGAGTGAAGCGCTATGGGACCTGTCGGAGAGTTACTCCTTCGACCACGTCCTCTTCCCCTACGACATCGAAGCGTCCAAGGCGCACGTGGAGGGCTTGGCCCGAGCGGGAATACTCAGTGACCAAGAGGCAACGACGTTGGTCGCGACCCTGGATCAGATTGACGCGGAGTACGCGAGCGGCGCGTTCGAGCGCGCCGCGAACGACGAAGACGTGCACATGGCCATCGAACGACGCGCCACCGAACTGGTCGGTGATGTCGGAGCCAAACTACATACCTCGCGCAGTCGTAACGATCAGGTGGCGACCGCGCTGCGCCTCTACACGCGCGACGCAACGGTCGCCATCGCTCGCGCGGTGCTCGAGTTGGTGGCCACGCTGGACAATATCGGGCAGCGCGAGTCGACGGCGTACCTGCCCGGCTACACGCACCTTCAGCGCGCTCAGCCGGTGCTACTGAGCCACCATCTTCGCGCGCACGCCTTCGCGCTGCTGCGCGATGTCGAGCGCCTCTTAGACGCGCGCGATCGTCTCAACGTCTCGCCTCTAGGAGCCGGCGCGCTCGCGGGGACATCGCTCGGTATTGATCCGATCGCCACGGCAACTCGACTCGGGTTTCGCGAGGCCTTCGCCAACTCTCTGGACGCGGTCAGTGATCGCGACTTCGTCGCGGAGACTCTGTTTGATATCGCCCTCCTCGGCGTGCACCTCTCTCGCATGGGTGAGGAGTTGGTTCTCTGGACGTCCGCGGAGTTCAACTTCGCCTCGCTCGGCGACGACTTCACGACCGGCTCGTCGATGTTGCCGCAAAAGAAGAACAGTGACGTGGCCGAGTTGGCACGGGGCAAGAGTGGTCGACTGGTCGGCAACTTGACGGGACTGCTGGTCACGCTGAAGGGTCTTCCCCTGTCGTACAACCGCGATCTCCAAGAGGACAAAGAGCCGCTCTTCGACTCGGTGCGACAGATCGGACTCGTCCTTCGCGCGCTGCGAGGGGCCTATGAGTCGATGACCTTTCACGGTGAGGTGGCCCAGGGAGCCGCCGACGATGAGTTTCTGGTGGCCACGGACATGGCCGAAATGTTGGTCGAGTCCGGGGTGCCGTTTCGTCAAGCCCACGAGCGTGTCGGCAAACTGGTGGCGGAGGCGCTCTCCTCGGGGCGACCGCTCAGCGTGGTGGCCGCAGAGAGCGCCGACTCGGAGCGATTCGCGGGTCTCTTTGGGGCCGGAGCGTCCCTTCGTCGGCGACGATCACCCGGCGCCTCAGGCCCCCTGGCCAGCGCCGCCCAGGCTGAGCGTTTACGAGCGAGCGTCGAAGAGTTGACTGAACGTCTTTAACCCCCACCCTGTCACAGTCGTCGATAAGAGTGGCTTTATGAGTGATCGAGAACTGTGCGGGCCGTGAGCGCAGAACGTCTGCTGACGCCGTCGAAGATCTCCGCGTGGTTGGGCTGCGGCCACTATCTCTCACTCTCCAATCAAGTGGAGTCGGGACTGCTCCAGCCTCGAGCGACGGCCACGAGCGAACTCGCCGAGATTCTGATCGAAAAGGGGGTCGAGCACGAGTCGAACTGCCTCGAGAACTTCGAAGCGATGGGCAAGACCATCTACGAGGTGCCGGGACGTAACGCTCAGGAGTCGTTTCAGGACTGGGTCGCGCGCGTGGGCAACCCCATGGAAAAGGACTTTGACGTTATCTACCAAATGCCCTTCGTGAACAGCGGCATTCGAGGTATTGCTGACTTCTTGGTGCGAGTTGACGAACCCGAGGAAGGCTTCGCCCACTTTGAACCGGTCGACGCCAAACTCACGCGGTCCACCGCAAAGCCGGGCCACGTTCTGCAGTTGTGCTTCTACGCCGAGGCCATGACCGAACTAGTAGGAAAGCCGCCCAAGTCGATGCGTCTATGGCTGGGCTCGGGTCGCACCGAAGAGTTGTTGGTCGAAGAGTTCTTGCCCTACTGGCGCCGTCTGCGCCGTCAACTCGCTGACCTCTTGGAGGCCGACGCTTCGGAGCTCGTGACTAAACCTCGGCCCTGCGCCACGTGCGAGTACTGCGAGTTTCGAGGTCACTGCGAGGAGCAGTGGCGCGCCGAGGACTCCCTGGCCTTTGTCGCCAACGCCCGCGAGGACGAACGCGAAGCTCTAGAAAGCGGGGGAGTCGCCACCATCGTGGCCCTCGCGACTCGCAGCGTAACCATCCCCGAACTGCGTGCCGAAAAATTTGAGCGACTGCACCGGCAGGCGGCCCTCCAGGTCACGACGCGCGAACGACCCTCATCCCCTCCGGCCTTTGAGGTCGTGGAGGCCACCGACGATCCCGTCTACGGTCACGGCTTCGAACTGATGCCCGAACCAGATGATGGCGACGTGTTCTTCGACTTCGAGGGCGACCCTTTCTGGACGCCCGAGCGAGACCTGATGTTCCTGGCCGGGCTGTACTACCAGGACGCCGACGGCGAATGGATCTACGACCAGCGATGGGCTCACAGCCACGACGAGCAGGCCGTCATGATCAAAGGACTCGTCGAGTTCTTCGCCGAACGCCATCTGGCCTTCCCCCTGGCGCACGTGTATCACTACAACCACACCGAGCGCTCCACCATTGAGCGTTTAACCCGGGACATCGATGACGAGAACCTCTTCGCGAACCTGGTGCTGGACGGACTCTTCGTCGACCTCTACACCGTGGCTCGCAATGCGGTGCGGGTGGGCACCGAGTCCTACGGGCTGAAGCACCTCGAACACCTCGTCGATTTCGTGAGGGTCGCTCACATTGAGGGCGGCGCCGGCGCCGTGGTGAGCTACGAGGAGTGGATGACGTCACACGACGACACGATTCTCTTCGACATCGCCCTCTACAACCGCGACGACGTGGTGGCGACCAAGGCGGTGCGGGACTGGCTGGTCGAACAGAGGCCGCCCCACCTTCCTTGGCGCGACGCCAAGATCACTCACGATGAGTACGAACTCGATACCGATGAACTGGTCGAGAAGCTTCACCGTTTCGATGAGCGGTCTCCCGAGTACCTGCTGGGCGACCTCTTGAACTACTGGCGCCGCGAGCGTTCGGCGGACGTCACGCCAAAGTACGTGGCGCTCGCCGGCGATTTCTCGCCGCTCTACGACAATCTCGATTTCATCGCGAATCTGGAGTTCGTCCGCTTCGAGGAACCGACCGGGCGGGAACGCACGCGCCGGATCGTGCTGACCTGGCCCGAACAGACGGTCGATCACTCCTTTGAAGGTGACGTCTTGTTCTCAGGGGTCGGCGTGCCGTACGGCTACGGGGCCATTACGTCGATTGACCTTGACGCGCGTGAAGTGAAGCTCCGCTGGGGCGTGTCACAAGAAGCGCTCGGCGGTGTCCCAGCAGCTATGACGCGCGATAAGTACTTCGCCCCGCGTCACAAACTCTCTACCTTGAAGGACTTAGCTCGACAAGTTCTCGAACCCCACGTTCACGGAGAGCCCAGCCGGCTTTCGATGGCGCTCCTCGCCGGTGAAGCGCCCCGCTTCGTAGCGGGAGGCGGACCGCGCGGCGGCGTGTTTTCCGACGAGTTGGACTCGGTCTACGCCTGGGTCGACGATCTGGACGAAAGCTTCGTGGCGTTCCAGGGGCCACCGGGGACGGGCAAGACGTACAGCGGTTCGCACATCATTCGACACCTCATCGGCGACGGCAAGCGGGTGGGCGTGGTGGCCATGAGCCATCCCGCCATCGACAACTTGATGCAAGCGACCTTCAACGAGTTCGAGAAAGAGGGCGACCAAGAAGCCTTGCGCGCGCTGCGCTGGCAAGACGAAGGCGAAGATGCGGCCCTTGCCTTCGCCACGTACTCACAAAATAAGAAGGACCTCGAATCGGGGGAGTACAACCTCATCGGCGGCACCGCCTGGATGTGGGCGAATCCCACCATGCGTCAGTTCCCCGTCGACGTCTTACTGGTAGACGAGGCCGGGCAGTTGGCCTTGGCCGACGCCGTGGCCGCCACCAACGGCGCGCGCAACATGATCTTGTTGGGTGATCCCTTGCAACTCAGTCAAGTCGCCAAGGCCGAACACCCCGGTGACGCGGGCCGCAGCGTCTTGCAGCATGTTCTCGGCACGCACCTGACGATTCCCAATACCAAGGGCGTCTTCATCGCTAAGACCTGGCGCATGCATCCTGATGTCTGCGCCTTCATCTCGCGTCAGATCTACGAGGGACGTCTCACCAGTGAGGAGAGTTGCGCCGCACAGGGAACCTCGTTCGGCACGGGGCTGCGCTGGTTGGAGGCGACGCACGAACGCCGCTCGACGGAGTCGGTCGAAGAGGCTGAGCTGGTGGCCGCCCAGATCGGCCTCATGATGGGCACCCCGTGGACGAATCGAGAGGGACTCGTCACCCCGCTTGCCCCGCGCGACTTCATGGTGGTCGCCCCCTACAACGACCAGGTCAACCTGCTTCGTCAGCGTTTTGAAGGTGATCCGCGCCTCTCGGGAGTGCAGGTCGGCACGGTGGATAAGTTCCAGGGGCGTGAGGCTCCGGTCGTCTTTTTTACGATGACCACCTCGGCGGCGGCCGATATGCCCCGAGGTCCGGAGTTTCTCTTTTCGCGTAACCGTCTGAACGTGGCGGTCTCTCGAGCGCGCTGCCTGGCCTACCTGGTGTGCACCGAAGCACTGTTGAATTCGCGCGCCTCCGACATCGAGGACATGCGCCTCATCTCCACCCTCAGTGCCTTTGTCGAGTACGCCGCCGAGCACGTCTAGGCGCGAAATGGGATGTGAAGGACTTCACTTTTGCTCATCACGCCGTCGCCGAACGTGGCGCTGAACGCGCCGCGACGAAAACCCCTCATCAAGCGTCACGGAGGGCGTATGAGAACTGCTAACATGGTCTTCCTGCTCGAAGCGAGGTTCGGCCCGGGACTTGCGTCTCGAAGTCGCTCGCTGGTAGGGTAGGCATCCCCGTCACTGGGCTTATTTGGTGACGGATTCGAGGGGGAAACCCCTTGATGGTGTACATCGCACCTCCGACTCCGGTCGTGTGTGTTGTCGCTCCTTGAAAACGGAAGAACGAGAGCCAAAAGCCAGTACGGGCGACGATGGCCTGATCTAACAGGACGCGTCGTTCGTCAAAGAAGTATTGCAGTAGGCAGAGGTCGCACCCCGTGTGATCTCTGTTGTCAGATGAGTATTAGAGTCACTCGTCTGGCTCTCTGTTTTCTTAGAGAACTTCGGTTCTTGAAGTGAACTTGATGGAGAGTTTGATTCTGGCTCAGAATGAACGCTGGCGGCGTGCTTAACACATGCAAGTCGAACGGAATACAAGGGAGCTTGCTCCTGAACTATTTAGTGGCGAACGGGTGAGTATCACGTGAGCAACCTGCCCCGAAGATTGGGATAACACCGGGAAACCGGTGCTAATACCGAATACCCTCACTGTGTCGCATGACACGATGAGGAAATGTTTTTCGCTTCGGGAGGGGCTCGCGGTCCATCAGCTTGTTGGCGGGGTAACGGCCCACCAAGGCTACGACGGATAGCTGGTCTGAGAGGACGATCAGCCACACTGGAACTGAGACACGGTCCAGACTCCTACGGGAGGCAGCAGTGGGGAATCTTGCGCAATGGGCGAAAGCCTGACGCAGCAACGCCGCGTGAGGGACGAAGGCTTTCTGAGTTGTAAACCTCTTTCGACAGGAACGATTGTGACGGTACCTGTAGAAGAAGCACCGGCCAACTATGTGCCAGCAGCCGCGGTGATACATAGGGTGCAAGCGTTATTCGGATTTATTGGGCGTAAAGAGCTCGTAGGCGGTTCATCAAGTCGGGTGTTAAACCCCCAGGCTCAACCTGGGGCCGCCACCCGAAACTGATGTGACTAGAGTTTGGTAGGGGATCACGGAATTCCTGGTGTAGCGGTGGAATGCGCAGATATCAGGAGGAACACCAGTAGCGAAGGCGGTGATCTGGGCCAATACTGACGCTGAGGAGCGAAAGCGTGGGGAGCGAACAGGATTAGATACCCTGGTAGTCCACGCCGTAAACGGTGGGCACTAGGTGTGGGGACTTTTCAACGGTTTCCGCGCCGCAGCTAACGCATTAAGTGCCCCGCCTGGGGAGTACGGTCGCAAGACTAAAACTCAAAGAAATTGACGGGGGCCCGCACAAGCAGCGGAGCATGTGGCTTAATTCGATGCAACGCGAAAAACCTTACCTAGATTTGACATGCTGGGAAAAGCCACAGAGATGTGGTGTCCTTCGGGGCCCAGCACAGGTGGTGCATGGCTGTCGTCAGCTCGTGTCGTGAGATGTTGGGTTAAGTCCCGCAACGAGCGCAACCCTTGTTCTATGTTGCCAGCACGTAATGGTGGGGACTCGTAGAAGACTGCCGGGGTCAACTCGGAGGAAGGTGGGGACGACGTCAAGTCATCATGCCCCTTACGTCTAGGGCTGCACACATGCTACAATGGGCGGTACAGAGGGCTGCTAAACCGCGAGGTGGAGCCAATCCCTAAAACCGCTCTCAGTTCAGATTGCAGGCTGCAACTCGCCTGCATGAAGTTGGAGTTGCTAGTAATCCCGGATCAGCACTGCCGGGGTGAATACGTTCCCGGGCCTTGTACACACCGCCCGTCAAACCACGAAAGTTGGCAACACCCGAAGCCGGTGGCCTAACCGCAAGGAAGGAGCCGTCGAAGGTGGGGTCAGTGATTGGGGTTAAGTCGTAACAAGGTAGCCGTACCGGAAGGTGCGGCTGGATCACCTCCTTTCTAAGGAGCACATCTGTCCACTAGGGACAGACAGCTACCGAGTTGAATGCTGGTTAGTCGGCTGTGTGGTGTAGCCACCGCGGAATATCCCTTACTTCGGTATCGGTGATTCGGTCAGGTGACGGCCATCCAGGCAGACTCTCGTCTTCCGTTTTGGAGGGGCGACTCCTTCGAATGATGCCCCCACTTTGTGGCGGGCCACTCATTCCCCGACGTTCCTAACGCGACCTGAGGTCTAAGTCGCCAGGTGTTGAGCGTCGGTGCGCTGATCTTTGAGAATTCTAGAACGAGCACGAGCATCTATATTTTTAAAAATATCAATTTCTCCAAGCTACAAAGAGTCAACGGTGAATGCCTTGGCGTCTAAAGCCGATGAAGGACGTGGGTGACTGCGATAAACCATGGGGAGCTGTCTACCGAGCTGTGATCCATGGGTGTCCGAATGGGAAAACCTTGCACCCGTCATGGGGTGTAACTCCCGCCTGAATATATAGGGCGGGTAGAGGGAACCGGGTGAATTGAAACATCTCAGTAACCCGAGGAGAGGAAAACAAAAGTGACTCCCTGAGTAGCGGCGAGCGAAACGGGAAGAGCCTAAACCGAGCTGGTGTTAAAGCACTGGGCGTTGCCAGTTCGGGGTTGTGGGATTTACTAGAAGGAACCAGCAATCTTCACAGAGTTACAAAATCGATTCGTAGCAGAAGTACCTGGAAAGGTACGCCAAAGAGGGTAACGGCCCCGTACGCGAAACGATGAGATCTCTGAGTGAACACCCGAGTAACGCCGGATCCGGGAAAGCCGGCGTGAATCTGTCAGGACCATCTGATAAGGCTAAGTACTCATAGACGACCGATAGTGAACAAGTACCGTGAGGGAAAGGTGAAAAGTACCCCGGGAGGGGAGTGAAATAGAACCTGAAACCGTTGATTTACAATCAGTTAGAGAGTCGTCACAGCGTTACGACGCTGTGGCCTCGATAGCGTGCCTTTTGAAGAATGAGCCAGCGAGTTGTGGTACGTGGCGAGGTTAACCCGGGAGGGGTAGCCGAAGCGAAAGCGAGTCTTAATAGGGCGATCAGTCGCGTGCTGCAGACCCGAAGCCGAGTGAGCTTGCCATGGGCAGGTTGAAGCGGGGGTAAAACCCCGTGGAGGACCGAACCCACCTCAGTTGAAAATGAGGGGGATGACCTGTGGTAAGGGGTGAAAGGCCAATCAAACTCGGTGATAGCTGGTTCTCCCCGAAATGCATTTAGGTGCAGCGTCAGTCGTTCAGCATCGGAGGTAGAGCACTGGATGGGCTAGGGGGCCTACAAGCTTACTGACCCCAACCAAACTCCGAATGCCGATGCTCCAGAGACTGGCAGTGAGACCACGGGGGATGAGCTTCGTTGGTCGAGAGGGAAACAGCCCAGATCTACAGCTAAGGCCCCAAATTCTGGACTAAGTGGAAAACGATGTGAGAACGCTCAGACAGCCAGAAGGTTGGCTTAGAAGCAGCCATCCTTTAAAGAGTGCGTAATAGCTCACTGGTCGAGTGGTCTTGCGCGGATAATGTAACGGGGCTCAAGTCCAGAGCCGAAGCTAAGAATTGCGTCTGTAAGACGTAGTGGTAGGGGAGCGTCGAACCTGCTGTGAAGCGGAGGTGTAAACCTACGTGGAGCGCGTTCGAGTGAGAATGCTGGTATGAGTAGCGAGAGAGGGGTGAGAAACCCCTCCGCCGTAAGCCCAAGGGTTCCTGGGGAAGGCTAATCCCCCCAGGGTCAGTCGGGAGCTAAGGCGAGGCCGAGAGGCGTAGTCGATGCACAACAGGTTGATATTCCTGTACCACCGTGTCCACGCCCATTCCAATGTGGGGGTACTAAGGGGCTGACCTTCGGGTCGAACCGACCAGCCCTGCGGCGGAAAGCGAAGGAGGGACGGAGGAGGATAGGTGAGCCCAGGCGTTGGTTGTCCTGGGGTAAGTGTGTAGGGCGAGGTGTAGGCAAATCCGCACTTCATGATGCCTGAGACACGATGCCGAGCCAACAGGCGAAGTCACTGATTCCATGCTCCCAAGAAAATCTTCTAGCGAGTTGACACGGTGCCCGTACCCCAAACCGACACAGGTGGGCGGGTAGAGAATACCAAGGCGATCGGGAGAACTGTAGTTAAGGAACTCGGCAAAATGCATCCGTAACTTCGGGAGAAGGATGGCCTTACTAGCGTGTAGGACTTCGCGTCCGAAGCGTGAGAAGGTCGCAGAGAATTGTGGGAAGCGACTGTTTACCAAAAACACAGGAGCGTGCTAAGTCGTAAGACGCCGTATACGCTCTGACGCCTGCCCGGTGCTGGAAGGTTACGGGGATCGGTTAGCCTTCAAGGCGAAGCTGAGAACCTAAGCCCCAGTAAACGGCGGCCGTAACTATAACGGTCCTAAGGTAGCGAAATTCCTTGTCGGGTAAGTTCCGACCTGCACGAATGGCGTAACGACTTCCCAACTGTCTCAACTACAGACCCGGCGAAATTGAAGTACGAGTAAAGATGCTCGTTAGCTGCATCAGGACGGAAAGACCCCGTGCACCTTTACTACAACTTGATGTTGGGTTTTGGTTCAGTTTGTGTAGGATAGCTGGGAGGCTTTGAAGCGTTGGCGCTAGTCAATGTGGAGCCAATGTTGAAATACCAGCCTTTCTGCGCCGGAACCCTAACCTTGGTCCGTAATCCGGATCAGGAACAGCGTCAGGCGGGTAGTTTGACTGGGGCGGTCGCCTCCTAAAATGTAACGGAGGCGCCCAAAGGTTCTCTCAGGCTGGTTGGCAATCAGCTGTTGAGTGCAATGACACAAGAGAGCTTGACTGCGAGACTTACAGGTCGAGCAGGTACGAAAGTAGGGCATAGTGATCCGGCGGTTGCTTGTGGAAGCGCCGTCGCTCAACGGATAAAAGGTACGCCGGGGATAACAGGCTTATTTCCCCCAAGAGTCCATATCGACGGGGAAGTTTGGCACCTCGATGTCGGCTCGTCGCATCCTGGGGCTGAAGCCGGTCCCAAGGGTTGGGCTGTTCGCCCATTAAAGCGGTACGCGAGCTGGGTTCAGAACGTCGTGAGACAGTTCGGTCCCTATCCGATGCAGCCGTAAGAGATTTGAGAAAGGTTGTCCCTAGTACGAGAGGACCGGGACGAACGCAGCTCTCGTGTGACAGTTGTCCTGCCAAGGGCATGGCTGTTTTGCGACCTGCGGGTGGGATAAGCGCTGAAAGCATCTAAGTGCGAAGCCCGTTTCAAGATTAAATCTCTCACTGGGTTAACCAGGTAAGGCCCGTGGCCAGACGACCACGTTGATAGGCCGGAAGTGTAAGGGCGGTAACGCATTCAGCTGACCGGTACTAATCGGCCGAGGGCTTGGAGTTTGATGTTCGTGCTCGTTCTAGGACGCTCAGGGAGCCGGCTACGCCGGTTCGGGCTACGAAAGTAGCCGAGCGCAACAGATTTCCGGTGGTTATGGCGGTGGAGATATACCTGTTCCCATTCCGAACACAGCAGTCAAGCCCACCAGCGCCGATGGTACTTAGGGGTTCCTCCTTGGGAGAGTAGGTCGCCGCCGGGATTTCTTGAAAGACCCCCACCGAAAGGTGGGGGTCTTTCACTTTCGTGCGAGATCCAGACAGAACCCGCGCTGGGCGGACAGGATGAAAGCGTGCGGAGTTCACCTCGAGGGATGCTGTGTGCGGGCATCGCCCTCTTAACTCTCGTCACGTCGCTCGTCGGAGTCGGCGTTGCCGGCGCGTCGTCGGTCAAGCGTGAGCAGCCGGGTCTGCTGGTGCAGGCCGGTACGTCCAAGGTGATCTACCTCGTGGCCTCGACCGGATGCGTGGGCGCGAGAGTGCGTTCGCCTCTATCGCACCAACGTGGACGCGACGACGTTCACGCCGGTCAGCGCACCGCCCATAGAGGGTGAGGAGGGCGGCATCGCCAATACGACGTTGTCGCGCCTGGTCTTCGCCAATCCGAGCGACGGCTACGCCGTGGTGGGGCGGAACTACCCCTTAAAGCTGTACGCGACGTCGAACGGTGCCAAGACCTGGCGCCTCGTCGGTCTGCCCTCGACATCCGACTTGCTCAATCTCACCGTGACTTCGAGCCTGGTGTACGCAACCACGGCGAAGTGTCCCGCGCAAGACGGGAACTGTGGCGACTATCGAGTGTGGCGTTCGTCGCTCACGCTTCAGCATTGGACGGAATTGCCCGCACTCTGGACGACCGGATCGGGACCGAAGGATAACTACTACGGCCCCGACGTCTCCGCCATCGGCGACACGGTGTGGGAACTGGAGACGGGGTTCCAAAAGATCACATTGTGGACCTCACACAATGAAGGGCGCACCTTCTCTCGAGTGAACGCGCCCGACCTCGGAAGTGTCGCGGGTTGCTCTCTGACGCCCGAATCGATGAACGACCTCTGGGCCGAGTGCCCGACAGGAATGGAGGTCGCGTTTCTAGTTTCGCACGACGCGGGCCAACAGTGGCATCACATCTCACAGGGACTCTTTTCGGGAACGGGCGGAGGATCTTTCGATCCCATCTCTTCCCAAGTTGCTTACCTGGACTACGGACTGGTGAAGATCAGAGGCTCAAATCTCTTTCGCCTTAGCGACGGTGGCCTTGTACCGAGTGCCGTGGACGATCTCAAGTGCTCCAATGTTTCGATTCTCTTCACTAGCGTGAGCAAGGGACTGGCCGACTGCGGCAAGAACTTCACCTCAAGCGAACTTGAGCGCACGATCAACGGGGGATCAAGCTGGAAGAGCGTGGCGCTCCCTTAGGAGTGATGATGACTCATTCACAATGGAGTCACTACGCAACTGAAAAACTCGGCCGCGCTTCCTCCGAGAGTCATGTGAATTCGTCTTTCGTAACGCAATGTTAAACAGATTGTCCGCGTTTTGTGAATGTGTCTCGTTACCATTGCAGCAGGGGTTAGTTGTATTAACACGGCCTATCGAGTACTCAGAGGAGTCATCCCATGAAAAATACTGATCGCATCGGCGCTGGTCGCCGTTCTATGGCATCAAGGGCCAAGTCGCTCGCGGGAGTCGGCCTCGGCGCAGTTTTGCTCCTAGCCGGAGTGACCCTCGTGGGCGTACTGCCCGCATCTGCGACCCCAGCGTCGCTTTCCTTCACTACGCCTCCGACGTCGGTGGCCGCGAACGTAGGAACCACCTTCAATGTGGCCTATTCGGCAGCCACCACTGGCGACACGATCACGCTTTCTTCGACGAACTGCACGTTGTCTCCGAGTGGCAGCCTGACGGCTACGACGACCGGAACTACCGGGACCGCGACGTTTACGAGCATCGTTTTGAGTGCCGCCAGCACGGGCTCCTGCTCGCTATCGGCGGCCGACACTCCTACTGGGGGATCGACAACCCCTGTCAATGTGACCGTAACACCCGCTGCGGCTCACCAGGTCGTCTTCACCACGGAACCTGCGGCAACCACTCCAGCCAATACAGTTGTTCCGTTCACGGTGAAGCTGGAAGACACCTACGGGAATCTTGAAACCGCGGCAACTGACTCGGTGGCACTTACGTCATCGTGCACACTGGCCGGAGCGACGCCAGTGAGTGAAGCAGGCGGCGTCGCGTCATTTACGACGGTGAGTTTTAGTTCTGTTGGCGCGTGTTACATCACCGCGACTGACGCTACGGCCGGATTTGCCGCGCTCAGCTCACTCGTTACTGTGACCGGGGGTACTCCCGCAAAACTCGTATTCACCACCGCGCCTCCCGCCACCGTCGCAGCAACCGGCACGGTCGTCACGACGTTCAAGGTCTCTGTAGAAGACTCCGCCGGCAATGTGGATACCGCGGGCACGGGTTCCACCGACATCGTGTCGCTCAATTCAACTTGCCTCGCCGCGGCCGTACCCGTCACCGCGGTTGCGGGAGTGGCGACGTTCTCCACGGTTGAGTTTGCGACGACCGGAGCTTGCGTCCTTACGGCGACGGACACCTCACGTGTGATTGCTGCCGCCACCGCGAATGTTCAAGTCGGCACCCCTCAAGCGGCGATTACGATCACGAGCACATCGGGATACCTCGATGCGCCGCTCACGCTGGTCGTGGCCGGTGGTTCTGGAACGGGTGCGGTTACTTTCGTCGTTACCAACGGAACGGCTACGGGCTGCACAGTCACTAACGGTGTGCTCTCCGCGACGGCCGGTGGTACGTGCATCGTCACGGCCAACAAGGCCGCGGTTGCGCCGTACGCCACGGGGACGTCGGGCCCGATTACCATCACGCTCTCGTCGGCGCCCAAGGCCGTACGTGTAGTGGGTTCGGTCACCACTGGCAAGAAGTCGACCATCACCATCACCGGTTACAACTTCTCTGGTCGACCCAAGTTGACAAGCAACGTGGCCGGCTTTAAGGCGACCGTCACGCGAGACACGGGCAAGGCCTTGACGGTGACGATCACCGTGACGGGTGCCTCCAAGCCTGGTGTGAAGGTCTTGGCTCTGGCCTTCTCCAACGGCAAGCACGCCTCGGTGAAGTACAGCCTGCGCGCTTAGATATACCTACGCAAATCCCCGGTCGCCATTGCAGTGACCGGGGATTTGTCGTTAGAGGGATGGGTACGTCCTAGGAGAAGATAAACAACTCCATCGCGTCGGCAAACCCGTTATCGTCATTGCTCTGCGTGGCGTAGGTGGCCTGCTCTTTGACCGCGGTCGTGGCGTTCCCCATGGCGATGCTGATGCCCGACCTCTCGAACATCGATACGTCGTTCGCCATGTCGCCAATGCTGGCGACCTCTTCTCGCTCAAGACCGTACTTTCGAGCCAAGAACTCCACCACGTTGCCCTTGTTGGCGTCGCGGTGGGTGACATCAAGGTAATACGTCTGCGACGTGGTGGCTGAGACGTCCCTGGAGAACTGGTCGTTGAGCACCGTGGTGGCCTTGCGGATAGCGGCCGAGTTGTCACTGACGCCGACGATTTTCACGATGCCGCCACGGACCCCGTCAAAACTTGCCAGTCGTCGGGGCCCGAATTGGCAGACTTCAGCCTCATGGGCCACATGAGGTCCTTTGAGATCGTTCACGAACCAGTCGGTACCTTGATAGACCCACACATTCAAGTCCTGCGCGGTCAGCACACTGATAATCAGGCCGACATCCGTATCCGTGATCGTCAACTCTTGGAGAATGTGAAGCTCTTCGTCCGTGATCTGTCCGCCGTTAAAGCCACTGAGCGGCGTCGTCAGACCAAGCGGCTCTACCAGCATCTTGAGCCCTTTGGGCGGTCGCGCGCTGGTGATGGCAAAGAGGATGCCCTCTTCTCGCAGACGCGTCACGGCAGCGATGGCTTCTTTCGTCAGTTCCTTTTTCGAGTTGACCAGCGTGCCGTCCACGTCGGCCAGGACCAGACGGATGTTGTCGGTCACTCCGGGAGAGTCCAGCGGTGCGGAGCAACGACGTCGGCGACAGACTCGTGGTCCCCAGGTGCCCTTAGCGTACGTTTCGATGGGACGTGGACGTTCCAGTAAGGGCGCGGCGACTTCCCACAGTCGCTCAATACCGTCGGAGCGGGTGAAGAGGGCCTGGTTCCCGAGCATGACCTCGAGCAGGAGACGCTCGTACGGGTCAAGTCGGTTTCGTCTCTTGGAAGGACTCACGGTAGTAGAAGTTCATACGCGCGCGCTCGAGGGTCATCTCAGGTCCTGGCGTCTTGACCAGGAAGTCCGCGTGAATCGAACCCGGGTCTTTGAAGTCGATGATCAACTTGTCGGCGTCGGGGTGATGGCCGTCCTTTTGATCCGGAAAGATCTCCATCACGGGCTCACGTAGTCCAATGGTGATGATCTGGCGGCTCTCGGCCAGACACTTGCCGGTGCGCAAGTAGAAAGGCACGCCCATCCAGCGCGAGTTATCGACCCAGGCGCGAAGGGCGATGAAGGTCTCGGTGGTGGAGTCGGGCGCCGACGCCCGGTTCGTCCAAGTAGCCCACGTACTGACCGCGTAGCACGGTGACCGGGTCCAAGATGCGAAGCGACTCGAAGACCTTGTTGATCTCATTACGCAGCGGTTTCGCGGTGAGGGAGGTTGGTTCTTCCATGCCCAAGATGCCCAGCACCTGAAAGAGGTGGGTGACGACCATGTCGCGAAAGGCGCCGGTCTCTTCGTAGAAGGCCCCGCGTCCTTCGATGGAGAGAGTTTCCGGTACGTCGATCTGGACGTACCGGACGTGGCGGCGTGTCCACAAGGGCTCAAAGAGTTCATTGGCGAAGCGAAGGGCCAGAATGTTGTCGATCGACTCCTTGCCGAGAAAGTGGTCGATGCGAAAGATCTGCGACTCGTCGAAATACTCTTCGAGATCGGCGTTGAGCTTCTGGGCCGAGGCGAGATCGGTGCCGAAAGGCTTCTCGCAGATCACGCGGGCGTTGTGATTGAGTCCTTTCGTGCCCAGCAGGCGAATGACGTCGTGCATGGCGTCGGGAGGAATAGCCAAGTGAAAGAGCCGTCGTACCGCGCCCCCGATGGCCTTCTCGGCCTCCGCCACCACGGCGCTCAGCCCTTGGACGCCATCGTCGGGGTCGATGGCGAATGTCAGACACCGAGAGAAGTCCTCCCACTCCTTGCCGGCGGGCTTGTCGGACGCGAACTCGGTAATGGCGTCAAAGGAGTAGGAGCGGAACTCGTCATCCGTCATTAACGACGACGGTCGACCGCACCCAACGATGCGATAGCGCTCCGGCAAGAGCCCGGCGACGGAGAGGTGATAGAGACCCGGCAGGATCTTTCGTCGGGCTAGGTCCCCGGTGATGCCGAAGATGACGATGACGTGGTTATCGGGCTTGGGTCGCGTGTTAGTGGGGGAAGGGGTACTCACTCAGTTTCGTCCTTTATAAGTGAGCGATTCTACTCACGAGGGTAACGCCGCTCGATCGGCCATGACCAGTGACGCCGACGCCTCAACGCGCCCGGCGGGTATGGAGGTGTCGCCATCGAGCAGTTTGGCCAGGGCGTCGACTTTATCTTCGCCCGAGACGAGCCAGAGCAGTTGATCGGCTCGATGAAGGGCCGGGTAGGTGAGCGTCATGCGCATGGTTCCCTGGTAGGGGCCGGCGATGGCCACCAGTCGGTCGGTGACCTCGAGGACCGGATCGTCGGGAACCAGCGAGGCGCAGTGCCCGTCGGGGCCGAGACCTAAGTGAATGAGATCGAATCGCGCGGGCAACAGCGCCGCGTACTCGCGCGCCCCCGCCTCTAAGTCCGTGTTCTCCACGTCCATCGCTTCGATGAGGGCATCGGTCGAGCTAAGGGCCGCGCGGATGTGCTTTAAGTTGCGCAGATCGTCGTCGTTCGCTACGGCGCGTTCATCGACCTGGTAGATGGTGGTGCTGCTCCAGGCGATCTCGTCGTGCGAGAGCTCGCTCAGCATGAGCCAGGGGCTCCTCCCACCGCTCAGGGCGAAGGTGAAGGGGCCGTTGTTCGAGTCGCGATCGCGCTGCCGTTGCGCCACGAAGGCGGCCGATCCAATTGCGAGTTCTTCCACGCTCTCGAACACGCGCAGTTGGTGTTTCACTACGAGGACCTCTCTACGTGCCCCCCGAAGCCCGCGCGCATGGCCGACAGGACTTTCGCCGTAAAGACGCCCTCGCCCCTCGACTCGAAGCGCTGCCAGAGCGACGCACTGATGACCGGCGCGGGGACCGACTCGTTGATGGCGGCTTCTATGGTCCAGCGAGCCTCGCCCGAGTCCGACACGTGACCGCTGTACTCGTCGAGGTCGGGCGACTTGGCGAGGGCGTCGGCCGTCAGGTCGATCAACCAGGAGCTAATAACCGAACCGTGGCGCCAGACCTCGGCGACGTCAGCCAAGTTGAACTCGTACTGGTAGTACTGGGCGTCCTTGATGGGCGACGTTTCGGCGTCGGCGACGCTCTGAGACTTTCCGACGTCGGCGTGCTTCAAGATGCTGAGGCCCTCGCCGATGGCCGCCATCATGCCGTACTCGATGCCGTTGTGGACCATCTTGACGAAGTGCCCCGCTCCGTTGGGGCCACAGCGGAGGTATCCCTCATTGGCCGTGCTGTCGGCGGGGCGTCCCGGCGTGGGGGAGCGCCGGTCGTCTCCGGGTGCGATGGACTTGAAAATCGGATCCAGGCGGGCGATGACGTCGTCTTCGCCTCCGATCATGAGGCTGTAGCCCCGCTCGAGCCCCCAGACTCCGCCGCTCGTTCCGCAGTCGACGTAGTGCAGTTGGCGCTCGGCGAGTTGTTTGGCGCGATCGACATCGTCTTGGTAGTACGAGTTACCTCCGTCGATGACCACATCGTCGGGCTCCAAATACTGCAATCAGTTCGTTCAGGGCGTCCTGGGTGACGGCCGCGGGCAGCATCATCCAAATGGCCCGGGGGGCTTTCATCTTGGCCACCATGTCTTGGTACGACGAGGCACCGACGATGCTCGTCCCCTCCAGGGTGGTCACGGCCTGGGCGTTGACGTCGTAGACCACGCAGTTGTGACCTTGATTTACCAACCGGCGCACGATGTTGCCACCCATCCGCCCGAGTCCGACCATCCCTAACTGCATGGGTTTCGACGTGGTCATAAGTGTTGTCCGTTCTGCTTGAGGGATCGATAGCGAGTAATGAGCGCGTTGGTGGAGGAGTCGTGCCTCAGATCGCCAGGAGCATCGCTCGACAGCTCAGGAATAATTGTGACAGCTAACTGTTTTCCGAGTTCCACGCCCCACTGGTCGAACGAGTCGATCCTCCAGATAGTGCCCTGAACAAAGACCGAGTGTTCATAGAGCGCGATCAGCGATCCGAGGAGTCGCGGCGTCAGCTCCTCGGCGAGGAGGACACTCGAGGGACGGTTTCCCTCCATCACCCGATGTTTGAGGGCGCGTTCGTCGGCCCCCTCGGCGCGCAACTCGGCTTCGGTTTTACCGAAGGCCAGCGCCTCGGCTTGGGCGAAAATATTGGACATCAAGATGTCGTGGTGCTCACCGAGTGGATTCAGACTCCGGGCGAACCCGATGAAGTCGACCGGAACCTTGGTCGTCCCTTGGTGAATGAGCTGATAGAAGCTGTGCTGTCCGTTGGTGCCCGGTTCACCCCAGTAGACGGGTCCGGTCTCGTAGGTCACCCTCTCACCACTGAGGGTGACGTGTTTTCCGTTCGACTCCATGGTGAGTTGTTGAAGGTAGGCGGGGAGTCGGTGCAGGTACTGGTCGTAGGGCATCACCCCCACGGTGGAGAAACCAAGAAAGTCTCGATTCCACACGGCGAGCAGGCCGTGCAGCACGGGAAGGTTCGCTTCGAAGGGCGCGGTACAAAAGTGCTCATCGAGGGCGTGAAAGCCGGCCAGCATCTCTCGGAAGTGTGGAGGACCAATCGCGATCATGGTGGAGAGGCCGATAGCACTCTCCATGGAGTAGCGGCCGCCGACCCAGTCCCAAAACTCGAACATGTTGGCCACGTCGATTCCGAACGCCGCCACTTTCTCGGCGTTGGTGGAGACGGCCACGAAGTGTTGGGCGATGGCGCTGTCGTCGCCGAGCCGCTCGAGCAGCCACGAACGAGCGGAGTTGGCGTTGGTGAGTGTCTCGAGGGTGCCGAAGGTTTTGGACGAGATGATAAAGAGTGTCTCTTCGGCCTCGAGGTCTCGGACGGCCTCGACGAAGTCCGTGGCGTCGACGTTGGAGACGAATCGAAAGGTGAGGTCGCGCTTTGAGTAGTGCCGAAGGGCTTCGTAGGCCATCACGGGACCGAGGTCCGATCCACCAATTCCGATGTTCACGATGTTCTTGATGGGCTTGCCGGTGTGACCTCGCCACTCGCCGCTGCGCACCGCGTCGGCGAAGCGCGTCATCTGATCAAGGACGCGGTGCACTTCGGCCACGACGTCGACGCCGTCGACGACGAGGACCTCGTCCCTCGGCATTCGCAGCGCGACGTGGAGCACCGCGCGGTTTTCTGAGACGTTGATGTGTTCACCGGCAAACATCGCGTCGCGGCGTTCGGCAACGTTGGACTCCCGCGCGAGTTCTAGCAGGAGTCGCAGGGTCTCATCGGTGATGAGTTGCTTGGCGTAGTCAAAGTAGAAGCCCTCGGCTTCCAAATGAAATCGCCCTCCGCGATCGGGATCCTCGTCGAAGAGTTCTCGCAGATGGAAGGATTTGACGTCGGTGCTGTGCGAGGCCAGAGAACCCCAACTAGGACGGTCCGCGCGAGGATCAGGGGTCATAGGGTCGTTCACTTCTCCATCAACCTAGCGCGACGACACTCGAAATCTCCCTGGCGCGCCGAATTTACGTGGTGTTCGTCGGCGTGACACGTCAGTTGATGTCGCCTCGGGCCTTCGGGACCGACGTACGACGGGCCAACCGAGTCGGCCCCTCGGAGGGCGTCGCTACCGGGGAGACGCGGGCGTGACCGGCGGAGGTCAGTAGGGAAAACGGGGGTGTGGCGTGATCCGACTATTTTTAGGAACAGTCTCGTTAGTCTTGCGGCAACGGACTAGGTAGTTCACGATCGGGAGAAAAGAATGACGCAGGTCAAGCCGCTGAAGCCGCACTCCCACGAGCGACGCCAGCGCGACCCCGAGCGCACCAAACTAGAGATCTTGGCCGTGGCGACCCAGGAGTTTGCCGATCGGGGCTTCGCCGGGGCCCGGGTGGACGAGATCGCCGCCCAAACCCGCACGACGAAACGGATGATTTACTACTACTTCGGATCGAAGGAACTGCTCTATATCGCCGCGCTCGAGAAGGCGTACGAGGCGATTCGCATCACCGAGCAAAGCGTCGATATCGACAACCTCGATCCCGTGGCCGCGGTGCGAAAGTTAGCGGAACTTACCTTTGATCGTCACGAAGCCAACCCCAACTTCAGCCGCTTGGTGAGTCACGAAAACATGCAGCGGGCCCAGTTCATCACCGCGGACGGCGGTTTTCCCGGCCTCGACCGTCCGGTCATCAAAATGCTGCAGTACGCCCTTGAACAGGGCCGCAGTTCGGGCGTCTTTCGTCGCGACATCGACGTCTTTGACGTGCACATGCTCATCAGTTCCTTCTGCTTCTTTCGCATCAACAACCAGTACACCTTTCGCGCCAACTTCGGCCGCAACCTGGTCGAGCCGGCCCGACGATCAATGTACCGTCAGATGATTGGCGACGTCGTAGTCCAGTACCTCACCAGCGCCCCGGGCTAACTCTGAGAGTCTCTCGCGGTGGCGTCCAGCTGCGTTTGCAGATCACCCAACACCGAGTAGCAGCCGAGCACGGAGTCGATGGAGGAGTTGGGCTGGTCGTGCTGTTGAATGGCCCGGAAAAACTCTCGGTCTTGAAGTTCGATCCCGTCGAGGGAGACCGCAACCTTCGAGACGTCGATCGGTTCATCGGTACCGGTCGTGAGATCGTCGTAGCGCGCGAGATAGGTGCCGTTGTCGCAGATGTAGCGAAAGAACGTGCCCAAGGGCCCCTCATTGTTGAAACTGAGCGACAGGGTGCACAGGGCACCACTACGCGTTTGGAGTTGGATCGACATATCCAAAGGGATACCCAGATCGGGGTGGGTGGGTCCCGCCAGAACGTTCGCGACCTCGACCGGCTCGCCGCACTGATACGCGAAGAGATCGACCGTGTGAGCCGCGTGATGCCACAAAAGATTGTCGGTCCAACTTCGGGCCTGACCTAGCGCGTTGGTATTGGTTCGGCGAAAGAAGTAGGTCTGCACATCCATCTGTTGAATCTGTAACTGGCCACTCACCGTGCGCTGGTGGATCCACTGGTGGGACGGATTGAAGCGACGAGTGTGGCCGACCATACAGACCCGGTCGATCTGGTCGGCGACTCGCGCGACGTCGCGCGCGTCCTCCCAACTGTCCGCCACCGGAATCTCCACCATCACGTGTTTTCCGGCCTCAAGGGTGGCGATGGTCTGCGCGGCGTGTAGTTGGGTAGGAGTGCAGAGAAGTACCGCGTCGACGTCGGGGGAGTCGAGGACGTCGCTCAGATCCACACTGGCCATCGGCGCGCCGTAGGTGGCGGCCACCTCACGAGCCTGCTCGATCGTTCGACTCACGACGGCCACCGTCTGTACACCCTCAACGCGCGCCAACGCGTCCAGGTGCTTGATGCCAAACGCTCCCGCCCCCGCCACGGCCACGCGAATCATTCGATTACTCCGACGCCGACGCGTCGAGGATGAGGTGACCGACCGCCGTATTGGACGCGGGCACGTGGTAAAAGCGATGCAGCGGCGCGGCGTTCTCTCCGAGCGCCCCCCTCATAATGAGCCACATGACCAGCTCGATACCTTCGGATCCGGCTTCGCGGAGGTACTCGATGTGAGGAATCTTTCTCAACGCATCGACGTTGTCCGCCATGTTGTCAAGGAAGGCGTTGTCCCAGGGCTGATTGATGAGTCCGGCGCGGGGCCCTTGCAGTTGATGGCTCATGCCGCCCGTGCCCCAGACCTGGACGTTGAGGTCTTCGTCGTAACTCTCGATGGCCCGCCGAAGGGCCAGTCCGAGCTTGTAGCAGCGCTCTCCCGTCGGGGGCGGATACTGAATTACGTTGACCGCCAGCGGTATCACCTTGACCGGCCACGCCTCGGGTTGACCGAACATCAACGAGAGCGGCACGGTAAGACCGTGGTCGACGGTCATCTGGTTGATGACGGTCATGTCGAACTCGTCGAGTATCAGCGACTGGGCCAGATGACACGCCAGGTCGGAGTGTCCGATCACCGGGGGCACGGGGCGCGGACCGAAGCCCTCGTCGGCGATGGGGAACTCGTCGGCGCAGCCAATAGCGAAAGTCGGAATTATCTCGAGTGAGAAGGCGGACGCGTGGTCGTTGTAGACGAGGACGACCACGTCGGGTGGTTCCGCCGCGATCCACTTCTTGGACCACTCGTACCCTTCGAAGAGAGGGGCCCAGTACTCCGTCTCGGTCTTGCCCAGGTCGATCGCGGCGCCAATGGCCGGCACGTGGCTGGTGGTGACGCCCGCCGTGACGCGCGCCATCTCAGTTAGCTTCTTTCTTTGATCGAACGCCGTCGGGTGAGCGGCCCCCGTGGAGCATCATCGCGGCGTACTCCTCCTGTGACATTCCCGTCATCGAGGCAGCCGCGTTTTGGAAGCTGATCCCATCGGAGGAAAAGATCTTGGCCAGAAAGTAGATGTTGCCGCCGTTAGCGATCATGGCGTTGTAGTCACGATCGAGCACCGCTTGCTCCTGGGCGGGCGTCAACTCCCACTCATCGAGGTAGGCCCGCTCATTGGCCTTGAATCGATCGCGATTCTCCGGCTTCATCAAACTCATGCAGAACTGGTTCAGGTGGAAGCCCTGATGCGACCGTGACGCGGTGAAGACGGTCGTGCCAGGAATGTCGTCGAACTCTGAGTTATCTACCACGGCCTAAGTCTCCTCCCAATAGAGGCGAGTGGGGTTGTCCACTAGAAGGCGGCGCTGAAGATCACTGGTGGGCGCCACCTGCGGGATAAAGTCCACGATCTTGCCGTCGTCGGGCATGAAGCCCTTGAGGTTGGGGTGGGGCCAGTCGGTCCCCCACAGCACGCGGTCGGAGAATCTCTCCACCACGCGGCGGGCGAAAGGCACGGTGTCGCGAAAGTCGGGCGGTCCGCTGGCCGAGAGCCGTTCGGGACAGGTGACCTTGCACCAGAAGTTCTCGTTCTCGCTCATGAGCCGCAGAAACTGTCCAAACTCGGGTCCGTCTATCGACTTAGTCACGTCGGGGCGCCCCATGTGGTCCACGACGACGGGCGTCTCGAGGGAGGTGAAAAAGTCCCAACGATCGTTGAGGTCGGCGGCCTCGAAGTAGATGACCACGTGCCAGCCGAGCGGCGCGATCTTCTCCACAATTCGGTAGTAGTACTCGTCCGGCTCGGGGTCGGCCAAGCGACGAACGTAGTTAAAGCGAACCCCGCGCACGCCGAGGTCGTGCATGTCGCGCAACTCGGCGGCGCTGATATCGGGTCGGACTGTCGCCACCCCCCGGCTGCGGCCGGGCGATGACGCCAGGACGTCAAGCATGGCCGCGTTGTCACTGCCGTGACAGGTGGCCTGCACGACGACGTTTCGGCTGACCCCCAGAAAGTCGCGGAGACGAAAGAGGTCGTCCTTGCTAGCGTCACACGGCGTGTACTTTCGCTCGGGCGCGAAGGGAAAGATAGCGCCCGGGCCGAAGACGTGGCAGTGCGTGTCGACGGCACCGTCGGGCAGGCGGAGTCGAGGCTTGGAAGGGTGAGGGTCAAAGACCAGCCAATCGGCGTCCATGACAAAGGTCGTGCTCACGAGGTCGCCTGCGCACTCAACACACGGTCCAGGCGGGGAAATACGCTCCGTGCGTTCTCTGAGTAGATGGAGCGACGCTGCTCATCGCTGAGGCGGGCCGCGTCGACGTAGCGCTTGGTGTCGTCGAAGTAAAGGCCGGTGTCGGGATCGACGCCACGTACCGCGCCCAGCATCTCTGAGCCGAACAAGATGTTCTTCGTCTCGATGACGTCGACCAGAAGATCGATGCCCGGTTGGTGGTAGACGCACGTGTCAAAGAACACGTTGTTCATAAGGTGCTCATTGAGGGGTGGCTTGTTGAGCATGTCGGCCAGTCCGCGAAAACGTCCCCAGTGATAGGGAACCGCGCCGCCGCCGTGGGGGATGATGAGCCGCAGATCGGGAAAGTCGGAGAAGAGATCGCCTTGTAGGAGCTGCATAAAAGCCGTGGTATCGGCGTTGAGATAGTACGAGCCGGTGGTATGAAAGTTTGGGTTGCAGCTACCCGATACGTGAATCATGGCCGGTACGTCGAGTTCCACCATTTTCTCGTACAGCGGATACCACGAAGGGTCCGTGAGAGCCGGCCCGTCCCACCAGCCCCCGGTAGGGTCGGGATTCAGGTTGAGCCCGACAAAACCCATCTCCAGGACACAGCGTTCGAGTTCCGCGAGCGAGTGCTCAATGGGCACGCCCGGTGACTGGGGGAGTTGACAGACCCCGATAAACGAGTCGGGAAAGAGTGAGACGACGCGATAGATGAGATCGTTGCAGGCCCTTGACCACGCCTGGCTCACGGCCTCGTCGCCCACGTGATGCTCCATCACCGAGGCTCGGGGGGAAAAGATCGTCATGTCGGCGCCGCGTTCTCGTAAGAGACGCAGCTGATTCTTTTCGATCGAGTCGACGATCTCCTCGTCGGAGATAGACGGGTACGGCGGGAACGGCTCTTGAGACTCATACGCAGCGACCTCGCTCTCGCGCCACAGACCGTGGATCGCGGGGGCCGTCGTGTAGTGGCCGTGGCAGTCGATGATCACGGCTGGGGCCACACCGAGTTCGGTACGAAGACCTCGCCGCGCATCAGCAGTCGAGCCGTTCGCAGCAGCGCCGCGGAGTCGACTCGCACGCCCTCATCGGACGAGACGTGCAACGTCACGCTGAAGTAGCCAGTGGGATGCTCGACGTCCAGGGTGACGTCACCTGGTGACGCACTGAGACCGGCGACCTCGTTGGCCACGGATCCCGGAAGGAGGCAGGCGGTGGCGACCGAGACGGCCCCGAAGACGCCGATGGCTTCATGAACCTTCTTGGGAATGAACGTCCTCGTCGTTACGGCGCCGCCGCCCTTGGCCGGCGCGAGGAGGGTCATCTTGGGCACCGTCTTGTTGGTGACGTCCCCAAGATTCATCAAGAGGCCCGGCGGCCAGGCGGATTCGCTCGACCTTCTCACAGACGAGCGCATTCGCCTCGATCTCGGCGGGTTCTTCGTAACCCGTCAGCCCCACGTCATCGGCCGCTAAGCAGACCACCGGCATGCCGTTATCGATGCACGTCACGCGGACTCCGTCGATGACGTCGGAGACGCGGCCCGTCGGCAGCAAGGCGCCGCAAGTCGAGCCGGCGACATCGAGAAACTCAAGGGGAATGGGTGCAGCGGTTCCCGGGACGCCGTCGATGTGCGCGCCTCCTTCGTACTTCACGTGACCGTCCGGCGTCTCGATACGAGCGACGGCCAGGGTCTGAGTGTTCTCCATCCAAATCGTGACCTCGGTGATCGTCACCGCTCGCAGTCACCAGTCCCTCTTCGAGGGCGAAGGGGCCGACACCCGCGAGAAGGTTGCCGCAGTTTTGGTTGTCGGATACTTCTGCTCGATCCGGCCACACCTGAAGAAAGAGATAGTCAACGTCCGCGTCCGCACGCGGAGAGACGTTGGACGACCGCCACTTTCGAGGTCAGTGGATGGCCGCCGCCCATTCCGTCGATTTCTCGGTCATCCGGGGCGCCCATGGCGGCGAGCAAGACGGCGTCGCGCGTGGCCAAGTCGTCCGGTAGGTCTTTCGCGTGGAAATAGAGCCCCTTCGAGGTGCCGCCTCGAATCACCGAGCAGGGAATGGGCCGTCTGTGAACTCACTCCGGCACCTCATCGACATAGCGAAGCCCACGCTCGCTCAGCCGCTCGCGCATCGCGTAGATGTCGAGACCAAGTTCGCCGACGGCCAGACGTGCACGCTTCTCCGACTCGTTGTCCTCTCGCCGCTGGCACGCCGCGACCACCAACTCCGCGTCTTCGCGACGAACGACGACCACACCGTCATCGTCGGCCACAATGACGTCGCCCGGGCGCACGTACGCGCCGGCGCACACGAGAGGTGTTTGAACGTTGCCAGGCGTCTCCTTGACCGTGCCTTGTGCCGAGACTGATTTGGACCAGACCGGGAACTGCATGGACGTGAGCTCGGCAACGTCACGAACGCCGGCGTCAATGACGAGCCCGCGCACGCCGTGCGCGCGAGCACTGGTGGCCAGAAGTTCGCCGAAGTACCCGTCGTCACAGGGGCTGGTGGGAGTCACGATGAGTAGGTCGCCTGGTTGAGCTTGTTCCACGGCCACGTGAATAGACCAGTTGTCGCCCGGCGCCACCTCACAGGTAAGAGCGGTGCCCGCTACACGTACTGGCCGATAGATCGGTCGAAGACGGGGGTGGAATAAGCCCTTGCGATCTTGGGCCTCGTGTATCGTCGCTACGCCGAAGGCGCCGAGCGCGTTCACCAACTCTGCGTCGGCTCGAGGTGTGTTTCTGACGACGACTGCCATGAACTCCTCCAAGTACCGCGCGACGCCGTAATACTGCGGATAGTGACGCCGCTCGTTGGTACTACGGTGTAATTAACTGAACAGTACACTATACCTTCGGTCGAACCGAAGCCTACAAATAGTGCAAGGTGCCGGCGTCGGTGGGGGGAGAGTCGTGAAGGAGTTGCGCACCCAAGTAACGATCGTGGGCGCCGGTCCCGCCGGTCTCTTCCTTGGTCACCTCTTGGCACAACGGGGCATCGACAACGTCATCATCGAACGTCGAAGTCGCGAGTACGTCGAGCGTCGCGTTCGCGCCGGCGTGATCGAACACGGCGTCGCCAACTCACTCGATGAGGCCGGGGCGGGCGAGCGCATGCGTCGAGAAGGACTGGTGCACCACGGCGTTGAGTTTCGTTTTGGCCACACCTCGCACCGAATTCCCTTGAGTGAGCTGACCAACGGAAAGACGATCACCGTCTACGGGCAGCAAGAGCTAGTGAAGGACCTCATCGCGTTACGACTGAACTCTGGCGGGGAACTTCACTTCGACACAGAAGCTAGGTCGATTAGCGATCTCGACAGTGATCACGCCGTCGTCGAAGGAGTCGGACCTACCGGCTCGCTTCGCGTGACGAGTGAGTTCGTGGCGGGCTGCGACGGAAGTTACGGGGTCTCTCACCAGTCACTGCCTGCCTCCTCGTTGCGACGCTACGAACGCACGTACCCTTTTGCCTGGCTGGGCGTCCTGGCCGAGGCCCCTCCCATGTCCGAGGAGTTGATCTACTGCCGTCACGAGCGCGGCTTCGCTCTGTGCTCGATGCGTTCACCCACCCTGAGTCGCCTGTACCTCGGTGTTGCTCCCAGCGAGAACTTGGACGAGTGGTCCGACGATCGCATCTGGGAGGAGCTCAACCTTCGACTGGCCACCGACTCGTCACCTGAGATCAGGGAGGGCCCGATTCTCGAGCGATCGCTGACCGCCATGCGCAGCGTGGTGGTGGCGCCCATGCGAAGTGGACGTCTGCTCACGGCCGGCGACGCCGCGCACATCGTGCCCCCGACGGGTGCCAAGGGAATGAATCTGGCGCTGGCGGACATCCGCATTTTGGCGCACGCGCTGATTGAGAGTCTGAGCGCATCTAGTGACGATCTCTTAGACACGTACAGCTCCACGTGTCTTGAGCGGGTCTGGCGAGCCGAAGAGTTCTCTAACTACATGACGCAGATGCTGCACCCCCGCGACAACGACGAGTTCGAAAACGAAGTCCAGGCCACGCGGCTTCGCCAGATGGTCTCTTCGAGCGAGGCGTCAACGGTCTTCGCTCGCAACTACACCGACTTCAACACCCTCTAAAACGGGTACTCCGGCATCTCACTCTGGGCGGTGACCCACTGGGTCTCGGTGTAGGCGTCGAGGTTGGAGAGTCCACCCATGCGCGAGCCGTTGCCGGAACTGCCCATGCCGCCAAAGGGGATGACCGCTTCGTCGGCCACGGTCTGGTCGTTGATGTGAATGGCGCCCGTAGGGAATACGACTGGCCAGTTCCAGTGCCCGCAGGCCGTCGCCGGACAGGATTCCCAGCGAGAGTCCGTAGGGGCTGGCCGACGGCGAGGGCCACCGCGTCGTCTAGGGACGCGTAAGAGACGACCGGCGCGACGGGGCCGAAGACCTCTTCGGCGTAGGCCGCGCGAGGTCGTCGGCACGTCGGTGAGAACGGTCGGTCGATAGAAGAGCTCTTCAAACGTGCCCCCGGCCAGCAGCGTCGCTCCGGCGCCGACGGTGTCGGTCACCATCGAGTGAACTCGGTCACGCTGCTTGGCGTCGATAAGTGGTCCGAGGGCGACTTGACCGCTCTTGGGGTCACCCACGGGAAGATGATTGGCGTGTTCTGCCAATAACGCGGCGTAGTCCTTCGGCGATGGAGGCGTCGACGATGTGGCGTCCGGTGGTCATGCAGATCTGTCCTTGGTGCATGAACGATCCGAAGGCCCCCACCGAGACGGCCTTTTCCAGGTCGACGTCGGCCATCACGATGAGAGCGGAGTTTCCACCGAGTTCCAGGTGCACGCGCTTGAGGTGCTGCGCGCCGAGAGCGCCGACGCTTCTTCCGGCCGCCGTCGAACCGGTAAAGGCGATGACGCGAACGTGGGGCTCGATGACGAGTCGCTTCGCCGACGTCAGCTCCACCCGGAAGCACCGACGAGCAGGCCCTGGGGCAGTCCGGCCTCTTCAAAGACGCGCGCCAATATAACGCCGCCGGAGACGACGGTACGCGGGTCGGGTTTCAAGATGACGGCGTTACCGAGCGCCAGCGCGGGCGCCACGGATCGTATCGAGAGGATGAGCGGAAAGTTAAAAGGCGAGATGACGCCGACCACGCCCGCGGGCACGCGCCGGGAGAAACTAAGCCGCGGCATCTCGCTGCGCAAGAATGTCGCCGGTGGGATGCGACGCCAGAGAGGCTGCTTCGAAGCACTCCTCGGCGGCAATGTGAATCTCGAGTCCGGCCTTCGGACCGATGCCGCCGGACTCGCGCACGATCCACTCCGAGAGCTCCTCGGCGTTGTCGAGGAAGAGTTGTCCCGCCCGACGCAGCACCGCCGCTCGTTCGCGTGAAGGGGCGGTCAGCCCACGCTCGTTGGGCGATGCGGGCTACGTCGGACGCCTCGGCCACGTCGTCCACGCTGGCGCGACCACTTCGCGCCAGTTCCTCTCCCGTAGCCGGTTCCACGACGGGGGCTTCTCCCGCGCCACCGGGGCGCCATCCGTTCAGTGAGATGTTTCCCTGCCACGATGCACCGTCAAGAAGGGCCATATGAACTCCTTAGTTCAAAGTTGCTTGTTTACTTATCACAGTTTTGGTAGTTTGCGCCTACGACGCTTGGATCGGTTCTGTGGCGAACGCACTCTTGGCCCTTCGACGCTGGGCTGAAAAGAGGATGAATGTACTTGCGGGATAATTGGTACGTCGCGGCACTCAGCTCGGAGCTGGACAACAAGCCCCTCTCGCGCCAGATCCTGGGCGAGCACGTAGCCCTCTTTCGAAGCGAGAGCGGCCGCGTTGTAGCCCTGGCCGATCAGTGTCCTCACCGCGGATATCCGCTCTCACTCGGCACCGTGGTCGGGGAGTCGCTCGTGTGCGGCTATCACGGCTTTACCTTTGACTGCGCCGGAACCTGCATCTCGGTACCGGGACAGGACCGGATCCCGAGTAGCGCCAACGCTCGACGATTCGAGACGGTGGAGCAGGGTTGTGGGTCTGGATCTGGATGGGCCACGGCGCGCCGGACGTGTCACGACTGCCCGACACGCCGTGGCTCGTCGACACGAAGAACTGGTCTGCAGTATCGGGAATGGCCAAGATCGCCTCCTCCTTTGAGCTTCTGGTCGACAACCTGATGGACCTCTCCCACGAGACGTATTTACATAATGGTTCCATTGGGACGCCCGAGGTGGCCTCGACCCCAATCGAGGTCGAGATCGACGACGGAAGCAACGTGGTACGGGTCTATCGCCACATGAACGCGGTGGAGTGCCCGCCGTTCTACTCCCGCACCACAGGCTTGGTGGGGAAAGTCGACCGGTGGCAGGACATCGAATACTCGCCCCCGGGGTACTACCTCCTCCACGCGCGAATCGCGCCGGTCAACGAGCCTCCTCTCCCCAACGGGGACGACGCCCACGGGTTTCACATGAAGATCTTCTACGGGTTGACGCCCTCTACCGAAACGACCGTGTACGACTTTTGGGCGCTGGCCCGCGATTTTTGTGTGGGGGACGACGAGGTCGATCGGTTCTTAGAAAAGATGCAGCGTGGGGTGGTCCAAGAAGACGTGGACGCCCTAAACGTGCTGCAAAGTCGTCTCGACGAGCGGCGCGAGATCAGCGAGGTCAGCGTCAAGATTGATCGAGGCGGCCTGGCGGCGCGGCGAGTTCTGGCCGCCATGAACGACCCGGCGGCCAGCCCTAAGGGGTCGGAGGTTCGTCGCTGAGAAATTATTGGGCGGAGAGGCTCCCGGCCTGTTATGTACGAAATAGTGTGTTAAGAATTGGTCAACTTAATCGAGGGGGAGAGATATGAGTGGTGAAGATCACAGCAGTGGGGGAACGAACGAACAAACCATTCCCGGCTGGGGCAGCGTGGAGTTCGGTCGTCGCCTCGGTTTAAAGGCATTGGGAGCTACCGCAGCGGTTGGTGGACTCGCCGCACTCACGAAAGCGTCGGCCGCCTCCGCGGCGACGAAATCGCAAACCATAAAAATCGGCTACGTCACGCCGAAGACGGGTTCGCTGGCGGACTTCGCGGGACCCGACGACTATGTGTTGAGCCTCGTGCGCTCGTCGAGTTACTTCACCAAGGGAATGACCATCGGCGGTACGAAGTACAAGTTCGAGATCACGGTGAAGGACAGCCAATCGAATCCGTCGGTCGCCAGTCAGGTCACCACGGAGTTGATTCAGTCAACCGGCGTCGACATCATCGTCACCAGTTCGGCTCCCGAGACGACCATTCCGGTGAGCGCAGTCTGTGAGGGAGCGCACATTCCCTGCCTCTCGACGGTGTGCCCGTGGGAGGCCTGGTGGACGGGGGTGAGTTCGACCAACTCCATTGGTGATGCCGGGAATGCGGTGGGTTCGCCACCGAAGTACTGCAGCATGTACTTCTTCGGCATTCCTCAGTTTGTGCTCTGCTTCTTGCCCATGTGGAATCGCGTGCTGGCCTCGACGAGCGCCAATCCCGTGTACGCGGCAATGTTCCCGAACGACGCCGACGGCAACGCCTTCGCGGCCGCGTGGCCTCCCACGTTGGGCGCTATCTCGTCGGCCCAGAAGGGCCAGACCTGGACAGAAGTGTTCGGCGGTGCCTACACCGATGGAACGACCGACTTCTCCACCATGATCGAGACCTTCAAAACCGGTTCCGGCGGCAAGAGTTGCGACTTCTTCATCAACTGTCCCCTGCCTCCGGACTTTTATACGTTCTGGACGCAGGCGGCCGAGCAAGGTTGGAAGCCGAGCCTCGCCACGGTGGCCAAGGTCATGTTGTTCCCGACGGACGTCTACGCGTTGGGTGCGCTGTCAAACAACGTGGCCACCGACTGCTGGTTCTCGCCGAACGCCCCGTACAAGTCGTCACTCACGGGGCTATCGGCCTACGACTTCGCGGCGAAGTACCAGACCGTGACGAAGGGTCAGTGGGTTCAGTCCATGGGTTCGACGTACTCGTTGTTCGAGATAGTAATTGAGGCGTTGAAAAAGGTGAAGAACCCTCACGACCGCGCGGCGGTGGCGAACGCTTTCACCGAAGTGAAGTACGACGGGATGTGCGGACCGTTGAACTTCTCCGCCTCCACGAACCCGGCCAAGGGCATCGGCATCATCAACCCCGTAGGTATCCAGTGGAAGCCGGGCTCGACATCGCTGGTGGGTCACAAGAAGTTCTCGTGGTCGCCATGGGTCGTGGACAACACGCTGAACAAGGACATTCCGATTCAGGCGGCACTTGAGCCGACTAATTCGTAAACTTCCCTAGTTAATGCCGCTCCTCCAGCTGGAAGGGATCTCGAAACGTTTCGGCCGCGTCGTGGTTGCCGAAGAGGTCACCTTTCAGCTGGAAGAGGGCGCCTCCTTGGGGGTGGTCGGGCCCAACGGCGCCGGAAAGACGTCACTCTTTAGCATCATCTCGGGTGACATCAAACCCGACGCCGGGACGCTTCGATTCGACGGCCGGTCACTTAACTCCCTCAGCGCGCCGGCTCGCTGTCGACTCGGCATTGGACGCACGTACCAGATACCTCAACCCTTCGACAAGCTCACCGTGTTCGAGAACGCCCTACTGGCCGCTCAACAGGGGGCTCGGCAGCGCGGTCGGGCGAGCTACGACCTGGCGTACACCTCGCTCGAGCGCACCGGCCTGGCGGATCTCGCCAACCGCCCCGCGGCCTCGCTCGGCCTTCTCCATCGAAAGCGCTTGGAACTAGCTCGAGCGCTGGCCACCGATCCCCGTCTGGTGTTGCTCGATGAGATCGCCGGGGGACTCACCGACTTAGAGGTCGTGGAACTGACGTCGGTCATTCGAGACCTCCAGAGAGACGGGATGACCATCGTCTGGATTGAACACGTGGTGCGAGCCCTCCTGTCGACCGTCGATCGCCTTCTCTGTCTGGCAAACGGGGAGGTCGTGGCCGATGGCGAGCCCCGCCAGGTCCTCGCCTCGGAAGCGGTACGCCGCGTGTACCTGGGCGGCGCCATTATTAACGAAGCGACCGCCAACTGATGGGTGACGAGACGTCCCCGAGTGCGAGCGGCGAGCTTCTCGCGGTGAACAACCTGTCGGTCTACCACGGACAACTCTGCGCCGTGGACGACGTGAGTTTGAGCGTGGGGGAGGGCGAAGTTCTCGCCATCATTGGGGCCAACGGCGCGGGAAAGTCGACCCTGCTGCGCACCATCGCGGGTCTTCACGCGGCGTCGTCGGGCACGATTACGTTTCAAGGGGACGACATTTCGCACCTCGCGGCCCATCAACGGGTTCGCCGAGGGATCTCGCTCGTTCCCGAAGGTCGTCGTCTCTTTGGCACGATGACCTTGGAAGAGAACCTCCAGGTGGGTGCCCACAAAGCGGCCAAAGGCCCTTTTGACATCGCTCGCGTCTACTCACTCTTCCCGTGGATGACGGACCGTCGACGCGGAAAAGTGTTCCAGTTCTCTGGAGGCGAGCAGCAGGCTGTCGCCATCGGACGAGCGTTGGTCGCCAACCCCAAGGTGCTGATGCTGGACGAACTCTCACTTGGTCTGGCCCCGATCGTCATCGAGACGATCTATGAGGTCATACCCGACATCGTGGGTCAGGGTATCGGCGTGTTACTCGTGGAACAAGACGTCACGCAGGGATTGCGGGTAGCGACGAGGGTTCACTGCTTACTGGAGGGCAAGACCTCACTCACGGGTACACCCGCGGAGCTGACCGCGCGAGAGATCGAACGCGCCTACTTCGGCTCGGACCTTCACGATGCGGCCACCGGAGAAGCGCCGTGATCTGGCTTAACGTCCTGGTGCAAGGAGCTCTGATTGGAGGGTTCTACGCTCTCTTTGCCTGTGGCCTCTCGCTGATGTTTGGGGTCATGAAGGTCATCAACCTAGCCCACGGTGACATGGCCGTCGTGGCGGCCTACGCGGCCGTGTACCTCGCGCCCAAACTTCACGTCGAACAGCTCTGGGCCTTCGTCGTGATCGTGCCGCTCTTCGCGCTCATCGGGTACGTCCTCCAACGAACGTTGCTACAAAAGGCCATCGATCGCGACCCCTTCACCACGCTGCTCGTCACCTTCGGGCTATCGGTCATCATCGAGAACCTCCTGCTCGAGATCTACAGCGCCAACGGTCAGTCGGTAAATATCGGACTCTTGATCGCCAAGGCGTGGCAAGTCAACTCGGTTATTTACGTCTCGTACGTCTCGTTGGTAGTCCTCGCGGTGGCCGTCGTCGTCCTCGGCGCGCTGCAGCTGTTTCTGTCGAAAACTAGTAACGGCCGACTCATACGAGCGGTCTCCGACGATCGTGAGGCCGCGCAACTCTGCGGCGCGAACTACAAGCACGTGTTCGGCGTGGCCGCCTCCATCGCCTTCGCCACGGTGGCACTGGCGGGGATCGCCTTTGGCATGATGACCGAGTTTGCGCCGACTTCAGGCGGGACGAACCTCCTCTTCGCCTTCGAAGCAGTGGTTATCGGGGGCATCGGGTCGTTGTGGGGCACGTTGATCGGCGGCATCGCTCTGGGAATCGCGCAGCAGTTCGGGGCTCACTTCAACCCGGCCTATCAAGTTCTAGCCGGCAACGTCCTTTTCTTGGTCGTCCTCGCCATTCGGCCGAGGGGACTCTTCGGTCGTAAGGGGGCACTGAATGAGTGACACGCCGCTCTCGCTCGGGCTCACCGTTGACGTCGAACGTTCGACGTTCTCGCCGGCCTTCAGCGTGGCCGGAACCCTCGTCATTTTCGCGTTCTTCACCGCGGCCCCCTGGATTCTGCCCGCGTCGTGGGTCTCGGTGCTGTCGAACTTCTTCATCTTGGCGATCATGGCCACCATGTGGAACCTCCTGGCCGGGTACGCCGGGATGGTCTCCATCGGACAACAGGGCTTCGTCGGCTTAGGGGCGTACGCCACTCTGTACTTCGCCATCAAAGGTATGAGTCCCTTCGTGGCCATTCCCTTCGCGGTCATCACCTGCGCGATCCTGGCCTATCCGATCACCTACTTACTGTTCCGTCTACGCGGCGGCTACTTCGCCGTTGCCACGTGGGTCGTGGCTGACAGCGCGATGTTGTTGATTCTCTCTATCGCCCTCTTGGGCGGAGGAACGGGGAAGTACTTGCCGGGGCTCTCGAACCTGAGCCCGAGCCAACTCGACCACGACACCTACCTCGCGACGTGGTTCGTGGCCTTCGCGGTGGTGGCCGCTACCTACTTCATCTTGCGCAGCCGACTGGGACTGGTTCTCTCTTCCATGCGTGACAACGAGACGGCCGCCCGCAGTTCGGGGGCGAAGGTCACCTCCACCCGACGCCTGATCTACGTCATCGCGGCGGCCGGGTGTGGAGCGGCGGGTGCCGTTCTCGCGATCAGTCAGCCGTTTGTGCAGCCCGGCAACGCCTTCAGCATCAACTGGGCGGCCGAGATGCTCTTCGTCTCCATGATCGGCGGCCTGGGCACGATTGAAGGGCCGATCATCGGCTGTGTCATCTTCTTCGTGCTGCAGCAGTGGCTGCAGAACCTTGGCGCGTGGTATCTCATCATCTTTGGCTCACTCGCGGTCGTGATCGCCATTTGGCTACCCAAAGGAATATGGGGAGAGATACGTGAGCGTACGCACTTTGAACTCTTGCCGGTGGGCTACCGCGTCAAGCAACGAGCGACACCCCCGTCATCGCCACTAACGAACGACGAGACCGCCTAAGACACGTACCCACGTGCGTTTTTGGCCTCCCCGATAGACTGGCACGTGGCCGCAACGACTCCTCCCTCGCGTCGAGCGCCCCAGGGGCGCAAACCCGCGGCCCCCGGACGAGCGGCGTCAACGTCATCGAGAGGGTCTCGCTCGGGATCTGCGGGTTCGCAACACCGTTCTGATCAGGGAAGAACGTCTCAAGGCCGAAATGAGCGTGGCACTCCCGCTCGCCGCGACGGTGCCGGCCGCGATGGCCCTCGCACTTCTTCGCAGCGCGCCCCGTACAAGAGTCGGTCGTCCTCAGGGGATAAACCCTCGGGCCCGCGTACGGCCGCCGGGGCGAAGCGATCACCCCGCGCGGAGTACCCACCTCGTGCGCCCCGCGACGGCGAGGAGCGCTCGTCACGTCCCGCACGCCCCTATCGAAAGCCCGGCGGCGACCCGCGTTCCGCTCGTCCAAGTGACCCTCGTAGCGCCGCGCGTCGCGCCGACCGCGCTCCGAGAGAGATGCGTGACGGCGACGACCGCTCGGCGCGACCCGCTCGCCCCTATCGAAAGTCGAGTGACGCCTCCACCGCCCCACGCGGAGGACCTCGCGGTGCCTCCACCCGTTCGCCCTACTCGCGTTCACGAGATACCCGCGAGCCCGCACCGTTGTCACCGGAGCAACGCAAACGTCAGGCCGCGGGGGAACGCGCTCGCGACAAAGGGTGGGGGAGTGTCGCACGAAAAGGCGCCATCAATATCACCAGTACCGGTCAGGAGCTGGGCGACGCCAAGAGCCGAACGCGTACCCCCGATCCCCTGGGCGACTTTGTCTCGATCGACCGCCCGGCTCCGCGTAAGGCGGCAGAGGACAAGGCGAAGAATCGAGCGAAGTACGCCTTGCCGGGTGATGTCTCTGCCGATGTGCGCAAAGCCTTCATCGGCACCGCGTACATGCGCGAGAAGATGGTCAACACCCTGACGCGAGCAGCCGAAGCGTACGACCGCAAGCGCTACGAAGAGGCGTTGCGCCTGGGACGAATCGTGGCGGACGCGACACCGGGTGTCGCCGCCGTCAGAGAACTGACCGGACTAGCCGCCTATCGGGCCGAACGCTGGGCGATGTCGAGAATCCACCTCCGCGCGTACTTCACCATCTCGGGCGACCCCGAGCACTTGCCCCTGGTCATGGACGCCGACCGCGCTAACCACAAATACCGTGCCGTGGAGAAGACCTTCGCCGAACTACAAGAGAACGAACCGTCCCCGGAGGTGTTGTCCGAAGGGCGCATCGTCATGGCGGCCACGTGGGCCGACCAACGCAAGTACGAAGAGGCCATCGATCTGTTGACGAAGGCGGGAGCGGCGAAGAATCTGCGCAACCCGTCCTATCGACACCTGCGACTCTGGTACGCGCTGGCCGACGTCTATGACCGAGCGGGGGACACCACCTCGGCCCGCGAACTGTTTTCCCGGGTCGTCCTGGCCGAACCGGACGCGTACGACGCCGCGGCGCGGCTGAGCGAACTCGGTGCCAGCGTGCCGCGAAAAAATCGAAAGCGCCGCGCGACCCCCACGTCGAAGAAGAAGGTCGACTAACTACCCGACTCGGCTCTACGAGGTCATTCCGCCGAGACCGACCAAGGAACGGGCGTGTTCGATCTCTCCCATGTGGCGCAGGGCGTGCTGATAGATCCAACACTCCAGCGCGTCACTGCGGGTAATGCCGTACTCGCCACCCACGCGAGCGGAGAAAGTATCGGCGATGACCGGACCGTAGGGCGGGTGAATAAGAACGTCGTTGAGGCTGGTGGGCTCCACCTTGGCTACGTAGCCCTCCGTCGCTTGAAAGACCCGCCGCTGAAACTGCTGGAACGCCTCGAAGTCGCCGATCCGTTGCGCCATCATCTCCTCCACGGTCTTCTCCTTGCCGTGATCGGCAATAGCGAGGCCTAGTCGCTCGGCCCACTCGTCGTTGAACTGAGGTGGGGAACCGCCGATGAAGACGAGGGTGCCATCTTCCATCAGCAGCTGATGGACGAGGGAGAAGGCGATGGGCAGCGTCGTGGGTTGCGTCACCGCGTTCACCTGGTCGACGGTCATCGTGGCGCACGCGTCGTAGTACAGCGAGTGAACCGCTCGTAGTCGTCGAAGGAGAGACGAAACGTAATCGGCATCCATCTCGTCACCCTATCTACCGATCAGTAGAGCGTGGGAGTGGGCGCTATCGAGTCGCGCGGCGCAGAAAGTTCAAGTGACCTTGTAACATTCCGGCATGGATACTGCCACCCTCTTGGGCAATGACGCCTCGTTACTACTGGACCACAAGGCCACCGCCTTCCCCAAGGAGTTGCTCACGCTGCCGGGGCCGTCGTTCCTTGACGACGTCTTTACCTGGAGCGACCGCTCGCCGGCGGTACTGCGAAACCTCGGCTCTCTCTACAATCACGGCCGTCTAGGGGGCACGGGCTACCTCTCGATTCTCCCCGTGGACCAAGGGATTGAGCACTCCGCGGCCGCCAGTTTCGCGCCGAACCCGGAGTACTTCGACCCCGCGCGACTCTGCGACCTGGCCCTGGCCGGCAACTGCAACGCGATCGCCACGACGCTGGGCACCCTCGGCATTATCTCTCGTCGTTACGTGCACCGTATTCCTTTCATCGTGAAGCTCAACCACAACGATCTCTTGCGCTATCCCAACACCTACGACCAACAGATGTTTGCCTCGGTCCAGCAGGCCGTCGACCTTGGCGCCATGGGCGTGGGTGCCACCGTCTACTTCGGGTCCCCCGACTCGGTGCACCAGATTGAGGAGGTTCGTAAAGCCTTCGCCGAAGCCCACCGCCACGGTCTGTTCACCGTGCTCTGGTGCTACCTGCGCAACGACGCGTTCGTCACCGGGGGAGTCGACTATCAAGTGAGCGCCGACTTGACGGGTCAAGGCAACCACCTCGGGGTCACGATTGAGGCCGACATCATCAAGCAGAAGCAGCCGATTAATAACGGTGGCTACAACGCGGTCAAGTTCGGTAAGACGGACCCGAGGGTGTACAGCGAACTGACGACGGACAATCCGATCGACCTCACGCGTTGGCAGGTCGTGAACTGTTACGCCGGACGCATCGGCCTGATCAACTCAGGCGGCGAGTCCAAGGGTGACGACGACCTCGCCTCCGCGGTCCGTACCGCGGTGATCAACAAGCGCGCCGGCGGTCAGGGGCTCATTCTCGGTCGCAAGGCCTTTCAACGACCGATAGACGACGGCGCCGCCATCATGCACGCGGTACAAGACGTCTACCTCGATCAATCCATCGCGGTGGCTTAGTAATACTGTTCATTCGTGAGTGAGACGGAGGGCCTGGACGCGGGGTGGTGGACCTGGCCGAACGCCATCACCCTGGTCCGTTTGGCGTTATTGCCGGTCTTCTTCTGGCTGGTCTTCGCCACGAATCATCGAGCTATTGCCGCGTGGCTTCTCGGCGTACTGGGGGCCACTGATTGGATTGACGGCTTCGTGGCTCGTCGCTTTCACCAGGTGTCCAACGTGGGCAAGATTCTTGATCCGACGGCGGATCGCATTCTCGTCGTGGGGGGACTGCTGGCCGTGGCGGCCGTGGGCGCCGTTCCGTGGTGGTTCGCGGCCGTGACGCTGGCGAGGGAGGCACTCGTATCGAGCGTGACGGTCCTCCTGGCGGCCTTCGGGGCCGCGCAGAATCAATGTCTTGTGGTGGGGCAAGGTCTCGACGTTCGCCCTGATGACGACTTTCCCTCTGTTTCTACTGACCTCGAACCCCATCACGCGCCGTTAAAGGGCTGGCAGCACGACGGGCGTGATAGTGTGCTGGGTTATCGGAATTATGGGACTGACGCTGTCGTGGATCGTGCTGTTCGGCTACGTCAAGCCGGCGCTGCAGGCGCTACGAACGGGCGCCGGGCTCGGCGCATCTTGTAAGTTGGCTCGCATGCAGATACCTAGCGAACTTCGTTACTCCAGTGATCACGAGTGGGCCAAGAGCGAAGGGGATCATGTGCGTGTGGGCATCACCGACTACGCCCAAGATGCACTCGGCGATGTCGTCTTCGTTGACTTACCTAAGGTCGGAACAGTCGTTGTTGTTGGTGGTGTCCTTGGCGAAGTGGAGTCGACGAAGTCGGTCTCGGAGATCTATGCGCCAGTGGCCGGAACGATCAGCGCGGTGAACGAATCTCTCTCCTCGTCACCGGAAAATGTCAACAGCGACCCCTACGGCGAGGGTTGGATTTGTGAGATCACGACCACATCGAGTGACGACTACGACGCGTTGCTGGATGCCTCAGGTTACGAAGCCATAACGACGAACTAACCCTGACGGGTATTTCGAAAGTTAACTAGTGTGAGGCTCGTGAACTGCCGTCGCTGTGGAGAAATCCTTAACGCCAACGCGAACTTTTGTTGGTCGTGCGGGGCACCACAGCATGACTCTTCTTCACCGGAGACGATCGCCGTCCCCGTTGTCAGCGCTCCCGATTCCATGCATCCCGACGCCAACCGGGGTCCGGCGGGTGAACACCGTGACGAACTAGTGATCGCCGCGGGTCCCCAAGCCGGCACCCGGATCGAACTCACCAGCGACGTGGTTTCGGTCGGACGACACGAAGCGAGCGACCTCCTGCTCGATGATGTGTCGGTCTCGCGCCACCACGCCGTCTTTACTCGCACGGCGAGCGGGCGTATTACGCTGCGCGACCTCAACTCACTGAACGGCACCTACGTCAACGGAAAACGCGTCGAAGAGACGACACTGCACTCGGCCGATGAAGTACAGATCGGCAAATTCAAACTGGTTTTTTGGGAGGCGACACAATGAACGCGAATCAGGGCGTGATGCGAATCGGCGAGGTGCACGCGCAGCTCCGCAAAGACTTCCCCGACGTCGAACTGTCGAAAATTCGCTACTACGAAGATAAGGGCCTGGTTCAACCGAGCCGAAGTCGCAAGGGGTATCGCCTCTACTCCGAGCGCGACGTGGCCTGTCTGAGAGAAGCCATCCGACTCGCCCAAGAAGAGTTTGTGCCGCTGCGGGTGGTGCGTCTTCGACTCATCGAGCAAGGGCTGTTGTCAGCGCCCACCGTGACGCCGAGCAGTCGCCAGGTGGCGCGTGACGCGGCGCCGGCGGTCATCAGCGCACCGGCGCCCATTCCCGCACCGACACCCCGTCCCGTATTGAGCGTGGTGGAGGCGGAGTCGCGCGATGAGGTGAGTGCGCCGGTGAAGGAGTACTTCACGGCGAATGAGCTTTTGGCGACCACCGGACTGCGACCCGAAGAGTTCAACCAGATTCAGGCCCTCGGGCTGGTCACCCCGGTCGTGTTCGATGGCGAGACCATGTACGGCGCGCTGGACGTACGCGTCGCGGCGCACTCGAGAGCGTTGCTCACGCGCGGCGTCGACATTCGCCTCCTCGGTTCGTTACGCCGCATCGCCGAACGTGAGGTTGGCGTCATAGACGACCTCACCGCGCCCCTTCGGCAGCTCGGATCTGCGCGTACGAGCGCCGAAATTTCGGTCATCACGAGCGACGTGGCCCGCGAAGTCGCGGCCCTTCGTAGTGTCCTTCTCGAGCGCGAACTCACGGCGTACCTGCGGGACTAGACGTTTTTTGTTTACCCTGGCCGGTCTAGGCTGGCCCCATGATCGAGGTCGTTCTTCGCGCGGTTCGCGTTGACGTCGGCAGTTCCACGCCCCTGTTGCTCCTAGAAGAGGTCGCCGGAGAACGGGTCCTTCCTATCTTCATCGGCGCGCCCGAGGCGGCGGCCATCGCCTACGCCCTACAGGGGGTGGAGTCGCCACGACCTATGTCGCACGATCTTTTAGGTCACGTTATTGGAGCACTGGGGGCGCAAGTGTTCTCGGTGGAGATCACCGAGCTGATTGACAACACCTTCTTTGCGAACCTCCGTCTACTACGAGGCAACGAAGAGGTGGTCGTCAGTTCGCGACCGAGCGACGCGGTAGCCCTCGCTCTTCGCGTGGGCGCGCCAATTCTGGTGAGCGACGACCTGATGGCGAGTGAGGGCAAGGTCATGGAGTTGGCCTACGACGAAGACGACGAAGAGTTCGTCGAACTCGACACCCCGAACGAGGCCGACCTCGTGGAGCAGCTGCGTGAGTTTCTCGAACAGGTGCGCCCCGAGGACTTTGGCGCGTGAGACGAGGGCTCATCGCGGTTGCCATCGTCGTCGCCTTCGTGGCCATCTTCGCCTTGAGTCGCCACGTGATTCACTCCAGTACCACCACCACCACGACCACCAAGATCGTGACCACGACCTCCAGCACGACGAGCACGACTCTCGCCAGCGCCGCCTGCAACGCGAGTGACTTCAGTGGCGCGTACAACGAGGGCGAAGGAGCGGCCGGGACCATCTACGCCAGTGTGACGCTCACCAAAACCACCGCCGGAACGTGCACCCTCAAGGGTTGGCCGATTCTTACCCTGCAAGATCGTCTGGGGGCCATCTTGAAGTCAACCGGGGTTGATGAGCCGTCGTCAGCCGGCGGCTTTCAGTTCTCGACACCTCCGCAAGCCAACGTCGCACCCAAGACATTGACCTTGTCGATCAACGGAACAACCACGTTCTCGTTGGCGTACTCCGACGTGCAGTCCGGAACCACGGCCTGCGGAAGCGCGGTGACGATCAGCGTGCAGTTCGTGGCGGGCGGCGCGGCGATTCCGGTGACCCCGACGTACGCCGTGCAACCGTGTAATAACGGGCAGATCTGGCTCAGCCCCTTCTATTAAGGGGCGTCGACGGAGATGCTCACCAAAATCCGTCCACGGGTGGCGCCACGGCGAATGGTGTCGAGCCCCTCGAGCACGTTCTCTAGCGGGACTACGCGGTCAACCAAGCCGGCGAAGTCGACCGAGGGCGCCACCTCGCCGAGCGTCGCCCACACCCGATCGCGCGTAGCGGTCGTGGCCTCCACGGCGTCGATCCCGATCAGCGCGTTGGCCCTAGTGATGAACGGGTAGACCGTGGTCTCGAGCTCTGGGCTCGCCACCAACCCGCTCGCGGCCACGGCGGCGCCGTAGCGAAGCGAACGGAGAATCTCTTTGAGGGTGGTCCCACCGACGCAGTCGATCGCGCCGTCCCACAACTCACTGCCCAGCACCCGATCGGGTCGATCACTGATCTCGTCGCGTCCGACCACTTCGGTCGCCCCGCGCTCCTCAGCCAGGAGGCATCGTCTTGCGATCCCGTCGAGGCGACGGCGCAAAAGCCGCGCCGTGCGAGGTACGTCAGGGACTGGGAGCCCACGCCGCCCGTCGCGCCCGTGACGAGGACGCGGGCGCCCGGCGTTCAGCCCACGGTCTTCGAGGGCCAAGCACGCTCGCCATGGCGGTAAAGCCGGCGGTGCCAATGATCATTGCGTCGCGAGTGGAGATCCCGGGGGGCAGTTTCGTAAGACAGCGGGGAGGGGCAAACACGTACTGGGCGAATCCGCCGTCACGAGCGACGCCGAGCGAACCCCCGTGGACGGCCACGCGCTCGCCCGGGCGAAAGGTGTCATCGGCTGACGCCACCACCACGCCCCCGGCGTCGACACCGGCGATCAAGCGTAGTCGACCCGTCGTACCCGGCTGGTCGCGCTGGCGACCATGGCGTCTTTGAAGTTGATGCCCGAGTACTCGACCCTTACGAGAACGTCAGCGGAGTCGAGGGAAGAGGGCTCAACGTCGCGCACGCCCGCGGCGAGTTGCCCCGCGTCTTCACTGACCACGAACGCTCGCATCTGGTTAACACTACGCAGCGACACTGGCGCCGTGTCCACCACGTACCATCTCCAAGGTGCCCCGCGTTCTGCTCAATGGCCATCCGACGTGGGTGGTCCTACCGAAGAAGAAGGGCAAGACGATCGTTTTTCTTCACGGCGGCCTCAGCAGCAGTGCCAGCTTGCTTCGAGTCCTCGGCCCACAACTTTCGAAGCGTTTCGCGCTCGCCGCCTTCGACCGGCGAGGACACGGACGAACGGCCGATACCGAAGCGCCCTTCAGTTACGACGACATGGCCCAGGAGACGATCGCGTTCATAGAACTGCTCGGTCGTCGCGTGTATCTTCTCGGGCACAGTGACGGAGGAAACGTCGCCCTTCTGGTGGCGATGAAACGGCCGGACTTGCTCTATCGGGTGGTCGTGGTGGGGGCTAACTACCACTTTGAGGGGCTGATGCCCTTGGAAGATTTCACACCGGAGAGCCCCGACTTTGAACAGTTTGCGCTCGACTTCGCCACTCGCTCGCCCGATGGAGTCGATCACGCGGCGGCGGTGGTGGAGAAGTCCCTACGACTGATCAAGACCCAACCCACCTTGACGACGGAGAACCTTCACGACATCTCGATCCCGACGCTCGTCATGGCGGGCGACGATGACGTGGCTCGATTGGATCACACCGTCTCCTTGTATGAGGCACTGCCCCGTGCTCAACTGGCCATCTTGCCGGGCACGTCGCACGCCATCTTGAAGGAACGCACCAAGGAGAGCGCCCGCCTTATCGAGGGGTTCTTCCTCGGGCCGGCGGAGCCTCGCACCCAGACGCCGATCCGACGAGCGAAGAAGGAGAGTGAGTAAGAGCGCGTTGACGACACCCGCTCGGTACACTTGGCCCATGCTGGCGCGTCTCGACTCTGCTCGCGGCAGCGTCATGGCGCGTTGGGACGCTCTTCACCCACTGGACCGTGACGGTCTGCTCTACGCGCTGGCGGCCGTCTTCGCCCTGGTGCTCGGCCTGACCTCCTCGCAGGGAGCGCAGTGGCAGTGGGGGTACCTAGCGGTGGGTCCATACGCGCTGGTGGCCATCGTGGCGTTCGTGTTTGCGAAGCGCCGACTCCAACGTGAGCATCTCGCTCGACTGGTTCTTTTGGTCGTGGTGTTGTTGGGCGCCGTGCTCATACCGCTCGGCCTAGAAGCCCACTGGCGTCATGCGCAGCCCGAAGTGGGAGTCATCTCTCGAGCCGGTCAACTACTCAGCAAAGGCATTGATCCGTATCGCACGTACGACCGTCACGGTCACCTCATCAACGAGATAAAGGGGCTGCCAGCTTTCGAGTCCTTCTTTCCGTACTTTCCCTTGATGGGAGTCTTCGGACTTCCCTCAGCTGCGACGCATGAGAGTAAAGGTCTGACCGACGCACGCCTGGTGATGACTCTCATGACGTTGATCACCAGCGCCATCGCTCTGAGGTTGTTGCGACTATCGCGAGATCAAAAGATCCGCGTGGCGCAGGTTCTCATTGCCTTGCCGACGGGAGCGCTCTTTCTCGCCACGGGGGGTGACGACATGCCAATTTTGGCGCTCTCCCTCCTGGGCGTCGCGGCCCTCCAGCGACGCCAATCGAATTTGGCCGGCATCAGTTTGGGACTGGCGGCGGCCATGAAGTTAACAGCGTGGCCCATGGCCGCGGGGGCGCTCCTCGTGGCGAGAAATGAGAAGGGCCGATCGACGTGGAAACGAGTGCTGGCGTGGATGGGCTCCATCGTCGTCGTGACGACCGTGCCCTTTATCTTCCGAGCACCCGCCGCCTTCATGTCCAACGTCTTCGCGTTCCCTCTCGGACTAGCCGGTATCAAGTCGCCGGCGGCCAGCGCGTTGCCGGGGCACCTACTCACCACCTGGGAGCCTGATCTTGGACACGTCCTCGCGCCACTGGCTTTTCTCATCGGTGGTTACTTCGCAGCCAAGTACATGCGTCGACGTTGGCCGCTGACGTTATCGCAACTCCTCGCGCTCTTGAGTGTGGTCTTCGTAGTGGCGATGTGCGTAGCGACCGCGACAAGAATCGGTTACGTGATCTATCCGCTCAACTTTGCGCTGTGGTCATCGATGACCCACGAACGGATTCCCGCGGAGCCCGAGCTCGCGACCCGGGTTAGCTAAACAGTTTCAGAGTTCTGATAGATCTGAAACGTCCACTCGACGCTCGTTGGCGTCGATTTGTTCACGGTGACGCCCACTTCCCAATAGAAGCCATCGCTGCCGGCCTTTTGAAAGAGCGATTGGGGGTCACCGTTGCTCGCGCCGTGAGAAAACAGGCTCCACCCTCGCGCTTGCAGTTGCTCGTTGAAAAAAGAAATTATCGCTGACGAACTCGTGCTCGAGGTTGTCATCGGCTGCTCGCACGAGAACTCGCCAGCTCCCAGGTCCGGAGTGCTCTCACCCGGTCTCGGCGCCGTCCTCACCGGCACCACGAAGGCGTTGGCAATATTTGACGGAACTTCCTCGGTTTGCAAGCAGTACTGAAGCTTTGCCCCCGGCGTGGCGTCGGCCTGGAGTCCTCCCACGATGACCGGAATGGTCGTGGTTTCTTTGGCCACCACGCCCTTGTTGGTCACGAGATCGACAATCATGAACGTGCCGAGCATCACGACGGCGATTCCCAAAATCGACAGCGCGGGCCAGAGGCTGGTCGTGGTTGTTACAGGGGGTTTGGGAGGGGAGGCGTGATCACTCACTCACCCCATCCTAAATGGTCGATCGGTCCGCGCCCGGCGCCCAAACGCCAGGTGGACGCACCGGTGAGCGCGGCCAACACGAACGACTTTGCGTCGCGAGTGGCGTCGGGCACACTTCGACCGAGAGCGAGACCGGCGGCGATCGCCGACGACAAAGAGCAGCCTGTCCCGTGATCGTTCTTGGTGTCCACGCGTGGTGCGTCAAAGACGACGAGACCTTCAGCGCTCAAGAGGAGGTCAGGCGCGTCGGCTATCTGCCAGTTGGCGGAGAAATGTCCACCCTTGACGAGGACGTAGCGCGGGCCCATGGCGAGAAGAAGGTGGGCCAACTGTTCGACATCGTTCAAGGAGCTAACGTCGCCAATTTCGACGCCGCACAACATGGCGGCTTCGAAGAGATTGGGTGTGATCACCTCGGCCAGTGGAAAGAGCGAGTGGCGATACGCCTCTACACCTCCTTCTTCCATGAGCGTATGGCCACTCGTCGAGACGAGAACGGGGTCCACGACCAAGTGGGGCAGAAGCCCCTCACGCGCAAGAGCGCTCACCCGTTCTACGGTCACCGCTTCGGCCAGCATGCCCGTCTTGACGGCTTTGACGTCAAAGTCGTCGATCACCGCGCGGGTCTGGGCCTCTACGACATCGGAGCTCAACGCGACGACCTCGAAGACACCGCGAGTGTTCTGCGCCGTAACCGCCGTGAGCGCCGTGGTGGCGTACACGCCAAAGGCGTTCAACGTGCGAATGTCCGCTTGAATGCCCGCGCCACCACCGGAGTCCGAACCAGCGATCGATAACGCTGCCACAGGTTGCACGTTGCAACCCTAGTGAGCGGGGCTCGTCGCTACGCTGGAGTCGTGGAAGAGCAGTTTCAAGTCGGATCGTTCTCCTCGAACTCTCGACTCGTCGTGGGAACGGGAGGCTTTCGCTCTCTCGACGTCCTCGAGGCGTCAATTCTCGCTTCCGGATCAACCATCGCCACCGTCGCACTGCGCCGCGTCGATCCCCACGTCGAAGGCTCGATCTATGACCTGTTGCACCGATTGGGCGTGACGCTCCTACCCAATACGGCGGGCTGCTACAGCGCCGACGAAGCCCTGAAAGTTGCCGAGTTGGCGAGGGAGGCCTTCTCGACCCCACTGATAAAACTCGAGGTTATTGGTGATGATCTGACTCTGCTGCCCGATACGACCGAGACGTTGGTCGCCGCGGAAGAGTTGGTTCGTCGGGGATTCGAAGTATGGGCGTATACCTCGGATGACTTGATCGTGGCTCAGCGCCTTGAGCAGGCGGGTTGCGTCGCCGTCATGCCGCTCGGATCTCCCATCGGTTCGGGACTCGGTATCAGGAATCCCCACGCCCTGTCGCTCATCACCGAACGCCTCGATGTTCCGGTGTTACTGGACGCCGGAGTGGGCACGGCCTCGGACGCCGCGCTGGCGATGGAGTTGGGCTGCGATGGGGTACTGGCCGCCTCGGCTATGAACCGCGCCTTGGAGCCCGTTTTGATGGCCGAGGCTCTCAAAGAGGCTGTGCACGCCGGGTATCTGGCCCGGCTGGCCGGTCGCATACCGACTCGACTTCACGCCGAGGCCTCCTCGCCGTCACTGGGTCGCCCCGACTTATTTGCGGGGTAGGCGGCTCACTAACTACACTCGTGTAGTCCATCGGGATAGTCTGGTCGGGCCTCGGTCGGGAGGGATTTCGTATGACTGACACGGCAACTTTTGGTTTTAGCGGGCCTACGGTCTGTCGCCTGACGGGCGTCACGTACCGCCAGCTCGACTACTGGGCGCGCACCGGTCTGGTCACGCCCTCCATCACCCCCGCCACCGGTAGCGGCTCGAAACGCTCCTACTCCTACAGCGACGTGCTCGAGGTGAAAGTCATCAAGTCGCTCCTCAGTTCGGGTGTCTCACTCAACCGAGCTCGTCAGGCCGTGGAATGTCTGCGTAAATCCCTCGGGGCGGATCTGGCCGCCAGTAGTTTGGTGTTGTCGGACGCGGGATCGGTTCTCGCTCACGATGACGGTGAACTCGTTGATCTGCTGCGAGGCGGTCAGGGTGTTTTTAATATTGTTCCTTTGGCGAATGTGGTCGCCGAGCTCCGGACCACAATCAACGAGTCAGAACGCGAAAAGTCGGAGAAGGGGGCCGCCACGGCGTGAGCTCATCGACGCGGAGCGACGGGTCTCGACGTCGCCATCCGAGCGTGGTACCCAACTCAGTTCAATCATTCGCGCACCCCAGCGAGCAACTCTTTTCTCAGTTACTCACCCTCTACGGTCATCAGTGGATCTACGAGCCACTCGAGTTTCCTCTGGCCTGGGACGAGAAGGGCACACCCATCCGAGGTTTTCGACCCGACTTCTTTCTGCCCGAGAAGCGACTCTTTATCGAACTGACCGTTTTGGACCAGCGCCTCGTGACCAAAAAGAACCAGAAGGTTCGGCGCTTTCGTACGCTCTATCCTGAGATACCTCTGTTGGTGGTCTACCAGCGCGACTACCACGATCTGTTGCGTCATCACGATCTGCACCTCGACGACGGGAGGGCCGCGTAATGGCAACGACCGACGATCGCCGACCGTTTCTCTACGACCTTCACGTCGAACTCGGGGCGAAGATCGTGCCCTTTGGTGGTTGGGCCATGCCGCTGCAGTACGCCACCGGCACCGTGACCGAGCACCTGGCCTGTCGTCACGACGCCGTGGTCTTTGACGTCAGCCACTTGGGAACCGTACGCTGCGACGGCACCGGAATGTTCGACGCGTTGCAGAGCACCCTCACCAACGATCTCAACAAGATCGCCGCCGGTCGAGCCCAGTACACGCATCTGCTCAACGACGATGGTTTCGTAGTCGACGACATCATTGTGTGGTGGGTCGGAGGCGATCAGTTCGACGTCATGCCCAACGCCTCGAACACGTCGGGAGTGACCTCCGCGCTGCCCGGCGTCGATGTGACCTCCGAACGCTGCGTGTTGGCCGTGCAGGGGCCCCTCGCGCGTCAAAAGGCCGAGGCCGTGGACCCCCGATTCTCGGCCGTTGGTCGCTTTCGCGTGGAACGATTTGACTACGAAGGGGTGGAGGTTCGAGTCGCGGGAACCGGCTACACGGGTGAGCCGGGATTTGAGATCGCCGCTCCTAACGAAGTGGCAGAACGAATCTTTCGCCGCTTGGTCGCGGCCGACATCCTCCCGGCTGGTCTCGGCGCGCGCGACACGCTGCGCCTGGAAGCGGCCTTACCTCTCTACGGGCACGAACTGAGTTTGTCGTCGACGACCCTAGAAGCCGGACTGGGCTGGGTGCTCGGTTGGCAGAAAGAGACCTTTCGGGGCAAGAGTGCCGTCGAAAAGGAACGTGACCGGGGCGTGCGTCGGTTGCTCACGGGAGTCGCCACTACTGGTCGACAACCCCTGCGCGAGGACGGGGAGGTGCTCGTCAACGGCAACGTGATGGGAGCCCTGACCTCGGGTAACTTCTCACCCGTCCTGCAGCACGGCATCGGCATGGGTCTATTAGAACCCGACCTGAAGCCGGGGCACGAAGCGGTCGTGCGTCTTCGGGGTCGCGAGATTCCCGCGACGATAACCTCGTTACCGTTCGTTCGAAAGGAGTCGTGAGTTGGCCGACTATCTGCCTCACACGGACGACGACGTCGCTTCGATGCTGACGTTTTTAGGAATGAGTTCCCTCGACGACCTCTTCGCCCATATACCGAGCGCCGTGCGGCTCGCCGGGGGCCTGGACATTGACCCGGGCATGAGTGAACCCGACGTGGCGGCACTTTTCGCCGGTTACACCCGAGCCAACGCGGCCAAGGCGACGTCCATGACCTGTTTCGCCGGGGGTGGTGCCTACGACCACGAAATCCCGCCGGTCGTGAAGATGCTCTCGAACCGTTCAGAGTTTGTGACGGCCTACACGCCCTATCAACCCGAGGTCGCTCAGGGCGTGCTGCAGGCCATCTTTGAGTATCAAACTCTCGTCTCACGCCTCAGCGGACTGCCGATTCCCAACGCCTCGCTCTATGACGCCGCCACGGCGCTGGTGGAAGCCCTCAATATGGCAAGCGGCTCCACCCATCGCCAAAAGATGATCGTCTCCTCCGGGGTCCACCCTCACTGGCGACAGGTCGCGCGCACCTTCGCCAAAGGTACGGGACACGAGATCGTGGAGGTGCCACTGCGCGACGGCCTCACCGACTGGTCCAGTGTCGATACGAGCGGCGCGGCGGCCATCGTCGCGGCCTACCCGAACTACCTCGGTGTGCTGGAAGACCTGAGCGAGGCTAAGTCGCTGGCCGTGGCCCACGACGCGCTCTTTATCGTCGGCGCCGATCCGGTCGCCGCCGGGGTGCTCACGACGGCGGGCCAGTGGGGAGCCGACGTCTTCGTCGGGGAGGGTCAGGCCTTCGGGACACCGCTGTCCTTCGGCGGCCCCTACGTGGGACTCTTCGCCTGCTCCGAGGCTCAAACGCGTCGACTACCGGGTCGCATAGTGGGAGAAACCGTCGACTCCAGTGGGCGCCGGGCCTTCGTTACGACACTGCGAGCTCGCGAACAGGACATTCGCCGGGAGAAGGCCACGTCCAACGTCTGCACCAACCAGACACTGATGGCGGTGGCGGCGGCCATTCAACTGGGGTGGCTTGGAACCTACGGGCTGCGCGAGGTCGCTACGCGGTGCGCCCAGGGTGCGCACTATCTCTACGAAGAGCTGTTGGGCGTCGACGGGGTGGAGGCTCTCACCAGCCAACCCTTCTTTCGCGAGTTTGCCATCCGCGTCTCCAAGCCCGCGAAGGAGGTCGTCTCCTTGATGGCCGAGCGCGACGTCTTGGCCGGTCTCTCGGTGGCCCAACTGACGAACGGTCCCGACCCTTCGGTCGAGGACGTGGAGAGCGTGCTCCTGGTGACAGTCACCGAGCGGCGCACCAAGGACGACATCGATCAGTACGTGGACGCGTTGCGCGAGGTACTGAAAAAATGACGACGCCACATCCTGGAGGGCGAGCGGCCTCGGCACCGCTCATGGGACACGAGACGGAGCCCACGCTGTTTGAGATGTCGGTCCCGTCGCGCTCGGCCTATCAACTACGAACGACGGGCGTCCCGGCTACGCCGCTCGATGAGTTGGTGCCGAGGGCTCATCTAAACGACGAGGTCGTGGCCATCGCCGAGGTGTCAGAGCGCGACCTGGTCGGTCACTTCACCCGTCTCTCACATCGCCAGTACTCCGTGGATCTGGGCATGTACCCGCTCGGATCGTGCACGATGAAGTACAACCCCAAGTTCTGTGACGCGGTGGCCGCCGACCCCGGCCTCAACTCTGTTCACCCCGGTGCTCCCGCGTCGCTCTGCCAGGGCTGGCTGGAGATCATGGTGACCCTCGAAGAGAAACTGTGCGCGATCACCGGCATGAGCTCGGCCACGCTGCAACCGGCGGCCGGTGCAGCGGGGGAGCTCACGGGACTCCTTCTCATGCGCGCGTATCACGACTCGCGCCACGATGATCGACGCCGGGTGATTATCCCTGACTCGGCGCACGGCACGAACCCGGCTTCAGTCACCCTGGGTGGATACGACGTCACCACCGTCCCGTCGAACGACCGCGGGCTCGTTGATCTGAGCGCCCTGAAAGCGGCACTGGGACCTGACGTCGCCGGAATCATGCTGACCAACCCGAATACGGTCGGTCTCTTCGAAGAGGAGATCGTCGAGATCGCCCAAGCGGTGCACGACGTCGGGGGGCTCTTGTACTACGACGGCGCGAACTTGAACGCCATTCTCGGTGCGGTGCGCCCGGGCGACATGGGCTTTGACATTGTGCACATGAACTTGCACAAGACCTTCGCCACACCCCACGGCGGGGGAGGTCCCGGGGCCGGTCCCGTCGCCGTGGCCGCTCACCTGGCAGAGTTTCTGCCGGGGCCTCAGGCGTCGCGCGTCGGTGACGGACGCTTTGACTGGGTTACGCCGTCGCGCTCTATAGGTCGCGTCCACGGTTGGCAGGGCAACGCCCTCGTTCTCGCTCGCGCGCTGGCCTACATTGACGTGCACGGCGGCGACGGACTGACCCGGGTCTCGCAGCACGCCGTGTTGAACGCCAACTGGCTACGGCAGCGCTTGCGCGACATTTTGCCCGCGGCCTACGACCGCGTCTGTATGCACGAGTGCACGTTGACGGCGACGCCGCTCAAGGCGAAGTACGGCGTTCGCGGTCTTGATGTCGCCAAGGCCCTGCTCGACGAGGGCTTTCACTCTCCCACGGTGTACTTTCCGTTGATCGTCGAAGAGGCCCTCATGTTTGAGCCCACCGAGACGGAAAGCGTCCAGACTCTCGAGGCGTTGGCGCAGGCCATCGAACGCATCGCGCAGCGCGCGCTGGACGATCCCGACGCCCTGCACCGAGCTCCTCAGAACACGCCGGTGTCGCGTCTCGACGAGGCGCGGGCGGCACGCCAACTCATCGCTACCGCCGACGCTCAGACGTAGTTCACCGCGCCACTGCGCCGGTGAAGGCCGGTTCCTCCCCGATAACGTGGGGTGGCCGCACGACAAGACTGAGAACTCCCGCATGCCCCCACCTTCACTAATCGAGCGCACGCTCGCGCGGTGGCGAATAGATATGAGGCCGGCGCGCGAGCAACCCTCGGAAACTCGCTTTTTGGGGGTCGCGGTGCTCGCCATACTCGCCTCGCTCGCCGTCAACGCGGTGATCGTGGTGATCGCTGGACACCTTGATCCCGCCATCGAGAACTACTCCCACTTTCATTTCGACGACTACGGAACCCTCACCGTGGTGGGCGTCGTCTGCGCCTGCGTGGCCTGGAGCGTGGTGCGGCACGTCTCGTCGTCACCCCGTTGGGTGTTTCTTCGACTGGCCATTCTGGTCACCATCGTCCTGTGGATTCCCGACCTCTATCTCTTCACCAAGCACGAGCCCGCCTCCGCCGTCGCGGTGCTTATGATCATGCACCTGGCCGTCGCGTTGGTCACGTACAACTTGCTGGTGCGTGGTGCGTCGTCGTCGCCGACGCGGCCCTCGCACTCGTCGCTGCCGGACGAGGCCGGCGCGTACCTGGCGGCACAGAGCGCCACGACCCCCGGCGCTCCCGAGGCGTCCCTTCATCGTTCGCTCTTCGCGGCCATGATGCTGGGTGTCGGCGCCGAATTTCTGGTGGGCTGCGTGGAACTGTTTTACGTGCCTCTGAATCGACCATCGGGATGGCTCGCTCACCACGGCGAGGGGGTGTACGCGGTCCACGCTCTGTTGGGCGCCGCTCTGGGTTGCGGCGCCTTCTACGTATTCTCAAAGGCCCTCACCACGGCGCGTCTCGCCCAAGTTGACCGCACGGCCGCGGTCGGCGGATTCCTCAGCGTGGCGGTGGCGGCCCTGGGCGGGGTGCTGTCGTACGGACGCGAACTCCGCGTTTACGCCATCGCGCTGATGTTCTTGGGCGCGGCGGTGGCGTTCTTTTGCTATCTGTTGCCGCTCATCGACGAGAAGAAGGGGCTCCCGACGGGGCCTGCGGGACCGGGGCGCGACGGACAACAGAACGCCGAGAATCCGGAGCGACCGTAGAGGCGTGTACTAACTCGCTACGCGCTACGTGCTGACGTCGGTCTCGGCGTCTATTCGGGTCTGCACCAGTCGAAGGAGCCGAGCCAACTCCAACTGCTCGTGGTGATCGAGGGCGCTGACCGCCAGAGACTCTCGTTTGTTGAACTCGGGAAAGAGTGTTTCGATGAGACGAAGTCCGGCCTTAGTGAGTCCGATGGAGACGCGCCGACGGTCGTCGCGATGGGGAATGCGGCGGATCAGCTTGCGAGATTGCAACGTCTTCATCACACCGGTCAGTGTCCCCTTGGTGATGCCCGCTTCGGCAGCGACGTGGCCCGTCTCTTGATCACCCCAGATCCACAACACCCACAACACCGTGAAGGCGACCCAACTCAGGTCGTACTCCGCCAACAGTGTGCGTTCCATGTGATTGCGCACCGCGGAGCCCGTTCGGTAGATATTAGAGACCGCGCTCATCGCGGTGAAATCGAGCTCGTGGCCGGAGAGCCGCGCCCGGATGTCCTTCTCGGCCTGGGAGACCACGTTGGCCTCGGAGCTAGCGATGCGGCGCGACACGGCTACTCCGACAAGGTCAGTCCACCGTTAAAGGTGGTCCCAACCGATCGAAAGTAACCCCCGAGGATCTCCCGAGGGACAAGCGAGGAGAGCTCTTCGCTGGGGGAGTCGAACAGTTCCAGCGTGGCCGAGCCGCCAAACGCGGGTCCGAGGTCGACGTTGACCCCGCTCATCGTCACGACTTCACTGAGCGAGTCGCGTTCGTCAAGTTCGATGCGGGGGAACCAACGGTGATGCAACATGGCGTGACCGTTCACGAATCCGTTGGTCTCGCTCGCACCCTCCAGCGTTACTGTCGCTTGCGCGAGACGGCGGTCACTCGCCGCGAGGGTCATTCCAAAGACCCCTCCGTCTCACCAGGCGCGGACCGGCACGACCGTGGGTTACCGGGCGGGTCTGATGGATAGAGCCGAGCTTCTTGGGGTACCCCTGGAGATAGCCGCGCACTAGGGCGAAGTCTTTGTCGACCCAGATAAAGAGGCACCGGCTGTAAAGACGTCCCTCGTACCGGCACCGCACGACAACGTAGGCCTCTTTGTACTGGGCGCGCACGGGATCGAGAAGTTCCGCGCCGTCGTCACCGCAACTTTGCCAGTCCGCCCAGATGAAGGCCACCGCCCCGGGATCTTCCTCATCGTGAGCGAGGGAGACGCCCTCGGGCAGCAGCGACGCGATGGCCGAGGGGTCGGTGCGGTACTCAACGGTCAGCAAATCACCCGAGTAGTGCCACGGCAGGGCCGGGAGAATCGAGGCTCGACCACTGGTCGTTCGAGGAAAGGGCACACCGCGCAGAGTCACGCTGATCCCGTCCAGCCGCTCGGCGGTCGATCGAACCAGACGTGAACCTGGCCCGTGCCGATGGAGTTCTCGTACTCGGAGTACAGCCGCCCGGGCGCGACGCACTCTCTACCTCCAAGGGCCGCCACCATCATCTGGTAGTGGGCGAAGCGACCCTCCGGCTTGACCTTGGCGAACTCCGCGTAGTTGTCGATGACGCTAGCGTGATCCCCGGTGAGCCACGCGTCGATGACTCCGTGATCGGCTTGGCGCGCCGCCTCGGAGAAAATGTGTTCTTCGTCGGCGGCTTCGTGGTCGCGCAAGGTACGCAGGGTATGAAACGTGTGGCTCAGCGCGCCCGAGGCGATGAGCATCACCCGTCGATCACTTTGCTCCACGGCTTTGGCGATGACGCGATCCCGACCGGTGGCGAAGTCGCGGGGCTCGGCCGTCTGACAGGTGCTCACCGAGATCCACGCCTCGTCGCTTGAAGGAACGGAAAGAAGTTGGTGGTGGCGTACATGGAGCGGCAGATGTTCGTTGTCGATCGGCGTGATCCAACAGTCCGGCGCGGCGTCAGCGATACTCGCCGACGAGTTTCGCGAACTCGGGATCGCCTTTGGCCTCGTAGGGGACGCTGGACATTCCGCGGGGAAGTTCCTCGGAGGTGAAGTAGCCGAGGCGCGCTGCCGCCGAGGTGATCACGAACTCCACCGTCGTGAACCAGTGGCTGTCAAAGACAATGACGAGATCGGGTTCAGAACGTCAAAGACCTCTGCGACGCAACTGGTGAAGCCCGTGTAGAGCGTGCTCTCGTTGACCGTTGATTGAGCGCACGGCGTTCGTCGTCGGGTAGCACGATGGTGGGCACGTGCGCGAGGAAGCCGGCTCCGACAATCTCACCCATGAGTGGTGTCCTCCTTGACCTGATACGTCTTCAGGTCACTGTAGAAGTCAAGCGCGTAGTCGCCGCCTTCTCGACCGATGCCGCTCATCCCGAGCCCCCAAAGGGCGCGGAGAGATCGCGAACGAGGTAGCAGTTCACCCAGATGGTGCCCGCGCGCACGGCCAGGCCGAATCGATCGGCCTTCTTTTGATCGGCTCGTGAAGACCATGGCGGAGAGGCCGTAGGCCGGTGGAGTTGGACAGAGCGAGGGCCTCTTCCTCGCGAGCGAAGGTCTGGAACGTCAGGACCGGCCCGAAGACTTCATTTTGCACGATCTCGGACTCATTGGACTTGGGCTCGATGAGCGTCGGTTCAAACCAGAGTCCCTCGGGGTCGAAGGCGCTCGCCGCCAAAGATCAACGTGTCGCCCGCGGCCAGTGATCGATCCACGAATCCTTCGACGCGCTCGAGGTGATCGGGGTGAATGAAGGGTGACACCGTCGTGGTGGCGTCACGACTGTCGCCGAGGACGTGGAGTTCGCTGTGGCGCTCGTGAAGCGCTCGAGGAACTCATCGCGAATGCTCTCTTCGCACAATCAGTCGGGTGCCGGCGAGACAGACCTGACCAGCGTCGTCGTACATGAGGGCGGCTTTTCGACCGCCAGGTCCAGGTCGGCGTCGGCATACACCACGAAGGGCCCTTTCCCTCCGAGTTCGCCGGTGAAGGGAACGAGGTTTCTCGCGGCGATCGTCCCGATGCGGCGACCCGGTCTCGGGAGATCCGGTAAAGGAGATTCGACGAACGCGCGGATCAGCGACCAAAGCCGCCCCGACTTCGTCTCCGATTCCTTGGACCAGATTGAACACGCCGGGAGGGAACTCGGCCTCGAGAACGAGATCCATGAGCAGCGAACAACTGAGAGGCGACCACTCGGCGGGTTTGAGCACCACGGTGTTGCCGGCCGCGAGCGCGGGCGCGCATTTCCAGGTCGACAACATGAACGGCGCGTTCCAGGGAGTAATGACGACGGTCGGGCCGGCGGGCATCCGCAGAACGGTGTTATGGGTGCCGTTCGACGCCCAGCGCCGTGGTTCGTAGTGCTCGGCCAAGATCGGCGTAGGCGCGAAAGTTTCGCGCGCCGCGACCAATGACGCGCAGTCGAAGACTCTCTTCCAGCATGGCCATGTCGAGGTCTCGACCGACGCGATGCGCTCAACGTTGTCGTCGATGAGATCGGCCAGGCGTCGCAAGATAGTTACCTCGTTCCTGGACGCCGAGCGCGGCCCAGGCGGGAAAGGCGTCTTCGGCGGCGCGCTCAAGGCCAGGTCCGCCTCGTGCGTGGTGCCCCGAGACACGTCGGCGAGTTTGAGAGACCAGTCGAGCGGCGAGCGGTCCTCAAAGGTCGTGGGTGAGGAGACGCGTTCGTTGTTGATGAAGTGGCCGGTGGCCACCTGCAGTATGCCCACGTTGGTGCGCTCTTCGCTCATGACTCGTACCTCGGGTGGACGTTGGGGTAGGGGAGGGCTAACGATCGGTGGGCTGCGGGCGGCGTTGACCCCGAAACTCCCAGTCGCCGCCCAAGCGCCGTCGATAATACTTCTTCGCTCTGCGTGGGCTGCGCGCCCTACTTCGTCACTCACCGCTTCGGGTGCGGCGACCACGTGGTTGGTCAAGGCGCCCAGTCCTTCGACCTCGACGGTCACGACGTCACCCGGCTCCACCGGGCGCGAGTAGGCCGGCGTTCCCGACAGAATGACGTCGCCCGGCACAAGGGTGATAAGGCGCGCCACATCGGTGACGAGGTAGTGCATGTCCCAGGCCATCTCTTCGGTCGAGCCGTCTTGACGGATCACGCCATTCACGCGGGTGCGCATCGACTTGTAGTGAAAGTCCCAGTCGGTGACCAGACCGGGTCCCGAGGGAGCAAGGGTGTCGGCGCCTTTCACGCGCAGCATCGAGCCGGCGTCGGTATCACGAAAGTCGTGAAGACCAAAATCATTGGCGATCGTGTAGCCGGCGATGTAGTTGGGGGCGTCCGCCATCTTGATATTGCGCGCGGTTTTGACCGATGACAATGGCGATCTCGCCTTCGTAGTTCAGGTAGTGACAGTTGGCCGGTCGCACGACGGCGCCTCCGTGCGCGTTAAGGGCCGACACAGGCTTTTGAAACCACGTCGGCGCCGGGGGAAGGCGATCTGAAACTCACGCACACGAGAGACGTGGTTCAAGTGACAGCACAAAATCTTCGTAGGCGAGACCGGCGGAAGGTGGACTGCGTCGGAGGCGCTGACCCGACGTCCGTCGGCGGCCACCAAGCGTGTCGCCGTCGCGAACGACGTCAACGACGTTCCCGTCGAGGAGAATGCGGCGATACTCCACGGAGCCTCCGAAAGTCGTTTGTAATCAAATGAGTACATCTCACTTTACAAACGATGCAGGCGAGGCGTGCTACTTTCGCCAAAGCCGGCCAAGGAGGCAAAATGGCTAGTTCGTTCGACCGTGTGCGCGTGCTGTGGCCCGACCATTTGGGCCTGGCGCGAGGAAAGTACATTCCGGCCGAGCCTGGCGGAGCGGGACGCGCACACTGCACCGGAACCTGGGCCCTGGCGTACGACCGGGCTATGACCCCCGAGACCCGGGCAGCTCACTGGAACGAGGGGCTTCCCGATTTTGATGCGGTCTACGAGAGGCCGATCTTCGTCCGGGATGGGAGGAGAATACCCAGGTCGTGGTGGCGAACCTGGAACGAGAGGGTCAGCCTTCTCCGGTCTCGCCGCGCAACGGCCCTTCGCCGCGCGGTCGCGGATTGGCGTGCGTTGGGCTCGAGCGCTCAGGTGGGTATCGAGTTGGAGGCGTACGTTTTCGTGCCCGACGGGGAGGGTGGTTGGGACCCATGGATACTCCCGGCGCCTTCGTCTACGGCACGGGACCGGCGGTAGATCCCTTCGGTCTGATTGACGCGATTTGGGCGGCCTGCGCGCAGGCGGAGATTCCCCTGGAGTCGGTGAACTCGGAGTACGACACTCCCCAGTTCGAGTTCACGCTTGCGCTACAGCGATGCGCTGACGCGCGGCCGACGACGCCTTCTCTCTTCAAGGTTCTGGCGCGCGAAGTAGCACACGCCTCGGGTTGATGCTTACGTTCATGGGTAAGCCCTTAAGCGATCGCGGCGGCTCGGGACTCCACGTCAACTTTTCCTTCCCGACCTAGCGGCGAACAACATGATCAACGATCGAAGCGACCGAAGATGGAATCTCCGCAGCTGGCGAAGCACTCCATCGGCGGATTGCTCGCGCACCATCGTTCGCTGGCGGGCATCTGCTTGCCCCCACGGTGAACGCGTACAAACGACTGCGTCCCGCGTCTCTGTCGGGATACTGGGCCAACTGGGGTTACGACCACCGCGGCTCGACGATTCGTATACCCGCTGAGCGCGGAGCGGGCGCTCGACTCGAACATCGACTCAGTGAGGCGGGGCCGTTGTCGTGCACACCGCCGTCGCCGCTGTTCTGCAGGCGTCGCGGCTGGGTGTCATGGCAAAGACGGATCCCGGCCCGCCGAAGGCGGGCAACGGTCTCGACACGATCGACGCCACCGTCGGCGTGCCGCAATCGCTGTCGGACGCGCTGGACGCTCTCGAGGCGGTCACGACTCGTTGGTGGAGGCCGTTGGACGCGACCTGGTGGCCCAACACTGGCGGTCAAGCGCACCGAGTGGGATCGCTACACTCCGCCACGACGGACTGGGAGATACGCGAGTACCTGCCGTTCCTTTAGCGCCAGGTCACTCGTATCGGCAAGCTGTTTCATGCCGCTAATGAAGTTGGAACGGAGGAGTTCGGGCTCGGACACCAGTTCCACGTGACTCCACCGCGCGGCCATCTCTTCGAATAGCACACGAATTTCGAGTCGCGCGAGATGTGCCCCCAGACAGAGATGCGGGCTGTGTAGGCCGAAGGCCACGTGGTCGTTCGGCGAGCGAGTCGTATTGAAGACCTCGGGAAGGGCGAAGTGGTCCTCGTCATAGTTGGCCGACGCGTACCAGAGCACCACTTTGTCGCCCGCGCTAAGGGTCTTTCCGCGAAGCTCCGTGTCCTGGTCGTGAGAGTGCTTCGAAAGTGCATGGTGACCGTGGTCCAACGAAGCATCTCTTCGACGAGGCCCTTACGTTCTTCCAGGCTCATGTCGGGTACGCGTTCGAACAACTCGGGACGTTCGATGAGGGCGAGAAGTCCCCCGGTCATGGTGTACCGGGTCGTGTCATTCCCCGCCGCCACCATCAGGGTGAAGAAGTTCTTGAGCGCCAGATCATCGAGCGTGTCGCCGTCCGCCGTGGGTTCGAGCAGCGCGCTCAGAACGTCGTGCGTGGGCGTGATGCGTCGCTCCTCCAGAGCCTGGGAGGCGTACTCGAAGAGCTCGAGCGCGACGGGGGAGCGAAAGGGGAGTAGTCGATAGTCCGACGTGTCGACTTGGTCGACCACGTAGTCCGTGAAGTCCGGATCCGTGTTGCCAATGAGGGCGTCACCGCGAAGGACCAGCCAGTCGAGATCGTCGTCCGGCAGACCCAAGAAGTCGGCCCAGCATGCGCATCGGTAACTCCCGGGCGACGCGTTGGACGAAGTTGAACTCGTCGCTGTCCGTTCGAGCGAGTCGAGTACTTCGATGGCCAGCGTGCGGACGGCCTCTTCGTACTCATTGACGTTCTTGGGTGCGAAGGGTCGGCTGACCAGGCGGCGCAAACTGAGTGTGCTCGGGAGAGTCCATCTCCATCATCGTGCGGCGTGCCTCGGTCTCCTCCGGGTCCATGTCTTCGAGGCGAATGCCGAGGCGGCTCGAGAAGATGTCGGCGTTACGACTGGCGAAGAGCACGTCGTCGTACTTCGTGAGGCTCCAAAACCCGCGGCCCCCATCGGGCTCTTCGGTCCAGTGCACCGGGTCGTTGTCGCGCAGATAGCGAAACACGTCGCGAGGGACGCCCTCGAGGTAGGTGTCGTGCGACGTGATGTCAACTTCTAGATTCCGCCATTGACCCTCCAGGAGATGTTTGTTACCAAACAAGTTTTTCAAATTAGACCACACTTCAAAGAGCCTGGGTAGAGTGAAGGTATGGCTCGTCCGCTTATTGGTATCTCGGGGCGCCGGTGGCCCGCGAGCGCTCTAGGGGCCAATGTTCCAGCGGCGATGAGTGGCCTCGAGTTTGACCTGCACTTCAGCGACTACCCGCGCTCGGTCTCCCTGGCGGGGGGATTACCGGTTGAGTTAACGCGCGACGCCGACGCCGACGGAGATCATCGAGCATCTGGACGGTCTTGTTCTGACGGGCGGTGCCGACGTCGAGCCCGAAGCACTATGACCAAGAGCCCGACGCCGAACCTCGGTGCCATCGGAGCCTGATCGTGACGCGTGGGAGATGGCCCTTCTCGCGGCCGCGCGTCGCAAGGACATTCCGATCCTTGCGATCTGTCGCGGCCTGCAGCTCGTGAACGTCGTGTTCGGAGGAACTCTGCGCCAACACGTCGAACTCGAGGACGGCGCGGGTCACCCGCAGTGGGACGTCGACGGTCACGAGATGACCCACGAGGTCAGTCTCGTCGAAGGAACTCTGACCTCGGCGCTCTTTCCCGGAGAGATCGGCGTGAATTCACTTCACCACCAGGTCGATTGAAGAGGTGGGGGAGGGGCTCGTCGTCTCGGCCAAGGCGAGCGATGGCGTGGTCGAAGGGCTGGAGACCCCCGACGGGAAGATTGTCGCCGTGCAGTGGCATCCCGAGCTTCTCAAGAAACCCGATCCCACGTTTCTGTGGTTGGTGCGGCGCAGCCGAGCAAACGTCTTCACCGTGACAACACTTGACGTAGGTCGTTTGACCCCTTACGGTTGGTCGGACGACGTACGGGACACGTCCTGCAGGTCCGGGGGAACGATGGCACAGGGCGACGACAAACGAACGACGCTGGGCGGGAAACGCAAGCTCACACTCATTGACACGATCGCGCAGTCGGTCGGACTTGATGGGTCCGGTCTTCTCGATTGCTTTCTTGGTGCCGCTGCGTGGTGGGCATCAGCAGCGCGTCGGGCAACGGTGCCGGTAACGCCGCGTCACTCGCGGTGGTCATCGCGGCGGTCGGCGTGGTGGGACTCGGCTGGATCATCGCGGAGTACACGCGAAAGATTCAGGCGGCCGGTTCGCTCTACGACTACGTCACCGACGGGCTCGGTGGGCGAGTGGGCACGGCCGCCGGGTGGCTGTACTACGCCGGGCATGCTGGCGCTCGGTGCGGGCATCTTGCCGATGATCGGCGGCACCATCCACGACACGATTCTGGCGGAGTTCAACGTGCAGCCGTTCGCCGTACTTCGTGTGGGACGTGCTTGCTCTTCCTCCTGGTCGGCACCATTATCTACTTGGGCGTCGCGCTGTCCACTCGAGTGCAGCTGACGCTTGGCGCTGATCTCGGTGACCGTGGTGTTCGGTCTTCTCGATCTTCGTCATCGTCCAAGAGTGGTGGTATCCATCACATCGCGACGGGCTTCTCGGTCAGTAGCTCGCCGACACACTGGAAAGGCGTGCTCTTCGGCGTCCTCTACGGCGTGCTGCTCTTCACCGGATTCGAAACCTCGGCCAACTTGGCCGAAGAGACCGAATCGTCCCGAGCGCAACATCCCTCGTGCCGTACTGACGTCGGTCATCGTCATCGCTGGCTTCTACATCATCGGACCGTTCGCGCAGGTGTCCGGTTTTCACTTCAATCTCGGCGCGCTAGGCAAGAACGCCGGAGCGCCGCTCTTCACCCTGGCCGGACCGAAGTGCAAGCGGCGGTTTCGCGGGCAGTCGGCATTCGACGACTGGTGGAGCTGGTGGTCATCTTCGACATGATCGCCGTACTGATCGGCTGTGCCGTTTCGGCGTCGCGCGGGGTCTTCGCTTTGGCGCGCGACGGCAGCATGCCGAAGCCCCTGACCAAGATCTCCGGTCGAGGGACGCCCTCGGGAGCGAGCGCCTTCGTTCTCTTCGTCTACGCCGTGATCATCGTTCTGGTGGCGACGACGACGGCCTTCGCTATTCCTCAGCTGCCCGAGTACGTGTCGATGTTCTCCTGGATGTCGACCTTCGGTGGATTCGCGATCGCCGTGATCTATCTCTTCATCGCCGTCGGCGCCCTGCGAGGACTGCGGGGGAAAGGTAAGACGTGGCAGTTGTATCTGGCGTGCCTCGTGGGTGGTCTCGTCACCGCCTCGGCGATCTACGGCGCCATCTACAAAGTGACCGCGCCGACGGTGTGGGCACCCTACGCCGGACTCGCGCTGTTGGTTGTTGGTCTGATCGCCGCGGGACTGATGCCTACCGCTCCGAAGGGCATAGCCGACTTCTCTGGTCTCTCCGAGGCCGAGCAGGGAAACATCAAGATATAACTCACCGCCTTCCTTAGTGGGCGAGCGACATTCCGATGAGAAAGAGCCCCGCACAGGCCAGTGGGGTAGTGGTAACGAGGGCCAACGAGAATCCCCAGTGGTGCTCGCGCTGGAGAATCGCGGGAATGGCGAAGGCCGACGAGAACGTCGTCAGTCCCCCACACAGTCCCGTCAAAACGATCTCTCGCACGTGCGCGTCAGAGCTGGCGACAAATCGGTACGCGACGTACCCGGCGATGCCGCATCCGAGGGCGTTCGCCGCGACCGTGGCCCACGGCCGATTGGTGGGGTGGTGACGCCGTACCGCGTACTCCATCAGATAGCGGACCAAACAGCCGCCCGCGCCGACCAGGGAAGTAAAGAAGAGCGTCATCGCGCATGCCTCAGTAGTCCCAGCCAAGCCGCGAGAACTCCGCTCAGGATCGCCCCTAAGGCGATAAAAACACATCCGCTAGGGCTGACGTGCCAAATGGCCGCGAGATCGACGAAGAGTCCTGAGTACGAGGTGAATCCGCCGAAGAATCCCGTGATGATAAGTACACGAGTACGGTCGTTGGGGTCACGTCGACGAAGCGGGCCGCGAAGGAGCCGCGTGGCCGCGAGGACGCCCGCGAAATTGATCGCCAGCAATACCCACGGAATCTCGTGCGGCCAGAAAACGGAGCTTGTCGGGGCTGGTAAATGCTCCCATCCGGTACACAAGGCGCGCAGAAAAGTGCCAACGAAACCACCGACCACGCAAGATGACAATGCCATTACAAATTCGCGCGGTTTGAGAGTAGTGTTCGCGCTCATCGGTGCTTAAAAACTATCGAACGAACACTGAAGAGCAGGGAATTACAGGGAAATCGCACTCGGATGTCCTTTGTGGGACATTTCTTACTGACTTGACATAACGAACATTATCGGCGTTACCCATCCTTAATCCTGTTATAGTTATTACATGCGTCGGGCCCTAGCTGCAGCTGTTTTTCTAGCCGTGAGCCTTGGGTTCTTTACGCTCCCATCAGGGGCGGACCCGGTTGTTCCCTCAAACGTCGTCCTGTCATTTGACTTCTCAGACAACTCTTTGCCGGCCTCCATGAGCACCGGGCCAAACAATCTGAACCCCTTCAACGTCATCGCTGACGTCGTTCCCCAGAACACCGGCGGCGTGATTCGGATGGTGGCGATCGCCCCGGCGGACTCCACGGTTAACAACCTGGTGTGCAGCTTTCAGCCCGTTCAACAGGGCGAAGTCGAGTGCGCCTTTGACTTCACTGCGGACGGGGTGTGGACAGTCAAGGCCCAGTACGCAACCGACACCAAGTCGGCGGTCTCGTCGGTGTCGAGCACGTCGCTGCGCGTAACTAACTAAGGGTGGGCTCTACGGAGCCGATTCAGTTTCGAGTGGTCTGGGGTGACTTTTCTCACGGCATGATCCAAGAGTTGGTTGACGCTTTTGACGTTGACGAGGCTCTTGTGATCGCTCACGAACGTCGCCCGGACCTAGAGCGTCCCCGGACGGCCTTCGCCGTCAATGTCGACTGACGTACACTTCGCCCCATGACTTCACTCTTTGACGTGTCGAACAAGGTCGTCCTGGTGACCGGGGGCTCTCGCGGTATCGGCGAAATGATCGCTCGAGGCTTCGTGGAAGCCGGCGCGGTGGTCTATATCTCTTCTCGTAAGGCCGAAGTCGGTGACGCGCTGGCCAAGGAGCTCTCCAAGATCGGTCCGTGTACCTCAATTCCGGCCGATCTCTCAAAGGAGTCCGAGTGCCGGCGCCTCGCCAATGAACTCATCGAGCGCGAAGCCCACCTTGACGTGCTGGTGAATAACGCCGGCGCCACGTGGGGCGCCCCGATGGATGAGTACGACGAGTCCGCTTTTGAACGCGTCCTCGCGCTGAACGTCAAGGGGGTCTTTCACTTGACGAAGTTCCTTCGACCCCTCTTAGAGGTCACGGGCACGCGAAGAGAGTCCCTCGCGCGTGATCAACATTGGATCCGATCGACGGAATTCACGTACCAGCGATGGAGACGTACGCGTACTCAGCCTCGAAGGCCGCGGTCCACCAGCTGACCCGTCACCTCGCGAAGTACCTCGCGCCGAAGATCACGGTGAACGCCATTGCGCCCGGCCCGTTCGAGTCCAAGATGATGCACGCCACCATCGAGGCAGTCGGCGACGACATCGCCTCGGCTGCGCCGATGAAGCGCATCGGTAAGCCCTCCGACATGGCCGGCGCCGCGATCTTCTTGGCATCGCCCGCCGCGAGTTACATCACCGGAGCGGTCTTGCCCGTCGACGGCGGCATCGCGACGCTTGGCCTAACTAGAAGGCTCTGTCCCAGCGTCACCTCGATCGTGAGATGCTTCGTTCCGCGAACCAAGTGGACCGCGATCTGCTGACCGGGGTGCAGCTGCGGAGATCACTTGCGTGACGTCCTGCGCGCTTTGGATCTTGGTCCTGTTGATGCCGACGATGATGTCGCCTTGCTTGATACCCGCCGCGGCGGCGCCCGTACCGGAGATCACGCTAATGACGACCGCGCCCGTCGAAACCGAGAAGCTGTACTCCTGATTGCAGCGACGGAGTCGTTGGACTCGATCTCCACTCCGATGAAGGCGCCGTGATTGACGACGCTCTCCCCCGCCATCAGGGTGGGGAGCAGCGACTCGATCGTGGCCACGGGAATGGCGAAGCCAATGTTTTGAGTGTTCTCTCCGTCGGACAGCGTGCCCGCGACGGCCGTGTTCATTCCAATCACGTCGCCGCTCGAATCCAAGAGTGGGCCGCCGGAGTTTCCGGGGTTGATCGCGGCGTCGGTTTGAATCATGTTGCTCCAAAGTCTCGGTGGACGGTGTCGGTGCCAGCGGTCACCGTGCGCCCGAGGGCGGACACGATGCCCTGCGTGACGGTCGGCGTTCCGGCCGCAAGTCCCAGCGCGTTGCCAATGGCCACGACCGCGTCGCCCGTCTCGAGGGCGTTGGAGTTACCAAATGTCACGGGCTTGAGATTGGACGACGTTGTCGATGCGGATCAGGGCCACATCATCAACGGGATTGGTACCAACCAACGTGGCCGGTAGGCTCTTCGTCGTCCCGCTGCGCGTGACGGTGATCGTCCCTCCGTTCACCGCTGCCGCGATTACGTGGTTATTGGTGACAACCAGTCCCCTCTTCGAAATGATCATGCCGGTGCCCTGATCTTCTTCTCCGTCGCCCTTCACGTCAATGCTCACGATGGATGGCAGAGAGCGTTGCACCAACTTGGGAATACTCACGCCGTTGGGAAGTATCGCGGCGCCCGGCGCGGTTCCCACTTCGTTGATCGACAGTGCACCAGTATTTTTCGACTCGGCGCGGCGTAGTGCCCGGCGAGGGCGCCCACGAGCGCGGCGACCAACAGCAGGGAGAGACGATTAGTCCAGAGACGACCGCGTGGCGCGCGACTGCGACGAGAGCGGGGCTCTCGTCCTGATGGGACGAGGTGACGGCGGGCGTGACCGCTGGCGCTCCTACGTCGTCAGCGTGAACTCGTTGCAGGCGCCGTGCGACGGAGACGGCTCTGAGGTAACTGATTCGTTCGTTTCGGACGAGCTCGGTTCGACGACACTTCTGACGAGGAAATTATGGGATCGTTGTCGGGCGCGTCGAAAGGCGTGTCACTCACGCAGCCATGCTACGCAAAGGAATTTAATAACGATCTAAATACCATCGAAATGTTCATATGTCCGCTCGAGCGAGTAGATTAGTAGCCCTATGTCTCGACGCATTGAGATCGAAATAACCAGTTTGAATGGCGATCTCGCGACGTGGCGTGCCGCGGGCGCGAAGTTGCCGAAGGGTGTATTTGCCGCGTCCCTCGTGCCGGGTGGACCGGTCATTGGCAGCGTCTATCGCGCCGACATCGAGCAGTACATGGAGGGCATCGAAGTCCTCTCCGTCATGGCGCCGAAGACTGCCTCGCCCCTCGATCCCAAGCAACGAGCGAATTGAACTCATCGCCGAACCGAAGAAGGGTCCGGACGTGGTGGTGACTTACGCCGCCAAGGGTCGTGGTCCGCGCCGCGACAGTGATGAGCCGCGAAGGTGGCGCGACGCACCCGGCTCTAAGCAGGCCGACCGACTCGCCGAGAGCCCAAGGACGCCAGTCGACCAAGGGCGAACGACCGCCGACGAGGTCCCGCGTAGCGAGCGAAGCGAGTCTCGTGCGCGCCCCGAGACGTCCAAGTCGCGGCCACGCGCAGCGAGAAGCCCGCCGATGGCGCTCCGTCGGGCTGAGCGCACGACGCGCGGGACCACGCAGCGATCGTCCCGGACGTCCTGATCGAGCGACGCGCAGCGAACGCCCTAGTGGACCTCAACAGCCGCCCCTGACGACGACCCACCGAAACGCCCTACTGGCCACGCTCTCACCCGAGCAACTCCCCGTCGCTGAACAGTTACTGCGAGGGGGCGTGCCCGGCCGTGCGTGCGGCGGTCGAACTTCAAAACAAGAACGCTTCGGCACAGGGTCGACCGACCATCGACCCCACGACCATCGAGCGCATCGCTGAAGAGCTGCGCAACAAAACAAATCTGGCTCTGTGGAAGGACCGCGCGGCGGGCGCGATCGGTGCAGGCAGAGAACTCCGCCTTCGTGATCTGCGCGCCGTGGTGACGTCCGCCAAGACGGTCACACTTGACGAAGAGGCGCGCGCCCAGCTAAAGGAGTTCAGGTTTCTCTGACGGCTCGAGTTGAGCACCTTCGGACCCAGTGGAACGAGAAACTGAAGTCAGCCATCGCCGCGAAGAACGTGAAGGAAGCCTTGCTCTCGTGGCTCGGCCGCCGGACATGTCGACGCGACTGAGTGCCGATGCTGCCTCTCGCGTGGTGGCCATGGTGTCAGAGTCGCTTAGTGCCGAGCAAGACCCGAAGACCTGGAACGAGATCGTCGAACTCACCGCGGACACATCGATTCGCCGAAACGTGAAGCCCGTCGGGATTCCAAGCGACGACGCCAGCCGCGCGGTGGCGGTCCATAACGCCGGAGCTATTCCGGAACTGGCGAAACTTGCTCGGTATGAAGGTTCCGCCGCCGCCCCCACCGACGAGAATCGTCCGACGCCCGGCTACGCGCCGCGCATCGTAAGCAGCCGCGCTTTCCATCCCATCGACTCATAGAGCGACTTCATCGCTCGATCTCCGGGAAGCGCGTAGGCGTCGATCGGCGGCGGAGTCTCCGTTCAAGAGTGTGCGCACCAAGGTCGTCGCGATCTTCTGACGTCGCGAGCCGTGCTCCACGTAGATCGCTTCTATGACGCCGCCTCGACAGAGCCCGAAGGCCTTGAGCTCACCGTCCATCTCGACTCTCCAAAGCGAGGACGAAGCAAGACCTCGTTCAACAGCTCGTTCTCCGACGTCACGCCACACAAGGTGGCGAGCAAGGCCGATCCGCCCCGTTTCGCCAGGACGTCGCGGTGGGCGTGGTCCCAGAGCAATTGAAGTTCGGGTGTGACAGTCGAAACGAGTGAAACGTTCAAACCGAGCCGAGACTCTTAGACGCAGTCACGACAGAGCATGGCTGACTTGTCGGCCAGCTGGCTCGTCTTTTTGAGCAGGCGACACGACTTGCATCGGAACTCGTCGTCCTGTTTGGGAAGTATGGCTTCCGTCGTGTCGAGAGTGGGATCGATCTCGAGGGGTGCCTCATCATCATCTTCGGGCACCGAGGTGCGCAGAATAGTCTCGGCCAGCACTTCATCGAGGGCGAGCTCGACGTCGGCGTCGTCGACCACGTCATCATCGTCTTCCACCACCGCCACGCGGCCGTGACGACGTCTTCGTCTTCAGTCCTAGATCGACAACGACCACGTCGTCCACGTCATCCGCCTCGTCGTCGTCAATCTCCTCGACGACTTCTTCGAGCTCTTCCTCGCTGACAATCTCTTCGTCGAAACCGTCTGCGAGCTCTTCTTCGTCAAATACTTCATCGTTATCAACTTCACTTGCCATAAATTCCTCTTCTGTAGCGCAGGCATTGTACGGCTAAATTTCCGGCATGCGTGCGCTCATTTGTGCTAAAGAGTCGATAAATCTACGAATATCTAGCGATTCAGTCGGTTTCGTCTCCGCGGCTGCGCTCGGCTTCCAGGCGCTCAAGGTCGGTGTCGGAGAAATCGACGTAGGACATGGCGTCGGCGATTGACCGTGGTGGCCAGCGACTCGTCACGGATGAGACGAGCCATCTCCTGGGCGATGCGCCGATAACTCGGGTGGCCCTGGGGACCCGAGCGCAAGTTCAATCAGGTGCATGGCCTCGCGGGCGTTCATCTGCATGACGTAGCGGATCCGAAAGGCCAGCGCGACGCAGTATTGCGCCTGTTCGGGAAAGTCCCTCGCACGTCGTAAAAGAGTTCGGCGGAGCGGCAACAACGACTCTCGGTACCGGTCGGCGAGGCCCGCGTCCGACGACCACCTCGGGCACGTCAAAGCCTAGGTCGACGGTCAGGGGCTGCCACTCCACGGTGAGCAGACGATGGCGCTGAAGGTCGCGAAAGGCTCCGTAGTCGCTCACGATCTCGAAGCGGTAGTCGGTTCGCTCAAAGGCGCGTCCCGGGCGATGACGACGATTACCGCGCTCCCCGACGTAACTCGCGAAAACCTCGGCGCGCTCAGAGTCGCTCATCGACGCAACCCGCTGTTCAGCCTGGAAGTGGGACATCGTGGAGTTGGCGAAGACGATCGCTTCGAGAACTCGGCGCTCCCCCTCGGGGTCAAAGTCGACGAGGCGCACGTCCTCTCCCACCTCAGGGACCGCGTCGTTAGCGTGCAGTTTCTCGCAATACCCTTCGCGTAGCGCTGCGCGTAGTCGCTCAAGTAGTCGAGTCCAGGCCACACCCGCGTTCGGGCACGTCGAGACGTTTGAGGAACGAGGGAATCACTTTGTTGAGCTCGTCGAGCATCAGTTGGGAGTACTCACGTACTTCGGGTAGTGGGTGTGCGCGCATGCGCAAGATCAGTGCCTCGTACGCCTGGCCCGAGGCGTAGATACCTAGGTTCGAGAGGGCACTCGCCGGCAACAAGCCGCGCAAGTCCATCGAGCGCCTTCGCGCGAATCGCCTGACGATACACGAAGTCGGTGTCGTCGGGCGTCTTCGGATACTTCGTGGTCAGCCACTCAGTCAACTCCGGAAGGAGTTCCCTGTACGTGTCAAACATTCGGTCCATCTCGCCGATGTAGCGAGCGCCGAAACGCGACTCCAGAAGATCGTTATCGCGGTAGAAGCGGTAGAGGCCATTGGCGAGGCGCCGGTCGTAGCCCAAGTAGCGGGTCGACTGTTCGAGATAACTCATCAGCCGACCCCGCTCGAGCACTTTGGTGAGCAGGTTGCTCGCCTGTTCACAGGCCAGATGAACGCCGCCAAGTTGAGCCACCGAGTCGTCGCCGTACTCGTAAAAGATCTTCTGATAGAGCTCGTCCGCCCGACCGAGTCCTACCGTGGCGTCGACCGTCGCGTCGCCGTCGAGGTCGAGGTCCCCGACAAACTCGTCTAAAAAGAGTCGCCGCAGACTCTTCGAGGATCGAGAGTAGCGCGCAAACAGAGCGCCCTTGACGACTTCAGGCAGGTTGACCAGGGCAAAGACCGGACCTTGCAGGTTGGTGAAGTAACGCCGGAGTACCGCCACCTCGGCGTCGGTGAAGTCTTCGGCAACGTAGGGATGCATGGAGTTACGAGATTAGAGGGGAATCTAGCGAGTGGGGTGGACGCTCGAGGCACCCGCCACGACACTGCGTAAAACGGCGTCCCGGGCCAGCGCCGCCACCTCCGCCACGCCTCCGGGCAGGTTCATTCGGGCCAACTGCTCACAGAGGTCGGCCACTTGTTTGGCGTTTCGTACGAAGTCCCCGGGGGAGGTCTGGCCGATCTCGGCGTCCGCGAGGTCCAGGACGGTGCCCAGGGTCACTCCCCTGGCCCACGCCGCCAGAACGTTGGCAAAGTGACCGTCCGGCTCCTTGAAGTGGGGAACCTTGTAGCGCTCTTCGACCTCTCGAATGGTGGCGTCGATCACCACAATCTCTCGGAATCGCTCGCCGATGCTGACGCGCCGCTCCTGTCCGAGGCGATCGTGATGCACCCGTTTCTTTTTGGTAGAGACGTGTCGCGCGGCGTTGATCGCGCGAGTGGAACGCTTCGACTCATAGACAAAGCACGACAACAGCCCCGCCAGCTCCGAGGGATCCAGGCCATCAAAGATTCCCTCGCTGAGACACTCGGCGATAAGTAAGTCGCACTCGTGATAGATCGAACGCAACAACTGGCCCTGAGGATTGAGTGACCATTCCTTCGCGTACCCGAGCTCCTCTAAGACATGGAAGCGCGCCACCATCTGATCGGTAAGGGGTCGACGGTTGCCCGCGGGACGGCGATCATTCTCGAACTGGGCAAAGGAGCGCCGTACGACGTCCAGGGCCGTATCGAAGTCAAAGTGGTTGATCAAGTTGGCGGTGAAGTTATACGTCGGGCGAAAGGACGAGTGCAGGTCGGCGGGCGGCGCCAGGGCAATGCGGCCCACGTCGTGAAGAGACAGGTCACTCGAAAAGCAGGCGATGGCGTGACCCTCGTCATCAAGGCCCCGACGGCCGGCGCGGCCCGTCATCTGGGCAAACTCGGCGCTGGTGAGGAACTGGCGCCCGGCGTCGGAGTACTTGGTAAAGCGTTCGAGCGCGACGGAGCGAGCGGGCATATTCACGCCCAGGGCCAGCGTCTCGGTGGCGAACACGACCGACAGCAGGTTTCGTTCGAAGCAGGTCTCCACGATCTCGCGGAAAGCTGGCACCATACCGGCGTGGTGCATAGTGATGCCGCGACGAAGGGCGTCGACGAAGTCGGCGTACTCGAGGGCTTGAAGGTCGTCGTGAGAGAAGTCAATCAGACGGGTCTCCGCGATCATCTCGATCTCCCGGCGCTCCTCAGGAGAGGTAAAGATGAGGCCATCGCGGCGAAGTTGGTGCACGGCGTCGTCACAGGCCGCCCGTGAGAAGATGAAAACGATCACCGGAAGCAGGTCTTCCCGCTCAAGAGCCTGCATGAGAGCCGAACGGCGAGGGGCGTAGTACGGAGGTGGAGGAGCACTCGACTTCGGGCCTTGCCACTTCACACCCGGTCGAAAGCGCCGCGAGGACTTCATCAAGTTGTCGATGCGACGGGCGTCGTTGGAGAGCCGCGCGCCGTCCAACAGATCATGAATCTCGGCTAAGGGCTGTCCGCGCTTCATCACCGCGACGTGATTGTGCAACTGGATCGGTCGGGTCTTTTCCACCACGATCTCGGTAGGCCCGCGTACTTGGGTGAACCATTCCCCCAGGAAGTCGGCGTTACCGATGGTCGCCGACAGCGCCACGAAGCGCACCGCAGACGGGGTCAAGATGAGAACCTCTTCCCACACGCCGCCGCGAAAAGGGTCCTGGAGGTAGTGGACCTCGTCCAAGACCACCAAGCCGAGCGTCGTCAACTGATCGGACTCGGTGAGCAACATATTGCGCAAAACCTCCGTGGTCATGACCACGATCGGCGCGCTGCGGTTAATGGACGTGTCTCCCGTCAACAGGCCCACCCGGGCGGAGCCGTAGAGTTCGGACAGCTCGTGGTACTTCTGGTTGGAGAGCGCCTTGAGAGGCGTGGTGTAGAAGGTTCTCTGTTCGCGCTCCAACTCGCGACCGATGGCGTAGTTCGCCACCAACGTCTTACCCGATCCGGTGGGTGCGCTCACTAAAACGTTGACTCTGCGGTCGACGGCCTCGATGGCGTCGAGCTGGAAACGATCGAGTCCAAATCCGAGGGCGTCGATGAATCGACTGCGGTACTCGATCAAGCTCACTTGTGCAGCAGCTTACCTACGCCTATAGCGCCAAAGTAAAAGACCACTAAGGGAGCGGCCAGGGCCAGCATGGAGAGCGGATCGCTGCTCGGCGTCACCACCGCGGCCACGATCACAATGATGATGGTGGCGTAGCGCCAACTCTTGAGGAGCCGCCGTGGGGTCACCACGTTGATGAGTTCCAGCGCCACCAGTACCACGGGAAAGAGAAACGCGACCCCAAAAATGAAGAGCATCAACAGAAACAAGGTGAGGTACTGATTGGGGTTGTACTCCGTGAGCAAGGTCTTGCCCCCGATGTCCTCGAGCCACCTGATGGCCTGGGCGAAACTGAAGTAGGCGAGAACCATGCCGGCCGAGAAGAAGAGGAGTGACGCGGCCACGAAAGGAACCGCGTAGCGGCGCTCTTTGGCTTTGAGACCGGGCGTGATGAACCGCCAGACTTCCCAGAGAATGACCGGCGAGGAGATCACCACGCCCGAGAACATCGCGATCTTTACGCGCAGGTTCAAACCGTCCAGGGGGTTCGTCACCAGGAACTTGCAGTGCCGCGGGTCGGCCGCGCAGTAGGGATTTTGCAGAATGGACAAAAGGTGCGTGTAGAAGATGAAGCCAAGCACCGCTACGGAGGAAACGCAGATGGCGATGATCAAAAAGCGCTGTCGTAGTTCGGCGAGGTGTTCGCCCAACGTCATACCGCTTTCGGCGCGACTAAATCTGGACATGACGGGTTAGTTGAGCGAGGGATCGAAGGGCGGCGAGTTATCGTCGGCACGCGGAGCGTTCGGCAGAGGAGGCGACGTCAACAGGGGTGGCGGCACCGACGCCTCGGGCGCCACCTCACTGGCGGGTGCCGCCGCTGCAGCCTCCGCCGCGTCCTTCGCGTCCACGCGATCAGAGAGCTGGTTGAGCAGACTCACCGGGCTACGGACGATGCGAGCGATCTCACTGGTGCTCGGCAGGTCGGGAATCGCCTCTCGAACCTCGGACTCCATTCGCTCCTGCAGTCGTTTGAGGGCTCGCCAACTCGATCCGAGTCGATGGGCAATCTCGGGGAGTTTGTCAGGGCCCATGAGCAGCATGATGACGGCCGCAATGAAGAGGAGTTTTATGGGACTCAAACTGATCACGAACCCATTGTAGGGCTGGCCATATGGACGATTCGGGGTCGGGACACGTCAAGCGGGCCCCCAATCGTTGGCTCCGTGCTGAGAAACGAGCTGGTCTAGCCGTGGCGTTCGAGCGAGGCGAGGAGCTTCTGGAAGCGTTCGTCGGTACTCTTAAACGGGTCTTTCAAGAGCACCGTTCGCTGCATCTCATCGTTCAGCTTGAGGTGAACCCAGTCCACGGTGTAATCGCGCCGCCACTGCTTGGCCGCCTGGATGAACGTGCCGCGCATGTGCGCTCGCGTGGTGGGCGGCGGCGTGGTGGTCGCTCGTTCGATCTGTTCGTCTGTCACCATCCGCTCAAAGTGGCCCTTCGAGGAGCGGCGATAGAAGAGGCCGCGGTCGAGATTGGTGTCGTGGAACAGTAGATCGATGAGGGCAATCTTGGGATCGCTCAACTCCACCCCGCTTCGCTCACGCTCGCGGTCGATGATCTGCAACTTGGCAATCCAGTCCACGCGATCAGCCAAGCCCATGGGGTCACTTCGATACTGCTCGATCACTTCACGCCATAGACGCACCGCGTGGACCTGGTCGGCCGGTAGGTCGCGAACCTCGACGAACTTCTCAGCCCGCTCGCACAGGTCTTCTTGAATCTCTAACGCCGTCAGGTCGCGTCCGTTCATCAACTTCACCGGTTCTTTGCTCCACAGGTCGTAGGAGATGTCGCGCAAAGCGTTGATGGGAGAGGCCATGGCGTAGTCGCGAAGTTGCACGATGTCGTCTTCGATCATTGCCAGAACTACGGACGCGGTACCCACCTTGAGGTAGGTGGCGAACTCACTCATATTGGAGTCCCCCACGATGACGTGGAGCCGACGGAACTTTTCCGGATCAGCGTGCGGCTCGTCGCGGGTGTTGATAATCGGTCGACTCCTGGTCGTCGCTGACGAGATGGCTTCCCAGATGTGTTCGGCGCGTTGGCTCATGGAGTAGGCGGTGCCCTTGGCGTTGGTCACCACCTTGCCGGCCCCCGCAAAGATCTGTCGGCTGATGAGGAAAGGAATAAACACACTCTCTAAGCGGCTGAGGTCTTCAATGCGCTCAATGCAGTAGTTCTCGTGACAGCCGTACGAGTTACCGGTCGAGTCGGTGTTGTTCTTGAAGAGGTAGATGTCGCCGCGAATGCCTTCGTCGCTGAGCTGCGCCTGGGCGTACCCCACCAGTTCACGCAGTATGGACTCGCCCGCTTTGTCTTGAGCTACGAGATCGCTCAAGGAGTCGCACTCGGCGGTGGCGTACTCGGGGTGGCTTCCCACGTCAAGGTACAGCCGGCTGCCGTTCTCTAAGAAGACGTTCGAAGAACGACCCCAGGCCACGACCTTGCGGAACAGGAAACGAGAGACCTCGTCTGGGCTCAGTCGACGTTGGCCGCGCAGCGAGAAGGTAATGCCGTACTCGGTTTCGATGCCGTAGATTCTGCGCAGCATGACGTCATTCGAGCCGACTTAGCTCAGCATCTCCTTTACCTGCTCGTCGGTGAGTCGCAAGAAAGTTCGCCGGTTCCCCCGATCCTCAAGGATGCAGACTTCCAGCTCCTCGGCCGGCAGCACTCGGTCGGGTCCGGCCAAGGCGTTGGCGGCGTTCTGTAGGGTCGTGGCAAGTGGCTCGATCGACCCCTCGGCGAGGGCAAATCGATCGCGAATAGTTTCCGAGTCGCCCCCGACCACGGTGAAGTAGGGCTCATCGGAAATGGTGCCTTCGTAGGCGATGCGATACAACTTGGTGGGACGAAGGGCGTTACCCAACTGCGCTACCAGTATCTCGACCTCGAGTGGCTTTTGGCCTTCGGTGAAGCTGTCCCCCAGGTGCTGGGCGTAGTAGTTCGCCAGCGCTCGAGCATCGACGTCCTCGCGCGAGTACGTGAAACCCGTCGAGTCGGCCCAGCGAATGCCCGCCTCGCGCAAGCGGTCGAACTCGTTGTATCGGCCAACCCCAGCGAAGGCAATGCGATCGTAGACCTCCGAGATCTTGTTGAGCGACGCGGAGGGGTTCTCGGCCACCATGACGACACCCTTGTCGTAGATGGCCGCCACCAGCGAGCGACCACGAGCGATTCCCTTTTGGGCGAACTCCGCTCGATCCTTGATCAGTTGCTCCGGCGAGACGTAGAAGTAGTTGGTCATCGCAACGATCCTCCGGCGACACCGCGGGACTCCGTGCGGCGTTCGTTAATGAGTCGAAAACGTTCCCCCACTTCCGCCGCGGGCAGCTCTTGAAACCCGTCGGCGCTCACCACGATCATCATCGGAAAGATATTGCGAACGAAGTCCGGTCCGCCCGTCCCCGGATCGTTGTCGCCCGCTTCGTAGAGGGCCAGTGCGCCAAGGTCGAGAGCTTCTTCTCGTTCAAAGTTCTCTCGAAACCCGAGGCGAAGAGTCCCTTCGGCGAAGGGTGAACCCGATCCGATGGTGGCGAAGTCCAGTCGTTCGTAGCAACCCCCGGCCCCGTCGTATTCGAAGATGCGACCTTCTAAGTGACTTTCGTCCCACCCCGCGAGCAGAGGGACGACCGTCAAGGGCGAGGTCAGGTTGTTGCGCTGCACGATCGGCGAGAGGTAGTTGGCCTTGCCTTCCAAACTGAGCGCGGAGTCGGTCATCTTTTCGTAGTGCTCAAAGGAGAGTTGCGCGATCTTAAGAAGTTCCATGCCCCGCGCGGCGCTACCCGAGATGGCCAGCGCCGTGTAGCGATCGGCGGCCTCAATCTTTCGTACGTCGCGACTGGCGATGTACGCACCCGTCGCCTGTCGATCCCCCACCATCACCACGCCGGCATTAAAGCGAACGGCAATCACGGTGGTGGCGTGAGGGGCGTCACTCGTAGAGCCGCTCAAGCCGCTGGTCAGCCCCGCTCCCTCAGCAAAGTGCCAGAACGAGGGTCCGGGATCGCCATCCGCGCTAAAGAGCGGCAACCCCACGCTTACTCGCCGCCTTTTTGCACGTAGTTACGTACAAACTCCTCGGCGTTCTCCTCAAGAACTTCGTCGATCTCGTCCAGCAAGTCGTCTAGGTCGGCCTTGAGCTGGTCGCCCTTGGTCGCGTCGACCGAGACCTCTTCGGTGGTCTCAGCGGCACGCTCAGTGCGCTGCTTTTGAATTCGCTCTCGTTCACTCATACTTCAGTTCTACCTGTCTAATGCGTCAAGAAGTTCACTTGCCGTCGCACTTGTTTCTAGCAACTCTGAGGTCAGCGCATGCGTACCCCTCAGAGGGTCAAGCATGGGAACGCGCTGCAGTGGTCCCTCGCCGAGATCAAAGACCACCGAATCCCAGTTGGCGGCAACGATCTGTTCGGGATATCGCGCCACGCACTGACCGCGAAAATAGGCCCGCGTACTGGGCGGCGGATTGTGAACGGCTTCACGAACTTCGAGGTCGGGGCAGATGACGCGCAGTCCCACGCGCTGGGCTAAAGAGTGCGAGGCCCGTAGGTCGTGGTACTGAAGGTCAATGGCGCGCAACCTGGCGTCGTGGCTTGCGAGCTTGTAGCGCTGTTGGTAACCCTCCACCACGCGTAGTTTCGCTACCCAGTCCACGCGATCAGCGACCGAGCCGCGATCGTCACGCACGCCGTCCAACATCTCTCGCCACTGACCCAAAATGGTGGCGACCTCCTCGGTCCCGCCCACGGCCTCGGCGCCGGTGCGGTCAACGTACGTGTGGGCGAGGTGCCATAACTCGTCTTGAAAGTCCCAGGCGCTTCTCGATCTCTCGTCGTCGCAGGCGACCGTCTCGCGCAGCGAGAGGTCCACGGCGAAGGCCCGTACCGCGTGAACCGGCGATCGCGGCATGGCCGGGAAACCATCGGGACCAAACTCTTCCAGGGCGGCCAATAGAAGTGCCGTCGAGCCGAGCTTGACGAAGGTCGCGACCTGGCTCATATTGGCGTCACCGATAATGACGTGCAGCCGCCGAAAGCGTTCGGCGTCGCTGTGTGGCTCGTCGCGGGTATTGATGATAGGGCGCTTTAACGTCGTTTCCAGTCCCACCACTTCTTCAAAGAACTCGGCCCGCTGAGAGAGTTGAAAGGGTGGGGCCTTCTCTAAAGCCGCTTCGGTCTCGGCGCCGACCTTGCCGGCCCCGACCACGATTTGACGTGAGACGAAGTGCGGCACCATCGCTCGAATGAGATGGGCGAAATCGAGGTCCCGCCGCACGAGGTAGTTCTCGTGAGTCCCGTAAGAGTTTCCCTTGCCGTCGGAGTTGTTCTTATAGAGCGTGATGGCCTGATGAACGTCGAGGGAGTCGTTGGCGACCGCGAGCGCGCGTCGCATGATCTCCTCACCCGCGACGTCGTACAACGTGGCTTCGAAAGGTGTGCGGCACTCGGGAGAGGAGTACTCGGGGTGAGCGTGATCGACGTAGAGACGCGCGCCGTTCGTTAAGACCGTGTTCGCCAGGTGGGTCTCGACGACGGGGGCAAACGAGGTGAGGTCGACGCGACCACGCGCGTCCATGTCGGGGGTCTCGCCATCGAAGTCCCAGTTGATGCGCGTGCGTCCCTGCTGGGCGTACGCGTTCACGATGATGCTGGACGAGGTAATGGGGTCGTAGTCCGGGCCACCGGCGATGCCGTACTCCGTCTCGATGCCGAGTACCTTCGCAATCGCGCTGGAGTTAGAGATACTGCCCCGTACCCACGTGTTGGATGGAACGGCCACCCTTCACGTCGTCTTCGTCTCGGTTAATCAACACGCGGATGAAGATGATCCGCTCGCCCTTCTTGCCCGAGATGCGGGCCCAGTCGTCGGGGTTGGTGGTGTTCGGAAGATCCTCGTTCTCGCGGAACTCTTGACGGATCGACTCGACGAGATCCTCTTTTCGAAGTCCCCGGCCCTGATTGGCGATCTCGCGCTTCACCGCGATCTTCTTGGCCCGGCGCACAATGTTCTCGATCATCGCCCCCGAGGCGAAGTCTTTAAAGTACAGAACCTCTTTGTCGCCGCCCTGATAGGTGACTTCGAGGAAACGATTCTCGTCGTCGATGCGATACATGTGAGTGACCGTCTCTTCAATCATCGCTTGAATGGCCTTCGACCGGTCGCCACCACCGAGCTCGGAAACGGTCGTCGGATCGAGAGGCAGCTCGACGTGCAGGTAACGCGAGAAGATCTGCGCCGCGGCCTCCGCGTCGGGTCGCTCGATGCGGATCTTGACGTCGAGGCGTCCCGGGCGCAAGATCGCCGGGTCGATCAAGTCTTCTCGGTTCGTCGCTCCGATCACGATGACGTCGCGCAGGGACTCCACCCCGTCAATCTCGGCGAGAAGCTGCGGCACGATGGTCGACTCCATGTCCGAGCTGATGCCGGTGCCCCGAGTGCGAAACAGCGAGTCCATCTCGTCGAAGAACACGATGACCGGCACACCCTCTTCGGCCTTTTCGCGGGCTCTTTGAAAGACCACGCGAATCTGGCGTTCCGTTTCGCCTACGTACTTGTTGAGGAGTTCGGGTCCTTTGATATTCAAAAAGTAGGAGCGGACGTTGCGATTCCCGGTGAGTTCGGCCACCTTCTGGGAGAGGGAGTTCGCTACCGCTTTGGCGATCAAGGTCTTGCCGCATCCGGGAGGGCCGTAGAGCAGGATCCCCTTGGGCGCGGGAAGGTCGTAGTCGTGAAAAAGGGCGCGGTGCAGGTACGGCAACTCCACTGCGTCGGTAATCGCTTCGATCTGAGCGTCGAGACCACCGACGTCCGCGTACGTGATGTCGGGCACCTCTTCGAGAACGAGTTCCTCGGCCTCTTGTCGTATGAGTTTCTCGGTCAGCAGATTGGAACGAAGATCCAGCAGTAAGGCGTCGCCCGTGCGCAACTTCACCGAACGAAGGGCTTCGGCCAGTTCCACCACGCGCTCTTCGTCGGCCCGGCCGTACACGAGCACTCGTCGCTCGTCCAGGACCTCCTTCACCGTGACGACCTCACCTTGGCCGTCGGAGTCCCGCACGCCGATAACCGTGAAGGACTCATTCAGAACTACTTCGTCACCGCGGGCAATCTGGGCGGGATCGAGTCCGGGGTGCAGGGCTACGCGCATCTTGCGCCCCGAAGCGAAGATGTCGACCGATCCGTCCTCGTTGAACCCCGTGAAGGTGCCATACACGGCCGGAGGCTGAGTAAGTTTCTCAACTTCGTCGCGCAGGGCGGCGATCTGATCGCGCGTCTGCTGGATGGTGATGGTGAGTTTTTCGTTGTTCGAACGACTCTGTGAGAGTTGCCCGCGGGCCTCCAGGAGTTTCTCTTCGAGAATCTCGATGCGACGGTTGGCCTGCTCTATTTCGTTTTGCGTCAGGTCGCGCGAAGGGGAGGCGCCGAGCGTCTCGTCGTGCTCGGAACTCGAAGAGTCGTTATATCCTCGGGACCGGTCCATATCGCCACCCTAGGGGAGTCACGCCATTACGTGAAGGTCACGTATATCGCCCCTCCCCCACTAGAGTAACTAGACGTATTAGGCCACGGAGGACATGCGAATGAAGGTTTGGATTGACCAAGACCTCTGCACAGGGGACGGACTCTGCGAAGAGATCTGCCCGTCCGTCTTCACGCTCCTTGACGACGGTCTCGCCTACGTGAAGCAAGGCAGCGACGTCATGAGCAATCCCGGCGGTGCGGACGGCGTGGCCATGGTTCCGGCCGAGTTTGAAGACGCCGTGCGCGAGGCCTCCGAAGAGTGCCCCGGCGAGTGCATCTTCATCGAGAAGGACTAGGCACTCTCCAGGCGCCCGACCAGTCGTCGGGCGGACGTGAGAAACCCGGTGTGAGCCACCATGCGGTGATCGGGACGCACAGAACGTCCGTCGACGTGCCAGGTGCGTCGGAGAATCTCGACGGTCTCTTCGAGCCCGAACGAGTTGTGAGCCAACGCTTCGCGCAGTAACTGCGTCTGATTAATCGTGGGCAGGTACGCCAACAGAATCCCGCCGGGTCGAAGACGCCGCCTCGGCGTGCTTGACCACTTCCCACGGCTCAGGCATATCCAAGATCACCCGATCGAGATCGACCTCGTCGATGCCCAGAGTCACGTCGCGAATCTGAACGTTGTAGTCAACGTCCTCGCCCAGAAAGTCATGGACGTTCTTGAGGGCGTGCTGAGCGAAGTCCTCTCGGATCTCGTAGGCGGTAATCGAAGCACCCGCCCGCAGCAGTGTCATCGATAGCGCGCCCGATCCCACGCCCGCCTCCAGCACGCGCATCCCCGGCCCCACGTCGGCCTGCATGAGAATCGTGCCGAGATCTTTCGGGTAGATGACTTGGGCACCGCGGGGCATTTTCAACACCACGTCAGAGAGCGTGGGGCGCAACACTAAGAACGATCGCTCGGTGCTAGAACGCACCAGTGAACCTTCGCTGGCGCCGATCACGTCGTCGTGCTGCACGATACCCGCGTGAGTGTGGAACGCCGATCCCTCTTTGAGGGTGATGAGGTAGTGACGATCTTTCGCGTCGATCAGCATGACGCGCTCACCGACGCCGAGCACGGTGCGACTCACGAACTCACGCTCTTCGCGCGCCGTCGTCGCTCGACGGACCGCGAGTCTACGTATCGAAACAACGCCACCAAGGCCGCCAGTCCCAGCCACCTTGCTTCTTTCTGGGCCCAGCCCCGGCCCAACAGACCGGCAATCACGATGCGGAAAAGGCGTCGACGCACCTAGGACTTCTTTCGAGAGCGCCGCCCGCGAAACCAGCCCCACACGTAACCGGTCATCACGCCGCCGACGCCGAGGGCGGCCATGGCCGGCTTGGATGACGTCAGAGAGTCACCGACCTGTAGTTCGTCGGGAAGCAGTGAGCGAATGCGGGCCTCGAGTTCTCGGCGCGTAGAACTCGGCTCTCTCACTTGGTGACCTTGAGGCGGCGCTTGGCGGTGCCACTCGCGACGCGCCAAGCCGTGAGGGCCATCACGATGACCGACAGTACCGCGACAATGAGGTACGGCAGCCACGAGAGAGATCCGTCCAGGACCGGAAACTGCCACTGTAGGTAGCGCAGCGAGCCGATGAGCAGCAGGACCGCGCCAAAGCCTACGAAGAGGCTTCCGAGCGAGCCCCAGAGCACGAACCGGCCGAGATCCTTGATGGGCTGGATGGTCTCTTCTTTGATATAGCGGATGGCGATGCCGCGGAGCTCTTCGAAGTCACGTTGAAGAGAGGCCCCCCGTAGAAAGCGGCGCCAAGACAGGTTCTTCACAGCGCCAGCCTACTCAGGACGCTCTCTGACGAGATAGGACGAGCTGGCGCTGGCGACGAGTCGGCCGACTTGGTCGGTAACTTTCGCCTCCACAAACGAGATCACTCGACCGGCCTTCAACACGGTCGCCACGCAGGTGAGCACGTCGCCGACGGTCGCCGATCGCAAGAAGGTCACCTTCATTTCGGTATTGGAAACGCTCACCCGACGCTCTCCGACCGCGGTGACGGCCGACGCACCCATTGCCGAGTCCATCATGGCGGCGAGGAAGCCGCCCTGAATGACGCCCGCGGGATTGAGAAAGCGTTCATCCACCTGAGCGCGCCACGTCGTCACGCCAGGCGTCGACTTGTCCGTGCAGGTCATTCCGAGTGTGAGGTCACAGTTAGGAGGAATCTGGAGCGCCACGTGGCGAGGTTACTCGCGAGCCCGCTTCGCAACCGAGCCTGATTCGGTACTGTCTTAGGCATGACTGACCCCCTGTACCCCGGCGCCAGCGACCTCGAGGGTCGTGTCATTCGAGAAGTCGTCGCCGTCGCCATGGACGCCCCCGCCAAGGCCAACTCCGGTCACACCGGTACCGCCATGGCCCTCGCCCCCTTGGGCGTGATGCTGTGGTCGCGCATCCTGCGACACGACCCCACTGATCCCAAGTGGAGCGACCGCGACCGCTTCATTTTGAGTAACGGCCACTGCTGCATCCTCCAGTACGCCTTGGCGCACGAGTTCGGGTACGACCTCAGCGTGGAGGACCTCAAAGAGTTTCGCCAAGCCCACTCAAAGACCCCGGGCCACCCCGAGCGGGGCGTTACTCCAACGGTTGAAGTCACCACGGGCCCTCTGGGCCAAGGCATATCGAACAGCGTCGGCATGGCGATTGCCGAAAGCATCCTGCGCGCCGACTATGGCGAAGACCTGGTCAATCACCGCACATGGGCCTTCGCCGGGGACGGCTGCTTTGAAGAGGGCATCAGTCACGAGTCAGCCAGCCTGGCGGGAGCCCTCGGCCTTGACCGACTGACGATCTTTTATGACGACAATCACATCACCATCGACGGCCCGACGGAACTGGCCCTTCGTGACGATCCGGCCGAGCGCTTTGCGGCGTACGGCTGGCACGTCATCAACGTGGGCGACCAAGCCAACAACCTCGACGTCTTGGAAGAGGCCACCCGCGCCGCGATCGCCGAAACCTCTCGTCCTTCGCTCATCATCGTTCGCTCGCATATCGGCTGGCCCTCCCCTACGCTCATGGACACCAAGGAAGCGCACGGGACGCCCTTCCCGCCCGAGGCGATCAGCAAAGTTAAAGAGATTCTCGGCGTGCCTGATGAGGCCTTCGTCTTCAACCCCGATAACCAGCGCGATTTACTCGAACTCATAGCGCCTCAGCGGGCCGAAAGAAAGTCCTGGGAAGCGCGGCTACTGGCGTCGGGCGAAAAGGGGGTGCGTCTCCTCGAACAGTTAGACACCAACGGCGTGGCCAACGTCTCGACCAAGGCCGAACTCTACGAGGGTGGGACGATGGTCGCCACTCGCAAGGCCATGCAGCGCGCCATGGACGCCTACGGGCCCCAGACTCCCGGTCTCACCGCCGGCTCGGCGGATCTCACGGGCAACACCGGGGTCGAGTTGAAGTACTCCGACTATCCACAACGCCGGGAACCCTGCCGGGCGCCAATTTCACTACGGCATTCGAGAGTTCGCCATGAACGGAAACCTGGTGGGCCAGGCCTGTCACGGTGGCCTTCGTCCGGTCGGCTCGACCTTCTTCGTTTTTAGCGACTACGGGCGCGGTGCGATCCGTTTAGCCTCACTCAGCCACGCCGGCGTGCTCTTTGTCTTCACGCACGACTCCGTGGGAGTGGGCGAAGATGGCCCTACGCATCAACCGATCGAGCAGCTCATGTCGTTGCGGGCGATGCCCAACCTGCACGTGGTGCGACCGAGTGACGCGAACGAGACCCTGGACCTGGTCGAGCAGTTTCTCTCCACCAAGGAGCCGGCCACCACCGCACTCGTTCTCTCGCGACAGGATCTTCCCGTTTTGAGCGGAAGTGACGCCGAGGCCAGCGCCGCGGGAGCGCGTAAGGGCGGCTACGTCCTGCGAGAGAACGCCGACGCTGTTTTCACCCTGGTCTCAACGGGCTCGGAGGTCGGTGTCGTCCTGGCGGCCGCGGACGAACTCTCCACCAAGGGCATCGTGACACGAGTGGTGGCCCTACCGTGTTGGAAATGCTTTGACGCCCAACCCTTGGAGTACCGAACCCAGGTGTTGCGACGATCGATCCCCTCGGTCTCTCTCGAGGCCGGTGCCACGCTCGGTTGGACCAACTACGTCGACCAGGCCATTGGGATCAATAGTTTCGGCATGTCGGCACCGGGAAAAGTGGTCTTCGAGTATTTCGGCATTGTGCCCGCGACGGTCGTCGCGCACGTCGAACGAGTGTTAAGTGAGGGTATATGACCAGTCTGAATGTCCTGTATGACGACTACGGGCAGAGTCCGTGGATCGACAACATCCGTCGCGACTGGCTGAACGACGGCACCCTCGCTAAGTTCGTCAGCGAGGGGGTCCGGGGGGTGACGTCGAACCCGTCGATCTTCGCCAAGGCGCTAGCTACCTCTGCCGCCTACGACGACGCCATCGCTCAGTCGAGCGACGACAGCCCCGAGGCGCTCTTTGAAACCCTGGCCGTTAGCGACGTGCGAGACGCCTGCGATGTCTTAAAGACGGTGCACGAGGGCTCCAAGACGGCCTTCGCGAACGGAACCCGCCGCTACCTCGACGGGTTCGTGTCCTTAGAAGTGTCACCTAACTTGGCTCGCGACACCGAGGGGACTATCGCCGCCGCCCAGCGCTTGGCGGCGCGGGTCGACCGGTCGAACATCATGATCAAAATTCCCGCCACCAAAGAGGGGTTGCCGGCGATTCGCGCCACCTTGGCCAGTGGTATCAACGTCAACGTCACTCTCATCTTTTCTCTCGATCGCTACCACGACGTCATCTCCGCGTGGAGCCAGGGACTGAAGGACGCCTACAACGCGGGCCTTGACATCTCGGCCATCGCCAGTGTCGCCTCCTTCTTCGTCTCGCGCGTTGACGTCGCGGTAGACCCTCTCCTGCCCGAAGGTGATCCCCGTCGAGGCACCACGGCCAACGCTCAAGTGGCGGCCGCCTACGAGTTGTATCGCGACCGTATGAAGGGAGACGACGTCACGGAGCTTCTGGCCCAGGGGGCTCAGGTCCAGCGTCCGCTGTGGGCGTCAACCTCTACGAAGAACCCGGCGTACGACGACTTACTGTACGTCGACACCATCGTGGCCGACGAGACGGTCAACACCATGCCCGACGGGACCCTCGCCGACACTCTCGATCACGCCAACTTCGCCGCCTCGGTGCTACTCAACGAGGACACGGCGAAAAAGACCGCAGCGGCGCTGGACAACCTGGCGCCCGACGTCTCTCTGGACAAGGTCACCGAGCAGTTGGAGGTCGATGGGGTGGCCGCTTTCGCCAAGTCGTACGAGGAGTTGCTCGCCACGGTGGCCTCCAAGATGCACGCCACGAAGTAGCCCCCATTTCTGACACTTTGGCGCCGCGCGTCTCTGGGAACCTGAGTCATAGGATGCTCGCATGACGACCCTGCGTAGTTCTACGTCCCGCATTGATCTGCTCAACGCCTCGGCGGAGTCTCTGGCCGGCGAGGCGTTCGCTGCCGCGCGCGCCACCACCGGATACGTCGTCACGTACTCACCCAAAGTCTTTATTCCCCTGACCAAACTCTGTCGTGATCGATGCGGCTACTGCACCTTCGCCCAAGCCCCGGCCCACGTCAGCGCGCCGTACCTCAGCCTTGACGAAGTCATGGCTATCGCCCTCGCCGGACGTGACGCCGGTTGTACCGAAGCGCTCTTCACACTCGGCGAACGTCCGGAACTGCGCTACGACGAAGCGGCGCGCTGGCTGGCGGCGCGCGGGTACCGTTCGACCATTGACTACGTCGCCACGGCCGCGCAGATGGTCTTAGAGAGCACGGGCCTCCTGCCGCACGCCAACGCGGGCGCTCTCTACCGCCACGAACTCGAACAACTCCGCGGCGTCAGTGCCTCCCAAGGAATGATGCTCGAAGTGCTGGCGGACGTGTCCGCCCATCGACTCGCCCCCGACAAGGCGCCCCAGCGACGTCTGGACACCCTGCGTTTCGCCGGTGAACTCAAGATTCCCTTTACGACGGGTCTGTTGGTGGGCATTGGTGAAACACGCGAAGACCGCCTCGACACTCTTGCCGCCATCGCCGAGTCGCACCACGAGTACGGACACGTCCAAGAAGTCATTATTCAGAACTTCCTGCCCAAGCCCCGCACGGCCATGGCCCACTCGCCGGCCGCGAGCGACGAGGAGTTTCACTGGACCATTGCCGCGGCGCGTCTCGTTCTGCCCGAGGACATTCACCTCCAAGCCCCGCCGAATCTCAGCGACGATCCCGCGCGACTCTTGGACTTTGGGATTGACGACTTTGGGGGGGTATCGCCGGTCACCAGTGATCACGTCAATCCCGAGCGCGCCTGGCCCGCCATCGCCGTACTGAGTGAGCAGTCGGAACGGCGAGGCTTTCACTTAGCCCCCCGCCTGACGGTGTACCCCTCCTACGTCGCGAAGGGGACCGACTTCTTGGACGAGAAGGTCCGACCTTTCGTTTTGGCACAGGCGGACTCGCTCTCTCTGGCCCGCGCCGATGAGTGGTACTCCGGCACCGACCACACGCCACCGCCACCGCCGACCTCTCTCACTCGTACTAGCCGCATCAGCGATCTCCTCTCGCGCTACACGCCGGGTTACGACTTCTCCCGAGAGGAGCTCGTCACCCTCTTCTCGGCACGGGGCGGCGATTACAACGCCGTCGTCGCGCTGGCCGATGACCTGCGACAAGAGCTGGTGGGCGACCCCATCAGTTTCGTGATTAATCGCAACATCAACTACACCAACGTCTGTACGTTCAAGTGCCGTTTCTGCGCCTTCTCCAAGGGGCCACTCTCGCTCAACCTCCGTGGCGATCCCTACCTGTTGACCTTGGAGGAGATCAGCGAGCGCGTCCGCGAAGCCGAAGAGCGCGGCGCGACGGAAGTCTGTCTGCAGGGCGGCATTCACCCCAAGTTCGATGGCGATTACTACATCGACGTGGTGGCCGCGGTGCGCGCGGGCTCGCCCACCATTCACATCCACGCCTTCAGCGCGTTAGAAGTCTTCGAGGGCGCGCGTCGTTCCGAGCAGGACCTGGCCACGTACCTGACGCGCCTCAAGAACGCGGGTCTGAAGACACTGCCCGGCACCGCGGCTGAGATCCTCGACGACGAGGTTCGCGCCGTCCTGTGCCCCGACAAGATCAACAGCGACCAGTGGCTCGAGGTGCACCGCACCGCGCACGCGGTCGGGCTTCGTTCGAACATCACCATCATGTTTGGCGCCGTCGAGGGACCCAACAGTTGGGCCACCCACCTGCTACGGACCCGTGACCTACAAAAGGAGACGGGCGGGTTCACCGAGTTCGTGCCGCTACCCTTCGTGCACATGGCGACGCCGCTATTCCTGCGCGGCCGCTCGCGCAAAGGGCCCACGTTCCGAGAAGCGGTCCTCATGCACTCAGTGGCCCGACTCCACTACGCCACCCTCATCGACAACATTCAGGTCAGTTGGGTCAAGATGGGAGTTGAAGGTTCGCGTCGTATCTTGGCCGCCGGCGCCAACGACTTGGGCGGAACCTTGATGGATGAGAACATTTCGCGCGCGGCCGGGGCGACCCACGGCCAGGAGATGGACGTTCACGCCCTCGAAGAACTGGTCGCTCCGCTCGGTCGACCGTTGCACCAGCGCAGTACGCTCTACCAGACCCTCTAGCGATGTCCTCGCTGATCGAATCGCTTCTCGACGACCTGGCCGAGGACACGGCCATGTCGCCCGAGCGCCGTGACCTTCTTCGCGATCTGCTGGCCCGCGTGGTGATGGTCGCCGAGGCGGACGCCGATACCGACGACCTACGCGTCGCGGTCACCGCGGTCGATGAGCTGTTAGAGGCGTTCATGCTTTTTGAGCGCTGGCAAGACCGAAAGAAGCTCACCATCTTTGGTTCGGCCCGAACGAAAGTCGACAGTCCCCTCTTCGATATGACCCGCGAACTGGCTCAAGCGATGGCCGAGCGGGACTGGATTATCGTCACCGGCGCGGGGCCCGGCATCATGGAGGCCTCCTCCATGGGTGCGGGCATGGACCACACGTTGGGGGTCAACATCAAGTTGCCCTTCGAACAGAACGCCAACGCCTACATCGACGCCAAGACGAATCTGGTCACGATGAAGTACTTCTTCACCCGGAAAGTGGCCCTCACGCGAGCGTCCATCGCTTTTGTGGTTCTGCCCGGAGGGCTGGGAACCATGGACGAGCTCTTCGAGGTCTTGACGCTACTGGACACCGGTAAGACCACTCCCGCCCCCGTCGTTCTTCTCGACACGCCCGACGGTCTCTTTTGGGCCCAATGGATGACCTTCGTCGACCAGGGCATCGTGCGTAACGGCTATCTCGGGGGCAGTGAGATGCCCCTGGTGCGCTTTGTCACGTCGGTGAGTGACGCCGTGGAGGAAATTGAGCGGTTCTACTCCAACTACGTCTCTTTCGCCATGGACGGAGACCGAGGGCTGGTGACCCTGCGGCGCGCGCCCACCGCCAGCCAACTCAAGGAGCTGCGCGACAAGATTCCTATGTTTAACGAGGGACTGGGCTATCGCATGGACGACGACACCACGCTGTCGTTCAACTTCGATGGCCGCAACTACTTGTACCTCCGCCGCGTCATCGACGACGTCAACAGCTGGATCAGTTAGTTCTCGCTCTCCTCGTCGGTGCTTCGACGCCTGAGTAGGTGTTCCGCTTTTTGAAGGCTGCGACGAACTTTCGATAGCTCGCGCTCCAACTCTTTGGCCTCGTCGGCGCCGTCGCCGCGCAACTGCGCGCGCACCGTGTCAAAGATGGCGTCGGCGATCCGGCGTTCTAGGGCGGCTACTTCGTCCGCCAGGTCGTCAAAGGACTCCACTAGTCGACGACCACGACCTCGAGTTCACCCTCGGCGTACTGAGCCCGTAGAACCTTCTTGTCGAACTTGCCCACGCTGGTCTTAGGAATCGTCTCGACGAAGGTCCATCGTTCCGGGAGCCACCACTTGATCACGCGTTCCGCGAGGAAGTCGCGCAGCTCATCGGCGTCCACTGTCGCGTCGGGCCGCAGGACCACACAGCACAGCGGTCGCTCTTGCCATTTGGGATCCGGCACCGCGATCACGGCGGCCTCGAAGACGGCCGGGTGGGCCATCATGGTGACCTCTAACTCCACCGAGCTAATCCACTCCCCGCCCGATTTAATGACGTCCTTGGTACGGTCGCTCACCACCATGTATCCCTCGCCGTCGAGGGTACCGATGTCGCCGGTGCGGAGCCAGCCGTCGCGAAACTTCTCAGGGTCATCCACGCCGAAGTAGGAGGCGGTGATCCAGGGACCGCGAATCTCGAACTCCCCCACCGTCTTGCCGTCGCGAGGTAACACCGTGCCGTCATCGGCCGTCACGCGTATCTCCACTCCGGCCACCACGCGCCCGGCCTTCACTCGATACTCAATCTCCATCTCGCGTGGGGTGCCGGCCGGGGGAATCGATACCGCCGCCAGGGGACTGGTTTCCGTCATGCCCCAGCCCTGGATCATGTCGATGCCGTAGACGTCGCGGAAGGTCTCAATCATGACTCGTGGGACCGCCGATCCCCCCGCCAATATTCCTCGCAGGCTGGAGAGGTCCGTGTCGGGCGTCTCTTCCGCTACGCGCAACACGTCGTTCCATATGGTCGGCACGCCGAGAGAGATCGTCGGGCGAAGCTCTCGAATCATCTTGATGATCGGCGCACCCTGCAGGAACATCTGGGGCATGATCAGCTCCACGCCGGCAAAGAAGGCCGTAAAAACGCAGCCCCAGGCGTTGACGTGAAACATCGGCACAATGAGAAGACAGCGATCCCTCTCGCTAAGGCCAATGGAGTTAGCCGAGGTCGACGCCATCGAGTGCAGCCAGGTGGATCGGTGGGAGTACACCACGCCCTTGGGGTTGCCCGTCGTCCCGGAGGTGTAACACATGATGGCGGCGTCCCTCTCGTCGAGCTCGGGCCAGACGAATCCCGGCCGTTCCGCGTTCACCAGGTCGTCGTAGTCCAAGGTTGCGCCCAGAATGCCGGTCGGCTCCTCACCGTGGAGAATGACAGTCTTGACCAGAGGAATCTGATCACGCACCCGCGCAAAGAGTGGCGCCAGCGACGCGTCGACGATGACGACCTCATCTTCGGCGTGGTTAATGATGTAGGCCAGTTGGTCCGGGAAAAGCCGGATGTTGAGAGTGTGCAACACCGCGCCCATGCTGGGCACGGCCAGGTACGCCTCCATGTGGGCCTGGTTGTTCCACATGAACGTCGCCACCCGGTCGCCGCGTTGCACGCCGAGTCTGGTCAGGGCCGCGGCGAGTTGTTCCGCACGCTTGGAGATCTCAAAGAACGTGGCCTCATCCACGCCGTCTGGGGTGACGGTGAAAATCTTCTTGTCGGCGTAAACGAACTCGCCGTGGCGAAGAATGTTACTGATGAGCAGGGGCCCGTCCTGCATCGTGCTCTTCATGGTCCCCCTCAAGTCACCGTTGGCACGATGCTACAAAATTCGCCGAGGCGTCCGGTTACCAGGAGAGGGCGTACGGCTCCACGGGAGCGGGCAGGGGGCTGGCGCCCTCGGCTAAGAAGGCGTCGATGGCAGCCGCGGCACTGCGGCCCTCCGCGATGGCCCAGACGATCAAACTCTGCCCGCGCACGGCGTCGCCACAGGCGAAGACGGCCTCTCCGCTCTCTTTTCCCTGGACGCGCCACGAGTCATCGACCAACAACGTCGCTCGCGGCGTGAGCGAACTCTCCGGCGAGACGCCGAGAGACGCAACCTCTGGTCCGACGAAGCCGGCCGCAATCAGCACCAGGTCGGCGGGCAACTCCAAGGTCTCACCGCTCGCGTGATCGATCAGCGCCAACGAGGTCACCCTTTGTTCGCCTCGGAACTCTAAGGTCTCGCTCGAGAAGCGGCGCTCCCCACCCTCGGCGTGGGCCGAGGTGGTTTTGTAGAGACGCGGCATCGTCGGCCAGGGCTCGTCCGGCGCGCGAACGTCGGGCGGACGGTCCATGATCTCAACCTGGACGACGGAGGCAGCCCCTTGCCGGTGCACCGTGCCGAGGCAGTCGGCGCCCGTGTCGCCGCCCCCCAGAATCACGACGTGACAGCCGGCCGCGTTGAGGGTAGGTTCAGCGCCCGTGTTGACCGCGCGATTCGACGCCTCTAAGTACGTCATGGCCGGGTAGATGCCGTCCAAGTCGGCTCCGGGGACGGGAATAAGTCGCGGCCGAGTTGACCCCACGGCCAAGAGAACCGCGTCAAAGTCTGACTGAAGTTGAGAAAGAGGGACCCCGTCGTCGCCGATGGTGACGCCCGAAAAAAACGTCACGCCCGACTCGCGCATCACCTGAAGGCGACGGTCCAGCACGCGCTTTTCCATCTTGAACTCGGGGATCCCGTAACGGAGGAGACCTCCGAGAGCGTCGCTTCGCTCAAAAACACTCACCGCGTGCCCGACACTGCGTAGTTGCGCCGCTGCGGCCAGGCCCGCCGGCCCCGACCCGACGACGGCGACGCGCCGACCGGTCTCGGGAGCAGTGACGGGGGCCACCGCGAAGCCACTCGCGAAGGCGTGCTCGACGACCTCGTACTCCAGACGTTCGATGGTGACGGGGTCACTATTGATCCCCAACACGCAGGCCGACTCGCACGGGGCGGGACAGAGCCGACCCGTGAACTCCGGAAAGTTATTGGTGGCGAAAAGTTGCTCCGCCGCGTGCTCCCAGTGCAAGTGGTAGGTGGCATCGTTAAAGGCCGGGATGCGGTTACCAAGGGGGCATCCCTGCATGCAGAAGGGAATGCCGCAGTCCATGCAGCGTGAACCCTGAGCGGCGATCTCCTCATCGCTCTGGGGAACGTAGACCTCGTGCCAGTCGCGCAGGCGCACGGCCACGGGTCGGTACTGCGGACCTTGGCGGGGCACCTCAAGAAATCCGGTGACTTTACCCACCCTTGGCCTCGTCACGAATCCGCTGATACTCGGACGTCTCGATGCGCACGAAGTTCATTCGTTCTTCGCGCCAGTTGGCGAGGATTCGCTCCGCTTTCTGTGAGCCGGTCTCCGCCGCGAACCGTTCGAGCAGGCCCCGCACGCGCTCGTCGTCTTCTAGTTCGAGCAACTCGATCTCGTAGACCCCGGCGCTTAGGTGATCGTGCACCGAGACCTCGGGGTCGAAGAGGTAGATCGTCCCGCCGGACATGCCGGCCGCCAGGTTTCGGCCCACCCCACCGAGAATGACCACCACGCCGCCCGTCATGTACTCCGCGGCGTGATCGCCCGTTCCCTCCACGATGATGGTTGCCCCCGAGTTGCGAACACCGCATCGCTCGCCCACCACCCCGTTGATGAAGATCTCGCCCGCCGTGGCGCCGTAGCCGATGACGTTTCCGGCAATGATGTTGCGGTCACTCTCGAAGGTGGCGTGATCGTCGGGGCGAATGACGATGCGTCCGCCCGAGAGCCCCTTCCCGGCGTAGTCGTTGGTATCGCCGCGTAAGCGCAGCGTCACTCCGGCGGGCACGAACGCTCCGAGACTCTGGCCCGCGGAACCGACGAGGTCGATGGTGATGAGATCATCGCGAAGTGTTCGCGCACCCAACGATCGAGTAATGGCGCTGCCCGTTAGCGTCCCGACCGCTCGATTGACGTTGAGCACCGGGGTGGCGTAGCGATACGGTCGATCTCTCTTGGCGGCGTCCACGGCCTCATCAAGAAAGAGCCAGTCCAGCGCACCGTCCAATCCGTGCTCTTGCTTGATGCTCTGGCGACGCTGTTCGGGCTCGACGTGGGCCAGAAGAGGGCTCAGATCGAGGTCGCTCGTCTCGTCGTGATGAGCCTTCACGCGCAAGCGCGACACGTCACCAATCAGTTCGTCCAAGGTCCGCGCCCCGAGCAGGGCGAGATACTCACGCACCTCCTCCGCGATGAACTCAAAGAAGTTCTCTACGAACTCGGGCTTTCCGGTGAAGCGTTCACGCAGTTGGGGATTCTGGGTGGCGATGCCGACCGGACAGGTGTCGAGGTGACAGACGCGCATCATGATGCACCCCGAGACCACCAACGGAGCGCTGGCGAAGCCGAACTCTTCGGCCCCCAGCAGCGCCGCCACAATCACGTCACGGCCCGTCTTCAGCTGCCCGTCCGTTTGCAGGACCACCCGACTTCGCAGTCCGTTCGCGGCCAGGGTCTGATGGGTCTCGGCCAAACCCAGTTCCCACGGGGTCCCGGCGTGTTTGAGCGAGGTCAGGGGGGCCGCTCCGGTGCCGCCGTCGTGGCCCGAGATCAAAATAACGTCGGCGTGCGCCTTCGCCACGCCCGCGGCGATGGTACCCACCCCTTGCTCGCTGACCAGCTTCACGTGCACCCGCGCCTGGTCGTTTGCCGACTTCAGGTCGTAGATCAATTGCGCCAAGTCTTCGATTGAGTAGATGTCGTGGTGAGGCGGCGGCGAGATCAGTCCCACGCCCGGAGTCGAGTGGCGCGTCTTGGCGATCCAGGGATAGACCTTGGCGCCCGGGAGCTGGCCTCCCTCGCCCGGCTTGGCGCCCTGGGCCATCTTTATCTGCAGATCGTCCGCGTTGACGAGGTAGCGACTGGTAACGCCGAAGCGGCCTGACGCCACTTGCTTAATGGCCGAACGGGTGTTGTGACGCGGATCGGACGTGTCGAATCGACTCTCGTCCTCACCACCCTCCCCCGTATTGGACTTGCCGCCCAGGCGGTTCATAGCAATGGCCAAGGTGGTGTGCGCCTCTTCGGAGATCGATCCGTAGGACATGGCACCCGTGTTGAAACGCTTGATGATCGAGGCGGTGCCCTCCACCTCATCGAGGGGAATAGGTTTAGCGCTCGGCACCAGCGATAACAACGACCGTAACGTCAAACGCTGATCGCTCTGATCGTCCACCAGCGCGGTGTACTCCTTAAAGAGGTCGAAGCGTTTTTGGCGCGTGGCGTGCTGCAACTTCTGGACGGTGCGTGGATTGAAGAGATGGAGTTCACCGTCACGGCGCCACTGGTACTCGCCACGATTCGTGATCTCGACGGGTTGACCGGGTTCGGGAGCGAAGGCGTTCGCGTGCCACGTCAGCACGTCACGGGCAATCCGCTCGAGGGTCGCCCCGCCCAGGCGCGAGTGAAAGCCCGGAAAGTACCGAGCGAGAATGTCCTCAGAAAGTCCGACCGGCTCAAAGAGTTGGGAGCCGACGTAACTGGCCACGGTGCTCACGCCCATCTTCGACATGACCTTCACCACGCCCTTGTTGAGGGACTTGCCGTACTGGTAGCGCGCTTCGAAGGCGCTCAATGTCGTCAACTCGCCCTGCTCGATGAGCGCGTCAATGGACTCATAAGCCAGGTAGGGACACACCGCGGAGGCTCCGAAACCGAGGAGAAGAGCCACGTGATGCACTTCCCTCACGTCGCCCGCCTCAATGATCAGCGCGGCACTGGTGCGCAAATGTTCATCGACTAATCGATGGTGAACGGCCGACGTCAACAACAGGCTGGGGATCGCCGCGTGGGAGGCCGAGTTCCCGCGATCACTCAGAATGACCACGTTGACGCCGGAACGAACCTTCTGGACCACCTCGTTGGTTACGTCGTCGAGCGCCCGGGCCAATCGTTCGGCGCCCGTACCTGGTCCCTGGGCGAGAAAGAGACCGTCGATGGCGGCCGTTCGAAAGCCGGCGACGTCGGGATACTCATCGACGTAACGAATCTTTTGGAGTTCCGCTCCGCTCAGTACCGGCGAGGGCAGCACAATCTGGTGACAGTGCTCTTCACTCTCGCTGAGGAGGTTCTCTTCCCCACCAATCACGACGCGCGTCGAGGTGACGAGCTCTTCACGTATGGCGTCGAGCGGAGGGTTGGTCACTTGCGCGAAGAGCTGCGTGAAGTAGTCAAAGATCGATCGCGGCATCGTCGAGAGGACGGGGAGGCGCGTGTCAGATCCCATGGAACCGATGGGTTCGTCCCCCACCAGGGCCATGTGACGGATGATGAGACGCAGGTCCTCTTCGGAGTAGCCGAAACTCTTCTGTTGGCGTAGAACCGATCCATAGGAGGGGGTAAGCGACGCAGGGGCTTCGAAGGAGTCCAGAGAGATCTGGTGGCGATCCAGCCACTCCTCGTACGGCTGAGCCGCCGACAGCGTCTCTTTGAGCTCGTCATCGTCAATAATGCGACCTTGCTCGACGTCGACTAAGAAGACGCGCCCGGGCTGCAGGCGACCTTTGCGTTCGATGTTCGACGGCTCAATGGGTAATACGCCCACTTCGCTGGCCAGAATCACCCGCTGGTCTCTCGTGACCCAGTAGCGGGCCGGCCGCAGTCCATTGCGGTCGAGGACGGCGCCCGCCACCGTCCCGTCACAGAACGTCACCGACGCGGGGCCGTCCCAGGGTTCCATGAGTCCGGCGTGGTACCGGTAGAACGCTCGGCGTCCCGGCGTCATGGCCGTCGAGCGCTCCCACGCTTCAGGAATCATCATGAGCACGGCGTGCGGCAACGAGCGACCTGAGTTCACCAGAAGTTCCACCACTTCGTCGAAGCTGGCCGAGTCGCTCATATCGGGAGTGATAATCGGCGTTAACGCACTCACGGGCAACGGAAGTTTCTCGCTCTCGAGGGTGGTCTCGCGAGCGGTCATCCAATTGCGGTTGCCCCGCACCGTGTTGATCTCGCCGTTGTGTGAGATGTAGCGAAACGGTTGAGCGAGATCCCAGCGAGGGAGGACGTTCGTCGAAAAACGACTGTGGACTACCGCGATCGCCGACGTCAGTCGTTCGTCAGAGAGGTCCTTGAAGTAGAGGCGAAGTTGTGGTGAGGACAACATGCCTTTGTAGATCAGAACCTTGGACGAACAGGAGGCGGCGTAGACGTCCAACTGATGCTCGATAACCTTACGAGCACAAAAGAGAGCCCGCTCCAAATCACTTTCGTCGCTTCTCTTCGCGCGAACGATTAGGTGCTGAATGAAGCGCGGCTCGGACGCTCGCGAGGTCGGTCCTAGGATCGAGGAGTCCACCGGTACCTCTCGCCAGGCCCGGGTCGTTAAACCGACCCGCGAAAAGATCTGGTCGGTCTGCTGGCGCACGGTGTCCAGATCTAGGGTTCGAGGAATCATCCAGTGAGCCACTCCGTACTGTCCTCGCTCGGGCAGGTACTCGCCGAAAACAGACCGTAAGAAAGAGTCAGGCAGCTGAACCAGGATTCCCGCGCCGTCGCCGGAGTCCACGTCCGAGCCCGTAGCGCCCCGGTGTTCCAGGTTCTCGAGAATGGTCAGGGCGTCACGAACCGTGGCGTTGGTCGGCCGTCCCGTTAGGTCCGCGACCATGCCGACGCCGCAGGCGTCGTGTTCGTAGGCGGGGTCGTAAAGGTTCTTGGTCATATGCGTGGCTTTCGGGGCGACGCTGACCCAAAGGAATTATATCTAATTCGCCTTCACCATCGGTCGCCCTACGCTGATCTGGTGACTTCAACACCGGGTGACGCGCTCGTGGTCGGTGGCGGGGTTATCGGCGCCACGAGCGCCTTTCGTCTCGCTCGTGGCGGGTGGCGGGTCACTCTCTTTGACCCCGATCCCGGCGCGGGCGCCTCGTACGCGGCGGCGGGAATGATCGCGCCGAGCGCCGAGATCGCTCCCGGGGAAGAGGAGAACTATCGACTGCAGCGAGGCGCCTTGAGAGCGTGGCGTGACCTGGCCCACGACTTAGAAGTCGTGACCGGCGTATCTCTCGACATTGTTGAGCACGGCACTCTGCTGGTCGGTTTTGACGCCAGCGATCGACGTCTTGTTGCCCAGTTTGAGATGGTGGCCTCGTCCTACGGCGTGCGACCCGTGCGAGTGACGCGAGCGAGTCATCCCGATTTCTTTCAGGACGTCACTCCTCGTGTCTCCGAGGGTCTCTACCTCGAAGGTGACGCGTGGCTCGACCCCGACCAAGCCATGTCACTGCTAACCAGCGCGAACCAAGTTCTGGGAGTCACCGTGGTGCGCGAAGAGGTAGTCCTCGCCGGCGTCGATCAGTCCCACGTCGAAGTCACCACAACGGAGCGACGAGGGTCAGGCGATATCGGTGTGCTGGCCACGGGGGCCAGGGCGTTACCCGGAGGCGTGGCTCAGCGCGCGGAAAACGTCGTTCGACCCGTGCGCGGCATGACCGTTCGGGTTCGGGGGGTCGATCGATCGGAACAACCCACTCTTCGAGCCTTCGTTCGGGGTCGACCTCTGTACCTGGTCAGTCGGCCGGGCGGCTACTGCGTGCTCGGTGCGTCGTCCGACGAGCAGCGCGAACTCGCGGTCGAAGTCGGTGAGTTGCAGCGACTGCTGCGCGACGCGCTCGACATCCTTCCTTCGTTGGACGGCGCCGCTCTCGTGGAAACTCGTCAGGGCCTGCGCCCGGCGAGTCGAAGTCACGCCCCGTTCTTCGAGGTCATTGACGGTCGATGGGCGTGGCTCTCGGGTCACTACCGTCACGGGGTGACCCTCGCGCCACTGGCCGCGCGCGACGCGCTCTCCTTCGCGGAGAGTGTGTCGTGATACAGGTGAACGGCGTTGATGACGAGTACGCCAACGAGAGCGTCGAGGCCCTGTTGGCCCGAAAGGGAATTGAGTCGCGCGGCGTCGCCGTGGCCATCGATGGTGACGTCGTGCCACGTTCGGGGTGGACCACCACGCTCGTGCCCGATAACAGCCACGTCGAGATTGTGACCGCCGCCGCGGGCGGCTAGCGGCCCGTTCGGGACTCTGCTCACATCGACGCGAGAAGGCGTACGGCTAGGCTTTATCCTTCACGGGCTGTGGCTTAGTTTGGTCTAGAGCGCTCGGCTGGGGGCCGAGAGATCGGGAGTTCAAATCTCCCCAGCCCGACCAAAGGACGGCCCATTCACTTATCGTCGTGGATGGGCCACGCGAAGCGACCAACGTCAACCGGTCCTCCGCCCTTCCGCACGAGATACTCCGAAAAGCTACTCAGCCACTGCCGGTACCAGGTTCGCATCACGACGTTGACTCGAGGCAACGGGATGATCTCGATCTCTGGATACTTACCCAACATCACTTCGAAGATTTCGAGACTGGCCTCGGCGTCGGCCGACGCGCTGTGTGCCGAATCCAAGATGACGCCGTAGTGACCGCAGAGATCGCTGAGCCGTCGCGAACCCTTTCGCCACTTGTCGAAGTGACGATCGAGGATCAAGATGTCCATGACCGGCCCGATAGGACCACGCTTCTTCAAAGTGGGGAGGCCCAATCGGTGACACAGTGAGTCCACCATGGTGAGGTCGTAGCTCACGTTCATGCCGACGATCACCCCGCCGTCTCTCCACAGCGAACTCAGCGTGTCGGCGAGGTGTTCCACCACGCCGTTGAGCAGTGGCGCGTGCGACACCATGGCGTCGGTAATACCGTGTATCGCCGACGCCCCCTGCAGGAATCGGCACGCCGGGGTTGACGAGTCCCCCCTCGCGCGTAATCTTCAGCCCCCACATGTCGTGTTGGTGGGTGACGAAGCCGTAGGAAACCGGGGAGTCGGTGAAGGAACTGATGCCCGTCGTCTCGAGATCGAAACCGACGTAGGTGGCTTCCGTCCATAACTGCACTTCAATCAGGCTACCGAACGGGTGTTACAAAAACGTGGACCGATGAGACGGTGACACGCGCCTAGACGGCCTGATTTTCGATTCGTCCCAGGCGTTCGATCGAGGTCACGATGGTGTCTCCCGGCTGAAGGAAGACGGGAGGACGTTGGCCCTGTCCCGACCCCGTGAGGACTGCCAGTAAAGATGAGATCGCCTGGTCGAAGTTCCACGACGCCGCTCAAGTAGCTGACTATCTCGGCCACGCTGAACACCATGTCGCTGGTGTTCGAGTCCTGGTACTTCGTCCCGTTCACGCTGCAGCGAATCACCAAACCATTGGGGTCGTCCACTTCGTCGGTAGTGGTGAGCCACGGCCCCACCGGAGCGAAGTTTCGAAACGATTTACCCAGCGAGAACTGCGCTGGCACGCCGCGCATCTGGAGAGCTCGCTCCGAATAATCTTGCCCCACGCAGTAGCCCGCGACCACGTCCAAGGCCTCCTCGACGGACACGTCGACGAGCCTTCGAACCGATCACCACGACGAGCTCCGCTTCGAAGTCGGTGGTGGCGCTGGGAAGAGGCACGTCGTCATTCGGACCGCACAACGAGGAGACGAACTTGGTGAACACCATCGGCTCGCTCGGCAACACGAGACCCATCTCTTCGGCGTGGTGGCGATAGTTGAGCGCCACGGCAAAGATCTGTTGGGGAGTGACGACGACCGGGCCCAGCCGGCTGTCACCGAGAAGTTCGCTCGGCGTCGTGAGATTCGTGGGCGTAGGAGCGGCATTCACAAACCACGTGCGAATTTTGTCAATTTGATTGACACACTTGTCGACCGAACTCGAGAACGCGCCCTGCGAAGCGGTGGCCAGATCTATGAGGCCGTCGTCGGTAACGATGGTGGCCCGTCCGGCCAAATTAGCAATACGCATCGCGTCGAGAGACTTTCAGTTGGGAGCAGAGGCTCGGGGGTCCAGGTATTTTAGGGCACCGCCCAAGGGGGACCGCTCGTGGCGCGGCGTGCGACCAGGTGAACGGACGACAAGATTCGATTCCACCGCACGTCGCTTCCGCGCCACGCCGGTAGAATCGAACGTCAAAGGCCGGGGTGAGAGCCGGCGTTCGCGCGGTTGGGACCCGCGAAACACGCCACACCGAGAGAGGGTGATTCCAGCCGCAGGCTGGACACAGTATGGAGAAGAAGGACCCCTTCGTCTTACGCCACCTCGCCGAAGTTCAACCAGAACTCTGGTGGCTGGACTCCGATCCCTTAGAGCCCGAGTCGCACCCCGCGCTCATCGGCGATCTTGGCGCCGATCTTTGCGTGGTGGGGGCCGGCTACACGGGACTGTGGACGGCCCTGCTGGCCAAAGAACGCGATCCACACCGCGAAGTCATCGTGATCGAACAGTACGAGACGGGGGCCGGGGCGTCGGGGCGTAACGGTGGCTTCTGCAGTGCCTCACTGACCCACGGCTTCACCAACGGCATGAATCGGTTCGCCTCCGAGATGCCCGTCATCGAGCGACTCGCCCGAGACAATCTCAACGAGATCGAAGCCACCATCGAGCGCTACGGCATTGAGTGCGATTGGGAGCGAACCGGGGAACTTGCGCGTGGCCGTGGCCCCCTGGCAGTTCAACGGCATGATCGAAGAGGCCCGACTTACGCAACGAGATGGGCGACCACGTCGAGGTTCTCGACCGAGAACAGGTCCAAGCACGCATCCACTCGCCCCTCGTACGAAGGCGCGCTGTTCGATCACGACGGCAACGCCCTGGTCGATCCGGCGCGACTGGTCTGGGGACTCGAACGAGCCTGTCTCTCACTCGGCGTCAAGATCTTTGAGAACTCCAAAGTCGATTGGCTCGAGGACGTCGACGGAGGCATTCGGGTACACGCCCCCTACGGCGCGGTGACCGCGGCCAAGGTGGCGCTCGCCACGAACGTCTTTCCCTCGCTCATACGTCAGGCCCGAAAGTACGTCGTGGCCGTGTACGACTACGCGCTCGTGACCGAACCCCTGAGCGATCATCAACTCGAGAGCATCGGGTGGCGAGGACGCGAGGGCGTGGCGGACTCGGGCAATCAGTTCCACTACTACCGACTGACGAAGGACAACTCCATCCTCTGGGGCGGGTACGACACGATCTACAACTTTCGCGGCAAGGGACAGCGCAACTTCGAGTTCAACGCCGACACCTACGCCAAACTGGCCGGCCACTTTCTCACGACCTTCCCCCAACTCGCCGGACTCAAGTTCACCCACGCCTGGGGCGGGGCCATCGACACCTGCACCCGGTTCTCCCCCTTCTGGGGCACGGCCCATCGGGGCAAGGCCGCCTACGTCATGGGCTACACCGGTCTCGGCGTCGCCTCCACTCGCTTTGGCGCGTCGGTCATGCTCGACCTGTTGGACGGACGCGACACCGAGTGCACCCGGCTCACCATGGTGCGAAAAAAGCCCATGCCGTTCCCGCCGGAGCCGCTTCGCTGGATCTTCATCCGCATCACGCAGTGGTCCTTGCAACGCGCCGACGATCACGAGGGGCGACGCAACCTCTGGCTGCGACTCCTCGCGCTCTTTAACTTGGGCTTCGACTCCTAGGGACTCCCCCAGGAGTCGGCCCGTGTCCTACTCTTCTGTTCCGTCGCCCTCGGCCATTGAGACCGCGATTGAGTTGACGACCGTCGGGTCCATCAGCGTCGTTACGTCACCGAGCGGTCGATCCTCCGCCACGTCGCGCAAGAGCCGTCGCATGATCTTGCCCGAGCGGGTCTTGGGCAACTCCGGGGTCAGGATGATCTGACGAGGTTTGGCGATGGGACTGATGACCTTGGCGACGTGATCGCGAAGAGCTGCGACCGTCGAAGCCTGGTCCTTCTGCGCCTCGTCCGCCGACAACTTCAGCGTCACGAAAGCGACGATGGCTTGCCCGGTGGTCTCATCGCTAGCCCCCACCACGGCGGCCTCGGCCACTCCGGGGTAGCCCACCAGCGCGTGCTCGACCTCGGTCGTCGAGAGTCGGTGTCCTGAGATGTTCATGACGTCGTCGATGCGGCCCAGCAGCCACAGGTCGCCTTCGTCATCTTTTTTCGCTCCGTCACCCGCAAAGTAGACACCCGGGAAGCGAGCCCAGTACGTCTCTTTGAATCGCTCGGGGTCTCCGTAGATGCCTCTCGTCATGGACGGCCAGGGCTGAGTGATGACCAGGTACCCGCCTTCGCCATTGCCCACCGACTTGCCTTCGTTGTCGACCACGTCCACGGAGATACCCGGCAACGCCTTCATGGCCGCGCCCGGTTTCGTCGCGGTGATGCCAGGGAGCGGCGAGATCATGATCGCCCCGGTCTCGGTCTGCCACCAGGTGTCCACGATCGGACAGCGATTGCCACCCACGTACTCGCGGTACCACATCCAGGCCTCGGGGTTGATGGGCTCGCCCACCGTGCCGAGGAGACGCAGGCTGGTGAGGTCGTGACCACCGGGGTGTTGATGCCCCCACTTGGCCAGGGTTCGAATCGTGGTCGGCGCGGTGTAGAGGATGGTCACCTTGTTCTCTTCGATGATCTTCCACCAACGATCACGTCCGCCCGAGTCCGGCAGTCCTTCGTACATCACCGCGGTCACGCCGTTGATCAG